>RZWH01000002.1 GCA_004005435.1 Rhodobacteraceae bacterium CCMM004 | reverse complement strand
CGATGACCCTGGCCGACAAGATCGTGGTGCTGCGCGCCGGCCGGATCGAGCAGGTGGGCGCGCCGCTCGACCTCTACCGCGACCCCGACAACCGCTTCGTCGCCGGGTTCATCGGATCGCCGTCGATGAACTTTCTCGCGGGGACCGTGCGGGACGGCGGCATCGATTTGCCCGGGCTGCAAACGGCGCTGGCGGTGCCGGTGACGCTGCCGCCGGAGGGCACCGAAGTCACGGTCGGCCTGCGGCCCGAGCACCTGTCGCTCGACCCCGCGGGCGAGACCCACACGGTCGACCTGACCGAAGCGCTGGGCGGGGTGTCCTATGCCTATCTACGGTCGGCCAATGGCGAACGGATGATCGTCGAGGAACGGGGCGATGCGCGCTCGTCGGCGGGCGACACGGTCGGGCTGACCGTCCCTGCCGAGCGCGCGATGGTGTTCGACGCAGGCAGCGGGGCCCGGCTGCGGTAGGCGGCCGCGGCTTCGGCGGACGGGTCCGCGGGCCCTCCCACTCGGCGCGGCGGCCCTCGTCGTCCGAGGCGCTCCGGCACTGGGGGCGGCGAACCGCATCGCGGTGCCCCTGGCGACGACGACGTCGGTGAGACGGTTGAGCCAGGACGCGCGGACCGTGTCCAGTTCGGGGGAGGCGACGGTCGCCGTGTGCGCAGGCCACCTGCCGTGCGGTCGCGGCCGTTGGCGCAGCGCGGACCGGCGGTCGACGGGCATGTCGCTGACGGGTTTCCGCACCCGATCCGGTGGTTGGGGAGGGTGGGGACGATGACGCACCGCGCGTCCCCGACCCGCACCGGTCCCCGGTCAGGTCGCATCCCCCTGCCAGCCGCCGGCCCACCGTGCTGTGGCGGGCATCGGGTCCTCGCACGCCGCCACGTCGGGCTCCGCAGCTTGCGTCAGAACTCGATCTGCACCTTCATCGCCTGGCTGCGGTCGCCTGCGAGGTCGAAGCCCTCGGCGGCCCGCGCCAGCGGCACCGTCTGGGTCACCAGCGGCGCGGGGTCGATCCGGCCGCTGCGCATCATATCGACCCCCACGAAGAACTCGTCGTGAAAGCGGAAGGCGCCCCGCAGACTCAGTTCCTTGGCGGTCAGAGACTGCACCGGCACGGTCATGTCGCCGCCGAGCCCCACCTGGACGACCGTGCCGCCGGGGCGCAGGGCCGCGATCCCGGCGGCCAGGGCAGGGGCGGCGCCGGTGCATTCGAACTGCACGTCGAAATACCCCTTGTCGGCGGCGTAGGGGCCAAGCGCCTGGGGCGCCTCGGCCATGTTCAGCGTCCTGTCCGCGCCCCGGTCGGCGGCCAGCGCGAGGGTAAAGGCGGTGAGGTCGGTGGCCACGATCTCGGCCGCGCCGGCGGCCCGCGCCACCAAAACGCACAAAAGGCCGATGGGCCCGCAGCCAGTGACCAGGACCCGCCGGCCGAGGAGCGGGCCGGCCTGGCCCGCCGCGTGCAGGCACACCGCCAGGGGTTCGGCCAGCGCCGCCTGGGCCGGGCTCAGCCCTTCGGCATCGGCGCATTGGCGAGCGTCCGCGACCAACACCTGCCGGAACGCCCCCTGGATATGAGGAAACGGCATCGCCGAGCCGTAAAAGCGCATGTTCAGGCACTGGTTCGGGCGGCCCTCGTGACAGTAGCGGCAGGCGCGGCAGGGGCGCGACGGCGACACCGCCACCAGCTGCCCCACCGACAGGCCCGTCACCCCGTCGCCCAGCGCCGCGACATGGCCCGCCACCTCGTGGCCCAGGATCATCGGTTCGCGCAGCCGCACGGTGCCGAAGCCGCCATGGGCATAGTAATGCAGGTCGGACCCGCAGATGCCGCCAGCGGCCAGGCGCACCGCCACCTCGCCCGGTCCAGGGGGCGGCGGGGCGCTCTCTTCGAGACGCAGATCGCGGGGGGCGTGGAGGACGACGGACTTCATCTGGCGCACCTGATCGGGGGCGGGGTGCGGCGGGTTGACACATCCCTCGTCGCGCAACATGCAGGACCGGCGACCCCGTTGTCGAGCCCGCTGAGGAGCGCCGCCATGTCCACCGCATCCGATCTGTTCGACCTCGGCGGGCGCCGGGCGCTGATCACCGGCTCGTCCCAGGGGATCGGCATGGCTCTGGCCCGCGGGCTGGCGTCGGCGGGGGCCGAGGTCGTCGTCAACGGCCGCGACGGGGCCAAGCTCGACCGCGCCGCCGCTGCGCTGGAGGCAGACGGCGCGCGGGTGCGCACGCTGCCCTTCGACGTCACCGACGCCGAGGCCGTGCGCGCCGCCATCGACGGCTTCGAGGCCGACACCGGCCCGATCGACATCCTGGTCAACAACGCCGGGATGCAGCACCGCGCCCCGCTGGAGGCGTTCCCGGCCGAGGCGTTCGCGCGGCTGATGACGACGAACGTGACCTCGGCCTTCCTGGTCGGGCAGGCCTGCGCCCGGCATATGATCCCGCGCGGCCGCGGCCGGATCGTCAACATCGCATCGGTGCAGAGCGCCCTGGCCCGCCCCGGCATCGCCCCCTACACGGCCAGCAAGGGCGCCATCGCCAACCTGACCAAGGGGATGGCCACCGACTGGGCCCGCCACGGGCTCAACTGCAATGCCATCGCGCCGGGATACTTCGACACGCCGCTGAACGCCGCGTTGGTATCCGACCCGGAGTTCTCGGCCTGGCTGGAGAAACGCACGCCCGCCGGGCGCTGGGGGCGGGTCGAAGAGCTGGTGGGCGCCTGCGTGTTCCTGACGTCCGAGGCCGCCAGCTTCGTCAACGGACATACGCTCTATGTCGACGGCGGGATCACCGCCTCGCTCTGACCGCGTCGGATCGTTTCTCGACCGACTGAATCTCAGAATAAGTTTGACTGATGGGGAATGGACTGTTTCCCTTTGCGACAATCTGATTTGAGACTGACGGACGGTATTGATGAAAATCCTTATTCTGGGCGACCCCACAGTCGATCAGCATTATCTGACGCTCCCTCCACACCCCTCCGGTACGATCCAGACCGGCACCGCCGGTCCGGTTCCCGAGGACTGGAAGCGCTATCGGCGCTATCATCTCATCGACCGGGCGGGCGGCGTCCATCTGACCGCGCGGACGCTGAAGAATCTCCGGCCCGACGCCTTTGCCGTCGAGCGCGAGAGCGGGCGCGAGTTGTGGTCCCTGGCCACCATGGCGTGTCTCAAGACCAAAAACGACAAGCAGGTCATCGACCGGGCCCCGACCATCGGCGCCACTGGCGCCGCCGCCCGCATCGACCAGTTCGATGGCTACAGCGAACGTCCCGCGCGGTCGGACAAGGCAGAGGGCACCGTCGCGAAGCCCTTCGCCGAATGGGACGACGCTGCCTTGGGACCCTACGACGTGGTCTATCTCAACGACGCCGGCGGCGGTCTGCGCCAGCGGTGCGCCGAGGTGACGGGCAAGCTCGGGCCTGTCGCCGACGGCGCGTCGCTGATTCTGCACAAGCGGCATCTGCCGCTCAGCGACGACCGCGATCCCTGCTCCATACTGGCGGTTCGGATGAAGACGGCGGGCGTCCGTCTGGTCTCGGCCAACGATCTGCGGCGCGAGGGGCTACGGCTGCGCGGCGATCTGTCCTGGCACGCGGTGGTCGAGGATCTGGCCGAGGCGGGGGCGGTCGAGGGGGGCCTCGTCGCCACCCTTCTGAAGGACTGCGCGCAGGTTCTGATCCTGTTCGACGTCGAGGCGGTCGCGCAGTTGAAGCGGGTCGAGGGGGAGATCCGCATCGACCTGATCTTCGACACCCGCGGCGCCGAGGGCGCGGTGGACGGCGAACTGCCCGGCGCCGTCTACGGCAAGATGAACGCCTTCGGCTGCGCTCTGGTGATGGCCATCGCCAGAGAGGGTGCCGCGGCGTTGCCCGACGACAAGCACCTGCGCACGGCCCTCGCCGCCGCCCGGCGCTATGCGCGCGACACGTTCCGACTGAGTATGACGGGCACGGATCTGAGCATCGGCGAACCCAACGTCACGATCAACGCCCTAGACGAGGACGACGTGAAGCGTCTGGGCCATTGGAGTGGGCGACTGACCCCCCGCGACGTGCAGAGCTTCGGCGCGCCCAAGGGGCGGACCACACGCCTGGACCTGGCTCGCAAGATCGTGCGCGAGGGGACGGGGCGGATTGAGCACCTGCCCTCGGCCAAGTTCGGCGACCTCTTTACCGTCGACCGCCGCGAGATGGAGAGCTACCGGGCGATCTATCGCCTGCTCAGGAGTTATCTGGAGGATCCGCGGCGGAGTAAGCCGATCTCGATCGGCGTGTTCGGTCCCCCGGGGTCTGGAAAATCCTTCGGCATCAAGGAGCTGCTCGCCGACTGGGAACTGCCGATCAAGGAATACAACCTCTCTGAAATCGACGCCGAGACGCTCCCGGGCTACTTCCAGGAGCTGCGCGACGCCAGCCTCCAAGGCAAAGTGCCCTTGTGCTTCTTCGACGAGTTCGACAGCGGCGGCTGCGAGTTGGTGGCGCGGTTCCTGGCGCCCATGCAGGACGGCACGTTTCGCGACGGCAACCGCACTCACCCCATTGGCCGCGCGGTGTTCGTCTTTGCCGGAGGCACCGCGAAGAGGATGAAGGATTTCGCCTCGGGCGAGGGTCTGCCCCCCGGGCGGGCGACCGGCGATATGGCCAAGACGCTGGCGGCGCTCAAGGTGCCCGACTTCCTCTCTCGGCTCTCGGGGGTCATCGACGTGCGCGGCCCGTCGCCCGACGGAGCGAATGACCGCGACTACATCCTGCGGCGCGCGATCCTGCTGCGCAGCATTCTGAAGCGGCACGTGAAGGACAGCGTGCTGGTGCGCAAGAGAGCCGCTGACATCGCCGACCCACTGCTCGACGCCCTGCTGGACGTCGCGGAGCTGAAATTCGGCGCCCGCTCGCTGGAAAAGATCGTGACCATGAGCCGGATCGAAGGGACCGGCGCGGGGTTCCGCATCTCCGATCTGCCGCCCGAGCACCTCCTGGAGATGCACCTGGCCAACGTCGCCGAATTCGTCGCCGCGGCCAAGGACGGCTGAGTGGTGTCGGACCCCAGGACGCGGCCCGACTACTTTCGCGAGATCCGCGAGCAACTGCGCTACTGGCCTTTCACCATCCACCAGATCGACGAGACGCTGGACGTCGACCTGATCGCTGGGAGGGGGCGGCAGATCTTGTTCCAGGCGATCAACGCGCGCAGCCTGACCGCCTTCGTCGGCTCCGGGCTGTCGGCCTCCTATGGCCGGCTGACCTGGAAGGAGTGGCAGACCGAGCAGTTCGGGCTGGTGAAGCAAAACTGGACGGCCTTCGAAGAGGTCGTCGGTGCCTCGCTGAAGCTGATCGACGCGTTGCTCCTCACGGTGGCGCCAGACAACGGCTATTACGGCCCCCCACAGGATCCGACAGCGCTCGCGATACTTCCCATCAGGAATCGCATCTTCGACACGACGGGTCTCCACTCGCCTGTGCCCCAGCCGCAGCGCCATAACATCTGGCGCTGGCTCAGGGTGCGGCGGCGGCAGTTGCAAAGCGCGCTGAGCCAGACGAGGGACCTCGCCCAGACTTTTACCCTGTCGCAGGCACCGGGGAGCGACGCGTTCCCGGGGGGCGAGCCCCTGCCGATCCAGTTCGAGATCTCCAAGAAACTGCACGAAGAGTTGCGCCACCATGTGGGCATCTACCTGCCTCCCGTTGACTCAGGCGAGACGCCGAAACCGACGGATGACATCGTCTGGTCCGGCACCCGCGCGGACCGAGAGGCGGCAGCGCCCAAGGAAGCCCTGGAGGATCTCAAGGCGGTCATAGATCGGCTGCAATCCTCCGAAATCGAGAAGCGGCGGGACGCGTTCAAAACGGCCTTCGACGCCTTCGCCCGGGCGATGGGACGTCCGCAATCGCGCCAGTCGACCGAGAGGCTGGCTAAGATGCTGCTCATCGACGAGCGGGCGCATGCTGCGATCACCCTGTTCAAGGGGCTCTATGCGGGAGAGGATCCTAGCGCCCTCTCCGAGGCCTCGGAGAAGCAGAAGATCACACTGGAAACGGCGCTGGGCATCTTCGACCCCTCGGCGCTGAAACGCGACCTCGACGGGATCCGCGAGAACCAGGATCTCTACCGGGTCATGGGCGCCTACCGCTTCGACACGGTTTTCAAGCTGATCGCAACGGCCGAGGGCGGTCCTTCCAAGAACGATGCGGGTTGGAAGGGATTGCTGGTATATGTGGAGAACTGGCTCAGGGACTACGTGAAAAAGACCGGCCTGTCCGGTGACCGGCGGAAGCTGATCACGCCCAGTTCCCGGTTCCTGGTCCCCGCGTTGCTGGCTCTGATCGAGCACCCCCGCACCCTCTTCTCCATCAACACCGTGGCGGGCGAGCCCGTGATCGCCGAAGACTCGCTTCTGTTCCCGCCCGTCGCGATGGACGATTTCACCTCGCGCCGGTCGATCATCGCCAACCGCTTCGACCCGCTGGCCAAGACAGTGCGGCAGCTCGGCATCCGCCGCTACATCACCACGAATTACGATTTCGAGATCGAGCGGTATTTCCAGGACATGGGGTATCGCAAGTTTCCGCCCTCCAAGACGGTGGCGCCGCGGCTCAAGACCCCGCGCCCGGAGCGGGCCGACTATCGCTCGGACCCGGTGGGCGGGCTCCTCATCGACCAGACCTTCGCCCGCAAAAATGCCGCCGAACTCGTCGCCTTCTCCCTCGACCAGCACCGCAGCGACGCAGGCGTGTTCCACCTGCATGGCAGGGCGTCGAGCGACGACAAGCTGATCATCACCGAACGCGACTACATGAACCTCTACCTCTGGGAGGACGAACACCGCGACACGGTGGACGAGGGCATCACCATGGCGTTTTCCAGCGCGCCGTTGGTGTTCTTCGGCCTGGGCATGTCCGAGGCCGATCTGCTGCGCCCGCTCAGGCAGTTCATGTCGAACCGCGACCGCATCATCGGCTATCACGCCGTCGCGCTGCTGCCGGCGGAGAAGCCTGCGGCCGAACGGGCCAAGTTCGCCGCCACCTGCTATCTCCGCTACGGGGTCCACACGATCTTCTACGGGACGGGGCATGTGACCGCCCAGGTGGACGGAGAGGTCCGCAAGGTCGGTCTCGACTGGCTCTACCGCGTCCTGACGCTGACCTTCACGCTGAAGGGGCAGGTGAGCGGCGTCATGGACGGCGGCGCGCCACCCAAGCTGACTGCCTTCTGCAAGACGCTCGTGACCGAAGTCGGCCTCGCCGACTACGACCCCGACACCTCCATGGGAGACCGTTCGGCCCTGGCGTTGCTCTACGGCTACGACCTCCGCGAGGACGCAGGCAAGAAACGGTTCGACAATGCCCATATCCGGGCGTTCGCCGACGCGATCCTGGGCGGGGCCAAGATCCAGAACTGCACCTTTGCCCCGGTGCGGCCCCGCGGGACCGACGACCCCCTCGCCCAAGAGAGGGCGCGCCACAACCGTCCCGACACCTTTGTGGACGGTGGGGAGTTCGTCGGCTTCTACGTTAAGCTGTTGGAGCACGTGACCAGGATCGTGCTGACGGCGGCCCAGACCCGCACGCCAACCGCCCTCCAGGGGCGCCAGGGCCGCGCGCTGATCACCCTCCTCGACGGTATCGTCGGCGGCCTCCTGACCGGGTCGCTGAACGCGACCCTGGTGGGGCTGGAGCGGGAATGGCGGTCTTGGTGGCAGATCTGGCAACAGAGCCCGCCCCACCGCAAGGCGCGGTTCCAGCGGCTGCCGGTCGAGGGCCAACATCCGCCCACCTTCTTTCCCGCCCGCTTCATCCGGCACAAGGTCGACAGCACAGTCACCAACCTCCAGAATCTGGAGGGGAGATACTGCGGTGCCGATGCATTCGAGGTGACGGGGCACGGCGACCACATGAAGGTGAAGGTGCGAAAAGCCGACCGCACCCACATCCGCGCCTTCGACGGTTTCGTCTGCGCCGTGCATCGCCAGCGTCTCTTGCGCCGCACCGGGCCCTATAACAACGAGCGTCTGCTCTTCACCGTCGCCGCCCACCGGGGCCTCGGCAAGGGGTCGTTCCTCTCGGCGATGTCCAGCTCGCTCGGCCTGTCGCTCTATTGCCGGGCGGCCTGGCCCGAGGGCGAGAACCGGCCCTTCATCGTCGCCGCCGCCTTCGTCAATCTGAGCTACGCCACCGAGGTCGCCTCGACCTTCGACATGCTGATCGACGCGCTGATTAAGACGACGGCGGCGGTGGCGGCGGCGGCGGCCGACGACGCGACGGGCACGCCCCGCGACCAGGTGCTGAAACGCCTGCACGACACCTTCGATCAAGAGGCCCGCTACAATGATGCGGACGCCCCCTATGCGGTCTCGATGAACTCGGCCGCGAAGGCCTGCACCGCCGAGTTGGAAGGCAAGATCGCAGGCGTGTCGCGGTTGCAGGCCATCCGCGTCCTACTGAAGCGGTTCAAGAAGACGGGAAAGACGCTGGCCGATCGAAAAGACCACGTCATGCCGCGGTTCCTGATCTATTTCGGCTCCATCGAGCTGTTCTACACCCAGGGCGGCGCGCCGAAGAACCCCGAGATCGCGGAGTTCCTGGAGATCTTCACCGGGCCGGAGAGCGACAAGCTCCCCATCGACGTGGTCTTCGTCGGTTCGGAGATGCGGTTGGGCCCACCCTTCTCGGACCCCGAGGGCGAGGATCGTCTCCAGCAGATCCGCATCGACCGCTGCAAGCTCGACCCCCGCGCCGAAGAGAGCGTGACGAAGCGGATCCGCACCGGGCGGATCGACCTGTCGGGCGAGCCCCCCACGAAGGGAGTCCCGGTCAACCACGTCCACTTCGCCCGCCCGGTCAGCGCCGTGTCGCTGCTCTGCGACAACTTCCCGGTGCTCGCCGCGGCGCTCTACATCAATCAGCCGCCGGGGGAACACGGCACTCCCGCGCTATCGAATGCGCTGAAAGAAGCATTCCGCAGCGCGATCCGCAACGGCCGCCTGGCGTCGGACGACGCGATGCGGATTTGCTGGTGTTCCGAAGACCTACCGACGGGCGACGCGCTCGACGCCGCGCGCCGCCTGGTCTGGCACAAGGTCCAAGAGGAAGCGGGACCGAGGATCCGCGCTCATGCGCAGCTTTGCGGGATCAAGATCACGCCGGACGATGGCCTTCGAAGCGTCTTACGCAAGCGGCTTTGGCTACCGGGCAGCCCGGATCGCGAGCAGTGGCGCCAGGTGCGGCGGCGGCTGGGGCTGAACCGTTTTTCCATCACCATCGTCATGGCGGCGGCCGAGCAAATCGTGATCCACGCCGACGACCCGGTGAAGGGCGGCGAGGAGGCCGAGCGCTTCATCCTCACCATCGCCGATCAGGTGCGCACCATCGGCCGCTCCCGCCGCGAAGAGATGGTGCTCCAGGCGGTGTTGGAGAGCTATCGCCGGATGCATGTCGTCGGCGACCCCGACGCCGACGCGGAACTGCATCTGATGATCCTGCGCCACCTGGGCCTCATCGGCTCGCCGATCAGTTCGTCGGTCCTGGTCCGGCTGCCCGAGGTGCGCGACTATTTCCACCGCATCGGGGTGGAACTGCCGATCTCGCGCCGCCGCTTTCTGGCGCGGGCGCTGACCGTGCTGGCCTACCGCGGCCTGATCTTTCGCCTCGACCCGCATCCGCGGCTGGTCGAACTCGGGCAGGGGGGCAACGCCGAGGACAAGAACTGGCCCCCCGATCTGGACCCGCGCTTCGCGCTGCACCGCATCGTCCAGCGCCACGCGGTGGCCAAGCTGGGCGCGGGCCAGGCCGACCCCCTGGTCGCCAACAGCTTTGCCCCGCGGCTCTATCCGGCCATGCCCTCCGAGGGCACCGGGCTCTCGCGCGAATCCTACGGGTTCCTGCGCTCGCTCCTGATCGGGCTCAGCCAGTATCCCGACATCCCGCACGACGATCTGTCGCTGCGCCCCTGGATCTTCACCACCGAGTATCGCAGCGTCCGGGTTCAGGCCCTGCGCGCGGCACTGTCGCTGGCGCGCTCGACCTTGTCGGCGGCGACCCTGTCGCGGTTCGGGGGCTATCGCCGCCGCGAGCCCGGCACGCCGAAGCGCGGCGTCATGGAGACCTACAAGGTGCGCCTGCGGTGGATCATCCGCATGGCCTGGGAACTGGCCCCGCCCGAGGCGCTGGACCCGCGCACCTACGACCCGGCCGCGGACTACAAACAGATCAGCGCCCTCTACCGGGACGAGATCGTGTGGCTCTACAACGAGTTGGGGGTGATCAGCCTGGCCCAGGGCAGCCTGACCGAGGCGCTGGGGTTCCTCCGCCAGGCGGCCGAGTTCAACGAGTGCGTCGAGGGGCGCGCGCGCAAGGGGCCGATCTACGACAACATCGACCTCAACCACGCCATCGTGCAGCTGGAGCGCGGTCGTCTGGGCTCGGCGCAGAAGCGGCTGGAGCGGATCGCGCGCGGCAAGACCGAGGCCGATCTCCTGCGGCTCCTGGCCGAAGGCTATCAGTGCGTTCTCGCGCATATCCGGGGCGAGGAGGAGGGGCTCAGCAAACGCTTCGAGCGGTTGACCGAGCGGCTGGTCGTCGCGCGCGAGGTCCGCGCGTCGGCGATCTTTCTCAACCACCACGCGCGGCTGATGGCCAAGACCGACCGGAGCCATGCCGGAACCACGCTGACGCGGGCCCAGGCGATGGCCGAGACCGGCGGGCACGAGGACATCCGCCACCAGATCGAACTGGCGCGCATCACCATGCGCCACCGCTATCCCGATATCGAGGGGATCGGCGCCATCAGACCGCAGGACGCGCTTTTTCACCTCAAGGAGATCGAGGTCTACGGCAAGCACATGGGGATCTGGAACCTCCAGGTCGATGCGTTGCGGTTGCGGGCCGAACTGCTGTTGTCCCAGGGCGAGACGACGATGGCCGGGTCGACGGCGGTGCGCGCCATGGCCATCGCCAAACGGAACCGGATGACCCTGCGTCTGAACTCGGCACTGACCGTCTATGCCGAGGTGCTGCTCCGCCGCGGCGACCGGCCCGGCGCCGAGGAGAATGCGCTCCTCAGCCTGGAGATGGCCAAGGCCACGGGCTATAGCCTGGAGACCTCGCGCGCCCAGCACATCCTGTCGGAGATCCTGGGCGCAACGCGCTGACGGGACGGGCGGCGGCCATCGCCTCCGCACAAAAAAAGACCGCACCGAAGTGCGGCCTGTCCAGTCAGGGAGGAACTACACACCTGTCGCCGACCAAGGCGTCAGGGGCAAACTGCGCCACCATGATCCGCATCACGATAGCGCAGGATCAACGTGCCATGGATCGGTCGCGCAAAACAGCCCCGCGTGACCAAAGGTCAACGCTTGCGGCAGTTCAGCCACAGGTTTAGCGGATCGGGCAGAGCCAGTCGCTCAGCGCATAGCGGGCTTGAGTGGCATTTCCGCGTTAGCGGTGCCACATGGGGTTGGAGCGCCCATGAGGCGTGCACCCGCCAATGAAGAAGTCACAAGCCATGCAAAGAACGCATATCTCCCCGTCCGAATTCGCCATGCCCACGCAGGCCGAGATCGACGCGCATATCGCCCGCGCCCGCCGGATGCGTGCGGAATACTCCGCAGAACTGATCTGCGCCCCGTTCCGCGCCCTGCGCCGCGCGTTCGGCGCCCGCGGCGGCGCCCGCGGCGGCGCCCCCGCCCACGGCTGACCCGGCTCGGCGGCGTCTTGATCGGGATCAAGACGCCGTCCGCCGCTTGGGTCATCTTGCGCCCGACC
The DNA here is from genome assembly GCA_004005435.1 of Rhodobacteraceae bacterium CCMM004. Lineage (GTDB taxonomy): Bacteria > Pseudomonadota > Alphaproteobacteria > Rhodobacterales > Rhodobacteraceae > CCMM004. Next base: position 917,455 of record RZWH01000002.1, on the reverse strand, counting down.
GTGTCAACGAGGTGGCAAATGCCCAGCCGACTGCTCTCCGCCCTGTTGGTCTCACTCTCCGCCGGGGCCGCATTCGCGCAGTCCCCGGAAGCGGGCGAAGACCTCTACATCACCTATTGCTCGGCGTGCCATGGGATTGAGGCGCGGGGCGATGGGCCCTTGCGCGATCTCCTGACCATCGCCCCGCCCGACCTCACCGTCCTGGCCGCCGCGGCGGGAGGCGAGTTCCCGCGATTCCGCGTCGCCCGACAGGTCGACGGCCGCGATCCCGTCCTGGCCCATGGCGGGCCGATGCCGTTCTACGGCGACGTGTTCGATTCACCCGCCGCCGCGCTCGACGCCGCCGATGGCCAGCCGATCCTGATGGGCCAGGGCATTGCCGACCTGATCGTCTATCTCGAAAGCCTTCAGCGATGAGGCGCGCGGCCCTGGCCCTGGCGCTCGTCCCCCTGGCCGCCTGCGCGCCCGAGGTCGAGGTCGGTCGCGCGCTCTATGCCGAGCGCTGCGCCGCCTGCCATGGGCCGACGGGCCTGGGCGACGGGCCCGCCGCGACCGGCATCGCCGTGCCCGACATCACCACCCTGACCGCCCGCAACGGCGGCACCTATCCCCAGGTCTACGTGATGGCGGTGATCGACGGCTACAACCGCGAGGGCGAGCACGGCAGCCTGATGCCCGTCTTCGGCCCGGAGCTGGCCGAGGGCGACCTGGTGGGGGTCGAGGTGGACCCCGGCGTCCTGACGCCCACCCCCGCCCGCCTGGTCGCGCTCGCCGCCTACATCGAGACCCTGCAACGCTAGTTACGGCCGCCCACAACGCGACAAGGGCAGCGCCGTCCCGCCGGGGCAGGGTCGAGCGGCGTGGGACGGTCCCACAAGCACCGTTGCCGCGGCGGCGGCACCACCGTCGCCAGAAGCGCCGCCCCGGGGGGGCGGGACGGCGCTGCCCGGCGTGCCGCCGGGCGGGACCGGGAGGCGGTGCGCTGCGTTCGATTGGCGACCGGTTCGAGCGCCCGACGTGAGCGGCGCGACCCGCCCCCATCAGGCGCCCCCCCCCCCCACCCGTCTCAGGAACAGATCCCGCGGACCGGCGCGTCCTTCCACGGGATGGCGACGCTCATCGCCGTTTCCCGCGCCTCCAGCCCCGGGAACACCGGCTCCAAGAGCGCGCGGAGGCGGCCCGTCCGGGCGCCCTCGGGGTCGAGCGCCCGGCAGCACACGTACTCTTCGACCAGACTCGCCTGCTGCTCGTAGCCGTAGGCGGCGAAGGGCCGGTCGTCGAGAACAAAGAGATAGGGGTCGTCGGCGGCCTGCTCGGCGGCCACGCGCATGGGCGAAAACCCGGTCGTCTCGCGGTTCTGCCACTGCCACACATGGGTCAACTCGTGCGCGAGCAGCATGGCATCGGCCAGGGGCAGGGTGCGGGGATAGCCCGCCACCAGGTCGGGCGCCCACAGGTCGCGGCGGTAGAACACCGTCTCGCCCAGGACGAAGGCGGCGGTCGAGACGGTGACGGTGGGACCGGCTGGGGGCGGCAGGATCTTCTCCCGGCAGGCCTCGCGCGGGCGGGTGGGGCGGATGTATCTGAGACCGCCGATCAGATTTCCGCGGACGATGCGCACCCGATCGGCGTCGAGCCCTGGACCGAGGACAGTGGCGGTAAAGGCCCGCTCGGCCGGTGCCAGGGGGCGCCCACAGGCGGCGGTCAGGACCAGGATCAGGGCGAGGAGCGCGCGGGCCAGCATGTGCGCCATAGTGGCGTTGGGGCGGCCGGGGGCAAGGGGCTATCGCGCCGCGTGCCGACGGGCGGGCCGGAGGCCCCCGATCTCCAGGATCAGCTTACGCCGCACCGCGTCTGCAAAGGTGGTGGTGCCGTCGGCCACCACGACGAAGGCGCCGGGCCCGCCCATGATCTGCCGCTCGTAGGCGTCGCGCAGGCCCGGACGCGGCTGCCCCGAGCAGGGCAGGGGACAGGCGATGGCCAGCCCGTTGATCACGATCCCGGCCGCCAGCACGGCCTCCCGCGCCTCGGCGATGGAGGGGCCCGAGAAGTTGTTGGCGCTGTCGCCGGAGAAGTCGATGACCCGGCGCCAGCCGTCGTGGGCGTTCTCGTCGATCAGCCGCTTGCCTTCGAGCAGCGCCGCGCCGATGGCGTTGCGTCCAAAGGCCCGCCGCGGCGGCGCGAGGATGGCCTCGGCGAAGGCCGCCGCGCTCTCGGCCCCGTCGATCACCGCCCAGTCCGCGACCACCGCCTGGTTTGCCGCCCACTCCACATAGGTGACGGCGATGCGGCCATAGGCCGACCCCTCGATCACCCGAACCACGGCCGGATCCGTGATCGCCTCCGCATAGCCCCGCCGCTGAAACGCGATCTCCGCCTGGTCGATGGAGCCGGAGGCGTCCGCCAGAAGCACGAGCTCGACCTCGACGTCCTGGGCGTGGGCTGGGTTAAGGCAGAGAATGGCAAGAGTAATTGATAGCAGTCGTGACTTAAAATCAATCATCCAACCGCTCCAGAATGCTCTTCTTCATTCTCTCCAAGAACCCGACGCTCTTAAAGTCAGCGGCAGGGTAAGTTTTATCCGGAAGTCCATCGTAGGCATCGGGTAGCTCTGCGAGGATTGCAGTTAGCTGGCCGTATGTGGCGGTTTCCGAGAACACTTTGTCTTTGCCAAGACGAATAAAGATCATGTGGAGAATAAACTTCTCTGCGTGTGTCAGAAGTAGCGAATGCGCCTCCGATAAATCGTTCTTTCTTGCCTTTAGCGCGCGCTCTGTGAACTGTAGAACGCTCCAACAAAATAGAACTCGTTCCGCAGTTGTTGCCGAGCCAAAGATCGATTTGTAGGTTGTCGAATTAATATTGTTCCACAAGCCAGAGACATAGCGCTTAGCTTGGGCGGTGAGGTTAATTGAGTGTGCGCATGCAAGAGCAACCGCTGCATCCTTAACTTGGATCACGGGTAGATCTTCGCCGCCCTCGCCACCTCTGCGGAACACATATCGATGCCCCAAAGCTGCCAATTGACTACGCAACAAGTCTTGCTGACTATCGAGCGAAACGAAATCTAAGGCCGTTAGGGAATTTTGAGTGTTGTTGGCTCTTGTGATTTCTTCATCAAATCCGGGGCTCGCAGAAGACAATGAAACCACTCGCATTTGAACGCGGATCGAATCAACTGATAATCCTTCAGTTCGTGCGCGGGAAATCATACCGGCGGTTTGCGCGCCATTTACAATACTCATTGAACTGGCAAGAACCGTCTTCTCGGTTGTGTCGCTAGCAGAAACTTTGATATCGGCGGCGATCGCTGTGATTCCATTATTGAAATACCAAAATGCTTCCGGCTTGTTCTTAATGGTTTCAAGTATCTCATCATTGACTGATGACCGGCTGAGCGAATATCGTACGTTCTGCTCAAAAAGCCGATCCCCGAAATTGTTGACCCAATCTGCAATTTGACTGCCTGAGATCATACCAAATACGGACTTGTGCGGTTCCTCGATGTAGCCGAAAGGTGAGATTGTAAATCTGACGTCTATGTCTTGATTTGGAGAGAAGAGTTTGGCCGCTTGATACAATTCATTGAAGGACGCATATCTAAAGGAGAAAACATCGTCTATTTGATTGTTTTCTTGACAGAACGACTCAAGCTCGTCTGCTGCCGCCGTCCCAAGTTCAGCGGTTGAGCTGCATGCGACTATTATTACAATCTTTACGTTGATGTCATTAAGGGCCCCTCTGACCTCTGGATAAATTTTCTTGAGGGCTCCACTAAAATTATCAATGTCTCCCCGAAGAAGCTTCCTTATTCCGTTTGTCGTTTTTAGTGCGTCGGATTGGTCTATGGACCTCCTTTGATTTTCCCGGAGCTTGGATTGAATAAAATACAGCGTTCGAGTTACTTCATTGAAGAATACTCCGTCGATCCCAGAGTCGCCGGCGCCATCGACAACATATTTCTTTGCAGATTCTATAGGCATTCCGGCAAGCTTAGCGAGCGCAAGCGCGGTTAATGCCTTAGTAGATTGCTCTCGTTCGGGCAGGCCGTTCAGTTCAAGATGTGGGACAATATCCTTTCCAATTTTGGCGAGGAATCTACGCATCTCAATTGACATGTCTTGTCTACTAGACATCCAACTCCTCCACGAACCGCGCGTTCTGCTGAATATAGGCGAACCGCAGTTCCGGTTTCTTGCCCATCAGGCGCTCCACCAGGTCACCCGTCTCCCCGGGTTCGTCCTCGTCGATGCTGACGCGGATCAGCTTGCGGGTGGCGGGGTCCATGGTGGTCTCGCGCAGGTCCTTGGCGTCCATCTCGCCCAGGCCCTTGAAGCGGCTCACGTCGATCTTGCCCTTGCCGCCGAGGCCCTTGGCCTCCCACGCGTCGCGCTCGGCCTCGTCCAGGCAGTAGACCCGCTTGGCCCCTTGGGTCAGGCGGTAGAGCGGCGGGCAGGCCAGGTAGAGGTGCCCGGCATCGATCAGCGGCCGCATCTGGGAGTAGAAGAACGTCATCAAGAGCGCGGCGATGTGGGCGCCGTCCACGTCGGCGTCGGTCATGATGATGACCTTGTCGTAGCGCAGGTCGTCGAGGCGGAACTTGGTGCCCATGCCGGTGCCCAGCGCCTGGCAGAGGTCCGAGATCTCGGCGTTCTGGCCCAGCTTGGACGACGCCGCGCCGAGGACGTTGAGGATCTTGCCCCTGAGCGGCAAGAGCGCCTGGGTCTCGCGTTTGCGCGCCATCTTGGCCGAGCCGCCGGCGCTGTCGCCCTCGACGATGAAGATTTCGGTGCCGTCGCGGGCCTGCTGCGAGCAGTCGACCAGCTTGCCCGGCAGGCGCAGCTTCTTGGTCGCGGTCTTGCGCGCGGTCTCCTTCTCCTGGCGGCGGCGCAGCCGTTCCTCGGCGCGCAGGACGAGGAAGTCGAGGATGGCGCCCGCCGCCTTGGGGTCGGCGGCCAGCCAGTTGTCGAAGTGGTCGCGCACCGCGCCCTCGACCATCCGCCCCGCCTCGGTGGTGGCCAGGCGGTCCTTGGTTTGGCCCACGAATTCAGGCTCGCGGATGAAGCACGAGACCAGCGCGCAGCCCCCGGAAATCAGGTCCTCGCGGCTGATCTCCTTGGCCTTGCGGTTGCCGGCCAGCTCGCCATAGGCGCGGGTTCCCTTGAGCACGGCGGCCCAAAACCCCGCCTCGTGGGTGCCGCCCTCGGGCGTCGGCACGGTGTTGCAATAGGAGTGCAGGAACCCGTCGCGCTGGGGTGTCCAATTGATCGCCCATTCGACGCTGCCCGGCTGGCCGAACTTTTCCTCGAAACTCACGCGCCCGGCAAAGGGCCGGTCGGCATAGGTGATCGCCGCGCCCAGCGTCTCGCCCAGATAGTCGGCCAGGCCGCCGGGGAAGTGGAACGTGGCCTCGGTCGGGGTGTCGCCGTCCACGACGGCCGATTTCCAGCGGATCTCCACCCCCGAAAAGAGATACGCCTTGGAGCGCACCATCTTGAACAGGCGCGCGGGCTTGAGCCGCAGGTCGCCGAAGATCTGCGCGTCGGGGTGGAAGGTCACGGTGGTGCCGCGGCGGTTGGGCGCGCGGCCCACCTCGGCCACCGGTCCCTGCGGCAGGCCGCGGCTGAACTCCTGGGCGTAGAGCACCCGGTCTCGCGCCACCTCGACCCGGACATGGTCGGAGAGCGCGTTGACCACCGAGATGCCGACCCCATGCAGACCGCCGGAGGTCTGATACGCCTTGCCCCCGAACTTGCCCCCCGCGTGGAGCGTGCAGAGGATCACCTCCAGCGCGCTCTTGCCCGGGAACTTGGGGTGCGGGTCGATGGGGATGCCGCGGCCGTTGTCGCGCACGGTGCAGGATCCGTCTTCGTGCAGATCGACCTCGATGCGGGTGGCGTGGCCGGCGACGGCCTCGTCCATCGAGTTGTCCAGGACCTCGGCCACCAGATGGTGCAAGGCCCGCTCGTCGGTGCCGCCGATATACATCCCCGGCCGCTTGCGCACGGGTTCGAGCCCCTCCAGCACCTCGATGGAGGATGCGTCGTAGGCGCCCCCCTCGGCGCCCGAGAGCAGGTCGTCGGCCATGTTGGTTGCTCCGCTCGTCTCGTGTTGTCGTTATTCTGAGCGCAGAGTATGCCGCCCGCCGGGGGGCGCGGCAACGGCCTGCCCCAGACTCTCCGCAATTGCGTCGCCGGTGCGCCGGATTCGTCGGTCATCCCCGGCGGGTCTGCCAACCGCCGTCCGAGCCGCCATGACCCAGCGACCGACCACGTCCCGTGCCCTGATCCTGCGCGCCCGCGCGCGCCGCCGCCTGGCCCTGCGGACCATCGCCACGCGCCCGGCCATGGGGCTGGCCGAGGACCGCGCGCGTCCCGCACCGCTGACCCATGCCGCGGCTCAGCGTCTGATGGAGCCGGCGGCGGGCTGAGGCAGATTTTTCTTGCCCCGGGGCGCGGCCGGAACTAGCCCGCGGGGTATGATCCACAGTCCGACCAGCCCGGCCGCGCCGCCCGACGGCGCCCTGACCCATGCGCGGAAGATCCTCGTGCTGGGCCTGCCGCTCGTCGGCAGCCATCTGGCGCAGTTCGCCATCGGCATGGTCGATACGATCATGCTGGGCTGGTACGACGTCGCCGCCTTGGCCGGTCAGACGCTGGGCATGATGCTGTTCTTCGTGCTGTTCATCGTCGGGTCCGGGTTCGCCTGGGCGGTGATGCCGATGGTCGCGGCCGCCGCCGCGTCGGGGGAGGAGCGGCAGGTCCGCCGCGTGACCCGCATGGCGCTCTGGATTTCGCTGGTCTTCGCCGCCTGCGCGGTGCCGGTGTTCCTGGCGGCGCGGCCGATCCTGACGGCCATCGGGCAGGGGGCCGAGGTCGTGGCGCCGGCGGCCGACTACCTGGCCATCCAGGGGTGGAGCATCGTGCCCGCCCTCGCCGTCATGGTGCTCAAGAGCTACCTGGCCGCGTTGGAGCGCACCCAGATCGTTCTGTGGGTGACGCTGGCGGCGGTGCCGTTGAACGCGTTGATCAACTGGCTTTTGATTTTCGGCAACCTGGGCGCGCCGGAGATGGGGATTGCCGGCGCGGCCTGGGCGTCGGTGGCCGTGAACCTGTTCTCGGCGGTCGTGCTGATCGCCTACGCGATCCGCGCCACGCCCGAGCACGCGCTGTTCCAGAGGTTCTGGAAGCCCGACGTCGAAGCGGCGGGGCGGGTGTTCCGTCTGGGCTGGCCCATCGGGATCACCAATCTGGCCGAGGTGGGGCTTTTCGCGGCGTCCTCGGTGATGATGGGGTGGCTGGGCACGGTGCCCCTGGCGGCCCACGGCATCGCGATCACCATCGCCTCGGCCACGTTCATGCTGCATCTGGGTCTGTCGAACGCGGCGACGATCCGCGCAGGCAACGCCATGGGGCGCCGCGACGGGCCCGGCCTGCGCCTGGGTGCGGCTGTGGTCACGGCGATGTCGGCGGCCGTCGCGCTGGCGACGGTGGTGCTGTTCGTGGCGCTGCCCGAGCCTCTGGTGGGCCTGTTCCTCGACCCCGCCGATCCCCACCGCGACGCGGTGCTGGTCATCGGCGTCGGGCTGATGGCGGCGGCGGCGCTGTTCCAGGTGGCCGACGCGGCGCAGGTGATGGCGCTGGGCCTCCTGCGGGGGGTGCAGGACACGCGCCGGCCGATGCTGATCGCTGCGGTCAGCTATTGGGGCGTCGGGATGCCGGTCTCCTACGTCCTGGGCTTTCCCCTGGGATGGGGCGGCGTCGGGGTGTGGCTGGGGCTGGCCGTGGGCCTCGCCGTCGCCGCGGTCTGGCTGAACCTGCGTTTCTGGCGCGGCTCGGCCTACGCCGTGGAGGCGAACGGGTCTGTCGGATAGCCCACCCCGGTCAGGCACAGGCCCTGCGGCGGCGCGACGGGACCGCAGGCGGTGCGGTCCCGGGCGGCCAGGGCGCGGGCCACGTCGTCGGCGGTCCAGGCGCCCGCGCCCACCCGCTCCAGCGTGCCGACGAAGCTGCGCACCTGGTTGTGCAGAAAACTGCGGGCGCGGAAGTCGAAATGGATCTCGGTGCCGTTGGTCGCCTCCACCGCGCGCACCTCGGCGGCGTCGAGGGTTTTGACCGGCGAGGCCGCCTGGCACTGCGCCGCGCGGAAGGTGGTGAAGTCGTGGCGGCCCACGAAGTGCCGGGCCGCGGCGGCCATCGCGGCCGCGTCGAGCGGATGGCGCACCGCCCAGACCTGCCCGCGGGACAGGACCGGCGGCGCTCGCCGCACCAGGATGCGGTAGAGATAGCGCCGCTCGACCGCCGAGAACCGGGCGTGCCAGTCGTCGGGCACCCGGGCCGCGGCCACGACCGCCACCGGCGCGGGCTTGAGGTGCCAGTTCAGCGCCTCCGACAGGCGGGCGGGGGCCCAGTCGCGCGCCAGATCGGCGTGCGCGACCTGGCCTGCCGCGTGGACGCCCGTGTCGGTGCGTCCGGCCGCGGCGATGGGGGCGGGGGCGGGGTCGATCCGCGCCAGTGCGGCCTCCACCGCGGCCTGCACGCTCGGCAGGTCGCTCTGCCGCTGCCAGCCGCGGAAGGGGCCGCCGTCGTACTCGATCTTCAGGGCATAGCGCGGCATGGCGCGCCCCCTATCGAACGGCACGGGCGGCGGCAAGGGGCCTGCCGCGCGCCCCAGCCGGGCGCACCGATGCGCCGCCGCCCTGGAATCGCGCGCGCCCGCGCCTTATGTTGCCCGCCACGGCGCACGGGCGGGGAGCGGGCCTCTTGATCATCGGCGACATCGCGGACGGGCTGACGCGCACCGTGGAGGGGATCGGCAGCACCGTGTCCGAGGCGTTCTTCGAACCGGTGATCCGGCTGGGCGTCACCGGGCTCAGCCGCGCGGGCAAGACCGTCTTCATCACCTCGCTGGTGGCCAACCTGATGAACCGGGCGCGGATGCCGCAACTGGTGGCCGCGGCCGAGGGCGCGATCCGCACCGCCTATCTCCAGCCGCAGCCGGACGACACGCTGCCGCGCTTCGACTTCGAGACGCACCTGGCCGCGATGACCGGGCAGAGCCCGCGCTGGCCCGATTCGACCCGCGCGATCAGCGAGTTGCGCCTGTCGCTCAGGGTGCAGCCGACGGGCCTGATCGCCGGGCTGCGGGGGCCGCGGACCATCCATCTCGACATCGTCGACTATCCCGGCGAGTGGCTCTTGGACCTGTCGCTTCTCGACCGCAGCTATGCGGACTGGTCGGCCGACACCCTGCGCCGGATCGAGGGCCGCGAGATGGCCGGGGACTATCGCGCGCAGGTGGCCGCGACGGATGCCGCCGCCAAGCTGGACGAGCCCCAGGCGCGGGCGCTGGCCGAGGGCTTTACCGCCTACCTGACCGCCGCGCGCGAGGCGGGGTTTTCGGACTGCACCCCGGGGCGGTTCCTGCTGCCGGGCGACCTGGCCGGGTCGCCGGTCCTGACCTTCGCACCCTTGCCCGAGCCCGAACGGCCGCCCCGCGGCAGCCTCTGGCGCGAGTTCGACCGCCGCTACGAGGCCTACAAGCGCGAGGTGGTCAAACCGTTCTTCCGCGACCACTTTGCCCGGATCGACCGGCAGGTGGTGCTGGTCGACGCGCTGGGCGCGATCCACGCCGGGCCGCAGGCGGTCGAGGATTTGCGCCGCGCCATGGCCGATATCCTGGGCGCCTTCCGCCCGGGTCGCAACGCCTGGCTCAGCAAGCTGCTGCTGGGCAAGCGGGTGGAGAAGATCCTCTTTGCCGCGACCAAGGCCGACCACTTGCACCACCGCCAGCATCCGCGGCTGACGGCGATCATGCAGGCGCTGGTGGCCGACGCCAAGCGGCGCGCCGATTTCGCCGGGGCCGAGACCCAGGCGATGGCCATCGCCGCCCTGCGCGCCACCACCGAGGACACGGTGGACCACAAGGGCCAGCCGCTGGACGTGGTGCGGGGGCTGCTCCTGGACACGGGCAAGCGGGCGGCGTTCCACCCCGGCGAACTGCCCGAGGATCCCAGCCACCTCCTGAACCCCGCGCGGGAAGGGGCGCAGGCGTGGCTGGACCGCGACTATGCGGTCATGCGCTTCGCCCCGCAGCCGGTGACGCTGAAACCCGGCGAGGGGCCGCCGCACATCCGACTGGACAAGGCGGCGCAGTTCCTGATCGGGGACCGGCTGTGAGCCGGCCCGGCGGTGCGCGGGCGGCGCGTGCGGGACGCCTCCGGCGGGGGGGTATTTGGACCAAGATGATGAGGCGGGGCAGCGTGGGCGAGGGGCGGCATGGCTGAGCGCAGGGGACCGATCCTGATCGACGAGAGCGCGGCTGGGGCGGGCGCGGCGGGACCGCGCGAGAGCCCCGCCGAGGCGCCGCCGGTCCCGGACCTGGCGCTGGAGCCGCCCTCGGGCCAGGCGATGAAGACCATGGCGGCGCTGGCCGCGCGGCGCGCGTCGCCGCTCTGGCGTTGGTTCTGGCGCAGTTTCGCCGCGCTCTTCGTCTTTGTCCTGGGGGTCACGGCATGGCAGGCCATCGACGCGCTGATCGCGTCGCAGCCGGTCTTGGGGCTGATCGCGGCGGTGCTGACCGGAGCCTTCGTGCTGGTGTGCCTGCTGATCGCGGTGCGCGAGGTGTCGGCGGTGGCGCGGCTGGAGCGGCTGGACGGCGTGCACAAGGCGGCCGAGGCGGCGGTGGTGGCCGGAGACCTGGCCGCCGCCCGCGCCGTGGCGGCCAAGCTCGACCGCCTCTATGCCGGGCGGCCCGAGATGGAGTGGGCGCGCAGCCGCGTGGCCGAGCGTCAGGGCGACGTATTCGACGCCGACGGGCTGTTCGGTCTGATCGAGGCGGAGCTGCTCAAGCCCCTGGACGACGCCGCGCGCATCGAGGTCGAGGCGGCGGCGCGACAGGTGGCGACGGTGACGGCGGTGGTGCCCCTGGCGCTGGCCGACGTGGCGGCGGCGCTGACCTCGAACCTTAGGATGATCCGGCGCATCGCCGAGATCTACGGCGGCCGGTCGGGGACGCTGGGCGCCTGGCGGCTGACCCGCGCGGTGATGGCGCATCTGGTGGCCACCGGCGCGGTGGCGGTGGGCGACGACCTGATCGGGTCGGTGGCGGGGGGTGGCGTGCTGAGCCGGGTCTCGCGCCGCTTCGGCGAGGGAATCGTGAATGGGGCGCTGACGGCCCGCGTGGGCGTCGCGGCAATGGAGGTCTGCCGCCCCCTGCCGTTCTCCGAGGGGCGCCGGCCGCAGGTCCATCGCCTGGTCAGCCGGGCCCTGGCCGGGCTGTTCGGCAGCCGCGACTGAGCCCGGCGGGCGCCTCAGCCGAGCTCGCGCGCGACGAAGGGCGCCAGCGTGGCGCCGTGACGGTCGCCCTCGGTCAGGCCCATGTCGCTGAGGGCGGCGGCGTCGAGCCGGTCGAAGCGGTGCTTCTGCCGGTAGCCTGCGTTCAGCGCGACGAGCCACGAGACGAGGCCGAGCCGCGGCGCGCGGGCGGGAACGGCGGCGGGGCGGAGAGCGGCGGTGCGGGACATGGCGAGGCTCCTGTGTTGCGGTCCAGTTGCAGGCAGTCTGCCCGCCGTCCGTCAGAGCGGCGTGAGGGCGCGGGGGCGCCCACCGTCAAGGCAGCGCAAAAAACGCAGCGCCGCGCGCAAAATTTCCCCTGGGCAGCGTGCGGCGGTGCGCTAGGACCAAAGACACCGAAGTTGGGACAACGCCGATGGAGAGCCTGGCCGCCGACCTCCGCCAGATGCAGCGCACGCCGCTGGCCGACACCCATGTGCGGGCGCTCAGGCGGGCCGGTGAGACCGTGCGCTTTGCCGCCGGAGAGATGGTGGCCGAGCCGGGCGATCCGATGGACCGGTTCCTCTATGTCGAGGACGGCGAAATCGAGGTGGTGAACCCCTATACCGGGGACCGCTATCTGCCGAACACGCTGGGCCCGACGCAGTTTCTGGGCGAGATCGCGTTTCTGACCGGCGGGGCCTACAGCCTGCCCATGCGGGCCTGCCGCGACACTGTCTGCATCGCGGTCGACCGGCGCGAGATGCTGGACCTGATGGCGGCGATCCCCGAGATGAGCGACATCGTGATCACCGTCTTTGCCGCCCGGCGGCGGCGGCAGATCGAGGACGGCGATTCGACGCTCAAGCTGATCGGCACCGACGTGGACCGCGGCATTCGCCGGATTGCCGCCTTTGCCGGACGCAACCGTATCCCGTTCCAGTCGATCGAGTTGGGCTCGGACGAGGCCGACGCGGTGGCGCGGGCCTGCGCCATCCGCCACGGGCCGGCGGTCATCTTCGGCCGCGACCAGGTGATCGCGGACCCGACTCCGGCCAAGGTGGCGCAGGTGCTGGGCCTGGCGCTCGACATTCCCGCGGACGAGGTGGTGGATGTGCTGATCGTCGGCGGCGGCCCCGCGGGCGTGGCCGCGGGCGTCTATGCCGGCGCCGAGGGGCTGTCGGCGGTGGTGGTCGAGGATCTGACCATCGGCGGCCAGGCGGGCACCTCCAGCCGGATCGAGAACTACATGGGCTTTCCCACCGGCATATCGGGCGCCGACCTGGTCTGGCGCGGCGAGGTGCAGGCGATGAAGTTCGGCACCCGGTTCGCCATGCCGCGCCGGGTCTCTGCGCTGGATCGGCGCGACGACGGCCTGTTCTGCGCGACGCTCGACGACGGGGCGGAGGTCTGTGCCCGTGCTGTGGTGGTCGCCACGGGCGTCCAGTACCGGCGGCTCGCCATCGACGGGCTGGAGCGGTTCGAGGGCGCGGGCATCTACTATGCCGCCACCGAGATCGAGGCGCGCTGGTGCCGCGGGACCGAGGCGGTGGTGATCGGCGGCGGCAATTCGGCGGGCCAGGCGGCGATGCATCTGAGCCGCTCGGCCCGGCATGTGCATCTGTTGGTCCGGGGGGCGAGCCTGGCGGCGTCGATGTCGGACTATCTCTCGGCGCGGCTGGAGGCCGATCCGCAGATCACCGTCCACTACCGCACCGAGCTGGAGGCGCTGCACGGCGACGACCATCTCGACCGCGTGACCATCCGGGACAAGACGGCCGGCCAGAGCTGGGAGTTGGCGAGCCGGGCGGTGTTCGTAATGGTGGGCGCGGCGCCCAACACCGACTGGCTCGCAGGTCACTGCGCGCTCGATCCGCGCGGCTTTGTCCGCACCGGCGCCGAGGTGGGCGGGCGGTCGGCCTACGAAACCTCGACCCCCGGCATCTTTGCCGTGGGCGACGTGCGGGCGGGATCGGTCAAACGCGTGGCCAGTTCCGTCGGCGAGGGGTCGGTCGCGATCTCATCGGTCTGGCAGCACGTCGCCGATACCCGAAGCTGACGGCAGCGCAACAAAGAGGACCCCGCCCCATGCCGCAGACGTCTCGACACTTTGCCATCATCGGCCTGGGCAGCTTCGGCAGCACGGTCGGGGGCGAACTGGCCCGCTTCGACAACCACGTGATCGGCCTGGACGTGAAGGCCGAACGGGTCAACGCCATGGCCGAGAAGCTGAGCCAGGCCATGATCGCCGACGCCCGCGACGAGGCGGCGCTGCGCGAGGCGGGGGTGGGCGACTGCGACGTGGCGCTGATCGCGGTGGGCGACGACATGGAGGCCAGCGTGCTGTCGCTGATCAACCTCAAGCTCTTGGGCGTGGGCGAGATCTGGGCCAAGGCGAACTCCAAGGCGCATCACCGCATCCTCAGCAAGCTCGGTGCGGACCGCGTCGTCCAGCCCGAAGAACAGATGGGGCTGCACATCGCGCAGATGCTGCACAACCCGTTCGTCCGCGACTACGTGAGCCTGGGCAACGGCCTGCACGTGGTGAATTTCCGCGTGCCAGAGAGCCTGGAGGGCCGCAAGCTGGCCGATCTCGACCTGATGACGCGCTACGAACTGCGCTGCGTCGGCATCATGCGGGGGACCGAGTTCGTAGGCCGCGACGGCGAGGCCTGCGTCTTGGAGAGCGCCGACCGTCTGTTGCTCCTCGGCACAAGGGGGAATCTGCGCAAATTCGGCGCCAGCCTGTGAGTTTGCGCAGCTTTCTATCGCGGATCCCGCCGCCTGCGGTCCTGGCCCTGCTCTACGGCAGCCTGATTGCCGCGGGCACGCTCCTCTTGATGACACCGTGGGCGACCACGGCGGGGATCACGCTGGCCGACGCGTTGTTCACCGCGACGTCGGCGGTGACCGTCACGGGGCTCGTCGTGGTGGACACCGGCAGCGCCTTCACCTTCTTCGGTCAGGCGGTCATCGCGGTGCTGATCCAGTTGGGCGGCCTGGGCCTCATGACCTTTGCCGCGCTGGTGCTCCTGACCCTGGGCCTGCCCATGGGCCTGCCAGGGCGGATCGTGCTGCAACAGGACCTCAACCAGACCTCTTTGCACAACCTCATGGTGCTGGTGCGCGTGATCCTGGTCGCCGCGCTGATCTGCGAGACCGTGGGGGTCGCCGTGCTGGCCACCGTCCTCATCCCTGAGTTCGGGCTCTGGCCGGGCCTGTGGTCGGCGGTATTCCACACGATCTCGGCCTTCAACAACGCAGGCTTCGCGCTCTATCCAGACAGCCTGTCGCAATGGGTGGGCAACCCGGTGATGGTGATCGCCGTCCCCGCGATGTTCATCCTGGGTGGCCTTGGATTCATCGTCATCGCCGACATCCTGAAACAGCGCCGCTGGTCCCGGCTCACCCTCCACTCGCGGCTCATGCTCGCCGGCACGGCGATCCTGATCGTCTGGGCCTGCGTGTCCTTCGCCGTGCTGGAGTGGACGAATCCCGGCACGCTGGGCCCCCTGAGCCTGGGGGACAAGATAGCAGCATCCTGGTTCCAGGGCGTGACGCCGCGCACGGCGGGGTTCAACACCGTCGACATCGGCGCGACCCGCGACAGCACCGCGGTGATGATCATCTCGCTGATGCTGATCGGCGGCGGATCGACCTCCACCGCCGGGGGGATCAAGGTGACGACCTTCATCGTGCTCTTCCTGGCCACCATCGCGTTCTTCCGCGGGCGGACCCAGATCAACGCCTTCGGCCGGTCCATCGGCAGCCAGGAGGTGCTCAAGGTGCTGGCCCTCACCACGGTGTCGATGGTGCTGGTCATGGTGGGCGTGTTCCTGGTGTCGCTGAGCAACGAGGGCGACTTTCTCGACTATGCCTTCGAGGTCGCCTCGGCCTTCGGCACCGTGGGCCTGTCGCGCGGCAGCACGGGCGAGTTGGACGCGCTGGGCCGCTCGGTGATCATCGTGATGATGTTCCTCGGGCGGGTCGGACCGCTGACCCTGGGCTTCTTCCTGGCGACGCGGGCCGCACCGCGCGTGCGCTACCCCGAGGGGCGGATCCTGTTGGGTTGACCTGCCGCAAAGACGCACCGCCCGTCCGCCGACACAGTCGGCGGAATGGAACGCGATCACGGCCATTCCCCCGACGAGATTCGGGCCCGCATCGACAAGCCCAAGGGGCGCGGATACCTACGCGACCTGGTCTATGGCGCCATGGACGGCGCGGTCACCACCTTCGCCATCGTCGCGGGGGTGGCGGGCGCGGGGCTCAGCCCGCGCATCGTCATCGCGCTGGGGCTGGCCAACATCCTCGCCGACGGGTTTTCCATGGCCGCCGGCAACTACACCGCCACCCAGTCCGAGCGGGACGAGGTCCACCGGATCGTCGCCCGCGAGCGGCGCCACATCCGCGAGAACCCCGAGGGCGAGATGGCCGAGTTGCGCGAGATCCTTGCGCGCAAGGGGCTGGACGACGATCTGGCGGACCGGGCGGCCGAGGCCATCGCGCGCGACCGCGACCGCTGGATCGCGATCATGCTGACCGACGAATACGGCCTCGCCCCCGTCGATCCCCACCCCATGCGCGCCGCGCTCGCCACATTCGTCGCGTTCATGGCCGCAGGGCTGATCCCTCTCATTCCGTTCGCCGTGGGCATGACCGACGCCTTCGCCACTGCGACGGGCCTGACGCTCGCCGTGTTCTTCTCCATCGGCGCGCTCAAGAGCCGCTGGTCGCTCCATTCCTGGTGGCGGGAGGGGGGGCAGACCCTGCTGATCGGCGGGGCGGCGGCGGCACTGGCCTATGGGGTGGGGCGGCTGTTCCACGTCTGAGGGCGGCGCCGCGAACAGGGCCCTTGCCGCCCCAGGCGGCGTTGCCTATACCCGGCCCCGTCATGATACGGTCGGCCCGCATCCACCGAATTAGCCGCCCGGCGCTCGCCTGAGCCGCCGGGACAAGGCGTATGACCTGCCGCGCCGCCCCACATCCTCGTTTACGCCCTTTTGCCTGAGGTTCCCCTCATGTGCGCCGACACGCCCGACTACAAAGACACACTGACCCTGCCGCAGACCGACTTTCCCATGCGCGCGGGACTGCCCAAACGCGAGCCCGGCTGGCTGGAGCGGTGGGAGACGATCGGGGTCTACGACCGCCTGCGCGAGAAGGAGGGGCGCGCGCCCTTCATCCTCCACGACGGCCCGCCCTACGCCAACGGCAACCTCCATATCGGCCACGCGCTGAACAAGATCCTCAAGGATATGGTGGTGCGCTCGCGCCAGATGCTGGGTCATGACGCGCGCTACGTGCCGGGATGGGACTGCCACGGCCTGCCCATCGAGTGGAAGATCGAGCAGCAGTATCGCGAAAAGGGCCGCGACAAGGACGCTGTCCCGGTGGTCGAGTTCCGTCAGGAGTGCCGCGCCTTTGCCGAGCACTGGGTGGGCGTGCAGCGCGAGGAGTTCAAGCGCCTGGGCGTCACCGGCAACTGGGACGACCCCTATCTGACCATGGATTTCCACGCCGAGCGGGTCATCGCCGAGGAGTTCCAGACCTTCCTAATGAACGGCAGCCTCTATCAGGGGTCCAAGCCCGTGATGTGGTCGCCAGTGGAAAAGACCGCGCTGGCCGAGGCCGAGGTCGAGTATCACGAGAAGGAAAGCTTCACCATCTGGGTGCGCTTCCCCGTGCGCGATCCCCAGGGCGACCTGCGCGGCGCCGCGGTGGTGATCTGGACGACGACGCCCTGGACCATCCCGTCGAACCGCGGCGTTGTCTACCGCGACGACATCTCCTACGGCCTTTACGAGGTGACGGGGCGGCCCGAGGAGTGCTGGGCCACCATCGGCGAACGCCTGATCCTGGCCGACAAGCTGGCCCCCGAGGTGCTGAAGCGCGCGCGGCTGGAGCCGGACATGTATCGCCGACTACGCGACGTTCCTCCAGAGGATCTTACGCACATCAAACTGTCGCATCCGCTGGCAGGCGTCGAGGGCAGCCACGGCGAGTGGGATGCCCCCCGCGACTTCCGCCATGCCGACTTCGTCACCGACGACGAGGGCACGGGCTTCGTCCACTGCGCGCCCAGCCACGGGATGGAGGAGTTCGAGCTCTACCGCGACGCCGGGATGCTGCGCGAGGTCATCACCTACAACGTGGAGGAGGACGGCAGCTTCCGCGCCGACCTGCCGCTCTTTGGCGGCACCCGCATCCTCAAGCCCAACGGCAAGGAGGGCGACGCCAACAAGGCCGTCATCGACGCGCTGACCGCGGCCGGCGGGCTGCTGGCGCGCGGCAAGATCCGGCACTCCTATCCGCACTCCTGGCGGTCCAAGGCGCCGCTGATCTACCGCAACACCGCGCAGTGGTTCGCCGCCATCGACAAGCCTCTGGATGACGGTATGGACACCCACGGGCGGACGATCCGCGAACGCGCCCTGACCTCCATCGACGCGCTGGTGGAGTGGACGCCGAAAACCGGACGAAACCGACTTTTTTCGATGATCGAGAATCGCCCCGACTGGGTCCTGTCGCGCCAGAGGGCGTGGGGCGTGCCGCTGACGTGCTTCGTCCGCAAGGGCGCCAAGCCGGACGATTCCGACTTTCTGCTGCGCGATCCGGCCGTCAACGCCCGGATCCTTGACGCTTTCGCACAAGAGGGTGCGGACGCCTGGTACGCCGACGGCGCCAAGGCGCGGTTCCTGGGCAACGACCACGCGCACGACGACTACGAGCAGGTTTTCGACATTCTGGACGTGTGGTTCGACAGCGGATCGACCCACGCCTTCGTGCTGCGCGACCGGGCCGACGGGGCCGAGGACGGCATCGCCGACGTCTATTTGGAAGGCACCGACCAGCACCGGGGCTGGTTCCACTCGTCGATGTTGCAGGCTTGCGGCACGCTGGGGCGGGCGCCCTACCGGGCCGTGGTCACGCACGCCTTCACGCTCGACAAGAACGGCGAGAAGATGTCGAAATCGTTGGGCAACATCATCGCCCCGCAGAAGGTGGTGGACCAGTACGGCGCCGATATCCTGCGCCTGTGGGTGGCGCAGACCGACTACAAGCACGACCACCGCATCGGCGACGAGATCCTGAAAGGCGTCGCCGACAGCTATCGCCGCCTGCGCAATACCCTGCGGTTCCTCCTCGGCAATCTGCCCGCCGAGGTGCCGCAGGTGGCGCCCGAGGACATGCCCGAGCTGGAGCGCTGGGTGCTGCACCGTGTGGCCGAGCTGGATGCGCAGGTGCGCGACGGCTATCGCGCCTACGACTTCCAGGGCGTGTTCCAGGCGGTCTTTACCTTCGCCACGCTGGATCTGTCGGCGGTCTACTTCGACATCCGCAAGGATGCGCTCTATTGCGACGGCGACAGCGCCCGGCGCCGCGCCTGCCTGGCCGTGCTCGACATCCTGTTCCACCGGCTGACCACGTGGCTGGCGCCGATCCTGGTGTTCACCATGGAGGAGGTGTGGCTGGAGCGGTTCCCCGGCGACGCTGCGTCGGTGCACCTGCAGGATTTCCCCGACACGCCCGCAGAGTGGCGCGACGACGCGCTGGCGGCGCGGTGGGCCAAGGTCCGGCAGGTCCGCCGGGTGGTGACGGCCGCGCTGGAGGTGCAGCGCCGGGACAAGGTCATCGGCGCCTCGCTGGAGGCTGCGCCGATCGTCCATGTGGAGGACCCGGACCTGCGCGCCGCGCTCGACGGCGTGCCGTTCGACGACGTCTGCATCGTCTCGGACATCCGGGTGACGGCGGATCCGATGCCGCAGTCGGCCTTCCGCCTGCCCGAGGTGGAGGGGGTCGGGGTCGAGTTCGCCCGCGCCGAGGGCGACAAGTGCCAGCGCTGCTGGAAGATCCTCCCCGACGTGGGCCAGCACGCCCACCCCGCCACCTGCGCCCGCTGCAACGCGGCGCTGGAGCGGTGACGATGCGCGCGGCGCGCCCCGAGGAGTGCGCCGCGCTGACCGACCTGTGCCTGCGGTCCAAGGCGCATTGCGGCTACGACGCGGCCTTTATGGACGCCTGCCGGGCGGAGCTGGCGGTGACGCCTGCGATCCTTGCCGCCGGGCCGGTGCAGGTGATCGAGGCCGAGGGGCGGCCGGTGGCCATGGCGCAGGTCGTGGTGACAGGCCGTCGCGCGGGGCTCCACAAGATGTTCGTCGATCCAGCGCATATGGGGCGGGGGCATGGCCGGGCGCTGGTCGATTGGGCGCGCGCCACCGCCCGCGCCGCGGGCGCCGTCGAGATGGACATCGAGGCCGACCCCTGCGCCGCGCCCTTCTACGAACGGATGGGCGCCCGGGTGGTGGGCGATGTGCCGTCCGGGTCGATCCCGGGGCGGCGCCTGCCGCTGTTGGTCCTGGACCTGCGCGATGGATGACGCCCGCATCGCCGCGGCGCTGATGGAGCTGGCCCGCGCCCGCGGGTCCGACAAGTCATTCTGCCCGTCCGAGGCGGCGCGGGCGCTGTCGGACGACTGGCGCCCGCTGATGGACGACGTGCGGCGGGTGGCGGCGACCCTGCCGCTGACCGCGACGCAGAAGGGGCGGAGGGTGGACCCGGTGACGGCCGCCGGGCCGATCCGGCTGTCCCTGCGATGAGCCGGGCCACGGTCGCCTCGCCCCTCGGCCCGCTGACCCTCACGGCGGCGGAGGGGGGTGTGACGCGGTTGGCGTTCGGCGGCGCGGCAGGCGCGCCCGACGATCCGCTGTTGTCGCAGGCGGCGGAACAGATCGCGGCCTACTTCGCCGGAACGCGCCGGACCTTCGACCTGCCGCTGGCCCCGGCGGGCAGCGTCTTCGAACGGGCGGTGTGGGCCGAGATGCGGGCGATTACCTGGGGCGAAACCCGCACCTATGGCGACCTGGGCCTTGCGTTGGGCGCCCCGGCGCGTGCCGTGGGCCAGGCCTGCGGCACCAACCCCTTGCCGATCCTCATCCCCTGCCACCGCATCCTCGCGGCCGATGGGCTGGGCGGCTATTCCGGCGCAGGCGGGGTCGAGACCAAGGTGACGCTCCTCCGGCACGAGGGCGCGGCGGGCCTGCTGCTCTGACCCCTCAGAGCCGCTCGCGATAGATCACTTGCTGCGCGACGCCCGCCAGCGCCAGGTAGAGCGACGTGACCGCCAGCCCCCAGCCCGCCCAACTGGCCGCGTCGAAGTCGACCCATGCCGCCCAACCGGCGAAGAACACCCAGGCCAGCGCCATCGGCAGCGTCACCGGGCGCCAACGCTCGGTGCGGACGGGATGCACGAACTTCACCGGCAGGAACATCGCCACGGCCAGCACCGCGATGATGCCGAGGCTGACCCAGAAATTGGGCCCCAGCGCGAACAGCACCAGCGCCACCATGTTCCAGCAGCCGGGGAAGCCCGCGAAGGAGTTGTCCCGCGTCTTCATCCGCGTGTCGGCGAAGTAGACGACCGATGTGAACGTGATGACGATGATCGCGATCCACCCCGTCCATCCCGGCAAGAGGTCAGACGAAAACAACGCGTAGGCGGGGATGAACACGTAGGTCAGGTAGTCGATGATCAGGTCCATCAGTACGCCGTCGTATTGCGGCGCATTGGCCTTCACGTCGTATTTGCGGGCGAGGGGGCCGTCGATCCCGTCGACAAAGAACGCCACAACCAGCCACAGCCACATCAGGCTCCACCGTTCGTCGGAGGCGGCGAGCATGGCCAGCATGGCGAACACGGCGCCTGTCGCGGTCAGCAGATGCACCAGGAGGGCGCGGTGGGCCAAAGTCATCTCTGCGTCATGGCCGATGTCGCCGCCCGGTGCAACGGGCGGGATCGGTCAGGCACTTGTGCATCTGCGGTTCAGCCTGTCGGCATAGGTGTCGAGCCGAGTTTGGATCCGCCGGTCGATGGTGCCCTTGGCGACCTTCAAGGACTGGACCAAGAGCCGCGCGGTGAGCGTCTTGGGCAGCATCTCGATCCCGACGACCATCCGGGTGCGCTCGCGGGCGAGCGCCATCAGCTCGACCGACAGCCGCACCTCCAGCCCCTCGGTCGCGCCGGTCAGGACGTAGCCCTCGGGCGGGTCGTAGCTGAGCGTCCTTGCGTCCATCTCGCGCCGCCGCCCGCGGAACTGGAACACGACGTGCCAGGTGGCGGCGGCGGGGCCCAGGGCGCCGTCGTCGGTGCGGGTGATCTCGACCCCGCGGGCCAGGGCCTGACGTTCGAACTGGTCGAAGTTCGTCACCTGGGCAAAGACCCAGTCCTGCGGCGCGTCGATATCGGTGCGATTGGAAAATTTCATAATCTATGCCTGCGATGGCCCCCGGGGCTGCGCAAACCTCGCCTCAATCCAGCGTGTCTGCAAGCCAGTTGTGGATCAGAAACTGCGCGATGGCGCCCTTGCGGGCGGGGTTGATCCGCGGGTGGTCGCCCGCCGCGATCGCCATCGCCTCTTCGCGCCCGACCCACAGCGCATGCTCCAGCTCCACCGGGTCGAGGACGATCTCGCGGCTCGTGGCATGGCCGTGGCAGCCCATCATCAGCGAGGCGGGGAACGGCCAGGGCTGGCTGGCGAGATAGTCGACGCGGCCCACCCGCACGCCCGCCTCCTCCCAAACCTCCCGGCGCACGGCGGCCTCCATGGTCTCGCCCGGCTCGACGAACCCGGCGAGCAGCGAATACATCCCCTCGGGCCAATGCGGCGACCGCCCGATGAGGAGGTCGTTGCCCTGGGTGACGAGCATGATCACCACCGGGTCGGTGCGCGGGAAGTGGTGGGCGCCGCAGGCGGGACAATCGCGCTGCCAGCCGCCCATGGCGACCGTGCTGGCCACACCGCAGCGGGCGCAGAAGCCGTGGATCCGGTGCCAGTCGAAGAGCGCCTTGGCCGTCGCGGCCAGTTCGGCGGCACGGGCGTCGAGCCGGGTCATCGCCGCGCGCAGTTCGACAAAGCGGTGGCCTTCGGGTTGCTCCGGGTGCCGCTGCTCGGTCCGGTCGGTGAAGCTGTCGAGCGTGTCGGGCAGGTCTGGCGGGGCCCACGCCGATACGTCCGCGGCGAACCGGGGGCCCCCGTCGTCGAGGCCCAGGAACGCGGTGAGCTCGGCCGCCTCCAGAACCTGCGCGTCCGCCGACACCCAGCCCAGGGTCTCGCCGCCGTCGGCCGGGACGAGGGCCGGTTTGCCGCGCCAGAGGGGCAGCACGCGCGCCCCGGTCGCCCGCCGCAGGTCTGCCAGAGCCCCGGCGTCGCCGCGCAGATGCGCCGCGCGGTCCAGCCCCGACCCGCCGAACGTCACGGATTCGGCCCGTCGCATATGCCCCTCCCTGTCCCCTAAGTGCCTGATTGCGCCCCAGGGCACGGAATTGCAACACCCGCACAGGATCGAGATGTTCTCGTTTGAGGCGAGTTGACCGGGCGGCACCGTGCAGAGGAGGATGGCGCCGAGCCCCTCTCCCGTGCGAGTGTCGTATGCGCGTCATGCCGTTCCATCATGCCGCATCAGCACATCCTGGGAGAGAGCCATGCCCAAGTTCACTCACCGCCCCATGACCCGCCGCGCCTTTCTCGGCACCACCGCCGCCGCCGGCCTCGTCATGGTCCATCCCTTCACCGCCCGCGCCGCCGCCGGTCAGGCGCATCTGCGCCTGATGGAAACGACCGACCTGCACGTCCACGTCTGGCCCTACGACTACTACGCCGACCGCGAGGTCGACACCGTGGGCCTGGCCCGCACCGCCGCCCACATCGCCGACATCCGCGCCGAGGCGCAGAACAGCCTCCTGCTCGACAACGGCGACTTCCTTCAGGGCAACCCCATGGGCGACTACATCGCCTACGAGCGCGGGATGAAGGCGGGCGACATGCACCCGATCATCACCGCGCTGAACACGCTGAACTTCGACGCCGCGACCATCGGCAACCACGAGTTCAATTACGGCCTCGACTTCCTGATGAAATCGCTGGACGGCGCCGCCTTTCCCGTGGTTTTGGCCAACGTGGTCAAGGAACAGGCCGCCGACCCGACCCAGGACACCACGCTGGTGCCGCCTTATGTCATCCTCGACCGCGAGCTGACGGACGGCGCGGGGGAGACGCATCCGATCCGCGTCGGCATCCTGGGCTTTACCCCGCCGCAGGTGATGAACTGGGACCGCAAGCATCTGGAGGGCAACGTGACCGCGCGCGACATCGTCGCCACCGCCCGCGCCTACGTGCCCCAGATGCGCGAGGAGGGGGCCGATCTGGTCGTGCTGCTGGCGCACTCCGGCATCGGGGCGCCCGAGCCGCAGGAGATGATGGAGAACGCCGCCGCCGCGCTCGCCACCCTGCCGGGGATCGACGCAATCCTGTCGGGGCACAGCCACCTGGTGTTCCCCGGCCCCGCCTACGACGGCTTCGCAGGCGCGGACAACGCCAACGGCACGCTGAACGGCGTGCCTGCGGTGATGGCCGGGTTCTGGGGCTCGCATCTGGGCGTCATCGACCTGCTGCTGGAGCGCGACGGGTCGGGCTGGCGCGTAGTCTCCCACGAGGTCGAGACCCGGCCGATCTCGCGCCGCGAGGAGGACCGCTCGATCACTGCGCTGGTGGAGAGCGACCCGGATGTGCAGGAGGCCACCCGCGAGGACCACGAGGAGACGCTGGCCTATGTCCGCCGCGCCGTGGGCAAGACGGACGCGCCGCTCCATTCCTACTTCGCCCTCGTCGCCGACGACCCCAGCGTGCAGATCGTCAGCCAGGCGCAGGAGTGGTACGTGCGCCAGATGATGCAGGGGACCGAATGGGAGGGGCTGCCGATCCTCTCGGCCGCCGCGCCGTTCAAGGCCGGGGGCCGCGGCGGGGCCGAATACTATACCGACGTGCCCGCGGGCGACGTGGCGATCAAGAACGTGGCCGACCTCTATCTCTACCCCAACACGGTGCGCGCGGTGAAGATCAACGGGGCCGAGCTAAGGGACTGGCTGGAGCGGTCGGCGGGCATCTTCAACCAGGTGGAGCCCGGGTCGGAAGACGTGCCGCTGATCAACCCCGACTTCCCCAGCTACAACTTCGATGTGATCGACGGCGTGACCTACCGCATCGACCTGACCCAGCCGTCCAAGTTCGACAGCAAGGGCGGGATGCTGAACGAGGGCGCCAGCCGGATCGTGGATCTGGAGCACGAGGGCCAGCCGGTGACGCCGGAGATGGAGTTCATCGTCGCCACCAACAACTATCGCGCGTCGGGCGGCGGCAGCTTTCCCGGCGCGATGGGCGACACCATCGTGTTCGAGGCGCCCGACACCAACCGCGACGTGATCGTCCGCTACATCGTCGAGCAGGGCACGGTCAGCCCACGCGCCGACGGCAACTGGACCTTCGCGCCGGTCGAGGGGGCGACGGTGCTGTTCGACACCGGCCCCGGCGGCGCGGCCTACGCCGCCGAGGTGCCAGGCGTGCAGATCGAGCCCGCGGGCGACGGCCCGGACGGTTTCGCTCGCTTCCGCATCGGGCTCTGACGGCCGGGGGCGGGCGGCCTCGCGCCGCCCGCTTGCCGTTCGAGCGCATAGGCGCGCGCCGAACCCCGCCCCGTTCCGACGACCGCACGCACCTCTGACCACCCGCCTCGCCCGGCGGCGCCCGACCCTCCCCCGGGAGGGCGCATGGCGATGCCGCGACAGCCCGCCCGCCGCCGGGGCTTTCTCGTCCCACGGCAGCCAACCGTTGCGGTCGCCCTCCCAGGCTCGGGCGCCGCCCGGCTCCCGTGGGGCGCGTCTTCTCCATCCGCATCTTCCTGCGTCGCGGCGGTCCCCGCCATCCATCGCGCCCCCGGCGGCCTCTCGCTCTGCCCAATCCGGCGACGTTTCCCCTTGCCTTGCTCGGAAAAGCGGCAATCCTGTCCCGAACGGTGCTCTGCCGGGGCGCCCGCCCTCGCCATCCGTCCGGCGTGGGGCGAGGGTCCGGCGGCCGACGGGGACCGTCAGGAAAAGACAGGGGGATTCACATGTTTCACCGCACATTCGCCGCCGCCGCGCTGATCGCGGCCGCATCTGCCGCGCACGCCCAGGAGCAGGTGCCGTTCGCGCTCGACTGGAAGTTCGAGGGGCCCGCCGCGCCCTACTTCGCCGCCATCGACAATGGCCATTTCGCTGATGCGGGGCTGGAGGTCGAGATCGCCGCCGGACAGGGCTCGCTCGACGCCATTCCCAAGGTGGCGACCGGCGCCTTCCCGGTGGGATTCGCCGACATCAACAGCCTGATCAAGTTTCTGGACCAGAACCCCGGCGCGCCCGTGACCGCCGTGATGATGGTCTATGACAAGCCGCCCTTCGCCGTGGTGGGCCGCAAGTCGCTCGGCGTCGAGGCGCCTGCGGACCTCGAAGGCAAGCGTCTGGGCGCGCCGCCGCCCGATGGCGCCTGGGCGCAGTTCCCGGCCTTTGCCAGCGCCAACGGCCTCGACATGGACGCCATCACCGTCGAGCCCGTGGGCTTTCCCACGCGCGAGCCGATGCTGGCCGAGGGGCAGGTGGACGCGATCACCGGATTCTCGTTCTCGTCGTTCCTGAACCTGGTGCGGCTGGGCGTGCCGGAGGACGACATCAGTGTGATCCTGATGGCCGACCACGGGCTGAGCCTCTACGGCAACGCCATCATCGCCAACACCGAATGGGCGGCCGAGAACGGCGACACCCTGCGCGCCTTCCTCGGCGCCGTGGCGGCGGGCTGGACCGACGCCATCGCCGACCCCGACGCCGCCATCGCGTCGCTGATCGAGCGCAACCCGGCCGCGGATGCGGATCTGGAGAAGCGGCGCCTGCAACTGGCCCTCGATGCCAACGTGATGACCGACGCGGTGGCCGAGAACGGCATGGGCGGCATCGACCCGGCGCGGCTGGAGGGCTCTCTGGACCAGATCGCCGAGACCTACGAGTTCCAGAACGAGCCCGACGCGGCGGCCTATTTCGACCCGAGCTTCCTGCCCGAGGGCAACTTCAAGCTCGACATGTGACGGCGCGGGCGCGCGGCTCGGTGCCGTGCGCCCCCACCGGCGAGGGCCCATGACCGACCTCATCGAACTCAAGGGGATCACCCACGCCTACGCGACCGAGAGCGGCCCCCTGCCGGTGCTCGACGCGCTGGACGTGGGCGTGCCCGAGGGCGGCTTCGTCGCCTTCGTCGGGCCCTCGGGCTGCGGCAAGTCCACGCTGACCCGCCTCATCGCGGGGCTGATGAAGCCCGACCGGGGCGAGGTGCGGCTGCACGGCGCGCCCGTCACCAGCCCGCGCTCGACCGTGGGCATGGCGTTCCAGAACCCCGTCCTGCTGGAATGGCGCTCGATCCTCAAGAACGTGCTGCTGCCCTTGGAGATCGTGCCGACCAAGCTCAGCCGCCTCCAGGCCGAGGACCGCGCCCGGCGCCTGCTGCACCTCGTCGGGCTGGAGGGGTTCGAGGACAAGCGCCCCTCGGAGCTGTCGGGGGGGATGCGCCAGCGCGCCTCGCTCTGCCGGGCGCTGATTCACAACCCCGAGGTGCTGATCCTCGACGAGCCCTTCGGCGCGCTCGACGCCTTCACCCGCGAGGATCTGTGGCAGACGATGCACGCCCTGCGCGCCGAGGAGCCGTTCACCGGCGTCCTGATCACCCACGACCTGCGCGAATCGATCTATCTCGCCGACCGGGTGGTGGTGCTGTCGGCACGGCCCGCCACGGTGCAACACATCATGGACCTGCCGCCCGGACCGCGGGTTCTGGACGACCTCTATACGCCCGAGGCGGCCGAGCGGCTGAACGTCCTGCGCCACCAGATCGAGGTGGCCCAGGGCCGCGAACCGGCCGAGGCTGCGCCGTCGCTGCCGCCCGGCTCGGCGGCGCAAGGGATGCACTGAGATGACCGACGCCCCCGTTCCCGTCACCGCCCCCGCCGATGTGAAACGGCCCGCCCGCGGCCGCGTGCTGCGCGCCCTGACGGGGCGGGCGGTGGTGGCACCGATCGCCGCCATCGTCGTCTTCGTCGTGCTGTGGGAGGCACTGGTGTGGGTCATGGGCTGGCCCAACTACGTCATGGCCTCGCCCTCGGACCTGCCGCCCGCCTATGCCCGCTATTGGGAGCTGTTCATCGTCATGGGCTGGCAGACCCTGTGGCGGACCGTGGTGGGCCTGGTCCTGGCAGTGATCGTCGGCGTCGGGATCGGCATGGTCATGGGCTTCTCGCGGACCATGCGCGACGCGCTCTATCCGCTGCTGGTGGGTTTCAACGCCATCCCCAAGGCGACCGTCGTGCCCATCGTGGCGCTGCTCTTCGTCGGCCAGCACGACTTCAACACCGTGCTCATCGCCTTCATGATCTCGTTCTTTCCCATCGCGGTGTCGGTCTCCATCGGCCTGTCGACGTTGGAGCCCGAATACCGCGACATCCTGCGCTCGCTGGGCGCGAGCCAGGCCACGATCTTCTGGAAGATCGCGCTGCCCAAGACCCTGCCCGAGTTCTTCGGCGCGCTGAAGGTGGCGGTGACGCTGGCCTTCATCGGCACCAACCTGATGGAGATCGTCAGCCCCCACGGCCGGGGCCTGGGCGCGCTGTTCGACTCAGGCAAGACGAACAGCGACTACCCCTTGATGTTCGCCGTCCTGATCGCACTCGCCGTGCTGGGGATCGTGCTCTACTACGTCGTCGTGGCGCTGGAAAAGACGTTCGCGGGATGGGCCGAACGGGCGCCGCATTGAGGGGGCACGGCGGAGAGCTCTACCGCGTAGCCCCTTCCCGCGCGGAACAAGGCCGTCAGGCCGCCGCGCGACCGTCATGCCGAAGGCATGCCTTCGGCATGACCCCGCCCCCCGGGGCGGCGGTTGGTTGACGCTGGCGCTGAGCTTTGGGGTAGAGCTACCATGGCGACCATAAAACGCGCCACTCAGGAGTTCGGACCGCCACCCCGCGGGTCGGCGGTCGCGCGGCTCCCCGCGTGGGTGGAGGGCGTGGCGCCGTTGGTATGGTCTTCAGTTCAGAGAGTCCGTTGAGCCCCTCCCCGCGCGGGACAAGGCCGAAGGCTGCCGCGCGACCGCCGACCCGCCCCACCGGGGCGGCGGTTGGCTGCCGTTAGCGCGACGTTCTGAGGTGGAGCTACCACGGCTGCCATAAACCGCGCCGCTAGGAGGTTCGGACGGCCACCCCGCGGGTCGGCGGTCGCGCGGCTCCCCGCTGGGGTGAGACGGCGTGTCGGGTCGTGGGCGCCCAGGCGGGTCGATGTTGCGGAGCTGGCCCCCACCAACCCTTGAAACGCCCGGCCCGGCGCCGTAGGTAACCCCCGAGAGGCTGGCGCGGGCAGGCACCTCGCCAACCCGGTCAGGTCCGGAAGGAAGCAGCCGCAACGAGCCACGTCTGGGTCGCTGTCCAGCCTCTCACCCCCTCAGAAATAGATCCAGCGCTGCACCATCCCCCACAGGATGGCCGCCAGGATCATGCCGAACAGCGCCCCGGCCAGGATCGCCGGGATCAGCGTCAGCTTGCGCAAGCCGCCGGGGGCGAGCTGAGTGCGCACCGCCAGAAGCGCCAGCGCCAACAGACCCGCGCCGAGCTGCCAGCCGAAGAACAGGCTCACCCGGTTCAGTCCGCGGGTGAACCCGTCGCCGGTTCGCTCGGTCAGCGCGGGGATGACGATGGACGCCGCATAGGCCGCGGCCCACAGGATCAGCAGCGCCCAGGCGGTCAGCCTCAGCCGGGCCATTCGACCAGCTCGACCCGGCGGTTGCGGTCCCGCCCGGCGTCGTCGGCATTGGTGAACACCGGGACCAGAGGACCGACGCCGTGGGCCTGCAATCGCTCGTGTGCGATGCCGTGGTCGTTGGCCAGCGCCGCCACCACCGCCGCCGCCCGAGCCGCGCTCAGGTCGCGGTTGTAGTCGAAGTTGCCGACCGCGTCGGTGTGCCCCACGACGTAGAAGCGGCGGTCGGGATGGGCGCCCAGATACGCCGCCACCGCCTCCAGCGCCGGGGCCGACCGCGCCTCCAACTCGGCCGAATCGAAGGCGAAGTAGAGCCCGTCCAGCACCACGCGCCCCTTTTCGGCCAGGTCCCGGCCAATGGCCTCGGCGTCCACGGCGACGAGGCCCATCTCCGCCGGCTTGGCCTCGACGATGTCGATCAGCGCCGCCACCTGGTCCTCGGCGTGCTGTTCGACCACCACGGCGACGTGGACCATCCCCGCTGCCCGGTCCTTGGACGCGACAAAGCCGCCCTGTCCGCCCTGGCTGGAGGTGCCCGCAGCGATGGCGCCCACCGGGCCCGCCTTGGGCAGGGGGCTTTCGCGCAGGTAGACGTCGAGCCACTGGCGCCCGCCCACCTCGGCCCCGGCGCGGGTGTCGCTGATCCCCTGGGCGCGGATGTCGAACCCCTCGGCCGTGAACGCGTCGAGATAGTTGCGGTAGACCTCGTCGAAGCTGCGGTCGGTGCCCCGGTAGCTGTAGAAGCTGCGCGTCACGCGCCCCTCGGCATCGATCCAGTCGTCGATCTGGCGATAGCCCGTCACCGGCCCCACAGGGATGCGGAAGGGCATGAAGTTCTCGACCGCCTGCCAGGCCAGTTCGGTCCCCGGATAGCGGGTGACCAGGGGATGGTCGGCGGCGCCCGGCGCGTCTTGGGCCGCCGCCGCGGCGGACAGAGCCAGCGTGACGGCCAGGGCGATGGCGGTGCGGCGCGGCATGGGCGGTCCCCTCGGATCGTGCTCGGCCGCGAGCCTAGCTCCTGGATCGCGGCCGACCAAGTCTCATCTGATCGCGTCGTCCACCACCGCGCCGGGGTGCCGCGTGGCCCAACCGTTCAGAAAGGCCCGCATCTCCCGCGCCCCGGCCCGCGACAGCGCCGCGCGAGGGAGCGCCACGCCGTGCTCCAGCGCCAGCCGGGCACAGCCGACGTGGTCGCGCGCCGCCCGGTCGGGGGCGTTCTCGGAGCCGTGGATGATGGTGGTGAGGAGCGTCCCGCCATAGCCGTTGACGTGGCTCAGATCCGGGCGAGTGGTCAGGAGCCACGCCATGACGTGCGGCAACCCCTCCCACCCCGCGATCTGCACCGGGGTGACGCCCTGGGCGTCGGGGCGGTCGGTCTCGAGCCCCAGTGCGGCCAGCCGTTGCAGGTGCCCGACATCGACGTCCCTGACCAGCAGTTCGCGGACGAGGTTGCGATAGCAATCGGGCAGGCGCGCGGGGTCCAGCCAGCGTCCAGGCTGCGGCCGCCCCTCAGCCGCGGAGGCCAGGAGTGCCTCGGCCTCGGTGAGCGATCGGTCGGCGCCGCGGTCGGCCAGGGCCCGCGCGACCGCGCCGTTACCGTGGACCCGGGCCAGCGCATAGGCCGTCACCCCCTGCCAGCGCCGCGCCGGATCGGCCCCGGCGTCGAGCAGCGCCTCGACCATCGCCCGGTCGCACATCCGCCGCGCCGCGTGGTGGAGGGCGGGCACGGCCCCCGCGCCGTCCTCGTCCGCCCGCGCCCCATGGGCGAGGAGCAGCGCCACCGCCGCATGGTCGCCGAAGTCCATCGCGCGCAGCAGCGCGTTGGTCCCCCGCGGGTCGGCGCCCGCTTCGAGCAGCATCCGCAGCCCCTGGCGGTGCCCGAGTTCGGTCGCATGGTAGAGCGACTCGCCGTCGTTGGGATCGGCGCCCCGCGCCAGAAGCCAGCGGCCCAGCGCCATGTTGTCGGCGTGCCCGATGGCGCCGTAGAGCACCGGCAGCCGCTCTCCCGCACCGGGCCCGGGGATCGCGTCGTTCACATCCGCGCCGCCGGCGACCAGTCGTGCCGCGATGGCCAGCATCGCCTCGGCGCGGTCGGGATGGACATGGATCCAACGCGAGAACGCCAGATGGCAGATCGGTCGCCACCCGTCGAGCGGCCGCGTCGCCGCCCCTGGATCGGCGGCCAGCGCCGCTTCGACCGCCCCGAGATCGTAGAGCGCGATCTCCAACTCCAGCCGCCCCCGGGCCAGGTCGGGCCATTCGGAGAGCAGTTCCTCGGCCATCTGGGTCTGGCCGTGGCGCAGTGCGGTCCCGAGCCGGGCCTGGGCCGCGGCTCGGTCCATCCCCTCGCGCTCGACGCTGCGCTTCAGCCGCGGCCAACTGGGAAACCCCGTCTCGCGGGCGATCACATGCAGGGCATCGGCATGTTTCAGCGGATTGGGCACCGTGCCGAGGGCGGACAGCAGCCGTCGGCGGGCCTGGGGATCGTCTGCGGCATGGGCGGACTGAAGCGCGCGCGCAGCGCGGCGCAAGCTGTCGAGAGACAGACTCATCTGGGGTTTCTCCGGTATCGGCCCGATGATCCGCCATGCCGGGCAAGGAAAAACCGCACGTGTCGGTCGTTCGCGATGTCGGGGTGCCCCTAGGGCTGTCCGCGGATCGGGAGGCCGCCCCGTCGCGGCCTTGCTCGGATCCATACCGCGGGCCGCGGCGTTGGAGCAAGAGCGAAGGGAGACGCCATGGCGGACAAGCAGGCGCTGGCCGAAGAGCGCACCGACTGGGCCGAGGACCGGACGATCCTGGCCAACGAACGCACCTTTGCGGGGTGGATGCGCACCGGTCTGGCCTGCGTGGCCGTGGCGCTGGGCCTCAAGGCGGTGTTCGGCGACTTCCAGCCCGATTGGCTGCCGCGACTGGTGGCCAACCTGTTCTGCGTCATCGGCATCGCCATCTTCTGGATGGCGCGGCGCAACGCCTGCCGCACCACCCGGCGGATGGACGAGCACGACACCGAGAGCCAGTCGACCCTCGGCATGACCCTCACCGCCGCCGCCATGGCCTTGGGTGCGGCCGCGACCGGTGCGATCCTGTGGTGGCTCTGACGCGGCCTGGCCCGGTGGACGCCGGGCGGCGCCGGACCTAGGCTCGGTAGGTCCCCGAATCCGAGCGAGGTTCCATGTCCGACGCGCCCGCCTATCAGGTCCTGGCCCGCAAATACCGGCCCCAGACCTTTGCCGATCTGGTGGGGCAGGACGCGATGGTGCGCACCCTGCGCAACGCCTTCGCCGCCGACCGCATCGCCCAGGCCTTCATCCTCACCGGCATCCGCGGGACGGGCAAGACCACGACCGCGCGGATCATCGCCAAGGGCATCAACTGCATCGGCCCGGACGGGCAGGGCGGGCCGACCACCGACCCCTGCGGCGTCTGCGATCCCTGCCGCGCGATCTCGGACGGGCGGCATGTGGACGTGCTGGAGATGGACGGCGCCAGCCAGACGCGGATCGACGACATCCGCGACAACGTGCTGAACTCGGTGCAATACGCCCCCACCTCGGCGCGCTACAAGATCTACATCATCGACGAGGTGCACATGCTCAGCACCTCGGCCTTCAACGCGCTGCTCAAGACGCTGGAGGAGCCGCCGGCGCATGTGAAGTTCATCTTCGCCACCACCGAGATCCGCAAGGTGCCGGTGACGGTGCTCAGCCGTTGTCAGCGTTTCGACCTGCGCCGGATCGAGCCCGAGGACATGATCGCGATGCTGGGGCGCATCGCCGCCGCCGAGGGGGCCGAGATCGAGCCCGAGGCGCTGGCCTTGATCACCCGCGCCGCCGAGGGCTCGGCCCGGGACGCCCAATCACTCCTCGACCAGGCCATCGGGCACGGCGCGGGGGCGACAACGGCCGACCAGGTGCGGGCGATGCTGGGCCTGGCCGACCGCGGGCGGGTTCTGGACCTGTTCGACCTGATCATGAAGGGCGACGCGGCGGGCGCGCTGGCCGAACTCGGCGGGCAATATGCCGACGGGGCCGATCCGCTGGCGGTGCTGCGCGACCTGGCCGAGATCACCCACTGGCTGAGCGTGGTCAAGATCACGCCGGACGCCGCCGAGGATCCCACGGTGGCGCCCGACGAGCGCGCGCGGGGGGCTCAGATGGCCGCCGCCCTGCCCATGCGCAGTCTGACGCGGATGTGGCAGATGCTCTTGAAGGCGCTGGAGGAGGTCTCGGCGGCGCCCAACGCAATGATGGCGGCCGAGATGGCGGTGATCCGCCTGACCCACGTGGCCGACTTGCCGCCGCCCGAGGACCTGCTGCGCCAGCTCCGCGACGCGCCGCCGGCACCCGCGGCACCGGGGCCGGGCGCCGCCGCCCCGTCCGGCGCCGCCCCTGCGACCTCCAGCGCTGCCCTGCCGCCGCCGCGGGCGCGGGCGACGCATGCGGGCGCGGCCCTGGCCCCCGCGCACGCGCCGGACACCGCGCTGGCCCGCTATGCCCGGTTCGCGCACGTGGTCGACCTCATTCGCGCCAATCGCGACGCCAAGCTCTTGATCGACGTCGAGACCGGGCTGCGCCTGGCCGCCTACGCCCCCGGCCGGATCGAGTTCGAGCCCGCGGCAGACGCCCCCCGCGACCTGGCCGCGCGGCTCTCGCAGCGGCTCCAGTCGTGGACCGGCGTGCGCTGGGCGGTCAGCGTGGTGGGTCAGGGCGGCGCCCCCACCGTGGCCGAGGTCCGCGACGCGGCCGAGGCGGCGCTTCGGGCCGAGGCCGAGGGGCACCCGCTGATGCAGGCCGTCCGCGCCGCCTTTCCCGCCGCGCGGATCCTGACCGTCCGCCCGGCCGAGGAGATCGCCGCGGCGGCGGCGGCCGAGGCGCTGCCGGAAGTGGACGACGAATGGGATCCCTTCGAAGAGGACTGAGCGGGGGCGCGATTTTTCGACGAAAAATCGCCCCCGCTTGCACCGTCGCGCCGCCGCACGTATCTCCGCTCCAACCGCAGATGCAGGAGATGTGCGATGTTGAAGGGTTTGGGCGGACTGGGCGACATGGCCAAGATGATGAAGGCCGCCCAGGAGATGCAGGGCAAGATGGAGCAGCTCCAGGAGGATCTGACCGCCATCACCGTCGTTGGCGAAAGCGGTGCGGGCCTCGTGAAGGCCACGGCGACCGCCAAGGGCGAGTTGACCGCGCTCGATGTGGACCCGTCGATCTTCAACCCCGAGGAGAAAGAGGTGGTCGAGGATCTGATCCTGGCCGCCATCAAGGACGCCCAGGCTAAGGCCAAGGAAAAGAGCCGCGAGGAGGTCTCCAAGTTGACCGAGGGGATGGGCCTGCCGCCGGGGTTCAAGCTCCCGTTCTGAGCCGATGTCCGCCGACCGCCTGGAGGAGCTGATCGCGCTGATGGCGCGGCTGCCGGGGCTCGGCCCGCGCTCGGCCCGCCGTGCCGTTCTGCATCTGATCAAGAAGCGCGGCCAACTCATGGCGCCGCTCGCCCAGGCCCTGGCCGAGGTCGCCGCCAGCGCCCGCGACTGCGTCGTCTGCGGCAACGTGGGCACCCAGGACCGCTGCGAGATCTGCGCCGATCCCCGGCGCGCCACCGGCGAGATCTGCGTGGTCGAGGACGTGGCCGACCTTTGGGCGATGGAGCGGGCGGGGGTGTTCAAGGGGCGCTACCACGTCCTCGGCGGCACGCTGTCGGCGCTCGACGCGGTGGGGCCCGAGGACCTGCGCATCCCGCAGCTGATCGCGCGGCTGGGCGAGGAGGAGGTCACGGAGGTCATCCTGGCGCTGGGCGCGACGCTCGACGGCCAGACCACCGGTCACTACATCGCCGACGAGATCGCCGCGGCAGGCGTGGCTGTGTCCTCGCTGGCCCAAGGCGTGCCGGTGGGCGGCGAGCTGGACTATCTCGACGACGGCACGATCACCGCCGCCCTGAAGGCCCGCAAGCGGCTCTAGCGCACTCGTTGAGAGAGCGGACTAGGCTCGCCCACACGTCACCGCCCTGCCATCGGCCGGGCAGCGCCGTCCCGCCCCCATGGGGGCGGCGCGTTCTGCGTGTCGCCGCGGGAGGGCGCCGCGCTCTTTTCCAAGAGGGTGCGTTTCCCTCCGCACGCCTCCCACGTTGACAGATCGGCTCGGGCGCGCATGAACCCCTCCACATCTGGGGCGTTGGCGGGAGCTATCCCCAACTTCCTGCGACCTGCCCGAAATAAGCCCTTTACAGGGCAGATCCCTTGCAACACCATATCTCGTGAGAGGTCGGCGGGGGCAACGCCGTCTCTTGAGCAGGCACCCAGGCCTTGGGGGCGCCACGCCACCGGGGTCCAACCACACGAGGCCGCGCATGTCGTTTTCCGAGCAGTATCTGCAGACCGACGAAATCCACCCCATCGACATCGTCGAGCACATCGCCGAGCACCATTCCTGGGAGTTCGACCGGGTGGCCGACGACCAGATCGCGATGGCGGTCGAGGGGCAGTGGCGCACCTACTCGATCACCCTGGCCTGGTCCTGCCGCGACGAGACGCTGCGCCTGATCGCGACCTTCGAGATGGAGCCGCCCGAAGATCGGATGGCCGCCCTTCATGAGGTGCTGAACGCCACCAACGATCACTGCTGGGACGGCGCCTTCACCTATTGGGCGGCGCAACGGCTGATGGTTTACCGCTATGGTCTGATGCTGAACGGCGGGCAGACGGCGGTGCCGGAACAGATCGACCGGATGATCGCCGCGTCGGTGAACGCCGCCGAACGCTTCTACCCCGCGTTCCAGCTCGCCACCTGGGGCGGGCGCCCGGTGGACGAGGCAATGCAAATCGCCATCGCCGAAGCTTACGGCCGCGCCTGATCCGCGCGGCGCTCCAGGTTGCCGGGGCCCGCGCATCCGGTCTATGCCTTCCGCGACGGCAGACGGGACGGGGGCTGGGCATGGATCTGACGGCGGTGCGTGATCGGGGGCTGGTGCTCCTCGGATGCGGCAAGATGGGCTCGGCGATGCTGCGCGGCTGGCTGGCGGACGGGCTGCCGCCCGCCTCGGTCTGGGTGGTGGACCCGGCGCCGTCGGACTGGCTGCAAGGGACCGGGGTGCACCTGAACGAGGGTGTGCCCGAGGCGCCGGCGCTGCTGCTGGTGGCGGTCAAGCCGCAGATGATGGCCGAGGCGCTGCCGCAGGCGGCGCGCCTGGGCGGCGGCGGCACGGCGGTCCTGTCGGTCGCCGCGGGCACCCCAATCGCCCGGTTCGAAGAGGTCTTCGGCGACGGCACGCCGGTCGTCCGCGCCATGCCCAACACGCCCGCGGCGGTGGGCCAGGGGATCACCGCCATCGTCGCCAACGACCCTGGGCAGGCGGCGCTGGACGTGGCCGAGGCCCTGCTGTCCGCGGTCGGCGAAGTGGTGCGTCTGGACGACGAGGACCAGATCGACGCCGTAACCGGGGTCTCGGGTTCCGGCCCGGCCTATGTCTTCCACCTGATCGAAACGCTGGCGGCGGCCGGTGCGGCCGAAGGTCTGGCCCCCGATCTGGCATTGCAACTGGCGCGCGCCACGGTGGCGGGCGCGGGGGTGCTCGCGTTGGAGGAGGGGGCGGATCCGGCGCAGCTCCGCCGCGACGTGACCTCGCCCAACGGCACCACGCAGGCGGGTCTGGAGGTGCTGATGGACCCCGACAGCGGCCTGCCGCCCCTGATGCGCCGCACCGTGGCGGCGGCGGCGGCCCGGGCGCGGGAGCTGAGGGCATGAGCCAGATCGCCTTCGACGACTTCCTCAAGGTCGACATCCGCGTCGGCCGCGTCACCCGGGCCGAACCCTACCCCGAAGCGCGCAAGCCCGCGATCAAGCTGTGGATCGATTTCGGCCCCGACCTGGGCGAAAAGAAAAGCTCGGCGCAGATCACCCGCCACTACACGCCCGAGGCGCTGGTGGGGCGGCAGGTGCTGGCGGTGGTGAACTTCCCCCCGCGCCAGATCGGCAAGGTCATGTCAGAGGTGCTGGTGCTGGGCGTGCCCGACGCCGACGGCGAGGTCGTGCTGATCGGTCCGGGCCATGACGTGCCCGAGGGGGGGCGGCTCCATTGACGCGCCTTTTGATCACCCGCCGCCTGCCCGACAGCGTCATGGCCGCCGCGCGCGACCGCTACGACGTCACCCTGCGCGAGGCGCCGGGACCGCTGACCGCCGAAGAGGCCCGCGCGGCGCTGGCCGACTACGACGCTCTGCTGCCGACCATCGGCGACGCGCTGGGGGCCGACGCCTTCGGCGGCAGCCCCCGGGCGCGGATCATGGCGAACTTCGGCGTGGGCGTGAACCATATCGACGTGGCCGCGGCGCGGGCCGCCGGGCTGACGGTCACCAACACGCCGGGCGCCGTGACCGACGCCACCGCCGACATCGCGATGACGCTGATCCTGATGACCTGCCGCCGCGCGGGCGAGGGCGAGCGGATGCTGCGCGCGGGCCGCTGGGAGGGGTGGCATCCGGTGCAACTCCTCGGCCGCGACCTGGGCCGCCTGACCGTGGGCATCGTCGGCATGGGGCGGATCGGCAAGGCCGTCGCCCGCCGCTGCCACTACGGTTTCGGGATGGAGGTGCGGTTCTACAACCGCAGCCGGGTGCCGCATCCGGGCGTGCCAGCGCACCAGATCGACACGCTGGAGGTGATGGTGCGCGAGGCCGACATCGTCGTGCTGGCGGTCCCTGCGACGCCCGAGACCCGGCACATGATCGACGCCCGCGTGCTGGCGGGGATGAAGGACGACGCCATCCTCATCAACATTGCCCGCGGCGACGTGGTGGACGAGGCGGCCCTGGTCGCGGCCTTGCAGGAGGGCACAATCGGCGGCGCGGGGCTCGACGTCTACGAGCGCGAGCCCGAGGTGCCCCAGGCGCTGATCGGGATGGAGAACGTCACGCTGCTGCCGCATCTGGGGACGGCCGCGCTGAGCGTGCGAGAGGCGATGGGGCGCATGGCGCTCGACAACCTCGCCGCGTTCTTCGACGGGCGGGAGGTGCTGAACCCGGTCTGAGGCCGGGCTACCTGCCTCGCGCCTCGCCCGGCCCCCACGCCGGGCAGCGCCGTCGCGCCCCCCCGCCGGGGCGGCGCGACTGGCGAGGATGGTTCAGGCGCCGCGACGGTGGTGCTTTTGAGACTGTCACGTGCCCACCAAACGGGGCCCCGGCGGCACGGCGCTCCCCTCGGCTCTGAGCCCTCCGCTCGTCAGGAGGCCCCCGTCGCGGCGCGCCAGTGGCGGCGGCAGAGCGACACATAGGTCTCGTTGCCGCCGATCTGCACCTGGGCGCCCTCGGTCAGGACGCGGCCCTCGGCGTCCTGGCGCACCACCATCGTCGCCTTCTTGCCGCAGTGGCAGATCGTGCGCACCTCCCGCATCTCGTCGGCCAGCGCGAGGAGCGTCGCCGATCCCGGAAAGAGGCGCCCCTGGAAATCCACGCGCAGTCCGTAGCACATCACCGGCACGCCGAGGTCGTCGACCGCGCGCGCCAGTTGCCAGACCTGCGCCGCGGTCAGGAACTGCGCCTCGTCGACGAAGGCGCAGTGCAGCGGCCCCCGGTCCCGTTCGCCCTCGAGCCGAGCGAAGAGATCGTCGTCGGGGCCGTAGGTGTCCGCCTCGGCCCCGATGCCGATGCGCGAGCCGATGCGCCCCGCGCCCACCCGGTCGTCGTGGCGGGCGGTCATCAGATAGGTCGCCATCCCCCGCTCGCGATAGTTATGGGACGCCTGGAGCAACAGCGTCGACTTGCCCGCGTTCATGGTCGAGTAGTGGAAATAGAGCTTGGCCATGGCCTCCTCCTGTCGGGGGCAAGGGCCTTCGAAGGCCCTTGCAAGGCGGTTCGAACCGCCTTGCCGCCTAGCCCTGAAGCGCGCGCACGCCCACATCGCCCTCGGCGCGGGCCTGCATCGCCAGAGCGGCGGCGTGGGAGGCGGCGAGCGTGGTGTAATAGGGGATCTTGTCCATCAGCGCGACGTTGCGCATGGAGCGGCTGTCCTCGATCGCCCGCACCCCCTCGGTGGTGTTCATGACGAGCGCGATACCGCCGTCCTTCATCACGTCGACGATGGTTCGGCCGCCCTCGTAGACCTTGTTCACCGTGTCCGCCGAGATGCCGTGCTCGGCCAGGTAGGCGGAGGTGCCCCGGGTGGCGACCAGCCGCAGGCCCAGGTCGGTGAGGATGCGGGCGGTGTCGACGAGTTGAGCCACCTTGTCGGCGTCCTTGATCGACAGAAATGCGGTGCCCTCGCGCGGCAGGTCCACCCCCGCGCCCATCTGCGCCTTGAGGAACGCCAGCGGGAAGTCGCGGTCCCAGCCCATGACCTCGCCGGTCGAGCGCATCTCGGGGCCGAGGAGGGTGTCGACGCCGGGGAATCGGGCGAAGGGCAGCACCGATTCCTTGACCGAAAACCACGGCATGGCCGGGTCGGCCAGGGTCATCGGATCGGCATAGGGCAGGGTGTCGTCGGGGCCCACGCCCTCGGGATAGGGCGGCCGCGCGGGAAAGCTGTCGAGCCGCGCGCCGGCCATCAGCCGCGCGGCGATGGAGGCGATGGCGCTGTCGGTCGCCTTGGCCACGAAGGGCACGGTGCGCGAGGCGCGCGGGTTCACCTCCAGCACGTAGATCGCGCCGTCCTTGATCGCGAACTGCACGTTCATCAGGCCGACGACACCCAGCTTCAGCGCCATGGCCGCGGCCTGTCGCTCCATCTCGTCGATGGTGGCGGGGTCGAGGGTGTAGGGGGGGAGCGAGCAGGCGCTGTCGCCGGAATGCACGCCCGCCTCTTCGATGTGCTGCATCACACCGGCGATGTGGACGGTTCGGCCGTCGCTCAGCGCATCGAGGTCGACCTCCACCGCTCCGGCCAGGTAGCTGTCGAGGAGAACCGGCGTCTCTCCAGATACTTGAACGGCATCCCTAATGTAGCGCTTCAACTGCGCGTCGTCGCGGACGATCTCCATCGCGCGGCCGCCCAGGACGTAGGAGGGGCGGATGACGAGGGGGTAACCGACCTCCGCGGCGATCTCCAGCGCCTCGGCGCCGGACCGGGCGATGCCGTTCTTCGGCTGCTTCAGCCCCAGGTCCTGCAACATCTTCTGGAACCGCTCGCGATCCTCGGCCAGGTCGATGGCGTCGGGTGAGGTGCCCAGGATTGGAATCCCGGATTCGTGCAAGGCATTCGCCAGTTTCAGGGGTGTCTGACCGCCGAATTGCACGATCACGCCAACCAGGGTGCCCGCCTCCCGCTCCACCCGCAGGATCTCCATGACGTGTTCGAAGGTCAGGGGCTCGAAATACAACCGGTCCGAGGTGTCGTAGTCGGTCGACACCGTCTCGGGGTTGCAGTTGATCATGATCGTCTCGAACCCTGCATCCGACAGCGCATAGCAGGCGTGGCAGCAGCAGTAGTCGAACTCGATCCCTTGGCCGATCCGGTTCGGGCCGCCGCCAAGAATGACGATCTTTTTAGCCTGGGAGGGCCGCGCCTCGCACTCCACCTCGCCCATCATCGGGTGCTCGTAGGTCGAGTACATGTAGGGCGTCTGGGCTTCGAACTCGGCGGCGCAGGTGTCGATGCGCTTGAACGCCGCGTGGACGCCCAGGTTGTCGCGGGCGCGGCGCACCTGGGCCTCGTCGCGCCCGGTCAGGCGGGCCAGGCGGGCGTCGGTGAAACCCATCATCTTGAGCCGCCGCAACCCGTCCTCGTCCAGCGGCAGTCCGTCGCGGCGCACACGGTCTTCGGTCTCGACGATCTCGCGGATGCGGGCCAGGAACCAGGGGTCGTAGGCGGTGGCGACGTGAATGTCGTCGTTGGAAAAGCCGTGGCGCATCGCCTGGGCGATGACGCGCAGGCGGTCGGGCGTCTGCCGCGACAGGGCAGCGGTGATCGCGGCCGGGTCGGGCGCCCCCTCGATGTCGATCTCGTCAAAGCCGGTCAGCCCGGTCTCCAGCGAGGCCAGCGCCTTCTGCACGGATTCGTGAAAGCTGCGGCCGATGGCCATGGCCTCGCCCACCGACTTCATCGCGGTGGACAGCACAGGCTCGGCGCCCGGAAACTTCTCGAAGGCAAAGCGCGGGATCTTGGTGACGACGTAGTCGATGGTGGGCTCGAAGCTGGCCGGCGTCACCTTGGTGATGTCGTTGTCCAGCTCGTCCAGGGTATAGCCGACCGCCAGCTTTGCGGCGATCTTGGCGATGGGAAAGCCGGTGGCCTTGGACGCCAGCGCCGAGGAGCGCGACACCCGCGGGTTCATCTCGATGACGACCATCCGGCCATCCTCGGGGTTTACCGCCCATTGCACGTTCGAGCCGCCCGTTTCCACCCCGATCTCGCGCAGGACTGCGATGGAGGCCGAGCGCATCCGCTGGTATTCCTTGTCGGTCAGGGTCAGCGCGGGGGCGACGGTGATCGAGTCGCCGGTGTGAACGCCCATGGGGTCCACGTTTTCGATGGAGCAGACGATGATGGCATTGTCGGCGCGGTCGCGCACCACCTCCATCTCGTATTCCTTCCAGCCCAGAAGGCTCTCGTCGATCAGGATCTGGCTGACCGGAGAGGCGTCGAGCCCGCCTTTGCAGATCGCCAGGTATTCGTCGCGGTTGTAGGCGACGCCGCCCCCCGTCCCGCCGAGGGTATAGGCCGGCCGGATGATCGCCGGGAGGCCCACATGCTCCAGCGCCGCGATGCACTCGTCGATGGTGTTGGCGATGGTCGCCTTGGGGTTCTCCAGCCCGATCCGCTCCATCGCCTCTCGGAACAGCTTGCGATCCTCGGCCATCTCGATGGCCTCGCGCCGCGCCCCGATCAGCTCGACCCCGTGCTCGGCCAGGACGCCCATGGATTCCAGCGCCAGGGCGGTGTTCAGCCCCGTCTGCCCGCCCATGGTCGGGAGCAGCGCGTCGGGCTTCTCCTTGGCGATGATGCGGGCGACGATGTCGGGGGTGATCGGCTCGATATAGGTGGCGTCGGCCAGCCCCGGGTCGGTCATGATCGTGGCCGGGTTCGAGTTGACCAGGACCACGCGATAGCCCTCCTCGCGCAGGGCCTTGCACGCCTGGGCGCCGGAGTAGTCGAACTCGCACGCCTGCCCGATGACGATGGGCCCGGCGCCGATGATCATGATCGACTGAATATCGGTGCGTTTCGGCATCGCTGTCCCCTGCGCGCAAATCGCCCCCGTCTATAGGGGGTGCAGTCCCGGGTGCAAGGGCCCCCCGCTGGTCCCCGGGCCACAGCCGCCTATGTGCGGCGCGTCCCTTGCCGAAAGGTCTGCCAATGACCCGCCTCTGGGTGGAATTCCTCGCCTTCTTCGTCGGAGCGCCTCTGGCGATGGCCGTGCTGCTCCCGCCGTCGGCGTTGTTTCCGGTGCTGTTCTTCTTCACCGCGGTGGGCCTGGCACTGCTTCACCGCACGCCGGGGTTCCGCTGGTCCGAAGTGTGGGACGGGGCGGGGCGCATCGGCTGGGGGTTCGTCGGCGCGTTCACCCTGCTTACCGTGGCTACGGCCTGGGCGGTGGTGCAGGCGACGGCGCCCGAGCAGATGGGCCTCCTGCTGCGGCTGAACCCGTCGCTGATGCTGGCGATCGCGCTGCTCTACCCTCTGCTGTCGGCGCTGCCGCAGGAGATCGTGTTCCGGCCGCTGTTTTTTCGCCGCTACGGAGCGCTCTTGCCCTCGGGCACGTGGGCGCCGGTGGTGCTGAACGCCGCGATCTTCTCCTTCGCGCACCTGATGTATTGGAGCTGGATCGTCGCGGCGATGACGTTTTCGGGTGGCTTGGCTTTTGCCTGGGCCTACCACGTGCGGCGCAACTTCCCCGAGGCGGTGCTGCTCCACAGCCTCGCCGGGATCGTCGTCTTTGCCATGGGGCTCGGCGCGTTCTTTTACTCCGGCAACATCGCGCGGCCGTTCTGAGCGGCCGTGTCGCCGATTTGACTGCCCAGCGGATACCCCCCGGCCCGGCGGCAGGCCGGGCAGCGCCGTCCAGCCCCCACGGAGCGGCGCTGCCCTCAGTGCGAAGCGCCGGTGGTTGTCTCCCGGCTACTCCGCCGCGTGGCTCACGCCCTCGCGGGCGGGCACGGAGTAGAGGTAGTCGCGGGTAATCGGCACGGCGGCGCGGTGGTGGGCCAGTTGCGCCTGGAACACAACCTGCGGGCCGTGGCGGAACGACGCCTCGCTGGCCAGCAGATAGTAGCGCCACATCCGGCAGAACCGGTCGTCATAGAGCGCCCGCGCCCGGTCGATATTGGCGGCAAAGCGGTCGTGCCAGTGGCGCAGCGTCTCGGCATAGTGCAGCCGCCAGACCTCCACATCCGTCGCCACCAGGCCCGCCCTCTCGAACGCCGCCGCCATCTCAGACAACGCGGGCACATAGCCGCCGGGAAAGATGTACTTGTCGATCCAGGCCGAGGTGCTGCCCGGCGGACCCGACCGGCCGATGGTGTGGATCAGAGCGACGCCGTCGGGCGCCAACAGGTCGTGCACCTGGCCGAAATACTCGTCGTAGTGCGGCACGCCCACATGCTCGAACATGCCCACCGACACGATGCGGTCGAACCGCTCGGCAACTTTGCGGTAATCCGACAGGCGGATGTCGATGCGGTCCTCCAGACCGGCGCGCACCACCCGTTCGCGGGCCAGGCGGTGCTGTTCCTCGCTCAGGGTCACGCCGACCACCTGCGCACCATGGTCCTGCGCCAGGGTCAGCGCCATGCCGCCCCAGCCGCAGCCGATGTCGAGGATGCGCATCCCCGGCTCCAGCCGGAGCTTGCCGGCAATGTGCGCCTTTTTCTGCGCCTGGGCCTGCTCCAGCGTGTCGTCGGGGTGCTGGAAATAAGCGCAGGAATACTGCCGGTCGGCGTCGAGGAACAGATCGTAGAGGTCCGACGACAGGTCGTAGTGATGCGCCACGTTCTGCCGCGCGCGGAACGCCGGGTTGCGCTGCTTGAGCCCGCGGACGATCCGCTGGAGCCGATAGTGCAGGTCCAGCGCCGGGTGCACGCTCTCGTCGCGGTTCATCACCAAGAGCTCCAGGAACCCGCGCAGGTCGTCGTCCTCGATCAGCAGGCGTTCGTCCATGTAGGCCTCGCCCACGGCCAGGTCCGGCGCGGTCAGGATCTTGCGCGGCAGGGCCGGGTCGGCAAAGCGGACGGCGACGTTGGGGCCGCCCTCGCCGGGGCCGAAGCGGCGCGTCGTGCCGTCGGCAAGTGTCACCGTCAAACGCCCCCGCCGGACCAGGCGGTCGACGAGGCGGAAAAACTGTGAATGCACCATG
This sequence comes from Rhodobacteraceae bacterium CCMM004, assembly GCA_004005435.1. GTDB lineage: Bacteria > Pseudomonadota > Alphaproteobacteria > Rhodobacterales > Rhodobacteraceae > CCMM004. The sequence continues at coordinate 873,244 of RZWH01000002.1, read as the reverse complement.
ACCAAACTCCGCGGTTCGCACGAGGAAACCCCGGCTGACACGCCGGGGCGATGCTGCATTGCGACATTTTGGCCCCTGTCCGGAAAAGTGTAAAGATTGCCCGGCAGGGCGGGCAGGGATCCGCTTCCCTTGACTTCCCGGGCGCGAGGGGGTCAATCGGCGCGACCCGCCAGACAGACATCCCGAGGACCGCCATGCACGCCTATCGCAGCCACACCTGCGCCGATCTGGACCTGAGCCATGTGGGCCAGACCGTCCGCCTGGCCGGTTGGGTCCACCGGGTGCGCGACCACGGCGGCGTTCTGTTCATCGACCTGCGCGACCAGTACGGCATGACCCAGGTGTTGTGCGATCCCGACAGCCCGGTCTTTGCCGAGGTCGAAAAGGTGCGCAGCGAGTGGTGCATCCGCATCGACGGCGCGGTCAAGGCGCGGGCCGAGGGGCTGGTGAACCCCAAGATCCCCACCGGCGAGATCGAGGTCTATATCCGCGACATGGAGGTGCTGGGCCAGGCGGGCGAGCTGCCGCTGCCGGTCTTCGGCGAGCAGGAGTATCCCGAGGAAACGCGCCTGCGCTACCGCTTCCTCGACCTGCGCCGGCAGTCGTTGCACGACAACATCATGCTGCGCTCCGAGGTGGTGCGCGATCTGCGCGAGCGGATGTGGGATCAGGGCTTCACCGAGTTCCAGACGCCGATCATTACCGCCTCCTCGCCCGAGGGCGCGCGCGACTTCCTCGTGCCCTCGCGCCTGCATCCGGGGCAGTTCTACGCGCTGCCCCAGGCGCCGCAGCAGTTCAAGCAGCTGATCATGGTGTCGGGGTTCGACCGGTATTTCCAGATCGCGCCGTGCTTCCGCGACGAGGACCCGCGCGCCGACCGCTCGCCCACCGACTTCTACCAGCTGGACATGGAGATGTCGTTCGTCACCCAGGACGACGTCTTTGCCGCCATCGAACCGGTGATGCGCGGCACGTTCGAGCGGTTCGGGGGCGGACGCCGGGTCGACGCCGAGTTCCCGCGCATCTCGTTCCGCGACGCGGCGCTGTGGTACGGCACCGACAAGCCCGACCTGCGCAACCCGATCAAGATGCAGCGCGTCAGCGAGCACTTCGCCGGCGGCGGCTTTGCCATCTTCGCCAAGCTGTTGGAGCAGGAGGGGACCGAGATCCGCGCCATCCCCGCCCCCGGCGGCGGGTCGCGCAAGTTCTGCGACCGGATGAACAAGTTCGCGCAGGAGCAGGGCCTGCCCGGAATGGGCTATATCTTCTGGCGCGAGGGCGACCAGATGGACATGGAGGCCGCAGGCCCGCTGGCCAAGAACATCGGCCACGAACGGACCGAGGCGATCCGCCAGCAGCTGGGCCTGGGCGTGGGCGACGCCGCGTTCTTCCTCGGGGGCAAGCCAGAGGCGTTCGAGGCGGTGGCGGGCCGGGCGCGGGTGGTCATCGGCAACGAGCTGGGGCTGACCGACGAAGACCGCTTTGCCTTTGCCTGGATCGTCGACTTTCCGATGTACGAGCGTGACGACGAGGGGCGCGTGGACTTTTCCCACAACCCGTTCTCCATGCCGCAAGGCGGGATGGCGGCGCTCGACGGCGATCCGCTGGAGGTGCTGGGGTTCCAGTACGACCTGGCGTGCAACGGCTACGAGCTGGTGTCGGGGGCGATCCGCAACCACAAGCTGGACGTGATGTTCCGCGCCTTCGAGATCGCGGGCTACAGCGAGGACGAGGTGCGCCGCCGCTTCGGCGGCATGGTCAACGCGTTCCAGTACGGCGCGCCGCCCCACGGCGGCTGCGCGGCGGGCATCGACCGGATGGTGATGCTGCTGGCGGACGAGGCGAACATCCGCGAGGTCATCATGTTCCCGATGAACCAGCAGGCGCAGGATCTGATGATGGGCGCGCCCTCCGAGCCGACGCCCGAGCAGTTGCGCGAGTTGCGGCTGCGGGTGCTGCCGCAGGACTGAGGCCGCGGTGTTCGCCACGCTGCGAGACGCGGGCTTCGACGTCGAGACCCGCAACCACGCCGAGGCGATCCTATCGGTCGACTTTCCCGCCGAGACGGCCGAGTTGGTCGCCGCCCTGGCGGACGTGCGCATCCCGGCCGCCGAACTCGTGGGGTCGGGCGGCGGCGAGGCGCGGTCGACCCAGCGGCTGCGCCGCCGCCTCGCCCAGGCGGGGTGGGTCAAGCACAACTACCGCATCGAGACGACCGTGGACGGGCGCCCCCTGGGCGACGGCATGAGCCACGAGATCGACCACGTCCGCCGCGGCGGCGGGGGCACGCTGGCGCTCGAGATCGAATGGAACAACAAGGACCCGTTTTTCGACCGCGATCTGGAGAGTTTCCAGAGGCTGCACGCGCAGTCGATCATCGACGTGGGCATCGTCGTGACCCGTGGGGCAGCGTTACAGGCGGCGCTGGTCGACACGGTCGCCACGTTCCTGCGCGCCGCGGGCATCACCGAAGAGGCGCAACTCCTCGCCTACGGAATGAAGGACCGGACCGCCCGGCAGCGCGAGACGGTCGCGCGCGGTATGGCCGGGGGGCTCGACTTCGCCACCGCCTTCGCCCGGCCCTTCGTCGGCGACAAGTTCGGCCAGGCCACGACCCATTGGACCAAGCTGATCGACCGCATCTCGCGCGGGGTGGGGCGGCCCTGTCCGCTGCTGCTGATCGGCCTGCCGGCGTCCGCGGTGTCGCCTTATTCCGCCGCGACGGACGAATTGTAGGCGTAGGTCGTCCAGTCGGGTTTGTAGTCCGCCCCGGCCTGGTTGCCCCAGACGGTCCAGCCCGGCCGCTTGCCTCGTCCGAAGAGCTCCAGATACGGCCCCCAAGAACAGTCTTCGATCAGCGAATACTGCTCATCGGGCTTGCGCGAATGCTCGCGCTTGCGGGTCTGGATCATGTTCACCTGCCGCCGTCCGGGCGCCAGTGTCCGCGCGTTCTTGCCCCGCGTTCCGAAGAGCAGGATCTCGGTCACGTTGCGGAAGTAGAACCCCACGCCCCGCCCGTCGCTGCCGCCGTCCTTGCGCACCTTGTGCCACACGATGTTGGACTTGTAGGTGAACCCCCACGCCTCCATCACCCGCAGCCCCTCGGGCAAGAGAGCGTTCGGCACCCAGATATAGCAATGCGAGGGGTCGGCGGCGTGTTCGGCCACCGGCAGTGCACAGATCTCTTCCAGCGTCAGGGTGGGGTAGCGCGCCAGACGCTTGTGCTCCGGCGCGACCTTCCCGGTGCGATTGGTAAATCGCCACGGCGGGTCGGCCATGATCGTCCCGAACCGGGCCCCGTCCAAGAAATCCCGCAAGTCTTGTGTCGCCGAACCGGTCATTCCCGAGATATAGCTGTCTGCGCCGAGATTCGTAAACAACTCAATCGCGTCCTCCCCCTGTTCGTCCGCCGTGCTGCGAACGAACATATGGGGAACAGAGTTAAGGGCCGGTTAACGGCAGGTCAATCCTCCAGGCTGTCCTCGCGCTTGTCGTCCACCAGCTTGCGCTCTTCTTCCTTGCGCTCGAGGAACCGCGCGCCGTAGCCCTCGATCTCGCTGTCCGCAACGACCTCGCGGGCGCGGGTGAAGACCTCGTTCTCTTCTTCTTCGATGTGGTGTTCGTATTCGTGGCGCAGGGTCTTGAACTTCTCCAGCCACGATCCGTGCGACATGTCCATCTCGTTGAGCTCTTCCATCAGGTCGTCGAGCTGTTGGTGCTCGTGGACCGAATGGCGGGCGGCGTCCTGTCCCCAGGTCTTGGAGATCAGCTTGGAATAGAAGGTCTCTTCCTCCGCCGCGGCATGGCTCTTGACCTCGTAGTAGAAGGTCCGCCACGCCTCCTTGCGGGCGTCGCTGTCGCCGGTGGTTTCGGCGATGCGGTCGAGGAGCTCGCGGTGCTCGTCGTGGTCCTGTTTGATGGCGGTATAGATGTCGGGCATGGGGGCGCGTCGCTCCTGATGGCAGTAGGTTTCTTCAACGTTCCGCGGGGGCCGGGGTTCCCGGCAAAGTCGCGCGGATCCCTGGCAAATTGCTGCCGCGCCGCGGTGAACGCAGCGGCGGCCGGCCCTATATGCCCTTGCATGTGCGGTCCCGCCCTCAGACACCGGCCATGAGCCGCGCGCGTCCCGCGGCGCTTGCCTCCGTCCGTTTCGGCACCGGCCTCGTTCCGGGCGACGCGCCGCGAGACGGGGCGGCCCTGTTGGCGTCGCTCGCCGCGCCGGACGCGATCCGCGCGGCCCATCCCGGGCTGGACCTCGCCACAGCGCGCGATATGGCGCTGAGCGTCGGCGCCGCGCGGCGGGCGGGACGCGAGGACGCCGCAGCGGGCCAGACCATGGCCGACGCCGCGCAGGAGGCCATCTATCGCGCGGGGGTGCAGACCTATCGCACCGCCTTGGCACGCTATGTGGGCGGCCCGGCGCCCCTGCGCGAGCGGCTGACGTGGTTCTGGGCCGACCACTTTACCGCGGTGCCCAAGAACCCGGCCAGGGCGCTGTTGCTCGACGACTATCTCGACGCGGCCATCCGCACCCACCTGACCGGCCGCTTCGCCGACCTGCTGACGGCGGCGGTGACGCATCCTCTGATGTTGCTCTATCTCGACCAGGCGGTGTCGGTGGGGCCGGGGTCGCGGGTGGGCCAAAGCCGGGGCCGCGGTCTGAACGAGAACTTGGCGCGCGAGGTGCTGGAGCTGCACACCCTCGGCGCAGGGGGCGGGTATGGGCAGGCGGACGTGCGGCAGTTGGCCGAACTCCTGACCGGGCTGACCTATTCCGACCGGCGCGGCGCGCGGTTCCGGCCCGGCGCGGCGGAACCCGGGGCCGAAACCGTGCTGGGCCGCAGCTACGGCGGCGACGGCCGGGCCGCGCTGTCGGACATCCACGCTGTGCTCGCCGATCTCAGCGTCCACCCCGCCACCGCGCGGCATCTGGCGGGCAAGCTGGCGGCGCATTTCGTCGCGGACCCGCCCGACCCGGACCTGGCGGCGGCGGTGGCGGCGACGTGGGCGCGCACGGACGGCGATCTGATGGCGGTCTACGCGGCGCTGGTGCAGCATCCCGCCGCGGCCGCACCTGAGCTGCGCAAGGTCAAGCCGCCCTTCGACTTCCAGGCCAGCGCGCTGCGCGCTCTGGGCGTCGACGCGGCGGCGGTGGCGGCGCTGGACGACCGGACGCTCAACCGCCATTTCCGCCGCACCCAGCGCCGGATGGGCCAGGACTTCATGCGCGCCCACGGGCCGGACGGGTGGGACGAGGCGCCGGAGGCCTGGATCAACCCCCAGGGCCTGGCCTCGCGGATCCAGTGGGCGATGGCGGTCCCGTCGCGCCTGCGCCCCGACTTGCCCGACCCGCGCCGCTTCGTCGTCGACGCGCTGGGGCCGCTGGCGGGCGCGCGGCTGAGCTGGGCCGCGTCGGCCGCCGAGACCCGCAAGGAGGGCGTGGCGCTGGTGCTGGCCGCGCCCGAGTTCAACCGCAGATGAGGAGCCCGCCGATGACCCCCGCGCTGACCCGCCGCGCGCTGCTGACCCGCGGGGCCGCCGCCCTGGGCTGTTCCGCGGCGGTGCATCCGCTGACCGGCACGGTAACCTTTGCCAGCGCGCCGTGGGAGCGGCGGCTGGTGGTGATCCTCCTGCGCGGGGCGATGGACGGGCTCGACGCGGTGCGCCCGATGGGCGATCCGGCCTATGCGGCGCTCCGGCCGGGGCTGCTCTCGGCGGACGCGGCGCCGGCGATCCCGCTCGACGGCCGGTTCGCCCTGCACCCGGGCCTGGCCGCGGCGATGCCGATGTGGGCGGCGGGCGAGCTGGCCTTCGTCCACGCGGTGTCGACGCCCTATCGCGATGGGCGGAGCCATTTCGACGGTCAGGACCTCTTGGAGGCCGGGACCGCAGGCGACGTGGCGACCGCGGCCGCGCACGACGGGTGGCTGAACCGGATGCTCGCCACTGTGCCGGGCCTGTCTGGCGACACGGCCTATGCGGTGGGGACCGAGCGGCTGAAGATCCTCGAAGGCGCGGCCGATGTGCGCCACTGGTCGCCCGACGCCCGGATCGAGACGTCGCCGCAGGCCGAGGCGCTGCTGCGCGAGATCTACCACGACGACCCGTTGTTCCGCGACACCGCCGAGGCGGCGATTGCCCTGGCCAATCTGGCCCGCCCCGACACCGGAACCGACCGGGGGGCGATGCTGTCGCGGCTGATGGACCGCGGCGGAGGGCGCGCGGTCGAGGCGCTGGCCGCCTTTGCCGCCGAGCGGCTCTACCGCGACAGCCGGATCGCGGCGTTCTCGATGCCGGGATGGGACACCCACCGCAACCAACCCGGCGCGATGGCGGGGGGGCTCGACCGGCTCGGCCGGGTCCTGATGACGCTCAAGGACGGGCTGGGCCCGGTCTGGGAGCAGACGGCGGTGGTCGCGATGACCGAGTTCGGCCGCACCGCGCGCGAGAACGGCAGCGCCGGGACCGACCACGGCACTGGCGGTGCGATGGTCCTGGCGGGTGGGGCGGTGCGCGGCGGGCGCGTCTACGGCGATTGGCCGGGGCTGGACGACGGTGCGCTCTACGAGGGGCGCGACCTGATGCCCACGCGGGACGTGCGGGCCTATACCGCCTGGCTATTGCGCGGGCTCTTCGGGCTGGAGCGTGGGGTGCTGGAACGGGCGGTGTTTCCAGGGCTCGACATGGGCGACGATCCGCGGGTGCTGGCCTGAGCGCTTAGGTGGAGAGCGCGACCGTCCCCGTGACCGCCATGGCCAGGGCAAAGACGCCCGCCGCCAGGATCGCGCGGTCTAGCGACGCGGCGCGGGTCTCGGCCAGCAGCACGGTGTCGATCAACTTGATCATCATGGCGCATACTCCTACTCGGGTCGTCGGGCGCGGGTCGGCCCGATGTCTCGCCCGGCATTGTGGCGACAAAAGGGTTACAATCGCGTTTAGACGTGTCATCGCCGCGGGCGGGCGGCTAACCTCTCGCCATGAGTGGCGAAACCGACCTGGCGGACTGGGTGCCGCCGCCTGTCCCCGGCCCCCGGCAGATGACCGGCCGCTATGCGCGTCTGCGGCGGCTGACACCTGGGGACGCCGCCGATCTGCACGCCGCCTATGCGCGCGACGACCGGGTGTGGGACCACCTGCCCTACGGCCCCTTCGCCGACGCCGCCGCCTATGCGGACTGGATCGGCGAGGCCGCCACGGGGCCCGATCCGATGTTCTATGCCATCGACGACCTCGACGGCGGCGGGCCGGGCGGGGTGGCGTCCTGGCTGCGCATCGCGCCACAGGCGGGGTCGATCGAGGTGGGGCACATCGCGCTGTCGGCCCAGCTCCAGCGCCGCCGCGCGGCGACCGAGGCCATGGTGCTGATGATGCGCTGGGCCTTCGCCGCGGGCTATCGCCGCTATGAATGGAAATGCGACGCCGCCAATAGGGCCTCGCGCCGCGCGGCCCAGCGGCTGGGCCTGAGCTATGAGGGCGTGTTCCGGCAGGCGGCGGTGGTCAAGGGGCGCAACCGCGACACCGCCTGGTTCGCAGCCATCGACGGCGAGTGGCCGGCGCTGTCGCGCGCCTACGACACCTGGCTCGACCCGGCGAACTTCGACGCGGACGGGCGGCAGCGCACGCGGCTCAGGGCGCTCACCCGGCCGCTCCTCTACGCCGAGGATCCGGCGGCGGCGTAGACCGGGGCCTCGGGGGCGGCCGCGGCGGACAGGCGGTTCTGCACCAGTCCGGCGAGCCGCGCCACCTGCGGCCGGGTGATGCGCAGGTCGCGGCGCCGCTGCAACACCTCCTCGGCCGCGCCCGTCAGTTCGCCGTCCCGGGCGCTGCGCCCCAGGGAGCGGGCAAAGCGCACCGCGTAGTCCAGAGTGCGGGCGTCCTCGCAACCGCAGAGCAGGTCCGAGATATGGGCCAGGTCGTCCAGCAGCGCTTCGCTCTGCGGCTCGGGGTCGGCCAGGTCGGGCGGGCGCGGCCCGCGCGGCCGCTCGGCCGGGGGCAGATGGCGCAGGATCGCGGCATGGAGCGCGGCGACCGGCGCCACCGGCTTGGCCAGGAACCCGTCGGCTCCGGCGGCCAGGCACACCGACTCTTCGTCGATGTCGCCGGAGATGGCCAGGAGCACCGGCACCCGCGGCTGATCGCGGGCGAGCTGCGCGATGAGGTCCAGGCCGGAGCCGTCGGGCAGGCCCAGATCCACGAGCGCCACCGTCGGCCGCCAACTGGCCAGATGCCGGGCCGCGGCGCGCAGGCTGTCGGCCCGGCGGATGCGCGCGCCGCCCTTGAGACAGCTCAGGCGCAGCGCCTCGCCGGCGAATCGGCTGTCCTCCACCACCAGCACCGTCTGTCCCAGAAGGGGACGTTCGGCCGTCGGGCGGCGCGGAAACAGGAAGGCATCGTCGATCTGCGGCATGGAACTCTCCCCCGACTGTCACTGCGGGTCAGTTAACACCCAACTTGCCTAACGGAGCGTTAACCGCGCAGCGCCCCTGCGGCACCTCCGCCCCTTGCGCCGCCGCGGCCGCCCGCCCATACCCGGGGCCGCAGCAGCGACGAGGAGCCCCAGATGATCGGACGCCTGAACCACGTGGCCATCGCCGTCCCCGACCTCGACGCCGCGGCGGCGCAGTATCGCGACACCCTGGGCGCCAGCGTCGGCGCGCCCCAGGACGAGCCCGAGCACGGCGTCACCGTCGTCTTCATCGAGCTGCCGAACACCAAGGTGGAGCTGCTCTATCCCCTCGGCGAGGGCTCTCCCATCGCCGGGTTTCTAGCAAAGAACCCCTCGGGCGGGATCCACCACATGTGCTTCGAGGTCGCCGACATCGGCGCCGCCCGCGACCGCCTCGTGGCGCAGGGCGCGCGGGTGCTCGGCTCGGGCGAGCCCAAGATCGGCGCCCATGGCAAGCCGGTACTGTTTCTGCATCCCAAGGACTTCAACGGCTGTCTCATAGAGCTGGAGGAGGTCTGAGCCATGGGCATCACCTCGGCCCTGGTGCTGTTCGCGGTCATCTGGTTCATGGTTCTGTTCGTGGCCCTGCCCGTGCGGCTCGAAACCCAAGGGGACCGGGGCGAGGTCGTGCCGGGCACCCATGCGGGCGCGCCGGCCAACCTGCGGATGAAGCGCAAGCTGGCCTGGGTCACCGCGATCTCGGCGGTGCTGTGGGTGGTGATCGCGGCGGTGATCCTGTCGGGCTGGATCACCGCGCGCGATCTGGACTGGTTCGACCGGATGGAGCCTCCGGCGTCGGCAGCCGGTGATAGAGATGGGTGAAGGTCGCGGCCCCTAGGACCGGGACCAGCAGGTTCACCACCGGCACGACCAGCGGCAACGCCATGAGCGTGCCCGCGATCCATATCTTGCCCATATGCCGCCGGCGCATCACGTGGGCGCCGCCTCGTCCCAACCGTCTCAGCGCGATCAGATAGAAATACTCGCGCCCCAAGAGATAGCCGTTCATCGCGAGAAAGATCACCGGCGCGGCGGGGGGAAACATGAGGTAGGCGGCGAACGCGGCGAGATTGGCGCCGATCATGATCGCCAGATACCCCGCCGAGTCGCGGAACGCCGCAACGAAGCCCAGGCGCGGCGCAGGGGTCAGGTGCGGATAATGCCGCGCCTCGACCGCGTCCGTCACGTCGTCGAGGAACAGCGACGTGAAGGCCGAGGCGACCGGGATCATCAGGAACACCGACAGGAACAGCATCAGCAGGATCGACCCGCCGGTCAGCAGGTCGTCGACCCAGGTGACCTGGCCCAGGCCCGGCAGGTCCACCTGATCGGGCGTCAGCCAGTTCAGGAGGCCCAGGAACGCCGCATAGGCGGCAAAGAGCAGCGCCACGGTCAGCGCGAGCCCGAGGAGCAGCACCTTGCGGAACCGCGGATCGCCCAGTTGGCGCACCGCCTTGAGGAAATCGGCGACGATCATGTGGCCATCCAGCTCACTGCGACGTCGAGATCGGGGCGCGGGCGCTCGGGCGGGGCGGCCGTTTCGGTGCCGATATGGACGAGCCCCGCCACCCATTCCTCGGGCGCCAGGCCGAGGCCCAGGGTGACGAACTCGCGGTCGTGGCTCGCCCAACCGCTCAGCCAGTTGGCCCCCCATCCCGCGGCCAGCGCGGCGTTGAGGAGTTGCAGGCACACCGCCCCGGCCGACAGCGTCTGCTCGATCTGCGGGATCTTCCCCGAGGGTCGCGGGACGGCGACAACCGCCACCGCGAGGTGCGCCATGGCGTATTGCGACACCTGCTTGGCCAGCTCTTCGGGCGGGCGCCCGGCGGCGGCGGGGCAGGTCGGGACCATCTCGGCCAGGCGGACCAAAGCGGGGCGCTCCAGCACGATCAGGCGCCAGGGCTCCAGCTTGCCATGGTCGGGGCTGCGCAGGGCGGCGGTGAGGAGCGGCACCAGGGCGTCGCGGTCCGGCACCGGCAGGCCGAGGGTCTTGGCCGGTCGCGACCGCCGGGTCAGGAGGAAGTCGAGCGCGGCGGGGTTCGGATCGGGCATCTGGGTCTCCTCGGACGGCGTCAGCGACGATGTCGGCCCTCCGCGCCCAGGGGTCAAGACCCGCGCGGACCGGTGCCGCGGCGGGCAAGGCCCTTGCAAGGGCCTTGGCAAGCGCCTTCGAAGGCGCTTGCCCCCCGCGGTGGCCGGGCGCGGGAGGGGCAGGCCCTGTGCGAAGCACGACGGTGCGTCGGGCATGGGATGTGCGGCGGTGTCCAGAGCACGGATGGAGCCCCTCCGGGGGGCGCGCGGATGGGGCGGGAAATACGGTGAGCTCCGCCCGCTCCGAATCGCCCGGCGTCACTCCGCGGCGAGGCGGGCGAGATCGGCGGCGTAGGTGTCGAGGGCCGCGTGGCCGGCGGGGGTCAGGGCGTAGACGCCAAGCGAGACCCGCTCGAACCAGCCGTAGTGGTCGGCCGCCATGATGCGGGTGGCGGTGGCGGCTCCCGTCGCGGCGGCGACCCGCGCGCCCTTGCAGGGCCCGTGGGCGGCCAGGTGTGCGGCGCAGCGCAGGGCATCCTGCCGATAGGCGGTGACGATGGGCACGCGGGTGGCGCCTCCGGGCGTGGGATCGCCGACCCGCCGCTCGAACTCGCGCAGGAGGCGGCGGCGCGCGGCGGGGGCGGTGCGGGGGCGATAGGGGCCCGGATCGGCATGGACCTCCACCCGCCCGTCGCCCATCCGCACGGTGATCAGCCCCAGGCCCAGCCGCCGTGCCAGGGCCCGGTTGTCGCGCAGCGTCCGCGCCCAAGTCCGCCCCGCCCCCCGGGGCACCGCAACGTAGACCGCGTCGGTCAGCCGCAGCCGCGCCGTCGCCTGGTGGAACAGCGCCAGGCTGAACCGGGTCTTCAGTTCGACGATCACGGGAGGGTCGTCGCCGCGGCGGGCGACCACGTCGGCGCCGTCGATCTCGCCTTTCACGGCATAGCCCTGGGCGACGAGATACGCCTTGATCGGACCGTAGAGGTCGGTCTCCTTCATCGCCCTGGTTCCGGGTCGTTGACTGCTCCGCCGCGAGCGTAGGGCACGCGCGCGCTCTTGGGAAGGTCGGCGCCTGTGACCACGGGGGCCGCGGGCCCCGTGGCCACGGCCGCGGGCGCGGTCATGGGGGCGGGAGCTGCGTGTCGTGCGACCGGGAGTGCAGCGCCGACGCAGCGGGCCGGTCCGCCCCTGTCTCGCCCGTCGCAGCCCCGCGGTGCCCACCGGGTCGGCGTCCCGGACAGCGCCCCCACCCGCGCGCCCGGGCACCGATCGAACGCCGACCGCGGATCAGAGCCCGGCGTCGCGCGCCACCTGGTCCAGCCGGGAGTCGACGAAGGCGTCGAAGGCCGCGCCGGGCTGCCGCCGTGCTGCGGTCTCGGCCAGGGGATCGGGGGCGGCGATGGCGCTGTTGGCCAGAGCCTGCACCGCGGCGTGACCGCAAAAGGGGCTGTAGGCTTCCGAATAGCCGCCTTCGTGAACCAGGACCAGGCGGCCGGCGCAGAGGTCTTCGGCCAGCACCCTGGTCCGGCGGGTCAGGGCGCCGAAGGTCTCTGCCGTGGCCAGCATCCGCCCCAGCGGGTCGAAGAGGCAGGCGTCGTAGCCCGATGCGACGACGATGGCGTCGGGGCCGAAGGCACGGACCTGCGGTGCCACCAGCCGGTCGAACGCCGCCAGATAGCCCGCGTGCCCCGTCCCCGGCGGCAGCGGCACGTTGAGGTTGGCGCCCAGCCCCGCGCCGCGGCCCCGGTCGGCGGCGGCCCCGGTGTCGAGCGGATAGTTCCGCTCCTGATGCAGCGACACGGTCAGCACGTCGTCCCGGTCGTAGAAGATCGCCTCGGTCCCGTTGCCGTGGTGCACGTCCCAGTCGATCACGGCGATCCGCCGCGCCAGACCGTGGGCCAGCGCCGCCTCCACCGCCACGGCGATGTTGGCCAGAAGGCAAAAGCCGTTGGGCCAGTCCGGCAGGCAGTGGTGCCCCGGCGGCCGCGACAGCGCATAGGCGTTCGTGAGCTCGCCCCGCAGAACCGCCTCCAGCGCCGCCGTGGCCAGTCCCGCCGACAGTGCCGCGATCTCGTAGCCGCCGGGGCCGAAGGGGGTGCGGAGCCCTAACTCGCCCCCGCCCGCGTCCGACATCGCCTTGAACGCGTCGAGATAGGCGGCCGGGTGCACCCGCTCCAACGCCTCGCGGTCGGCGGGCGCCGCGCCGCGGGTGTCGAGCGTGGCCCAGAGGCCGGTGACCTCGATCAGGCTCTTGAGCCGCCGCTTGGCCTCGGGGCCCTCGGGCAGCCCTCCGGCGGCGAGTGGCTGGACCAGCCCGCCGAGCGGCAAGGTCAGGGCATAGTTCCCGCCCGCGTGCCAGAAACACCGCTCGTCCCAGTAAAAGCCCGTGGCCATCCGCCGCCTCCCGTCCCGCTGCACGGCTGCGCCTTAGCACGGAGGGAGCGGCGCCGCCCACCGGGGTCTGCGGTCGGAGGGCCGCCGGGGTCCGGGCCGGCGGCGCTCGTCCGGCGGTGGGGCGAGGGCCTCGGCGCGCGATCCGCGACCGCGACGGGCCCGGCGAGGCGCGTGCGGACAGCGGCGGTGCGCGGTCGGCGGGAAATCGGTGGCGCGGGGAGGGCCTCGGCCTCGGCATGGCCGGGGACCGCGCTGGCCAAGGGTCGCGTCGCGACATGTCGGAGACGCCGTCGAGCCCGGCTGGGCAGCCCTCCCGGCGGCCGCAACCCGCCGCCGCTCGCGGTCGGCTGGACGCCAACGCCCGGAGAAGCGCCTCGGACTGTCTTCGGCCAGACCTCCTGCACATGCGCCAGGGCGTATCGCGCCAGGTCTGCCGACGTCTCGAGAGCCCTGAGACCGGCTCCACCGGTGTCCGCACGGCACCGCGGCCTGCGCCTGGGGCGGGACGAGGGTGGCGTAGATGCACCTCTTTCGGGACTGGAACAGCGCCGTCCCGGGGGGGCGGGACGGCGCTGCCCGGCGTGCCGCCGGGAGCTTCTTGACTACGCAGGTTGCCTCATCCGCGTCTTGGTCTAGAGGGCGGCGAGCGCCGGGCGGAAGGCGTCTGCCGCGACGTGAGCCAGGGAGGCGGCGCTGGTCCCCGGCCGCGCCTCCAGGTGGCGGCAGACCAGGCGATAGCCCATCGAGTAGCCGAGCCAGCGGGGCAGTGTGCCGGTCCCGAAGAACCATGCACCGTGGTCGTAGCCGCGCGCGTCCCAGGCGGCATCCGCCTGCGCAAGATGCGCGCGGACCAGCTCGGCGGGCAGATCCTCCCACGGCTCGGGCACGTCGCCCCAGACTTCGCGCGCGAAGCGACCGGCCAGTCCCTCCGAGACCAGCGCCGCGCCCAGCGTGTCGCCATAGCCCGGCCCGTCCCATCGGGCGGCGTGGTGCAGCTCGTGCGCGACCATGCGCTCCAGAGACCGGTCGGCGTTGGCGCGCAGGGCCGGGTTGTCCGGGTCGACGGTGACGAAGACCAGGCCGGGGCCCACCGCGTGGCCCAGATGCCCCTTTTCGGGCACGACACGCCGCCCGGCCATCACCGCGAGGTCGAGGGGCCCGAGCGGCAGACGGTCGGCGCAGGCGGCATGGGCGGCGCGGATGCTCTGGCGCAGCCACTCCTCCAGGCCGTCGAGGGCGCCGCGCGCCGACATGAGATGCAGGGTCAGGTCCGCCATATCGGGCACATAGCCCGGCGCGCGGGGCGGCAAAGGCCCGCGCCGCGCGCCCGGACGCCGCAGCCGGCTCAGCCCTTGGCGATCTGATACACCCCCTCGGGCAGGTCGAGGGCGGCGGCCAAATCCTTGACCTGCGCCATGGACAGGGTCACGGTCTCGACCCGGTCGGTGCGGGGATCGTGTTGGCTGAGCGTCACGCATTCGGCGAAGGCAGTGACGGTCACGTCCTCCTGCCGATGCGGGGCGGGGTCGTCGACCAGGGTGACGACGGTGGCGTCGAAGTCGTGCTCGATGGTGAACATGGGGGCGACCCTAGCCGCGGGGGCGGCGGGCGCAAGGCTCAACCCGTGCGCCAGCGGTGCCATCGGTAGAGCGCCGGGGCCGCCACCCGCTCGTAGAGCCACGCCGCCACCGGCCGCAGGCCCGGCCGCTCGGCCAGCCGCGCGGCCCATGCATAGCGCGGGATCGCCCGCCAGACCGCCACGAAGGCGTCGATCCCGTCGAGCCGCCGACCGTCCCGCACCGCATGGAGCCGCCGCGCCGCGCCGTCCGGGGTCAGCCCCAGCGCGCCCAGATCCGCCCGGTGCAGGTCGACGAAAACGACCGGGGCGCCCGCGGCCTCGGCCGCACGGCGATAGGCGCTGATCTCGGCCCGGCAGATAGGGCAACGGCGGTTGTAAATGACGGTCAAACCTGACGACATGGGGCGGATCTAGGGCGCCTTCCGCTGCCGCAGATGTGACTGGCGGTCGCGGGGATGTGCCATAGGATCGGTCGCGATCGAGGGAGAGCCCATGCGTCTGTTCGTTGTCCTGTGCCTGGTCCTGACCGCCGCGGCCTGCGTTGCGGTGCCGCCGCCCGCGCCCCCCGGGGGTCCCGGTCCGGTCGACCGGCGCGCCGGGTCCGCCGAAGCCGCCGTGCGCACCTTCGTCGCCGTGGTCAGGCGGGTCGAGCCGGAGGCCGAGCGCGTGTGCCGGGCCCGCACCGCCGGGACCAACTGCGATTTCCACGTCGTGGTGGACGACCGCCCCGGGCTGCCGCCCAACGCGTTCCAGACGCTCGACCGGTCCGGCAGGCCGGTCATCGGCTTCACCTCCGCCCTGATCCTGACGGCCCAGAACGCCGACGAGATGGCGTTCATCCTGGGCCACGAGGCGGCGCACCACATCGCCGGGCACATCCCCCGCGCCCAGCGCTCGGCGGCGGTCGGTGCGGTGCTTGCGGGGACGCTGGCCGGGTTGCAAGGGGCCGACGCCACTGTGATCCGCGAGGCCGAGAGCCTGGGGGCCTTCGTCGGCGTGCGGCGGTTCTCGCGACAGTTCGAACTGGAGGCCGACGCCCTGGGGACGGTGATCGCCGCGGGCGCGGGGTTCGATCCGGTGCGCGGCGCGGCGTTCTTCGCGCGCATTCCCGACCCCGGCGACCGCTTTCTGGGCAGCCATCCCCCGAATGCCGAGCGAATCGCGCTGGTGCGTCGGGTGGCGGCGGGACTCTGACCCCGGGGGCGTGCCGGTTTTTCGGGCGTCTGCGAGGGTCATTTTCCTCGCCTGGGGATCAATCGTCGCCCTGAACCGGGACTGTCTCCGCTCCGCACCCGAAGCATCGAGAATCGCGACAAATTCCCGCTTGAGATGTGCTGAGCCCTTTAGGGCGTCGGTTTTCTACCCTAAGTTGTCAGTGGGCGGCCGGCGAACAGGGCCGCGGGCACAGCAGCATGAGGCAGGACAGAGATGATCATCGACATCCAGGGCCATCAAATCGGCACCTATCGCGCCGCCCGCCTGGGCGACATCGAAGTCGGCGAGGCCCCCCTGTTGGCAGAAGGCGCCGCATCGCTGGGGTCGCCGGCCGATGTGTTTAGCCTCGAAGTCAGCACCGGCGCCTTCGGCAGCGAGCGCGTCTACGCCATCCGCACCCACGACGGGGCGCCGGTGGCCAGCGGCCTGGTGCCCGACCGCGGCACGTTCGGCAGCGCCGCCTTGGGCGAACGTCACGTCCTGTTCCGCCCCGTGTCGGGGACCGGGTATCTGGTCCGGCTCCAGGGCCTTCCCCTCGCGCCGGAGCGCATCAGCCTGGGCCTGCCCGAGACCGAGCCGACCGCGCGCCCGTCGCTGCCGGGTCGCTCCATCTGCCTGGCCGAGGGCACTCGGGTCGCGGCCGCGCTGGGCCGCGCCGCTGTCGAGACGCTGAACCCCGGCGACACCGTCTGGACCCTGGACCGCGGGATGCAGCCGGTGCTGGACGTGCGCCGCAGCTCGGTGCGGTTCGGCGCCGCCAACGGCCATCTCCGCCCGATCACCGTGGCGGCGGGTGCGCTGGGGCGCGGCTGTCCCTCGGTGGATCTCACGCTGTCGCCGCAGCACCGGGTGCTGCTGACCGGCTGGCGGGCCGAGCTGTTCTACGGGGTCGAAGAGGTGCTCGTGCCGGTGCAGTCGCTGTTGTCCACACCGGGCATTGCCCGCGACGACGGCTGCACCGAAGTGACCTATGTGACGCTGACCTTCGCCCACCGGGCGATCTTGGAGGTCGGCGGGATCATGGCCGAAGCGCGGTTCTTCGGCGCCCTGACCCGCGGCAATCTGGGCGCCGAGCAGCGGGCCGAGATCCTGGACGAGGTCCCCGGCGGCCGCGGCCTGCGGGGCGGCAACATCGGGGTCGAGCCGATCTGCTGAGGGCAGGGCAGCGCCGAGCGGGCATCGGCCGGTCGCGCCTCTGTCCCGCTCCGGGGAGCGCGGCGCCTCCCCGGGGCCGCTTCGATGCCGTCGGCTTTGCCGGTTTCGGTGCCGGGCCGGCCTGTCGGGCCCTGATCTCCTACGCTCCGGGGATTATCGACCGCAGCGTCCCGCCTTCCCCTGGGTCCAGATCGTCTTGGCGGTCCGACCGGAGCTTCCCCTTGGCCGGGGTCGGGGACGTCTCGTCGGCACGTTCGACCGGTTTAGACAGTCCCCCGGCACCCCGGTCCGCATTGGGCCGAATGAAAAAAAGGGGAGACTGGCACAACCCCCATGCCCGGCCCAGCGGCACGCCGGGCAGCGTGGTCCCGCCCCCACGGGGCGGCGCTGCCCTCCGGTCGACGTGGGGGCGTCTGACAGAACGCGCGTCCTGTTCTCGGCAGCGGCGGTCCCGCGGGCACGGGCGTCCGCGGGGGCACCGGGACGCGCCAGGGGCGTCCTGCGCTTTCCCTCCGCCGCGACAATAGGTTGCGTCGGCGCAGAGAGCCCTTGACAGTGATCCGGGAAGCGCGAGCCTGCCCTGCGCTGTCCGACCCGAGCCCCACAGACGAGGTCCGTGCCCCGCCGCCGGTCAGCCCTATCGCGCGGTCAGCCGGCCCCAGAGGTCGTAGTCGCCGGCCTCGTCCACCTCCACCTCGACGATGTCGCCCGCGGCGAGGCCGCCGAAGCCTTCGTCGATGTAGAGGTTGCCGTCGATCTCGGGCGCGTCGGCCATGGTGCGGCAGGTGGCGCCGTCGTCCTCGACGCTGTCCACGATCACCGGCATCCGACGTCCGACCTTGGCCGCGAGCTTGCGCTCGGAAATCGCCTGAGCGGCGGCCATCAAGCGGTCCCAGCGCTCCTGCTTGACCTCGGCGGCGACGTGGTCGGGCAGGGCGTTCGACCGAGCGCCCGCGACGTTTTCGTATTGGAAGCAGCCGACGCGGTCGAGCTGCGCCTCCTCCAGCCAGTCGAGCAATGTCTGGAACTCGGCCTCGGTCTCGCCGGGATAGCCGACGATAAAGGTCGAACGGATCGCCAGATCGGGACAGACCGCGCGCCAGGCCGCGATCTCGTCCAACGTGCGCGCGGCGGCGGCGGGGCGGGCCATGCGGCGCAGGGTGTCGGGGTGGGCATGCTGGAACGGGATGTCGAGATAGGGCAGGACCAACCCCTCGGCCATCAGCGGCACCAGCTCGCGCACATGTGGGTAGGGGTAGACATAGTGCAGCCGCACCCACGCCCCCAAGCTCCCCAGATCCCGCGCCAGGCGCGTGATCGGCGCCTCGCCCTCCGACTCGGCCCGGTGCGGGGCGCCCCGCTCGGTGCCGTAGGCCGAGGTGTCCTGGCTGATCACCAACAGCTCGCGCACCCCCGCACCGACCAGCCGCTCCGCCTCGCGCAGCACCGCCGCATGGGGGCGCGAGGCCAGCTTTCCACGCATGTCGGGGATGATGCAGAACTTGCAGGCGTGGTTGCAGCCCTCGGAAATCTTCAGATAGCTGTAGTGCCTCGGGGTCAGCTTGACCCCCTGCGGCGGCAACAGGTCGACGAACGGATCGGGGTCGGGCGGCACCGCGGCGTGGACCGCATCGAGCACCTGTTCGTATTGCTGCGGCCCGGTGACGGCCAGCACCTTGGGGTGCGCGCCGGTGATGTAGTCGGGCTCGGCGCCGAGGCAGCCGGTGACGATGACGCGGCCGTTCTCGGCCAGCGCCTCGCCGATGGCGTCGAGGCTCTCGGCCTTGGCCGAATCGAGGAACCCGCAGGTGTTCACGATGACGGCGTCGGCGCCCTGGTAATCGGGGCTGATCGCGTAGCCCTCGGCGCGCAGGCGGGTCAGGATCCGCTCGCTGTCGACCAGCGCCTTGGGGCAGCCGAGGCTGACCATGCCGACGGTCGGGCTCTGCCGGTCGCCGCGGCGGGCGGGGCGCACAGGGGTCAGGTCGCGGTCGAGCCGGGGATGCGCGATGTCGGGGCGCAGCGAGGGCGGGTTCTGGGCCATGGGCCTGGCTATACGCCGGGCGGGGCGGGACGGGAACCGGCAAACGCCCTTGACCGGCATGGGCGGCTGCGGCCCCATGCCGCCATGGCCACCGAGATCCACCGCCCCACCCTGAGCGAGGTGCAGGGGGACATCCCCTGGACCCCCGCGGAGGACATGCTGCTAGAGCTTTGCCCGCGGGGGCAGTTGGCGTTGGTCGGAGATGGCGTGCCCGACGGGGATACCGACGCGGTGCGCATCCGTGCGCCCCTGCTCCGTTACCTCCTCCTCGGCGGGTGTGAAGAAGGTGTCCGCCCCGGCGCGGCGGGCGTGCAACTGGCGGGCGCGTGGATCGCCGGACAACTCGACCTCGAAGGGTGCCGCAGCGACCTGTCTATTGTTGCCGCAGAGTGCCGGTTCGACACCGCGCCGTTTCTGAGAGACGCCACGCTGCACAGCCTCAACCTCACCGGCAGCCACGTCCCCGCGCTCGACGCGCCGCGGCTGCGCATCGAGGGAAGCGTGTATCTGCGCACCGGGTTCGACAGCCCCGGGCCGGTGAATCTCGTCGGCGCCCGCATCGGCGGCCAGCTCGCCTGCTCCGGCGGCAAGTTCCGCGCGACGGATGGGCAGGCGCTGGACGGCAATGCCATGGAGGTGGGCGCGGACGTCTTTCTACGCGACGGGTTCGAGTCGACGGCGGAGGTGAATCTCGGCGGCGCCCGCATCGGCGGCCAGCTCGCCTGCTCCGGCGGCAAGTTCCGCGCGACGGAGGGGCGGGCGCTGAACGGCGACGCCATGGAGGTGGGTGCCGACGTCTTCCTGAGCGACGGGTTCGAGGCGACGGCGGAGGTGAGGCTCGTGCGTGCCCGCATCGGCGGCCAGCTCGCCTGCTCCGGCGGCAAGTTCCGCGCGACGGAGGGGCGGGCGCTGGACGGCAACGCCATGGAGGTGGGTGCCGACGTCTTCCTGAGCGACGGGTTCGAGGCGACGGCGGAGGTGAGCCTCGTGCGCGCCTGCATCGGCGGCAACCTCGCCTGTGTCGAAGGCAAGTTCCGCGCGACGGAGGGACGGGCGCTGGACGGCAACGCCATGGAGGTGGGCGCGGCCGTCTTTCTGCGCGACGGGTTCGAAGCGACGGCAGAGGTGAATCTCGTCGGCGCCCGCATCGGCAGCCAGCTTTCCTGCTCCGGCGGCAAATTCCGCGCGACGGAGGGGCGGGCGCTGAACGGCGATGCCATGGAGGTGGGCGCGGACGTCTTTTTGCGCGACGGGTTCGAGGCGACTGCGGAGGTGAGCCTTGTCCGGGCGCGGATTGCTGGGAACCTGCATATCCGCGATGCGACGATTACCCGGCCGCTGGAGTTCGAGCAACTTCAAGTCGGGACCATTCTGACGTTCCAGCTTGTGGGCGGCCCGATCCCCTCTGTCGACCTCACCGACGCCACCGTGGGCACGCTGCGCGACGACCGGCAGAGCTGGGCGGCGGTGGGGGCCTACGACCTGACCGACTTCCGCCCCGAGCGGATCGACGGGGAGATGTCGGTGGAGGAGCGTATCGCGTGGTTGGATGGGGCCGAGACCCGGCCGCTCGACCGGCCGGCGGATGGCGCGTTGACGGTGCCTAAGGACGTCCGCGCCTTCGACCCGCAGCCGTGGAGCCAGGTGGCGCGGGTGCTGGACGGCGAGGGGCACCGGGCCGCGGGGGCGACGGTGCGGGCCGCGCGGGAGGCGCGGTTGCGCCGGGCCGAGCACTGGCGGCGGATCGGGGCGCTCAGGGGCGACGGGGCCATGCCGCGGGCCATCGGGCTCTGGGCGCTCAGAGGGCTGGAGCTGGGGTTCGGCCTGCTCTTCGGCTATGGGCACAAACCGGCGCGGGCGCTGGTGGCCGCCGTGCTGATCGTGCTGGCGTCGGCGGCGTTCTACGGTCAGACCTACCGCGCCGGGCAGATGGCCCCGGCCTCGGACGTGGTGCTGACCTCCGCCGACTGGAGCCGGGCGGTGGCCGACGGGTGCGCGCCCCTGAGACATCCCCGCCACCACGCCGCGCCCTCGGGCTGCACCCAGCCGCTGCACCTCTGGTCCGCCAGGGCCGCGGCGCGCACCGACTACGAGTCCTTCAACGCGCTGCTCTACGGGCTCGACCTCTTCGTCCCGCTGGACGCGCTAGGGCAGGAGCGGGCGTGGGCCCCCGCCCGCGACCGCGGCGCCTGGGGCTGGTGGGGCTTCTACCTGCGCTGGCTGGTGCAGATGATGGGCTGGATCGTCACCGCGGTGGGCGCCGCCGTCCTCACAGGCCTCGTCGGCCGGCGCGAGTAGCCGGCGCCCCTCAGTCGTAGCTGAGCCCGGCGGCGGCGAAGGCGTCGCGGAACGCATCGGCATAATAGTGCTGGCGGTCGGGCAGGGCGCGGGGCCAGCAGGCGGCGATGTAGGCGGCATTCGCGTAGGGGTAGTGGGCGACGAAGCGGTGCGCGGCCTCGGCCGCCTCGGCCATCCGCCCCGCCATGCCATAGGTGCCCACATACATGCGATGGGCCCAGGTGATGCCCGGATTGGCGCGGAACCCGGCGTCGAGCTCGGCCAGCGCCTCGTCGTAGCGGCGCATCTCGCGGAACGTCGCGCTGCGGCCCAGGTGGCAGTTGAAGAGGAACGGGTCGAGGGGCGACAGGTCCATCGCCCGGTCGAAGGCGGCGAGCGGGGTCTCGTCGGAGCGGCGATAGTGCTCGGCCCACCCCAGCCGCATCCAGCCCCAGGCGTTCGAGGGGTCGATGGCGAGCGCCCTCTCGGCAAAGCTGTAGGACAGATCGGGGTCGTCGCCGGACAGCGCTTCGACCGCGCTCAGGGCGACCAATGTGGGCGCGTGGTCGCCCGCCCGGACCGCCGCCCAGCGGCCCAGAGCGCGGGCCGCTTCGTGATCGGCGGCCGGATCCTCCGACCACATGTAAGACGGCTGCTGGGCCAGGGCCCATGCCTTGTAGGCCACGGCCGGGACGTAGTCGGGATCGCGCTCCAGCGCAGCGGTCAGGCGCCGGATCGCGATGGCATTGTCTTCGCGTCGATGTGCCCAGAACCGCGGCAGCGCGGTCAGCGTCAGCTCGTAGGCACTGCGGTCGGCGGGTTCGAGCCGTGCGGCCCGGTCGATCTCCACCGCCCGGAGCCCCGGCGAGAGCTGTCCGGCCACATGCGCCGCGATCCGGTCCTGGAGATCGAAGAGATCGTCGATGCGGTCGTCGAAGCGCCCCGACCACAGCGTGCGCCCTCCCGACCCGGCAACCAGGCGGGCGGCGATGCGCACCCGCTCGCCGGACCGCCGCACCGACCCCTCGATCAGGTAGTCGGCGCCGAGCCGTGCGGCGACGGCGTCGCGGTCGAGCGCGGCGTCGCGCAGGGCAAAGGCCGACTGCCGCGCGATCACGTCCACGTCGCGGATGCGGCTGAGCGCGCCTGTGATCTCTTCCACGATGCCGTCGGCGAACATGTCGTCGCGGGCCGCGCCGATCTCGTCGAAGGGCAGGACGGCCAGGACCGGGCGGCCGTGGCGCTCGTCCGTGGCGACGGCGGCGATGGCGGGGGGCGCGGGGCGCTGGCGGGCGGTGCGCAGCCAGTCCTCGAACCCCTCCGAGGGTAGGTCGAACCCCTCCAGCACCGGGCGCCCGTCGGGCGGCGCCAACGCGACGCGGGCGGGATCGAGCCACACCTGCTGCCGGTCCGAGGCCAGAACGCCCTGGGGCAGGGCGCGGCGCAGCACCGACAGCTCTTGCCTGAGCGAGGCGCGGGCCTGGTCCGTCGCTCTGTCGCTCCACAACAGATCGGCCAACCAGGCCCGTTCGACCCGGTGCCCGGGCGCATCGGCGAGCACGGCGAGCGCCGCCTGGCCGCGGCGGGACAGGCCCACCAGCGGCGCGCCGTCCGCGCCCGCGATCCGCAGCGGGCCGGTCAGGTGGATGCGCAGGAGGGGGGCGTCGCGGTCCGTCATGGCGCCATCAAAGCGCGTTCGCGCGATGGCGGAAAGGCCCCGCTCGCCGCTACTTGCCCAGGTCGTGGAGCAGATAGGCGATGGCGAGGCCCGCCGCGACCCCGACCCCGGCAAAGTGGTGGCCGCGCTTGAACGCCGAGGGGAACACCTCGGTGATGAGCGACGCCACGACCGCCCCCGCGGCAAAGCACTGGATGCCGGCGATCACCGTGTCGCGGGCGCCGTCGAGCCAGAAATTCCCCGCCAGCGCCGCCGCCGCCAAGAGCGCAGCGGCCCCGGACCACAGCCACAGGATCTGGTGCCGCTCGTAGCCTGCGGCCCGCATCCGCCGGGCACCGCCCGCCGCCTCGGGGAGGTTCGACAGAAAGATGCCGGCGGCCAGGGCCGCGACCTCGGCCGGCGCGACCCCGATCAGCACCGCGCCCAGCGCCAGGCTCTCGGGCACCCCGTCCAGGGTAACGGCCAGCAGCATCCCGTTGCCGTTCTCGGCCCCCAGGACCTCGTCCACCAAATGGTCGAGGACGGTGAAAACCACGGCCCCCACCATGACAAAGCCCATGGCCCCCCATGGGCCCAAGGACTCGGCCGAGGGCTCGACCAGCTCCAGCATCAGCGACACGATCAGCGCGCCACCGGCCACCGAGACCAGCACGCCCTCGGCGACCTCGGGCAGGCGGCCATAGGCCCCCCACAGCGCGCCGAGCACCAGCGCGCCGCAGACGACGAGGATCAGGACGACGGCCATGCCCGGCCGCTGGGTCTAGCGGCGGCGGTCCCGGCGGCTCGACATGGGCTGGAACGCGACCCCGACATGCGCCTCGCAGTAGGGCTTGCCCTGTTTCACGGCGAGGCCGCAGAACCAGAAATCTTCGGTCGCCGGGTCGCCGATGGGCCATTTGCAGGTGCGTTCCGTCAGTTCCATGAGGCTGATCCGCTTGGCGGTCTTCTCGACCTCGCGGACGGTGGCCAGGGCCTCGGGGCTGATTTCGTTGGCCGAGGGCTGCGGCGGCAGGGGCTGGCCCGCCGGAATGATCTGCTTGCGCAGCGGGGTGACGGGCGCGGGCGTTGGCGCGGCCTGAGGCGCGGCCGCGGCAGGCTCGGGTGCGGGGGCGGCGGTTTCGGCCGCCGCCGCGGTCGGCTGCGCCGGCGCCGCGCTGGGCGCCTCGGCCGCGCTGTCGTCCTTGGTCCCCGATCCGGCGCGGTTCGACAGGCCCAGGCGGTGAACCTTGCCGATCACCGCGTTGCGGGTGACGCCGCCCAAGGTCTTGGCGATCTGGCTGGCCGACTGGCCTTCGATCCACATCTTCTTGAGCATCTCGACCCGTTCGTCGGTCCACGACATCGCATCTCTCCATCCCCGGAGCTCGTCATTGCGGAGCGCCGGCCAAAAAACCGCCGCGCGGCTGGGTTGCCGCGCCGAGGACCCTATTCTAGTGAGCCTCGGGGCGGACACAACCGCTGCCGTCAACGAACGAGGCCGAGACGCATGGCAGACACGGACGACATGGGGCTGCGCCGCTTCGGGCGGTGGAACACGATGGGCCTCTACACCCTCGCCGAACGCGAGGTGCGCCGGTTCCTGGCCGTGTGGACCCAGACGCTCCTGGCGCCGCTGATCACCGCGGGGCTGTTCCTCGCCGTCTTCGCCCTGGCCATCGGGCCGTCGCGGGGGGAGGTCATGGGCGTCCCCTTCGTCGAGTTCCTGGCGCCCGGCATTCTGATGATGACGGTGATCCAGAACGCATTCGCCAACACCTCGTCGTCGATCATGGTGTCCAAGGTGCAGGGCAACATCGTCGACACGCTGATGCCGCCGCTGTCGCCGATGGAGCTGGTCATCGGCTATACCGTGGGCGGGATCGCGCGGGGCCTGTTCGTCGCCGCGGCGATCTGGCTTGCCATGGCGGCGCTCCTCGGCATCGGTCTGGCGCATCCGATCTGGGCGCTGACCTTCGCGATCCTGGGCGCGGCGTTTCTCGGCGCGCTGGGGATGATCGCGGGGATCCTGGCGCAGAAGTTCGACCAGATGGCGGCGATCACGAATTTCATCATCACGCCGCTCAGCTTTCTCTCCGGCACGTTCTACTCGATCGAGACGCTGCCCCGGGCGATGTATTGGCTGACCCATCTCAACCCGGTGTTCTACCTCATCGACGGGGTCCGCTACGGGGTCATCGGCGTCTCGGACAGCTCGCCCTGGCTGGGCCTCGCCGTCTGCACCGCCTCGACCGCGGCGGTCCTGGCGCTGTGCTGGCACTGGTTCCGCACCGGGTATCGGCTGAAATCCTGAGATCCGCTTAGGGGTCGAGCGCCGCCAGCACCTCGGCCGCCGCAGCGCCCGGCGCGGCCTCTCCGGCCTCGACTGCGCGGCCCAGATCGGCCATCCGCCGCGCCACCTCGGGGTCCGCGCGGAGGCGGGCGAGGAGACCCTGGCGCACCGCCTCTTCGAACCAGCCGCGCGCCTGGGCCGCCCGGCGCCGGTCGAAGGCGCCGCTGCCACGCCGCGCGTCGGCCAGCGCCCGCATCTCGGCCCAGGCCGTGTCCAGCCCGTGGCCGTCCGCCGCCGAGACGGTCAGCGCCTTGGGAAAGTCCGGCGGGTCGTCGGCCCGCCGCCGCATCAGCCGCAGCGCGCCCGCGTAGTCGGCGCAGGTGCGCACCGCCGCCGATTTCAGATCGCCGTCGGCCTTGTTCACCAGGATCAGGTCCGCGGCCTCCATGATCCCGCGCTTGACCCCCTGCAACTCGTCGCCGCCGCCCGGCGCCATCAGCAGGACGAAGAGGTCGGTCATGCCCGCCACCAGCGTCTCGGACTGGCCGACGCCCACGGTTTCGACCAGAACGATGTCGTGGCCCGCCGCCTCGCACAGCGCGATGGCTTCGCGGGTGCGCCGCGCCACCCCGCCCAGCTCGGTCTGACTGGGCGAGGGGCGGACATAGGCGCGGGGATCGCGGCTCAGCCGCTCCATCCGCGTCTTGTCGCCCAGGATCGAACCGCCGGAGCGTGTGGACGACGGATCGACGGCCAGAACCGCCACCTTGTGTCCCGCGCCGGTCAGCATCGTGCCGAACGCTTCTATGAAGGTGGATTTGCCCACCCCGGGGGTGCCCGACAGGCCGATCCGCAGGCTTTCGGCGCCGGTCCCGGCCAGCCGGTCGAGCAGAGCCACGGCCCTGGCGCGGTGGTCGGCGCGGCCGCTCTCCACCAGGGTGATCGCGCGGGCGAGGGCGCGGCGGTCGCCCCCCGTCAGCCGCTCTGCCAGGGTCGTGTCGTCCATGGCGGCGGTGTGGCCCGCAACCGCGCGCTTGTCCAGAGGCGGCGCGCCCGCTAGGCCTCGGGGCCATGCGCCTGCCCGTGGACGACGCCCTGCCGCCCCTGATCGCCGCCCTGCGCCGCGGGGGGCGGGCCGTGCTCCAGGCCCCGCCCGGGGCGGGCAAGACCACGCGGGTGCCCCTGGCGCTGCTCGACGCTGGGCTGACCGAGGGGCGCATCGTGCTCTTGGAGCCCCGCCGCCTGGCCGCCCGCGCCGCCGCCGAGCGGATGGCCGAGACCCTGGGCGAGCCCGTGGGCCGCCGCGTCGGCTACCGGATGCGGGGCGACACACGGGTGTCCTCCGACACCCGGATCGAGGTGGTGACCGAGGGTATCTTGACCCGGATGTTGCAATCGGCGCCGGACCTGCCGGGGGTCGGCGCGGTGCTGTTCGACGAGTTCCACGAACGCTCGCTCCACGCCGATCTGGGTCTGGCGCTGACCTGGGAGGTGCGGGGCGCTCTGCGCCCCGACCTGATCGTCGTGGCGATGTCGGCGACGCTCGACGCCGGGCCGGTGGCGGCGCTGTTGGACGACGCGCCGACGATCACCTCCGAGGGCCGGGCCCATCCGGTCGAGACCCGGTGGCGCGACGCACCCGTGCCCAAGGGCCTGCGCCTGCCCCAGGCCGCGGCCGAGACCATCCTGGCTGCGCTGACCGAGACCGAAGGGGGCGTGTTGACCTTCCTCCCCGGCGAGGGCGAGATCCGCCGCACCCTGGCCGCGCTCGACGGTGCGCTGCCCCCCGGCGTGGTCGCCCGACCGCTCTACGGCGCGTTGCCCTTCGCGGACCAGCGAGCGGCGGTGCGGCCCGAGCCCGCAGGGCGCAAGCTGGTGCTGGCCACCGCCATCGCCGAGACCTCGCTGACCATCGCCGACGTGCGGGTGGTGGTCGACGCGGGGCAGGCGCGTCGGGCGCGGTTCGATCCGGGGTCGGGGATGTCGCGGCTGGTGACCGAACGGGTGACTCGGGCCGAGGCCGACCAGCGCAGGGGCCGGGCCGGACGGGTGGCGCCGGGGGTTTGCTACCGGATGTGGACGCGCGGCGCCGAGGGCGGTCTGGCCGCGTTCCCGCCGCCCGAGATCGAGGCGGCAGACCTCGCGCCGCTGGCGTTGGAGCTGGCGCTTTGGGGCGCGGCCGACCCCGCCGACCTGCCCTTCCTCACCCCACCGCCGGAGGGCGCGCTGGCCGAAGCGCGGGCGCTCCTTCAGGCCCTGGGGGCGCTCGACGGGACAGCGATCACCGCCCACGGGCGCCGCCTGGCGGCCATGCCCCTGCATCCCCGGCTTGCACATATGCTGGAATTAGGCGGTAAACCAGCGGCAGATCTGGTCGCTTTGCTGTCCGAACGCGATGTTCTGCGGGGAGCGGGCGCGGATCTGCGGCTGCGGATCGAGGCGTTGCGCCATCCCGACCGGTTCGGGGCCGCGGTGTCTGTCGTCACCCGCCGGATGGTGCGGGACGAGGCCCGCCGCCTGGCCAAGGCCGCCCCGGCGGGGGAGGGGACCTGGACCCCGGAACAGCTGGCCGCCATGGCCTATCCCGACCGGATCGGGCTGCGGCGCAAGGGCGATGCGCCCCGGTGGCTGCTGTCCGGGGGCAAGGGCGCGGCCCTGGCCGAGGACGATCCCCTGGCCGCGGCCCGTCTGATCGTGGTCACCGACACCGACGGCGATCCCAGGGAGGCGCGCATCCGCCAGGCGGTGGAGATCGCCGAGGCCGACCTGCGCGTCGTCCACGGCGCCGCCATCGCCTGGCACGACCTCTGCGCCTGGTCGCGGCGGGAGGGCCGGGTCGTGGCGCGACGGCAGGAGCGCCTGGGCGCCCTGGTGCTGGACGATCGCACCTGGCCCGACGCACCCGACGATGCCCTGGCCCGGGCGATGCTGGAGGGCGCGCGCCAGATCGGCCTCGCACCCGGGCCCGTGGCGGCCCGATTCCTGGCCCGCGTGGCGCTGGGGCGGGCGGCCGGTCTGCCGCTCTTCGACCCCGATCCCGAGGCGCTGTTGGCCGAGGCCGAGGACTGGCTCCTGCCCTATCTCTCCGGGGTGCGGACGGCGGCGGCGTGGCGGGCGCTGGATCTGACCCCGGCGCTGCGGGCGCGCCTCGACTGGGACACGGCCCGGGCGCTCGACGACCTGGTGCCGGCCACGGTGACGACGCCGCTCGGCCGACGCGTGCCGGTGGACTATTCCGGCGACGCGCCGGAGATCGCGGTGCGCTTGCAAGAGATGTTCGGCACCACCCGCCACCCCCTGGCCGGTGGGGTGCCGGTGCGCATCGTGCTGTTGTCGCCCGCCGGGCGCCCGGTGCAGGTGACGCAGGACCTTCCCGGGTTCTGGACGGCCAGCTATGCCGATGTGCGCAAGGAGATGCGCGGCCGCTATCCGCGCCACCCCTGGCCCGAAGATCCCACCGCCGCGGCGCCCACGCTCAGGGCCAGGCCGCGGGGCACGTGAGAGGAGGACGCGATGTCGATACTGGAACGGCTGGCCGACGAACTGGCGCAGGAGGCGCTGGCCAAAGCCGAGGCGCTGGACGACGAGGGGATCGTCCAGCGGGTGGGCGAGGTCATCGGCGCCTCCTCCACGACGATGGAAGAGGCGTTCCTGACCGCCGTCAGGGTACGCCGGGCCGAGGCGCGGGCGCGGCAGCTGCTGGCCTCGCTGGCCGGCTGAGGGTCCGCCCCGGGCCGGCTCAGTCATACTGGTTGCAGACGAGCCCGTTGGCGTCCATGCAGGCCGCCCCGTTGTGCCGGTACTGCCCGGTGACGGGGAAACCGGACGCGATCAGCGCATTGTAGGCGCCGCGGCCGGTCATGTCCTCCGTATGGGTGGTGAGGTAGGTCCGCGCGCCGGCCACACCCAGGGGGGTGTTCAGCCCGTAGTAGCCCAGCACCTTGCGGAACATGGCGCCCACGTCACCGCCCCCGTCGTAGTGGATGACCGCTGCCACGGCCCCGCCCCCGGAATGGTACAGGAACACCCCGGAACAGGCGCTCATCCCGTCGGACGCGAGCACCGTCAGGCGGCCGGGTGGGGTCAGCATGCGCAGCCGCTGCGCGGCCGTGGTCATGGCGTGCTCGGTGCCGTTGCCGTCGCCGAAGCGACCGTAGACGCAATGGCGCTGCCGCGCCGTCATGTAGCCGCTGTCGTCGAAGCCTTGCGGCGTGGCCGGCAGGGGCGGCGGCGCGGTGTTGAACGGCATGGTGGTCTCCCGAGATCGGTTGCCGCCATCCTACCACGCGAACGCCGCGCTACACCGCGCGGCGCCCGCGATTTTTCGACGAAAAATCGGGACGATCTTTCGTCGAAAGATCGGCTCAAACCCCCAGGCAGTGGCGCAGGATGGCCTTTTGCGCGTGCAGCCGGTTTTCGGCCTCGTCGAAGATGACCGAGTGCGGGCCATCCATGACCTCGCTCGTGGCCTCGTCGTCGCGGTGCGCCGGTAGGCAGTGCATGAAGAGCGCGTCGGGCTTGGCCCGCGCCATCAGCTCCGCGTTTACTTGGTAGCCGCGCAGCTGGTTGTGGCGCCGCTCGCGCGCCGATTGCGGGTCATGCATGCTGACCCAGGTGTCGGTGACGACGAGGTCGGCGCCCTCCACCGCCTGCATCGGGTCGCGCACCGTGCGGTAGAGGCCGTCGAGCGCCGGTTCGGGGTCCAGCGTCTCCGGGCCCGTGAAGGTCAGGTCGAAGTCGAACGCCTGCGCGGCGTGGGCGAAGCTGGCAAAGACGTTGTTGCCGTCGCCCGACCACACCACCTTGGCGCCCCGGATCGGCCCGCGGTGTTCCTCGTAGGTCATGACGTCGGCCATGATCTGGCAGGGATGGCTGCGGTTGGTTAGCCCGTTGATCACGGGGACGTCGGCGAACTCGGCCATCTCCAAGAGCGTCGCCTCCTCGAAGGTGCGGATCATGATCGCGTCGACATAGCGGCTGATCACGCGGGCGGTGTCGGCGATGGTCTCGCCGTGGCCGAGCTGCATGTCGGTGCCCGACAGCACCATGGTCTCGCCCCCCATCTGCCGCACGCCCACGTCGAAGCTGATCCGTGTCCGCGTTGACGGCTTTTCGAAGATCAGCGCGACCATGCGGCCCGCCAGCGGCCGGTCGTCGTCGGGGGTGCCCCTGGGGCGGCCGTCGCGGGCGGTCTTCATCGCGGCGGCGCTGTCGATGATGGTTCTGAGGTCGGCGGGATCGGTGCTGTGGATGTCGAGAAAATGCGGCATGTGGTGTCTCTTGCGTCGCCCGTGTCGGGCTAGGGGAATGTCATGACCTGCACCGGGTCGCCGTCCTCGCAGGGGCAGACGCGGTGCGGCCGGAAGCCCGCCGCGCGGTAGGCGGCGATGGCGCGGGCGTTGGCGGGGTCGGGGTCGGTGCATACCAGCGGATGACGTCGTCGGAGCGCGCGGATGCGCTGGCCGACATAGCCCGCGCCGTGGCCCCGGCCGAGATAGGCGGGGTCGCCGAGGAACGTGTCGATGGCGCGGCTGCCGGGGGGCAGGTCCGCATACTGCGGCGCGTCGAAGGCGTGGGCGTCGTAGTCCTGGATATAGGCGAAGGGCGCGCCCTCCAACTCGACGATGCGCATGTCCACCGTGTCGCCGCCCATATCCTCCTCGACCAGCCGTGCCTCGGTGCCGCCATCGGCCCACCAGCCGTCGATGTGCGGCGCGTCGAGCCACGCCTTGAACATCGGCAGGTC
Organism: Rhodobacteraceae bacterium CCMM004; assembly: GCA_004005435.1. GTDB lineage: Bacteria > Pseudomonadota > Alphaproteobacteria > Rhodobacterales > Rhodobacteraceae > CCMM004. The sequence goes on along the minus strand of RZWH01000002.1, from coordinate 842,410 downwards.
GTCCAAGGTTATGGGACGAAAGGTATAGTCAGCCATGGCCGAGCGCCGTCGCGGCCCGGTCGAGCCGCGCCACCGCCTCGGCGATGTCGTTGTCGGAGATGGTGAGGGGCGGCAGCAGGCGCTGGGTGTTCTCGGCTGCGGGCACGGTCAGCAGGTGCTGAGCATAGCCCGCGTTGACCACATCGGCCACCGGTGCCCGCGCCACCAGGCCCAGCATCAGGCCCTGTCCGCGCACGCCCTCGTAGACGTCGGGGTGGCCGGCCACCAGCCCTTCCAGCTTCTGCCGCAGGAGGGCGGCCTTGCGCCCCACCTCGGCGAGGAAGGCGGGATCGACCACGATCTCCATCACCTTGGCGCCCACGGCACAGGCCAGGGGGTTGCCGCCATAGGTCGAGCCGTGGGTGCCCGGCGTCATCGCCGCGGCCGCGCCTTCCGTCGCCAGCACCGCACCGAGGGGGAAACCGCCGCCGATCCCCTTGGCCACCATCATGATGTCGGGCGTCACGCCCGCCCATTCGTGGGCAAAGAGGCGGCCCGTGCGGCCCATCCCGCACTGCACCTCGTCGAGGATCAGAAGCGCGCCGGTGTCGTCGCACAACTCGCGCAGCCCGCGCAGGCACTGGTCGGGCAGGGGGCGGATGCCGCCCTCGCCCTGGATCGGCTCGATCAGGACGGCGGCCGTGCGGTCGGTCACGGCGGCCTTAAGCGCATCGTGGTCGCCCCAGTCCACATGGACGAACCCGGGCATCAGCGGGCCGAAGCCACCGGCCATCTTCTCCGACCCCGAGGCGGCGATTGCCGCGCCCGACCGGCCGTGGAAGCAGCCCGAAAAGGTGACGATCTCCGTCCGGTCCTCGCCCTGGGCCGACCAGTGCTTGCGCGCCATTTTGACCGCCAGCTCGCAGGCCTCGGTGCCCGAGTTGGTGAAGAAACAGGTGTCGGCGAAGGTGTGCGCGACCAGTAGATCGGCCAGCCGCCTCTGCGCGCCGATCTCGTAGAGGTTCGAGACGTGCCACAGCGCCTGCGCCTGCTCGGTCAGGGCCTCCACCAGCGCGGGGTGGGCGTGGCCCAGTGCATTCACCGCGATCCCGGCGCCCATGTCCAGGTATCGGGTGCCGTCCTCGGCGGTCAGCCAGGTGCCTTCGCCGCGGACAAACGACAGCGGCGCGCGCGCATAGGTGGGCAGGACGGAAGCGATCATGGGCGGGATCCTCGGACAGGTGGGGCGGCCCCAGGGGTGACAGACGGGGCCGGAGCGGTCAACGAAGGGGAAACGAGCGGCGCGATGGCCGGGCGCGGACGGGTCAGCGTCGGCGTCGGACGGTGCGGCAGAGGGGCGCAGGCGTGCTCATGGCCATGTGCCCTAGCGGCAAATGTCGGGCCTGTCCAGAGGCGGCATTCCCTCTGCCCGCGGAACCGGATAGGCGGAGGCATGGCGCATGTCTTCGTCCCTCCCGGCCAGCAGCCGCGGCTGGCCATCCTGTTCATGGTGCTGGCCACGGTGTTCCTGGCCGGGACCACCCTGGCGGCCAAGTCGCTGGGGACCGACGCGCTGGGCGATCCGCTGCATCCGGTGCAGGTGACCTGGGGGCGCTTCGTCTTTGCCCTCTTGGGTCTGAGCGTGCTGGCGGCGCTCCGGCCGCCCCGGTTCGGGCGGGTGCACTGGGGGCTGCACCTGGGCCGGACGGCCTGCGGCGGCACCGGCGTCACGCTGATGTTCGCCGCGGTGGCGATGATCCCGCTGGCCGACGCCACCGCCATCAGCTTTCTCAACCCCGTCTTCGCGATGCTGCTGGCGATCCCTCTGTTGGGCGAGAGGGTGGGGCCCTGGCGCTGGCTGGCCGCGGCGGTGTCGTTGGCCGGGGCGGCGATCCTGCTCAGGCCAGGGGGCGGGGCGCTGGAACCCGGCGCGCTCTTGGCGCTGGGTGCGGCGATGGTGCTGGGCCTGGAGATCACGCTGATCAAGCGGCTGTCGGGCCGTGAGGCGCCCCTGCAACTGCTCTTGGTCAACAACCTCATCGGCGTGACGCTGTTCAGCATCGCGGTGCTGTGGGTCTGGGCGCCCCCCTCGGCGGCGCAGTGGCCCGCGCTGGTGGCGGTGGGGCTGATGATGGCTTGCGCGCAGGCATGTTTCATCGCCGCCCTGGCCCGCGCCGACGCCTCGGCCGTAGTGCCGATCACCTACGGCACGCTGGTCTTCGCCGCGGCCTACGACTTTGCCCTTTTCGGCGTGGTGCCCGACGCGGTTTCGGTGGCCGGCGCGGCGACGATCCTGGCCGGTGCGGCGCTCCTCACCTGGCGCGAAACACGTGCGCGGTCCTGACGGGTTGTTGCCGGGGCGGGCCGATCCTATAGAACTCTGAGCCCTTCAGGGAGACGCCGATGGCCGAGAAGACCGCCAGCGAAGAGCGCGCGAAATCCAAGAACCTAAGCGCGTTGCGCGCGCTCTGGCCGTTCCTGATGCCTTATCGCCTGCTGCTCTTTTCCGCGCTGGGCGCGCTGGTGGCCACCGCCTGCATCAGCCTGATCCTGCCCATCGCCGTGCGCCGCGTGGTCGACGGGTTCGAGACGTCGGCCGAGGCGTTGCTCGACAGCTATTTCCTGGCCGCCCTGGGGATCGCCGCCGCCTTGGCCGTGGGCACCGGCCTGCGCTACTATCTCGTGACGCGGCTGGGCGAGCGGGTGGTGGCCGACATCCGCAAGGCGACCTTCGACCGGGTCATCGGGCTGAGCCCGACGTTTTACGAAAAGATCATGACCGGCGAGGTGCTCAGCCGGATCACCACCGACACGACCCTGCTGCTCAGCGTCATCGGCTCGTCGGTGTCCATCGCACTGCGGAACGTGCTGATCCTGGCTGGGGGGCTGGGACTGCTGTTCTGGACCTCGCCCAAGCTGTCGGCGCTGGTGCTGCTGGTCGTGCCGCTGGTGATCGTGCCGATCATCGTGCTGGGCCGGCGCCTGCGTGTCCTGAGCCGCGAGAACCAGGACTGGATCGCGGCGTCGTCCGGCAACGCCTCCGAGACGCTGACCTCGGTGCAGACGGTGCAGGCCTTTACCCACGAGGTGGCCAGCCGCGGCGCCTTTGCCGACTACACCGAAAAGAGCTTCGACGCCGCCCGCCGCCGCATCGGCACCCGCGCAGCGATGACGGTGATCGTGATCCTGCTGATCTTTTCCGGCATCGTGGGCGTGCTGTGGGTGGGGGCGCGGGACGTCCGCGCCGACCTGATGAGCGTGGGCGAGCTGGTGCAGTTCGTCATCTACTCGGTGATGGTCGCGGGATCGGTCGCCGCGCTGAGCGAGATCTGGGGCGAGTTGCAGCGCGCCGCGGGCGCGACCGAGCGCCTGGTCGAGCTCTTGGAGACGACCGACAGCGTGACCGACCCCGCCGCGCCGCTGCCTGCCCCGGCCCGGGCCGAGGGGCGCATCGCCTTCGACGACGTCCGCTTCCACTATCCCGCGCGGCCAGAGGTGGCGGCGCTCGACGGTGTGACGCTGGACGTGGCGCCGGGCGAGACGGTGGCGCTGGTCGGCCCCTCGGGCGCCGGCAAGACCACGATCATCCAACTCCTGCTGCGGTTCTACGACCCCGACGCGGGGGCGATCCGGCTGGACGGCACCGACCTGCGGCAGATGACGCGGGCCGATTTCCGCAGGCACATCGCGCTGGTGCCCCAGGACCCTGTGATCTTTGCCGCCTCGGCGCGCGAGAACATCCGCTTCGGCCGCCCAGACGCCACCGACGCCGAGGTCGAGGAGGCCGCCCGCGCCGCCGCCGCCCACGGGTTCCTCAGCGACCTGCCCCAGGGCTACGACACCTATGTCGGCGAGCGCGGCGTGATGCTGTCGGGCGGGCAGAAACAGCGCATCGCCATCGCCCGCGCCATCCTGCGCGACGCGCCGGTGCTGCTCCTTGACGAGGCCACAAGCGCGCTCGACGCCGAGAGCGAGGCGGCGGTGCAGCAGGCGGTGGACCGGCTCAGCCGCGGGCGCACCACGCTGGTCGTCGCGCATCGCCTCGCCACGGTGAAGAAGGCCGACCGCATCGTGGTGTTCGAGGCCGGCCGCATCGTCGCCACCGGCACCCACGACGATCTGGTGGAGGAGGGCGGCCTCTACGCCCGCCTCGCCCGGCTCCAGTTCACCGCCGGGCTGGCGGCGGAATAGGTCAGAGGGCCCTGAGCCGTCAGACCGTGCGGCGGACCGGGGGCGCTGCCGCCGATGCCCCCCATTCGTCTCTTCTATCCCATTCGGGTCTTTCGGGAACCCGTCGGCGTTCCCACTTGTAGAGAGGATGGCCGCAGCGTCAGACTTGCGGCAACCGGCGGTGTCGCCCAAGACCGCGCGAACCGTGGAGGACGCCCGCAACGACGGGCCAGGGAGGATTGCGATGACCTATGCCACGCAGGCGGACAAACTGCGCATCGAGACCGAGGTGCCGTGGGCCGAGCGCGACGTGCCGGCCACCATGTGGGACATGCTGGGCCGCACCGCGGCGGCGAATCCCGACCGGCCTGCGGTGACGTTCCAACTGTTTTCCGGCCCAGGGGACAAGGCCGAGACGCTGAACTGGGCCGACCTGCGCGCCAAGGTGGCGCAGACCGCCAACCTCTTTCGCCAGCTCGGCGTGGGCGAGGACGACGTGGTTGCCTATCTCCTGCCTAACTGCAACGAGACGATCCTGACCTATATCGGCGGCGCCGTCGCCGGGGTGGTCCAGCCGGTGAACCCGCTGCTCGACGCCGAGCAGATCGCCGCGCTCCTGCGTGAGACCAACGCCAAGGTCCTGGTGACGCTCAAGGCCTTCCCCAAGACCGACGTGCCCCAGAAGGCGGCCGAGGCGGTGGCCAACGCTCCCAACGTCCAGGCGGTGCTGGAAGTCGACCTCTTGCGCTATATGACCGGGCTGAAGCGGCTGATCGTGCCGTTGATCCGCCCCAAGAACCCCGCACGCCACTCGGCCCGGGTGCTGGACTTCGCCGCCGAGGTGGCCAAGCAGCCGACGACGCTGTCCTTCGACGACGCGCCGGGAAACCGGGTCGGCGCGCTGTTCCACACGGGCGGCACCACGGGAATGCCCAAGATCGCGCAGCACAGCTACGAGGGGCTGGTCTACAACGGTTGGGTCGGCGACACGCTTCTGTTCTCGCCCGAGGACAACATCATGTGCCCCCTGCCCATGTTCCACGTCTTCGCCGCCGTGGTGATCATGGGTGCGTCGCTGAAATCCGGGGCCCACGTGGTGTTTCCCACGCCACAGGGCTATCGCGGCGAGGGTGTGTTCGACAATTTCTGGAAGCTCTGCGAGCGCTGGGACATCACCTTCATGATCACCGTGCCCACGGCCATGTCGGCCCTGATGCAGCGGCCCGTCGACGCCGACATCTCGCGGCTTCAACTGGCCTTCTCGGGCTCGGCGCCGTTGCCCCTGGAGCTCTACAAGCGGTTCGAAAAGGCCGCCGGTGTGACCATCTGCGAGGGCTACGGCCTCACCGAAGCCACGTGCCTGGTGTCCTGCAACCCGCCCGACGGGGAGAAGAAGGTGGGCTCGATCGGCATCCCGTTCCCCTACACCCATGTGCGGATCGTGGATCAGGACGGGCGCGACTGCGAGGTCGACGAAGTGGGCGAGATCTGCGTGTCGAACCCCGGCGTGGCCCGGGGCGACACCTACACCGACGCCTCCAAGAACGTCGATCTCTACCGCGAAGATGCCGAGGCCGACCGCCACTATCTGCGCACCGGCGATCTGGGGCGAATCGACGCCGACGGCTATCTGTGGATCACCGGGCGGGCCAAGGACATCATCATCCGCGGCGGCCACAACATCGACCCGGCCGAGATCGAAGAGGCGCTGGCGGGTCATCCAAAAGTCGCCTTTGCCGGGGCCATCGGCCAGCCCGACGCCCATGCGGGCGAGCTGCCCTGCGCCTATGTGGAGCTGGTGGACGGGGCGACGGCGACCCAGGACGAGCTGCTGGAGCACGCGCAGAAGGGGATCCACGAACGCGCCGCCTGGCCCAAGCATATCGAGGTCCTGCCGGAGTTGCCCAAGACCGCCGTGGGCAAGGTCTTTAAGCCCGACCTGCGGCGACTGGCGATCAAGCGGGTCTACGACGCCGCGCTGCGCGAGGCGGGCGTGGACACCCAGGTCACCGAGGTTGTCGAGGACCGCAAGCTCGGGCTGAAGGCGCTGATCGCGCGCGAGGGCAACGCCGACGATCAGAACGTCGGCGCGGCCCTGGCGGCGTTCACCCGTCCCTGGGCCTGGGCCGAGTAGCAACAGGCCTCGCGGCGTCCCTGCGGGGCGCCGCTGGTCCCGCCCGTCGGCCCGGTGCGGGCCCGTCCCGGTCGACGCAGATGCGGTCTACGCCCGCCGCTCAGGGTTCGAGGTCGAGCACCTCGATGACGTTGGAATAGGGCAGTCCGGCGCTGTCGTTCAGCCGCCGCACCTGATCGGCCGACACCCCGTTGAACAGGCACAGGCAGCGCCCGTTCTCGGGGGCGAAGGTCGAGCGGATATAGCTGATCTGTTCGCCCTGATCGCGCATGTCGGCCGCGGCCGCGATGGCGGCCTGCTGCGCCCCCGCCAGACCGCGCATGTCGATGCCCTCCAGGTCGCGCTCCACCATGAAGACTGTCATGTCCACCTCCCGCTCGCCACTCAGACGTCCGAGTGTGCCCGGTGTATGCAATGCGAAGAATATGACGCGCGTTATTGTTCCATAACCTTCGGTTTGCTTAGATCGTGGTGGTTGCTTGGGAGGGACTGCCATGGAGATGGCCCAAATCCGCTATGTGCTCGCCGCCGCGCGACACCTGAACTTCACCCGCGCGGCCGAGGCGTGCAATGTCAGCCAACCGGCCTTGTCCAAGGGGATCAAGGCATTGGAGGTCGACCTCGGGGGGCCTCTGTTCCACCGCGAGGGGCGGCGGTTGCTGCTGTCCGATTTCGGGCGGTCGATGCTGCCGCACATGGAGCGGATCGTGGAAGAGGCCGAGGCGGCGCGCCACCTGGCCCAGGATTTCCAGCTTCTGGAGCGCGCCCCGCTGCGCCTCGGCGTGATGTCGACCATTGGGCACGTTCGGTTCGCGCGGTTTCTGGCCCAGGTCGACGCCGCGCATCCCGGGATGGAGCTGGCGGTCAGCGAGGCGCCGGCGGGGACGCTGCGCGAGCGCCTGGAGGCGGGGGAAATCGACGTCGCCTGCCTCACCCGGACCGACGCGTTGGACCGCGCGTTCCGCCTGCACCCGCTCTACACCGAGCGCTACGTGGTGGTGTTCCCCCCGGAGCATCGGCTGGGGCGGATGAATGCGGTGCCTTTGGAGGACCTGTCGGACGAACCCTATGTCGACCGCCTGGCCTGCGAGATGCGCGAGATGGTCATGGAGGTCTGCGTGGCGCAAAAAGTCTCGCTCTACGCCCGGTTCCGGTCCGAGCGCGAGGATTGGGTGCAGGCGATGGTGCTGGCCGGCATCGGGTTCGCCTTCATGCCCGAGTTCTCGGTGTCGCTGCCGGGGCTGATGCAGCGGCCGCTGGTGTCGCCCGAGGTGTCGCGCGACGTGGTGCTGGCCACGGCGCCGGGGCGGCCGCATTCCCCGCCGCTGAACGCGTTCCTGCGGGCGGCGTCCGGGTTCGGCTGGCCCGGCTGAGGCGCGAATTAGGGACCGGCGGCCCGGGGCGGCGACGCGGCCCGAACGGGCGCCTCACAGCCCTGGCGGGACCGGAACGCTCGTTCTGCGATGAGCGTATTCGCGGCCTGTTTCGTTCTGCCTTGCGCGCTTGCGTCCCCTGGATGAAGGAATAGATACCGCGCCACGCCATCCGCTCCGGGACATCATACCATGCTCTACGACCTCGATCTGCTCACCCTTCCGCCGGTGACGGCGGCCCTGGTTCTCGGGGCCGTGCTGGGCGTGGTCTTCGGCGCCGCCGCACAGATCTCGCGGTTTTGCCTGCGCCGCGGCCTGGTTCGGGGCGCGGAGCAGCGGGGCGCGCTGGGCGTCTGGCTGACCGCGCTGTTGACGGCGATCCTGGGCACCCAGGCGGCGGTCGCGGTGGGGCTGATTGGTTTCGACGCCCACCGCTTTGCCGCGGCCGATCTGCCGTGGCTGGCCATCGCCCTGGGCGGCGCCCTGTTCGGAGCGGGCATGGTCCTGACGCGCGGCTGCGTGTCCCGGCTGACGGTGCTGGGCGCGGGCGGCAACCTGCGCGCGCTGACCGTGCTCGCCGTCTTTGCCATCGCCGCCCATGCGACGCTCAAGGGCGTGCTGGCACCGGTGCGCACCGGCCTGGGCGGCATCACCGTGGACCTTGGCGCCGCCCCCACCGCAGCGGGTCTGCCTGGAGGGGCGGCGGTGTGGACCGCCGCGGCCGCCGTGGGTCTGGCTGCGGCGATCTGGCGGCTGCGCCCGCATCCGGGTGCGGCGGCCCTGGCCGCGGTGATCGGTCTCCTCGCGCCCGCGGGTTGGATCGGCACCGGGCTGTTGTTGGCCGACGAATTCGATCCGATCCCGTTCCAGTCGCTGAGCTTTACCCTGCCTTGGGCCGACACGCTGTTCTGGACCGTCGCCGGGACGGCCGTGCCCGCCTCGTTCGGCGTGGGCCTGGTCGGCGGCGTGCTGGCGGGCGCCTTCGCCTCCGCCGCCGCGCGGCGCGAGCTGGCCTGGCAGAGCTTCGAGACGCCCGGCCAGACCGGTCGCTATGTGGCGGGCGGCGCGCTCATGGGCCTCGGCGGCGTGCTGGCGGGCGGCTGCACCGTTGGTGCGGGGCTGTCGGGCGTCGGCACGCTCAGCGTCGCGGCGATCCTGGCGCTGTCCGCCATCGCGCTGGGCGCTGTCCTGACCGACCGCGCCCTCGACGGCCGCACCGTGGGGCACGCCGTCCCGGCGGAGTAGGGGCTCAGTCGCCCTTGGCCGCCGCCCGCTCTTCGATCATGCGGGCGTGGTAGCGCTGAAAGTCCTCTTCGGATGTGTCCTCGTAGCGCTTTTCCTTGACCCACATCAGCAGATCGTAGGTGGTGCTGGCGCTGAACGCGCCGGGCATCGCCGCGACCGCCGCCTGCGCGGCGCTGACGTCCTCCGGCACCTCCTCGGGCAGGAAGATCATGGTGGGCGTGAACAGCATCCCCCACTTGCGCGCCGCCTGCTTCTCGCTCAGCACCTCGCCGTCGAGGTCCGTAACCTCGATGTCGCCGTGCAGGTTCAGCTGCACCACGAAGTAGTCTTCGTGCAGCATCGCGTCGATGCGCGGGTCGGGGAACACCTCCTCGTGCATCTTCTTGCAATAGCTGCACCCCGTCTGCTCGAAGATCAGCGCCAAGCGCTTGCCCTCGGCGTTGGCCTCGTCCAGATCCTCGCGCAGGTCCTTGAACGTATCGTGCATCCAGTCGGCCTTGTGCAGGCCGTCGTCGCCCAGGGTCGCGGCGACCGCAGGAAGCGCGACAAGCGCGGCGGCGATCAGGGTCAGCAGTCTGGTCATGGTCTCCTCCCTCAGCCGAGTGCCGGCCAGTAGTTCAGCATCCAGTTGGCGATGACGTTCATGGTGTCGGTGGCGATCAGCAGGCCGAACACGATCAACAGCACGCCCATCGCCTTTTCGATCTTGCCCAGGTGGCGGCGGAACCCCTGCATCCAGCGCATGAACGGCCCGACAAAGGCCGCCGCCGCGATGAAGGGCAGGGTCATGCCGAGGCCGTAGAACAGCAAGAGCGTCGCGCCCTCGGCCGCGCTGTTCTGGCCCGCGGCGGTGAACAGGATCGCGGCCAGCACCGGCCCGACGCAGGGCGTCCAGCCGAAGGCGAAGGCCAGGCCGATCACGTAGGCGCCGATCAGGCTGACATTGGCGGTATCCCCGGCATCCGCGCGGAACTGGCGGTAAAGCACGCCGATGCGGATCACGCCCAGGAAATGCAGGCCCATGGCGATGATGATCGCCGCCGCGATCCAGCGCAGCACCCCGAACCACTCGCGCACCATCTGGCCGAAGGCGGTGGCGGTCGCGCCCATCCCGACAAAGATGGTGATGACCCCAGCGGCAAAGAACAGCGACGCCACGATGGCCCGGGTGCGCACCTGCGGCGCCAGCGCGGCGCCGCCCGCCGCGGCCTGCTGGACGCTGCCACCGGCGAGATAGCTCAGGTAGAACGGCACCATCGGCAGGATGCAGGGCGACAGGAAGGACAGAAGCCCTGCCAGCACAGCCCCCCACACCGACACGTCGAACATCGCCGCGACCCTCCCACGTCATATTCACCTTATGCGATGTTTGCCGGGGCCGCAATCGCGGCGCGCGTGGGCGCTTGCGAGCGGGGCAGGAGGCTTCTAATGTCGGGAACAGCACTTATGTGAATAGCTATAACATTCTTTGAGGACGCGCCCATGGCCGATTTCGACGCCCAGATTCGTGAAAGCCAGGCCCAGGTGGCCGAGGCCCAGGGCAAAATCGCCGAGATGACCAGCCGGATCGAGGCCGCGCGCCAGAAGATGGCCCAGGGCACCGACATCGGCATCGACATCGAGACCGCCTCGCTGGAGGATGTGCACGCCCACACCGAGGCGATGAACGCCAACATCGCCGAGCTGATCATGGGGCTGGACGACGTCACCGCCGGGTTCTCGGAAGACTTCAACGAGATGCGCAACAAGACGGGGTGGGAGAGCTTTGTCGGCGTCTTCTCTCCCGGCAAGTCCGACTCGATGCGCGAAGAGCGGATGCGCCAGGCCAGCGTCGACGACAAGTTGCAGGACCTGATCGCCAAGTCCGACGTGATCGTGCGGCTGCTGGAGGGGCAGCTGGCCATGCTCAACGAGCAGAAGGCCAAGGTCGAGACGAACCTGACCCAGACCCTGGACGAGCGCGAGATGACCGTGGCCGAGCTGGAGGCGGTGCGCGCCGAGGTCACGGCGATGGACCCGGCCATCATCGACCTGGAGAACCGCATCGGGGTGGAACAGGACGCCGCCGCCCGCACCCGGCTGGAGACCGAACTGGCCGAGATGAACACCCGCTACAACGAGCTGGTGCAGCAGGAGCAGGTGAAGCTGGCCAAGTCCCAGACGCTGGAGCGCTATATCGAGAAGGGCAAGACCTGGGTGGACTCGCTGCAGAACCAGGCGGCGACGCAGATGGTGCTGATCAACAAGCTGCAGACGGACACCAAGCAGCGGGTGGTGCTCTACGATGCGCTGACCAAGTCGCTCAAGACCGCGCAGCAGCAGGACGTCGCCCACCGCATCAACGAGATCGGCGTGCAGACCGACCAGGAGGCGCAGACGGCGATGGCCGCCATCGGCTCGGCCACCAACGCGCGCATGGCCGAGATGCTGGAGGCGCACGAGGACCACATGGTGTTCGCCCGCAAGGTGCTGGAGCAAAAGGCCAAGGCCGACGAGCGCTTTGCCCGGCGTTTCCAGAAGATCGTCGAGAAACACGACAAGAACCTCTATGGCGGGTGATCGACCAGCAAGGTCCTTGAAAGGACCTTGCAAATCTCTTGCAAGAGATTTGCGCGCGCGATGAGCGACGTGGTGACAGGCGCCGACCTCAGCCGCGACCACTCCGGCATCGCCGACACGTTTGCCGCGCGCCGCTACTTCGCCAAGTTCGACGCGATCACCCAGCACCTCGGGCGGGTGGCGGGCGAGATGGAGCAGTCGGGCGCGCTCAGCAGGACCGAGGTGGGCGTCGTCGCCGACTACGTCACCGGGATCGCCGCGACCTTTCGTGCGCTCGGCACCAAGTATCTGCTGACCGGGCGCGATACGGGCCGGTTCCTGGGCAGCCTCGCCATCGACGTGACCGAGAGCGGATTCCCGGTCTTTCGCGAACTCCTCACCATGGCCAGCGACGCCCAGCAGGCGCAGACGCACCTGGAAGGGACCGAAGACCGCGACCGCCTGATCGAGCGCATGGTCGAGGACATCATCGTGCGCCAGCAGATCCCGACGCGCCTGCAGTTCGCCCTGTCCCAGCGGCTGTATTATCAGGCGCTGGCCGAGGGCGGGCTGTTCTGGGCGCGCAACGACCCGCGGCCGATCTGGCTCAGCGGGCTCAACGACCGGCGCACGTTCCTGCTGCATTGGGCGGTGTACGACAGCGAGATCAACCTGCCGGTCATCTATCTGATGACGCTGGAGGATTCGGGGCGCACGAGCCTGCCGAAGGATCCCGTGCGCTGGCCGCAGGTGCAGGGGCACCTGATGGCGCAAGCGGTGGCGGGGCTGAAGCTTCTGACCATCGCCAAGGGGTTCGACACCGACTTTGCCGACCTGCACCCCAAGATGCTGCGCCGCATCCATGTGGGACCGATGTATTCCTCGGCCTTCACGCTCCAGGCCGGGCCGATCCGGCGGGTGCTGGAGGAGGCGCGCGCGCCCAAGGGCGAGGACTGGTGCCTGGCATGGACCGTCGAGGAGCTGGAGAGCGCGCGGACCGAACGCGCCTCCTCGGGCTGGTTCGGCAGCGTCGAGCGACAGGTCTTCGCGCTCGACCCGATGTCGGGGCGGGCCGCGGACACCGGCGCCACCCGCACGTCGCGGTCGATCATCCTGCCGCAGCGGCCGTTCCAGGTGCTGGCCGAGTTGGACCCGCCGGGCTTTCGCTCGGTGACAAAATACGTGGTCTCGCCCGGGGGGCGGGTCCTGACCTACCGCTGAGGACCCAGCCATGAGCCTGCCCGCCGACCGCATGGAACTGCCTGAAGAGGAGGTGCAAAAGCACTATCCGGCGGCGCTCGCCATGCTGGACGGGGTGGATCACACCCCCCGCGTCGCCCGCCCGCGCGAGGCGCCCGCGGCCGCGCCCGAGCGCTCGCCCGGGATCGGCGGGCGGCGGCGGTTCCGCTCGACCACGCCGGGGCTGGTGACACGCTCCACCGCGCGGCCCGAGGGCGTGCGCCTGGTCGACCGGATCGAGGGGATGGGCGCCGACGCCCTGCCCACGCCGCAGCAGGCCAGCGTGTTGCAGGGGCTGCGCCGGGCGCTGGCCATCGCGCTGGCCATGGGCGAGCGGTTTGCCGAGGCGACGGGCCTCGACGCGCTGAAACGCGACAACCTCCGGGGCGGGCTGGCCGCCGACCGCAAGGCCGAGTTCACCGAGCTGCTGGCGGCCGAGGCGCTGGTATCGCTCGCCGTCTTTGCCAACGCCACGGCGTTCCTCTTGGCCGACCTCGCGGGCGAGGACACGGTCGAGGTGGGCGAGGCCGAGGAGGTGCTGACCGAGAACGCGCCGCTGGCCCTGCACGGCGTGCTATGGGAGCTGGACCAGAGGCTGGCGGCCCACGGCGGCGCGGACGGCGCGCATCTGGTGGCGACGGTGCTGGCCTGGGCCGAGGCGCTGATGGCCAAGGTCGCCTTGCGCGCAGGCACCGCGCCGCGCACCGGCGCCTTCACCGGCGCCCGCTGGCGGGTAGAGGCCGACGGCTTCGACATCGACGGCTTCTCCCCCGCCCGCCGCGGTCGGTCCTCGACCCTGACCATGCAGTTCAAAGAGCCGCACGAGGTCGTCGGCAACCACATCGCCAAGTATCAGGCGATGAAGCTCTCCAAGATGCTGATGGCCTACGATTTCGAGCGGCGGCTGAACCCGTTTGCGGAGCTTGGCGGCTTCATCTTCACCTTCATGGGCGACGGCGCGCCGGGGACGGGCAAGACCACGCTGATCCAGATGATGGCCGGCCTGATCCACGGCTATTGCGAGGTGGCGCAGTACCCGTTCCGCTATCGCAACTTCTCCATCGACCAGATCGACAGTTACCAAGGCAAGTCGGGGCAGAACGCCCGCGGCTTTGTCGATTACGTGCTGGATCCCGCCGCCATCGGCTTCGGCACCATCGATGACATCGACCAGATCGCGGGCAAGCGCGGGGACCGGCAGTCTTCGGCCGGTCAGCAGGAGGTGACGGCGGTGTTCATGGAGGCGTTCGCCGGCGCCAACACCGTGGTCCGCGGCAACTGCACCTTCGGCATGTTCTCGAACTATCCCGAGAACGTGGACGACGCGCTGCGGCAGCGGGCCGGTGCGCGGTTCCTGGTGGACGGGCCGCAGACGCGCGCCGACTACATCGACATCCTGCATTTGCTGCTGGGCCGAAACCACGCGATCCCGGTGGGCGAGCACGACCTGATGGCGGCACAGGCCATCGAAAAGGCGGTCGCGCGCAGCTTCGAGCAGCACGGGCGCCCGCAGGAGGCAGGGTTGCTGGCGGTGTGGCAGGACGTGGAAGGGCGGCTGGGCCCGCTCGACACCATCGCCAAGCTGGGCACCTACCTCAAGGCGATCCAGGAGGTGGACGAGCGCTTTACCGGGCGGGCGATCAAGAACATCACCGACGCCGCCAAGGTCCGCGCGCTGGATGTCGAGCTGCCGGATGCGTGGATGGAAGACCCCGAGCTGTTCCTGTGGAAGTCCTACGACGACAAGATGGCGATGCTGCGCGAGATGATCCGCCCGATTACGGTCGAGATGGTGGTGCAGGAGATCAACCGTTACGCCGACAGCGAGTTCCGCTATGCCGACAAGTCCGATGAGGTGGCCATCGACGCCGCCGTGCGCGACATGGAGCGGATGGAGGTGGCCAAGCGGCGGTATCTGGAGCGGCGGGGCGGATGATCCTGGGCGTGGCGCTCCCCGTCCTGGTCCTCGGCGCGGCGGGGGCGGCGATGCCCTATCTGTGGTCGGCGGCCCTGCCCGAGGGGGCAGGCTGGCTGGTCGCCAACGGCGTGCTGTCGGCGCTGTGCCTGGTGGGGGTGGGGGCGCTGTGGTTCTTCTTTGCCTACCTTGCGCGCGAGACGACGCTCTTGACCGCCCTGGCAGTCACGCCCATGTCGGGTCTCCGGCACTTCGCAACGCTGGGGCTGGCCTCGGTCCTGATCTGGGGCGCGCCGATGCTCCTGGCGCTCAGCGTGCAACCCCGGCGGTGGAAGGAGAAGGTGTGGTGAGCGGTCTGGGCCTTCTCATCGAAAAGGGCCTGATGTTCGGCGGGCTGGTGCACGTGAACTCGGCCGCCCTGGCCGACCGCTATAACCGGGCGTTGGAGCACCTGACCGGCCATCGCACCGAATTGTCCGATTTCCACATAGATTTGGCGGGCTTCTCCCCCGAAATCGGTGACGAGTTGGGGGATATGTCCTATCTGAACCAAGGCGGCGTGAACCGGCAGTTCATCCTCCTGACCCTCGATCAGCGCCGCTCCCCGCTCCTCAACATGCAGTTCTCGACCTCTCGGCGGATCCTCACCGACTGGGTCGCCGAGAACGAAAGCGCGCTCTTCGCCCTCACCGCCCGCGACGCGGTGGCGGGCGAGTTGCTGAACACGGTCTACCGCGCCGACCGTCCCAGCCAACTCCTGGCGATCCGCCGGATCACCGTCGAGGCCGACACCACCCAGGCGCACCTGGCCGATGCCCGGACGCTCGCCGACAAGATCGAAGAGTTCCGCACCCGCGAGGATGCGTGGTGGGACGACGTGCTCATCGCCGAGATGATCGGCCTGGCCAAGCGCACCGGCGACGTGACCCGCAATCCGGTGATGCTGTCCCGAACGGCGGCCGAGCAGGGCAACTTCTGGACCGCGCATTTCGGCGGCTCCTACGTGTTCCGCGACGCCGCGCGCCCCTTCGCCGTCACCGGGCAGAAGCCGGCCTGGACCATCGACGCCGACGTGCCGATGCCCGCCCACGGCCTCGACGACCGCAACGCCATCGCCCAGGCCCTGGTCGACAACGCGCTGGTCGAACCCATCGTCAAGGCGCGCGGCGTCGACGGGTCGGGCATCATCCGGCAAAAGATGGACTTCATCCTCATCGACGCGGCGGCCGAGCAGGGGATCGACCTGACCGGCGTGACCCGGCGCGACCTGCGAATGTTGGCCCGCCGCATGGGGCCGCGTCTGCCCGAGGCGTTCCTGGGGCTGGCCGAACTCTTGCGCTGGGCCGAGGCAGGCGGCGCCTGGCCGCGCATCGCCTCGGACCACCCGGCCTATTTCTACACCTTGCGCAGCGCGGCCCACGGCGACGCCGACCTGGTCAACCGTCTGTTGGCCGAGCTGGCGCCGCTCGACTTCCGCCAGCTCTTCATCTGCCACAAAGAGCTGTTCTATCGCCTCTACGCGGATTGGACCCCGTCCCGGCAAGCCTATGTGGCAGAGTTCCTGGAACGGGAGTATCAAGTGGACAAGGCGGGAATGCGCCAGGCGCTCTTCGGTCACGAACCGGGGATGGAGCCGCCGCCGCCGCCGCCGGCCGTCGCGCCGAGCAAGGCGCCCGCGACTGCGGCCCGGCGGGCGCGAAAGAACGATCTGGTAACGCGCGTCGGACCCTGGGGCGCGGTGAGGAGGTAGGCCATGGTCTTTGCAGTCGCACGACTGGCGCTCATGGGCTTCGTCGTCCTCGGCATCATCTACGTGCTGGTGTCGATCTACTCGCGCTCCGTCCGCACCGAGCGGCTGGAAAAGCGCTGGGAGGAAGAGGGACGCCCCGGCGACCGCGACACCTATGTCCAAGAGGGGCTCGCCGAATACGACGGCAGCGTCCGGCGCAAGCTGATCCTCGGCGTCTTCGTCGTGCCGGTGATCGTCGTCGGGTCGCTGATCTACGCCATCAACTTCTTCTGAAGGGGCTCCGCCCATGCGTTACGTCAAATGGACCTTGCTCGCGCTCGTCGCGCTGATGCTGTTCGCGTTTCTCCACTACACCCTGCCGCAGCGCGACATCGTGCGGGTGGTCAACACCGAGGTGCGGCGCGTCGACATCGGCGAGAACTCGTGGTTCTGGGCGCAGACCGACGTGGGCAATGCCCAAGCGACGAACCGCGACGTGCGGTTTATCGAGACGATCAAGCCCAACGGCCGGCCCGTGGTCTATCGCAACGAAGACACGGGGTGGGGCTGGCCGCCCTATTTCAAGCTCGACTCGTCCAACCTCCAGGCCGAGGCGTCGGACATGATCTCGACCCGCGACAACCCGCGCTGGGTGGCAGTGCGGCACTACGGCTGGCGCAACGAGTTCTTCTCGATCTTCCCCAACGCGGTGGGCGTGCGCGAGGTGGCGGGGCCGGACGTGCGGCTGATCCCCTGGCTGAACATCGTCATCATCGGCACGGTGATCCTGCTGTTGCTGATCGCCCGGGCGATGTGGCGGCAGTTCCGCGAGCGCACCATCGACCCCTTGGTCGAGGATGGCCGCGACCGCTGGGACCAGGTCGACGCCTATACCGACGAGAAACGCGGGCGGTTCCAGCGCTGGCTCGATTCCTGGAAGCGCAAGGATCGGCGTTAGCCCCGGGGGCGGCGCGGCCCTCGTCGGTCAGCTGATGCGGTGCGTTTCGGGCGGGCTCAGGCCGCTGCCACCAGTCGCCGCAGAAGCGTGCAACAGGCGCCGAGCTGATCCACGGCGAGGTATTCGTCGGCGGTGTGAGCCTGGGCGATGTGGCCGGGGCCGCAGACCGCCACGTCGGCCCCCAGCGCCTGATAGAGCCCCGCCTCGGTGCCGAAGGGCACGGTCCCGGCGCCGTTCTGGCCGGTGAGCCCGCAGAGCAGATCGCGCGCGGCGTTGGCGGGCCGGGGGTCGAGCCCCGCGACCTCGCCCACCACCTCGGTTTCGATGGCCGCGCCCGGGTGGATGCTATGCATCTCGGCCAGCAGCTCGGCGGCGCAGGCGGCCATCTCGGTCCGCACGAGGTCGGCGTCGGCGGCGCGGACCGGTCGCATCTCCCAGTCCAGGCGCGCCTCTTCGGCGATGACGTTGTGGGCGGCGCCGCCGTGGAGCGCGCCGACGTTCAGCGTGGTCCAGGGCGGCTGAAACCGCTCGTCCGCGGGGGCCGCCGCGGCGAGCCGCGGGCGCAGCGCGATCAGCCGCGCCGCATAGCGCGCCGCCGCCTCGACCGCGTTCGCCCCTGCGCCCGGATCCGATCCGTGGCCGGCGAGGCCGGTGAACCGCACGGTGTATTCGCAGCACCCCTTGTGCCCGTCGACCACGGCCATGCCGGTGGGCTCTCCGACCACGACCAGGCCAGGGCGGATCCCCCGGGCCGCCAGATCGGCGGTCAGTGCGCGGCCGCCTAGGCACCCCACCTCCTCGTCGTAGGTGAAGGCCAGGTGCAGGGGCGTGCGCCGGCGGGCCGCCCCGCCGTCCGCGACCGCGGCGAGACAGGCCGCGACGAAGCCCTTCATGTCGCAGGTGCCGCGGCCGTAAAGGCGTCCGTCCTCCTCGGTCAGGGCAAACGGCGGGCGGGTCCAGTCCTGCCCCTCCACCGGCACCACGTCGGTGTGGCCCGACAGGACCAGGCCGCCGGGCGCGTCGGGGCCGAAGCTGGCCCAGAGATTGGCCTTGGCGCCGCAAGGCGCGGCCAGCACCTCGACCCGCGCGCCCGCATCCTCCAGCCGGTCGGCCAGCCACGCCACCAGATCGCGGTTCGGCGCCGACGACACGGAGGGAAAGGCGACGAGGGCGCGCAGATGCGCCACCGCCGCCGCAAGGGGGGCGCCCGCGGTCAGAGGAACGTCGCCCGCGGCGTGCCCGGGGGCGCCGCCAGCTCCAGAGCCGTGGCCAGCTCCAGCGTCCGGTCGAAGAGCGCGCGGCCGATCACCGCTCCGGCCACGCCCCCGGCATGGACCAGGCGGCTGAGGTCCTCGGCCGTGCGGACCAGCCCCGACGCGATCACCGGATGGCGGGTCTGCCGCGCAAGCCCGCCGATCAGGCCCAGCGACCGTTCCGCCTCGCCCGTATCGGCGTCCACATCGGTAATCAGCACCGCCGCGAGGGGATCGTCCCGGAACTGCGCCAGCAGGGTTTCGGGGGCAAAGGCGCTCTGCGCCGTCCAGCCTTCGGTCAGCACGCGCCCGCCACGGACGTCCACGGCGACGACGATCTGGTCGGGGTGGTATTTCGCGGCCCGCCGGACCAGGTCGGGCGCCTGCACCGCGACGGTGCCCAGGACCACCCGCGCCGCGCCGCGGTCGATCCAGTGGGCGATGCGGTCGAAACTGCGCACGCCGCCGCCGATCTGGACGTTCAGCCCGGCGGTGCGCAGGATCCGGTCGATCACGTCGGCGTTGCGCAGGTCGCCGGCCATGGCGTCGAAGTCGGTCAGATGCAGCCACTCCGCTCCGACCGCGGCATAGCCGCAGGCGACCTCCAACGGGTCGCGGTGCCAGACCTGGGGCGCGTCCACGCGACCGCGGCGCAGGCTCACGCAGCGGCCGCCGCTGAGTTCGATGGCTGGATACAGGATCATCGCGGCCCCTCCTGGCGGTCCGATCCCGATCCTACCCCGACTCGGGGCCGGTGGGGTGGACGGAATCCGCCGCATTCGCGCACCCGACCGGCACACGTGAAAACGCCGCCCCCCGGGAGAGGGGGACGGCGATCGGTCGGTCGGACAGGGGGGCGGCGGGTTAGAAGCCGAGCCCCTCGTACTTCTTCTTGAACTTCGACACGCGGCCGCCGGTGTCCATCAGACGGGTCGAGCCGCCGGTCCACGCGGGGTGCACGGTGGGGTCGATGTCGAGCGACAGGGTGTCGCCCTCCTTGCCCCAGGTCGAGCGCATCTGAACGATGTCGCCGTTGGTCATCTTGACGTCGATGACGTGATAGTCGGGATGGGTGTCTTTTCTCATCGCACCGGTCCTTACGCTTCGGCGCCGCGGCGCGGCTTGTAGTTCGTGACTTCGGCGATCCGGGCGGATTTGCCCCGGCGCGCCCGCAGATAATAGAGCTTGGCCCGGCGAACCCGACCGCGGCGCACCACGGTGATCGAGTCGATGTTGGTCGAGTGCAGCGGGAACACCCGCTCGACGCCCTCGCCGAACGAGATCTTGCGCACGGTGAACGACCCGGCGATGCCCTCGCCGTTCTTGCGGCTGATGCAGACGCCTTCGTAGTTCTGGACGCGGGTTCGCGTGCCTTCCGTCACCTTATAGCCGACGCGGATGGTGTCGCCGGCCTTGAAATCCGGGATCTCCTTGGCCAGAGCGGCGACTTGCTCGGCCTCCAGTTCTGCAATCAGGTCCATTGGACCTCTCCTTTCGATGTCGTCGCGGTTGGCCCGCGGGTGATGTCCTTTGCCGTGGGACGGACCCTGGCGGCGCGGCTCTTACTTGGATTGACGACAGAAGGCCCCGAGTCGTCCCGGGGCCTGCCGATGCGCCCTATTAGGGGTCATGGCCGCCGGGTTCAAGGGTCGCCGTCGTCGGGCGGCAACAGATCGGGCCGCCGCGCGCGGGTCAGGCGCAGCGCCTCCTCCCGCCGCCAGGCGGCGATGGCGGCGTGATTGCCCGAGAGCAGCACCGGCGGGATCGCGCGGCCCTGCCAGTCGGCGGGGCGGGTGTAGTGCGGATGCTCCAGGAGCCGGGCTGAGAAGCTTTCGTCCTCGACGCTCGCGGCGTTGCCCAGCACCCCGGGCAACAGGCGGACGCAGGCGTCCAGCATCGCCTGCGCCGCGATCTCGCCTCCGGTCAGGACGAAGTCGCCCAGCGACACCTCCTCGACCGCGTGCGCGTCGAGCACGCGCTGGTCTACCCCCTCGAACCGGCCGCAGAGCAGGGTGACGCCGTCCGCCGCCGCCCAGGCCCGCGCCGTGGCCTGGGTGAACGGGCGGCCGCGGGGGGAGAGATAGACGACGGGCCAGCGGCCGCGGTCCTCGGGTGCGCCGCGGGCCGCCTGGCGCAGCGCCCGGTCCACCACGTCGGCGCGGAGGACCATGCCCGCGCCGCCCCCTGCCGGGGTGTCGTCCACGTTCAGGTGCCGGCCGACCCCGAAGGGCCTCAGGTCCACCGTCTCCAGCCGCCAGAGCCCCTCCTGTAACGCCCGCCCGGTCAGCGAATGGCCGAGGACCCCGGGAAAGGCGTCGGGCAACAGCGTCACGACCCGCGCCTCCCACGCGCCGGGGCGGGCGGTCTCGGCCATCAGGTCGCGCGGCTGTGCGCTGGGCCGGAGCGACAGGCGGCCGTGGGACTTGCTCGGGGTCTCGCTCATCCGCGCGCCGCGGCGCGGGCCGCCTTCAACGCGTCGCGCAGCGTGCCCCGGGCCCCGGCGGCCAGGCGCGCCTGGGCGGCCCGGGCCACCGCCGGGCGGTGCGGCGCGAACCGCGGCTCGGCCTCGGCCCACTCCACGGAGGTCCAGGCGGCCGCCTCGGCGATGCCGGGGTCGGGGTCCTTCAATCCAGCGAGCAGCACAGGAGCGACCGCGGCGGGGTCGAGCGGGGCGCGCTCCGTCGCCTCGTGGCCGAGCCAGAGGAGGCGGGTGCGCCGCCACTCGGGGGCCTGCCCCGCCTTGTCGGCCAACTCGGCCCATACCGTCGGGCTGTCGGCCATGCGCGCGAGATCCCCCGGCGTCGTGTCGTAGGGCCCTTTCCGCAGCGTCTCGGCCAGCGCATCGGCGTCGGGGTCGGAGAGGGCGGTCGCCTGGCCCTGCACCGCCTTCAGCGCTTCACCCAGCACCGCGTTCATGCGGGGGTCCACGGGCTTGGCAAAGGGTAGGGCGAGCGCGCTCACGACCAGCGCCCACCCCGGCTCCACCGGCAGGGCCAGCCCGACCCAGTGCAGCGCCCAGCCGACCCCCAGGCACAGCGCCACCAGTACCGACTGCACCCCCGCGGCGAGGGCCAGCCGCACCCAATCGCCCGTCCCGCTGCGCCGGGAGGGGCGGAAGGCGGGACGCGCCAGGAGGATCCAGACGGTGAAAATCCCGGCGAAGGGCCAGATCCAGACCGCGTCCGCGCCCCCGATCCCGGCCAGGACCGGGCCGATGTAGAGCAGCCCGGCCCCCGCATAGATGCGCACGGCCTGCGTCATGCCGCGCCGTCGTCGGGAAACAGCCCCTCCGGCGGATCGGCGACGATCCGTCCCGCGGCCAGGTCCACCGTGGGCACCGCCGCACGGGTGAACGGCAACAGCACCGTCTCGCGCAGGTCCGGCCCCTCGATTTCGAGCAGATCGTCAGCGCCGTTGTTCAGGACCGCGCGGATGCGGCCGAGCGGCGTGCCGCCGGTGTCCACCACCTCCAGCCCGATCAGGTCGGCGTGGTAATACTCGTCGTCCGGCAGGCTGGGCAGCCGGTCGCGCGGCGCATAGAGGCGGAGCCCCGACAGCGCCGCGGCCGCCTCGCGGTTCGCCACTCCCGACAGGCGCGCGGCGTAGCCGCCCTTGATCGGGGCGCTCAGCGTCACCGCGAACTGCCGCCCGTCCTCGGACGTGAGCGGCCCGTAGGAGGCGATGTCCGACGGTTCGGCGCAGAAGCTCTTGAGCCGGACATCGCCGTGGACGCCATAGGCGCCCGCCACGGCGCCGACGCAGACGCTGTCGGCGACGCTCATCTCCGGCGCCCGGGGGCGGCGGCGGCTGGCTGGGCCGCCGCCTCGGGCGATGCGCGCCGCCCGGCCGTCATCCTTCGGCCCTCCGGTCGCAGAGGCCGCGGTCGTCGATGCGGCCGCCCGCGTCCAGGCAGCGGTCGGCATGGAGCCAGCGGTCGGCGGCCATGCCCAGGCCCATCCCCAGGCCCAAGGCGCCCAGGGTCAGGGCCACCAGCCCCCGACGGCGCATCAGTCGGCGTCGGCCGCCGCCGCGGCCTTGTCTGCGCGCTCTTGCGCCCGCTCCTTGGCCTTCTTGCCCGGCTCGGCCTTCTGCGGGTTGTTGCGCTCGGTCTTCGGGCTGTGGCCCGCGGCTTCGAGGAAGCGCTGGATGCGGTCGGTCGGCTGGGCGCCCTGGCTCAGCCAGTATTCCACCCGCTCCATGTTCATGCGGACGCGGTCTTCGCTGTCCTTGGGCAGGAGCGGATTGTAGGTGCCGAGCTTTTCGATGAAGC
Organism: Rhodobacteraceae bacterium CCMM004; assembly: GCA_004005435.1. Lineage (GTDB taxonomy): Bacteria > Pseudomonadota > Alphaproteobacteria > Rhodobacterales > Rhodobacteraceae > CCMM004. The sequence continues at coordinate 819,607 of RZWH01000002.1, read as the reverse complement.
GGCCGTCGCGGGGCATCCGGCTGTCGGCGGCGACGATGGAATAATGCGGACGCTTTTTCGAGCCGCCGCGGGCGAGGCGAATTTTCATGGCCATGGGTTAGGTCTCTCCTGAGATTTGCTTGTGGTGTTGGATGACCTCCGCGATGACGAAGGCCAGGAACTTCTTGGCGAAGGCGGGGTCGAGATCGGCCTCGCGCGCCAATGCTTCGAGCCGGGCGATCTGCTGCGCTTCGCGCGCCGGGTCGCTCGGAGGAAGGTCGTGCAGGGCCTTGAGCCGGCCCACGTCCTGGGTGTGCTTGAACCGCTCGCCCAAGGTGTAGACGAGGATCGCGTCCAGCCGGTCGATGGAGGCGCGGTGCGCCTTGAGCAGTTCGGCGGCGCGGGCCGTGGCATCGGTGTCGGTCGTCATGCCGTGGCCTTTCGCGTCAGAGGGTGGCGCCAGACCTCGACGGGGTCGCCGTCGGGGCCCAGGGCGTCGTGGTCGATCCGCGCGCCGAGGCGGCGGGCCAGAGCGGCCGAGCGGCCGTTCTCGGGGTCGATGTAGCTGACCGCGGTGGTCCAGCCGAGATCGTCGCGGGCATGTGTCAGCATTCGGGCGGCGGCCTCCTGCGCGACGCCGCGCCCCTCGGCCTCGGCCGACCACAGGGTCCAGGACATCTCGGGCTCGGGCCAGTCGGCGGGATAGAAGGGGCCGACGCCGCCCAGAGGCGTGCCGCGCGCGCGGTCCTCGATCACCCGAATGCCCCAGCCACGCAGGTCCCAGTGGCCGATGATCGAGGCAAAGGCGCGCCAGGCCCGCCCCGGCCCGGTGGTCGCGCCGCCGCCGACGAACCGGGCGCGCGGCGACATGAAGAACGCGGTCCAGGCGTCGAGGTCGCGCGCTTCGGGCCGCCGCAGGATCAGCCGGTCGGTGACGATCGCGTCGGTCATGCCGCCCCCTCCCGCACCGCCGCGGGCGCGGGGTGGCGCCAGACCGTGAGCGGGCCGTGGGGATGCTGGCACACCCCGTCGTGCACCGCGCCCATGCGGCGGGCCAGCGCCTCGGACCGGGTGTTGCCGGGGGCGGTGCAGCTGATGACGGTCGCCCAGCCCAACACGTCGTAGGCATAGGCGCGGGCGAAGAGGGCGGCCTCGTGGGCGATGCCCCGCCCCTCGGCGCCGTCGAAGACGGACCACGCGATTTCGGGCTCGGGCCAGCCCTCTGGGAACATCGGGCCGACGATGCCAAGGGGCGCGTCGGTCTCCCGGTCGGCCACCAGCCAGCGGCCGTAGCCGCGCATGTGCCAATGCCCGATCAGGGTGCAGAAGCGGGGGAACGCCTCGTCGCGGGTGTAGGGGCCGCCGACGCCCTCCGACCGCGGCGACGCCAGAAAGGCCACGTAGGTGTCGAAGTCGTCCCACCGCGGCGCGCGCAGGCGCAGGCGCGCGGTCTCGAACGTCGGGATCTCGACGACGGTGCCGCCGGTGGGCTGAACGCTCATGCCACGCTCTCCGGACGCGGGTGGCGGTAGACCAGCACGGTCTCGCCCTTGGACGTGGCGGGCTGCGGGGCGTCGGGGTCGAGCCGCGCGCCCAGCTTCTCGGCCAGCGCGACAGAGCGGTCGTTGCCGTGGTCGATGTAGCTGACCACCGAGGTCCAGCCCAAGGGCCCCCAGGCGTGCGCGACACAGGCCGCGGCGGCCTCGCGCGCGATCCCCGTCCCCTCGTCGGCGGCGTCGAAGATCAGCCAGCCGATCTCGGTCTCGGCCCAGCCCAGGGGGAACCAGTGCCCGACCATGCCCAGCGCCCGGTCCTCGCCCGTCCGCGTCACGGTAAAGAGGCCATAGCCGCGCAGCGCCCAATGCCCGATCTCGGTGCCGAAGAAGTTCCACGCCTCGCGCGGCGTTTTGGGGCCGCCGACGAATCGCGACCGTTCGGAGGTGAAGAACCTGATGAAGGCGTCGGCGTCCCGCGGGGCGGGGGCGCGCAGCGTCAGGCGCTCGGTCGTCAGGACAGGGGTGTCGGCGAGGTGCGGGGTCATGCGGCAGCCTCCGGGCAGGGCAGGACATAGACGTCGCGCGCGACGCCGTCGGGAAAGGTCTCGCGCCGGTCGACGCGGCCGCCCAGGCGCTGGGCCAGCCGGTGGGCGGCGACGTTCTCGTCCCGCATCAGGGTCTCGACCGCCGCCCAGCCCAGGTCGCGGCAGGCCCAGGCGATGACGGCGAGGCTCGCTTCGGTGGCGACGCCCGCGCCGCGGGCGTCGGGCCGCAGGAACCAGGTCAGCTCGTGGCAGGACCACCCCTCGGGATAGATGATGCCCGCCCCGCCGACGAAGCGGTCGGCCTCGCGCAGGCGGATCAGGAACATCCCGTGCCCGTGGTCCCGCCAATGCGCCATGTCGCGGGCGTGGATCGCCGCGACCTCGGCGTCGCTGCGCCCGCCGCGGTAGCCGCCGACCGTCACGTCCGACTCCTCATAGAACGCGGCATAGCAAGGCAGGTCCGCCGGGGTCGGGGGCGTGAGCGTCAGGCGTTCGGTGGTCAGGGTGGGGTGGTCGGTCATGCGGCCTCCGCTCTTCCATGGCGAAAGACGATGGCCGTTTCGCCGTCCCGCGACACGCTCCGCCGCTCTTCCCGCGCGCCCAGACGGCGGGCGAGCGCGAGGGAGCGGGCGTTGTCGGGGTTCACGAACGAGGCGAGCGCCGTCAGCCCCCTCTCGCGCGCCGCCCAGTCGAGCACGGCGCGGGCCGCCTCGTGGGCCAGGCCCCTCCCCTCGAAGGCGGGATAAACGACCCAGGACATGTCGGGCTCGGCCGCCCAGCCGGGATGCCAGGGGCCGACCCGCCCCACCGGGGCGCCGGTGACGCGGTCGGTCAGCCAGAAGGTTCCGTAGCCGCGCAAGGTCCACTGGCCCGCATGGGCGGCGCAGGACCACCAGGCGTCCGTGGGGTCTTCGCTCGGTCCGCCCAGGAACCGGCTGGCCTCGGTCGCGACGAAGGCGGTGAAGGCGTCCAGATGGGCCTCGGCGCAGGGCCCGAGGCTCAGCCGTTCGGTGGTCAGCGTGGGGGTCATGGGCGCGGGCCCCCGCAGGGGGCCGCGGATTTCACCAGAAATCCGCTGCCGAAAATCGTGCGATTTTCGGCCGGCCCCTGGGGCCCGCGGGGGAGGGGACCGCCCGGGCGCATCATTTCTTCTTGCCGAACCCGCTCAGGCCGGGGGGGAGGCCCTTGGGCGCGGCCATGCCGGGGAACCCGCCGGGCATCCCACCGCCGAGACCGCCCAGGCCGCCGGGGATCTTGCCCGCGCCCATCTGCGCCTGGGCCGCGGCGATGTCTGCTTCGGTCGGGCCGCCCTTGCCGAACATGCCCGCCATCGCCTTCTTGAGCATCCCGCCCTTGCCCATCTTCTTCATCATGTCGGCCATCTGGCGGTGCATCTTGATCAGCTTGTTCAGTTCGCTGACCTCCATGCCCGCCCCCGCCGCGATCCGCTTTTTGCGGCTGGCCTGGAGGAGGCCAGGATTGGCGCGCTCCGTCTTGGTCATCGACTGGATCAGGGCGATCTGGCGCTTGAGCACGGTGTCGTCCAGACCCGCCTCCTGCACCTGCTTGGCCATCTTGCCCATCTGGCCCGGCAGCATCCCCATCATGCCTTCCATGCCGCCCATCTTGATCATCTGCTCAAGCTGGCTGCGCAGGTCGTTCATGTTGAACTGACCCTTCTGGAAGCGGCGCATCATCCGCTCGGCCTGCTCGGCCTCGATGGTCGCCTGCGCCTTTTCCACCAGCGCGACGATGTCGCCCATGCCGAGGATGCGGCCCGCGATGCGCTCGGGCTCGAAGGTCTCGATGGCGTCCATCTTCTCGCCCAGGCCGACGAAGCGGATGGGCTTGCCCGTCACCGCCCGCATCGACAGGGCGGCGCCGCCGCGGCCGTCGCCGTCCATCCGGGTCAGCACGACGCCGGTGACGCCGATCTTGTCGTCGAACTCGGTCGCGACGTTGACCGCGTCCTGGCCGGTCAGGCCGTCCACGACGAGCAGCGTCTCGCGCGGGTTGGCCACGTCGCGCACTTCGGCCGCCTGGGCGATCAGGTCCTGGTCGATGTGCAGGCGGCCCGCGGTGTCGAGCATGTAGACGTCGTAGCCGCCCAGCGTCGCCTGCTGCTTGGCGCGCTTGGCGATCTGCACCGGGCTCTCGCCCTTGACGATGGGCAGGGTGTCGACCCCGATCTGGCGGCCGAGGATGGCCAGTTGCTCCATCGCCGCGGGGCGGTTGGTGTCGAGCGAGGCCATCAGCACCCGCTTGCCCTCGCGGTCGGTCAGGCGCTTGGCCAGCTTGGCGGTGGTCGTGGTCTTGCCCGAGCCCTGCAGGCCCACCATCAGGATCGGCGCCGGGGCGTTGTCGATCTTGAGCGCGCCGGGATCGCCCTCGCCGCGCAGCACGTGGATCAGTTCGTCATGGACGATCTTGATGACCTGCTGGCCGGGGGTCACGGACTTGGTGACGGCCTGCCCGGTGGCCTTGTCCTGCACCGCCTTGACGAAATCGCGGGCCACCGGCAGCGACACGTCGGCCTCCAGCAGGGCGACGCGCACCTCGCGCAGGGCGGTCTTGACGTCGTCCTCGCTCAGCGCGCCCTGCTTGGTCAGCCGGTCGAAGACGCCGGAGAGGCGTTCGGAGAGATTTTCGAACATCGTCGGCGCTCCTCGCTCTGCCGTTGCGGTTCTGATCCCCACCTAAGCGGCGACCGGCCAAATGCCAAATGCCCCCACGGGCGCAACGCGCTGGTGGGGGGCGATCCCGGCGCTGGGCCGGGACCGGAAGCCTGTCGGTCCTCCGGATGAACGGGCGGTTATCGGCAATTCGGTCGGAGGTCAAGCGGACGGCGGCGGGTCAGTCCCCGGCGCGCAGCCCGCGGGCGGCGGCGGTGACGGCCTCATGGGCGGCGTCGCGCTGGGCCGTCAGGGCGGCGTCGACCGCATCCTTCTGCGTGTCCAACAGCGCGACGGCGCCGTCGCGGTCGGTGTCGGCGGGCACTGGATCGGCGTCGCGCGGCGCGGCGGCCATGGCGCGGGAGGCGGCGCCGAGCCACTGGCCCGCAACCATCATCGGAAGGAAGGCCAAGGCGACGGCGGTGCGGGTCGCGCTGTGGAACATCTGGGGATACATCGGGGGCTCCTGATCACTGTGAACCTGACCGGCGCTGTGCCGGACCCAGACGAAATGCCGCGCTGCCGCAACCGGTTCCGCGCCGCGGCGTGCGGTGCGGGCCCTCCCGTGGCACAGTTTGAGAAAAGGAGAGCCGCCCATGCTTCGCGCGTCCCTCGTCGCCCTGGCCGCCGCCGCTGCCGTCCCCGCCGCCGCGGCGCCCGACGGCGCCTGCTCCGTCCTCGACATCCCGCAGTGCATCGGCTGGGTCGTGGAATGCCCCAGCCACGCGCCGGACTGGGCGCTGACCTTCGACCGCGTGGGCGTGGTGCTGGCGTGGAAGGCCGGTCCCGCCTACGACACCCTGGAAGAGCGGCGCGAGGGCGTGCGCGCGGAGGCGTTCCAGAGGGGCGGGCTGGCCGTCACGGCGTTCACCACCGATAGCGGGGTGGCGGGCGAGATCACCGCCCGCGCCAATCCCGACTGCAGCGACGGGCACTTCTTCGACCATGCGCCGTTTTCCGTGGAGATCACCCGGGGGCTGTCCGACACGACGCTGGCGACCGGCCAGACCGGCTGCTGCGTCTTTCGCCCCGACCGCTGAGGAGGCCTTCCCATGCGATGCTCTGTCCGTGCCTTGGCTCTCGCCGTCGCCGCCGGTCTCGCCGCACCGCCCGTGGGGGCCGGAGGGGCCCCGGTCAACGCCAGCGTCCTGGACCTGCCCGCCTGTGGCGGCTGGACCATCCGCTGCTTCGGGACCGAGCCGTTCTGGTCGCTGGCCTTCACCGCCGAGGGTGCGGTCTGGACCGAACCGGACGACCAGGACGATCCAGTGGAGATGGGCGTAAGCCAGGGGGACCACCGCGGCGGGCCGGTGCCGGTCACCGCATTCACCACGTCGAGCGGCATCGCAGGGGAGGTGGCCTGGGTGGACGGCCCCGGGTGCAGCGACGGCATGTCGGACCTGCTCTATCCCCTGCGCGTGCGCTTTTCCGCGCTGCCGGCACAGGAGGCCGGTCCCGACGCGCTGACCCTGGAGCGGCTCCTGGCGGCCCAGCCCGACCAGAGCGGCTTCTGCTGCCGCCTGGTGGCCGATCCGTGAGCGCGGCGGCGCGGCGCTAATCCCGTCGCGGAGGGGAGCGATCCCGCAGCGTCCGAGAGGGCCTGCGCGCGGGGATTGATGGCCGGAGAAAAATCGCGTTCTCTGCCGACAACCTGTTCATCGGCGCACACCCTGTCATGGCGATAACCACCTGGGACGAAATTCGCACAGCCTATCACGTCGCGCGGCTGGGCACGGTCAGCGGCGCTGCGGCGGCTCTAGGCGTGCACCACGCCACCGTGATCCGGCACATCGACGCGCTGGAGGAGCGGCTGGGGGTCAAGCTGTTCCAGCGCCACGCCCGGGGCTACACCGCGACCGAGGCGGGATCGGACCTGCTGGTCGTGGCACAGGCGACCGACGACCAGTTCGCCCAACTCGTCAGTCGCATCCGCGGCCACGGCAACGAGGTGTCTGGCGACCTGATCGTCACCTCGCTGGCCTCGCTGTCGTTCCTGCTGACGCCGGTGCTGGTCCAGTTCCAGCAGGCGCACCCGGACGTGGTGGTGCGCTCACTCACCGACGAGCGGGTGTTCCGCCTGGAATACGGCGAGGCGCATGTGGCGATCCGCGCGGGCGCCGCGCCGCAAGAGCCCGACAACGTGGTCCAGCCCTTCGTCAGCGACCGCTTTGCCCTCTACGCATCGGCCGACTACATCGCCCGCCACGGCCGGCCCGAGCGGGATGGCGACCTGGCCGCCCACTGGTTCGTCGGGCACGACAACGCCGCCTCGCGGGCGCCGTTCCACCGCTGGATGCACGACGCCATCCCGGCCGAGCGTATCGTGTTCCGCGGCACCGACGAGCGGGTGTTCCGCGATGCCATCCGCGCCGGGGCCGGCATCGGTTTCCTGCCCGTCATGCGGGCCCAGGACATGCCCGACCTGGTGCAGGTGCTGCCGCCGCGGCCGGAATGGACCGCGCGGCTCTGGCTCGTGACGCATGTGGACCTTCACCGCACGACCAAGGTGCAGGCGTTCCTGAACTTTCTCAAACGCGCGGCCAAAGACTGGCCCAGCCATGGGTGAGGCGGCCCGCGGGCACCTGGCGATGCTGCTGTTCTCGGGCCTCGTCGGCGGGTCCTTTGCCCTGGGCGTGCGGATCGCCAACCTGATCGATCCGGCCGCCCTGACCGCCGTGCGCTTTGCCATCGCCGCCACGGTGATCGGCGCGGCGGCGGCCCTGTCCGGCGCGTTGCGGGGCGGCGGCTGGGTCCGGGCGCCGTGGCGCTACGGCGTGCTGGGCGGGCTCCTGTGCGTCTACTTCGTGCTGATGTTCGAGGGGCTCAAGACCGCCGATCCTGTGTCTGCGGCGGCGGTGTTCACGCTGACGCCGCTGATGGCGGCGGGTTTCGACCGGATCGTGGCGGGGCGGCGCAGCCGCTGGCCGCTGCTCGCGGCGCTGGCCGTGGGCGGGGCAGGGGCGCTCTGGGTAATCTTCGACGGCGACGTGGAGGCGCTCCTGGCGCTCCAGATCGGCCGCGGCGAGGCGATCTATGCCGTGGGTTGCATCGCCCACGCGGCCTATGTCCCGGTGGTGCGGCGGCTGAACCGGGGCGAACCGGCCGCGTCCTTCACCTTCGGCACGCTGCTGGGCGGCACCGCGCTCCTCGCCGTCTACGCCGCGCCGGACCTCGCCGCCACCGCCTGGACGGCGCTCGGCCCCGAAGTCTGGGCGGTGATCCTCTACCTGGCGCTCTTTGCCAGCGCGGCCACCTTCGTGCTGTTGCAATACGCCAGTCTGCGGCTTCCGGCGGCCAACGTCATGGCCTACACCTACCTGACGCCCAGTTTCGTGCTGGTCTGGCAGGTGGGTCTGAGCGGCGTTTGGCCGGATCCGCGGATCATGGGCGGAATCCTGCTAACAGCGATTGCCTTGTTTCTGCTTCTCAAGCAGAGTTGACAGGCATCGAGCCGCCGGTTCGGTAGAAATGCCGTGGCGCAGCGATCACACTGCGAGAAACGGGATTGTTGCGACGCCGCGTCTGCATTATGGACAACATGAAATTTAACTCGGTGAGGACATCATGAAATTCAAGACCATTGCCGGAATGGCCCTTGCAGGGTTCATTTCTCTCGGCGCATCGGCCACCGCGTCCCTCGCGCAGACCTGTGTCATCGTGCTGCCCTTCGACTTCAACAGCGCTGCGGTGTCCCAGACCAACCGCGACCTGCTGGAGGTGATTCGCCAGCGCTACAACAACACCACGGTCGAGCTCGAGGGTCACACCGACGCCGTGGGCAGCGCGTCCTATAACCGCGCCCTTTCCGCCCGCCGGGTCCAGACCGTGGCGAACTACATCACGACCGGCACCAATATCCGCGTGATCACGACCGTTGCCGAGGGCGAATCGGAGCTGGTCGAGGCCACCGCCGGCCCGAGCCAGGCGAACCGTCGCGTGGAAGTGACGGTGAACGGCTGCAACCCGGGCGACTTCGGCGAGGCGGCCGCCAGCATGGGCGAGCTGAACGGCGCCGCCGTCGCCGGCGCGCTGCTCGGTGCGGTCCTGATCATCGGCGCCCTGGGCGACTCGTCGACCACCACGACGACGACCCCCGCCGCCGCGAACGGCCTGGGCGCTCTGTCCGAGTAAGGCGGATCGCCACCGGTTCCGTGGCCTGCCGTCGGCGGCCCGAACGGGATCGGACGCAAAGAGAGAGGGCGGCACCTGGGGTGCCGCCCTCTCTCTTTGCCGATAGGTCATTTGACGTTCGATCGGGTGGAACCTTCGCCGGTCTCAATGGGTTGGCGAGGGACATCAACCAATAAACGGGGGACCCCCATGAACCGCATCATCTATCTCGTCGGCCTGGTCGTGATCGTCGTGGCCATCGTGGCCTTCGTGCTCTGAGGCTGAGATCAGCGACCTTCTGGGTCCACCGGCAATAGCCCTTCTTCGGCCAGGAACCTCTCGAATGCGTCCAGGTGGACGGGGTCGAGCTGGCCGAAGGCTTGCATCCAGATGGCTGCGGTTCGGAGACTATCCGGCTCCAACTTGCACCACTTCACACGCCCGCGCTTCTCCTGGCTGATGAGCCCGGCGCGGGTCAGAATCCCCAAATGCTTCGAAATCGCCGCCAGCGACGTGTCGAACGGTTCGGCCACGTCCGTCACCGCCATGTCGTCCTCCAAGAGCATCTCCAGGATGCGCCGCCGGGTGGGGTCGGCCAGGGCGGCGAAGGTCAGATCGAGGCGCGCGGACATGCCCCGCCTTTGCAGATCGGCCCGGAACGGTCAACCGAACGGTTGAACTTCAGCGCAGTCGGGCCGCGCGCGTCTACTCCGCAACGCATCCGCCAAACATTTGATTAGTAAAGAAATTCCTCGGCAGGCAGGCAGCTTGACTTGCCCCCGGTCCGTGCCTAGTGTCCGCGCCGACGGCAAGGGGCCCGACCATGGCCGACGATCCCGACAAGACCCGCCTGAGGGCGCTGGAGGACCGGATCGCGGCGGCGCGCAAATCGCAGGCGCCGGTCCCGCGCAGTGACGAACACTATTCCATGGCCAATCTCGCGTGGCGGATGGTCGTGGAGCTGGTCGCCGGTTTGGGGATCGGCTTCGGCATCGGATACGGATTGGACCGCCTCTTCGGGACCCAGCCCTTCTTGATGGTGCTGTTCATATTTTTCGGCCTCGCGGCGGGCATCAAGACGATGATGCGCACCGCCCGCGAGGTCCAGACGGACGCCGAGCGCGCCTCGGCACGGACACAGAGGGACTGACGCGTGGCGACAGAAGAGTACGGCGCCGAAGAGGGCGGCCTCAGCATCCACCCGATGGACCAGTTCGAGGTCAAGCCGCTGTTCGGCGACGGCGACGTCGGCATGTTCACCGTCACCAACGTGACCCTTTGGATGGCGCTGGCCGTGCTCTGCGTGGTGCTCCTCCTGGTGGTCGGCACCCGCGGGCGCAACGTCGTCCCGACCCGGGCGCAGTCGGTCGCCGAACTCGCCTACGGCTTCGTCTACAAGATGGTCGAGGACGTCAGCGGCAAGGACGGGGTGAAATACTTCCCCTACATCATGACGCTGTTCCTGTTCATCCTGTTCGCCAACACGCTCGGCCTGATCCCGATGTCGTTCACCACGACGAGCCACATCGCCGTGACTGCGGTGATGGCGTTCGCGGTGTTCTTCACCGTCACCGCCATCGGCTTCATCAAGAACGGCGCGCGGTTCCTGGAGCTGTTCTGGGTCTCGTCGGCGCCTCTGGCGCTCAGGCCGATCCTTGCGGTGATCGAGCTGATTTCCTACTTCGTCCGGCCGGTGAGCCATTCGGTTCGTCTGGCCGGTGCGATCATGGCCGGGCACGCGGTGATGAAGGTGTTCGCCGGGTTCGCCGCCATCGCCGCGGTCGCGCCCCTGGCCATCGGCGGAATGGTGGCGATCTACGGTCTGGAACTGCTGGTGGCGTTCATCCAGGCCTATGTGTTCACCATCCTCACCTGCGTCTACCTCAAGGACGCGCTGCATCCGCATCACTGACGCTTCACTGACACGACGGCGGGCGTCGCCCGTCCCCCAGGACTTCCAACTCAAGGAGAGACGACTATGGAAGGCGATATCGCGAACATGGGTCAATTCATTGGTGCCGGCCTCGCTGCCATCGGCTCGGGCGCTGCGGCCATCGGTGTGGGCCATGTGGCCGGCAACTTCCTGGCGGGCGCCCTGCGCAACCCGTCGGCCGCCGCCGGTCAGACCGCCACGCTCTTCATCGGCATCGCCTTTGCCGAAGCGCTCGGGATCTTCTCGTTCCTGGTCGCTCTGCTCCTGATGTTCGCCGTCTAACCACCTGCCGATCCGCTCGGGCGGACCTCTGCGTCCGCCCGACTGCACCGACGATCGAAAGGGAGCGAGATGGCGACCGACACCGCAGGCGCCGAGTACGGGGCCGAACAGGCGGCAGGCATGCCGCAACTCGAGTTCTCCACCTACCCCAACCAGATCTTCTGGCTGGTGGTGGCGCTGGTGGCGATCTACTACATCCTGTCGCGGGTCGCGCTGCCGCGGATCGGGGCGGTGCTGGCCGAGCGGCAGGGCACCATCACCAACGACATCGCCGCCGCCGAAGAGCTGAAGCTGCGGGCCGCCGAGGCCGAAAAGGCGTATGAAAAGGCGCTGGCCGACGCCCGCGCCGAGGCAGGTCGCATCGTCGCCGAGAACCGCGCGGAGATGCAGGAGCAACTGAACGAGGCCATCGCCAAGGCCGACGCAGAGATCGCGGCGCGCACGGCCGAGTCCGAGGCGCGGATCGACGAGATCCGGGCAGGCGCCATGGAAAGCGTCGAGGAAGTGGCCAAGGACACGGCTCAGGCCATCGTCGCGGTCATGGGCGGCTCCGCCGACGAAGCGGCCGTCGATGCCGCGGTCGAGAGCCGTCTGAAAGGAACCGCCGCATGATCCGTATGATCGCCGTTTCCGCGGCGTTGGCCGCCACCCCCGCCCTGGCCGCCGGCGACGTCTTCTTTTCGTTGCGCAACAGCGACTTCGTCGTGCTGATCGCGTTCCTCCTGTTCATCGGCCTTCTGGTCTATCTCAAGGTGCCGTCGACCCTCATGGGGATGCTCGACAAGCGGGCCGCGGGGATCGAGGCCGACCTCGCCGAGGCGCGCAGCCTGCGCGAGGACGCCCAGTCGCTCCTGGCCTCCTACGAGCGGAAGCAGCGCGAGACCAAGGACCAGGCCGAGCGAATCGTCGCCCATGCCCGCACCGAGGCTGAGGAGGCGTCGGAGAAGGCCAAGGCCGACCTGGAGCGTTCCGTTGAGCGCCGCTTGCAGGCCGCTGAAGAGCAGATCGCCTCGGCCGAGGCGCGGGCGGTCAAGGAGGTGCGCGACCGCGCGGTGCAGGTGGCCATCGCCGCCGCTGCGGACGTGCTGTCCAAGCAGATGGACGGCAAGCGGCACGGCGAGCTGATCGACCAGTCGCTCGCCACCGTGGGGGCCAAGCTGCACTGACGCTGCGCTTTTGCGGGCCCGAGATCGCGCGCCGTCCCTTCGGGGGCGGCGTTCGCCGTTGGCGGGGGTCGGTGGTCAGCGTTCGGTTTCGTGGGCCAGACGCTGGCGGGCGATGGCCTCGTTGCGGTCCGCCTCCCGCTGTTCGGACAGGGCCGTGCCCACATAATCCAAATGCGCCTCCATCGCGGCGCGGGCCCCTTCGGCATCGCGATCCTGGAGCGCCGCATTGATCGCCCGATGCTGGTCCAGCAGGGTCGACCGGGTCGTGCGCTGCCGGAACATGACCTGGCGATTGTAGAACACGCCGTCGCGCAGGAGCTGATACATCGACCGCATCATGTGCAGCATGATCACGTTGTGGCTGGCCTCGACGATGGCGGTATGGAAGTCGGCGTCGAGCTGCGCCTCCAGTGCGGCGTCGCCGCGTTCGTGGGCGGCCTGCATCTTGGTGAACACGGTGCCGACCACGGCCAGGTCGGTGGCCGATCCCAGCCGGGCGGCGCGATCCACGGCCAGCCCCTCCATGTCCCGGCGGAAGGCGACGTAGTCCGACACCGCCTCGTCATGCCGGGCGAACAGGCGAGTCAGCGCGGGCGAGAACGCCGAGCCAAGGACATCGGCCACGTAGATCCCCGCGCCCGCGCGCGTCGTCAGGAGGCCGCGGTCCTGCAACTCGGCCACCGCCTCGCGCAGGGAGGGGCGCGAGACGCCCATCCGCTCGGCCAACTCGCGCTCGCTGGGCAGGCGCTCGCCCGGCCGCAGGATGCCGCGCAGGATCAGGAGTTCGACCTGCCGGACCACCGACTGGCTGAGCTTCTCGGATCGAACCTTGTGAAACGGCATGGAGGTCTCCAGATTGGTCAGATTATATGACCGCTCGGGAGGGACGTCCATGGCCTGGGAGACGGGCGGCGCCGGGGCCGCCCGTCCGCGCCCGATCAGTTGGTCGGACGGATGACGATCTGCACGCGGCGGTTCTGCTGCCGGCCCCCTGGCGTCAGGTTCGACGCGATGGGCTGGGTCTCGCCGTAGCCGACGGCGCGCAGGCGCATCGGCGACACGCCGCTCTGGATCAGGATGTCGGTGACCGCCTGGGCCCGACGCTGGCTGAGTCCCTGGTTGTAGGACGCCGCGCCGACATTGTCGGTATGGCCCTGAACCTCGACGATCGAGTTCGGATAGCGGTTCAGGTTGGCGGCCAGAACGCCCAGGTCGCTGCGCAGCCCGCCGGCGACGACGGCGCTGTCGGTGGCGAAGAGGATGTCCTGGGGCATCCGCACGATCAGCTCGCTGCCCGTGTTGATGACGTCGATCTGGCCGTTGCCGAAGCCTTGGCGCAGTTCGGCCGCCTGCTTGTCCAGGATGTTGCCGACCACGGCGCCGGCGGCCCCGCCGAGGGCGGCGCCGATGAGGATTTCGTCTTTGCGGCTGCCGTCGCCCGTGGCGGCGCCGATGGCCGCGCCGATGGCGGCGCCGGTCAGGGCGCCGGTGCCGGTGCGGTTGGGCTGGCCGGTGGTGGCGTCGACGCAGGCGGTCAGCGCCAGCATCGCGGCGCTCCCTGCAAGAAGGGGCAATTTCGGTGCGATCATAACGTCCTCGCTGGGATCAAGTGGCACATCTCCACCGCATTCCATACGCCGATGCGGCGGCGGGCGCACGATCAAATCGCACTTCGGCAGAGATTCGCCCATGGCGTAGGCAGGCTAGAACCCGCTCACCGCCGCCTCGTGGGCCAGCATCGCCCGCTTTACCGGCAGACCCCAGTGATAGCCGCCGAGGCCCCCGGACTTGCGCAGCGCTCGGTGGCAGGGGATCAGCCAGCTCACCGGGTTGCGGCCCACGGCGGTGCCGACCGCGCGCACGGCCTTGGGGTGGCCGATGGCGCGGGCGATGTCGGAATAGGTGGTCACGTGGCCCGAGGGGATCGACAAGAGCGCCTCCCAAACCTTGATCTGGAACGGCGCGCCGATCAGGAACAGGGGCGCGGGGTCGGTCGCGTCGCCTTGGCGGGGAAAGGCACGGGCGGCCAGGGGGGCGACGGCGTCGGGCGCCTCGGCGAAGTCGGCGCGGGGCCAGCGCCGCGCCAGGTCGTCGAAGACCTCCGCCCGCGGTCGGTCGGCGGCGAAGCCGATGCCGCAGATGCCCTTGTCCGTCGTCATCACCAGGGCGGGACCGAAGGGGCTGTCGCTCCAGCCCCAGCGCACGCTGAGCCCCGCGCCCCGCTGTGCAAAGGCGCCGGGGCTCATCGCCTCCCACCGCAGGAACAGGTCGTGGAGCCGCCCGCCCCCCGAGAGCCCCACCTCGGCGGCGGTGTCGAGTGTGGTGTGCCGCTCGGCCAACAGCCGCTTGGCATGGCCGAGGGTCAGATACTGCTGGAACCGCTTGGGCGAGACGCCGACCCAACGGCTGAACACCCGCTGGAAATGCGCCGGGCTGAGGTTCATCTCGGCGGCGATGGCGTCGAGCGTCAGGCCGCGGCCGCCGTCGTCGATGCGGTCGATGGCGCGGGCCATCAGCGGCCAGTAATAGCTGTCTTCGGCAGGGGCGGTCATGGCGGTCCTCGCGGGCGGTCTCGACGGTCGAAATAGCCCGCTCGCCGCGTCCCCGCGACCCGAATGATGCGATTTACCGCGTCGGCGGGGGCCGCGTCGCATTGCGCGCCCGCTCGGCGCAAGCTATGCTGCGCCGCAGCATCGCGAGGCACGGAGGGCGAGACACCATGGCTGGCAAGGTCATCACCGTCGCACAGCAGAAGGGCGGCTCGGGTAAGACCACCATCGCCGTCAACCTGGCTGTGGCGTTTCTGCGCGAGGGGCTGAGCGTCGCCGTCCTGGACACCGACCCCCAGGGCTCGCTCGGGCGGTGGTTTATGACGCGGCGCGAGGGGGGCGATCCGGGACTCGATTTCTCCACCGCCAGCGCCTGGGGCGTGGGCTACGAGTGCGACAAGCTGCGCAAGCTGCACGACATGGTCATCGTGGACACGCCGCCCAAGGTGGACAGCGATCTGCGCCCCGCCCTGCGGGAAAGCGATCTGATCGTGGTGCCCGTGGCCACCAGCCAGGTGGATCTCTGGGCGACCGAGTCGGTCCTGGACCTGGCCGAACGGACGCGCCGCCCGGCGGTCGTGGTGCTCAACCGCTACAAGGCGGGGACACGGGTGGCCGACGACGTGGGTGCGGCGCTGGAAGAGGCGGGGATGCCGCGGCTGACGGCGGTGCTGGGCAACCGGATCGCCTATGCCGAAACGCTGGGCCAGGGACGCGGGGTGCAGGAGCGCGGGCGCGGAGCCTGGAGCGACGAGGTCGAAGCGCTCGCCCGCGAGGTGCGGGCGAGGCTGGAAGCGTAGGTCTTACTCGACCTGGATGTTGCCGGCGCTCTGGCGCCCGTCGCGGCCGGTTTCCAGTTCGTAGGTGACGACCTGGTTGTCGGCGAGGCCCGTCAGGCCCGAACGCTCGACGGCCGAGATGTGGACGAAGATGTCCTTGCCGCCGCCCTCGGGCGCGATGAAGCCGTAGCCCTTTTCAGTGTTGAACCATTTCACGGTGCCCTTGGCCATCGTGATTTCTCCTGTCGTTTCAGTCTGTTCGCGGAAGTGCAACAGCGTGGCAAAGTCAGTGCCGGATCGAGTTCGCTGGCCCGCGGTAGAAGCAGACAGGGGATCGATAGGGTAACGTCGCCCGCTTCGTGTCGCAGATCGGCCTTCGAATCTCAAGCGTAAAGCAACCGGCCGCCTCTGGGTCAGTTCAACTTTGACGCGATTTCGTCCTTGAGCTTCATCCGCTGTTTGCGCATCCGCTCTTCCTCGAACTGGTCGCAAGGCTCCACGTTGGTTTCCGCGCGATGGATGGCGCGGTTGACCTCGTGATACTCGTCGGCGAGCCGGGCAAAGTGCGGATCCTCGCTGCGCAACTGGTGGATCCGCTCGACCTTGTCGGGGAACTCCTCGGCCAACTCGTGGGGGGTGTGAGACATGGGCGGTTCTCCCTAGACCATGGGTTTTCTCTGGCCTAACTCCGCCGCGGGTGCGCGACCTTGACTTGCATCAATCGGCTGCGGGGTCGGGCGGCATGGCCCCCATGCGCAGGTCGTCGTGGACCTGCACGCCGTCGGGCGTCACGGACACCACCCGCATGTAGGGCGCCCCCTCCTGGGGGTGTTCGGTGTGGTCGCGGGCCAGGCCCACCACCACGGCGCGGTCGCCGCCCACCGTCTCCAGTCTGGCCGCCAGCGCCAGCCGCCAGCGGCATTGCCAGCGGTTGCAGACCTCCGCGCGCATCTGCCGCGGCAGGGTGCAGCCCAGGGGGCCATGATACACGCAACTCCCCACCACGCTCTCTTCGGGGAGGTGGCCGAGATACGCAGCGCGCACCTCTTCGGCCGTCGCCTCGGGGTGGCGGTGGCGGTAGTAGTCGATGGTCTGGGTGGTCAGAAACGCCTTGGCGCCCGCCCCCTGCAAACAGCAATCGCCCTGGCAGGCGATGCAGGCGGCGTCGAGCGCCGGGGTCTCGTCGGGCACATGGGCGGCCCAGTTGGCAAAGTCGGGATCCGGCGGCTCTTGATGGCTGCGGTACCCGTCCGGCGCTCCGTCTGGGTCGAAGGACCGCGCCACGATGTCGCTCAGCCGGTGGAGAAAGGCCATGTCGACATCCATCGGCCGGGCCTGCACGGGCAAGTCCATGTAGGGGGCGAATCCGTGCGCGACGGTGTCGAGATCGGGCGCGCCCGCGCGGGCGGCGGCGGTGCGCAGAGGGTCGCCGGTGCGGGCCCAGGCGACCGCCTCGGCCGCCTCCTCGGCCTCGCGGCGCCGCCGCACCCCGTCCTGCGCCGCCATCACTCGGGCGCGGGTCTGGCACGCGGGCCGGGCGCAATGGTCGCCGTCGGTCGCGGTCAGCGGACCGTGGCACGCACGGCAGCGCCGCGGCGCACCGGGATAGAGCGGTTGGGGCTGCGGGGCGGACATGCCTCATGCTTGGCACGGCGGCGCCGCGCCGGGCAAGTCCGCTGCGCGGCGGTCAGGCCGGAAACTTGTGGAGTGGTATCGGCGCGGTCTCGTTGGCCACCGCTTCGACCGGGGCGTGCTCGCGTATCCCGCGGGCGATCACCAGCCCCGTCACCAGCGCGCCGCAGACGACGTAGGCAAAGAGCGCCAGGATCCAGCCGCCGCCCAAAAACACCGAAGCCCCTGCGCCCATGACGCCGCTGAGAATCCCTGGGGTCACCGCGCTCATGTCAACGTTCTCCTCGCGATCTCGGGTCGATAGAACTCTGCCGCGGGCGAATGGCCGAGAAAAGGCGCGATTGTGGCGGTATTGAGACCGGCAAGGCTGTGCTCCTGATCCAAGAACATCCGTAAGATCGCCCATAAGTTGTGTGTTGTCGAGCCGGTCTACCAGGATTTTTTGTCGCGGTTCAGGATTTCGAAACCCTTCTTGGTAAATCAAGGACTACCCGGACGGTTCCGGGGAGATCTGGGATACGACACCGATGCTGTGCCTCCACTCCGCGCTCTTGCCCGACCAGATTCGCATCGACGGTTGCGCGGATCCGGGGCTGGCCGTGGCGCCGGCCATCGGCGCGGGGCTGAGCTATGTCGGCGCGGCGCGGACGCTGACCCTGGCGGCGACCGGCACGCCTGGAGTGGTCGAGGTCAACGGCCTGCGCTGCCGGGTGTCCGAGACCTATGGCCTGACGCTCGCCGGGGAGGGGCGGCGACGCCACGCGCTGCGCCACCTCGATATCCGCCCGCTGCCGGGGGCGGGGACGCCCGTGGCCGGCATGCCCGTCCCCCTGGGCGGCTGCCTGGTGGCCGGGCGCATGCCGCCGCCGCGCCAGACGCTGAGGGTCGAGGCGGTGAGCACCCGGCAGGCCCCCCGCGCCGACACCCTTGGCGCCGCCGCGTTTGCCGCGGGGACCATGATCACCACCCGCACCGGCGAGGTGCCGGTCGAGGCGCTGACCCCCGAACACGAGGTCCTGACCTTCGACCGCGGCTACCGGCGCCCGGTGTGGATCCATCGCCGCCGGGTCAAGGGGGACAGCCGCCTGGCGCCCGTGGTGATTCGCGCCAACGCCCTTCGCAACGACCGCGACCTGACCGTGGCGCCGCAGCAGCACCTGCTCCTCTCCGGGCGGCGGGCCCAGCGGCATTTCTCCATGAGCGACGTGCTGGTCCCGGCCCTGTCCCTGGTCGGCGGCGCGCTGGCCTACCGCTGCAACCGGATCGCGACGCACTATGTCCACGTGCTCTTTGCCCGCCACGAGGTGATCTATGCCGAGGGCGTTCCAGTGGAGAGCCTCTTGCCATCGGCCGCCGTGCTGCGGGAGTTCGGTGGCGCCGCCGCCGCGGCTCTGGCCGAGATCGCCCGCACCGGCGCAGGGGCTCTGGACCACACCCCGGTGGTGAAGCGGATGCGGCTGACCGAGGGGGGCCCCGGTGGCGGCGCGGTTCCGGCGCTGGACCTGGCGGGGTGACGGACCCGACCGCTCAGGCCGGGGGGTCTTCGGGCGGGGCACCTCCGGCAAAGACATTCTCGACATCGTAGCGGACTTGCGCCTCCTGCATCTCCAGGTGCAGGCCGGTGCCGGTGTAGGGATGGGCGCAGGCCAGGGCCTCGTCGACCTCGATCCCCAGGCCCGGCGCGGTGGGCGCCGCGACGTGGCCCGCCTCCACCCGGATCGTGCCGCCGATCAGGGCGTCGTGGAACGGGGTGGCGATGGTCTCGGCCATCAAGAGGTTGGGGATCGCAGCGGCCAGGTGCAGGTTTGCCGCCCACTCCACCGGTCCCGCATAGAGATGCGGCGCCACCTGCGCCGAAAAGCTCTCGGCCAGCGCCGCGATCTTGCGGCCCTCCCAGATCCCGCCCGCACGCCCCAAAGCGGGCTGCACCACCGAGACGGCCCCGGCGGCGAGCAGCGGGGCGAACTCGGCCCGCGTGGTCAGCCGCTCGCCCGTGGCCACCGGCACCGGCTGACCCTCGGCCACCCGGCGCAGGGCCTGGGCGTCGTCTGGCGGCACCGGCTCTTCGAACCACAAGGGGCGGTAGGGGGCGATGGCGTGGCCCAGCCGGATCGCGCCCCCCGCAGTGAACTGCCCATGGGTGCCGAAGAGCAGGTCGGCCCGGTCGCCCACCGCGGCGCGGATCGCCCGGGCGAACGCCACCGAGCGTGAGATGTCCGACAGCGACGGCTGGTGCCCGCCGCGCACCGTGTAGGGGCCGGCCGGGTCGACCTTCACCGCGGTCCAGCCCTCGTCGGCCCGCGCCGCGGCCGCCTCGGCCGCCATGTCCGGGTCGACCCAAAAGGCGGGCAGGCTGTGCTGGGGCTCGGGGTAGAGATAGGTGTAGCAGCGGATGCGCGGGGTGACGCAGCCGCCGAGGAGCGCCCAGACCGGCCGCCCCCGCGCCTTGCCTAGGATGTCCCAACAGGCGATCTCCAACCCCGAAAACGCGCCCATGACCGTGAGATCCGGGCGCTGGGTGAACCCCGACGAGTAGGCCCGGCGGAACATCCATTCCACGTTTTCGGGGCTCTGCCCGGCCATGTGGCGGGCGAAGACGTCCTCGATCACCGCCCGCATCGCCACCGGCCCGACCGATGCGCCATAGCATTCGCCCCAGCCGACGATACCGTCGTCGGTGGTCAGCTTGACAAGGATCCAATAGCGCCCGCCCCAGCCCGGCGCGGGGGGTGCGGTGACGATCACGTCGAGATCGGCGAGCTTCATGTCGGGTCTCCTGACGGGCGGCGGGATCGCCGGGGGCAGCGTGCGCCTTCGGCGAGGATACTTGCAAAGGGAAGTTCGGGCAGGGGGCCTAGAAGACGACGACGTTGCGCCGCGCCCCGCCGGTGCGGGTGTCGGCGATGGCGTCGTCGATGCGGTCGAGGGGCCAGCGGTTCGAGACCAGCTCGTCCAGCTTGAGCCGCCCCTGGGCGTAGAGGTCGAGCATCCAGGGGATGTCGCGCGACAGGACCACGTCCCCCATCTTGGATCCGATCAGGCCCTGGCCGGTGGCGGCCAGGATCACGGGCTCATAGCTGGCCTGTGCCCCGGAATGCGGCATCCCCACCATGACCACGCGGCCGCCGGGGGCGAGGTAGCGGGGCGCGTCCTGGTAGGCGGGGATCGCGCCCACGGTGACGATCGCCGCGTCCGCGCCGCGGCCGAGATGGGCCATGGCGGCGCGCCAGGGCTTGGGCTCGCTGGCCAGGACGCCCGCGGTGGCGCCGAAGGCGCGGGCGGCGGCGAGCTTGTCCTCGGTCATGTCCACCGCGACGATGCGGCGGGCGCCGGCGATGCGCGCGCCCTGAATGGCGTTGAGCCCGACGCCCCCCGCGCCGATCACCACCGCGTCCTGCCCCGGGCGCAGCTTGGCGGCGTTGACCGCCGCGCCGATGCCGGTGATCACCCCGCAGGACAGTAGGCAAGAGACGGCCGGGTCCAGCGTGGCGGGGACCTGGGCGATCTGGCTGTCGTGCACGACCACCCGCTCGGCGAAGGCGCCGCAATGCATCGACTGGACCACCGGCGCGCCGTCCGATCCGGTGAGCGGGCTGGCGCCCGGCGGCGCGGTGCACGCGGTGGGCACGCCCACCGCGCAGGAGGGACAGGCGCCGCAGGACCGGATCAGCGTGACGATGACGTTGTCGCCCACCGCGGCCGCGGCCACGCCGGGGCCGACTGCGCTGACCCGCCCCGCGGCCTCGTGGCCGAACACGGCCGGCAGAGGGCCTCCCCAAGCGCCGTCGGCATAGGAGATGTCGGAATGGCAGATCGCCACGGCGGCGAGCGTCACCTCGACCTCGCGTGGGCCGGGCGCGCGCAGGTGCAGGGTCTCGATGGACAGGGGCGCGCCGTGGGCGCGGCACACCGCGGCACGGATCTGGGTGGTCATGGGCGGCCGATCCTCCTCCTCTCGCCGATCGGAGGCTGCGCTGGGGCGGCGGGTCTGTCCTGCCGAAAAACGACCTGCGAGGCGGGTCAGGCGGCGGCGGGGCCCCGCCGGGCGAGGAAGATCAGCCCGCAGACCCCCATCAGCCCCATGGACAGCAGGAACGGCGCGCCGGGATGGTGGACCGCGGCGCCGGGCCGGGTGAAGGCCGCGAAGGTCGCGGTCATGAGCAGCGGCGAGACGATCATCGCCAGCGCCCCGGCCGAGGCCAGCAGGCCCTGGAGCATCCCCTGGCTGTCGTCGGGTGCGGTGCGCGACATCATCCCCTGCACCGCCGGGGTGACCACCGCGCCGAGGGCCGTCAGCGGCGTCAGGATCAGCGCGACCGTGCCATCGCGCACCAGCCCCAGGGCGAGAAACGCGCAAGCGTTGAAGGTCAGGCCATAGATCACCGTGCCCCGGTCGCCCAACAGGCGCAGGATCACCCGGATCAGCCCGCCCTGGACCAGGGCCATGGAGATGCCGAACGCGGCGAGGGACGCGCCGATCATGCCCGGCCCCCAGCCGAACCGCGCCTGGGTATAGTAGGCCCAGACCGCGGGGTAGACGAAGAACGCCACCTGGTAGACGAAGAACAGCGCGAGGAGCCGTCCGACCCCGGGCAGCGCGTTCAGCCGCAGGAGCGCGCCCAGGGGGTTGGCCGCGCTCCAGGAGAACGGGCGGCGGATCCGGTCGGTGACGGTTTCGGGCAGGATGGCCCAGCCGAAGACCAGGTTCGCCGCGGCCAACGCCGCGGCGGCGTAGAAGGGCGCGCGCGTGCCCCACTCGGCGAGCAGCCCGCCGATCAGCGGTCCGAGGACGAATCCGATGCCGAACGCCGCGCCGATCAGGCCGAACCGCGCGGCCTTGTCCTCGGGGCGGGAGATGTCGGCCATGTAGGCGGCGGCGGTGGACTGGGTCGCCGCCGCGACCCCGCCGACGATGCGGCCGACCAGGAGCAGCCAGATGCTGCCGGCCAGGGCCATCACCAGATAATCCGCCGCCAGCACACCGAGGCTGATCAACAGCACGGGGCGGCGGCCGAAGCGGTCCGACAGCGACCCCAGGAGCGGCCCGAACAGGAACTGCATGACCGCGAAGGACGTGGTCAGGATCCCGCCCCACACCGCGGCTTCGGCCAAGGTGCCGCCGTCCACCTCGCGGATCAGATCGGGCATGACCGGCAGGATCAGCCCGATCCCCATCGAATCGATGGTCACCGTCAGAAGGAGAAACACCAGGGGAAGGCGCGAGCGCATGGGCGGGGTCCGGGGCGTGGATCCCGCCTGTTACCCTGCGGTGCGGCGTGCGTCCACCGCGGCGGCAAAGGCGCGGGCGTCGTCGGGCGCGGTGCCCAGGCGGCCGGGCGCCCGCGCCACCGCGGCCCAGTCGCGCCCGGGCCGTTCGGCCGCCATCAGATCGGCCAGCGGGGTGCCGGTCTCGGCCGCCTGCCGGCAGAGCCGTTTGACCAGCGCCTGCGCCTCGGGGCGCGGCATCTCTTGGGCCAGGGCAAAGGACAGGGCCTCGGCATGGATCAGGCCCGCCCCGCCGTCGACGGCGGCCGCCATCGCGTCGGCATCGGGGGCGATCCCGGCGGCCAGATCCCGGGCCAGGAGGGTGGCCCGCCCCATCGCGTGGGCCAGGGGCGGCAGAGCCAGCCACTCGGTCATCCACGCCGCGCCGTCGCGCTGCTGCCGCGCCTCGGCGGCGCCCTGCAGGGGCGCGTTCAGACCGCGCGCCAGGGCGGCCAGCGCGCGCAGTTGGGCGGGCTGCACCGGGTTGCGTTTCTGCGGCATGGTCGAAGAGGCCCCGGCGCCTGGCAGGGCGATCTCGGGCGGGTCGGTCTGGGCCATCAGCTCCAGGTCCGCCCCCATCTTGGCCAGGACGGTCAGAGTGGTCGTCGTCCACGCTGCGAGCCCCGCGATCCCGTCGCGGGCCGCGTGCCAGCCGGTGCCGGGATCGCCGAGGTCCATCGCCTCGGCTATGCGGCGGCGGATGGCGGGGCCGTGGGGGTGCAGGATGGACAGCGTGCCCGCGGCGCCCGACAGGCTCACGCACAGCACCTCGGGGCGCAACCGGTCGAGCCGGTCGACCTGGCGCAGGACCGGCCAACCCCAACCCGCGACGACAGCGCCGAAGCTGATCGGCGCGGCGGCCAGCCCCCAGGTGCGTCCGGCCATCGGCGTCTCGGCGTGCTGCCGCGCCAGCCTGGCCAGCGCGTCCAGGGTGGCGTCGAGGCGCTCCTGCCAGATCGTCAGGCAGCGGCGCAGGCGCAGCGCCAGCGCGGTGTCGACGATGTCCTGGCTGGTGGCGCCCCAGTGGAGGTATTGGGAATGCTCCGGCGCCTGCATCGCGGCGCGCACCGCGGCGGCGAGGGCGGGCACCAGGACGCCGTTCGCCCCGGTCTCGGCGCTGAGCGACGCAGGGTCCACCGCGATCTCGTGTGCGGCGCGTTGAATCGCCGCCGCAGCCGTCTCGGGGATCACGCCCAGGGCCCCTTGGGCCTCGGCCAATGCGCCCCAGACCAGCAGCATCGCCCGGATCTCGGCGCCGTCTCCGAACAGCCGCGCGGTGTCGGCGTCGTGCCATAGGTCGCGCCCCGCGGCACTGTCGAACACGGTCGCGGGCATCAGTCCTCCGCCATCCGCGCGATGCTCAGCGCCAGCCGGTAGGGCAGGGCGTAGAACGGCGAGTGCCCGCAGGGCAGCGTCGCGACGTCGGCGGCGGGCCAGTCAGTGCACATCGCCCGCTGATGCTCGGGCGCCACGACCTTGTCCTCGGTGCAGACGATGTAGCTGCGGGGCAGGCCCGCCGCCCGGCCGCTCAACCGTGGCGCCTCGCGCACCGGGGCCAGCGGCTCGGGGCAGATGCGCTGCTCCGCGGCCGCGGCCGTCTCGGGCGGGCAGTCGTCGTAGAACCGCGCGGCGACGTCGGCGGGGGCAAAGCGCACGGCGGTCCCGTCCGGGGTCGGCTGCAACGGCGCCGCGGGCCGCCCGGGCGCGTCCGCGCGCATGGCGCCGACGCTCACCCCGTCGCGCGGCACGTGGGCGGCGACGTAGATCAGCCGCGCAACCCGCTCCGGCGCCCGCTCGGCGGCGAGTGTGATCGAATAGCCGCCCATCGAGTGGCCGACGAGCACCGTGCGCGGCCCCGTCGCGTCCGCCACCGCCGCGGCGTAAGTGTCGAGCGACACGTCGCGGGCGGGCGTGGCGTCGGCCCCGTGGCCGGGCAAGTCGAGCGCCCGCGCCGCGTGCCCCCGCGCCGTCAGAAGCGGCAGCACCCGCTCCCAGCACCATGCGCCGTGGCCCGCCCCGTGGACCAGCAGGATGTCAGCCATGAAAGCCTCCGAGGTGCCCCAACCGCGCGAGAAAGCCGATCAGCGTCTGCGCGTAAACGTCGGGCTGTTCGACGCAGGGCAGGTGCCCCGCCTGGCGGATCAGCGTCACCTCGGCCCCGTCGATCAGCGCCGCAGTCTCGCGCACCAGATCGGGCGGGGTCGAGCCGTCCTGGTCCCCGGCGATGGCCAGGGTCGGCAGCTTGAGCGTCGCCGTCGCGGCCATCATGTCGGTCCCGGCGATCGCCGCGCAGCAGCCCAGATAGCCGTCGAGCGGGGTGCGGACCAGCATGGCCCGCCACCCCGCCAGCTCGGGCAAGTCCCGGAAACCGCGGGAGAACCAGCGCTCCAGGATGGCGGGGGCCAGGGCCTCCAGCCCGCCCTCGCGCGCGGCGGCCATGCGATCCTCCCACATCTCGCGGGTCCCGATCTTGGCCGCGGTATTCGACAGGACCAGGGCGCGCACCTGGTCGGGCCGCTTCACCGCCAGGGCCTGCGCGACCATTCCGCCCAACGAGACCCCCACCAGGACGCAGTCCCGCACCTCCAGCCGGTCGAGCAACCGTTCGACGTCGCTCACCAGCGCGCCCATCGCATAGGGGCCCGCGGGGCAGCCGCTCAGCCCGTGGCCGCGGGTGTCGCAGCGGATCAGGCGCAGGCCCGACGGCAGCCGCGGCAGCACCTTGTCCCAGAGCCGCAGATCGGTGCCGAGGGAGTTCAGGAACACCACCGGCGCGCCATCGGCCTGGCCGTCGATGCGGTAGTGCAGGGTCAGTCCGTCGAGCGCGGCGATGTCCATGGCGGGCCTCCTCGGCCGTCAGTATGGCAGGCCCACATAGTTCTCGGCCAGGGCCCGCTGCGCCGTGCGCGAGGTTTCCAGATAGGCGAGGTCGGCCTCCTGCATCCGCTGGTCGAAATCCGAGGCGCCCGGGAACCGGTGCAGCGTCATGGTCAGCCACCAGGAGAACCGCGTCGCCTGCCACACCCGCGCCAGCGCCCGGTCCGAGTAGCCGTCGACGCCGCTGGGATCGCCGTCGTAGGCGCGGCGCAGCGCCTCCTCCAGGTAGTGGACGTCGCCCACCGCCAGGTTCAAACCCTTGGCCCCGGTGGGCGGGACGATGTGCGCCGCATCGCCGACGAGACACAGCCGCCCCCAGCGCATGGGCTCGGCGACGAACGAACGCAGGGGCGCCACGGACTTCTCGATGGACGGCCCGATTTGCATGGTTTCTGCAACGGGTTCTGGGATACGGCGGCGCAGTTCGTCCCAGAATGCCTCATCCGTCCAGGCTTCGGGATCCTCGTCGGCGGCGGTTTGGATGTAGTAGCGACTGAGCCCCTCATTGCGCATCGAGCAGAGGGCGAAGCCCCGGGGGTGATTCGCATAGATCAGTTCCGGGCCCGCGGGCGGTGTCTCGCTCAGCACCCCCAGCCAGCCGAAGGGATAGATCCGCTCGTAGGTGCGCAGCACGCTGCGCGGGATCGCCTGCCGCGAGGGACCGTGAAACCCGTCGGCTCCGACGATCCAGTCGCAGGCCACGCTGCGGTGTGCGCCGTCGTGCCGGAATGCGACGTGGGGGCAGTCCGTGTCGATGTCGTGGAGGGTGACATCCTCGACGCCGTGGAGCACGGGTGCGCCGCTGCGGTCGCGGGCGTCGTAGAGGTCCGTCGTCACCTCGGTCTGGCCGTAGACGACCACGTCGCGGTCGATCAAGTCTCGGAAATCGACGCGAAAAGAGCGGTTCTGGGCGGCAAGTTCGATGCCGGCGTGGCGGAACCCTTGGGCCTCCAGCCGGGTGGCGGCCCCTGCCCTGGCCAGCGTCTCGACGGCGCCCTGTTCCAGGACCCCGGCGCGGATGCGGCTCAGCACATACGCCCGGGACTGCCGCTCCAGGATCAGCGTGTCGAGCCCCGCGAGGTGCAGGAGATGTCCGAGCAGCAATCCCGACGGACCGCCGCCGATGATGCAAACCTGCGTGCGCATATGCCATCCTCCCCCAGAGCGGATGGAAAAAGAGTTGGTTTGCTAAGTCAATCAATTTGAGCCCTCACGCCGTAGTGTGTCGGCGGTCCCGCTATCGGCCCTGAGGCCGTGGTCGACGCTGCGGACATAAATTGTCGCGAAAGGACAGGCCCGCGCGAAAATCCTACGGAAATTTCCGCGAGATTGCCGGATCCGTCGGGTTTACCGCGTTTCGACGATGGCGGTGGCAAAGGTCTGCGGGGCGCAGTTCCCGCCCGACGCCACCACGATTGTCGCCGGACCGGACACGGCGCGGGGCTGGGTCAGCGCTGCGGCCACGGCAACGGCGCCGCCGGGTTCCAGCACAAGCCGCAAATGGCGGAACGCTGCCGCCATCGCGGACAGCACGGCCGCGTCGTCGACCGCCAGCCCCGGTCCGCAGAGCCGCGACAGGATCGGAAAGGTCAGCTCGCCGGGCGTCGGCGTCAGAATCGCGTCGCAAAGTCCCCCTGCCAGCGCCGTATTGCGCACCCGCCGCCCGGCGGCGAGCGAGCGGGCGACGTCGTCGAAACCCTCGGGCTCGACCGTCCGCACGCGCAGCCCCGGCGCCCGGTCCTCCAGCGCCAGGGCGATCCCCGCGCTGAGCCCCCCTCCGCCGCAGCAGACCAGGACGTCGGCGCGGTCGACTCCCGCGGCCGCCGCCTGTTCTGCGATCTCCAGACCGCAGGTGCCTTGCCCGGCGATGACCTCGGGGTCGTCGTAGGGCGCGATCAGGGTCAGCCCCCGCGCCGCGCAGAGGTCGGCGCCGATGGTCTCGCGCGCCTCGCCGGCGCGGTCGTAGAGCACGACCTCGCCCCCCAGGGCACGGGTGCCCGCGATCTTTACCTCGGGGGCGTCCGACGGCATCACGATCACCGCCGGAATGCCGTGGGCGCGGGCCGCGTAGGCCACGCCTTGGGCATGATTGCCCGAGGAGTAAGCCAGCACGCCCCGGTCGCGCACCTCCGGCGGCAGCGCGGAAATCGCCGCCCAGGCGCCGCGAACCTTGAAGCTGCCGGTCAGTTGCAGCGGCTCGGCCTTGACGTAGACGCGGCGCCCGGCCAGCGCGTCGAGGCCGGGCGACCACAACAGCGGCGTGCGCCGGACATGGCCCGCCAGCCGTTCGGCGGCCGCGGCGATCCGCGCGGCGTTCACAGCCGCCCGACCCAGGCGCGCAGGATCTCCAGCGCCTCTGGCTCGTCGAGGAACGGGACATGCCCCCGCCCAGGCACGTCGGCGAACAGCATGTCGGGCCGCCGCCGCCGCATCTCGGCCGCCGTCTCGGCGGACAGCAGATCGGAGTTCGCCCCCCGGACCAGCGCCAGGGGCAGGCCTGCCATGGCGTCGAACAGCGGCCAGAGGTCCACCGGCGGCTGGGCGCTGGCCGCCGCGAACGCCTCGGCCAGGCGGGGATCGTAGTTGATGGTGAGGCCGTTGGGGCCGTCGAGATAGTGCTTGTCCACCTCCTCGGCCCAGCGGCTTGCGGGCACGCCGTCGAAGCCCTGCATCAACGCCGCCCGCGCCGCCACGGCCTCGGCCCGCGTCGCGACGCCCGGATTGCGGCCGATATAGCCCTGGATCGCGGCCAGCCCCTCGGGCGCGAGGTCGGGGCCGATATCGACCAGGCCCACCCCGCTCAGCCGGTCCCGTGCCGTCGCCGCCAGGACCATGGCGATGAGCCCCCCGCGGGAGGTGCCCAGCACGCCCGCCCGGGCGACACCCAGATGGTCGAGCAGCGCCAGCGCGTCCTGCGCCTCCTGCGGGATGGTGTAGGTGGCCGGGTCGGCCCAGTCCGACCGCCCGCGCCCGCGATAATCCAGGCGGATCAATCGGCGGTCGAGATGCGGCGCGACGTAGTCGAAATCGCTGCCGTTGCGGGTGAGACCCGAGAGCGCGAGGACCGCCGGGCCGCGGCCCTCGTCGGTGTAGTGGAGGGGCGTGCCGTCGGCGGCGGAAAAGCGGGGCATCAGGCGAACTCCGGGATCCGGGTGAGGTCGGTCATCATCTGGGCGGGCGGGTCGGGCAGGCGGTCCACGGGCTCGCCCCCGCGGTTCACCCAGACGGTGGAGAACCCGTAGGCGCCCGCCGCCGCGGCGTCCCAACCGTTGGCCGACACGAACAGGACATTCCCCGGCTGGCTGCCGAAGCGGGCGCCCACCATGTCGTAGACCCGCGCGTCGGGTTTGAAGACGCCCACCTCTTCGACCGACAGCACCGCGTCGAGCATCGGGCCGATGCCCGCGCTGTCCACCGCGGCGTCCAGCATGTCGGGCGACCCGTTCGACAGAATCGCGGTGTCCAGCTCCCGCGCCTTGAGCGTGGCCAGCATCTGCGGCACCTCCGGGTAGGCGTCGAGCTCCCAATAGAGCGACAGCAGGCGCTCGCGCAGGTCGGGGTCGCCGTAGAGGCCGTGCGCCTCAAGCGCCCAGTCGAGCCCGTCCTGCGTCACCTGCCAGAAATCGGTATGCGCGCCGGTCACCGCCCGCAGCCAGGAATACTGAAGCTGCTTGAGCCGCCAGTCGCGCGACAGCGCCTCCCAGGTGTCGGCCAAGGCGTTGCGACCGGGCTCTCCGGCGGCCTTCCTCGCGGCGGCGGAGACGTCGAACAGGGTTCCATAGGCATCGAAGACGACGGTGGTGATGGCCATGGGCGGATCCTTCGAGGCGGGGTCGGGCCGACCCTGACAGAGGCGGCGGCGATGGAAAAGGGGGCCTCAGCCCGCCGCGGGCAGGATCGCCGCGGACAACAGCGCATGCAGCACTGCGATGTGGCCGTCGACGCGGGCGGGGCGCGCGGGGTCCGAGGTCATGGCGACGGTCAGCGCCCTCTCCGGCACGACATAGATCATCTGCCCGCCAAATCCGCGCGCATAGGCCACCCGCACCCCGCCCACGTCCCAGAGAAACCAGGTCAGCCCGTAGCGGTGGCCGGGGGTGTCGGGCTCGGTCCGGGGGGTCCAGCAGGTGTCGATCCAGTCGGGCGTGGCGATGCGCGCGCCGCCCCAGGTGCCGCCCGCGCGATACGCCTCGCCATAGCGGGCCATGGCGAGGGGCGACATCGCCATGTCGTTGCCGCCCAGGTAGTGCCCCTGAGGATCGCGGGTCCAGGGGGCGAAACGGATGTCGAGCGCCGCGCCGAGACGCGCATTGGCCAGGTCGAGGAGGTCGAGATTCGCCGCCCGCGCCAGCACCACGCCCAGGATATGGGTGTTGGCGGTGGAGTAGAGCCGCACCGTCCCGGGATCGGCCCGCATCGGCGCGGCCAGCGCGTCGTAGACCCAATGCGGCCCCGAGACCCAGGCGCCGTAGGTGGACCCCGCCATGGGGGCGAGGCCGGACTGCATCGCCAGCACGTGCCGCAGGGTGATCGTCCTGAGCCGCGGATCGCCGCGCCGCGGGATCATCCGCTTGAGATAGGGCGCCACAGGGGTGTCGAGCGACGGGATCTCCCCCCGCTCCAACGCCGCGCCCGCAAGGGTGGAGAGCAGGGTCTTGGACACCGACTTGACGTTGACGGCACGGTCGAGCGCGGGGCCGCGAAACGCCTCGGCTGCGGCGATCGCCCCGTCGTGAACGATGACGAGGCTGCGCAGACGATCCACTTCGCGCGCCAGCGTCATCGCGCCGCCGAAGGCGCCGGCCGCCCGGGCGCGGCGTGCCGCGAAGGCCGCGGCGGCGGCGAGGAAGGTGCGGCGCGCCATCGTCATGGCGGGGAAACGCTGCCCCCGCCCGCCGGGGTCCGGGGCTCAGAGGTTCTCGACCTGCGGCATTCCGAGGATGTGATAGCCGCCGTCGACGCGCACGATCTCGCCCGTGGTGCAGGCGCCGTAGTCGGACGCGAGCCAGACCGCGGTGCCGCCCACCGCCTCCAGCGTCGCGTTGGACCGCAGGGGAGCGTTCGCATCGGTATGCTTGTAGGTTTTTCGCGCGCCGCCGATGGCCGCCCCGGCCAGCGTCTTCATCGGGCCCGGCGAGACGGCGTTGACGCGGATGCCCTCCGGGCCGAGGTCGTTGGCGAGATAGCGCACCGCCGCCTCCAGCGCCGCCTTGGCCACGCCCATGACGTTGTAGAACGGCGTCACCCGGGTCGAGCCCTGGTAGGTCAGCGTCAGGATGGTGCCGCCCTCGGTCATCATCGGCCGCGCCCGGCGCGCCACGTCGATCAGCGAGTAGCACGAGATGTCGAGCGAGTGCTTGAAGTTGGCGCGGCTGGTGTCGATGAACCGCCCCGTCAGCTCGGCCTTGTCGGAAAACGCGATGGCGTGGACGACGAAGTCCAGCCGGTCCCAGCGCGCCGCGATCGCGTCGAAGGCGGCGTCCATCGACGCCGCGTCGGTCACGTCGGCGTCGATCAGGAGGTCGCTGCCGAGGCTCGCCGCCAGCGGCTCGACCCGCTTGCCGAACGCCTCGCCCTGATAGGTGAACGCCAGCTCGGCCCCCTCGGCCGCCATCGCCCGCGCGATCCCCCAGGCGATGGAGCGGTCATTGGCGACACCCATCACCAGACCGCGCTTGCCCTGCATCAGCTCGGCCATGGCTCAGTCCCTCACCCGGCTCAGCAGCATCGACCCGTTGGTGCCGCCGAAGCCGAAGCTGTTGGTCATCACGGTGTCGAGGCCGGCGTCGGTGACGGTCTCGGTGGCGATCTCGCCCGGGCGGATCGCCGGGTCCAGCGTCTCGACATTGATCGAGGGCGCGATGAAATCGCCGTCGAGCATCAGCAGGCAATAGATCGCCTCCTGCGCCCCGGTCGCGCCCTGGCTGTGGCCGGTCATCGACTTGGTCGAGCTGATGGGCGGCGTCTGGCCCTCGCCGAAGACCCGGCGCACCGCCTCCACCTCGCCCACGTCGCCCACGGGGGTCGAGGTGCCGTGGGCGTTGATATAGCTGACCTGCCGCCCCTCGGGCAGCGACTTCAGCGCCAGCCGCATCGCCCGCTCGCCGCCCTCGCCCGAGGGCGCCACCATGTCGTGGCCGTCCGAGGTGGCGCCGAAACCCGTGACCTCGGCATAGATCCTGGCGCCGCGGGCCTGGGCGCGGTCGAGGCTCTCCAGCACAACCATCCCGCCGCCGCCCGCGATGACGAACCCGTCGCGGTCGGCATCGAAGGCGCGGGAGGCGCGCGCGGGCGTGTCGTTGAACTTGGACGACATCGCGCCCATGGCGTCGAAGAGGCAGGACAGCGTCCAGTCCAGCTCCTCCCCGCCGCCGGCGAACATCACCTGTTGCGTGCCCAACGCCACCTGCTGCGCGGCCATGCCGATGCAGTGCAGCGAGGTCGAGCAGGCCGACGTGATGGAGAAGTTCATGCCCTTGATCTTGTAGGCCGTGGCGAGGTTGGCCGACACGGTCGAGGACATGCATTTCGGCACCGCGAAGGGCCCGATCCGCTTGGTCGCGCCGGTCTGGAGCACCGTCTGGTGCGCTGCCAGCATCGCCGAGGTGGAGGGCCCGCCCGACCCGGCGATGAGGCCCGTGCCGGGGTCCGAGACCTCCGCCTCCGACAGCCCCGCGTCGGCGATGGCCTGTCCCATGGCGATATGGGCATAGGCCGCGCCGGGGCCCATGAAGCGCAAAGCGCGCTTGTCGATGTGCTGGGACACGTCGATCTTGAGCGTGCCCGCCACGCGGCTGCGGAACCCGTGCTCGGCCATCCCGGGGCTGGCCTCGATCCCCGACCGCCCGTCGCGCAGGGCCGCGGCGACCTCGTCCGCGGAGTTGCCGATAGGAGAGACGATCCCCAACCCGGTGATGACGACACGGCGCATGGGCGCACTCCTCACGTTCCCTGGCTCACGGTGTAGGCCAGGCGCCGGGCGGGGCGCAACCGGGTTGGGGGGTAGCCCTCAATCTACCGCCTCGGGCACGCGCCGACCGGAGAGGCACATCCTGCAAGTCGCGCTGTCGGCATAGTTGGGCTTGATTCTGGCCCTCGCCGCGCGAAACCTGAATGACCGCAACGCGGGACCTTACGGACTTTCGCTGCTGCCGCGCCAATGTCTTCTATAGCGAACGCGAAATGGTTTGCCAGATTGCCTTTGATAGAACATAGTAAGAACAAATTAGCGCGACGAAAGGCCAGACCATGCAAGCCATTTCACTGTATCTCCCGGGTATTCTTCTGGCCTACTCGGCCTTTCTGCTCGCCATCGCCAGTCCGGGGCCGAACATCCTTGCTGTCATAGGAACCTCGATGAGTGTGAATCGCGTCTCCGGTATGTCACTTGCCATGGGCGTTGCGACCGGGTCGTTTACGTGGGCTCTGCTGACGGTGTTTGGGCTTTCCGCCATCCTTGCGACCTACGCCTCGGCACTGTTGTTTATCAAAGTTTTCGGCGGGCTCTATCTGCTTTGGCTGGCCTACAAGTCTTTCAAATCGGCGGCCTTAAGCCATGACATTGAGGCAAAGGAATTGGCCGGAGGTCGCCGCACACCGATCGGTTATTTCCAGCGCGGCTACATCATTCAAATGACTAATCCAAAAGCGGCACTTGCTTGGATTGCGATCATCTCACTTGGTCTGCAAGAAGGCGCACCGCTTTGGGTCGGAGCCGTGATTGTTCTGGGCACTTTCGCGCTCTCGATCATCATTCACCTCCTCTACGCGGTCGCATTCTCCACCCACGTGATGGTGCGCATCTACGGCAAGGCCCGCCGTGTTATTCAAGGTGTTCTCGGCGCATTCTTCGCAGTAGCTGGTTTGCGACTCCTAACTAGCAGGACCTGACCCCATGACCCATTATCCAGAGACCGCTGCGGCCAACCTGAATGATGGATTCGTCGTGGCCATCAATATCGTCGCGAAAGAGGGTGAAGCAGATGCCGTCGCCGAAATCCTGGAGCGATTGATTGAACCGACGATGGCTGAGGCTGGCGTGAAGTTCTTCATGCCTTATCGGTCTCCAACGGATCAAAACGCTTTCTTTGTGTACGAACTCTACAAAGATGCGGCTGGGTGGGATGCGCACAACGAGTCCGCTCATTTCCTAAGCGCCGTAGAAGAGTTGCTACCGAAGGTCGAGCGGCGGGAACGGGTCCCGTTCGTCCCTTATGTCGATTGAACCGTGCTTTCAGAGCGGACATCAGCCACGACGCAGCATTCCAGTAGTCTGGGCTCCAGACTGCCATTCGCCGCGAGCGGGACCTCGATCAGCTCAAGCCGCCCCCATCAACTCTCGCTCAGCGCGACCTTCATGTCCTTCACCCGGTAGATCTCCTCGCCGTCGGCCTCCACCCGGCCGTCGGCGACGCCCATGGTCAGGCGGCGGGTCTGGACGGCCTTGGTGAAGTCGACGTGGTAGGTCAGCATCTTGCGGTCGGGGCGGACCATGCCGGTCAGCTTGACCTCGCCCACGCCCAGCGCATAGCCGCGGCCCTGCCAGCCGCGCCAGCCGAGGTTGAAGCCCGTCAGCTGCCACAGCCCGTCGAGGCCCAGACAGCCCGGCATGATCGGGTTGCCGGGGAAGTGGCAGGCGAAGAACCACAGGTCGGGGTGGATGTCGAACTCGGCCGTCACGTGGCCCTTGCCGTGGGGGCCGCCGTCGGCCGAGATGTCGGTGATCCGGTCCATCATCAGCATCGGCGGCTCGGGCAGCTGGGCGTTGCCCGGCCCGAACAGCTCGCCCCGCGCACAGGCCAAAAGCGCGTCCTTGTCGAAGGTCTTGGGATAGTCGCTCATGTCCTGCGGTGCTCCGGTCCCGGTGGCGCAAAGGATAGCTGCGACCTCTAGCACCCGTGGCAAACGCGGCGCAAGAGGCCGCTGCGTGCGCAGTTGCGACCGAATTGCAATTGAATCCAGCGCGGTTGACACCTTATATGAGGTGTATGAGCGAGACGGAGCGGACCATGTCGCCCGAGGCGATCGAGAGAGGCACAGAGTGGCTGGCCAAGGCCGCGCTGCGTCCGACGCGGCAGCGCGTGTCGCTGGCGGCGCTGCTGGTGGGTGACGGGCGCGACCGCCACGTCACCGCCGAGAGCCTGCACAGCCTCAGCCGCGCAGCCGGCGAGACGGTGTCGCTGGCCACCGTCTACAACACCCTGCGCGCCTTCTGCGACGCCGGGCTGATGCAGGAAGTGACCGTCGACGGGTCGAAGAGCTATTTCGACACCCGCACCGAGGACCACCCGCATTTCTACTGGGAGGACGACGCGCGGCTGACCGACGCGCCGGCCCAGCAGCTCCAGATCACCCGCCTGCCCGAAGCGCCTGCGGGCGCCGAGATCACGTCCGTCGACGTGGTGATCCGCCTGCGCCGCACCTAGGCGGCCCCACGGAGGGCTGACGCCACGTCCGGCTGGCCATTGGGCAGGGCGGCGCGGCACGCTCAACCTCATGAGCGATCGCGCCATCCTTCGACGCGTGCGGCTGATGTCGGGCCACGGGTCGGTGCGCGCCCTGGCGACGGCGGCGCTCCTGGGCGCGACCTGGCTCGCAGTGGCCGCGCCCGGCTGGGTCTGGGCGCTGGTCCCCCTGGGGGTCGCGGCGCAGATGCTGAACGAGTACCTCCTCCACCGCTTCGTGTTCCACCTGCCGCCGCCCCGGCGGCAATGGGCCTTCGACCTGCTCTATCGCGCGCATTACGGCCACCACGACTTTCCCACCGCGCCGCATCTGTTCTTCGTTCCCGTCTGGGTCGCGGTGCCCGTGCTGGCCGCCAACCTGGCGCTCGTCTGGGCAGCGGTGACTTGGGCCTGGCCCGGCGCGCCCGCGCGGGAGATCGCGGTGGCGGTGGGGGGCGGCGCGACGTTCCTCGCCTACGAGTGGTTCCACATGACCGCCCATCTGCCGGTGCGGCGCGGTCGGGTGGAGCGCCACGTGGCGCGCCTCCACGGCCAGCACCATTTCCGCGACCCGGGCGCCTGGTTCCACGTCACACCGGGGGGCGCGGCCATCGACCTGGCCCTGGGCACGGTGGCGGGGGCGGGGCGGCGGCGATTTCTGCGCACCCTCGGCCTGGCCCCCAACGACCCGCGGCTCGTGTCCGCCCGCAGCCGCATCGCCGCTGCCCGGGGCGTCGCCCCCGCCGAGATCGCCCGCGCGGCGCGGGGGACATCCGCTCTGTGAGCGGCGCGGCGCGGCCTGCGGCCGTGTGGGGCAAGGCGGCGACAAGCTCTCTGCCGGCGCCCGCGATGGCACGTGCGGTCAGAACCACTGGCCCGGCTCCATCAGGCCCAGGTCTAGCAGTTGCTGGGAATGCCACTCGAACGGCGTCGAGGCATGCCAGGCAAAGCTCTGGATGTCGTAGCGCGAGCCGGGGTTGCGGCGCAGCGCCTTGGCCGTGCGGAACGAACAGATCGCCGCCGTCAGGTTGTGGTGCCAGGGACAGGCGTAGGTGTTGTATTCGGGGTCGTCGAACAGATGGTCCGCGGTCAGCGTCAGGCCCGGCTTGGCCCGGAACAGCGCATAGCGGTCGATGCGGCGGCGGGCGGGGGGCAAGTGCTCTTCGAACCGCCAGCGCAGGCCGCCGAAGAAATCGAGCCGCCGCTCGCCCCCACGCTCCCGCGGCGTCGCGGCATAATATCCCGCCCGGTCCAGATGCGCGGTCTCCAGCGACACGGCGTCGGGATATGCGGCCAAGTCGGTGGCGTAGAGGTCGATCACGTAGGTCAGCATCGCGTCCCGCCGCTCTTCGGCGTGGAAGGTCAGCATCTCGCCGACGCTGCGGCTCTCGGAAAACGGATAGAACAGGTATTCGGCGTTGTAGCAGTAGTAAAGCCACGTGCCGGGCGCCGCGGCGATCACCGCGTTGACGGCGTCGATGGCGCGGCCGGGGCGGTCGAGGGGCAGGTCGATGCGGTGGGTGCCCGCGGCGACGGCGTCGGCCAGCCGCAACGACGGGTCGCCCACCAGGATCAGCGTGCGGAACCCGGCGAGCGCGTGATGGCGCAGGGTGGTGTCCAGCTCGACCTCGTCCTCGGCCAGGATCACCGCCACCGGGCCCGGCAGCGGCGGGGGCGCCTTGGCAAAGGCGTCGAGGCTGCCGTAGCGGCGGGTGGAGGACGTGGGCGCGCGCATGGCGCCACGTTGCCCACGCCCCCCCCGCGATTGCAAGCGCGCCGCGCCTGGGGTAGGCACGGGCGCCGCCTGGGCAGGGCGCCCGCGGCCGTCACGCATGAGGCACAACCATGGGCGAGTCCGCCACGGCCAAGAAGCTGTTCGTCAAGACCTACGGGTGTCAGATGAACGTCTACGACAGCGAGCGCATGACCGAGGCGCTCGCCGGGCAAGGCTATGAGCGGACCGACCGGCCGGACGAGGCCGACATGATCCTGCTCAATACCTGCCATATCCGGGAAAAGGCGGCCGAGAAGGTCTATTCCGAACTGGGCCGGTTGAAGCCGCTCAAGGCGGCGAACCCGGACCTCAAGATCGGGGTGGCGGGCTGCGTCGCCCAGGCCGAGGGCGAAGAGATCGTGCGCCGCCAGCCGCTGGTCGATCTGGTCGTGGGGCCTCAGAGCTATCACCGCCTGCCGGAGATGGAGGCGCGGGTGCGGGGCGGGGCGCGGGCGCTCGACACCGATTTCCCAGAGGAGGACAAGTTCGCCCACCTGGCCGCGCGGCCCAAGGCGGCGCGCGGGCCGACCGCGTTCCTGACCGTGCAGGAGGGCTGCGACAAGTTCTGCGCCTTCTGCGTGGTGCCCTATACCCGCGGCGCCGAGGTGTCGCGCCCGGCCGACCGCGTGCTGGCCGAGGCGCGCGACCTGGCCGAACGGGGGGTGCGCGAGATCACGCTCTTGGGCCAGAACGTCAACGCCTATCACGGGCATCCGGGCGGTCTGGCCGGTCTGATCCGGGCTCTGGCGGCGGTCGAAGGGATCGACCGGCTGCGCTATACCACATCGCACCCCAACGACATGGACGATGCGCTGATCGCCGCCCATGCGGAGGTGCCCGCGCTGATGCCGTATCTGCATCTGCCGGTCCAGTCGGGCAGCGACCGCATCCTCAAGCGCATGAACCGCAAGCACACCGCCGACGCCTATCTGCGGGTGATCGAACGGGTCCGTGCCGCGCGGCCGGATGTCCTGATCTCCGGCGACTTCATCGTCGGGTTTCCCGAAGAGACCGAGGCGGATTTTCGGGCGACGCTCGACCTGGTGGCGGCCGTCGAATACGGGCAGTGCTACTCGTTCAAGTATTCGCCGCGTCCGGGCACGCCCGCGGCCGAGCGGCCCCAGGTCGATCCGGCCGAGGCCGACGATCGGCTCCAGCGCCTCCAGACGTTGCTGACCGCGCAGCAGAGGGCGGTGCAGGACCGGATGGTGGGCCGCGAGGTCGCGGTCCTGTTCGAGAAACCGGGGCGCGAGGCGGGGCAGATGGTGGGCAAATCCGACCACCTTCATTCCGTCTTCGTCGGCGGCGCGGACGTGGAGCCGGGCCATCTGCGACGGGTGAGAATCACCTCCAGTGCGGCCAACTCGCTGGCCGGCGCGGTGCTCTGAACCGCGGCGGCGGCGCGGGCTGTGCGCGGGGTGGACAAACTTTTTCCTCAAATCGGCCCAAGTCCGGCCACCAATCGCATGGCGCCGCGGGTTTCGTTTCCCCGGCGGCAACAGTAGGCGAAACTTCTGCTTCACATGCCCCCGCCAGGGTCTAGTGTCGGGACAGAAGCCGCATGGTGGGGTGCGGATCGGCCCGGAGTGCCGGGGCCGTCGCGCGGCGTTGCCCGAGGGGGGCGGCCCGCGCACGCGGTCCGTGGCGGTGGAGGTCCGGTCGGCGCGCGATCTCCCCGGGGTGTGCGGTCAGTTGTGTAGAGGAACCTGCGCCATGAAACGCCTATTTGCCGCCGCTGCCGTCCTGCTTGCCACGACGGTGCAGCCCGTTCTCGCGGACCATCACCTCCGCTTTAACCGCGATGTGGTGGTCAACCGCACCGTCATCACTGTCAGTTGCTTCCGCGGCCCCTGGCGCGAGGTGATCTGGGACCGGCCGAACCCGGTCTTCATCGACGACCTGGTGGGCTACGGCATGGACTATCCCACCGCCCACGCGGTGGCCGAGCGCGTTTGCCGCGATAAATCCATGGTCGGCAACCTCGCCCGCATGGAGGCCGAGATCAAACGCGCCATCGAGGCCGCGCCGCAGTACAGCCGCCGCAGCTATATCCGCGGCAACTGACGTCCGCGCACCCGGCGCGGTGCGGAATGGTTTGTCACCGCGCCGTCTCTGCCGCTAAGCTGATCGCGAACGAGACGGTTCGCGGAGGCGGCGCAAGACCGCAGGCTGCGGCCACGCAGAGGAGACGGTGACGGTGACACGACGAACGGTTTCGCTGGGGCGAACCCTCCTGGCGGCGGCGGCCCTGGTCTGGTCGGCCGGCGCGGCCGCGGCCCAGGCCGACTATACCCCGACCATCTGGGTCGACCCGGACGGGTGCGAGCACTGGGTGATGGATGACGGCTGGGAAGGCTACATGACCCCCCACGTCACCCGTCAGGGCATCCCGGTGTGCCGCCGCGGCGAAACCTGCGCGGTGATGAACAGCGATCAGCTCTTCGCCACCGACAGCTATCGCATCTCCAAGGCCGGTCAGGCGCGGCTGGCCCAGTTCTTCCGCCAGGCCGGTGCGACGAGCTATATCATCGCCGGCCACACCGACAGCCGCGCCAGCGACGCCTACAACATGCGTCTGTCGCTGAACCGCGCCAACTCGGTCGCGCGCATCGCCCAGGCCGTGGGCGCGCGCATCGCCGACGTTCGCGGCTACGGCGAACGGATGCCGGTCGCGTCGAACCGGACCCATGCGGGGATGCAGAAGAACCGCCGCGTCGAAATCGTCTGCATTCGCTGAAGGAGCGGGACCATGAACCTGATCAAACCCGTTCTCCTGGCGGCCGTCGCTCTGGCCGCGGCTGGCTGCGACGAACTGTTGGACAAGCAGAACAAGGGCGTCGACCGCTTTGTCGACAGCAAGGACCTGAGCCAACTCCGCGCCGGCATCTGGGTCGACCCCAACGGCTGCGACCACTGGATCATCGACGACGGAATCGAGGGCTATCTCAGCCAGCGGCTCGACCGCTACGGCAAGCCGGTGTGCTCGGGCGTGGCGCCGCCGAACACCGCGGTGGGCCCCTTCAACAAGGGCACCCCGATTCCCGATCCGATCTGATCGCGCGCCCCGTGAGGGGCCGGAACGGGCCGCTGCGGGCGATCCCCGGGGCGGCCCGATGTCTTTGGACATCCGCGACCGCCCGTTTTGTGCGCGCGACAGTGATAATTCCGTGACGGCGCGCGCCAGGGGTTGCGCCACCCCAGGGGATGCACCACCATCCCTTGCGACAGGCCCACCCGCGATTTGGAGCGTTTATTGGCCATCGGCGCAGTGACCCCGACAGACCCCGCCCGCGCGTCCCAAGTCGACGCCGAAACCGAGATCGAGTTTCCCGACAACCGGCTCCTCATCGACCTCTGCGGCGAGTTCGACCGCAACCTCGCGCAGATCGAGGCGGCGCTGGGCGTGCACATCCTCAGGCGCGGCAACCTCCTGGCGCTGATCGGCGAGGAGGGCGCCCGCGCGCGGGCCGCCGAGGTGCTGCGCGCGCTCTATGCCCGGCTGGAGGCGGGCAAGGCGGTGGAGCAGGGCGACATCGACGGCGAGATCCGCATGGGCGGCTCGGACGAAGGCACCGGCACCCGCGCCGGCGACCAGATGGAGCTGTTCCAGGGCGGCCGCGTCGAGATCAAGACCCGCAAGAAGCTGGTGGAGCCGCGAACCGCCGCGCAGAAGGCGTATGTCCAGGCGCTCTATGCCAACGAGCTGGTGTTCGGCATCGGCCCGGCGGGGACGGGCAAGACCTATCTGGCCGTGGCCGTCGGCGTGTCCATGTTCCTCCAGGGCCATGTGGATCGGATCATCCTCAGCCGTCCCGCGGTCGAGGCGGGCGAGCGGCTGGGCTTTCTCCCCGGCACCCAGGAGGACAAGGTCGATCCCTACATGCAACCGCTCTACGACGCGCTGAACGACTTTCTCCCGTCCAAGCAGGTGGCCAAGCTGCGCGAGGAAAAGCGGATCGAGATCGCGCCCCTGGCCTTCATGCGCGGGCGGACCCTAGGCAACGCCTTTGTCGTGTTGGACGAGGCGCAGAACGCTACCGCCATGCAGATGAAGATGTTCCTGACCCGCCTGGGCGAAGGCAGCCGGATGGTGGTCACCGGCGACCGCACCCAGATCGACCTGCCCCGCGGGCAGGTCAGCGGGTTGGCCGAGGCCGAGCGCCTGTTGCGCAGCATCGACAGCATCGGGTTCAAGTATTTCACGGCCAAGGACGTGGTGCGCCACCCGCTGGTGGCCCGGATCATCGAGGCCTACGAGGCGCAGGACGCTGCGGCCGCCGGGGGCGCCGGGTGAGCGCCTGGCCGCTTTCGGCGGCGGCCCTGTGGGCGCTCTGGTGCGGGGTGCACCTGTTCGTCGGGGGACGGGAGATCGCCCGCCCGCTGCGCTGCCCGATCCGGTGCGGGCCACGGCATGGATGTGCTGGCACGTGGTCACCGCGGTGATGGCGCTCCTGCCGCTCCTGCTTCTCGCCGCGGTCTGGCTGGGCGAGCCCGCTCTGGCGGCGGCCGGCACCGCGCTGGCGGGGGCATTGGCGTTGGCCGGTGTGATTGCGGCGCCGGCGCTCTCGGTCAGCTATCGCGTGCTGCCGCAGGGGTTCCTGTTCGTTCCCGTGGCCGCGCTGGGCCTCATGGCGCTCTGATGCGGATCGAGACGCTGGCCGAGGATCCCCGATGGACGGCGGCGGGCCTCGACGCGGTGGCCGAGCGCGCCGCTCGCGCGGCCCTCGCGGCGCGCGCCGGGCCGGGGTCGTGGGAGGTGGCGGTGCTGGGCTGCGACGACGCCCGTATTGCGGCGCTCAACATCGACTTCCGCGGGCGGGAGGGGCCTACCAACGTGCTCTCCTGGCCCTCGGCCGAGCGGGCGGCGGCGGAGCCCGGGACCGATCCCGCGCCGCCGGACCCCGCCGATCCCGAGCTGGGCGACATCGCCATCGCCTACGAGACCTGTCGCGACGAGGCGGCGGCGGCGGACCTTGCGCTCGCCGACCATGTCGCGCATCTGATCGTCCACGCCGTTCTGCACCTTTTGGGCTACGACCACGAGGACGCCGCCGACGGCGA
The DNA here is from genome assembly GCA_004005435.1 of Rhodobacteraceae bacterium CCMM004. Taxonomy (GTDB): domain Bacteria; phylum Pseudomonadota; class Alphaproteobacteria; order Rhodobacterales; family Rhodobacteraceae; genus CCMM004. Next base: position 778,044 of record RZWH01000002.1, on the reverse strand, counting down.
TCTGATGGAACGGCGCGAGGCCGAGATACTTGCCAGCCTGGGTCTTCCCGACCCATATAGACGTAACCGGCGCGGCACGGACCGCGGAGATTTGGAAAGGGACGATGGGAGAGACGGGCGAGGGCCCTTCTAGCGCAGCGCCGGGCGCGCGCGACGAAGAGAGCGAGACGCGGGCGGAGACCACGCCCGACCGCGGATTTTTCGGGCGACTGTTTGGGGCGCTCGGCGGCCCGGCGGACGGCGAAACCGACGCGGAGCGGCCGCACGGTTCGGCCGACGAGGTGCGCCGCATTCAACCGGGCTTGTCGAATCTCCGCCGGATGCGGGTCGAGGACGTCGCCATCCCCACGGCCGAGATCGTCTCGGTCCCCAGCGACATCGACAAGGATCGCCTGGTCACCGTTTTCCGCGACAGCGGACTGACGCGGCTGCCCGTCTACGACGGCACGCTGGACCATCCGCTGGGGATGATACATCTCAAGGACTTCGCGCTCAGCCACGGCTTCAACGGCGGCGGTGGGGCGTTCGACCTGAAGACGATGCTGCGTCCGGTGATCTATGCGCCGCCGTCGATGCCCATCGGCGTCCTTCTTCAGAAGATGCAGTCGGACCGCCAGCACATGGCGCTGGTGATCGACGAATACGGCGGCGTCGACGGCCTGGTCACCATCGAGGACCTGATCGAGCAGGTGGTGGGCGAGATCGAGGATGAGCACGACACCGACGAGGACCAGCTCTGGATCGAGGAAAAGCCCGGCTGCTTTCTGGTTCAGGCGCGGGCGCCGGTCGACGACTTCCAGTCCGAGATCGGGCGGCGCCTGGTCGACCCCGAGGACGAGGAAGAGATCGACACCCTGGGCGGCCTGGTCTTTGTCCTGACCGGCCGCGTGCCGGCCCGCGGCGAGGTCGTGCCGCACCCTGAAGGCGTTCAGTTCGAGGTGGTGGACGCCGATCCGCGGCGAATCAAGCGGCTGCGCGTGCGCGTCGGGCCGCCGCCCAATGGCTGACGCCATCCTGCCGCGCCCGCGCTGGCCGGGCGCGGTGCGGCCCTGGCACCGCCTGGCGCTCGCAGCCGCGGCGGGCGCGGTCGCCGCGCTGGGCCAGGTTCCGGTGTCGCTGGTGCCCCTGGGCCTGGCGGGTCTCGCGCTGGGCTGCGCCACCGTCCTCTCGGCGCCGGGATGGCGCGGGGCGGCAACGGCGGGCTGGGCCCTCGGCGTCGGTTATTTCGCCGTCACGCTGCATTGGATCGTCGAGCCGTTCCTGGTGGACGTCGCCCGGCACGGTTGGATGGCGCCCTTCGCGCTGGTCTTCACCGCGGCGGGGTTCGCGCTCTTCTGGGGCGCGGCCGCGGGACTTGCGCGGCGGCTCTGCGGCGGCGCCGGCTGGCGCGGGCCCCTGGGTTGGGCGGTGGCGATGGCGGCGGCCGAGGCCCTGCGCAGCACCATCCTCACCGGGTTCCCCTGGGCACTGACCGGCTATGTCTGGAGCGAGGGGCCGGCGGCGCAGATCGCCGCGGTGACTGGCGCGTTCGGCCTGACGCTCCTCACGCTGCTGCTGGCCGCAGCGGTGGCGGCCGCCGTCTGTTGGGGCCTGGCGGCGGGGGCGCTGGCGCTCGCGGCCGCCTGGGTCGGGCCCCTGGCCCTGGGCGCGGCCGTCGCCGCCGCCCTCCCGCCGCTGCCGCCCACCGCCCCCGACGCGCCCACGGTCCGGCTGGTGCAGCCCAACGCGCCGCAGCGGCTGAAATGGCATCCCGACCACGCGCCCGGCTTTTTCGCCCGGCAGCTCGGGTATACCGCCGCCGCGGGTGCCCCCGACCTGACGATCTGGCCCGAGACGTCGATCCCCTATCTGTTGACCGAGGACCATCCCGCCCTGCGGCGCATTGCCGCCGAGGCCGACGGGCGGCCGGTGGTCGTGGGGGCGCAGCGCCTCGACGGCGTGCGCGCCTACAACAGCCTGGCGGTGGTCGGGGCCGGCGGCGCGCTGCTGGATCTCTACGACAAGCATCACCTGGTCCCGTTCGGCGAGTTCATGCCGCTGGGCGATCTGGCTGCGGCGCTGGGAATCTCGGGGCTGGCCGCGCGCGACGGCAACGGGTTCAGCGCCGGGCCCGGCCCGCGGCTGATCGACCTGGGCCCGCTGGGGCGCGCCCTGCCGCTGATCTGTTACGAGACGATCTTTCCCCGCAACGTCGCGGGCGCGCCCGAACGGCCCGACTGGCTGTTGCAGATCACCAACGACGCCTGGTTCGGCACCTTTTCGGGGCCCTATCAGCACCTCGCCCAGGCCCGGATGCGGGCCATCGAGTTCGGCCTGCCCATGCTCCGCGCGGCCAACACCGGGGTGTCGGCGGTGATCGACGCGCGCGGCCGGGTGCTGGCCGAGATCCCGCTGGGCGCGGCGGGGTATCTGGACCGGCCGCTGCCGCCCGCGGCGCCGCCCACGATCCATGCGCGCACCGGCCATTGGCCGTTCTGGATCGTCCTCGGCGTGCTGGCCATCGCCACGTTTCGGCCAAGAGGTGCTTGAACCTCGGGCGCGCCCGCATTAGCCCGGCACGATCGGTCCGCACAACGGCTTCCTGGCGTGCGGACGACAGCAGCCCAATGGAGCACTTCATGGCCCGTCAGAACTATGTCTTTACCTCGGAGTCCGTATCCGAGGGGCACCCCGACAAGGTGTGCGACCGCATTTCCGACGCCGTCCTCGACGCCCTGATCGCCGAGGAGCCCGAGGCCCGCGTCGCCTGCGAGACCTTCGCCACCACCAATCGCGTGGTCGTCGGCGGCGAGGTGGGTCTGTCGGACCGTGCCAAGCTTTCGGACTACATGGGGCGGGTCGAAGAGATCGCCCGCGACTGCATCCGCGACATCGGCTACGAGCAGGACAAGTTTCACCACGCCACCTGCGAAGTGACGAACCTCCTGCACGAGCAGTCGGCCCATATCGCCCAGGGCGTCGACGCCTCGGGCAACAAGGACGAGGGCGCCGGCGACCAGGGCATCATGTTCGGCTATGCCGTGGACGAGACGCCCGAGTTGATGCCGGCGCCGATCCACTATGCCCATGCGGTGCTCAAGCGGCTGGCAGAGGTGCGCAAGTCCGGCGCCGAGCCGACCCTCCGCCCCGACGCCAAGAGCCAGATCTCGCTGCGCTACGAGAACGGCAAGCCCGTGGAGGCGGTGTCCATCGTCCTGTCGACGCAGCACGAGCGCGAGGATCAGACCTCGGACGACATCCGCGCGATCGTCGAGCCCTATATCCGCGAGGTCCTGCCCGATGGCTGGATCACCGAGGCGACCGAGTGGTGGGTGAACCCCACCGGCACCTTCGTCATCGGCGGACCGGACGGCGACGCGGGGCTGACCGGGCGCAAGATCATCGTCGACACCTATGGCGGCGCGGCGCCGCACGGGGGCGGCGCGTTCTCGGGCAAGGATCCGACCAAGGTGGACCGCTCGGCCGCCTACGCCGCGCGCTACCTGGCCAAGAACGTGGTGGCCGCGGGCATGGCCGGGCGCTGCACCATCCAGCTCAGCTATGCCATCGGGGTCAGCAAGCCCCTGTCGATCTATGCCGATACCCACGGCACCGGCGAGGTCGAGGCCGAGGCCATCGAGCGGGCGGTGGCGCAGGCGATGGATCTGACGCCGCGGGGCATCCGCGAGCACCTTCAGCTCAATCGGCCGATTTTCCAGCGCACGGCGGCCTACGGCCATTTCGGCCGCGCGCCCGAGGCCGACGGCGGCTTCTCGTGGGAGCGGACGGACCTGGCCGAGGCGCTCAAGCGCGCGGTTTGAGGCGCCGAGGGGCGGTTGAGCGCATCGCCCCCCCATGCTTGACTGACCCCCGGGGCACCCCGCCCCGGGGACAGCGCGATGAACTGGGCCATCTTTCTGGCGCTCGCCGTCTACCTCTTGGCGCCGGTGGGCAACGGCGGCCCGCCCGAGGCGGTGCCCGCCGCGCCGATGACCGTGGCGGGCACGCAGACGCTGCCGGGTCTGCCGGCCTTCAGCAACGCCGATCTGATCGCCCCCTGGCCCAAGGTGGTCCACGTCACGGCAAGCTGGTGCACCACCTGCCGCGACGAGGTCCGCTGGCTGGCCACGCTGCCCGACGACGTGCCGGTCTTCAGGCTGGGCTGGCGCGACGGGGCGGAGGGTGCGACGGCGCCCCTCGACGCGGCCTATGACGGTGCGCGCGCGGACCCGGACGGCGCGGCGGCGGGGTGGGGCGTCACCGGCATCCCCGAAACGCTGGTCCTGGGCCCGGAGGGCGCCGTGGTCGCGCGGCACCTGGGGACCCTGACCGAGGCCGCGATGACCCGCACGGTGTTGCCTGCGCTGGAGCGCTGACCCCGCCTTGCGCCGCGGCGGGACGGCGGCTAAGGCCCGCTTCCATGACCGCCGCCGACACGCCCCCCCACCGCAACTTCTACGGCCGCCGCAAGGGCAAGCACCTGCGCCCGAGCCAGGAGGCGTATCTGCGCGAGGACCTCGCCGCCCTCTCGCCCGGGGCTGTGACGCGGGCGGACAATCCCGACCGCCGCCCCCTGGACCTGGCCGCGCTGTTCGGCGACAGGCCCCTGTGGCTGGAGGTGGGGTTTGGCGGTGGCGAGCATCTGGTGGCCCAGGCCGAGCGGCACCGCGACGTCGGATTCATCGGGGCCGAGCCCTACATCAACGGCGTCGCCATGCTTCTGGGCAAGATCCGGCAGGCGGGCGCAGACAACCTGCGCATCCATCCGGGCGACGTGCGCGACCTGTTCGACGTGCTGCCGGACAGCAGCGTCGCTCGCGCCTTTCTGCTCTACCCAGACCCCTGGCCCAAGGCGCGGCACCACCGCCGCCGCTTTGTCACGCCCGAGCACCTGGAGCCACTGGCGCGGGTCATGGCGCCAGGCGCGGAGCTGCGTATCGCGACCGACATCCCCGATTACGTCCGCCAGACGCTGGAGGAGGTTCCGCGAGCGGGGTTCGCGCGGGTGCCCGGCGACCTCTATGCCCCCTGGGGCGACTGGATCTCGACCCGCTATGAGCAGAAGGCGCTGCGCGAACGGCGCACGCCCCACTATCTGAGCTTCCGCAGGCAAGGTTCCGCCGGGTCAGGGTAACCGGACTGGCGCGCGCGCGGGAGCCGCGGCACACTGGGGCCATTATTTCCGAGCGAACCATTTTCGACCCCAGGACCCTTGCCATGCGCCCGATTCGTTTCTTGCCCTTGATCCTCTTCATCTTCGTCGCCCTGCCCATCGCCGCCGCGATCTGACCCGCTTGCGCCCGGCGGGCGCCCGTGTAGTCTCCGCGCGATTTTATCCACGCGGCAGCAAAGGGGCGCCCATGTCCGGCCACGGAGAACCGACGCCGATGACCGCGCACGCCGCGGGACCGCTCACGGGCGTCGCCGAGGTGCCCGGGGACAAGTCGGTGAGCCACCGCGCGCTGATCTTCGGCGCCATGGCGGTGGGAGAGACCCGGATCGAGGGGCTCTTGGAAGGGCAGGACGTGCTGGACACCGGCCGGGCCATGGCGGCGCTGGGCGCCGAGGTGGTGCGCCACGGCCCCGGCGCCTGGTCGGTGCACGGCGTGGGCGTCGGCGGGTTCTCCGAACCGGAGGACGTCATCGACTGCGGCAACTCCGGCACCGGCGTGCGCCTGCTGATGGGCGCGGTGGCGACCCACGATATGGCCGTGACCTTTACCGGCGACGCCTCGCTGCGGTCCCGGCCCATGGCGCGCGTGACGGACCCGCTCGCGCTGTTCGGGACGCGGGCGGTGGGGCGCGCCGGCGGGCGGCTGCCGCTAACGATGGTGGGCGCGGCCGATCCGGTGCCGGTGGACTATGCCACCCCCGTCCCCTCTGCGCAGGTCAAGTCGGCGGTGCTGCTGGCCGGGCTGAATGCGCCGGGCCAGACCGTCGTGACCGAGGCCGAGCCGACGCGCGACCACACCGAGCGGATGCTGAGGGGCTTCGGCGCCGAGGTGCGGGTGGAGCCGGCGGGGCAGGGGCGGCGCATCGTGCTGACCGGGCGGCCGGAGCTCAGGCCCCAGACCATCGCGGTGCCGCGCGACCCGTCGTCGGCGGCGTTCCCGGTCTGCGCCGCGCTGATCGTGCCGGGGTCGGACGTCCTGGTGCCGGGGATCGGCCTGAACCCCACGCGGGCGGGGCTCTACCAGACCTTGCGCGACATGGGCGCCGACCTGGCCTATGAGAACGCGCGCGAGGAGGGGGGCGAGCCGGTGGCCGACCTGCGCGCCCGGTTCTCGCCTGACATGCGCGGGATCGAGGTCCCGGCCGAGCGCGCGGCGAGCATGATCGACGAATACCCGGTGCTCTCGGTGGTCGCCGCCCACGCGGCGGGCGAGACCCACATGCCGGGCACCGCGGAACTGAGGGTGAAGGAAAGCGACCGCATCGACGCCATGGCCGCGGGGCTGCGCGCCTGCGGGGTCGAGGTGGCGGACGGCTCCGACTGGTGGACCGTGACGGGGCGCGGACCGGGCGGCGTGCCGGGCGGGGCGACCGTGGCGGCGCGGCTCGACCACCGCATCGCCATGTCGTTCCTCGTGCTGGGCATGGCGGCGCGGGCCCGGGTGACGGTGGACGACGCCGGGCCCATCGCCACGTCTTTTCCCATCTTCGCCGACCTCATGGGCGGTCTCGGCGCGACGCTGGAGGCGGTGGCGTGATCCGCACCGGCGGCTGCCTCTGCGGCGCGGTGCGCTACACGGTGAAGGGGCCGATGCGGCCCGTCATCGCCTGCCACTGCACCCAGTGCCGCCGGTCGAGCGGCCACCACGTCGCCGCCACCTCCGCGCCGCGCGAGGCGTTTGCCGTGGAGGGCACAGTGACCTGGTTCCGCTCGTCCGAGACGGCGCAGCGCGGGTTCTGCGGCGTCTGCGGCGCGCCCCTGTTCTGGGACGGACCCGGCGCGAACCTGTCGATCTTTGCCGGGAGCCTGGACGACCCCACCGGGCTGACGCTCACGGGACATATCTTCACCGCGTCGAAGGGCGACTACTACACCATCGCCGACGGCACGCCCCAGGCGCCGGGAGCCGACCCATCGCTGACCACCCAGGTCGATCCGTGAGGTTCTGCGTCGCCATCGACGGCCCCGCCGCGTCGGGCAAGGGCACCATCGCCCGCGCGTTGGCGCGGCATTTCGGGTTCGGGCACCTGGACACCGGGCTGCTCTACCGCGCCACGGGGCGGCGGGTGCTGGACGGACTGACGCCGGTGGAGGCCGCGCGGGCGCTGCGCCCCGAGGACCTGTCGCGCGACGACCTGAGGACCGCCGAGGTCGGCCAGGCGGCGAGCCGCGTGGCAGCGGTGCCCGAGGTGCGTTCGGCGCTTCTGGACTTCCAGCGGGCGTTTGCCGCGCGCGACGGCGGCGCGGTGCTGGACGGCCGGGACATCGGCACGGTGATCTGCCCCGACGCGGAGGTGAAGCTCTTCGTCACCGCTAGCGACGAGATTCGCGCCCGCCGCCGGATGGAGGAGCTGGCCGCCGCCAGTCAGATCATCGCGTTCGACGACATGCTCGCCGATCTGCGCGCGCGCGACCGCCGGGATGCGGGGCGGGCGACGGCGCCGATGCGGGCGGCCGACGACGCGGTGACGCTCGACACCACCGAAATGGACATCGCCACGGCGACCGATGCGGCGGTCGCGCAGGTCGCGCAGGCGCTCACCCGCCGCTGAATCGGTCTTCTTCCGCCACTTGGGCCAACAGCCAGTCGCGGAACAGACGCACGGGGCGCGGCGGGGCGGCCCTGCCGCGGTGCACCAGCCAGACGCGGCCAGGGTGGAGCGGAACGGCCGGAAACGGCTGCCGCAGTCGACCGGCGGCGATGTCGGCGCGAAACAGGCGCGGGGTCAGCAACACCGCGGCCCGCCCCGCCAGCGCCTCGGCGGCCTCGGCCGGCTGCGCGTCGAAGGTGACACCGGGGCGAAGGGTGCCCGCAGGACAGGCGACCCCCTGCGTGTCGAACCAGCGGGTCCATGCGGGATCGCCGGCGGCCAGCCTGGGCAAGTCGACGAGGTCGCCGGGGTGGCGGATCCGCCCCTCGGGGTCGAAGGCCGGGGCCCACATCGGGGCGAAGTCCGGGACGAACAGCGGCACGCTGGCCGTTCCCGGGCGGACGTCCTCGGCAAAGCGCAACGCCGCATCGGCGTCGTCGGCCCCCTCCGCCGGGTCGGTCAGCAGCCGCAGGGCGAGGTCGGGGTGGCCGAGCTGGAACAGCCCCAGCCGCGGTGCCAGCCACTGGATCGCCAGCGACGCCGGGGCGGAGACGGTCAGCGACCGGGCCTTGTGCCGCGCCGGGGCATAGGTCGCGCGCAGAATGTCGAACGCCTCCTGCGTCGGCGCCGCCAGACGACGCCCCTCGGCGGTCAGGCGCACGGCCCGCGGCGAGCGGTCCAACAGCCGGGTCCCGATCCGCTCCTCCAGAACCCGCATCTGATAGCTGACGGCGGACTGGCTCATCCCCAACTCCTCTCCCGCGCGGGTGAAGTTGAGGTGCCGTGCCACGGCCTCGAACACACGAACCGCGGCGAGCGGTGGAAGACGCTCCATCATCATGAGGCCAGCTTATCACATGGTACAGGCTTTGCGTTGGAAATCGAGGATATGGGCGGGCATAGCATCGGTAACACTCATGATCCAACGGACGTGGCCGCCCTTGCTCATGCGCCTTTTCTCGTTTCTGCGGCGTCGCGGTTCCCGGCCGGCGGCGGTCGGAATCGCCGCGCTGCCGCCGCGCCTTCTCCGCGACGTCGGCCTTGGCGCGGAGTTGGGCCGCGCCCCGCCGGTCCCGCCACCGGCCCGGGACAACACTTGCACGCGCGCCCCGCTCCGTTTATAGACCGCCCGGTCGAAACGGCGGCACAGCCGTGATCGTGAGACTGGAGCAGGGTCGGTCCACCGCCGGCCCTGTCTTGTTTCCCGCATCCGTGTCGCCCGGACCAATCCAACCCAAGACCGGCGGATCCAACCGCCCGGCCCGTCAAAAACACACCGAAGGATACCCACAGCCACATGGCTCAAAATACGTCCATGGAGGAATTCGAAGCCCTCCTCAACGAAAGCTTCGACATCGACACCCCGCAAGAGGGCAGTGTCGTCAAAGGCAAGGTCCTGGCCATCGAGGCCGGACAGGCCATCATCGACGTCGGCTACAAGATGGAAGGCCGCGTCGAGCTCAAGGAATTCGCCAAGCCCGGCGAGGCCCCCGAGATCGAAGTCGGCGACGAGGTCGAGGTCTACCTCCGCCAGGTCGAGAACGCCCGCGGCGAGGCCGTGATCAGCCACGAGATGGCCCGTCGCGAAGCCGCGTGGGACCGCCTCGAAAAGGCGTATGCCGACGAGAACCGCGTCGAGGGCGCGATCTTTGGCCGGGTCAAGGGCGGCTTTACCGTCGATCTGGGCGGCGCCGTCGCGTTCCTCCCCGGCAGCCAGGTGGACGTGCGCCCGGTGCGCGACGCCGGCCCGCTCATGGGTCTCAAACAGCCGTTCCAGATCCTCAAGATGGACCGCCGCCGCGGCAACATCGTGGTCTCGCGCCGCGCGATCCTCGAAGAGTCCCGCGCCGAGCAGCGCGCCGAGGTTATCGCCAAGCTGCACGAGGGCATGGCCGTCGACGGCGTGGTCAAGAACATCACCGAGTACGGCGCCTTCGTCGATCTGGGCGGTGTGGACGGCCTGCTGCACGTCACCGACATGGCCTGGCGCCGGGTGAATCACCCCTCCGAGATCCTGTCGATCGGCGAGACCGTGAAGGTCCAGGTCATCAAGATCAACAAGGAGACCCACCGAATCTCCCTGGGCATGAAGCAGCTCCAGGATGATCCGTGGGACACCGTCGAGGCCAAGTTCCCGCTGGCCAGCGTCCATACCGGCCGCGTCACCAACATCACCGACTACGGCGCCTTCGTGGAGCTGGAGCCGGGGGTCGAGGGCCTGGTCCACGTCTCCGAGATGTCCTGGACCAAGAAGAACGTCCACCCGGGCAAGATCGTGTCCACCTCCCAGGAGGTCGAGGTCATGGTCCTGGAGATCGATACGCAAAAGCGCCGCGTGAGCCTGGGGCTCAAGCAGACCATGCGCAACCCGTGGGAGGTCTTTGCCGAGACCCATCCCGAGGGCACGCAGGTCGAGGGCGAGGTCAAGAACATCACCGAGTTCGGTTTGTTCGTCGGCCTCGACGGCGATATCGACGGCATGGTGCACCTCTCCGACCTGAGCTGGGACCAGCGCGGCGAAGAGGCGATCCGCAACTACCACAAGGGCGACGTCGTGCAGGCGGTCGTCACCGAGGTGGACGTCGACAAGGAGCGGATCTCGCTTTCGATCAAGGCGTTGGACGACAGCTTTACCGAGGCCGTGGGCAGCGTGAAGCGCGGCTCGATCGTCACCGTCACCGTGACCGCGATCGAGGACGGCGGGATCGAGGTGGAGTACGAGGGCGCCAAGTCCTTCATCCGCCGCTCCGACCTCAGCCGCGACCGGGCCGAGCAACGCCCCGAGCGCTTCCAGGTGGGCGACAAGGTGGACGTCCGCGTCACCAACGTCGATCAGAAGACCCGCCGCCTGGGCCTGTCGATCAAGGCGCGCGAGATCGCCGAAGAGAAGGAAGCGGTCGAGCAGTATGGCTCGTCCGACTCCGGCGCCTCGCTGGGCGACATCCTGGGCGCCGCGCTCAAGGGCGACAACTGAGCCCGGCGGGTCCCTGGACCCGCCAGCCGATCCGATCCCCCGCGGCCTCGTGTCGCGGGGGATTTCCTTTGACGCGAATCGGTGCGCCGGAATGCAACCTCAGATGCTTGGATGTGCCGCTAACACGGGCATCCCCTGTCAATCTCAGGATAATTTTCTGCGCTTGACCGTCGTGCGGGCGGCGCAGGCGGCCAGAAACAGGCGGTGCGTTGTTTCCCGCAGGGGGATTCCCTTATATACTGGTTCAGGAGATGCCCGGCAGATGGCATCCCTAATGCGAACGGGGAGACAGTGATGATCCGCTCCGAGCTGGTTCAGAGGATCGCTGACGAGAACCCTCACCTCTATCAGCGCGACGTGGAGCGGATCGTGAATACGATCTTCGACGAGATCATCTCCGCCATGGCGCGTGGCGACCGTGTCGAGCTCAGGGGGTTCGGCGCATTCTCGGTCAAGAAGCGGGACGCCCGCACCGGACGGAACCCCCGCACCGGCGAATCCGTTCACGTCGAAGAAAAGCATGTTCCGTTCTTCAAGACCGGGAAGCTTTTGCGGGACCGTCTCAACGAGGACATGTAATGCGCTATCTCCGTTACGCTTTTCTCGCCGCCCTGGCGGTGGTTCTGGTCGTCGTGGCGCTGGCCAACGACGATCCCGTGACGCTGCGCGTCCTGCCGGAACAGATGGCGGGGTTCCTGGGCTGGCGCTGGTCGGCGACGCTGCCGCATTTCCTGGTGATCTTCGGCGCGATCCTTGCGGGGATCCTGATCGGCTTCGTCTGGGAGTGGCTGCGCGAGCATCGTCACCGGGTCGAGGCGCGCACCCAGCGGCGCGAGAAGGAAAAGCTCGAGCGCGAGGTGGCCAAGGTCAAGGAGACCCGGCGCGGCAAGGGCGACGACGTGCTCGCGCTCCTGGAGGACGGCAGCGCGCCGCGCTGATGTCCGCCCGGGTCAAAATCTGCGGGCTGACAGGGCGCGATGGCTTGTCGGCGGCGGTGTCGGCCGGCGCGGCCTATGTCGGGTTCGTCTTCTTCGAGAAATCGCCCCGCCACCTCCCGGTGGAGCGGGCCGCGGCCCTGGCCGCCGAGGTGCCGCCGGGGGTGTGCAAGGTCGCCCTGACCGTGGACGCAGGCGATGCCGTGCTGGACGCACTCCTGTCCCGGGTGCCGGTGGACATGCTGCAACTCCACGGGCGAGAGACCCCTGAGCGGGTGGCGCAGATCCGCGCCCGGACCGGACTGCCGGTGATGAAGGCGGTGGGCGTCGCGGAGGCAGCTGACTTCGCTGCGCTCGACCGCTACGCCCGGGTGGCCGATCAGATCCTGGTGGACGCCAAGCCGCCGGCGGGCGCGGCGCTGCCGGGGGGCAACGGCCTGACCTTCGACTGGCGGCTGATCGCCGGACGGCGCTGGCCGGTGCCGTGGATGCTGGCGGGCGGCCTGACGGCTGACACCGTGGGCGAGGCGATGCGCCTGACCGGCGCGCGGCAGGTCGACGTCTCCAGCGGGGTGGAATCGGCGCCCGGGGTCAAGGACCGGGCCAAGATCGCCGCCTTCTGCCGGGCCGCATCGGCGTTAACTGCCGCGTAACCATGGGCGGTGCAGGCTGGCGCCATGCCCGCCCTGCCGCCGCATCTGACCCCCGACATCTGGCTCGACCAGATCTTCACGTCCGGCGAGGCGCGCCGCGGCGGCGTGGTCAAGCGTCAGGTGCGCGACGTCGAGCGCCTCGTCGGGCGCGCGGCCTTCGCCGGGGCGGTCGCCGCCCGCGGCTATCAGGCGGTCGAGAACGGTCGGCACTTCGTGGTCTTCTGCAACGCGCATCCAATCCGACGGGTCCGGTAGCAAGGGCTTTCGAAAGCCCTTGCACAAGCCGCTTCGAAGCGGCTTGCCCAAGCGATTTCGAAATCGCTTGGGCCAAGGCGTTTCGAAACGCCTTGTCGCCCCCCATGGCGCCCGCGCGGCAGAGCCGCTAGACATGGGCGGCACCGGCGGATGGAGACGACCATGCCCGACGACCTGATCAACAGTTTCATGACCGGCCCCGACGAGCGCGGCCGCTTCGGCAAGTTCGGCGGCCGCTTTGTCAGCGAGACGTTGATGCCGCTGATCCTGGAACTCGAGCGGCAATACGAGCACGCCAAGACCGACCAGAGCTTCTGGGACGAGATGCACGATCTCTGGACCCATTACGTGGGCCGTCCCAGCCCGCTCTATCGCTGCGACCGGCTGACCGCGCATCTGGGCGGCGCCACGGTTTATATGAAGCGCGACGAGCTGAACCACACCGGCGCGCACAAGATCAACAACGTGCTGGGTCAGATCATCCTCGCCCGGCGGATGGGCAAGACCCGGATCATCGCCGAGACAGGCGCCGGACAGCACGGCGTGGCGACCGCCACGGTCTGTGCCAAGTTCGGGCTGAGCTGCGTGGTCTACATGGGCGCGCACGACGTCGAACGGCAGGCGCCCAACGTGTTCCGTATGCGCCTCCTTGGGGCCGAGGTGGTGCCGGTTACCTCGGGCCGCGGCACGCTCAAGGATGCGATGAACGACGCGCTGAGGGACTGGGTGACCAACGTGCGCGACACGTTCTACTGCATCGGCACGGTGGCCGGTCCGCACCCTTATCCGGCGATGGTCCGCGATTTCCAGGCGATCATCGGTCAGGAGGCCAAGGCGCAGATGCAGGAGGCCGAGGGTCGCCTGCCCGACACCATCGTCGCCGCGATCGGCGGGGGGTCGAACGCCATGGGCCTGTTCTATCCCTTCCTCGACGACACCGACGTGCGGATCATCGGGGTCGAGGCGGGGGGCAAGGGCGTGACCGAAGAGATGGCGCATTGCGCTTCCCTGACCGGCGGGCGCCCGGGTGTGCTCCACGGCAACCGGACCTACCTGCTGCAAGACGACGATGGCCAGATCCTGGAGGGGTACTCGATCTCGGCCGGGTTGGACTATCCCGGGATCGGCCCCGAGCACGCCTGGCTGCACGACATCGGCCGGGCCGAATACGTCGCCGTCACCGACGCCGAGGCGCTGGAGGCGTTCCAGCTCTGCTGTGCGACCGAGGGGATCATCCCCGCCCTCGAACCCTGCCACGCCCTCGCCCACGTGATGAAGATCGCGCCGGAACTGCCCAAGGAGCACATCATCTGCATGAACATGTGCGGCCGCGGGGACAAGGACATCTTTACCGTGGCCAAGGCGCTGAACGTCGACATGGGCGCCATGGCCTGACCCGAATCACGGGTCGGCGACGGCATAGCGGGCGAGGACGTCGAGCGGCACGATCTCCAACGCTCGCAGGTGAGTCGCGGCGAGGTCGACCTGGGGCGCCACGCCCTCCTGATGCGCCTGCAGGAACCGCGCGGCGCAGAGGCACCACCGATCCCCGGCCTTGAGCCCCGGAAACCGGAACTCGGGCCGCGGGGTCGACAGGTCGTTGCCCAGATACTTGGAGTAGGCCAGGAACTCGTCGGTCATCACGGCACAGACCGTGTGGCTGCCGGTGTCCTGGTCGCAGGTGTTGCAGTGCCCGTCGCGGAAAAAGCCGGTCACGGGATCGGTCGAACAGGCGGCGAGGGCGCCGCCGAGGGCGTTGACGGAGGGGTCCTGGTCCATCGCGGTCAAGCTAGCGCGCCGTCTGGCGGCCGCCAGTCCACCCAGCGGCCGTGGAAGTCCGCGCGCCCCAGCGTCACGGGTTCGCCGCCCGGCCACACCGTCAGCGTCAGGCGCGCGCCGGACTGCACGCCGTCGGTCTCCATCGCCAGGCGGGCCAGGGGGGCGGCGTCGGTGGCCGCCGCGCCCGCGGCCTCGAGCGCGGCGGCGGCGCGGGCCTGGGTCTCGGGCGGGAAGTACTGCCAGGCGACGGTGTGATAGACGAGGTGGGCGGTCCCGCCCGGCACCTCGGCCAGTCGCCGCTCCAGCCACGGGGCCGCGTCCCCGGCCGCGACGGGGGCGGGACCGTCGCGCAGCGCGATCGCCGCGTCGGTGCGGGCCAAGCGCTCGGGCTGATCGGGCCAGAGATAACTCAGGAGCGTCAACCGCCCCTCCGCGGTTCCCGGGTCCACCGGCGCCAGGTCGACCCCGGCCCGATCGGCGACGCGCAGGTCGGCCGCGCGGGGCGGGGGGCCGCGCCATTCGGGCGTCAGGCGCACGGTGGCGTCGGCCGGGCCCAGGCGCACCCCGCCCAGATCCAGGAGGAACCGGTCGGCCAACAGGTTCAGGCCGCCGCTCGCCCCGAGTTCGCTCAGCGTCAGGGGCAGGCCGAACCGATCCGCCAGCGCATGCATGACGGGGATCAGCACCGCCGACCGCCGCACCTCGTTGGTCTGCGGCGCGCAATCGAGCAGGGCGTCGAGCCGGTCGCGGTGCCGCTCCAGCGCCTCCGCGATCGCGGCCCAGAGCGCGTCGTCGCCGGGGTCGTGGGGCGGCCAGACGGCGGCCAGCTCCGGCGCCGCCCCCTCCAACACCAGGCGGTGCAACGATCCCGCCAGCCGCAACGGCACCGAGGCGCCGCGGTTGCTGACCTCTCCGGGCCAGTCGTGGAGGCGGGCGCCGATGGCCGTCCGGCGGTCCAACCGTTCGGCGCAGAGGGTCATGAACCGCGCGGTGAAGGGCGAGCCGAGCGCGGCGCAGGCCCGGGCCTGGATGGCGAAGGCGTCGGAGAGGCTCATCGGAACCGGTCGGCCAGACGTTGCAGCGCGCTCCGCGTGTCCGGCTCGGGTGCGGGAGCGGGCGCCTCGGGTGCCGGCTTGGGCCCTTTGGTGCCGGTGGAGGGGCGTGGCGGGCTTAACCGCTGGGCCACCGCGTTCAGGAACCGGGGGGTGTCGCCGCGGGCCAGATCCGCCGCGCCGTCCGACACCCCGCGCAGCATGTCGTCCAGCCAGCCTCCATCGGCCTTGGCGAAATCGCGCAGGACGTAGCCCGGAACCGCGTCCTTGTGCCCGGGATGGCCCACGCCCATGCGCACGCGGTGGAAGTCGGCCCCGACATGGGCGTGGAGCGACCGCAGGCCGTTATGGCCCGCGTGTCCGCCGCCCGTCTTGGCCTTGAGCTTGCCCGGCGCGAGGTCGATCTCGTCGTGGAACACGACGACGTCCCCCGGCGCGAGCTTGTAGAACCGCATCGCCTCGCCCACCGACTGGCCGGAGAGGTTCATGAAGGTCTCGGGCTTCAAGAGCACGACCTTCTCGCCGCCCAGAACCCCCTCGCTCATGCGCCCCTGGAACTTGGCGCGGAACGGGCCAAAGCCGTGGTCCTCGGCGATCCGGTCCACGGCCATGAAGCCGATGTTGTGGCGGTTCCCCGCGTATTTGGGCCCGGGATTGCCCAGGCCGACGAAGAGTCGCATCACCGCGCCCCCTGCTTGCACCGGGCCGAGGGATGCCCCAGCCTGCCGCCGATTGCAATTCGGAGGGCCGCGCGATGTATCTGACGATGAACCGCTTCAAGGTAAGGCTGGGGCGGGAGACCGACTTCGAAGAGGTCTGGACCCGCAGAGACAGCCATCTGAAATCGGTGCCGGGGTTCCTGGCGTTCCACCTGCTCAAGGGCCCCGAGCGCGCCGATCACCGCCTCTACGCCTCGCATACGGCGTGGGAGAGCGCGGCGGCGTTCCAGGACTGGACCCGGTCCGAGGCGTTCCGCGAGGCGCACAGGGGGGCAGGCGCCCACGCGGACATCTATCTCGGTCCGCCCGACCTGGAGATCTTCGAGAGTGTTCAATCTGTTTCGTAGCGTCTGAGACTTGCTTCACTGATGCGACTTGCTAGGCTCGGGCAATGCCGAAACCGAACCCGCCTAGCCACAGTGCGACGGTGCCGCTGCCGCCCGGGTTTCCAGCCCCATCCGAGACCTATGGGATGGCCGCGCCCGGCTACAGCTTTCCCGGGCCGGGCTGGACAGGGCCGTTCCGCACCAGACCGTCCAACGACTTTGACCTCGGGGGCAAGCTTCACGATCTGCTGTACTGCGTGAATGGGGTCGATCTGGAGAATGCCCGCCCGGGCATGGCGTCTCTCGGCGGACTGGCGCGACTATTTGGCTATGAGTTCCTGCGCCGCCTGTCTCTGCCCACCCTGTTGTTCGGCACTGGCATAGATGAGCGGGTGCGCGCGGCGTTGGACGATGCACTGGCACAGCAGCAGCCGCCCAAGCGCGACGAGACGATGATGCGCGTGTCGCGCCTGTCGAAGGCGGACTGGATCTTTCGGCGGCTCAACGCCTCGTCCGCTGCCCGCTCCAGCGTCTACGCATCGGCCATGGACGGCATCTCTCAGACCTTCTTCCTCGACCGCGACAGCGACCGCGACCAGTACTGGATCAGCGGCGACGGCTTTCGCAACGTCTTGGCCGACCCGGCGTGCAAGGCCGCGCTGAACCGCCCGGCGGTGTATCTGATGATCCCCTACGCGGCCCTGCGTCCACCGCGTCCCCGGCTCACGCGGATCGAGCACGGCAAGTATGCCAGCCACGAGATCACCTCGGAAGACCTTCTGACGCAGCATCCCGACGACGTGGCGCCCGGTTTCCTGAAGTGGTTCGAGAGCGTGTATCGCGACACCTTCCAGGCTGTGACCGCCGTAACCTCCAAGGTGGGACGGACGCAAACGCCGGGCGCGCGGCCGCTCTAGGAGAACGGGGCGCCGTGTGGGCGCCCCGCGGCAGGATCAGTCCTCGGCCTCTTCGCCGTCGGGCGGGCCCATCTCGGTGGTGGGCACCTCGTCGGCGGCGGGCGCCTCGTCCTCGTCCTCGTCCTTCTGGCTGGCCAGACCCGAGGGCGCCTGGATGTTGGCGATGACGAAGTCGCGATCGATGGTGGCGCGGGTGCCCTCGGGGAGGTCGACCATCGAGATGGTCAGCGTGTCCCCGATGTCCATCCCAGCGACGCTCGCCACGATCTTTTCCGGGATCTCGCCGGCGGTGCACCGCAGCTCGACCTCGGGGCGCACCATGGTCAGGACGCCGCCCTTGCGGATGCCCGGTGCCTCGTCTTCGCCCTCGATCTCCACGGGAATGAACAGCGACACGCGGCTGTTGCGGCGCAGGCGCATGAAGTCCACATGGGTCGGCAGGTCCTTGACCACATCGCGCTGGACGTTGCGGCAGATCACCCGCACGTCGTCATGGCCGTCGACCTTGAGGTTGAAGAGCGTGGACAGGAAGCGGCCCTGCCGGAGGCTTTTCAACAGCGCGTTGTAGGGGAGGTTGATCGGCAGCGGATCGGTGCCGCCGCCATAGACGATGCCGGGAACGAGCCCGTCCCTGCGGGCTTGACGGGCGGCCCCCTTGCCTGTCCCCGTCCGTTCCGTGGCCACGATATCCGGGATTTCGGATGCCATCGGTGGTTCTCCTGAAGTTGCGGGCGGCCTCCAAGGGTGTCCGCCCATGAACGCGTGCCGTTACCGCGGCGGCGGAGGGATGGCAAGCCCCCTTGCGGGCCGCCCGCCGACGCGGCAAGGGGCGGACATGGTTTTGGTCCGAGACATCGCCCTGTCGCGCGCGCCGCTCGTCGCCTTTGCGGCGATGGGCCTCCTGTGGGGCGGGTTCGCGGCCTCGGTGCCGGAGCTGAAGGCGGGGATCGGGGCAGGGGACGCAGCCTTTGGCGGGGCGCTGTTCGCGGCGTCGGCCGCGCTCGTCGTGGCGATGTGGCTGGCGCCCAGGGCCGAGGCGCGGCTGGGCGCCGCTGCCCTGCCGCTGGCGGCGGCGGCCATGGGGCTGGCGTTCCTCACGCCCGGTCTGGCGGGGGGCGTCGCGGGCTTTGCCCTGGCCATGGGTCTCTGCGCGCTGGCCTCGGGGACGCTCGACGTGTTGATGAACGCCCGGATCAGCGGGATCGAGACGCGGTCTGGCCGCGAGCTGATGAACCTCAACCACGCGATCTTTTCCCTGGCCTACATGGTCGCGGCGCTGGCCACGGGCGTGGCGCGCGAGATCGGACTGGGCCCCGCGGCGATCCTGACCGCGCTGGCGCTGGCGGTGCTGGCGGCGGTGCCGCTGATGCGCGCGCCGATGGTGGGGGCGACGGCGGCCGAGGGGGCCGGGGCGCCAGCGGCGTGGGGCCTCCTGTCGCTCCTCGGCGGCGCAGTGGTCTTTGCCGCCTTCACCGGCGAGCACGCGGTCGAGAGCTGGTCGGCCCTGCATCTGGAGCGCGAGCTGGGCGGCGGCGCGGCCGAGGGGGCGGCCGGCCCGGCGCTCCTGGGCTTCACCATGTTCGTCGGGCGCATGTCGGGGCAGGTGCTGAGCGCGCGTCTGGGCGCGCGGCGGCTGATCGGAGCGGGCGCGGTCCTCGCCGCGGCAGGGTCGCTCGGGGTGGCGGCGGCGCCGGGGCTCGCCGCGGCCTATGCGGGGTTCGCCGCGCTGGGGCTGGGCCTGTCGGTGATGGCGCCCACGGCCATGGGCCTGGTCGGCAGGGGCCTGCCCGACGACCTGCGCGTGGCGATGATCGCGCGGGTGTCGATGGTGGGCTTCATGGGCTTCTTCGTCGGGCCCCCGCTGATGGGCGGCCTGTCTGCGCTGTTCGGCCTGCGATGGGCGTTCGTGGCGATCGCCGTCCTGCTGCTCGTCGTGCCGCTCCTGCTCCCGGCGCTCGGCCGAGCGACGGCTCAGCCCGCGGGCCGCAGCCAGAGCCGCCCGTAAGGCGACAGGCGCAGGCGGTCGCCTTCCATCGCCGGGGCGTGCCCCGAGATGAGGTCGGTCAACGGCGTCCCCGGCGCGATCCCCAGCCGGTCGAGCGGCAGATGCTGCGCCACGTCGGTGAAGTTGAACACCGCCCACACCGTCGCCGCATCTCCCGGCCGCCGCACGGCAAAGAGCGCGGGATGGCGGGTGTCGATCACCTGGGATGGGACGTGCCCGGCCAGTTCCGGCGTGGCCTTCCTCACCGCCATCAGGTGCCGCGTGCCGCGCAGGATCCAGCCGTGGGGGCTGTCTGCGGTCTCGGCCTCGGCGGCGTGGGCCCAGTCCATCGCCGGGCGCTGCATCCAGCGCCCGTCGTCGGCGCGCAGAGGGTCGTCGCGATAGGCGTCGTCGTTCGTCAACCCGATTTCGTCGCCCATGTATAGCAACGGCAGGCCCCCGTAGGCCGCGATCAGGGCGTGGCCCATGAGGATTCGATTCACGGCCAGGTCGATCTGGCGCACGTCGCCGCTCTCCAGCGCCCGCTCCAGCCCAGCCAGAGAGGCAAAGGTGCCGTTGGTGCGCCGGTCCCCGGTCTCGGGGTTGTACTGGAAATCGGCCCCCCGCGCCCACGAGCCCGGGAACGACCCGTTGTAGAAGTCGGCCAGATAGCTGCGGTGCCCCGGGCCGGACATGGGCGGATGCCGCTCGGCGTCCTCTTCGGTGATCGCCCAGCCGATGTCGTCGTGACAGCGGATATAGGTGGCCCACTGCGCGTTGCGGAACCGCTCGGGGAAGTGGCGCGCCAGCACGTCGGTCATCAGCCGGGTGTCGTGGGCGGCCAGCGACGCCCAGAACTGCACCATCAGGTTGTTGTGGTAGGCCAGGTTCGAGACCCGGCCGGTGTGCCGCCCGGTGCCGAGGTAGGGGACCAGTTGGTGCGGCCCGACGATGGCCTCGGCCTTGTGGATGACCGCGGGCGCGGCGACCCGCGTGCCCTGCACCAGCGCCTGGAGGATGTCGTGCACCTCGGGCTCGTTTTGACAGACGGTGCCCATCCGCTTCCACATGAAGGCGACGGCGTCGAGGCGCATCACCTCGGCACCGTTGTTGGCCAGGTCGAGGATGATGCCCAGGATCGCCAGAAACACCTCTGGGTTCTCCCAGTTCAGGTCCCACTGGTATTCGTTGAAGGTGGTCCAGACCCACTTGCCGCCGTTGCCGCCGATCTGCGGATAGTGGGTGAAGTTGCCGGGCGCCTGGTTGGGGAAGATCTCCAGCAGCGTCTCCTCGTACTGCCGAGGCAGGGCGTCGCTATCGAACATCCAGTAGTAGTCCTGGTAGACCGGATCGCCCTCGGCCGCCTTTTGCGCCCAGGCGTGTTCCTTGGCGGTGTGGTTCAGGACCATGTCGATGCAGGGGCTGATCCCGGCCTTGCGCAGGGCGGCGCAGGCGGCGCGAAAGTCGTCCATGGTCCCGAGGTCGGGGTTGATCCGGCCATAGTCCATCACCGCATAGCCGCCGTCCGACGGCCGCGGCCGCGGCATGAGGCAGGGCATGAAGTGGACATAGGTGACGCCGAGATCGGTCAGCCACGGGATGTGCTGGGGCACGTCGGCGAAGGTGCCCGCGAACTTGTCCACGTAGAAGACGTAGCCGACCATCTCCTGACCCAAAAACCAGCCGGGGTTGAGGTCCCGGGCGAGGTCGAGGCGGCGCAGGTCGCGCGGCCGTTCGGCCCATTTCTCGGCCAGAAGGGTGCGGACGCGGTCGCGCAGGACGCCCGCCTCCATCCGCTGACCGTAGAGCCGGGCGAGGGGCGCCATCAGGTCCGCTTCCGCCCGGTGCCACCGCAACTCGAAGATCTCGTCGTCGGTGAGGCTGGCGGTGGCGGTCGGGTGGGGGGATGGCGGCATGGCGGGGCTCCGTTGGACTGGCCCACTCGATAGGGCCGCGGACGGCCCCGTCAACTCGGCGCCGGGACCCCCACCGGGGGGCGGGGCCGGAACATCCCACGAACATCTGCGGAGAAGGGGCGATTGGTCCCGGAATCGACACAATCGAAGGTATTTTTTCGCCGTGCGGCAGCGTTTGGCGCAAATGTGGCAAGAATGGGGCGGAGAGCACGGAACTCGCCCGATTTTCCAATGCCCGAACCGGCACGAAGATCCCGCCTCGGTCCCAGTAACGCTGGGGATCGGGGCGTTGGATCAGGCAGTTGGGAGGCGGCGCCACAGCGGCGCCAAGACCGCCGCGGCGCCTGTCCCCCGCCCGATTTTCGCCACATTAGAGGGTCATCTTTTGGGTCGAGACGCGCAACAAACGCGAAAATATAGGGAACTGTAGCAGTTTGGTCACCGCCCATCGGCAAAGACCCGCCGAGCCCCAAACCACTTTACCAACGGGCGCCAAGCCCATAGCAAATAAACAAATAACAAAAACTATCGACGCAGAACATGAGGCAGAAATGGCAAGAATCAGTGTCTTTGGCATTGGCTATGTAGGTGTAGTCAGTGCCGCATGTCTGGCCCGCGACGGCCACGACGTGATCGCGGTGGACGTGGACCCAGGCAAGATCGAACAGATCAACGCGGGCATGTCGCCCATCGTGGAAAACGGGCTCGACCCGCTGATCGCGGACGCGGTCAAGGCGGGCAAGCTGGTGGCGACCGACGACGTCCAGCGCGCCATCGACAATACCGACGCGAGCTTCATCGCCGTCGGCACGCCCTCGGCCCCCGACGGGTCGGTCGGGCTGAAATACGTCGAGGTCGTGTGCGAGAGCATCGGCCGGGCGCTCAAGAACAAGGACGGCTTCCACTCGGTGGTCATCCGCTCGACCATCGTGCCGGGCTCGTGCGAGGGCACCTGCATCCCGGTCTTGGAGCGCGAGAGCGGCAAGACCGCCGGCGTCGACTTCGGCATGGGCTACTATCCCGAGTTCTTGCGCGAGAGCACGGCGATCGAGGACTACTACGATCCCGGCCTGATCGTCTTTGGCGCGCTGGACGACGGCACGGCCAAGATCCTGACGGAGCTGAACGAGGGCCTGGGCTGCAAGATCCACGTGGTGGACCTGCGCACGGCCGAGATGGTCAAGTATTGCTCGAACACCTGGCGCGCGGTGAAGGTCACCTACGCCAACGAGATCGGCAACATCGCCAAGGCCTGCGGCCTCGACGGTCAGACGGTGATGGAGATCCTGACCTCCGACACCAAGGCGATCATCTCGCCCTACTTCATGCGGCCCGGTTTCGCCTTCGGCGGCTCGTGCCTGCCCAAGGACGTCCGTGCCCTGCGCCATCTGGCGCGCGAAAAGGGCGTGCCGTCCTACCTTCTCGACGCGACGCTGGAGGCCAACGAGGCCCAGATCCAGCGCGCCCAGAAGATGGTGCAGGACAGCGGCGCGCAAAAGGTCGGCTTCGTCGGCATCTCGTTCAAGCCCGGCACCGACGACCTGCGGGAGAGCCCGCTGGCGACGCTGGCCTCGCGGCTGATCGCGAACGGCATCGAGGTCGACATCTACGACCCCTATGTGCACGAGGCCTATGCCAACGAAAACTCGATGGCCGGCCGCGGCAACGACGTGATCCCCGATCTCAAGGACCGGATGGTCGCCGATCTCGACCGTCTGATCGACGGCTCGGGCGCGGTGCTCGTGGGCAACTTCTACGGCGACGCCGTGGAGAAGCTTGAGAAGGCGGCCGCCGAGCGTCCGGTTCTCGACCTCACCCGGATGAGCCGCAAGATGGTCTCGAACGGGACATACGAGGGTATCTGCTGGTAAGGAGGGCAGACGGGTGTACATGCTGTTCACCCATCTCGCCTACTTTGCAGTGATCGTGCTCCTGGCTAGCCTGGTTCCGCCGGGCTATCTGGGCGACCTCGACGGGGCCGAAGCGTCGATCTTCATCGTGGGCTTTTTGGGCATGTGGCGCTATTCGTGGGCCGCAATCAACTTCACGCGCGCGGTGTTCTTTCGGCGGATCGTGCATCCCCGACGCAAAGCGAAGGCGCGGGCCGCCTTCGCCGCCGAAGGCCGGCGGTCGCACTGCTACATGCTGGTCACGTCGTATATGGTGGAGCCCGAGATCTCGCTCCCCGTCTATCGGTCGGTGTTCAACGCCGCCGCCAACGCCCGCGACGGCGCGACGGTGGTGTCGTCGGTGGTGGACGGCGCCGACGCCCGGCTGATCCGCCAGATCTACGAGACCATGCCGCGCGACATGTCCAAGGTGGAGCTGGTCATCGACCGCATCCGGTCGAACGGCAAGCGCGATGCGCTGGCCCAGACGCTGGAGATCATCCGCGGCTACAACCCCTCCCACCGCGACATCCTGGTCTTCGTCGACGGCGACACCGAGGTGCCGCACGACATCTGGGACCAGTCGGCGCCGGTGTTCACGAACCCCAAGGTCGGCGCGCTGACCACCGACGAAGGCGTGCGGATCCAGAAAAAGAACCTGTTTCGCGACTGGTTCATCCTGCGGTTCAACCAGCGTCAGGTGATGATGTGCTCGATGGGGCTGTCGAACCGGGTGCTGACGCTGACCGGCCGGATGAGCGTGTTCCGCGCGGACCTCGCCACCGACCCCGAGTTCATCGAGGGGGTGCGCGACGACTTTCTCGACCATTGGCGCCTGGGGCGGGTCAAGTTCCTGACCGGCGACGACAAGTCCACCTGGTTCTGGCTGCTACGGAACGGCTGGGAGATGGCCTATCTCCCCGACGTGCAGTCCTGGTCGATGGAGACGCAGCCGCGGCCGACCTTCCTCGACAGCGCCAACACGCTGATGATCCGCTGGTTCGGCAACATGATGCGCACCAACGGTCGCGCGCTGAAACTGCCGCCGGGCCGCATCGGGCGGTTCGTCTGGTGGTCGATCCTCGATCAGCGGCTGTCGATGTGGACCACGATGACCGGCCCGCTGACCGTGCTGCTCACGGCCCTGTTGATCGATTGGATGGTGCTGCCGCTCTACGTCGCCTGGGTGATGGCGACGCGCTATGTCTTCTGTATCGTGTTGTCGCTGTTCCGGGGCACCTGGTTCCCGATCACGCATCCGCCCCTGCTGTACTTCAGCCAAATCGCCGGGGCGGCGATGAAGACCTACGTTCTGTTCCGTCTCAACAAGCAGAAATGGACCCGTCAGGGCGCCTCCTCCGGGGTGAGCTTGGTGGCGCTGGCCGACCGGGTCCGAGCTTGGGAATCGCTGGCGCACCACGTCTTCGCCTTTGGGTTCCTGATTTCCGCGATCCTGTTGCTAACGAAAGTTTGACGGGCCCGGTGCCCGAGGAGTGAACCGATGAAAGACAACACCGATATCGAAGAGGTCGCAAAACCGGACCTTCCGAACGATTTCGTCTTCGACACCGAGCATCCGGTTCTGCCAATCCCGTTCACCGCGCATATCGGGGAATACAAGCTCGACGGCGTCGGGTTGTCGGTCACGGCGGCCTACGTCTCGGCCCCCGGCGCGCTGGAGCCCGATTTCGCCGGCAGCCGCCACATCGTGCGGCTGGCCTTCGATTTCGAAGGGTTCTCGATCAGTCTCTACCCCGAGGCCTCCATCGCCCAGGACAAGGACGACGAGATCACGCTCAAGTTCCTCGATCCCACCGGGCCGCACCTGCCGCAGCTGCGCTACATCCTCAACAGCTTCATCGCCGGCGACTTCGTCAGCCTGGGCTCGATGCTGGGCTACACCGGGCCGGTGAAGCCCAAGACGCAGAAGGCCGCCGCCGACGACAGCAAGCGGCGGATGGTCAAGCGGGCGGGGAGCCTCGTCCTGTCCGTCGCGCTGATCGCGCTGGCGGGGCACGCGGTGCTGAACCGCTACCTCACCAGCTATGAGCCGCGGCCGGTCTTCATCGTCCGCTCGGGCGACGAGATGCGCGCGACCTCGGGTGGTCAGATCACTTATCTCGACACCGAGGCAAGCGAGGGTGAGGTGATTTATTCGGTCTCGGCCAACTCGGGCGACACCCTGAATTTCATGATGCCTTGCGATTGTGACATCGTTCTCAAGGACGGTATTTACGAAGGCGCAACAATCCTCCCCAGCGACCCAATTCTGACACTATTCGATTCAAATGTCGAAGTCAGAGTTCAAGCTCAGATGAGCATCGAAGGACTGTCCAAGGCCATGAATGGCGAGCAGGTTTATCTCGATTTGGCAGACGGGCGGGAGGTGCCGGTGAGGGTCGTTCAGACCTCGGCCACCAACGCCGCCGCCGCCAAGGGGGATCTGTATTTGCCCGTTGTTTTGTTGGCCAAAGACGGCGCTCTCGACATCGACGATGTGGGAATGCCGGCGCGGGTGCGTCTCTCTCGATCCTTGTTTGGCGGCTCTCTCTTTAAGTTGGGGAACGGCAATGCCTAAGATTCATCCACTCATCATCTGCGGCGGCAACGGCACGCGGCTGTGGCCGGTTTCGCGGACCGAGAGCCCGAAACAATTCCAGCGGATCGGCGATGCGACGTCCCCGACGTTCTTTCAATCGGCCATTGAGCGGCACCAGGGCGCGGACTTCGAAATCCCGGTCATCGTCGCCTCCGAACGGCACGCGCGCACGGTCGAAACGCAGCTCGCGCAGATCGGCTCGGACGCGCAGATCATTCACGAGCCCATGGGCCGCAACACCGGCCCCGCGGTTCTGGCCGCGGCCATGCGGCTCTATCAGCACGACCCCGAGGCGCTGATGCTGGTGATCCCCGCCGACCACGTGATCGAGGGCGATCTCAACAGCACCATCGTGGCGATGAAGCAGGCGGCCCAGGACGGCCACATCATCACCTTCGGGATCAAGCCGCGCTATCCCGAGACCGGCTTTGGCTACATCACCGACGGCGGCGCCGTCGACGGCTATCCCGGCCTGCGCAAGGTCGAGCGTTTCGTCGAAAAGCCGCCGGCGCGCAAGGCGCGGTTCCTGGTGGAGAGCGACATCGCCTATTGGGCGTCGGGCATCTCGATGTTCTCGGCGGCCACGATCATCGAGGAATACAAGAGGTTCGACATGCGCAGCTATGTCGCCGTGGAGAACGCGGTTCTGAACGCCGCCCCGGCGCCCCGCGGCGTGGTGCTGTCGGCCGAGCATTTCCGCCAGGCCGCCGCCGAACCCACCGAGCAGGTCGTCTTTGAAAAGACCCGCCGCATTGCTCTGGCGCCGCTCGACGTGATGTGGAACGACGTCGGCTCCTGGTCGGCCATGTATGGCATCCAGGCGCCCAATGCCGAGGGCAACGTGCTGCAAGGCGACATCGTCACCGTGGACACGCACAACTCGCTCGTCCGCTCCGAGGGGCGGCTGGTGACGCTGGTGGGCATGTCCGATGTGATCGTGGTCGACACCCCCGACGCGCTGCTCGTGACCAAGGTGGGACACTGCCAGAACGTCAAGAAGGTGGCGGAGCATCTCAAGGCCGCGCAGCGCGTCGAGGTCGAGAGCCACCAGAAGGCCGAGCGCGAGTGGGGCCACCTGCGCCAGGTCATCGACGAGGACGCCTTTACCCTGTCGACCCTGACGATCAAGCCCGGCGCGGTCGTGTCGATGGAGGCCGACGAGTTGCGCGAGGCGATCGTGGTCACTGGCTCGCTCAGCGCCTGCGAAGGTCCGCATATGCGCGCCCTCGGCCCCGGCGGCCGCATGGTTCTGGACGGCGCCAAGGGCGGCCGCCTGGTCAACGACGCCGACGAGACCGCCGAGGTGGTGCTGATGAGCGTCCAGCCCGCGGTGCCGGCCGACAACGTGGTGCCGGTCGCCCGCTATGCCTGAGCGCAGACGCGCCTCCTGGAGCGGCCTGGCCGCCGCCCTCGTCGTCGCCCTCTGGGGCGGCGTCGCCGCGGCTGTGCCCGGCATCGAGGGGGCCGACCTGCGCGACCGCATGGCAGCGTTGTCGGACGCGATGGCGCAACCCGCCAACGCCGCCCTGACCGCGCGCGAACTGCTGGCCGGGTCGGGGCTGGAGCGGGTCCTCGGCCTCTCCGCTGTGCCGCCCGCCGCGCCCGCGGCGGCGTCCCCGGCGGCCGACGGTGCCGCCCCGGTGGACATGCAGGTCCTGGACCTCCGCCTGGCCCTGGCGATGCTGGCGCAGAGCCACGGTGCCGAGAGCAACCAGGCCGTGGTCGAGGCCCAGTCGAACCGCGCCTTTCCGGCGCTGGTGGTGCGCCAGGGCACGGCGACGCTCGACGACCTGCGCCTGTTTCTCCAGCACTACCGCCTCCAGGACGACATCGGCGGTGCCGAGCTGCTCCTGCGGGTGCCGGTGGTGGTCTGGGACGGTGCGGCGCTGGCCCTGGGCCCCCGTGACCGCCTGGCGCTCAGCCGCCCCGACGGGGCGTTCCTGTTGAACTTCGGCACGCTGACCGTGCGCGGCGCCACCGTCGCCGCCGTGGGCCCCCGCAACGTCCGCATCGGCAGCTTCATCCCCTTCGTCGCCACGGCGGGGGCGGGGATCGTGCAGGTCGACGGCGGCCGGTTCCACGGTCTGGGCTTTGGCAAGACCGCCAAGTTCTCGGGCTTCTCGCTGGTGCGCAACGCGCTGATGGCCGTGCGGGGCGACTCCTATGTCCGCGACAGCCATTTCGAAGACCTGATCTCGGTCACCTTGCACTCCGCCACCGGTGTCGCCATCGAAGGCAACCGGTTCCAGAACTTCCGCGGCGCGCCCGTGATCGCGGTGCGGTCGGCGCGGACCCGGGTGATCGGCAACCTCTTCGGCGGATTGATCCGGTTCAACTCGATCAGTCTCTCGGGCGGGTCGGCCCGCAGCGTCGTCCACGGCAACGCGGTCCTCGGCGGGGAAAAGGTCGGGATCGCCGTGCGCAACGACAGCCACGGCACCGTCGTCACGCACAACATCGTCTGGCGGCGCAAGGGCGGCGGCATCGCCTATGCGCGCTCGGACTGCGGCGTCATCGCCGACAACGTGGTCATGGACAACCGCCAGAAGGGGATCGAGGTGCGCACGAGCCGCGACACCCAGGTGCGCGGCAATACGATCATCTCGAACAAGAGTGCAGGGATCTGGGTGTCGGCCCAGGACGCGCTGTCGGGCACGTTCCTGGAGGGCAACACCCTGGCCTCCAACGGGTCGGGCGTCTCGACCGCGGTGGGCGGCAACCTGAAACTCGTGGGCAACGATATGCGGAAGCAGTTTCCGCGCTTCTTCAACGGCGATCTCGTTACGCAAAGCCGGATCATCTTCAAGAATCTGGAAGGGGCGACGCCGTTGATCCTGAACTCGGAGGGACAACTCTCCGACCTCCAGCCGTCGGGAGTATGCGAGGGCTGAGAGGACAACAACAGACAGGCGGTGAGGATATGAGCAGATCTCTCACGGCGGTCATCGCGGTTCTGGCGGGTCTGGCATGGCCCGCCCTCGGCCTTGGCCAGTCGTTTCCGATGACGATCCCAAGCGACCCCGAGTCGCGGGCGATCTCGGTCGTGGTCGATCCGGGCATCACCAAGACGGCGCAGCTGCGCCGCGCCGACCTGCGCGAGACGCGCAAGGCGATGCACGAAGGCCTGCCGGTGGCCGACGACGCGCTGAGGGCGCTGGCCGACGCCCGCGACGGTCTGGCGGCAGCGCGCTATGCCGACCGGTTGATCGCAGAGGATCCGCTGGGCCGCGCCAGCGACATCGCCTGGTATACCTCCATCGCCGTCGGCAGCGGCCGGGTCTATGCGCTGCGCAAGATGGTGACGGCGCTGCACCGGCTCGACCCCGCCGACGAGCCCGCGGCCCGCAAGCGGCAGTATATGGCCGTGCTCTATCCCCACGCCTGGGCGGGCAACGCGCTGGCCATGGACGCCGTCATCGCCTTCAAC
The DNA here is from genome assembly GCA_004005435.1 of Rhodobacteraceae bacterium CCMM004. GTDB lineage: Bacteria > Pseudomonadota > Alphaproteobacteria > Rhodobacterales > Rhodobacteraceae > CCMM004. The sequence continues at coordinate 748,876 of RZWH01000002.1, read as the reverse complement.
GGCGAAGGGCGGCTGTTTGGCGCGCTGTCGGACGCCACACGGGACAAGATCCTCGACTATGCCGCCGGTGGCGACGGCCGGGTCGAGCTGCGCTTTGCGGTGCGGATCCTGGCCGACGACGACGCCACCGCCGCCGATCTAGCCCGCGCCCGCAGCTATCTCGAACGCGCTCGGGCCAGCGTCTCGCCCACGGCCAAGGCCACGGCCGAGACCCTCCTCTCCCTCCTCGACGCCCGCACCGGCGGCGCCCCGACCCAAGGTTGATCCCATGACCGGACCCCTCCGCCTCCTCACCGCCGCCGCCGCGCTTGCCGCCTGGGCCGCCGGGCCCGCCGCGGCTCAGTCGGTCTATGGCTGCGCCGACCTGGCCGGACAGCACCACACCCCCGCCATCGAAGGCCGGGAGGGCACGTTCTTTCGCATCGCGCCCGATCTGCACATGCACCACCCGTTCTCGGATCCCACGATCCTCAAGCTGGCCGAGCTGAGTCAGGCGCTGGCGCTGCAAGGCACCACGCTGGTCTACATGCCCGTGCCGACCAAGGCGCTGGCCATGCCCGGCCATCTGCCCGGCGTGGCGGTGGACTTCGGTTACGACGCCGATCTGGCCGCCACGGTCTATACCGAAGGACTGCGCAAGCTGCGGGAGGCCGGGGTCGTGGCCGTCGACGCCCGCCGCGCGATGCTGGAGGCCAGCGCCGCTGACCCAGCCTTCTTCAAGGCCGACTACCGTTGGACCGCCCGGGGCGCGCAACTCGCCGCGCTCGCCGTGGCCCATGCGTTGCGGGACGAGCCCAGCTTCGCCGACCTGCCCAAGGGGGCGTTCTCGACCACGCCGATGCAGCCCGCGACGCTGGACTCGCCCACGCGGCAGCGTCTGCAACAGCGCTGCCAGCTCACCCTGCCGCCGGTCGAGACCATGACCTTTGCCACCTCCAAGGTGCAGGCGGCGCAACTGGTGCGTGGCACCTCGATCTTTTCCGTTCAGGCGCGTCTGCCGCTGATGGCAGTGGTCGGGACCGAGTTCACCGGCGAAGAGGCCACGAACTTTCCCGGGTTCCTGTCCGAGGCGACGGGCCTCGACGTGGTCCGCTATGCGGTGCCGGGCGGCGGCGCGTTCGGCGCGATCTCGTCCTACCTGACCTCGGCGGCGTTCCAGGAACAGCGCCCGGCGATCCTGGTTTGGGAGAACCCGATCTGGCACAGCCTCGCCCGATTTGGAGACCAACCGATGGCCGAACTGATCGCCGCGGCCGGCAACACCTGCCGCGTGCCCCTGCGGCTCCAGGCCAGCCCCGCGCCCGACACCGTCCGCGCCGACCTCAGCGGGCTCGATCCCGCTCTGGACTACACCATCTATGTCGACAGCGGCGCCGAGGCGCGCGCCGCCCGCTTCACCTTCGCCAACGCCGATGGGGCGACCCGGACCCGGGTGATCGAGCGCTCAGACGGGCAGGTGGCCACCGGACGCTTCTACATGCCGACGACGGGCTTGTGGGACGCGGGCGCGGTGCGGCTCGACATCGCCTTCGACACCTCCGTCGGGGTCACGCCCCGCGTCACGGCTTGCTTCTAAGGAGAGATGACCATGAAACGGATCGCTCTCGCGCTCACCGCCGCCGCCCTGGTGGCCCCTGTCCTGGCGCCGCTCCCTGCGGCCGCGCGGACGCTGGACCTGGCCTTCCGCCCCCCGGCCCTGGAACCCCAGGACATCTGCCGGCCCGAAACGCGGGAGAAGGCGTTGGACCTGGTCGACATCGATCCCGGCGTCACCGTGCTGAGCGACCGGATGCGCGCGGCCTATCTGCGCCGTGACATCCGCCGGCTCAAGCGCACCGCGCCCGACGCCGAGTTCGCCTTCATCGAGGCGCTGATCCAGCGGCTGTCCGAGGTCGACGCGTCCTTCGACGGCAACCGGGCGATTCTGGAGCGCGTCGCGCTCTATATCGACGCCGGGCGGCTCGACGCGCTCCGGGCCGCGGGTCTGGTGGGCGAGCTGCGCCAGCGGCACGACCTTCTCGACCACAACCAGCGCCTGATCCTGGCGCAGTACTACCTCAACGGCATCGGCGTCGATCCCGACCCCGACTATGCCCGCGCGCTGATCCGCGACGCAGGCTTCGGCGGCAACGCCAACGCGCTGATGACGCTGGCGCGGATGGAGCTGGAGGGCAACCCGGTCGAAGGCTGGGACGCGCCCCTGGATCTCACCGTGACCATGGCGTTCGGCGGTCTGTTGGGCCAGTTCAACGCCAGCGTCTGCAACCGCGCCGAGCGGATCGCGCGCCAGTATCTCGACGGCGAGGTCGTGTCTCCGAACCCGCGGCTGGCCTACGATTGGTACAAGTTCTCGGCCGACATGGGCTCGGCCCGCGGCGCCTGGCGGGTGGTGGAGTTCCACCTGGAGGCGGACGCGGCCGACAAGGACGACGCGCAGATGCTCAAGTATCTGGGCCTGGCGCTGGAGCGCGGCTTTTCCCTGAGCGAAGAGCAGATCGGCCAACTCAAGGTCACCGGCGGCGTCGGGGTCGAAGAGCTGTTGGCGACGCTGGGGTACAACCACGCCGCCGACACCGGGCGCCACCGCCGGTCTCTGTCGCCTCTGTTCCAACTCGCCATCAACCTCGACGGTGAGGAAGCGGACGAGGACAGCACCTATCTGCTGTATCTGCGCGAGTTGACCGAGATGCCGGAGGCGCCGGGCTGGGTCTTTACCACTCTGGCCAAGGAGACACTGGTGCGCGTCGGCCGGTGGAAGGGCGAGCCCGAGGCGATGGCGCTCCTCGAAGAGGCGGTGCGCCGCGGCGATCCCGAAGGCACCCAGCTCCTCGCGCAAAAGCTCGTGCGCTGGCGTGACGACCCGGCCCGCATTGGCCGGTCCATCGACCTGTTCCATGAGACCGTGAGCCGCTGGGGCATGGAGAGCTCCATGGAGTATCTCGACGGGCTCTATCGCTGTCAGGTCAACGACGCCCCGCGGATGCGCGCCGCCGGCGCCTGGGCCGCAAGTTATGCCGCCACCGAACACGGCTCGGTCAGCGTGTCGGCGACCGATCTCATTGCCCTCGACCCCTACAAGGAGCCCGAGATCATCGCCCGCATCCAGTCGCAGGCGCTGATGGGCCGGACCGAGAGCCTGGCCAACTTCGTCCAGCGGGTGCAGGTCGATCCGGGCGCCACCGGACGGGCGCACCGCCTCTGGGCCGAACGTCTGGACCGCTCCGACCAGGCGCTCGAAGCGTTTGCCAAGCTGGAGTTCGAGCTGGCCACCAACCCCGCCGAGCGGCGTTTGGCGGTCGAGCTGTTCCGCCGCATCTACCTCAACAACGGCGTCAAGACGGCGCTGGACCTGGCCATCGCCCTGACCGACGACAACGGCCGCGACGTCGACATCGCCGACGAGGTGATCGACCTGCTGACCATGGCGGGCAAGCGGGGCGAGGGCGCGGCGATGCGGCTCAAGTCGCGGCTCCTGGCCAAGGTGCAGGGCGAGCGCGCGGTCTACGACGAGTTCGCAGCCGAGATCGAGGACCGCGGCGATTTCCTGGCGCTGGTGTTCGCGATTCCCTACGTCGATCCCGAAACGGCGGCGGACTATGTCGACCGGGCCGTGTCGCTGATGCGCTGCACGACCAAGGACGTGGCCGAACTGGGCGAGGCCCATGCCAAGCGCGGCGAGGCGGCGCAGTCCTATCACTGGCGGCGGATCGGCCTGGCGATCGAGGGCGGCCACGCGCTCAGCAAGCTGCGGCTCAAGGACCGCCAGCTTGCGGCCTTCGACACCGGCGCGGTCCCGACCGAGATGCAGGTGCTGGAACGGTCCCTGGCCGAGGGCGACGCGGCGGCCCGGCAGCGTCTGTTCCTGCTGACGGCCAATCCCGATCTCGAAACCTGGGCGCCCGAGGCCGCGGCCGAGCATCTGCTGGCGGCGGTGCAGGGGGCGGCCTACGACGATCTGGGCTGGATCCTCGCAGCCTATCGGCGGGCCGCGCCCGAGGTGCAGGCGGCGGTGTCCGACCGCTTCGACGTCCACCGCCTCTATGCCCAGGCGGCCGACGCAGGCGACGTGACGGCGGCGCGAGAGCTGGGCCTCTTGCTGCGCGACACGGCAGAGACGCCGGCCGATCTCTTGAACTCGGCCCGCTGGTTGGAGCAGGCGGCCGAGGCGGGCGACCGTCGCGGGATGGCCGAGTTCGGCCACGCTTTGGCCTACGGCATCGGCATCGCGCCGGACATGGGCCGCGCGCTGGCGTGGCTCGATCAGGCGAGCGAGGCCGGATCGGCCGAGGCCGACCGCCTGGCGCGACTCTTGCGCCTCACGGTGACCCAGTGAGGCGCTGGCGCGCGATGGCCGCCGGTGCCCTGAGCCTCGCCGCGGTGGCGCCGGCCCTGGCCAGCGCCGATGACATGATCTGCCCCCCGGCGCCCGAGCCGGTCTACAGCCTCGCCTACGGCAGCCGCTATGCCGACGACAGCGCGACCCGGTCCGACATCGACGCCGATGCCAACGCCGAGGTCGACGAGGCGCTGGAGCCGCTCGACGACTTCCTTCGCGACCTGGCGGACCTGGCGAACACGGTCTTCGAAGAGGGCACCGACCGCCGCGCCGTCTCGGACTGCGTCGTGGCGCAGCTGGTCACTTGGGCCCGGGCCGACGCGATTGCGGACCTCAAGAGCCGCACCGCCAACCTGACCGTGGGCTCGCGGCTGGCGTCGTTCGGCATGGTGATGCGGCAGGTCGCGCCGCACAGCACCCTGCGCCGGGACAAGCGTGAGGTGGCCGACTGGCTGGGCCGGCTCATGTTGGGCCAGATGGCGTTTTGGGAGACGGCGCCCGACGGCGCCCGACAGGGCAACCTGCGCGCCTGGTCGGCGCTGGCAGGGGCGGCGGTGGCCGACCTGACCGGCGACCCCGTGCTGCGCGGCTGGTCGGCCTGGTCGGTGCAATACATTCTCTGCACTGCCACCCCCGAGGGCGCCCTGCCGCAGGAGATGGCGCGCGGGCGGCTGGCCTATCACTATCAGCTCCACGCAGTGGCGCCGCTGGTGACGGCCGTGGCGCTGCTCGACCGGCACGGATACCGCGTGGCCGAACGCTGCGACGGCGCGCTCGGGCGGATCGTGGACTTCACCGTCGCCGATATGGAGACGGGCGCCGCGACCGAGGCCATCACCGGCGAAGTCCAGAGCTACTTCGACGGCAGCGACCAGTTGGAGAGCTTCAACCTGGCGTGGTTCGAGCCGTGGCTGGCGATGACCGGCGATGCCCGCGTGGCGGCCCTGGCCGAGGACTGGCGCCCGCTCCGCCATTCCAAGCTCGGGGGCAATCAGACGCTGATTTGGGGCCAGGGGGACTGATCCCCCGGCCTCAGGTGAGGAGCTTGCCCAGCATCCACAGGGCCATGCCCACCATCATCACGTTCTCGGTCAGCGAGACGAAGCCGAGGGGCACATTCGAGTCGCCGCCGACGCAGGCGCATTTCAGCTCGCGCTTGTCGATATAGACGGCCTTGAACACGCTCACCGCGCCGATGGTGCCGATGACCAGCGCGACCGGCGCCGACAGCCAGGTCAGCACCCCGGCCAGCATCAACAGGCCCGCGCCGGTCTCGGCAAAGGGATAGACATAGCCGTAGCGCACCCAGCGTCGCGCCAGCAGGTCGTAGTTGAGGAACATGGTCGAGAAACTCTCGATGTCCTTCAGCTTTTGCAGGCCCAGGAGGACCATCGAGACGGCGATGAACCACTCGACCGTCCGGCCGGTCAGGACCGTTCCCTGCACCAGCCACGTCACCGCCACGGCCATCAGCGCCGCGACCGAGAACAGCGCGATCACCGGCTGATAGGTGGTGTCGTCCTCGTCCGGCGCGTCCTTGCCGAAGTGCACGCGCAGGTCGTCGTAGCCGCCGATGCGGTCGTCGCCGATCCAGGTCTGGGGCGTCGTCTCGACCCCGTGCTCGGCCTTGAAGGCGTCGGTCTGTTCCCGGCTGGTTAGCAGGCGGTCGTCGACGGTATAGCCCTCGCGCTCCAGCAGGTCCTTGGACTTCAGCCCGTAGGGGCAGAGGTGGTCGTCCATGGCCATGCGGTAGAGCGTGGCGGTGCGGGCGGCGGTGTCCTTGGGCATCGGGGTCTCCTTCGCTCCGGGCGGAAACGCGGCTCCCGCGGGGGAGGGTTCCGGCGCCTCACTTCGGTTGGGCGAGCGATTCCAGGATGGGGCAGTCGGGGCGGTCGTCCCCGGCGCAGGAGCGGACGAGATCCGACAGGGTCGCGCGCATCTCCTGGAGGCCCGCGATCTTGCGCTCGATCTCGCCCAGATGGTGCTGCGCGATCTCCTTGACCTCGGCCGAGGCGCGGCTCTGATCCTCCCAGAGATGCAGGAGCGCGCGACAGTCCTCGATGGAGAAGCCTAAGGCCCGCGCCCGGCCGAGGAAGGCCAGCTTGTGCACGTCCGCATCGCGGAAGGTGCGATAGCCGTTGGCGCCGCGGGCCGGGGTGACGAGGCCGATCTCCTCGTAATAGCGGATGGTCTTGGGCGGCAGGCCGGACCGGGCGGCGACGTCTCCGATGTTCATGACGGCCTCCTCACTCGGCCGGGGCCGCCAGAGGGGCGGCTTGCGCGGCAGGGGTGCGGGCGGGCCGGTCCGCGGCGGCCCGGCGCAGCCTCAGCGCGTTGGTCACGACAAAGACCGACGACAGCGCCATGGCACCGGCGGCCAGTATCGGCGACAGCAGGATCCCCGCGACGGGATAGATCAGCCCCGCCGCCACCGGGATCAGCGCGACGTTGTAGGCGAAGGCCCAGAACAGGTTCTGCCGGATGTTGCGCATGGTCGCGCGGCTGACGGCAAAGGCCGAGGTGACGCCGCGCAGGTCGCCCGACATCAGCACCACGTCCGCCGCCTCGATGGCGATGTCGGTGCCGGTGCCGATGGCGATGCCGATGTCGGCCTCCGCCAGGGCGGGCGCGTCGTTGATGCCGTCGCCGACGAAGGCCAGCGTGCCGTGCGCGTCCCGCAAGGCGGTCAGCGCCGCCACCTTGCCTTCGGGCAGGACCTCGGCGGTGACGTGGTCGATGCCGAGCCGCCGGGCGATGGCATGGGCCGTGGCGGCGTTGTCGCCGGTGATCATCGCGACCTTCAGGCCCAGCGCATGCAGGGCGGCGATGGCCTCGGGCGTGCCGGCCTTGATCGGGTCGGACACGCCCAGCGCGGCGACCGCGCGGCCGTCGATGGCGGCGTAGAGCGGGGTTTCGCCGCGGGCCGCGATCTCACCCCCCGCCTGCGACAGGTCGCCCAGGTCGATCCCCTCGGCGGTCAGAAACCGGTCGGCGCCGATCAGGACCGCGCGGCCGTCCACCGTGGCGCGGGCGCCCATGCCGGTGACGCTGGCAAAGTCCTGCGCCGCGGGCATGGACAGACCCCGCGCCTCGGCCGCCGCCACGACGGCGCGGGCGATGGGGTGCTCGGACGATGCCTCGACCGCCGCCAGCGCCGCCAGCACCTCTGCCTCGTCGCCCCGCACGTCGAGGGTGGTCAGGGCCGGGCGGCCCTCGGTCAGCGTGCCGGTCTTGTCCAGCGCCACGACCCGCGCGCCCTCCAGCCGTTGCAGCGCGTCGCCCTTGCGGAACAGCACGCCCAGTTCGGCGGCGCGGCCGGTGCCCACCATGATCGAGGTGGGCGTGGCCAGCCCCATGGCGCAGGGGCAGGCGATGATCAGCACCGACACCCCCGCGACGAGTGCCAGCGGCAGCGCCGGGGCGGGGCCGAGGATCAGCCACGCAACCACGGTCAGCGCGGCGATGCCCATGACCACCGGCACGAACACCGCCGTCACCCGGTCGACCAGCGCCTGGATCGGCAGCTTGGCGCCCTGCGCCGCCTCGACCATGGCGACGATCCGGGCCAGCACCGTGTCTGCGCCCACCGCCGTCGCCTGCATCCTCAGCGCGCCGGTGCCGTTCACCGTGCCGCCGGTCAGCGTCGCGCCCGGCGCTTTCTCGACCGGCACCGGCTCGCCCGTGATCATGCTTTCGTCCACCCAGGACCGGCCCGAGGCCACGGTGCCGTCCACCGCGACACGGCCGCCCGGGCGCACCTCGACCGTGTCGCCCACGGCGATCTCGTCCACCGGGACCTCGCGCAGCGTGCCGTCGCGCTCGACCCAGGCGGTGTCGGGGGCGAGTTGCAGCAGCTTTTCGATGGCGGCGCCGGTGCGGCCCTTGGCCCGCGCCTCCAGCCAGCGGCCCAGGAGGATCAGCGTGCAGATCACCGCTGCCGCCTCGAAATAGACCGCGCGCGTGCCCTCTGGGAACAGGCCCGGTGCCAGCAGCGCGAGTGTGGAATAGGCCCAGGCCGCCGACGTGCCCAGCGCCACCAGAGCGTTCATGTCGGGCGCTCCGCGCAAGAGCGCCGGCACCCCGTGGCGGAAGAACCGCCGCCCCGGCCCGGCCAGGACGGCGGTGGTCAGGACGAACTGGATCCACCAGCTGGCGGTGTGGCCGATGGTGCCGGCGATCAGCGCGTGAAAGCCGGGGATCAGGTGTCCCCCCATCTCCAGGATGAAGACCGGGAGGGTCAGGGCGGCGGCGACGGTCAGGTCGCGGCGCAGGCCCGCCGCCTCGCGGTCCTTGCGCACCGAGATGCTCTCGGCCCGGGCGGCCTCGCGCAGCCGGGCGGCATAGCCCGACCCGGCGATGGCGGCGGTCAGCGCGGTGGGGGTCGCGGCGCCCTCCAGCCACACCACCCGGGCGCTTTCGTCGGCCAGATTCACCTCGGCCGAGACGACGCCCGGCACCGCGGCCAGCGCCGCCTCGACCCGGCCCACGCAGGAGGCGCAGCTCATCCCCTCGATGTCGAAGACGGCGGTGGCCGTGCGCGCGGGATAGCCCGCGGTCTTGAGCGCGGCGGCCAGCGTCGGGGCGTCGGCGGTACCCGCGACCCGGGCGCTTTCGGTGGCGAGGTTCACCTCGGCCAGGTCCACGCCCGGCACCGCGGCCAGCGCCTTTTGCGCGCGGCCGACGCAGCCGCCGCAGCGCAGCCCGGAAACTTGGAATGTGGTCTCGGCCGCCATGGTGCCCTCCGTCATCGGTCGGAGAGGCACATAAGCCTTCCAGTCACTGGAGGGTCAAGGGGTCATCGCAACTCTTGCGGCAACGCCTCCACCGCCGCGTCGGCGTCGACCACCGGCAGGCCCGCGGCGATCCAGCCCGGGCCGCGGCCCGAGCCCAGCATCCCCTCGGACACGTCCGCCACCCCCGGCACTCCGTTGCGGGTCAGGATGTCCTGGACATACGCCGTGCGCCCTCCGGTGGCGCAGATCAGCGCGACGGTGCGGCCGCCCGCCAGGTCCAGCGCGGCACGCAGGCGGGGGGCGAAGTCGGGGGTGTGCATCGACACCGGCCAAGCCCCCTGGGCCACTCCGGTCTCGGCCCATTCCTGCGGGGCGCGGATGTCGATCACCACCATGTCGTCCGCGGCCAGCCCGGCGGCGGCCTCGGCGGCCGAGACGATGGCGCGCCCCTCTGCCCGGACCGTCGGCGCCGCCAGCGCCGCCAGCCCGGCCAGGACGAAGCGTCTGGACCAGCGAGGCGTCATGCCCCTTGCATCGGCGCGTCGCGGCCGTGCGTCAAGTCCCCCGCGCCAACGGCGCTCAGCCGCGCGTGGACCCGCCGCGGCCGACAGCGGCGGTCCCGGCGAGCTTGCGCTTGCGGGCGAAGGCCTCGCGCTCTTCGCGGACCTGGCCCGCGCGGAACGACTGCTCGACGAAGTCCAGATGGTCGCGCGCGGCCCGTTCCGCCTCGGCCGGATCGCCGTCCAGCACCGCGCGGGCGATCTGCCGGTGCTGGTCCAAAAGCATCTCGCCAGTGCCGTCGATGGTGCGCAGGTAGCGGCGATTGTAGAACACCCCGCGGCGGGTGAGGTCGTAGATCGACCGCATCATGTGGATCAGCATGGCGTTGTGACTGGCGTTCACGATCGCCCCGTGAAAGGTCACGTCGGCGACCTCGGACCGGGCGGGATCGTTGTCGGCCTGAGCCGCCTCCAGCTCGTCCACCAGCGCCTCGATGGCGGCGCGGTCCGACGGGGTGGCGCGCTGGGCGGCCATGCGCGCGGCGAATGCCTCCTGCTCGCGGCGGTATTCCAGATAGTCGTAGAACGCCTGACCGTGGCGGGCATAGAGGTCGATCAGTGCGGGCGCCATCGCCTCGCCCGTCAGCCGGGCGATGAACGTGCCCTCGCCGTGGCGCACATGCAGGAGCCCCTGGCCCTCCAGCCGCTTGAGCGCGTCGCGCACCTTGGGCCGCGAGACGTCGAAGCGTTCGGACAGGTCCCGCTCGGAGGGCAGGCGCATCCCCTCCTTGAGAATCCCCTGGACGATCATGCCCTCGATCTGGGCGGCCACGAGATCGACCACGGATTCGGAGGCGATGGGGTCGAACAAAGTGTCGAGCGCGGGCATGGCAAGTCTCCTGTTAGAGGTAACATTAGTTTTCCTCTCAGCTCCGTCAAGAGGGCCCCAAATCCCCGGTATATATCGGTATACCGGGATCGTTCGCCTGGAGTTCGCTGTGCAACCGGCAGGACCGCGACCGCGAGTGGTAAATAAAGTTGTTGACCTAGATCAGTGGTCAACATTATTGACCGCCATGCAATTTTTGCATGGCCGCCCCCCGGCGGTCGCATGATCCCGGAGGAGGACATCCATGAAGTCGACGCTCACCGGCCTGTGTCTCGCAGGCGCCCTCATCGCGCAGCCCGCGCTCGCCGCCGACAAGCTCTTGCTGAAGGTGCCGGTCGCCTTCTCCACGGAACTGCCCAGCCTTGGCACGCCGATCCCGCGCGTGGCCGAAGAGGTGTCGGTCATGTCCGGCGGCACCATCCGCATGAAGGTCTACGAGCCGGGCAAGCTGGTCCCGCCGTTCGAGATCCTCGACGCGGTGTCCTCGGGCAAGATCAACGCAGGCTACACCACCGCCGGCTATTGGGCGGGCAAGATCCCGGCCGCGCCGCTGTTCTCGGCGGTGCCCTTCGGCCCCGAGGCCGGGGAGTACATGGCCTGGCTCTACTACGGCGGCGGGCTGGACCTGTATCAGCGGATGTACGACGAGGGCGGCTACAACGTGAAGGTGCTGCCTTGCGCGGTGATCGCACCCGAAACCTCTGGCTGGTTTTCCAAGGAGATCAACGGGCCCGAAGACCTCAAGGGTCTCAAGATGCGGTTCTTCGGCCTGGGCGGCAAGGTGATGGAAAAGCTCGGCGTCGCCACGTCTCTGCTGCCCGGCGGTGAGATCTTCCCGGCGCTGGAGAAGGGCGCGATCGACGCCACCGAGTTCTCCATGCCCGCCATCGACCAGCGCTTGGGCTTCTACAAAGTCGCGAAATACAACTACTTTCCCGGCTGGCACCAGCAGGCGACGGTGTTCGAGTTGCTGATCAACAAGGACGTCTGGAACGACGCCTCGGAACAGCACCAGGCGATCCTGTCGGAGGCGTGCAAGGCGTCCATGGCCGACAGCTTTGCCGAGGGCGAGGCGCTCCAGTTCACCGCGCTCAAGGAAAACGTCGAGGAGAACGGCGTCGAGTTGCGCAAGTGGAGCCCCGAGATGCTGCAACTCTTCCGCGACACGTGGAACGATGTCGCCGCCGAAGAGAGCGCCAACGACGCCTTCTTCGCCGAGGTCTACGAGAACATGTCCGCGTTCCGCAGCCAATACGACCTGTGGGAAGAAAACGCGTTTCTCCCCCGGTTCTGATCCCCAGACGGCGGCGTGCCGAGGCCCGGCGCGCCGTCTTTTCCCACATCGACGTCCCGTGTCCCGGCGCCGCGCGCCGGGCACGACTGGAGGAGGACGGACATGGCTCAGCAGCCTGACTATCGTGGCGATCTCGCCGAAACCTATGAGGCCCTGACCGAGCACCCGGACGCCGACGCCTTCGGCCCCGCGCGGGCGCTCGACGCAGCCATCAAGTCCATCGGCCATGTGGTCATGTGGGCGAACCTGATCCTGGTCGCCGCAATCCTGACCCAGGTGGTCCTGCGCTATGCCTTCAACCTCAATTTCCCAAAGCTGGACGAGCTTCAGTGGCACCTCTACGGGCTCGTCACCATGGTCGGCGTGTCCTACGCCCTGACCACCGACAGCCACGTGCGGGTCGATCTGGTGCACATGCAGCTTTCGGGCCGGGTCAAGCGGGTGATCGAGATCGCCGGGATCCTGTTCCTGCTGGCGCCCTTCATCTGGCTGATGATCGACCAGGGATGGGACTATTTCGCCGAGAGCTACCGGGTCAACGAACGCTCGTCCTCGGCCACGGGCCTGCCCTGGCTCTGGGCGTTCAAGGCGGTGATCCCGGTGTCCTTCGTCCTTTTGGGCGTCGCGGCGCTGGCCCGGCTGATGCACGACATTCACGCGCTGACGACTGCGCGGGACGGCGGCGAAGGGCGGGGGGCGTGGATCGTCCTGGCCGTGCTGGCGGTCGCGGCGGTCGTGGCCGCGGGCCTCTGCACCCTGGTCGAGACCACCGAAGAGATGCTGGTCATCTCGATGTTCCTGACCTTCATCGGCCTGCTCTTCACCGGCTTCCCCGTCGCCTGGACCCTGGCCGGGACCGGCATGGTCTTTGCCTTTCTCGCCTATCATTTCGACATGGGGAACATGGCTTGGACGGGGCTGGAGGACACCTTTACCGGCCTCGACTACCTGACCCTGGGCGCGGTGGTGAACCGGGTCTATGCGACGATGTCGAACGCGGTCCTGGTGGCCCTGCCGATGTTTATCTTCATGGGGCTCATGCTGGACGAATCCGGCGTGGCCGAGCGGCTGATGACGGCGATGACCCGGCTCTTCGGCACCGTCCGCGGGGGCCTGGCGATCACCGTCACGCTGATCGGCATCATCCTGGCGGCCTCGACCGGGATCGTCGGCGCCTCGGTCGTCCTGCTGGGCGTTCTGTCCCTGCCGGCGATGTTGCAGCACCGGTATTCCAAGACCTTGGCCACCGGCGTCGTTGCCGCCTCGGGGACGCTGGGCATCCTGATCCCGCCGTCGATCATGCTGGTGATCATGGCCGACCAGATGGCCCTGTCGGTGGGCGATCTGTTCATGGCCGCAGCGCTGCCGGGGATGCTCCTCGGGGTCATCTACCTGCTCTACATCTTCGCCCTGGCGCTCCTGCGGCCCTCGGCGGCACCTGCGCCCGACGACGCGCGGCGGCCCGATTGGGCGGTGATCCGCGACGTGATCGTCGCCGTGCTGCCGCCCCTGGGCCTGATCCTGGCGGTCCTCGGCTCGATCTTTGCAGGCATCTGCACGCCGACCGAGGCATCGGGCATCGGCGCGGCCGGGGCGACGCTCCTGGCGCTGGGGTATGGCAAGCTGACCTGGGCCAAGACGTGGAACGTGATGAAGGCGACCTTCAACACCACCGCGTATATCTTCGCCATTTTCCTCGGCGCGACGCTGTTCTCCTTCGTCTTGCGCGAACTGGGCGGAGACGAGCTGATCGAGAGCATGGTGACCTCCACCGGCCTCGGGCCCCAGGGCACGGTGATCTTCATCCTCGGGATCGTATTCCTGTTGGGCTTCGTCCTCGACTGGATCGAGATCACGCTGATCGTGCTGCCGCTCATGCGGCCCATCGTCAACGGCCTGGGGCTGGACGTGCCGGGGTTCGGCGAAGTCGACGAACCGGCGCTGATCTGGTTCGTCATCCTGGTGGCGGTGACGCTCCAGACCTCGTTCCTGACACCGCCGGTGGGGTTCTCGCTGTTCTACCTCAAAGGGGTCTGTCCCGAAGGCGTGCGCCTGACCGACATCTACAAGGGTATCGTGCCCTTCGTGCTGTTGCAGCTCTTGGGCCTGACGCTGGTGTTCCTCTGGCCCGCGCTGACGACGTGGCTGCCATCGGTCGCCTACTGAGCCGCCGCGCGGGCCGTTTCGGCGGCCCGCGCCTCTCCGCCTCGCCCGGATCCAGGAGTTGCAGATGACCCGCACCGACCTCGTCGCCGACCTCGCCGCCATCGTCGGGCGGAGGCACTGCCTGACCGGAGCCGCTGAGACCGAGCGCTACCGCCGCGGGTTTCGCTCGGGTGAGGGCGAGGCGCTGGCGGTGGTCGCGCCGGGCAGCCTGATCGAGATGTGGCGGGTGCTGGAGGCGGCGGTGGCGGCCGACTGCATCGTCATCATGCAGGCGGCCAATACCGGGCTGACCGAAGGCTCGGCACCCAAGGGCCGCTACGACCGCCCGGTCATCGTGGTGTCCACCCTGCGGCTCGACCGGCTGCACCTCCTCGATGGCGGACGGCAGGTGCTGAGCCTGCCGGGCGGCACCCTCTTTACCTTGGAAAAGATGCTGCGCCCGCTCGGCCGTCAGCCCCATTCGGTGATCGGCTCCTCTTGCATCGGCGCCTCCATCGTCGGCGGGGTCTGCAACAACTCGGGCGGGGCGCTGGTGCGCCGCGGCCCGGTCTACACCGAACTGTCCCTCTATGCGCAGGTGGGTGCCGAGGGGCGGCTCGGCCTGGTCAACCACCTGGGCATCGACTTGGGCGACACCCCGGACGAGATCCTGGGCCGCCTCGACCGGGGCGAGATCGACCCCGCCGCAGTCCGCCACGAGACCGGCCGCGCCTCGGACGACGGCTATGTCGCGCGGGTGCGCGAGGTCGACGCCGACACGCCCGCGCGGTTCAACGCCGACCCCCGCGGGCTCTACGAGGCGTCGGGGTCTGCGGGCAAGATCGCCGTCTTCGCGGTCCGCCTCGACACCTTCCCGGCCGAGACGGGGGCCCAGGTCTTCTATGTGGGGACCGACGACACCGCGGCCTTGACGGCCCTGCGCCGGCGGCTCTTGACCGAGCTGGACGAGGTGCCGATCAGCGCCGAATACCTCCACCGCGACTGCTTCGACATCGCGCGCCGCTATGGCAAGGACACGGTGCTGATGATCCACTGGCTGGGGACCGACCGGCTGCCCTTCTTCTTTGCGCTGAAGGGGGCGGTGGACGCCCGGGCGCGCAAGCTGCGGATCCTGCCTCGGAACCTCACCGACCGGGCGATGCAGGCGCTGTCGCGGCTGGCGCCCGAGGCGCTGCCCAAGCGCATGTTGGCCTTTCGCGACCGCCACGAGCACCATCTGATTCTCAAGGTGTCGGCCGCCACCGCCGCCCGGACCGAGGCGATCCTGGCCGAAACGGTCGGGCGCGACGGCTTCTTCCTCTGCACCCCGGCCGAGGCGGACAAGGCGATGCTCCACCGCTTCGCCGCCGCGGGCGCCGCCGTGCGCTATGCCGCCGTCCATCCCGGCGAGGCCGAGGACATCCTGGCCCTCGACATCGCGCTGCGCCGCAACGATCCCGACTGGTTCGAGACGCTGCCCGCGGACGTGGAGGATCAGATCGCGGTCAAGCTCTACTACGGCCACTTCCTCTGCCACGTCCTGCATCAGGACTACGTGGTCAAGGCCGGGGTGGACGTCGCGGCGCTCAAGGCGCGGATGCTGGCGCTGCTGGACGCGCGCGGGGCCGAGTACCCCGCCGAGCACAACGTGGGCCATCTCTATGCCGCGAAACCGGCCCTGGCCGAGCATTACCGGACGCTCGACCCCACCAACAGCTTCAACCCCGGCATCGGCAAGACCTCGCGCGCCCGCGCCTACGGCTGCGGTTGCGGCGGAGCGGGAGAGGCGGCGGCGGGGTAGTCGGCCCACCGGCGGGCCGATCCGCTTGACCCTCGCCGGCGGCGATGGCACCGGCAGGGTCGGTGCAGATCGCGAAAGGCCCGTCCATGACCCACCCCTTGCAGACCCTCGTTGCCCGGCACCGCGCGGGCGACCGCCGCGGCATCACCTCGGTCTGTTCGGCCCATCCGGCGGTCATCGAGGCTGCGCTGCGCCTGGGCGCCCGCACCGGCGAGACCGTGCTGATCGAGGCGACCTGCAACCAGGTGAACCAGGACGGCGGCTATACCGGCATGACGCCCGCCGACTTTCGCCGCTTCGTGCTGGAGATCGCAGGACGGGTGGGCCTCGACCCCGGCCGGGTGATCCTGGGTGGCGATCATCTGGGCCCCAATCCGTGGAAGGACCTGCCCGCAGAGGCGGCGATGGCCAAGGCCGAGACGATGATCGCCGCCTATGCCGAGGCTGGGTTCACCAAGCTCCATCTCGACACCTCCATGGGCTGCGCCGGAGAGCCCGCGGCCCTCGCCGACGCCGAGACCGCCGCCCGCGCCGCGCGCCTCGCCCGCGTCGCCGAAGCGGCCGAGAGCGCGGCCGACCCGGTCTACGTCATCGGCACCGAGGTCCCGGTTCCCGGCGGCGCGACCCACGCGCTGAGCGATCTGGCGGTGACCACGCCCCAGGCCGCGGGGGCGACCTACCAGGTCCACGCCGAGGCGTTTCGCGCCGCCGGGCTCGAGGCCGCCTTCTCCCGCGTCATCGGCCTGGTGGTGCAGCCCGGGGTGGAGTTCGGCCATTCCGACGTCGTCCGCTACGACGCGGCCAAGGCGCGGGCGCTGTCCGCCGCGCTCGACGGGCTGCCCGGCGCGGTGTTCGAGGCGCACTCGACGGACTATCAGACGCCCGAGGCCCTACGCGCGCTGGTCGGCGACGGGTTCGCGATCCTCAAGGTCGGACCGTGGCTGACCTTCGCCCTCCGCGAAGCGCTCTACGCCCTCGACGCGGTCGCCGACGTCCTAAACGGCACGCCGCCCCAGGGCCGCCTGATGGCCGAAATGGACCAGGTGATGCAGGCGGCGCCGCGCCACTGGACCAGCCACTATGGGGGCACGGCGCAGGAGCAGTGGCTGATGCGGCATTTCAGCCTGTCGGACCGGATCCGCTATTACTGGCCCGAGCCCGCGGCCGAGCGCGCGGTCACGCGCGTCGCCGAGCGGCTGCGGGACCGTCCGTGCCCCGCGCCCGTGCTCGCCCAGTTCCTGCCCTGGGCCGAGGCGCACGCGGGCGGGCCCCTGGACGTCCAAGACCTCCTCGTCGCCGCCGCGGCCCGGGTGCTCGACACCTACCATACCGCAACCCACGCTCCGGGCGCCTGACGGCGCACGCGGTCCGGTCCGCGCTGCCCTTTGCGGCCCGTCGCGGATCGGGCGCGCTTTGCAACTCACCAGAGATGCGTGCGATCCCGCGTCCGGTGTCCCGGCATCGACTTGGCCACACCCCGCCCCGCCCAGCCCCCACCTCCCGCCCGTCGCCACGCCAGGCAGCCCGGTGCCACCCCCACGGGCCGCGCTGCCGTTGCCCCACCGCAGAACCGCTGCCTGCGACTTGCTCTCTCCCGAGTGCACGCCGACCGGACCCGTACAGGCGGCCCGGGCAGGGGAAACGCAGGGGAGGATGGTGGGCGACCCTGGAATCGAACCAGGCGTGCGTCTCCGCGAGGGAGTTACAGTCCCCTGCCACACCTTGCGGCCTGTCGCCCACTGGAGCGTGGAGGTATCGCCGCGCCGGGGAGGCGTCAACCTCAAATTCGCTTGCACCCGGGGCCATGTGCGCCCATGCAGGCGGGCGTCGACGGGGGGCGGGGGACCATGGCGAAAAAGCCCAAATGGGTGGTCGAGAAAGAGCAGGCGCGGCGCCAGGCGGCGCAGGCCACGGTCTGGCTCTTCGGTCTCCACGCGGTGCGCGACGCGCTGGAAAATCCGCGGCGGGAGAAGCTACGCCTGGTCCTGACGCGCAACGCCGCCGACCGGCTGGGCGCGGCCGTCGCGGCGGGGGGGCTGACCCCCGAGATCGCCGATCCTCGCCGGTTTCCCGCGCCGCTCGATCCCGGATCGGTGCACCAGGGCGCGGCGCTGGAGGTGCGGCCCCTGGACTGGGGCCCTCTCGACGGGGTCTGCGCCGTCGCGCCGGACGCGCCGCCGGCCTTGGCCGTGCTCCTCGACCGGGTGACCGACCCCCACAATGTGGGGGCGATCCTGCGCTCGGCCGAGGTGTTCGGCGCCCGCGCGGTGATCGCTCCGGCGCGCCACTCCGCGCCCGAGACCGGCGCACTGGCCAAGACCGCGTCGGGGGCGCTGGAGCGGCAACCCTATCTGCGGGTCGGCAACCTGGCCCAGGCGATGGGCACGCTGCGCGACATGGGCTGGCGGCTCCTGGGGCTCGACGGCACCGGCGATGTCGGGTTGGACGCGGCGCTGGGCCAAGGCCCGGCGCAGCCCACCGCGCTGGTCCTCGGGGCCGAGGGGCCGGGACTGCGCGCACTCACGCGCGACAGCTGCGACCGGATCGTGCGGATCGAGGCGGCGGGGGCGTTCGGCTCGCTCAACGTCTCAAATGCCGCGGCCGTCGCCTTATATGCCACCAGAGCCCATCTGCGCTGAGGTGTCATGCCCCATCAGTCCAAAGTCGCCACATGCTGTTATTGCGGGTCGCGGGCCGCTCTGATCCTGGCGGGGACGGTGCGGCACGAACTGGCCTGCGCGACCTGCGGGGCGCCGCTCCACGAGTTGAAGGCGCTGCGGAGCGACGCAGGGGGCAAGCGACAGACGACGCGCAGATCGGCGCCCCATCCCATGGCCCTGCCCGCGGGGGCGGCGGGCGCGGCCGCGGTGGCGGCGGGGGCGATGCGCCGGGCAAAGCCGAAAAGGAAGAAGAAGCGGAAATCGCTGGGCCGCAAGGTTCTGTCCGAGGCGTTCGATCTGTTCGACGACCTCTTCGATTGAAACATCCCTCACGGCGCGGGGTCCGGCGGTCACGCTTGGGGGAGGGGCATAGGCAAAGGCGCCCGGGCGGCGCATCTTGGGCCGAGCACGACCGAGCCCGATAGGAGACCGCCCATGCCCAGCCGCCGTTCCGTCCTCGCCCTTCTGGCCACCGCCCCGGCCGCCCTGTCCCTGGGGACGGCCGCCCGTGCCGGAACGCCCGAGACCTATGCCGAAGGAGGCGTGGCGATCAACGGCTACGATCCCATCGGCTATTTCGCCAACGGCGCCCCGGTCCGCGGCGACAAGGCGCACAGCCTGATGTGGCGGGGGGCGACCTGGCACTTCGCCAGCGCCGAGAACCGGGCGCTGTTCGAGTCCGACCCGGTCCGCTGGGCGCCGCAATACGGTGGCTACTGCGCCTACGCGGTCAGTCAGGGCTATACCGCCACCACCGATCCCGACGCCTGGAGCGTGGTCGACGACAAGCTCTACCTGAACTACTCGCGCCGGGTGCGGCGCATTTGGGCGCGCGACATCCCCGGCCATATCCGGGCGGCCGACGCCAACTGGCCCGCCGTTCTGGACTGAGCGGGGCGTGATCACAACTGCGCGATGATCCCTTTGCTCCCACACCGCCGACCCCATGTTTGAGTGATCGTGGGGTTTGGAACACCTCGCGACTTCTTCACTGTCCCTCGTTCCGCACTGACGCCCGCGCTGCCAGCTCGGGCGTCTTTTTCGTGGCGCTTGCCCCCACCCCGGCGATGGCCCAGGGTGCGTGGATGGAGCCCACCGACGCCGATCTGCGCCGCATCCTGACCCGCGTTCGCCGCATCGCCTGCGTGGGCGTGTCGGCCAATCCGGTGCGGCCCAGCCACTACGTGGCGCGCTATCTGGGGCTCAAGGGGTTCGAGGTCTGGCCGGTCAATCCCGGTCTGGCGGGTCAGGAGCTCTTGGGCCGGCCGGTGTCGCGCAACCTGGCCGAGGTGCCGGTGGAGGTCGACATGGTCGACATCTTTCGCCGCTCCGAGCATGTCCCGCCCATCGTCGACGCGGCACTGGAGCGGTTCCCGGCGCTCGACGTGATCTGGATGCAGATCGGCGTGCGCCACCCGGAGGCGGCCGAGAGGGCCCGCGCCCGCGGCGTCACGGTGATCGAGAACCGCTGCCCCAAGATCGAGTATCAGCGCCTCTTTGGCGAGTTGCGCATGGGCGGGTTCGCCACCGGGGTCATCAGCTCGCGCCGCTGAGGCGTCACGAGGTGCGCGCGGCCAGCCAGGTCGCGATCTCGGTCAACAGACCCCCAGCGGCGCGGTCGAAGGCGGCGACGAGGCTCGCCGGGTCGGTGTCGGCCGCGCTCTCGGTCGCGGCGAAGTCGCGGCTAGCCACCACCCGCGCATCGCGCTCGCGCACCACCCTCAGCGTCAGGCGGATGGCGACGGTCGCGCCGGGACCGGCGCCCGCGGTCTCGGCCTGGAAATCGGTCAGCTCGCCCAGGACGGCATAGTCGGCGACGGTGCCCACCGGGCGGCGGCCGACCGAGCCGAAGGCGCCGCTCTGCGACAGGGTGCGGACCAGGAGCGTCTGCACCATGGTGGGCGCGGGGTCGGCCCAGCGGACCCCGGGGATGTACTGCGCCTGGAGGGGCCCCGGGCGGATCATGATCCGCTCGGTGGTCAGCGCGCCGCTGGCGATGGGCTCTTCCACCACCACTTCGACGCCGCGGCGCGGTCCGGCCGAGACCGGCTCGGGCGTCCGCAACTCGTAGATCTCCAGGGGCTGCGCGGCGTCGTCGAGCGCCGAGATGGCGCCGCAGGCGGTGAGGGCGAGAGCGAGGAGGCACAGGGCTATCGGTCGCATGGCGGCGGTCACCTTCTGTATTCCGGGGCACGGGGGTCGAGAAAGAACCGGCCCGGGTCGCGTCGGATCTGTTCGACGAGGGTGTCGAGGTTTTCGATCAGCGCCCGGGTCTCGGCGGCCAGACGGCCGTACTGCGGCAGCGCGGTGGTGGCGAAGTCGCGCACGCCGGGCGCGCCCGCCCGCACCGCGCCCTCCACCTCGGCAAAGGCCGACTGGGCCGACCGGCTGGCGGCGCGCAGGTTCTCGGCGGTGGCGGGGATCTCGGCGGCGACGGCGCCCACCAGGGCCTCCAGATCGGCGATGGCGGCGCGCAGGTCGGCGGCGATGGGCGCGGCCTCCTGGCTCAGCACCCGGTCGGCGCCGTCGAAGGCGCGTTCGGCGGCCGACAGCGCCCGGTCCCCGGTCGCCAGGGCGGCGTTGATGGCGCTCAGGGTCTCGTTGGCGCCCGCGAAGGTTTCGCGCGCATCGGTGAGCGTCGCCTCGGCCGCGGCGGCCAGCCCGTCGATCCGCCCCGAGGCCGACGACAGGTCGGCGCCCACGCTGTCGACGACCGCGGCGGCGCGGTCGGTGGCGGCGCGGATGTCGGCGAAGACCGCGGCGAGGTCGGTGTCGGCCGTCTCGCCGACACTGCGCAGGACGGCGGTGGCCTCGGCCGTCGCCACCCGCAGCTCGGCGATGAGCGGCGCGGCGCCCTCCTCCATCAGGGCGTCGAGGCGGGCCACGGCGGCGTCGAGCCCGGCCAGGCTGCCGCCCATCCGGCCAAGGACCTCGTCGGCGGCCGCGAGGGTCCGCTCGGCCTCGACCAGGCGCGCGGTCGCCGTGCGCCCGGTCTCGGAATAGACCGCGATCATCCCTGTCGCCTCGTCGCTCAGGGCCGCGACGCGGGCCTCGATCTCGGCCACGGACCGGCGCAGTTGCGCGGTCGCGGGGCCGAGGTCGTCGGCGATGTAGCGGCCCCCCGCCTCCAGCGTCTCGTCGGCGCGGGACAGGGTCTCGGCCCCGTCGGCCAGGAGCCCGCGAGCGTCCTGAGACAACAGGTCGATGGAGGCGAGCGCCCGCTCGGCCGTCGCCAGCGTCTCGGTGGCCTCGCCCGTCAGGGTGTCGAGCGTGGCGTTGAACTGGTCGATCTCCTGGACGAAGGTGGCGACCGTGCCGCTGACGGCCGAGAAGTCCTCCAGCGCCGCAGCGAAGGCGCCGGACGAGCCCTCGACATTGGCCAGGATCGTCTCGATCCGCTCTTGGTTGTCGCCGCCGATGAGCTGCCGCAGCCCGCGCACCACCTCCAGCGTCTCGGCCAGGATCGCGGGCGCGTCCTGGGACAGCGACTGAAGCACCGAGGCGCCCGCCGCGATCTCGGGCACGTCGGCGTCCGAGGCGGCGACCAGCAGCGGCGCGTCCGGCGTCCCCGCCGAGATGCCGACGAAGGACACCCCGGTGACGCCCTGCGCCTCGATGGTGGCGACGCTGTCGGTGCGGACAGGGGTGTCGGCGCCGATCTCGACCCGCACGCGGACGCGGCCGTCGTTCTCGGGCGACAGGCGCACGTCCACGACCTGCCCGACCGGAAGCCCGGAGAACCGCACGTCCGAGGCGTTGCTCAGCCCCGACACCGTCTCGAAGTCGATGTCGTAGTAGGCGAACTGGCGGTCGACCTCCAGCCGCGCGAACCACAGCACGAAGGCGAGAATGCCCAGAAAACCGGCGAGGGCGAAGGCGCCGACCAGGACATAGTTCGCGCGGGTCTCCATCGTCATCGGCCTCCTTGGAGCGCGCCGGCGGACGGCGCGTCGAGCGCCGCGCGTGCCCGCGGCCCGTGGAAATAGTCATGGACCCAAGGGTGATCGACCGCCTGCATGTCCTGCAAGCTGCCGGTGATCAGGACCTTGCGGTCGGCCAGGACCGCGATCCGGTCGCAGACTGCGTAGAGGGTATCGAGATCGTGGGTGACGAGAAAGACCGTGAGCCCCAGGGCCCTGCTGAGATCGCGGATCAGGGTGTCGAAAGCTGCCGCACCGATGGGGTCGAGCCCCGCCGTGGGCTCGTCCAGAAACACGATGTCGGGGTCGAGCGCAAGGGCCCGGGCGAGCCCCGCGCGCTTGCGCATCCCCCCAGACAGCTCGGAGGGATACTTGTCCCCCGCCAGATAGGGCAGCCCGACCAGCGAGATCTTCAGATCCGCCAGGGCGCGGCGCAGATCGGGGTCCAGCCTTGCGACCTTGCGCATCGGCACCTCGACGTTCTCGCGCACCGTCAGCGACGAAAACAGCGCCCCGTCCTGGAACATCACGCCCCAGCGCTCGTCCAGGGTGGCGCGGGCCTCTTCGGACCCCGACAGGACGTCGATGCCAAAGACCTCGATCCGTCCCGCGGCGGGGCGCAGGAGCCCGGTGATCGAGCGCAGGAGCACCGACTTGCCCGTCCCCGAGCCGCCAACGACGCCCAGAATTTCGCCTCGCCGCACGTCCAGATCCAGGCCGTCGTGCACCACGTGGCTGCCGAACCGGTTGACGAGGCCACGGACGCGGATCGCCGGCGCCTCCGGCTCCGCCCCGCTCACAGCCCCACCTGTGCGAAGAAGATCGAAAACAGCGCGTCGGCCACGATCACCGAAAAGATCGCGGTGACCACCGCGCTCGACGTCATCCGGCCGAGGGACTCGGCGTTGCCGCTGACCTGCATCCCCGCATGGCAGCCGACGACGCCGATGATCAGGGCGAAGACCGGCGCCTTGACCAGCCCGACGATCACGTGGGAGATGTCGGTGCCTTCGATCAGCCGGGTGCGGAACATCGACGGCGAGATCCCCAGTTCGATCCAGGCCATCAGCGCCCCGCCCACGAGTCCCATGACGTTCGCGATCAGCCCCAGGATCGGCAGCATGAGGAGCAATGCCAGGATTCGCGGCACGAACAGCACCACTGCGGGGTCGAGGCCGAGGGTCCGCATGGCGTCGATCTCTTCGCGCATCTTCATCGCACCGATGGCGGCGGTGAAGGCCGAGGCGGTCCGCCCGGCGACGATGATCGCGGTCAGCAGGATGCCCAGCTCGCGCAGCACCGAGATGGCGATCAGATCGACCACGAAGACCTCGGCCCCGAATTGTCTGAGCTGGGCGGACCCCTGGAACGCCAGAACCACGCCGATGAGAAAGGCCATGAGCGCGACAATGGGCACCGCCCTCAGCCCCACGTCGTCGCAATGGGCCACCAGGGCGATGGCGCGGAACTCCCTCGGGTGGCGCAGGACTCGTGCGAGACGGGCCAGGAACAGGCCCAGAACCCCGGTCAGCGCCGCGGCCTTGCCCGTGCTCGCGGCCACCCGCCGCCCCGTCGCGTCCAGCAGCGGGATCAGCCCACGGGGGGAGGGCGCGGGGGCGTCGGGTGCGGGCATGGCGCCGCGGACGGTGTCGAGGACCAGTCGCGCCTCGGCCGCGGCGTTGCGGATGTCGAGGTGCCGTCCGGCCTCGGTCAGCCGCCGTTCGAAGGTGACGAGCGCCCATGCGCCGGCGGTGTCGAGCCGGGCGACCTCGCCGATGTCGATGCTGCGATCCGCGCCCGTCCCGAGACCATCCAGCCAGGCATGGAGCCGGTCGACCGTGGCCACCGTGGCCGCCCCTGCGATCCGCAGGGACGAGGCCCCCTCGGCGGGGGCGGCGGGGTCGAACCGGAGGTCTTGGTCGAGCAAGGTCGGCACCTCTGCTGCCGCGCCTCAACCGCTGCGGCCCGTGTGTGAGCGCCATGCTGGCACGAAACCGCCGCTGGGATGAAGGCCGGAACGCCCGCCGGGGACGGTCCCGGGCCTGCGGCGACGTTCCGCCGCACCCCTGCGGCCCTCTGCCTCGCGTGTCGCCGCGGGCGGTGCAATGAGCCCTGGCGATCCGCGCCCCGCGCCCGCACAATGCCGCCCAGTTTCCGACCATAGGACGTATCGGCGATGCTCAAGATTGGCTGGCAGGAGCGCGTTTCGCTCCCGCTTCTGGGTCTGACCGGCCTGAATGCAAAGATCGACACCGGCGCGCGGACCTCCGCGCTGCACGCCACCGATATCACGCCGTTCGAGCGCGACGGCGTGCCTTGGGTGCGGTTTCACAGCCGTTTCGACGACGACACCCGCGACATCGACGTGGAAACGCCGATCCACGACCGCCGCGAGATCACCAACACCTCTGGCGTGCCCGAGCTGCGCTATGTGATCCGAACCAAGTTCGCCATCGCCCGGCGCGCGTGGAAGATCGACGTATCTCTGGCGGAGCGCACCGAAATGGCGTTCCGCATGATCGTCGGGCGCAGCGCCCTCAGGGGCCGATCCGTTCTGGTGGATCCCGGCGCCCGCCACCTCACCGCCGCCCCCGCCCAAGGGGGCCGCAAGGAAAGGACCGCCCGATGAAGATCGCTATGCTGGCCCGAAATCCCGACCTCTATTCCCACAGGCGCCTGGTGGAGGCGGCCGAATCCCGCGGCCACCGCATCGACGTCATCAACACCCTACGCTGCTACATGAACATCGCGTCGCGGCGGCCGGAGATCTACTACAACGGCGAGCGGCTGGAAGGGTACGACGCGGTCATCCCCCGCATCGGCGCCTCGGTGACCTTCTACGGCACCGCGGTCCTGCGCCAGTTCGAGATGATGGGCGTCTATCCCCTGAACGAAAGCGTGGGCATCGGGCGGTCGCGGGACAAGCTCAGGTCGATGCAGCTCTTGGCCCGCGACGGCATCGGCCTGCCGGTCACCACCTTTGCCCACGACCCCAAGGTGGCCGAGGAGGTCATCGAGCTGGCGGGCGGCACCCCGGTGGTCATCAAGCTGTTGGAGGGCACACAAGGTTTGGGCGTGGTGCTGGCCGACACCGACCGCTCGGCCAAGTCGGTGATCGAGGCGTTCCGCGCCACCAACACCAACATCCTGGTCCAGGAGTTCATCAAGGAGGCGGGCGGCACCGACATCCGCGCCCTGGTGGTCGGCGGCAAGGTGATCGCGGCGATGAAGCGCTCGGGCGCGGCGGGCGAGTTCCGCTCGAACCTGCACCGCGGCGGCTCGGCCCAGATCGTCAAGCTCTCGCCCGAAGAGCGCGCGACGGCGCTGCGCGCGGCCAAGTGCATGGGGCTGAACGCCTGCGGCGTCGACTTGCTGCGCGCCAATCACGGGCCCGTGGTGATGGAGGTGAACTCGTCCCCCGGCCTCGAAGGGATCGAAAGGGCGACGGGCCTCGACGTCGCCGGCAAGATGATCGAGCACATCGAAAAACACGCCAAGCCGGGCGCGACCAAGACCCGCGGCAAGGGCTGATGCCGCGGCCGGCCTTCGAGATCGGCGGCGACCGGGTGGCCGCGGGCAGCCGCGCCACCGTCGCGGTGCCCGTCAGCATCCTGTCCGACCACACCCCGGTGACGATGTCGGCGCATGTGGTCCACGGCCGCGCGCCCGGACCGACGCTGTTCGTCAGCGCCGGGATCCACGGCGACGAGGTCATCGGGATCGAGGTCATCCGCCGCCTGCTGAAGGCGCCGGGGCTGAAGCGGCTGCGCGGCACGCTGATCGCGGTGCCCATCGTCAACACCTTCGGCTTCATCAACCGCTCGCGCTATCTGCCCGACCGACGCGATCTCAACCGATCCTTTCCCGGCAGCGAGGGCGGCTCGCTGGCCGCGCGCCTGGCGCATATCTTTCTGACCGAGGTGGTGGCCCGCGCCGATCTGGGGATCGATCTGCATTCGGCCGCGATCCACCGCACGAACTATCCCCAGATCCGCATCTCCGCCGAGGCGCCCCGCGCACGGGATCTGGCCGAGACCTTCGGCGCGCCGATCATCGTGCAGTCGCAGATCCGCGGCGGATCGCTCCGCGACGCGGCCCAGGCGATGGGGACCGACGTTCTGCTCTACGAGGCGGGCGAGGGGCTGCGCTTCGACGAATACTCGGTGCGCACGGGGCTGGTCGGCATCCTGCGGGTCCTGCGGTCGCTCGACATGATCCCCACGCGGGGCGTGGCGCGGCGGCGCACGGCGTCCCAGTTCTGCCGGTCGAGCAAATGGCTGCGCGCGCCCTCCGGGGGGCTGTTCCGCGCGTTCCGCCCGGACGGTGCCCCGGTGGCAGAGGGCGACGTGCTGGGCACGGTCGCCGATCCCTTCGGCGAGGTCGAGCATCCCATCGCCGCCCCCTTCGACGGGATCGTGGTCGGCCGGGCCGTGATGCCGGTGGTGAACGAAGGCGACTCGGTGTTCCACCTCGGCCGCATCGACTCGGTGCGCCGGGCAGGCGAGGCGCTCGACGGCCACTCGACCGAGATCGCCGACGACCCGATGTTCGACGAAGACGAGATCATCTGACCCCCGGCAGAGGCAAATCTCTTGACCGGCCGCCGTGCCCCCGCCACGCTATCGCCGACCGGCGAGGGGGACTGCGGACATGACCTTGACCTGTGCGGCGCTCCCCGGAGCGGTGGGGCAGCGTTGGAACCAGATCCCGACGACCTGCCACATGGCGACCTGCTATCGGCTCTACGAGGCCGAGTTCGGCACGCCCCTGACCACCATGAATGCCTATCTCGACGCGTTTCCCAACCCCACCGGCGTGATCGCGTCGATGATCCCGCATGGCCAGCGCTTGACCCGTCCTGGCCATGGCGCGGCGCAGCTCAGGCCCCATTCGGTGCTGATCTTCGTGCGCAACGAGCAGGCGCTGCATTCCTGCATCGCGATCAACGCGACCACCATCGGCGGCTACAACCAGACGGGATGGTTCACCTCGGCGGGGGTGGACCACGGCTACAGCACCCACCAGACCGCCGACATCGATTGGACCGGACCGCATTCGGTGGACGGCAACGGCTACGCGGCCGAGCTCTATCAGGTGGACGAGATGGTGGCCCGGGCGGCGGCGCGCGCCTCGGGCCAGAGGGTCCCGACCTGATCAGTCGAGCGCGTTCGACCGCTCGACCAGGTCCAGCCCCATCTGCGCAAAGAGGTCCATGTAGTCCAGCAGGACCCAGTTCTCCATGATCCTGCCGCCCGCGCAGCGGTAGAAGTCCATGACCCTGAGCGTCAGCGCCTCGCCAGAGGGTGGCACCCCCAGATACGCGCCCCGATGGGTCATGGTCATCGACGGCCAGCCCGAGATCGCGGCATAGTCGCCGTCGCCGATGCGGCAGTAGTGGTCGCCGCCCTTGCGGTCGGGGAACGCGCGCAGGAACGACTCGCGGTGGTCCTTGACGAAGCCCGACCAGCGATAGTTGGATCCGATCCCGGCGGGGCCGTACCACAGCATGTCGGGGTGCCAGTAGCCGTCCTTGCCGGTCTGGTCGGGGCTGTCGAAGGTGTCGGGGTCGTAGCCGTGCAGCGCCGCCAGCATCCCCTCGACCACGTCGAGGCTCTCCGCGCCGCCGTCGGGTGCGGGCAGGACGCCGTCGTGGGTGGCGGGGCCGGGAAACAGCATCTCGGTGCCGAGTTCCGCGGGCAGGGGGAACCGCCCCGTCTGCCGCATCAGGTCGGGCAGGTCTAGGATGATCCGCGCCTCCGCGATCCGGCCGCCCTCGATGCGGTAGAACTCGCCCGCGCGTAGGAAGGCCAGCCGGTCGGACGGCTGCACCCCCCAGAACGGCGCGGTGAAGTTGCCGACGTAGTGCGTCACGGCGGCCACCCATGTGCCGCCATAGTCGCGCCGGTTCTCGCCGCCGATGAAGATCTCGTCGCGGCGGCGGGCGTGCGACAGGGCGCGGCGGAGCGGCAGATAGAATCCCTCGGCGATGGCCTCGGGGCCGGTGAGTCGGCCCCCCGGTGCCGACAGATGCATCTCGGCGTCGCGGGAATAGGCCCGGTCGACGGCCTGGCCGAGTTGGGCCTCGGGGGCGAAAAGCGCCTCGGAAAGAAGCGCTTGGGTAGCGGCGCGATAGTCGGTCATGGCGGGGATCCCGGTCGGAGGTGACGGTGCGTCAAAAAGGATTTGCCTAAATGTCGCACCTGTGTCTAGCCTTCTTGCAATCGTATGCAAGCCGGTCGCGAGCCGGGACGGGGAGACGCCCATGGCCGAGATCCAGTTGCGCAATCTGTCCAAGCGCTGGGGCAGCTTCGTCGGGGTGGACAGCTTCGACCTGACCATCGCGGACCGCGAGTTTCTGGTGCTGCTGGGGCCGTCCGGCTGCGGCAAGACCACCACGATGCGGATGATCGCGGGACTGGAGGAGGCCACCGACGGCGAGATCTGGATCGGCGACCGCAAGGTCAACGATCTGGACCCCAAGGACCGGGACGTGGCCATGGTGTTCCAGTCCTACGGCCTCTACCCGAACATGAACGTCTACGAGAACATCCGCTTCCCCCTCAAGGTCCGCAAGGTGCCGGAGGAGGAGCACGACGAGCGCGTGCGCCGCGCCAGCGCGATGGTCGAGCTGGACGACTTCCTGCACCGCAAGCCGGCCGAGCTGTCGGGCGGCCAGCGCCAGCGCGTGGCGCTCGCCCGGGCCATCGTCCGCACGCCCAGCGTGTTCCTGATGGACGAGCCGCTGTCGAATCTCGATGCCAAGCTGCGGGTGTCGACCCGGGCGCAGATCAAGAACCTCTCCCACGAGCTGAAGGTCACGACCGTCTACGTCACTCACGACCAGATCGAGGCGATGACGCTGGCCGACCGCGTGGTGGTGATGAAGAAGGGCGTGGTGCAGCAGGTGGGCACCCCCACCGACATCTACGACAACCCCGCCAACACCTTCGTCGCGTCCTTCATCGGCTCGCCCGCCATGAACCTCATGGAGGGGACGCTCAAGGGCGGCACCTTCACCGGCAAGAATGTCGAGATCCCGGGCCTGTCCGGTCCCGACGGCCCGGTGACGCTGGGCTTTCGCGCCGAGGACGCCAGCGTGGCCGAGGGGCAGGGGGGCGAGATCCGATCCAAGGTCTACACCACCGAGCTGTTGGGCGAGGCCACGATGATCACCGTCAGGGCCGGCGGCGAGCTGGTCAGCGTCAAGGCGGACAAGACGTTCCGCGCCCAGATCGGCGAGGAGGTTGGCCTGAACGTCCCCGCCGCCATCTGCCATCTGTTCCACTCCGACAGCGGCGACCGCCTGGGCGGCGTCCGCACCCCGCCGCCACAGGACGGCGTGCCCGATAGCTCCATGGCCGAGGCCGTGGCGACGACACCATCCGGCCAGCTCTGATCCAGAGCCTGGCCCAAACCGGGGGGTGCGGACTTGCAAGGCGCACCCACCTACCCACAGGGAGACGACCAAAGATGACGATGCGCACCCTCGCCCTTGCGGGCACCATGGCGCTGATGGGATCGGCAAGCTACGCCGCCTGCGCCTTCGAGAACGAAACCGAGGTCAAGATGCTCTCGGCCGGCTTCGAGGCGTGGAAGAGCGTCGCCGACGCCATGTCCGAGTGCGGCAACGTGCAGGCCGAGCTGGACCAGGAGTTCCGCACCAAGCAGCCCTCGGCCTTTGCCGCCAACCCGTCGCTCTATCACGTGGGCGGGGTGTCGAACGGCACCATCACGCCGCTGCTGAACGATGGCACCATCCGGCCGCTGGACGATCTGGTCGAGAAGTACGGCCAGAACCTGGCCCCGAACCAGCTGATCCGGATGAACGGACAGGTGATGGCCATCGCCATGATGGTGAACACCCAGCACCTGATGTACCGCTCCGACATCTTCGAGGAGCTGGGGCTGGAGGTCCCGACCTCCTATGACGAGATGCTGGAGACCGCGGCGAAGATCCGCGAGGCCGGCGCCGTCGACTATCCCATCGGCGCGACGATGATGTCCGGGTGGAACGTGGCGCAGGAGTTCGTCAACATGTTCCAGGGCCACGGCGGCCAGTTCCTGGGCGACGATGGGATGCCCACCATCAACACCGACGCCGGGGTTCAGGCGCTGGAGACGATGCAGGCGCTGACCGAGTACATGGACCCCGAGTTCACCATCTCGGATTCCACCTACGTCCAGCAG
This sequence comes from Rhodobacteraceae bacterium CCMM004, assembly GCA_004005435.1. Taxonomy (GTDB): domain Bacteria; phylum Pseudomonadota; class Alphaproteobacteria; order Rhodobacterales; family Rhodobacteraceae; genus CCMM004. Next base: position 718,411 of record RZWH01000002.1, on the reverse strand, counting down.
CAGTTCCAGCAGGGCAAGATCGCCATGGCCAACCTCTGGGCCAGCCGCGGCGGCGCCATGGACAACGAAGAGGAAAGCCAGGTCGTGGGCCTGGTGGACGCCGCCGCAGCCCCCCGCGCGATGGAGGGCGGGTCGCCCGCGACCACGCTGTGGTGGGACGGCATCGTCATTGCCCAGAACATCACCGACGAGGAGGCCGACGCCGCCTTCCGCGTGGTGATGGAGGGCATGGACACCGAGATGGTCCAGGCCAACAACGACGATGCGATCTGGCTGATCGCGGGCTACGAGCCCAACCGCCTGGCCATGGGCGCCATCGCCACCGCGACCGCCTCGCCGCCGCCGCCGTCCTATCCCTCGACCTCGGAAATGGGCCTGCTGCACACCGCCTTCGGCAACGAGATCCCGGCCTTCCTGACCGGCGACCGCGGCGCCGAAGAGACGCTGACCGCCATCGAGGAGGCCTATGTCACCTCGGCGAAAGAGGCCGGCATCCTCGACTGACGCCGGCCCGACCTTGCGCGGGGCGGTTTCCCTCCCGCCCCGCGCAGACCGCCCCCGCCCGCAGGAGTGACGCCCATGAAGTTCCGCACCTTCGCCGCCTTCGTCGGCCCCTCGGTCTTCATGATGATCGTGTTCATCGCGCTGCCCTTGATCTTCGTCTTCCTGCAATCGTTCCAGGTGACCCAGCCGATCCGCGAGATGGTCGAGGTCGAGACCTGCACGCCGGGCTTTCTGACCCAGACCTGCACCGTCGAGGTCAAGTCGCAGCCGGTGCTGGACGAGAACGGCAACGTCCAGACCGAGACCCGCTGGGTCGGGTTCGAATCCTACGCCAACGTGCTGCAGATGGGCCGGGTGTGGGACGCGATCTCGTCCGGGGCCATCGCGCAGATCGGCAATATCGACTTCTGGAAGGCGCTGAGGTTCACGCTGACCTTTACCCTGCTGACGCTGCCGCTGGTGATCGGGCTGGGCCTGGCGATCGCGCTGGCCGTGAACAACGCCGCGCGGTCGATCCGGGGGCAGGTGATCTTCATCTCGCTGCTGCCCTTCATCATCACACCGGTCATCGGCGCGCTCAGCATCCGCTGGCTGTTCTACGGCGACGGGATCGTGACGGCGTGGCTGGAGATGCTGTTCAACACCGACATCTCGGTCGCCGCCAACGGCTGGGCGGTCGAGTTCCTGATGATGTTCTACCGGGTCTGGCACGTGGCGCCCTTCGCCTTCGTGATCTTCTACGCAGGCCTCCAGACGGTGAACCAGGACACACTGGAGAGTGCCATCATCGACGGCGCCTCGCGGTGGGAGCGGCTGCGCTATGTCATCATCCCGCACCTGATGCCGCTGATCGTCTTCATCGCGCTCATTCACCTGATGGACGCCTACCGCGCGTTCGAGGAGGTCGTGGGCTTTTCCTCCCAGGCGCAGCGGATCACGCTGCAATGGCTGACCTACGACTTTCTGCAACCCGACGACGCCGGCAACCGCTCGATCAGCCGGGCCTCGGCCAGCGCCATGCTGACCATGATCGGCATCGTCGTCATCCTCATGCCGCTTCTGCGCAAGACCTGGCGCGACCACAGAGGAGGGCACTGAGATGGCGACCCCCAAGGCCCTGCGCCAGTCCGTCGCGTTACGTGCCGGATCGGCGGCGTTCCTGACCTTCTGGTGCCTCTTGGCGGCGTTCCCGCTGTTCTGGGTGCTGGTGATGAGCTTCAAGTCGCCGGTCGACGCCTTCGACGCCAACCCCCTGGCGGTGATCTTCGGCCCCCGGACGCTGTCCGACGGCAACGGCCTGTCCATCGTCGACATCGTCGTCGGGCTGGCGGTGCTGATCTACGCGGTGCGCTTTGCCTTCACCGGGCTGCCGCGGATGGTGCGGGCCTTCACCTCGCCGGGATACATCGTCGCCGGATGGGCCATCGGCGCGGTGGGGTTTGCGGTGGTGTTCGTGCTGTTGTTCTTCGGCCTCCTGCCCATCCTGCTGAACGTGCTGAACGCGCTCGTCGGCCCCCTGGGCGAGCCGGTGCTGGGCCTGACGACCGAGCACTACAAGGCCGTGTGGGTGGAGAACGAGTTCTACCGCAACTTCCTGAACTCGATGCTGGTCACGGGCGGCGTGGTCACGGTGTCGCTCACCGTGGGCACGCTGGCGGGATACGGCCTGGCGCGGTCGGGGTCGAACCTGGCCTTCTGGATCCTGATCGCCGCGCTGGTGTTCCGCGCCCTGCCGCATTCGGTGCTGGTGGCGGGCTATCTGCCGGTGTTCATCAACTCCGCCGAGATCCTGTCGCCGATCCTGGGCGAGAATGCGCCCACGCTCTACGGCCAGCCGCTGGCCGTGATCGCGGTGCTGGTGGCGATCAACCAGCCCTTCACGATCTGGATGCTGCGCTCGTTCTTCCAGTCGATCCCGGTGGAGCTGGACGAGGCGGCACGGGTCGACGGCTGCACCCACCTCCAGGCATTCCGGCTGGTCATCATGCCGGTGATGTGGCCGGGGGTGATCACCACGGGGCTGTTTTCGTTCCTTCTGGGCTACAACGACTTCCTCGTCACCTCGCTGCTGCTCGACGCGCAGAACCAGACCATGGTCCCGGCGATCGCGGGCTACTTCAACCGCGAGACCACGACCACCGACCAGGTGGAGGCCATCGCGGCGGCGGTATCTATCACGGCGCCCCTGTTCCTGCTGGTCATGGTGTTCCAGCGGCAGATCGTGTCGGGTCTGACGGCTGGGGCGGTCAAGGGGTGAGGGCCGGTCCGTCACAGACGGCGAAGGGTGAGGGCGATGCCGGATTGCTCCGGTGGAGCGATCCGCGCCCGAACGTGGACCTTTCGAGGCCCGAACGGGCGGAGCCCCGGGCGCGACGCGAGACCGGGCGGCCCCGGCGGGCGGCCCGCCCACCCACCCCCGCCCGCCGGGGCCGCCCTGCGGCCGGCGTTGCAAAAGGTGTCGCGGGGCAGCGAATTGCTGGGGAGGCGTCTGAGGGGCAGGTCTGCCCCTCAGAGCGCCCTGTCCATGGTGTGGGGCGAGTCGCGGCGGCCTCAAGGCTGCCCGGCTGCGCCGGCGCCTGCGGCGGCCTTGACCCCGCCGCGACTCACCGGAGGCAGGCATGAGGGGCAGCCGGCCGGAGCAGGCGGTGCTGAGTCGCGACACCGATCTGTCGAAGACGGCGGCGACGCGGGCGGTCATCGAGGGCATGGTGGACGGGCTGAACGACCATCGCATCGACGACATCGGCGCGTTCTTTGCCGAGGGGTTCACCTGGCGCGGCAATGCCGGTTGCGGCGTCAAGGAGGGGCTGAGGGCGTTCCAGGACAACTGGCAGCGGCCCTTTCAGGCGGCGTTTTCCGACAAGGTCTGCATCGACGAGGCGCGGCTCTTCATGGGTGAGTGGGCCGCGGCCTTCGGTCGGCAGGAGGCGACGCATTCGGGCGAGTTCATGGGGATCGCGCCCACCGGCCGGCGGGTCGAGATCCGCTACATGGATTTCTGGAAGGTCTTGGACGGGCGCATCGTCGACAACTGGGTTCATGTGGATTTCCCCCACGTTCTGGCGCAGCTCGGCCGCGACGTCTTCGACGGGCACGGCTGGGAGGGCTACGACTGCGGCGAGAGGGCCCCGCCGCGCCCCGACACAGAAGGACTGAGATGGCCATCGAGAGACTGAAGAGCGCCAGGTCGGACGCCGACCGGGCCGAGGACGACGCCAAGGTGCGGCAGGTCGTGGAGGCGACCCTGCGGGCCATCGAGACGCGCGGCGACGCCGCCGTGCGGGAGCTGAGCGAGCGGTTCGACGGCTATGCGCCCGAGAGCTTTCGTCTGAGCCCGGGCGAGATCGACGCGCTGATGGGCGAGGTGTCGGACCGCGACATGGCCGACATCCGGTTTGCGCAGGCGCAGGTGCGGGGCTTTGCCCAGGCGCAGCGCGACTCGCTGCGCGACATCGAGGTGGAGCCGCTGCCGGGCGTTATCCTTGGCCACCGCACCATCCCGGTGCAGTCGGTGGGCTGCTACGTGCCCGGCGGCAAGTTCCCCATGGTCGCCTCGGCGCATATGAGCGTCGCCACGGCCAGCGTCGCGGGCGTGCCGCGGATCGTCGCCGCGACGCCGCCCTGGCAGGGCAAGCCGAACCCGGCGGTGGTCGCGGCCATGCATCTGGGCGGGGCGCACGAGATATACGTCCTGGGCGGCATCCAGGCGGTGGGCGCGATGGCGCTGGGGACCGAGACCATCGACCCCGTGCACATGCTGGTCGGACCCGGCAACGCCTATGTCGCCGAGGCCAAGCGCCAGCTCTACGGCCGGGTGGGCATCGACCTCTTTGCCGGGCCGACCGAGACAATGGTGATCGCCGACGACACCGTGGACGCCGAGATGTGCGCGACCGACCTCTTGGGACAGGCCGAGCACGGCTACAACTCGCCCGCGGTGCTGGTCACGAACAGCCGCAAGCTGGCCGAGGGGACGCTGGCCGAGATCGACCGCCTGCTGGCGATCCTGCCGACGGCCGACACCGCTGGCGCCTCCTGGCGCGACTACGGCGAGGTGATCCTCTGCGACACCCATGACGAGATGCTGGCCGTCGCCAACGACATCGCGTCCGAGCATGTGCAGGTGATGACCGACCGCGACGACTGGTATCTCGACCACATGCACTCCTACGGGGCGCTGTTCCTGGGGCCGCGGACCAACGTGGCCAACGGCGACAAGGTGATCGGCACAAACCACACCCTGCCGACCAAGAAGGCGGGGCGCTACACCGGCGGGTTGTGGGTGGGCAAGTTCCTCAAGACGCACTCCTATCAGAAGATCACCACCGACGCGGCAGCGGCCGAGATCGGCGCCTACTGCTCGCGCCTGTGCATGCTAGAGGGCTTCGTCGGCCATGCCGAGCAGGCCAACGTCCGCGTGCGCCGCTACGGCGGGCGCAACGTGGGCTATGGCGCGGCCGCGCTGCCGGCGGGGGAGGCGGCGGACTGAATGACCGCCGGGGAGGACGACCACGACGCCTGCCGCGACGCGCTGGGGCCGCTGCGCGCCGCGCTCTACGACGGCACCGCCGACGACAGCCGCGCGGCCCTGGGCGCGCTGCTGGCGCCGGACGCGGTGGGGCGGTTCTTTCATCCGGTCGAGACGGTGGCGGGGGCCGAGGCGATCCATGCCGCGGTCTGGGCGCCGCTCCACGCCGCGCTGCCGGATCTGGAGCGGCGCGACCATATCGTGATGGCCGGTCCGGAGGCCGGGGGGGACGATCCCGCGCCCTGGGTCGGTTGCGGCGGCGCCTATGTGGGGACGTTCCGGCGACCGTGGTTCGGCATCCCGCCGACGGGCCAGGTGCTGCACGTGCGGTTCCACGAGTTCTATCGGTTCGAGGGCGGCCGCGTGGTGGAGATCCAGGCGCTGTGGGACCTCCCAGAGGCGATGATGCAGGCCGGGGTGTGGCCGATGGGGCCGTCCCTGGGCCGCGAATGGCACGTGCCGGGACCGGCGACGCAGGACGGGGTGAGGCCCTCGGCCGGGACCTGGGGGCAGCCGGCGTTCCGCGCGCGCAGCGCAGACGCCTGCCGCCGCGTGATCGACATGCTGACCGCGCTCAAGCGGCACCCGGGCGATCCCGACCCGGCGTCGATGGAAATGGCGCGCTATTGGCACCCGCGGATGACGTGGTACGGGCCGAGCGGCATCGGCACGGGGCGCGGCTATGCGGGGTTCCGGCATGTGCACCAGATCCCGTTCCTCAACGCCATGCCGGACCGGGGGCGGTATGTGGACGAGATCGACTATCACTTCTTCGCCGAGGGCGACTACGTGGCCGTCACGGGGTGGCCCGACATGATCCAGACGCTGTCGGATGGCGGCTGGCTGGGCATCGCCCCGGCGGGCAGGAGGGTCGAGATGCGCAGCCTCGATTTCTGGCGGCTGGAGGGGGACGACCGGCGCATCCGCGAGAACTGGGTGATGGTGGACCTGCTGCACATGTGGGACCAGATCGGCGTCGACGTGCTGGGCCGGATGCAGGAGCTGGCCAAGTTCCGCGGAGTGCACGACGCGCCCGACCTCGACCCCTGGAGCGCGGCATGAGCGGGGCGGGGCAAGGCGCTTCGAAGCGCCTTGGCAAGGATTTTCGAAAATCCTTGCCCCCGGCGGGGAGGGCGGCGCGATGAGCGAGATCGTGGTCTGGGGGCGGGCGTCGTCGTCCAGTGTTCAGGCGGTCATGTGGGGCGCGGCCGAGCTGGGCCTGACGGTGGACCGGCGCGACGTCGGCGGCCGGTTCGGCGGACTGGACGCGCCTGCGTTCCGCGCCATGACCCCCCATGGCCTGATCCCGGTCCTCCGGGACGGGGACGTCACGATGTTCGAGAGCGCGGCGATCCTGCGGCACCTCGCCCGCACCCGCAGCGGTCTCCTCCCGCGCGACCCGAAGGCAGCCGCGGCGGTCGACATGTGGGCCGAGTGGGGCAAGGGGACGCTGGCGCGCGGCTTTATCCTCGACGTGTTCTGGGCCGGCTACCGCACCCCTGCGGAGGACCGCGACATGGCGGCGGTCACGGCCGCCGTCCGCCGGTTCGAGGCGGGGCTGGAGCTGATCGCCCCGCAGATCGTCCGCACAGGGTGGGTTGCAGGGGCGGGGCCGACCCTGGCCGACATCTGGCCCGGCCACGTGCTCTATCGCTATTTCACGATGGAGATCGAGCGGCGCCCGCCGGACGGCATAGAAGACTGGTATCGGCGGCTGACGGAGCGGCCGGCCTATCGCGCACACGTGATGATCGACTATTCCGAACTGGCGGCGAGGACCGTCGCATGAGCCCTTCGCCGATCCCTTCTGTCCGCCGCCACTGTGCGAGCGGCGACAGCGGCGGGGCGGAGCAAGGCGCTTCGAAGCGCCTTTGCAAGGATTTTCGAAAATCCTTGCCCCTGGCGGAGAGGGTGGCGCGATGACGGTGCCGGTGACGCCGAGCTTCCGCCTCGACGGCAAGCGCGCGCTGGTGGCAGGCGCGTCGTCGGGCATCGGGCGGGCCTGCGCGCTGGCGCTGGCCGGGGCGGGGGCGGCCGTCACGGCGGCGGCGCGGCGGCCCGACGCGCTGGAGGCGGTGCTGGCCGAGCTGCCGGGGCAGGGGCACGACGCGCTGCCCCTGGACGTGGCCGACGTCGGCGCGACCCGGGACGCGGTGGCGGCGCAGGGGCCGTTCGACGTGCTGGTGAACTCGGCGGGTCTCGCCCGTCACGCCCCGGCCGCCGACACCGACCCCGCCGACTTCGACGCGGTGATGGGCGTGAACGTGCGTGGCGCCTACTTCCTGGCGCAGGCGGTGGCGCGGGGGCTGATCGCGGCGGGCCGCCCCGGCAGCCTGATCACGATCTCCAGCCAGATGGGGCATGTGGGCGGCATCGATCGCGCCGTCTACTGCGCCTCCAAGCACGCCGTCGAGGGGTTCACCAAGGCGATGGCCATCGAATGGGGCCGTCACGGCATCCGCGTCACCACGCTCTGCCCCACCTTCATCCGCACGCCCCTGACCGAGGGGACGTTCGCCGACCCCGACCGCCGCGCCTGGCTGGAGGACAAGATCAAGCTCGGCCGGGTGGGCGAGCTGACCGACATCATGGGCGCCGTGGTGTTCCTGGCCTCCGACGCCGCGGCGCTGGTCACCGGCACGCCGCTGATGGTCGACGGCGGCTGGACGGCGGACTGATGGGGGCCCGCGTCACAGCGGCCGACGTGGCCGAGCGGGCAGGCGTCAGCCAGTCGGCGGTCAGCCGCGTCTTTACCCCCGGCGCCTCGGCCTCGGCCGCCACGGCCGAGAAGGTGCGCGCCGCTGCGGCCGAACTGGGCTACCGCCCCAACGTCCTGGCCCGCTCGCTCATCACTGGGCGCAGCCGGATGATCGGCCTCGTGGTCGCGTATCTGGAGAACTACTTCTACCCCACCGCGCTGGAGCAGCTGTCGAACGCGCTCCAGGCCCGGGGCTATCACGTGCTGATGTTCATGGCGTCCCAGACCGCGGGCAATATCGACGACGTGGTGGCCGAGATCCTCGATTATCAGGTGGACGGGATCGTCGCCGCGTCGGTTGCGCTGGGCTCGGACCTGACGGCGCGGTGCCGGGCGGCGGGCGTGCCCGTGGTGCTGTTCAACCGCCGTCAGGACGACCCCGCCACCGCTTCGGTCACGTCCGACAACCGCGCCGGCGGTCGGATGGCGGCCGAGGTCCTGCTGGCCGGCGGCCACGCGCGCATCGCCTATGTCGCGGGGTGGGAGGGCGCCTCGACCCAGCGCGACCGCGAAACCGGGTTCCGCGCCGGGCTGGCCGCCGCGGGCCGCGGCCTCCATGCCCGGGCCGTCGGCGACTTCCACGCCGGCCGCGCGGCCGAGGCGACCCGGACGCTGATGGACCGCCCCGACCCGCCCGACGCGATCTTCGTCGCCAACGACCACATGGCCATCGCCGTCATGGACGTGCTGCGGGGCGAGTTGGGGCTGTCGGTGCCGGACGACGTCTCGGTCGTCGGCTACGACGACATCCCGCCCGCGGCCTGGGGCGGCTACGCCCTGACCACCGTGCGCCAGCCCGCCGCCGCCATGATCGACGCCACGGTCGAGACGCTCCTGGCCCAGATCGAAGGGCCGGGCGGCGCGCCCCAACACATCACCCTGCCGGCCGAGCTGATCCTGCGCCGCTCGGCCCGCATTCCCCCAGGATGGACCAAATGAAGGGCTTCGACCCCAAATTCCGCGACTTTCCCGACTACATCATCGGCATCACCCGCGAGATCTGGGAGGATCGCGGGATCCACACCCTGCACGACTATTACGCGCCCGAGATCGTGGTGCGTTCGCCGTCGTCTGTGGTGGTCGGCAACCGCGGCGTCATCGCCGCCACCATGGCCACGCTGCACGAGTTCCCCGACCGCACGCTTCTGGGCGAAGACGTGATCTGGTCCGGCGACCCCGAGACGGGGATGCTGTCGTCGCATCGCCTGTTCTCGACCGCCACCCACGCGGGCGACGGGGTCTACGGCACGGCCACGGGCACGCAACTTAGGTACCGCATCCTGGCCGACTGCCACGCCCGGGAGAACCGCATCGACGACGAATGGCTGATCCGCGACCAGGGCGCCATCGTCCGCCAGATGGGGTGGGAACCGCGCGCCTACGCCGCCGACCTGATCGCGCGCGAGGGCGGCCCGGACGCCTGCGTGCGCCCGCTGACCCCCCACACCGACCGCGCCGGCCCCTACCGCGGCACCGGCAACGACCACGAGACCGGTCAGCGACTGGAACAGATCCTGCGCCGCATCATGGCCGCCGACATGGCGACCATCCCCCGCGAATACGACCGCGCCGTGCAGGCCGAGTATCCGGGCGGCGTCACCGCCCACGGCCACGGTGCTGTCGACCGCTTCTGGATGGGCCTGCGCGCGTCGTTCCCCGACGCCGCCTTCGACATCGACCACCGCATCGGCCGCGCCGACCCCGACATGCCGCCGCGCGCCGCCATCCGCTGGAGCCTGCACGGCCAGCACACCGGCTGGGGCGTTTTCGGCCCGCCCACCGGCGCCGAGGTCTACGTGCTGGGCATCACACATGCCGAGTTCGGACCCTGGGGCCTGCGCCGCGAATGGACCCTCTACGATGAAACCGCCGTGTGGAAGCAGATCCTGCTGGCCACATCCTGACACCCGAGGACCCGACATGACCCCGCAAGAGATGGCCCCCCGCATCGTCCGCTATGGAGAGCTCAGGCCCTGCAAGACCGCCTTCATCGACGCCCACACGCCCGGCAGCGACCGCAAGGAGAACTTTACCATCATCGGCGGCGGCGTCAGCGAAAGCCCCGACCAGCACGTCCACATCACCGAGCCCCACGGCTTCAACATCGGGGCCGCCGGGCAGCCGCCCTATTGCCGCAACTCGCTGCACTCGCACCGCACGGCCGAGGTGTTCTTCGTCCTGTCGGGGCGCTGGCGGTTCTTCTGGGGGCGCTGGGGCGATGCCGGGTCGGTGGTGCTGGAAAAGGGCGACATCATCGACATCCCCACCGGCATCTTCCGCGGGTTCGAGAACGTCGGCACCGACTACGGCATGATCATGGCCATCCTCGGCGGCGACGACGCGGGCGGCGGCGTGATCTGGGCGCCGCAGGTGATCGAGGACGCGCAGGATCATGGCCTGGTCTTGGGGGAGAACGGCAAGCTCTACGACAGCAAGAAGGGGCAGAGCCTGCCCGACGGCGTCGCGCCCATGCCCAAGCTGACCGAGGCGCAGCTGGCCGACTACCCCGAGCCCGAGGCGGGAGAGGTCCTGGGCTTCGGCGTGCGCCGCTACAACGACCTGACGGCGCTCGCCGCCAAGCGGCCCGCCAAGGTGATCGGCGCCAAGGGCGTGATCCGCGACCGCCCCGGGTTCGAGATCGACCTGATCACCCGCGGCTCGGCCCGCGACGACATGCACAGCCACGACCGCCCCTCGGTTCTCATGCCCGTCACCGGCCACTGGCGCTATTTCTGGGAGGGGGGCGAAACGGTGCTGGCCCCGGGCGATACCGCCTCCGTCCCTGCCGGCCTGTCGCACGGGGCCGTGCCGTCGATGGAGGGCGAGGCCGCGCTCTATCACGTGGTCGGCACAGACGACCCCGCCGGACCGACCCGCCGCACCTGAAGGAGACGCCCATGACCCGCATTCAGACCACCCATGTCGGCTCGCTCCCCCGCAGCCAGGAGGTGGTGGACCACATCTTTGCCCGAGAGCGCGGCGAGGACTACGACCCCGCCGCCTTCGACGCGGCGATGACGGCGGCGGTGGACGACACCGTGCGCCGCCAGGTCGAGGCGGGGATCGACATCGTCTCGGACGGGGAGACGTCCAAGATCAGCTATGCCACCTACGTCAAGGACCGCTACACCGGCTTCTCCGGCGACAGCCCGCGCAACGCGCCTGCGGACCTCAAGCTGTTTCCGAGTTTCCTGCAGCGGCTGGCCAACGACGGCGGGACCCCGAAATACGCCCGGCCGATGTGCACCGGCGAGGTGCGGTCCAAGGGGCAGGGGGAGCTTGAAAAGGACATATCGAACCTCAAGGCCGCGATGAAGCGGCATGGGGCCGCCCGCGGTTTCATGAATGCGGCATCGCCGGGGGTGATCTCTCTCTTCCTACAGAACCAGCACTATGCCACCCGAGACGCCTATCTCGCCGCCTTGGCGGACGCGATGAAGGACGAGTACGACACCATTGTCGCCGCGGGTCTGGACCTGCAACTGGACTGCCCTGACTTGGCGCTCAGCCGACACATGCTGTTCTCCGAGCTGTCCGACGAGGCGTTCGTGAAGGTCGCGGGTGCCCATGTGGAGGCACTGAACCACGCCCTGCGCGACGTGCCGCCCGAGCGGGCGCGCATCCATATCTGCTGGGGCAACTACGAGGGTCCGCATGTGTGCGACATCGAGATGGACAAGGTCTTTTCGACCCTGATGGCCGCCAAACCCGCGCAGGTGCTCTTCGAGACCTCGAACCCCAGACACGCCCACGAATGGACCGTGTTCCGCGACCGCGCGGCCGAGATCCCAGAGAACAAGATCCTCGTTCCGGGCGTCGTCGATACCACCACCAACTTCGTCGAGCATCCCGAAGTCGTTCGCCAGAGGCTTGACCGTTTCGTGCAAATCGTGGGCGCAGACCGCGTCATTGCGGGCTCGGATTGCGGTTTTGGGACATTTGCCGGGTTCGGCGCAGTCGACCCCGAGATCGCCTATGCCAAGCTGGCGACCCTGGCGGATGGGGCCGGGCGGGTCGCGTGATGCCCGTCCTTCTCTTGCCGGGGATGATGTGCGACGCGCGCCTGTTCGCCCCGCAGATCGCCGCGCTGTCCGCCCGGCGGGCGGTTCAGGTGGGGTGGATCGGCGGGCACGATAGGGTCGCAGCCCTCGCCGATGCCGTCCTCGCCAACGCGCCGCCGCGCTTCGCACTCGCCGGGCTGTCGATGGGCGGCATCGTCGCCATGGAGATTCTGCGCCGGGCCCCGGAGCGGGTGACGCGGATCGCGCTCATGGACACCAACGCCGAGGCCGAAACCGCCGAGGTGGCCGCGGCGCGACGGCCGCAGATGGCGGCCGTGGCCGAGGGCGGGCTGCGCGCCGTCATGCGCGACCAGATGAAGCCGCGCTACCTGGCCGACGGCCCTCACCGCGACGCGATCCTGGACCTGTGCATGGAGATGGCCGAGTGGCAGGGACCCGAGGTCTTCCTCCGCCAGTCGCGGGCGCTGATGACCCGCCCCGACCAGCGCGACACGCTGCGCGGCGCCCAGATCCCTGCGTTGATCCTTTGCGGCGAGGCCGACCGGCTGTGTCCGCTGCATCGTCACACCGCAATGGCCGCGCTGATGCCCCAGGCCGACCTGCGGGTCGTCGCGGGGGCGGGGCACCTGCCGACGTTGGAGCAGCCCGGCGCGGTGACCGAGGCGCTGGAGGCGTGGCTGGCCGGCTGATCCGCTACGCCGCGCCGCCCGAGAAGCGCGCCTGCCAGGCGTCGCGCTCGTCGTCGGCGACCTTTCGAAAGAGGTTGTCGGGCGTGCGGAACGCGGCACCGGGCGGGAGGCGGTGCAGCGCGGCGGCCACGTCCTCGGGCCACTCCGGCGCCACGCCCATGGCCTCGGCCATCGCCTCGGCCGCATCGGGGATGAAGGGCCTGGACAGACCGGCATAGAGCGCCACGAGGTTCAGCGACAGCCGCACGATGGCGGCGGCGCGGGCGGGGTCCGACTTGAACGCGGCCCAGGGTGCGGCCGCTTGCAGGTATTCGTTGCCCGCGACCCAGATGCCGCGCAGCTCCGCCGCCGCCTTGCGCACCTGGATGGCGTCCATATGATCTTGATACGCCGCGACTTTCTGCGAGATTTCGGCGATCAGCGCAGCATCTTCGGGGGTCTCTTCTCCCCCCTCCGGCACGACCTCACCAAAGCGGGAGCGGCAGAACTTGGTCACCCGGCTGACGAAGTTGCCCAGGACGTCGGCGAGATCCTTGTTCACCCCGGCCTGGAACGCCTCCCAGGTGAAGGCGCTGTCGGAGGTCTCGGGCGCATGACTGAGGAGCCACCAGCGCCAGTAGTCGGCCGGCAGCAGCTCCAGCGCCTGGTCCATAAAGATCCCGCGCCCCTGGCTGGTCGAGAACTGGCCGCCGTCATAGGTCAGGTAGTTGAACGATTTAATGTAGTCCACAAGCTTCCACGGCTCTCCCGATCCGAGGAGGGTCGCGGGAAAGCTGAGGGTGTGGAAGGGCACGTTGTCCTTGCCCATGAACTGCACATATCGAACATTCTCAGCGCCCTTGTCCGTCCGCCACCAGCGCTCCCAGTCCGATTGCGACAATTCCTGGGCGTCGGCCCATTCACCGGCGCAGGCGATGTATTCGATGGGCGCGTCGAACCAGACGTAGAAGACCTTACCCTCCATGCCGGGCCAGTCGCGGTCGCCGCGGCGCACCGGCACGCCCCAGTCGAGGTCGCGGGTGATGCCACGGTCCTGCAACCCGTCGCCGTCGTCCAGCCACTTGCGCGCGATGGAGGTGGTCAGCACCGGCCAGCCCTCCTGGCGGTCGATCCAGTCCCGCAGGTCGTCGCGCAGCCGGGATTGCAGCAGATAGAGATGCTTAGTCTCCCGCACCTCCAGGTCTGTAGACCCCGAGATTGCCGAGCGGGGCTCGATCAGGTCGGTGGGGTCGAGCTGTTTGGTGCAGTTCTCGCACTGGTCGCCGCGGGCGCGGTCGTAGCCGCAGTTGGGGCACGTCCCCTCGATATAGCGGTCCGGCAGGAAGCGCCCGTCGGCGTTGGAATAGACCTGCCGCTCGGACCGCTCTTCGATCAGGCCGTTGTCGGCCAGCCGCCCGGCGAAGTGTTGGGTCAGGCGGTGGTTCTGCGGGCTGGACGAGCGGCCGAAGTGGTCGAACGACAGCCGGAATCCGTCCGACAGCCGCTTTTGCACCTGCCACATCTCGGCGCAGTAGTCGGCGACCGGCATCCCGGCCTTGGCGGCGGCCAGTTCAGCGGGCGTCCCGTGTTCGTCCGTGGCGCAGAGAAACAGCACCTCGTGGCCGCGTGCGCGGGCGTAGCGGGCATAGAGATCGGCGGGGAGCTGACTGCCCACCAGATTTCCCAAGTGCTTGATCCCGTTGATATACGGGATGGCCGAGGTGATGAGGATCCGTGCCATGTCGCCGCCTTCGCGTGGTCGTTGCCCCGCACTTAGCCGATGGTCCTGCCGGTGGCTAGGGCGCGCGGTCGCGGTTGCGTCCGAACAGGCGGCCGACCAGGAACGACGTGCGGGGGGTGGCGACGTAGGCCGTGCGCGGCGGCCGCGAGGGGCGACGCAGCATCCGCCAGAGGCCGATGAGGATCAGCACGGCGTGGGCCACGGCGACGAAGGCGAACATGGCCGCGGGGCCGTAGCGCTCGATCAGGCCGGAGACGACATAAGGAGACGCGATGGCGCCGAGCGCGAAGAGGAACATCAGCGCCGCCGACAGCTCCACCCGCTCGGAGGCGTCGGCGTAGTCGTGGGCGTGCGCGGCCGAGATCGAGTAGACGGGGAAGGTGGCGAGGCCGAAGAGCCCCGCGCCCAGCATCACCGCCGCCACGCCCCCGGTGCTGAGCGCGACGGTGGCGGCGCAGGCGGCCATCCCGGCGGCGGAGAAGCCGATCAGCACCCAGCGGCGGTCGTAGCGGTCGGCGAGCCACCCGGCGGGCACCTGGCTGAGCGCGCCGCCGGCGACGAAGGCGGCCAGGAACAGCGCAATGCGGTCGGGCGAGAGGCCCACCTCGACCCCGTAGACCGGGCCGACCATGCGGAACGCGGCCGCGGTCAGGCCCGACACCACCACCCCCGCCACCGCCAGGGGCGAGCGCGACCAGGCCAGGCCCGGGCGCAGGCGCGGTGCCTCCGGCGTTTCGGGCTGGCTGAGCCGGGTCAGGGTCAGGGGCAGGAGCGCGGCGCAGCAGAACAGCGACAGGATCACGTAAGAGACGTAGGCGCCCGGCTCCAGCACGCCGATCAGGAGCTGGGCCATCAGGCTCCCGGCCATATCGACCATGCGGTAGGTGCCCATGGCGCGGCCGCGGGTGGCGTTCGTCACCTTCGACTGGAGCCAAGATTCGATCACCGTGTAGGCCCCCGCGACGCAGAGGCCCGACATCACCCGCAGTCCCGCCCAGGCCCAGGGCCCGACGATCAGCACGTGGGCCAGGATGCCGATGGTGCCCATGGCGGTGAACGCGGCGAAGGCGCGGGAATGGCCGATGGCGCCCATCAGCCGCGGCGCCCACCAGCAGCCGATGAAGAAGCCCAGGAAATGGGCCGAGCCGAGGAGCCCCACCTCGGCGCGGGTGAACCCGGCGGCGAGGCCGGAGATCGCGTCGAGGGGTGCAATTCCTCCGGCGCCGAGCTGCAACAGCACGACTGACAGGAACAGGGCGGCAAAGGAGATCAGCAGGCGCATGGTCGGGTTCGCTTATCGGCCGCGGCGGAGGGGCGCAGCGCCGCCGATCCCGACAGAGGCGATGTCGTTTTCCGGCAAAGGCTTGCCAATCGCGCGCGGCCCGCTACCCCTCAGGGCGCAAGCAGCAGGAGCGCCCATGGACCGCACGACCCTCCCCGGCACCGATATCGCCGTCTCCGCCCTGTGCCTCGGCACGATGACCTGGGGCAGCCAGAACACCGAGGCCGAGGGCCACGCGCAACTCGACCGGGCGCTCGACGCCGGCTGCTTCTTTGTCGACACCGCCGAGATGTATCCGGTGAACCCGGTCCGCGCCGAGACCGTGGGCCGCACCGAAGAGATCGTAGGCACCTGGATCGCGCGCACCGGCCGGCGTGGGGATTTGACCATCGCCACCAAGTGTTCGGGCAGCAACGGCGGCTTCGTCCGGGACGGCCGCGGCATCCATGCCGACACGGTGCGCGCGGCGCTGGAGGGGTCGCTCAAGCGGCTCCAGACCGATGTGATCGACCTCTACCAGTTCCACTGGCCGAACCGCGGCTCGTATCATTTCCGCAAGATCTGGGACTACGATCCGTCGGAGCAGGACACCGCCGAGGTTCTGGACAACATGGCCGAGGTGATGGAGGTGCTGAAGTCCTGCGTGGCCGAGGGCAAGATCCGCGCCTTCGGCCTGTCGAACGAGAGCGCCTGGGGCACGCTAAAGTGGAATGCGGCGGCCGACGCCATCGGCGGCCCGCGGGTGGCGACGATGCAGAACGAATACTCGCTCCTCTGCCGCCACTACGACAGCGATCTGGCCGAGACGGCGGTGCACGAGGGGATGACGCTGTTGGCGTTCTCTCCCCTGGCCGCGGGTCTCGTGACGGGAAAATATCAGGCCGGTGCGGTCCCCGAGGGCAGCCGCATGGCGCTGAACGAGACCTTGGGCGGGCGGCGGACCGACCGCGCCTTCATCGCCGTCGATGCCTATCACGAGGTTGCCCAGCGCCACGGGCACGACCCGGTGCAGATGGCGCTGGCCTGGGTGCGGACGCGGCCCTTCCCCGCGATCCCGATCTTCGGCGCGACCCGGCCCGAACATGTCGAGCGGGCGCTGGGCGCCGCCGATCTGACCCTGAGCCAGGAGGTGCTGGACGACATCGGCGCGGCCCACCGCGCGCATCCCATGCCCTACTGAGCGGCCTTGCGGGCCGCGGCGTTCTGCCGTTTGATCGCCGGACGCGCGCAGGAGGACCGCCGATGCCAGACGTTCTGCTCTTCGGCGACAGCAACACTCACGGGACGCCGCCGATGGCGCGGATGGGCACGGGGGCGCGCCTGCCGGCCGAGCGGCGCTGGACGGCCCACGCCGCGGCGGCCCTGGGCGGCGACTGGCGGCTGGTGGCCGAAGGGCTGCCCGGCCGCACCACCGTGTTCGACGATCCGGTGGAGGGGACCTGGCGCAACGGTCTGCGGACGCTGCCCGCGCTCCTTCACAGTCACAAGCCCTTGGATCTCGTGGTGATCCTGCTTGGCACCAACGATCAAAAGAACCGCTTCGGCCTCAACGCGGGCGACATCGCCGCGGGGTGCGCGCGGCTGGCGCGCGAGGTCCGGCGGCAGGAGATCGGCGCGCGCGTGCTGATCGCGGCGCCGCCGGTGGTGACCGGCAGGGGGTGTCTGGCCGAGACCTTCGCGGGGTCCGAGCGCCGCTGCGCCGGGCTCTCCGCGGCGATCGCCGCGGCGGCGGCGGCCGAGGGCGCAGCGGTGGTCGACACGGCCCAGGCGGTGGCGCCGGACCCCCTCGACGGCGTCCACTACGGGCCCGAGGCCCACGCCGCCCTGGGCGCCGTCCTGGCCCCCGCGATCCGGGAGGCGCTGGCATGAGGGCGGGGGCGCTGGTGCTGCTCGTGGCCCTGGCG
This sequence comes from Rhodobacteraceae bacterium CCMM004, assembly GCA_004005435.1. Lineage (GTDB taxonomy): Bacteria > Pseudomonadota > Alphaproteobacteria > Rhodobacterales > Rhodobacteraceae > CCMM004. The sequence goes on along the minus strand of RZWH01000002.1, from coordinate 701,004 downwards.
GCGTGCCGCGGGGCGCCGGCGCCCGATCCGGCCGCCGCCGCCCTGCCGGGATCGCCCGAGGCCATGGCCGCGGCCGAGGCTATGGCCGCGGCCGAGGCTGCGTGCGTCTCGTCCGGCGGGCGCTGGGCCGAGGGCCGCTTTCCCGGCAGCCTCACCTGCTATCGCACCACCCCCGACGCGGGAAAATCCTGCACCGCCGAGACCGACTGCACCTCCGTCTGCCTGGCCCGGTCGCGCACCTGCGCGCCGTTGACCCCGCTGTTCGGCTGCCAGGAGGTGCTGACGGCAGCGGGGCGGAGGGTGACGCAATGCCTGGAATGATCCGCCGCGCCGCTCTGGCGCTCCTGCTGCTCGGCGCCTGCTCGACCGAGGCGCCGCTGCCGCTGCCGGTGCCGACCTACCGCGACACCGACGTCGCCATGGGCTCCATCGCGCTGTTCGATCCCGCGCGGTATCAGGGCACCTGGTACGAGATCGCCGCCTATCCCGTGCCGTTCCAGCGCGGCTGCACCGACACGCGGGCGAACTATACGCTGCGCCCGGACGGATCGCTCGGGGTCGTGAACACCTGCCTGCGCGACGGCCGCCAGGTGCGCATCGAGGGGCGGGCGGTGCCGGACGGGCCGGGGCGGCTGAGCGTCCGGTTCGGCGCGGTGCCGTTTCTCAGCGCGCCCTACTGGGTGCTCTGGGTCGACGAGGGCTATCGCACAGCGGTGGTCGGCGTGCCGTCCGGGCGGGCGGGGTGGATCCTCAACCGCGACCCCCAGATCCCGGCCGACCGCCTGGCCGCCGCCCGCGAGATCCTGGCCTTCAACGGCTACGATCTGTCCCGCCTGGTCCCGACGCAGCACACGCAATAGCCGCCGGGGCTTGCACCCGGGGCGGGATTTGCGCCAAACCGGCGGCCATGCTGTGGGGGGCGAGGGCAGAGCGGTGAGCCGGGTGTTGATCACCGGCGGGGCGGCCGGGATCGGTCGGGCCATGGCGGCTGAGTTCGTGCGCCGGGGCGACGAGGTCTGGATCACCGACATCGACGACGCCGCGCTCGACACTGTCCCGTCGCGCTGGCGGCGGTCCTATCTCGATGTCGCCGACGAACGCGCCATGACCGCCCTCTTCGCCGAGATCGACACGGTGTGGGACGGGCTGGATGTGCTCTGCGCCAATGCCGGCAGCGCCGGACCCACGGCGCCGGTCGAGGCGGTGTCGCTCGACGCCTGGCGCGCCTGCCTGGCGGTCAACCTGGAGGGCGCGTTCCTGAGCGCCAAGCTCGCCGCGCCGATGATGAAACGGCAGGGGGCGGGGGCGATGATCTTTACCTCCTCCACCGCGGGGCAGCACGGCTATCCCAACCGCGCCCCGTATGCCGCGGCCAAGTGGGGCGTGATCGGGCTGATGAAGACCGTGGCGATGGAGCTGGGCCCCTACGGCATCCGCGCCAACGCGCTCTGCCCCGGCGCGGTCGAGGGGCCGCGCATGGCCCGGGTGATCGCGCGCGAGGCTGCGGCCAAGGGGATGGCGCCCGAGGACGTCTATCGCGGCTATGCCGCGGGCACCTCGCTGGGCGCCTTCGTGACCGCCCACGACGTGGCGGCGATGGCGGCGTTCCTAGCCTCGGACGGCGGGCGCATGATCTCCGGTCAGGTGATCGCAGTCGACGGCCACACGGTGAACCCCGACCCGCAGCCCTGAACGCGCACCAGGGGGCGGGTTGACCGGCGGGCGGGGCCGCGGCCAAATGGGGCGGTCGTTTTCCGGTTTCCGAACACAAGGGTTTTCAAAGATGCGTTTCGTCCTGCCCCTCGCCGCCCTGCCGCTCGCCGCGGCCTGCGTGGCCGATCCCGGGCCCCAGCCGCTCGACCCCGCCACGGCCGAGGCCGCCTGCATCCAGGCCGTCGAGGCGCGCACCGGCACCACCGGCGCCAGCGTGTTCCGCACCGACGTGGCCGACCCCAACATCGTCGTCTTCGTCAGCGTGCCGGGACGGTCCAGCCCGTTCTCCTGCTCGGCCGACGAATCGGGTCAGGTCTTCGGCGTCATCGACACCGCCATCACGCTCTGACCGCGGGGCAGCGGCGGTCCCGAACGGATCCGGCCCGCCGCCTCGGCCGATGCGACCCTACGTGAGGGCGGCCTCTGGAGCGCATCCGCTTGCGCCGCGGCCCTTCCGGCAATGTCGCGGTCCGTGCCGATGGCCGATGGACCGGAGGCCGGGTCAGCACCCGGACATGCACATCTGATGCGGATGAGCGGCGCCGAGGCGCGGACTGGACTGTCCGCTCCGAGCCCCTCCTGCCGGTTCGTCCCGGTGCAGCGAACGGCCGCCCCCGGGGTCAGCCACAAACATGACAGACCACCGTCGGATCTGCCCGGGGGTTCTGTCCGGTCTAAGCGACTGACGGGGACCCAGAGCCTGAGTCGGCCAGAAACGACCGTTTTTGGCTTGTAGGTATTGGCATAGGGTTTTTGGCAATCCTACGTCATAGACGCCTATTTCCCTGTTGCACTCTGTGAGTGCGCAGCGAACGGTGGTCTTGGGCTTGCTTTACCATTGATGAATAGAACCTGTTCCGCACGTGCGCGGAGGTTCCATGCAACACATTTCAGCGACTTCCTCAGACATGGTGGTAACGGCCAGTATGTTATTGCACGGCGCGATGGTCGCATTGTTGGTCATCGTCTGGGATTGTCACTTAAATCGACTTTCCCAATCTATTTTGCTTTGAGGGCTGATTTCAGCGAACGCCTCGATGAGGTGATCTCCGAGAACACCCGGCTGCTGCTGAATGCACTGACTCCGCCGGACACGGTTCCAGCGATTACCAAAGCCGATTTGCGGGATGTGTCGCACGCAAAGGCCGAGGCGCTTGATGCATGGGACGTGCGCCTTGAGAGTATTTTCAGCCAATACCAAAATCACCAACAGCGATTGCGGCCCCTTCGAACCGCGATGGAAGAACGCCTTTTGCGGGCTTTCGCAGGACTGATCAACCAGCTTCGACAGGAAGACCTCGGGATTGTGCGGTACATCTGGCGCTCGCGGGACGATGCCAAAGTCCGCGAAAGCCATGCTGCTTATGATAACCGCGTTTTTCGTTGGGATGATCCGCCAGAAGGCGGGCATCCAGGCGAAGCACATAATTGCCGTTGCTTCGCCGAGCCTGTTTTGCCCGGCGTCCAAAGCAATGTAGTGCTTGTTGATTTTGCGCCTCCGGCAGGCGGCGTCCCCGCTCTCGATCCAACTGACGCGATACGTGGCTTGCGCGCTCTGACTGGTGTGGGTGCGGCGCTTCTAGCGTCTGATGCCCTACAAGACTGGACGCAGGCCATGCGTGATCGGCGTGTTGATGTTGCCGGTCAGCGACTAGGGGTCGATATGGCTACCGTTGAGGGTCGATTGGCTGCGACCGCCTATGCCCTCATACAGGAGGGGATCAGTAGCGGTCGGTATCCAGTTTTCCCAAGGACCCCGAGCTCGCGCGCATCGGGGCTGAGGCAGCGGCGCTTTACGAGTTGCTGAACCCCGGCACCATTCTGGAAACAGGCGCGGGCGGCGATCCCGCGAAACAGCGCGCCTTACAGGATTTCATCGAAGCCGCTGGTGAAGCGTTCGCGCGCGGAGATTTGCAAATTCAGGACGGCGAACTGGCACAAGGTTGGGTCGAAGTCTTCCCAGAACTGACGGAGAGTGAGCGCCGATTGGGAGAGTTACCCGGCTTCACGCCGGAACGGATCGAGCAATGGCTTGAAACCTACTCGATTGAAGAACTGGGCCTGCCAAACACCACCGGTTCCCCATTCCCGATGATCCAACTGGCAACATCATGTCAACCCCGATCCCGGAAGAGACGGGACCGAACATTGTAACGTCTGAGCGCACACCGGAAGAATTCGACGCACTCGCTGCTGATCCGGCACGTGGCGGTGCAATAACACCCGGCGGTGAACGAGAACGGACAATTGGTTTGGGTGCCGAGCAAGCAGGTCTCGTCAATGGTCCAATTGTCCGTGACCCATCCGGTGCCGCCGAGTTCATCGACTCTGATGGGCAAGCATGGGACGTCAAAGGGTTCAGGAGCGACTTTCCTGTCTCAAGTGGTGGCTTTGGGATCGAACAAGCGATGAACAATGTAGAGAAGGAACTTCGCTCGGGTCACAACGTCATCATCGACACAGGCCATCTCAGTGTGGAACACTTGGAAGAGCTGCGGACGGAAATCGAACGACGGGGTTATTCGGACAGGGTGGTGTATTGGCCATGACAACTTCACATCTGAAATCTCTTTTGGGCCAACACGCACGGTGGCTTGCTAGCCTGGGCAAACAAGGCAGCCAACTCACCCTCGTCGATACCGATTTCCGAGGCGTCGATTTGAACGGTCTAAATCTATCAGACTCAATTATACCCGGTGCCAACTTCAGTGGCATGGATTTAGAAAACGTCGACCTCAGTGTTTCGAACCTTGCGAGCGCAAACTTTACGGGAGCCACCCTCAAGAACGTACAGTTCATCAAATCAAACCTCGACTATGCGGTGCTCACCAACACAAAGGTCATCGGGGGTAGCTGGTTCAGAGCAACTTGTATAGATGCACAGGTTGAAGGGCTTACCTTCTCCGGGACCAATCTGGAAAGAACATTCCCCCAGCTTCCGTAACATGACTACCCAATGTTCTCGGTCAAAACTCAAACGTTTCTGTCACCGGCAGAAACAACCGTTTTTGAAGCATAGGTTGGCACGAGGTTTATGTCCGATGTGGGGACGCAGCGTGCCTGCGACAGGCGACCTGTGCTATAGCGAGCGTGTGCACACGTTGTTGAGGGCAGAGCAATGGCGCCGGTCCTTGGGCGAGTCGTAATCTACACCGGAAAGATCGACGAGATGGCAGAGTTCTACTCTCGCCACTTCGGATTTTCGATCGTGCGCTCCGAGACGGACCGAATAGTCGAACTCAAGCCGCGCGTCGCGGGCCTGACGATCCTCCTGCATCCCGCGGCTTCGAAGCAACGAGAAGGCCAGGTGCTCGTGAAGTTGGTGTTCGATGTGGAAGATGTCGACGCCTTCTGCACCTCTGCACGAGCGGGGGGGCTCGACTTCGGCAAGGTGCATCACGTCGAAGGGTACGCGTTCGCCAACGCTAAAGACCCTTCAAAGAACTCCATTCAGGTCTCGAGCCGCGCCTTTGCTCGGTCCTAACCGGGCGCGTTCCGGACGCCCCGTATCGCAGGATGTGCCAAAAACTTAACCGTTTCTGTTACTCGCGGAATCGACCGCTCCTGTCCATTGCTGAGTGCTGCCGTCCGTCGGATGTCAGCCCCGCCCCGACGAGCCGCCGTCTGGTCGGTCTAGTTTCTGCGACTTTCCGCAGGAGCTTCTGTCCTCCTCCGAGGTGCGGGAAAGGCCGCGTCGAAGGTCCGGCGCAGGGCGGCGTCCACGTCGTCCAACGTCACTGGTAGCCCGAGGTCCACGAGGCTCGTCACCCCGTGGCCGGTGATGCCGCAGGGCACGATCCCGTCGAAATGGCTCAGGTCCGGCTCGACGTTGATCGATAGGCCGTGAAAGCTGACCCAGCGTTTGAGCCGGACGCCAATGGCCGCGATCTTGTCCTCGCGCGGGGTGCCGTCGGGCAGGGGGGCCTTGTCCGGGCGGGCGATCCAGACGCCGACGCGCCCAGGCCGCACCTCGCCCCTCAGCCCGAACTCGGCCAGGGCGGCGATCGTCCAGCTCTCCATCCCGCGGACGAAGGCGCGCACGTCGCGGCCCCGCGCGGCGACGTCCAGCATCACGTAGGCCACGCGTTGCCCCGGCCCGTGATACGTGTATTGCCCGCCGCGCCGGGTGTCGTGCACGGGAAAGCGGTCGGGGTCGCGCAGATCCTCGCGCCGCGCCGAGGTTCCGGCGGTGTAGAGCGGCGGGTGCTCCAGCAACCACACCGCCTCTTCCGCGGCGCCGTCGCGAATCGCCGCCGCGCGCGCCTCCATCCACGCGACCGCCTCGGCATAGTCCACCGGAGCGTCGGACAGGATCCACTCAACCATGCCGGTCTATCTGTCCCCCGGGCGCCGGACGCGCAAGGCGCCGGTTGGGTTCCGGGCGCAGAATTCGTGCGGATCCGACACATTTTTTGACACAGGGCGGTTGGGCCGGTGTTAGGCTCCCTTGCAGTAGACCCAAGTGATAGGAGACGACCCCGTGATTTTGCGCCTGACCCTCACCGGCCTCGTTTCGGCCGCCCTTCTGACCGCCCAGACCGCGCCGGTGCGCGCCGATGCGGGGGACTTCATCGCCGGCGCCATCGTCGGCGCGATCGTGAACCACAGCGCCAAGCAGCAGCCCCGCCGCGTCTATAAGAAAAAGACCTATGTGGCGAAGAAGAAGACCTATCGCCCCAGCATCCCGGCCACCCAAGAGGGGCGGCAGATCCAGACCTCGCTGAACTACTTCGGCTTCAACGCCGGCTCGGTCGATGGACAGCTCGGGCGCAAGTCAAAGGCCGCGGTATCGGCCTATCAGGCGTTCATGAACTATCCCGTGACCGGGCAACTGACCGATTTCGAAAAGGATTTCCTCTTCGACTCCTACTACAAGGCCACCGCAAACAGCGCCGTCACCGCCAGTCTGATCGCCCAGTCGCCGCATGGGGCCAAGGGCCTCTTGCTGGTCTACCGCGACGACCTCACCGGCGGCACCACGGCCATCGCCGGGCACTACGGCCTGCCTGCCGTCATCGCCGCGTCGGTCAACGAGATCGCCAAGAGTTCCGACCCCTCCGCCGAGCAACTGGTGCAGCGCTCGGGCTTCATCCAGCTCTCCGACATCAACGGCGACGGGCAGACCGACTATGTCATCGACACCTCCGTCACCGGCAGCGCCTTCTGGTGCAACGCCCAGTCCTGCGCGGTGCGCGTCTTTGCCTCCACCCCCGAGGGGTATCAGCGCAACGACTTCCAGGCGTTCAACGTGACGCCGGCGATGTTTGCCTGCGTGCGCGGCAACTGCACCAAGACCGAGGGCGGCACCCAGCTCGCCGCGGTGCATGTGGCTCCGGCCCCGGCGCCGGGCCTGCCCCAGGTGATCGAGGCCGCAGCGCCCGCCATGCCGGTGCCCTCGGCCCAGCCCGTCGTCGCCAACCCGCAGGCGGCAGTGGCCGCCGCCCCGGCGCTGCCCACCTTCCTCGGCGGGGGTGGGGCCGAGACCTCGCTGGCCTCGCACTGCAACAAGGTGTCGCTGGTCACGAACAGCAACGGCGGCTTTACCCGTGTGGCGTCGATGAGCGATCCCGACTTCGCGCTGTCCGAGCAGTTCTGCCTGGCGCGGACCTATGCCATCGAGACCAGCGAAGAGATGATCGCGTCGATCCAGGGCTTCACCTCGGACCAGATCGCCCAGCAGTGCCGCGGCCTGGCCCCGGCGATGCAGACCCAGGTGGCGGCCCTGTCGCTGAAGGGGCAGGACGAGGTCACGCGCGAGGTGGCGGCCTTTATCCTGTCGGCGGGGATGTCGCCGGCGCAGTTGAAAGGGACGGCGCGCATCTGCCTCGGGGTCGGCTACCGCACCGACGACATGGACGTGGCGCTGGCGTCGAGCCTGTTGCTCTATGCACTGGGGCAAGAGGTCTATGGCGAGATCCTGGGCCACCACCTGCACGAGGGGATCGGCACGGCACAGCGGACCGACGCGGCCATGACCTGGTATGCCAAGGGGTTGAGCGCGCTGGAGAGTGGCGCCGAACCCGCCTTCGCCCCCGGTCAGCCCGAGCGGCTGGGGCTGTTGCAGGCGGCGGTGGCCGCAGTGGCGGGCGGCGGCGCCGTGGCCGCGCCGATCCCGGCGGCCGCACCGGCCGCGGGCCTGCCGACCTTCGCTCTGAGCGACTGACCGGCCGGGCGCCGGCCGCTCAGCACCCCCGGGGCCGGGCCCCGGGGGAGGGCGGCGCCCCCCATGCCAACGGCAACTCACCCCAAACCGGGGGGCGGCGGACCTGCGCGGGCAGGCGGACCGCGCCTGAGAGGCGCCAGCCACCCCTCTCCGTCCGTCACCCGCAGCGGACTTGCGCGGCCGCGGTCCCCCTTGGGCCGTGAGCGGTCACCCTGGGCGCCGCCCTCACTTCGGCAGCAGGCCGGCGTCCTTGATCGTCGGGACATAGGTGCGGCTGACGGGGATGTCGCCGCCGTGGCTGAGGCTTAGGACCGCGCGGTCGCCCTCGCGCCGCGCGGCCCGCACCGCGTCCCAGGCCACCCAGTGCGAGCGGTGGACCTGCGCGCCCGGCGTGTCGCCGACCTCCCGCATCGCGTCCGACAGGCGCAGGAGCACCAGCTCCTCTCCCGCCGCCGTGCGCACGCGGGTGTAGTGATCCTCGGCCGTGAGCGCCAGGAGCGGGCCGCGCTTGGCCACCGGCAGTCGGTCGAGAAGCGGCGGGGGCAGGGGCGCGGGCGCCGCCGCGGGGGCCGGCAAGAGGATGTCGAGCATGAAGCTCACCACCACCGCGATGGGCAGGATCGCAGCGGCGAGTTCCGCCAGCTCCGCCGGTTCGGGCCACCACCGGAACACCGTCAGGTTGACCGCCAGCACCACCGCACACGCCGCCACCCCGATGACGAGGCCCACCGCCGTCAGCCGCAACGTCCAGGGCCAGGACCGCGGCAGCCGCGGCCCGAGGATCGGACCGATCAGCGCCCCGGCGCCGTAGCAGCCGACCACCAGCACCGCCCAGTAGATCAGCCGCGGCGCGAACCCCAGCAATGCATCGGTGCCGAACGGCCCGACGAAGGCGAGGATCACCGACAGCCCGGCCATCGCCACCAGCGATTTCGGCGAGGCGAAATCCCTCCGCAACTCGCGAAGCGCGGACTGCGCCGCGGTGTCGTTCGCGCGGTTCTGCATGTCAGTCACGGATCCTGCGTGGCGGCGTCCGGCCGGTCCGGGCAGGAGGGTGGCACAGATCGCAACCCCTTGCCAAGAAAGGTCCCGCCCATGCCCGAGCTTCTCCATTCTGCACCGCTCGCCGTGCAGGCGCACCTCGCCGCCGCGGTGCTGGCGCTGCTGATAGGGCCCTTTGCGCTCTTCCGGCGCCGCCGCGACGCCGTGCACCGGACGCTTGGCTATCTCTGGGTGATCGCGATGGTCGCGACGGCGGTGAGTTCGTTCTTCGTCCGCTCGGTCTTTGGGATCTGGGGGGCCGGGCCGATCCACCTGCTCTCGGTCTGGGTGCTCTACACGCTCTGGGTGGGTGTGCAGGCGGCGCGGTCGCGCGACCTGGCCCGGCACCGCAGCGAGATGCGCGGCCTCTACCTATACGGCCTCTGCGTTGCGGGGATGTTGACCCTGCTGCCGGGGCGGCGGCTGAACGTGCTGGTCTTCGGCGAGGCCGAGATGGCGGGCGTGGGCGTCATCGCCATGGGCATCGCGCTGTTGCTCCTCGTCGCCATGAGGGACCGCCGCAAGACGGCTGCGGCCCGATTTTCCCCTTGAGATGGCGGGGCGGTTTCGGTAGAGCGCCGTCACCGAGCCAATGACAGTGCGGTCGTGGCGGAATTGGTAGACGCGCAGCGTTGAGGTCGCTGTGGGGTAACACCCGTGGAAGTTCGAGTCTTCTCGACCGCACCACTTCTCACTTGGCCTACCGCCCTTCGGGTGACGTGAGGCCAGCGTGCGGGTTCTGGATTGCTCCGTTTACCCCGCCCGCTTCTCACTTAACCTACCGCCCTTCGGGCGACGTGAGGCCGGACCGCCGGTGTTTGTGCTCGGCCCCACGCACCAGTCCCCCTGTCCAGAGCAATCGGCGCCGTGATCATGACGGACATGGAGGCCCGACGGGCCGACAACCGTTGACGGCCAAGCGCAGCGGCCGGCTCAGCAGAGACGCTGCAAGCGCTGGCCGCCGTTGCTCTGCCGGTATTCGGTCTGGGAGGGAACGCGGGAAGCATCGTCTTCGGTGGGGGGGCATGTCTTTGGCAAACACCGTCCCCACCAACGAGAAGAGCCGCCCGAGGGCGGCCCTGTCACACCGGTCAAGCCTGCCTGGCTTGAATTGGAGCGGGCGATGAGATTCGAACTCACGACCCTTACCTTGGCAAGGTAATGCTCTACCCCTGAGCTACGCCCGCATCCTTTGGGTGGGCGTGACATAGCCATCGGGCCGGACGGCTGCAAGGGGAAAATCGCGCCCCGGGCGGCCGATCACCCGTCCCGGCCGAGACGGTCGGCGCGTTTGCGCACGAGCACGCTGCGCAGGTCGTGCATCGCCATCAGCAGCCCCTCGGTCACCTGGTCCAGCGCTGCATCGCTGGCGCGGGTCTGGACCCAATGGGCGGTCAGGTTCAGGTGCTCGACCGTGCGCAGGATGTCGTCGATCTCGCGCGCCGCCAGCACGGCCTCGCGCTCGGCCATCCAGCCGCGGATCGCAGCCAGGTCGTCGGCGTCCAACTCGCGCCCACCATGGGGCTTGATCTCGCCGTTGCGGATGTTCACCGCGGCGATCTGGTCCATCTCGATCCGCCGCTGCCGGGTCGCGGCGTCCAGGCGAAAGACGAACGCGCCGTTCTCGCGGACGCGGAAGTAATAGTCGGGCAGGTCGGCCATCAGGCCGCCCGCGCCTTGAGCCCCGCGCAGAACCGCGCGATCCGGTCGCAGGCGTCGGTCAGGGCCGCGTCCGAGGCGGCATAGCTGACGCGGAAATGCGGGCTGAGCCCGAAGGCCGCGCCGAACACCACCGCGACCCCCTCTTCGTCCAGGAGCGCCTCGGCAAACGCGGCGTCGCTGTCGATGGGCGTGCCGCCGCGGCTGATCTTGCCCAGGCAGCCCGCGATCGAGGGATAGACGTAGAACGCGCCCTCCGGCATCGGGCAGGAGATGCCGTCGCAGGCGTTCAGCCGCGCCACCACCAGGTCGCGCCGTCGCTGGAACACTGCGGCGCGCTCGGCCAGGAAATCCTGGGGCCCCTCCAGCGCGGCCAGGGCCGCCCACTGGCTGATCGAGCAGGGGTTCGAGGTGCTCTGGCTCTGGATCTTGCGCATGGCCGCGATCAGCGGTTCGGGCCCCCCGGCATAGCCGATGCGCCAGCCGGTCATGGCATAGGCCTTGGACACCCCGTTGCAGGTCAGGGTGCGGTCGTAGAGGCCGGGCTCGACCTCGGCCGGGGTGCAGAACGCGAAGCCGTCGAAGCTCAGATGCTCGTACATGTCGTCCGTCATCACCCAGACATGGGAGTGGCGCAGCAGAACATCGGTCAGCGCCTTGAGGTCGTCGCGGGCATAGCCTGCGCCCGTGGGGTTCGACGGCGAGTTGAAGATCAGCCAGCGGGTGCGCGGGGTGATCGCCGCCTCCAGCGCCTCGGGCGTCAGCCGGAACCCGGTCTCGATCCCGCAGGGCACCGCCACGGGGGTGCCGCCCGCCAGGAGCACCATGTCGGGATAGCTGACCCAATAGGGCGCGGGGATCACCACCTCGTCGCCGGGGTTCAGCGTCGCCATCAGGGCGTTATAGAGAATCTGCTTGCCCCCGGTCCCGACGCTGATCTGCGCCGGCGTATAGTCCAGCCCGTTGTCGCGGCGGAACTTGTCGCAGATCGCCCGCTTGAGCTCGGGGACTCCGTCGACCGCGGTATAGCGGGTGTGCCCGGCGTCGATGGCCGCCTTGGCGGCCTCGCGGATATGCTCGGGCGTGTCGAAGTCGGGCTCGCCCGCGCTCAGCGCGACGATGTCGCGGCCCGCCGCCTTGAGCTCGGCCGCGCGGTTGGACATGGCGATCGTGGGCGAGGGTTTGACCCGCCGCAGTGTCGCAGATGCGATGTCCATGGTCGCCCTCCGGTGGTCATCTTGAGCGGCCTGTCTTAGGCTGCGGGCGGCTTACGATCAAGCCTCGGGCCCCGCCGGTCCGGGGAGAAAGGACAGCTCGCATGACCTCCGATGGCAGGACCACGGACGACGATTGGTATTCCAACGACACCGCCACCTTCGGCGACCGCCTGGCCGACGCACGGCAGGCGGTGGGGATGTCGCAGGAGGATCTGGCCCGGCGCCTGGGCATCAAGTTGAAGACGCTCACCGCCTGGGAGAACGACCTCTCCGAGCCGCGGGCGAACCGGCTGAACATGCTGGCGGGGCTCTTGAACGTCTCGTTCCGCTGGCTGCTGACGGGTGAGGGCGAGGGGCTCCAAGGCCCGTTCGAGGCCCCAAAGGCGACGCCCGAGGTCCACGAGATCCTGACCGAGCTGCGCCACCTCCAGGGACAGCTCGTGCAGACCGCGGACCGCGTCGGCCACCTGGAAAAGCGGCTCAAGCTGGCGCTGGCGGCGGCCGAATGAGCGAGACGCGGGAGACCCGGCTGAAACGTCTGGCCATGCGCTCGTCGCGCCGCGGGATCAAGGAGATGGACCTGATCCTGGGCGCCTATGGCCGCGGCCGCCTCGACGCGATGACGCCGGCCGAACTGGACCTCTACGAGGCGCTCCTCGACGAAAACGACCAGGATCTCTATGCCTGGGTGACCGGCCAGGCGGTGCCGCCCGCCGCGCTCGCCCCCCTGATCCAGGACATCGCCGCTCACACCGATCTCGTGCGGCCTTGAGCGGGTTTTGACGAAAAATTAGGACTTGCGCCGCAGAAAGGTCGCCGACGCAACGGGTCGGAGGCACAGATGACGGTATTGGAAAAGGTCGACCGGACCATGCCCGGGTCCGCCTATATGGCGGTGTATCTGGACAGTCTGGCGATGATCGAGCGTCTGCATCGGCTGATGCTGGATGTCATCAAGGACGAGTTCGAGCGTGTGGGGATCCTGGAGATCAACCCGGTCCAGGCGCTTCTGCTGTTCAACATCGGCGACAACGAGGTCACGGCGGGCGAGCTGAAATCGCGGGGCTACTACCAGGGCTCGAACGTCTCCTACAACCTCAAGAAGCTGGTGGAGTTGGGATATATGCACCACCAGCGCTGCGAGGTGGATCGCCGGGCGGTGCGGGTCCGGCTGACGGCGCAGGGCCGCCATATCCACCAGATGGTCGACCGGCTCTATGCCCGTCACGCCGAGGGGCTCCAGTCCCGCGGCGTGCTGGACGCCGACACGCTCGACCGGGTGAACGGGGCGCTGAAACGGCTGGAGCGCTACTGGACCGACCAGATCCGCTATATCTACTGAGCGGGATGGGAAGAGGGGTCGGGCGCGGTCCGGAAGGCCAGATGGGGGAGCTCTGCGGGAGTCCTGGAACGCTCGCCAGGAAAACGACTGCGCAGCGGCGACGATACGGGCGCTCCGCCCCGCAATCCCGCCCCGCCCGGCGGGCACCGCCGGGCACCGCCGTCCCGCCCCCCCGGGGCGGCGCTTTCTGCGAGGGCAGTAAGGCCGCTGCGAAGTCGATGCTTCCGGCAATGCCCCGCGCCGCTCTACCCAGCCCCGGCGGGACGGCGCAGCCTTCCGCGGGAAGAGAAGGCGCCAGCGGCAGTTTAGGCCGATCCGGGCATTGTGCGGTTCTTAGCCTCCCCATCCGGCCCGGCGGCCACGCCGGGCAGCGCCGTCCCGCCCCCCCGGGGCGGCGCTTTTGGCGAAGGCGGTGCAGCCGCTGGGGCGTGGATGCTTGTAGGACGGTCCCGCGCCGCTTGACCCAGCCCCGGCGGGACGGCGCTGCCCTCCGCGCGAAGGGGAGAGGCCAGCGGCAGTTTAGGCCGATCCGGGCATTGTGCCGTTCTTAGCCTCCCCGTCCGGCCCGGCGGCCACGCCGGGCAGCGCCGTCCCGCCCCCCCGGGGCGGCGCTTTTCGCGAAGGTGGTTTAGCCGCCGCGGCGTGGATGCTTCTGGAACTGTCGCGCCCCGTGCAACGCCGCCCCGGCGGGACCGCGCTGCCCTTCTTTGCCAGCGAGGGCGTTTCGCTACAGGCGGATGTCTCTCTACCCGAGGCGGGGACCGGAGGTCGGGCGCGTCGAGGGATGTCCCGCCGAGCCCCTCACCGCACCGCGCCCAGCACCCGCACGCCCATCTCGCGCTCCAGCTTCTTGCGCATGGCCCGCTCGAAGTCCTCGAACCCCGTCGCCTGCTCCAGAAACGCGCCCGGTCCGCGCAACAGCTCGCGGCGGTAGTAGTCGGCGACCTCCTTGTCGTGGCCGCCGATGGACAGACCGTTCACCGTCACTTCGGCCAGAGGAAAGTGCTCGTAGGCCCGGTCCGGGCCGAAGCCGTCGTTGTTCGACCCGTCGCCCGAGATGTCCAGCGTCTTGAACAGGCACGGCGGCCCCCGCTCGAAGATACTGGCGGCATAGCCGATGGCGAACCCCAGCGCGGTGGGAAACTCGGCATAGCTGCGTTCGGACGTGGCGACGGCGCGGGCGGCGCGGGCCAGATCCTCCTGCCCGTTCAGGATCGTCCAGTCGACGATTAGCTTTTGCTGATAGCGCCCCGACCATTCGTAGATCGCGAGCGCCACCGGCGAGTCGGGCAGGGCGAAGGCCGCGCGCTGCACCTCCGGCGCCATCAGCGCCCGCGCCAACCCCTGGCGTTGCAGGCGGTCCTCGTCGGGATCGACCGACGATGAGATGTCCATGCCCAGGACCAGGGCCAGCCGGCATTGCGCCGCGGCCGGGACCGCGCCCGCCCACAGGGCGAGCGCGATCAGCGGTCCTACCAGTGTCCGGTGTTTTCCATGCTCGCCCACGGCTCTTGCGGCTCCAATGCGTCCCCCGCCTGCAACAACTCGACCGAGATGTTGTCCGGCGACCGCACAAAGGCCATGCGCCCGTCTCGCGGCGGCCGGTTGATCGTAACCCCATTGTCCATCAAATGCTGGCACATCTCGTAGATGTTATCGACCCTGTAGGCGAGGTGGCCGAAGTGGCGGCTGTCCGACGGCAGCCCCTCGTCGCCGTCCCAGTTGTAGGTCAGTTCGACCGCCGCGTTCTCCTGCCCCGGCGGCGACATGAAGACGAGGGTGAAGCGCCCCTTGTCGTTGTCGCTGCGGCGGGTCTCTTCCAGGCCCAACAGCTCGTAGAACGCCTTGGATTTTTCCAGATCCAGAACCCGGACCATGGTGTGCAGATAGGTGAGTGCCATCGTCGCCTCCTCGGTGTTTTCGGTGCAGACCATAGCGCCCCGCGCGGCGAGGGACAGTCCGCTTGCGGCCCCCCGGCGGCTGCGGCAGGGTGAGGCAAAAGGGGCCCCAGGCGATGCAGCAGTATCACGACGCGTTGAGAACGGTTCTGGAGCGGGGCGTGCGGTCCGGCGACCGCACCGGCACCGGGACGCTGTCCTATTTCGGGGTGCAGTGCCGCTATTCCATGGCCGATGGCTTTCCCCTCGTGACCACCAAGAAACTGCACCTGCGCTCGATCGTGCACGAACTTTTGTGGTTTCTCTCCGGCGACACCAACATCCGCTATCTGAAAGAAAACGGCGTCAGCATCTGGGACGAATGGGCCGACGCCGAGGGCGAGCTGGGCCCGGTCTACGGGGCGCAGTGGAGACGGTTTCCGACGGTCGAGAGGGGGCCGGACGGGCAGATCGTGGCGGGCGCGGTGGATCAGATCGCGCGGCTGGTCGAGGCCATCGCCGCCACCCCCGACAGCCGCCGCTTGATCGTGTCGGCCTGGAATCCTGGCGAGGTTGACGCGATGGCGCTGCCGCCCTGCCACACGCTCTGGCAAGTCCGGGTCCTGGACGGGCGGCTTAATCTGCAACTCTACCAGCGGTCGGCGGACATGTTCCTGGGCGTGCCGTTCAACATCGCATCCTACGCGCTGCTCCTGCACATGCTGGCCCATGTGACGGGATACGAGCCCGGCGACTTCGTCCACGCCATCGGCGACGCGCATATCTACGCCAACCACATGGACCAGGTCGAGACGCTTCTGGCCCGCGATCCGCGTCCTCTGCCGCGGCTGCGGCTGACCCGCGAGGTGGGATCGATCTTCGACTTCCGGTTCGAGGATTTCGCCTTCGACGGCTACGACCCGCATCCTGCGATCCGCGCGCCCGTGGCCGTCTGAGTGCTGACCCTGATCGCCGCCTGCGCCCGCGACGGCGCCATCGGCCGGGACGGCACGATCCCCTGGCACGCGCCCGAGGATCTGGCGTTTTTCCAGCGCGAGACCCGCGGCGGCGCGGTGATCATGGGGCGGCGCACGTGGGAGAGCCTGCCGGAACGTGCGCAGCCGCTGCCGGGGCGGCTGAACCTGGTGGTGTCGCGGGAGACGGGGCTGGCCGAGCACGTCTTTGCCGACGTCGACGCCGCGGTGGCCCATGCCGAGGCGGTGCCACACCGGCGGGTCTACGGCGCGGGCGGGGCCGGGGTCTATGCCGCACTGATGAACCGCGCGGACCGGCTCCTGTTGACCGAGGTGGAGGTGGACGTGCCGGGGGCCGACACGTTCTTCCCGCCCGTGGCGTGGAACCAGTGGCGCCGCGCGGGCGGGGCCGTCCTGCGCGCCGATGGCCCCCGCTGCGTGCTCACCGAATGGCTGCGGTCCGCGCCGCCCGCGGTGCCCGGCGGCGGGTAGGGCGCCCCGCCAGCCCCCACGCCCCGCCCGGCGGGCACCGCCGGGCAGCGCCGTCCCGCCCCCCCGGGGCGGCGCTTTGGCGAAGGCGGTGCGGCCGCCGGAACGCCGATGCTTGTGTCTCTACCGCGCGCCGCACGACCGAGCCCCGGCGGGACGGCGCTGCCCTCCGCTCTGCGCTTGGGCGTTGAGGGCGAGCCGTAGTCGTAGCCATCTAAGCGCTGCGCTTCGCCTCCATGCCCCGCCCGGCGGCCACGCCGGGCAGCGCCGTCCCGCCCGCCCCCCCGGGGCGGCGCTTTTGGCGAGGGAGGTGCGGCAGCCGGCGCGTCGATGCTTTTGGGACCACCGCGCGCCGCTCCAGCCACCCCGGCGGGACGGCGCTGCCCTCTGCGCGGGTGCGGCAACGGTGGCGGCGATCTGGTCTTCATGTCATCGTCCCAGCCTCCCCGTCCCGCCCGGCGGATACGCCGGGCAGCGCCGTCCCGCCCCCCCCGGGGCGGCGCTTTGGCGAGGACGGTGCGGCCGCCGCGACGTCGATGCTTCCATCACCGCCCCGCGCCGCTCGACCGCGCCCCGGCGAGACGGCGCCGCCCCCGCGCGGAGCACGGATGCGCGCAGGACCCCGCCTACCGCATCCACAGCCCTTCGCGGCGGAGGCGATTGCGGATCGCCTGTTCCTTGCGGGGGAGCGCGGCGCGGTCGAACAGCGCCCGGGCCTGCGCCCCCGCGCCCTGCAACACGAACTTCTGCATCGGGCGGTGCGCCTTGAGCACCCGTTTGATCCGGTTGCGGGCAAACAGCGTCTCCAGCACCTCGACCGCCCGGTCGCTCTCGCGCGCGTAGAGCAGCGGCATCAGCCGCCAATGGCAGCTCACCGTCCCATCCAACAGGTCCGGCGGGAGCGTCTGCCGCCCCCCGCCCAACGCATGGATCACCAAAGGCAGCGCCACCTGATCCAGCCACGGCGTCAGCGACTGCCCCCAGAGCGCCTCGGGCGGGTCGTCGCGGATCGCGGTGGCGTAGGCGCGGAACCGCGCGCCGAAGACCCGCGGACAGCGATAGAAGAACCACCCGGCGTTGAAGTAGAGATACCGCCGCCACACCTTCTCGGGCTCGGTCATGTCGAGCGAAGTGGCGAAGTCCAGGCCGAACTTGTCGTAGAGGCTCTTCCAGATCGTGGCATAGCCCGGCCCGTAGAGCTCGATGGTCGGCCAGGTGCCCTCGCGCCGCAGAGAGGCCGAGGGGCGGTCGAAGTCGAAGGGCACCGCGCTCAGCGCCCCGGTGATCAGCGTGTCGCTGTCGAAGAACACGAACGGCTCGCCCTCGGGCAGCGCCTCCAGCCCCTCGATCTTGTTGCCGTGGGGATAGGCGGCGCCGAAGTCGCGGCTCTCGAACGGCACGATCTCGGCGCCGAACTCGTCGGTCAGGAGGCTGCGCAGATCGGCGTTGGCGATCCGCGGATCCTCGGGCCAGAGCGGACCGGGCTGGGGCTCGCCCACGATCAGGCGGCCGGCGAAGTCGGGGTCGCTTAATCGCAGGGACGCCGCGAACAGCGCCGCCTCGTAGCCGATGCGCCCACGCTGCCCGACGACGAAGACGTTGAACCGCGGCGGCGTCTGGGGTTTGGTGGCGGTCGGCGCGTCGGGCATTCTCTGGGCGTCGATAGGGGCGTCGCCGGGTTATCGCCCGGCCCGGCCCGCGGGGAAAGGGAAAACATGGACGCGATCCTGGCCATCGTCGCGATCTGGCTCGCCTTCGGCCACGCCATTCCGGCGCCCCAGGCCGAGACCGCGGCACCCGCCGACGCGGCCGCGCCCGTGCCCGACGTCCCCGGCGGCACCCCCGCGGCCAGCCTGCCGGCGGCCGAAGACCAGACGCCGACGGGACGCTTCACCACCGCAGGCGAGGTGCGGCCGATCCTGATGGCGACCCGCCCGCAATGGGTGGGCGTGCGCAGCTACGGCGGGCAGGACCTGGTCTATTTCACCAACCTTCTGGCCTGGCGCTGCGGACTCGCGCAGATCGCCTATGCCGTCAACGGCGGCGCGATGCAGGTGCTCGACACCGAGCCCTGCCATCTCGACACCGCCACGCCCAACGCGCTGCGGCTGGAGGGGGTGCTGCCCTACGTGGCGTTCCCGCCCGGATCGGTGGAGCGGGTCGAGGTGCAGGTGACCTTCGACGATCTGAGCATCGCCGCGGGCTCCTATGCCCGCCCCGAGATCGCCATGCCTTGACCGCTGCCGCGCTGCGGCGGCTTGCCGTGCGGCGCGCAGCGGCTAGAGTGCGCCTGCCCGACCGGAGTGACGCCATGGTGCCCGCCTTCGATCCCACCACCCAGGCGATCCTGAGTGTCGCCGTGGTGATCGGGATGTTCGTTCTGTTCGCGCGCGAGACCTATCCCACCGAGGTGGTGGCGCTCTCAGGCGCCGCGCTGATGCTGGTCCTGGGGCTGTTGCCCTACGACGCGGCGCTGGCGCAGCTCTCGAACCCCGCCCCCTGGACCATCGCGGCGATGTTCCTGGTGATGGGGGGGCTGGTGCGGACCGGCGCGCTGCAATGGCTGACCGAACGGGCGGACCGCCGCGCCGGAGAGCGGCCGCGCGCAACGCTGGTGGGTGGGCTCGGCGTGGCCGCAGGGGCCTCGGCGGTGATGAACAACACGCCGGTGGTGGTGGTGATGATCCCGGTCTTCACCCAGCTCAGCAAACGGATCGGGGTGCAGCCGTCGAAGCTGCTGATCCCGCTCAGCTATGCGGCGATGCTGGGGGGGATGCTGACGCTCTTGGGCACCTCCACCAACCTTCTGGTCGACGGGGTGGCGCGGTCCAAGGGCCTCGCCCCCTTCGGCATTTTCGAAATCCTGCCCTTGGGCCTCGTCCAGATCGCCGTCGGCGCGCTCTATCTGGCGCTGATCGGCCGTCACCTGCTGCCCGACCGGCAGTCGCTGGGCCTCGACGTCGCCGACCGTCGGAAAATGAAATACTTCACTGAGGTCGCGCTGCCCGAGGACAGCCCCCTGATCGGCCGCAAGGTGATGGAGGTCGAGCTGTTCCGCCGCGAGGGCAGCCGGGTGATCGACGTCCTGCGCGGCGATGCCTCGCTCCGCCGCGACATGGGGTCGGTGGTGCTGGAGGCCGGCGACCGGGTGGTGCTGCGCACCGAGATGGCCGAGCTCCTGAGCCTGCAACAGAACAAGGCGGTGCGCGCCTACGACAAGTTGTCGTCGGTGGCGACCGAGACGGTGGAGGTGCTGATCACGCCCGGCTGCCGGATGGTCGGCCGGTCGCTGGGATCCTTGCGGCTCAGGCGGCGCTACGGCGTCTATCCGCTGGCCGTGCACCGCCGCAACCAGAACATCGGGCGGCAGCTCGACGACGTGGTCGTGCGGGTGGGCGACACGCTGTTGATCGAGGGCGATCCCGAGGACATCCGGCGCCTGGCGCTGGACATGGACCTGGTCGACGTCGCCCGCCCCACCGTCCAGGCCTATCGCCGGTCGCGCGCGCCGGTGGCGGTGGCGGCACTGTTGGGCGTGGTCATCCTGGCCGCCCTCGGGGTGGCGCCGATCCTGTCGCTGAGCGTGGTGGCCGTCGCCGTGATCCTGCTCGCCCGCTGCGTCGACGCGGACGAGGCGTTCTCCTTCGTCGAGGGGCGGCTCCTGGCGCTGATCTTCGCCATGCTGGCGGTGGGCGCGGCGTTGCAGGAGACTGGCGCCGTGGCGCTCTTGGTCGAGGCGGTCAGCCCCGTGCTCCAGGGGCTGCCGCCCGTGGCGCTGGTGTTCTGCGTCTACGTCATCGCCTCGACGCTGACCGAACTGGTGTCGAACAACGCCGTGGGCGTGATCCTGACGCCCATTGCGATCGAGTTGGGCCTCGCCTTGGGCACCGACCCCCGGCCCCTGGTGGTTGCGGTGATGTTCGCCGCCTCGGCGGCGTTCTCCACCCCCATCGGCTATCAGACCAACATGCTGGTCTACGGGCCGGGGGGCTATCGCTTTACCGACTTCATGCGTGTGGGCATCCCGATGAACCTCCTCTTGGCCGTGACCGCCTCTCTGGCGATCCCGATGATCTGGCCTGCGGGATGAGGCGGGTCCTGATCGTTCTGGCGCTTGCGGGCTGCGTCGCCCAGCCGCCGGTGCCGCGCGCGCCCGCGGCCGCGGCCGAGCCCCGCGCCGTCACGCTCTACCGCGACGCCGTCACCGCGCGGTTCTCGGACGGCAGCCTCTGCGTCGCCGTGCGCCCCGGTCGCGCCGCCGACTGGACCGCGCGGCTGGCCGGGTGCCCGCATCTCTGGACCGTCGCGGTCCGGGGCGCCGACCGCACCGCCCGCCGCCCGCTGGCGCCCGGCGGCGGCCGGGTGGTGCTGACCCCGCCCGGAGGCGCGCCCAGCGGCTGGGGCGGCGGTGCGCCCACGTCTTGAACGCAGCCGCCGTTCTGGGCTATCAGGCACGCCGATCCAGGTGACATCGGCAAAGAGAGAGACCCCATGGCAGGGCACAGCAAGTGGGCCAATATTCAACATCGCAAGGGACGCCAGGACGCCGCGCGGTCCAAGCTGTTCTCCAAGCTGGCCAAGGAGATCACCGTCGCGGCCAAGATGGGCGACCCCGACCCCGACAAGAACCCGCGCCTGCGCCTGGCGGTCAAGGAGGCCAAGTCCAACTCGGTCCCCAAGGACGTGATCCAGCGCGCCATCGACAAGAGCCAGGCAGGCGACGGCGACAATTACGAGGAAATCCGCTATGAGGGCTACGGCCCCGGCGGAGTGGCGGTGATCGTCGAGGCGATGACCGACAACCGCAACCGCACCGCGTCGACCGTGCGCTCGACCTTCGGCAAGCATGGCGGCAACCTGGGCGAGACCGGGTCGGTGTCCTTCCTCTTCGAACGCAAGGGTCAGGTGACCTACTCCGCCGAGGCGGGCGACGCCGACACGGTGATGATGGCCGCCATCGAGGCCGGCGCCGAGGACGTGGAGAGCACCGAGGAGGGGCACGTGATCTGGTGCGCCGACACCGACCTGAATGAGGTGTCGACGGCTCTGGAGGCCGACCTGGGCGAGAGCGACACGACCAAGCTCGCCTGGCGCCCCACCACCACGACCGAACTGGATCTCGACGGGATGCAAAAGCTCATGCGCCTCATGGAGGCGCTGGACGACGACGACGACGTCCAGACCGTCACGGCGAACTTCGAGACCTCGGACGAGGTGATGGCCCAGCTCTGAGCGGCGCGGCGCCTCAGTCCAACAGCTTGTGATAGAGCGGCAGGTTGTCGGACTGCCGCTGCAACGCCTCGTAATGGCCGCGCAGTTCGGCCGCGGCGGTGGCGTTGGCCATCAACTCGTCCTCGATGGCGATCACCCGGTCCTCGTCGCGCTCGTCGGCGTCGGCGCGCAGCCGGTGCAGGCGCCGCGCCTCGCGGCTGACCGCGCGGATCGCCGTCATCAGCGTGGCGACGGTGAGGGCCGGCGCGGTCTGGGTCATCGTCCCGGCCCGGTAAAGCGCCGCGCGTCGGCATAGCGCTTGGCGAACGCGGCGCGGGCGAAGTTGTCGAGCGCGCCGCGGTAGCTCGACACCGGGATCGGCTTGCGGGTCTCGATCAGATAGTGGTTGGCGTCGAAATAGACGTTGTAGGTCGGCCCGGAGACGTTCAGCTCGGGCGGCACCACCGTGTCCCGCGGCACGTAAAAGAAATGCCACTTGCGGCTGCCCAGGAACCGGTCCTGGTTGAACAGCGACGTGCCGCCCCCGGGCTGCACCATGTCGTCGGTCACCGCGACCTCGGGGTCGCGAAAGATGTCCTCGCCGCTCTCAGGATGGACGCCGACCTTGTGCCGCGACATCGCAGGGCAGAGGACGCCGATCACCGGCCCGCTGTCGGTGTCGACCTGGATCATGTCGCGGGTGTCGACGGCGCGCCAGAGATCCTCGGGGGTGGTGGCCATCGGTGTCGGAATCCTGTCGCGGCGGCGGGTCTGAAACGACTCGCACAATCCGCGACAGGGGCAGCCGGGTCAACCGTCACGCCGAGGCGGGGGCCTCTCCCACCGGCTTGGCAAACCGCTTGGGCCGTCCGGTCGCTGGGTCGAGGAGGGGCTCGGCGCTGTATTGGCAGACATAGGCCCGCCGCGGCCGCGGCGTGCGGTTCTCGCCCGAGCGGTGCAGCGTCAGGCTGCTGAACGCCACCACGTCGCCGGCCGCGGCGGTCATCGGCGTGCCCGGCGCATCCCCGTCGTAGCCGTTCAACTCGTTGCTCGCCTCCTGCCAGACATGGGGCTCGAGCCCCGGTTGCCGGTCGAGGTCGCGCGCCAACAGGTAGACGCACCCGTTCTCTTCGGTCGCGTCGTCGAGCGCGATCCAGACGGTCAGATACGGGGTGTGGTCGAAGCCCACATAGGCGCCGTCCTGATGCCAGGCAAAGCTGGCGCCGCTGCCCGCGCCCTTCACCACGAACTGCTCGTTGAAGAGATAGCCGGGCGTGCCCAGGCACGCCTCGACCACCGCCGCCATCTCGGGCCCGAGGAGGAAGCGTTCGACGGCCGGAAACTCCTCGTGCCGGTGGGCCAGGAACTGCCGCGCGCGGCCCAGGCCGATGCGGTGGGTGCCGTCGCCGCCGTCGTCGGCGGGCTCGGCCAAGAGCGCGTCGCAGGCCGCGCGCAGGTCGGCCAGGGCGCCGGGCGGCACGGCGGCGGGAAACTCCGCATGGCCGCGGGCGCGGAAATCGGGGCGGGGGGGCATCGCAAAGGTCTCCTTGAGGCATTGTGACGGATCGCATTATCGGCTGGAATGGGCCGCGCGTCTTTGCGTCCCGTGGTGAGGTCTTTGCGGAAATGGCTGTCGACCGTGCCCATCCCCTGGTCGTCGCGCCGCCCCATGCGGTGTGCTGGCGCCGCTCGGACCGACGCGCGTCCGGGGCGCTGCCGGCAGCCCATGCCGAGCTGGTGGTGCTCCACGGGCTGCAAGGCCGGGCGCGATATCTGCTCGACGGGGCGGTGCATCGACTGGGGCCCGGGACCCTGCTCTGGGCGCTGAGCGGGCAGGTGCACGTCCTGCTGGACGACACGCCCGAGTTCGACATGTGGGTGGTGCTGGCCTCGGACCGGCTCTGGCCGCCCGGGCCCGGTCCGGCCCGGCCGCCCCTGTCCCTGGGTGCGGCGCCCCCGCCCGCGCCGCGGGCGCTGAGCCCCGGCGCGGGCGAGGAGCTGGCCGCCATCGCGGCTGCGGCCCAGGCGGCCGACGACCCAGAGGCGCGGGGCGCGGGCCTGCGCTGGTGGCTGCTGCGGGCCTGGGCGCTGTGGCAGGCCGCCGAGCACCGACCGGCCCAGAGCCTGCACCCCGCCGTGGCTCGCGCCGCGCATCTGCTGCGCGCCGATCCGGCGCGCGACCTCGCCTCCGTCGCGGCCGAGGCGGGGCTGTCCCAGAGCCGACTGTCGCATCTCTTTGCCGCCGAACTGGGCACGGGCCTCGTCGCCTACCGCACCGACCGGCGGCTCGACGCGGTGGATCGGGCCATGCGCGGCGGTGAGCGGGCGCTCCTCCGGGCGGTGCTGTCGGCGGGGTTCGGGAGTTACGCGCAGTTCTGGCGCGCGTTCCGGGCCCGTCATCGAGAGGGCCCGGGCCGCCACTATCGGCGGTGGACGGGACGGGGCCCCTGAGGGCCCCGCCACCGGGGCGTCACTGCATCTCGGCGCCCATGACCTCGTCCAGGTCGGCCTCGGCCGCCTCGACCGAAGCGTTCAGGGCCTCGAAGATCTCGGTGCCGCCCTCCACGTTGGTCTTGAACCAGTCGTAGACGGGCGACGCGGCCTCGCGAAACGCCTCTTTCTCCTCGGGCGTCGGGACGTAGATGTCGCCCCCGCCTGCGGCGAAGTCCTCGTAGGCCTGGATCGACTTGCGCTTGGGCGAGGCGAAGGTCGCCTGCTGGAGCTGGTAGAAGCCGTCCAGGATCACCCGCTTCTGCGCGTCGTCCATGGACATGAAGCGTTCGTTGTTCATGAACCACAAGGCGCCCATATAGGCGTGGCCGTCGAGGGTGATGTATTGCAGGCCGGCATCGGGAAACTTCATCCCCATGATGTCGGTGATGCCGTTCTTGGACCCTTCCACCACGCCCGTCTGGAACGAGGTGAAGAGCTCGGGCCACGGGATCGGCGTCGGCGAGGCGCCCAGCGCCTTGACCAGTTCCTGCGGCAGGTCGGCGACCACGGTGCGGATCTTGAGCCCCGCCATGTCTTCGGGCGACGCGATCCGCTTTTGCGTGTTGGCGAAGTTGCGCCAGCCGCCGGTGTTGCCGATGGTCATCAGGCGGATGGCGCCGCCCGAGCCCTCCATCACCATCTCCTGCATGGTGTCGACGAACTCGGTCCCGTTCTCCAGCACCGCCTCGGCGACGCGGTCGTTCGACATCAGATAGGGCAGGTCCAGAACCTGTACGAAGGGGAACACGTTCGCCGTCCCTCCCGAGGTCTGGATGACGATGTCGATGTTGCCGTCGGCGACGCCTTGAAGGCATTCCGACCCGTTCGAGCAGAGCTGCGTGCCGATGAACATCTCGACCTCGATCGACCCGTTCGACGCCTGCTCGACGTAGTTCTTGAAGACGATGAGGCCGTCGTAGTCCTCGTCGTTCTCGTTGGAGTTGGCGGTGGCGCGCAGGGTGATGGTGTCCTGCGCCATCGCCGTCCCGGCCATCAGGGCCGCGATGGCCGCGGCGGTCAGTGTCTTCAGCATGTGTGTCCTCCCTGGGGTCTTGCTCTTGGTAGTGCGGTTTCGGAAACGGCCGTGTGACGGCCGGTCATTCGGCGGCGGTGTCGTGCCGGGCGCGGAGGGTCCGCGCCTCGTCGTCCAGCCGGTCCGCCTGTCTGCGGAGTTCTTCGGCGGTGGCGTTCAGCGCCTGGGCGCGCAGTTCCCAGAACTCGGCCCACGGCATGGCGCGCGCGAACTCCTCGGCGGTCACCTCGGGGTTCTCGTCGTCGGGGGCGCCGTAGCGGTGATCGTGCGTCTGCGTCATGGGCGCGCTCCTCTCGTCGGTTCGCCTTTCTCAGCGAGATCACCCTCACTCCGTCGCCCCTCGGGGTGAACACCATGACATGAAGTCGATCCCCGATAAAGCCGACCGCCCGGAACCGCACCTCTCCGTAGTGCCGCCTGCGGTCGGGGATGACCCGGGCCGTGCCCATGTCGAGCCGCCGGGCGTCCTGGAACGCCACGCCGTGTTTCGCCAAATTCGCCGCGGCCTTCTCCTCGTCCCATGTCCATCTCACCCGGCAAAGCCCGTGAGCCGCGGGATCGTCATCGAGATCGCGGGAATGTAGGTGATCAGGAATATCGTCAGGATCTCCACCGCCAGGAAGGGCAGGATCGCCTTGGCGATGGTTTCGACCTTCTCTCCCGATACCGAACTCGCCACGAACAGCACCAGCCCCATGGGCGGTGTCGCCAGGCCGACGGTCAGGTTGACGCTCATGATGATGGCAAAGTGGATGGGGTCCACCCCCAGCGAGGTAAAGATCGGGCCGAGGATGGGGCCCAGGATGATGATCGCCGGCCCGGCGTCCAGGAACATGCCGACGATGAACAGCAACAGGTTGATCAGGAACAGCAGCATCAACGGGTTCTCGCTGAGGCTGAGGATGAAGTCGGCCAGGATCTGCGGCGCATAGCTCAGCGACACGACGGTCTTGAACGCCATCGCCGCGCCGACGAGGAGCAGGACCACGGCCGACGTGGTGGCCGCCCGGCTCAGCACCTCGGGAATCTCCGAGAACTTCAGCGACCTCAGAACGAAAAGGCCGATGATCAGCGCATAGGCCACCGCCACCGCCGCCGCCTCTGTGGGCGTGAAGATGCCCAACAGGATGCCGCCCATGATGATCACCGGGGTCATCAGCGGAAAGAACGCCTTGAGGCTGGCCTGGCCGCGCTCGCCCCAGGTCTGTTTCCGCGTCGCGACGGGAAAGTCGTATTTGTCCGCCATCAGCTTGATGACGAGCATCAGGCCGACGCCGACCATGATGCCGGGGACGATGCCCGCCAGGAACAGCGCGGCGACGGACTCGCCCATCACATAGGCGTAGATGATCATGATCCCCGAGGGCGGGATGATCGGCCCGATGACCGAACTGGCCGCGGTGATCGCGGCGGCAAAGCGGCGGGTGTAGCCCTGTTTCTCCATCGCCGGGATCAGCATCGAGCCCAGCGCCGAGGTGTCGGCCACGGCGGAGCCAGACAGGCCCGCAAACAGCATCGAGGACAGGACGTTGACATGGGCCAGGCCGCCCCGGAGATGGCCCATCATCGCCTGGGCGAACTCCACCAGGCGCACGGTGATGCCGCCTTTGTTCATCAACTCGCCCGCGAGCATGAAGAACGGGATCGCCATCAGCGGAAAGCTGTCCATCCCGTTATAGACGTTGCGGTAGAGCAGCGTGATGTCGCGCTCCTGACCGTTCAGCCACAGAAGGATCCCCGGCGCTGCCAAGAGGCCAAAGAACACCGGCAACCCGATCATCAGGAAGACGAGAAAGACGGGGAGGAACCAGATCAACATGCGTTCACTCCGCCATCAGTTCGTTTTCGGGCGCCGCCAGCGACTTGAGGTCCCGGACCCCCAGGAGGGTCAGGATTTCGCGCAAGAGGAGCTCGACATTGACGATGAAGAGCAGGACCACGCCGACGAACAGGCTGGCCATCATCCAACTGCGCGGCACCCGGCACCAGAGGCTTTCGACCGACGGCTTGGCCCCCAGGATTTCGCACACGCCGCCCAGGTTGAAGGGGACGTAGAGCGAGGCGGTCGCGAACTTGGCCCCGAAGCCCCCCAACTCGTTGAACCCAATGCGCATGGCAAAGGCCAAAACGACCCCCGAGATCAGCAACAGCAGGATCGACAGCAGCGCCGACACGGTGCGGGGCAGGGCGCGGCCCAGCATGTCGATGGCCACGAACCCGCCGCGGCGGAATGCCATCGGCGCGATCAGCCCGGTCATCCACAGCATGGCGAAGCGCGCGGCCTCATCGGGCCAGGGCAGGGCGTTGTTCAGGACGTAGCGAAAGAAGACTTGGATCAGGATCGCCACGACCATCAGGCCGATGGCGACGACTGCGATCCAGCGGCCGACCGGCAGGACCAGGTCGTTCCAGGTCTGGAACGGCCACAAGAGCCCCTTCAAGACGCCCATGCGCCCTCCTCCCTATCGCGGCCCCGGCGGGCCGATGGTGCCGCGCCCCTGTCCCGAGGCTTGCGGCGGACAGTCGCAGGTCAGGGGGCGGTGGTGAACCGCCCGTACTGTCCAGCGACGAAGAGGAGGGGCGCGCCCTCCTCGAAACTGGCGCTGCGCACGCGGCCGATGACGATGGCGTGGTCGCCGGCGTCGTGCACCGCCTCCTGCACGCAGTCGAACCGCGCCAAACAGCCGTCGATCAGCGGCACGCCCTCGGCGTTCTCCGACCAGGTCAGCGCGTCGAAGGCCGCGCCCTCGCGCACGAAGCCCAGGCAGACCGCGCTCTGGTGATCGGCCATGACGTGGATGGCGAAGTGCCCCGCCTCGACGAAGGGGCGATAGCGGCGCGATGCCTTGGCCGGGGACCACAGGACCAAGGGCGGGTCCAGCGAGACGCTGGCGAAACTGTTGGCGGTGATGCCGAGGGGGCGCCCCGCGGACCGGCAGGTGACCACGCAGACGCCGGTGGCGAACCGCCCCAGCGCGTCGCGAAAGGCGCGCGCCGTATCCGGTCCTGGCACGAACTCCTGGCTCACCCTCTGGCCCCCATCCGGCATCTCACGGCACCTCGTGTCCCAGGGCGTGGGTGTAGAGCGCGAACCAGGTCTGGCGGTCCATCTCGACCTTGAGCGCCGTGCCCAGCGTGGCGATCCGCTCCAGCGCGTTGGTCCCCATCACCGGCATGATCTTGGCGGGATGCGCCAACAGCCACGCCACCGCGACGGCGCCCGGGTCGACGCCCTGCGCCTCGGCCACCGCGCTCAGCGCGTCGAAGAGCCCGCCGCCCTCGGTCCCCGGCCGCATCAGCCGCCCGCCGCCGAGCGGCGACCAGGCCATGGGCGCGACGCCCTGTTCCTGGAGGAACGCCAGATCGCCGTCGGTGAAGGGGGCGGTGTGGCAGAGGCTCATCTCGATCTGGTTGGTGACGAGCGGGGTATCCATCGCCGACTGCAGCAGCGTCCAGTCGTGGGGGCGGAAGTTGGACACGCCCACCGCCCGCACCTTGCCCGACTCGACGGCCGCGTCCAGGGCCGCCCCCGTCTCGGCATGGTCCATCAGAGGGTCGGGGCGATGGATCAGCAACAGGTCGATGCGGTCGATCCCCATCAGCCGCAGGCTGTGGTCGATGCTGGCGCGGATATGCGCGCTGGAGGTGTCGTAGTGCTTCACCCGCCGGTCGGCATAGCGTCCAGCGGGGGCGACGATCCCGCACTTGGTCACGATCTCGATCCGGTCGCGCAGTTCGGGGGTCAGGGCGCGGCCCAGGATCTCCTCGGCGCCGTAGTCGCCGTAGATGTCGGCCTGGTCCATCGTGGTGATGCCCTGCTCCAGGCACGCCTCGATCTTGGCCCGCACGTGGCCCTCGGAGGTGTCGGCGTCGTCGCCCAGGCGCCACATGCCATAAACGATGCGGCTGAAGGTCAACTCGTCGGTCAGGCGGATGCGTTGCATGTCAGCGCCGCTCCCCTGCGGCCAGGGGGGTCGCGGGGGCGGATTGCGGCACCCGGCCGTAGGCTTCGGGCAGCGAACAGGTGGTGAGGTTGGGCAAGACCTTCTCTCCGAAATGGCGGCACTCGTCGAGATGGGGATACCCGGAGAAGATGAAGGCGCGGAGTCCCATTTTCCGGTAGGCCTCGATTTCGCTCATCACCTGGTCGGTCGACCCCACCAGCGCGGCGCCGCAGCCCGAGCGCGCGCGCCCCACGCCGGTCCACAGATGCGGCTCGACATAACCGAACGTGTCGGCCAGTTGCCGCGCCTTGGCCTGGTGCGCCACGCCCAGAGAGATCGAGTCGTGGGCGCGGTCGCGGATCAGCTTGCCGTAGTCGTCGTCCAGTTTCGAGACCAGGTGCTCGGCATACTCCTTGGCCTCCGCCTCGGTGTCGCGCACGATCATGTGGACCCGCAGGCCGTAGTCGAGCGTGCGGTCGTATTTCTCGGCGACCGCATTCACCGCACGCATCCGTTCGGCGATCTGTTCCTTGGGCTCGGGCCACATCAGATAGACGTCGCAATGCTCGCCACACAGGTCCAGCGCCGCGGGGCTGTAGCCGCCGAAATACAACAGCGGGCCGCCGGTCTGATAGGGCTTGGCCGGGTCCGTCGTCAGCCCCTCGAAGTCGTAGACCTCGCCGTGGAAGTCGATGGTGTCGCGGGTCCAGGCCTGTTTGAGGATCTCCACCACCTCGCGCGAGCGCTGATAGCGATAGGCGCTCTCGGCCTTCTCGCCCGGAAAATCAGACGAGATCACGTTCAGCGTCAGCCGCCCCTTGAGCATGTGGTCCAGCGTCGCCACCGTGCGGGCCAGCATGATCGGCTGCATCTCGCCGCAGCGGATCGCGGCCAGCATGTTGATGCGCTCGGTCAACGGCGCGCAGCCCGCGACAAAGCTCAGCGTGTCCTGCCCCACCTGATAGCTCGACGGGCACAGGATGTTGCCGAACCCCTGCCGCTCGGCCTCCAACAGGATGTCGCGGCAGTGCTCCCAGGAGGAGCGCAACGCGCCGTCGGGCACCCCCAGATAGGCGTAGTCGTCCGAGCAGAGGGCGGCGAACCACGAGACCTCGACGGCGTCGAGATCGGCGGAGGTGACGGGAACGACGGTCATGGCATCCTTGGATCAGCGCGAATTTAGCCTTGCGTAACACTGTCCTTGATGTAGATCAATAGTGCATCAATTTTTGGGCCCACCCGTGCCAGAGCCGTCTACCGCGCCCCTCTATCTCCAGATCAGCGAGCTGCTGTTGCGGCGGATCGCGGACGGGCAGCTGTTGGAGGGCGAGCGTCTGCCGCCGGAGCGCGAGATGGCGGCGACGCACGGCATCTCGGTGGGCACCCTGCGCAAGGCGCTGGCCGATCTGGCCGACAAGGGGCTCCTGGAGCGGCGCCAGGGCTCGGGCAACTACATCCGCGGGGTCCGGGCCGTGGGCGGGCTCTACGGGTTCTTCCGGGTCGAGCTGGACGACGGCCCCGGTCTGCCCTCGTCCGAGGTCCTCTCCACCGCCACCCTGGCCAAACCCGGCGATGCCCCCGCGTTCGGCCCCGCCGACACCGCCCACAGGATCCGCCGTCTGCGGCGGCTCGACGGGCGGCCGGCGCTGCTGGAGGAGATCTGGCTCGACGGCTCCTGGGGGGCGCCCGAGCCCGGCGATCTCGACGCCGCGCTCTACCGCACCTACCGCGAGCGGCTGGGCCTCAGGATCGTCCGGGTCGAGGACCGGGTCGGCGTCGGCGCGGTGCCGGAGTGGGGGGCGCGGGCGCTGGACCTGCCCGCGGGCCGGGCGGTCGGCCTGGTCACCCGGGTGGCCTGGGCCCACACCGGCGCGCGCGCCGAGTATTCGCTGAGTTGGTTCAATAGTGACATCTGCCGCTATGTTTCGCGGCTGAACTGAGGACGAAATGTCGAAAATCATCAATTACGGCGTCATCGGCTGCGGCATGATGGGACAGGAGCATCTGCGCAACATCGCGCTCTTGCCCGAGGCGCGGGTCGCCGCGATCTTCGACCCCGACGAGATCCAGGCCGCGGCGGGCAAGGCCATCGCCCCGAACGCCCGCCTCCACCCCTCGGCGTGGAGCCTTCTGGAGGATCCGCAGCTCGACTGCCTGCTCGTCGCCTCTCCCAACCACCTCCATGTCGCCCAGTTCGAGGAGATCGCGGCGCGCCGGCCGCTGCCCCTTCTCATCGAAAAGCCGCTCTACACCGATCCCTCGGACGCCGGGCGCCTGGCCGATCTGTCCCAGAGCTATCCGGCGCCGATCTGGGTGGCGATGGAGTACCGCTACATGCCGCCGATCCAGACGTTGATCGAGCAGGTCCGCCAGGCCACCGGCGGGCCCACGATGCTCAGCATCCGCGAACACCGCTTCCCCTTTCTCGACAAGGTTGGCGCCTGGAACCGGTTCAACCGCTACACCGGCGGCACCCTGGTCGAGAAATGCTGCCATTTCTTCGATCTCATGCGCCTGATCCTGGCGGACGAGCCGGTGCGGATCATGGCCTCGGCCGGGCAGGAGGTGAACCACCTGGACGAACGCTGGGACGGCGCCACCGCCGACGTGTGGGACAGCGCCTATGTGATCGTCGACTTCGCTCGCGGCGCCCGTGCGATGCTGGAGTTGTGCATGTATGCGGAGGGATCGCGGTATCAGGAAGAGATCTGTGCGGTCGGCCCCGAGGGCAAGATCGAGGCGCTGGTGCCCGGCCCAGGCCGGTTCTGGCCGACCCATCTGGGCGCCCCGCCGACGCCCCAGGTCGTCGTCAGCCGCCGCCACCCCAAGGGACCGCAGGCGGTGGACATCCCCGTCGATCCCACGATCCTCGATGCGGGCGACCACAACGGCGCGACCTTCTATCAGCACGTCCGCTTCGCCGAGGTGGTGCGCGGGCGGGGTCGGGTCGAGGTGACGCTGGAGGATGGCGCACAAGCGGTGGCCATGGGCCTTGCCGCGCAGGAGTCCGCCCGCGAGGGTCGTGTCGTCACGCTCTGAACGCCGCTTTGCGACGCCGGGGCGGCGCCATGGGGCAAGTGCGGCGCCTTCTGTCGCGACTAGCCTGGGGGCACCGACCACAGGAGCCCCGCCATGCGCCCCCTCGACGACGTGTTGCAGCCCATCGACCAGGCCCGCGGTCTGCCCAACCCGCACTACACCTCGGCCGAGGTCTACGGCGCCGAGGCCGAGGCGCTGTTCTTCGGCGGCTGGGCGGGGCTGAGCTTTGCCGCCGACGTGCCCGAGCCGGGAGAGGCCGTCCCGGTCGATTTCCTCGGCCAGCCCCTGGTGGCCGTGCGCGACCGCGACGGCACCCTGCGGGTGTTCCAGAACACCTGCCGCCACCGCGGGATGATCCTGGTCGCGGCGCGCAAACAGGTGGGCGGCGTCCTGCGCTGCCCCTACCATTCGTGGTGCTATGCGCTCGACGGCCGGCTGGTGACGACGCCGCATGTGGGCGGCCCCGGCCACAACACCCATCCCGGCATCGACAAGGGCACCTTGGGCCTGATCGAGATCCGCAGCCATGTCTGGCGTGGGATCGTCTTCGTCAACCTCTCCGGGACCGCCCCGCCGTTCGAGGAGGTCCACCGCGATCTCATCGCCCGCTGGGCCGCGTTCGAGGGGCATCCCCAGGTCTACGGCGGCGCCGACAGCGTCATGACTTTCGACGTCGCCTGCAACTGGAAGCTCGCGGTCGAGAACTACTGCGAGAGCTATCACCTGCCCTGGGTGCATCCGGGGCTGAACAGCTACTCCCGGCTGGAGGACCACTATCACATCCAGGCCGACGGGCGCTATTCCGGCCAGGGCACGCTGGTCTATCGCCCGATGCTGTCCGAGGACGGCCGCCGGTTCCCCGACACGCCGGGCCTGCCGCCTGCGTGGGACGCGGGCGCGGAATACGTGGCGCTCTACCCCAACGTGCTCTTGGGTCAGCACCGCGACCATGCGTTCGCGATTCTGCTGGAGCCCCGCGGCCCGGCGCGGACCGTCGAGCGGGTGGCGCTGTTCTATACCGCCGACGAGGTCGCGGGGCCCGCCTGGGCCGAGATGCGTGCGGCCAACACCGAGATGTGGCACAAAGTGTTCGAAGAGGACATCTTCGTCGTCGAGGGGATGCAGAAGGGGCGGGCCGCGCGCAACTTCGACGGCGGGCGGTTCAGCCCCGCGATGGACGGCCCCACCCACTGTTTCCACCGCTGGGTGGCCGCGCGGATGCAGGCCGCCGTGCCCCGCGCGGCGGATTAGCCGCCGCCGTCCGGTTGCGACGCGACATGTCGCAAACGGGTCGGTGCCGCGCCCGATCCCATGGTTGCCTGAGCCCCGCATGACCGCCGCCGACGCCCCCTCCGCCGACGACCGCAGCCTCGACCGGGCGCTGTGCGCGGCCCATGCGCGCGCCGACGCCGGGGCGCTGATCCGCCTCTACGACGCCGCCGCGCAGAGGCGCCTGGCCGATGGGCGCCTCGACGCCGCCTGCTTCTACCTCACCCACGCCTATGTCCACGCGCTCGAAGCGGGGTCGGACCAGGCGTCTGCGTTCCGGGCCCGTCTGCGGGACCACGGGCGCGAAGATTGACCGCCAAGGAGAGCCGCCGATGAAATCCCATGCCCGTGTCGTCGTCATCGGAGGCGGCGTGGTCGGCTGCTCGGTCCTCTATCACCTGGCGCGCGCCGGGTGGAGCGATGCGCTGCTGTTGGAGCGCGACGTGCTGACCTGCGGGTCGACGTGGCACGCCGCGGGCGGGTTCCACACCCTGAACGGCGACCCCAATGTCGCGAAACTCCAGCAATACACGGTGGAACTGTATCGAGAGATCGAGGAATTGTCGGGTTTGTCCTGCGGGCTGCACCTGACCGGCGGCGTTCAACTGGCCAAGACGCAGGACCGCATGGACGCCCTGCGCCAGGCCCAGGCGCGCGGCCGCTACATGGGGATGGAGCTGGACCTGGTCACCCCGGAATGGACCTACGACCGCTTCCCCCTCATCGACCCCAAGCAGTTCATCGGCGGTCTGTGGGATCCCATCGAGGGGCATCTCGACCCCTCGGGCACGACCCAGGCCTATGCCCGCTCGGCCAAGAAACTGGGCGCCGAGGTCGAGGAGAAATGCAAGGTCGAGGGCCTGCGCCGCACCGCCGAAGGCTGGGAGGTCCGCACGTCCAAGGGCACGGTCATGGCCGAACACGTGGTCAACGCCGGCGGCCTCTGGGCGCGCGAGGTCGGGCGGATGGTCGGCCTGGAACTCCCGGTCCTGGCGATGGAGCACCACTATATCCTGACCGAGACCATCCCCGAGGTGGTGGCCTACAACAAGGAAACCGGCCAGGAACTGATCCACATCATCGACTTCGAGGGCGAGATCTACACCCGGCAGGAGCGCGACGGCATCCTGCTGGGCACCTACGAGCGCGCCGCGACTCCCTGGCAGCCGAAAGAGACGCCGTGGGACTTCGGCCATGAGTTGTTGCAGCCGGATTTCGACCGTATCGCCCCCAGCCTGGAAGTGGGGTTCGAGCATTTCCCGCCCGTCGCCGATGTCGGCATTCGGCAGGCGATCAACGGCCCCTTCACCTTCGCCCCCGACGGCAACCCGCTGGTCGGGCCGGTGCGGGGGCTGCCGGGGTTCTGGTGCGCCTGCGGGGTGATGGCGGGGTTCAGCCAGGGCGGGGGCGTCGGCCTGGCGTTGTCCAACTGGATGGTCGACGGCGACCCGGGCTTCGACGTCTTCGCCATGGATGTCGCCCGCTTCGGCGCCTTCGCCACCCGCGACTACACCAACGCCAAGGTGCGCGAGAACTATTCCCGCCGTTTCCGCATCCGCTTCCCGAACGAGGAACTGCCGGCGGCGCGCCCGTTCCGCACCTCGCCCATCTACGACGTGCTCAAGGCGCAAGGCGCCCAGTTCGGCGCGGCGCACGGGCTGGAGGTGCCGCTGTGGTTCGCGCCCGAGGGGGTCGAGGACGTGTTCTCCTGGCGTCGCTCCGCCGACCACGACCATGTGGGCGCCGAGGCGCGGGCGGTGCGGGACGGCGTCGGCGTGATCGAGATCACGGGCTTTGCCAAGTATACCGTGGCCGGCGAGGGGGCCGAGGCGTGGCTCGACCGGCTGTTGGCCGCGCGCCTGCCCGCGCCCGGGCGCATGGCCCTGGCGCCGATGCTCAAGGAGGACGGGCGCGTCATCGGCGACTTCACCGTCGCCAACCTGGGCGAGGAGGGGTTCTTCGTCGCCGGGTCCGGGGTTGCGGAGGACTATCACATGCGCTGCTTCGACGCCCACGCCGCCGCGGGCGTGACCGTGACCGCGCACGGCCCCTCGCTCACCGGCCTGTCCATCGCCGGGCCCAAGGCGCGGGAGGTTCTGGCCGCCCTGACCGACACAGACGTGGGACCGGAGGCGTTCCGCTTCATGGACATCCGGCGAATGGACCTGGCCATGGCGCCCTGCCTCGTTGGCCGCATCAGCTTCACCGGCGATCTGGGTTACGAGGTCTGGATGCCGCCCGAGTATCAGCGCCACGTCTACCACGCGATCAAGGAGGCGGGCGCGGCCCACGGCATCCGCGATTTCGGCCTGCGCGCGCTCAACGCCCTCCGATTGGAAAAGAACTGGGGCGGCTGGGGCCGCGAATACCGGCCCGTCTACGACCCCTGGGAGGCGGGGCTGGACCGCTTCGTCGCGCTGGACAAGGCGGCGGACTTCGTCGGCAAGGACGCCGCGGCGGCCCTGAAGGCCGAGGGCGGCAAGATGCGGCTCAGAACCTTCACCGTCGCGGCCGAGGATGCCGACGTCATCGGCGACGAACCCATCTGGCAGGGGGGCGAGGTCGTGGGCTGGGTCACGTCGGGGGGCTATGCCCACGCCTCGGACGTGTCGGTGGCGCTGGGCTATGTGCCGCGCGCGATGGCCGACCGCGACGACGGGTGGGAGATCGAGATCCTCGGCCATCGCCGCGCCGCCCGGCTCCAGCCCCAGCCGCTCTTCGACGCCAACGGCAGCCGCATGCGCGCCTGAGGGCGGTTCAGGACGGTCGCTGCGCCTGGCGGGCGCGATAGTCCGCCAGCGTCTTGCCCAGTTCGTCGACGAACAGCGCCGGGAGGACCCGGAGCCCGGTGATTCGGTCGACCCGGAACACCTTGAAATCCCCGTCACGTTCGCACCAGCACGTCGCCGTCCACACCCGGCCCCAATAGTCGAGCTGCAAGGGCCGGATGGTGCGCCGGGTCTCCTCGCCGTCCAGATCGGTATAGTCGACCGCCAGCTTCTGCCGCGCGCGGATCGCTTGGCGCAGGGTCGGCATGTGGCGAAACCCGTGCGCGGCGTCGGCAAAAGGATAGACGGCGAACCCCCAGCCGTGCGGCGGGGTGCTGCGATCCTCGGGCAGGACGGCGTCGATCTTGGCCGACAGCGCCGCGGCGGCCGCGCTCAGGTCGCGGTCGGCGGCCTCGCCCACCACCGCAAGCCCGGTGTGCAGCGCCTCCAGCTCGGTCAGCGTGAGGTTCAGGGGCGGCAGCGTCACCGGCGCCGTCATCTGATAGCCCAGGCCCCGCTCGCCCTCGACCGGCACGCCCGAGGCCATCAGGGTTTCCATGTCGCGATAGATCGTGCGCACCGACACGCCCAGCCGCTCGGCCAGGTCCTGGGCGCGGTGGAGGCGCCCGTCGCGCAGGGTCTGGATCATGTCGAGCAGGCGATCGGTGCGGCGCATGGTCCATAGGTCGGTCCAGCGGCGGGGCGGGTCAAGCCCGCCTGCGGGCGCGGCGATTCGGCCGCGGAGCTGCCCGCCGCGCAGGCCCCCTCCTGACACTATCCCGTCAGGTGGCTGGACGACGCCGCGAAATCGGGCGAAACCGCGCCGCGACCGCCCGGCGCGTGCGCTTTCCCGCTTCACCCGGACCGCGCGCTGGCGTAGAACCCAGCCTCGGAATGCGCGGCGGCCGCACCCGGGCGCCGCACCGCTGACAGGGAGTATCCCCCATGCTGAACAATATCGGCCTGCCCGGCCTCCTGCTCATCGCCATCGTCGTTCTGGTCCTCTTCGGCCGCGGCAAGATCTCGTCGCTCATGGGCGAGGTCGGCAAGGGCATCACCGCGTTCAAGAAGGGCGTGGGCGAGGGCAAGGAAGAAGAGGACGAGGCCGCCGAGGCGCGCCGCGTCGCTGCGCCCGAGCACGGCGACACCACCCCGCCGGGCCCCGCGACCGAGCACGTTCACGCCGACGCCACGCTGGATCCCGAGCGCAAGTCCTGACGCCTCCGGCCGCGAGGGGCTGAGCCATGTTCGACATCGGGATGACCGAACTCCTGGTCATCGGCATCGTCGCGTTGATCGTCGTCGGGCCCAAGGACCTGCCGGGCATGTTCCGCACGCTCGGCCGCTTCACCGCCAAGGTGAAGGGCATGGCGCGCGAGTTCCAGCGGGCGATGGACGACGCCGCCGACCAGGCCGGGGTCAAGGACGTGGCCAAGGACCTCAAGAGCGCGACCAGTTCCAAGAACCT
Organism: Rhodobacteraceae bacterium CCMM004; assembly: GCA_004005435.1. Classification (GTDB taxonomy): domain Bacteria; phylum Pseudomonadota; class Alphaproteobacteria; order Rhodobacterales; family Rhodobacteraceae; genus CCMM004. The sequence continues at coordinate 663,304 of RZWH01000002.1, read as the reverse complement.
GGGCCTCGACCGCCTGAACCAGGCCGCCGACAAGTTCGAAAAATGGGATCCGTCCAAGGCGACCAAATCGCGCGGGCCCGCCACGTCGCAGATGACGGCCGAGCGGGCCGAGGCGGCCGAGAAGATCCGGGCCGCCAGCGCCGAAGCGGCATTGAAGCGGCAGGCCGCCGAGGCGCAGACCGCCGCGGCCGACCCCGCCACGCCCGCATCCCCGGCCAAGACCACGGGCACCGCGGCCGATACGCCGCTGACCGCCCCCAAGACCGACGAGACCTGACCCGCCGATGAGCGACACCGACGAGATCGAAGACAGCTCGGCCCCGCTGATCGAGCATCTGGCCGAGCTGCGCACCCGGCTGATCCGCTCGGTCGTGGCCTTCATCCTCGGCATGGTGATCAGCTTCACCGTCTGGAACCCGATCTTCAACTTCCTGACCCAGCCCATCTGCGGCGAGTTGGGCGAGCGCGGTCAGGACTGCGGCCTGATCCTGATCAAGTTGCAGGAGGGCTTCTTCGTCGCCATCCAGATCTCGCTGATGGGCGGGTTCATCCTGGCCTTTCCCTACATCGCCACGCAGCTCTGGCGGTTCGTCGCGCCGGGCCTCTACAAGTCCGAGAAATCCGCGTTCCTGCCGTTCCTGTTGGCCTCGCCGGCGATGTTCTTTCTCGGCGCCGCCTTCGCGTTCTACATCGTCATCCCGCTGGCCTTCGACTTCTTCCTGGGGTTCCAGCAGCTGGGCGGCCTCGCCGATCCCGACAACGTCGCCCCCACAGCGCCCGACGCCGCCGGGGCGCCACCCACGCTCGACGCGGTGGACGAGCGGACTCTGGCAGACGCCGGCATCACCTTCCAAGGCTCGGTGCAGGAATACCTGAACCTGACGATCAAGTTCATCCTCGCCTTCGGCCTGTGTTTCCAGCTCCCGGTGCTCCTGACCCTGATGGGCAAGGCGGGGCTCGTGTCGGCCCGCGGTCTGGCCGACGTGCGCAAATACGCCGTCGTCGCCATCCTGGTCCTGGCCGCGCTGGTGACGCCCCCCGACGTGATCACCCAGGTGATCCTCTTCGTGGTGGTCTACGGCCTCTACGAGGTGTCCATCCAATTGGTCAAACGGGTGGAGAAGAAGCGGGTGGAAGAGCTGCGCGCCGAGGGCGTGCTGGGCGAGGACGAGGACCTCTACGACTTCGACGACCTGGACGACGGCGAACCCGAACCCGACGAGGGCCGCAAAGGGTGAGCGGCCGCGCGCTCAAGCGGATCGCCGCGGCGCTGGAGCGGATGGCGCCGCCGCCCCTGACCGCGCCGGACTGGGACGCCGCCGACGCCTTCGTCTGGCACGTCGCGCCCGACCGTCTGGGCCCGGTGCCGCGGGTGTCGCGGGTGGACCTGCCGCTTCTCGTCGGCATCGACCGGGCGCGCGACACGTTGCTGGCCAACACGCGGCAGTTCGCCCGCGGCCTGCCCGCCAACAACGCGCTCCTTTGGGGCGCGCGCGGCATGGGCAAGTCGAGCCTGGTCAAGGCGGTGCATGCCGACGTGGCCGCCCAGGCGCCGCTGAAGATCGTCGAGGTCCAGCGCGAGGACCTGCCCTCCATCGGCCGCCTGCTGAGCCATCTGAGTGCTGCGCCCCACCGGTTCGTGCTGTTCTGCGACGACCTGTCGTTCAGCCACGACGACCAGCACTACAAATCGCTCAAGGCGGTGCTGGACGGCGGGATCGAGGGGCGGCCGGACAACGTGGTGTTCTACGCCACCTCGAACCGGCGCCATCTGATGCCGCGGGACATGATCGAGAACGAGCGCTCTTCGGCCATCTCGCCCTCCGAGGCCACCGAGGAGAAGGTGTCGCTCAGCGACCGCTTCGGCCTCTGGCTGGGGTTCCACCCGTGCAGCCAGGACGAATACCTGGCGATGATCCGCGGCTATTGCGACGCCTACGGCGTCGAGATCGACGACACCACGCTCCGGGCCGAGGCGATCGAATGGCAGGCCACCCGCGGCGCCCGTTCGGGGCGCGTGGCCTGGCAATACTTCACCGATCTGGCGGGGCGGCGCGGGGTGGCCCTGTCGCGCTGACGCCGCTTCGCCGGGGCCGGAATTTGCACAAATTCCGGCCGGAAATCGTGCGATTTCCGGCTCCGCGTCAGTTGAGGTAGGGTTCGGGATCGACGCTGTCGAAGCCTTCGCGGACCTCGAAATGCAGGGCCGAGGGATTGCCAGCACGGACCGTCGCGATGGACTGCCCCCGGCGCACGCGGTCGCCCTTTTCCACCGCGATCTCGTCCACGCCGGCATAGACCGTCAGGATGTTGTCGGCATGGCGCAGGACCAGGATCGGGATCTGGTCGGTGTCGCGGGTGATTGCCGCCACGACCCCCGCATCCGCGGCACGCACCACTGTGCCCGCGGGGGCGGCGATGTCGATGCCGTCGTTGCGGCCCTTGGCATAGGGGCGGATGATCGAGCCTGTGACCGGGAACACGAACCGCGCGTCGCTGGCCGAGGCCGCGGTCGCCGTGGTGCCCAGGTCGGGGGAGGGCGGCGTCTCCTTGGGCCGGTCCGTGGTCTCGTCCTCGCCCGGCAGCGGGGTGGCGGCCGACGGCGGCACCGGAGCCCGCGATCCCGCCCCCGGGGCGGCCGTGGCGGCCCCCGGCGCGGGGGCGGTCTCCACCACCGGGATCAGCAGGAACTGCCCCACCCGGATCACCCGCTCGCGCCCCAGCCCGTTCCACTCGGCCAGCGCGTCCACCGGCACGCCGTAGCGGCGGGAGATCGAATAGGCGGTCTCGCCCGACGCGACCTTGTGGCGGATCGGCTCGGTCCCCGTGCGGGTCGGCCCGGTCTCGCGCCGCGCCCGGTCGCTGTCGGCGCGGTCGATCGCCGCCGAGGCCCGCGCGTCGACGTCGAGCGGCGCCTGCGTCACCGGACCCGCCGGGGGCACCGGCACGATGGGGCCCGGCGTCGCCGCTCCGGTTGCCGGCGACGGCTCGGCCACCCGTCGGGGCAGCGCCACCACCTCGCCCCGCCTGAGCGGCGTGTCCGTGCGGCTGCCGTTGTAGCGCGCCAACTCCGCGGCCGGCAGGCCCACCCGCGCCGCCACCGTGGCCGTGGTGTCGCCCCTCCGGGCCACCGCCACTTGGTAGTTGGGGTAGGACAGCACGCCGCGGCTGTCGGGGCGGGGCCGTTCGGCCACCCGCGCGACCACCGCTTCGGTCGTGTCGAGCGCCCCGGGCCCGAGCGCATCGCGCAGGTCGAAGTCGAACCCGGTCTGCCCGCATCCGGCTACGGCCAGGGCCGCCGACATGAGCGCCGCGCGCCCCGAAAGGATCGCCGTCATCGTTGTCGTCCTCAAATCACGCGCGGCGCCTCTTGTCCGGACGCTCGCCGACTGCCCTCCGCCGCATCGATCAGTCCCGCGCCATCCCCTCCAGGAGAGGCACGAAGCGGACGGCCCTGAGCTCTTCGTACTCATGGCCGTCGTCCGTGCGCGTCACCTTGATCAGGTGCTGAACCGCGTCGGACTGACCCACCGGCAGAACCATGATACCGCCGATCTTCAATTGTGCCAACAGGGGGCCCGGCGGGTCCTCGGCCGCTGCGGTGACCAGGATACGGTCGAAGGGCGCCTGGTCGGGCAGGCCGCGGCTGCCGTCGCCCGCGATGACGGTGACGTTGGAGATGTCGAGCCTGGCAAAGAGATCGCGCGCCTCGCGCACCAGCCGCGGATGGCGGTCGACCGTATAGACCCGGCGCGCGAGCTGGGCCAGGATCGCCGCCTGGTAGCCCGAGCCACAGCCCACCTCCAGCACCTTGTCGCGCGGCTGGACGTTCAGCGCCTGGGTCATCAGACCCACCACCGAGGGCTGGCTGATCGTCTGGCCGCAGGCGATCGGCAAGGGCATGTCCTCGTAGGCCCGCTCGGAGAACAGCCCGCGCACGAACGCGCCGCGATCCACCGTCTCCATGGCCTGCAGCACGCGGGCGTCGCGCACGCCCTGGCTGCGGAGGGCAAAGACCAGCTGCATCTTGGCCTCGGCGTCGAAGCTCATGCGAGGCCCGTGTCGAGGGTGGCGAGCACGTCGTGCGCGGTCAGATCGGCGCGCATTGGCGTCACCGATACATAGCCGTCGAGATTGGCGGCCACGTCGGTGCCGGGCAGGGTCCTGCGCTGCTGATCGCCGCCGCGGATCCACAGAAACTTGCGCCCCGAGGGCGAGCGGTGCGGCTCGACCCCAAAGGCCGTGCCGCGGCGGAACCCCTGGGCGGCCAGGCGCACGCCGCGCACGTCGGCGGCCGGCACGGGCGGGAAATTCACGTTCCAGAACAGACGATAGTCGGCCTGGTCCTGGGGCGGGCCGCGGTCGAGGATCGCCCGGACGGTGCGCGCGCCCCAACCCGCGGCGGCGTCGAAAGGGTCGTCGAGGCCGCGATTGGCGGGGCCGTAGAACTGGCTGAGCGCGATCGCGGGCAGACCCTGGAGCGCGGCCTCCATGGCGCCGCCGACGGTCCCGGAATAGAGCGCGTTCTCGGCGGCGTTGTTGCCGCGGTTGACGCCGGAGAGGACCAGGTCGGGGCGGTCCGGCATGACGTCGTAGAGCGCCGCCAGAACGCAGTCGGCGGGCGAGCCCTCGGCCGCCACGCGCCGCGGTCCGAGCTCGGCCACCATCATCGGATGGGTATAGCTGATGCAATGGCCGACGCCCGACTGCTCGAACGCCGGCGCCACCGTCCAGACCTCGCCGTCGGCGCCGGCCAGGTCCTCGGCGATTGCGGTCAGGACCTTCAGTCCCGGTGCGTTGATGCCGTCGTCGTTGGTGATGAGAATGCGCACTTCCGCCCCCGGTGAGCCCTGGTCCTTCCTAGGCGAGGCGCCGAAGCGCGGCAAGCGTAGGGAGCTTTCCCGAACGCCGGACGCCGGATGTCGCGCGACATCCGGCAGGACATCTCGCGATGTCCTCGCCTGTCGGCGCGTCCCGGATTTTGCGCAAAATCCGGCCGGAAATCGCGCGATTTCCGGTCCCCTTCAGATGAGATCGAGCAGACGCGCCGCTTCCTCGGCGGGCCTGGCCAGCGCCGCGCGCTTCTCTCCGGGGTGGAACCGGGCGCGCGTCGCGGTGGACATGGGCCGCGGCGCCAGCACCTTCACCGCCGGGCCGGTCCGGTCCGTCTCGGCCGCCCAGGACCGCGCCAGCGCGATCTGCGCCGCCTTGGTCGCGCCGTAGTGGCCGAAGAACTTATCGCCCCCGCGGGGGTCGTCGAAGAATACCGCGGTGCCGGAAGGTGCGGCGCGCAGGAGCGGCGCGACCATGGCAATCAACACCCGCGTCGCCTCCACGTTCACGCGCCAGGAACGGGTCCAGTCCTTGTCGGCCATGTGGTCCACCGGCGTCAGCGGACCGGCATGGATCGCCGTGTGCAGCCACAGATCGGCATGCCCCCAGCGGTCGTGGATGCCGCGGCAGAGATGCGCCATGGCGTCGGCGTTTGTCGCGTCCATGGGCGCCAGGGTGGCGCTGCCGCCCTTCGCCTGGATGCGGTCGTCGAGTTCCTCCAACCCCCCGGTGGTGCGCGCCACGGCGACGATGTGATGGGTCGGGGCGAGCGCGTCTGCCAGGGCGTAGCCGAGGCCGCGGGAGGCGCCGGTGATCAGGGCGATGCGGGTCATGGCGCCGGAAATCCCCCGCGCCGCCGCCGCCGTCAAGCGCTTTCCTCCCCGCGGGGCCAAGGCGCTTCGAAGCGCCTTGGCAAGGATTTTCGAAAATCCTTGCCCCGCCCTATTCGGCCGCTTTGAGCGCGAAGCCGCGGGCGATCTGATCCGACGGCGCCACCGGGTATTCGCCCGAGAAACAGGCGTCGCAGTATTGCGGCGCGGCCGGGTCGCGCCCCTGGGCCTCTCCCACCGCGCGGTAGAGCCCGTCGAGCGAGATGAAGCGCAGCGAATCGACCTGGAGATGGTCGCGCATCTCGTCCTCGCTCATGGTCGCCGCCAGCAGCTTCTCCCGGTGCGGCGTGTCCACACCGTAGAAGCAGGGCCAGGCCGTCGGCGGGCTTGCGATGCGGAAATGCACCTCGGCCGCCCCGGCATCGAGGATCATCTCGCGGATCTTGATCGAGGTGGTGCCGCGCACCACGCTGTCGTCGACCAGCACCACGCGCTTGCCCCGGATCAGGGCGCGGTTCACGTTCAGCTTGAGCCGCACGCCCATGTTGCGGATCTGCTCGGTCGGCTCGATGAAGGTGCGCCCGACATACTGGTTGCGGATGATCCCCATGCCGTAGGGAATGCCGCTCTCGCGGGCAAAGCCGATGGCGGCGGGCGTGCCGCTGTCGGGCACGGGGCAGACCAGATCGGCCTCGACGGGCGCCTCGCGGGCCAGCTCCACACCGATCTGCGAGCGGGTCTCGTAGACCGACCGCCCACCCAGGATCGAATCGGGGCGGCTGAAATACACATTCTCGAAGATGCAGAAGCGCGGGCGTTCCTCGCGGAACGGACGGTGGCTCTCGACCCGGCCGCCCTCGATGACCACCATCTCGCCGGGCGCCACGTCGCGCAGGAACTCCGCCCCGATGATGTCGAGCGCGCAGGTCTCCGAGGCCAGGACATGGCCATCGCCCAGCCGGCCCAGGACCAGGGGCCGCACGCCCAGGGGATCGCGCACCCCGATCAGCTTGGTCCGCGTCATCGCGACGATGGAGAACGCCCCCTCGACCCGCCTCAGCGCGTCCATCATCCGGTCGGGCACCTTGCGCTGCAGCGACCGCGCCATGAGGTGGATGATGCACTCGCTGTCCGACGAGGACTGAAAGATCGAGCCGCGGTCGATCAGCTCGCGCCGCAGCTCTTCGGCGTTGGTGATGTTGCCGTTGTGGGCGATGGCCGCGCCGCCCAGCGAGAACTCGCCGAAGAACGGCTGCACGTCGCGGATCTGGGTCTTGCCCTTCGATCCGGCGGTGGAATAGCGCACGTGGCCGATGGCGAGCGGCCCCGGCAGCGTCTCCATCAGTGCGGCGGAGGTGAAGTTGTCGCGGACATAGCCAAAGCGCCGGGCCGAGTTGAACCCGGTGGCGGCGTCGTGGGCGACGATGCCGCCCGCCTCCTGCCCCCGGTGCTGGAGCGCATGCAGCCCCAGCGCGACGAAGTTGGCCGCATCCGCCACCCCGGTCACGCCGAAGACGCCGCACTCCTCTCGCAGCTTGTCGTCGGGGAACGCATCGGCATCGAAGGGGTGGGCGGGGGGCAGGCGGCGCATCGGCGACTCCCTCGTCGGGGGCAGAACCACCCGCCATATAGGCCAGGCGCGCCGCCCTGTCACCCGCATGTGGGCGCGCGGCGCGGTCAGGGACGGAGCACGGGATAGAGCGAGGCCACCAGGAGCGCCGCCATGGTCCAGTTGAACGCCCTGAGCCGCCCCGGCGCGGTCAAGAACCGTGCGATCTGGGTGCCGAGGACGGTCCAGCTGGACACCGCGGGCAGGTTGATGGCGCCGAAGACCAGCGCCACCGCCGCCACCGCCTCCCATGTCCGGGTCGGGGCATAGGCCGCCACCGCGGTCAGCGCCATCGCCCACGCCTTTGGGTTTACCCATTGGAACGCCGCGGCCTGGAGAAAGGTGATGGGCCGTCCCGCGCCGCCGCCCGCGCCGGGGGCTGCGGCATGGGCCATCTTCCACGCCAGCCAGAGCAGATAGAGCACGCTCGCGACCTTCAGCACCGTGGCGGCCAGGGGCCAGGTCTCGAACGCCCGCATCAGCCCCGCGCCCACCAGCGCGACCATGAGGACAAAGCCGAGGCCGACACCCAGCATGTGCGGCACCGTCCGGCGAAAGCCGAAATTGGCGCCCGAGGTCATCAGCATGATGTTGTTCGGCCCCGGGGTGATCGAGGTGACGAAGGCGAAAACGGCCAGAGCGGCGAGGGTGTCATAGGTCATGGCGGCCAAACTGCGGCGCGGGGGGCGAAATGAAATTGCAATTCGCGGCGCAGGCGGGCATTCCACGCAATGAATGGCGACTTTGGACGACACCGACCGCAGGATATTGCGCGTGCTGAGCGGCGACGGCCGGATCTCGAACCTGGCTCTGGCGGAGCGAGTGGGGTTGTCGCCCTCGGCCTGCCTGCGTCGGGTGTCGGCGCTGGAGCGGGCGGGCGTGATCGCGGGATACCGGGCGGTTCTGAACCCCGCGGCGATGGGCGTGGGGTTCGTCGCCTATGTGGCGGTGGGGCTGAACGACCACACCAAGGCCAGCCAGGAGGCGTTCGAGCGCTCCATCGCCCGCGCCCCCGAAGTGGTGGAATGCCACAACATCACCGGCACGGTGGAGTATCTCCTGCGCGTCGAGGCCGCCGACCTCGCCGCCTACAAGGTGTTCCATACCGACGTTCTGGGCACCTTGCCCCAGGTGCACGCGATCACCTCCTACGTCGTGATGGGCTCGCCCAAGGACCTGCGGGCCTGAGCCGGGCGGGCGGGGTCAGAGCGCGGCGGCAAGAACGGTGAGGGCGGCGATCTCGGCCACCTGCTGGACCGCGCCGAGGATGTCGCCGGTCTGTCCCCCGATCTTGGCCCGGGCGAGCTGTCCGAGCCCGACCGCGGCCGCGGCCGCCGCCAGGGCCGCGCCGAGGCCCGCCGCGCCGCAGAGGACCACCGCGCCGGCCAGCCCGAGCGCCAGGGCAAGCGCCTCGCCGGTCGCCGCGGGGCGGCCGACCAGCGCCGACAGGCCCCCCGGGCGGGCCGGGGGCAGGCGGCGCATCGCCGCCACGATGGCCGCGCGGGACACCATCCCCGCTGCGATCAGCGGCGCCCACACCGTGCCCGCGGCAAAGAGCGCGGTCAGGAGTGTCCAGCGCAGGCCCACCCCCAAAATCAGCGCCAGCACCCCGTAGGCGCCGATCCGGCTGTCCTTCATGATCTCCAGGCGGCGGGCGGGGTCGGCCCCGCCCCAGAGCCCGTCGGCAGTGTCGGCCAGGCCGTCCTCGTGCATCGCCCCGGTGGTCGCGACCTGCACCGCCAGGACCAGCCCCGCCGCCGCCGCCGCGGGCAGGCCCAGGGCCAGCGCGGCCCAGCCCGCCGCCGCCGCCATCGCGGCCAGGAGCGCGCCCGCCACCGGCCAGGCCCACGCCGCGGCCGCACCGCGGCGATGGTCGGCCCGCACCGGCACCCGGCTCAACAGCGCCAGCGCCGCGGCCACGTCCCCCGCCCTAGGCCCGCCGGTCTCTGCCATGGATGCGTTTTCCCTTTCGCCTGCGTGCCCGAGCGGTAAACACGCCGGCGACAACAATCAACGAGGTCGCCATGACGTCCCCCCGCTTTGCCACTTTGGACGACATCCGTGCCGCATTCGCGGACCTGCCGGAACCCGATGCCGAGGCGATCTCCGCCGCGCGCGCCCGCGATGCGGTGCTGACCAAACCGCCGGGCGCGCTCGGCCGGTTGGAGCAGGTGGCGGCCTGGATGGCCGGGTGGCAGGGCAGCGACCGGCCCCGCGTCGCGTCGCCGCAGATCGTCGTCTTCGCCGCCAACCATGGCGTCGCGGCGCGGGGCGTCTCGGCCTTCCCGCCCGAGGTCACCGCTCAGATGGTCGCGAATTTCGAGGCCGGGGGTGCCGCGATCAACCAACTGGCGCAGGCATTCGGCGCGCGGCTGGACGTCCACGCGCTGGACCTCGACCGGCCCACCGAGGACATGACCGAGGCGCCCGCGATGACCGAGGACGACCTCGCGGCGGCCATGTCGGCGGGCTGGGCCGCGGTGGCCGAAGACAGCGATCTGCTGATCTGTGGCGAGATGGGGATCGGCAACACCACCGCCGCCGCCGCGCTGGCCGCGGCGCTCTACGGCGGGCGGGCCGAGGACTGGACCGGGGCGGGCACCGGCGTCGCGGGCAAGGCGCTGGAGGCCAAGGTCGCGACCGTCAAGGCGGCGCTCGACCGCCACGAGGCGGCCCTGTCGGACCCGCTGGAGGCACTGCGGCGCGTGGGCGGGCGCGAGTTGGCGGCGATGGCCGGGGCGATCCTCAGGGCCCGGCACGGCCGCGTGCCGGTGATCCTCGACGGGTTCATCTGCACCGCCGCCGCGGCGGTGCTGGAGCGGGCCCGCCACGGCGCCCTCGACCACGCGCTCGCCGGCCACCTCTCGGCCGAGGGGGCGCACGCCGCGCTCCTCGACCGGCTGGGCAAGGCGCCGCTCGTGTCGCTAGGTCTGCGCCTGGGCGAGGGGTCGGGCGCGGCGGTGGCGCTGGGCGTGGTGCAGGCGGCGCTGGCCTGTCACTCGGGCATGGCGACCTTCGCCGAGGCGGGCGTCAGCGAGGGATGACACCGGCCGCGGGGCGCGATTTTTCGACGAAAAATCGCCCCCCTGCTCAGCCCTCGGTCCCTGTGCGCTTGGTGTCGTATTGCGTCACCAGTGCCGTCTCCAGCTCCTTGTTCAGCTCCTTGGCGCGCTCGATGTAGGCGTCGTTCTCGGTCACCGGCACCCCCGGCTCCCAGAGCGCCGCCAACTCGCGCAGCGCCCCGCGGTCGATGCGGAAGAACGCCTTTTCCATCTCGGCCGCCTCGTAGTCGCTGAGGCCCATGTTCTCCAGCACATAACGCCCCGCCCGCAGGCTCGAATCGAACAGCTCGCGCACGATGTCGTCGGCGCCCGCACGGTAGAGCTCGTAGACATGGATGCGGTCGCGGGCGCGGGCGACGATGTGCAGATCGGGCCGCTCGCGCCGGGCATACTCCACCAGCGCCGTCGACTTCGCCGGATCGTCCATGGCCACCACCAGGACCTTGGCCTGGCCCAGGCCCGCGGCATGCAGAAGTTCGGGGCGGGTCGGGTCGCCGAAGAACCCCTTGAACCCGAACCGCCGCATCAGTTGGATGGTGTCGAGATCGTGGTCCAGCACCGTCGTCTTGAGCCCTGCGAGTTGCAGCATCCGGTTCACCACCTGGCCGAACCGGCCGATGCCGACGATGATGATGGGCGCGGTGCGGTCGATCTCGTCCGGCGGCGGCGCCTCGGGATCGGCCTCGGGCGTGCGCCGCGAAATCGCCTCGTAGGCGATGAAGAAGAGCGGCGTCAGCAGCATCGACAGGGCCACGATCAACAGCAGAGTCTCGCCCAGGGCCCCGGGCAGCACGCTGGTCTTGAGCGCGAAGGCGACGAGGACGAACCCGAACTCCCCGGCCTGCGCCAGGCCGAGGGTGAACAGCCAGCGGTCCCGCATATCGAGCTTGAAGATCACCGCGAGCGCGTAGAGCACCAGGCCCTTGACCAGCATCACCGCCAGGGTCAGCCCGATCAGCGTCACCGGCGCGTCGAACAGGGTGGGAAACGAGATGCCCGCGCCCACGGTGATGAAGAACAGGCCCAGCAGCAGCCCCTTGAACGGCTCGATGTCGGATTCCAACTCGTGCCGGAACTCGCTGTTGGCCAGGACCACGCCGGCGAGGAAGGTGCCGAGCGCGGGCGACAGCCCCACCAGCGTCATCATGAACGCGATGCCGATCACGATCAGCAGCGCCAGAGCGGTGTAGAGCTCGCGCAGCCGCGCCTGGTGGATAAAGCGGAACACCGGCCGCGTGGCGAAGACGCCCAGGAGGATGATCGCGGCGACCGCGCCCACCGTCACCAGCGTCACCCCCCAGCCCGGCAGCGACTCGATAAAGCTCATGGCGGCGGCCACCTGTTCCTCGGCCGCCGCCGACTCGCCCTCGCCACCGCCCGCGGCGTGAGCCGCTCCTCCGGGGGCGAGTGCCGCGCCGTGCTCTTCCTCCGCATGTCCGCGGACGAGGCCTGGCATGGCCAACAGGGGCAGGAATGCCAGCATCGGGATGACCGCGATGTCCTGGGTCAACAGGACCGAGAACGACGCCCGCCCGCCGTTGGTCTGCATCAGCCCCTTTTCGCTGAGGGTCTGGAGCACGATGGCCGTCGACGACAGGGAAAAGATCATGCCGATCGCCACCGCCACGGTCCAGGGCTGGCCCAGCGCATACGCCCCCCCCGCCACCAGCGCCGCGGTGACCACCACCTGCGCACCGCCCAGCCCGATCAGCCGGTGGCGCATGTCCCACAAGGCGCGGGGGTCCAACTCCAACCCGATGAGGAACAGCATCATCACCACGCCGAACTCGGCGAAGTGCTGGAGGTCTTCGGTCTCGGACCCCACGAGGCCCAGGACCGGACCGATCAGGATCCCGGCGGCCAGATAGCCCAGGACCGAGCCCAGGCCCAATCGCGCCGCCACCGGCACCGCGATGACCGCGGCCGCCAGATAGATCGTCGCTTGCAGCAAGAAGCCTTCCATAGTCGGCGCTCCGCATCCTGGGGTGTCCCAACTCTACATCGCGCGCACCCGCACCGAACACAACAGCCGCGGCGGCGGATCACGTCGGCAGGGGCGCGTCGGTCTTGAGCTGGTCCATGACGATCTGGCTGCGCACCCGCGCCACCGCGTCGTGGGGCAGGAGCACGTCGTGCAGGAGGCGGTTGAGCCCGGCGAGGTCGGCGCAGAACACCCGCAACAGGTAGTCGGCCTCGCCCGTGAGCGTCCAGGCGCTGATGATTTCGGCCTGCGCCTCGATCAGGCGGGCGAAGTCGCGGACGCGCGCGGGGGCGTGGCTGGCCATCTCGACCTGGACGAAGGCCTGGACCCGCAGCCCCAGGCGCGCGGGGTCGAGTCGCGCGGCATAGCCGCGGATCAGCCCCGCCTCCTCCAGCCGCTGGCGGCGGCGCCCGGCCTGGCTGGCCGAAAGATTGAGCCGCTCGCCCAAATCCTGGGCCGTCAGGCGTGCGTCCCGTTGCAGCAGGTCGAGGAGCCGGGTGTCGGTCGAATCGAGGCGGGCCATGCGGGATGATTGCACAATCGCCGCCGTTCCCGTCAATTCCGCGCAAAGTTGTGCGTGCGATCGGGGCAGAATGCGCAGGATCGGCGCCCCCCTTGCGGTAGATTCTCGTGAAATCCCGGATAAAGGAGACCCCGATGGGACCGTTCCCGCACGACGCCCCCAAGGCCACCATTTCCGACGACAATCCCGCCGGCACGGACGGGTTCGAATTCGTCGAGTTCGCCCATCCCGAGCCGGAGAAGCTGCGCGATCTGTTCGCCAAGATGGGCTATGTCCACACCGCCACGCACAAGACCCGCGCCATCGAGCTTTGGCAGCAGGGCGACATCACCTATGTTCTGAACGACGAGCCCGACAGCCACGCCCGCCGCTTCGTCGACGCGCACGGGCCCTGCGCGCCGTCGATGGCCTGGCGCGTCGTGGATGCTGAGCACGCGCTCAAGCATGCGGTGTCCAAGGGCGCCGAGGAGTACACCGGCCCGGGCAAGACCATGGACGTCCCAGCCATCGTGGGCATCGGCGGGTCGCTGATCTACTTCGTCGAGGATTACTACGACAAGAACCCCTACAACGCCGAGTTCGACTGGGTCGACAAGGCGCATCCCGAGGGCGTCGGCTTCTACTATCTCGACCACCTGACCCACAACGTCCACAAGGGCAACATGGACGTCTGGTTCGGGTTCTACGGCGACATCTTCAACTTCCGCGAAATCCGCTTCTTCGACATCGAGGGCAAGTTCACGGGCCTGTTCAGCCGCGCGCTGACCTCGCCCTGCGGCCGCATCCGCATCCCGATCAACGAGGACCGGGGCGAGACGGGGCAGATCGTGGAATACCTCAAGCGCTACAACGGCGAGGGGATCCAGCACATCGCCGTCGGCGCCCGCGACATCTACGAAAGCGTGGACCGGATCGCCGAGAACGGGATCAAGTTCATGCCCAAGCCGCCCGAGGCCTACTACGATCTGAGCTACGACCGCGTCGCCGGCCACGACGAGCCCAAGGACCGGATGATGGAGCACGGCATCCTGATCGACGGCGAGGGCGTGGTGGACGGCGGCGAGACCCGCATCCTGCTCCAGATCTTCTCCAAGACGGTGATCGGCCCGATCTTCTTCGAGTTCATCGAGCGCAAGGGCGACGACGGCTTCGGCGAGGGCAACTTCAAGGCGCTGTTTGAGTCCATCGAACAGGACCAGATCGACCGCGGCGTGCTCAAGGACACCGCGGCCGAGTAAAGGGCGCGCAGACGTCCGCAGGGAGGAGCGGCCCGCCGGTTCGTCCGGCGGGCCGTTTTTTGACATACCAGGGTTGCCGGGGCACCTCACGTCAGGGCACCATCGGCGGGCTCGCAGCCGGAGACCCGCCGATGCCCCCCGCCTCGTCCTGACCGCCGCTCTCATGGGCGCGCTCCTGTCGACCGCTCAACCCGCCGCGGCCCAGACCGACTACGAGCTCTTCGGAAGAGCCTACGCCGATGCGGACTATGCCCGCGCCCTATCGCTGGCCGAGGCCGGGGTCGCACGCGGCGAGGCCTGGGCGCAGAACGGTTTGGCGATCATGACGTTCAGCGGCACCGGCGTCGCCAAGGACATGGCCGCGGCACGGGCGCTTTATCTACGGGCGGCGGAGCAGGGCTTTGCGCCGGCTCAGCACACCATGGGCAACTTCTTCGACCTCGGCGTCGAGGGACCAGTCGACAAGACGGCGGCGGCCGAATGGTTCCGCAAGGCGGCCGAACAGGGGTGGACGCAGTCGCAGTTCTATTTGGGCCGCTACTACTATGCCGGGACCGGGGTCGAGCGCGACCGGCGCGCCGCCCACGACTGGTTCCTGAAAGCGGCCGAGCAGGGCCACCCCAAGGCGCAGTCGATGCTGGGCTACCTTCTGCACACCGGCACCGGGGTGGAGAAGGATCTGACCGAGGCGCGCCGCTGGTACGAGGCTGCGGCCGCCCAGGGCAACGAGACGGCGCAGAAGAACCTTCAGTCGCTGCGGGTGACGATGGCCGAGACCGCCGCCGCCGACCAGGGCGATACGGACGCGCTGGCGGCGCTCGACCGGCTGGCCAAGGCGCCGCGCACGGTCGCGTGGTATCGCGAGCGCGCCGAAGCGGGCGACGCGGAAGCGCAATACGTGCTCGCACGAACATATTCCCGAGGGCACAAGGATCTGAAGGCCGATCCGGCGGAGGCCATCCGCTGGTATCGCGCGGCCGCAGAGCAAGGCCACACCAAGCCGCAGGTGCTGCTCGGCTATGCTCATCAAACCGGCGCGGGCGTGCCGAAAGATTTGGCCGAGGCCGCGCGTCTCTACCGCTTCGCCGCCGCTTCCGGGTCGGCCACCGCGCATTTCAATCTCGGTCTGATCCTCGAAAAGGGTGAAGGGGGCGAGCAACCGAACCCGATGGAGGCGCTAAGGCATTTCGTTCAGGCGCAGGAGTTGGGCCAAGAGCGTGCGGAGGCTGCAGTCGCGCGGGTGGGCAATGCCCTCATGGCGCAGTACATGGAGCTGAGCCAGTCGGCCGAGACGAGCGCCGAGCGGGCCGCCGCCGCCGCTCACTACATGAACCTGGCCGAAACCGGCTGGACCAGCGCGATGGCCGGGCTGGCGTTCTCGTATCGCCGGGGCACCGAGCTCTTTAACAAGGACATCCGCAAATCCGTCGCCGTCTACGAACGGCTGGTCGCCAAGGGGCATACGCCGTCGGCCGTCGTCTAAGGCAAGCTCTTGCTGGGCAACCGGGACAAGTTGGATCAAGCGTTCCCGACAGATGCAGAGAAGGGGCTCGACCTTCTTCTCTGGGCGGCCGAGCAGGGTGATCAATCGGCCATGCGTGCCTTGGCGAGCCACTACCGGAGCGGCCCGACCGAGGACCGCGACCCGGTTGCCGTATTGGCGTGGACAACCCGGGCGGCGGAGGCCGGCAACTTGTTCGCCATGGTCCAAGTCGGCCAAATCCACGAGACGGGCGACGGGGTGCCGCCCGATCCCGTCGCGGCGGTCCGCTGGTATCGCACGGCAGCCGAGGCCGGCGATCAGTTCGGCGAGTTCAATCTGGGTCGGGCCTACGACATCGGGCTGGGTGTCCCGCAGAGCTATGCGCGCGCGGCGGAGTGGTATTCGCGGACTAAGGTGTCAAAGGCCCAGCTGCGGCTGGGAGAGATGTATCTGGAAGGACGCGGCGTGCCGCAGAGCTATGCCAAGGCGGCCGAAGCCTTTGAGAACGCCAGTGGCTATCTGATCGCGAAGTACAACCTCGCGGTGCTGTATCATAACGGCTACGGCGTGCCGAAGGATCGAGCCCGGGCGGAGCACCTGTTCGATCAGGCCGCGCGACGCGGTATCCCCGAGGCCAAGGCGGTGATGGCAGAGATCGTCAAACGGCGGAACGCCGCTGCCAAGAAGAGGCCGCTGACCGAGGGTGAGGCGCTTGCGCTGATGGTCATCAAGGGCATTCTGCGGGCCGGCACCGCGCCGGCCACGACCTCGCAGAACGACGCGGACTTCCAGCGACAGCAGGCCCATATCAAGCGGCAGCAACAGTCCAGCATGGACCACGCCACGGTCGGTCTGTTGCTCCTGCCCTGATCGGGCCGACGGCGCAGGGCTCAGCCCTGCGGCATGTTCAGGGTGATCCGGCGGCTGCCCTTGCGGTATTGCAGGACGCCGTCGCCGATGGCCGCGACGCGGCCGCCTTCCAGGCGGTCGCCGACGCTGACCTTGACGAAGCGGCCCGAGGACAGGCGCACCAACGCGCGCTTGTTCGACGGGCTGCCGTAGGTGCCCACGAGCGCCGTCTTGCCCATGTTCAGCGCGTTGCGCACCGTCGCCTGCTTGGCCACCGAGGCAGAGGAGGGCAGGCGCGGCGTCATCACCGAGGCGGCGGCGACGGGGGTGGCCGCGGCCGGGGCGGCCTTGCGCGCCTCCTCGATCTTGCTGGCGAAGTTGCGGGGGCGCGAGGCGGGCGTCGGCGAGCGGTCCACGGCGTAAGGGCTGATCACCGCCGCCGCGACGGCCGCTTCGATGGCCTCGGGCGACACCTCCGGGGTGGGCGGCGCCACAACCGCGACGGGCACCTCGACCGGCAGGTCCGTGGGGCGGGTCGGAGCCAGGCGCGGGCGCACCGCCGCCGGCGTCGCCGTCAGCACCGTCACCTGCGCCGGCAGAGCCTGGACGAAGCGGGTGGCAAAATCCTCGGGCCGCGACGAGGGCCTGAGCCCCGCCAGGCGGGTATCTGCAGGGGGCAGCGCCTGGGGCGCTGCGTCCGGCGCCTGGGGCAGGGTGACCGGCGCCTCGGCGGGGCCGGCGCGGCTTTCGTCCACGCTGCCGGGACGGGGCCGCGGGCGCGGGTCGCCCGCTCCGGCGTCGCTGACCCGGGGGGCGGCCTCGACCACCTCGGCGGGCGGGCCGCCTGCGGGGCGGGACGGCGTGGCGGGCGGGCGGCGCGGCGGCGCCCCGGCGACCACACGGATGCCTTCGGGCGACAGGGCGCCGTCCGGCGTCGCCACCACCAGCCCGTCGTCGCCGAGGTCAAAGCCGGTCCCGGGCGGCGGCGGCGGGAGTGGGCTGGCGGGCGGTTGCACCGCGGCCAGGGCCGTGGGATCGGCGAGCGCAGGCGCCTCCGCGCGTGTGGGCGTGGGATCGGCCGCCTCGGCGGGGGCCAGCACGTTGTCCAGGCGGTCGCTGGCGGGCAGGGTCGGCGGCTCGGGCGCCACTTCCCACACCCCGGTCCCGGCGTAGCGCGCGGCGCTGTCGGCCGGCGGCGCGGCGCGCTGCAAGGGGTCGAGCACCGGTCCGGCGGGCGGCGTGTCGGGCCGCGCCGGGCTGTCGGGCGTGTCGGGGGTGTCGAGCGCGGCCACCGTCTGCCCCGGCGCGGCGTCGGGGCCGGTGCCGACCGCGGGCGGTGTGCCCGCGGCGTCGGGGATCGCCGGGGCGGCGACCTCGGTATCCGTCGACGGTCCGGGCGTGCCCTCGCCCACCGGCGCTTCGGGCTGCGGCACCGGCGCCGCCGCCGTCTCGGGCTCGGCGGGCTGGGACAGGTCCGGTTCGGGGTCGCCGGGGGCGGGCGGGATCACCTCGGCCCCATCGTCGAGCGGGGTGCCCTCGCCCACCGGCGCGCCGGGCTCCAACAGCGCGATGCCGTCCTCGGGGGCGCCCTCGCGGTCCGGCGAGAGAAAGAAATAGGCCGACCAGATCGCGATCGCCAGCACCGTCGCGACGACCAGGCCCAGGGCCACGGGCAGGAGGCTCAGCCGCGCCCGCGACCCGGCCTCGCGGCGGGCGCCGAACACGGTCATCGCCTCGGCTTCGGTCAGGGCGCCGTTGCGGGGGGGCGCGGGGGCCGTGTCGGGCTTGGGCAGGGTGGGCGCAGGCGTGGGCGGGGTCAGCGACGCCGCGGCGGCCGCCCCGGCGGGGGCCAGCGCCACGACCTTGGGCTGCGGCGGTGCTTTGGCGGCCGGTTTGCCGGTGGCGGGCGGCCGGGCCGGTCCGCGGCGGGGCCCTGCCGGGGCCGGTCCGCCGGGTCCGCTGCGGCGCGGCGGCTGCACCTTGGGCGCGGCCGTCGGAGCCGGAGCGGGCACCTTGCGCGCGGCGGGGCCGGTCCCGGAAGCGGCGGGTGCCTCGGGCACGGGGCCGCGTCCGCCGTCGGGCAGCATGGCGATCCGCGCGGCGATGCGCGACAGGGGGCTCTGCCCGGGGTCGCCGCCCTCAGTGCCTGCGGGCTCAGACGCCCGGCGCGACGCGAACGACACCGGGGCGGCCCCCCGGCGCGATCCGGCGGCGGGCTGCGGGGCGTCGCGCTCGCCGGGCGGCGGAGCCTCGGGCTTGCCTCCGGGAGAGGGGCGTGCCGCGGCGCCGGCCTCGCCGGTATTGGCGCGGGCGGCGGCGACGGGGTCGAAGCGGGGCTTCGGTGCGGGGGCCGCCTGGGGCCCTTCGGGGGCGGACGGCTCGGACGGCGGGCGTGGGGCAGGGGCGCCGCCGGAGTTCGACGCCGTCTTGCCCGCCGCCGCAACGGGCATGGCGGGCGTGTCGGTCGCGCGCGAGGGCTCGGCGGGCGTCGCGGCCGCGGCAGGCGTCTGGGGCGGCGCGGCCTTTGGCGCGGGCGCTTTGTCCGCGGGCTTGGACTCGGCCGACTTGGAGGCGGTCTCGGGCGTCTTCGCCGCGGGCTTTGCCTCCGGCGGAGGCTTGGACGCCGTCTCGGCCGCAGGTGCCTTGGCCGCGGGCGGTGCCTCGGGCGCAGGCGCGGGTTTGGCCGCAGTCTCGCCCGCCCCCTTCGCGTCGCGCGTCCCGGCATCCTTGGCATCGGCGGCCGCGGTTGCCGGGGCGTCCTCCTTTGCGCCGGCGGTTTCGGCCTTGGCCGCGGTCGCTCCGGCGGGCTTGTCGGTTGCCGGCGCGGCGGCGGGGGCCGGGGGCGCCGCCTTTTCCGCGTCGGTCTCGGAGGACACCGGGTCGGGCGCGGGGGCCAGGTCCTGCGCCGGGGCGGCGTCCCCCGTGACCGCCTCTACGGCCACCGCGCCGGGCGGCACGGCCGTCTCGGGGGTCTGGGGGAGACTCACGTCGGCCGTCGCCGCGGCCGCATCGCGCAGCGCCGCCAGCTTGGCCAGCGCCGCGGCGTGGTCGATCCCGCCCCGCACGGCGGTCTTGCCGAACCGCACAGGCCCCGGGAACCCTGCCGATTCCGCTCGCGCGATCAACGCCTTGGGGTTCAGCTCGTGACCCACGGCAAAGGCTTCGGCCTCGGCCAGGGTCTGCCGCGCCACTGCGGCGATGTGGATGCGTCCGCTGCTGCGCTGGTGCCGCCACACGAAATGCAGCTCGTCGACGTCATAGGGCGTCAGCCCGTCGAGCTTGGCCCGCACCAGCCGGGCGATCTCGTCGGGCGCGACGCCGTCCTCCGCGGCGATGTCGGTATAGAGGATTTCGGAGTTCGGGATGCGCACCGCGCACTTGAACCCGGGCCCCGCCGCGTCCAGCGCGGCCTGCCGCAGCGCCGCGATCTCGGCGTCGAAATCCTCGGCATCCAGCGCCGCCGTGGCCAGGACCGCGTCCGGCCCTTTGTCCCGGCGCAGCAGGCGCACCTCGGTTTGCGTGAGATCGAGCAGAAGCGTCGTAGTCATACCCGTCCTCTACCACGGCTGGCAGGAGGGACACACCCCTCGGCAGACAGGATGCGCCGATAGCAGCTTTTCGCCGAACGAAAGGGTATTGCCGCTGGCCGCGGCGCCAGTCAAGTGGTTGGATCCCGTCGCAATCGCAATGCACCCGGAGGAGCCCCCATGCTTAGAATGCTGATCCCCCTCGTCGCGCTGATGCCGTCGGCGGCGGCGGCGCTGTCCCCCGATGCCCTCGGCCCCGGGGCTGTGGCGCAGTTCCAGCGCCAGATCGCGACCATCGCGCCCGTGGCCGCCGAGCCCGCCACGCTCACCGTCACCGGTGTGGGGCGAATCGTGTCGCGCCCGGACATGGCCACCGTGCGGATCGGCGTGGCCGAAACCGCCGTCAGCGCCGACACCGCGGTCGACGCGATGAGCACCGCGCTGGCCGAGGTGCTGGACACGCTCGACGCCGCTGGGATCTCGGGCGACGACATCCAGACCCAGGGCCTGAACCTCTATCCCCAGTTCGCCCGCGACGACGAACGCGGCGGCGAGCGGATGCCGCGAATCACCGGCTACGTGGCCGAGAGCGATCTATCGGTGCGGGTCCTCGACCTCGCCATGCTGGGCGAGGTGCTGGACGCGGCGGTGGGGGTGGGCGGCAACCGCTTCGGCGGCGTCGGGTTCGGCCTCCTCGACCCCTCGGGGTCAGAGAGCGCGGCGCGCGCCGCGGCGGTGGCCGACGCCATCGCCCGGGCGCGCGAGATCGCGGCGGCCGCGGGCCTGACCCTCGGCCCGGTCCAGGCGATCCAGGAGGGCGGGGCGGTGGCTGACCCCTTCCCCCGCGACGAGATGCTGGAGATGGCGGCCAACCGCTCCGTGCCCGTGGCGTCCGGCAGCCTGACCACCGTGGCGCAGGTGACGATCCGCTTTACCCTGACCCCCTGACCGGTCACGGCCCCGGGCGCACCGGGGCCGCGCGGGGATCAGGCCGTGGCCTTGGCCAGCGCCTGATCCAGATCGGCAATCAGGTCGTCGGCGTCCTCGATCCCGATGGACACCCGCACCACCTCGGGCGCAGCCCCGGCGGCGCGCTGCTGGTTCTCGTCGAGCTGGCGGTGCGTGGTCGAGGCCGAGTGGATGATCAGCGACCGGGTGTCGCCCAGGTTCGCCACGTGGCTGAAGATCTCGACCGCATCGATCAGCTTGACGCACGCCTCGTAGCCGCCCTTGACGGCGAAGGTGAACAGCGCCCCGGCACCCCGCGGGCACACCGTCTTGGACCGCTCGTAATAGGGCGAGGACTCGAGCCCGGCATAGGTCACGTAGTCGACGCGCGGGTCCGCCTCCAGCCACTTGGCGACCTTCACCGCGTTCTCGACATGGCGCTCCATGCGCAACGACAGGGTCTCGATCCCCATCAGCGTGTAATGCGCCGCCTGCGGGTTCATGGTCATCCCGAGGTCGCGCAGACCGATGGCGATGCCGTGGAACGTGTAGGCCAGCGGCCCGAAGGTCTCGTGGAACTTGAGCCCGTGATAGGCCGGCTCGGGGTCGCTGAGCGAGGGGAACTTGCCCGAGGCGGACCAGTCGAAGGTGCCCGCATCGACCACGCAGCCGCCGGTGACGGTGCCGTTGCCGGTCAGATACTTGGTGGTCGAATGCACCACCAGGCTCGCGCCGTGCTCGATCGGGCGGTGCAGATAGGGGGTGGCCGAGGTGTTGTCGATGATCAGCGGGATCCCGGCCGCGTCGGCGATGTCGGCCACCGCGCGCACGTCCATGATATAGCCGCCGGGATTGGCGATGGCCTCGCCAAAGACCGCGCGGGTGTCGTCGTCGATGGCGTCGCGCACCGCGTCGAGGTCGTCGAAGTCCACGAACTTGGCCGACCAGCCGAAGCGCTTGATCGTCTGGGTGAACTGCGTGACCGTGCCGCCGTAGAGCCGGGTCGACGCGACGACGTTGCAGCCCGGCTGCATCAGCGGAAACAGCGCCATGATCTGTGCCGCATGGCCCGACGAGCAGCAGACCGCGCCGACCCCGCCCTCCAGCGTCGCGATGCGTTCCTGCAGAACGGCGACGGTGGGGTTCGTGAGGCGGGAATAGATGAACCCCACCTCCTGCAGGTTGAACAGCGCCGCGGCATGATCGGCGTCGCGGAAGACATAGGCGGTGGTCTGGTAGATCGGCGTCTGGCGGGCGCCGGTGGCCGGGTCGGGCTTGGCGCCTGCGTGGATTTGCAGGGTGTCGAAGCCGTAGGTCTGGTCGCTCATAGGATCCCTCCGGGTGTGCTGTGACATGGCCTAGCGGATCGCCGCGCGGGCGACAACGGCCCCCGGAGGGTGTGGGCCGCCGGCGCCGGCCCTGGATCCCGTCGGGGAACGGAAACGGGCACGGCACCGGCGGGGGCCGCCGCCGGACGTGACCTCCCCCTTGGGGGCGGCCCCGGCTGCACCCGGACGCGGCGGCGCGGCCATCATCGCCGACAGCCGGGCCCGCTCGTTGACAAATCTCAGGGCGCGGCGCGGTGCGACCAGAGGACGCCCGCCAGGCTCGCCGACCAGATCACGCCCAGGACCAGGCTCGCGAAGCCTGCCAGCGGGCTCAAAGGCACAGCCAGCGCGGCGGCGCCCGCCAGGAGGCCGCAGAGGCAGAGCGCCGTGGGCAGGCGTCGGCGCCGCCATGCCAGGACGTTGACCAGGATCAGCCAGGCTCCGCCGACGACGAGCGCCGCGATGGCGGTCGTCAGCATCCACTCGTCCATCCCCGCGGGTGCGGCGCCGACCACGGCGGCGAGGCTCAGCGCGGCGTTGGCCAAGAGCGCCGTCTCCGCCGCCAGACCCACGATCACCGTGGCGCGGACCGGCGCGTCGGGCGCCGGGGCCAGCACCAGCGCGAGCGCCAGGATCAGCGCCAGCGACACCGCGGCGCTGGCGATCTTGAGCATGTCCTGCACGACGATGGGGGCGGGAACGGTGCGCGCCAGCTCGGCCATCGCATCGGAGCCGCGCATCGCCTCGGGCCCGATCCACAGCATTGCGACGCCGGCCATGGCCACCGAGATCGCCGCGTTCAAGGCCGCAGCGATCGCGCCCGTGGTTGCGGTGGACCGTGGCGTCGTCGGGTCGTCCAAGGGCCGGGTCCCGGGTCGGCGCGAACTACGCCTCGGACCCATCATGGGTCAGCGGGCTGCGCGGCTCAACCGTCCGGTGCCGCGGCGTGTCGTCTCAACCCTGAAAGTTGCGGCTGTCCTTGATCTGGTCCCAGGCCCACACGACCTCGGACAGCTGCTCCTCGTGGCCCCGGTCGCCGCCGTTCATGTCGGGATGCAGCACCTTGATCAGCGCCTTATAGGCCTTGCGGATCTCGGCCTTGGACCACGTGTCCTTGGCGTCGAGGATGTCGAGCGCGCGGCGTTCGGTCGGCGGCAGGCGGCGGCCGCCCCCCGCGGCGCGGCGCCCGGGGTTGCGGGTGGCGTTCTCGCCCAGCACCTGATGCGGGTCGTCCACGCCCAGCCGCTCCCACGCGCGCTGCTCGTCGGATTTGCGCCCGAACGGCTTGGTCTCGCGGCCCCAGACGCGGTCTTTGGCGATCTGGTCCTCGAACTCCTCCTCGGTGGTGCCGTTGAAGAAGTTCCATTTGAGATTGTATTCGCGCACGTGATCCTTGCAGAACCACAGATACTCGTCGAGGTGGTCGGGCGATTTCGGCGCCCGATACTGCCCAGCCTCTTCGCAGCCTGGGTGTTCGCACACCCGGGTCGACGTCTCAAAGGCGCCAGACATGCCACGCTTGCCGCGCGGGTTCTTCTTCTTGGCCGAAGAGACCCTTATGTCGAATCCAAAGGGATCGCGTTTCGGCATCTCTTGGCTCCTTTTCGACTCGGACCAGAGAGTTTAAGGGGTTGGATGCGAAGGGGAAGGGGAGAATTGCACCGATATGGCTGTGACCGAGGAAATCCGCCGGCGGCTCGACGCCGCCTTCGACCCCCATCGCCTCGAAGTGGTGGACGACAGCGAGGCGCATCGCGGCCATTCCGGCTATCGCGAAGGGGGCGAGAGCCATTTCAACGTGTTGATCCGGTCCTCGGCCTTCGACGGGCTCAGCCGGGTCGCCCGGCACCGCGCAGTGCACAAGGCGCTGGGCGACGACCTGGTCGGCCGGATCCACGCCCTGGCGCTCGACATCGGCACCTGAGGCGCGTCAGCTCCGCTCGGCGCCGGGAAAGCGGTGGATGCTGCCGTCGCTCTCGCGCGCGGGGCCGAGGCGGGGGCGCTCGGCCGCGGGGGCCGGGGCGGGCGACGGCGGCTGCGGCGCCGGCATGGGCGTGGCGACCGGGGCAGCGACGGGCGCCGGGGCGGCCGCCTCGGGCGGCAGGTCGGCAGCCAGTTCCTCGGGCGTCGGCGCAGTGTCGCGCGGCACCGTCTGGACGGCGTAGTCGTAGCTTTCGGCCTCGGTCTCGATCCACCGGCGGAACACCAGCACCGTCTGCGTCGTCGTCACCATCTTGGAGCCCAGGAGCCCGCCGCGCGCCTCGCAGGGCAGGCTTTCGGAGCGCTGATACTCCCACCCCTCGGCGGCCTGGGCGTTGATCGCCTCGGCCAGCGCCAGGGCAAAGCGCGCATCGGTCCCCTTCACCCCCTTTTGGCGGGCGGGCTTCTTGGGGGCGGGCACCACCTGGTATTCGTAATAGGACATCGCAGGCCTCCGGGCGGGGGGCGGTTCGGGATCGCGCCTGTCTAGCGACCTGAGCGGGCGAGGCAAGCCCCCGATGCGGCGGATGGCAGCAGCCCGCCGGCAGGGGGGAACCGGCGCGGGCGCTGCGGGTTCCGCCGCCGAGGCCCCCATTCACCGAAGGAACCGTCCGATGATCCGCGTCCTGCCCCTGGTCCTGCTGACCCTGCTCGCCGCCTGCAACGAAGACGAGGGAGAGGGCGGCGACGAGGCCGGCGCCATCGCCGAAGAGGTCGAGGGCGGCGAAGAGGCCGAGGGCGAAGAGGACGACGACTGACCCGTTCGCGCGCGGGCGGGTCGCTCAGAGCGCGTCCAGCGCCGCGCGGATGCGATCCCTGAGGCGGGTCGCTGTCCCGTGGTCGTAAGGCATGTGCACCGGGTCATAGACCTCCAGCGCCGCCTGCACATGCGCCAGCGCGGACTCCAGCCGCCCTCGCGGGTCGTCGCAGGTGTCGTGTTGCGCCCGCGCCACCTCCGCGATCGCCAGGTTCTCCCGCGTCATCGCCCAGTCCACCGGGTGGGCGTCGCGGGTGCGGACGTCGAGGGCGGCGCGGTAGGCCGCCACCGCCTCGGCCAGCAGGGCGGCGCCCTCCGGCCCGCCGGTGCGGGTGCCCTGCTCCTGGAGCGCGGCGCCGAGGTTGTTCTGGGTCACGGCCCAGTCCACCGGGTGGGCGTCGCGGGTGGTGACGTCGAGGGCGGCGCGGTAGGCCGTCACCGCCTCGGCCAGCAGGGCGGCGCCCTGCGGCCCGCCGGTGCGGGTGCCCTGGTCCGCGAGCGCGATGCCGAGGTTGTTCTGGGTCGCGGCCCAGTCCACCGGGTGGGCGTCGCGGGTTCGGACCTCGAGGGCGGCGCGGAAGGCCGCCACCGCCTCGGCCAGCAGCGCGGCGCCCTCCGGCCCGCCGGTTCGGGTGCCTTGGTCCGCGAGCGCATTGCCGAGGTTGGTCTGGGTCATGGCCCAGTCCACCGGGTGGGCGTCGCGGGTGCGGACGTCGAGGGCGGCGCGGAAGGCCGCCACCGCCTCGGCCAGCAGCGCGGCGCCCTCCGGCCCGCCGGTTCGGGTGCCCTGGTTCCGTAGCGCGATGCCGAGGTTGTTCTGCGTCGTGGCCCACTGCACCGGGTGGGCGTCGCGGGTGTAGACGTCGAGGGCGGCGCGGCAGGCCGCCACCGCCTCGGCCAGCAGGGCGGCGCCCTCCGGCCCGCCGGTGCGGGTGCCCTGGTCGCTGAGCGCATTGCCGAGGTTGTTCTGGGTCCCGGCCCAGTCCACCGGGTGGGCGTCGCGGGTGCGGACGTCGAGGGCGGCGCGATAGGCCGCGACCGCCTCGGCCAGCAGCGCGGCGCCCCCCGGCCCGCCGGTGCGGGTGCCCTGATTCCTGAGCGCGACGGCGCGCGCGTTCATCCCGGCGGCCCAGAGCCAGTCGTCGGCGGCGCGCAGGCGGTCGGTCAGCACCGGCGCCAACAGGTCGTGGCTGCGCGCAAGTCCGGTGCCGCCGTAGCGCAGACCGTGGACTCCCAACGTCTCGGCGTAGTGCAGGATGCGGCGCCGGGCCGGTTCGAGCGGGTCGATCCCGGCGAAGCTGTCGGCCGCGGCGGCGAGCAGGACCGCGGCCTGGTCCACCCGGCCGCGCAGGAGCGCGTTGTCGGCGCGGAGTTCTGCCGTCCGCGCCGCCTCTTCCAGCTCGACCTCCTGCACCCGCTGTAAGAGCGTCTCCACCTCGTCCAGATCGCCCTTGGCCACCGCGTCCCGCGCCGCCGCCTTGAGGTTCGACAGCCGCAGCATCCCGTCCGGGATCGCCTCCACCTCGTCCCGCAGCGTCCGCCAGTCCTCCGCCCGCTTCTCCAACGCCTGCCGCAGCTCCGCGTCGGACAGGTCGTAGGTCCCCGCGATCTCGAACCGCGCCGCGATGGCCTCCAGCTGGTCGCGGCTGGCTTGGGCGAGGCTGTCGATGGCGTTCTCGAAGGAGCCGAACCGCTCTAAGAGTTCGGTGTGGCGTTCCTCCGCCCGCGCCTCTGCGCGCCGGGCCTCGTCGCGGAGCCGGGACACCTCGGTCAGGAGCACCGAGCGCTCCTCTCCCGCCGTGACGAGGGCATCTAGCATCGCGCCGTGGCGTTGCGCCATGTCGGCAATGAAGGCGTCGAACCCGGTGATCTGCGCCCGCTGCCGGTCCAGCACCGTCAGCATGGCCTCGAACGCGATGGCCTCCCTGTGCCTGCCCGCCTGGAACAGCGCGGCGAAGGCGGTAGTCAGGACCATGTGCACCGCCTCGCGCACCCCATCCGTTTCGTGCGCAAGCGTCCCGGGCGGCAGCAGGCGGCGCGACAGATCCGCGGGAAGCGTCGGGCTCTCCCGCAGCGCCAGCATCTCGGTGGGGGTGAAGGTCAGGGTGATCGTCCCCGACCGCAGGATGTCGCGCACCCGCTGCGCCTCACCGTCATCGAGCCGCCCGAGATCTTCCAGCGCTTCTATGCCTTGCCGCGCACGGGCGAGGATGGCCCGGTCGCACTCCACCAGCCGCTCCGCGCCCATCGTTGCAAGGACTGCAACGGGCGCCGCCACGGCACCCGCCCCGAGGCTTGCCAGCCCGAAGGCGCCGACGCAGATTTCGGTGCCGTGCTGGGCGATGCTTTGCCGGATCGTCATGCCAACCCCGTTCCCCTGACGGAAACCTAGGGGTCGGCGCCTATAGCTGCAACCGAGACGATGCGGCCCCTCACAACCCCAGCTTGGCCGTCACAATCTCGTTGACCGCCTTGGGGTTGGCCTTGCCGCCGGTGGCCTTCATCACCTGGCCGACGAACCAGCCCGCCAGCTTGGGGTTGGCGCGGGCCTTCTCGACCTGGGCGGGGTTGGCGGCGATGACCGCGTCCACCGCGGCCTCGATGGCGCCGGTGTCCGTCACCTGGCGCATCCCCCGCGCCTCCACGATCTCGGCCGGGTCGCCGCCCTCGGCATAGACGATCTCGAACAGGTCCTTGGCGATCTTACCCGAGATGTCGCCGGCCTGGATCAAATCCACGATCCCGCCCAGTTGCGCGGGGCTGACCGGGCTCTCGGCGATGGTGTGGTCCTCGCGCTTGAGCCGGCCGAACAGCTCGTTGATGACCCAGTTCGCGGCCATCTTGCCGTCGCGGCCCTGGGCCACGGCCTCGAAATAAGCGGCGTTCTCCACATCCGCGGTCAGCACCCCGGCGTCGTAGTCCGACAGGCCGAACTCGGCGATGAAGCGCGCCTTCTTGGCGTCCGGCAGCTCGGGCATGGCGGCGGCGATGTCGTCCACCCACGCCTGCTCGATCTCCAGGGGCAGCAGGTCGGGGCAGGGGAAGTAGCGGTAGTCGTGCGCCTCTTCCTTGCTGCGCATCGAGCGCGTCTCGCCGCGGTCGGGGTCGTAGAGCCGCGTCTCCTGCACCACGCTGCCGCCGTCCTCCAGAATGCCGATCTGGCGCCGCGCCTCGTAGTCGATGGCGGCCTGGATGAAGCGCAGCGAGTTCATGTTCTTGATCTCGCACCGCGTGCCCAGATGGGCGAAGTCCTGGGTCTCCCAATAGCGCTCGTAGTCGCCGGGGCGGCAGACCGAGACGTTCACGTCGGCGCGCAGGTTGCCGTTCTGCATGTTGCCGTCGCAGGTGCCGAGATAGCGCAGGATCTGGCGCAGCTTGGACACGTAGGCCGCCGCCTCGTCCGGGCCGCGCAGGTCCGGGCGGCTGACGATCTCCATCAGCGCGACGCCGGTGCGGTTGAGGTCGACGAAGGACATGTGCGGGTCCATGTCGTGGATCGACTTGCCCGCGTCCTGCTCCAGATGGATGCGCTCGATCCGCACCCGGCGGGCGAGGCCGCCGCCCATCTCGACCAGCACCTCGCCCTCGCCGACGATGGGGTGATAGAGCTGGCTGATCTGATAGCCCTGGGGCAGGTCGGGGTAGAAATAATTCTTGCGGTCGAAGGCCGAGACCAGGTTGATCTGCGCCTTGAGCCCCAGCCCGGTCTTGACCGCCAGCGCCACGCAGCCCTCGTTGATCACCGGCAGCATCCCCGGCATCCCGGCGTCGACGAAGGCGACGTTGCTGTTCGGCTCGGCCCCGAACTGGGTCGAGGCGCCCGAGAACAGCTTGGCCTTGCTGGCGACCTGAGCATGGACCTCCATGCCGATCACCAGCTCCCAGTCGTGGAGCGCGCCCTGGATCACCTTGGGCGCGGGCGGGTCGTAGGCGAGATCGAGCATGGGCGGGCCTCCGTTGAGGATCGGACCTCGGCGGTTTAGGTCAGCGCCCTGCGCCCCGCAAGGGCCCGCGGCCCGACCGCCCCTCGGCCGGGGACCGGCCGCCGGTGTCCCACCACGTCCGCGGTCGGCGCGGTTTCGCCCATCGTCCCGCGCCCGGCTTGCCCGGACAGGGCGAATCGCGGCACCTGCCCGGTCAGAGGGAACGAGGGACCTTCCGAAAATGTTGAGATTGATGCTCGCCTGCACCTTGGCCCTGTCGGCCTGTGCCACGATCCAGACCGCAGAGGCGCCGGCGCCCGAGGTTGCGCCGGTCATGCGGTGGGATTTCCACCCCGAGGCGCCGGTCTGGACCCAGGCGACGCTCGACGCTCTGGGCAGCCATGGCGCGGTGCTCCCGGCGATGCAGCCCGCCGATGTCCAGGCGTGGTGCCCGGGCTATGCCGACGGCACGCCCGAGGAGCGATCGATGTTCTGGGCCGGCCTCCTGTCGGCCCTGGCCAAGCACGAAAGCACCTGGAACCCCGCCGCGGTCGGCGGCGGCGGGCGCTGGTTCGGCCTGGTGCAGATCGACCCCCGCACCGCCCGCGGCTACGGCTGCGCGGCGCGGACGGGCCAGGCGCTCAAGGACGGGGCGGCGAACCTGCGCTGCGCCGTGCGCATCGCCGCCGCGCAGGTCAGCAAGCGGGGCACCGTGGGGCGCGGGATGCTGGACTGGGGGCCGTTCCACAGCGCCTCCAAACGCTCCGAGATGCAGGCCTGGACCCGCGCGCAGCCCTATTGCCGGCCCAAGCCGGAACCGACTGCCGCCGACCGCATCGGCGAGGCGCTGGGCCTCTGAGCCTCGGCGCACCGGCCCTCGGGGATTGCCCGGCGGCCGGTTTCCGGGCAAATGTCGGACCCATGCGCCGCCTGATCCTCGCTGCCGCCCTGATCCTGCCGACGGTTCTGCCCGCCTGGGCCGACACGGTGCGGCCCA
Source organism: Rhodobacteraceae bacterium CCMM004 (assembly GCA_004005435.1). Lineage (GTDB taxonomy): Bacteria > Pseudomonadota > Alphaproteobacteria > Rhodobacterales > Rhodobacteraceae > CCMM004. Next base: position 633,436 of record RZWH01000002.1, on the reverse strand, counting down.
AGCCGCGACCCGTCGCCGATCCGATTCCGGTCACCCGCTGGGATTTCCGCCCCGAGGCGACGCGGTGGAGCCGCGCGGCCATGGGCGCCCTGCGCGACCATGGCGCGCCTCTGGTGGCCCATGTGCCCCAGGACGTCGCCACCTGGTGCCCCGGCTACCCCCACGCCGCGCCACCCGCCCGGCGGGCGTTCTGGGTCGGCTTTCTCTCCGCGCTCGCCAAATACGAAAGCACGTGGAAGCCCAAGGCGGTGGGCGGCGGCGGCCGCTGGTTCGGGCTGTTGCAGATCGTGCCGGGGACGGCGCGCGGCTACGGCTGCCAGGCGCGGAGCGGCCAGGCGCTGCTCAGCGGGGCGGCGAACCTCAGCTGCGCGGTGCGGATCATGGCCGTCACCGTGCCCCGCGACGGCGTCATCCACGGCCGCTGGCCGCGGTGGAGTGGGGTCTCCGCCGACTGGGGCCCGATGCGCAACGCGCGCAAGCGGCAGGAGATGGCGAACTGGCTGCGCGGTCAGGACTATTGCCAGCGCACGACCTCGCCACGCCCGCGCGCGCGCCCGGCGCCCGAAGGGCTGGTCTGGGGCCCGCCCCGCGCACCGGTGAAGCCGCCGCTGCGCCCCCGCCGCGTCGCTGCGCTGACCCCGGCGCCCTGAGCGCCGCCCTGATAGCGCCATGCGCCAGAGCCGGTGGCCCGCCGCGCGCTCTCGGGTTCGGCGTCCGCCGGGGGGCGCCGCGGCCTCCGCGCGGGGCGGGACCGGGGGCCGGCCATCGGTTCCCCGAGCGGCGCACCCATCGACCCGGGATTGCCGGCACCGTCTGGACCCGCGCGCCGAAGTGCCTGCACCGCGCCCACGCCATCACCTCCGCGTGAGCGCGCCCCGCGCCACCTTGCCTCGCGGCCGCCCAGTGCCCACCTGCGGTGGATGAGGTTTCGAGCAGGGAGCCCCCGATGACCGACTTGACCCGCCGCGCCGCGCTGACCGGCGCGGCCGCACTGTTGGCCGCCCCCGCCGTGGCGACGGCCCAAACCGTCGCGCCGCAGGTGCTTGGCAACGACACCGCCCGCCGCAACATGTCGAGCTTTGTGACCCAGCGCTGGGAGGATCACTTCGAGGCGCTGGGCAAGGTGACGATCCTGGCCGACACCCGCAGCCGCGCGCTGCACTGGTGGTCGGCGGATGGCGCGGACTACCGCCTCTATCCCACCTCGGTGCCGATGAGCGAGGAACTGACCCGTCGCGGCTATACCGAGATCGTGCGCAAGCGCGAGGGGCCGGACTGGACCCCCACCGCGTCGATGCGCGAACGCGATCCCTCGCTGCCGGCCTACATGCCCCCGGGGCCGGACAATCCGCTGGGCACCCATGCGCTCTATCTCTCGTGGCCGGCCTACCTGATCCACGGCACCCACGACACCCGCAAGATCGGGCGGCGGTCGTCCTCGGGCTGCATCGGTCTCTATAACGAGGCCATCGCCGAGGTCTTCGCCGTCACCCCCGTCGGCGCGCAGGTGCGTCTCATCTGACGCCCCGACCCGGGCCCGGTCCCGCAGAACGGATGTGACCGGGTGCCCGGCCGGGGATCGGATGCCCTCCGCCCCGGGCGCCTCCTCCGCTCCGGTATTGCGCAGAACGCCGAGGAGCAAGGACGCCCAGCCTCCATGTCCCGCCCATCGGCAATGCCGGTCAGCGCCGTCCCCCCCCGTGGGGCGGCGCTTTCGGCGAGCGCCGCGCCATCGCCGCGACGCCCGGGCTTATGGGAACGACGCGCGCCGCCCAGTCCAGCCCCGGCGGGACGGCGCCGCCCTTCCGGGCAAGCGGGCGCGCTTCTCTTCACACGCATCCGCTGTGATCGCTTAGATGCAGACGGGACGACCCAATCGCATTCCCGGTTCTTCCGGGCCAATCGACGTCCAACTCCATCCACCTGCTCAACCGCCGATCCGCCAGCTTCCGAAAGAATGTGAGCCGATCCCGCGCGCACGATCGGATGCCCTCCGCCCTGGGCGCGTCTCCCCTCACTGGTACTGAGCTTGAGGCCGAGGAGCGAAAACGCCCAGCTCCCATGTCTCGCCCGGCGGAGCGCCGGGCAGCGCCGTCCCGCCCCCCCCGGGGGGCGGCGCTTTCGGCGAGCGCCGTGCCATCGCCGCGACGCCCGGGCTTATAGGGACGACGCGCGCCGCCCAATCCAGCCCCGGCGGGACGGCGCCGCCCGTCTCTCGCGGTGCGGGCGTTTCTTGCGCGCACCGGCGTCACCTTGCCTCCGGGACCATTCACCGAACCGCTGTCGACCCCACGCCCCGACCGGCAGCGGCCGTCGCAGACCCGCCGGGCGGCGCTTTCTGCGCCTCCCCGCGGGGCGGCCACTGCCCTTCTGCCCAAGCGGATAGGTTTCACTCAACGCGCATCCCGCCCCCACCGCTGGGGTGCAGCCGGGACGGATCGCACGCGATCCGGGCTCCTCCGGGACGGTCAACGCTCGCGTCCATCGACCCGCTGGGCCCACATCCTTGCAAAGGATGTTAGCCGATCCCCGTCGGGGGATCGGGCCCGCTCAGCTACAGGCGCCGACCAGCTCTTCGTAGCGCGAGACGATCCAGCCGGGGGCGTCCTCGGGGATCTGGTCGTCGAGGCGGTCCTGGCTGCGGGCGAAGATCTGGGCCGTCCGGCTGTTGTCGACCATCGGGATGGCATCGCCGACCACCACCCGGTCGTAGACTAACATCGCGATGGCCACGAGGAGCACCCCCCGCGCCGCGCCGAAGAGAAAGCCCAGCGCCTGGTCCAGCCCGCCCAGGGCCGAGTTGCGCACCGCCCCCGAGAACAGCGGGGTGAAGATCGAGGCGAGCACCAGCCCGATGGCGAACACCACCGCGAAGGCGGCGATCATCGCCAACTCGCAACTGTCGCCCAGGAAATCGCCGACCACCGGGATCTCGCGCACCAGTGGCTCGGCCATGGGGGCGAAGACAAAGGCCAGCACCGCCGCCGCGATCCAGCCGACGATGGCCAGCGCCTCGCGCACGAAGCCCCGGGAATAGGCGAGGATCGCCGAGATCACGATCACGGCCGCTGCAACCCCGTCGATGACGGTAAAGCCTTCCATGCGTACCCCTGTTTTTGCTCAGCCCGCCCCGAACATCTCGCCGACCAATGCGGCGAGGTCGGGGAAGGGATGGAGCGTAAGTCCCGTCTCCGATGCCCGCGCGCTGCGCGCCGGCACGATGGCGGAGGAAAAACCAAGTTTGGCCGCCTCTTTCAACCTGTTTTCCGTCTGGCCCGCGGGGCGCAGGGCGCCGGACAGGCTGATCTCGCCGAAAACCACCGACTGTGGCGGCAGCGCCGCATCCTCGCGGGCCGACAGGAGCGCGGCGGCGACTGCCAGGTCCGCCGCCGGCTCGCGCACCCGCAGCCCGCCGGCCACGTTCAGATAGACGTCGAGCCCGGCAAAGGGGATGCCGCAGCGCGCTTCCAGCACCGCGAGGATCATCGCCAGGCGCCCGCCGTCCCAGCCCACCGCCGACCGGCGGGCCTGGGCGTGGGGCGACGGGGCGACCAGCGCCTGGATTTCGCACAGGACGGGCCGCGTGCCCTCGATCCCGGCGAACACCGCCGATCCCGGCGCGGGCGCATCGCGCTCGCCGAGAAACAGCGCCGAGGGGTTGGCCACTTCGGCCAGGCCTGCGCCCGTCATCTCGAACACGCCGATCTCGTCGGCGGGGCCGAAGCGGTTCTTGACCGACCGCAGGATGCGATAGGGGTGGCCGCGCTCACCCTCGAAATAGAGCACCGTGTCGACCATGTGCTCGACCACGCGGGGGCCGGCGATCTGGCCCTCCTTGGTCACGTGGCCCACCAGGATCACCGCCGCGCCGCGCCGCTTGGCAAAGGTGGTCAACTCATGCGCGGCGGCGCGGACCTGGGTGACGCTGCCCGGGGCGCTGTCGATGCTGTCGAGCCACATGGTCTGGATCGAATCGATCACGGCGACGTCGGGGCGGACCTCTTCGAGCGTGGTGAGGATCTCGCGCAGGCTGGTCTCCGAGGCCAACCGCAGAGGCGCATCGGCGAGGTCCAGGCGCCCGGCCCGCATCCGAACCTGCGCCCGCGCCTCCTCGCCGGTCACGTAGACGGCGTCGAGCCCGGCCCGGCCGAAGGCGGCGGCGGCCTGCAACAACAACGTGGATTTGCCGATCCCCGGATCGCCCCCGACCAGAACCGCCGAGGCGGGGACGAGGCCGCCGCCCAGCACCCGGTCCAGTTCGGACAGGCCGCTCGGGCGGTGGGCGGCCGGCGCCTCGGCCTGGGCGAGGTCGGACAGCACCATGCCGCGGCCGCGTTTGGCGCCCAGGCCCTGCGCCTTGGGTCCGGTAGACAGGGGGGCGTCCTCGACCACCGTGTTCCAGGCCCCGCACGCGTCGCAGCGCCCCGACCACTTGGAGTGGGAGGCGCCGCAGGAGGTGCAGGAATAGACGAGCGCTCGGGCCATCGGCCCTGCTTGCCCCAGCCCGGTGGCAGGGGCAAGCGTCGGCTGTTACTCGGCCGCCGTCGCCTGGGGCATCTGGATGACCCGGCCGCGCGGCGATTCCCGGCGGAAGCCCAGATAGGTCAGGACGTCGGCCATCTGGTCCTCCATCCGGCGCAGTTGCGAGGCGTTGATCTCTTCCTCGACCTCCACGGCCTCCAGCCAGCGGCGCAGCTCGTGGGCGTCGGACAGGACGCGGCCGATCTGCTCGCGCACCCGCTCGACCTCTTCCTGACGCTCGCGGAGGAAGGTCTTGGCCCGCTCCATGTTCTCGTCCGAATAGGTCTCGGCCAGATCGCGGCTCATGTGGCTCATCTGCGCGGCGGCCTGCAACACGTCGCCCTCCAGATGGCCCAGGTCGGGATGCCTGCGCAGATAGTCGATGCGCTGCTTCACGTCGTCGAACTGTTCGGACATGGTGAATGCGCCGGCCCGGTCCGCCGCGTGCACCGCGGCATAGGCGTCGGCGACGTCGCTCATGCAGATGCCAAAGTCGCGGTGACTGCGCTCCAGCCGCAGCACGCGGCCGGGTCCCACCTGCGTCGCCGCGATCAGCAGCAGCAGGATAGTCACCCCGATCTGCACCAAAACGCCGGCACCCTGATACGTCACCTCGCCGAAGGTCAGCGGCAAGGTCAGCCACGGCAGCAATCCCGCCGCGGCCGCCATCGTCGCCGCGGTCGCCACCAACGCGGCCCCGACGATCAGAGCCAAAGATACCCAATGGAGATGTGCCTGAACCGCCACGGAGGCGCTCGTCTTCTGCCCCATAACTTCCTTCCCCTTACTCATCACTCGGCGGCCAACCGCCGATGGGTAAGGTCTTAACGGCAGGGGTTGGTTCCCCGTCTCGCGGACTTTGCCGTCTCGTGCCGTCCGTGCCCCAGACGGATCGCGCCGTGGGGAAGGGGCCGGCGCGCGGTTTTGTGACGCTGTACCAAAGGGTTGAGCGGCACGTTCCGCGCACAGGCCATCCTGCGCTGCGCTCGGTGGTCCGGCCCGGTCTGGCGGTTCCCGGCCCCGGCTCGGCCTGCATCGACCTGGCGCTGCCCTCGCGCTATGCACGTCCACCGCCATCGGCAAGGTCCCGCGCGCCGCCCTCCACACGATCCCCCAGCCCCCACGCCCGCCCGCCGGGCAGCGCCGTCCCGCCCCCCGGGGCGGCGCTTTTGGCGAGGACGGTTCGGCCGTCGCGGCGTCGACGCCTAAGAAAACCGGCGCGCGCAGCCCGACCACGCCCCGGCGGGACGGCGCCGCCCCCATTTCCAAACGGGTAGGGGGCGATGAGAGGGTTGCTTCGGTTGACCGCGATGCCCAGCTCGAACCTCCCCAGCCCCCCTTGTCCCGCCCGGCGGGCACCGCCGGGCAGCGCCGTCCCGCCCCCCCGAGGCGGCGCTTCTGGTGAAGGCGGTTCGACCGCCGCAAGGTGGGTGCTTTCGGGACCGTCCCGTGCCGCTCGACCCAGCCCCGGCGGGACGGCGCTGCCCTCACCACCAGGTGCCGGACCGTCGGCGCTGCCTGCAATGTCATTGCGTAACCCGCCCAGCCCCCCTTGTCCCGCCCGGCGGGCACCGCCGGGCAGCGCCGTCCCGCCCCCCCGGGGCGGCGCTTCTGGCGAAGGCGGTTCGGCCGCCGCAAGGTGGGTGCTTTGGGGACCGTCCCGCGCCGCTCGGCCATGCCCCGGCGGGACGGCGCTGCCCTCATCGCCCAGCGGATAGCGGGCGATGCGAAGGCTGTTCCCCCGGATCGCGATGCGTTTTGCGTAAACCCGCCAGCCTTCCCGCCCCGCCCGGCGGCAACGCCGTCCCGCGCCGCCCAACCTAGCCCCGGCGGGACGGCGCCGCCCTCCGCTCTGAGCGGCCCCGCTACCGCACCGCGGCGATGGGCCCGTCGGCGCGGCCGTGGATGAACTGGTCGAGGTAGGGGTCGCCGCTTCGATCCATCTCGCCCACCGGCCCGGTCCACTGGATCACCCCGTCGTGCAGCATCGCCACCCGGTCGGCGATGGCGCGGACGCTGCTCATGTCGTGGGTGATGGTCATCGCCGTCACCCCCATTTCGGTCACGATCTCGCGGATCAGGTCGTTGATCACCCCGGCCATGATCGGGTCGAGCCCGGTGGTCGGTTCGTCGAAGAAGATGATTTCGGGGTCCGCGGCGATGGCGCGGGCCAGGCCCACCCGCTTCTGCATCCCGCCCGACAGTTCGGCGGGGTAGAGGTCGGCGACCTCGGGCCCGAGGCCCACGCGGCGGAGCTTCTCCACCGCCACCTCCCGCGCCGCCGGGCGCGGCAGCTTGTCCCGTCCGCGGCGTAGTCGGAAGGCCACGTTCTCCCACACGGTCATCGAGTCGAAGAGAGCGGCGCCCTGAAACAGCATCCCGAACCGCGCGAGAAAGGCGTCTCGGTCGCCGCCCTCGGCCGGCTGACCGTCCACCGAGATGCGGCCACGGTCCGGCACCACGAGGCCCAGGATGCACTTCAGCAGCACCGACTTTCCCGTCCCGGACCCGCCGATGATCACCATGCTCTCGCCCTTGGGCATCTCCAGAGTGACGCCGCTCAGCACCCGCTTGGCGCCGAACGCCTTGTGCACGTCGTGGAGCGCGATCATGCCGAAAAGAACACCTCGGTCAGCAGGAAGTTCGCCGCCAGGATCAGCACGCTCGACGACACGACCGCGTCGGTGGTCGCGCGGCCCACGCCCTGCGCGCCGCGGCCCGAGCGCATCCCGTGGTAGCAGCCCATGGTCGCGACGATGAAGCCGAACACGGCGCCCTTCACCAGGCCCGAGCCGATGTCCCAGAACTCCAGGAAATCCACTGTGTTGCGCATATAGGCCGCGGCGTTGAAGTCCAGCCGCAGGACCCCCACGACGAAGCCGCCCAGGATGCCGATGGAATCGCCCACCGCCACCAGGACGGGCAGCACCAGCGTCGCCGCCAGCACCCGCGGTACGGCGAGATACTTCATCGGGTGGGTCGAGAGGGTGACCAGCGCGTCGATCTGCTCGGTCACCTTCATCGTGCCGATCTCGGCGGCGATGGAGGCGGCGACGCGGCCGGCGACCATCAGCCCACCCAGGACCGGCCCCAACTCGCGCACCATGCCGATGGCGACAATGGAGGGGACCACCGCCTCGGCCGAGAACCGCGCGCCGCCGGCGTAGATCTGCAACGCCAGCGCGCCACCGGTGAAGAACGCGGTGAGACCGACCACCGGCAGGCTGAAATAGCCGATGGCGAGGAGCGCATGGCCGAACTCGCGCGGATAGAAGGGCGGGCGCAGGAGGTGCCCCACGGTCGCCCCGGCGAACAGCGTCACCCGCCCGATGGTGGCCAGCAGCGCGAGAAAGCTGCGGCCCAACGCCGCGATCAGGCTCATCCCGCGCCGATGCTGCGCCGCGCATAGCGCGCGCCCAGCGCGGTCAGGATCTCGTAACCGATGGTCCCCGCCGCCTCGGCCAGGTCGTCCACCGTCTGGCCCGGCCCGAGGATGTCCAGATGCCGGGGCGCCTCGGCCAGGTGGGTGACGTCCACCGTCAACAGATCCATCGACACCCGCCCCACCAGCGGGCAGGGGACGTCGCCCGAAAACAGCACCGCCTCGTTGCCCATCGCCCGGATCAGGCCGTCGGCATAGCCGCCCGACAGCGTGGCGATGCGGGCATGGGCCTCGGCCACCCAGGCGCCGCCGTAGCCCACCGTCTCGCCCGGGGCCACGTCGCGGCACTGAACCACCGGCAGCGACAGCGACACCACCGGCGCGGCCTCGGCAAAGGGCACCCCGCCATAGAGCCCGATCCCCGGCCGCGTCATGTCGAAGTGAAAGTCGCGGCCCAGCAGGATGCCCCCGGTGGCGGCCAGGGACAGCGGCGCGTCGATGCCCGCCGTCATCTCCTCGAAAACGGCGAGCTGGCGCAGGTTCATCGCGTCGGACGGGTCGTCGGCACAGGCCAGATGGCTCATCACCAGGCGCGGGCCGAGGGGCACGACGATGTTGCGCGCGGCGGCCCATTCCATCGGCTCCAGGCCGAGGCGGTTCATCCCGGTGTCGAGCTGCACGCCGAACGGCGCGTCGGGCAGCGCCTCGAAATGCCGGGTCATCTGCTCGATGCTGTTGAGCATCGGGATCAGGTCGAGGTCGCCCAAACGGTCGGTGTCCCCCGCCATATGACCCGAAAAGACGTAGATGTCGGGCCCCGGACCCAGCGCCTCGCGCACCGCCGCGCCCTCGTCGGCCACGGCCACGAAGAAGCTGCGCACACCGGCCCGCGCCAGCGCCCGCGCCACGCGGCCCGCGCCCAGGCCATAGCCGTCGGCCTTGACCGTCGCGCCGGTCTCGACCGTCGCCGCCGACAACGCATCGAGCGCCCGCCAGTTCGCGGTCAGCGCGTCGAGGTCGATGGTCAGGGTGCCGGTCGCCATGACCGGGTTGTGACAGCGCCGCGCGGTTCGTCAAGCCCCCGGGTGCGCCCGCTCAGGGCAGCTCCCAGTAGCGGCGGTTGCGCTCCCACATCTTCTCCCCGACCAGGCAATCGTAGGGCGCGCGGGTCTGGGCGCGGCGCGGCCGCGGCTCGGGCGCGGGCAGGCCCACGATCTCCAGGATCAGCTTGCGCCGCACCGCCTCGGCGAACTCGGACCAGTCCACCACCGGGATGACGAAGGCGCCCGGCCCGCCGATCACGCAGTCGAGGTAGTAGAGGTCGAGATCCTCCAGATGCCAGCCGCGGCCGATCATGTCGCGGGTCATCAGCGGCAGACCGTTGATCACCAGCCCCTGGGCCAGCGCGCGGTCGCGCGCCCGGTCGACCCGGCCGCCCTGGTTGTTGGGCCCGTCGCCCGAGACGTCCACCACCTTGCGCAGTCCCTCGTAGGCATTCGACGCGATGCTGTCGGCGGCATAGTCCAGAGCGCCCGAGATCGACGTCCGCCGCATCCCCGTAGCGAACTGCGAGACCAGGACCCGGGCGAAGTCGCGCGCGTCCTCTTCGCCCTGCAACAGGCGCCAGTCGACGATGACCCGCTGCGACCCGGTGCCGGCCCATTCCACATAGGCCACCGCGACCCGGCCCAAGAGACCGCCGCGAATGGCGTCGATGACCGCGGGGCTCATCAGCGCCTCGGCATAGCCGCGCCTCTGGATCTCCAGGTCCCTGGGGGACATGGATCGCGAGACGTCGACCATCAGGATCAGCTCCACGTCCACCTCGACCGGTTGGGCGAGGGCGGCCCAGGGCCACAGGCACAGGGCGAGGAGACGGGCGAGGCGGCGCATGGGATCCATCCTGCCGCACCGGCCCCGCGTGTCCACACAAAGGGCGGTGATCGGCCCCCGCCGGAAAGGCGTGACAAAACGCCACGGCTGCGCTAGTGTGAAAAGGCATTTTGGCAAGACCGTTTTTTCATCGAAGGATTTCAGGCATGGCGCGCGCCATTCTTTTCGGACTCGTGTTTTCGCTGTTCTCGGCCACCGCGTTCTCGTTCGTGATGGCCCAGGACCGCCCGGGCTGCGCGGATCACACACTGATCCCGCGGATCGCGGGCACCCAGATCGTCGCCTGCCAGGTGCAGGACTATGGCGAGGGGCAGTTCCACGCCTCGATGGCCGACCGCGAACTGAACCTCGAGCTGGCCGAGGGGCCGATGACGCGGCTCGTCTACCTGGGCCCCACGTCGCTGTCCCCCCTGGGTGCGGTGCGCAACTACCAAAAGGCGTTCGCGGATCTCGGCACCGTCGAGGAGCACTTCTCGTGCAAGGGGCGCGAGTGCTTCAACAACCTCGCCAGCATCTTCGTCTGGGCCAAGGAGCGGCAGATGGAGACCGACCTGGGCGTCGACCAGTATCTCTATCATCAGCCGAAATACGTGGCCGACCAGATGTATTGGTACGGCACGGTGACCGGCGACACCGGCGACTATGTCGTGTCCGTCTACGCCGCCAAGCGGTCGCCCAAGGACGACTTCATGGACCGGCGCAAGTTCCAGGCGGGCCAGGTCTTCGTCCATCTCGACGTGGTCCAGACCGCGGCGTTCGAGGCCACGCTGGAGGTGGTGGAGGCCGACGACATCACCGAGAGCCTGGCCGAGACGGGCAAGATCGCGCTCTACGGCCTCTACTTCGACACCGGCAAGCACGATCTCAAACCCGACAGCGCCGCGACGCTGGGCGCCATCGCCGGGGCGATGCAGGCGCAGCCGGCGCTGAAGCTCTACGTCGTCGGCCACACCGACAGCGTGGGCTCGGTCGACAGCAACCAGGCCCTGTCCGAGCGGCGCGCCGGCGCGGTGGTCGACGCGCTGGTGGCCGAGCACGGGCTCGACGGCGACCGGATGCTGCCCATCGGCGTCGGCCTCGCAGCGCCGGTGGCGACCAACGCCACCGAGGCGGGCCGCGCGCTGAACCGGCGGGTGGAGCTGGTCCAGAGATGAGGTTGCCGCGGCGGCGCGGGACCTCTCCCACCCCGGCGGCGCTGCGTGTGGCTCAGCCCGGTCGCACGCGCATCGAAGAGTGGATACGCGCGGACCGTTCGCCTTAGGTTGGCGAGATGATCTTACATGATTTCACATCCCGCTGCCGCGCCGCCTTTCTCGCGATGCCCCTGGCCGCGGCGCTCGCCGCCGGGCCTGCGCTTGCTTCCGGCACCTTCGATCCCGCGTATGCCGAGGCGATGGCGGCGGAGGACTACGCCACGGCCCTGAGCCTCGCGCAAGATGCGGCCGAGCGCGGCAATGCCGACGCGCAGGTTCTCCTGGCCAAGATGTACGTCAGAGGTCAGGGGGTGCCGCGCGGCAGCTTTGCCGAGGCGCTGGATTGGCACCTGCGCGCCGCCGCCCAGGATCACCCCGAAGCCGTCTTCGAGGTCGGCCTGTTCCACTACTTCGGCCGCGGCATCCCAACGGACCGAACCGAGGCGATAGGGTGGTTCGAGCGCGCCTCCGATCTGGGGTATGCCCGCGCCATGGTCTATGTCGGCAACAGCTTTCTTCTGGGAGAGATCGGGGCGCGCGATACAGACCAAGCGGTGAAGTGGTTCGAGCGTGCCGCCGAGGCCGGCGACTCGGCAGCGCAGGCGGCGATGGGCCAGTATCTGCTGGAGGGCAAGTTGATCGCGCGCGACCATGCCAAGGCGGCGGAATGGCTGATTATGGCGGCCGAGCAGGGAGAGGCGCGTGCGCAGGCGAAGGTCGGGTATCTCTATCACTACGGCATCGGCCTGGAGCGCGATATGGATCAGGCGATCCACTGGTATCGCCAGGCCGCCGAACAGAAGCTCGGCCTGGCGCTTCTGGCGCTTGGGATGATACACCTACAAGGGGACGGCGTTCCCGCGGATATGGACATCGCGCGCGGCTACTTCGAGCGCGCCGTGGAACGGCGTGACAGCAACGCATTCTATCAGCTTGCCCTGATCCACGACCACGGGATTGGCGTTAGGCCCGATCGCCGCCTCGCTTGGGAGTTGTATGAGAACGCCGCGAAGGGCGGACAGCGTGACGCGAGCTGGCTGGCCGGAATGGCGCACCTGCACGGTGACCCGCTGCCCAAGGACCGCAAGCTGGCGATACGCTACCTCGGCTATGCCGCCGATCAGGGACATGCCGACGCGGCGCGGGAGTTGCGCAAGCTGACCTCGACGGCCAAAAAGCCCAAGCGCCAGGCGCCCCGCGAGGGCGAGATGCTGCTCAAGGTGCTGACGTTCCTCTTCGCCAACCCCAACGCTGGCCGCGAGACGCCTACGTCGGACTTCGAGCGCCAGCAGAAGCACATCAAGTCGCAGATGGACTCGACCATGGCACATGTGGGGGCCAGCCTGCTGCTCCTGCCCTAGCGCGCGGCGGCGTAGGCGGCGAGGCGGGAGGCCAGGTCGCCCATGTGCAGCTCCAGCTTGTGACCGTCGGGGTCGAGGACGTAGACCGAGCGGCCCTCCGAGCGGTTCTCCTTCCACTCCGGCGCCAGCGCGGTGAGGCGGGCGGCGGCGGCGTCGAACTCCGCGTCCCTACAGCCGAAGGCGATGTGGCTGTCGTCGTCCCGTGGCGAGACCCTGTCGGCCAGCTCCAAGCAGAGCCAGAGCGTCCCCACCTCCAGATAGGCCCCGCGGTCCCAGCGATGGCGCAGGGCCGCGCCCAGCCCATGCTCGTAGAATGCCACCGACCGCTCCAGATCGGCGACGCAGAGCGTGACGTGGTTGATGCCGGTGACGGCCGGGGCGGGGTGTGGGCTTGGGTGGTCCATGTCTCGCTGACGACGCCTTTTGCGCGGATACCTTGTCATCCCGTCCCGCCCGGCGGCAACGCCGGGCAGCCCCCCGGGGGCGGCGCTCTTGGCGAGGGAGGTGCCGCCGCCGCGGCGTCGCTGCTGATGTCTCGTCCGCGCGCCGCCCGACCGCGCGCCGGCGGGACGGCGCAGCCCTCACCGCGAACGCCGGACCCGGGCAAGGGTCCGACAGCGTCATCGCGCAGGGCCTTGATCAGGCGCCGCTCAGAACCCGTCCCCGGCCCCCTGCTGCCACGGTTTCACCAGATTTCCGAAGCGGGTGAACCGCCCTTCGAAGCTCAGGTCGACCGTGCCGATGGGGCCGTGGCGCTGCTTGCCGATGATCAGCTCGGCCTTGCCGTGCAGGCGTTCCATCTCGTCCTGCCACTGCGCCATCTTCTCCAGCTCGTGGTCGCCCGGCTTTTCCCGCTCCTTGTAGTATTCCTCGCGGAACACGAACATCACCACGTCGGCGTCCTGCTCGATCGAGCCCGATTCGCGCAGGTCGCTCAACTGCGGGCGCTTGTCCTCGCGGTTCTCCACCTGGCGGCTCAGCTGGCTGAGCGCCACCACGGGGATGTCCAGCTCCTTGGCGATGGCCTTGAGCCCTTGGGTGATCTCGCTGACCTCGTTGACGCGGCTGTCCTTGGCCGTCGCGGGCCGCACCAGTTGCAGGTAATCCACGAACAGCGCATCCAGCCCATGCTCGCGCTTCAACCGCCGGGCCCGGGCGGCCAGCTGGCTGATCGGCAGGGCGGCGGTGTCGTCGATATAGAGCGGGCAGGCCTCCAGCGCCTTGGCGGCCTCGACGAAGCGGCGGAACTCGGTCTCGTCCATGTCGCCGCGGCGGATCTGTTCGCTGGGCACCTCGGCGGCCTCGCTGAGGATCCGCGCGGCCAGTTGCTCGGCCGACATCTCCAGGCTGAAGAACCCCACGACGCCGCCCTCCACCGCGCCGATCTCGCCCGACGGCGTCTCGCCCCGGCGATAGGCCCGTGCCATGTTGAAGGCGATGTTGGTGGCCAGCGACGTCTTGCCCATGGACGGCCGCCCGGCGAGGATCAGGAGGTCGGATTTGTGCAGGCCGCCCAGCTTCTTGTCGAGGTCGGTGAGGCCGGTGGCGATGCCCGACATCTGGCCGTCGCGCTTGTAGGCCGCGTTGGCCATGTTCACCGCGTCCGTCACGGCGCGCAGGAACGACTGGAACCCCTGGCTGACCTGCCCCTGCTCGGCCAGCTTGTAGAGCTTCTGTTCCGCCTCGACGATCTGCTCCCGGGGCTCGGAGGCGACGTCGACCTTGCCCGCCTTGCCTGCGATCTCGTGGCCCAGGTCGATAAGCTGGCGCCGGATCGCCATGTCATAAATCATCTGCGCGTAGTCGCGCACGGCGAAGCTGCCGATGGCCGCCCCGGCCAGGCGCAGCAGATAGGCGGGCCCGCCCAGCTCCTTGAGCCCCTCGTCGTCCTCCAGGAACGCCTTGAGCGTCACCGGAGAGGCCAGCGCGTTCTTGGCGATCCGCGCCGCGGCGACCTGGTAGATGCGGGCGTGGACCGGGTCGTAGAAATGCGACTCGTTCAGGATCGACGCGACCCTGTCGTAGACGTCGTTGTTGGTCAGAATGGCGCCGAGGAGTTGCTGCTCGGCCTCGATGGAGTGGGGCAGGGTATCGGCCTCTTCCGCCGCCGGTCCCCCCGGTCGAATCGCCGCGATCTCGTTCATGCCTGCCCCCTCGTGCCCGGTCTGCCGCCTGCCTCTTGGACTTGTCTTAGCCGCGCCCCGACCCCCGTTCAAATTGTATGAATTCTGGGGATCGCCTGTGGATAAACGGCGGCGGCGCGCGGCGCCTCTCGCATCATCTTGTGGCGCGGAGGGGGCGGGCGTCAACATCTTTGCCCGCGTGGGGGCGGATCGGCAGAGGCGTGCCGGATCTGTGGATGGGGCGGGGACGAATCGTCAGGACGCGGCGCGCGCCTCCTGCCAGGCCCTGGGCGCGGTCAGGAACGCCTCGACCGCCGCCAGGGTGTCGGCGTCGAAGGCGCCCCGCGTCCGGGCCGCCGCCAGCACGTCCCACCACGTGCAGAGCGCATGGAGGCGCACCCCGTGCTCGGCCAGACGCGGCTCGGTCTCGGGAAAGATGCCATAGGAGAACAGCACCGCCGTGTGCCCGCAGCTGGCGCCGGTCGCGCGGATCGCGTCGACGAAGCTCAGCTTCGATCCCCCGTCGGTGGTCATGTCCTCGATCAGGAGCACCCGCTGCCCCTCGTCCATGGCGCCCTCGATCCGGGCGTTGCGGCCGTAGCCCTTGGGCTTTTTGCGCACATAGGCCATGGGCAGGGCCAGCCGCTCGGCGATCAGCGCGGCAAAGGGGATGCCCGCTGTCTCGCCGCCCGCGATGACGTCGAATGCCTCGAAGCCCGCCTCGCGCTGGATGGTGGCGGCCAAAAAGTCCATGAGCGTCGCCCGGATCCGCGGGAACGAGATCAGGCGGCGGCAATCCACATACGTGGGCGAGGGCAGACCCGAGGCCAGGGTGTAGGGGTCGTCGGGGCGGAAATGCACCGCCTCGGCCTCCCACAGCATGTGGGCCGAGAGGCGGGCGATCTCGTCGGCGGGCGGGAATCCGGTGGCGCGCATGGGGAACCTCCTCGCTGGCGTGCCGCAGGGATAGGGCGAGGCGGGGGCGGGGCGCAAGGGCGGGGCGGCGGTGGGCGCGCACGTCCGCCCTCCTCCCCGCGCGGAATAAGGGCGTCAGCCCGCCGCGCGACCGTCATGCCGCAGGCATGCCTTCGGCATGACCCCGCCCCCCGGGGCGGCGGTTGGCTGACGCTGGCGCGACGCTCAGGGGTCGAGCTAACACGGCTGCGATAAACCGCCCCGCTCCCCGGTCCGGACCGCCACCCCGCGGGTCGGCGGCCGCGCGGCTCGGCCCCCCCTCAGCCGCCCGAGACCCGCCAATGCAGGGCCATGCCGGGGTCGAAGACGGTCACCGGGCCGTCTTCGGTGTCGATCTGCGCGGGCACGTCCTCCGGCGCCGCCCTTTCCAGGGTGATCGTCTCGGCGTTGGGCTCCAGCCGATAGAAGGCCGGGCCGTTCAGCGACGCGAACGCCTCCAGCCGGTCCAGCGCGCCCTCGGCCTCGAACACCTCGGCCAGCACCGACAGCGCGTTGGGGGCGGTAAAGCATCCCGCGCAGCCGCAGGGCTGGAGCTTGGCCGCGTCCGTGTGCGGCGCCGAGTCGGTGCCGAGGAAGAACGACGCCTCCCCCGACGTGGCCGCCCCCACCAGCGCCCGGCGGTGGGTCTCGCGCTTGGCCACCGGCAGGCAGTAGTAGTGGGGCCGGATCCCCCCGGCCAACAGGTGGTTGCGGTTCAGGACCAGGTGATGGGCGGTGATCGTCCCCGCGATGCCGTCCCCGCCCTCGCGCACATAGGCCACCCCGTCGGTGGTGGTCACGTGCTCCAGCACCACCCGCAACTCCGGCAAATCGCGGCGGATCGGGTCCAGCACCCGGTCGAGAAACGCCGCCTCGCGGTCGAAGATGTCGACCTCCGCGTCCGTGACCTCGCCGTGGACGCAGAGCGGCAGGCCGACCTGGGCCATGGTCTCCAGCACCCGCCGCACTTTGGAGAAGTCCTTGACCCCGCTCGCCGAGTTCGTCGTGGCCCCGGCGGGATAGAGCTTGACCGCCGCGATCAGCCCGATCTCGGCCGCCGCGCGGACGTCGCGCGGCTGCGTCTCTTCGGTCAGATAGAGCGTCATCAGCGGGCGAAAGCCCGAGCCGCGGGGCGTGGCCGCCAGGATCCGGTCGCGGTAGGCGGCGGCGTCGGCCGGCGTGACCACCGGCGGCACCAGGTTCGGCATGATGATGGCGCGGGCGAAATGGCGCGCGGTCCAGGGCAGCACCGCATGCATCATCGCGCCGTCGCGCAGATGCAGGTGCCAGTCGTCGGGGCGGCGGAGGGTCAGGGTGCGGGTCATGGCCCCAGGGCTACACCCGCCGCGGCCGCCGCGCCAGCCGCGGGTCTGCCTAAAAATGCGGCAATGCGCTCCGCCGCGTGCCCCGCCGCGGCGCCCGGGACTGGACGCTTCGGTCCGGGCTGCTAGCGTCTAGGGCGACCATCCGGGGGCCCATGTTCGACGACACCTCATCCCTGACGCTGGAGCGGGCGCGCGGCCGCGCGGCGGTGCGCCTGTCCCGCCGCGGCCTCGTCGATCTGGCTCAGTCCGGCGCGGCCAAGGCGATGCTGCCGCGGATGCACGGCGCGGCCCCCGAGGTGGTGTTCCTCAACACCGCCGGGGGGATCACCGGGGGCGACCGCCTGACCTTCTCCGTCGCGCTGGAGGCGGGGGCCCGCGCCACCGCCACCACGCAGACGGCCGAGCGGGCCTATGCCGCTCTGCCGGGCGCGCCGGGGCGGGTCGACGTGAGGCTGGATCTGGCCCCCGGCGCCGCGCTCGACTGGCTGCCGCAGGAGACGATCCTCTTCGACCGCGCCGACCTGGAGCGTCGGACCGTTGCCATGCTCCGCGGCGATGCCCGGCTGCTCATGGCCGAAACCGTGGTCCTGGGCCGCCGCGCCATGGGCGAGACGGTGGCCCGCCTGCGCTTCGCCGACCGCCGCCGGGTCACCCGCGACGGCCGCCCCGTGCTGGTCGAGGGTCTGGCGCTGGACGACGCGGTGCTGGCCGCGGCGGACAACCCCGCCACCCTGGCCGGCGCCCGCGCCCTGGGGCTGATCGCCCTGGTGGCGCCGGGGGCCGAGGCGGCGGCCGAGGCGCTGCGCCGTCTGCCGGGCGCCGACGGCGTCCGCTGGGCGGTCAGCGGCTGGGACGGGAAATGCGTGGTGCGCCTGATGGCGGCCGACGCCCAGCCCCTCAGGCGCCTGGCGGCGGCGCTCCTGACCCACCTTCGCGGCGGCCCCCTGCCGCGCGTCTGGACGATGTGACGAAAGGAACCGGCGGTGAACCTGACCCCGCGCGAAAAGGACAAGCTGTTGATCAGCATGGCGGCCATCGTCGCCCGCAACCGCCACGCCCGGGGGGTCAAATTGAACCATCCCGAGGCCATCGCGTTGATCACCGACTACGTGGTCGAAGGGGCCCGCGACGGTCGGTCCGTGGCCGACCTGATGCAGGCCGGCGCCCACGTGGTCCGTGCCGAGGATTGTATGGAGGGGGTCGCGCAGATGATCCACGACGTGCAGGTCGAGGCGACGTTCCCCGACGGGACCAAGCTTGTGACCGTCCATCACCCGATCCGCTGAGAGGACCGATGCGCATTCTCCAAGACCTGCTCGACCGCCTCGCCCCGGCCCCCCGGCCGGTGCCCATTCCCGTCCGCCGACCCAACCCCGGGCCGCGACGATGATCCCGGGCGAGGTCGTGTGCGCCCCCGGCGACATCGTCCTGAACGATGGCGCCCCGGTCACCGAGTTGGAGGTCGCCAACACCGGCGACCGGCCCGTTCAGGTCGGCAGCCACTATCATTTTGCCGAAACCAACGGAGCGCTCGACTTCGACCGCGATGCGGCGCGGGGACTCAGGCTGGACATCCCCGCGGGCACCGCGGTGCGGTTCGAGCCGGGGCAGACCCGGACCGTGCGGCTGGTGCCCTATGGCGGCGCCCGGCGGGCCATCGGTTTCAACGGCGCGGTGATGGGAGACCTCTGACACCGCGCGCTCAGGAGGAGGACTGGACCCATGTGCGACATCTGCGTGATTGAGGCGGTGAAGGAGCGGATGCTCAGCCGCCGCGCGTTCTTCGGAGCCGGGGCGGCCGGCGTGGCCGCGGCGGCGCTGGGCCCGGTGGCCGCACCCCCGGCGCTGGCGGCGGGCCACGGCGGGGTGGTGGACATGACCCACACGCTCAGCGAGGTTTTTCCCACCTTCTTTGGCGAGCCGGGCATCTCCATGGCGCAGGAGTTCAACTTCGCCGACCACGGCTTCAACCTCTACAATCTGTCGATCAACGAGCACACGGCGACCCATATCGACGCGCCGCTGCACTTCTCCGCCGACGGCACCTCGGTGGACGAGATCGCGGTGGGCGACCTGGTAGTGCCGCTCTGCGTGATCCACATCCACGAAAAGGCCGCGTCGAACCCCGATGCCCAGGTGACGCCCGACGACCTCGGCGCCTGGATCGACGCCAACGGCCCGATCCCCGACCGCGCCTGCGTGGCGATGCATTCGGGCTGGGGGGCCAAGGCGGGCGATCAGGCGGCGTTTACCGGCCGCGACGGCGACGGCGTGCTGCATTTCCCCGGCTTCCACATCGAGGCGACCCAGATGCTGTTGGAAGAGACGACCGCGGCGGCGATCGCCGTCGACACCCTGTCGCTCGACCACGGGCCCTCGGCCGACTTCGCCACCCACTACGCCTGGCTGCCCGCGGGCCGCTACGGGATCGAGAACCTGGCCGGCCTCGACCAGGTGCCGGCGGCCGGCGCTACCCTTGTGGTCGGTGCGCCCAAGCACCGCGGCGGCACCGGCGGGCCCGCCCGCATCTTTGCGATGGTCTGAGGCCATGGGGACGGTCCCGCTCCTCGGCGACGCCGACCTCTCGCCCGAGGCGCGGGCCGTCTTCGACGACATCCGCGCGGTCCGCGGCACCGACGTGGTCAACAACTTCTGGCGCGCTCTGGCCCACGACCCGCCGCTCCTGCGCGCGACCTGGGAGCGGCTCAAGGCCGTGATGGCGCCCGGCGCGCTCGACCCCCTGACCAAGGAGTTGATCTACATCGCCGTCTCCACCGCCAACGGATGCAGCTATTGCGTCCATTCCCACACCGCCGCGGCGCGGGCCAAGGGGATGACGCCGGAACAGCACGGCGAACTCCTGGCGGTGATCGGCATGGCGGCACAAACCAACGCGCTGGTGACCGGCCTGCAGACGGAGGTGGACGATGCCTTTCGCGCTTAGGCCGGCCGCGGTCCTGGCGGTGGGGCTCTGGGCCTCGGCCGGGGCGGCGCAGCAGATCGACTGCGCCGCCGCCGTGGCGCAGGTCGAGCTGACCTGGTGCGCCGAGCAGGACTATCTGCGCGCCGACGCGGAGTTGAACGCCGCCTATGCCGCGGCCGTCGCTGCGGCGCGGCAAATGGACGCCGCGGGCGGGGCTGGGGCCGTTCCCGTCGCCGAGATGCTCCGCGACGCTCAGCGCGCCTGGATCCCCTTCCGCGACGCCGCCTGCGCGGCCGAGGCGCAGGTGGCCAGGGGCGGCTCGATCATGGGGCAGATCACGCATCAATGCCTGGCTCGCGTGACCCGCGGGCGGACGCTGGACCTCACCATCTTCGCACGGGGCCTCCAATAGTGTCTGAGGGATCAGGCGGTTGCCGGTCGTTCCTGCCTGCGCCGCGACTGGGCTCCGCATCTGCGGCGGGCGCATACGGACTCGGCGGCGGACCGGCGCTGCGCACCCGGCGCCTCCACCGAACAGGGCTGCCGGGCAGAGGGCGCTGCGGCCGCGCTCGCTGTGCCGCTGCCCGGGCCCGCCACCGGGAACGGCGGATTTTTTGCCGTGGGATGCAACCCTCCCCACCCCTTGCTGCGTTGCAGCATCGCGGGCAGACTGTCCGCAGTCCATAGGAGAGTTCCGATGCTGTTTCCCGCCGTTCCGTTCATCGTCACCGGCTTCGCCGCCGCTCGTATGCTGGCCGAGGCGCAGGCCGTTTTTGCCATGCGGACCCTGGGAATGGCCGGGCTCTGGCCCATGGCGCGGCGCGAGACGACGCGGATGGTCAGCGAAAAGGCGGGCGCGTTCACCCGCGCCGGGCTCGACGCCTGGACCGCCGCGGCCACCGGCCAGGGGCCGAGCGTCGTCGCCGACGCCTGGCTCGCCCCCATCGCCCACACCACCGCCAAGAACCACCGCAGGCTCAGCCGCGCACGTCGCCGCTAGGACCCAACAGGAGCGCCCATGCCCGTCACGATCTCCCGCGCCGCCTATGCCGACATGTTCGGGCCGACCACGGGAGACCGGGTGCGGCTCGCCGACACCGACCTGGTGATCGAGGTCGAGCGCGACCTCACCACCTATGGGGAGGAGGTCAAGTTCGGTGGCGGCAAGGTGATCCGCGACGGCATGGGACAGAGCCAAGCCAGCCGCGCCGAGGGCGCCGTCGACACGGTCATCACCAATGCGCTGATCCTCGACCACACCGGGATCTACAAGGCCGATGTGGGCCTGCGCGACGGCCGCATCGCCGCCATCGGCAAGGCCGGCAACCCCGACACGCAGCCCGGCGTCGACATCGTGATCGGTCCGGGAACCGAGGCCATCGCGGGCGAGGGGCGGATCCTGACCGCCGGCGGCTTCGATGCGCATATCCACTTCATCTGTCCGCAGCAGATCGAGGACGCGCTCCATTCCGGCGTTACCACGATGCTGGGCGGCGGCACGGGGCCGGCGCACGGCACCCTCGCCACCACCTGCACGCCGGGGCCGTGGCATATCGGGCGGATGCTCCAGGCCCTGGACGGGGTGCCGGTGAACGTCGGCCTGGCCGGCAAAGGCAATGCCAGCCGCCCTGACGCCCTGGTCGAGATGGTGCGTGCCGGCGCCTGCGCGATGAAGCTGCACGAGGACTGGGGGACCACGCCCGCGGCCATCGACTGCTGCCTCACCGTCGCCGACGACATGGACGTGCAGGTGATGATCCACACCGACACGCTGAACGAAAGCGGGTTCGTGGAGGACACCGTCGCGGCCATCTCCGGGCGCACCATCCACGCCTTCCACACCGAGGGCGCGGGCGGCGGGCACGCCCCCGACATCATCAAGGTCTGCGGCCTGCCGCACGTGATCCCGTCGTCGACGAATCCGACACGGCCCTACACGGTCAACACGTTGGAAGAGCATCTCGACATGCTCATGGTCTGCCACCACCTGGACCGGGCGATCCCCGAAGACGTCGCCTTCGCCGAGAGCCGCATTCGCAAGGAGACCATCGCCGCCGAGGACATCCTGCACGACATGGGCGCATTCTCGATCATCGCCAGCGACAGCCAGGCGATGGGACGGGTGGGCGAGGTGATCATCCGCACCTGGCAGACGGCCGACAAGATGCGCAAGCAGCGCGGCCGCCTGCCGGAAGAGGAGGGCGACAACGACAACCGCCGGGTGCGCCGCTACGTGGCGAAGTACACGATCAACCCGGCCATCGCCCACGGTATCGGCCACGAGATCGGCTCGGTCGAGGTGGGTAAGCGCGCCGACCTCTGCCTGTGGTCGCCCGCTTTCTTCGGGGTCAAGCCCGAGATGGTGTTGGTCGGCGGGTCCATCGCCTGCGCGCAGATGGGCGATCCCAACGCCTCGATCCCGACGCCGCAGCCGGTCTATTCCCGGCCGATGTTCGGCGCCATGGGCCGCAGCGTCGAGCGCGGCGCCGTCACCTTCGTCTCGGAGGCGGCGCAGGCGGACGGGATCGGCGCGGCCCTGGGCCTGGCCAAGACCACGGTGGCGGTCCGCGGCACCCGCGGGATCGGCAAGGCCGACATGGTGCTGAACGACGCCTGCCCCGAGATCGACGTGAACCCCGAGACCTACGAAGTGCGGGCGAACGGCGACCTTCTGATCTGTGCCCCGGCCGAGGTGCTGCCCATGGCGCAGCGGTATTTTCTGTTTTGAGCGGGCCGGGGTGCATGCGCGGGGCGCAAGGCGGACATGCCCAATCGGGCATAGGTGCGGCCGGCTGGCAGGACTACCTTGGACGGCAAGGGAGGACAGACGCCAGGACGGAGACATCCCATGTCCGCCTTTTCCACCTTCCTCTCCCACGTGATGGACAGCGGCGGCCGCGCCCGCGAGATCGAACGCCTGTCGGCCCTCTCGGACGCCGACCTGGCGCGGATGCACCTGCGGCGCGAGGACATCCTGCGCCATGTCTTCCGCGATCTGGGCGCGTTCTGACCGCCCGGGCGGACCGCGCCCGCGGCGATCCGTCCTTCGACACCGATTCCCGTCCATGGCCGCACCTCCCAGGGCGCAGTTCTGGCCGTGTTCGGTTAATGTTCCGTTACTGGCCATGGAAGAGTGGGGCCGATGCAGCGCGCTGAGCGGCTCTTGCGCGGAGCCGGGACCGGGGACGACGCCATCGCGCTCGACCACGAGAGCCGGTTTCTGCGCCGCCGCCGGCTCGTCACCCGCGGCGGCCGGGCCTTTCTCGTCGATCTGGCCGAGACGGTGAGCCTGGACCATGGCGACGCCCTGGTCCTGGACGACGGCACCCGGATCGTGGTGGAGGCGGCGCCGGAACCGCTGTTGCAAGTGGCGGGCGACCTGCCGCGCCTGGCCTGGCACATCGGCAACCGCCACACCCCGTGCGAGATCGGGGCGGATCGCCTGTGGATCCGGGCCGACCCGGTTCTCGCCGACATGCTCGCGCGGCTGGGCGCCGACACGCAGGAGGTGACGCGGCCGTTCCGGCCCGAAGGCGGCGCCTACGGCCACGGCCGCACCCACGGGCACGCCCATGACGGATGACTGGCTGACGTTGATGCAGTGGCTGTCGCCGGCGTTCCCGGTGGGCGGCTTCGCCTATTCCCACGGCTTGGAGGCGGCGATGGCCTCGGGCGACGTCGGCGATGCCGCGGCGTTGGAGCGGTGGCTGGACGGCGTCCTGCGCCACGGGGCGGGGCGGTCGGATGCGGTCCTGCTGTGCGCCGCGATGGCGCCGGGGGCGCGGCTGGGCGATCTGGCCGACCTGGCGCGCGCGCTGGCGGCGGGTGCCGAGCGCTGGACCGAGACCCGCGATCAGGGCGCGGCCTTCGCCGCGGCGGTGCGCGGGCTGGGGGTGGCGGTGCCCGATCTGCCGATGCCGGTGGCCGTGGGGGCGGCGGCGCGAACCCTGTCTCTGCCGCCGCAGGGCGTCGCCGCGGCCTATCTCCAGGCCTTCGCCGCCGGGCTGGTATCGGCCGCGGTGCGCTGGCTCGCCATCGGCGCGGTGCCGGGCCAAAGGGTGCTGGCCGGCTGCCGCCCCGCGATCGCGGCCGCGTCCGCTGCGGCGCCCGGCACCCGCCCCGAGGACATCGCCACCGCCGTTCCCGCCGCCGACCTCGGGGCGCTGCTCCACGAAACCCTTCAGCCCAGGCAGTTCCGCTCATGACACGCTCTCCCAACGGGCCCCTGCGGGTCGGCATCGGCGGCCCGGTCGGCGCGGGCAAGACCACGCTGACCCTGCAACTCTGCCGCGCCATGGCCGACCGCTGGTCCATGGCGGTGGTGACCAACGACATCTACACGCGCGAGGACGCCGATGCCCTGGTCCGCGCCCAGGCCCTGCCGTCGTCCCGCATCCGGGGGGTCGAGACCGGCGGCTGCCCGCACACCGCGATCCGCGAGGACGCCTCGATCAACCTGGCCGCCGTGGCCGATCTGACCGCGGCGCATCCCGACCTGGAGCTCGTGTTGATCGAATCAGGGGGCGACAACCTGGCCGCGACCTTCACCCCCGAACTGGCCGACCTGACGATCTATGTCATCGACACCGCCGCCGGCGCCGACATCCCGCGCAAACGGGGGCTCGGCCTGACCCGCTCGGACCTGCTGGTGGTGAACAAGACCGACCTGGCGCCCCATGTGGGCGTCGACCCGGTGCTCTACGAGGCCGACGTGCGCGCCGCGCGGGCGGGGCAGCCCTATGTCATGGCCGTCCTCTCTCAGGGCGCGGGCGTGAGCGAGGTGGTCGAGGTCCTGCGCCGCGAGGGTGGGCTATGACCGCGGGGCATAGTCGGCGAGCGTCCATTCCAGCCCGCCCGCACCGGTGCGCGTCACCACTCCGTCGATGATCCAGCGGGACTTGAGCCCGCGGCGCCGCTCGCCCGGCGCGGCCATCGGGATCGGGTCGGCTGTCATCGCCTGGCGCTCCGGCGCGCGCTTGGCCCGGCCCTGGAGCCTCGGGTCCTCGCAGAACATCGGCCGCCGCAGGGCCAGCGCGGTCACCTGCGGCTGGACATAGGCGAAGGCCACGTCGACCGGCAGGCCCTCGCGCAGCGCCGTCTCGACCGCGCCGCGCCAGACCTCGGCGCCGCGGTCGCTCAGCACCGCATAGGCATGGGCCCCGACCATCGACCAGACCCGGGCGAGCGCGTCGTCCACCGGCTGGGCCAGGCAGAACGCGCCGACCGAGCGATGGTTGAACACGCTCCAATACCGCCGCTGGTTGGGAAAGCACCCCGCGGTGTTGGTGCCCAGATAGAGGATGTCGGCGTCGCCGGGCAGGGGCGGCACCGCGATGCCGCCGGGACACTGGAGATCGTCCTCGAACACGGCGAAGGGCGGGGCGGGGGCGGCCGCCAGGGCACGGGCATGGGCCAGGGCGCAGGCGCGGATCTTGCGCTCCCCGACGATGCCGTCGACAAAGTCGAAACCGATCTCCAGCCGCTCGAACAGGGCGCGCGTCAGCTTTTGTCGCCGGTTCTGCCCGGGCATCGAGATGACGTGCGCAGGCACCTGCGTCAGGTCGATCCGGCGCACCGCGCCGGTGCTCACACCGCGATACCGCGCTCGGCCAGCTCGTCGCGCAACCGCTCGAACCGCTTCTGGAATCGGCGGTTGCCGCTGCGCCGGGCGAAATTGCCCAGGACCACGGCCGCGCGCCGGTCGTGTCCGTCCTCGCTCAGCCGCTTGACCAGCCGACGGATATACATCGGGCTGTCGCGCCGGACGCGAAAGCCCTGGGCAAAGCTCAGACGGTCCAGCGTGCCCTCCATCGCCGCCACGGCGGTGGGGTCGAGCATGTCCAGCTCGGTCAGGGTCGCCTCGATCTCGGGCATCAACAGCGGCACGCGCAGCCGCACCACCGTCTCTCCGTCGAGGAGCGCGGCGTGGCGCGCGTCCTCGTCGCTCAACGGATCGTAGACCAGATAGACGCGGTCGGCCGTCTCGGGCGCCTCGGTCGCGGGATAGCGGCTGTCGAAGTCGAGCGCGGGATCGGGGTCGAACCGCATGTCCCAGTCCGCCGCGCCCGGCGCCAGCGTGACCTGGGGCGCCACGGCCAGCACCCGCGACAGAGGCGCGCAAACGGCATAGCTCAGCGCCGCGTGGCCACCCGGCCCCGTCCCCTGGAACAGCACGTCGTCGAAGCGGTCGAGGAACGCGGTGTCGACCAGCCTGTCGAAGAACGCGATCACCGCCGGGGTGCGAAACCAGGTGTCGCCGCGCGCGGCGAGCGACAGGACCGACCAGTCCACATCGTCGGCCAGCGCGTCGAGCGCCGGGCGGTGGCCGTCCAGATCGCCGCGCCCATGCACCCCGGCGAACGCGACGAGCAGCCGCGGACCCCGCCGCTCGAACCGCGCGTGATGCTGCCGGTCCAGCGCCAGGTCGAAGTCGCGCAGAGGCGCATCCTCCGCCACCGGCGGGTCCGGGTCGATCGGGTCGGCTGCGCGATCCTTGGCCATGGTCTCCTCTGCCCTGGGCTGGGTCCGCATCTGGGCGGTCACTCGTTTCCTCCCTGGCTAGCGGCCGCGGCAGGCGGCAATGTGGGCAGAATAGGCCATTTTCGCGCCGCCGCCAGCGCCCTGCCGCCTCAGATCCAGTCCAGGTTGATCTGCCGGGCGGAATATCGCGCGCCCAGCTCCGCGCGCAGAGCGGCGAACCGCGGACGCAGGGCGGGGAACTTGCGCTCGTGGGTCTCGGCCACCAGGCAGCGGATCCCCCCCAAAAGCGCGTGCGCGTCCAGCGCTTCGAGGATGTCCAGCTCCGCCCCCTCGATGTCCATCTTGACGAAGGCGATCTCGCCCCGCTCGGCCAACCGCCTGCGCACCAACGCGGGAAAGTCGACGACCGGCACCTCCACGCCGCCGCCGCCGCCGCCGCGCCCGCCCGTCAGCAGGGTCGACTTGACCGACGCGCCGTCGGGATTGACGTCGAACCCCTCGGCCCGGTGCAGCACCGCACGCCCCTCCGCCGTGCCCAGCGCCGCCTGGACGCGGGTGACGTTGGCCGCCGCAGATGTGCGCGCCGAGAGGCGGGCAAAGGCATGGGGGTCGGGCTCGAACGCCACCACCTCGGCGCCCGTCTCGGCCAGGCGCACGGTCACGTCGCCCACATTCGCGCCGCAATCGAACACCAGATCGCCCGGCCCCAGCATCGCGCAGATGCCGTCGAGATAGCCCTCGGCGCGGGCCTTGCGCAGGTTGCGCTCCTGCCGCCGGATCAGCTTGTCCGCCCGGCGTTCGGCGGCCGAGGGGGTGGGGGGCTCAGACATCGGCCCGCTCGGTCAACCGCCGGACAAAGCTCACGCCGGTCTGCGCCTTCAGCTTGCCGCGCGCCACCTTGTGCAGGCCCAGCTCTTTCAGCCGCCCGGTCTTGCGGTAATGCACCGTGTGAATCTCGCGGTCGGCGGGCAGGGGCTCGCCGCGGAGGACGCCGCCCAGGATATAGTGCTGCTCCTCGGGCAGGACGTGCCAGTCGAGCCCGGCGCGGCGGATCGCGGCCGGCAGGCTCAGTTGATCCAGGTAGGGGCGGCGGTGGGGCGCCAGCGCCGGCACGCGGTCGAGCCGCCGCGCGGTGTCGTACCACACCTCGGGGAACCGCGCCGCGCCGTCTTCGGGAAACACCACCAGCCCGGCCGAGAAGTAGGGCACCACCGGCCCGGGCGAGCGGCGCATGAGCTCCATCCGCTCCGGCGGCACCGCCATGCCCAGCGCGCCATAGACCGTGTCCCAGATCTCCTGCCCCGCCCAGGTCATCGACGCCGCCATCGAGCACGCCACATGCCCCGGACGCACCAACGCTTCGGGCCGGTTGTCGCGCAGAAACAGGACATCGCTGTCGACGAAGGCGGAAAACCGGCTCTCGCGCGGCTGCATCGCCGCGAGGATTTTGTTGCCGTGGGGATAGGGGTCGTCCCACATCCCCGCGACCGGCAGCGGCCGGATCTCCGCCCCCATCATCTCGTGCGCCTTCCGCACCGCCGGGTGCAGCGCCTCCATCCGCTCCTCGGGGCAATAGCCCACCGCCGCCACCCGCCCGGGGTCGAAATGGCTGCGGATCGAGGCCAGCAGCGTGCAGGCGTAGATCTCGTATTCCGGCGGCTCGACGATATAGGCGAAGGTCAGGTCGGGCACCGTCATCTTCCCCTCCTCCTCTTCATCTCGGCCGAAATACCCTGGGGGGGCTCGGCCCCGCCGAGCGGGGGGCAAAGCCCCCCTCCAGGCCCGTCATTCCAGCGCCGCGGACGGGTCGATGCCCACCTGCCGGCACATCCGCCAGGCATAGGAGTTCTCCAGGGGCGGGTTCTTGCGCCACCAGGGCCGTGTCCCGTTGGTGTAGAGATGCACCGACCACGTCGCCTCGGTGAACCATCCCTCCACCCGGCCATGGGGGTCGTAGAAGATGTCATTCAACTGGAACGGCACGGGATAGAGCACCTCCGGCGCCATCGCCCGGTCGTAGTCGCCGGTGGCCTTGGCGAAATAGGTGAACGCCTGGGGCCCGAAGGCGGTGCGCTCGGCGCGGTAGATGCGCGCGGCGTGGGGCAGGCTCGGGTCCTGGCGCGCCAGCCGCCGCTTCTGGCGGTCGTTGAACCATGGCGGCGCCTCGGGCAGGTTGTCGTAATAGTCCAGGAGCAGGTCCATCAGCGCCCCCTCCCGCGGGATCGCCATGACGCCGCAGTTCAGCGCCCCGCGCATCCCATGCCCGGCAAAGATCGCCTCGGCCTCGTCGGGAAACGGCCGGTGGCAGAAGGCGTCGCAGTCGATCCACACCGCGCCCGTCGCCCGGATCATCTTGTAGCGGAACACGTTCGACAGAAACGAGGCCGAGGTCTCGTCCACCAGGCCGCGGTCGATGTCCATGATCTCGGACGCCGCGCGCACCTCGACGCCCGCGGGCACGTTCTCGACCGCGTCGGTGCAATACAGCGTCGTGGGGTGCCCCTGCTGCACATGGCTGAGGAGGCAGAGCTGGTTGAGATAGCCCAGCCGCGTGCCGATCCACAGCGAGGCGACCGGCCGCCGTTCGGGATGTGCCATCGCATGCCTCTCTGCTGACGCGGGTTCGGGCCCGTCTTGACCCCCGAATGGGGCGAAATGTTTACCATTGCGTGAATACTGCCGGACCGGGGCAGGGCTGTCCACGGCGATGCGCGCGGCCCACAGGGGCGGACGGGGGCGGCCCTCGGCCCTATCGCGCGCGCGCGGGCCGTGCCAGATTGGCGCAAACGAGTGAGCAGCGATCCCGCGATGAGCGACGACGAGGCGACGAGCGCCCCCGGCCTTCCCGCCCGGCCGGTCAGCCGCCACGGCACGGTCCTGGCCGTGTCGATGATGAAGGACGAGGGGCCCTATCTGCTGGAATGGGTGGCCCATCACCTGGCCGTCGGCTTCACCGATCTGTTGGTCTATACCAACGACTGCACCGACGGCACCGACGACATGCTGATCCGGCTGGAGGCGCTGGGCCTCGCCCACCACCGCCGCAACGTCATCGCCCCGGGGATCAAGCCGCAGCCCTCGGCGATCCGCCACGCCCAGGCCGACCCCCTGGTCGCCGCCGCCGACTGGGTCATGGTCTTCGACGCCGACGAGTTCCTGTCGATCCGCCTCGGCGACGGCAGCCTCGACGGGCTCCTCGACGCGGTGGTGGCCGCGGGCGGCACCGGCATCGTCGTGACCTGGCGGATCTTCGGCTCGTCGGGCATCGTCGAGTGGTCCCGCGACTTCGTCACCGAACAGTTCCTCCACGCCGCCCCGCCCATGTGGAACAAGGGCTGGGGGGTCAAAACGCTGTTCCGCTTCGACCCCGAGGCGTGGAAGCTCGGCATCCACCGCCCCAAGCTCAAGAACAAGGTGCTGGAGACGCCGTTCCCGGGCGAGGTGCATTGGCTGAACGGATCGGGCCGCCCGATGGAGGACTATTTCAAGTTCCGCGGCTGGCGGTCGATCCAGCGCACCGTGGGCTACGATTGGGTGCAGATGAACCACTACGCGATCAAGAGCGTGGACGCCTACGCGCTGCGCCGGTTCCGCGGCAACGTGAACGCGAAAAAAAGCAAATACGGCGCCGATTACTGGGCGCTCCAGGACCGCAACGAGGTGCGCGACGACACCATGCTGCGCTATGCGGCGCGGCGGCGGGCGATCTTCGAGGGGCTCCTCGGCGATCCGGTCCTGGCCCGGCTGCACGCCGCCGCGACGGAGCGGGCCGAGGCGCGGCTCGACGCGCTGCGCGCGGCGCCCGGCTATGCCCGCTTCGTCGCCGATCTCCAGGCGGCGGGGCGGACACCGATCACAGCGGTCGAGGCCAAGCCGCCCAAGCCCCGCGACCCCGAGCGCATCGCCGCGCAGATGAGCGCGGTCGAACAGCGCGTCGTCGTTCCGGTGCGGGTGCAGCGCAGCGAACCCCATGGCCTGCCGCCCACCGACATCTTCGTCCGGGGGGTGCCGGATCTGTCGCGCGACGTGCCGCTCGAATGGCACGACAACCACGGGGTGGCGGTCCCGGCCGATCCGCGCCTGTTCACCCCGCCCGCGCTCAGCGCCGTCGCCGAGGGCAAGTTCCAGCGCAACGCGGCGCGGCACCTCCCGGGCCTGGTGCCCCAAGGCGGGCGCTATGCCGAATGGGGACCGGCCTGCGGGTTCCTGGCGCTGCGCCTGGCGGCCGAGCGGCCGGACGTGAGCCTGTGCCTGGGCGGCGACGACCCGGCGGGGCGGGCCGCCGCCGCGCATCTCTGGGCGCGGGCGGGCCGCGACCTGGCCGCCGTGACCACCGACGCGCCGCTCGCCGATCTGGCGGACGCCGACGTCCTGGCGCTGGCCGCGCCCGGGCTGACGGCCGAGGCGCTGGCCGTCGCGCTCGACGCCGCGCGGCCCGGCGCGGTGGCCGTGGTCGAACGGCTGTGGATCGAGGCGCAGGACCGGATGCCCGCCTTGGCCCGGGTGCTGGCCGCCCACGGCCTCACCCGCCGCCTGACGGTCGACCCCACGGTCTGGGCCGTCTTCGTCCCGGCGGAGGACGCGGGGTGACCGGGACCACGCTGTTCTTTGTCGCGGACGGGCCGCACTTGGAGGCGCAGGCGCTGCTGCTGGCCGCCTCGCTGCGGCGCCATCTGGGCGCCGCGCCCGCGCTGATCGCCTATGTGCCCGACCGGCCCGACCGGGAGATGCCTGCGGCCACCCGCGCCGCGCTGGCGCATCTCAACGTGGCCGTCGAACCGCTCCGCGTGCCTCGGGATCTGTGGCAAAAGCCGTTTCCCCACGGCAACAAGATCCTCGCCGCCTGCGCGCCGCGCCGCGCCTCGGTCCACGTGTTCCTCGACACCGACATGGTCTGCGTCGCGCCCCTGGACCTCGACGCGCTCAGCCGCCCCGGCGCGCTCTCCGCCGTGCCCGAGGGGGTGCCGGGCTGGGGCAAGGGCAACGACCGCTGGGACCGGGTCTACGGCCATTTCGGCCTGCCCCTGCCCGAGGATCGGGTGCGCCTGACCCGTCGGCGGCGGGTGAGCTATCTGCCCTATTTCAACGCGGGGCTCCTGGCCTGGCACGACGGCTTCGGCGCCGGGGGGCGGCCCTGGCCCGAGCTCTGGCGCGACACCGCGGTCGAGATCGACTGGAACGTCCGCGTGGCGAAAAAGCGCCCCTGGCTCGACCAGATCGCGCTGCCCGTGGCCCTGCGCCGCCATGGCCTCGCCTACCGCGTGCTGCCGGATCGCGTGAACTTTTCCATCTCCGACCGCGCCTTCGAGCCCGCCGCGCGGCCCGCGCTGATCCACTACCACTCGTTCCGCTACACGCCCGAGTGGCCCCAGGTGGCCGACGAGACCGCGGCGATGGCGGCGGCCTTGGGCCCGCATCTGGGGGCGATGGAGGCGCTCTATGACGGGGTGTGGCACGGTCAGGAGGCGGGGCGATGAGCCCGCGCGTCGCCGTCCTCACCGCGATGCGGGACGAGGGGCCGCATCTGCTGGAATGGGTGGCCCATCTCAGGGCGCTGGGGACCGCCGACATCCTGGTCTGGTCCAACGACTGCGCCGACGGCAGCGACGCGCTCCTCGACCGTCTGGCCGAGGCCGGGGCGCTGACCCATCTGCGCAACGTGGCGCCCGAGGGCCGCACCCCGCAATGGGCGGCGCTGAAGGCCGCCGCGGCGCACCCCGCGCTGGCCGCCGCCGACTGGATCGCGCATCTCGACTGCGACGAGTTTCCCAATCTGCGCCCGCCGCTCGCGACCTGGGCCGACCTCATCGCCGCGGTGGAGGGGGCGGACGCCGTGGTGCTGCCCTGGCGGCTCTTCGGTCATGCCGGGCATGTGGGGCGGCCCGCCGCGCCGACCATCGCGGCGTTCGACCGGGCGATCCCGGCTGCGGCGCCGTTCCCGCCGCTCGCGCGGTTCTTCAAGACGCTCTACCGCCGCGCCGGTCCGTTCCAGAAACCCGGCATCCATCGGCCCAGGCAGCGGCCGGGCGCGCTGCCCAGGTGGGTCGACGGGTCGGGGGCACCGTGGCCCCAGGCGCTGGCCGCCGACGCGGGGCGCATCCTCGACTGGGGCCGCCCGCCCGCCCACGACCTGGTGCAGCTCAACCACTACTCTCTCCGCTCCGTCGAGGACTTCTTGATGAAGCGCCGCCGCGGCCTGCCCAATCGGACGGCCAAGGCGGTGGATCTGACCTATTGGGTCGAGCGCAACTTCAACGGCACCGAGGACCGCTCCATCGCTCGGGCGATCCCGGCGATGGAGGCCGAGCGCGCCCGCCTGCGCGCTCAGCCCGGCGTCGCCGCCGCCGAAGAGGCCTGCCGCGACTGGCACCGCCGGACCTTTGCCGAGATGCTGCGCGATCCCGCGACGGTAAAGCTCTTGGGCCGCCTCGTCCTCGCGCGGGACAGCACGCCGCCGCCGCCCGAGGTCGCGCGCTGGCTGGTGGGGCTCTACGCCGCCGGGACCGAGGGCTGATCGGCGCCGGTCAGCCGCCGCCCCGTCGCGTCGAAGAAGAACGCATCGGCGTCGTCCCAGTCCAGCGTCACCGGGGCGCCCACCGGCGTCTGGTCCTGGCCGAACATCCGCAAGGTCAGCCGCTCGCCCTGGGACGTCTCCACCAGGAGATTGGTGTCGCTGCCCAGCCGCTCCACATGGGTCACGGTTCCGCCGATCCGCCCGGTGGGTGCGGGCCGCAGGTATTCGGGCCGGATGCCCAAGGTGACGCCCTCGGGCAGCCCCGCCACCGACCGCTCCAGGAAATTCATCGCGGGCGAGCCCAGGAACCCGGCGACGAAGCGGTTGGCGGGGTCGTTGTAGAGGTCCATGGGCGCCCCCACCTGTTCGATCCGCCCGTCGCGCAGCACCACGATCTTGTCGGCCAGGGTCATCGCCTCGATCTGGTCGTGGGTGACGTAGATCATCGAGGCCGACAACGTGCGGTGCAGCGCCGCGATCTCGACCCGGGTGTTCATCCTGAGCGCCGCGTCGAGGTTCGACAGCGGCTCGTCGAAGAGAAACAGCTTGGGGTCGCGGACGATGGCGCGGCCGATGGCGACCCTCTGCCGCTGCCCGCCTGACAGCTCGGCCGGGCGCCGTTTGAGATAGTCGTCGAGGGACAGCATGTGGCTCGCCTTGGCCACCTGCGCCTCCACCGTCGCCCGCGGCGCGCCCTCCTGCTTGAGCCCCAGGGCCATGTTGTCGCGCACGCTCAGATGCGGGTAGAGCGCATAGGTCTGGAACACCATGGCGATGCCGCGCTTGGCGGGGGGGACATGGGTGACCTCCTCGCCGGCGATCGAGACCCGGCCCGCGGTGGCGTCCTCCAGCCCGGCGATGACCCGCAGCAGCGTGGACTTACCGCAACCGGACGGCCCGACGAAGACCACGAACTCGCCGTCCTCCACCGTCAGCGAGATGTCGTGCAGCACCTTGACCTGGCCAAAGGACTTGTCGACATGCTCCAGCCTGAGCGCGGTCATGGCGCCTCTCCCAACGGCACGACGCGGCCCTCGCGGATGCTGCGGTCGGCGGCCAGACAGATCGCCAGGGACTGCACCGCGTCGGTCATGTGGCGGTCGAGGTCCGCGTCGCCCAGGATCGCGTCGATGACGTGGGCCTGCTCGGCGTCGCACAGGTCCTGGTGCCCAGGCTCGTCCGGCAGGTCGATCCGGCGGTCGCCGTCGCGGCGGTGGACCAGGAGCGCGCCGACCTTGGTGTGCCCGTCGACGTCGTCCGACGCGCCGGTGTTGCCTTCGAGGATGGACACCGCGCCTTTGGGGCTGACCACGTCCTTCACGAAGAACGCGGTCTCCGACATCATCGGGCCCCAACCCGCCTCGTACCACCCCACCGATCCGTCTGCGAAGACCACTTGGAACTGGCCGTAATTGTACATGTCTTTGGGGATCTCGTCGCTCAGGCGCAGGCCCATGCCGTGGACCCGGACCGGCGCGGCGTCGGTGATCTGGCACATCACGTCGACATAGTGGACGCCGCAGTCGACGATGGGCGAGGTGCTCTGCATGAGCTGCTTGTGAGTCTCCCAGGTGGCGCCGTCGGACTGCTGGTTGAGGTTCAGCCGGAACACGTAAGGTCCGCCGAGGGCGCGTGCCTCGGCGATCAGCCGCTGCCAACTCGGATGGTGGCGCAGGATATAGCCGACCACCAGCTTGCGGTTCAGACGGCGGGCGGTGTCGACCACCCGCTGGGCGTCGGCGACGCTGCTCGCCAGGGGCTTTTCGACGAAGACGTGGGCCCCCGCCTCCATCGCCGCGACGGCATAGTCGGCGTGGCTGTCGGTGTAGGTGGCGATCACCGCGAGGTCGGGGCGCGTCCGCTCCAGCGCGTCGTGGAAATCGCGGTGCATGGGATAGGCTTGCAGCGCCTCGGGCAGGTCCACCTCCGAGCGGTTGACCAACCCCACGATCTCGGCCTCGGGGTGGCGATGGTGGGCCATCGCGTGGCTTAGCCCCATGTTGCCCAGACCCGCGACCAGAACCTTCATTTCACCGCTCCCGATGTGATGCCGCGGATCAACTGCCGCGAAAAGACGACGTAGAGTGCCATCACCGGCAGGATGGCGAGCGACAGCGCCGACAGGACCGCGTTCCAGTCGGTGACGAACTGGCCGATGAACACCTGGCTGCCCAGGGTTAGGGTCTTGGTCTCCTCCGCCGGAGCCAGGATCAACGGGAACCACAGATCGTTCCAGATCGGGATCATGTTGAACACCGCCACCGTGGCCATCGCTGGGCGCACCAGCGGCAGCACCAGGCGAAAGAAGATCTTGTATTCGCTCAGCCCGTCGATGCGGCCCGCGTTCTTGAGGTCGTCGCTGACCCCCTTCATGAAGGCGCTGAGGATGAACACCGCCAGCGGCAGCCCCTGCGCGGTGTAGACCAGGATCAGC
The DNA here is from genome assembly GCA_004005435.1 of Rhodobacteraceae bacterium CCMM004. Classification (GTDB taxonomy): domain Bacteria; phylum Pseudomonadota; class Alphaproteobacteria; order Rhodobacterales; family Rhodobacteraceae; genus CCMM004. The sequence continues at coordinate 598,333 of RZWH01000002.1, read as the reverse complement.
GCCCAGAGCGTGTTGACCAGCCCCGTGCCCACCATCATCTCCAGGATCGCCACGGTGCCGATGCGGATCGGGATCATGATGCCCAGGGCCAGGTAGAGCCCCATCAGGGTGTTGAACCGGAACCGGTATTCGGCCAGCGCGAACGCCGCCATGGCGCCGAAGAGCAGGATGAAGAACAGCGACGCCACCGTCACGATCATCGAGTTCTGGAAATAGAGAAAGAAATCGCCCTGCCGCAGCACCGTCTCGTAGCCCACCAGCGAAAAGCTGTCGGCGTCGGGCAGGGCCAGCGGCTCGCGAAAGATCGCGCGCCGGGTCTTGAAGCTGTTGATGACGATGACGAACACCGGAAACAGCGCGATCAGCGTGTAGAGGATCAGCACCGCATGGGCGGCGATGGCGGTCCGGGTGCTGTCGCGGGCGGTGGCCATGGTCCTGCCTTTAGAACTGATAGGTGCGCAGCCGGCGCTGGATGCCAAAGAGGTAGACGCAGACGCCGATCAGGATGATCGCGAACATGGCGCTGGCGATGGCGGCGCCCATGTGCGGATCGCCCAGTTGCAACTGAAAGCCGAAAAAGGTGCGGTAGAGGAACGTGCCCAGGATGTCGGTCGAGAAATCCGGCCCCGCCAGCGCTCCTTGCGCCGCATAGATCAGGTCGAAGGCGTTGAAGTTGCCCACGAAGGTCAGGATCGAGATGATCCCGATCGACGGCAGGATCAGGGGCAGCTTGATCTTCCAGAACGCCGCCCAGCCGGTGATGCCGTCGCAGGCGCCGGCCTCCAGGATCTCGTCGGGGATCGACAGCAGCGCGGCGTAGATCAGCATCATCGGGATGCCCACGAACTGCCACACCGACACCAGCGCGAGCGTGGTCAGCGCATACTCCTCCTTGCCCAGCCAGGGGGCGTAGAGGAACTTGAGCCCCACGGCCTCCAGCATCCCCGGCGCGATGCCCCAGATCGGCGACAGGATCAGCTTCCAGGCAAAGCCGACGATGACGAAACTCAGGATCGTCGGCACGAAGATCGCTGAGCGATAGAGCGCGGCAAAGCGCAGCCGCGGCGACGACAGCAGCGCCGCGAGCGCGATGCCGATCGGGTTCTGCACCGCCATGTGGATGAGAAAGAACCAGAAGTTGTTGGCGAGCGCGTTCCAGAACTGGTCCGACCAGATGGCGTCGCCAAAGAGGGTGGCAAAGTTCTGCATCCCCACGAACACCCGCTCCCGCCCGATCTCGGAGTAAAACGACAGGCGCAGGGTGTTGAAGAGCGGGTAGATCATCACCGCCGTGTAGACCAGCACCGCAGGCGCCAGGAACACGGCGATGTGCCAGCGGACCGGGCGGCGCCGGGCCATCAGGCGGCCCCGGTGGGCGGCGAGGCGGCAGGGCTGGGTGGCCGGGTCATGGGCGGCGATCCCTCGATGGGCGTGCGGCGCAGGGGCGCCGCCGCCGGTGGGGACGGGGGCGGGCCCGGCGTCGCGCGCCCGGCCCGCCCGCTCGGGCTCACATCTGCTTGTCGTACCAGGAGGCCAGACCGTCCTGAAGCCGCTGGGCCGCCTCCTCGGGCGTCTCGTCGCCCTTGATCACCGCGACCGAGGCGTTCCAGGTCTCGTTCTCCAGGTTCGGCGTGCCCCGCGACAGGATCTGATAGGTCGAGCGGATGGTGCTCTCGCACGCTTCGCGCCACGAGATGAACTCCTGCGCCAGCGGATCGGCCAGCGACACCGCGGCATTCGAGAGGGGGAAGAACCCCGGCAACTCGTTGGCGAAGATCTCGGCGAACTCGGTCGACGCCACCCAGGTGAGGAAGGTCCTGGCCGCCTCGGGGTGGTCGGTCGCGGCGTTCATGCCGATGCCGATGTCGGTGTGGTCGGAGATATAGCAGGTGTCGCCCGCGGCGGGCACCGGCGGCGGAAACGCCCCCATCTCGAAATCGGCCTGGGCGTTGAAGCCCGAGATCTCCCACGATCCGGCGGGATAGATCGCCGCCCGCCCGAGGGTAAAGATGTTCTGGCTGTCGGGATAGGTCTGCGCCTCATAACCGTCGCCCAGATAGTCGCCCCACTTGGCCAACTGCCGGAACGGCGCGACCCAACCCTCGTCGGTCAGCTTCTGCTCTCCGGCGATCAGGGCGGTGCGGCCCTCCTCGCCCTTCCAGTAATTCGGGCCGATGTTGTTATAGCCCATGGTGGCGGCTTCCCACTGGTCGTTGGTGCCCATCGCCATCGGGATGTAGGTGCCGTCCTCCTTGAACGCGTCCAGCACGGCAAAGAACTCGTCCTCGGTCTGGGGCACCTCGACGCCCACCTCCTCGAACGCCTCCTTGTTGTAGATGAAGCCGTGGATCACGCTGGCCATGGGCACGCAGTAGGTGGCGCTGCCGTCGTCGGTGCTCCACCCGGATCTGGCCACGTCCGAGAAGTTCTCCATGCCGTCGAGATCGCTGAGGTCGGCCAGGTGCCCGGCGTCGTAGAGCGCCAGGGAGGCGTCGAAGGGGCGGCAGGTGATCAGATCGCCCGCCGATCCGGCGTCGAGCTTGGAGTTCAGGACGGCGTTGTATTCTGCCGGGGCCGACGGCGTGAACCGGACGGTGATGCCCGGATGCGCGGCCTCGAAGGCCGGAATGATCTTGTCCTGCCAGATCGACAGGTCGTCGTTGCGCCAGCTCTCGATGATTAGGCTGGCGTCCTGGGCGGCGGCTGCGGAGGCGGCCATCAGCGTCGTGGTCAGCAACGCGCCCTTCAGCATGGTCTTGGTCATGGGGGTCTCCCTTCGGTGTGTGCGATCCGGTTCCCGCAGCGCCCGTCTCTCGGTCGGACGGTGTCGCGTGCAGGCCGTCTCCTCCATCCCAGGGACGATACCCAAGTAATACCATTTGTCCATGGCAAAACGGTCCGGCCTGGCGAAGCCCCCTGTCGGCGGCGTCGGAACCGCTGCGCCCGCCCGGTCCGTCCGCTGCGCCCGGCGGCCCGCCGGGCGGTCCCGCGCGGTACCCGCGGGGCGGCGTTCCGCACCCGCTCACGCTGCGCCGCCGCCCTGCGCGCGCGGCACATGGGGGTGCGGGTCCCTCCGGGAGACCCCTGGTCCGAGCGGGCAAGGGCTCCACCCCGCGTCGGGTGGCCCGCGACGCCGATGCGCCCTCGTCGCCCGCTGGCGCGGCGATGCCGGCCCCGCCCCGACGGATCGGCGCGGCGTTTCCTGTGCCGGGTGCGGGGGTGCCCTCTCGTTGGGTCCGCCGGATGCGGTTCGGCCGGACCGCCCGCGGCTTCTGGCCCTTTGGAAAGGTATGCCTATGGTATTATCCAGCCGCCCGAATCGGCCGCGCCTCAGACCGACACGGCGGCGATGAGATCCGCGCGGGAGATCGAGGCGGCATCGCCCCGCAGCTTGATCGCGCCGCGCTCCAGCACCACGAACCGGTCGCCGAGGCTGTGGGCAAAGTCGAAATACTGCTCCACCAGCACGATGGCCATCTCGCCGCCACGCCGGAGCGTGGCGATCACCGCGCCGATCTCCTGGATGACGTTGGGCTGGATGCCCTCCGTCGGCTCGTCGAGGAGCAGGAGCCGCGGCCGCGTCACCAGCGCCCGGGCGATGGCCAACTGCTGCTGCTGGCCGCCGGACAGATCGCCGCCGCGGCGGCCCAGGAACCGGTGCAGGACCGGGAACAGATCGAAGATCTCGTCGGGCACCCGGCGCGCGCCCCGCGGCAGACAGGCAAACCCGGTCTCCAGGTTCTCGCGGACGGTGAGAAAGGGAAAGATCTCGCGCCCCTGGGGGACGTAGGCGACCCCGCGCCGCGCCAGACCGTGGGCGCCCAGCCGCCCGATCTCGTCCCCGCAGAGACGATACCGCCCGCCCGAGCGGGGATGCGCCCCGGCGATGGCCTTGAGAAGGCTGGTCTTGCCCACCCCGTTGGTGCCCATCACGCAGGTGACTTCGCCCCGCCGGGCGACGAGGTCGATGCCGTGCAGGATCTGACTGCCGCCATAGTGCAGCGTCAGCCCCTCGATGCGCAGAGCCTCAGCGTCCAAGATACACCTCGATCACCCGTGCGTCCGACGTCACGCGGTCGATGGAGCCCTCGGCCAGCACCGACCCCTCGTGCAGCACGGTCACCCGGCAGCCGAGGCGCCGCACGAATTCCATGTCGTGCTCGACCACCACCACCGCCCGCGTCCTGGCCGCCTCGATCAACAGGTCGGCGGTGTGCGCCCGCTCGGCCGGGGTCATGCCCGCCGCCGGCTCGTCCACCAGCAAAAGCCGCGGGTCCTGCGCCAGCAGCATCCCGATTTCCAGCCACTGCTTCTGCCCGTGGCTCAGCTCGCCCGCCTTGCGGTCCAGCGCCCCCGCCAGGCCGATCTCATCGGCGAGGTCGGCGATGCGCGCCCGGTCGGCGGCCGAGGGGCGGAACGCCAGCACCGCCAGCGGTCCGCGGTCCTTCTTCAGCGCCAGCATGAGATTGTCGGCGACGCTCTGATCCTCGAACACGGTGGGGCGCTGGAACTTGCGGCCGATGCCCAGTTGCGCGATCCGGCTCTCCGACAGGGCGGTCAGGTCGCGCGATGTCTCGCCCCAGACGACGCGGCCGCGGTCCGGCCGCGTCTTGCCCGTGACGATGTCCATGAACGTGGTCTTGCCCGCCCCGTTGGGCCCGATCACCGCCCGCAGCTCGGCGGCGCCGATGGCGAAGGTCAGGTTGTCGATGGCACGGAACCCGTCGAAGCTGACGCTGACGCCCGAGACTTCCAACAGCGCGCTCACCGGTCCGCCTCGCGCTCGCGCAGGGCGCCCTGGTCGGGGCCCAGGTCCGCGCCGTGGCGCTCGGGCGGCCGCCGCGCCGCGATCAGGTCGACGAGGCCGCCCAGACCCTTGGGCGCGAGGAGCGTCACCGCGACAAAGGACAGCCCCAAGAGCACCGTCCACCAGTCGACCCAGCGCAGGGTGACGCCGAACAGGTGCAGGTCCGGCGCCTGCCCGCCGGTGAACCAGGTGGACAACAGCGACACCGCGGCCGCGCCGATCACCGCGCCGTAGAGCCGCCCGCGCCCGCCGATGGCGACCCAGACGGCGAGGTAGATCGAGGCGATGGGCGCGATTTCGGCCGGGTTCACGATGCCCGCCTGGGGATAGTAGAGCGCCCCGGCGATGCCCGCGATCACCGCCGTGAGGGTGAAGACGACCAGCTTGTAGGTCTCGACCGGATAGCCCAGAAACCGCACCCGCGCCTCGTCGTCGCGGATCGCCCGGATCACCGAGCCGAACTTGCCCGACACCACCCGCAGGCACAGAAGATACCCCAGCGCCAGCGCCGCCGCCGAGGCCCAGAAGAACCACAACGACACCGTCGCCTGGGGCACGTGGTCGAGACCGGGCAGGTTTTGCAGCCCCGACAGACCGTTGTTGCCCCGGAGCCCGCTGTCGTTCTGAAAGAGGTAGAGCGCCAGCGCCAGCGTCATCGCCTGGGTGAGGATCGACAGATAGACCCCGGTGACCCGGCTGCGGAACGCCAGCCAGCCAAAGACCAGCGCCAACAGCCCCGGCACCAGCACCACCGCCGCCAGTTGCAGCGGCAGGGAATGGGCAAAGGCCCAGATCGGCGGGAACTCGGACGCGCCGACGACGCCGAAGATCTGTCCCGCGATCCCGTCCGCGATCTCGTCCGGGGTCGGCGGCAGGGGCTGCGCCGCGAGGCTCTGGACCACGATGATCTCGGTCCGCGCATACATCAGCCACATGCCGATGGCGTAGCCGCCGATGCCGAAGAACGCCATGTGGCCGAGGCTCAGGATGCCGCAATAGCCCCACACCAGGTCCATCGCCAGGGCGACCAGGCACAGGCACAGCGTCTTACCCAGGGTCTTGACGAAGCTGGTCGAGATCGCGCCGGTCCCCATCCCTTCGGCCAACAGCGTGACGCCGACGGTGAAGAGCGCCAGGAGCGCCAGGAACACCACCGCCGAAGGGTGGCGCAGCGCCAGCGGACGGCGCCGCGGGGCGGGGGCGGCGGCGTCGGTCATGGGCGCGCCTCCCGGTCGGCGGGGCAGTGGCCGAGCGCCACGGGCTCAGGCCTCCGCCGCGCGGCCCTTGAGGGCGATCAGCCCCCGGGGACGCACCTGGATGAACAGGATGACGAAGAGGATCATGTAGGTCTGCGCCGCCAGCGTGTTCGACGGGTTCAGGACCTCGATCACCTTTTGCAGCCCGCCGACCAGCGACGCGCCCAGGAGCGTGCCCCAGATGCTGCCGACCCCGCCCACCACCACGGTCATGAACGACTGAACGATATAGTCTGCGCCCATCTCGGACGTGACCTTGGCATAGAGGCCGATGGCGACCCCGGCGATGCCCGCGATTCCCGATCCCAGCCCGAAGGTCAGCATGTTGATGCGGTCGGGGTCGATCCCCATGGAGGCGGCCATGCGGGGGTTCTGGGTGACCGCCCGCACCTCCAGCCCCAGCCGCGTGCGGGTCATCACCGCCAGGAACAGCGCCAGGAACACCGCCGCCAGCACAAAGATGGCGATGCGGATATAGCTGATCGCGACCACGTCGTTGACGACCAGCGCACCGTCCAGCCACCCGGGCGCGGTCAGCGGACGGGCCTGGGTGCCAAAGATGTTCTTGGCCAGTTGTTGCAGCGCGATGGACACGCCGAAGGTCGCCAGCAGCGTCTCCAGAGGGCGGCGGTAGAGCCAGCGGATCACCAGCCGCTCCAGCGCCACTCCGGCCAGGAACGTCACGGCAAACGCCGCGGGGATCGCCAGCACCAGCGACAGGGTATAGTCCGGCACCGCTTGCTGGACCACGAACCCCGTATAGGCGCCCATCATGATGAACTCGCCATGGGCCATGTTGATGACCCCCATAACGCCAAAGGTGATCGCCAGGCCGATGGCGGCGAGAAAATAGATCGACGCCAGCGACACCGCGTCGAGCGCGAGGTCGGCGGCCCGGTTCACCGCCAGCTTGGCCTCGATGCCGTCGAGCACCGCCAGAGCGGCCCGCGCCACCTCGGGCGGGGCGCCCGTGAACCGCTCCCAGAACACGTGGGCGGCGAGGCGCGCGGCGATTTCGGCCTCGGTCGGCGCGGGGGGCACGCGCCCCTCCGCGGCCAGCGCGGCGTAGGCCAGGTCTCGGGCCCCCTGGTCGCTCAGGGCGGCGAGGCGAACTCCGCCGACCGCGCCGTCGGCGATGTGATCGATCAGCGCCGTCCGCCGCGCCTCGGCCGGCACGGGGGCCGGGGCCAGCCCCCGCGCGACGAGGAGCCCGTAGGCGTCGGCGGCGCTCAGGTCGCGGTCCCCGGGGGTCAGCCGCCGGGCGACGTCGGCGCCTGCGGGCAGCGCGGCGGCGGCCTCTTGCGCGGTCGCGGTCAGGGGCGTCAGCGCGGCCCGCAGATCGACGCCGAGGTCGCCGGCAAAGCCTTCGATGGCGGCGATCCGTTCGGCCGGATCGGCGGCGAAGCGCACCGTCAGCAGCCGCTCCAACCGCCCCGCCCGCATCGCCAGGGCGGGGTCGCTCTCGACCGCCAGGGCGGTGCGCAGGGCGGTCAGATGGGCGGCCTCGGGGTCGCGCTCGATCGCGTCGAGCGCGGTGGCCCGCACCGCCGCCTCGGGGTCGGTCAGTTGGAACCGCACCAGCGCCGCGGCGATCATGCCCCGGATGCCGCTGTTGGGCTTGATCTGGACGAAGCCGTCGTCGGGCGCCTCGCCCAGGGCCGCGCCGCCGGCGAGGTCGAACAGCCTCAGCGTGTCGCGGTCCACCTCCTCGGCGCGGACGAAGAGGCCGCCGTCCGCGGCGCGCCACATCTCCTTGGACCGCCACGCCTCCAGCGCGGCGCGGGCGTCGGCCAGGCCGCTCTCGGCCAGAGCGTCGATGGCCGGGCCGATGCTGCGGCGCGCGCTTTTTTCGATGGCGGCGCCGTGCTCTTGCAGCAGTCGCTGGATCGGCGCGTCCGCGTCCTGGGCCGCGGCGGTCTGCACCGTCGCCGCCAGTGCCAGCGCCAGGGCGCAGAGCGGTCCAATCAGTCGCAGCATGTCGGAACCTCCGGGATCCCGGGGGGCGGGCCGCCCCCCGGTGCGGCCGTCGCGCAGGGCGGCGGCGTCAGTAGTTCGACGTGAGCTGCACGCAGGTCTCGGTCTCGGTGTTGTACATCCCGCAGCCCAAGTCCTTCCAATCCGATTTCAGCACCGCGGACTCGGGCAGATAATCGGTCCAGGCGTCGCCCGGCACCTCTTCGGTCTGGCTGATGATGTCGAACTGGCCGTCGGCCTGGATTTCGCCGATCAGCACCGGCTTCGCCAGGTGGTGGTTGGGCAGCATCACGGCCGTGCCGCCGGTGAGGTTCGCGAACTCCTGGCCATACATCGCCGCGCGCACCGCATCGACGTCCGTGGTGCCGGCCGCCTCGGCCGCATTCACCCACATGTTGAACCCGATATAGTGGGCCTCCATCGGGTCGTTGGTCACCCGGTCCTCACCCATCCGCGCCTTCCACGCGGCGACCCACTCGGCGTTGGCGTCGGTGTCGGCGGACTGGAAATAGTTCCAGGCGGCGAGGTGGCCGACCAGGTTCGAGGTGTCGAGGCCCGACAACTCTTCCTCGCCCACAGAGAAGGCGACGACGGGGATGTCGTCGGCCGAGATGCCCGCCGCCGCCAGTTCCTTGTAGAACCCGACATTGGCGTCGCCGTTGATGGTCGAGATCACGCCCACCTTCTTGCCGTCGGCGCCCAGGGCGACGACGTCGGCCACGATCTTGGACCAGTCGGAGTGGCCGAAGGGGGTGTAGTTGACGAAGATGTCCTCGGCCGCGATTCCCTGTTGCTGGAGATAGCTCTCCAGGATGTTGTTCGTCGTGCGCGGATAGACGTAGTCGGTGCCGAGCAGCGCGAACTTCTCCACCCCCAGCTCTTCGAGGAAGTAGTCGGTCGCGGGGATCGCCTGCTGGTTTGGGGCGGCGCCGGTGTAGAACACGTTGCGCGAGCTCTCCTCGCCCTCGTATTGGACGGGATAGAACAGCAGGCCGTTCAGCTCTTCCAGGACGGGCAACACCGACTTGCGGCTCACCGACGTCCAGTTGCCGAAGATCACGTCGACCTCGTGAACGGTCAGCAGCTCGCGCGCCTTCTCGGCAAAGAGCGGCCAGTCCGAGGCGGGGTCGACCACCACCGCCTCCAGCGCGCAGCCCAGCACCCCACCGGCGGCGTTCTGCTGTTCGATCAGCATCTCCATGGTGTCCTTGAGCGTGGTTTCCGAGATCGCCATGGTCCCCGACAGCGAATGCAGGACGCCCACCTTGATCGGGCAGTCCTGGGCCGCGGCGGGCAAGATCCCGGCGGCGAGAACGGCGGCAGCAATGGGGAGTGGTTTCGACATCGCGTGTCCCTCTGCGTGTCGCGTGGGGACGTTGCTATGGGGCGGCAGACGCCCCATATGCCCCTCACGCATGTGATGCGGAGTGCGGTGGCGCGATGGTTTGCAAGGCCCGTGCCGCCGCACGTTTCGGTCGGACCCGACGGCCCGCTCAGAGGCTTAGGGCGAAACGGCGGCGGTGCCGAGGTCAAAGCCCGGGTTTTCGCCGCGGTGCAGCGAAGTGCCCGTTTCTTGCGCGGAATCGGCGCACCTGCCTGCGGGACGGGCAGGGAGCGGTCCCGCGACGTCCGCTCACTGGCCGAGGAGCAATGCCCGGCACGACCGCAGATGCGCCGCGGCGCGGCGGCCCGCCTGGGCCGCTCGGCGCCGGTCCGTGGCAAAGCTGGCCGTGCGCAGGAGCGACCCCTGCGCCGCCTTGGCCGCCACGCGGCGGTGCAGGGCCTCTCCCGCATCCGGGTCCGCCGTCACCGCCGCCAAGAGCGCCAGGAGCGCCGCGCGCTCGTCCGCCAGCGTCGGCGCGTCGGGGTCCGAGATCAGCCAAGCGTGCTCCACCGCCGCCGACAGCCGCCCCGCACAGCCGGCAAAGACGCCGCGCAGGTCGGCTTCGCCCGCCCAACTGGCGCCGCACGGCGTCGACAGGATCAGAGCGGCGGCCATCGTTCGCAAAACGCCCATATCGGCATCGTCGCAGCCCCCGGAGCGCCGATCAAGCGGGCAGGGCGCGTCTCGCCCTGCGCTGCGCGGCGGGGCGCCGCCGCGGCCGGCCGGAACTGCGCCGAGGTGATCCTCTGCCCCCACCGCGCGGCGACGGACGCCACCTGCGACCTCTGCGCGCCCGAGCACCTGAGGGGGCAGGTCGCCGATTCCGACCGGCGGCTCGCGCGCCCGTCCTGCGCCAGGGCGCGGCTTGCGGGCGAGGCGACGCCCCTGGCCTCCGGGGACAAGGCGTCGGGGACCCACCGTGTCCTGCCGACCTCGGGCGCGGCGCGCGGGACCGCTGGCCCGGGCATGCACACGTTCCTCAAGGTCGTGACCTCGGCCACAGCGCGCCCCCGCGACGGCGGCCGTCCTGGGGCCGAGGCCACGGCCCGCATCGCCCGGCCGGAGGGGCCGAAGAGGCACGGCCGGGCCGCGGAGATGCGCCTGCCCAAGGAGTCCCCCGGCGCCCGCTTCGACGCCGCCCCTGCGCGCGATGCGGCCGGGTCTTCGCCGACTGTCACGCCCGGTTGACACTTTCCGCGCGAACTTGACCGACATCAAGGACGCGCGCCCCGGCGCCCCGCACTCTACCTGAAAACCGGGAGGGCGGAGCCATGCGCATTCTACTGATCCACCCCAACTATCACTCGGGTGGGGCCGAGATCGCGGGGAACTGGCCGCCGGCCTGGGCCGCCTACCTGGCGGGGCCGTTGAAGCGCGCAGGCTTCGACGTCGCCTTCATCGACGCGATGACCGAGCACCTGGACGAAGACGCGCTGAGGGCCCGCATCGCCGCGGCCGCCCCGGACCTGGTGGGCGTCACCGCCATCACCCCGTCGATCTACGCCGCCGAGAGGACCTTGGAGATCGCGCGCGAGGTCGTGCCCGACGTGCCCCGCATCCTCGGCGGCGTCCACGCGACCTTCATGTTCAAGCAGGTGCTGGCCGAATGCGACGCCGTCGACACCATCGTCCGCGGCGAGGGCGAGGAGATCTTCGTCGCCGTGGCGCGCGCCGTGCGCGACGGCACCTGGCCCGAGGCGCGGCCGGGGATCAAGGGGCTGGCCTTCCGCGGCGCGGACGGCATCGTCGCCACGCCCGCCGCCTCGACCGTGCGCGACCTCGACGGGATCGACCCGGACTGGTCGCTGATGGAGTGGGACCGCTACATCTATATCCCGCTGAACCGCAAGGTCGCGATCCCGAACCTGGCGCGGGGCTGCCCCTTCACTTGCTCGTTCTGCTCGCAGTGGAAGTTCTGGCGCGACTACCGCGTCCGCGACCCGAAAAAGGTGGTGGACGAGATCGAGGGGCTGGTGAACGACCACGGCGTCGGGTTCTTCATCCTCGCCGACGAGGAGCCCACCATCAACCGCAAGAAGTTCATCGAGTTCTGCGAAGAGCTGATCGCCCGCGACCTGCCGCGCCGGATCCAATGGGGCATCAACACCCGCGTCACCGACATCCTGCGCGACGAGGAACTTCTGCCGTTCTACCGCGAGGCGGGTCTCGTGCACGTCTCTCTGGGCACCGAGGCGGCGGCGCAGCTCAAGCTCGACCGCTTCAACAAGGAAACCAAGGTCGAGGACAACGCCCGCGCCATCCGCCTCCTGCGCGAGGCCGACATCTTTACCGAGGCGCAGTTCATCGTCGGGCTGGAGAACGAGACCGTCGAGACCCTGGAAGAGACCTATCGTTACGCCCGCGAATGGGATCCCGACCTGGCCAACTGGTCGATGTATACGCCCTGGCCCTTCACGCCCCTGTTCCAGGAGCTGGGGGACAAGGTCGAGGTCTTCGATTTTTCGAAGTACAACTTCGTCACCCCGATCATGAAGCCCGAGGCGATGGACCGCGACACGCTCCTCGACCGGGTCATGGCCAACTATCGCCGCTTCTACATGCGCAAGGCGCTGTTCCACTATCCCTGGCGCGGCACGGGCTATCGGCGCCGCTATCTGTTGGGGTGCCTGCGCGCGTTCCTCAAGGCCGGGGTTCAGCGGACCTTCTACGACCTGGGCAAGGTCGGTTATTGGGGCCCGCAGACCAAGGGCAAGCTCGACTTCCACTTCGACGACAGCCGCGAGATCGCCGAGGCGCAGATGGATGACTGGCAGGCCGCGGCCGAGCGCTCGCGCAAGGTCAAGGAACGCCAGGCCGCCATCCGCGCCCAGGGCAAGGCGCGGGCCGCCGAGATGGCCGCGGTCAAGGCCTGCGGCGGCGGCGACCGGCAGATGGACGACCCCGCCGCGGCGCCCGCCGGGACGACGGCGGGCTAGGCGATGCTCGACACCGCCGCCGAGGCCCGGGTCGGCCCCAACGCGCTGATCCAGATGGACCGCGCGCTGACGGCGCGGCTGGGCGACCGGGCGGCGGACCGGATCTTCGCCGCCGCGGGGGTGGCGCGCGAGGTGCCTGGCGGCATGGTGCCCCAGGCCCAGGTCCGCGCGCTCTTCGACGCCGTCGCCGCCGCGCGGCCCGACGACTGGCCCGAGATCGCGGCCGAGGCGGGCCGGGCCACCGGCGACTACATCCTCGCCCACCGCATCCCGGCGCCCGCGCGGGCGCTGCTGGGCGTGCTGCCCGCGGGGCCCGCGGCGCGGCTCCTCCTCGGCGCGGTCGCCCGGCACGCCTGGACCTTCGCCGGATCTGGCACCTGCCGCACGGCGTCCTGGCCGCACCCCTCTCTGACGCTCGCGCCCAACCCCCTGGCCATGCCCGGATGCCCGTGGCACACCGCCGTTTTCGCCCGCCTCTTCGGCCGCCTGGCCGGGCCGCGCGTCCGCATCACCCACACCGCCTGCTGCGCTCTGGGCGCGGCGGGCTGCACCTTCGACATCACTTTCGAGGCGCCCTGATGGACCCTGTCATCGAACGCTACGCACAGATCGCAACGCCGCGCTATACCAGCTATCCCACGGCCCCGCATTTCCAGACCGGGTTCGACCCCGAGACCTATCGCGGCTGGCTCGGCGCGCTCGATCCGGCCGAGCCCCTGTCGCTCTATCTCCACGTCCCCTTCTGCCGGCAGATGTGCTGGTATTGCGGCTGCAACATGAAGCTGGTCAAGCGCGAGGGCCCGCTCAAGGACTATGTCGAGACGCTGCTCTCCGAGATCGCGCTGGTGCGCGACGCGCTGCCCGGTCGGCTGCGGGTCGCGCATCTGCACTGGGGCGGGGGCACGCCCACCGCGCTGGCGCCCGACGACCTGGCCCGGGTGACGGCGGCGCTGGAGACCGCCTTCGACATCCTGCCCGACGCCGAGCGCGCCATCGAGAGCGATCCGCGCACGCTGACCGACGCCATGGTCGCGCGCCTGGCCGACCTGGGCTTCAACCGCGCCAGCTTCGGCGTGCAGGAGTTCGATCCCGAGGTGCAGCGCACGATCAACCGCATCCAGCCGCCCGAGATGGTGGCCGAGGCCGTGGGCGCGTTCCGCCGCCACGGCATCGACGCGATCAACTTCGACCTGATCTACGGACTGCCGCACCAGACCACCGAGAAGCTCCTCCGAACCATCGACCTGGCGGCCGAAATGGCGCCGGACCGCATCGCGCTCTTCGGCTACGCCCACGTGCCCTGGGTGGCCAAAAACCAGCGGATGATCCCCGAAGACGCGCTGCCCGACGCCCGCGCCCGCGCCGACCAGGCGGCGGCGGCGGCCGAGGCGGTGGTCGCGGCGGGTTACCGGGCCATCGGCCTCGACCACTTCGCGCTGCCCGGAGACGGGCTGGCGCGGGCGGCGCGGGCGGGGCGGCTCCACCGCAACTTCCAGGGCTACACCGACGATCCCGCGGCGACGATGATCGGCCTCGGCGCCACCTCCATCGGCCGCGCGCCCCAGGGCTTCGTGCAGAACCTCGCCGAGACGGGCGCCTGGGCGCGGGCGGTGGCGGCGGGCACGCTGCCGGTGGCCAAGGGCCGGGCGATCAGCCTGGACGACGCGCTGCGCGGCGCGGTGATCGAGCGCATCATGTGCGACGGGCGCGCCGACCCCGACGCCATCGGTCGAGGCTTCGGCGCCGCGCCGGGGTGGTGGCGGGCGGCGCGGGAGCAGCTCGCCCCCATGGCCGCCGACGGCCTGGTCGAGGTGGGCGCCCACGGGGTGGCCCTGACCGACCGCGGCCGCCCCCTGGCCCGCCTCGCCGCCGCCGCCTTCGACGCCTATCTCGACACCGGCGCCGCCCGCCACTCCGTCGCCCTCTGAAGGCCCGCCCAGCCCCCACGCCCCGCCCGGCGGCACCGCCGGGCAGCGCCGTCCCGCCCCCCCGGGGCGGCGCTTCTGGCGAGGACGGTACAGCCGCGGCGGCGTCGATGCTTGCATCCCTGTCCCGCGCCGCTTCACCTGCCCCGGCGGGCCGGCGCTGCCCTCTGTGCTCGGCACAAGCGGTTCGTCGTCGGGGTCTCTCCGCAATGACACAGAGCGCTCCATTCAGCCCCCCGGCCCCCACGGGGCGGCGCTTTGGCGAGGACGGTTCAGCCGTCGGGACGTCGATGCTTCCGAGCCCGTCCAGCGCCGCCAACCCCGCCCCGGCGGCACGGCGCTGTCCTCCGGTCTCGGCACACACGGATCGCCCCCTCAGTCGTCGCCGTAGTGGGGCATCGTGGCGAAGGGGCCGCCGTGGGTGGCGATGTCGGGGTCGCCGGGGGCGAAGGCGGGCGTCTCGGCTTCGATCCGGGCGCGGTGCGCCTCGGCGTTGTCCTCGGGGCGATAGCCCAGGTGCGCCGCCAGCCGGTTGTCCTGGGCCGCGTGGGTGTTGGCCGACACCCCGTAGACGATGGAATGGTCCGTCCGCGGACAGGTCAGAGCCGCCCCCACCATCCGGCAGAGGTCGGGATAGCTGAGCCAGGTCGACAAGTGGCGGCGGTTCTCGGGCCGCTCCACGCAACTGACGATGCGCATCGACACCGACTCGATGCGGTGCTTGTCCCAGTAGAGCGACGCGATCGCCTCGCCACAGACCTTGGCCACCCCGTAGGTGGTGTCGGGCCGGGTCGGCGTCTCGGCGTCGATGACCTGGGAGAAGGGGTGGAACCCCACGGCGTGGATCGACGAGGCCCAGACCACGCGCCGCCCGCCGTTCTGCCGCATCCCCTCGAACACGTTGTACAGCCCCTTGACGTGGCCGTCGAAGATGTCGTCGAAGCCGCCCTCGAACCCCTTGCCGGCCATGTAGACCACGGCGTCGACGTCGCGGGTCATCTCCAGCACCGCGGCGCGGTCGGCCAGGTTGGCGACCACCACCTCCTCGTGGTCGGCGGCGGCCTCCATCTCGGCCATGTCGGTCAGGCGCAGGTGGGTGCAGTGGTCCTTGAGATAGGGGCGCAGCTGGCGGCCCAGGGCGCCCGCGGCGCCGGTCAGCAGAATGCGGTGGATCGGTTTCATCGGCAGGTCTCCTCCTCGCGGCCGGGCACTGTGCCGGTGTAGGCACGACGGCCCCCCGGCTTCAACCCGCGGGTGCGGCGGCGCGATCTCCCAGCGGGATGGGGCGGACGTCCGCGCATAGGCGGACGGGGGCGGCGGCCCTGTGGCGGGGCATGGGGCCTGCGCGTCCCGCCCCGGCGCGAAGCGGTCCCTTGCCGGTCCGCGGCGACTTGGGCATCCTGGCGTTTCACGCCGTGCCAAGACGAGGTGCCGATGTCCCCCGAGACCCGACCCGCCCCGCGGCCCGCCGCCCTGGGGGATCCGTTGGAGGACGGCGCGCTGGCCCTGCGCGACCGGCTGGCCTCGGGCGCTCTGGGCGCCGAGACGCTGATCGACCGCTGCTTGGCGCGGATCGTAGCGCGCGAGCCGGAGGTGCGGGCCTGGGCCTCGGTCGACCCCGACCGCGCGCGCGCCGAGGCGCGCCGGGCCGACGTCGACCGTGCCGCGGGCGCGGCGCCGGGTCCGCTCCACGGCCTGCCCGTGGGGCTCAAGGACATCGTCGACACCGCCCGAACGCCCACCGAAAACGGCTGTCGCTTGGACGCGGGGCGGATCCCCGACCGCGACGCCTGGATCGTCGCCCGCCTGCGCGCCGCGGGCGCCGTGATCCTGGGCAAGACCGTGACCACCGAACTCGCCTATCTGCATCCCGGGCCGACCCGCAATCCGCACGATCCCCGCCACACGCCCGGGGGCTCGTCGTCGGGATCGGCGGCGGCGGTGGCGGACGGCCACGTGCCCCTCGCCGTGGGCACCCAGACCGGCGGGTCGGTGATCCGTCCCGCGTCCTTCTGCGGCGTGGTCGGATTCAAGCCGAGCTTTGGCGCCATCCCCCGCACCGGCGTGCTGGTGCAGTCGCCGAGCCTCGACACCATCGGCACCTTCGCCGCCGATCCGGCCGGGGCCGCCCTGCTGGCCGAGGTCCTGTTCGGCCACGACCCGGGCGACCGGGCCACCGCGGACCGCCCGCGGCCGGGCCTGGTCGCGGCGGTGGAGACGGCGCCGCAGCGGCCGCCCGTCCTGGGCCTGGTGCAGCCGCCGGGCTGGGACGAGGCGGACCCCGACATGCGCGGCGCTCTGACCGACCTCGCGCGCAGCCTGGGGGCCCGGACGGTGGCCCTGCCGCCCGAGGCCGCGGACGCCGCCCTGCACCGCCAGACGATCAACTTCGCCGAGATGGCGCGGCACTTCGCCCGCTACATGGAGGCGGGCCGCGACCGGCTGGGGGCCGAGACGCTGGCGGCGATCGAAGCGGGCAGGGCGATCCCCGAGGCCGACTACTGCGCCGCCTTGGCCGCGCGCGCGGCGCTGATCGCCGCTTTGGCGCCGACGTTCTCGGCCTGCGACGCGCTGCTCTGCCCGGCGGCGCCGGGACCGGCGCCCGAGGGGCTGGGCAGCACGGGCGATTCGATCTTCAACGGGATCTGGACGCTCTGCGGCGCCCCCGCGATCACTCTGCCGCTTCTCTCGGCCTCGTCCGGCCTGCCCATGGGGGCGCAGCTCGTGGCCGGGCCCGGCGACGACGCGGGCCTTCTGAGCGCCGCCGGGTGGCTCTGGCGCCGGGCGGCGGAGCGCGGCGGTGCCGCCTGACCTCCGGGCCCCGGAGCAGGGCCTCCCTCCGGGGTTCGCCGCCGCCCCCCGCCATCGCAGTTATGACGTGGTCATCGTCGGCGGCGGGATCATGGGCGCGGCCACCGCGTGGTTCCTCGCCTCCGATCCCGTCTTCGACGGCCGTGTTCTGGTGGTCGAACGCGATCCGAGCTACGCCTTCGCCTCGACCACCCACACCAACTCGTGCATCCGCCAGCAGTTCTCGACCGCGCTGAACGTCCGCATCAGCCAGTTCACCGCAGCCTATATCAAGAACCTGCGCGCCGAGCTGGGCGGCGACCCGCGGGTGCCCGACCTGGATATCCACGCCTTCGGCTATCTCTACCTCGCCGCCAGCGCGGAGGGGGCCGACACGCTGCGCGCCAACGTCGCGGTGCAGCGCGAGGCAGGGGCGGCCACCCGCCTCCTGACCCCCGACGCCATCGCCGACGCCTGGCCGTTCTACGCCCTGGACGGCATCCGCCTCGGTGCGATCAACACGGTGGACGAGGGGTATTGGGACGGGGCGACGGTGTTCGACTGGTGGCGCCGGCGCGCGCGGGAGGCGGGGGTGGAGTGGGTGGCCGACACGGTGACCGGTCTCACCCTGGCGCGGGGCCGCGTGGCCGCGGTGCGCCTGGCCCGGGCGGGCGACATCGCCTGCGGGCAGATCGTCGCGGCCGCCGGGCCGCGCGCGGCCGAGGTCGCGCGGATGGCCGGTCTGGACCTGCCCGTGGAGCCGCGCAAGCGCCACACCTGGGTGTTCCGCGCCGCCCGGCCCCTCGACCGCGCGCTGCCCCTGACCATCGATCCCTCCGGCGTCCACGTGCGCGAGCTCGGCGGCGGCACCTACATGGCGGGCGGGCACGGGGCAGAAGACCCTGCGGTGGCCCCCGACGACTTCGCCCGCGAGGAGGGCCTTTGGGAAGAGACGGTGTGGCCCGCCCTGGCCGCGCGCATCCCCGCGTTCGAGGCGATCCGGGTCGAGGCCGAGTGGGTCGGGCACTATGCCATGAACGTCTTCGACCGCAACGCCATCGCCGGTCCGCATCCCGATCTCGCCAATCTGCTGTTCCTGGCCGGGTTTTCTGGGCACGGTCTGCAACAGAGCCCGGCGATGGGCCGCGGCACCGCCGAGTGGCTGATCCACGGCGGCTATCGCACGCTCGACCTCTCGCCGTTCCACCTGGACCGGATCGCCGCCGGCCGCCCGATCCTGGAACGCGCGGTGATCTGAGCCGAGGGCCGCGCCGGGGGCCGAGAACCGCCCCAAGAGCCCCGCGGCGGGCCGGCCCCCGCCCGGCGGACCGGGTTCCGCCCCGCCCCGATCCCGCCGGGGGCGCGGCACGTCCGACGCCGCCGCTCCCGCGGACCCACCGGACGCTTGACGCCCCGCCGCAACTGGCCTATCCCGCGCGGACCGAATTCCAGCGCTGCGACCGCGGCGCCTTTTTTGTTGGACCCTCCGCGCCGCGGGCGGGCCGAAGACCGAGGAGAGCTTCAGATGTCGCGCGTGTGCGAACTGACCGGCAAGGGGCCGATGGTGGGCAACAACGTCAGCCACGCCAACAACAGGACCAGGCGCCGTTTCCTGCCCAACCTCAACGACGTCTCGCTGATGTCCGAGACGCTGGGCCGGACGGTCAAGCTGCGGATCTCGTCCGCCGCCCTGCGCACCGTGGATCACCGCGGCGGGCTCGACGGGTTCATGGCCAAGGCGCGCGAGGACGACCTCTCGCCCAACGCGCGGAAGATCAAGCGCGAGATCGAAAAGGCGCAGGCCAGCGCCTGAGCCGGTGGTGGCCGTCCGGGCCATCCTCTTCGTCTGCCTCGGCAATATCTGCCGGTCGCCCACCGCCGAGGCGGTGATGCGCGCGCGCCTGGCCGCGGCCGGGCGCGACATCGCGGTGGACAGCGCCGGGACCGGCGCCTGGCATGTGGGCAAACCGCCGCACCCGCCGATGATCGCCGCCGCCGCGGAGTACGACCTGGTCCCGCTCCGCGCCCGCCAGGTGGTGCCGGGGGACGCCGACCGCTTCGACCTGATCCTCGCCGCCGACCGGTCGGTCCTGGCCGATCTCGGGACGATGTTGGCCGCAGGGCGGGCGCGCGTGGACGTGCTGGCGCCCTATGCGGGCGGCGCGGTCCAGGACATCCCCGACCCCTACTACACCGGCGACTATGCCGGAGCGCTGGCGCTGATCGAGGCGGCCTGCGACGGCCTCATGGCGCGGCTCGACTGAGGCCGCGGGGCAGGGGCGGCGGCCGCTCTGGTCCGCCGCCCCCCGCCCTCCGTCACCCGCAATAGGTCTCGGCGGTTCGCCCGAAGGTGCGGTATTTCTTCCAGAAAATCTCGTGATTGCGGCGGTCCGACTGGCGGATAACCTGGGCCTGATGCGGATCGCGAAAGAACTTGGCCGCCAGCCGCTGATCGCGCCGATCCAGCGTCACGTCCGCCACCTGCTGGATGCACCCGCAGAGCGCGCGGTTCGCCGCCTTGCGATCCGATTTCAGGCACGCGCGCTCGATCACGCCCGCCTGTGCGACGCCTGCCGTGGCCACCAACACGGCCGATACCAGGAAAAGTTTCTTCATGCCCATGCCTCAAGGGTTGCGGCCGGCCCCCGGATTGGTTCCCGGTGTGGCTCCAGCCCGTTTCTGCGCGCGCAGAATGGCAAGGCGCGGGGGCGCGGGCAAATCACAACTTTGCCGCAGGAGCGGTTTTTCGGGCGGGCGTGGCCGCGCTGCCTGGGTCAGCCGTCCTTGAGCGGGTCGTGCCCCCAATTCATCAGCGAATACCGCCAGTTGGAGGTCTCGACGTCGTCGTCCGGCCCGCCCTGGCTGAGGTGCCGCTTGATATAGCCCACGACCTTGGCCATGTGGTCCCACTGGTCGCCGGACAGGTCGTCCTTGTTGGTGCGCTTGATCGTCACGATCCGGCGGCCGGACTTGTGGCCGGTCGATTCGCCGTCGTCGCTGTCGCCCACCGACTTGGACTCCTCGGTCTCCAGCCAGTCCTCCAGCTCTTTGGGCGCCATGTTGACCAACTCGCCCCACTCGTCCCAGATCTGATCGCGCGATTTCGATGACATGGCCGGTCCTCCCTGTGGCGGTTGCCGGGGAGGAACGGGCGCCGGGCGCGGTCGTTCCCCCGGTGCGCCCCTCCGCCTCAGCCGCGGATGGCAAAGCCCGCCGCCTCCGGCACCGGCGTCACCGGCTCGCGCAGCACCTGAGTCACCTCCGCCGCCCCCGGCCCGGCATGCAGCGCCGTGACCATCTCGCCCACCGCCTCCTTGGGCCCCACCAGCAGCGCCTCGACCGAGCCGTTGGGCAGGTTCCGCACCCAGCCCCTCAGCCCCAGATGCGCCGCCGTCGCCTGCGTCCAGGCGCGAAAGCCCACCCCCTGCACCTGCCCCGTCACCCGCACCTGCATCGCGATGTCGGCCATGGTGGTCCCTCCGGTTGGTTGGCTGCACGAGACCCCACCCGCCCGCGCAAGGCAACCGCCTGCATGTGGCGGCGCTCAGCGATCCCACCCGGCCGAATGCCTCAAAAAGGCGCCCCGGCTCCACCCGCCCGCCCGGCGGCACGCCGGGCAGCCCCCGACCGCCCCCCCGGGCGGGGGCTTCACCCCCACCCGCGGCCGGGGGCTGCCCTCCTCTCACAGCTCGACGGTTGGAGGTAGGTCTGGGGGAACCGCCACGCCCGATTTCGGGAACAGCTGTTGGCAGGTGGTGGCGATGCCCTCGACAGGCTGAGACAGAGTCGGCGTCGTCAGCAAGTAGAAGCCCCCCGCAACGACCGCAGACCAAAGCTGCCAGCTGCCGAGGCTCTTGCCAGCTTGATCCCAGAAGCCAGCGCTGAAGCGACCAGACAGTGTTTTTGACAACGCCAGTTTGAGGTCCGTTTCCAGCCTGACTATTTGCGCGTGCAACTCCGCGATGTCCCGTTGCAGCTTAGCTTCCCTGTCTTCGGCCGCATGCAAGTCCCGCCCGAGGCGTCGCAGCACGCGCGGCAGGTCGTCGAGCGCTGCGAACTCATCGGGCAAACAGTTCTGGCCCGTCGCCGCAAGATACTCCGCGACCGACGCGTCGATCTGCTCTGCCAGTCCTACCGCTGCGAGTTCTGTGCGCACCGCGTGTTCGGCGGCACGTCTGGAAGCTTTTGCCAACTCCTCTTGAGGAGCGTTTGGCCGGAGCTGGTCTTCGATCTCTCGGATCAGGTCCGCGATCCGCTCGGGTCCCTTGCTCCATTCCTCGTCGGCAATCAGGGCGATGCGGCGCTGGAGCTCCCAGGGCAAGGGATCGCCATCTACCGCACGAAAATACCAAAGCTGCCAGAAATCCCATGCACCACGTAGTTTAAGAACACTCTTGCCGCTGGAAGGTAAGTTCTTTGTTAGCCGCTGCAGCTGAAGTCCTATCGTTACTCTGTGCTGTGACGTGAGTTCCTCGGTGGACTTGCAGTCGGAATACTCATCTATTCTGACGGCCATGGTGATGTTCTGATCCTTTGGATCAACACGACCGCGGTGAGTGGCTCTTGCAACTTCGCTAGCGACGGCAAGTGTTCTCGTCAGACCCGGGTGATATCGTTCTTCCGACTTGGGCATACCGCTCAGTCTTTGTTCTGCAGATCTACTTGCCTTGGCGGTCGCATTCAAAACGCGCTCATCGGGTTTGTTCTGCGCCAAACTTGCTGACAAGAGGCATCTGAACGTCAGCAGAGCTGACATCGCTTGGGCATTGTTCTCTCGTTCGATCGACATGGCCGGAACGATGAGTCGAAGTGCGGCGCGAAGTGCAATCGTCAGCCCCACGGCAGGGGGTCTGTCCTCTAGCCACCTCCAGAACTCCTCGTCTGTCTCAATCTTCGCCACCGCACCTCTCATCTTGCCTACCCCAAATCGTAGGCGCTTCTCCCCCACCTGAGAAGACCTCGCACCCCATGGACAACCCCCCTCACTTGCCACATATCCCGCTCCATGACCGACCTCGCGCGCATCCGGAACTTCTCCATCGTCGCCCATATCGACCACGGGAAATCCACCCTGGCCGACCGGCTGATCCAGCTCACCGGCACCGTGGCCGAGCGCGACATGAAAGAGCAGATGCTCGACGCCATGGACATCGAGCGCGAGCGCGGCATCACCATCAAGGCCAACACCGTCCGCATCGACTATCCCGCCCGCGACGGCCACTCCTATGTGCTGAACCTCATCGACACGCCGGGCCACGTCGACTTCGCCTACGAGGTCTCGCGCTCCATGCGTGCGGTCGAGGGCTCGCTCCTCGTCGTGGACGCCACCCAGGGGGTCGAGGCCCAGACGCTCGCCAACGTCTACACCGCCATCGACGCCGACCACGAGATCGTGCCGGTCCTGAACAAGATCGACCTGCCCGCGGCCGAGCCTGACCGGGTCCGCGAACAGATCGAGGACGTCATCGGCATCGAGGCCCACGACGCGGTGGAGATCTCGGCCAAGACCGGGGTGGGCATCCCGGAGGTGCTGGAGGCCATCGTCACCCGCCTGCCCGCGCCCACCGGCACCCGCGACGCGCCGCTCAAGGCGATGCTGGTGGACAGCTGGTACGACCCCTATCTGGGCGTCGTCGTCCTGATCCGCGTCATGGACGGGGTCATCCGCAAGGGCGACAACATCCGCATGATGCAGACCGGCGCGAAATACGGGATCGACAAGCTCGCCGTGTTGAAACCCGCCATGGTCGACATCCCCGAGCTGGGCCCGGGCGAGATCGGCATCCTCACCGCCTCGATCAAGCAGGTGCGCGACACCCGCGTCGGCGACACCATCACCCACGAAAAGAAGGGCGCCGAGACGCCCCTGCCGGGCTTCAAGCCGTCCGTGCCAGTGGTCTTCTGCGGCCTCTTCCCGGTGGACGCCAACGACTTCGAGGACATGCGCGACGCCATCGAGAAACTGGCGCTGAACGACGCCTCCTTCACCTACGAGATGGAGACCTCTGCCGCCCTCGGCTTCGGCTTCCGCTGCGGGTTCCTCGGGCTGCTGCACCTGGAGGTGGTCCGCGACCGCCTCGAACGCGAATACGACATCGAGCTGATCACCACCGCGCCCAGCGTGATCTACCACGTCCACCTGCGCGACGGCTCGATGATCGAGCTGCACAACCCCGCCGACATGCCCGACGCCGCCACCGTGGACCATATCGACGAGCCGCGGATCAAGGCGACAATCCTGGTGCCGGACGAGTTCCTGGGCGACGTGCTCAAGCTCTGTCAGGAGCGGCGCGGCATCCAGCAAGACCTGACCTATGCCGGCGCCCGGGCCATGGTGGTCTACGACCTGCCGCTGAACGAGGTGGTCTTCGACTTCTACGACCGGCTGAAATCGGTGACCAAGGGCTATGCCAGCTTCGACTACCAGATGACGGGCTACCGCACCGACCACCTGGTCAAGATGCAGATCCTCGTCAACGACGAGCCTGTGGACGCCCTGTCGATGATGGTCCACCGCGACCGGGCCGAGGGGCGGGGCCGGGCGATGTGCGAAAAGCTCAAAGAGCTGATCCCCCGCCACATGTTCAAGATCCCGATCCAGGCGGCCATCGGCGGCCGCATCATCGCCCGCGAGACCCTGGCCGCGCTGCGCAAGGACGTGACCGCCAAGTGCTACGGCGGCGACGCCACCCGCAAGCGCAAGCTTCTGGACAAGCAGAAGGCGGGCAAGAAGAAGATGCGCCAGTTCGGGAAGGTCGACATCCCGCAGGAAGCGTTCATCAACGCGTTGAAGATGGACAGCTGATCGCGCCCGACGCTATGCTCGCCCCATGCCGACGATCTTTCGCTGGGACGGGTATCGCTTCTTCTTCTACTCCAACGAGGGCGATCCGCGCGAACCGGTGCATGTGCACGTGCGCAAGGATGGCGGCGAAGCGAAATTCTGGGTGACGCCGGAGGTCCGGCTGGCCCGCAGCGCCGGGTTCGACGCCCGCACCCTGCGCAGACTGGCAGGGGTGGTGGCGGATCGGGCGGGCGAGATCGAGGAGGCCTGGCATGACCATTTCGGCTGAGCGCGTGACCTTCGACGACGACACCATGTGGGTGGCTCTGTCCGACGGGCGCACCCTCGGCGTCCCGCTCGCCTGGTTCCCCCGCCTCCTGGCCGCGCCCCCCGCCGCCCGCGCCGCCGTCGAGATCGGCGCCTTCGGCCTGCATTGGCAGGCGCTTGACGAGGACATCTCCGTGGCGGGACTTCTGGCGGGGCAGGGCGACCGGACGGCGGAGGGGGAACGAGCGGCGTGAGGGGGTCGCGTGCCGGGAAAGGCTGAAGGCGGGCAAGAAGAAGATGCGCCAGTTCGGGAAGGTTGATATACCTCAGGAGGCGTTCATCAATGCGTTGAAGATGGATGGGTAGGAAGTCGTAGTGTGCTACTTCCGCCAAATCGGCTGTCCACTTTAAGGCGCATCTCCGAACTGGCCAGTTGCAGCCGCCCTAACTGCAAGTCCGGGAGGAGGAATTGATCTTGCTAGAAACTTGCGCCGCGCATCATTAGTTCAATTCCTTCAATTTTTGTAGCTCCGGACTCGCAGAAATGCGATATTTTGTCGTGGGCAGCAAGTACATTCCTTCTAGCGATATTGAGCTCTTTGGTTAGGCGAGGGTAACCGGCAATGGCCGCGTTAATCGGAGTTACGGCTTTCTCAAGATTTATCATTCCTTCTTTTAGCATCAGTAGAAGTTGTAGCTGATTTGGGAAGCCGATGGAATCTTCGCTGCCATCTCGAATGGAAAGGGCAATCATGCTCTCAAGTGAGTCTAGAGCCACCTCTAATCTTTCTCTAGCAAGTTCAGCAGATACGCTAATCTCTCTGGCGTAGGTGTTCATTTGAAAAGCGAGGCCGTTAATAATCCTCCTCGAACCTTTCTTGTCGCCCTTCGCCCGCTCAAGCCGATCTAACGCAACTTCTAAAACAGCCTTAAAAGCAAGTACAGACGGGTTCATCTCGTCGAGGTGCAGGCTGAAGTTTTCCATCCCTTCTTCAGCATCTAGTGCCAAGTCAAGGAGGCCAGGAGTATCCTCCTCGTCCACTTGATCTGCGAAAGCGGTCTGATCCGGGGCGGGAGATCGTGCCCCTGTGTCGGTTCCGAGCTCATTGGCGCTGAGGCTTTCAGACCTCTCGCCCTCCCGCTCTTTAATAAAATGCAAGAGCGTTAGTCGGACTGCTCGTTGCAAATCAGCAATCTCGCTAAACTCTTTATATATAGAGAAGTTTGAAATTGTGCTCTTGAACTCCTGAACCTTGATAAGTTCCTCAGCGGTAATTGGGACCGCTGAGTTTCTAGGTTCTTTGAAGAAGAAGTGTATAGACACACGCTCTCCGTTGCGTTGGCGTGTCAGCGCGTTGTGGAACTCTTCCTCAGTTCCACTACCAAATTGAGACGTTGGAGTGCCGAAGCGTGCGCACATTAGGCCGACAAAGAAGTCGTAGCTTCCACCAATTTGGCTTGATATGATGCTTTGAGGGTCGGAGCCAGTTTCTGGTGATACGTCATGTTCCCACATCAGTGGTCGAACTTCCCAGTTCTCGTTCGAACCAAAGTCATCATTGAGTTTTTCGATCTCGGCTCTGACTGCTGCGCGCTCATCCTTTAGATCAGACGGGCTGGAAATGAAGGCGGTATATCTTGTGATGTTACTGGGCATTCTCACCCCTTCAAAGAAGTTTCTCCGCACAAATCCGCTGCAAGGATATCTTCGCAGTTCGTCGTACTGGAACCCCTCCGCCTTCTATCGCAAACCCCGCATTCTTTCAAATCGGATAAGCCCCCTCACCGCTCCCCACCCTTCACCCCCTCCACCCCTGCCGCCTTCAGCACCGCACGTTCCGCCTTCCGCGCCCGCTGGATCTCCCGCACCTCGTAGGCCGCCTCGCTCATCGACACCAGCTTGCCCGACCGGCCGACGATGAACCCGCCGGGGCGCAACGACCGCCAGCGGGTGCGGCACCAGCGCCAGAGCACGCCCGGCACCCCCTCGTCCCCGTCCTGCTCGCCCCAGATCCGGCGCAGTTCGGCCATGGAGACCATGGCGGCCACCGGCTTGCCATGGCGGGTCAGAACCGCATAGGACCGCGGGTCCTGCACCTGGAGCACCAGCCAGGCGAGGTTGGACCGGGCCTCGGACACGGTCAGGCGGATCGGGCCGGGATCGGACATGGGGCACCTCCAGTGGGCTGCGTACGAACCGGAGAACCGGCCGCCCGAGCCTCGTTCGAACCGGTGAAAACGCCGCTCCCCGACCGTTCGGTCGCTTTCCCGCCATAACCCGTCGCGCCGCCGTTGCCCCGCCCGCGAAATCTGCGCCAAATCCCTGCAACGCAGAACGGAGGGGCCGATGAAGACGGATGTGCGGGCACTGATCGTGGGCGGCGGCGCGGTGGGCACCGCCATCGCCTATCACCTGGCCCGCGCGGGCTGGGACACGATGCTGGTCGAGCGCGACGAACTGACCTCGGGCTCCACCTGGCACGCCGCGGGGCTCTTGCCCTACTTCAACATGTCCTATGCCACGTCCCACATCCACGACCATTCCATCAAGTTCTACAAGACCTTGGAGGAAGAGACCGGGCTCAACCCCGGCTTCTTCGTGGTCGGCAATCTGCGCATGGCCCAGACCCGGGCGCGGATGGACGAATACATGCTCTACGCCGCCACGGCCGAGACGGTGGGCATCCCCTATGAATGGCTGACACCCGCCCAGATCGCCGAGCGCTGGCCGCTGGTCCGGACCGACGACCTGGAGGGTGCGATCCTCCACCCCACCGACGGCTACATCAACCCCGCCGACGTCACCATGGCCATGGCCAAGGGCGCCCGACAGCACGGCGCGGTCATCGAACGGAAATGGCAGGTGGACCGCTACACCTGGACCGGCGCCGCCTGGGAGGTGGAGCTGGTGCGCATGGGCGAAAAAGGCGGCAATCTCATCGCCTTGGACGAGCGGGTGACGGTCCGTGCCGAGCATGTGGTGACCGCGACCGGCAACCACGCCCAGCGCACGGCGCGGCAACTGGGCATCAAGATCCCGGCGATCCCCGTCGAGCACCAGTTCATCGTGACCGAGCCCGACCCCGCCCTGGTCGCCTGGCGCGAGGACAACCCCCAGCACCCGGTCCTGCGCGACGCCGACGCCAAATGGTACGTCCGCGAAGAGCGCGGCGGCTGGATCCTCGGCCCCTACGAAAAGGGCGCCCCGGCGCGGTTCCGCTACGGCGTGCCCGACAGCTTTCGTGCCGATCTGTTCCCATTGGACCTGGAGCGGATCGAGGCGGAATACATGTCCTTTATCCACCGGATCCCATCGTCGGAAGAGGTGGGGCTCAAAGACGATTTCAACGGGCCGATCTGCTACACCCCCGACGGCAACCCTCTGGTCGGGCCGGCACCGGGGCTGCGCAACATGTGGCTGGCCGAGGGTTTTTCCTTCGGCATCACCGCCGCCGGGGGCACCGGCCACTACCTCGCGCAGTTGATGACCGAAGGCGAGGCCGAGATCGACATGGCCTCGCTGGACCCCCGCCGCTTTGGCCCGTGGATGACCACCGACTATGCGGTGGCCAAGAACGAGGAGGCCTACGACCACGTCTACGTCCTCCACCACCCCGACGAAGAGCGGCCGGCCGCGCGGCCCCTGCGCACCGCCCCCGCCTATGACCGGCAGAAGGTGCTGGGCGCCCAGTTCGGCCAGGTCAACGGGTGGGAACGGCCGAACTACTACGGGCCGGTGGGCGCGCCCGACAGCTTCGACCACGACGCGCGGTCGTTCCGGCGCGGCGGCTGGTGGCCCCACGCTGTGGAGGAGGCCCGCGCGATCCGCGAGGGGGCCGGCCTGATCGACGCCACCGCCTTTGCCAAGCATCGGGTGCGCGGCGCCGGGGCGACGGCGTTTCTCGACTGGTTCACCACCAACCGGCTGCCCAAGGTGGGGCGGATCAACCTGACCTATGCGCTGACCGCGGCCGGGACGGTGCGGACCGAATACACCATCCTGCGGACCGGGGATGAGGACTATACGCTGATCTCGGCGGGGGCCTGGCACGCTTACGACCAGGATTATGTGCTCAAGGCGGTGGCGGCCGAGGAGGCGCGTTTCGGCCGGATCGAGGTCGAGGACGCCACGACCAAGTGGGGGGTCTTTGCCCTCGCCGGGCCGAGGTCGCGCGACGTCCTGGGCGCGCTGGTTCGGGATGCCGAGCCCGCGACGGTGCTGTCGAACAAGCGCTCTCCCTGGCTGTCGGTGCGGGAGATCGAGTTGGGCATGTGCCCCGTCCGCGCCGTCCGCGTCGCCTATACCGGCGAGCTGGGGTGGGAGCTGCACCATCCCATCGAGATGCAGACCTATCTGTGGGACCGGCTGATGGAGGCGGGGGCGCCGCAGGGTCTGAAACCCGTGGGCGCGCGGGCGCAGAACTGGCTGAGGCAGGAGAAGTCCTATCGCGCCTTCGGCACCGAACTCGGCCGCGACGCGACTCCGCTGGAGGCAGGGCTGGACCGGTTCGTCGACCTGTCCAAGGACTTCCACGGCAAGGCGGCGATGGAGGAGACGGGGATCCGCTCGTGCTGCGTCACGCTGCTGATCGATGGGCCCGAGGACGCCGATCCGTGGGGGCGCGAGGCGCTCTACGACGGCGCGACGCGGGTGGGGCGGCTGACCTCCGGCGGCTATTCGGTCGCGTTCGGCCGGTCCATCGGCATGGGCTATGTTGCGCCAGACCGGGCGGCGCCGGGGACGCGGTTGCAGGTCAGGATGCTGGACCGCCTCTGGCCCGCCGAGGTGGTCGAGGACAGCCCCCACGACCCCGACAACGCCCGCATCCGGGTCGACGGGTAGCGGGACGACTGCATGTGCCTCGCTCCGTCGTTGGAGCGTCTCCAAGCGCGGGTTAAGGCCGTCAGACTGCCGCAAGGTGCCTGGGGTGGCTTCGCTCCGACGTCCGACCCGCTCCCCGCGCGGAACAAGGCCGTCAGGCCGCCGCGCGACCGCCGACCCGCCCCACCGGGGCGGCGGTTGGGTGCCGTTGGCGCGAAGCTTGGGCGTCAAGCTACAACGGCTGCCATAAATCGCGCCGCTCAGGGGTTCGGACTGCCACCCCGCGGGTCGGCGGCCGCGCGGCTTTGCACTCCGCAGGGAGCGAGGCACATCGTCGGCGCTGATTGCCATTCCATACCGACGGCCGAGCCGTTCCCCGCGCGGAACAAGGCCGTCAGGCCGCCGCGCGACCGTCGACCCGCCCCACCGGGGCGGCGGTTGGGTGCCGTTGGCGCGAAGCTTGGGCGTCGAGCTACAACGGCTGCGATAAATCGCGCCGCTCACCGGGGCGGACCGCCACCCCGCGGGTCGGCGGTCGCGCGGCTCGGTGAAAGGGCGACGCGCCCCGCCTACCGCTGTTGGCGGGCGGCGAGCCAGGTTTGCCAGGCGGCGGGGGAGCCGTTGAAGACGTTGATGTCGCAGGGACCGGGCACGCCGGGCACGATGCCGGTCGCGGTGTATTGCCAGAACCGCCAGCGGGCGCCGGGATAGACCTGCCCCGGGTGTCCGGCGGTGGAGCGCAGCCAGAACTCTTCGCCCATGCGGCCGAGGTCGTTGTCGGCCCAGTAGTCGGGCGTCGTGTAGACGATGGGCCGCTGCCCCGTCGCCCTCTGGACGAGGCGCAGCCATTGGCTCAGCACGTCGCGCACCTCGTCCCCCGGCGGGCGGATGCGGCAGGTGGGCGAGCGCGGGTTCCACTCGGCGTCGAGCACCGCGGGCAGGGCGCCGGGGCCGCCGGGCGCCTCGTTCAGGAACCACTCGGCCTGCCGCTCGGGCGAGGTGCACAGATAGTAGACGTGGTAGGCGCCGCGGGGGATGCCGGCGGCGCCGGTCCCGGCCCAGTGGCTGTCGATCATCGGGTCGCGGCGGTCGCCGCCCTCGGTCGCCTTCAGAAACGCGAAGTTGCCGCCGGCGGCCCGGACCCGTGCCCAGTCCACCCCGGTCTGCCAGCGCGAGGCGTCGATGCCGTGGACGCCGTAGGCTTCCGGCGCGCGGCCATCCCAGGGATGCGGGTCGCTGTCGCCAAAGTTCGGCGGGATTACCCGGCCCGTAGGCAGCGCCACCGGCACCGGCGCCGGGTCGCGCCGCCCGCAGGCCGCCAGCGCCGCGGCGCCCAGGACGAACGCGCGCCGCCCGGTCATGCCGCGAACCGCCCGGGGTCCAGTGCGGCGACCACCTCGGCGGGCAGTTCCGGCGTGCGCCCCGCCATCAGATCGGCCAAGAGGGCGCTGGCCGCCGGGGCGGTCTGGAACCCATAGCCGCCCTGGCCCGCGCACCACCAAAAGCCCGGGCAGGCGGGGTCGGGGCCGATCACCAGGGCCCGGTCGGGCGCGAAGGTTCTGAGCCCCGCCCACGCGGTCTCGACCCGAGTGACGGGCTCGGTGGCGGCGGCGGCATAGCGGTCCAGCCCTTCGGCCAGCACCATGTCGTCGGCCCAGGCGTCGAAGGGGTCCATCGGATCCTCTTCGCAGGGCGAGACCAGCCATTTGCCCGCGTCCGGCTTCGCATACCAGGTGTCGTGGGCGCCCAGCACCAGGGGCCAGGCGCGCACATCGCGGCCGCCCGGGGCGGGCAGACGCGCCATCGAGCGGCGATAGGGTTGCAGCCCCAGGGGCGCGGCCCCTGCCGCGGCGGCGACCCGGTCGGCCCAGGCCCCGGCGGCGTCGACCACCTGGTCGGCCTCCACCGCGCCGCCCTCCCAACGGACCTGCCAATGTGTGCCGTCGCGCGTCAGGCCCTCGATCCGCGCGCCGGTGACGATCTCGGCCCCCGCCGCCCGCGCGCGACGGAGGAAATCCTGAAGCAGCCGGTCTGTGTCGAGGTCGGCCGCGTCCGCCTGCCAGGCGGCGTGGGTCACGGTCGCGCGGTTCAGGATCGGCCAGATCTCCGCGGCGCGGTCCAAATCCACCGGCGTGAGGCCCAGATCGGCGGCATGGGCAGCGAAACCGTCGCTGTCCCGCGCCTCGCCGACCATCAGGATGCCGCGGGGGGAGAGCACCCCGGCGGCGCGGTGGTCGGCGGCGCTGGCGCGGTTCAGGGCGCAGACGACGGCGTTGCCGTAGTCCTCCAGAAACATCGCGGCCGAGCGGCCCGAGGCGTGGTAGCCCAGCGTCTCCTCGGCCTCCAAGAGCACGACCTTGCCCAGGGGTGCCAGGCGTGCGGCCGCCGAGACCCCGGCGATTCCGCCGCCGAGGATGGCGACGTCGGCCCTCATGCTTCTTCGAGACGGTCCGTGGCGGGCGGCGGCGCGGGCGTCAGCGCGGTCAGTCGCTCGTAGAGTGCATCGTCCATGTCGAAGTCGATGGCGGCCAGGGACGGCCGCAACTGGTCAACGCTGCGGGCCGACAGGATCGGCCCGTGGACGTCCGGGTTGCGCGCCACCCAGGCGACGGCGAGCGTCGCCGGGGACACGCCGAGTTCGTCGGCGATGGCGGTGAGCGCGCGCGCGGCCTCGTGCATCCAGGCCGGGCCATAGCGCGCCTCGTAGCGGTGATCGTCGTTCAGCCGGCCGTGCTCGCCGCGGGCGTATTTGCCGGTCAACAGGCCGCCGCCCAGGGGCGAGTAGGGGACCGCGGCGATCCCCTCGGATCGGCACATGGGCAGGATCTCGACCTCGGCCTGGCGCTTGACCAGGTTATACATCGGTTGCAGCGCGTCGATCCGGGTGCCGCAGGTGCGGGCCACGCCCTGCGCCTTGACCACCTGCCAGGCGGCATAGTTCGACACGCCGAGATAGCGGCAACGGCCCGAGGACTGCACCTCAGCCAGGGCCTGGAAGCTCTCTTCGAGCGGCGTGTCGGCGTCCCAGCGGTGCAGATACAGCAGGTCGACGCTGTCGAGGCCCATGCGGTCGAGGCTCTGGGAGATGCTGTCGTGGATGTTCCGGGCGCTGGCGCCCTTGGGATAGAACGCTTTGGTCGCCACGACCACGCCGTCGCGGTCCTGTTGGACCGACCGCCCCAGGATCGTCTCGGAGGCGCCGCCGGTATAGGAACTGGCGGTGTCGAAGAAGTTGATGCCGGCGGCGCGGCAGGCATCGTACATCGCCGCGCTCTCGGCTTCGTCGGCATTGCCGCCGAACTGCATGGCGCCAAAGCTGTGGCGGCTGGCGGGGGTCCCGTCGGGGGCTGTCATCTGAGTCATGGGGGCGACGGTGCCACGGGGCCGCAGCAATGGAAAGGCCCGCCACGGCGGCGGCGGGCCGTTTCAGCCGCCCGCCCGACCGGCGGACGGGCGGCCTTTGGCGACGACGTAGCAGGCCGCCGCCCATGCGCCGCCGCAGCGGGCACAATCGCCCGGCGACGCACATCGCGCAGATGGACGGGCATGGATTGCGGCGGCTCCGCCGGGGCGGCTCCATCGGCGCCGCAAAGGTGCGGCCAAAACGTCAACCAAGGCGCCCGTCATCGAAAACCGGCCCGGCGGCGCAAAACCGCCGGGCCTGTGGATCATGGCACACTTCGCGATGGGGTGCAAAAGCGGGACGCGCGGGCGGGGCCGGTCGCCCGGCGCCGCGCGCGCGCCCCGGCGGGCTCAGTTCGGGATCTCGCCCGAGAGCCCCTCGACGTAAAAGTCCATGCCGAGGAGCGTGCCGTCGTCGGCAACCTCGCCCTCGGCCAGCCAGGCGGTGCCGTCCTGCTTGTTCAACGGGCCGGTGAAGGGGTGGTACTCGCCTGCCGCGATGGCCTCCTTCATCGCCAGCGCCTCGTCGCGCACCTCGGCGGGGACCGCGTCGGTGATCTCGCCGATGCCGACCATGCCGGTGTCGATGCCGTCCCAGGTCTCCACCGTCTCCCAGGTGCCGTCGATGACCGCCTGCACCCGGTCGATGTAGTAGGGGGCCCAGTTGTCGATGATCGAGCTGACCCGCGGCATCGGCGCGTACTCGGCCATATCGGCGGCCTGGCCGAAGGTGATGATCCCTTCGGTCTTGGCCGCCTCAGCGTGCGGCGCGGTCGAGTCGGTGTGCTGGAGGATCACGTCGGCGCCCTGTTCGATCAGCGCCTTGGCCGCGTCCGCCTCCTTCGCCGGGTCGAACC
Source organism: Rhodobacteraceae bacterium CCMM004 (assembly GCA_004005435.1). Classification (GTDB taxonomy): domain Bacteria; phylum Pseudomonadota; class Alphaproteobacteria; order Rhodobacterales; family Rhodobacteraceae; genus CCMM004. Next base: position 565,129 of record RZWH01000002.1, on the reverse strand, counting down.
AGGTGAAGGCCCAGACGATGCGGAACTCGACGTCGGGGTTCACCTTCTTGGCGTGGATGAAGGCCGAGTTGATGCCGCGGATCACCTCGGGGATGGGGTACGAGGCGATGTAGCCGATGATGTTCGACTCCGTCATCTTCCCCGCGATGTGGCCCTGGATCGCGCGCCCCTCGTAGAAGCGGGCCGAGTAGGTCGAGACGTTTTCGGCGGTTTTATAGCCGGTGGCGTGCTCGAACTTCACGTCCGGAAACTTCTGCGCGACGTTGATCGTCGGATCCATGTAGCCGAAGGAGGTGGTAAAGATCAGGTCGGCCCCCGAAAGCGCCATCTGGGTCATCACTCGCTCGGCGTCGGCACCCTCGGGCACGCTCTCCTGGACCACCAGCTCCACGGAGTCGCCGAAATGCTCCTGCATCTTGACGAAGCTGTCGTAGTGGTGCTGCGACCAGCCGCCGTCGGTTTTAGGTCCGACCAGGACGACGCCCACCTTCAGCGGATCGTCCTGGGCCAGCGCGCCACCGGCGGTCAGCGCCAGCGCCGCGGCGGCGCCCAACAGAGTTCTGCGTTGCATGTGTGGTCTCCCGTTACGAAATGCGGCCGTTTCCCGGCCGCTGGAGGTGGCCGCCCGTGTCACGAGGCGGCATGGAAAACGCGGCCCAGCGAGGCCGGCGCGCCCAGCCGGGCCCGGCCCCGGCGCGCCGACATCACCACCAGGACCGCGATGGTGATCAGATACGGGCTCATCGACAAGTATTCGACCGGCAAAGCGCTGCCCGCCGCCTGGAGATTGAGCTGGAGCACCGTGACCCCGCCGAAGAGATAGGCGCCGAGCAGAACCCGCCCCGCCCGCCAGGCGCCGAAGACGACGATGGCCAGGGCGATCCAACCGGCGCCCGCGGTCATGCCTTCGGTCCATTGCGGCACCCGCACAAGGCTGAGATAGGCGCCGCCGAGACCCGCGCAGGCCCCGCCGAAGGCGATGGCCATGAGACGGACCGCGATGACCTTGATCCCCAGGGCGTGCGCGGCGTCGTGGTTCTCGCCGACGGCGCGCAAGGTGAGGCCCGCGCGGCTGCGATTGAGGAACCACCAGACCGCGGCGGTCAGGGCGATGGAGAAGTAGACGACCCAGTCGTGGCTGAAGAGCGCCGTGCCCAGAAACGGCAGATCGCTCAGCGGGCCGAGGTCCAATCGCGGCGTGCCAGGCGGCTTGATCCCCACATAGCTCTGCCCCATCAGCGACGAGATCCCGAGGCCGAAGAGCGTCAGCGCCAGTCCGGTCGCGACCTGGTTGGAGAGCAGCACCTGGGTCAGCACGCCGAAGAGCAGCGACAGGACCGCGCCCCCCGCCGCCGCCGCGACGAACCCGGCGAGGGGCGATCCGCTCTCCACCGCGATGGCGAAGCCGCAGATCGCACCCACGATCATCATCCCCTCGACGCCCAGGTTCAGGACGCCCGCCTTCTCCACGACCAGCTCGCCGATGGCCGCCAGCACCAGGGGCGTCGCCGCCACCATCAGGGACGCGATCAGCAGCGCGGGGTCGATGGCGCCGGTCATCGCCCGCCTCCGGCGGCGGGCGCGCCCGGGGTCAGGCGGACTTCATGCAGCGGGTGGAGAATCCCGGGCCGTTCGGCGGGCTGTGGTTGGCGGCCATCTGCCCTGGACCTTGCAGGACCGAATAGAACATGAACTGCGCCTGCATCCCGCCAACGCCGCCCTGCATCATGCCTTGCACCATGAACTCCTGGCCCTGCGCCTGCACCTGGCCCTGGAACGAGAACGGGTATTGCCCGGACGGACCGACGTCGTAGCCCTGGCCGTAGGCCATGCCGTTCTGCTGCACCACCATCTGGAACTGGACGCCGACGGGGTTCTGCATCTGGCCGTTGACGACGTCGAAGCCGTAGTATTCGCAGCTCCACTGCCCGACGAAGGCGACCAGCCCCCCGGCGCCGGCCATCCCGGGCATTCCAGGAGTCCCAGGCATTCCAGGAGTCCCAGGCATCCCGGGAGTTCCCGGCATCCCAGGCATCCCAGGCATCCCGGGGGGTCCCGGCATCCCGGGGGTTCCGGGCATACCGGGTGCGCCAGGCATCCCGGGGACGGGGGGCGGCGTCTGCGCCGACAGCGGCACGGCGACCAGAAGGGCAATGGCGGTGGCCAGAAAACGTCTCATGAAAACCAATCCCAGGTTGCGATCGCCGCAGCCTGCCCCGGAACGCCCCGGCCTGTCCCGTGAAAAACCCCGTCATCCCGCCACCTCGCGCCGCCCCAGCCGGATGCGATAATTGGTCAGCACGTCCACCGCCAGGAGGAAGAACAGCAGCATCCCCTGGAACGCCTGGATCGCCGCCGCCGGAATGCCCAGCATGAACGACGCCAGCTCGCCGCCGATATAGGTCAGCGCCATCAACAGCCCCGCCAGCAGGATCCCCACCGGATGCAGTCGGCCGAGAAACGCCACGATGATCGCGGTAAAGCCGTAGCCGGTGTTGAAGTCGATGGAGATCTGGCCCGCCGGCCCCGTTACCTCGAACAGCCCCGCCAGCCCCGCCAAAGCGCCCGACACGCCCAGGCAGAAGATCACCAGCCGCGCGGGGCTGACCCCGGCGAACCGCGCGGCGCGCGGCGCCTCTCCGGTCAGGCGGATGTGAAACCCGGTCAGGTGCCGGGCCAGCAGGACATAGGCCAGGATCACCGCGATGAACGCCGCGGCCACGCCCCAGTGCATCCCCGTCCCGGCGATCAGCTCGGGGTTCGAGGCCGCGTCCCACTGCGCCAGATTGCGCGAGCCGGGGAATCCGCCGCCTTCGGGGTTCCTGAGCGCGCCGACGGCCAGCGACGCCATCAGGTTCTCGGCCACATAAACCAGCAGCAGCGACACCAGGATCTCGTTGGTGTTGAACCGGGTCTTCAGGATCGCCGGGATCATCGCCCAGGCCCAGCCGCCCAAGGCGCCCGCCAGCACCATCATCGGAAAGATCAGCACGCTGTCGGAGGGATAGAGCGCCAGCCCCGCCGCCGCCCCGCACAAGGCACCCACGATATACTGCCCCTCGGCGCCGATGTTCCACACGCCCGCCCGGAACCCCAACGACAGGCCGATGGCGATCAGAATCAGCGGTCCGGCCTTGACCAGAAGCTGCGGGCGCGAGAACGCCGCGAACTGGGGGTGGAACAGCGGGTCCCAAAAGATCGTGCGGATCGCCGCGAAGGGGTCCTTGCCCAGCGCGGCGAACATCAGCCCCCCCGCCACCATGGTCAGCGCGACGGCCAAGAGCGGCGTCGCGTATTGCCAGGCGCGGCTCGGTTCGGGCCGCCGTTCCAGCGCGATCACGAGGCGCCCCTCCCCGCAACCCTGCCTCTCGAAATATCCTCGCCGAAGGCCCCCGCCCGCCAGAGGCGGTCCGCCGCCCGACCGCGCGCGCGCCGCCGCGGGTGCGATTTTTCGACGAAAAATCGTCCCCGCTCAGTGGGCATGGGCCACCTCCATGTCGTGGGCGCCGCCCAGCATCAGACCGATCTCCTCCACCGTCAGACCCTGGGCGGCGCGGGGCGGGCTGAGCCGGCCCTCGTTCAACGCCGCGAAGCGGTCGGAGATCTCCATCAACTCGTCCAGATCCTGGCTGATCGCGATCACCCCCGCGCCGCCCGCGGCGAGGTCGAGGAGCGCCTGACGGATCGCCGCCGCGGCCGAGGCATCGACGCCCCAGGTCGGCTGGTTCACCACCAGCAGATCCGGTTTCTGCATCACCTCGCGGCCGATGACGAACTTTTGCAGGTTCCCGCCCGACAGCGACCGCGCCGCATGGCCCGGCCCGGGCGTGCGCACATCGAAGGCCGCGATCACGTGCTCGGCATAGTCCTTGGCCCGCCGCCAGTCGACGAAGCCGCGGCGGGCGAGGCGCTGGCGGACATGTGCCGACAGGACGGCGTTCTCGGTCAGGCTCATGTCGGGGGCCGCGGCGTGGCCCAGCCGCTCTTCCGGCGCCGTCAGCAGGCCCAGCCGCCGCCGCGCCACCGGGCCCAGATGCCCCACCGCCGCCCCGCGCAGCCGGATCGCGTCGCGCCGCACCCGGGTCTCGCCCGACAGCGCCATCAACAGCTCGTCCTGGCCGTTGCCCGCCACGCCGCCGATGCCTACGATCTCGCCCGCGCCCACCTCCAGCGAGATCTCCCGCAGGGGCGTGCCGAACGGCCCAAGCGCCGGCTGGCTCAGCGCGTCGAGGGTCAACAGCGTCTCGCCCCGACCGCCCGCGGCCCGCGCCGGGGTGGCCAGGGTCGTCCCCACCATCAGCTCGGCCAGCTCCCGCGCGCTCTTTTCCGCCGGGGTGCAGGTCGCCACCACCTTACCCAGCCGCAGGATCGTCGCGCTGTCGCAGAGCGCGCGGATCTCCTCCAGCTTGTGGCTGATGTAGAGGATCGCGGTGCCCTCGGCCGCCAGCTGCCGCAGCGTGCGGAACAGGATCTCCACCTCCTGGGGCGTCAGCACGCTCGTGGGCTCGTCCATGATGAGGAGCTGGGGGTTCTGCAGCAGGCAGCGCACGATCTCGACCCGCTGGCGCTCGCCCGCCGACAGGTCGCCGACGATCCGGCCCGGGTCCAGCGGCAGGCCGTAGTCCCGGCTGACCTCGCGGATGCGGCGGGCGAGCTGGCGTCGGGGCGGCGGATCCTCCATCCCCAAGGCCACGTTCTCGGCCACGTCCAGAGCGTCGAACAGCGAAAAGTGTTGGAACACCATCGCGACGCCCGCCGCCCGTGCCGCCTGAGGCGAGGCCGGGGTATAGTCGGCCCCGGCAAGGCGCATGGTCCCGGTATCGGGCTTCACCAGGCCATAGACGGTCTTGACCAGCGTGGACTTGCCCGCCCCGTTCTCGCCCAACAGGGCGTGGATGCGGCCCGGCGCGATGGCAAAGGAGACGTCGTCGTTGGCCACGACGCCGGGATAGGCCTTGGTCAGCCCGTCCAGCGTCAGCAGATCGCCCCCGTCGCTCACCCCGTGCCCCTCTGCGCCACCGATGTCCCCGGGGCGAGTATGGCCGATGCCACGCCTATCGCAATGGCCTGGGGGTGTTTTCCCAGCTCGGGCTGCCCGATCGGACAGCGAATGCGCGCGATCTGGGCGTCGGAATGCCCCAGCGCCCGCAGCCTGCCGCGAAACCGCGCCCACTTGGTCGCCGAGCCGATGAGCCCGCAGGTGGCGAAACCGTGGCTGAGGAGCCGGTGGCAGAGATCGAGGTCCAGCGCGTGGGAATAGGTCACGATCAGGTGCTCGGCCGCGGCGGGCGCGCGTCCGACGACCCGGCCGGGATCGGCCGCGACCAGGGGCGCGACGCCCTCCGGCACAGGGTCGGGAAAGCGCTCGGGCGCGGTGTCGATCCAGGTCAGCGCGAGATGGGGCAGGGGGTGCAGGACCCCGATCAGCGCCCGCCCCACATGCCCCGCGCCCCAGATCCAGACGGGCCGCGACGGCGCCGTCACCGGCTCGACCATCCAGTCGCCGATCAGCTGCGGCGCGGGCAGGCGCCCCTCGCCGCGGGCCGCCGCCAGCAGGCGCCGCACCGCCAGCGGCATCTCCCCCAGACCCCGCGCCGCCACCGGCCCCTCGGGCAGGTCGGCGTCCGTCCAGCGCTCCGTCACCAGCGTCACCGCACCGCCGCAGCATTGGCCCAGCGCCGGGCCGAGGGGGTGCCGCGCCACCCGCGCCGCGCGCCCCTCCCGCGCCGCGGCCGCCGCCGCGAACTCCAGCGCGCCGCCGCCGATGGTGCCCGCCTGTCCGCCGTCCCAGACCAGCATCGCGGCGCCGACCTCGCGCGGGGCCGACCCCTCGACCCGCGCCACCACCACGCGCCAGACCGGCCCGTGCGCAGCGATGGCCGCGGCCAGACCCGCGCGGTCCAGGCTCACGCCCGCACCTGTGCCACTGCTGCCAGCACCCGCTCGGGCGTCGCCGGGGCGTCGAGCGCGGGATAGCCCGGCCCGCAGGCGGCCACCGCGTCCGACAGCGCCATCAGCGCCGAGATGCCCAGCATCAGCGGCGGCTCGCCCACCGCCTTGGAGCGATAGACCGTCTCGGCCCGGTTCGCCCCGTCCCAGAGCGCCACGTTGAACACGTCCGGCCGGTCGGCGCAGGCGGGGATCTTGTAGGTCGAGGGCGCATGGGTCGTCAGCCGCCCGCGGTCGTCCCACACCAGCTCTTCCGTGGTCAGCCAGCCGGCGCCCTGCACATACCCGCCCTCCACCTGACCGATGTCGAGCGCGGGGTTCAGCGACGCGCCTGCGTCGTGCAGGATGTCGGCGCGCAGCAATCGGTACTCGCCCGTCCGGGTGTCGATGACCGCCTCCGTCACCGCCGCGCCGTAGGCGAAGTAGAAGAACGGCCGCCCGCGCCCGGCGATCCGGTCCCACTCGATCCCGGGCGTCTTGTAGAACCCCGTGGCCGACAGGCTGATCCGGTTCTGATAGGCCAGCGACACCGCCTCCTCGAAGGTGTAACGCTCGCCGCCGACCTGCACATATCCCGCATCAAAGCGCACGGATCCCGGGTCGGCCTGGTGCAGTTCCGCCAGAAATCCCGCAATCCGGTCGCGAATCGTGTCGCAGGCCGCCTGCGCCGCCATGCCGTTCAGGTCCGACCCCGAGGACGCGGCCGTGGCCGAGGTGTTGGGCACCTTGGCGGTGTCGGTCGCGGTGATCTTCACCCGCTCCGGCCCGACGCCGAAGCGGCTGGCCGCGACCTGCGCCACCTTCTGGAACAGGCCCTGCCCCATCTCGGTGCCGCCGTGATTGAGGTGGATCGAGCCGTCCTGGTACACGTGCACCAGCGCGCCCGCCTGGTTCAGGTGGGTCAGGGTAAAGCTGATGCCGAACTTAACCGGGGTCAGCGCGATCCCCCGCTTCAGCGTGGCGTTGTCTGCATTCCAGTCCCGCACCGCCGCCCGCCGCGCGGGATAGTCCGCCGTCTCGGCCAGCCGGTCGGTCATCTCGTGCAGGATGAAGTCCGTCACGGGCATGTGATAGGGCGTTGTCTGCACCTCCGGCGGCGGCTCGGCCACGGGCCCCTCCGGCTCCACCGCCTCGTGCATCGCGCCGCGACTGGCCAGATCCGCCTCGTTCATCTTGGCCGAAATACCCTCGGGGGGGCTCGGCGTAGCCGAGCGGGGGGCGGAAAGCCCCCCTCCGGCGTTGGTGTCCCGCGCGGCGGCATAGTAATTCACCCGCCGCACCTCCAGCGGGTCGCGCCCGAGGTCATGGGCGATGTGGTCCAGCACGCGTTCGATCCCCACCATCCCCTGCGGGCCGCCGAAGCCGCGAAAGGCGGTGGCGGACTGGGTGTTGGTGCGCAGGCGGTGGCTCTCGATCCGCGCATGTTCCAGGTGATAGGCGTTGTCGGCGTGCAGCATCGCCCGGTCCGCCACCGGCAGCGACAAGTCCTGCGCCCATCCGCAGCGGGCATACTGCACGAACTCCACCCCCGCGATGCGGCCGACCTCGTCAAAGCCCACGCGATAGCGGATGCGGAAATCGTGCCGCTTGCCGGTCACGACCATGTCGTCGTCGCGGTCGTAGCGCATCTTGACCGCCCGGCCGGTCAGCCGCGCCGCCACCGCGCAGGCGCAGGCCAGCGCGTTGCCCTGGCTTTCCTTCCCGCCAAAGCCGCCGCCCATGCGCCGCACCTCGACGCGCACATCGGCCATGGCCAGGCCCAGCGCCTCGGCCACCTTGTGCTGGATCTCGGTGGGGTGCTGGGACGAGGCGTGGACCAGCATCCCGCCGTCGTCCTGCGGCACGGCCAGCGCGGCCTGCCCTTCGAGGTAGAAGTGCTCCTGCCCGCCGATCTCGATCACGCCCTGCAGCGACCGGGGCGCCGCGGCGATGGCGGCGGCGGCATCGCCCTTGCGATAGATGCGCGGCCCGTCCTCGAACCGGGCATCGGCGGCCAGCGCGTCGTCCAGCGTCAGCAGCGCGGGGCGCGGGTCGATCTCGATCCGGCCCAGCCGCGCGGCGCGGCGGGCGGCCAGATGGTTGTCGGCGACCACGGCAAAGATCGGCTGGCCCACGTAGTGCACGGTGCCGGTGGCCAGCAGCGGTTCGTCATGGGCCGAGGGCGAGACGTCGTTGGCGTAGGGCAGGTCGTCGGCGGTCAGCACGGCGACGACGCCGGGGGCGGCGCGGACCGCGTCGAGGTCCAGCGCCGTGATGGCGCCATGCGCCTCGGCCGACAGGCCAAAGGCCAGGTGCAGGCACCCGCGCGGCACGGGGATGTCGTCGACATAGCGCGCGGCGCCGGTGACGTGACCGCGGGCGGCGTCGTGGGGCAGGGGCTGCGCGACGCTCATGGCCGCACCTCCAGCACGCCGGCGGGCGCGCCCGATTTTTCGTCGAAAAATCGCTGGAGCATCCCCCCCGCCGCGCTCAGGCGGTAGCCGGCCGAGGCGCGCATGTCGGTGAGCGGGGTGAAATCCTCGGCCAGCGCGGCCCGGGCGCGGTCCACCGTCGCCTGCTCCCACGCCGCGCCGGTCAGCGCCGCCTCGACCGCCGCTGCCCGCCTGGGCGTGCCCGCCATGCCGCCGAAGGCCACGCGCGCCTCGGCGATCCGGTCGCCGTCCAGCCGCATCCAGACCGCGCCGCAGACGGCCGAGATGTCCTGGTCGAACCGTTTGCTGAGCTTGTAGACGCGAAAGATGCCGGGGCGTTTCGGCACCGTGACGGCCTCCACGAACTCGCCCGGGCGGCGGTCCTGCTTGCCATAGTTTAGAAAGAAAGCCTCCAGCGGCATCTCGCGCCGCTCGGCCCCCCGTCGCAGGTGCAGCGTGGCGCCCAGCGCGATCAGCGGCGGCGGGCTGTCTCCGATGGGCGAGCCGTTGGCGATGTTGCCGCCCAGCGTCGCGGCGTTGCGGACCTGGACCGAGCCGTAGCGGCGGATCATCTCGCCGAACGAGGGCCACTGCCGCGCCATCACCGGCCAGAGCCGGCTGAGCGTCACGCCCGCGCCGATGCGCCAGCCATCCTCCCGCTCCTCGATCCCCTGCAACGCAGCGATCCCGTTCAGGAAGGCCACGTCGCCCAGGTCGCGCAGCCCCTTCGTCACCCACAGCCCGACGTCCGTGGCGCCCGCGATGAGCGTGGCGTCGGGATGCGCGGCGTACCAGTCCGCAAAGGCGTCGAGGTCCCGCGGCCGCCACGCGCCATCCGCCCCGGCCCCCGGCCCGCCCGCGTCCCCCGCGCCGGTGGCCGCCAGGGGCGCCCGGTTGCCCCAGTCGGCGCCGACACCGGCGCCGACTGGGTCCGGGCCGGTGCCGCCCGCGGGGGCGTCGTCCTCGGCCGCGACCGGCGCGTCGCGCATCCAGTCGGGCACGGGCCCGGCCGCCGCCGCCTCGGCCGCGCGCACGATGGGGGCATAGCCGGTGCAGCGGCAGAGGTTCCCCGCCAGCCGGTCGTCGTGGTCGGTCTCGCCGTTCAGATGCGCGCAGGCCATGGAGACGACGAAGCCCGGCGTGCAGAACCCGCATTGCGATCCGTGGTGGTCGATCATCGCCTGCTGGACCGGGTGCAGGCTGCCGTCCGGCCCCGCGATCCCCTCGACCGTTCTGACCGCGCAGCCGTCGACCTGCGGCAGGAACAGGATGCAGGCGTTCAGCGTCCGCGCGCCCCCGCCATCCGTCACCATCACCGTACAGGCGCCGCAGTCGCCCTCGTTGCAGCCCTCCTTGGTGCCGGTCAGCCCGCGCACCTCGCGCAGCCAGTCCAGTAGGGTGCGGGTCGGCGGCTGGTCCGCCACGCGCACCACCTCGCCGTTCAGACGGAACGTGATCTCCATGCATGGTCCTGCCGCGGTACCGTGGTGGCGGATGGCACGGCGCGCGGTCGATGCGGCGTAGACCGCGCGCGCCCAAGGTTCCGACCCGGGATCAAAGCCGCTCGCGGCCGGTTTGGCAAGGCCGTCGGGTCAGGGCGCGGAATAGTCGTCGTCGGACACGGGCTCGGACCAGTCGACCGAGACGCCGTCGACTGCCTCTGACACGGCCACATGGGTCATGGGGCTGTCGGCAGTGGCGCCGTGCCAGTGCCGCACCCCCGGGGCGAAGCGCACCACGTCGCCCACGCGCACCGTCTCCTTCGCGCCGCCCTCGGTGCGGACCCAGCCCTCGCCCTCGGTCACCACCAGGGTCTGGCCCGTGGGATGGGTGTGCCAGTTGGTCCGCGCGCCGGGCGGAAAGGCGACGATGGCCATGGCCAGCCGCGCGCCGGGCTCGTCGGCGTCGTGGCGCGCCGCGGTCACGGCGCCGGTGAACCAGTCGGGATTGGCCGCGTTCGGCGTCGCGTCGTCCCTGCGGGTGATCTTCATCTGGCGTTCCCTCCTTGCGGGCGGGTCCATCGTGACCGCCACGGCGCCGGCGTCAAGCGCTGCTCAGGCCGGGGCGGACAGGAACACGATCAGCGGGACGGGCAGGACCGCGACCGTCACGGTGGCGAGAAAGGCGAGGGGGTGGAACGCCCCCGACAGCCCCGCGGCCAGCGCCAGACCGCCGCCGCCGCCGATGACGGCGTTGCCCGGCAGGTTCAGCGCCAGGGCCAGGGCCAGATAGCGGTGCCGCAGGACCAGCGGGGCGAGCCGCCCGTCGAGGTCGCCGAGGAGGCCGTCGATGCGGTCCGCCTGGCGCGCCCGGTGCAGCCGCGCCACCAGGCGGGCCGCGCGACGCAGGCGCAACCGGCGCAGCAGGCGGCAGGTCCGTGCGGCCGGGATCGCCCGACCGATCACGAACGACAGCGACAGCGCGAGGATTGTCGCCCCCCAGACCACCGGCGCAATCGCCCCGCCCAGCGCCGTCATCAGCGCCACACCGATCTCGGCGCCGGGGACGAAGGGCGTCGCCATCAGCAGGACATAGGCGCCGAGGGCGATGAGGATGATCTTGTGAAACATCGCCTCGTTGTGCGGCATGATCTGCAACGACAGGGCCTCCGTGACCCAGGCCGAGGCCCGGACGGCAAGGATCAGGACGACGATCAGGACGGCGATGCGCAGGACAAGTCCGAGGACGGGCGCGCCGGGCGTGGTCATGGACCTCCCAGTTGGGCCGCGCGCCGGTCCGACCGCGTGCCTGAAAAGCTCAGCACCTGGGTATGCGTCCAGTAGAAGCGGCGGACGGTCCATGTGACGGTGCCGGAGATCTCGTCGCCCGCGATCCGGCCGCGCCACACCATGTCGGTCTCCTTGGTCGGACAGAAGGCCTCGACGACGAAGTCGTGGCCGGCCGGGGTCTGCCGCGCGTAGTAGGCGCTGGGCGGATAGTTGCAGCGATCCTCGCATTCCTGGCTCATGAAGAGCCCGCTGTCGAACTGCACGAAGTCGTCGATCTCGGCCGGTTTGCCCTGCGGCCCCATCCGCGTGTCGAAGCGGGTGCCGTCGAGCGGCCCGGCCCCCGGCGGATCGGCGAAGGCGGCCAGCACCTCAGGGGGCGTGGCGCGGGCGTGGTCGGTGTCCGACGGCAGCATGAGGATGGCCGCCACGGCGGATGTCGCCGTCAGGAGAAGGCCCGCGAGGAGGGCAAGGCGCATGGGCGATCTCCGTCTACGTCACAGGACACGCTACGCCGATGTCCGCCGGCGATCCATCGCTATTCCGCCGACGCCGGGTGCGGATCGGGCTTCACCCGCCCGCAGGACCGACATACCGTTGCCGCCATGACAGACGGTCCGCGATTCATCCACCTGCGCCTGCACACCGAATACTCGCTGCTGGAGGGGGCGGTGCGGCTCAAGGCGCTGCCCAAGATCGCTGCCGACGCCGGGATGCCCGCGGTCGCCGTCACCGACACCAACAACATGTTCTGCGCGCTGGAATTTTCCGTGGGCGCGCTGGCGGCGGGGGTGCAGCCGATCCTGGGCTGCCAGATCGACCTGGGCGGCGTCGCGCCCGAGGGCGGGCGGCGCGACCGCATCCCCCGGCCCGCGCCGCTGGTTTTGCTGGCGCAGGACGCCGAGGGCTACGGCAACCTGCTCAAGCTGAACTCGGCGCTCTACCTGCGGGGCGACGACGCGCTGCCGCATGTGACGGTCGACGACCTGGCGGCGCATGGGGCGGGGCTGATCTGCCTGTCCGGGGGGCCGGACGGGCCGGTGGGGCGGCTGTTGCAGGCCGGTCAGCGCCCGGCGGCCGAGGCGCTATTGACCCGGCTCGCGGCGATCTATCCCGGCCGGCTCTATGTCGAGCTGCAACGCCATCCGGGCGAAGGCGGCCGCCCGACCGAGGCCGAGGCCGCGACCGAGCGCGGGCATGTGGAGATGGCCTATGCCATGGACCTGCCGCTGGTCGCGACCAACGACGTCTACTTTCCCAAGGCCGAGATGTACGAGGCGCACGACGCGCTGATCTGCATCGCCGAGGGCGCCTATGTGGACCAGCAGGACCCGCGCCGCCGCCTGACGCCGCAGCACTATTTCAAGACGCCCGCCGAGATGGCGACGCTGTTCGCCGACCTGCCCGAGGCGCTGGAGAACACCGTCGAGATCGCCCGCCGCTGCGCCTTTGCCGCCGCGCGCCACGACCCGATCCTGCCGCGCTTCGCCGAGAACGAGGTGGACGAGCTGCGCCGTCAGGCCCGCGAGGGGTTGGCCGCGCGTCTGGCGGTGATCCCCCACGCCGCGCCGGTGGCCGACTACGAGGCGCGGCTGGATTTCGAGCTGGGGATCATCGAGGGCATGGGCTTTCCCGGCTACTTCCTGATCGTCGCCGACTTCATCAAGTGGGCCAAGGACCGCGACATCCCCGTGGGCCCCGGCCGCGGCTCGGGCGCGGGCAGCCTGGTCGCCTACGCCCTGACCATCACCGACCTCGATCCCCTGCGCTATTCCCTGCTGTTCGAGCGATTCCTGAACCCCGAACGGGTGTCGATGCCCGACTTCGACATCGACTTCTGCATGGACCGCCGCGAGGAGGTCATCCGCTACGTGCAGGAGAAGTACGGCCGCGACCGGGTGGGGCAGATCATCACCTTCGGCGCGCTGCTGTCCAAGGCCGCGGTGCGCGACGTGGGCCGGGTGCTCCAGATGCCCTATGGGCAGGTGGACCGCCTGTCCAAGATGATCCCCGTCGAGGGGGTCAAGCCGGTCTCCATCGAAAAGGCGCTGGCCGACGAGCCGCGCCTGCGCGAGGAGGCCAAGGCAGAGGAGGTGGTGGACCGCCTGCTGACCTACGGCCGTCAGGTCGAGGGGCTCTTGCGCAACGCCTCCACCCACGCCGCCGGGGTGGTGATCGGCGACCGGCCGCTGGACGACCTGGTGCCGCTCTACCGCGACCCGCGGTCCGACATGCCCGCGACCCAGTTCAACATGAAGTGGGTCGAGCAGGCGGGGCTGGTCAAGTTCGACTTCCTGGGCCTCAAGACCCTGACGGTGATCCAGAACGCCGTCGATCTGATCCTGGGCCAGGGCCGCGCCCTGCATGTCGCCGCCGACGGCACCGAGCTCTACGCCCCCCAGCCCGGCACCGAGAACGACATCGGCGCCATCCCGCTCGACGACGAGGCGTCCTACAAGCTCTATGCCGAGGCGCGCACCGTGGCGGTGTTCCAGGTGGAAAGCTCGGGCATGATGGACGCGCTCAGGCGGATGAAACCCACCTGCATCGAGGACATCGTCGCGCTGGTGGCGCTCTACCGTCCCGGGCCGATGGAGAACATTCCCAAGTATTGCGAGGTGAAGAACGGGCTCAGGGACCGTGAAGGCATCCACCCGACCATCGACCACATCTTGGACGAGACCCAGGGCATCATCGTCTACCAGGAACAGGTGATGCAGATCGCGCAGGAGATGGCGGGCTACTCGCTGGGCGGTGCGGACCTGCTGCGCCGCGCCATGGGCAAGAAGATTCAGGCGGCGATGGACGCCGAGAGGCCCAAGTTTCTGGCCGGCGCGGCCGAGAACGGGGTGGATGAGGACAAGGCGCAGGAGGTCTGGAACCTCCTCGACAAGTTCGCCAATTACGGCTTCAACAAGTCCCACGCGGCTGCCTATGCGGTGGTCAGCTACCAGACGGCGTGGCTCAAGGCGAACCACCCGGTGGAGTTCATGGCGGGCGTCATGAACTGCGACATCCACCTGACCGACAAGCTGGCCGTCTATGCCGAGGAGGTGCGGCGGGGGCTGGGGATCGAGATCGTGCCGCCCTGCGTGAACCGTTCGATGGCCGAGTTCTCGGTGTCGGACGGAAAGGTGGTCTACGGGCTGGGGGCGTTGAAGAACGTCGGGCTGGAGGCGATGCGCCTGATCGTGGAGGCGCGGGAGGGGACGGCGGACGCTTCCGACCTCGGAGCGATGAACGGAGGGCAGCCCCCGGCCGCGGGCGGGGGAGAAGCCCCCGGTCGCCATTGGAGCGCCATTGGTCCGAGGGACAATGGCGACGGGGGCGGTCGGGGGCTGCCCGGCGGTGCCGCCGGGCGGGCGATGGAGACTAAGGACCGCGCAGACGTTCCGCCCGGCGGCACGCCGGGCAGCGCCCGCACCGCCCCCCCGGGGCGGGCGCTTCACGCCCCCCCCGCGGCGCGGGCGCTGCCCTCCTCTCGCAACGGCGACGCCCGCCCCTTCGCCACCCTTTTCGACCTCGCCCGGCGCGTGGACCTCAAGCGGGTGGGCAAGCGCCCGCTGGAGATGCTTGCCCGCGCCGGCGCCTTCGACCAGCTCGACCGCAACCGCCGCCGCGTCTTCGACAGCCTCGACGCGCTGGTCGCCTATTCCGCCGCTGTGCACGAACAGAAGGCCAGCGCGCAGGTGTCGCTGTTCGGCGAGGCGGGCGAGGACCTGCCCGAACCGCGCCTGTCGGCCGCCCAGGACTGGCTGCCGACCGAGCGGCTGACCGAGGAGCATACCGCCGTCGGCTTTTACCTGTCCGGCCATCCGCTGGACGACTACATGCCCTCGCTCCGCCGCCGCAAGGTGATGACGCTGGAGGAAGTCACCGAGCGCGCGCAGCAGGGCCCGTTCGTGGCCAAGATGGCCGGGGCCGTCTCGGGCCGGCAGGAGCGCAAGTCGGCCCGCGGCAACCGCTTCGCCTTCGTTCAGCTGTCGGACCCCACCGGCCTCTACGAGGTCACGGTGTTCTCGGACACGCTGGAGGCCGCGCGCGAGCATTTCGAGGCGGGCACCAACGTCGTGCTCCAGGTCGAGGCGACGATGGAGGCCGATCAGCTCAAGCTCCTCTGCCGCTCGGCCGCGCCGGTGGATACCGAGGTGGCCGGGACGGGCGCGGGCCTGCGCGTCTTTGTCGAGGACGGGGCGGCGGTGGCCATGGTCGCCCGGGTGCTGGAAGAGGCCAAGGCGGCGGCCAAGGCCCGTGCCCGGGGCGAGGTGGCGCTGTGCCTGATGGCCCCCGACCTGCCTGGCGAGGTCGAGGTGGCGCTGGGCGACGGCTGGCCGGTGACGCCGCAGATCAAGGGCGCGCTCAAGTCGCTGCCGGGGATCCTGACGGTGGAGGACATGTAATGCGAAGCCTCGCGATCCTGGCCGCGGCGGCGCTCGCCGCCTGCAACGCCGTCGTCCCTGGCGGCGGCGAGGTCGAGGTGTCGGCGGCTGCGGTCCCCGGCGGGTTCGGCAGCGTGGAGGCCGTCTGCGATCTGCCCGCCGGAGCGCTGGGGACCGAGGCCGACAGCCGCGGCGGCTGGCGCCTCTACGATACCCAGCCGGGCAGTGCCGCGCCGCGCGCCCATCACATCACCGGCTTCGACGACGGGTGCGTCCGGCGGATCACCGCCGCGCTGGTGCTGTTCGGCAGTGCGGCGCTGCACGAGACGCACCGCTACAGTCCCGCCAACGGCACCCCCTGGACGGCCACCGACGAGGTCTACGAGACCGTCAAGGCGCGGGTCTGCGGCGTCGCCCGGCAGACCCCGTGCCCACCCGATCGCCTGGACCGCCTGGAGCGGCGGGTGACTTTTGCCACGGCCTACCCCACCCTGGGCGGGGCATCCGAATGGTTGGAACTGATGCTGGACGACGGGCGGCTCGCCGCCCAATCCCTGCGCTCGAACTGATCACCAGTGGGGCGGGGGCCGGTCGGCCAGGGGGACGGTGCCGCCCTCGTTCGCCTCGCGCTCGGCCTCGCGCCCCATCAGCATCGCCACCCGCCGCTCTAGCAGCGCGATGCGCGTCTCCTGGCGCGCGACCACGTCGCTCAGGTCGTCGGCATGGCGGATGAGGTGGGCGAGACGCTCTTCGAGGCGGGCGATGTCGGACATGCCCGCCCCGCTACCACCGCCCGCCCGGGCGCTCAAGCCGCGGCGTCGAACCGCGCGGGCAGATCGCCCAGCCGCTTGGCCTCGTCGATCATCGCGCCCACGTCTGCGTCGAGCGCCGCGACGAGCTGATCGAAGCTCTCGATCACGAAATAGCAGGGCTGCACGATGTCGATGCGATAGGGGGTGCGGAACACCTCCATGAGGTCGAAGTCCAGCATCTCGGCCCGGCCGGACACGGCGTGGGCCAGCTCGGACGGCGAGGACACGATCCCTGCGCCGAAGGCCCGCAGACCGCCCTCGGACCGCATCATCCCGAACTCCACCGTGAACCAGAACAGCCGGAACATCCGCCAGCTATACCCCTTGCCCAGCGCCAGCGCGGTCTTGCCGAACCGCTCGACGAAGTCGCAATAGGCGGGGTCGGTCAGGGGCGGGCAATGGCCGAACACCTCGTGAAAGATGTCGGGCTCTTCGATGTAGTCCATGTGCTCGCGCCGGCGCAGGAAGGTCGCGACCGGAAACTTGCGCTGGGCGAGGAGGGCGAAGAACTGCGATGGCGGGATGATGGCCGGCACGCCCTCGACGCCCGCGCCGCTGATCCGGGCGAGCGCCGCGTCGACGTCGGCGATCTGGGGCACCTTGTCGGCGGTCAGGCCCAGGGCCCGCACCCCGGCCAGATATTCCGGCGCGACGTGACCCTGGAGGGCGTCCATCTGGCGGGCAAAGAGTTCGCCCCAGACCGCGTCTTCTTCGGCGGAATAGGCGTAGCGGCCTTGGGCGTCGGGCAGCTTGGATTCGTAACTCATGGGCGGGCACCTCCTTTGCTACAGCATACCGGATCGCCCTGCACAGCTCTTGCCAGAGTGGCCGCGCTGGAGGCAGAATATGGAACCAGATTTCGGAGTAGGCGCGAAAATGGAACGATCTGATCCCGAACGCGCCCTTCTGCGGGAAGTGCAGCGCGACGTCACCACGCCCCTGGCCGAGCTTGGGCGGCGCGTCGGCATGGCCCAGTCCACCGTCTGGCGCAAATTGCAGGAGTTCGAGGCGGCGGGCCTGCTGACCGCACGCGTGGCCCTGTTGGACCCGGTGCGCGCGGGCGTGCCGCTGTGCATCTTCGCCGACGTCACGCTGGCCGACCACGCCGAGACCACCATCGCCGGCTTCACCGCGCTGGTCCGCGCCCACGCCGAGGTGATCGAGTGCCACGCCGTCGCCGGGGCCTCGGACTATGTGCTCAAGATCCGGGCCGCCGACATGGCCGCCTACGAGCGCTTTCTCTCCGGCGTCCTGCTCAGGTCGCAGCACATCCGCTCGGTCCAGTCGGCGTTTTCGCTCAAGGAGATCAAGCATACGACGGCCCTGCCCGTGTGACCCGCCTTGCGACCCCGGGGGTCCTGGGCTAGACCCCGCCCCGCGATCCACCGACCGCAGGGACATCATGGCCAAGACGCGCAAACAGCCTCGCCCCAAGGCGGAGACGCCCAAGGGGTTCCGCGACTATTTCGGCGCCGAGGTCACGCGGCGGCAGGAGATGCTGGGCCGGATCGCCGAGGTCTACCACCTCTACGGCTTTGACGCGCTGGAGACGAGCGCGGTCGAGACGGTGGAGGCGCTGGGCAAGTTCCTGCCGGACGTGGACCGGCCGAACGAGGGCGTGTTCGCCTGGCAGGAGGAGGCTGACTGGCTGGCGCTGCGCTATGACCTGACGGCGCCGCTGGCCCGCGTCGCGGCGCAGTATCGCCAGGATCTGTCGTCCCCCTATCGCCGCTACGCGATGGGGCCGGTGTGGCGCAACGAAAAGCCGGGGCCGGGGCGGTTTCGTCAGTTCTATCAGTGCGATGCCGACACGGTCGGGAGCGCTTCGATGGCTGCGGACGCCGAGATCTGCGCCATGCTGGCCGACGCGCTGGAGGCGGTGGGGATCGCCCGCGGCGACTATGTCATCCGCATCAACAACCGCAAGGTGCTGAACGGGGTGATGGAGGCGGCGGGCCTCGCCGGCGAGGACAAGGCGGCCGAGCGGGGGATCGTTCTGCGCGCCATCGACAAGCTGGACCGCCTGGGGCCGGACGGGGTGCGCGCGCTGCTGGGCGAGGGGCGCCGGGACGAGAGCGGCGACTTCACCAAGGGCGCTGGGCTGGCGGACGAACAGGCCGAGATCGTCATGGGCTTCACCGACGCCCGCCGCGAAGACGGGGCGGCGACGCTGGCGCGGCTGCGCGAGTTGGTGGGGGCTTCGGCCGTCGGCACGGCGGGCGTGGACGAGGTCGAACAGATCGCCGCGCTGCTCGACGCGCAGGGTTATGGCGCGGACCGGGCGGTGCTGGACCCCTCCGTGGTCCGCGGCCTTGGCTACTACACCGGGCCGGTCTACGAGGCCGAGCTGACGTTCGAGATCGCGGGCGAGGACGGGCGACCGCGGCAGTTCGGGTCGGTGGCCGGCGGCGGGCGCTACGACGATCTGGTGAAGCGGTTCACCGGGCAGGAGGTGCCGGCGACGGGTATCTCCATCGGCGTCGACCGCCTGCTCGCGGCGCTGACGGCCAAGGGGCGGTTCCAGGACTCCGCCGAGGGGCCGGTGATCGTCACGGTGATGGATCGCGAGCGCCTGAGCGACTATCAGGCGATGGCGGCCGAGTTGCGAAAATCGAACATTCGAGCCGAAGTTTACCTCGGGAATCCCAAGAACTTCGGCAATCAGTTGAAGTATGCCGACAAACGCGGGTCGCCCCTGGCGATCATCCAGGGCGCCGAGGAGCATGCCCGCGGGGTGGTCCAGATCAAGGACCTGGTCCTCGGTGCGAAGCTGGCCCAGGAGGCCACCCACGAGGAATGGAAGGCGCAGCCGGCGCAGGTCGAGGTCGACCGCGCCCGCCTGGTCGCCGCCGTGAAAGAGCGGCTGGGCCGGACGTGACCCCCTCCCGCGCCGACGTCCGGGCCGAGGCCGCGCGCCTGGTCGCCGCCTTCGTCCGCGCCGGGGCGGAGCCGCTGGAGGCCGACATCCTGCTGCCCGCTGACGTGCTGCTCGACCTCTACGGCGAGGACATCCGCGCCCGCGCCTTCACCACCCGCGACGCCGACGGATCCGAACGGATGCTGCGCCCCGACTTCACCGTCCCGGTGGTGCAGATGCACATGGCCGACGGCGCCGCGCCCGCCCGGTATGCCTATGCGGGCGAGGTCTTTCGCCGCCAGGAGGCGATGCCGGGGCGCGCCGCCGAATACGTGCAGGCGGGGTTCGAGTTGTTCGACGAGGGCGATCCGGCGGCGGCGGATGCCGAGGTTTTCGCCCTCTTTCGCCAGATCCTTGCGCCCCTGGAGCTGCGCGTGGCCACCGGAGACATCGGCATCCTGGCCGCGGCCGTGCGTGGCCTCGGCGCTTCGGATCGGCGCAAGGCGGCGCTGATGCGTCACATCTGGCGGCCGCGGCGGTTCCGGCGCCTGCTCGACCGCTTTGCCGGGGCCGTGCCGCCGCCGCCCGGCCGGGCCGAGATCCTGGCCGCCGCCGACCCGCTGGCGGGGGCCGGGCCCGCGATCGGACTGCGCAGCCGCGACGAGGTGCTGGCCCGCCTGGAGGTGCTGCGCCAGGACGCCGAAGAGCCGCCGTTGCCCGCAGCGCAGGTCGGCATCCTCGACGACATCCTCGACATCCGCGGCGGCGCGACGGGCGCGCTGGAGCGGCTGCGCGACTTCGCCGTCGATCTGCCGTCGCTCGACCCGGCCATCGACCGGCTGACCGCTCGGCTGGACGCGCTGTCGGACCGCGGCGTCGACATCGCGACGTTGGAGTTCGAGGCGAGCTACGGGCGCACCTCGATGGAATACTACGACGGCTTCGTCTTTGGCTTTTACGCCGAGGGGCGGCCGGACCTCCCGCCGGTGGCGACGGGCGGCCGCTACGACGCCCTGACGCGGGTTCTGGGCGGCGGCCGGGCGATCCCGGCGGTGGGCGGTGTGATCCGTCCCGGCCTGACCCTGGCGCTGAGCGAGGTGGCCGAATGACCCTGACGCTCGGCGTGCCGTCCAAGGGGCGGCTGATGGAGAAGTCATTCGACTGGTTCGGCGCCCGCGGCGTGACCCTGTCGCGCACCGGGTCGGAGCGGGAATATGCGGGCCGGGTCGACGGGGTGGCGGGCGTTGCCCTGGTCCTGCTGTCGGCGTCCGAAATCCCGCGAGAGCTGGCCGCGGGGCGCCTGCACCTGGGCGTTACCGGGTCGGACCTGGTGCGCGAGCAGTTGGTGGACTGGACCTCGGCGGTGCGCGAGCTGGCGCCGATGGGCTTTGGCCATGCCGACTTGGTGATCGCGGTGCCGCGGTTTTGGGTGGACGTCGACACGCTCGACGATCTCGACGCCGCTGCGGCGGCCTTTCGCGCCCGGCACGGCGTCCGCCTGCGCATCGCGACCAAGTATCACCGCCTGGTGCGCGATCACCTGCGCAGCCACGGCGTGGCCGACTACCGCCTGGTCGACAGCCAGGGCGCGACCGAGGGCACGGTGCGCAACCGCACCGCCGAGGCCATCGCCGACATCACCTCGACCGGCGAGACCTTGCGGGCCAACCACCTGAAGATGCTGAGCGACGGGCCCGTCCACGCCAGCCAGGCCACGCTCTATGCCGCCCGCGCCGCGCCTCTGGGCGAGGCCGACCGGGCGGTGCTGAGCACGCTTCTGTCGCGGCTCGACCTGGACGACGAAGAGGCGGCGCGGCGCGCCTGACCTCTTACCAGCCCCACTGGACCGTCAGCCCGGCGTCGCCGGTTCCACGCTGCCGGCGGTGGGCCGTCGCGCCCTCGCCGAACTGGAACAGGCCGTAGAGGTTGCCGCTCCCGGTCTGGTCCAGGGTCGCGGTGTGGTCGCGGCCGTCCTGGCGGACATAGCCCAGATGCCCCGTCCCGCCCTGGCGGAGGCCGGCCGCGTGGCCGCTGCCGGTCTGCTTTATCCGCGCCCGGTTTTTCCGCGCCTCGCGCAGGGCGTAGAGGCCGAGGCCGATGGCGACGATCTGGCGCGCCTCGGGGCTGCGCGCGACGACGTCGAAGCTGAGCGTCCCGCCCGCCGCCGCGGGCAGCGGCGCGGCGAGGGCGAGGGCGAGGGCGGCGGCGGTCAGGCGGGACATGGCGGATCCTTTCGGGGTCAGAGGTCGATGGGGCCGGGGGTGCGGCAGGTCAGGCTGCGGCCCTCGTAGGACAGGGTCAGCTCGGCCTGGAGGCGTCCGCCGGCCAGGATCGTG
This sequence comes from Rhodobacteraceae bacterium CCMM004, assembly GCA_004005435.1. GTDB lineage: Bacteria > Pseudomonadota > Alphaproteobacteria > Rhodobacterales > Rhodobacteraceae > CCMM004. The sequence goes on along the minus strand of RZWH01000002.1, from coordinate 543,659 downwards.
GCCTCGCCCAGGCGGACCGGGGTGCCGGGGAGGGCGGAGAACGCCCCCTCCTGGCGCAGCCGGATGTCGCTGCCGCCGCCCGACTGGGTGAGGGCGAAGACGTAGGTGCCCTCCACCTTGCGGGCGGCCTCGACGCTGGCCGCCAGCGTGATGGGCGCCTGGCCCAACGTTTCGAAGCGGCAGGTCAGCGGCGCGGGGCGGTCGGCGGCCGCGGCGCCGGCGAGCACGGTGCCGGTGGCGAGGACAAGAGCGGTCTTGGTCAGGGGCGACATGGCGGTCTCCTTGTCTGGAAAGCGGCCCGCGCCGGGTGGCGGCGCGGGCCGAGGGCTCAGTTCTGGACGATGACGGCGACGTTGCCGTGGCCGCGCTGGACGGCCGTCGTCTCGTTCCCGCGGCCGCCCTGGATCACGCCGATGGCGTTGCAGCGGCCGCGCTGGTCCACGTCGGCCACGTTGCGGGCGCCGAATTGGGCGATGCCCGAGATGTTGCAGCGGCCGCGCTGGGTGCTGGTCGCCTTGTTGCGGACCCCGACCTGGCCGACCACCATGCGGTTGCGGTGGCCGTCCTGGGTGGTGAAGGCGGTCAGCCCCCGGCCGTCCTGGTGCACGGTGAGGCGGTTGGCGCGGCCGGAGACGTCGCTGGCGATGGCATTGTCGCGGCCGAACTGCTCGATCCAGATGCGCGAGCCGTCGGCGGCGGCGGGAACGGCGCCGAGCGTGGCGGCCAGCAGGGCGGCGGCGGCAATGGCGCGGGGGGCGATGGCGGTGACGAACATGTGCGTGGTCCTCTTGTGGTCTCGGGTTGGCGCCGCCCGGCTGGTCCGGATCGGCTGTGTCGAGACGTGGGGCGGACGGGCGAGGTCAGGCAATGTCGCTGGACCGGTCATCGCCTGCCGGCGCCGCGGTCGGCCGAAAACCGCGGCGTGTCATTGCATGACAGGGGACGTTCGGGGCAGGCGCAGGCTGGCCGCCCGTCAGGCGCCGGGGCGTTAGATCGTGACCCCGCCGTCCATCTAGGGGATCTAGGAGGTGCCGGCCCCGATCCGCAGGCGTTCGCTCTGCCCCCGTCTGCGGAGGCCCATCTTGCGGGCCGCCGTCGCCCTCTCCCCGATGCAGAGGGGGATGTCGGCGGGGGCATCGCCGCGGTCGCCCATGCAGATCTCGAAGGGGCTCCGCCGCAGCGCGGTGTTGGTGTCGGCGCTGTAGACGCCCACGTCGGGGGTCCAGTCGACCTGCGTGCTCACCGGCACCTTCCGACACGCGGAGATCGGGCAGGCGACGATGTCGCGCGCGTAGGCGCCGAAGGTGACGCCCCGCTGGACGAACTGCGACGTCGGCACGCGGCCCGGCCACCGCCCGCGAGGTGTGCGCCATTCTGTATCCCGCGTCCTGTGCCGACACCTGACACGGGGAGGGCTCGACGAATCGCTCTCAGCGCACGCCGATCTCTTCCAACGCGGCCAGGAGGCGCGGGGGCAGGTCGGTCTCGCCGCCCCGGGCCTCGCCCAGATCCTCGGGCGCGTCCTCGGGTCGGAGATAGCGCCACCCCTGGAAGGGCCGCTTCGTCTGCGGCCGGACCCGCACGATCTGCGGGTCGAGCACGATGCCGCAGCGGGCGATGCCGTCGCCGCGGTCGACCTCGTCCAGCCGCAGGATCTGCTGGCGCGCTTGGACCAGCCCCTTGATCACCCAGTAGAGAGAGCCTCCCGCGACCAGCGCCGCCGCCTGTTTCGGCCACATCCGCGTGACGTGGCGCGGACGGCCGCAGGGCGCCTGGGCGCGGGCCTGCCGCTGCCAGTCGGCCAGGTCTTCGACGGTTTCGGCGCCGACGCAGAGCTTGATCAGATGAACTTGGGCCACGACTCACCCCCCGGTGCGAGGCCCCACAGCATATGGAACGCGCGGCGGCGCGCAACTCTAGTCGTTGTGCCGCAGTGCCGCAGGCGCTACTGTGTTGGCCCGCCCCCCTTGCGCTGCGAGGCCCGCTACATGACCCGCTTTGCCGCTCCGATCGCCGAACAGATCTGGGATATGAAGTATCGGCTGAAGGCCGCCGACGGCACGCCCATCGACGCCGACATCGCCGACACCTGGGCGCGCGTCGCCCGCGCCTGTGCGGCGGTCGAGGACGACCCCGCCGCATGGGAGGCCAAATTCGCCGAGGCGCTGCGCGACTTTCGCTTCCTCCCCGCGGGGCGGATCGTCGCCGGGGCGGGGACGGGGCGGTCTGTGACCCTCTTCAACTGCTTCGTCATGGGCACGATCCCGGACTCGCTGTCGGGGATCTTCGACCATCTGCGCGAGGCGGCGCTGACCATGCAGCAGGGCGGCGGCATCGGCTATGACTTCTCGACCATCCGGCCCAAGGGCGCCGCGGTCAGCGGGGTGGCGGCCGACGCCTCGGGGCCTCTGTCGTTCATGGACGTGTGGGACGCCATGTGCCGCACGATCATGTCGGCGGGCGCCCGGCGCGGTGCGATGATGGCGACGCTGCGCTGCGACCACCCCGACATCGAGGACTTCGTCGGAGCCAAGTCCGATCCCGCCCGCCTGCGCAACTTCAACGTCAGCGTGCTGGTCACCGATCCGTTCATGGAAGCGGTGGCGGCCGACGCCGACTGGCCTCTTGTCTTCGGCGGCAAGACCTATCGCACACTGCGCGCACGCGATCTGTGGGACCGGATCATGCGCGCCACCTACGACTATGCCGAGCCCGGCGTGATCTTCATCGACCGCATCAATGCGATGAACAACCTCGGCTATGCCGAGACCATCGCGGCAACGAATCCCTGCGGCGAGCAGCCGCTGCCGCCCTATGGCGCGTGCCTGTTGGGGTCGGTGAACCTGGCGCGGCTGGTGACGGACCCGTTCGAGGACGGCGCGGCGCTGGACGAGGCGGCGCTGGACGATCTGGTGGCCGTGGCGGTGCGGATGATGGACAACGTCGTCGACGCCAGCCGCTTTCCGCTGGAGGCGCAGGCGGCCGAGGCGCGGGCCAAGCGTCGGATCGGTCTGGGCGTCACCGGCCTCGCCGACGCGTTGGCCATGGTCGGCCTGCGCTATGGATCGCAGGAGGCGGCCGACGTCACCCGCGCCTGGATGCACCGCATCGCCCGCGCCGCCTATCTCGCCTCGGTCGGCATCGCGCGCGAGAAGGGGCCGTTCCCCCTGTTCGACGCGGACGCCTATCTGGCGTCGGGGACGATGGCGGAGATGGACGCGGACGTGCGCGCCGCGGTGGCCGAGCACGGCATCCGCAACGCCCTGCTGACCTCGGTGGCGCCCACGGGGACGATTTCCCTGCTGGCGGGCAACGTGTCGAGCGGGATCGAGCCGGTGTTCGCCCACAGCTACACCCGCAAGGTGCTCCAGCGCGACGGCACCCGCACCGAGGAAGAGGTGGTGGACTATGCCGTGCAGGCCTGGCGCGACCTACACGGCGACACGCCCCTGCCCAAGCACTTCGTGACCGCCCAGACGCTGGACCCGCTGGACCACGTTCGGATGCAGTCGGCGGCGCAGGAATGGGTGGATTCGTCCATTTCCAAGACCATCAACGTGCCCGCCGGCATCTCGTTCGAGGCGTTCAAGGACGTCTACGCCGCCGCCTACGCGCAGGGCTGCAAGGGCTGCACCACGTATCGGCCCAACGCGGTGACGGGGAGCGTGTTGAGTGTGGGGGAGGGGGCGCCGCAAGGCAACTCTACGCTAGCTGACCCGCATGACCGTTTGCGTTGGGCTGCCAAAGAAGCGGGTTTCCAGAGCCAGAAGGCTGCGGCAGAGGCGATAGGGGTCTCGCAATCGCGCTACAACAATTGGGCCAACGGCACCAAGAACATCTCAAGGGACGCGGCTCAGCTCATTTCCGCAGGTCTTGGAATATCTCCGGGCTGGCTCCTTTTCGGAGAAACTTTCGACGGTGCCGCGCCTGGCGGCACCCCGGGCAGCGTCGCCATCGTCGCTGGGACCGATGGCGCGGCGATGGCGACCCCGCCCCCCCGGGGCGGCGCTTCGCGTCCGCCCCGGGGGCCGGCGCTGCCCTCTGCGCATGGCGCGGACGGGGTCGCCAGTGCCGATCCGGCGTCCTTCACCGGCGCCGACGTCGTCCACCTCACCGACCCCCTGGACCGGCCGCAGGCGCTGGACGGGGCGACCTACAAGGTCAAGTGGCCCGACAGCCCCCACGCCATGTACGTCACCATCAACGACATCGTCCACGACGGGCGGCGGCGGCCGTTCGAGGTCTTCATCAACTCCAAGAACATGGAGCACTTTGCCTGGACCGTCGCGCTGACGCGGATGATCTCGGCCGTGTTCCGGCGCGGCGGCGACGTGTCCTTCGTCGTCGAGGAACTCAAGGCGGTGTTCGATCCCCGCGGCGGCGCCTGGGTCGAGGGCAAATACATCCCCTCGATCCTCGCCGCCATCGGCGGTGTGATCGAGCGTCACATGGTCGCCATCGGGTTCCTGTCGGCCGAGGGCACCGGCCTGCGTGTCGATCCCACGTCCGAGATCGTCGGCGTATCCCCCTCCGGCCCCCTCTGTTCGTCCTGCGGCAGCTACGAGACCCGCATTGTCGAAGGCTGCCTCACCTGCGCCGACTGCGGGTATAGCAAGTGCGGCTAGGTCGTAGGGGCGCGCCTGGTTATGGGGGCGCTGCCGCAGAGCCGCGAGATGGGAGGTTTTGTTGTTCAGCGTAGAGGACTTTTGCAGCGGATTTGTTGCAGACCCCGGATATCAAATCGGAAACCTAAGCCTGGAAATTGGGGGTGAGAATCTGGATGGTATGGAGTCTCAATTCTACTACGACAGTGACTTCATCCCACGTATAAGAACCACAATTAGGAAGTTCGTCCTCGCTTTGGATACCACTGAGCTCGTTCGATGTAACCATCCTAATCTTGATTCATGCTATTGGTTCATATCTAATGCCAACGGCCTGAGCGCGCACGAGAGCTTGCTTACTGTCGCTCCTACGTGTCTTCCCTTTGCTAGATCGACCGGACATTCCTATCATCGAGTAACTGGGGTCATCGCCGACTTACCTGACTTCCGAGATGGCTCAAATCTGTCTGGCGAAGTCGATGGCGGGACCTTAACTCTGAATATTCATGCAATGACCGCCAACGGCAACCGTATCGGTTCTTTTGAATGGGATTTGCATGAAGCGATCGGAGACGAAGACATTGACCAACTTTGTCGCTATCTGTCTTTGGCTCTTTCCTTTGTTTCTGGCGGCAACTCACGGGTTGGAAACTACTTGGCCACAGATGGGCCTGATCATTCCTGCTCGCGTCAAGCCTTCGGTTTTATTCGAAAGGCAAGTGATCCGAAGCTCCTGAGATCTAGGAACTGGTTCACCTTCGCACACTCAGAAGATGTCTTCTCCTTCATTAAGGGCTTCTTGGAGCTTTGCAAGACTGCGAAACGGCCTCTAGATGTGATTTTGCCCGTGGAGCTGTATCTAGCGGCCAACGCATCTCGGGATATTCTGATGCAGTCAGCGGCCATTACAAGCTTTAGCTGTCTAGAATCTTTGGCCGCGACGATACTGAAAGAGAAAGCGGGCTGGTCGAGCGAACTTGTTAGAAGATCGTCCGCTCAGGATCGCCTTAGAGCAGCAGCAGTCTTCATCGGAGTTGTTGACGATATTCTAAAGCACTCGCCTCGCGCCTCACGCGAATGCCGCGAAAGAAACAATGAAGATGGCTACGCACTTCTCGCAAGATGGCGCAACGCTACAGTTCATTACAGCAACGACATCGTCCTGGATGGCGAAGCTGCCGTCGAGGCATTCGAAGTGTCTCAATGGCTGGTCGAGATTCTGATCCTCGCTACGGTCGGCTACAAGGGCCGACTCGTTGATAGGAGAATCATGACAGGCTACGACGTCGAAGCCACGATGGACGTCGATTTCAGTCGCCATTAGACCAACCGACTGACCTCCTTCGCCGCCCGCACGAAGTCCTTGAACAGGGGGTGGGGGGCGAAGGGTTTGGACTTCAGCTCGGGGTGGAACTGGACGCCGATGAACCAGGGGTGGTCGGCGACTTCGACGATCTCGGGCAGGCGGCCGTCGGGCGACAGGCCGGTGAAGCGCAGGCCCTCCTTTTCCAGCCGCTCGCGATACTTGATGTCCACCTCGTAGCGGTGGCGGTGGCGCTCGCTGATGCGCGTCTCGCCATAGACCTCGGCCACCTTGGACCCCTCGCGCAGGACCGCCGGGAACGCGCCCAAGCGCATCGTGCCGCCCTTGTCGTCGAGGACGTCGCGGGCGATTTTCTGGTTGTCCTTCACCCACTCCTTGAGATGGAAGATCACCGGCTCGAACCGGGCCGCGCCGGCCTCGTGGTCGAACTCTTGGCTGCCCGCGCTCTCAAGTCCGGCGAGGTTGCGGGCGGCCTCGATCACCGCCATCTGCATCCCCAGGCAGATGCCCAGATAGGGGATCTTGCGCGTCCGGGCGAACTGGGCGGCGCGAATCTTGCCCTCGGTGCCCCGCTCGCCAAAACCGCCGGGGACAAGGATCGCGTGGAAGCCTTCCAGATAGGGCGCCGGATCCTCGCGCTCGAACAGCTCGGCCTCGACCCACTCGACGTTGACCTTGACGCGGTTGGCCATGCCGCCGTGGGTCAGCGCCTCGGCGATGGACTTGTAGGCGTCCTCCAGCTGCGTGTACTTGCCGACGATGGCGATCTTGACCTCGCCCTCGGGGTTGAAGATGCGGTCGGCCACGTCCTCCCACCGCGCCAGGTTCGGCCGCGGCGCGGGCGAGATGCCGAAGGCGTCCAGCACCGCCTGGTCCAGCCCCTCGCGGTGGTAGGCCAGCGGCGCCTCGTAGATCGACTTGAGGTCGTAGGCGGCGATCACCGCGTCGGGGCGCACGTTGCAGAACAGCGCGAGCTTGCCCCGTTCCTTGTCGGGGATCTGCCGTTCGGATCGGCAGACGAGGATGTCGGGGGCGATGCCGATGGAGCGCAGTTCTTTCACCGAATGCTGGGTCGGCTTGGTCTTGAGCTCTCCGCTCGCCGCGAGCCAGGGCAGCAGCGTCAGGTGCATATAGATCACCTCGCCCCGCGGCCGCTCCTGCCCGAACTGGCGGATCGCCTCGAAGAACGGCAGGCCCTCGATGTCGCCCACCGTGCCGCCGATCTCGCACAGCATGAAATCGACCTCGTCGTCGCCGATGGCGATCCAGTCCTTGATCTCGTTGGTGACGTGGGGAATGACCTGGATGGTCTTGCCGAGGTAGTCGCCGCGGCGCTCCTTCTCCAGCACGGTGGAGTAGATCCGGCCCGAGGACACGCTGTCGGTCTTGCGCGCCGCGACGCCGGTGAAGCGTTCGTAATGGCCGAGGTCCAGGTCGGTTTCGGCGCCGTCGTCGGTGACGAAGACCTCTCCGTGCTCGAACGGGCTCATCGTGCCGGGATCGACGTTGAGGTAGGGGTCGAGCTTGCGCAGCCGGACGGAGAACCCCCGCGCTTGCAGCAAGGCGCCCAGCGCCGCCGAGGCCAGCCCCTTGCCCAACGACGAGACCACGCCGCCGGTGATGAAGATGTATCGTGCCATGACCGATCAGGACCCCGTGACTGAACCTCGCGCCGCGCCGAAACGCAGCATCACGGGATTTGAGCTATAGGGGATTCCCGCCCAAACCGCAAGGATGCGACGCTAGATATTGTGGGAGAGTTGTAAGGAAATCTAGAGGTTGTGTCGCTTGCCCACCCGGCACCGTGGGGTGCCGGGGTCGGGCCGCGGCGGGCGGGCCGGCGTCACTCCACCGGCGGCGGGGTCAGCGGTCCGTCGCCCAGAGCGGGCGGGAGCAGGTCGCTGCCCGGCGGCAGCAGGTCGTCTGGCGCCTCTTCCTCCACCGCGGCGCCGCCCCCCAGGCGGTCCAGCACCGACGTTCCGGCGGCGTTCTGCGCGGCGAACACCGTCAGCACCAGCGAGGTGATGCAAAAGGCGATGCCGAACAGCCAGGTCATCTTGCCCAGCGCGGTGGCTGCGCCGCGCGACGAGATCGCGCCGCCACCGCCGCCCATCCCCAGGCCGCCCCCCTCGGAGCGCTGGAGCAGGACCACGCCGATCAGGCACAGGGCGAGGATCAGGTGGACGATGAGCAGGATGTTTTCCATGGGGCGCGGTCCGAATGACGGGCTGACGGGCGGTATCTAGAGGTCTCGGGCCGGGGCCGCAACCCCGGGCGGCGGGATCGTCTGTCGCGCAAGTGCGTCGGCCAGGGTGCCGTCGTCGTCCAGCACCCTCTGCGCGCCCACTCGGCCGAGCCATCGATCGACCAGCGCCCGCTCGCCCGGGTCGAGCCGTTCGGCCCGCGGATAGAGCGGCTGGGCGCGGTCGTCGAGGATCGGCGCGTCCCAGCCGTCGGTGGTTTCGAAGAATCGGGTGACGCCGCCCTCGCCGAACTCCTCGCGAAAGCCCTGCACGACGGTGTCGAGATAGCTCATCAGCACCGGGTGCGCGTCGGTGGGGCGGCCGTGCTTGCCATCGGGGATGTGATAGACCTCGACCCTTATGCGGCGGTCCACAGGGTGGGCGACGTCAACGGCCGCCACCCGGTCGTAGGCCCTCTCGCGGTGGTCGAGCGCGGCCCAGTCGGCGCCCGGAACGGCGGCGATCAGGCCGTCGATCTCATGCCCCGGCGCCGGCACGGCGGTCAGATAGGCGACGGGCCGGAGCCCGGTGTGCCGCCAGACCCGGCGCCAACCGGGCAGCACCGCGGGATGCGCCTCGCGATAGGCGTGGGTGCGGCGGTTCACCAGGCTGCCGTAGCCAAAGAAGAACGGATCGCTCATGGCCGCCGTCTTGCCAGGGGCGGGGGCGGGGGGCAAGCGGGGGCTTGTCAGGGTCCCGCCGCCATGCATAACGTCGGGGCATCGTCGACGGGAGAATCCGGGGTCAACCCGGTGCCGAAGGAGCAACCGCCCCGGTAAACTCTCAGGCCAAAGGACCGTCGCCGGGGAGGAACTCTGGAGAGTGGCGCGCGTGCGCCCGCCGAAGGGATAGCGATCTCAGGCCAAAGGACAGAGGGGGCATTTGAACGGGCGCGGTTGGCGCGCCCGCTGTCGAATGCCGGAGGGCCGATGGCCGACGACGATCTGCTGGAGACGCCGCTGACCGAGCTGCACAGGGCGCTGGGTGCGCGGATGGTGCCGTTCGCAGGCTACACGATGCCCGTGCAATACCCGTTGGGCGTGATGAAGGAGCATCTGCACTGCCGCGCCGCGGCCGGTCTCTTCGACGTCAGCCACATGGGCCAGGTGATCGTCCGCGGGGACGGGGCCGCGGCGGCGCTGGAGCGACTGGTGCCCGCCGACATCGTCGGGCTGGGCGCGGGGCGGCAGCGGTATGCGGTCTTCACCGACGCCGATGGCGGGATCCTCGACGACCTGATGGTCGCCAACCGCGGCGACCACCTGTTCCTGGTGGTGAATGCGGCGCGCAAGGCGCACGACATCGCGCACATGCGCGCGCACCTGACCGGCTGCGAGGTCGAGGAGGTGACGGACCGCGCGCTGATCGCGGTGCAGGGGCCGGGGGCCGAGGCGGCGGTGGCCGCGCTGGTGCCGGACGCGGCGGCGATGCGGTTCATGGACGTGGCCGTCCTGCCGTCGAACTGGGGGCCGCTGTGGATCTCGCGCTCGGGCTATACCGGCGAGGACGGCTTTGAGATCTCGGTTGCCGAGGGCGCGGCGGAAGAGTTCGCCGGACCGCTCCTGGACCTCGCCGCGGTCGAGCCCATCGGCCTCGGCGCCCGCGACAGCCTGCGGTTGGAGGCGGGCTTGTGCCTCTACGGCAACGACATCGACACGACGACGACCCCGGTGGAGGCCGCCCTGAGTTGGTCCATCGGCAAGGCGCGGCGCCCGGGTGGGGCGCGGGCGGGCGGATTTCCCGGCGCCGAGCGCATTCTGCGCGAGTTGGAGGCGGGTGCCGGACGGCGGCGCGTCGGTCTGCGGCCCGAGGGGCGCGCGCCGATGCGCGACGGCACGCCGATCTTCGCCGCAGAGGACGATGCCGACCCGGTGGGCGCGGTGACCTCGGGCGCGTTCGGCCCCTCCGTCGGAACCCCGGTGGCCATGGGATACGTTCCCACCGCGCTGGCCGAGGTCGGCACGCGGCTCTGGGGCGAGGTGCGCGGGCGGCGGTTGCCCGTCGATGTGGCCGCGCTGCCCTTCCGCGCCGCTGGGTTCAAACGATAGCTGAACGAGGGAACGTCAGATGAAATACACCGAAGAGCACGAATGGCTGCGCCCCGATCCCGAGGAGGGGCCGGATGTGGTCGTCGTGGGCATCACCGAACACGCCGCGACGCAGTTGGGCGATCTGGTCTTCGTCGAACTGCCCGAAGAGGGCAAGACGGTGGCCAAGGACGACGAGGTCGTGGTGATCGAGAGCGTCAAGGCCGCCTCGGACATCATGGCGCCGGTCGACGGCGAGATCATCGAGGTCAACGGAGCCATCGTCGAGAACCCGGCCCTGGTGAACGAGGATCCTCTGGGCGCCGGGTGGTTCTTCAAGATGAAGGTCGACGACATGTCCACGCTCGACGCGATGATGGACGAAGCCGCCTACAAGGACTTCATCTGACCCAGAGCCGATTTTTCGCCGAAAAATCGCATCGAATTTTCGGCGAAAATTCGTCGCCCGACTCCGAGGACGCGCCATGGCCTTCACCCCGACCGACTACAAACCCTACGACTTCGCCAACCGCCGTCACATCGGGCCGTCGCCGGCCGAGATGGACGAGATGCTCAAGGTGGTCGGCGCCGAAAGCCTCGACGCGCTGATCGACGAGACGGTGCCGAAGGCGATCCGCCAGGCCGAGCCGCTGGACTTCGGCAAGCCCAAGTCCGAGCGCGAACTGCTCTATCACATGACCCAGGTGGCCAAGAAGAACACCGTGTTCACCACCATGATCGGGCAGGGCTATCACGGCACCGTCACGCCGCCCGCGATCCAGCGCAACATCCTGGAAAATCCCGCCTGGTACACCGCCTATACGCCCTATCAGCCCGAGATCAGCCAAGGGCGGCTGGAGGCGCTGCTGAACTACCAGACCATGATCGCCGACCTGACGGGGCTGGAGATCGCCAACGCCTCTCTCCTCGACGAGGCGACGGCGGCGGCCGAGGCGGTGACGATGGCGCAGCGCGTGGCCAAGTCCAAGGCCACCGCCGTGTTCGTCGACGAGAACTGCCATCCGCAGACCGTCGACGTGATCCGCACCCGCTGCGCGCCATTGGGGATCGAGGTGAGGGTGGGCGCGCCCGACGCCCTGGACCCCGCGGCGGTCTTTGCCGGTGTGTTCCAGTATCCCGGCACCTACGGCCACCTGACCGACTTCACCGACGCGATCGCCGCGCTGCACGGGGAAAACGCCCTGGGCATCGTCGTGGCCGATCCCCTGGCCCTGACCATCCTCAAGGAGCCCGGCGCGATGGGCGCGGACATCGCCGTGGGCTCGACCCAGCGCTTCGGCGTGCCCATGGGATATGGCGGTCCCCACGCGGCCTATATGGCCTGCAAGGACGCGCACAAGCGCGCCATGCCCGGCCGTCTGGTCGGCGTGTCGGTGGACGCCCGCGGAAACCAGGCCTACCGCCTCAGCCTCCAGACCCGGGAGCAGCACATCCGCCGCGAGAAGGCCACGTCGAACGTCTGCACCGCGCAGGCGCTGCTGGCGGTCATGGCCTCGTTCTATGCGGTGTTCCACGGCCCCGAAGGGCTCAAGGCCATCGCACAGCGCATCCACCGCAAGACCGTGCGCGTCGCCCGCGGGCTGGAGGAGCGCGGTTTCACGGTCGAGCCTGCGCATTTCTTCGACACGATCACCGTCGACGTCGGGCCGTTGCAGGGCGCGATCCTCGACGCCGCCCGCGCCCAGCGGATCAACCTGCGCCGCATCGGTGACAGTCGCATCGGCATCACGCTGGACGAGACCACCCGCCCAGAGACGGTCGAGCGGCTGTGGACCGCCTTCGGCATTCACGGCCGCAAGGCGGGGCTGACCGAGGAATACCGCATCCCCGACGGGCTGTTGCGGCAGACCGACTATCTGACCCACCCGATCTTTCACCTCAACCGGGCCGAGACCGAGATGATGCGCTACATGCGCCGTCTGGCGGACCGCGACCTGGCGCTGGACCGGGCGATGATCCCCTTGGGCTCCTGCACGATGAAGCTGAACGCCGCGGCCGAGATGATGCCGATCACCTGGCCCGAGTTCGCCAACATCCATCCCTTCGCCCCCACCGACCAGGTCGAGGGCTATGCCGAGATGCTGACGGATCTGGCAGAGAAGTTGTGCGTGATCACCGGCTACGACGCCATGTCGCTGCAGCCGAACTCGGGCGCCCAGGGCGAGTATGCGGGCCTGCTGACCATCATGCGGTATCACGAAAGCCGCGGCGAGGGGCACCGCCGGGTCTGCCTGATCCCGGTCAATGCCCACGGCACCAACCCCGCCAGCGCGCAGATGTGCGGGATGAAGGTCGTGGTGGTGAAGTGCACCGACCGCGGCGACATCGACGTGGAGGACTTCCGAAAGAAGGCCGAGGCGGCGGGCGACGACCTGGCGGCCTGCATGATCACCTATCCCTCGACCCACGGCGTGTTCGAGGACACGGTGCGCGAGGTGTGCGAGATCACCCATACCCATGGCGGGCAGGTCTATCTGGACGGCGCCAACCTCAACGCGATGGTGGGGCTGTCGAAGCCGGGCGAGATCGGCTCGGACGTCAGCCACCTGAATCTGCACAAGACGTTCTGCATCCCCCACGGCGGCGGCGGCCCGGGCATGGGCCCGATCGGGGTCAAGGCGCACCTGGCCCCGCACCTGCCGGGCCACATCGCCCGGGACGGCGACGGCGCGGTCAGCGCGGCGCCCTATGGGTCGGCGTCCATCCTACCGATCTCGTGGGCCTATATCCTGATGATGGGGGGCGAGGGCCTGACCCAGGCGACCAAGGTGGCGATCTTGTCGGCCAACTACATCGCCAAGCGGCTCGAGGGGGCCTACGACGTGCTCTACAAGGGTCAGAACGGCCGGGTCGCGCACGAGTGCATCCTGGACACGCGGCCGTTCGACAAATCCGCCCATGTCAGTGTGGACGATGTGGCCAAACGGCTGATCGACAACGGGTTTCACGCTCCGACCATGAGCTGGCCCGTGGCCGGAACGCTGATGGTCGAACCCACCGAGAGCGAGACCAAGGCCGAGCTCGACCGTTTCTGCGACGCCATGCTGGCGATCCGCGACGAGATCCGCGCCATCGAGAAGGGCGAGATCGACGCCGAGAACAACCCGCTCAAGAACGCCCCCCACACGGTGGAGGATCTGGTTGGCGACTGGGACCGTCCCTACAGCCGCGAGACGGGGTGTTTCCCGGCCGGTGCCTTTCGGGTGGACAAGTACTGGCCCCCGGTGAACCGGGTCGACAACGTCTATGGCGACCGGCACCTGGTTTGCACCTGCCCGCCGCTCGATGCCTATCAGGAGGCGGCCGAGTAGGGACGAAAATCTTCGACGAAGATTTTCTGCGATCTTTCGTCGAAAGATCGTGCCGGGCGGTGCCGGTCAGATCGCCGGGCCGGCGCCAGCGCGGGCGGCCGGCGCGGCGTTTGGCACCGGCGCCAGGGCGCGGGTGCGGGCGATGTCCTCTTCCAGCTGCAAGCCAGCCTCGGCATAGGCCATCGCCCGGCGCGAGACGATGCGCGCCGCCTCGGCCACCTCGGGGTGGCGATGCTGCGCCAGGTGGCCCAGGGCCGCCTGGATGTGCATCTGGACTTCGACCATGGCGGCGCCATCCCGGGCGATGGGATCGAGGCTGTTCATCAGCAGCGGCGAGACCGGCAGCGGCAGGGCGTAGACATGCGGCGCCTCTGGCGCGTCCGGCGCCGCCTCGGGCGTCATGTCGAGCAGCAGGGTCACGATGCGCGCGATCACGTCCGCCGCCGTCCGCGGATCGTTCAGCCCCGGCGACAGCGCGCGCTGGGCGATCTCGGCCAGAACCGTCAGGCCGAATTCGGCGTCCTGGACGAAGGTGCGGGTGTCGCCGAGGGTAATCGCGTCGGTGAACGCGCGCTCCTCCTCGTCGTCCAGCCCCGGCCCCGAGACCGAGGCGATGGGCGCCCCGGCCCGCACCCAGTCGCCCGGTCCCGCGGCCAGATAGACCGCCCCGCCCCGCTTTTGCGCCAGGGTGTTCAGGCGGTCGCTGTCCACCAACTGAACGAACCCGCTGCGCGGCGCAGCCACGCTGTGGGCGTCCTCGGGGATTTGGCCCGGATGGCGCAGGGGATGGCCGCCCAGATAGGGATGGGCGTTGCGCCGCCGGATCGCCGCCCGCGCGGCCTCTTCGACCCGGCGCGTGGTCTCTTCCATGCTGCCCAGGCGCGACAGATGCTCGATCCAGCGCAGGATCGCCACGATCACCAGCGCCAGCACCAGGAGCGTTACCACATAGGCGGCCGCCAGGCTCTCCTCCCGCAGAATCCCGGTCTGGAGGAACACCTCGGACACCAGCGCATAGACGAAGGCGCCGATGAACGTCGCCAGCACCGTCTGCGTGCGGGTGTCGCTGCGCAGGATGCGGTGCGCCCGCGGCGTGGCCTGGGACGAGGCCGAGAAGTGCGCCGTCACCATCACGGTGAGCGAGAACGTCGTGACCGCCAGCATCGAGTTGGCGAGGATGTCGACGAGGCTCTGCACCGCGCCGACGTCGATCCGGTCGAGGAAGTTGCGGGGCAGCACCCGGTTCGCGAGCGGCGCCAGGTAGAGGACCACCACCGCCAGCACCGAGATCAGCGCCGCGCGAATCCACAGCCGCCGAGAGAGCTGTTTCAGGCGGTAGAGAAAGGTCGAGATCATGGCAGTGCGGTTCCTCGCTGGCGGTGCCGGCCAAGACCTAGCGTCCCGCCCGCCCACCGCCAAGCCGCCCGCTTGACACCCAGCCTGCGATGGGCCATTTCCTCGCCGCAGTGGGGCCGTAGCTCAGTTGGGAGAGCGCGTCGTTCGCAATGACGAGGTCGTCGGTTCGATCCCGATCGGCTCCACCAACCCTCTTCCTCATCGGGCCTCAGCGGCCACGCCAGACCGGATCGCGCTTTTCCGCGAAAGCGCGCGCGCCCTCCTTTTGGTCCTCGGATCGATAGAGCCGCTCGACCGTCTCGAACTGGCTGCGCGTGATGCGGTTCAGCGCGTCCTGGAACTTCAGATCCTCGGCCTCGCGCACGATCTCCTTGATCGCGGCAAAGACCAGGGGCGGCCCGGCGGCCAGCTCGTCGGCCAGGGCGCGGGTGGCGTCCATGAGATCGGCGGCCGGCAGGATCCGGTTCACCAGGCCCCAGCGATGGGCCTCCTCGGCGTCGATCCAGCGGCCGGTGAACAGCATCTCCAGGGCGATGTGATAGGGGATGCGGCGGGGCAGGCGCAGCGTCGCGGCATCGGCCACCGTCCCCGACCGGATCTCGGGCAGGGCAAAGCTGGCGTGCTCGGCGGCCAGCAGGATATCGGCAGAGAGCGCCAGTTCCAGCCCGCCGCCGCAGGCGATGCCGTTGATCGCGGCGATCACAGGTTTGTTCAGACCCCGCAGTTCTTGGAGCCCGCCGAAGCCGCCCTTGCCATAGTCGCCGTCCACTGCATCGCCGTCGGCGGCGGCCTTCAGGTCCCAGCCGGCGCAGAAGAACTTGTCCCCGCCACCGGTCAGCACCGCGACCCTGAGGTCGGGATCGTCGCGAAAGGCGGTGAAGACCTCGCCCATCTCGCGCGAAGTGGCGAGGTCGATGGCGTTGGCCTTGGGCCGGTCCAGCGTGACCTCCAGGACGTGACCGCGGCGGTGGGTTCGGACGGGGCTGGGGGTCATGGCGGGTCTCCCATACGGATCAGGGCGTCGGCGGCAACCGCGCCGGCGGGGGTGCAGATGAGGGGGTTGATCTCGACTTCGGCCAGCGCAGGGGCGTGGGCGACGACATAGGCCTGGAGCGCCAGGACTGCGGCCACGGCGGCGGCGCGGTCGGCGGCGGGGGCGCCGCGCCACCCGCGCAGGAGTGCGGCGCAGCGCAGACCGTCGAGCGCCGCCCCGATCTCCTCGGCCGTGGCGGGGAGGAGGAGGTGCGCGGTGTCGGCGATCACCTCGGCCCGGGTGCCCCCCGCGCCGAGGGTCAGGAGATAGCCGTGCGCGGGGTCGCGGACGACGCCCAGCAACAGCTCGGCCACCCCGCCCGTCACCATCTCTTCGACCAGAAGAGGCCCGGGGGGCAGCGCCGCGGCCGCGGCCTCCACCGCGGCGGGACCGGACAGGTGCAGCGCCACGGCGCCCGCGTCGGTCTTGTGCGCGTGACCCATGCCCTTGAGCGCCAGGGGCGGGCGCAGCGTGGCGGCGGCGCGGGCGGCCTCCTCCCGATTGGCGGCGGTGGCGCCACGGGGCACTGGCAGGCCATGGGCGGCCACCGCCGCCTTGGCCGCCGCCTCGCCGATCAGGCGGGCCGGGCCGTCGGCGCCGGGCGGAATCAGCGGCGCGGGCGGGGCAGCCGGGACGGGGCGGGCGGCGGCGGCGATGGCGGCCATGGCCTCGGGCACGCCTGAGAGAGGCGCGACCCCGCGGTCCATCGCCGCCCGCGCCACCGGCTCGGGCATGGTTTCGGGCAGGGTGGAGATCAGGGCCATGGGCCGGCCGCAGGCGGCGCGCACCTCGGCCACGGCGTCGACCACCAGGTCCCAATCGGGTGCCGGGCGCCCGCGGGGCACGTCCAGCACGACGGCGCCCAGCGCCAGGTCGTCCCCCGCCATCGCCGCGGCAAAACAGCGCCCGAGCGCGGCGCGGTCGCCCCAGATGCGGGTGTTGTAGTCCAGGGGGTTGGCCAGGGCCACGGTGGGGCCGAGCACGGCGCGCAGGGCCTCGCGGCGCGCGTCGGTGAGGGGCGGCAGGGTCACGCCCGCGATCTGGGCCGCGTCGGCGATCAGCCCCGCCTCGCCGCCCGAGCAGGACAGGGCGGCGATGCGGTCCGACCTTAGGCGTCCGGCCACATGGAAGAGCTTTAGCGTCTCCAGGAGCGCGGGGAGGCTCTCGACCTGGGCGATCCCCAGCCGCGCCAGCAGCGCCCGCGCGCCCGCCGCGCTCCCGGCCAGGGCGGCGCTGTGGGACATGGCGGCGGCCTGGGCGGCGCCCGACAGCCCGGATTTGAGTGCGACGATAGGGGTGCCCTGGGCCCGCGCGGCGGCGGCCATCGCCTGAAATCGGCCGAGATCGCCCACCCCCTCGACATAGAGCCCCAGCGCGGTCACCCGCGGGTCAGCGAGGAGCGCCGTGGCCAGAGTGGCGAGGTCGGTCTGCGCCTGGTTTCCCACAGTCAGGACGTAGGCGAGCGGCAGGGCGCGGGCCTGCATGGTCAGGTTGATGGCGATGTTCGAGGACTGGCAGATCAGGGCGACGCCCCGGTCGACCCGTTCGCAGCCGTGGCGGTCGGGCCAGAGCGCAGCGCCGTCGAGGGCGTTGACGAAGCCATAGCAGTTCGGCCCGAGGATCGGCATGGACCCGGCGGCGGCGACCAGCCGGTCCTGAAGGGCGGGGCCGTCGGGCAGCTCGGCCGCCGCCTCGCCGAAACCCGCGGCGAAGCAGACGGCGCCGCCCGCACCGCGGGCGGCCAGGGCGGCGACGACGTCGACGGCGGCGGTGCGGTTGACGCCGACGAAGGCCGCGTCGGGTGCCTGCGGCAGGTCCGCGACGGACGGCACCGCCGCCAGGCCGCCGACCTCGCCCCGGTGGGGATGGACCGGCCAGACCGGCCCGTCGAAGCCGATGGCGCGGCACTCGCGCACCACGCTCGCGCCCCAGGCGCCGCCGCCGATCACCGCCACGGATCGCGGCCGCAGCAGCCGCGCCAGCGGCCCCATTCAGGCCCCCAGGGGGCGAAAGATCTCGCGCCCGATGATGTGGCGCTGGATCTCGGAGGTGCCGTCCCAGATCCGTTCGACCCGCGCGTCGCGCCAGAACCGCTCGATCGGCAGGTCGTCCATCAGGCCCATGCCGCCATGGATTTGCAGCGTCGCGTCGGTCACCCGCGCCAGCATCTCGGTGGCGTAGAGCTTGGCCGACGCAATCTCGCGATTGGCGGGCAGCCCCCGGTCCAGCCGGGCGGCGGCGGCGAGGGTCAACCAGTCGGCCGCGTCGATCTCGGTGATCATGTCGGCGATCTGGAAACTCACGCCCTGGAACCCGGCGATGGGCCGGCCGAACTGCTGCCGCTCGGCGGCGTGGGCCACGGCGTGGTCGAACACCCGCCGCGCGCGTCCCACGCTCATCGCCGCGACGGTGATCCGGGTGGCGTAGAGCCATTCGTTCATGACCGCAAAGCCGCCATCGACCGCGCCCAGGACCTGCGCGTCCGGCAGGCGGCAGTCGTCGAAGTCGAGGATGCAGTTGGCATAGCCGCGGTGGCTGACCGAGCGATAGCCGTCTCGGACGGTGAACCCCGGATGGCCGCGGTCGACCAGGAAACAGGTGATCCGCTTTTTCGGGCCGCGGGGGGTCTCGTCGAGGCCGGTGGCCACGAAGACGATGAAGAAGTCGGCGTGATCGGCGCCGGAAATGAAATGCTTGGTGCCGTTCAGCACCCAGTCGCCGCCGTCGCGCGTGGCGGTGCAGCGCATAGAGCGGATGTCGGATCCGGCGTCGGGTTCGGTCATGGCCAGCGCATCCATCCGCTCGCCCCGCACGGCGGGCAGGAGATAGCGCTCGCGCTGGTCCTCGGTGCAGGCCATCAGGATGTTCTGCGGCCGGCCGAAGAAATGGGTGAGCGCCATGGACCCGCGCCCCAGTTCGCGCTCGACCAGGGCGAAGTCGAGATGGCTCAGCCCCGCGCCCCCAACGTCCTCGGCGAAGTTGCAAGCGTAGAACCCCATTTCCAGGACCTTGTCCCGCAGCGCGCGGGCCAGGTCGCGCGGGACCTTCCCGGTGCGCTCCACCTCGGCCTCATGGGGATAGATCTCGGTCTCGACGAACCGTCGCACGGTGGCGACGATCATCTCCTGCTCGTCGCTCAGGGCAAAGTCCATGGGCCGCCTCCCTCGCCGTCGGGCCGAGCCTAGCCCAGGCGCGACGGCCCCGCCATGGGTGCGCCCGCGCGGGGGTGCGAGGACTCAGTCGGCGGCGGCCATATCCTCTCCGGCGCCGCCCACGACGATGCCGGTCAGATCCTCCAGCGCCGCGGCGCGGTCGAGGGGCGGCAGGTCCGAGATGTCGTCGGGCAGCGCGTCGATCTCGCCACGCGCCGCCTCGGCGTCGGCCTCCAGTTCCTGCAAGAGGCGGTAGGAGACATAGTATTTGAAGATGTTGCGGACGTAGACCGCCGGTTCGCGGCTCACCGATTGCTGGATCGCCATCTCCACGTTCTCGAACCACACGTTCGGGTCGAGGCCCATCTCGCGGGCCTTGGCGCGCGCCCGCTTCACCCCGCCGGGTCCGGCGTTGTAGGCGGCGAAGGACAGAAGCGTCTGGTCCAGCGGCGCGATCTCGGGGTCGTCGAAGAAGGTGTCGCGCAGCCAGCGCAGATACTTGACCCCCGCGCGGACGTTGTCGTCGAGCCCGCTGACGTCGGGGATCCCGACCACGGGGTCGGCGGCGGTGGCGGGCATGACCTGCATCACCCCGATGGCGCCCACATGGCTGGTCTTGGTCTGGTCGAGGCGCGATTCCTGATAGGCCTGGGCCAGCACCAGTTCAGGCTCGAAGGCGTATTCGCGGGCGTATCTGTCGATCACCGGCCCGACCTCGTCGATGCGGATCCGGGCGTCGTCGGTGCCCAGGTTCTCGATCCAGTCCGCCGAGCTGGCATAGCGTTTCAGCACGATGTTACCCAGAAGCGTGCCCTTCTTGGCGATCTCGGCGAACCCGTCGATCGCCTCCGACAGCTCGGGGTTGTCGGCCCGGAGCGCCCAGGCGATGCGGCCGTCCGCGGTCAATTCGAGGTCGGTGCGCACGTCGACCGAGGTATAGACCGTGTTCCAGAACGTCGCCTTGAAGTCGGTGGCCACCGTGGCCGGGATCAACCCGATCTCGACCATTTCGATCAGGTCGTAGTCGTCGAGGCGCGCGTCCACGAACTTGACCGTCAGAGGCGCCTTGCCATCGCGGGCGCGGTTGGCGTTCAGGCGGCGCAGGTTCGCCTCGTAGCGGCTCCCCTCGGACACGTAAACGGGGATGCCGACGAGGTCGTCCAGCGTCTCGACCCCTGCGATTTCGGCCCCCAGCACCGGCACGTCGTTCACATCCCGGATCAGCGGGCGGGTATAGGTCAGCGCCGGGTTCTCCTCGGCGCGGGTGACGGTGAGGGTGGTGAAGTCGCTCAGGCCCTCGGCGACCCGCTCGGCGATCACGGAGCGCGGGGTCGGCGTCGGCACCACGACGGTGGGCGTCTCGCCCGCATCGGGCAGGCCGGCCAGGTATTTCTCCATTTCCTGGGCCAGGATCATGGCGACGCCCACGCCCGCCTCGCCGTCGAAGGCGATCATCAGCGGATCGGGCGCGACCGCCATGCGCAGATAGCCGCGCTGGCGCACCGCCTCCAGGCCGCCGGTGTCCGGGGTGAGCACCGCCTCGATCAGCACGTCGCCGGTCTCCACCGGTTCGGGCGCGTCGGGGGCGGCGAGCAGCTCTTCGGCCAGGGCCGTCAGTCCGGCGACGGTGGCGGTGTCGCCGCTGTCCGGGGGCGGGGGGTCTTGGGCCAGGGCGGCTCCGGCGACGGTCGCGACGGCGACTCCAGCGAACGACAGCAGACGGAAAATCCGGACCATGACGACCCCCCACACCAACACACAAGCAGCGAACCGGCCTGGGGCGCCCTATGACGTCGGGGCCGGTTTCGTCACCGAACGCGGCCAGGGCGGGATTCGATCCCCGAAACGGGAGACGCCGCCCGGGCCGGCGGTTGCGGAGGAGCCGCGGCTCAGTCGTCGATGTCTTCGATCCAGGTCTTTGCCGCGACGGCGCGGGGCAGACCCAGGGGCCCGATGGCCAGCATCGCGACCTGCATGATCGCCGCGGCCTCGACGCCCTCGGCCTTGGCCCGCCGGGTGTGGGAATGCACCGCGCCCTCGGACCCCGCGCCGATGGCCAGGGCCAGCTTGACCAGCCGTTTCTCGCGGTCGGTCAGCGGCCCGCAATCCGCCGTCGCCTGCCCCAAGGCGGCGTAGGCGGACCAGATGTCTGGATGCTGTTCGGCGAGATCCCCGGCGGCGCCCGGCATGGATTTGGTCATGGCTGTCTCCTTAGGTCGTGTGGTCGTCGATGAGGGGGTCGGACTTGGCGAACCGTTCCAGATCCTGCTGGTCTTCGATGGTGATGCGCGTGCCGTCCACCGCGACGCCGTAGGCGCCCAGACCCTTGAACGCCCGGCTGAGGTTCTCGGGCGTCATGCCCAGCACCGAGGCCAACCGCCGCTTTTCGAACTCGAGGTCGAAGCCGGCGGCCCCGCCCGCGCGCCGCTGCTGGCGGAGCAGGTAGTTGGCCAGCCGCTCGCGGGAGGTTCTGAGTTTGAGATCCTTCTGCGACTTGATGACCGAGCGATAGCACTGGGCAAGCTCGGTCACGATGGCCCGGGCGAAGACGTGGTCGTCGGCGAACACCGCGCGCACGTCCTGGCTGGGGATCAGGGCGATGCGGCTTTTCTCCAGGGTGCGGGCGGACATCAGATAGGGGGCGTCGCGGATCGTCGCGGCCAGGATAAAGGTTGAGATCGGCCGCACCGTCGCCATGCTGGTCTCGCGGCCGTTCCAGCTCGACACCAGGTCCACCGATCCGGTCAGCAGCACATGAAGGAAATCGCTGGGCTCGCCCTCGGTGATCAGCTCGATCTGCGGCGGAAAGTTCTGCACATAGGCGCCGCGCATCAGCGCCTCGAAGCTGTCCTCCGCCATTTCGGCGAACAAGTGGACCTCCCGGATGTCCGGGTAGTCCGACTCGGGCATCGTCAAGCGCACCGGGCACATCCCCTTGATAATGTTGGTCCGTCTGCTTGACTAAAGTCAAATAGCGATTTGACCTCTGTATCGCAACCCATTAACGGCGCCATTCCGCCGCCATGACATTTTTCGGCAACCCATTTATTTCGTTAGATTTTTTGGGATACTTGACTTGGATCAACGGAAAATCCCGCCCGAAGACGGCTAGTCCCCCCAACCGATACGAGCCCGCACCTTGTGGGCCGCGACACCGGAGGGACGGCCCATGGAGCTGCAAAACAAGGCCACCGCGCTGTGGTCTAATTTCTTCAACGTGAAAATGGTGCAGATGCGCACGTTCCACATGACGTGGTTCGCGTTCTTCTCATGCTTCTTTGCGTGGTTCGGCATCGCGCCGTTGATGAGCGTGGTGCGGGACGAGCTGCAACTGACCAAGGATCAGATCGGCTGGGCGATCATCGGATCGGTCGCGATCACGGTCTTCGCCCGGTTCTTCATCGGGTGGCTGTGCGACCGGATCGGGCCGCGCAAGGCCTATACCTGGCTGTTGATCCTGGGCGCGTTCCCGGTGATGGGCATCGGCCTCAGCTGGAACTTCGAATCCTTCCTGCTGTTCCGCGTCTTGATCGGCGGTATCGGCGCCGCGTTCGTGATCACGCAATACCACACCACGGTGATGTTCGCCCCCAACGTGGTCGGGCAGGCCAACGCCACCTCGGCCGGCTGGGGCAACCTGGGCGGCGGCGTGACCCAGTTCGTGATGCCGCTGCTGTTCTCCGTCTTCGTCGTCGGCTTCGGCTTTTCCGAGGCGGTCGGCTGGCGGCTGGCGATGGTCGTCGTGGGGGTGATCATCCTGTTGGTCGGCATCGCCTACTACAACCTCACCCAGGACGCGCCGGACGGCAATTTCGACGACCTGCGTGCCCAGGGCCGGATGGTGGCCAAGAAGGACGTTACCGGCAACTATCTGCAAGCGCTGAAGGATCCGCGGGTCTGGATTCTCTTCGTGATCTACGGGGCGTGCTTTGGGATCGAGCTGACGGTCAACAACGTCGCCGCGCTGTATTTCTTCGACTACTTCGACCTCAGCCTCGTCGCCGCGGGCTTCGTCGCCGCGTCGTTCGGCCTGATGAACATCTTTGCGCGCACGCTGGGCGGGCTCTTCGGCGACAACTTCGGCGCGCTCTGGGGGCTCAAGGGGCGGGCGTTCTGGCTCTTCATCTGCCTGCTCTTCGAGGGCATCGCGCTGATGATCTTCAGCCAGATGCAGGTGCTGTTCCTGGCGCTGCCTGCGCTCATCGTCTTCTCGCTCTTCACCCAGATGGCCGAAGGCGCGACCTATTCCGTGGTGCCCTTCATCAACAAGAAGGCCCTGGGCGCGGTCGCGGGCGTCGTCGGCGCGGGCGGCAATGCCGGCGCGGTGCTCGCGGGCTTTCTGTTCAAGAACATGATCGACTGGTCCGAAGCCTTCTTGATCCTCGGCATCGTCGTCACCTGCGCCTCGTTCCTGGCCTTCTTCGTGCGGTTCTCGACCCGCCAGGAGGACGAAGAGCGCGCCAACTTCGCCGCGGCCAATATCGAGACCCTGCGCCGCCGCGCGGAAAAGGCGAACGCCGACCTGGAAGAGGGCCTGGAGGCCCTGGCCCGGCGGGCCGACGGCCCCGCGCAACCCGCACAATGACGCCCCCGGGCGCGGCGGCAGATGTCCGCCCGCCCGACACATTTCAGAGGACCTGACATGGGACAAGACTTGAGAAAATGGACGCCGGACGACGAGGCCTTCTGGGCCTCCACGGGCAAGTCCATCGCCACCCGCAACCTGTGGATTTCCATCCCCTCGCTGCTCTGCGGCTTCGCCGTCTGGCTCTACTGGGGGATCATCACCGTCCAGATGATCAACCTGGACTTCGCCTTCGAACAGTCGCAGCTCTTTACCTTGGGCGCCATCGCCGGTCTGACCGGGGCGACGCTGCGCATCCCCTCGACCTTCTTCATCCGCATCGCGGGCGGTCGGAACACCATCGTGTTCACCACCGCGCTTCTGATGATCCCGGCCGTGGGCACGGGTCTGGCGCTGCAGAACCCCGACACGCCGCTCTGGCAGTTCCAGATCCTGGCGTTCCTCAGCGGCGTCGGCGGCGGCAACTTCTCCAGCTCGATGTCCAATATCAGCTTCTTCTATCCCAAAAAGATCCAGGGCTACGCGCTGGGGATGAACGCGGGGCTGGGCAACTTCGGCGTGACCACCATGCAGATCGTCATCCCGCTGGTGATGACCTTCGGCCTCTTCGGCGGCGAGAGCCGCACGCTGGTCAACACCTCCGGCACGCTGATCGGCAAGATCCCGGCGGGCACCGAGACCTACATCCACAACGCCGGGTTCGTCTGGCTGCTGGCGCTGGTGCCGCTGGCCGTCGTGGGCTGGTGGGGCATGAACAACATCCGCGACGAGCACGTCTCGCCCGACATCCCCGGCCCGCTGGGCGCTTTCGCCACGATCACCGGGATGCTGCTCATCGGCTTTGCCACCGCGGCGTTCGGCCTGTGGCTGTTGCTGCCCGCGGTCGACGGCGGCCTGCCGACCTCGGGGCTGGGCGTGTCCAAGTGGATCGTGCTGCCCATCGTCATCGCGCTGACCGTGCTGGGGCTCAAGATGATCCCGGGCGCCGTGGGCCAGAACCTCAGCCGACAATACCGCATCTTTGGCAACAAGCATACGTGGGCGATGACGGTCATCTACACCATGACCTTCGGCAGCTTCATCGGTTATTCGGCGGCGCTGGCGCTGACGATCAAGGTGGTCTTCGGCTTCCAACACCTGATGGTCGATGGCGTGCTCACCCACGACACGGTGAACCCCAACGGCCCCTCGGCCCTGATGTTCGCCTGGATGGGGCCGTTCATCGGCGCGCTGATCCGGCCCATCGGCGGCATGTGGGCCGACAAGGCCGGTGGCGCAAAGGTGACCCAGATCATCTCGATCGTCATGGTCGCTTCGGCCCTGGGCGTCGCCTACTTCATCCAAAAGGCCTATGCCTCGGCGACCCCCGAGCAGTACTTCTATCCCTTCCTGGGGCTGTTCCTGATCCTATTTGCGGCCACCGGCATCGGCAACGGATCGACCTTCCGCACCATCGCGATGGTGTTCAACAAGGAACAGGCCGGCCCGGCCCTGGGCTGGACCGCCGCCGTGGCCGCCTATGGCGCGTTCATCATCCCCAAGGTCTTCGGCGAGCAACTGAGCGCCGGAACGCCGCAATACGCGCTCTACGGCTTCGCCATCTTCTACGCCGTCTGCATCGCCATCAACTGGTGGTTCTACCTGCGGCCCAACGCCTACGTCCAGAACCCCTGAACCGACGCCCGCCCGCCCCGGCCCGGCGCCGGGGCGGCCCCCGCATCCCGAGGAGACACCGAGATGAGCCACCTGCTCGACAGACTGAACTTCCTCCAATCCAAGGATCTGGAGCCGTTCTCGAACGGCCATGGCCAGACCACCCGCGAGAGCCGGGAGTGGGAGGAGACCTACCGAAACCGCTGGCGGCACGACAAGGTCGTGCGCTCGACCCACGGGGTCAACTGCACCGGCTCCTGTTCGTGGAAGATCTACGTCAAGTCCGGGATCGTCACCTGGGAGACGCAGCAGACCGACTATCCCCGCACCCGCCCCGACCTGCCCAACCACGAGCCGCGGGGCTGCGCGCGGGGGGCCTCCTATAGCTGGTATCTCTACTCGGCCAACCGGGTGAAGAACCCGCTGGTGCGCGGACGGCTGATGAAGGTCTGGCGCCAGATGCGCGAGACCATGACCCCCATCGAGGCGTGGACCAAGCTCCAGAACGACCCGATTCTGCGCGCCTCCTATGTCGAGACGCGGGGCAAGGGCGGGTTCGTCCGCGCCACTTGGGACGAGGCGACCGAGATCGTCGCGGCCGCCAACGCCTATACCGCCAAGACCTACGGACCGGACCGCATCTTCGGCTTTTCGCCCATCCCGGCGATGTCGATGATCTCTTACGCCGCCGGGTCGCGGTATCTCAGCCTGATGGGCGGGGTCTGCATGTCGTTCTACGACTGGTATTGCGATCTGCCGCCGGCCTCGCCCATGACCTGGGGCGAACAGACCGACGTGCCCGAGAGCGCGGACTGGTACAACGCCGGCTACCTGCTGATCTGGGGCTCGAACGTGCCGCAGACGCGCACCCCGGACGCGCATTTCTATACCGAGGCGCGCTATCGCGGGACCAAATCCGCGGTGATCTGCCCGGACTATTCCGAGGCGGCTAAGTTCGGCGACGTCTGGCTGAACGTTAAGCAGGGGACCGACGCGGCGCTGGCCATGGCCTTCGGCCATGTGATCCTGCGCGAATTCCACCTCGACCGGCAGGCCGAGTATTTCGAGGACTACTGCCGCAAATACTCTGACTTCCCCATGCTGGTGAAGATCGAGGAAAAGGACGGCCGGATGATCCCGGGCCGGTTCCTGCGGGCCGACGACCTGGACGGCAAGCTCGGCCAGGACAACAACCCGGCGTGGAAGACGGTGGCCGTCGACGGCGTCTCCGGCGATCTGGTCGCGCCCAACGGGTCCATCGGCTATCGCTGGGGCGAGGACGGCGCCTGGAATCTGGAGGAAAAGGCGGCGGGCGCCGACACCGACCTGCGCATGTCGCTGATCCTCGACGAGGATCACGACGACGTGCTCGGCGTCGACTTTCCCTATTTCGGGGCCGACGCCACCCCGGCCTTCGCCACCGGCGACCGGCGGCCCAACGTCCTGACCAAGAACGTGCCGGTCAAGCGGATCGAGACCGCCGAGGGCACCGTCGCGGTCGCCACCGTCTTCGACCTGTTCTGCGCCAACTACGGCCTCGACCGCGGGCTGGGCGGGGATTGGGTGGCCAAGGACTTCGACCAGGACGTGCCGGGCACGCCCGCCTGGGCCGAGAAGATCACCGGCGTGTCGGCCGACAAGATCGTGCACGTGGCCCGCGAGTTCGCCCAGACCGCCGAGAAGACCAATGGCAAGTCCATGATCATCATCGGCGCGGCGATGAACCACTGGTACCACATGGACATGAACTATCGCGGCGTCATCAACATGTTGGTGATGTGCGGGTGCGTGGGCCAGTCCGGCGGCGGCTGGGCGCACTACGTGGGCCAGGAAAAGCTCCGGCCCCAGACCGGGTGGCTGCCTCTGGCCTTCGCGCTCGACTGGGGGCGTCCGCCGCGGCACATGAACTCGACCTCGGCCTGGTATGCCCACACCGACCAATGGCGCTATGAGACGCTGACGGCAGGCGAGATCCTGTCGCCCACCGCGCCCGAAGGCGATTGGGACATCAGCCTCATCGACTACAACATCCGCGCCGAGCGGATGGGGTGGCTGCCCTCGGCGCCGCAGCTCAGAACCAACCCGCTGGAGGTGGCCAAGGCGGCCAAGGCCGCGGGCAAAGAGATCGCGCCCTACGTGGCCGAGCAACTGACCTCCGGGGCGTTGGAGATGTCCTGCGAGGATCCGGATGCGCCCGAGAACTGGCCGCGCAACCTCTTCGTCTGGCGCTCGAACCTGTTGGGATCGTCGGGCAAGGGGCACGAGTATTTCCTCAAGCACCTCCTGGGCACCGACCATGGCGTCCTGGGCCACGACCTGGGCGAGGAGGGTCGGCAACTGCCCAAGGAGGCCGCCTGGCACGACGAGGGCCCGCGCGGCAAGCTCGACCTCCTGGTGACCATCGACTTCCGCATGAGCACCACGGCGGTCTATTCCGACATCGTGCTCCCGACGGCGTCCTGGTACGAAAAGAACGACCTCAACACCTCGGACATGCACCCCTTCATCCACCCGCTCCAGGCGGCGGTGGACCCGGCCTATGAGAGCAAGTCGGACTGGGAGATCTTCAAGGCCATCGCCTACAAGGTGCAACAGGTCGCACCCGAGATCCTGGGCCGGGAGACCGACGTAGTCGCGCTGCCGATCCTGCACGACACGCCGGGCGAGATCGCGCAGGATCAGGTCCGCGATTGGAAGAAGGGCGAATGCGACCTGATCCCGGGCAAGACCGCCCCGAACTTCATCGCGGTTGAGCGGGATTACACCGCCATCGGCGACCGCTTCTGCGCGCTGGGTCCGCTCATGGACAAGCTGGGCAACGGCGGCAAGGGCATCTCGTGGAAGACCGGCGAGGAGGTCCAGCATCTGCGCGAACTGAACGGTGTGTGGCAGGACGGCCCGGCCGAGGGCTGTGCCAAGATCGTCACCGACATCGACGCCAGCGAAGTGGTGCTGATGCTGGCGCCCGAGACCAACGGGGAAGTCGCGGTCAAGGCGTGGGAGGCGCTGTCGAAGGCCACGGGGCGCGACCACACGCATCTGGCGCGGACCAAGGAGGACGAGAAGATCCGGTTCCGCGACATCGCCGCGCAGCCGCGCAAGATCATCTCGTCGCCCACCTGGTCGGGACTGGAGAGCGAAAAGGTCTGCTACAACGCCGGCTACACCAACGTCCACGAGTTGATCCCGTGGCGGACCCTGACGGGGCGCCAGCAGCTCTATCAGGATCACCTGTGGATGCTGGCCTTCGGCGAAGGCTTTGTGTCCTACCGCCCGCCTGTCGACCTCAAAACCGTGACCGAGGCGGTGCAGGACGACGGCGACACTCTGGTGCTGAACTTCATCACCCCGCACCAGAAATGGGGCATCCACTCCACCTATACCGACAACCTGCTGATGCTGACGCTCAACCGCGGCGGTCCCGTGATCTGGATCTCCGAGAACGACGCCAGGTCGGCCGGGATCGTCGATAACGACTGGGTCGAACTCTACAACGTGAACGGCGCGCTGACCGCGCGGGCGGTGGTGAGCCAGCGCATGAAGGACGGCACGACCTTCATGTATCACGCCCAGGAAAAGATCGTGAACACGCCCGGATCGGAAAAGACCGGGCACCGCGGGGGCATCCACAATTCGGTCACCCGCGCGGTTCCCAAACCCACCCACATGATCGGCGGCTACGCCCAGCAATCCTACGGCTTCAACTACTACGGCACCGTGGGGGCGAACCGGGACGAGTTCGTCGTCGTCAGGAAAATGAAGACCGTCGACTGGCTCGACCGCGAAAAGAGCTGGGTCGCACCTGAACAGGAGGCAGCGAAATGAGAATTCGCGCACAAATCGGCATGGTGCTGAACCTCGACAAATGCATCGGGTGTCACACCTGCTCGGTCACTTGCAAGAACGTATGGACCAGCCGCGACGGCGTCGAATACGCCTGGTTCAACAACGTCGAGACCAAGCCCGGCACCGGCTACCCCACGGATTGGGAGAACCAGGAGCGCTGGAACGGCGGCTGGGAGCGGACCGGCGCGGGCAAGCTCCAGCCCAAGCAGGGGTCGAAATGGCGGATCCTGGCGAACATCTTTGCCAACCCCGACCTGCCCGAGATCGACGACTACTACGAGCCGTTCGATTTCGACTACGACCACCTGAAGTCCGCCCCCGAGATGGAGGCGTTCCCGACCGCGCGCCCGCGCTCCAAGATCACGGGCGAGCGGATCGAAAAGATCGAGAAGGGCCCGAACTGGGAGGAGATCCTGGGCGGCGAGTTCTCCAAACGGTCGCAGGACTACAACTTCGAGGGGATTCAAAAGCAGATTTACGGGGAATACGAGAACACCTTCATGATGTATCTCCCCCGGTTGTGCGAGCATTGCCTCAACCCGACCTGCGCCGCCTCCTGCCCGTCGGGGGCGATCTACAAGCGCGAGGAGGACGGCATCGTCCTCATCGACCAGGAGAAATGCCGCGGTTGGCGGATGTGCGTTTCGGGATGCCCCTACAAGAAGGTGTATTACAACTGGTCCACCGGCAAATCCGAGAAATGCACGCTGTGCTATCCCCGGATCGAGTCCGGCAACCCGACGGTGTGTTCGGAGACTTGCGTGGGGCGCATCCGCTATCTCGGCGTGATGCTCTATGACGCCGACCGGATCGAGGAGGCGGCGAACGCCGCGGACAAGACCGACCTCTACGACGCGCAACTGGGTGTGTTCCTCGACCCCAACGACCCGGTGATCGCCGAGACCGCGCGCGCCGACGGGATCCCCGAGGATTGGATCCGCGCCGCTCAGCAGAGCCCGATCTGGAAGATGGCGATGGAGTGGAAGGTCGCCTTCCCGCTGCATCCCGAGTACCGGACCCTGCCGATGGTGTGGTACATCCCGCCGCTGTCGCCGATCCAGAACGCGGCCGAGGCGGGGGCCATCGGCATGGACGGGGCGATGCCGGACGTGCGCAATCTGCGCATTCCGCTGCGCTATCTCGCCAACATGCTGACCGCCGGCGACGAGGCGCCGGTGGCCCAGGCGCTGGAGCGGATGCTGGCCATGCGCGCCTATATGCGGGCCAAGACCGTCGAGGGCGTCCGCGACGAGGCCATCGCCGCCCGCGTCGGCCTGTCGGGCCGAACGATCGAGGACATGTACAAGATCATGGCCTTGGCCGACTACGAGGACCGTTTCGTCATCCCGACGACGCACCGCGAACATGTCGAGGAAGCCTACGACCTGCGCGGCGGCTGCGGCTTTACCGATGGGAACGCCTGTTCGACCGGGATCTCGGGGACGTCGCTCTTCGGGTCCAAGAAGAAACCCCTGAAAATGCCGACGGAGGCCCAGTGATGGACCGCACGCTGAAATCCCTTTCGCTCGTCCTCAGCTATCCGACGCGCGCCTTGCAACGGGCCATGCCCGAGATCGGGGCCGTCCTCGCGTCGGACAGCCGGCTGACGGCGGTCGCCCGCCGGGCGCTGCGTCCGCTGGTCGACGACCTGACCGGGGGCGACATCTACGCACTGGAAGAGCGCTATGTCATGCTCTTCGACCGCTCGCGCACCCTGTCGCTGAACCTCTTCGAGCACGTGCACGGCGAAAGCCGGGACCGGGGCGGGGCGATGGTGTCGTTGCTGGAGACCTACCGCGCGGGCGGCTTCGATCCGGTGACGTCGGAACTGCCCGACCATCTGCCGGTGCTCCTGGAGTTCCTGTCGATGCGGCCGGGTGCCGAGGCGCAGGAGACCCTGGCCGACGCCGCCCACATCTTCGAAGCGATGGAGGCCCGGCTCGACCGGCGCGAGAGCGCCTATGCCGCCATCTTCGCCGCGCTCTTGCAGTTGTCGGGTGCCACCGCCGACCGCGCGGCGGTCGCCGAACTCCTCGACCGTCCCGAGGTCGATCCCGACGACCTGGAGGCGCTCGACGAGGTCTGGGAAGAGAGCGAGGTCCGCTTCGGCCCCGACCCCAACGCCGGTTGTCCGGTGACGCGCGACATGCTCGCGCGCATGGACGTCCCCCTCAATCCCGCGCCGCAGACCCCCGCGGCCCGCTAGGGAGAAAGCGCAATGTTTCCCAATCTCGATATCGACTTCGTCATCTTCGGCATCATGCCCTACATGGCGTTGACCGTGTTGGTCGTGGGCTCCATCGCCCGCTACGAGCGCGACCCCTTCACCTGGAAGAGTTCGTCCAGCCAGCTCTTGCGCCGCAAGCAACTGGTCTGGGGCTCGATCCTGTTCCACGTGGGCATCATCGTGATCTTCTTCGGGCACGTGGTCGGGCTATTTACCCCGATCCGGGTGCTCGACGCGGTGGGCATCCCCTATTGGTTCAAGCAATGGCTCGCCGTGCTGATCGGCGGTCCCGCGGGCGTCGTGTCGTTGATCGGCGCGACGATGCTGCTGCACCGCCGCCTGGTCGACCCGCGCATCCGCGCCACGTCGAGCTGGGCCGACATCGTCATCCTGGTCCTGATCTGGGCGCAGCTCATCATCGGGCTGTTCACCATCACCCAGACGATCCAGCACCTCGACGGGGCGGAGATGGTGCGCTTCATGACCTGGTCGCAGAGCATCGTCGCCTGGAACATCAACGCCTGGACCGACGTGGTCGACGTGCACTGGCTCTACAAGCTGCACATCTTTCTCGGTCTCCTGATCACCATGATGTTCCCGTTCACGCGGCTGGTGCACATGGTGTCGGGCTTTGCCGCGCCGTTCCGGTATCTCCTGCGCTCGGGCTATCAGATCGTGCGCTCGCGCCGCAGCCGTGCTCTGCCGAAACGCAGCGGGCCGGTCGCGGTGGCGCCGGGCGGCGGGGTGCCGCCGCGGGCGGTGTCGCAGCCGCCGTCGACCAACGCCGGACCGATCGGGTGAGCGCCATGGCAACCGCGCTCTTTCCCGACCTGGTGGTCAATGGCGAGACCGTGCCCCACGCGGTCGTCGCCGCCGAGGCGCAGAACCACGACGCGCCCCGCGGCAAACCCGGCATCGCCTGGCGCAAGGCCGCCAACGCGGTGGCGGTGCGGACGCTCCTGTTGCAGGAGGCCCGCCGCCGCGGGCTGCGTCCGCACCCGGCCGAGGTGGGGCCCGGCCGCTTCGAGACCGATGAGGAGGCCCTGATCCGGGGCCTTCTCGACATCGCCGTCGACGTGACGCCGCCCACCGAAGACGAGATCCGGGCCGAGTGGGCGCGCGACCCCGCGCGGTTCCGCGCCCCGCCTTTGTGGGAGGTGTCGCACATCCTGTGCGCCTGCGACCCCCGCGACCCCGCCCAGACGCGCGCGGCGCAGACCCGGGCCGAGGGCCTGGCCGCCCTCGCGGTTCAGACGCCCCGCGCGTTCGCCGACCTTGCGCGCGCGCACAGCGACTGCGGGTCGAAGACGGCAGGTGGGGCGCTGGGCCAACTGGGCCCCGGCGATACGGTGCCCGAGTTCGAGGCGGTGCTGCGCACGCTCGTCGCGGGCGAGATCACGCCCGCGCCCGCGCTGACGCGCCACGGCTGGCACGTGGTGCGGATGGAGGCCGTCGCAGAGGGGGCCGTCCTGCCGTTCGAGGCGGTGCGCCCGCGGATCTCGGATGCCTTGGAAAAGGCCGCGTGGACCCGCGCCGCCCGCGACTTCGCCGACGGCCTGGTCGCCGCGGCGGACATTTCTGGCGCCGACCTGGGCGCGGTCTGAGAGGGGAGGGCCGGGCGATGACCGTAGGACCCTCCGATCCCAGACGGGGCGCGTGCCTGGGCCCCACCAGGCGCGCGCTCCTCCGCGATCCTCTGGGTTTTCTCCACGAGGACCATCTGCGCGAGCGCGTGATCTGCGCCCGGATCGACGCCGTGGCGGGGGGCGGCACGCCCGATCCGGCCGGCGTGGCCGACATCGTCGCGTTCCTGCGCCACGAACTGCCGCTCCACCTGCAAGACGAGGAAGAGGACCTCTTTCCGCTCCTCCTGCGGCGCTGCGTTCCCGAGGACGAGATCGGCCGGGTGATCGCGCGCCTGACCTTGGACCATCGCCATGCCGACACCGACACGCCCCGGATCCTGGCCGAGCTGGGGTCGCTGGCGGCCGGCACCGCGGCCCTGTCCCCAGAGATGCGGGCCCGCCTGGCACGCTATGCCGGCCACGCCCGGCGCCACCTGATCCTGGAAAACGCCATCGTCCTGCCCTTTGCCCGGCTGCGCCCGACCGGGCGGGACCTTGAGACCCTGCGCCTGCGGATGATGCAGCGCCGCGGGATCGACCGCCCCACGGAGGCCCCCGATGCTGACCGACCTCATTGACCGCAACCAGCGCTGGTCCGACGCCCGCCATGCCGAAGACCCCGACTACTTCCGCCGCCTCGCGGCACAGCAGGCGCCCGAGTTCTTTTGGATCGGCTGTTCCGACAGCCGCGTTCCGGCCAACGTCGTGGCGGGGCTCGACCCCGGAGAGGTGTTCGTGCATCGCAACGTGGCGAACGTCGTCCATTCCAGCGACATGAACCTCCTGTCGGCGCTGGAGTTCGCCGTCGACGCGCTCAACGTGCGCGAGATCATCGTCTGCGGTCACTACGGCTGTGGCGGGGTGAAGGCCGCGACCGAGGATATGCCCCACGGCCTGGCCGACCACTGGCTCGAACCCGTGCGGCGGCTCGCCCGCGCCTATGCCGTCGACCTGGCGCGGAGCGACAGCGACGAAGCCCGCCGGGACACGCTGGCCGAACTGAACGTGGTCGAGGGCGTGCGCCGCGTCTCGGAGACACCGATCCTGCAACGCGCCTGGCGCCGCCGGGCCGAGATCCGGGTGCACGGGCTGATCTACGGGCTCAAGGATGGGCGTCTGCGCGATCTCGACTGCTCCACCGGGCCAGGCCATTTCCTGAAGGCCGCGGCGCGATGACGGTGTTGCCACCTCTGACGCCGCATCTGGGCTGCGGCTGCGACACCGCCGATCCCGCGGTGCCGCTCTTGGACCTCGACGCGGCGCTGGGCCGGATCGCGCGGCACGCGGCGCCGGTGGCCGGGAGCGAATCGCTGCCCTTGCCGCAGGCCGTCGGCCGCGTTCTCGCCGCCCCGGTGCGCGCGGCGGCCGCGTCACCGCCCTTCGACAGCGCCGCGATGGACGGATACGCCGTCGCCACGGCCGGCTTGGCGGGCGAGGGGCCCTGGATCCTGCCAGTCGGCCCGCGCGTTCCGGCGGGCATGGCGGCCCCCGGCGGCGTCGCCCCGGACCGCGCCGCCCGCATCTTCACCGGCGCGCCGGTGCCGGCGGGCGCCGACGCGGTGATCGCCCAGGAGGACGTCACCCCCTGCGGTGCCGCCGTCACGGTCGCCCGGCGCCCGCGCCCCGGCAGCCACATCCGCCGCGCAGGCGAAGACATGGCGCGCGGGCAGCCGGTGGTCGCGGCGGGCACCCGTCTGGGTCCTCGCCACATCGCCGCCTGCGCCGCGGCTGGGGCTGGGCGGGTGGAGGTGCGGCGGCGCCTGCGCGTCGCGGTCGTGGTCACCGGCGACGAGGTCCGACAGGCCGGGGCAGGGCGCGGCGCGGCCCAGATCTGGGACGTCAACACCCCGATGCTGTGCGCCGCCCTGGCCGGCCCCCGGATCGACCTGGTGCACGTGGGCCAGGCCGCCGACAGCGTTGCGGCCGTGCGGCAGGCGGTGGGCGCCTGGATCGGCCGCGCCGACCTGGTGGTCACGACGGGCGGGGTGTCCGTGGGCGAAGAGGACCATGTCAGACCGGCCCTGCGCGCCCTGGGTGCGGAGATCGCGGTCCACGGCGTGGCGATCAAGCCGGGCAAGCCGCTCTCCTACGGCACCCTCGGGGATGCGCACTGGCTGGGTCTGCCTGGAAACCCGCTCGCCGCGGTCGTGACTTGGCAGGTCTTCGGCACGGCGCTGGTCGACCGGCTGACCGGCGCCCGCGCCTCACCGGAGGCGGCACGCCTGGCGGTCGCGGCCGACGTCGTCCACCGCAACGCCCGTCGGGTCGAGTTGCGCCCGGCGACGCGCATCGGCCGCGACGCCCTGGGGCGCGCGGTCGTGACCTTCGCCCCCGCCACCCATTCGGGCCGCGTGGGCGGGCTGCCGATGTCGGACGGCCTGATCCGCCTGCCCCCGGGCCGCGACCCCCTCCCGGCCGGATCGCTCGTCGCGTTCCTGCCCTTCTCCGAGCCCTAAGACCCGTCATCGGGATCGGTGGCGGGCAGGGACGCATGGGCGATGGAGCGATCCGTCCCACGGACGGGGAGAGCGCCCGCCGGGAGAGCCCATGGCGGATCAACAACGCTGCGGCGGCGGGATTTCGACAGGCCGGTTCCTCGGCGGCGTATCGTCCGGCCCGGTGGGCCACAGCGGGCGGGCGGCCGTTGCGGCCATCCGCCCGAGCGGCCGCTCGACCAAGACCTCGATCGGCAGACAGAACGGCACCCGGGGCGGCGGCGTGTTGCGGAGCGAGCCGTCCACCCCGGTGTCCCATCGGAGCGGCACCGATCTGCACGGCGCAGCGACCGGACCGCCGCGCCGTGCGATGGCGGGCGTCTGGAGGTCTGCACATCCCCCAGCCAGCGCGGTCGGGCGACGCGAGTTCAGCCCCCTTCGGCGCACGCGTGCAGTGCGAGCCGATCTGTCGCCCATCATGTCCGAACATGACGGGGTCTTTCCGTAGCCAAGGATTTCGGCGCGGACCGCAGACCCGAAACGGCGTCCTGGGTGTCTCGGACACTGCGGTCAACTCATCGGCGACAGGGTGCAACAGCGTGGTTTTCCCTCTGCCGCTCCGTGGACCGAGGCCGGTCAGCCCGGTGACCGAGTTGCGGTGCCGATGCGTGGCGTGGCGGACGTGCGCCGGGATGGGTCAGTTGCCACCGGCTATGGCCGCGAGCGCGGTGCAGACGCCCGGTCGGTTCCATGGATGCTGCACCGGTGCGTGCCGGTGCCCGACCTTAGCCGGACATTTTTCGTTTTCCTCAAACCGACAGAGCGGAGTTGGACAGCACTCGCGCCGCCATCTCATCTCTTCGGTTACTTTCCATCGTAGAAAGGGCACGCAGCCGCCCGCTGGACAGCAAGTCGGCGAGACCGTGTGCCGTTGCCCAGGCCGATGCCACCGCAAGGGCGTCGTCGTCTTGGTCACACCCCTTCGATCGTCGCGCCTGCGCAACGTCCGTTTCAAGGGCCGCGAATGCTCTGCGGGCCGCCTGTGACAGATCCTGATCGGAGAAGTTCGGCCGGTTCGACGCGAACATGAGCCGGAAGAGCGCCTGGTTCGAGGTCGCAAACGCGATGTAGCCCAGACCGGCAGCTTCCAGTTGTGCCACAGGATCGGCGGCCGCAGCCGCTTTCGCGTGGTCCTGAACCTCGACCAGCCGCCTGAACCCCAGCGCACAAAGGGCGGTCAGCAGACCTTCGGTATTGCCGAAATGCGGCTTCGGCGCGGTGTGCGTCACGCCGGCACGTGCCGCAACGGATCTGAGCGAAAACGCCTCCAGCCCCTTGTCGACCAGTTCCGCCTCGGCGGCTTCTAGCAACGCCACGCGGAGGTTGCCGTGGTGATACCGGGCGCGCGGCGCGGACGTCTCAGTCATATCTCCAAGCTCTTCCGTTATCTTTCCATAGTCAAATTCATCTTGACCCTTGCGGTGCGGCGCCCCATCTTTCCATTGTAAAGAATCAATCCCAGGGAGGGGATCCCGATGTCCAGTCAAATGGTGCGTGTCGCGATGGCCGCCATGTTTTGCAGTGTGGCCCTTTCTGCCCATGTCACCGCCGAAGAGGCCGCAGAGCTGCTGGCCGGGACGTATCAGACCGCGCCGTTCACCCGGCCAGCGCCCGACGGCCGTCTCGCCTATGTCGTCATGCGCTTTGAGTTCGATGGCGCGCGCAACGTCGTCATGGCATCCACGTTCGCTGACGAAGCCCTGGCGCAACCGATGTTCACCTACCGCTCGGAAGGCCCCGTCGACATCCAGGGCCCGTCGCAGAGGTTTGCGGGAGGCTGGGATGTCATTTCGAGAAACGATACGAGCACGGTCGAGATCTTCGTGGATGCGCCCGCAATATGGGCCGACCTCGGCCTGTCGGCGTGCCCCTTGCAGATCGGAGTCCCCGTCGAGATTTCCGGATGCGTCGATGGGGGCCCGTTCAACATCGCCTCTTGTGCCGAGTACGACGTGCTGTGGTTGAGCGAGGACGGTCAGTCCTTCAAGACGGGTGGAGGCGATGTGAACCGGTGCGAGAAGCCGCCCGAAGAACTCGGCACGATCGACTACAGGCGCGTGGGCGATTAGCCTCAGAACCCGTTCATCGCCGCAGGACTGCGTGGGTCACCGCCCGAAGATCGAGCGGTGACCAGATCCGACCTCGTCTGGCGGTCGGGTGCGTGGGTCGCCCTTCTTCCCGATGTCCCATGGCAGACCGCGGGTCGATGACCGGCGTGCGGTGAGCGGGATTATCCTCATCCGTCGCAACCGGGAGCCTTGGCGTGACCCGCCTGCGGACGACGGCCCGCACCAGACGCTCCACAACCGTTGGACGCGGTGGGGGGAGGGGCAAACGCCACGGGGGTCGCGTGCCGCCACGAACGGGGCGGCTACGCGCCGATGATGGCCGGTCTGGCTGCCGAGCACGGCGGACAGACGGCGGCGACGACTGATGCGCCCTCCCGCAAGGCGCATGGAACAGAGACCGGCTCGGCCGTGAAAAAAGAGCGGCATCGACACCTGATCGGTCGACCCGAGGGCAGCCGGTCGCCCTCTTCGTCGCCGCCGGGCAGGTCAGCGATGGCATCGGCGCACGGGCTCTGCTGAGTGGCCCGCCGGATGTCGACCGGCGGCGCGCAGACCGCGACTCGGACGCCGAGCGGTTCACAGACGCGTTGATAGACAGGGGGATCCGGGCCGTTCGGGGCTGATCCGATCCACTGGATCAAATCTCGTCGCCCCTCAGCCCGGGTCGGAGCCCGCGCGACGCACCCGTTCACCGTGCCAAGCGCAGCTACAAACGACGCACCCGGATCGAGACTGTGTTCGGCAGGCTCACGAACGGGCACCGCATCGCACCCCGATACGACAGATGCCCCAAGGCCCTCCGCTCAGCCACGGCAGCTCGCTGCGACCGTCATTTGTTGGCTATGGGGCCTGAGCCTGAGCGGCATGATCTGAAATGAAGATTTTGGAGGCGAGTACCGGAATCGAACCGGTGTACACGGATTTGCAATCCGCTGCGTAACCACTCCGCCAACTCGCCGGGGTCGGCGTTGCGTATCCCAAGGTCCGCCGAACCGCAAGTGGGCGCGGCTTTGATGTTGCCCGGTGGCGCCAGGTATGGCAGACCGGATATCGAGCAAAGTGAACGGATGAGTTCAGCGTGATGACCGACTTCACCGAACGGCGCAGAGTGATGGTCGACACCCAGGTGCGGCCCTCCGACGTGACCAAGTTCCCGATCATCGACGCGATGCTGTCCGTCCCGAGGGAGGCGTTCGTCCCCGAGGCGCGCAAGGCCGCGGCCTATGCGGGCGAGAACATCGAGTTGGGCGGCGGACGCACGATCCTGGAGCCGCGGACGCTGGCCAAGCTGCTCGACGCGGTGGACGTCGGGCCGGGCGAGATGGCGCTGGATATCGGGCCCGCCTACGGCTATTCCACCGCGCTCCTGGCGCGGCTGGCCGAGGCCGTCGTCGCGGTCGAAGAGGACGCCGACATGGCGCGCGAGGCTGAGACGGCGCTGTCGGACCACGGCTTCGACAACGCCCTGGTCGTCACCGGGCCGCTGACCGAGGGCGCGCCGCAGCACGGGCCCTACGACGTCATCGTGCTGCAAGGCGCGGTCGAGGCGCTGCCCATGGCGCTGGAGGCGCAACTGGCCGAGGGCGGGCGCATCGGCGCGCTGTTCGCAGAGGGTCGGCTGGGCGTCGCGCGCCTGGGGCTCAAGGTCGACGGCCGCGTGTCTTGGCGCGATCTCTTCAACGCCGGCGCGCCGGTTCTGCCCGGTTTCGCCCGCGACCCCGTTTTCGAGTTCTGACCGTAACCCGTACCGCCTAGGACGAAAGGGCTCTGGACATGCAGATCGCACGCGCCGTCGGAACCCTCGTCCGCCGTGCGGCCCTGGCGGCCGCGCTGACCGTCGCCGCCGGACCGGCGCTGGCGCAGACCACCCTGGCCGACACGCTGATCACCGCCTACCGGCACTCGGGCCTTCTGGAGCAGAACCGCGCGACGCTCCGCGCGGCGGACGAGGATGTGGCCCAGGCGATCGCCGCGCTGCGCCCGGTGATCCGCTATTCGGGCCGCGTCACCTATGCCAACCCGCTGCAATCCAACGACAACCTCTCGGCGAGCCTGGGGCTGACCGGCGATCTCCTGCTCTATGACGGGGGCAGCAGCCGCCTGGCCGTGGACGCGGCCAAGGAGGCGGTCCTGGCCACTCGCGAGGCGCTGATCGGGATCGAGCAGGACGTGCTCTTCAATGCGGTCACCGCGTATCTCTCGGTGCGGCGGGCGCAGGCCTTTGTCGAGCTGCGCCAGAACAACGTCCGTCTGATCACCCGTGAGCTGCGCGCGGCCGAGGACCGCTTCGAGGTGGGTGAGATCACCCGCACCGACGTGGCCATCGCCCAGGCGCGGCTGGCGGGGGCCCGCAGCGCCGTGGCGACGGCCCAGGGGGACCTGGCCGAGGCGCGGGCGTTCTACCGCGCCGCGGTGGGGGTCGCGCCCGGGTCGCTGGCGCCGCCGCCCCCGGCGCCGCGCACCGCCGACTCGCTCGACGCCGCCCAGACCGTGGCGCGGCGCACGCACCCCTCGATCCGCC
This sequence comes from Rhodobacteraceae bacterium CCMM004, assembly GCA_004005435.1. Taxonomy (GTDB): domain Bacteria; phylum Pseudomonadota; class Alphaproteobacteria; order Rhodobacterales; family Rhodobacteraceae; genus CCMM004. Next base: position 503,567 of record RZWH01000002.1, on the reverse strand, counting down.
AGGCCATGCGCCAGGTGACCCAAGCCGAGATCAACATCGCCCGCGCCGAGGCGTCGATGCGGCCCAACCTGTCGGCCCGGGCGGGGGTGTCGCTGGACCAGGACTTCAACGACAGCTCGTCCATCGGGCTAGAGCTGTCGGGGCCGATCTATCAGGGCGGACAGCTCACGTCGCTTTATCGCCAGGCGCAGGCCCGCCGCGACGCCGCCCGCGCCGCGCTGCATGTGGTCCGCCACAGCGTGGATCAGAACGTGGCGAACGCCTGGGCGCAGCTCATGGTCGCCGGCGCCTCGCTGGAGGCCAGCCAGCAGGAGATCCGGGCCGCCACCACCGCCTTTCGCGGCGTGCAGGAAGAGGCGACGCTGGGCGCGCGCACGACGCTCGACGTGCTGGACGCCGAGCAGGAACTTCTGGACGCCCGGGCCGCGGCGATCTCGGCCGAGATCTCGCGCTATCAGGCGGTCTATGCCCTGCTGTCGTCGATGGGGTTGTTGACGGTCGAGCACCTCCAGCTCGGCATCGTCACCTACGATCCGGCCGCCTATTACAACGCGGTCAAGGACGCACCGGTGCGCAAGGTCAGCCCCCAGGGCGAGAAACTCGACCGTATTCTCAAGGGGTTGGCACGGCAGTGACGCCGCGCTCTTAATCCTTCGGCAACCACGACCGGCCTCAGAGATTGTTTCGAGGGCCGAGCGCGCGTATGCTTTCGCCCGAGCAGAACCAGAAGGCAGGCACATGTCCGATCCGGTCGAACAGGACGGCATCGAGGATGTCGTATCGTCCATCCGCAAGCTGGTATCGGTCGATGCGCCGCGGCCGGCGCGGCGCCGCGAGGCGGCGGGCGGCAAGGACCGGCTGGTTCTCACCCCGGATTTCCGCGTCTCGGAGGGGCGCAGTGACACCGCCCCGCAGGCGGTTCTGTCCCTCACCGATGAGGTCAGCGTCGTGACCGCGCCCGACCTCGACCCGCCGTGCGAGGCGGGACCGGATCTCGACGGCCCGCCGACCGCCGCCGATGTGGTCGCGCCGCCGATGCCGCAGGCCGCGGCGCCGGACGGGCCGCCGCGCGAAGGCGCCGCGCCGCCGGCCCGGCGCGACGACCCGGACGGTCCGGGCGCGCACGATGACGGGCCGATGTCGCTGGAGGCGCGCATTGCCGAGCTAGAGGCGGCGGTCACGGCGCAGAGGCAGCTGTTCGAGCCCGACGGCAGCGAGGACCAGGCACAGCACCGCCCCACCGAAATCCCGCTCCTGGCCGATGTCGAGGACGATGACGATCCCAGGCGGGAGGACGCGGCCGACGGGGCGGAGGCCGCGGACGTGGAGTCCGATGCTGCCGAGGTGGACATCGGCGCCTTTGTCGCCGAAGCGGGGCAGGGGGCGGACGACGCTTCCGCGCAGGCCGAGGTCGCCGAGACGGACTCGGCCGAAGATGTCGGCGAGGGGTCCGGGATGCCGCCGCGCCCCTCGAACCTGGAATACCTCTCCGGCACCCGCCCGCCGCAGGCCAAACCATCGCCGCCGCAATGGGACGACGCCGAGACCGTGCTGGACGAGGCGGCGCTGCGCGACCTGGTGGCCGAGATCGTCCGCGAGGAGTTGCAGGGCGCGTTGGGCGAACGCATCACTCGCAACGTCCGCAAGCTGGTGCGCCGCGAGATCATGCGCGCCGTGTCGATCCGCGACTTCGACTGAGGCTCAGCCGACCTCGGCCGCCAGGGACAGCAGCGTATCGATGTCGAGACTGGCCTCCAGATGCGCGGCCAGGGCGTCGAGCGCCGCTTCGACCCCCGCATCGTAGGCGCCGGCCGGGGCGACGGCCCCCAGGGAGCGTAGCACCTCCGCCCGGAACGCGTCGGCGGCGAAGAGCCCGTGCATGTAGACCCCGGCGATGCGGCCGTCGGGCGAGGCGGCCCCGGCCGGGCGTCCGTCGATGTCGAGCCAGGCGCGCGCGGTGTCGGGGCCCTGGGTATCGCCCAGATGGATCTCGTAGCCCTCGACCGGCAGGCCGGTCGGCCGGTGCACCGCGCGGCGGAGGGCCAGCGTCTTTTCCGGCGCCAGCACCGTCTCGACGTCCAACAGGCCCAGGCCCGGCACCGACGCGCGCGGGCCCTCCAGCCCCTGGGGATCGGCGATCCGGCGGCCCAGCATCTGGTAGCCGCCGCAGATGCCCAGCACGCGCCCGCCGCGCCGCACATGAGCGGCGATGTCCACGTCCCAGCCCTCGGCCCGCAGGGCGGCCAGGTCGGCGATGGTGGTCTTGCTGCCCGGCAGCAGCACCAGATCGGCGTCGCCGGGGATCGCGCGGCCCGGTGCGACCACGTCGACCTCCACCTCGGGCTCCGCCGACAGGGGGTCGAGATCGTCGAAGTTCGCGATCCGGGGCAGGCGGGGCACCGCGATCTTGACCCGCCCGCCGCGCGGTCCGGCGGTCAGGTCCAGGATGTCCTCGGCCGGGAGCCGCCAGGCGTCGGCGAACCACGGCACGACGCCCAGGGGCGTCCATCCGGTGCGCGTGGCGATCTCGCGCATCCCCTCGTCGAAGAGCGAGACGTCGCCGCGGAACTTGTTGATGGCAAACGCGCGGATGCGGGCGCGGTCGGCCAGGGGCAGCACCGCATGGGTGCCGACGCATTGGGCGATGACGCCGCCCCGGTCGATGTCGCCGACCAGCACCACGGGCACGCCCGCCGCCTCGGCGAACCCCATATTGGCGATGTCGCCGGCGCGCAGGTTGATCTCGGCCGGGCTGCCCGCGCCTTCCACCAGCACCAGGTCCGCCGTCGCGGCCAGCCGCGAGAAGCTCTCCAGCACCCGCGGCAGCAGCGCCGCCTTGTGCGTCCCGTAGTCGCGGGCGCGCAGCGTGCCCTGGCGGCGGCCCTGCACGATCACCTGGGCGCCGCGGTCGGTCTCGGGTTTCAGGAGGACGGGGTTCATGTCGACCACGGGCGGCCGTCCCGCCGCCCGGGCCTGAAGTGCCTGCGCCCGCCCGATCTCGCCCCCGTCGGCGGTGACGGCGGCGTTGTTGGACATGTTCTGCGGCTTGAACGGGGCGACCGAGAGTCCGCGGCGCAGGGCGGCGCGGGCCAGACCGGCGACCAGCACCGATTTGCCCACGTTCGATCCCGCGCCTTGGATCATGATCGCCTTGGCCATTGCCGCCCTCCGCCCTAGCCTCGTGACCCATAGTGGCAGCCCGGACGGGGGAAAAGAGCGATGAACACCCCGGCGCATCTGATCATGGGGGCTGCGGCCTTTGGGCGCCCGGACGACCGGCGCGTCACCTGGGCGGCGCTGGCCGGCGGCTTCGCCCCCGACCTGTCGCTCTATCTCATGGTGGCGGTGTCGACGACGATGATGGGCATCCCGGCCGAGCGGGTGTTCCGCGTGCTCTACTACTCCGACGCGTGGCAGAGCGTGTTCGCGGTCGACAACAGCTTTGTCCTGTGGGGCATCGGCCTGGCCGTGGCGCTCTGGACGCGCAGGCGGTGGGCGGTGGCGCTGACCGGGGCGGCGCTCTTGCACCTCGCCTTCGACTTCCCGCTCCACACCCACGACGCGCGGATGCATTTCTGGCCGCTCAGCGAGTGGAAGTTCATCTCGCCGATCAGCTATTGGGACGGCAGCCGCGGCGGCGACTGGGTCGGGATGGCCGAGACGGGGATGGTCGCCGTGCTGACCGTCTGGCTGCTCTGGCGGTTCCGGGATCCGGGGCTCAGGGCGGTCTTCGCCCTCCTGGCGCTGGCGCAGCTCGCGCCGATGCTGATCTGGCGGCTGGTGTTCTGAGCCTCGCGGCCCCTACGAAAAAGGGCGCCCCGCAACGGCGGCGCGCCCTCTTGTCTGGGTGGTCCTAGGGCGGTCAGGCGGCCTGGGCCTGGGCGGCGTTGCGGCGCTCGCTCTCTTCGCGGCTGAGCGCGACGGAGGTGCGCACCCCCTTGGACACGAACTCCATCAGCCCCGACACGACACGCTCATTCGGGTCGATGCCGGCACAGCTCAACACCTCGCGGCCGTCGCGCGACCGCGCCCAGCGGGCGATCTGCTCAGGGCCATTGCCATATTTCTTGTCGTCGGCGATAGCATCGTCCAGAGCGGCCAGCACCACCGCAGCAAAGAGCTTGCGCGCGCGGTTGCCCTGCTCGTGATTGAATGCGGTGCCATCAACGAAATCAGTCATTCGCCGTTCCTTGTTCTTGCTCTTCTCCGGGAGTGCCGCCCGTTATGCCCTCGCGGAAGGTGATTCTGGTTCTCGATTTCGGAATGTCTGCCATGCGCGTGACGCATAGCTAGGTTACAGCGTCCACCAAATACGTCACCTTGCCACCCGTCCATCGGGCAGATATAGGCATCCCCCTGTTCCCATCAACCTCTCGCGCAGGGTTTGCCACCATGGCCAAGATCAACGGTAACGAAATCCGCCCCGGCAACGTTCTGGAACACAACGGCGGCCTGTGGGCCGCGGTCAAGGTGGACCATGTGAAACCGGGCAAGGGCGGCGCCTTCGCTCAGGTGGAACTGCGCAATCTTCGTAACGGGTCAAAGCTTAACGAAAGGTTTCGTTCCGCGGACAAGGTCGAGCGCGTCCGCCTGGAGCAGAAAGACCAGCAGTTTCTCTACGAAAGCGACGGGATGCTGGTGTTCATGGACAGCGAGACGTTCGAGCAGATCGAGCTGCCCGCCGAGATCCTGGGCGAGCGGCGGCCGTTCCTCCAGGACGGGATGACCGTGCAGATCGAGTACTACGAGACCGAGGCGCTGAACGCGACGCTGCCGCAGAAGGTGACCTGCACCGTGGTCGAGACCGAGCCGGTGGTGAAAGGGCAGACGGCCGCCAACAGCTTCAAGCCCGCGATCCTCGACAACGGGGTCAAGGTGATGGTCCCGCCCTTTGTCGGGCAGGACGAGGCCATCGTGGTGAACACCGAGACCATGGAGTATTCCGAGCGCGCCTGACGCGCCCGGCCGGGATCAGAAGAACGCCAGGTCCTCGAACGCGGCCCCGTCGAAGATGACGGTGCTGTGGTAGTGGCCGGGCACGGTGGGGTCGGCGACCGTCGGACCGTAGGCCAGGATCGCCCCCTCGTCGCCCACGAACCATGCCGCCTCGGCGGGGTCGAAGTTGCGGAACTCCAACAGATCGCCGTCCCGCGCGTCGAAGTCGAGCACGCGGTCGCGGCCCAGCTCTCCCGCGCCGAAGTCGAACACGAAGGTGTCGGCGTCGTTGCCGCCGTGGAGCTCGTCGTCGCCCGCGCCGCCCTCCAGCGTGTCGCGCCCCGATCCGCCGCGCAGCATGTCGTGGCCGTCGCCGCCCGAGAGCGCGTCGTCGCCGGAACTGCCGTAGAGCGTGTCGTGGCCGTCGCCTCCGGTGGCGCGGTCGTTGTCGCTGCCCGCATAGATCAGGTCGTCGCCCGCGCCGCCGTCCAGCACGTCGTCGCCGTTGCCGCCGTAGATCATGTCGGGCCCGTCGCCGCCCCACACGGTGTCGTTGTCCTGGCCCGCGACGATGTAGTCGGCGTCGGGGCCGCCCAGGATTTCGTCGTTGCCGTCGCTCGACAGGATCACATCGTTGCCCGGCCCGCCGTCGAAGATGTCGTTGCCGCCGGCGTCGCTCAGCGTGTCGTCGCCCGCGCCGCCGAGCACGGTATCGTCGCCGCTCCCGGCCTGGACCACGTCGTCGCCGTCGCCCGCGTCGACCCAGTCGGCCCCGGTGCCCGCATCGATCAGGTCGTCGCCGGGCCCCGCGTCGATTCGGTCGCCGCCGCCGCCGCCGGTGACGCTGTCGTTGCCCGGGCCGGTGACGATGGTGTCGTCGCCATGCCCGCCTTCGACGTCGTCGTCGCCGCCGCCGGTGTCGATCGTGTCGGCGCCGTCGCCGCCAGAGACCGTGTCGTCGCCGTCGCCGCTGGTCACCCGGTCGTTGCCCAGGCCGCCGGAGAGGCGGTTGTCGCCGCCGCCGCCGTCGATGGTGTCGTCGCCCTTGCCCCCGTCGATGGTGTCGGCGTCGGCGCCGCCGGTGAGACTGTCGTCGCCGCGGCCGCCGGACAGCCGGTTGCGCCCCGTTCCGCCGTCGAGCACGTCGTCGTCGGCCCCGCCGTAGAGCGAGTCGTCGCCGGAGCCGCCGAAGAGGCGGTCGCGCCCATAGCCGCCGAAGATCAGGTCGTCGCCATTCCCGCCTTCGATCTGGTCGTGCCCGTCGCCGCCCGAGACCGAGTCGTCTCCGTCGCCCCCGTAGACGGTATCGTCTCCGTCGCCGCCCGCGGCCGTGTCGTCTCCATCGCCGAGCCAGGCGGTGTCGTCGCCGTCGCCCAGCGAGGTCTCGTCGTCGTCCGCGCCGCCGTAGAATACGTCGTCGCCTGCGCCGCCGTTGAAGGTGTCCCGGCCGTCGCCGCCGAAGCCCCAGTCGTCGCCCAGGCCGCCGTTCAGCAGATCGCGGCCGGCCTCGCCGTAGAGGCTGTCATGGCCGTCGCCGCCGTTGAGGGTGTCGTTGCCGTCGCGACCGAAGAGCTTGTCGTTGCCGTCAAAGCCGTTGAGGATGTCGCGGAACGCGCCACCAATAAGGGTGTCCGCGTCCGATGTGCCGTTGAACTTCGCCATTTTTGTCGTTGATCCGAATGCCCGCTCGATGACGAGGCAAGGTGCGGTCGTGCAGCCTGTCCTCGGCGATCCCGTGGCATCGGTTTATGGTTAAATTTGGGCGTGGCCGGGGGGGTGGCCGGGTCGTCGGATCGCTGAGGATTGGCGGTCACATTCGCCAGGCCGTGGCGCCGCGCCCGTTTCCATTGGCGCGTCAGGGGCGGCCCCGGCGGGCGCCTGGCGAACACGCCGGGCGGCGCTATCCGGCCCACTCGGGGCGGCGCCTATTGGCGAAGGCCGTGCAGCAGCCGCGGCGCGGGGGCTTTCTGGACCGGCGCGCCCAGCTCGGCCCAGCCCCGGCGGGACGGCGCTGCCCTCCGGGCTCGGCGACCCCGGGTCCTCAGTCCGCCGTGGGGTCGCGGCGGAGGGTAGCGGGGCCCGCCTGCATCTCACCCTCGGCGCGGTCGAAGCGCAGCCAGGCCAGCGCCCGGTCGCCCGAGCGGGTGTGCAGCGTCCCCGCCGGCCGGTCGCCTGCGGTGATCGGCGTCCCCGCCGCCGCCGCGCCCTCGATCAGCACCCGGGTCAGGCCCTTTTTCAGGGCGGTCTTGTGCTTCATCCGCGCGGTCACCTCCTGCCCGACATAGCAGCCCTTGCGAAAGTCGATGCCGTTCAGCCGATCGAGCCCCATCTCCAGCGGGTAGCTGTCGTTGGGCAGCAATTCGATCCCGCTCTCTGGCACCAGGTGGGTCACGCGCAGGGCGTCCCAATCGGTGCCGTCGTCGGCGGGCAGGTCGGTGTCGTAGGCGCGCCAGCCGAGCGCCGGGTGGCGGGGGTCGGCGTGCGCGCCGTCGGGCGCCGGCCCGCTGCCGCGCGCCACAGCCACGTCGGCCGCGGCGATGGTGACGTCGCGGCGCAGCCGATACATCGACAGACGCTGCGCCAGGGGCTGGGCCAGGTCCGCGGCGACGTCCAGCCACACCGTGCCGTCGCGATTGAGGACGAAGAAGTCCGCCAGATACTTGCCCTGAGGGGTCAGCAGCGCGGCATAGGTCAGGTTCGGCCCGGTGACGTCGTTGCTGGCCAGATCCTGAAGAAACGGCACCGCGTCGGCGCCTGTCAGGCTCAGCACGGTGCGGTCGGTCATGGTCTGCGGGCTCCCTCTGGCTCGTCCATGGATCTAGGCGTCCGCGTCGGGTTTGTCGAACTGCAGCGCGTGCAGGTCGGCATAGCGCCCGCCGCGGGCGAGGAGGTCGGCATGACTGCCGCTCTCGACCACTTGCCCGCGGTCCAGAACGACGATCCGGTCGGCACCGCGCACGGTGGACAGGCGGTGGGCGATGACCAGCGTGGTCCGCCCCCGGCTCAGCCGGTCGAGCGCGCGCTGGACCACCGCCTCGGACTGCGCATCGAGGGCCGAGGTCGCCTCGTCGAGGAGCAGCACCGGTGTGTCGCGCAACAGCGCCCGGGCGATGGCCACGCGCTGTCTCTGCCCGCCGGACAGAGCCGAGCCCCGCGGCCCGGCCAGGGTGTCGAGCCCCCGCGGCAGGCTGGGCAGGAAGTCGGCCACATGCGCGGCCTCCAGCACCTCGTTCAACCGCGCCTCGTCCACGTCGGTGCGGCCCAAGAGCACGTTCTCGCGGATCGTCTCGTCGAACAGCAGCGCGTCCTGCGTGACCACCGAGAACTGTGCGCGCAGATCGGACAGGGCGATGTCGCGGATGTCGCAGCCGCCCAGGCGGACGGTCCCGCCCTGGGGCTCGACGAGCCGGGTCAGCACGTGGAACACCGTGCTCTTGCCCGCCCCCGAGGCGCCGACCAGCGCTGTGGTCCGGCCCGCGGGCGCGGTGAAGGTCGTGCCGCGCAGCACCGGCTCGCCCTCGTAGCCGAAGACCACGCCGTCGAGTTCCAGGTCCGGCACCTCGGGCACCGCCGCCGCACGCGCCGGGGAGCGGATCGTCGGCCGGGCGTCGAAGATGCCGTAGAGCCGCTCCAACGACGCCGCGCCCACCTGGAAGATCCCCGCGAGCCCCGCCAGGCGGCGCAGCGGCTGGAACGTCAGCGCCATGGCGGTAAAGAACGACATGAACTCGCCCACGCTCTTGTCGCCCGAGATGATTTCGCGCCCGCCCAGGAGCAGCACGCCGAAGAAGCCCACGCCGGTCATGATGTCCACGAGGCCGGGGATCGTCGCCTTGCCGGCGGTCGTCTTGATCTCGGCGCGCACGATGTCGTCGACCACACCGCGGAAGCGGCCGAGCTGATAGCGCTCCATTCCGTTCAGCTTGATCGGATTGATGCCGTGGAAGATTTCGTCCAGACGGGTGGATCGCTGCGAGGCGTGATCGCGCATCTGCCCGGTCTTGCGGCGGATGTAGCGTTGCAGAGCCATCGACGGCGCGATGAGGAGCGGCGCGCCGATCAGCGCCGTCAGCGTCCAGACCACGTCGACCGACAGGGCCACGACGAAGAGCGACACCAGCGCGACGATGTCGCGGCCCAGCCCCTGGATGAACACTTGCCAGACGCCCTGAACGGCCAGGGTGTCGCCCTGCACCCGCTCCATGAGCGCGCCGGGGGCGTTGTGCTGGAAATAGCTGCTGTCGAGCGTCATCATGTGACCCAGAAGGTCGACCTGCATGGCCGCCGAACTCTGCATCGCCACGCGGGTCAGGATCACCCGCTGCACCACCCCGGTGACGGCGCGAACCACGAACAGCGCCAGGATCGCCCCGCCGACCCACCACATCGCATCGGTGTCGCCGCCGACGAAGACCCGGTCGAACATCGGCTCCAGCAGATAGCTGAGGAGGCCGACGGTGCTGCCCTCGATCACCATGAAGACCATCGCGAAGGCGATCCAGGGCCAGTGCTGCACCACGTAGTCGCGCCACAGCCGGCCCATGAGCGCCCGGGACGTGGCCGGGGCCTGGGGCGGGGGCGGACCCGGCAGGGGCGCTTCGGGATCGACGGACGCGGCCATGCCGGTGCCTAACGCGAAAGCGGGGGCGGGAAAAGGCCGCACGCGGCTGCGCCGGCGGGACGGGCCGGGCGCGGCGGCGGCCCAGGTGCCCTGGCCGATTGACCGCCGCCGCGGAGCGGTCTAGGTCGGCCACGGCCCGCCTGAAAAGGATCCCGTCCATGAGCCTGTCCCACGGCCGCAGCTACCTCGCCATCCCCGGCCCCTCTGTGGTCCCCGACCGGGTGCTCCGCGCCATGCACCGCGCCGCGCCCAACATCTACGAGGGCGAGCTGCCGGATATGATGCCCGGACTTCTGACCGATCTGAAGGCGCTCGCCCGCACCGACGGCCAGGTGGCGATCTACATCGCCAACGGCCACGGCGCCTGGGAGGCGGCCCTGGCCAACGTGCTGAGCCCCGGGGACCGGGTGCTGGTGCTGGCCACCGGGCGCTTCGGCGAGGGCTGGGCGGGGGTGGCGCGCGGCCTCGGCGCAGACGTCGAAATCCTCGATTTCGGCAAACGCGCGACCATCGACATCGCCCGGGTGGAGGAGGCGCTGGCCGCCGATCCCGACCGTCGCATCCGCGCGGTGCTGACGGTGCAGGTGGACACGGCCACGTCGGTTCGCAACGATCTCGCCCGGGTCCGCGCCGCGCTCGACGCCGCCGATCATCCCGCGCTCCTCATGGCCGACTGCATCGCCTGTTTGGGCTGCGACCGGTTCGAGATGGACGCCTGGGGCGTCGACGTCATGGTGACGGCCAGCCAAAAAGGGCTGATGACGCCGCCGGGCCTGGGCCTGGTCTACTTCAACGCGCGGGCCGAGCGGGTGCGCGACGGGGCCGCCTGCGTGACCCCTTATTGGGATTGGCGCCCCCGCACCGCGCCCGCGGATTTCTACCAGTATTTCAACGGCACCGCGCCGACCCATCACGTCTACGGCCTGCGCGCCGCGCTCGACATGATCGCCGAGGAAGGGCTGGAGGCGATCTGGGACCGCCACGCCACCCTGGCCCGCGCCGTCTGGGCCGCCTTCGACGTCTGGGGGTCCGAGGGGCCCTTGGAGCTGAACATCGCCGAACCGGGGCTGCGCAGCCACGCAGTGACCGCTGTGCGCACCGGCGGCGACATCGGCGGCCGTCTGCGGCGCTGGACCGAGACCGAGGGCGGCCTGACCCTGGGCATCGGCCTGGGCATGGTCGAGAAATCCGATCCTGCCTTCGGCGGCTTCTTCCGCATCGGGCATATGGGGCACGTGAACGCCCACATGCTGCTCGGCGCGCTGGCGGTGATCGACGCCGGGCTCAAGGCGCTGGGCGTGCCCCATGGCCGGGGCGCGCTGGACGCCGCCGCCGAGGTCTGCGCCGGAGCGTAAGCGTTCCCCCGGGTCAGCCCGCGCGCCGCCGGCCGATCAGCCGGTCGGCGCCATAGCCGACCGCGAGCGCGGCGATCAGCCCGCCGATGGCCCAGACCACGCACAATGCGAGGAACACCACCACGGCAAAGCTCACGAGGAACGGCGTGGTGTAGTTTTCCACCGATTTTGGATGATCCTCGGACATGGCGGGGAGTCTAGGGCTGCCGGGGGCGAAGGAAACCGCCCTCCACGTGCAGAGCGCTGCGGGGCAGGGGGCGCCCTCTGAGCGGGCGGGGAGGGGGGAAGCCTGGCTATATCGCGGGCACCGCGCCGACGGTCCCCTGGAGCGCAAGGCGATGAGACTGCGGATCGCCCGGCCCCCACGCCCCGCCGGGCGGCACGCCGGGCAGCGCCGTCCCGCGCCCGTTGGGGGCGGCGCCTTTGGCGACGATGGTGCAGCCGCCGTGCCGTCGACGCTTTCGAGACGGTCGCGCACCGTCCGACCGCGCCCCGGCGGGACGGCGCCGCCCTCACCGTTAAGCGCGGACGGCCTACAGTTTTACCGAGGACTGCTGACCGCGCCCAGCCCCCGCGGCCCCGCAAGGCGCCACGCCGGGCAGCGCCGTCCCGGCCCCCCCCCACCGGGGGCGGCGCTTCTGCCGACGATGGTGCAGCCGCCGCGGCGCCTATGCTTGGGGGGCCGTCCTCTGTCGCAAGACCGCGCCGCGGCGGGAGGGCGTTGCCCTCACCGCTCGGTGCAAGTCTGGCGAACCGGTCGCGTTCCGCCCCCGCATCGGCGCAGACGGTTCGATGTCCCGAACGCTCGGGGCACCGCCTCTCAGGCCGCCCGCGCCGCCGCCGACAGCGCCGTGGGCAGCACCCGGGCAAAGAGGTCCAGGTCAGCCTCGGTGCCGCAGCCCACGCGGACGCAGCGGTCCTGCGGCGCCACGAAAGGCATCCTGAGGAACACGCCCTGCCGCCCCATCTCTGCCAGCACGGCGCGGGCGAAGGCGCCGTCGCCGCCGCAGTCCACGGTGACGAAGTTCGTCGCCGAGGGCAGGGCGCGCAGCCCCGCCTCGGCCGCGATCTCGCCGATGCGGTCGCGAGCGGCGGCGATGCGCCCGCGCACCTCGCCCGCCCAGGCGGTGTCGGCCAGGGCCGCCAGCGCCGCCGCTTGGGCCACCCGCCCGACGCCGAAATGGTTCCGCACCCGGTCGAAGGCGGCGATCAGCGGGGCCGGCCCGATGGCATAGCCCACCCGCATCCCCGCCAGACCGTGGAGCTTGGAGAACGTGCGCAGGCGGATGACCCGCGGATCGGCCGGGGCCAGCGGCGGGGCCACCCCGTCAGGGGCGCAGTCGGCATAGGCTTCGTCCAGGATCAGCAGGCACCCCTCGGGCACCGCCGCGATGGCGGTCTGCACCTCTCCGGCGCTCAGCCAGGTGCCCATGGGGTTGTCGGGGTTGGCCAAGTAGACGAGCTTGGCCCCCACCTCGGCCGCTTGGGCCATCAGCGCCTCCGCGTCCTCGCGGTCGTCGCGGTAGGGCACTTTGTGCAGGACCCCGCCGAACCCCGCCACGTGGTAGGCGAAGGTCGGATAGGCGCCGTCCGAGGTCACCACCGCGTCCCCCGGCGCCACGAGCAGCCGCACCAGCACGCCGAGGAGGCCGTCGATCCCCTCGCCGACCTTGACATGGGCGGCGTCGATGCCGTGGTGGGCGGCGATGGCCCGCGTCAGGTCGTGCATCTCGGGGTCGCCGTACATCCACGCCTCGGCCCCGGCGCGCGCGATCGCCTCGCGCACCCGGGGCGAAGGTCCGAAGACGCTCTCGTTGGCGCCGAGACGGGCGCGAAAACCGCGGCCCGACCGCCGCTCCTGGGTCTCGGGGCCGACGAAGGGCACGGCGGCCGGCAGGGAGGCGGCGAGCGCCGTCAGGCGGGGATCGCCGCTCACCCCTCCAACTCCTCCAGACGGGCGCGGGCGGCGGCGAGGCGGGCGCGCTCTTCGCCCTTTTCCGCCGTCAGGGCCTGGGTCTCGGCCACCACGTCGTCGGGCGCGCTGTCGAGGAAGCGGGGGTTCCTCAGCCGCCCCTCCAGCCCCTTGAGGTCCTTGTCGAGCCGCTGCAGCGCCTTGTCGAGCCGCGCGCTTTCGGCCGCCACGTCGATCAGACCGGCCAGGGGCAAGGCAAAGCTGCCGCCGCGAACGGCGATGGTCGCCGCCCCCTTGGGCGCCTCCTCGGCGTCCGACACGTCGCCCACCCGTGCGAGCCGCCGGATCAGGGCCGCGTTGCGGTCCCAGGCGGCGCGCGCGCCCGCGTCGAGGTCCAGGCGCAGGAGCGGGACGTGCAGCGCCGCGGGCACCCCCATCTCGCCCCGAACCGAGCGGATGCCACCGACCAGATCGACGACCCAGCGCATCTCGGCATCCGCCTCCGCGTTCAGCAAATCCTCGGCCCCGTAGACGGGCCAGTCGGCATGGACCAGCATCTCGGCCCGCGGCCTCTGCGCCCAGAGCTCTTCGGTGACGAACGGCATGAAAGGGTGCAGAAGCTTCAGGCACTCGTCCAGCACGACACCCATGACCGCGCGGGTTTCCTCAGCCGCGTCGGTGTCGAAGAGCGGCTTGGCCAGTTCCAGATACCAGTCGCAGACCCGCCCCCAGACGAAGCCGTAGAGCGCCCCTGCCGCATCGTTGAAGCGGAACCCGTCGAGCGCGGCGTCCACCTCCTCGCGCACCTGCCCGAGCTCGCCCAGGATCCATCGGTTCGCCGGGGCGAGGGCGCGATTTTTCGTCGAAAAATCGTGCACCTCCCCAACCGGCGCCGCCAGAACCCCGTTCATCTCGGCAAACCGGAAGGCGTTCCAGAGCTTGGTGCCGAAGTTGCGATAACCCGCGATCCGCGCCGTCGACAGTTTCAGATCGCGGCCCATCGCCGCCATCGACGCCAGGGTAAAGCGCACCGCGTCCGCCCCGTACTCGTCGATCAGGTCGAGGGGGTCCAGAACATTGCCCAGGGACTTGGACATCTTTTTGCCCTTCTCGTCGCGGACCAGCGCGTGGACATAGACGGCATGGAACGGCACCCGGTCCTTGAGCGGCATCTCGGCCGGCAGAACCGCGGTCTGCATCATCATCATCCGCGCGACCCAGAAGAAGATGATGTCGAACCCGGTGATCAGGACCGAGGTGGGAAAGTAGCGCTCGACCTCGGGCGTCTTCTCGGGCCAGCCCAGCGTGCCGAGGGGCCAGAGGCCCGACGAAAACCAGGTGTCGAGGACGTCGGGATCCTGGAACGCCGGTACCGCTTTGGGCGGCTGGCCGTCCTGCGGCAACCCGCCGAGGACGTAGGCGTCGAAATCCTCGTAGATCTCGACCGGCATCCCATAGAACGCCTGCATCTTCTCCAACGCCTCGGCCTCGCTGGCGGCACAGAAGGCCTGCGTCGCCGACGGGTCGCGGGCGTCGAAATGGACGCGGCCGTCCTTCAGGATCGGCCCGTACCACACCGGCACCCGGTGGCCCCACCACAGCTGACGCGAGATGCACCAGGGCTCGATGTTTTCCAGCCAGTGAAAGTAGACCTTCCGGTCGCGCTCGGGCAGGATCTGGGTGACGCCCTCGCGCACCGCCTCCAGCGCCGGGCCGACGATGCGTTCGGCGTCGACGAACCACTGGTCGGTCAGCATCGGCTCGATGACGACCTTGGAGCGGTCGCCGTAGGGCTGCATGATCGGCTTGCGTTCGACCAGCGGGACCAGCGCGCGCTCCTCGCCGCCCTCCTCGGGCGCGACGGGCTTGCCGCCGCCGCCCAGCCGCGGGTCGGTGGCCGGGACCATGACCGCCAGCCCCTCGTCGGTGATCTGCTGCACCACCCGCTTGCGCGCCTCGAAGCGGTCGAGCCCGCGCAGGTCGTCGGGCACCAGGTTCAGCCCCTCGACCTCGCCCTCGCTAAACGCCGCGCCTTCGGCGATCTCCTGTGCCCGCGCAGCCGCGTCGGCATAGGCCGGCCCGTCCGCCCGCAGGGTCCCGTCCCAGTGCATCAGCCGGTACATCGGGATCCCGCCCCGACGCGCCACCTCGTAGTCGTTGAAGTCGTGGGCGCCGGTGATCTTGACCGCGCCCGAGCCGAACTCGGGGTCGGGATACTCGTCCACGATGATCGGGATCAGCCGTCGATGCTCTTTTGGACCGACAGGGATTTCGCAGAGTTTCCCGACGATTGGCGCGTAACGTTCATCCGATGGGTGCACCGCGACGGCGCCGTCGCCCAGCATCGTCTCGGGCCGGGTCGTGGCGATGGAGATGTAGTCGCGCTCTTCTTCGAAGACGATCGCGCCCTCTTCGTCGCGCTCGGTGTAGGTGTAGGTCTCGCCGCCCGCCAGGGGATACTTGAAATGCCACATGGCGCCCTGGGTCTCGACGTTCTCGACCTCCAAGTCCGAGATCGCCGTCTGAAAATGCGGGTCCCAGTTCACCAGCCGCTTGCCGCGGTAGATGATGCCGTCGTCGTAGAACTGCACGAAGGTGCGGATCACCGCGTCGTGGAAGTTCGGGTCCATGGTGAAGGCTTCGCGGTCCCAGTCGCAGGACGCGCCCAGGCGCTTGAGCTGACCGATGATCGTGCCGCGGCTGCGGTGCTTCTGCTCCCAGACCCGCTCGACGAAGGCATTGCGGCCCATCTCGGTGCGCGAGGGCTCTTGGTTCGCTGCCATCTCGCGCTCGGTCACCATCTGGGTGGCGATGCCGGCGTGGTCGGTGCCGGGCTGCCACAGCGTGTCGTGGCCGCGCATCCGGTGCCAGCGCACCAGGATGTCCTGGAGCGTGTTGTTGAAGGCGTGGCCCATGTGCAGGCTGCCGGTCACGTTGGGCGGCGGGATCATGATCGAGAAGGTCGGTGCGCCGGGTTTGGCGTTGGCGCCCGCGGCGAACGCCTTGGCCTCTTCCCAGGCGGCGGATATGCGGGCCTCGGCGGCCTGCGCGTCGAAGGTCTTGTCCATGGATCGGTCCCGTCTGTCGGTCAGGCGAGGGGATAGCGAAGCGAGGGGCGAAGGAAAAGGGCGCATCGATCCGGGCGGGGTGCCGGAAATCGCACGATTTCCGGCCGGACTTTGTGCAAAGTCCGGCGCCTCAGTCGAGCGGCGCGTGCAGCCGGGTGCCAGGCACGACGATGCCACCGCGGTCGCCGGGCGTCAGGTCGCCGTAGCGCTCGGCGAAGGACGGCGGTAGGGGCCGGTCGCCCGGCAGCGCCAGCCACAGCCGAAGGAGATGGCGCCGCCGGTCGGGCTCGGGCCAGTCGACGAAGGCGGTGCGGTCGTGGAGCTGGCGGTGGTTGTGCACGAACTGCATGTCGCCTGGGGCCAGGTCCATCGCGAAGTGCAGTTCGGGATCGTCCGCCATGGCGTCGAAGAGGTCGAGCGCGGCGACATGGGCGGGTGTCAGGACGAACGCTTCGGGGAACCTCTGGGCGCTGTCGATATACTGCCGCTGGTAGCAGACGGTGAGGCGGCCGCGATGCCAGCTGAGCGGCGGGATGGAAAAGAACGGCGCCGCGCCCACCGGCACCTCGCCGCGGCGGTCGGTGGACAGGGGGTCGAAGAGAAGGGGCAAGAGGTCGGGCCGGGCCGCCCGGATGCGGTTGTAGAGCGTCTCGGCCGACACCAGCAACGAGCGGCCTCCCTCGCGCGCCGTTTTGAGGCAGAGAAGGCCGACGACATCGGCGCTGTCGGTGTGGAAGCTTTGGCGCGCTCGGGTCTGGTAGATGCGGACAGTGGGGTCGGCGGCATCGGCGCCGGTGTCGCGGACATGGCCGAGAACGTGGCCTGCGGCGTTCTGCGACCGGGCGCGCCCCAGATGCGCGCCGATCCCGCAGAACACGGCTGCCGCCAGAGCGCGGTCCCACCGGTCCACCGGCAGGCGGCGCAGGACCTGGACGCCACAGCCGGTGCGCAGCGTCTCGCGCACCCGCAGGAGCTTGAGACCGAGCGCGCCCAGGGGATAGTCGGCCGCGCGCATCGCCCCGATGTCGCGCCCCGTCGCCAGATAGGCGCGGCCCGCGGCCTCCAGCTCTTCGATTTCACCGGGGCCGAAGTCCAGCCGCCACCGCGCAGGTTCCGCGGCCATGTCGGTGCCGATCCAGGCGCCCGGCCCTTCGATGCGCGCGGGCAGTGCAGTCGCCATCCCCGATCCTCCTGGGCGCCATGGTGCACGGCGCGGGGGCGTCTTGGCAATCGGGGGCGGGCACGGCCGAGCATCGATTGCCCGCAGCACGGTCGCTCAGCACAAAGGTCCCGCCCGGCGAGCACCGCGGGGCAGCGCCGTCCCCCCCGGCAGCGGCGCGTTCGGCGACGGCGGCGCAGCGGCCGGGGCGTCGGGGCTTGCGTCGCCGCCGTGCGCCGCTCGATCCTGGCCCGGCGGAACGGCGCTGCGCTTCGTGCTCCGCACATGCGTGGCGACGGGGGCGGGCGGGACCCGCAGGCCTGGCGGACCCTAGCCGCCGCGGTCGATCCGGGTGGAGAGGTGGATCAGGCTCTCGGTCTCCATCACGCCGTCGATCCCGCCCAGGGTGTCGATGGCGGCGTCGAGCTCGTCGGTGGTGGTGGCGGCGAGGCGCACGATCAGGTCGACGCGGCCGCTGGTGGTCCAGGCCGCCTCCACCGTCTCCATCGCCTTGAGCCGCCCCAGAACGCCCGGCAGCGTGCGCCCCGCCAGCCGCACCAGCACGGTGGCGCGGATGCGCCGCACCGCCGCCGCGTCGCCCAGACGGATGGTGTATCCGGCGATGACGCCGTCGCGCTCCAGCCGCTCGATCCGCGACTGGACGGTCGAGCGGGCGACCTTGAACCGCCGCCCCAGACGAGCGGTGGAGGTGGAGCTGTCCGCGGCCAGGGCGGCGAGGATCTTCTCATCCAGGGTATCCATCGTTTCGCCCGGCTCCTTCGTCGATATGACGGAGAATATGCACGTTTCACCTCTTTTCAACGGCGAAACACCGGCGCATATGGCGCCTCACGCAACCACCCCGCCGACAACGACCGCGGCGGCCACACCCCGACATAGAGGAGCCGGGCCATGGGCCTGACGAAGACGATCTGGGATCGCCCCGAAGAGTATCTGCGCGCCCACGAGGGCGACAGCCCGGTTCTGTTCTTTGCGCCCGCCGCGCTGCATACCGCGGCGCGCGCGTTCCTCGCAGGCTTTCCCGGCTTGGTCACCTACGCGGTGAAGGCGAACCCCGACGAGGCGGTGGTCGCCAACCTCTCGGCCGCGGGGATCGCCGGGTTCGACGTCGCCTCGGTGCCCGAGATCGAGATGGTGCGCCGGATCGCTCCGTCGGCGGCGCTGCACTACAACAACCCCGTGCGCACGCGACGCGAAATCGCGGCGGCGGTGGCGCTGGGCGTCGGATCGTTCTCGGTCGATGCGGACAGCGAGTTGGACAAGCTGATCGCGCTGGTGCCGGCGGGGGCCGAGATCTCGGTGCGCTTCAAGCTGCCGGTCAAGGGCGCGGCCTACGACTTCGGCGCCAAGTTCGGGGCGACGGTCGAGGCGGCCGCGCCGCTCCTGGCGCGCGCGGCGGCGGCGGGGTTCCGCCCCTCGCTGACCTTCCACCCCGGCACCCAGTGCACGGACCCGGCCGCCTGGCGCGCCTACATCGCTGCGGCCGCCGGGATCGCCCGGGCCGCGGCCGTGCGGCTGCACCGTCTGAACGTCGGCGGCGGGTTCCCGTCGCACCGCCTGAGCGGACCGGCCCCCGAACTCTCCGCGATCTTCGACGAGATCGCGCGGGCGACCGCCGCCGCCTTCGGCGCCAATGCCCCGG
This sequence comes from Rhodobacteraceae bacterium CCMM004, assembly GCA_004005435.1. Taxonomy (GTDB): domain Bacteria; phylum Pseudomonadota; class Alphaproteobacteria; order Rhodobacterales; family Rhodobacteraceae; genus CCMM004. The sequence goes on along the minus strand of RZWH01000002.1, from coordinate 484,854 downwards.
CGCTGGTGTGCGAGCCCGGCCGCGCGCTGGTGGCCGAAGCCTTCACGCTGGCGACCGAGGTGCGCGCGGTGCGCGACGGCGGCCATGTGTTCCTGGACGACGGCATCTATGGCGGGCTGGCCGAACTGCCGCTGATCGGCATCATCGACCGGATCACCGTGCTCGACGGCGACCTGCGCCCGCGCACGGGCGCCCCGGTGCCCCGCGTGATCTTCGGCCCGACCTGCGACAGCATGGACCGGCTGCCGGGCGAGGTGGCCCTGCCCGGCGACATCGCCGAGGGCGACCGGGTGCTGTTTGCGGGGATGGGCGCCTACTGCACCGCTACCTGCACCCGCTTCAACGGTTTCGGCGCGCTGGAGACGGTGACGGTGATGGCGCTGGGCTGAGCCCGGACCCCGCGGGGCGGCGGCCCCTGGACACCGCCGCCCCTGCGGTTACGTTCCGCCTGAGCCCACCCTCAGAGCGGAGCCCGCCATGGACGCCTTCGGCAAATCCCAGCCCGTCACCCGTCTGGAGGACACCCGGTTCCTCACCGGGGCGGGACGCTACGTGGACGACATCGCGCCGCGCGGCGCGCTCCACGCCTATGTCTTCCGCTCGCCCGTCGCCCATGCCGAGATCACGGCCCTGGATCTCGACGAGGCCCGCAACGCCCCCGGCGTGCATCTGATCCTCACGGCCGCCGACGTCGAGGAGATGGGCATCTCGCTGGGGATGCAGTTCAGCACGGTCAAGAATCGCGACGGCAGCCGCGCCGCCGCCCCCGAGCGCCCGTTCCTGGCCAAGGGCCGCGTGCGCTTCGTGGGCGAGCCCGTGGCGCTGATCGTCGCCGACACCCTGGCCCAGGCGCGCGACGCGGCGGAGGCCATCGTCTTCGACACCGACGACCTGCCGGTGCATGTCCGCCCCGAGCCGGGCGGCCCGGCGATCCACGATGCCGCGCCCGACAACGTCGCCTTCGACTGGGGCAAGGGGGACGAGGCGGGGACGGAGGCCGCCTTCGCCGCCGCCGCCCACACCGTCAGCGTGCCGGTCGCCGACAACCGCATCATCGTCAACGCGATGGAGCCGCGCGGCTGCTTTGCCGAGGTCGAGGACGGGCGCCTCCACGTCTGCTTCGGCGGGCAGGGGGTCTGGGGGCTCAAGGACGAGCTGGCCGCACTCTTCGACATGGACCGCGAGTCGATCCGCATCACCAACCCGGATGTCGGCGGCGGCTTCGGCATGAAGGGGATGAACTATCCCGAATACTTCGCCGTCGCCGCCGCGGCGCGCGCGCTGGGCCGTCCCGTGCGCTGGATGTCCGAGCGGACCGAGGCGATGCTGACCGACAATCAGGGGCGCGACCTGATCTCGACGGTCGAGCTGGCCTTCGACGCCGATCACAAGATGACGGCCTACCGGGTCGACAGCGTCTGCAACCTCGGCGCCTATTGCTCGAACTTCGCGCAGTTCATCCAGACCGAGCTGTTCTCGCGCGTGCTGATGGGCACCTACGACGTTCAGACGACGTGGCTGCGGTGCCGCGGCATCTTTACCAACACCACCCAGATCGACGCCTATCGCGGCGCCGGACGGCCCGAGGCGATCTTTGCCCTGGAGCGGGCGATGGACCAGGCCGCGCGCGAGCTGGGCGTTGACCCGTGGGAGCTGCGGCGCAAGAACTTCATCCCGCCGGCCAAGTTTCCCTATACGTCAGCCACCGGAGAGACCTACGACGTGGGCGATTTCGCCCGGGTTCTCGACCGGGTGGAACAGACCTGCGACCGCGCCGGGTTCGCCGCCCGCCGCGCCGCGTCCGAGGCCAGGGGCAAACTGCGCGGGCTGGGCCTCTGCTACTACATCGAGTCGATCCTCGGCGCCCCGGACGAGAGCGTGCAGATCGACTTTCGCGAGGACGGCACGGTGGCGATCTATGTCGGCACCCAGTCGAACGGACAGGGGCACGAGACGGTGTTCGCCCAGTTCCTGAGCGACCAGACCGGCATCCCGGTGGACCGGATCGAGGTGATCCAGGGCGACAGCGACCTGATCGCCCAGGGCGGCGGCACCGGCGGCTCGCGCTCGGTCACGGTGCAGAACACGGTGACGCTGGCGGTGACCAAGCGGATGATCGACGCCTTCGCCGCCTTCCTCGCCGACGATCAGGGCGTGGATGCAGGCGACGTGCGCTTCGACGACGAACGCTTCCGCGTCGCCGGGTCGAACGAGACCCCGACTCTGCTGGAGGTGGCCGACAAGGCGCGGGCGGCGGGCCGAGACGACCTGCTGACCCATGCGGGGCGCGAGACGCTGCCCGGCCGCTCCTATCCCAACGGCGCCCATGTGGCCGAGGTCGAGATCGACCCCGAGACCGGCGTGACCGAGGTGGTGAAATACACCGTCTGCGACGACTTCGGAAACCTGATCAACCCCTTGCTGGCCGAGGGGCAGGTGCATGGCGGCGTCGCCCAGGGAATCGGCCAGGCCCTGGTCGAGCATGTCGTGCACGACGAGACCGGCCAGCTTCTCACGGCGACGTTCATGGACTACGGAATGCCGCGGGCGGATACTGTGCCCATGATCGCCTTTTCCACCGAGCCGGTGCCGTCCACCGCCAACCCCTTGGGGATGAAGGGCTGCGGCGAGGCGGGAACCGTGGGCGCGCTCGCCGCCGTCGCCAACGCGGTCGCCGACGCCGTCTGGGACCGCGGCGTGCGCCGCATCGACATGCCGTTCACGCCGTCGCGGGTCTGGGCGACGCTGAACCGGGAGCAGGGGGCCGTTGCCGCAGAGTAGCGCCCGCCCGCCCGGCGGGACGCGCCTCGGTCCCGGCAGGGCGCGCCCCGCCCCTTCATCTTGGCCGAAATACCCCCCCGCCGGAGGCGTCCCGCGGCCGCCGCCTGCGCCGCGGCCGGGCCGATGAGACCGCTCGGCACCCTCCGCCGCTGGCTCTCCCGCGTCCTGCGGTGGGAGCAGACGCCCGAGGCCCCGCGCCGCGGGCCCGTTACCCATGTGATCCTCCTCGACGGCACCATGTCGTCGCTGCTGCCGGGCTGCGAGAGCAACGTCGGGCTGACCTGGCGGCTGGTCGCCGCGATGGGATCGCGCCCGGATCTGTCGCTGCGCTACGAATCGGGGATCCAGTGGACGCGATGGAGCGACCTGCGCGACGTGATCGAGGGCCGCGGAATCAACCGCCAGATTCGGCGCACCTACGGCTATCTCGCCTCGCGCTACCGCCCCGGCGACAGGATATTCCTGCTCGGCTACTCCCGCGGGGCGTTCGCTGTGCGCTCGCTCGCCGGGGTGATCGACCGGGTGGGCCTCTTGCGCCCCGAGCACGCGATCGAGCGCAACGTGTCGCTCGCCTATCGCCACTACCGCGGCGCCACCTCGCCGGCCGCCTCGGCCGCGTTCCGGGCGGCGCACTGCTACCCGGACGTTCCCATCGATTTCGTCGGGTGCTGGGACACGGTCAAGGCGCTGGGCTTGCGCCTGCCGCTCCTCTGGCGGCTGTCGCGGTTCGAGCACGATTTCCACGACCACGACCTGGGGCTGTCGGTGCGTATCGCCCGCCACGCTCTGGCGATGGACGAGACCCGCAACGCCTATGCGCCGGTCATGTGGACGGTCCCCGAGGGCTACGGCGGCGATTGCCGACAGATGTGGTTTCGCGGCACCCATGGCGACGTGGGCGGCCAGATCGACGGGCGCGACGACGTGCGGCCCCTGTCGAACATCCCGCTGGTCTGGATGCTGGACGAGGCGGAGGCGGCGGGCCTGCCGCTGCCGCCGGGCTGGCGGGCGGGGTTTCCCCAGGACCCCGACGCGCCTTCGGTGGGTGGGTTCAGCGGATGGTCCAAGATGTTTCTGTCGCGCCGCCGCCGACCGCGCCTGCGCGACCCCAGCGAGGCGCTCCATCCCAGCGCTGTCGCGGCCCCGGCCGGGACAGCGGCGCTCACCGGGGCGTCATGATCAGACAGGTGGTGCTGCCGGTGGCATAGAGCCGCCCATCCGCGGCGCCGCGGAGGATGCCGTGGGCGACGGCGGTGCTGCGGCCGGCGTGATCGACCGTGCCGATGGCCAGCACCTCGACCCCCACGGGCAGGGCGCGGGTGACGTTGATCTTGTATTCCAGCGTCGAGTACCACGCGCCCTTGGGCACCTTGGTCATCACCGCGCAGGCCATGCAGGAATCGAGGAGCGTGCCGTACCAGCCGCCGTGCACGCCCCCCATGGGGTTGCAGTGGCGGAACGCGGGCGTGCCGCGAAAGGCGACCTCGCCGTCGGCGACCCGGTCGAGGGCGTAGTCCATGACCTGGGTGATCGGCGGCTGCGACAGCGTGCCGTCCAGGATCGCCCGCATGAAGTCGAGCCCCGACATCGACAGGAGCGTCTCGCGGCTGGCGAGGTCTTCGGGACGGGTGGCGGCGAACATGGGCGGTCTCCTGGGCCTGTCCCGCCGACGCTAGCCCGGGAGGCTCGGCGCCTCAATCGGCGCGGCGGGTCATCCCCCGTGCGCCCTGCGCCGCCAGAGCGCCCCGCCAGCCCCCACGCCCCGCCCGGCGGGCACCGCCGGGCAGCGCCGTCCCGCCCCCCCGGGGCGGCGCTTCTGGCGAGGACGGTTCGGCCGCCGCGGCGTCGATGCTTGTGTCGCCGCCGTGCGCCGCTCGACCGAGCCCCGGCGGAACGGCGCTGCCCTCTGTGCTCATCTCAGAGGTGGTTTGCCAGGCGCGCGATGGACGCGCCTTCCGACTCGTCCAGCCCCCACGCCCCGCCCGGCGGCACGCCGGGCAGCGCCGTCCCCCCCCCCGGGGCGGCGCTTCTGGCGAGGACGGTTCGGCCGCCGCGGCGTCGATGCTTGTGTCGCCGCCGTGTGCCGCTCGACTGAGCCCCGGCGGAACGGCGCTGCCCTCAGCGCTCATCTCAGAGGTGGTTTGCCAGGCGCGCGATGGACGCGCCTTCGGACTCGTCCAGCCCCCACGCCCCGCCCGGCGGCACGCCGGGCAGCGCCGTCCCGCCCCCCCCGGGCGGCGCTTTTGGCGAAGACGGTTGAGCCGCAGCGACGGCAATGCTTTTGGGACCGTCGCGCGCCGCTCAATCCCGCCCCGGCGGAACGGCGCTGCCCTCCGCGCTCAGCCGAGGCCTCTCCAGCTCACTCAGGCGACGTTTTCCAGGGCGGGCTCGGGGACGATGCCCAGGGCGTGGGCCACGTCGCGGGTCAACTGCGGCTTGTTCAAGGTGTAGAAGTGCAGGTGCTCCACGCCGCCGTCCAGCAGTTCGGAACACAGCTCGGTCGCCAGCACCGTCGCCAACAGCTCTTCGCGGCCGTCGCGCTGGGCCACGGCAAAGGCGTCGTCCAGCCACGCCGGCACCCGCGCACCGCAACGCGCGGCGAACTTGCGCACGCCGGTCCAGTTCTCGATCGGCAGGATGCCGGGCAGGATCGCGATCGAGATCCCGGCCCCCGCCGCCCGGTCGCGGAACCGCAGGAACGTCTCGGACTCAAAAAAGAACTGGGTGATGGCGCTGTCCGCCCCCGCATCGACCTTGCGCTTGAGCCAGTCGATGTCGGCGTCGCCGTTGGCCGCCTCGGGATGGGGGTCGGGATAGGCGCCCACGCGGATGTGGAACGCGCCCAGCCCCTTCAAGGCCGAGATCAGCTCGCAGGAATCGGCAAAGCCGTCGGGGTGCGCCTGGAACTGGCCCTGGCCCTTGGGCGGATCGCCGCGCAGCGCCACGATCTCCCTCACCCCCGCCTCGGCATAGCTGCGGGCGATGGCGAGCGTCTCGTCCCGGGTCGCGTTCACGCAGGTCAGATGCGCGGCGACGTTCAGGCCCGTGGCCTTGCCGATGGTCGTCACCGCCTCGTGGGTGAGGTCGCGGGTGGTGCCGCCCGCGCCGTAGGTCACCGAGACGAAGTCGGGCTTGAGCGGTGCCAGGGTCTGCACCGTCTCCCACAGCCGGAACGACGCCTCCAGCGATTGCGGCGGAAAGAACTCGAAGGAGAGGTGCGGCGCGGGCATGGCGAGGATCCTGTCAGGCGGGGTCACCTTGAATATTCCACACCATGCGATATGAGACCAACTCATAATTCTCACAACGATTATGAGTCGCGCGATGCATCTCGAATTCCGGCACCTGCGCACGATCAAGGCGATCCACGAGACCGGCGGACTCGCGCGCGCCGCGGACAAGCTGCACATCACGCAGTCCGCGCTCAGCCACCAGATCAAGGGGCTGGAAGAGCAGGCGGGCGTCGAACTGTTCGCGCGGCGGTCCAAGCCCCTGCGCCTCTCGGCCGCGGGTCTCAAGCTGCTGCGCCTGGCCGACCGGATACTGCCGGAGATCGCCGCGGTGGAGGAAGAGTTCGCGGGCCTGCGCCAGGGCTCGGCGGGGCGGCTGCACATCGCCATCGAGTGCCACGCCTGTTTCGAGTGGCTGTTTCCGGTGTTGGAGAAGTTCCGCCACGCCTGGCCGGACGTGGACGTGGACATCCGCCCCGGCCTGGCCTTCGGTGCGATGCCGGCGTTGCAGCGGGAAGAGGTGGACCTGGTGGTCTCGTCCGACCCCGAGAGCCTCAATGGAATCGATTTCACCCCGCTGTTCGACTACGAGGCGGTGTTCGTCGCCGCCGCCCAGCATCCGCTGGCCGCCAAGTCCTGGATCGCGGCAGAGGATTTCCGCGACGAAACGCTCATCACCTATCCGGTCGACCGGGCGCGGCTGGACGTGTTCTCCACGTTGCTGACCCCGGCCAAGGTCGAGCCCGCGGCGGTGCGGCAGGTCGAGCTGACGGCGGTGATCCTGCTTTTGGTGGCGTCGAACCGGGGGGTGGCGGTGCTGCCCGACTGGGTGCTGAGGGACGTGCGCTATCACGCCGACTATGTCACCCGGCCGTTGACCGAGGGCGGGACGACCCGCCGCCTCTATGCCGCGACCCGCGACGAGGAGACGACCCAGCCCTATATGGCGCACCTCCTGCGCCTGGCCCGGACCGAGCCAGTCAAGCTTCAACGCCGCGCCTGAGGCCGGGCCCCCGCACGGGCCGGGTTGGCAAAGGCGGCGGGGGGGACTAAGAGGCGCCTTCGGACGACGGAGGCGACGATGCAGGGCAGTGCCAACCTCAACGTGATGATCAAGGCGGCGCGCGCCGCCGGGCGAAGCCTGGTCAAGGATTTTCGCGAGGTCGAGAACCTCCAGGTGTCGTCCAAGGGGGCCGGCGATTTCGTCAGCCGTGCCGACATCGCCGCCGAGGCCAAGGTGCGCGATATCCTCATGGAGGCGCGGCCGAACTACGGCTGGCTGGGCGAAGAAAGCGACGAGGTCGCGGGCAAGGACCCGACCCGCCGTTGGATCGTCGATCCTCTGGACGGCACGACCAACTATCTCCATGGAATGCCTCACTGGGCGGTGTCCATCGCGCTGGAACACAAAGGGCAGGTGGTGGCGGGCGTCGTGTTCGACCCCGCCAAGGACGAGCTCTTCTGCGCAGAAAAGGGTGGCGGCGCGTGGCTGAACGACAGCCGCCTACGCGTGTCCGACCGCGCCCGGATGATCGAATGCGTGTTCGCCACGGGGCTGCCCTTCGGCGGCCGGCCGACGCTGCCCGCCACGCTGCGTGATCTGGGCCGGGTGCTGCCGGCGACGGCGGGGGTGCGGCGCTGGGGCGCGGCGGCGCTGGATCTGGCCTATGTGGCCGCCGGCCGCTTCGATGGGTATTGGGAGCGGGGGATCAGCCCCTGGGACGTGGCCGCAGGCCTGCTGATCGTGCGCGAGGCGGGGGGGCTGGCCGAGGCGATCATGCCCGGCCGCGAGATTTTCGAGCGCGCCGAGATCGTGGCGGCGAACGCGGCCATCTTCGACACCTTCGCCGGGATGCTGCGCGACCGCAGCGCCGCCTGAGGCTCAGCGATCCGAGGGGTGATTGCGCCCGTCGTGCCAGCCGGGCGACAGCGCGCGGACATCCACGCCCTCGATACAGCCGACGTTCACGCCGCACTCGCCGGGGTCCGAGCGGCGGCGGTGGTGGGTGTAGATCCCGCAGACCTTGCAGAAATAGTGCCGCGCCGTGCAGGTGCCCCATTGATACAGCGTCAGCGCATCGGCGCCTTTCACGATCTCGACATTTTCGACCCTGGCACTCACCGTCGCGGCGGCGCGCCTTGAACAAAACGAACAATCGCAGCGGTTGGCGGCGCTGACCGGCTCGGCCAGCTCGACGCGCAGCTCCACGGCCCCGCAGTGGCAGGTGACGCGCACGCTCACCGCCGCCGCCCCGCCCGCGGGATCGACGTGGGCCGCACCCGATAGGACGCTTCGGGATGCGGCGGGTGGCCGTGGGTGCGCTGCCAGAACGCCGGGCCGCCGAGGTGCAGGAACAGCGGCAGGCTGAGCCCCAGACCGGCGGCGAACCCGCCCGCATGGGCCCAATAGGCGACGCCGCCGCCGTCGATGGGCGTGCTGGCGCCCGAAAAGACCTGGAGCGCGAACCACAGCCCCAGCACGATCCACGCCGGGATCGGCAGCACCTTGAAGAACACCACGATGATGATCAGGACGTCGACCCGCGCCTTGGGAAAGAGCAACAGATACCCGCCCATGACCCCGGCGATGGCGCCAGAGGCGCCGACCATGGGCACCGTCGAGGCAGGGTCGGCGAGCGCCTGGGCCAGCGCCGCCGCGACACCGCTCGCCAAATAGAAGGCGAGGAACGGCAGGCGCCCCATCTCGTCCTCCAGGTTGTCGCCGAAGATGAATAGGAACAACATGTTGCCGGCCAGGTGGAGGAGCCCGCCGTGCAGGAACTGCGACGTGATCAGGGTCACCGGATCGAGGATCGCGGGCGTCATCGCCCAGTCGTGGTAGAACGCGATGAGGGCGCGTTCGTCCGCCATCAGCGGCCAGGTGGCCAGGAACACCACCACGTTCACCGCGATCAGCGCGTAGGTGACGAACGGCGTCTCGCGCGAGGGGTTATGGTCGCGGATCGGAAACATGCGCCCCAGCCATGCATTCGGCCGGGGCGCTGGTCAAGCGGTCTCAGACGCCGGGATCGTCGGTGGCCACCTGCGCCAGGAGCGCGGCGTTGCCGCCCGAGGCTGTGGTGTCGATGCACACGTGCCGTTCGAGCAGGACGTCGGGCCCGGTGAGGGCGCCGGTGACCAGCCGCCGGATCGGCCCCGGCGCGGCGGCGAACGCGGCGGCATAGGCGCGGGCGCGGTCGGCGTCGCCCCACCAGACCGCGTTGGCGCACGGCAGGGCGGCCAGCGCTTCGGCCGCGACCTCTCCGTCGGCGGTCACGGCGACCCCGCCCAGGGCGCGCACCGCCTCGGCCTGGGCCCGCGCAGCCTCGGCCCCGGGGCCGAGGCACAGGATAGGCCCCCGCGGCCCGTGGCGCAGGCGGTTGGCCTCGCCCGTCGGCCCCGGCATCTCCTGCGGCGCGCCCGGTGGCGGCACCTGGGCGCGGGCCAGGCGGTCCGAGAGGCGACCGGCCGCGGCGTCCCACGCCCCCGCCGCGCCCCCCCGCCCGGGGTCGGTGAAGCGCGGGACGTAGGACGGCCCGCCCGCCTTGGGGCCGGTGCCCGACAGGCCCTCGCCGCCGAAGGGCTGGCTCCCCACAACCGCGCCGATCTGGTTGCGGTTGACGTAGAGGTTGCCGGCGGCCACACGCTCGACCACGTGGCCCACCCGCCCATCGATGCGGGTGTGCAGGCCGAAGGTCAGGCCGTAGCCGGTGGCGTTCACCGCGTCGACGACCGCGTCGATCTCGTCCGCGGCGAAGGTGGCCAGGTGCAGGACCGGGCCGAACACCTCGCGCGGGATGTCGCCGATCCCGCCGACGCCGATCACCACCGGCCCCAGGAAATGCCCAGCCTCGGGCGCCGCGCGACGGTGCAGCAGACGCCCCTCGGCCTCGGCCTGCGCGACGTAATCGGCAATCTGGGCGTGGGCGTCGCCGTCGATCAGCGGCCCCGAATCGCTCCACAGGTGCCACGGGTCGCCGGGCCGCAACGCGTCCATGGCGCCGAACAGCATCTCCTGGAACCCCGCGGCGATGTCCTCCTGCACGTAGAGACAGCGCAGTGCCGAGCATCGCTGCCCCGCCGACTGGAATGCCGAGGCCAACACGTCGCGCACCGCCTGTTCGGGCAGCGCGGTGCTGTCCACGATCATCGCGTTCAGGCCCCCCGTTTCGGCGATCAGCGGCGCGCCCGGGGCCATGTGATCGGCCATGGCCGCGGCGATCTTATGTGCGGTGGCGGTGGAGCCGGTGAAGGCCACGCCGTCCACCCGCGCGTCCGAGGTCAGCGCCGCGCCCACCGCGCCACCGCCGGGCAGCAGTTGCAACGCGGACCGCGGCACCCCCGCCGCGTGCAGCAGCCGCACCGCATGGGCGGCGATCAGCGGGGTCTGTTCGGCCGGTTTGGCCAGCACCGCGTTGCCCGCGGCCAGGGCGCCCGCGACCTGACCGGTGAAGATGGCGAGCGGGAAGTTCCAGGGCGAGATGCAGGTCACGGTGCCCAGCGGCGGTGCGTCCGGCACCTGGCCCGCGTAGTAGCGCAGGAAGTCGGCGGCCTCGCGCAACTCTCCCAGGGCGTCGGGCAGGGTCTTGCCCGCCTCCCGCGCCAGCAGCGCGAAGATCGGGCCGAGGTCCTCCTCGTAGAGGTCCGCGGCGCGGCGCAGCACCTCGGCCCGCGTCGCGGCATCGGCCTGCCACGGCGCTGCGGCGGCCAGAGCGGTCTCGACATCCGCCGCGCTCGCGGCGGCGACCGTGCCGGGGCTGTCGGCGGGGTCCGACGGGTTCTCGACCGGCACCGCCGATTCCGGTGCGGCATCGCCCGCCAGGATCGGCGCGGCCTGCCAGGTGGCGGCGCGGTGGGGCGCGCGGGCCTCCTCGATCCGCGCCAGCGACTGCGCGCAGGTCAGGTCCAGCCTGCCGGAGTTCGCCCGCTGCGGCAGGAAGATGTCCGTCCCCGGCACCACGGGATGCGCGCGGCCCAGCGCGGCGAAGGGGTCGGCGGCCACGACCTCGGGCGGCACGTCCTCGTCCACGATCTGGTTGACGAAGCTGGAGTTGGCGCCGTTCTCCAACAGCCGCCGCACCAGATAGGCCAACAGGTCGCGGTGCGCCCCCACCGGCGCGTAGATGCGGCAGCGCGTGCGCGCGTCGGCCATGACGATGTCGTGCAGACGCTCGCCCATGCCGTGCAGCCGCTGGAACTCGTAGGCGTCGTGCGGCACCTCCATCGCCCCGGCCATGTGCAGGATCGCGGCGACGGTGTGGGCGTTGTGGGTGGCGAACTGCGGATAAAGGCGGTCGGTGCGCTGCAACAGCCGCCGGGCGTTGGCGATATAGCTGACGTCGGTGGCAGGCTTGCGGCTGAAGACCGGGAAGGACGCCATCCCCAGCTCCTGCGCGCGCTTGATCTCGGTGTCCCAGTAGGCGCCCTTGACCAGCCGGACCATAAGGCGCCGACCGTGCCGGGCGCTGGCCTCGCTCAGCCAGTCGATGACCGCCCCCGCCCGCGGCCCATAGGCCTGCACCACCACGCCGAAGCCGTCCCACCCGGCCAGCGTCTCGTCGCCCAGAACCCGGTCGATCACCTCCAGCGACAGCTCCAGCCGGTCGGCCTCCTCCGCGTCGACGTTCAGGCCGATGCCGAGGCGGGCGGCCTGCTGCGCCAACCCCGCCAGCACCGGCACCAGCTCGGCCAGCACCCGGTCCCTCTGCGCCACCTCGTAACGGGGGTGCAGCGCGCTCAGCTTGACCGAAATGCCGGGGTTGCGGCGGATATCGCCATGGGTGGCGGCGCGGGCCATGGCGTCGATGGCGCGGGCATAGGCGACGCGATAGCGCTCGGCGTCGGCGGCGGTGCGGGCGGCCTCGCCCAGCATGTCGTAGCTATAGGTATAGCCCTTGGCCTCCATCCGCGCGGCGCGGCGCATGGCGGCGTCCATGTCCTCGCCCAGCACGAACTGCCGCCCCATCTCGCGCATGGCGCGGCCCACGGCGGTCCGGATCACCGGCTCGCCCAGCCGCTTCATCGCGCCGCGCAGCACCGCCGCCGGTCCGGGTGGGCGGTCCTCCAGCACGCGGCCGGTCAGCATCAGCGCCCAGGTCGAGGCGTTGACCAGGGGCGAGGAGGAATGGCCCAGATGCCGCGACCAGTCGCTGGGCGCGATCTTGTCCTCGATCAGGGCGTCGATGGTTTCGGCATCCGGCACGCGCAGCAGCGCCTCGGCCAGGCACATCAGCGCGATGCCCTCGTCGGTCGACAGCCCGTATTCGGCCAGGAAGACCTCCATCAGCCCCGGCCGGGCCGATCCGCGGATGCGCCGCACCAGATCGGCCCCGGCGGCGGAGATCGTGGCGCGGTCGGCATCGCTCAGGTCGGCCGCCGCCACCAGATCGCGCAGCACGGCATCGGTGTCGGGATACATCGGGACGGGCAGGACCGCGGGCGCGGCGGGGGTGTCGCGGGGCATGGCGCTCTCCTCTCGATGGGCGTAGATATAGCGCGGAGGCTGCGGGCGTCCGTCCCGTTCGGAGGGCCTCGGCGGGCCAACGGCCCGCTTGTGGGGAGGCAGACGATGAAATCGCCCGACGGCCTCGACCGGTTCGACCTGTCCATTCTGGACGTACTGGCCACCGAGGGGCGCATCAGCGTCACCGACCTGGCCGGTCGGATCGGCCTGAGCAAATCGCCGACCCAGGCGCGGCTGAGAAAGCTGGAGGCCGAGGGCGTGATCACCGGCTATCGCGCCACGGTGGATCCGGTGCGGCTCAATCGCGAGCATGTGGCGTTCGTCGAAGTCAAGCTGACGGACACCCGCGAGGCGGCCCTGGCGGCCTTCAACGCCGCGGTGCGCGAAGTCGGCGAGATCGAGCAATGCCATATGATCGCGGGCGATTTCGACTATCTGCTCAAGGTGCGCACCGCCGACATGATGGCCTATCGCGCGGTTCTGGGCACGCGCATCTCGACGCTGCCCCATGTGGGGCAGACCTCGACCTATGTGGCGATGCAGGCGGTCAAGGACGTGGCGCTGTGACCGGCCGGTGGGGAGGGGGCGCGACGCTGGCGGCGGCGCTGACGCTGGCGGCGCCGGGGTGGGCCGGGGACTGCCCGCCTGTGCCCGACCGCTCCGACGAGCTGGCCGCGCTCTTTACCCAGGCGCAGAGGGCGCCCGACCCGGCGGCCGGACAGGCGCTGTCCGACCGGATGTGGGAGATCTGGACCGACGCGCCCGACGAGATCGCGCAGGCGCTGTTGGACGACGGCATGGCGCGGCGATCCTCCTACGACTTTCTCGGCGCGCAGGCGGCGTTCGATCGGCTGGTGGGCTACTGCCCCGACTACGCCGAGGGCTACAACCAGCGGGCCTTCGTCGCCTTCCTGCGGCAGGACTATGCCGCCGCGCTGGAAGACCTGGACCGGGCGCTGGCGCGGGCGCCGTCCCACGTGGGCGCGCTGTCAGGCAAGGCGCTCACGCTGATGGGCCTCGGCCGGATGGACGCGGCGCAGGAGACGCTGAGGGCGGCACTGCGGCTGAACCCGTGGATCCCCGAGCGCGGTCTGCTCCTCCCGGCCGAGGAGGAGGACACGTTCTAGCCGCCCCGGCCGGGGGCAGAGGGCGCTGGACGCGCACCTCCGTCAGCCTCTCTGTTTCGCCCAGCGGCACGGCGGGCACCCCCGGGGGCGCTTTCGGCGAAGGTTGCGCAATCGTTGGGGTGCCGATGCCTTTGGGACCGTCACGCACGGTCCGACGGCCCGCCGGTGCTGCCCTTACTTCCTACCCGAGCCGGTTCACGCCGCGGCCAACCGTTGAAAATACGGTTCCGTGTGGAAGGTCGAAACCGGTCGTATACGTCCCAAGTCGAGCACTCGACCCGAGGATCAGAAAGCTCTTCGAAGCTGGGTAGGGCGCGCTTCGGCATCGAACGTTCGGTGTGCGGGACGAAACGGGCGTTCGATGCATCCGCGTCCGCACCTGCCTGGCGTTACGGGTCGCGCGCTAGCGAGGGCACGAGGGCGGATCGAAGCCTTCCATCATGTTCCCGAGGTACTCGAGCCGGTTCGGCATCACCTGACGAACGGCCGTCTCGACCTCGGCGGGCAGGCGGCCCGGGTGATACTGCATCGTCCAAGCGAAGAGGGCGCTTTCGGCGATGTCCTCCTTGTCCGGATGGTCGGCAGCGTACTGCGTCACGAAGGCCCCGTCGGCCGCCTGGTTCGCGCGCCAGTCCGGATCGTTCGACAGCACCGGATCGAGCGCGACATGCGCCGCCTCGTGGAACACGGTCTCGTCGAGGTCGCGGTCCACCAGCCTGCGTGCGATGAGCCCGTCATAGAGCGTGAAGAAGCCGCCCAGCCCCTCCTCCCAAGCGGCGCCGTCGCCGTCGAGGACGTTCACGTACCTCACAGGCATCCGCATCGGCGCGGGCAGCCGGGACACCGATGCCGCGACCTCGCGCGCGCGGGACGCGGGGTCGGACACGCCCGGGTGCACGTTGATCCGCATCTCATGGTCTAGATACGTCACCTCGAAATGGATCGCGTCATCGACGTAGAGGGTATCGCGGCGCGGATCGTACATCTCCGTGCGTCCGCCTCCGGCCTCGGCGATGGACCAGCACGCCCCCGGATCGTCCGGCAGGATGAAGTCGAGATCGTTCGACGCCACGGAGTTTGGGTAGAGCGGCTCGGCCGATGCCGTGGCAGAAAAAACCAAGAGCGGGACGAGCGAGCACCGTAGGTCCAAAACGGCCTCCTTCGGTTGCCGACCGGGGATCGCATGTGATTTCCGTGCTCGGCGCATCCTAAACGAGCCATGCGAAAAGCACATGACGTCGTTCTGGGCTCCGACCTGACTTTTTCTACATCGGCACGCCGTCAACCTCAAGGTGAGTTCTCGGCGTCGCACGGTCGCAGATGCAGTGGTTATCCGCGCGCGCGGCCCCTCTTGCCCCGCACGGCGGCACGCCGGGCAGCGCCGTTCCCCCTCCCTGGGCGGCGCTTTTTGCGATGACGGGTCGGCCGCCGCGGCGTCGATGCTTTTGGGAACGTCACGTGCCGCACGACCGCGCCCCGGCGGGACGGCGCTCTTGGCGAAGGTGGTGCACCCGCCGCGACGTCGACGCTGTTTGGGCGCCGTCGCGCTGCTCTTGCTTCGACTGCGTCGCGCTGCGGGTCCCGGCGCCGGAACCGGCCCCGCGGCCTAGGGCGTTAGGACGTGCACCCCGGGCATCCGCGCGATGGCGAAGAGGTCCTCGTCGTAGATTTCGGTGAGATCCTCCACCAGGTCGCTGTTCCACCCCGGCAGGTCCATCTCCTGCTCGACCTCGTCGTCGAGGGCGAACTTGTCGAGGAATGCCGCGACGATCCGCTGGCGCATCTCCTCGTCGCGGGGTGGATGGGCGCGCAGATAGGCGCGCAGGCGGCTCATCCCCTCCTGGCTCATGATGGTGCGCAGCATGTCGTACTCGCCGTGGATCGGCACCGTCGCCGGGGCGGCGGCGATGGCGCGCACCAGCTTTTCCCACAGAAACGGGGTGTCCTCGTTGCACCAGACGGTCAGGGGGGCGTCCGGCACCGCCTGGCGCAGCCGCGCGATCATCTCGGACCAGCGCAGCGCGCGGGGATCGGTCCCGCCCAGGAACGCTGGAAAATCGAGCGTGTCGCCCCCGGTCTCGGCGAACAGCGCCGGCACGAAGGTGGCGGGGTTGCGCAGCCCGAGGAAGAACGCCGCGCGGTGATCGGGAAAGAGGTTGCGCAGCCACGCCGCCTTGGCCGCCTTGGGATAGAGCTGCCCCCCCTCCACCGCGACCTGCGGCATACAGAGAAAGCTCTGGTTGATCAGGATCAGACGGTCGGGATCGTCGCCTTCGAGGATGGTCTCCAGGACCACGTCCTGGGTCTCTTGACTGGCCTCGTCGCCCCGGAGCTTGGTCGCGACTTCGCGCAGCACGCTGCGATACATCGACGGGCCGGGCACGGCGATGCCGTGGGATTTCAGATCGTCTCGGTTCCGCAGAAGCGTTTTCAGGAGGCGGTCGTCGTCCGTGCAATGGGCGCCGATGTGAAAGGCGATGTCCATCTGTTCCCTATGGCCGGCGTCGGTCGCCGCGACTATAGGCGGCGCGCCGGGACAGGGAAACCGCCATTTCCGGGCCGCCGCGCCGGCGGGCCGCGGTTGCCAGGCGGCCGGGCGCGGGGTAGAGAGCGCGCGGCGTGCCGGCGTAGCTCAGTTGGCCAGAGCGGCGATCTTGTAAGTCGAGGGTCGGGGGTTCGAATCCCTCCGCCGGCACCATGCACGAGCGGGCCCGCCGCGGCCCCGGGATGACCCCGCCAGCGCCGCAAAGTCGCCACAAAGCGCCCCTAGGTGTCCCGCCTCGATACGCAACATCGGTGCGGAGCCATGGAACACATTCATCGCGGATCGCGCAGCCTGTCGCTGCTCTTTCGGCTGAACGTCGATCGGGTCCTCTATGTCGCCACCATCGCGGCGGCGTTGATGGCGGGGGCGTTCCTCGGCTCGTTCTGACGCGGGCCCGTCCGAGGCGATGCGCGGCAGCCCTGCATCGCCTTCGATCCGACGTCCTATGGCGTTTTGACAACCCCCCCCAATCTCGCTAACCAGACCCCACTGGGATGTCATTTTTTAGGTCGGTGCAGATGGTGCAGGGACGGGTCGGAGCGCGCCATGCGCTGTGGACGAAGGTGCGCGCGCACGGGTTGATGGCGCTGCTCGCCCTGGGACTGGTCGTGGCGGTCACCGCGCCCGCCGCGTGGGCGCAGAGCTTTCGCTTCACCAATGTCGTCGTCGAGGGCAACACCCGGGTCGATCCCGGCACGATCGTCGCCTACGCCAATCTTCCCAGCGGAGAGGCGGTGTCGGGGGGCCGCCTGAACGACGCCTATCAGGGTATCGTCAATTCCGGCCTGTTCGAGACGGTCGAGCTGGTCCCGTCGGGCAATACCCTGGTGATCCGCGTGGTCGAATGGCCGACGATCAACCGCATCTCCATCGAGGGCAATCGGCGGATCGAAGACGACGACCTCTTCCCGCTGATCGAATCCCAGCCGCGCCGCGTCTACAGCCCCACCCAGGCCGAGGAGGACGCCGCCAACATCGCCGGGTTCTACGAGGCCCAGGGGCGGCTCGCCGCCACCGTCACGCCGCGGATCATCCGCCGGTCCGAGAACCGGGTGGATCTGGTGTTCGAGATCGCCGAGGGCCGCGTCGTCGAGACCGAGCGGGTGTCCTTCGTCGGCAACCGGGCGTTTTCCGACAGCCGCCTGCGCCGGGTGCTCGACACCAAGCAGGCGGGCCTTTTGCGCCAGTTCGTCCGCCGCGACACGTTCGTCGCCGACCGGCTGCAACTGGACCGCCAGCTTCTGTCGGATTTCTACGCCTCGCGCGGCTACGTCGATTTCCGGGTGCTGAGCGTCAACAGCGAGTTCGCGCGCGAGCGCAACGCCTTCTTCGTCACGTTCAACGTGCAGGAGGGGCAATCCTTCGATTTCGGCCAGATCACGGCGGCGACCGACCTCGACGGGATCGACACGGCTGAGTTCCTGGCGGTGAGCCGCATCCGCCCCGGCCGCACCTACAACCCCGCCGCGGTGGAGAACACCATCGCCCGGATGGAGCGGCTGGCGACCGACAAGGGCCTCACCTTTGTCCGGGTCGACCCGCGGATCGACCGCGACGACCGCAACCTCGTGCTGAACGTGGAGTTCTTCATCACCCGTGGGCCGCGTGTCTTTGTGGAGCGGATCGATATCGAGGGCAACGCGACCACGCTCGACCGGGTGATCCGGCGGCAGTTCCGCACGGTCGAGGGCGACCCCTTCAACCCCCGCGAAATCCGCGCTGCGGCCGAGCGCATCCGGGCCCTCGGTTACTTCGGCGAGGTCGACGTGGAGTCGCGCGAAGGCACGTCGTCCGATCAGGTGGTGATCGACGTCGATGTCGAGGAACAGCCGACCGGCACCCTCAGCTTCGGCGGCAGTTACAGCCCCGACGGCGGCCCCGGCGTCAACATCAGCTTTACCGAGCGGAACTTCCTCGGCCGCGGTCAGACCCTGCGTTTCGGCGTGACCACGGGCACCGACAACTCGCAGAGCAACTTTACCTTCATCGAGCCCTATTTCCTGGGCCGCGACCTGACTGCGCGCTTCGACGCCTTCTACAACACATCGCAGCGGGACAACTCGTTCTACGACACCCGCCGCGTCGGGATCAGCCCGTCGCTGGAGTTCCCTGTGGGCGAGAACAGCCGCCTGTCGCTGAACTATGCCCTGTCGAAGGACGCGATCCTGAACGTCGACCGCCCCGATCCGACCATCCCCGGCGACACCGGCTCGTCGCCGATCCTGGTGGCCGAGGAGGGCGCGCGCTGGACCAGCTCGGTGGGCTATCAGTTCAGCTACGACACCCGCCGCACGGGGCTGAACCCCAATGCCGGTGTGCTCCTCCGCTTCGGTCAGGACTTCGCCGGGCTGGGCGGCGACAACGAGTATCTCAAGACAGAGGCCCTGGCCATCGCCCAGACCAGGGTGCTGAACGAAGAGGTCACCCTGCGCGCCACCTTGGAAGGCGGCGCCATCCATGCGCTGAGCGGCGGGACGACCCGGGTGATCGATCGGTACTTCCTGTCCACCAACCAGCTCCGCGGCTTTGCGCCCCTGGGGATCGGGCCGCGCGACCTGGCGGCGTCGAACCGCGACACGCTGGGCGGCAACTACTACGTCTCGGCGCGGCTCGAGGCCGAGTTCCCCCTGGGCCTGCCCGAGGAGTACGGGATCACCGGCGGCGTGTTCTTCGACGCCGGGTCGGTCTGGGGCCTCGACAACGTCGTCGGCCAGGGCGGCACCATCGTCGACGACAGCTTCAACCTGCGCTCCTCGGTCGGCATCTCGATCTTCTGGACCACGCCGATCGGCCCCTTGCGCTTCAACTTCGCCAAGCCGCTGTCGAAAGAGTCCTACGACGAGGAGCAGACGTTCAACCTGACCGTCTCGACCCAGTTCTAGGGATGCGGGCCGGGCGCCTGGCGCTGGCCCTGGCCGCGGCGCTCTGGGCCGCGGCGCCGCCCGCGGCCGCGCAGCAAGGCCCCGGCATCGCCGTCATCGACGAGGAGCGGCTGTTCTTCGAGAGCGCCTTCGGCCGCCGCATCGCCGCCGAGATCGAGGTGCGGTCGACCGAGTTGGCCGCCGAGAACCGCCGCATCGAGACCGAGCTGTCGGCCGAGGAGCAGGCGCTGACCGACGAGCGCCCCGAGATGGAGGTGGCCGAGTTCCGCGCCAAGGCCGCCGCCTTCGACGAGAAGGTGCGCGCGCTCCGCGCCGAGCAGGATGCCAAGAGCCAGGCCCTGGCCCGATTCCGCGACACCGCGCAGCAGCAGTTCTACGGCCGGGTGGGCAGCATCCTGGGCGAGGTGATGCGCCAGCGCGGAGCGGTCGCGCTGCTCGACCGGCGGCTGTTGCTGCTGTCGCTGGACCAGATCGACATCACCGACGAGGCCATCGCCGCCATCGACGCCGCCATCGGCGACGGGGCCGGCCCGCGGCCCGCCGGACCCGCCCCCGCGCCGGAAACGCCCGATGCGCCCCAGCCTGAGACGCCCGACGCGCCCCCGCCTGAGGCACCCGCGACGCCCCAGCCCGAGGCGCCCGCGCCCGCCGACTGAGGCTGCCTTGCCACCCGCCGGGCGGATTGCTAGGCAGGGCGGCGACCCAACCGCGGACGGAGCCGATGACCGAGACGCAGAGTGCCGACATCCAGCTCATCCAGCGGCTGATCCCCCACCGCTATCCCTTTCTCCTGATCGACCGGGTCCGCGACATTCGCGGCAGCGACAGCGCCGTGGGGATCAAGAACGTCACCATGAACGAGCCGCATTTCCAGGGCCATTTCCCCGGCACCCCGATCATGCCCGGGGTGACCATCATCGAGGCGATGGCCCAGACCGCGGCGGTGATGGTGGGCGTGGCTCTGGACCTCGCGGACAAGGGCGCGCTCGTGTACTTCATGAGCGTCGACGGGGCCAAGTTCCGGCGCAAGGTGGTGCCGGGCGACGTGCTGGAGCTGCATGTCTCGACCAAGCGCGGCGGCGGCAAGGTGTGGAAATTCGCCGGCCGCGCCGAGGTCAACGGCGAACTCGCCTGCGAGGCCGAGTTCGCGGCGATGATCGACATGCCCCGGGGATGAGCGTCGACCCGGGCGCCGAGATCCACCCCAGCGCCGTCGTCGCCGACGGGGCCCGCATCGCCGCGGGCGCGCGGGTCGGCCCGTTCTGCGTCGTCGGGTCCGAGGTCAGCTTGGCCGAGGGGGTGGAGGTCAAGAGCCACGCGGTGCTCGCCGGGCGCACCTCCATTGGCCCGGGCACCGTGATCTTTCCCTTCGCCAGCATCGGCGAAATCCCCCAGGACCTGAAGTTCCTGGGGGAAAAGACCGAGCTCATCGTCGGCGCCCGCTGCCGCATCCGCGAGGGCGTGACGATGAACACCGGCACCGCCGGGGGCGGCGGCGTCACGCGGGTCGGCGACGACTGCCTGTTCATGGCGGGCGCCCATGTGGCGCACGACGCCTGCGTCGGCGACCGGGTGATCATGGTGAACAACTCGGCTCTGGCGGGGCACTGCATCGTCGGAGACGACGCGATCATCGGCGGTCTGTCCGGGGTGCACCAGTTCGTGCGCATCGGCCGCGGGGCGATCATCGGGGCGGTGACCATGGTGACGGCGGACGTGATGCCCCACGCCCTGGTCCAGGGGCCGCGCGGGGTGATCGACGGGCTGAACCTGGTGGGGCTCAAGCGCAAGGGGGTGAGCCGCGCCGACATCACCGCGCTGCGCGCCGCGTTTCAGATGCTGCGCCAGGGCGAGGGCGCGTTCCAGGACCGCGCGCGCCGCCTGGGCGAAGAGACCGACAGCGATTACGTGCGCGAGATCGTCGCCTTCGTCACCGCCGAGAGCGACCGCGGCTACCTGACCCCGGACTGACGCGGTGCTGGGGCTCTTTGCCGGGACCGGACGCCTGCCCCATCTGCTGGCCCAGCGGCTCGCAGCGACCGGGCGGCCGTTCGCCGTGGTGCATCTGGAGGGGCACCGGCCCGAGGGCCTGGGCGACGTTCCCCACGTCGCGTTCCGGGTCGAACGTCTGTCGCGGCTCTTCGACCGGCTGGGCGAACTGGGGGTGCGCGAGGCGTGCTTTGCCGGGGCCGCCCAGCGCCCCGAGCTGGCGCTGACGGCGATCAACGTGGCGTCGGCGCCGCTGGTGGCGCGGGTGGGGGCGGCGCTGTCCAAGGGGGACGATGGGCTGTTGCGGGTGGCGGTGGCGCTGTTGGAGGAACGCGGCATCGCCGTCGTCGGGGCGCACGTGATCGCGCCCGACCTGTTGCCGCCTGCGGGCGTGTTGACCGGGCGGGTCGGGCGGGGTCTGCGCAGCGATGCGGCGCGGGCCGAGTCGGTGCTGGACGCGCTGGCGCCGGTGGACGTCGGCCAGGGCTGCGTGGTGTCGCGGGGCCGCGTGCTGGCCATCGAGGCGTTGCCCGGCACCGATTGGATGCTGGGGAGCCTGGCCGCGGATCGGCGCGGCCCGCCGGGCGGCCTGTTGATGAAGGCGCCCAAGGCCGGCCAGGATCGGCGCGTCGACCTGCCCGCGATCGGCCCGTCCACCGTTGCGGCCTGCCGCCGTGCCGATCTCGCCGCCATCGTAATCGAGGCCGGTGGCGTCATGGTTCTCGACCGGGACGAGACGGTGGCGGCGGCGCGGGACGCGGGCCTGACCCTGTGGGTGCGGAGGCGCGGCGGATGAGGTTGTTCCTGATCGCCGGAGAGCCCTCGGGCGACCTGTTGGGCGGGGCGCTGATGGCGGGGCTGCGGTCGCTCTGCCCCGACGTCGCCTTCGACGGTGTCGGCGGCCCGGAGATGGCGGACCAGGGCCTGGTGAGCCGCTTTCCCATGGACGAGCTCAGCGTCATGGGCCTGACCGAGGTGCTGCCCCGCTATCCGCATCTGCGCCGCCGGATGATCGACACCGCCCACGCCGTCGTCGCCGCCGAGCCCGACGCGCTGATCACCATCGATGCGCCGGATTTTTGCCTGCGGGTGGCGCGTCGGGTCCGGGCGGCGGCGCCGCGGGTGCGCACGGTGCACTACGTCGCGCCATCGGTCTGGGCCTGGCGGCCGGGCCGGGCGGCCAAGATGGCCGAGGTGATCGACCAGGTGCTGGCGCTCTTGCCGTTCGAGCCGGGGTATATGGAGGCCGCGGGGATGCGCTGCGACTTCGTCGGCCATCCCGTGGCGGCGGCCCCGCGGGCCGACCGTGGCGAGATCGCGGCGTTCCGCGCCGAGGCGGGGCTGGGCGAGGCGCCGGTCCTGTTGGTCCTGCCGGGGAGCCGGGGAGCCGAGGTCGGTCGCCTCGCCCCTGTCTTCGGTCCCGCGCTGGAGCGGGTGTGCCGCGCCCGCCCCGATCTCCGGGTGGTGGCGGCGGCGGCGGCGCCGGTGGCCGACCGGGTCTGCGACGCGGCCCGCGACTGGCCCGGACGTCCGGTGATCCTGGACCCGCGCGGGCAGGACCCGGAAACCGCCGCGGCCGAGAAGCGCGCGGCCTTTGCCGCCGCAGACGTCGCCCTGGCGGCGTCCGGCACCGTGGCTCTGGAGCTGGCCGCCGCCGGCACGCCCATGGTCACCGCATACCGGCCGAGCTGGCTGACCTATCAGATCCTGGCGCGGATGACGCTGATCGACACCGCCAACCTGGTGAACCTGGTGTCGGACACGCGGGCGGTGCCCGAGTTCCTGGGGCCCGCCTGCACCCCCGACGCGCTGGCCGAGGCCGTGCTGACCACCCTGGCCGCGCCGCAACTCCAGTCCGAAGCGCTGGACCGCACGATGATCGCCCTGGGACGCGGCGGGCCGCCCCCCGGTCTGCGCGCGGCCCGAGCGGTTCTGGACGGCCTGGGCGCGACGCGGGGCGGCTGAGCCTGGCTCAGCCGCGGTGGATCCACCCGCCGCCCAGGACCCGGCTGCCCTCGGGCGCATAGAACACGCAGGCCTGGCCCGGCGACACGCCCTCCTCGGCCACGGCCAACTCCACCTCGGCCTCGGTCTCGGACAGGGGACGAACCACCGCGGGGCGGGGGGGGCGGGTCGACCGGACCTTGACCTCCACCTCCCATTCCGAGCGCG
Source organism: Rhodobacteraceae bacterium CCMM004 (assembly GCA_004005435.1). Taxonomy (GTDB): domain Bacteria; phylum Pseudomonadota; class Alphaproteobacteria; order Rhodobacterales; family Rhodobacteraceae; genus CCMM004. The sequence continues at coordinate 461,665 of RZWH01000002.1, read as the reverse complement.
AGGAGAGCGGCGCGTCGCCCAGCCAGTTGATCTCGCGCACCGGGACGCGCCGGGTGGCCAGCATCGCCTTGGGGCCGACGACCACGCGCCGCCCCTCCACGTCCAGGCGCGCGACATAGAGCGGCTCGGCCAGCCCTCCGAGGCCCAGGCCCCGCCGTTGACCGATGGTGTAGTGGATCACTCCGGCATGGCGGCCCAGCACCCGGCCGTCGGTGTCGACGATGTCCCCCGGGTCGGCGGCGCCCGGCCGCAGCTTTTCGATCACCGCCGCGTAATCGCCATTGGGGACGAAGCAGATGTCCTGGCTGTCGGGCTTGTCGGCGACGGGCAGGCCATAGCGCTGGGCCAGCGCCCGGGTCTCGGCCTTGGAGGCCAAGCCGCCCAAGGGAAAGCGCAGGAAGGCCAACTGCTCGGCCGTGGTCGAGAACAGAAAATAGCTCTGGTCGCGCGCGGCGTCGGCCGCGCTGTGCAGCTCCGGCCCATGGGTGCCGTCCAGCCGGCGGATATAGTGCCCTGTGGCCATGCAGTCGGCGTCGAGGTCGCGGGCGGTTTCGAGAAGGTCGCGGAACTTCACCCGCTCGTTGCAGCGGATGCAGGGCACGGGCGTCGCGCCCGCGAGATAGCTGTCGGCGAACTCGTCGATCACCGCCTCGCGGAACATGTTCTCGTAGTCGAGCACGTAATGGGGAAAGCCCATCGCCTCGGCCACCCGCCGGGCGTCGTGGATGTCGCGCCCGGCGCAGCAGGCGCCTTTCTTGGCCAGCGCGGCGCCGTGATCGTAGAGCTGCAGGGTCACGCCGACCACGTCGTAGCCCTCTTCGGCCAGCATTGCGGCCACCACCGAGCTGTCGACGCCGCCGGACATGGCGACGACCACGCGCGTGTCGGCCGGCGCCTTGGGCAGGCCCAGCGAGTTCAGCGGCGTGGGGGCGTCGAGGGGCATCGCGGTCACCGGTCTGTGCGGGGGAGGGATCGGCGGGAATATAGGAAAATTGCCCGCACTCGCAAGGTGCGGTTTCACCCGTCCTTAAGCGCTGGGCGGCTAGACCCCGATCCCGCGGGGGCAGCAACGATGGGCAAAGCGATGTATTTGAAGAAAGTCGAGGGACCGCGCACCGTCACCTTGCCGAACGGCAAGGTGCTGAGCCAGGCCGATCTTCCGCCACCCGACACCCAGCGCTGGGTGGCGAGCCGCAAGGCGGCGGTGGTGCGCGCGGTGGCCTCCGGCCTGATCTCGCGCGAGAGCGCGCTCAACCGCTACGGGCTGAGCGACGAGGAGTTCCAGGGCTGGGCCCAAGCGGTCGCGCAACACGGCGAGGCGGGATTGAAGACCACGCAACTGCAAAAATATCGACAACTTTAGGGGGAACGGGGCATGGTGAACAAACGAGTAACCATAGGTTAACGTTTCGGCGCCAAGGTGCGGGAGAAGCACATCTGGCTGGGGAGAGTGTCATGCGTATCCTGTTGGTCGAGGACGACCCCACGACGGCGCGCAGCATCGAGTTGATGCTGACGCACGCCAATCTCAACGTCTATGCCACCGACATGGGGGAGGAGGGGATCGACCTCGCCAAGCTCTATGACTACGACCTTATCCTCCTGGATCTCGGCCTCCCGGATATGAACGGTCACGACGTCTTGCGCAAACTGCGACTGGCGCGGGTGGACACGCCGATCCTGATCCTGTCGGGGGCGGACGACACGGAGAACAAGATCAAGGGGTTCGGCTTCGGCGCCGACGATTACCTGACCAAGCCCTTCCACCGCGAGGAGCTGGTGGCGCGAATCCACGCGATCATCCGCCGGTCCAAGGGCCATGCCCAGTCGGTCATCGCCACCGGCAAGGTGACGGTGAACCTCGACGCCAAGACGGTGGAGGTGGACGACCGCCCGGTGCACCTGACGGGCAAGGAATACCAGATGCTCGAACTCCTCAGCCTGCGCAAGGGCACGACGCTGACCAAGGAGATGTTCCTTAACCACCTCTACGGCGGCATGGACGAGCCCGAGCTAAAGATCATCGACGTCTTCATCTGTAAGCTGCGCAAGAAGCTCAGTCAGGCCACCGGCGGCGAGCACTATATCGAGACCGTGTGGGGCCGCGGCTACGTCCTACGCGACCCCGCCCGCAAGGCCGCCGAGGTCCCCCTGGCCGCCAACGCCTGAGCCGGGGGCGTCGGGCGCGTGCACCGCGGCGAAGGACCGGTTTCCCGATCGCGGTAGCGTGGGGATCGGGCGGACCCGGCTCCGGTGCCGGGCGGCGCGTGGTGGGCCGACGCGGCCCGAATGGACCTCGCCTCGGCGCCGTGCCGTAGGCATCCCTTACTTTGACGCGGAAGCGGCACGCCTCGGGTCGTGGTGCGTCGACCCGGGCGCAGAGGTGTGGGGCGATCCGATGGGATGCCCGAGCCCGGGACCTCGGCCCGCGCGCGGGGACGGAGGAACTGCGCCGCGACGGCGCCGCGCGCCTCTCCATCCGGCTGCCGGAGCACCGGGACCGGACGACGAGACGGATCGGACGGCTCCCCGGCGGCGACTACGGCAGGACGCGACTCTACGGAGCCGCCCGGCTCCGGCTCCGGCGCTGAACCGAAACCGGCGAGGCGTGGGTCGCGGCGGGGGCCTGCGGGCCAGGGACGAACCAAGGGGGCGACGCACGGCCCAGAATGGAGGGTGCGCAGGGCGACACCGACGTGGCGACCGCGAGACGGGGGGCAGACCGTCCCGCTGGCGGACGCGGCACGGTGCCGCTTCTGCTGGGCTGAGCGCGTGCTTCGGGACCGGCGGTCGGGCCAGGCGGCCTGGGGACGATGCGGTGACGGGCCGACTGGACCGGTGAGCGGCGGCGCCCTAAGACCGCGGGTGCACGCTCCCCTTGGCAGAGGCGCCCGGCATGGCAGACATCCCCCAAGAAGACCGCGCGGTTGACGCGCTGGACCGCGCCGCGGCAGAGGCGGAACTGGCGCGGCTGGCCGCCGCCATCGCCGCCGCCAACCTGGCCTATCACCGTGACGACGCTCCCGAGATCTCCGACGCGGAGTTCGACGCACTCAAGCGCCGCAATGCCGAGATCGAAGCGCGATTCCCGGACCTAAAGCGGGCCGACAGCCCCACCGACCGCGTCGGCGCCGCCCCCGCCGAGGGGTTCGCCAAGGTGACCCATGCCCGGCGGATGCTGTCGCTGGGCAACGCCTTCGACGCCGAGGACGTGGTCGACTTCGACCGGTCCGTGCGCGCCTATCTGGGCCTCGCCGCCGATGCCCCGCTGGCCTACACCGCCGAACCCAAGATCGACGGGCTGTCCCTATCGCTGCGCTACGAGGGCGGCGCGCTGGTGCAGGCGGCCACCCGGGGCGACGGCGCCGTCGGCGAAAACGTCACCCCGAACGCCCGCACGATCGACGACATCCCCGTCGAGATCGCCGGTGCGCCCGACGTCGTCGAGATTCGGGGCGAGGTCTACATGGGCCGCGCCGACTTCGCCGCGCTGAACGCCCGCCAGGCGGAGGCGGGGGCCAAGACCTTCGCCAATCCCCGCAACGCCGCCGCCGGGTCGCTCCGGCAGCTCGACCCCGAGATCACCCGCGCACGGCCGCTGCGGTTCTTTGCCTACGCCTGGGGCGAGACCGCCGCGCCACTCGCCGACACGCAGATGGGCGCGATCGGCCGCCTGTCCGAGCTGGGCTTCGCCACCAATCCGCTGACGGCCCTGTGCACCGGCGCCGACGAGATGCTGGCGCACTACGCCGAGATCGAGGCGCAGCGGGCGACGCTGGACTACGACATCGACGGCGTCGTCTACAAAGTCGACGACCTGGCCCTGCAAGCGCGCCTGGGCTATCGCGCGACCACGCCGCGCTGGGCCGTCGCGCACAAGTTTCCCGCCGAACTGGCCTGGACCCGGCTGGAGCGGATCGAGATTCAGGTGGGCCGCACCGGCGCACTGAGCCCCGTGGCGCGGCTGACCCCGGTGACCGTGGGCGGCGTCGTGGTTTCGAACGCGACATTGCACAACGAGGACTACATCGCCGGCCGCGACGCCCAAGGCGCGCCGATCCGCGACGGCAAGGACATCCGCGAGGGCGACTGGGTGCAGGTCTACCGCGCCGGTGACGTCATCCCCAAGATCGCGGACGTGGACCTGAGCCGCCGCCCGGCGGAGGCGCAGCCCTACGGTTTCCCCCAGACCTGCCCCGACTGCGGCTCGACCGCGCCGCGCGAACCCGGCGACGCCGTGCGCCGCTGCTCCGGCGGTCTGATCTGTCCGGCTCAGGCGGTGGAAAAGCTCAAGCATTTCGTCTCGCGCGCCGCGTTCGACATCGACGGACTCGGCGCCAAACAGGTCGAGCAGTTCTACCGCGACGGCTGGATCGCCGAGCCGGCGGACATCTTTGCCCTTGAGGCGCGGTTCGGCAGCGGGGCGCGGCAGCTCAAGAATCGCGAGGGTTGGGGGGACAAGAGCGCGGCCAATCTCTTTGCCGCCATCGACGCGCGCCGGACGATTCCGCTGGCCCGACTGATCTTTGCCCTGGGGATCCGGCACGTGGGGGCGCAGTCGGCGTCTCTCTTGGCGCGGCACTACGGGACTTGGGAGGCCGTCATTGGTGCGCTCGACACCGCCGCGGTCGAGCCCGCCTATGCCGCCTCCGCCCCCGACAAGGCTGCGCTGGCCGAGAGCCCGGCCTGGTCCGAGCTGATCGGGATCGACGGGGTGGGCGCGGTGATGGCGCGGTCGCTCGTCACCAGCTTTGCGCAGGAGGCCGAGCGGGGGTCCATCGACCGGCTGGTCGCGCATCTGACCGTTGAGCCGGCCGAGGTCCAGGCCGCCGACAGCCCAGTGGCGGGCAAGACGGTGGTGTTCACCGGCACGCTGGAGCGGATGACCCGCGCCGAGGCCAAGGCGCGGGCCGAGGCGCTGGGTGCCAAGGTGTCGGGCAGCGTGTCGAGCAAGACCGACCTGCTGGTCGCCGGACCGGGTGCGGGATCGAAGGCCAAGAAGGCCGCGGAGCTGGGCATCGAGACGGTGGATGAGGACGGCTGGCTCGCGCTGATCGGGGCGTCATGAGTCGGCCCGAGGCGCTCTGGCCGCTGTTCGCCGATCTGACCGGGCTCGATGGAATTGGCAAGAAGACGGCAGAGGCGTTGGAGGCGGCGGGCATCGCGCGGCCGCGGGATCTGCTGTTCACCCTGCCGCATTCGGGCGTCGACCGCAGCCGCCGCGCCTCGATCCGCGAGGTGGTGCCGCCGACCATGGCCACGGTCGAGGTGGTTGTCGGCCGACACCGTCCGCCGACGGCGCGGGGCCGGCCCTATCGCGTGGAGGTGCGCGACGCCGAGACGACGTTCCAAGCGGTGTTCTTTCACCCGCGAGACGAGTGGATCGCCCGGGTTCTGCCCGAGGGCGCGCGGCGGGTTCTGTCGGGCAAGGTCGAGCTGTTCGACGGTGTGGCGCAGATGGTCCATCCCGACCACATCCTCCCGCCCGAGGAGGCCGCGGCGATCCCGCCGTTCGAGCCTGTCTATCCCCTGACCCAAGGCGTGACGCAAAAGACGATGGCGCGGGCGGCGGCCTCGGCGCTGGACCGGCTGCCGGATCTGGCCGAGTGGATCGACCCGGCGCTGAGGGCGCGCGAGGGCTGGCCCGGGTGGCGCGCGGCGCTGCGGACCGCCCACGCGCCGCTGGGGCCTGCGGAGCTGACGGCGACGTCCCCGGCGCGGCAGCGTCTGGCCTATGACGAGCTCTTGGCCCACCAGACGACCCTCGCTTTGGCGCGGGCCGACCGGCGGCGGCGTCCCGGCGTGGCCAGTGCGGGTGACGGGCGGTTGCAGGCACGGGTGCGCGCGGCGCTCCCCTATGCCCTGACCGCCGCGCAAGAGCGGGCGGTGACCGAGATCGCAGACGACATGGCCCGGCCCGAGCGGATGAACCGGCTGCTGCAAGGCGACGTGGGCGCGGGCAAGACGGTGGTGGCTCTGCTGGCGCTGCTGGTCGCGGTCGAGGCGGGCGGGCAGGGGGCGCTGATGGCGCCCACCGAGGTGCTCGCGCGTCAGCATCTGCAAGGGCTGCGGCCGCTCGCCGACGCCGCGGGCGTCGTTTTGGAGATCCTCACCGGTCGCGACAAGGGCAGCGAGCGGGCGGCCAAGCTGGCGGCGCTGGCGGCGGGCGACATCCACATCCTAGTCGGCACCCACGCGGTGTTCCAAAAGGACGTGGTCTTTGCCGACCTGCGGCTGGCCATCGTCGACGAACAGCACCGCTTCGGTGTCCGGCAGCGGCTGGAGCTGGGAGCCAAGGGCGCGGCGGCGGACGTTCTGGTGATGACTGCGACCCCGATCCCGCGCAGCCTCGCGCTGGCGCAATACGGCGACATGGACGTCTCGATCCTGGACGAAAAGCCGCCGGGGCGGCTGCCGGTCACCACGGCGATGGTCGCGGTGGACCGCCTGGACCAAGTCGTCGCGCGGTTGAAGGCCGCCATCGCCGAGGGGCGGCAGGCCTACTGGGTCTGCCCCCTGGTCGAAGAGAGCGAGGCGGTGGACCTGACCGCGGCCGAGGACCGCTTTGCCCGGTTGCGGGCGGCGCTGGGCGAAGGGCGCGTCGGCCTGGTCCACGGGCAGATGCCGCCCGCGGACAAGGACGCGGCGATGGCGCGTTTTTCCGGTGGCGAGACCTCGGTGCTGGTGGCGACGACGGTGATCGAGGTGGGCGTGGACGTCCCCAATGCCTCGATCATGGTGATCGAGCGGGCCGAGACCTTTGGCCTGGCGCAGCTGCACCAGCTGCGCGGGAGGGTGGGGCGCGGCCCGGCGGCATCGACCTGCCTGCTGCTTTACCGTGCGCCGCTCTCCGAGGGCGGGCGGCGGCGCCTGGACATCCTGCGCCAGACCGAGGACGGGTTCCGCATCGCCGAAGAGGACCTGGCGATGCGCGGGTCCGGGGACCTGATCGGCCACGCTCAGAGCGGGCTGCCGCGGTTCCGCATCGCCGACCTGGAACGGCAGACGGCGTTGATGGCGCTCGCCCAGACCGATGCGCGCAAGCTCCTCACGGACGACCCCACCCTCCGCACGGACCGCGGCCAGGCGATGCGCGCGCTCCTGTGGCTGATGGAGCAGGACAAGGCGATCCGTTTGTTATCTGTGGGTTAGCGGCGGACACCTGAAATGTTCGCGAATGTTCCGCAAAAGTTCTTTACACTCCGTCTCCAATATGGGAACAAAGGTGCAACACCGAAGACGATCACCGGAGGGTCGGAGATGCTGGATCAGATCAAAACGGCGCTGGGGCGGACGGAAACGCTGGCCCAGGACTTTGCCGGGGCGACCGCCCTGGCGGCGCTGTTGATCGCGGGTCTCTATCTGCCCGGCTTCGTCTGAGGCGTTGCCTTTTCTGCCTGCGGTCTGACCCGCCTCGACGCGCGCATCCCTACCCCAATACGGTGCGCCTCTGTCCCCAAACCGCCCGGACTTGCCTGGTCCCGGCCCCGTCGGGGCGACCGTCAGACACGCCACTTTCCGCCGCCATCCATCCCTGGGTGCGCGGCGGTTTTTTTTTGCGAGAGGGCGTTAGGCGGAAGCGGCTTTCGAAGCTTGTTCCATCGCCTCGACCGCAGCCTCCAGGGTGAGGAGGATCGAGGCGTGGCGATTCTTGAACTCCGCAGCGGGTTTCAAAACTTCGAGGTTTTGGAAGGGAGCCTTGGGCACCGGGCCGCCCTCTTTCAGCATTTTCTTGAGCTGATCCCGGGCGGTCACGATCTGATCGCGGGTGGAGCCGACGATGACGTCGCCGACCACCGACGCCGCGGCCTGACCCAGCGCGCAGGCCTTGACCTCTTGGCCATAGGCCGTGACCTTTTCGCCGCTCATGTTGATGTCCACCGTGACCGTGGACCCGCAAAGAGGCGAACGCTTGCGTACGCTGGCGTCGGGCGAGGGGAGCCGGTGGGTGCGCGGAATATTGGCCGCCAGCTCCAGGATGCGGCCGGAATAGAGCTTGATCAGGTCGCTGTCGGCCATGGCTTTCCCTCCCCCGCGTCAGCCCATAGATAGGGCAGACCGGCGCCTGAGAAAAGGGACCCCCGCCATGGCCTTCGACCCCGCCAGCCTGCGCTACGATGCCGCCGGGCTGATCCCCTGCATTGCCCAGGACGACGCGACCGGCGAGGTGCTGATGCTCGCCTGGATGAACGCCGAGGCGGTGGCGCGGACCCTGGCGACGGGGCGCGTGACCTATTGGTCCCGCTCGCGGCAGGCGTTCTGGGTCAAGGGCGAGACGTCGGGCCACCACCAGCACCTGGTCGACCTGCGCCTGGACTGCGACCGCGACTGTCTGTTGGTGCGGGTCCGGCAGGAGGGCCCGGCCTGCCACACCGGGCGGCGCAGCTGTTTCTATACTGCGGTGCGGGAGGGGGTTGAGGTCGAACTGGCGCAGCCGATGACCTAGAGGCCGACCATCGCGCGGACGTCCCCGGGGCGCAGCCCCTCGGCACGATAGAGCGCGATGGCGCGGGCATCGTCGCGTTTGGCCAGCCGCTTGCCCGCCTCATCGCGGATCAGCCGGTGGTGGTGATAGCGCGGAACGGGCAGGCCAAGCAGCGCTTGCAGCACCACGTGGATCGCGGTGGCCTCGAAGAGATCGCGCCCGCGCACCACGTCGGTGATCGCCTGGTGCGCGTCGTCGACCACCACGGACAGGTGATAGGATGTGGCCATGTCGCGCCGCGCCAGCACGACGTCGCCGATCTCCGCGACGGCCGCCGCGGGGTCGACGGCCACCTGGCCGCAATGGTCGGCGGCGGTATGTTCCTCGAACGACAACGGCCCGGTCTCGGCCATGGCGCGGTCCATGTGGAGCCGCAGCGCCACGTCGTGCGGCATCGCGCCGGTGGCCGGGCGCCCCTTGCAGGTGCCGGGATAGACCAGGCCGTCGGGGCCCATCGGCGGCGCGTCCCCCTCCTGCGGGGCGCTGGCGGCGGCGCGGATGTCGCGCCGGTTGCAGGTGCAGGGATAGAGCAGGCCGCGGCGCCAGAGTATCTCCAGCGCGGCGCGATAGGCGGGGATGCGCTCCGACTGGCGCAGCACCGGCCCGGGCCAGTCGAGGCCCAGCCAGGCCAGATCGTCGTAGATCGCTGCCTCCCATTCCCGGCGGCTGCGGGCGCGGTCGATGTCCTCGATCCGGAGCAGGAACGTGCCGCCCTGCGCCCGGGCCAGTTCCCAGGCGGTCAGCGCGGAGAAGGCGTGGCCCAGGTGCAGCGGCCCGGTTGGCGAGGGGGCGAAGCGGGTGACGAGGTGCACCGCGCGGCGCTCACGTGCGGGCGTAGACGTAGACCGTGGACTGCACGTCGATGCCGGGCAGGTGGTCTCCGCGCTCGGCGCTGAGCTCGGACAGCCGCCTGGCCGCGACCTCGGAGGCCAGCGCGGCGGGGACGTCGGACCGCTCCAGCGCGTGGTCGTTCAGCGACAGGACGAAGCGTCCGCCGGCGGGCAGGGCGGCGACCAGGGGCGCGATCACGGACGCCGGCGCAGCGCCCGGACCGATGGCGCCGATGGCGGCGATCGCGGCATAGCGGTCCGCCGGGATGGGGGGCGGGGCGTCGGCGGGAACCTCGGTCAGCGTGCGATAGACGCCCTTGTCCGCCGCCTTGGCCAGCATGGCCGCCGAAATGTCGATGCCGTCGATCACGGTGAACCCGGCGGCGCGCAGGGCCACGCCCGAAAGACCCGTGCCGCAGGCAAAGTCCAGGATCGGCGCGCCGGGATCGTCCGTGTGCGCGGCCAGCGCGGCGGCGCAGCGGCCGGGGGTGGCATAGCCCTCGGCCGCGACCTCGGCATCGTAGCCCTCGGCCCAGTCCTGATAATAGTCGCGAACCTCGCCGCCGGAGTGGAGGTCGTAGACGCCTCTGAGGAACTTGCGCTCTGTCATGGCGGCACCGTAGCGCCCCGAGGCGGCGGGCGTCTAGGCCGGCTCCAGCGCGGCGGCCAGCCAGGCCTGCCAGTCGGCCTTGGCCCGGTCTGTGTAGGCGCGGTAGCGGTCCTTGCGGCCCCGGCGCCCGGGCTTGAGCCCCTCGACCGGGGGGAAGAGGCCGAAATTCACGTTCATCGGCTGGAACGTCTTGGCCTCGGCACCGCCGGTGATGTGGTGCACCAGCGCGCCCGTGGCCGTGGTCGGAGGGACGGGCGGCAGGCGGCGCCCGGCGATCTCGGCCACTGCGAGGCGGGCGGCGAGGAGGCCCATGGCCGCACTCTCCACGTAGCCCTCGACGCCGGTGATCTGCCCAGCGAAGCGGATGTTGGGCCGCGACCGCAGGCGCATCCGGTCGTCGAGCAGCGTCGGGCTGTTCAGGAACGTGTTGCGGTGGATCCCGCCCAGGCGCGCGAACGAGGCATCTTGCAAGCCAGGGATCATTTTGAAAACAGAGGTTTGTGCGCCATACTTCATCTTCGTTTGGAAGCCGACGATGTTGTAGAGCGTGCCGAGCTTGTTGTCGCGGCGGAGCTGCACCACGGCGTGTGGCTTGACGTCCGGGGCGTGCGGATTGGTCAGTCCCACGGGCTTCATCGGCCCGTGGCGGAGGGTTTCGCGGCCGCGCTCGGCCATGACCTCAATGGGCAGGCAGCCGTCGAAGTAGCCCGCCGTTTCGCCCTCGCGGAACGCGGTCTTGTCGGCGGCGAGGAGGGCGTCGATGAACGCCTCGTAGTCGTCCCGGCCGAGCGGGCAGTTGATGTAAGCGCGCCGGTCCTCCTCGGTCTCGCCCTTATCGTAGCGGGACTGCGCCCAGGCGACGGACATGTCGATGCTGTCGGCGTGAACGATGGGGGCGATGGCGTCGAAGAACGCGAGCGCCTCGGCCCCCGTCTCGGCCGCGATGGCGTGGGAGAGTGCGTCGGAGGTCAGCGGTCCGGTGGCGAAGATCCAGTGCCCCTCGGCCGGCAGCTCGGTGATCTCGGATGTTTGGATCGTGATCTTCGGGTGCGCTTGCAGCTGCGATGTGACCTCGGCGGCGAATGGGTCGCGATCGACGGCCAAGGCCCCCCCCGCGGGGAGGCGGTGGCGGTCGGCGGTGGCCATGATCAGGCCACCCGCCGCCCGCATCTCCCAATGCAGGAGCCCCACGGCGTTCTGTTCGTCGTCGTCAGAGCGGAACGAGTTCGAGCACACCATCTCGGCCAGGTCGCCGGTGCGGTGGGCGAAGGTCCCGACCTTGGGCCGCATCTCGTGCAGGACGACGTCGACGCCGGCCTCTGCGGCCTGCCATGCGGCCTCGGACCCGGCCATTCCGCCGCCGACGATGTGGAGCTGTGTCATGCCAGGGGATCTAGGCGATGCCGCACCGGTTGGAAAGGGTCAGGGGCGGACCGCATGGCGCCCGGGCCCGTGCGCCGCCAGCATCAGAAAGCCGCCGGCGATGGTCCAGTTCTTCACGAAGATCGACATCTGCCAGCCGTCGTCGGGGATGAAATGAAAGACGCTGGTTGCCGCGCAGTAGGCGGCGGCGAGGACCGCGATGGGGCGGGTCAGCGCCCCCACCGCCAGCAGGACGCCAGCCGCGAGATTGAAAACGGCGGCCGGCCAGATCAGCGCCGGGAGCAGGCCGCGCATCGCCAACAGGTCCTGCGCCGGGCCGGGGTCCGCGATTTTCTGTGCTGCGCCGAGGAGGAGGAGGGCGGCGAGGAGGCACCGGCCGACCAGCGCCGCCCAATCCGTCATTCGGCGGCATCCTCCTCGTCCGACCCGCCATCGGCGGACTCGGCGATCCAGGCGACGCTCACCACCTCTTCCTCGGGGCCGGTGTTGAACACCCGCACGCCGCCGGCCCCGCGCGAGCGGAACGAGATACCGTCGATGGGGACGCGGATCGACTGCCCCGTCGACGTGGCGAGCATGATCTGGTCATCCATATCGACGGGGAAGGACGCGACCAGATCGCCGCCGCGCATGGCGGCATCCATGGCGCGCACGCCCTGGCCGCCGCGGCCGCGCACGGGATAGTCGTGCGACGAGCTGAGCTTGCCCGTTCCGCGGGCGGTGATGGTCAGGATCAGATCCTCGGCCGCCGACATCTCGGCATAGCGGGCCTGGGTGAAATCGGTGGCCTCGGCCGCGGTATCGTCCTCGTCGTCCACCTCGGCATCGTCGGCCAGGCCCGCCACGGCGCGGCGCATCTTGAGATAGGTCGCGCGCTCTTCCGGCGTGGCTTCGAAGTGGCGGATGACGGCCATCGATACGACCCGGTCGCCGGGGGCTAGGCGGATGCCGCGCACGCCAGTCGAATCGCGTCCCTTGAACACCCGCACCGCCGTTGTGGGAAAGCGGATCGCGCGCCCCTGGGCCGTCACCAGCATCACGTCGTCGTCCTCGCTGGCGATGCGGGCGTTGACGAGTTGCACGCTGTCGTCGGGCAGCTTCATCGCGATCTTGCCGTTGCGCATGACGTTGGTGAAGTCGCTCAGCGCGTTGCGCCGCACGTCGCCCGCCGTGGTGGCGAACACGATCTGGAGCTGGTCCCACTCGTCCTCGTCGCGGTCCACGGGCATGATCGCGGCGATGGAGGTGCCGGTGGGGATCGGTAGGATATTGACGATGGCCTTGCCCTTGGAGGTCCGCGCCCCGAGCGGCAGGCGCCAGGTCTTGAGCTTGTAGACCATGCCGTCGGTGGTGAAGACCAAGAGCGGCGTGTGCGTGTTGGCCACGAACAGCGTCGTCACCACGTCGTCGTCCTTGAGCCCGCCGCCCGACAGGCCCTTGCCGCCCCGCTTCTGCGCGCGGAACTCGGCCAGCGGCGTGCGCTTGACCCACCCGGTCTGGGTGACGGTGACGACCATGTCCTCACGCTCGATGAGGTCCTCGTCCTCCATGTCGCCGGCCCAGTCGACGATCTCGGTCCGCCGCGGCACGGCGAACTGCTCGCGCACCTCGCGCAGCTCGTCCGAGATGATCGCCATGATCCGGTCGCGCGAGCGCAGGATGGCGAGGTAGTCCTTGATCTTGGCCGCCAGCGCCTCCAGTTCGTCGGTCACTTCGGTGACGCCCAACTGGGTCAGGCGCTGGAGCCGCAGGTCAAGGATGGCGCGGGCCTGGATTTCGCTGAGGTTGTAGGTGCCGTCCTCGTTGACGGTGTGGCTGGGATCGTCGATCAGGCGGATATAGGGCGCGATGTCGCCGGCGGGCCAGCGCCGCTCCATCAGCCGCTGGCGGGCCTCGGGGGCGTCGGCCGAGGCGCGGATCGTCGCCACCACCTCGTCCACGTTCGACACCGCGACGGCCAGGCCGCACAGGATGTGGCTGCGCTCGCGCGCGCGGCGCAGGTCGTGGGCCGTGCGCCGCGCCACGACTTCCTCGCGGAAGCTGATGAAGTGGCTCAGGAACTCCCGCAGGGTCAGCTGCTCGGGCCGGCCGCCGTGCAGCGCCAGCATGTTGCAGCCGAACGAGGTCTGCATCTGGGTGAAGCGGAATAGCTGGTTCAGCACCACATCGGGCGTCGCGTCGCGCTTGAGCTCGACCACCACGCGCACGCCCACCCGGTCGCTTTCGTCCTGCACGGCCGAGATGCCCTCAAGCTTGCGCTCCTTGGCCAGTTCGGCGATCTGCTCGACCAGCCGGGCCTTGTTCACCTGATAGGGGATCTCGTCCAGCACGATGGCATAGCGGTCCTTGCGCACCTCCTCGATCCGGGTCTTGGCACGGATCAGGACGCTGCCGCGCCCCTCCAGATAAGCCTTGCGCGCGCCAGAACGGCCCAGGATGATCGCTCCTGTCGGGAAGTCGGGGCCGGGCACGATGTCCAGCAGCCGCTCGGTGGCGATGTCGGGATCCTCGATCAGCGCCAGCGTCGCATCTACGACCTCGCCCAGGTTGTGGGGCGGGATGTTGGTGGCCATGCCGACGGCGATGCCGCCCGCGCCGTTGACCAGCATGTTCGGGAACCGCGCGGGCAGGACGGTCGGTTCGCGGTCCTTGCCGTCGTAGTTGTCCTGAAAGTCCACCGTCTCCTTCTCGATATCGGCGAGAAGGGACTGCGCGGGCTTGTCCATGCGCACCTCGGTATAGCGCATGGCGGCCGGGTTATCCCCGTCCATGGAGCCGAAGTTGCCCTGTCCGTCGAGCAGCGGCAGCGACATGGAGAAGTTCTGGGCCATCCGCACCAGCGCCTCGTAGATCGCGCTGTCGCCGTGGGGGTGGTACTTGCCCATGACGTCGCCCACGGGGCGGGCGGACTTGCGATAGGCCTTGTCGTGGGTGTTGCCGGTCTCGTGCATCGCATAGAGGATGCGCCGGTGCACAGGTTTCAGGCCGTCGCGCAGGTCCGGGATGGCGCGGCTGACGATGACGGACATGGCGTAGTCGAGAAACGACGTGCGCATCTCCTCGGAGATCGAGATCGCGGGGCCGTCGTGGGACGGTCCACGAGGGGCGGTGTCGTCGGCGTTCTCAGGCGGTTCTGGGGTGTCTGTCACAATGGCTCCGAGGTCCGCAGGGACCAACAAAATCTAGTTGCCCGGAGTTTATCCTGTCCCGCATGTTGGGTGCAAGGAGCGCCCGCGATTTGTGCAGGCAGCCACCGGGCGAGAGTGCCAACATATTGTTTTCGTTGCCATGTCCGCGCCGCCGCGGCAGATTTGAGGGAGGTCATACAGGAGGCCTGACATGACGGAAACCGAAATGCTGCTCAAAGGGTATGGGCTGACCACGGCGGAGTTCTATTATCGGATGCCGGATTATCGGAACGTTCTCAACACCTTCGTGTGGCAGGACTACGATCTCGCGCCGGATCATCCGCGGCTCTTCGACTTCGTCGACTATTGGCGGGATCAGATCGAGGGACCGTTGCACTCGGTGCGGTTCATCCACCGCAGGCAGGTGGCGCCGGGCGAATGGCGCAACGTGACCGGCGAGTTTACGCTGCACTGAGCCCCCGTTCATCCTGGCCGAAACGCCCCCTGGGTCGCCCATCCGGTGCGCCATCGGTCCAGGAAGCGATGGACGACGAGGGGTTGGCCCCTCGCCCCCCCCCAAACGATGCCCACGGGCGCGCTCAGGGCATGAGGCGGGCGACATAGCCGGGCAGGGCGAAGGCGGCCGCGTGCACCTCGGGCGTGTAGTAGTCGGTGGCGATCCCGGCCGCGGCATAGCGGGCGCAGAGCGTGTCGAGATCGGTCCGCCGCGCGGCGCCATCGGTGCCCCAGCCAAAGGCCATGGGCCCCCCGGCATAGGTCGGCACCGTGGCAAGATAGCACGTCCAGTCCGAGAACAGCGCCTTGAACGCTCGCATCGTCCCGGTCAGCTCCGCCCCTTGCAGGAACGGCACGCCGTTCTGGGTGACGAGGATGCCGCCGGGCGCCAGCGCCGCTTTGGCATGGCCGTAGAAGTGGTCGGTGAACAGCACTTCGCCCGGCCCCACGGGGTCGGTCGAATCGATGACGATCACGTCGAAGCCGCCGTTGGTCTCGGCCATGAAGTCGGCGCCGTCGGCAATCACCAGCTTGAGCCGCGGATCGTCGAAGGCACCGGCCGAGATGCCGGGCAGATACGTCTTTGAGAACTCGACGACGCCGGCGTCGATTTCCACCATCGTGACCTCGTCGACGGGGTGGCGCAGCGCCTCGCGCGCCATGCCGCCGTCGCCGCCGCCGACGATCAGCACCCGCCGGGCGTGGCCATGGGCGAAGAGCGGCACGTGGGTCAGCATCTCGTGGTAGACGAAGTTGTCGGCCTCGGTCACCTGCACCACATCGTCCAGCGTCATCACCCGCCCGAAGGTGGGGTTCTCGAAAACGCGCAGGCGCTGATGGTCGGTCTGGCTGTCATAGAGCACGCGGGCCTCGCGCAGCGCCTGGGCGTGGTCGTCGTGCAGGCGTTCGACGGTCCAGTTCTGCAACTCTCGGGTCATGTGGGTCCTCCGGTCACGGGCATGTCGGTGGCGGATAGGGGGATGGCGGCGATACGCTCCCACGGGCCGCCGCGGTAGTGCCAGAGGAGAAAGCGGTCGGCCATCCCCTCCCACGGGGCGAAGTCGCGGTCGAGCGCGGCCAGGCACCGCCGGGTCGCCGCATACCCCGCCTTGTTCTGGACCGTGATGTGGGGCGTGCGGTCCCGGCGATCCTGACGTCCCAGCGCGAACCGCCATCCGTCGCGCAGGGTGCGGTGCCGCCAGGTGAACCCCGGCATGGTGAGCGCATAGGCGACGCCGGTGCCGTAGTCGGTCAGGCCGCCGACGCGGAACGGCAGGCGCGGCGTCTCGCCCGCGGCCTGGGCCAGGGTGGCCAGGATATCGGACAGATGCGCCTCTGGCAGCTGCTGAAACATCGTCAGGTGCGCGGGGATGAAGTTGCGGGCCGGGGGGAACCAGCGCTGTCGCGCCGCCTCCACCCGGCCGAATGTGTGGCTGTCGAGGCCGAACGTCAGGATCAGCGGCACGCCGCCGCCCGTCAGGCCGCCACGGTGTCGGTGACGAGCCCGCTGCCGCGACGCAGCTCCTTGACCCGCACGTCCGCCGTGGCAAAGGCGCGGGCCAGCACGTCGACCGCGCGCCAGGGCCGCGCATCGCCGCACATGAACACGTCGAAGGCGCCGTAGCCGATCTCGGGCCAGGTGTGGACCGAGATATGGCTCTCGGCCAGCACGGCCACCCCGCTCACGCCTTGCGGGCTGAACTTGTGCGTGTGGATGTGCAGCAGCGTCGCGCCGCATTCCTCCACGCAGTCGCGGAACGCCTGCTGGATGCGCGCCTCGTCGTCCAGGCCGTGGCCACTCACCACCTCGATGATTAGGTGCGTCCCGGCAAAGACTTCACCGTCCTGCCGGATGAAGTGATCGTCGCGTGCGGTGTCGAACAGATCGCGATCGGTGTTCGCAGCCGGAGAGCTGCGGGTGTCTTCCGCTTGGGCGCCTGTCTCCAGACCGATCCCCAGTTGGAAGAGGTTGGCGCCGTCCATGGCGGTCCCCCTTCGAGCCAGTAGATTGAATCCGTGGGTCCTTAGCGCCCCCCCGTCCGGGGATGGGATCGGTCCCGTTCGTGACGGGGCATCTATGGATCGCGGGACGGCGACGCAAGCGGAAATCTCCGCCGATGTCGCGCCTGGGGGCGGTGGGGGTGCGGAACGTTGCGTAGGGGCAACGCGAAGTTTTGGGGTATATAGATACCTTATTTGTATTGTGTTGTTTAAACTATGTTTTTCGCCCTCATGTGCACTTGACTTGGCTGCGCGAACGCTTAGAACCCGTCCATCGAATTCCCCTAAGACGGACGCGAGAGATGAAAACCTACAGCGCGACTCCGGCGGAGATCGACAAGAAGTGGATCCTGATCGACGCCGAGGGCGTCGTTCTGGGCCGTCTTGCCTCGATCATCGCCACCCGCCTGCGCGGCAAGCACAAGGCGACGTTCACGCCGCATATGGACATGGGCGACAACGTCATCGTCATCAACGCCGACAAGGTGCAACTGACCGGCAAGAAGCGCGAGAAGCCGCACTACTGGCACACCGGCTATCCCGGCGGGATCAAGAGCCGCACGACCCAGGCGATCCTCGACGGCAAGCACCCCGAGCGGGTGGTGATGCAGGCGGTCAAGCGGATGCTGCCGGGCAACCGGCTGAGCCGCAAGCAGATGACCAATCTGCGCGTCTATGCCGGCGCCGAGCATCCCCACGAGGCGCAGTCGCCCCAGGTGCTGGACGTGGCCAAGATGAACTCCAAGAACACGCGGGAGGCCTGAGCATGGCCGAAGAGATCAAATCGCTGGAAGACCTCAACGAGGCCGTCTCCGGCACCCCGGCCGCGGTGGCCGAGGCCGAAACCCCGCGCGAGCCGGTGCGCGACGCGCTGGGCCGCGCCTATGCCACTGGCAAGCGCAAGGATGCCGTGGCGCGGGTCTGGATCCGTCCGGGCTCGGGCAAGGTGACGGTGAACGGCAAGGACCAGTCGGAGTATTTCGCCCGTCCGGTGTTGCAGATGATCCTCAAGCAGCCCTTTACCGTGGCGGGCGTCGACGGCCAGTTCGACGTGCAGGCGACGGTCAAGGGCGGTGGCCTGTCGGGCCAGGCCGGTGCGGTCAAGCACGGGGTGTCCAAGGCGCTCCAGCTCTACGACCCGTCCCTGCGTGCGGCACTCAAGGCCGCAGGCTTTCTCACCCGCGACAGCCGGGTGGTCGAGCGCAAGAAGTATGGCAAGGCCAAGGCGCGCAAGAGCTTCCAGTTCTCCAAGCGCTGATCGGCGGCGACGCCGCCTGCGATGCGAAGCGGCCGCCCGGAGACCCCGGGCGGCCGTTGTTTTTGGCCCATGGGCCGCCGGACCGGCCGGGGGCGGGTGGCGCGGCCGATTTCCGCTGGCACCGCCGCCGGGGCTTTGCTAGGAGGCGCCGAATTGCTGCGCCGGGGCTCCGGGCGTCCGGGATTCGGGCGTGCCGGGGCCGGACGGTCGCAACCGAGGGGACGGCGCCGCCGGCGCGCGCCCTGCACGAGAGGATGAGGACGACATGCAGGTCACCGAGACCCTGAACGAAGGGCTGAAGCGCGGCTATCACATCACCGTCACGGCCGACGAGCTGAACGCCAAGGTCACCGAGAAACTGGCCGAGGCGCAGCCCACCATCGAGATGAAGGGCTTTCGCAAGGGCAAGGTGCCGATGGCTCTGCTCCGCAAGCAGTTCGGCCAGCGGCTGATGGGCGAGGCGATGCAAGAGGCCGTCGACGGCGCCATGTCGCAGCATTTCGACGACACCGGCGACCGCCCGGCAATGCAGCCCGACGTGAAGATGAAGAACGAGGACTGGAAAGAGGGCGACGACATCGAGGTCGAGATGACCTACGAGGCGCTGCCCGACATCCCCGACTTCGACGCGCAGTCGCTGAGCCTGGAGCGGATGGTGGTGACGCCGAGCGACGACGAGGTCGACGAGGCTCTGGGCAAACTCGCCGAGAGCGCCCAGAGCTTTGAGGACAAGGACGGCGCGGCCGAGGACGGCGACCAGGTGGTCATCGACTTCAAGGGGTCCATCGACGGGGAAGAGTTCGACGGCGGTGCGGCCGAGGACTATCCCCTGGTGCTGGGATCGGGCGCCTTCATCCCCGGTTTCGAGGAGCAACTCAAGGGCGCCAAGGCGGGCGACGAGGTCGAGGTCAAGGTCGACTTTCCCGAGGATTACCAGGCGACGCATCTGGCCGGGAAGGAGGCGGTGTTCGCCACCACCGTGAAGTCGGTCAAGGCGCCGGCCCAGGCCACGCTGGACGACGACCTAGCCAAGCAGTTCGGTGCCGAGAGCCTCGATGCGCTGAAGGGGCAGATCCGCGAGCGGCTCCAGGCCGAATACGGCCAAGCCGCCCGCGCGGTGATGAAGCGGTCGCTGCTCGATAAGCTGGACGAGCAGGTGTCGTTCGATCTGCCGCCGAGCCTGGTCGAGGCCGAAGCGCAGCAGATCGCCCACCAGCTCTGGCACGAGGAGCACCCCGACGTCGAAGGCCACGACCACCCGGAGATCGAGGCGACCGACGAGCACCGGACCCTGGCCGAGCGGCGCGTGCGGTTGGGCCTCTTGCTGGCCGAACTGGGCCGCAAGAACGAGATCCAGGTGACCGACGCCGAGATGACGCAGGCGGTGATGAACCAGGCCCGCCGCTATCCGGGTCAGGAGCGCCAGTTCTTCGAGTTCGTGCAGAAGAACCCGCAGATGCGGCAGCAGTTGCAGGCGCCGATCTTCGAGGACAAGGTGGTGGACTACATCTTCGAGCTCGCTCAGGTCGAGGACAAGGACGTGTCCAAGGACGAGCTCAAGGCGGCCGTCGAGGCGCTGGAAGAGGACGAGGCGGTCGAGGTCTGAGCCCACCGCCGACGAGTCGGGGAGGAGGGGGGTCGCGCCGGGGAGGGCGCGGCCCCTTTTTCGTCTGGCGGGGTCAGGAGCGGTTCTGGACCACCCGGCAGAAGGCGTCGCGCGCGCGCAGTTGGCTGCACAGGGAGAAGGCGGAGCTGCGGTTGCCGAAGGGCACCTGGGCGGTCAAGCGCGCCGCGGGGCCGAAGCCCGGCACCGGCGCGCGGACGACGCGGATCGCGGCAGAGCCCAGCAGGTCGGGATACCGCCGCCGCGCCTCGTCGGCAAAGCGCTCGACCGTGGCAGGGCGCCGTCCGGCGGCCAGGATAACGCCCCAGGCGGGGCGCGGGGGCGCGATCTCGGGCACCTTGCGGTCGCGCACCCGGCGCAGGCATTGCGGCGCGAACGCCCCCGGCGGCCGGGCGGCGCGCGGATCGGCGGCGTCGCCGTCGCGCCACGCCTCGGCGCGCCGCCCGGTGATGGCGCGCACGTAGTCGCGGGTCTCGGCGGGCAGCCCCCGGCGGCGGTCGAGCCACCCCTGCAACCCCGCCTCGCCCGCGTTGTAGGCGGCCGCGGCCAGTCCGACATTGCCGAAGCGGCCGGTGAGGTCGGCGAGATAGCGCGCCGAGGCAAAGAGCGCCTCGGCGGGGTTCAGCGGATCCTCCAGCCCCCGGCGGTCGGCGGTGGCGGGAATGAACTGGGCAATGCCGAGGGCGCCCTTGGGGCTCACCGCCTTTGGGTCGAACCGGCTCTCGCGCCAGATCAGACGCAGAAGGAAATCGGCGTCGACACCGGCGCTGTCGGCTGCAGCGGAGAGCACGGCGCAGAGATCGGGGCCGAACTGCATCCGCCGGATGCAGTGGGCGCCGTCGGCGGTGCAGTACTCCATCGCGGGCCGGCGTCGCGGCGGTTGGGACCCGGGCTGGGGGCGCAGACCCGCAGGCCGCGCGCGCGGCCGCACCGGATCGAGGCTCGGCAGGACGGCGACGGCGGCGACGGGTGCGGCCGCGACGGTGTCGGGCCGGGGAGAGGGCCCCGGCGGGTCCGCGGCGACGGGCCCCGCGGCCGACGCGGCGAGCACGGTCAGCAGAGCGGTGAGGGTCCGGGTTATGCGGGCACTGAGAGCCATGGTCGCGACGTTGGGGCAGGATGTGGAAGGATTTACACGCATTTGCCGGAAAGAGAAGGGAGGGCCTGTTCGTGGGCGATGGGCCCGGGACGGGCTCAGGCGGCAACCTGCGCACGTCGCGTGCAAGAAACGATGGGCGGTGAGGCGAGGGCAGCGCCGTCCCGCCGGGGCGGCGACGGGCGGGGCGCGGCGGCGACAGAAGCGTCGACGCCGTGGCTGTTGCACCGTCCTCGCCACAAGCGCCGCCCCCCGCGGGGGGGCGGTGCCATGCCGGGCTGGGCGTGGGGCTGGGCGATTGCGCCTTATCCCGGAAAGAGAAGGGCCCGCAGGATATCCTGCGGGCCCTCGTGGTCGGTGATCGGGAAGCCGGGTCAGTCGCGGTCGAGGCGCTCGTCGAGTTCGGACTTCTCCAGCACCGCGGGCTGATCGCTGCGCTGCTCGTCCTCGGTCTCCAACTCGTCGAGCTGGGCGGCGCCGATGTCGTCGAACAGCTCTTGGATCTCGAACTCGGCCTGTGCCTCTTCTTCGGCGGCCAGTTCCTGGATCGACTTGCCCTGCGCTTGCAGCTCGGCCTCTTCCGCACTGCGCGCGACGTTCAGTTCGATGGTGGCGTCCACCTCGGGGTGCAGCGTCACGGTGACCGGGTGGATGCCCAGCTCCTTGATCGGCGCGGCCAGGGCGACCTGGCGGCGGTCGACCGAGAACCCGGCCTCGGTGGCGGCATCCGCGGCGTCGCGGGTCGAGACCGAGCCGTAGAGCGCGCCGCCGTCCGACGCGGAGCGAATCACCACGAACTGCTGGCCGTCGAGTTTCTCGGCGAGGGCCTCGGCCTCTTTCTTGGTCTCCAGGTTGCGCGCTTCGAGCTGCGCCTTCTGCGACTCGAAGGCGTCGATGTTCGCCTTGGAGGCCCAGAGCGCTTTTTTCTGCGGTAGGAGGAAGTTGCGGGCGTAGCCCTCTTTCACCGAGACGATGTCACCCATCTGTCCCAGCTTGGCCACCCGTTCGAGCAGGATCACTTGCATGACGGTCTCCTCACTTCACGGCGTAGGGCAGGAGCGCGAGGAAGCGGGCGCGCTTGATCGCCTTGGCCAGCTCGCGCTGTTTCTTCGAGGACACGGCGGTGATCCGGCTGGGCACGATCTTGCCCCGCTCGGAAATGTAGCGCTGGAGCAGGCGCGTGTCCTTGTAGTCGATCTTGGGGGCATTCTCGCCGGAGAAGGGGCAAACCTTGCGGCGGCGGAAAAACGGTCTTGCGGCCATGATTGCTGTCTCCTCTTACCGGCGCCGGCGCTCTTCGCGCTCGTCGCGTTTCTGCATCTGGATCGACGGGCCGTCCTGATGCGTGTCGACCTTGATGGTCAGCACGCGCATGACGTCGTCGTGCAGGCGCATCAGGCGCTCCATTTCCTGCACGGCGGGCGCGGGCGCCTCGGTGCGCAGGAAGGCATAGTGCCCCTTGCGGTTTTTGTTGATCTTATAGGCCATCGTCTTGACGCCCCAGTACTCGGACTCGACGACCTTGCCGCCGTTGTCGCCCAGGACGGTGCCGAAGTGTTCGATGAGCCCCTCGGCCTGCGCGTTCGACAGGTCCTGACGGGAAATGAAGACATGCTCGTAGAGCGGCATGGTCTCTCCGTATATCCAAGGCGCATTTCAAAGACCGGGGGTGATCCTGTCCCCGCATCCCGGTCACGAGAGGCTGCGCCGATCGGTCGATCCGCGGGCAGGAAGCTGCCTCTTAAGAGGTTCGCGATGTTTCTGCAAGCGTGTCCTAATCCCGCCCCAATTTCTTGGTTAATTCCGTATGGACCGTGCAATCGGAAGGTGAACGACGTGGTTTACTCGCTGCTGTGCAAGCGCTTCCTCTATTGCGGCGCCGCCGAGATCGGCGTCGCCAAGGTGTCATGGGGCTACATTGTGCAGCAGATGGCGGGCGAGAACCGCCATTGCGCGATCTACGAACGGGCCCTGTCCTTTGCCGGGCTGGGCGTTCTGGGCCTGGTGGGGTCGCTGTGGCTGTTGCCGGGCGCGAACAACGATCCGATGCTGCTGCCGTTCAAACTGGTGCTGACGTCGGTGTTTCTGTTCCTCGCGGCGCTGTTGGCCTGGATCGCGCACCGAGGCGTGCGCCAGGAGACCCATATCGACCTGGACCGCGGGGTGCTGCGCCAGGCGCTGCGCAACCGCCACGGCGCCCGGCGCGTGGTGTTCCGCACCCGCCTGGAGGACGTCGAGAGCCTGTTCATTCTGCGCGGGCAACGGCGCGGCGAAGCGGCGCATCTGTTCGTGCGGGTCTGCGGGCGGGCCGAGCCGGTCTATGTGGGTTCGGCCGAGGCCGACGCGCTGGAGCGCCTGCACCGCCGGGTGAGCGAGGACGTCGCCCATTTCCGACAAATGCAGATGTCCGAAGCCACCGCAGTGCCTCGCGTGGCGTTTTTCTCGCGTGAGGTGAGAGGGCGCGCCGCCTGATCCCGTCAGACGCGAATCACCCTGACGCGCGGCGGGACGTCTGCGCTCCTGCCGAGGCGCTCGACCCGTTGCGCCGTCGCCCCTGAGCCGCTAGAGGCCCCGGAACGGCGACAAGGAGGGTCTCCATGGGTCTGGCATTGGTGTTTCCTGGGCAGGGCGCCCAAACGGTGGGAATGGGCAAGGCGCTGGCCGACGCCTATCCGGCGGCCAAGGCAGTGTTCGAGGAGGTGGACGACGCCCTGGGAGAGGCGCTGAGCGCGACCATCTGGGAGGGCTCGCCCGAGGATCTGACCCTGACCGCGAACGCGCAGCCGGCACTGATGGCCACATCTCTTGCCGCACTGCGGGCGCTGGAGGCCGAGGGCTTCGACATCGGGACGGCGCGGTTCGTGGCGGGCCACTCGCTGGGCGAATACTCGGCGCTGGCGGCGGCCGGGGCGCTGAGCGTGGCGGATGCCGCGCGTCTCTTGCGCCGCCGGGGCGAGGCGATGCAGGCGGCGGTGCCGGTGGGTGCGGGCGCCATGGCGGCGATCCTGGGTCTCGACCTCGGCGCGGTGCGCGAGGTGGCGGCGGAGGCGGCCGGCGCCGAGGTCTGCGAGGCCGCGAACGACAACGATCCTGCACAGGTCGTGATCTCAGGCGATGCCGCCGCGGTGACGCGGGCGGTGGACCTGGCCAAGGCGAGAGGCGCCAAGCGGGCGGTTATGCTGCCGGTCTCGGCACCGTTCCACTGCGCGCTGATGCAGCCTGCGGCGGAGGCGATGGAGGCCGCTCTGGCTGGGGTCGCGTTGCAGGTGCCGCAGCCGCCGGTGGTGTCGAACGTTCGGGCCGAGGCGGTGACGGATCCCTCCGAGATCCGCGCGCTGCTCGTGGCGCAGGTGACGGGGGCGGTGCGCTGGCGCGAGAGCGTGGCGTGGATGGCCGAGCAGGGCGTCACCGAGATCTGGGAGGTCGGCGCAGGCAAGGCGCTGTCGGGCATGGTACGGCGTATCGACCGCAGCGTCGCCACCCGCGCCGTGGGCAAGCCCGAGGACGTGCGCGCCGCAGTTGGGGGAGACGCGTGATGTTCGATCTGAGCGGAAAGAGCGCGCTGGTCACCGGCGCGAGCGGCGGCCTCGGCGGGGCGATCGCGCGGACGCTGCACGGGGCCGGGGCGCAGGTGGCGCTGTCGGGCACCCGCGAGGGGCCGCTGCATGCGCTGGCCGAGGAGTTGGGCGAGGGGGCCCATGCGCTGCCCTGCGATCTGAGCGACGCCGCGGCGGTGGCGGACCTGCCCAAGCGGGCGGCGGAGGCGATGGGGGCGATGGACATCCTCGTCAACAACGCGGGGATCACCCGCGATGGCCTGATGATGCGGATGAGCGACGAGGATTGGGACGCGGTCCTGGCGGTGAACCTCACCGCGGTGATGCGGCTGACCCGCGCCAGCCTGCGCCCGATGATGAAGGCGCGCTGGGGCCGGATCATCAACATCGGCTCGGTCGTCGGGGCCTCGGGCAATCCCGGCCAAGTGAACTATGCGGCCGCCAAGGCGGGACTCGTCGGTCTGACCAAGTCGCTGGCAAGCGAGGTGGCGAGCCGCGGGATCACCGCCAACGTGGTCGCGCCGGGCTTCATCGAGACGGCGATGACCGAGAAACTGACCGACGATCAGCGCAAGGGGATCCTCGACGGCGTGCCCCTGGCGCGGATGGGCCAGCCCGAAGAGATCGCGGCGGCGGTCCTCTATCTCGCCAGCCCCGAGGCGGCCTATGTCACCGGCAGCACGCTGCACGTCAACGGCGGCATGGCGATGTTGTAGATCGCGGCGGCGGGGGTTGAAGCGCCGTTGGGAAATGGCGATTTAGGGTCTGCCGGACGCACGGGGACAAAGCATTTGCCCCGCCGCGCGCTTGTGATATAGGCGGCGCACCGAATTTCCCGGGGACCTTTGGACGCAGGTTACCGGCGGTCCGGACCGGAGGGTCGCGGATAACAGAGTGGCCCGCGGGCCGGACAGTGGGCGGGACCTCGAGCCCCCGAAACGTAAAGGACTGGACATGAGCGACATCGAAGATCGCGTGAGAAAGATCGTCGTCGAGCACCTCGGCGTGGAAGAGGAGAAGGTGACGGAGAATGCGTCCTTCATCGACGACCTCGGCGCCGACAGCCTCGACACCGTCGAGCTGGTGATGGCGTTCGAAGAGGAGTTCGGCATCGAGATCCCCGACGACGCGGCCGAGACGATCCAGACCTTCGGCGATGCGGTGAAGTTCATCAAACAAGCCAGTTGACGGCGCCCGGGGCCCGGCCCCGGCGATCTCTCTACGGCGCGCCTCCGACCGGAGCCGCGCCGTTTTCGTTGGCGGGCGCGGGCCCGCCGAGGGCTTCTCCGGGGGCCTTTCCCGCCGCGGCGGGGACGTGTATCAGGACGCGCGAGAGCGCAGGACAATGAGGCGAGGCACCCATGCGGCGAGTCGTTGTAACCGGGTTGGGATTGGTGACGCCGCTGGCGTCCGGCGTCGAAGAGACATGGTCGCGGCTGCTGGCAGGGCAGTCCGGCGCGGGGCCGATCACGCGGTTCGACGCCAGCGGCCTGGCCACGACCTATGCCTGCGAGGTGCCGCGGGGCGACGGCAGCGACGGCACCTTCAATCCCGACGACTGGATGGCGCCGAAGGAACAGCGCAAGGTCGACGAGTTCATCCTCTACGGCATGGCGGCCGCCCAGCAGGCGGTCGAGGAGGCCGGGATCGCCGAGGCGACCGACGAGGAGAAGCTGCGCATCGGGGTGATGATCGGGTCCGGGATCGGCGGGCTGAAGTCCATCGCCGACACCGCCGTGATGATCAAGGAGCGGGGGCCGAAGCGCGTCTCGCCGTTCTTCATCCCAGGGGCGCTGATCAACCTGGTTAGTGGGCAGGTGAGCATCCGCTATGGCTTCAAAGGGCCGAACCACGCGGTGGTCACGGCGTGTTCCACCGGCGCCCATGCCATCGGCGATGCGGCGCGGCTCATCGCGCTGGGCGATGCCGACGTGATGGTCGCCGGCGGCACCGAGAGCCCGATCAGCGAGATCGGCATCGCCGGGTTCAACGCCTGCAAGGCGCTGTCGACCAAGCGCGCGGACGCGCCCGAGACGGCGAGCCGTCCCTGGGACGCGGACCGCGACGGTTTCGTCATGGGTGAGGGCGCGGGGGTCGTCGTCCTGGAGGAGTATGAGCGCGCGGTGGCCCGCGGCGCCCATATCTACGCCGAGATCGTCGGCTATGGCCTGTCGGGCGACGCCCACCACATCACCGCGCCCCCCGAGGACCACGAGGGCGCCGAGCGGGCGATGCGCGCCGCGATCGCGCGGGCCGGGATCGCGCCCGAGAGCATCGACTACGTCAACGCGCACGGCACCTCGACCATGGCCGACACCATCGAGCTGGGCGCGGTCGAGCGGGTGCTGGGCGACGGCGCGGACGACGCGGTGATGTCGTCCACCAAGTCCTCCATCGGGCACCTGTTGGGCGCGGCGGGATCGGTCGAGGCGATCTTTTGCATTCTGGCACTGCGCGATCAGGTGGCGCCGCCGACCATCAACCTCGACACCCCGGCGGTTGAGCCCCGTCTGAACCTGGCGGCCAAGACCAAGGTCGAACGCCGCATCGACACGGTGCTGTCGAACTCCTTCGGTTTCGGCGGCACCAACGCCGCCCTCATCCTGCGCAAGGCGGGCTGACCCATGTGGACCCACATCGCCTCGAACGCTCTGACGCTGCTGATCGCGGTGCTGGTGGTCGCGGGCGGCGTGGTCGCGTGGGGACAACTGCAATACACCCAGCCTGGGCCCTTGAGTCAGGCGATCTGCCTCAGGGTCGAGAGCGGGTCGAACATGCGGCGGGTGTCGGAGGAGCTGGACGAGCGTGGCGCGATCACCAGCCCTGAGATTTTTCGCATCAGCGCCGAGTATGGCGACCGCACAGGATCGCTCAAGGCCGGGAGCTTCCTCATCGAGGAAGGCGCGTCGATGGAAGAGATCGTCGAGGTGGTGACGGTCGGCGGTCAGTCCACATGCGGCACCGAGGTGGTCTATCGCATTGGGGTGACGTCGCAGGAGCTTCAGGTTCGCGAGCTGGATCCGTCCACCAACCGGTTCATGGAGGTCGCCGCCTTCGACCCTGCGGAGGAGGAGGCGCCGGAGCCCTATCTTTCGGTGCGCGAGGAGAGCGACACCCGCTATCGCGTCGCGCTGGCCGAGGGGGCCACGAGTTGGCAGATCGTCGAGGCGCTCAAGCAGGCCGATTTCCTGGAGGGCGACGTGCCGGAGGTGCCCGCCGAGGGCAGCCTGGCGCCCGACAGCTACGAAGTGCGCGCCGGGGCCTCGCGCGGCGATCTTCTGGACCGGATGAGCACGGCGCAGACGGCGCGCCTGGCGGCGGTGTGGGACGCGCGCGACCCCGACCTGCCCATCGACACCCCGGAGGAAGCGCTGATCCTGGCCTCGCTCATCGAAAAGGAGACGGGCGTGGCCGAGGAGCGCGAGACCGTGGCCAGCGTCTTTGTCAACCGGCTGCGGCAGGGGATGCGGCTCCAAACCGACCCGACGGTGATCTATGGCATCACCAAAGGGCAGGGGACCCTGGGCCGCGGTCTGCGGCGCAGCGAACTGGACCGCGAGACGCCCTACAACACCTACCGCATCGACGGCCTGCCGCCGACGCCCATCGCCAACCCCGGGCTGGCCAGCCTGGAGGCGGCGGTGAACCCCGGCGAGAGCGACTACCTGTATTTCGTGGCCGACGGGACCGGCGGGCACACCTTTTCCCGCACCCTGGCCGAACACAACGAGGCCGTCGCCCGCTGGCGCGCTATCGAAGCCGAGAGAGCCAGCCAGTAGCGGCAGGAAATACTTAACGATCAATGACTTGAGCGGTCGCTTCGGGCGCCTGCACATTGACTCTGCGCACGCTTTGGGGTAGGTTGCGAGGCACGCTAGGAGCGGCGTCGGGCAGTGCGGGGTATCCCCCCCGCGCTGCCCTTTTCGTCGGTGACGGACGGACCCACCAGCGCGGGTAACCACATATGACGGTGATCGACCTCTCCCAAGCGGAGAGCCGGGCAGGCGCGATCCTGGCCCAAGCCGAAGAGCAGTATCTGGAGATCCTCCAGGACCTGAAGGACCTGCGACTCTACGCGAAGGATCGGACCGATCTTTCGGAAACGGAGATCAAGCGCGTGCTGGCGGAGTATCGCCGCGCCACGCTGATCGTATTCGAGGAAAGGAAGAAACTTGAGGACTTCCGCAAACGCCAGACCGGAGCGGACGGCGACCACGCCATCGACTTCGCAGCGGTTCGAGACGAGATCGGGCGCCGACTGGATCGCCTCCGCCGCGCCCAGGATGCAGACTGAGTTCCTGGACGGGCTGAGCGACGAGGCGCTCCTGGGCCTGCCGTATCTGTTCGACTTCTGGGCGCTGCCGCATCAGCTTCCGCCGGAGGGCGATTGGCGCACCTGGGTTATCCTGGGCGGCCGCGGCGCGGGCAAGACCCGGGCGGGCGCGGAATGGGTGCGCACGATGGTCGAGGGCGACCGCGCGGGGGATCCCGGGCGGGCGCGGCGGGTGGCCCTGGTGGGGGAGACCATGGATCAGGTGCGTGGGGTGATGATCGAGGGGGAGAGCGGCATCCTGGCCTGCTCGCCCCCCGACCGGCGGCCGGTATGGGAGGCCGGGCGGCACCGCCTGGTCTGGCCCAATGGGGCGATCGCGGTGGCCTTTTCGGCGCACGAGCCCGATGCGCTCAGGGGGCCGCAGTTCGACGCCGCCTGGGTCGACGAGCTGGCCAAGTGGAAGAAGGGGCAGGAGGCGTGGGACATGCTCCAGTTCTGCCTCCGTCTGGGCGACGATCCGCGCGCCTGCGTCACCACGACCCCGCGCAATGTCGACGTGGTGCGGCGGCTCTTGGCGGCGCCATCGACGGTGACCACCCATGCGCCGACCGAGGCGAACCGCGCCAACCTGGCCGCGTCATTCCTCGAAGAGGTGCGCGAGCGCTATGGGCAGACCCGGCTGGGACGGCAGGAGCTGATGGGCGAGATGCTGGGTGAGGCCGAAGGCGCGCTGTGGACCGCCGCTCTGCTGACCAGGGCGCGGGCCGTGCCGCCGGTGGCGGGCGGCCGTGTGGTGGTGGCGGTGGACCCGCCGGTGACGGGCAAGGCGGGGTCGGACCTCTGCGGGATCGTCGCTGTGGGGGCGGACGTGTCGGGGCCGCCGGAGACCTGGCGCGCCGAGGTGCTGGAGGATTGCTCCGTCGCAGGGTCGCCCACCGAGTGGGCCGCGGCGGCGGTGGCGGCCTATCGGCGCCACGGCGCCGACCGGATGGTCGCCGAGGTGAACCAGGGCGGCGATCTGGTGGAGATGGTGATCCGCCAGGTCGACCCGACCGTCAGCTATCGCAGCGTCCACGCGACCCGGGGGAAACATGCCCGGGCCGAGCCCGTCGCGGCCCTCTACGAACAGGGGCGCGTGCGGCACGCGGCGGCGGACCTGGGCGCCCTGGAGGACCAGATGGTGCAGATGACCGCCGCGGGCTGGCAAGGGACGGGGAGCCCTGACCGGTTGGACGCCCTGGTCTGGGCGCTGCACGAGTTGATCCTGGCGCCGCGCAAGCGGCCAGCGGCGCCGCAGGTGCGAATGCTCGGGTAGGGCGCCGGCGCGTCAGACACGGGGGCGCTCCCTCTCGTCCGTGCGTCGGAGTCCCTCGACAGCGTTCTGGCGGTGCAGCGGCAAGCCGACCGCGCGACACGCCCAACTCCCCGCTTCTGCCCGGCGGCGTCGCCGGGCGGCAGCGTCCCGCCGTCCCGGGGCGCTGTTGGCGAAGACGGTGCAATCGCTGCGGCGGCGATGCTTGGGGGGCCGAACCGCGCCGTTCGACCCGGCCCCGGCGGGACGGCGCAGCCCTTCCCGCGGAAAGAAGGGGCCGGTTCTCGGCTTCTCGGGATATGCCGTCCGCTCAATCTCCTCAGACCCCGCTAGTGCCTGGCGGCACCGTCGGGCAGCGCCGTCCCCGCCCCGCGCGGGGGCGGCGCTGCCCTTTGCGCGGAGGCTAGAGGGGTCCAACTAGGGCATCGCCGCTCGACCCGGTCCCCATTTTCCGGGCTCCCTCAGCCCGCTTGTCCTCCGTCGGCATCGCCGGGCATCGCCATCCCGCCTCCCGAGGCGGGTTGGCCAGAACGGTGGAGGGATCGCGGCGCTGGTGATTTGCGGCGTCGGCGTGCAGCGCTCGGACCCGACCCGGCGCGGCGGCGCTGCCTTTGGTTCTCAGCACTTGACTGTTGGCTTGAACGGGACCTCTGCGCGGGCGTTCCGGCTCGGCGCCTGCCGGGCGGGGCGCGGGGGGCGGGCAGCGCGCGGTGGGGCCGGCGGTTGTTAACGCTCCGGTGGCAGATTGCCCCTCGACGGACGCGCCGGGATGCGGCGCTCTTTCCGAAGGAGCAGGCATGTTCGACTTTCTCAAGCGGGGCGCGGCGGCGCCGGCGGCGGTCAAGGCGTCGGCCACGGGTCCGGTGATCGCCTATGGCACCGCGGGCCGGGTGGCCTGGGGCCCGCGCGACACCGCGTCGCTGACCCGCGCGGGGTTCCAGGGCAACCCCGTGGGGTTCCGTGCGGTCAAGCTGATCGCCGAGGCCGCCGCGGCGCTGCCCCTGGTCCTGCAAGATGCCGAGCGGCGCTACGACGTGCATCCGCTCTTGTCGCTGATGGCGCGGCCCAACCCTGCCCAGGGACGTGCGGAGTTGTTCGAGACGCTCTATGGCCAGCTTTTGTTGTCGGGCAATGCCTATATCGAGGCGGTGGGCGACGGCGGACTGCCACTGGAGCTGCAT
Source organism: Rhodobacteraceae bacterium CCMM004 (assembly GCA_004005435.1). Lineage (GTDB taxonomy): Bacteria > Pseudomonadota > Alphaproteobacteria > Rhodobacterales > Rhodobacteraceae > CCMM004. The sequence goes on along the minus strand of RZWH01000002.1, from coordinate 430,411 downwards.
ATCCTGCGTTCGGACCGGATGCGCCTGGTGCCCGGCACGGATGGCTGGCCGGTGGCCTACGAATACTCCGTCGACGGGCGCCGGGCGCGATTCCCGGCCGGAGAGGCCGCGGCGCCGATCTGTCACATCAAGAGCTTTCATCCCCAGGACGACCACTACGGGCTGAGCCCGATGCAGGCGGCGGCGACGGCGCTGGACGTGCACAACGCGGCGTCGCGATGGTCCAAGGCGTTGCTCGACAACGCGGCGCGGCCCTCGGGGGCGATCGTCTATCAGGGCGGCGAGGGGCAGCTCTCGCCCGAGCAATACGACCGTCTGGTGTCCGAGATGGAGGCCCACCACCAGGGTGCGCGCAACGCCGGGCGGCCGATGCTGCTGGAGGGCGGTCTGGACTGGAAGCCGATGGGGTTCAGCCCCTCGGACATGGAGTTTCAAAAGACCAAGGAGGCGGCGGCGCGGGAGGTCGCGCTGGCCTTCGGCGTGCCGCCGATGCTGCTCGGCATCCCGGGCGAGGCCACCTATGCCAACTATGCCGAGGCGCACCGGGCGTTCTATCGCCTGACGGTGCTGCCGCTGGTGGCCAAGGTCACGGCGGCGCTGGCCCATTGGCTGACCGGGTTCACCGGCGAGGCGGTGGTTCTGAAACCCGACCTCGATCAGGTGCCCGCCCTGGCGGCCGAGCGCGACGCCCAGTGGCGCCGCGTCGCCGCCGCCGGGTTCCTGACCGATGCGGAGAAGCGGCGGCTCCTCGGTCTGCCCGAGATGCCTCAGGAGGATGACGCGTGATCGACTTGGAACGGAAATTCTGTGCCCCGGGCGGCGTGCTGAACGTCACCGACGGCAGCGTGGTGGCGGGCTATGCCTCGCTCTTCGGTCAGGCCGACCAGGGCGGCGACGTGGTCGAGCCCGGGGCCTATGAGGCGTCCCTGGCGGCGCTCGCGGACCGGGGCTGCCGGGTCAAGATGTTGTGGCAGCACGATCCGACCCAGCCCATCGGCGTCTGGGACGAGGTGCACGAAGACGCCCGCGGCCTGTGGGTCAAGGGGCGGATCCTGACCGAGGTGGCGCGCGGCCGCGAGGCGGCGGCGCTCCTTGGGGCGGGGGCCATCGACGGGCTCTCCATCGGGTATCGCACCAAGCGTGCGGCCAAGTCGGGCGCCGTCCGGCGGCTGAGCGAGATCGAGCTGTGGGAGGTGTCGCTGGTGACATTCCCGATGCTGAGCCAGGCGCGGGTGAGCGCCAAGGCCGAGCCGCCGGAGCCGTCCGAGGCGGCCTGGATGGCGGACATGGCGGCGGTCCTTCGGGCCGCCCGCGACGAACTGGCGGGCGGATAGGGCCCCCGGACCCCGATCGGGAAACAGCAAGGCGAGGTGCGATGAGCAGGACCGAGACCAAGGCTCGGGCTGGCGGGGGCGGTGTGTCCGATCCCGCGGGTCCGGCGACGGAGCTGAAGACGGAAATGGCGGGATTCTTGAGCGACCTGAGGGCGTTCAGAACCGACGTCGAGACGAAATTGGAACAACAGGAAGAGCGAGTGACCATGCTGGATCGGAAATCACGGATCGCCGGCGCGCGCCCGGTGCTGGCCACGGCCGCCGCGGCAGAGGCGCCGCATCAGAAAGCCTTTGCCGCCTATCTGCGGTCGGGCGACGACGACGGCCTGCGCGGCCTCGATCTGGAGGAGAAGGCGCTGTCGACCGCGGTGGCCGGCGACGGCGGCTATCTGGTCGATCCGGTGACGGCCGACCGGGTGCGGTCGGTCCTGACCTCGGCGGCGTCGATCCGCTCGGTCGCGAACGTCGTCAACGTGGAGGCCACGTCCTTCGACGTGCTGATCGACCACACCGACGTCGGCGCGGGCTGGGCCAGCGAGACCGGCCCCCAGGCCGAGACCGGCACGCCCACGATCGACCGCATCACCATCCCTCTGCATGAGCTGAGCGCGCTGCCCAAGGCGTCGCAGCGGCTGCTCGACGATGCCGCCTTCGACATCGAGGGATGGCTGGCGGGCCGCATCGCCGACAAGTTCTCGCGCGCCGAGGCCGCGGCCTTTGTCAATGGCGACGGCGTGGACAAGCCGCGGGGGTTCCTCGACCACACCATCGTCGACGACGCGGCGTGGACCTGGGACGCCCTGGGCTATGTCGCGACCGGGGCCGTCGGGGCGTTCTCGGGGGCCGATGCGCTGGTCGATCTGGTCTACGCGCTGGGCGCCCGCTACCGCGCCAACGGCACCTTCGTGATGAACTCCAAGACCGCGGGCGTCATCCGCAAGATGAAGGACGGCGACGGGCGGTTCCTGTGGTCGGACGGCCTGGCGGCGGGCGAGCCCGCGCGGCTTCTGGGCTATCCGGTGCTGATCGCCGAGGACATGCCCGACATCGCCGCCGATGCCCATGCCGTGGCCTTCGGCGACTTCCAGGCGGGCTATACCGTGGCCGAGCGCCCGGATCTGCGCATTCTGCGCGACCCGTTCAGCGCCAAGCCCCACGTTCTGTTTTACGCGACCAAGCGCGTGGGCGGCGACGTGAGCGATTTCGCCGCGATCAAGCTCCTGAAATTCGCCGTGTCCTGACGGACGGCGGATGGGTCCGCGCCGGTCGGGAGGCCGGTTGCGGGCCCGGTGGACGCGCGCTGCAAGCGGCCGGTGTTGTCTAGCTGCTCCCCTTCGTCCGAGCAATGCCGGAGGGCGCGCGTTCATCACCCCGCGGGCAACCGCAGGATGGGGCAACGATGACGGAGAATACGAATGTTTCTGGTCGAGCAGACGACGGTGCCGACGGCGGCGCTGCCCCTCGCGGCCTTTCGCGCGCATTTGCGGCTGGGCACCGGCTTTGCCGATGACGACGTCCAGGACGCGGTGCTGGAGCCGTGTCTCCGCGCGGCGCTGACCTGGATCGAAGGGCAATGCGCCAAGGCGGTGCTGTCGCGGTCCTTTCTATGGTCGCTGGACGCCTGGCGCGATCTGGGGCGGCAGGTGCTGCCGCGGGCACCGGTGTCGGCCATCGCCTCGGTCACGGTCGTCGACCGCGACGGCGGGGAAGAGATCGTGGCGCCCACCGCCTATCGCCTGGAGCGCGACAGTCACCGCCCGGCCCTGGTGGCGAGCGGTCTGTGGCTGCCGGTGATCCCGGTGGGCGGGCGGGTCGAGATCGCCTTCGACGCGGGGTTCGGCGCGAGCTGGGACCAGGTGCCGTCCGACCTGGCCCAGGCGGTGATGATCCTGGCGGCGCGGTTCTATGCCGAGCGCGGGGCGGAGGCGGGCCAGGTGGCGATGCCGGCGGACGTGATCCGCCTGCTCGGCCGCTATCGGAACCTGCGGATCCTGGGCGGAGGCGCGCTGTGACCGCGCCGCGGCTGACCCGTCCGCTGGTGCTGGAGGCACCGCAAAGGGTGCCGGACGGCGCCGGCGGCTATGCCGAGACATGGGCCGCGCTGGGCACGCTCTGGGCCGAGGTTAAGCCCGCATCGGGCGGGTCGGCGGCCGAGGCGGGCGCGGAGCTTGGACGGCTGCGCCTTCGGATCACGGTGCGGGCCGCACCCCTAGGCGCCCCGTCCCGTCCGATGGCCGGGCAGAGATTTCGCGACGGCGCGCGAGCATACGCGATCCGCGCGGTCCACGAGGCCGATCCCGGCGCGCGCTACCTGCGCATCTGGGCCGAAGAGGAGGTCGCGACATGAGCTATGGCACGGCGGCGGCCCTGCAGACGGCCCTGTTTCAGCGGCTGACCGGCGATGCGGCACTCGGCGCGCTGGTGGGCGGGAACATCTACGATGCGGTGCCGCCGGGCGCGGTCCCCGACCTCTACGTGCTCTTGGGCGAGGAGGACGTGCGCGACCGCTCGGACAAGACCGGGGCGGGGGCGCTGCACGAGGTCACAGTATCGGTGATCAGCGCCGCGCCGGGCTTTGCCGCGGCCAAGGCGGCGGCGGCGGCGGTGTCCGATACGCTGCTCGCCCCGCCACCCCCGCCGCTGGCGCGGGGCCGGATCGCGGGCGTGTGGTTTCTGCGCGCCCAGGCCCGGCGGCTGAGCGGCGAGGACCGCCGGCGTATCGCGCTCAAGTTCCGCCTGCGCACCGAAGACGACTGAAACGATTGACAAGGGAGCACCGACATGGCGGCTCAGAACGGCAAGGACCTCCTCATCAAGCTCGACCTGACCGGGGCGGGCCAGTTCGAGACCATCGCGGGGCTGCGCGCCACGCGCGTCAGCTTCAACGCCGAGAGCGTCGATGTCACCAGCCTGGAGAGCCAGGGCGGTTGGCGCGAGTTGCTGGCAGGCGCGGGGGTCAAGAGCGCGGCGATCTCGGGCTCGGGCATCTTCAAGGACGCAGGCACCGACGAACGCGCGCGGCAGATCTTCTTTGACGGGGAGGTGCCGGAGTTCCAGGTGATCATCCCCGATTTCGGCACCGTGCAGGGCCGGTTCCAGATCACTGCGATCGAGTATGCGGGCAGCCACGACGGCGAGGCGACCTATGAGATGGCGTTGTCGTCGGCGGGGCCGCTGAGCTTTACGGCGCTCTGATGGCCAATCCGCGGGCCGGAGAGGTGGCTCTGACGATCGACGGCGAGCGGCGGGTGGCCAAGCTGACCCTCGGCGCGCTGGCCGAGTTGGAGGAGGCGCTGGGCGAGAACACGCTCGTGGCCCTGGTCGAGCGGTTCGAGTCTGGCCGCTTTTCCACCCGAGATGTGCTCGCGCTGATCGTCGCGGGGCTCCGGGGCGGGGGCTGGCAGGGCCGCGCCGAGGACCTGGTGGCGGCCGAGATCGAGGGCGGGCCGGTGGCCGCGGCCCGGGCGGCCGGCGCGCTCCTCGCGCGGGCCTTTGCCGAGCTGTGAGCGCCATCGACTGGCCGGCGCTGATGCGGGCCGCGATCACGGCGCGGGGCCTGTCACCGTCCGCGTTCTGGGCGCTGACGCCGGCCGAACTGATGCTGATCCTGGGGGCCGGACGCGGGGCGCGGCCCCTGGGGCGGGCGCGGCTGGACGAACTGGCCGCGCAATTTCCCGACGTGAAGGGAGCGGACGATGGTGGATGTGACCGAGACTGAGGCGCTGGGCGAGAGCGTCAGGACGCTGGAGGACGGTGCCGAGGGGGCCCGCGCGGTGATCGGGGCCTTCAACGCCGAACTGCGGTCGATGCAGGCGACGGTGTCGGACACCGGGCGGGACGTGCGGGTGCTGAGCCGTGGGATCTCGACCGGGCTGCGCCGCGCCTTCGACGGGTTGGTCTTCGACGGGATGAAGCTGAGCGACGCGCTCAAGGGTGTGGCCGAGGCGATGGTCAACGCCGCCTATTCCGCCGCGATCACCCCGGTGACCAAGCATGTCGGCGGGCTCCTGGCCCGCGGGATCGAGAGCGTGGTGAGCGGGCTCCTGCCGTTCGAAAAGGGTGCGCCGTTCAGCCAGGGCCGGGTCGTGCCCTTTGCCTCGGGCGGCATCGTGCGGCAGGCCACGACCTTTCCCATGCGCGGGGCGACCGGGCTCATGGGCGAGGCGGGGCCGGAGGCGATCATGCCGCTGACCCGCGGCGCCGACGGGCGGCTGGGGGTGCAGGCATCGGGCGGGCGCGCCGTCCACGTGACGATCAACGTCAGCACACCCGACGTCGAAGGGTTCCGCCGCAGCCAGAGCCAGATCGCGGCGCAGATGAACCGCGCCCTGGCGCGCGGTCAGCGCAACCGCTGAGGGGAGAGAACCGCCATGGCATTTCACGAGGTCCGCTTTCCCGCCAATCTGAGCTTTGGCTCGGTCGGGGGCCCAGAGCGGCGCACCGAGGTGGTGACGCTCGCCAACGGGTTCGAAGAGCGCAACACGCCCTGGGCGCATTCGCGGCGCCGCTATGACGCGGGACTGGGGCTGCGCTCGCTCGACGATGTCGAGCTGTTGATCTCGTTCTTCGAGGCGCGGCGGGGGCAGCTCTACGGTTTCCGGTGGAAGGACTGGGCGGACTACAAATCGGCCCTGCCGTCACGCGACGTGACCTACGAGGACCAGGTCATCGCGCTGGGCGACGGGGTGCGGCGGACGTTCCAACTGATCAAGCGTTACACGTCGGGCTCGCAGAGCTACGAGCGGCCGATCCTCAAGCCTGTGTCCGGCACCGTCGGCCTGGGGATCGAAGGCGACCGTCTGCGCGAGGGGGTGCATTTCGAGGTCGACACCGCCACGGGCATCGTGACGCTGGAGGCGGTGCCGCCGGCGGGAACCGAGGTCACGGCGGGCTACGAGTTCGACGTGCCCGTCCGCTTCGACACCGACCGCATCCAGACCTCGGTGGCGAGCTTTCGCGCGGGCGACGTGCCGACCGTGCCGGTGGTCGAGGTGCGGATATGATCGCGCTGTCGCCGGGGCTGGCGGATCATCTGGCCGGGGGGATCACCACGCTCTGCCGCTGTTGGCAGGTGGTGCGGCGCGACGGCGTGACGCTGGGCTTTACCGACCACGACGGGCCGGTGGGGTTCGACGGCATGACGTTTTCGCCCAGCGAGGGGTTGCAGGCGCGGGCGCTGGAGCAGACGAGCGGCCTGTCGGTCGACAACTCCGAGGCGGTGGGCGCCCTGAGCGACGCCGCGGTGCGCGAGGAGGACATCCTGGCGGGGCGGTTCGACGGTGCAGTCGTGTCGGCGTGGCTGGTCAACTGGGCGGCGCCGGACCAGCGGCTGATGCAGTTCCGGGGCACCATGGGCGAAATCGCGCGGTCCGGCGGTGCCTTCACGGCCGAGTTGCGGGGTCTGACCGAGGCGCTGAACCAGCCACAGGGGCGGGTCTATCAGGGGCCTTGCACCGCCGTTCTGGGGGATGCCCAATGCCGCGCCGATCTGTCCTCGCCCGGCTACGCCACCGAGCGGTCGGTGGAGGCGGTGCGGGAGGCCAAGTTCTTTGACTTCGCCGCGCTCGACGGGTTCGACGACCGCTGGTTCGAGCGCGGCACGTTGCGGGTCCTGTCGGGCGCGTCGGAGGGGGCCGTGGCGGTGATCAAGAACGACCGCCAGCTCCCCAATGGGCGGGTGGTCGAGGTCTGGGAGGCGCTCAGGGGCGGGATCGCGCCGGGCGACACGATCCGGTTGGAGGCGGGCTGCGACAAGCGGCTCCAGACCTGCCGGCTGAAGTTCGACAACGTGGTGAACTTTCGCGGCTTTCCCTATCTGCCGAGCGAGGATTGGCTGATGGCCTATCCCAAGGCGGGGGGCGCCCATACCGGCGGCAGCCTGATGCCCGAGGTGGGCGGCGCGGCCCTGACGGTCGACGATCCGGGCGGTCCGGGCGGCGGCGGCGGCTCTGGCGAGGACTTTGGCGACGGAGGCGGCGCATGAGCGGCGCGGCGGCGGCGCGGGAGGCCCGGCGCTGGATCGGCACGCCCTATCGCCACCAAGCCGCGGCCAGAGGCGCCGGCACCGACTGCCTGGGCCTCATCCGCGGGGTGTGGCGCGCGCTCTACGGCCACGAGCCTGCGGACGTGCCGCCCTACACCCCCGACTGGTCCGAGCCCCAGCGGCAAGAGCGGCTCTGGCAGGCCGCCGCCGCGCACCTGATCGAGCGGCGCTGCGACGCGCTGGAGCCGGGCGACGTCCTGCTCTTTCGGATGCGGGACGGCGGGGTGGCCAAGCATCTGGGCATCGTGACGGAGGCGGGCGACAGCCCTCGTTTCGTGCATGCCTATAGCGGCCATGGGGTCGTCGAGAACGCGCTGAGCGCGCCCTGGCGGCGGCGGATCGTGGCGCGGTTTGCGTTTCCGGACAGGGGTATCTGATGGCGACGATTGTTCTCTCCGCGGTCGGCTCGGCGATCGGCGCGTCGCTGGGCGGCAGCGTCCTGGGGCTGAGCTCGGTGGTGATCGGGCGCGCGGTCGGCGCCACCCTGGGCCGGGTCATCGACCAGAGCCTGTTGGGCCAGGGCAGCCAGGCGGTCGAGACCGGGCGCGTCGACCGCTTTCGCCTCACCGGCGCGGGCGAGGGGAGCCCGGTCGCCCACGTCCACGGGCGCGTCCGCGTCGGCGGACAGGTGATCTGGGCCTCCGACTTCCTGGAGACGGCGACCACCACCGGCGGCGGCGGCGGCAAGGGCGCGCCGAAGCAGCCGACCGTCACCGAATACAGCTATTCGGTGAGCCTCGCCGTGGGCCTCTGCGAGGGGGTCGTGGGCCGGATCGGCCGCGTCTGGGCGGACGGCGACGAGATCGCGCGGGATTCGCTCGACCTGCGGCTCTATCCCGGCACCGAGGACCAGCTCCCCGATCCCAAGATCGAAGCGGTAGAGGGGGCGGGCGCCGTGCCCGCGTTCCGAGGGTTGGCTTATGTGGTGATCGAGGATCTGGACCTGGGCCGCTTCGGCAACCGCGTGCCGCAGTTCTCGTTCGAGGTGACGCGGCCCGAACCCGCGGACCTGGAGGGCAGCGGCGCGGTGGACCTGGCCCGTGGGGTGCGGGCGGTGGCGATGATGCCGGGCACCGGCGAATACGCCCTGGCCACCACGCCCGTGCATTTCGAGAAGGAGCCGGGCGTCGCCACCTCGGCAAACGTGAACACGCCGTTGGGCAAGACGGACTTTGCCGTGTCGCTGGAGGCGCTGACCGAGGAGGCGCCGAACTGCGAGGCGGTGTCGCTGATCGTGGCGTGGTTCGGCGACGATCTGCGCGCCGGGGCGTGCCGCGTGCAGCCGATGGTGGAACAGAAAACCGACGACGGGGTGGGGATGCCCTGGACCGTCAGCGGCATCGACCGGGCCGGGGCGGCGGCCCTGTCGGCGCCGAACGGGCGGCCGATCTACGGCGGCACGCCCGCCGACCGCTCGGTCCGCGAGGCGATCCAGGCGATGGCCGCCGCGGGACAGGCGGTGACGTTCTATCCGTTCCTCCTGATGACCCAGGCCGAGGACAACACCCTCATCGACCCCTATACCGGGGCGGAGGGGCAGCCCAAGCTGCCCTGGCGCGGGCGGATCACCACCGCGCTGGCCCCCGGCGTCGACGGCACCACCGACCGGACCGCCGCCGCCGAGGCCGAGGTCGCCGCGTTCTTCGGTCAGGCGGGGCCTGGCGACTTCGACACCGGCGAGCAGGGAGTGAGCTATACCGGGCCCGCCGATGGAGGGTATCGCCGGTTCATCCTCCACTATGCCCATCTCTGCGCCCAGGCCGGGGGGGTGGAGGCGTTCTGCATCGGCAGCGAGATGCGCGGCCTGACCCAGATCCGGGGGGCCAATGGCAGCTTCCCGGCGGTGGCGGCGTTTCGGCAGTTGGCCGCCGACGTCCGGCAAATCCTCGGGCCCACGGTCCAGATCGGCTATGCCGCCGACTGGTCGGAGTATTTCGGCTATCACCCCCAGGACGGCTCGGGCGACGTGCTGTTCCACCTCGATCCGCTCTGGGCCGATCCGAACGTCGATTTCATCGGCATCGACAACTACATGCCCATGGCCGACTGGCGCGACGGGTTCGACCACGCCGATGCGGACTACGGCGCGATCTACAACCTCGACTATCTCAAGGCCAACATCGCCGGCGGCGAGGGGTTCGACTGGTACTATCACGCGCCCGAGGCCGAGGCGGTGCAGCGGCGGACGCCGATCACCGACGGCGCCTATGGCGAGCCCTGGGTGTTCCGCTACAAGGACCTGGTGTCGTGGTGGTCCAATCCCCACCACGACCGCCCCGGCGGCGTGCGCTCGGACACCCCCACCGACTGGGTGCCCATGTCCAAGCCCATCCGGTTCACCGAGATCGGCTGCGCCGCCATCGACAAGGGTGCCAATCAGCCCAACCGCTTTCTCGATCCGAAATCCTCGGAGTCCGGGGTGCCGCGCTACTCCTCGGGGCGCCGCGACGACCTGATGCAGATGCAGTTCCTGCGGGCGGTGTTCGACCACTGGGGCGATCCGGCCAACAATCCCGTGTCCGAGGTCTATTCCGGCCCGATGGTGGACCCGGGGCGGATCCATGTTTGGGCCTGGGACGCGCGGCCCTATCCCTTCTTTCCCGGGCGCACCGATCTCTGGGACGACCACGACAACTATGCCCGCGGGCACTGGATCACCGGGCGGATCACCGCCCGCGCCCTGGCCTCGGTGGTGCGCGAGATCTGCGGGCGCTCGGCGATCGTCGAGGAGGTGGATGCCGACCGACTCTACGACGTGGTGCGGGGCTATGTGGTTGGCACCGGCGGCGATGCGCGGTCGGCGCTGCAACCGCTGATGCTGGCCTACGGCTTCGACGTGGTGGAGCGGGCAGGGCGGCTGATCTTCGCCACCCGCGACGGGCGCCGGGCGGGCACGGTCGATCCCGCGCGTCTGGCCGTGAGCGGCGAACTGGACGGCGATCTGCGCACCCTGCGCAGTCCCGAGGCTGAACGGGTGGGGCGGCTCCGGCTGACCTACACCGCCGCCGACGGCGACTTCGAGACCCGGGTGGCCGAGGCGGTGTTCCCCGACGAGCGCAGCTTTGCCGCCGCCCAGTCCGACCTGCCCCTGGTGCTGACCCCGACCGAGGGCGCCGCGATCACCGAACGGTGGCTGGCCGAGGCGCGAGTGGCGCGGGACCGCGTCAGCTTTGCCCTGCCGCCCTCGGCGATGGCCTGGGGGGCGGGCGACGCGGTCGAGGTCGCCGGTGGGCTCTACCGCATCGACCACGTCGCCGCCTCGGACCACCAGGTGATCGAGGCCACCCGGATCGAGCGCGAGCTCTACACCCCCTCGGACACGGTGGAGGCGGCGGTGCGCCTGCGCCGCTTCGTCGCCCCGGTGCCGGTCTTGCCGGTGTTCCTGGACCTGCCGCTCCTGACCGGCGACGAGGTGCCCCATGCGCCCCGCCTGGCGGTGAGCGCGCGGCCCTGGCCTGGGTCCGTCGCGCTCTACGATGCGCCGCTCGACGCGGGCTATCAGCTCAACACCCTCGTGGGGGCGCCCGCGACCATCGGCGTGACCGAGACGGTGCTGGCGGCGGCGCGGCCGGGGCTCTTCGACCGGGGACCGGCGCTGAGGGTGCGGTTGATCAGCGGGACGCTGGCGTCTGTCGGGCCCGAGCAGCTCTTTGCCGGGGCCAACGCGATGGCCATCGGGCAAGGCACCGACGACGTGTGGGAGGTGTTCCAGTTCCTCACCGCGACGCTGGTGCTGCCCGACACCTACGACCTGAGCCTGCGGCTGCGTGGGCAAGCGGGGACCGACGCGCTGATGCCTTCGGCCTGGCCGCCGGGCAGCCGTGTGGTGCTGCTCGACCCTCGCGTGGTGCAGATCGACCTGGCGGCGGGGCAGAGGGGGCTCGCCCGCTACTATCGCGCCGGTCCTGCCGGCCGCCCGGTGGACGATCCGGTCTATGTGCAGACCGCCCGTGCGTTCGACGGGGTGGGGCTGCGCCCCTACAGCCCCGCGCATCTGCGGGCCATGCCCGCACCGGGGGGCGATCTGGAGCTGACGTGGATCCGCCGCACCCGGATCGACGGCGATACCTGGCAGAGCGTCGAGGTGCCCCTGGGCGAGGCGGAGGAGCAGTACGAGGTGCGGGTGCGCACCGGCGGTCAGGTTTTGCGGACCGCGACGGTGGCGGTGCCGCAGTGGACCTATACGGCCGCCGACCGCGTCGCAGACGGTGCCCAGGCGCCGTTCACCGTCGAGGTCGCCCAGGTGTCCGACCGGTTCGGGCCCGGTCCCTTCGCCGCGACAACCGTGACGGTCTGACATGCAGGGGGCGTTGGCGCCTGGCATCGGCGACGCGGTGGCGGCGGCCAGGGCGCTGCTGGCGGTGCGGCCCGCGCGGCGGGCCTGGCTGCTTCGGCGGATGCTGGCCGAGGCCCGCCGCGCCGCGGAGTGGCGCTGCGCCCGCGGGCGGGCGCATCCCCACTGGGGCGACGGCACGCTGATGACGGCGGCACTCAGGCGGCCTCACCGGCCCGAGCCGCCGCTCGGCGATCCCGATTACCGCCGCTGCCTGGTCGCGGTGCTGGAGGGGCTCGCTCAGCCGCGGGCGCAGGACAGGCACTTCGGTGCCGACGGATCCCGGTCGAGCCGCGCCGCTGCGATTTCGTCCCCGCAATCGACGCAATAGCCGAACGCGTTCGCCGCGATCCGGGCGAGGGCGGCGTCGATCCGGCCGAGTTCGGCCGCACGGTTGCGCTGCGCCGCCTGGGCCATGGCCTGCTGCTGCAGCGCATCCATGCGGCTGAGCCGACCCACCGCCTGCTGATCCAGCGCGACGGTCGCGGTGGCGCCGCGGCCGCCGTTGGTCTCGGCGACCAGTGCGGCGCTGCGGGCGCGCAGGCGCTCACGGGCGTCATCGGGGTCCATGGCGCGATCCTACGGCAAGACGGCAGCGGTGAGAACGGTCCGGGCTTCCGCCGTCGCATGAGCTCTACGATGAGGGCAGCGCCGTCCCGCCGGGGCGGGTCGGGCGGGGCGCGAGGGCGCCAAAAGCATCCACCTTGCGGCGGAAGCACCGCCTTCGCCAAAGCGCCGCCCCGGGGGGGCGGGACGGCGCTGCCCGGCGTGCCGCCGGGCGGGGCGTCGGGGCTGGGCGCGGCGCGCAGATGGCGCTTCGTTCGATATTGGAGCTTGGCCTTGGGGTCTCTAGAGACGAGGGGTGCGCCGTTCCGCGGGGCTGGGTGGAGCGGCGCGCGGCATCGGCAGAAGCCCCGGCGCCGGAGCGTTTGCACCCCCTTCGCCAAAAGCGCCGCCCCGGTGGGGAACCGCGCTGCCCTGCCTGCGGCCGGCGGGGCGAGGGGGCTCAGGCGGCGCACTTCGACGGCCCCCGCCGCCCACCGCGCCGGGACCGACGCCGCGGCTGGCCCTTTGATCGTCCACGTGGCACACCTATGTCGGAGCGTGCGGTGCAACAGCGGAGAGCGGCCATGGCCCATCGCAAGGAAAATCTGGCGACCCTCGATCCGGTCTGGACCCGGATCTGCGAGGAGGCCGAGGGCGCCGTCGCCGACGAGCCGCTCTTGGGCGGGTTGATCCATTCGTCGGTCCTGCACCACCATTCGCTGGAGGCGGCGCTGGCCTATCGCCTGGCGCTCAAGCTCGCCTCGGGCGAGATGTCCGAGCAACTGGTGCGCGAGATCGGCGATGCCGCCTATGCCGCCGACCCGTCCCTGGGCAAGGCGGCGCGCGCCGACATCGGCGCCGTCTTCGACCGCGATCCCGCCTGCCATCGGCTGTTCCAGCCGCTCCTCTACTTCAAGGGGTTCCAGGCGGTGCAGGCCTATCGTGTGGGCCATTGGCTGTGGACCGAGGGGCGGCGCGACCTGGCCTATTTCTTCCAGATGCGGGTGAGCGAGGTGTTCGGCGTCGACATCCACCCGGCCGCGCGCATCGGCCAGGGGATCATGATCGACCACGCGCATTCCATCGTCATCGGCGAGACGGCGGTGGTGGGCGACAACGTGTCGATGCTGCATTCCGTGACCCTGGGCGGCACCGGCAAGGAGGACGACGATCGCCACCCCAAGATCGGGTGCGGCGTCCTGATCGGGGCGGGGGCCAAGGTCCTGGGGAACATCCACGTGGGCCACTGTTCGCGCATCGCCGCGGGGTCGGTGGTGCTGGAGGACGTGCCGCCGATGAAGACGGTGGCGGGCGTTCCGGCGCGCATCGTCGGCGAGGCCGGGTGCGCTCAGCCGGCGATGAGCATGGACCAGTTGTTGCAGATGGTGCCCAAGGGCTGACCATCCCCGCCGCGGCCCGGTTCAGACCGGGCGGATGCGCATCCGGGTAATCCGGTTGTCCTTGCGTTGCAGCACCTCGAACCGGAACCCGTGGAAGACGAAGACCTGCCCCTGGGTCGGGATCATCTGCGCCTCGTGGATCACCAGCCCGGCGACGGTGTTGGCCTCTTCGTCGGGCAGTTGCCAATCGGTGGCGCGGTTGAGGTCGCGGATGGTCATGCCGCCGTCGACCACATAGTCGCCCGCCTCGGTCCGGCGCAGGGGATGTTCGGCGTCGATGTCGAACTCGTCGGTGATCTCGCCCACGATCTCTTCGAGGATGTCTTCGAGCGTGATCAGCCCTTGGAGCGAGCCGTACTCGTCCACCACCAGCGCGAAATGCGTGTGCCGCCGGAGGAACTGCCGCATCTGGTCGTCCAGCGTCGTGGTCTCGGGGACGAAGTAGGGCGTCATCGCCACGTCGAGGATGTTGAAATCGTCCAATGGCACCGCCGCGCCGCCTTCGGGGTCGCGGCTGCGGGCATACATGGCGCGCAGCAGATCCTTGGCGTGGATCACGCCGACGATGTTCTCCTGACGGTCGCGGAACACCGGCAGGCGGGTATAGGCCGAGCGCAGGCACTGTTCCAGCACGTCCTGGGGCGGCGCTGCGGCGTCGATCATTTCGATCTGGCGGCGGTGGAGCATGATCTCCTCCACCGTGCGCTCGCCCAAGTCCAGGGCGCCGAGGATCCGGTCGCGCTCTTCCTTTTCCACCGCGCCCTCGGAATGGCCGATGCTCAGCGCGCCCTCGATCTCTTCGCGCACGGCCAGCACCTGGCTGTCGGGGTCGATCCGCATCCCGAAGATGCGCAGAACCCCCCGCACGATCAGCCGGACCGCCGCCACCGCAGGGGCCAGCACGGTGATCACCACGTTCACCACGCGGCTGGCGGCCGAGGCGGTCGCCTCGGGCTTGTTGATCGCATAGGTCTTGGGCAGCACCTCGGCAAAGATCAGAACCAGAAGCGTCATCACCAGGGTGGCCAGCGCCACCCCGCCGTCGCCGAAGAGGCGGGTGAACAGCGCCGTGGCCAGCGAGGTCGCCAGGATGTTGGCCAGGTTGTTGCCCAACAGGATGCCGCCGATCAGCTTTTCGTCGTCCTCCTTGAGCTTCAGCGCCAGTTCAGCGCCCTTGGACTTGCGGTCGGCCGAGGCCCTGAGCTTGCCCCGCGAGGCGGCGGTCAGCGCGGTCTCGGATCCCGAGAAGAAGCCCGAGCACACCAGGAGGAACAGGATCGCCACGGCGGTGATCCAGAACGAACTGTCGGAAAAGCTGGTGACGGGGTCCATGGGATCCTTTGATCGGCGGCAGGGTGCGGAGACTGCCGCGCTATATGCGGCGCGGCGGCACGGGGATCAAGCCGCCGGTGTCAGCCCTTGTCGGCGAGGGGGTGATGTTCGAACACCAGATCCTGGAGCCGCGCATCGAGGACGTGGGTGTAGATCTCGGTCGTCGAGATGTCGGCATGGCCGAGCATGGTCTGGATCGCCCTCAGGTCGGCCCCCCCCGCCAGCAGATGGGTGGCAAAGGCGTGGCGCAGCGTGTGCGGCGTCACCTTGGCCGGGGCGACACCCCCGGCGACGGCCAGCTCCTTGATGAGCGTATAGAACCGGTGGCGCGTCAGGTGCCCCGCCGCGGCACGCGAGGGGAACAGGAACCGCGACGGCGTGCGGCGGGCGCCGCGGGCGGCGCTGTCCTGGGCCTCGCGCGCCTCCAGCCAGGCGGCCAGCGCCGCGCGGGCCGGGGGCGAGAGGGGCACCAGCCGCTCCTTGCCGCCCTTGCCGCGGACCAACAGCATCCGCGGATCGCCCCGGGCGGCGGCCGTGGGCAGCGACACCAGTTCGCTCACCCGCATCCCGGTGGCGTAGAGCAGTTGCATCAGGCAGGCGTTGCGCAACCGATCCTCGGCGCTGCGGCCGGTCTCGGCTGCGGCGGCCAACAGGCGGTCGACCTCGTCGTGGGTCAACGTCTTGGGCAGCCGCTTGTCCCGGCCCGGCCCCTTGATCTGGATCGCCGGGTTGTCGTTGCGCCAGCCCTCTTCGAAGGCAAAGCGATAGAGTTGCCGGATGGCCGACAGGCGCCGCGCCCGGGTCGCTCGTGCCAGCCCCTGGGCCTCGCAATGGATCAGGTAGTCCTCGATTCCGGCGCGATCCACCGCCATCGGGTCGGTGCCCCGGCGGTCGAGCCACTGGGCGAAATTGGTGAGATCCCGGGCATAGGCGAGCTGGGTGTTGGGGGCGGCATCGAGCTCGGCCGCCTGAGCCTCCAGGAAGGTCTGGATGCGGTGCGCCGTCGCGGCGGCGGTCATCGCGCCGGCTCCAAGATCATGAACTCCAGCGCCGCGGCCACGGCCCGGTCGCTCAGCCCCAGGAGCCGCAGCGCCGCCAGACCGTCGCGGAGCGCGTTCATGTTGCCCTGGGCGCCGGCGTCGACCAGCGCCATGGCCCGTAGGATCGCGCTGCCCATGTGGCCGCGGTCGGCCTCGTCCTGGAGCCGCATCGGCATCGCCTCGGTCGCGAACGCCTCCTGCACCACTGCGGCCCGGTCGCCGGGCGCGGGCGCCGCCTCGGGCGTGCCGCGGGCCAGGGCGGCCAGGAACGCCAGATCGGGATCCTCGGGCCGGGCCGGCGCGAGGAGCGCGCGGCCCCGCGGCGACAACAGCGCGGCGCGCAGGGCGATGTCCGCCGCCCGGCCGTCCAGCGCGGCGTCGGCTGCCATCCGCGCCAGCGCCGGACCGTGGACCGCGGCCAGCACCGGCTCCAGCCCTGCGTCGCGGAAATGGTCCCAGAGCGGCGGCAGGGTGCGCGCCACGGCCTCGGCGTCGTCGCGGCCCAACGCCAGGGCAAAGCGCTGCGCCGCTGCGACCCGGTCCCAGACCCCGCCCGAGGCGGCCGGCAGGCGTTCGTCGTAGGTGTCCCACAGGGCCTCCGCCGGGATCGCGCCGGCCGCCGCCAGCCGCTCCGCCGCCTCGATCCGCGCCTTCCAGCCGATCACGTCGCGTAGATCGTGGTGGGAAAAGGCGATGGGCAGGGGCGCAGTGGGCAAGGGCTCGCCGATGGCGTCATACATCGCGAACTCCAACGGCGTCGGCTGACGCGGCGGCGGCAGCGGCGTGCCCACGTCGGCCAGTTCGGGGTCGAGGAAGCGCACGATCAGCTCTTCCTCCGGGCCGCCGAGAACGCCCAGAGCCACCGCGGTCTCCAGCGTCAGCGCCGCCGCGGGCCAATCGCCGCCGCGGGCAAGACAGAAGATGCGCGCGCTGTAGGTGGGCGAGACCTCGGGCAGGGCGCGCATCCGGCCGCAGGCCCGCGTCTCGGTCCCCTGCAACAGCGCGATGTCGAACCAGCGGCGAAAGAACGCGGGGTTGTCGCGCTCGGCCAGGTCCAGGAGCCGCCGCGCGTCGTCGAGCGCACCCAGTTGCAAGAGGGTGTCGACGCGGGCGGTGAACAGCACGGCCTCGCCGGTGGCGCCGGTCGGCGGCTCGGTGCGGGCGACGGCCAGATCGCGCGCGAGCGCCCGCATGGAGGGCAGGCTCTGGGCCATGTCCCGGGTGAGGAGCCGCGCCAGCCGCGTTGCCGCCGCCCCGCCCCAGAGATCGCGGGGCAGGCCGACGTCGGCCGCGGGCACCAGACCCAGACGGTCGGGGTCGATGGCGCCGAGGGGCGCGACCGTCACCTCTTCGGGCAGGGCGTTGACCGCCACGTCGCGGTCGGGCGGCGGCGGCGGCAGCACGACCGGCTGAGCGATGCTGTCGCTCAGCCAATCGATGGCCGACAGCGGCGCTTGGGCTACGGCCGGGCCGGCCGCCAGGATCGCCGCGAAAAGCGCCGCGCGGCGCTCAATCCACATCGAGCGTGACCGGTTCCACGATTTCCGTGCTCTGCGGGGCGATGTCTCCGAGATACGCATAACCGACAAGTCCAATGAAACCGACGAGGGCGAGAAAAAACAGAAGTTTGAAAAGACGGAGCATGGGGTCCCTATGTCGCTGTGCCTGCCTCGGGGCCCGCATCTGTGGCGGCCTCTCGGCTTTTATATATGGTCTTTTTGACAAGATCACGCCATTCAGGGCCGATTGCAGACGAAATAGGCGGGACGGTGCCGGGTGTCGGGGCGGCTGAGCAAAACGGTGGTCATGATCGGCATGATGGGCGCCGGCAAGACCGCGGTGGGCAGCGCCCTGGCACGGCTGGCCGGCGTGCCGTTTCTGGACTCCGACGCCGAGATCGAGCGGGCCGCCGACCGCACCATCGCCGAGATCTTCGACCGCGATGGCGAGGCGTTCTTTCGCGAAAAGGAGAGCCAGGTGCTGGAGCGGCTGCTGGCCGGGCCGGTCTCGGTCCTGTCGACGGGCGGCGGGGCGTTTCTGTCGCCGCGCAACCGGGCCATCGTGAGTGGCGCCGGGGTGTCGGTGTGGCTGAAGGCCGACCTGGCGCTCCTCTGGGCGCGGGTGCGGCACAAGGACACGCGGCCGCTGTTGCGCACCGCCGATCCGCGGGCGACCCTGGCCGAGCTCTGCCGGGTGCGCGAGCCCGCCTATGCCCAGGCCGACCTCACCGTCGAAAGCCGCCCCGACCTGAGCATCGAGGCGATGGCGGCGCGGGTGATGGCGGCGCTGGAGGCGCATCCGGGTGCGGTGACGGCCGGGACGGCGGGAGTGGCGCGATGACGGCGACGGTGCGGGTGGCGCTGGGCCCGAGGTCCTACGACGTGCGGGTGGGGCAGGGGCTGCTCCAACGGGCGGGCGACGAGATCGCGCCGCTCCTGGCGCGGCCGCGGGTGGCGGTGTTGACCGACACGACCGTGGCCGAGGCGCATCTGCCCGCCTTCCGAGCGGCCTGCGCGGCGCGGGGCATCGCGGTGTCGGCGCTGGCCCTGCCGCCCGGCGAGGCGACCAAGGGCTGGCCCGAGTTCGCCCGCGCCGTCGAGTGGCTGTTGTCCGAGCGGATCGAGCGGCGGGACGTGGTCGTCGCCCTGGGCGGGGGCGTGATCGGCGACCTGGCGGGGTTCGCCGCCGCGGTCCTGCGCCGCGGCGTCCGCTTCGTCCAGTGCCCCACCTCGCTCTTGGCGCAGGTCGACAGTTCGGTGGGGGGCAAGACCGGGATCAACGCGCCGCAGGGCAAGAACCTGATCGGCGCCTTTCATCAGCCGAGCCTGGTCCTGGCCGACATCTCGGCCCTCGACACGCTGCCGCCTCGGCAGGTGCGCGCGGGCTATGGCGAGGTGGTGAAATACGGCCTGTTGGGGGACGCGGCGTTCTTTGAGTGGCTAGAGCGGCACGGGCCCGCGATGGTCGACGGCGACGCCGATCTGAGGGCCGAGGCGGTGCGCCGGTCGGTGCAGATGAAGGCCGACATCGTCGCCCGCGACGAGACCGAGGCGGGGGAGCGGGCACTCCTGAACCTCGGCCACACGTTCTGTCACGCGCTGGAGGCGGCCACCGGCTATTCCGACCGGCTGCTCCACGGCGAGGGGGTGGCGGTCGGCTGTGCCCTGGCGTTCGAGCTGTCGGCGCGTCTGGGCCTCTGCGCGCAGGAAGAGCCGAGCCGGGTGCGCGCGCATCTGCGGGCGATGGGGATGGTGACGGACCTGGCCGACATCCCCGGCGACCTGCCCGACGCCGACGCGCTCCTCGCCCTCATGGCCCAGGACAAGAAGGTGGTGGACGGGCGCCTGCGCTTCGTCCTGGCCCGGGGGATCGGCGCCGCGTTCGTCGCCGAGGACGTGCCGCCCGAGGCAGTGCGCGCGGTCCTGCGCGACGCGCTCGCGGGGCGGTAAGGGGGCCTGAGGCGGGTGGGCGTCCGCGCGTCCCGCTGCGGAAGTCCCACGCGCCCACGCCGGCGGGCCGGAGGTCTTCCGGCCGGCGCCCCACCGGCCGCCCTCCTTCTCCACCGCGCAACTCCCACGCCCCGCCCGGCGGCACCGCCGGTCAGCGCCGTCCCGCCCCCCCCCGGGGCGGCGCTTTGGCGAGAACGGTGCAGCCGCCAGGACGTCGGTGCTTCGGGGTCCATCCGGCGCCGCCCGACCGAAGCCGCGGCGGGACGGCGCTGCCCACGGTGCTCAGCGTAGGCGTGGTGTCTGGTCTCTCCCCGGACCAGTTCCGCGCACCTTCACCAGCCCTCTCGTCCCGCCCGGCGGGCACCGCCGGGCAGCGCCGTCCCGCCCCCCCGGGGCGGCGCTTCTGGCGAAGGCGGTTCAGCCGCCGCAGCGTCTGGGCTTTCTGGACCGCCGCGCGCCGTTCCACCGCGCCCCGGCGGGACGGCGCTGCCCTTCGCGCAGCGCGGCTACAAACCGTCGGGGGTGAGGACGATCTTGCCAGCCACGGACCCCTCCTCGATCAGGCGGTGTGCTTGGGCCACCGCGTCGAGGGGCAGGACCAGGCCCACCGGTGGGTCGATGCGGCCCTTGGCCACCCGGTCCAGCACCTCCGCCAGGTCGGCGCGGAACCACGCGGGGTGCTGCCGCCGCATCGCGCCGATGGAGTAGAACGCGGTGGCGTGGCCGTTCGGCAGCAGATCCCAGAGCGTCAGCCGCAGAATATCCCACGACAGATGCCCGCCCTGGCCCAACACCTGGTCGTAGAAGCCGAAGGCGACCAGCATCCCGCCCGGTCGCAGCACATGCAGCGACCGCGCCAGGCTGGGCCCGCCCAGGGGATCGAACGCCGCATCGACCCCGTCCGGGGCCGCCGCCGCCAGCGCCTCCTCCAGGTCGGGGGCATCGGCGTCGACGGGGACCGCGCCGAGCGCCGCGATCGCCTCGTGCTTGGCCATGCGGTCGACGCCGACGGCGGCGATGCCGGCGTCGCGGGCCAGGTGCAGCATGGCGGTGCCCACCGCGCCGCCCGCCCCGTGGATCAGCAGGCGCTGGCCCCGGTCGAGCCGGGCCACCCGGTGCAGCATCTGCCAGGCGGTGACGCCCGACAGGGTGGCCGCGACGGCGCGCACCGGATCGAGCCCGTCCGGCACTTGGGTCAGCCCGTCGGCGGGGCGGCAGATGTGGTCGGCGTTGGCCCCCAGGGTCGTGAGGTCCGCGACCATCTGGCCCACCGCGACGCCCTCGGCGCCGGGACCCAGCGCCTCGATCCGCCCCACCATGTCGTAGCCGAGGCCGAAGGGCGGCCGGTCGCGGATGTCGGGATAGAGCCCCTTGCGGATCATCACGTCGGTGAAAGCGGCGCCGCTGGCCAGCACGCGGATCAACGCCTCTCCCGGGCCCGGCACGGGCACCGGCCGGGTCTCGATCTCCAGAACCTCGGGACCGCCGAAGGCGGCGACGACGACGCGGCGAGAGGACACGGCAACAGCGCTCCTGTTGGGGTCAGGACCGCTCTAGCGGTGTTGCGCCGCCGTCGGGTTGAGCGATGTCAGGCGCGGCCGCGTCAGAATGGGATTTCGTCGTCCATGTCCGAAGGCGGCGGGCCGCCACGGCCGGCCCCGCCGCCGCCGCCACGGCTGCCGCCGCCGCCGCCGCCGTCCCCGCCCGAGAACCGGTCCTCGTCGTAGCCGCCGCCCCCGCCGCCATAACCGCCGCCCCCGCCCCCGCCGCCTTCGCCGCGGCCGTCGAGCATGGTCAGTTCCGAGCGATAGGGCCTCAGCACCACCTCCGTCGAATAGCGATCGTTGCCGGACTGATCCTGCCATTTGCGGGTTTCGAGCTGCCCCTCGATATACACCTTGGAGCCCTTGCGCAGATATTGTTCCGCCACCCGCGCCAGAGGTTCCGAGAAGATCGCCACCGAATGCCACTCGGTCCGCTCGCGCCGCTCGCCGGTGTTGCGGTCCTTCCAGGACTCGGAGGTTGCGATGCGCAGGTTGCACACCTTGCCGCCGTTCTGAAAGCTGCGGACCTCGGGGTCGCGGCCCAGATTGCCGATCAAGATGACCTTGTTTACCGACCCGGCCATGGCAAAGCTCCTCGATTCTCGTCGCGTCGCGCGACCTTATCGCGGGGGCGATGCGGGGGAAACACATCGAATCCGCCCAACACGCCCGGCCCCCTGGAAACGCTGGGCGGTTGCCGTATAGTGCGGGGCGAGGGTTACGACAGGGCTGTTGGGATGAGACATGCGATCGCTGCGGCGGCGGTGCTGCTGATCGGGGCCACGGGGGCGAGCGCCGACAGCCTGTCGGTGTCGTCGAAGAACCGGATGGCGCTGTTCAAGAGCCAGACCAGCCTGCTCGATGGGCGGGCGGCCTCGCAATACAACTTCTCCGAGCGGCTCCAGCCCAAGCGGTCCGAAGAGGTCAAGCGCAAAGCGACCGCGCCGCGGTTCACGGGCCGCTACAATGGCCCCTATCTCCAGATGGCACGCGCCGCGGCGCGCAAGCATGCGATCCCCGAGGACCTGTTCCTGCGGCTGGTGCAACAGGAGTCGGGCTGGAACCCGAACGCGAAGTCGCACAAGGGCGCGCTGGGCCTGGCGCAGCTGATGCCGGCCACGGCGCGCAAGCTGAGGGTCGACCCGGCCGATCCGCGGCAGAACCTCGACGGCGGCGCCCGCTATCTCCGGCAGCAATACGACACGTTCAAGTCGTGGCGCCTGGCGCTGGCGGCCTACAACGCCGGTCCGGGGGCGGTGCAGCAGCACGGCGGCATCCCGCCCTATCCCGAGACGCAGAATTACGTCCGGGTGATCCTGGGAAGCTGAGGAACGCGCGGGCGCTTGGCGGCGGGAGGGGGCTCTGCCCCCGCTCGGCTGCGCCGAGCCCCCCGGGATATTTGACAAGGAAAGCTGAGGTGGGCTCCGCCCGGGCGGTCGCGGTCCTTGGGCGACTAGGCTCCGTGCCGGAGAGGCGACGGGTGGGGGTGGCGGTCCTGTGATGTCCTCCCGTGGCAGCGGTGTGGGTTGGGGCTGAGGGGCGCGGGCGTGTTCGGGCCGGCGAGGGGGCTCTGCCCCCGCCCGGCTGTGGCGCGCGGCCCCGAGACGTTTCTCAAGGGAAGTCGGGGGTGGTGGAGGTGCCGGGGTCGGTGGACCGGGCGTTTCTGGGGCTCAGGTCGCCTTGGCCTTGGCGCGGCGGGCGCCCTCCCGCATCTTGTCGGCCAGGGTGCGGATGTCGCCGTCGGCGGCCTTGGGCACGATGCGGTAAGCCGCATTGACCGCGCAGAAGACGGCAAAGCCCAGAAGGCCGATGCAGATCAGCACCACCAGGACGTTGCCGAAGGGCTGCTGCGCCAGCCAGTCGAAGGCCTCGCCGACGCCGCCGGCTTCGCTGGGATCGGCGTTGAGGGCGGCGAAGAGGAGGAACCCGCCGATGACGCCGACGATGATCCCCTGCGCGGTGACGCCGGCCTTCAGCACCCAGTTCCAGCGGCTGAGCACCTCGTTGGCATAGAGGGTGTCGCGGTATTCCTCCTTCCACGCCTTGTGGAGGTAGTAGATCGCGGCGCCCAAGGTGCAGACCCCGGCGATGCCCACCAGCCAGACGCCGCCGGGCATGGACATGACCTGCGATGTCAGTTTGGACACGCCGGACTGGCCCTCGCCGCCCGCCTCGCCGTCGCCACTGCCGAGCAGGATCTTGACCACCGCGGCGCCGAGGGCGAGGTGGACCAGGCCGGTGACGACCATGCCGATGCGCGCGATCAGCCCCTTGCCGTCGGTGCCGTAGTCCTCGAGATCCCACAGCGCGTCGATCAGACGCCAGAGGGCATAGGCTGCCATGCCGATGGCGATCAGGACAAGGACGACGACGCCCCAGGTCGACCGCTCCAGCGTGGCGAAGGCGGATTCGGTGCCCTGCGCGTCGCCGCCGCGCCAGATCGCCCAGAGCGACAGGCCCGCCACTGCGAGGTAGACCAGTGCGCGGCCGCCATAGCCGGCGCGCATGATGGGGATCGCCCATCCGAAGTCATCCTTGCCCGCCACGTGCCGATCCTCCGATGCCAGTCACAGGACAACCGGAAGCTGGCGCAAGGGTTCCACCGGCGCCCGGGCTGGCCCGTCGTTCTGGGCTTATTCGGCCGCCATCTTGATCACCGGTTCCATGCCGTCGAGGAGGTCTTGGGGCAGGTGGCACTTGACCTCGTGTCCCGTGGCCATGCTGCGCATCGGCGGCACCTCGCGTTCGCACAGGTCGTTGGGCACATGGTTCTTCCACCGACAGCGGGTCTGGAAGGGGCAGCCGGGGGGTGGGTTCATCGCCGAGGGGATCTCGCCCTCGAGCACGATGGAGCGCTTTTCCACCCGCGTGTCGGCGATGGGCACGGCCGACAGGAGCGCCTCGGTGTAAGGATGATAGGGCGGGGCGAAGACCTGGGCGGTGTCGCCGATCTCGACCACGTGGCCGAGATACATGACCATGACCCGATCCGCGAGATAGCGCACGATGCTGAGGTCGTGGGAGATGAACAGCAGCGTCGTCTTCTGCTCGCGCTGGATCTCCATCAACAGATCGGTCACGGCCGCCTGCACGCTGACGTCCAGCGCCGAGACGGGTTCGTCGGCCACCACGATGCGGGCGTCCCCGGCGAAGGCGCGGGCGATGCCCACGCGCTGCTTCTGCCCGCCCGAGAGCTGCCGGGGCATCCGGGTGGCGAACTCGCGCGGCAGCTTGACCAGGTCCAGAAGCTCCAGCATCCGCTGCCAGCGCTCGTCCTCGGAGTTGCCGATCTTGAAGATCTCGAGCGCGCGGACGATCTGACGGCCCACGGTCATCGACGGGTTCAGCGTATCGAAGGGATTTTGGAACACCATCTGCACCGACGACACGGTCGCGGTGTCGCGGTTCTCGATGGCCACATCGCCGATGGAGCGGTTGTCGAGCAGGATTTCGCCGTCCGTCGCCGTCTCCAGCCCCATCAGCACCTTGGCGAAGGTGGACTTGCCGCAGCCGGACTCGCCGACGATGGCCAGGGTCTCGGACTCGCGCGCCTCGAAGCTCAGCGTCTCGTTGGCTTTGACCACCTTGGTCTCGCCGCCGCCGAACAGGGCCGAGGCGTTGACCTCGTAGTGCTTCTTGAGGTTCTCCATCCGCAGGACCACGTCGCCCGCTTGAGATTTTTCGGTGGCCTGGGCGACCAGGGCCTGCATCGCCCAGTCGATCTCGTCGAAGCGCAGGCAACGGGTGGCGTGGCGGTCGTCGCCGGGGACCTCGAACATCGGGATGTCCTCGACGTTGCAGCGGCCGTCCTCGAAATAGTCGCAGCGCGGGCCGAAGTTGCAGCCCTCCGGCCGCTCGTGGGGTAGGGGGAAATTCCCGGGGATGGCGACCAGGGGCTTGGCGTTCTTGTCGGCGCCAGGCAGCGGGATCGAGCGGAACAGCGCCTGGGTATAGGGGTGGCGCATCTTGTCGAAGACGTCCTCGATGCGCCCGGTCTCCACCGCCTCGCCGGAATACATCACGCAGAGGCGGTCGCAGGTTTCGAGGACGAGCCCGAGGTTGTGGCTGATGAACAGCATCGAGGTGCCGTATTTCCGGCCCAGATCCTTGACCAGCTCGACCACCGCCGCCTCCACCGTGACGTCGAGCGCCGTCGTGGGTTCGTCAAGGATCAGCAAGCTCGGATTGGCCATCAGGGCCATGGCGATCACGATGCGCTGCTGCTGCCCGCCGGAGAGCTGGTGGGGATAGCTTTTCAGGATGCGCTCGGGGTCCGGGAGCTTGACGTCGGCCACCACCTCCAGGGCGCGGGCGCGGGCGTCGTCCTCCGACAGCCCCTCGTGGATCATCGGCACTTCCATCAACTGGCGCCCGATCCGCATGGCGGGGTTCAGGGACGCCATGGGCTCCTGATAGATCATGGCGATCTCGCGGCCGCGGATTTTGCGCAGCTCGGCATCGGTCATCTGGGCCAGGTCGCGGCCCTTGAACTTGATCGAGCCGCCGACGATGCGACCGTTGACGCCGAGGTCCTGCATGACGCCCAGCGCCACGGTGGACTTGCCGCAACCGGACTCGCCCACGAGGCCCATGGCCTCGCCCGGGAGGACCGTGCAGGAGAAGTCCATGACTGCCGGGATCTCGCGCAGCCGGGTGAAGAACGAGATCGACAGATTGTCGATTTCCAGGATCGGGCCGTCGTAGTCGTCGCGGGCCATCGGCGTCTCCTTGGTGCGATTTTTCGACGAAAAATCGAGGGCGAATTTTCGTCGAAAATTCGTGTCAGTCCTTGAGGCTCTCCTCGCGCAGGCCGTCGGCCAGCAGGTTCAGCCCCAGAACCAGGCTGAGCAGCGCAAAGGCCGGCGGTAGGGCGGGGTGGAGGTAGATCGACAACAGCTTCCTCCCCTCGTTGATGGTCGAGCCCCAGTCCGGGCTCTCGGGGCTGAGGCCGAGGCCGAAGAAGCCCAGCGTGCCGAGGAGGATCGTGGTATAGCCGATCCTGAGGCAGAAATCGACGATCAGCGGCCCGCGCGCGTTGGGCAGGATCTCCCACAGCATGATGTACCACGGGCCCTCGCCGCGGGTCTGGGCGGCGGCCACGTAGTCGCGGGTCTTGATGTCCATCGCGATGCCGCGCACGATCCGGAACACGGTGGGCGAGTTCACGAACACCACGCTGACGAAGACCACCAGCAGGTTCGGCGGGAACGCGATGATCCCCAGGGGGTCGGCATTCCAGGCGATGCCCAGGTAGAGCCACAGGCCGACCACCAGCGTCACCCCGAGATAGAGGTTGCGCTTGCCCGGCTGGGTGAAGAACCGGGAGTTGAACAGGATCACCAGGAACACGATGGGAAAGATGAACAGCACCGCGGCCATGTAGACCGGGATGCCCGTGGCCACGATCTCGGGCGTCACCAGGAGGTAGAAGAGCAGAATCACCGGGAACGCCAGGATCAGGTTCGCCAGGAACGACAGGAACACGTCCAGCCGCCCGCCGTAGTAGGCCGCGGGCAGGCCCAGGGTGATCCCGACCATGAAGGCGAAGAGCGTGGCGAAGGGGGCGATCTTGATGACCTCCCACGCGCCGACGATCATCCGGGTAAAGACGTCGCGAGCCAGGTTGTCGCCGCCGAGCAGGTAGTAGGGATAGACGCCGTCCTGGGTGACGGGGGTGCCCGGGGGCTCGTTCTTCATCCCCGAGATCTGGGCCAGGGGGTCGTGGGTGACGATCAGGTCCATGGCGCCGAAGACCCCGGCAAAGACCCAGAACATCACCAGCGCAAAGCCGATCATGCCGATGGTCGAGTCGAAGAGCTTACCGTAGAGGCCCAGCCGTCGCTTGAACGTGATCGAGACGGCGAAGAGCACGGTCAGCGCGATCCACACCGGCAGGAGGCGGGTCGAGACCAGCCCGACGATCCCCTTGGCCTGGGGGTCGGGCAGGACGATGCCGCCCACCGCATAGGCCAGCACGATCAGGACGATGGCGCCAAAGCTCCAGCGCGCCGCGGTGCCGGCGTGGTCGGCCAGGGACGGCGGCGCCACCAGTTCGTTGCCCTGGGGCATGGGCTGGGTGACGACGAGGCTCAGCACGATCTGCGCCACCGCCGTGACGGCGAAGGCGGCGCAGGCCAGCGCCAGGGCGGGGTTCAGGACGCCCCCGAGGGCGCCGGTCCAGGTGAGCGGCTCCATGCGCGGGACTCCTTCAGGTTACCCGGATGCGGGGGTTGAGATAGACATATCCAATGTCCGAGATGAGCTGTGTGATCAGCACGACGAACACCGACACCACCGACACGCCGAGCAGTAGCTCGATGTCGTTGTTGCCGGCGGCCTGCACCAGGGTCCAGCCGAAGCCCTTGTAGTTAAACAGGGTCTCGACGATCACGACCCCGTTCAGCAGCCAGGGAAACTGGAGCATGATGACGGTGAAGGGGGCGATCAGCGCGTTCCTGAGCGCGTGCTTGACCACCACGTTGCGAAAGCTCACGCCCTTGAGCCGGGCGGTGCGGATGTACTGCGCCGTCATCACCTCGGCCATCGACGCCCGCGTCATCCGCGCGATATAGCCCATGCCGTAGAGCGCGATGGTGAACACCGGCAGGAAGAAGTTGCGGAAGGTGGCGTCCTCCATCGCGCCCGTTGCGGTGCCGTTGAACCATCGCAGCCCCACGGCGGAGGAGGCGAAGACCGCGATCAGGATCACGCCCGAGACGTATTCCGGCGTCGCCGTCGAGACGATGGAGACGGTCGACAGCGAACGGTCCATCTTGGACCCCTCGCGCATCCCGGCCAAAACGCCGATGATCAGCGCGGCCGGGACCATCAGCAGCATCACCCAGAACATCAGCTTGCCCGTGAGGGCCAGACGCTTGATCACGATGTCCCAGACGCCGTCTCGGAACACGGTGGAATAGCCCCAATCGCCCTGGAGCACGCCGCAGAACCGCGGCGCCGTGTCGGCCGTCAGCTCGCCCGAGATGCAGCGCCCGGTGACCTGGCCGCTCGCGGTCTCGCCCACGTATCCCGGCAGGACGCCCAACCATTGCCCGTATTTTACCGGCAGGGGTTCGAGATACCCGCGCACGTCCAGCCAGCGCACGACCTCTTCGTCGGTCATCCGCATGTTGCCTTGCGTCTTGGCCAGCTTTTCGAGGTTCGGATAGAGGTTCGTGAGAAAGAAGACGATGAAGGTCAGGCAGAGCGCCGTCAGGATCATCACCCCCAGCCGGCGCAGTATGAACAGTCCCATGTCGTCGGCCCCTGTCGGTCGGAGTGGCAGGGCGCGCCGCCTTGTCCCGACGGTCTGTCACGGTCCGGGGGGTGCAGCCCCGGGGCCCTGCGGTTCTGTGCGTCGGGCCGTCCCCCCGCGCGGGGGGACGGCCCGGTGTCGCGGTCGGCAGCCTTAGGCGCCGAAGCCCCATTTGTAGTGGTGATGCTCGAACTGGATGTGCTGTTCGGCACCTTCCACGTTCTCCAGCATGTGACGGTAGAGCGAGCGCCAATAGGGCTGGATCGTCACGCCCTCGTCCTGGACCAGCTTCTCGATCTTGCCCATGACTTCGGACCGTTTCTCGGCATCGGCGATGGCGAGCGCCTCCGCTATGAGCGCGTCGAACTCGTCGTTGGCCCAGCCGAACTCGTTCCAATCCATCCCCGAGCGATAGGCGAGGGCGAGAATCTGCACGCCGAGCGGGCGATGGTTCCAGTTGGTCGAGGAGAAGGGATACTTCTTCCAGTCCTGCCAGAACGTGTTGCCCGGCAGGATCGTGCGCTTGACCGGAATGCCGGCGTCGCGCAGCTGGGCCGCCACCGCGTCGGTGGTGTTCTTGCGCCAGTCGTCGTCGATCGAGATGATCTCGTGCTCGAAGTCGGCCATCCCGGCCTCCTCCATGAGCCGCTTGGCCTCGGCCGGATCGTGGGGCATGGGCGGCAGCTCGACATATTCGGGGTGCACGGGCGCCACGTGGTGGTTCTCGGCCGGGACGCCCCGGCCGCCATAGCCCAGTTCGAGGCAGATGGCGTTGTCGACGGCCATCTGGAGCGCCTTGCGCACCCGCACGTCCTCATAGGGCCGCATCCCGTCGACTTCGGCCAATTGGTTGGGCCGGATGACGATGGTGGCGCCGGTGACAACCTCGGACTTCTTGAGCCCGATGGCGTCGAGGATTTCGATGAATTCGCCCACGCTCTCGTGCAGGAAGTCCACCTCTTCGGACTCGATGGCGGCGAGCCAGGCGGCGGGGTCCGTGCCGTAGTCGATATACTCGATCCGGTCGAGATAGGGGCCGCCATAGACCTCGGTGCCCCACCAGTCGCGGTCGTTGCGCACCAGCGCGCACTTCACCCCGACCTCCAGCTCCTCGATCACGTAGGGCCCTGTGCCGATGGCGTTCTCGGTGTCGTCGGGGTCGTAGCTGGGATGCACGATGGCGGCCGGGTAGTCTGAAAAACCCGGCACGATCGAGATGTCGGGCTTGGGCAGGGTCAGCTTGAGCGTGGTCGCGTCGACCACCTCGGCGGCGCCCTCGATCAGATTGCCGGTCTCCTCGTCGATGAGGGTGGCCATGCGGCCGGCCATCGAGTTGCCCTCGGCCTCCTTCTCGCACCAGCGCTGGAGGTTGAAGAGCACGTCCTCGGCGGTGAAGTCGTCGCCGTTGGACCAGGTCACGCCGGGCCGGATGTTGAGGGTGTATTCGGTGGCGTCGTCGTTGACCTCCCACCCTTCGAGCAGCATGCCCCGGAACGACCCGTCGTTGTTGTATTCGACGAGGTATTCCAGCGTCCCACGCGTCTGGTTGGCGATCTCGGACCAGTCGGCGGCGCGGGTGTCCTTGAGCGCGCGGACGCTCATCTGCACCCGCATGGTGCCGCCCTGTTCGATCTCCGCCTGGGCATGGGCCGGGGCGTTGAGACCGATCAGGCCGTAAGCGGCGGTGGCCGAAACCCCCAGCGCGGTGGACCGGGCGAGGAACTCGCGGCGGCTCAGTTGGCCGGCGCGATACTCGTCTGCATGCATCTTGGCGGCGGGATGAACCCGTCCGCCGCGGTTCGTCGTGGTCATCTCTATCTCCCTGTGAGACGTCGCGGTGTCCTTGGGCCGCCATGACCCGGGATCGCACGCACCGCGCACGTTGCGTCGGGCGGTTCCGCGAGCGGGCAGCCTTGGCGGACATTCGGCACGCAATTCGGAGAGGCGTCAACCGACGCTTTCGCCATTTAATGTAAAAAAAACGACATCGGGGATGTCGAAAATCGACATCGCCGGGCTATGCCGGGGGGCTCAACCGCCTGCGCGGAAGGCGCTGGGGGTCTGACCGGTGCGCTGATGGAACGCGCGGGTGAAGTATGCGGCCGAGCGGAAGCCCAGCTGTTCGGCCACCGTCTTGACCGGCAGTCCGGTCTCGCGCAGGAGCCGCCGCGCCTCGTAGAGCTGACGGTCCTGGAGCAGCGCCGAGGCCGGTCGTCCGCACGCGGCGCGGCACGACCGGCTGAGATGGGTGGCGGTGACGCCGAGGGCGGCGGCATAGTCGCCGACACCGCGCCCGGTGCGGAAGTCGCGTTCGAGAAGCGAGGCGTAGGCGGCGGCCAGGCGGTCGGCGGCGCGGCCGTCCAGGCCGACGTTCTGGGTCTCCTTGCCGTCGGCCTGCCGCTCCAGCCACACCGCCAACAGACCGGCGTGGTGGATCAGGGCGCGCGTGCTCATCCCCTCGCCCAGGTCCAGCTCGCGCTGGATGTTTTCGATCTGCAACGCCATCTCGGCCTGCGCCTGGCCGTCGCGGATGCGCAGATGCAAGGGCGTGTCGGGCAGGTCGAGGTCGGCGTCGCGGGGAAAGCTCAGCATCGCGCCAGAAACCTGTCCCATGGTCTCGAACCCATGCATGATCCGTGCAGGCAGCAGCACGGCGTTGTGCGGGCCGTAGCCGCGGGTCACGCCCTGAACCGTGATTCGACCCTGTCCGCGGGTGAACCAGTAGAGCACGGGGTGGCCATAGCTGCGCATCGCCTCGGTGCGCCAGCGGCCGCCCTGGGCAAGGCCGGAGAGCGCGTCGATGCGGAAGGCAGGCGGTGGCGGGGGCAGATCGTTCATGGGGCGGCGTCCTTGGCAGAGGGCTGGGACACCCTGCCGCCTCGTCGCCGGGACGTCAAAGATTCGTCATTTCCCGCCCCGCGCACGGGCCTATCGTCGTCAGGAGTTGGACAAATCGACCTTCTGCCAGTCTTTCATGCGGCTGCGGAACCAACTCCGCTGGCGTTTGGCGTATTGCCGCGTGGCGATGACCGCGCGGTCGCGGGCAACGTCGAGCGGCACCTCGCCGCGGAGGTATGCCGCCAGCTCGGCGGCGCCGATGGCACGGTCGCCGGGGCGGGCGGGGTCGAGATCGGGCAGGGCCGCGCGCACCTCGTCCAGCGCGCCCGCGGCCAGCATGGCGTCGAACCGCGCCGCGATCCGCGGGGTCAGGTCCTCGGCCGGGGCCGCGATCACCAGGCAGAGCGCGGCAGTGGGCGGCAGGAGCGGCGGGCCGGTCTCGGCCTGCCAGCGGGCCAGCCCCCGCCCGGTGGCCTGCAACACCTCCCACGCCCGCTGCACCCGCGCAGGGTTGTCGAGATCGATCCCGGCCGCGGTCTCGGCGTCGAGCGCGGCCGCCATCGCCCCGAGCCCCTCGTCGCGGAGGAGCGCGTCGCCCCGCGCCCGCACCTCCCCGGGCACCTCTGGCACATGGGCCAGCCCCTCGGTCAGCGCGGTGAGGTAGAGGCCCGTGCCCCCCACGATCACCGGAGCGGCGTCGAGGAGCGGCGCGACGTCGCGCAGCCAGTGTCCGGCCGAATAGGGCGCCTCCCGCCCCACATGGCCGTAGAGCCGGTGCGGCCAGGCGGCCTCGTCCGCCGCCGACGGCCGCGCGGTCAGCACCCGCCAGTGGCCGTAGACCTGGAGCGCGTCGGCATTGACCACCGGTCCCCCGGTCCTGGCGGCGATGCGCAGGGCCAGCGCCGACTTGCCGCTGGCCGTGGGGCCGGCGATCAGCACGGTGCGGCCGGGCGTCGCCGCGGCCACGGCCTCATCGGGTGTCATCGGGACCTCTTGCGCAATTGCACACCGCGGGCTTTTGCGACATTTTCGCGCCACAGGCAAAACCCCCAACCCGAAAGGACCGCGTCATGACCGAGGCGAGCGGCACGGCAGAGGCGAGCGACGCGCCCGCGCCGAAATACAAGCGTGTCCTGCTGAAGATTTCCGGCGAGGCGCTGATGGGGCCTCAGGGCTATGGCCTACACCCGCCCACGGTCGAGCGCATCGCCCGCGAGGTGCAGTCGGTCCACGCCATGGGGGTGCAGATCTGCATGGTGATCGGCGGCGGCAACATCTTTCGCGGGCTCCAGGGCTCGGCGCAGGGGATGGAGCGGACCACGGCCGACTACATGGGGATGCTGGCGACCGTGATGAACGCGCTGGCGATGCAGTCGGCGCTGGAGGGGCTGGGGGTCTTCACCCGGGTGATCAGCGCCATCCCGATGGACCAGGTCTGCGAGCCCTATATCCGCCGCCGCGCGGTGCGGCATCTGGAGAAGAACCGCGTCATCATCTTTGCCGCGGGCACCGGAAACCCCTACTTCACCACCGACACCGCCGCGACGCTGCGCGCCAACGAGATGAGCTGCGAGGCGATCTTCAAGGGCACCAAGGTCGACGGGGTCTACGACAGGGATCCGGTCAAGCATCCCGACGCCAAGCGCTACGACCGCGTCTCCTATGACGAGGTGTTGCAGAAGCATCTGGGCGTGATGGACGCCTCGGCCATCGCCCTGGCGCGCGACAACAACCTGCCCATCGTGGTGTTCAGCCTGGACGAGCCCGGGGGCTTTCGCGGCATCCTGGCGGGGCAGGGGACCTATACGGTGGTCGGCGGCTGAGCCGCGGCGGCGGCGATCCTGCGCGCCGCGCGGGCCGTCCCGCCGTTGGACTGGCACGGCCCGCCCTTCCGGTGTAGAAGGCGCGGCAAGACAGCGTCCGGCCCCGGCGGCCGGAGACATAAGGACGGATACGAACAGGCATGGCAGACGACGATTTCGAGCTGGATCTGGACGACCTCCAGCGCCGCATGGACGGCGCGATGGCGGCGCTGCGGCAGGAGTTCGCGTCGCTGAGGACGGGCCGGGCCTCGGGCTCGATGGTCGAACCGATCATGGTCGAGGCGTATGGCCAGCCGACGCCGATAAACCAGGTGGGCACGATCAACGTGCCCGAGCCGCGGATGGTCACCATCTCGATCTGGGACAAGTCCCTGGTCGGCAAGGCGGAAAAGGCGATCCGCGAGTCCGGCCTGGGCATCAACCCGGTGATCGACGGCACCACCATCCGCCTGCCGATCCCCGAGTTGAACGAGGAACGGCGCAAGCAGTTGTCCAAGGTCGCGGGGACTTATGCCGAGAACGCCCGCGTCGCGGTCCGCAACGTGCGCCGGGACGGCATGGACCAGCTGAAAAAGGCCAAGGCCAACGGCATGTCCGAAGACGATCACAAGATTTGGAGCGCCGAGGTGCAGGAGATGACCGACAAGGGCATCGCGGCGATCGACAAGGCCCTGGAGACCAAGCAGGCGGAGATCATGCAGGTCTGAGGGGCGACGGCGGAGGCGGCAGTAGCGAGGACGGCGAGATGACGAGTGACGGACCACGGCACGTGGCGGCGATCATGGACGGCAACGGGCGCTGGGCCCAGGCGCGGGGCAAGCCGCGCCTCTTCGGCCACCACGCCGGTGCCAGGCGGGTCCGCGAGGTGGTCAGGGCGTGCCCCGATCTGGGCGTCAAGTATCTGACGATATTCGCATTTTCCACCGAGAACTGGAAGCGGACCCAATCCGAGGTGGCAGGCCTGATGAGCCTGTTCCGCCGCTACATCCAGCGTGAAGCGCGTGACCTCCTGGCCGAGGGCGTGCGCGTGCGTTTCATCGGCGACCGGGTCAAGCTCGACGACAAGCTGACCCGCCTGATGGACGAGTTGGAGCTGTTGACCAGCCACAACGACCGCGTCCACCTCACCGTCGCCCTGAACTATGGCGGCCGCGACGAACTGGGCCGGGCCACCAAGCGCCTGGCGCGCGAAGTGGCCGCCGGCCGGCTCGATCCCGAGACGGTGGACGAGACCACGCTGGCGCGGTTTCTCGACACCTGTTTCCTGCCCGACCCCGACCTGGTGATCCGCACCAGCGGCGAGGCGCGCATTTCGAACTTCCTCCTCTGGCAGTCGGCCTATGCGGAGTACGAGTTCATCGACACGCTCTGGCCGGACTTCACCGCCGAGGTCTTTGCCGACATCTTGGCGAGCTATCAGACCCGCGACCGCCGTTTCGGTGCCGTGACCGCATGAAGACGGCGGCCGGGCAGTGGGACGACCTGATCGTCCGGCTGGCCTCGGGCGGGGCGGTGGCCGTGATCGGCCTGACCGCGGTGTGGTTCGGCGGCATCGCCTTTATCGTGCTGACGGTGGTGATTTCCGCCGCGATGGTGTGGGAACTGGTGCGGATGCTCGACCGCGAGGCGCCGGCCTTGATGCTCGCGGGCGTTGCCGGGCTGGCTCTGGCCGTGGCCGAGTTGCTGCCGCCGGGCTACGCCCTGCCGATCCTGATCGCCCCCTGTTTCGTCGGATTCGGACAGTTGTCTCAGCACCGCGCGACCTTCACCGTCTTTACCCTGATGATCCTGTTGGCGGGCTACGGTCTCTTCGCCCTGCGCGACGAGTTCGGGTTCATCTGGATGCTGTGGCTGGCGCTGGTCGTCATCGCCACCGACGTCTTCGGCTACTTCGCCGGGCGGTTCATCGGCGGGCCCAAGTTCTGGCCCCGCGTCAGCCCCAAGAAGACCTGGGCGGGCACGGTCGCGGGATGGGTCGCGGCCGCGGGGGTCGGCGTGATCTTTATCGGCCTCACCCCGGTCAAGGCGCAGATCGTTGGCATCTCCATCGCCGTCTCCATGGCCTCGCAGATCGGCGACATCGCCGAGAGCTCGGTCAAGCGCCGCATGGGGGTCAAGGACAGCTCGTCCCTGATCCCCGGGCATGGCGGGCTTTTCGACCGCTTCGACGGGATGCTCGGTGCGGCGGTGTTCCTCTTGCTGGTCGAGCAGTTGGTGGACTTCCCGCCGGGGCTGCCGTGAAGCGGGTGAGCGTCCTGGGGGCGACGGGGTCGGTCGGGTGCAGCACCCTGGACCTCGTCGGCCGCGATCCCGACGCCTATCGCGTGGTCGCTCTGACCGGTGGGGCCAACGTCGCCCTGTTGGCCGAGCAGGCCCGCCGCCACCGTGCCGAGATCGCGGTGACCGCCCACGAGGCGGCGCTGCCGGAGCTGCGCGACCGACTGGCAGGGACTGGGATCGCCACGGCCGCGGGGGCCGAGGCGCTATGCGATGCCGCCCGCAGGCCCGCCGACTGGATCATGTCGGCCATCGTGGGCGCGGCCGGACTGCCCCCCGGCCTGGCCGCGCTGGAGCAGGGCACGACCCTGGCCCTGGCCAACAAGGAGAGCCTGGTGGCCGCCGGGCCGCTCCTGATGGACACCGCGCGGCGGCACGGGGCCACGATCCTGCCGGTGGACAGCGAGCACTCGGCGATCTTTCAGGCGCTGGTGGGCGAGGACCTGGGCGCGGTCGAGCGCATCGTCATCACCGCCTCCGGCGGGGCGTTCCGCGACTGGCCGCTCGACCGGTTGGCCGCCGCCACGCCCCAGGAGGCCGCCAACCACCCCAACTGGGATATGGGGCAGCGGATTACCATCGACAGCGCGAGCCTGTTCAACAAGGCGCTGGAACTCATAGAAACCAAGGAGTTTTTCGGCGTCGCCCCGCGGCAGGTGGAGGCCCTGGTGCACCCTGAGTCGCTGGTTCATGCGCTGGTCGGGTTCCGGGACGGCGCGCTGATGGCCCATGTCGGCCCGCACGACATGCGCCACGCCATCGGCTATGCGCTGAACTGGCCCGAACGGCGGGCGCTGCCGGTGGAGCGGCTGGACCTGGCCGCCATCGGCCAGTTGACGTTCCGCACGCCCGACGAAGACCGCTATCCCGCTTTGCGCTTGGCCCGGCGGGTGATGGAGCAAGGCGGGCTCTCCGGTGCCGTCTTCAACGCCGCCAAGGAGGCCGCGCTCGACGCCTTCATCGCCGGGCGGATCGGGTTTCTCGACATGGCGCGGGTGGTCGAGACGGTGCTCGACGCCATGGCGCGCGACATCGACGCCCATCGCCCCGAAAAGGCCGTGATCGCGCTTGATACCGTCCGCCAGGCCGACCATCTGGCCAGAGAGCGGGCCGGTGCGGCGATGGCGGCCCTTCCTTAATACGCGAGAGTCATGGACATCATTTCCCTGATCCCGTCCTTCGGCGGTTTCCTCTACACCGTGCTCGCCTTCGTCGTCGCGCTTAGCGTCATCGTCGCGGTCCACGAATACGGCCACTACATCGTCGGACGATGGTGCGGGATCAAGGCCGAGGTCTTCTCGCTCGGCTTCGGTCCGGTGCTGTTGTCGCGGCGGGACCGGCGCGGCACGCTCTGGCAGGTCGCCGCACTGCCTCTGGGCGGCTACGTGAAGTTCAAGGGCGACGCCAACCCCGCCTCGGTCGGGCAGGCGGACACCCCCGGCCTGGACCCCGCGACCCGGCGCGACACGATGCACGGCGCGCCTCTCTGGGCGCGGGCGGCGACCGTGGCGGCGGGACCGGCCTTCAACTTTGCCCTGTCGATCCTGGTCTTCGGCGCGGTGCTGATGGTGCGGGGCGTGGCCAGCGACCCGCTGACCATCGACGAGGTTCGCCCGCTCCCGGCGGAGGTGCAGGAGCTGCGCCCGGGCGACGAGCTCTTGACCATCGCCGGGCGCGAGGTGCCGACGCTCGACCGCATGGACGGCTTCATCGCCGAGTTGCCGGTGGCGCCACTCCTCGACTACGAGGTCCGCCGCGACGGCGATGTGGTGCAGGTGCGCGCGCCGCATCCCTATCCGGCCCTGGTGACGAGCGTGACGCCGCAGTCGGCGGCGATGGATGTGGACATGCGCGTGGGCGACGTGATCGTCGCCGCCGACGACGTGCCGATCAACGTCTTCGACGACCTGCGCAGCGCCGTGGGGCGGTCCGGCGGCGGCACCATGCTGCTCAACGTGTGGCGCGCGACCGAGGACGGCGGCCGCTACGACGATGTGGTCCTGACGCCCAAGCGCATGGACATCCCCACCGCCGACGGCGGGTTCGAGACCCGCTGGCTGATCGGCGTGACGGGGGGGCTGTTCTTTACCCCTGAGACCAAGACGCCCGGACCCTTCCGCGCATTGGCCTACGGCGCCGAGCAGACCGTCTTCATCGTGCGCTCGTCCCTCTCGGGCCTCTATCACATGGCCGCGGGAGCGATCAGCAGTTGCAACCTGCGCGGTCCCATCGGCATCGCCGAGACCAGCGGTGCGGCGGCCAGCCAGGGGTTGGCGAGCTTCATCTGGTTCATCGCGGTGCTGTCCACGGCGGTGGGTCTGTTGAACCTGTTCCCGATCCCGATCCTGGACGGCGGCCACCTGGTGTTCCACGCCTACGAGGCGGTCACCGGGCGGCCGCCCAGCGAACGGGCGCTGAACGTGCTGATGGCGATCGGACTGGCGCTCCTCGGGACGCTGATGATCTTTGCCTTGGGCAACGACCTGTTCTGTCCCTGAGGCCCGCCCCCCCGGTGTCTCAGGCCTTGTTCAGCCGGTATTCCGCCAGGAACACGGCGAGGATCAACAGCGTGCCCTTGGCCAGCATCTGATAGAAGGTGGGCACGGCGGTCAGGATCATGCCGTTGTTGAGCACCCCGATGATCGCCACGCCCAACAGGGCGCCGACGACGGTGCCCCGTCCTCCCTGCATGGCGCAGCCGCCGAGAAAGGCCGCCGTGATCGCCTCCAGCTCCAGCCCGTCGGAGCCCGAGATCGGCTGGCCCGACCCGGTGCGTGCGGCCAGCAGAACCCCCGCCACCCCGGCCATCACGCCTGAGACGATGTAGATGCCCACGCGGTAGCGCGGGATGTTCAGCCCCGACAGCCGCGCGACGATGGGGTTGCCGCCGATGGCATAGTAGTTCCGGCCGACGATGCTCTTGTGCATGAACACGTAGAACCCCACGGCGACGGCGACGAGGATCCAGATCGGGATCGGCAGGCCCAGGAGCCGCCCCGTGCCGATGAAGCGAAAGCTGTCCTGGAAGATCGAGATCGACTGCCCGTTCGAGAGGATGAAGGCGATCCCGCGAAAGATCGCCATGGTTCCCAGGGTCACGATCACCGCGTTGATCCGGCCATAGGTGATCAGCACGCCGTTGGCGAGCCCGGCCAGGCCGCCGACGACCAGCGCGGCCACGATCCCCGCGCCCGAGAGCCCCGTCGCCTGGATCGCCATGGCCGTGACCACGGTGGTCAGCCCGACGATCGAGCCCACAGAGATGTCGAGGCCGCCCGACACGATCACCCCGGTCTGCGAGATCGCCAGGACGCCCAGGATCGCCACCCCCATGCCGATGTTCAGAAGGTTGCGGGTGGAGAAGAAGACGTCGCCGCGCAGAGCGCCGAAGATCACGAGGAGCGCGACCAGGGCCACAAGCAGGCTGAGATTGTGGATGCCGATGCGGTCGGCGATGCGGTGCAGGGCCGAAACGCCTCGGTCGTCGCGGAGGGATGTCATGTCTGTCGTCGCTTTCTGTTCTGGGCTGTGTCAGGCCGCGGCGGTTCCGTGCGGGATGGCGGCCTGCATGATGGCTTCTTCGCTGGCGTCGGCGCGGGCGAACTCGGCGCGGAGGCGCCCGTCGGCCATGACCAGGATCCGGTCCGACAGGCCCAGGAGTTCGGGCATCTCGGACGAGATCACGATCACGCCCAGCCCCTCGTGGTCCGTCAGCTTGCGGATCAGGTCGTAGATCTCCGACCGCGCGCCCACGTCGATGCCGCGGGTCGGCTCGTCCAGGATCAGCACCTTGAGATCGCAGGCCAGCCAGCGGGTCAGCACGACCTTTTGCTGGTTGCCCCCCGAGAGGGACGTGACCGGGGCGTCGAGCGACGACGCCTTGAGCCGCATCTTGTCCGAGATGCGCGAGATCAGGTCGCGGGCCTTGCGCCGATCGTAAAAGCCCGCGTTCGAGACCTTGTCCGGCACGCAGAGCACGGCGTTTTCGAGGATGGTCTGGAGCAGCAGCAGCGCCTCCTCCTTGCGGTCCTCGGGGGCAAAGCCGATGCCGGCGGCGATGGCGGCGGCGGTGTCGCCCGGGGGCAGGGCGGTGCCGTCGATGGCGACCGATCCGGCGCTGCGGCGGTGGAACCCGAAGATGCCCTTGGCGAGCTCCGACCGCCCGGCGCCGATCAGCCCGCCGATGCCCAGCACCTCGCCCGCGCGCAGCTCCAGCGAGATGTCGCGGACGTGGTCGGTGGTCAGGCCCTCGACCTTCAGCACCACGGGGCCGGTGCCTGGCCGACGGTCGGGGAACATGTCCGACAGGGCCCGCCCGACCATCAGTCTGGTGATCCGCTCTTCGGTCACGCCTTGGGCGGGCAGGTCGTCGACCAGCGCCCCGTCGCGCAGCACCACCACCCGGTCGGCCAGCGCCGTGATCTCGGCCAGCCGGTGGGAGATATAGATGATCGCCACGCCCTCGGCCCGCAGATCGCGGATGATGGCAAAGAGGCGCCGGGTCTCTTCGTCGGTCAGCGACGAGGTCGGCTCGTCGAACGCGACCAGCCGACCTCCGGCCTGCACCGCGCGCATGATCTCGATCATCTGCCGTTGCGCGGGGCCCAGGCCGCTGCACATCTGCCGCGGGTGCAGTTCGCGCGCGATGCCGAATTTCTTGAGGAGCGCCGCGGTGTCGTGGTTGAGCCGCGCCCAGTCGAGAAAGAACCGCGCCTTGCGGGGCAGATCGCCGGCAAAGACGTTTTCGGCCACCGTCAGATCGGGCACGATCTCGGGCTCCTGGTGGATCACCCGAATGCCCGCGCGGTGGGCGTCGCGCGGCTGGGAGAAGCTGACCTCGCGCCCCTCGACCCGGATCGTTCCCCGTGTCGGAGGAAAGACGCCTTCGAGGAGCCGCATCAGCGTCGACTTGCCCGCGCCATTTTCGCCGACCAGGGCGAGGATCTCGCCCGGGTGCACGTCGAAGGAGATATCGGTCAGGGCCCGGACCGGACCGAAATGCTTGGTCAGGCTCTGGGTGCTCACGAACGGGTCGGTCATCGCCGTCCTCGCGGGTGGGGAGAAGGGAGGTGGCGGGCGCAGCGGGTGCGCCCGCCCGGCGTCGTCAGTTGCTGCACAACCTGTCGCGGTAGGTGTCGAAGTTGTCGAAGGTCACGAACTCGGGGTCCGAGTAGGTGGCGATGGGCAGCGCCGCGCCGTCCTTGATCGCGGCGAGCAGCAGGTTCACCGCGTCGCGGCCGTGGTTGGCCGAGTTCAGCCACATCGTGCCCTTGTAGGCGGACTCGCGGCCGTTGCCGAAGGCGTCGCAGGCGCGGCTGCCGTCGATTCCGATGCCGATCCCGCTGTCGGCGGAATAGCCGGAGTTCTCCATCGCCCGCGCAGCGCCGAGCACGCCGTCGTCGTTGCACGCGTAGAAGATCCAGTTGTCGTATTGCGGGTTGGCCGTCAGCGTGGTGGTCATGACGTCGATGGCGTTGACCATGGTGTTGTCGTAGGCGGCGCGCACGATCTGGTCCTCGGTGAGGTCCGAGTTCGCCAACAGCGCCTTTTCCGCGCCGCCGTTGCGCTGCATGCAGGTGTCGGCCTTGCGGTCCTCGATCGAGACGATGCCGACCGAGCCGGCGTCCCACCCGGCGGCGGCGTATTTCTGGGCCAGCTCCTCGCCCACCCGCTCTCCGATGGCGAAGGCGTTCAGACCGACATAGGGGACCGGGTTGCCGTCGTTGTCGACGATGTCGTCGTCGACGGCGACCAGGGGGATGCCCGCCTCGGCCGCCCTCTGGGCCACGATGGGGCCGAGGGCGCGGTCGGGCACGACGATGGCGATGCCGTCGACCCCGTCGCCGATCATCGTGTCGAGCGTGGTGATCGTCAGGTCGGCGTTGAACTGCACGTCCTGGCTGGCGAACTGGGCGCCACCCGCCGCGGCGGCCTCGGCGGCGCCCGCGACTTCGGCCACGAACCAGGGGTGGTCGCCCATCTTGTTGATATAGCCGATCTTGATGTCGTCGTCGGCCGCGGCCGGCAGCGGCGCCAAGAGGGCGGCGCCCAGTGCGGTCAATGTCCTGAAGTTCATGTCTCTCTCCCTTTGCTTCGATGGATGTGTCGCGGTCAGTCGTGGAACAGGGCCGAGCGGCCGCCGTCGATGACGATGGTTTCGGCGTTGACGAAGGGCGCCTCGTCTGAGCCCAGGAACACCGCCGTCATCGCCACCTCCTCGGGTCGCCCGATGCGGCCCGGGGGGTGCAGGCGTTCCGCCTTGCGCCGCTCGGCGGCGGGGTCGTCGAACCCCGCCCAATAGGCCTGTGCGATTTCGGTATCGACATAGCCGGGGGCGATGGCGTTCACGCGGATGCCCTCGGCGGCGTATTCGATCCCGAGCGCCCGGGTCATCCCGATCAGCCCATGCTTGGCCACCGGATAGGGAAAGGTGTGGGGGATGATTTGGAACCCATGGCAACTGGCGATGTTGACGACGGCGCCCGCGCCCTGGGCGCGCATCGCGGGCAGCACCGCTTCGGTCATCGCCCAGCACGCTTCGAGGTCGAGCGCCATGCAGCGCGCCCATTCCGACCGCGGCATTTCGTGGGGGCGGTGAAACACGTTGGCCCCGGCGTTGTTCACCAGGATGTCGATCCGCCCGAACCGCTCCTGCGTCGCGGCGGCGCAGCCCTCCACGTCCGCCTGCACCGTCACGTCGGTGGCGACGAAGAGGCCCCCGATCTGGGCGGCCACGGCGCGGCCGGTCTCGGGCCTGAGTTCGGCCACCACGACCTGTGCGCCCTCGGCGGCGTAGGCGCGCGCAATGGCGGCGCCGATGCCCTGTCCCGCTCCGGTGACGATGGCCACCTTGTCCTGAAGCCGCCCGGCCATCGCGCTCACCAGTCCACGACGGTGCCGTCGGCGAGGACGGCATTGCGGGCGTGCAGGACCTCCTGTTCGAACGGGTGGCGGGCGATCTCGGCCTCGTTCACCTCCAGCCCCAGGCCCGGTTTCTCGGGCAGGTCCCAGCGACCCGGGGTGCGGGCGATGGGCCAGGCGACGACGTCGTCATACCAGGGCACGGCGCCCACCATTTCTTCTTGGATGATGTGGTTGGGGGTCGAGATGCCGAAGTGCAGCGCCGCAATCCCCGCGATGGGGCCCAGGGGGTTGTGCGGGGCCACGCCGATCCCGGCGGTTTCGCAGGCGGCGGCGATTTTCTTGGCCTCCCACAGCCCGCCGACATGGCAGATGTCGGGCTGGGCGATGTGGAACGCCCGCGCCTTGAGCGCGGCGTCGAAACCGCTCCGCCCGGTCAGCCGCTCGCCCGCGGCGATGGTGACCGGCGAGGTGCGCGCCAGGTCGGCCAGACCGTCGAGGTTCTCGGGTGGCACCGGCTCTTCGGCAAAGAGGGGGCGGGCCGGGGCGATGGCCTTGAGAAACTCTAGTGCCAGCGGGGCCGAGGCGGGGCGGCCGTGGAAGTCGACCATGATGTCGACGTCGTCGCCCAGGGCCGAGCGCAGCGCGTCCATCGCGGCGCCGACCGCGTCGATGGCCCGGATCGGCGCGGTGTAGTGGACATAGGGGATCGACACGACCTTGACCGCGTCATAGCCCGCCTGGACCACCGCCCGGCCGCGGGCGACCAGCGCGTCGGCGCTGTCGGTCTCGTAGACCGACTGCATGTCGCCCATGCCCAGATGGGTGTAGGTGCGCAGATGGTCGCGGCAGCGCCCGCCCAAAAGCCGCCAGACCGGCGTGTCCAGCGATTTGCCCAGGATATCCCATAGGGCGATCTCGACGCCGCTGATCGCCGACATTCCGATCACGCCCATCCGCCAAAAGCCGTGGCGCATCATGATCTGATAGCATTGCTCGATGTCGCGCGGATCCTGGCCCAGGAGCAGCGGCTCCAGATCCTCGACCGCGCCCCGCACCGCCCGCGTCTTCCATTCCAGGGTCGCCTCGCCCCAGCCGACGAGGCCGGGCACGTCGGTCTCCACCCGCACGAAGACCCAGTTCCGCATCTGCGCGTTGCAGACGATGCTGGTGATGGCGGTGATCTTCACGGGGTCTCCTTTCCCAGGGCCGCAGGCGCCGCCGCCTCGGCCGCCAGCGCGGCCTCCAGATCGTGGCGGGCCAGGGCGATGAGCGCGCGCATCCCGGCCTCGGCATCGTCGGGGCGGCGCATCCGGATCGCCTCCATCACCGCGCGGTGCATCGCGATCGCCTCGTCGAAGGATTGGCTGGCGCGGTTGGTCTTGCGAAAACTGGTGAGCAGGGCCGCCCGGATCGCGATGCCAAACTGGGCGAAGACCCAGTTGCCGCTGGCCTGGAGGATGGCGGTGTGGAAGGCGAGGTCGGAGTCGCTCCAATCCTCGCTCTCGCGGCCGCCGGCTTCGGCCATGGCGTCGAACGCCTCGGCCACCTTCATCAGGGCGCTGTTGTCCGAGCTCTGCGCGGCGAGACGCGTGGCGGCCGGTTCCAGCACCTCGCGCGCCTCCAAGAGCGCCCAGTAGAACGACGCGTCCTGCGGCCGTCCCATGGCGGTCTCCAGAACCATGGGGTCGAGCATGTTCCAAGAGGCTCGCGGCTGAACCACCGTCCCGGCGCGGGGGCGGGACCGGATCAGCCCCTGGGCGACCATGTATTGCATGGTCTCGCGCAGGGTCGTGCGGCTGACGGCGAAGCGGTCGAGCAGCGCCGCCTCGACCGGCAGGGTCGATCCTTCGGCGAACTCGCCCGAGACGACGGCCTCGACGAACTCGCGCAGACAGCCCGACATCACGCGCCGCGTCTGCGCCGACGGACCGGCCGTCAGCTTTGCGCCCGACTGTGCTCTGTCGTTCATGCCGGCCATGCACCGCTCCCCCATTGCGAAACAATGATCATACTTATTAAGTTAAAGATAGTATTTATTTGAGGGAGGACGTGATTTGGGTATGTCGCAGAGAATGAACGACTTTTCGGTAGTCGTGGCCTCGGGCACGGTGCGCATCGCCGACCAATGACCGAGTCGGAGCAGGTGAGTCTGGCGTCCGGCGGGCTGGAGGCGACGGTGTCGGTCCGGGGCGGGGCGGTCCTGCGATGCACCTGGCATGGCGTCCCGGTCCTGCGCGGTGCGCCCGACGGCGCCGCCCCTGGCGATACCGGCTGTTTCCCCCTGGTGCCCTTCGGCAATCGGGTGCGCGGCAACGTGTTTCGCTTTGCCGGGCGGGACTATCGCCTGCACCCCAACACGCCCGGCGATCCGCATTACCTGCACGGCGAGGGGTGGCGGAGCACCTGGGACCTCGGGCCCGTCACCCGGTCGTCGGTCGTTCTGCGCCATACCCATGA
Organism: Rhodobacteraceae bacterium CCMM004; assembly: GCA_004005435.1. GTDB lineage: Bacteria > Pseudomonadota > Alphaproteobacteria > Rhodobacterales > Rhodobacteraceae > CCMM004. The sequence continues at coordinate 385,876 of RZWH01000002.1, read as the reverse complement.
CGGCACGGCGATCCCCTATGTCTACGCCGCCGAGCAGCGGGTGTCGGTGGCGCAGGACGCGCTGTCACTGACGCTGGGTGTGGCGAATACCGGGCCGCGGCCCATGCCGTTCGGCATCGGGCTGCACCCTTATTTTCCCCTGACGCCGGACTTGCGGCTCCAGACCGTCGCGGGCCGGATGCGGGACGAGGCGCCCGGCTGGCTGCCCGGGCCGCCGGTGGCGACGCCCAGGGACCTCGATTTCCGCACGGCGGCGCGATTTCCCGACCGCTGGGTCAACAACGGGTTCGAGGATTGGAGCGGGCGCGCCCGCATCGTCTGGCCCGAGCGGGACGTCGCGTTAAAAATACGGGCCGATTCGGTCTTTGCCACGATGCAGCTCTATTCGCCCGGGCGGGGCGGCACTGAGGATCACATGGCGCTGGAGCCCATGAGCCACCTCGCCGACGCCCACAACATGGCCGACCTCGGGGGCCTGCGGGTGCTGGCGCCGGGCGAGGGGATGTCCGGGACCGTCCGCTTCGCCCTCTCCCGGCCAGGGGAGGGCCGTTGAACTCCGGCCCGTTCTTTGAAAGCTTGGCGCCGAGGGGAAGGGGCCGGGCCGACGGCCCGCCGGCGGCAGAGGCGCTCCGCCCCTCGCGATCGTCGACCGAGGAGCGCACCGACGTGCTGACCGACCTGCCCGACTACGACACCCACGAGGCGGTGATCTTTGTCAACGACCGCGCCTCCGGCCTCAGCGCCATCATCGCGATCCACGACACCACCCTCGGCCCGGCCCATGGCGGCACCCGCGCCTGGGCCTATGCCAGCGACACCGCCGCGGCCATCGACGCCCTGCGCCTGAGCCGCGGCATGACCTACAAGAACGCGATCGCCGGGCTGCCTTTGGGCGGCGGCAAGTCGGTGATCCTGCTCGATCCCGGTCAAAGGCCCTCGGCGGCGGCGCTGCGCGCCTTCGGCCGGGCCGTGGACATGCTGGGGGGCCGCTATCTCCCGGCCGAGGACGTGGGCGTCGGCCCGGCCGAGGTGCGCGAGATCGCCGCGGAGACGGCCCATGTCCTGGGCGTGGCCGAGGGGGCCGACGCCGACCCCTCGCCGTTGACCGCGCTGGGCGTGCTCAGCGGGATGCGCGAGATGCTGCGCCGCGAGACGGGGCGCGCCGATCTCGCTGGGCGCACCGTCGCCGTCCAGGGGCTGGGCGGCGTCGGCGGCAACCTGGCGCGGATGATCCACGAGGCGGGCGGGCGGCTGATCGTCGCCGACATGCGGGCCGAGCGCTGTGCGGCGGCCGAGGCCGCCTTCGGCGCTCGCGTCGTGCCGGCGGAGGGCATTCACTCGGCACCCGCCGACGTTTTCGCCCCCTGCGCGCTGGGCGCGGTCCTGAACGCGCGGACGATCCCCGAGCTGGGCGCGCGCATCGTCTGCGGCGGCGCCAACAACCAGTTGGCCGACGAGGAGGCCGGGCGGACGCTGGCCGCGGCGGGCATCGCCTATGCGCCGGACTTCATCGTCAACGCGGGTGGGGTGATGTGGACCAGCGCGCCGATCACCGGCCTCGACCGCCCCGCGGTGGAGGAGCGCGTGCGCGGGATCGGCGCCACCCTGGGCCGCGTTCTCGACGCCATGGCGCCGGAGGAGACGCCCCAGGAGGCCGCCATCCGCGATGCGTGCGCGGCTATCGGCCGGCGCTGACCCGGCGGCTCAGCCGTCGATGGGATCGGGGCCGGTGTATCGCCAGCGATAGGCGGGTGGGGTCGGGCCCTTGTTGCGGCCGCCCTGCTGCATCTGCTCCCACCCATGGGCGAGCGCGCCGACCGACCGCGACAGGCAGAAGAGCCCCCGCGCCAGCGGCCCGGCAAAGCCCAATTCGGCATAGATCACCGCCGTGGCCCCGTCGATGTTCATCGGCACGGGCTTGCCCTTGCGGGCGATCAGCTCGGCCTCCACCGCCCGGCCGATGGCGGCGAACCTGCCCTCGACCGTCCCCGCCTCCGCCGCCGCGTCCACCAGCGCCAACAGCCGTGGGCTGCGCGGATCCTGCGGCGTGTGGAACCGGTGGCCGAAGCCCGGGACATAGCGGCTCCGCGTGCTCTGCCAGTCGTCGATGGCCGCCGCCGTCGCCTCGGCCAGGGGGGTGCCCCCGGCCACCGCCCCGTCGATCGCCTCGTAGAGCGCGACCGCCTGTTCTCCGGCCCCGCCATGGACGTCGTCGAGCATGTTGACCGCCGTGGCCATCGCCCCGTTCAGCCCCAGGCCGCAGGTCACCGCCATGCGCGCCGCGGCGATGGAGGGCGCCTGCGGCCCGTGGTCCACCGCCGCGACCAGGGCGTGCTCCAACAGCCGCGCCTGATCGTCGGACGGCATGTCGCCCCGGGTCAGGAGCCAAATCATCTGTGGAAACGTGAGCGTCCCGATCAGCGCCTCGATGGGGTGCCCGCGGAGCCGGATCTGCCCCGGCGCCATGTCGATGATCGCCGTCTGCCACCAGTCCGAAACATCGCTCTGCCGCCCGCTCATAGCGCGCCCTCCCCCAGGAGCCGGTCGATTTCGCCGGCGTCTAGTCCCACGCTCTGCCAGACTTCGCGCGCGTGCTGTCCCAATTGCGGCGGCGGGTCGGCCACGGCGGCCGGCGCGCCGTCGACCTGCACGCCGGTGGTCACCACGTCGATGTCGCGGCCCACGCCCGGCACGTCCTCGTAGCGGCGGAGGAACCCGCGCGCGGCGATCTGGTCGGAGGTCAGCACCTCGGCCACGCTCAGCACGGGGCCGGCCGGGACGCCGATGGCGTTCAGCTCGCGCGCCCAGTCGCGGGCCGGGCGGGTCCTCAGCACCTCTTCCAACTCCGCCCTCAGCGCCAGGCGATTGGCCTTGCGGTCCTCGCGGGTGGCATAGGCGGGCCGGTCGATGAGCGCCGCCAGGCCCAGATGCCGGGCCAACAGCTCCCACTGTTCGTCCTTGTTCGCCGCGATGTTGATCAGCCCGCCCTCGGCCTGGAACGCGCCCGAGGGCGCCGAGGTCGGGTTCTCGTTGCCGTTGGCCCGGGGCGGGACGCCGGCAATCAGGTGGTTCGAGACCGCCCAGCCCATGGTCGCCAGCACGGACTCGAGCATCGAGACGTCCAGACGCGCGCCCCGCGGCTGGGCGTTGAGCGCGGCGCAGACGGCGAAGGCGGCGGTCAGCCCGCCCACGGTATCGGCGACGGGATAGCCCACGCGCAGGGGCGCGCTGCTTTCGTCGCCGGTGATCGACATCACGCCCGAGACGCCCTGAATGATCTGGTCGTAGGCGGGCCGGTCGACCCACGGCCCGTCCTGTCCAAAGCCCGAGATGGCGCAGTAGATCAGGTCGGCGCGCACCGCCTTGAGCGTGTCGTAGCCCAGACCCAGGCGGTCCATCACTCCGGGGCGAAAGTTCTCGACCACCACGTCCGCGGTCTCCACCAACCGCAGGAACGCCGCCTTGCCCTCGGGATGCTTGAGATTGACGGTCACCGACTTCTTGCCCGCGTTCTGGGCCAGGAACGACACCCCCATGCCCCGCGCATTCAGGTCGGGATCGGCCCCGAGCTGCCGGGCGAGATCGCCGCGCCCGGGGGCCTCCACCTTGATCACCTCGGCGCCCATATGGGCCAGTTGGTGACAGCAGAACGGCCCGGCCAGAACGTTGGTCAGATCGAGCACGCGGATGCGGTCGAGCGGCTGTGGCATGGGAGATCCTTCTGTCGGTCCGGTGTCGATGGCGGCCCCGCAGGGCCTGCGCCACCATAGAGCGCCCGCACCCCGTCCGCACCCGCCCGCGTGGTGCGGCGGGGGAGGTCGCCCCGCCCCCTCCCGCCACCGCCGCCCACGCCCAAGTCGATCTTGCCTAGTTCGTGATCCCACGCGCACCGCCGTCACTCCTCAACACGGGCCTACGGGCCGCAAGAACGGCGTCTGGGCGCAGCCCCAGAGGAGACGTCCATCGGCACGGCGATCGCCCGGGCGACTCGCCAGTCGCAGCGCCCCGCCGCGCGGGCCGGTCAAGGAGCAGAGGCGGCTTCGCGCGGCCATACGTTCGTCTGCCTTGAGCGGAGCGGCGCCGACGCGATGTTCTCGTCCATTATTCTTTACTAAACTAGTCAGATATGGAACCTTCACCAGGATCGGTCAGCCGCCGCCAACCGATTCACGATCCGTTAGAGGAATGGAACGTATGGCGGAGGCATGCCGCGACGGCATTCAGGCAGGCAGCATGGAGGCGTTTCGCGAAGGCAGCGCCGAGCGCCTGGTGTTGCGCGGCGTGTCGGTCGGCTACGGCGGCCCGCCCGTCGTCGAGGGGCTGGACCTGAGGATCAACGACGGCGCTCTGACGGCGATCGTGGGCCCGAACGGGTGCGGCAAATCCACCCTGCTCAAGGCCATGGCGCGGGTCCTGCCCGTCACGAGAGGCGAGGTTCTGCTGGAGGGGCGACCCGTGCACCGCAGGCCGACGCGCGAGGTGGCGCAGCGCATGGCGCTCTTGCCGCAAGGGCCGGTCGCGCCGGAGGGGCTGCGCGTGCGCGAACTGGTCGCGCAGGGCCGTTTTCCGCACCAGACGCTCTTGCGCCAGTGGTCGCGCGAGGACGCAAGGGCCGTCGACGCAGCGATGGACGCGGCCGACGTCGCCGAGTTCGCGGACCGGCCCGTCGCGTCGTTGTCGGGCGGCCAGCGGCAGCGCTGCTGGATCGCGATGGTCCTGGCGCAGGACACGCCGATCCTGCTGCTGGACGAACCGACGACCTTTCTCGACCTGCGGATCCAGGTGGAGGTGATGGGGTTGTTGACGCGCGTGGCGCACGAAGAGGGGCGCACCCTCGTCGTCGTCCTGCACGAGCTGAACGTGGCGGCCGCCTTCGCCGACCGCATGGTGATGATGCGGGACGGCGCCATCCGTGCCGAGGGCCCGCCGTCCGAGGTCTTTACCGAGCGCAATCTCTCCGATGTGTTCAGCCTCGACGCGCGCGTGCTCACCGACCCCGAGAGCGGCCGACCGGTCTGCGTGCCCCAGGTGCCCGGCGTGGCGAGATTGCGCGCCGCTGCCGAATGAGCGCATTGGCCCGATACGTGCAGGTGCCGGCCTACGCGGTTGCGCTGGCGCTCTTGGCCGTGGCATTCGGCTGGCACGTCTCGGTGGGGGCCAAGACCATCCCCCTCGGCACCGTGGTCGAGGCGTTCCTGGCCTACGACACCTCCACCTTCGACCATGTGGTGATCCGCGACCTGCGCGTGCCGCGGGCGGCCATCGCGGTGATGGTCGGCGCGGCGCTGTCGGTTGCGGGCGCGCTGATGCAGGGGGTCACGCGCAACCCGCTGGCCGATCCTGGATTGCTGGGACTGCTGGCGGGGGCGTCCTTTGCCGTGGTGATCCTGCATGGCTTTTTCGGCATCGGGGGGGCGGGTGCCATCCCCGTCTTCGCCGCACTGGGCGCGCTCGTAGGCGCCGTCACCGTCTGGGGGATCGCCATTTCGGCCCCCGGCGGGGCGACGCCGCTGACGCTGGTGCTGGCGGGCGCGGCGGTCACGGCCTTCCTCGGCGCGCTGATCTCGATGGCGCATCTTATCGACGAGGACAGTTTCGAGACCCTGCGCGTCTGGCTGACCGGCACGCTGGCCGGGCGCCGGACGGAAACGGCGCTCTGGGCCCTGCCATGGACGCTCGCAGGGCTGGCCGTCGCCCTTGGCGCGGCGCGGCAGATTACGGCGCTGGCCATGGGCGACGAGGCGGCGACGGGCCTGGGCGTCGACGTCAGAAAGCTCCAGGTCGCCATCCTCTTCGCCGTCGTGGCGCTGACCGCCTCCGCCGTCGCGGTTGCCGGGCCGCTGGCGTTCGTGGGGCTGGTCATCCCCCATGTCGTCCGCTTCTTCGTCGGCCACGACTACCGCGCGGTGGTGCCATGGTCGGCGCTGGCGGGAGCGATCTACATGCTCGTGGCGGACATCGCCGCGCGGCTGGTGCTGGCGCCGGTCGAGATCTCCACCGGCCTCGTCACCGCGATCCTCGGCGCGCCGGTCTTCGTCTGGCTGGTGAGGGCGCGGTTGTGAGCGAGGCCGTGATCGAGCGGCTGGACGGCCGCGTCACCTATCGCCTGCCGCTGCGCGCCCTCTCGGTGCTCGCGCTCTTGTTGCTGGCGAGCCTGGCGGTGCTGGTGGGCGCGCTCATGTCCGGCAGTTTTCCGCTGAGCGCTTGGCAGTCGGTGGCGACCGTCCTCGGTGCGGCCCCGTCGGACACGGCGACGACCGTTGTGTGGGAGTTCCGGTTTCCGCGCGCGCTGGTCTCGGCTCTGTCCGGCGCGCTCCTGGCGCTGTCGGGGGCGGTCCTACAGACGGTCACGCGCAACGTGCTCGCCGACCCGTCTCTGGTGGGCGTGAGCCAGGGCGCGGGCCTCGCGGTGGTCGCGGCCATGATCGCCTTTCCGCAGACCCCCATCGGGCTGCGGCCGATCCTTGCTTTCGCCGGCGCGCTGGTCGTCGCGGCGCTGATCCAGTGGATCGCCATGCGCCGGACGGGCGGGGCAACGATGCGCTTCATCCTGACGGGGATTGGGGTCGCGGCCTTCATCTCGGCCTGCACCCAGGCGCTGCTGACCTATGGCGACATCGACCGGGCGCTGGCCGCGCTGGGCTGGCTTGCGGGCTCGGTCCACGCGGCGGGCTGGGGCGAGGCGGCGTATCTCTCGCTCGGTCTTCTTGCCATGACGCCGGTGCTGCTGTGGGCCGCCCGTCCGCTGGCCGCGCTGCGCATGGGGCCGGAAACGGCGGCGGGTCTGGGCGCGGCCGTCCGGCGCGACCGGACGATCCTCATCACCCTGTCGGTCGCACTCGCCGCCTTTGCGGTGGCGGCCGTTGGGCCGCTGGGCTTTGTCGGCCTCGTGGCGCCGCATGTCGCGCGCCGCCTGGCCCGGGCCGGGCCGGGTCTGCACCTCGCCCTGTCGGCCGCCGCCGGGGCGCTGATGGTCAGCGCGGCGGACCTCCTTGGCCGCACCGCCTTTGCCCCGGTCCAGCTCCCCGCTGGGTTGGTGACGGCGGCCATCGGCGCGCCCGTCTTCGTCTGGCTCATCCTGCGCGCGCAGGCGCGCTCTCACCTCTGAAAGGACGGCTCATGAGGTTCCTTCTGGCGGCCCTCCTCCTCGCCCTGCCGGCGCAGGCGCAGGAGATGCGCACCTACACCGACGACGCCGGCCGCACCGTCGAGATCCCGGTGGCACCGCAGCGCATCGTGTCGCTGCGCGGCGAGCAGTTCACCACCCCGCTGTGGGAGCTGGGCGCGAACCTGGTGGGCTCGTCCGGCCGTCGGGACGGCGCCAAGAACGGCGGCGCCCCCTATCCGCGCGGCGCCTACGACATCTTCGGTATCACCTTCGACAACACCGATCTGGCCTATGTCGGCGGTCCGAACGCCCCCGATTTCGAGGCGATCGCCGCAACCCGGCCGGATCTCATCCTGATCCCCGACTGGCGCGAGGACGATATCGACCGCCTCGGCACCATCGCGCCAACCGTGGTCATCGGCATCTGGAGCAACCCTCTACTGGAGCGCTACCGCAAGATCGCGGACGCCGCCGGGGTGCTGGATGCATTCGAGACCCGGCTGGCGCAGTTCGACACCAGGCTGGGCGAGGCGCGTGCGGTGATCGCCGACACCATCCCCGACCCAGGCGCGGTGACGATCACCATTGCCGAGGTGTTCGACGGCGAACTCGTCGCCTACCGGGACTATGCCGCGCTCAGCCACCTGATCCGCGAGCTGGGCTTTGCCACGCCGCCCTTCGTCCGCGGCCTGACCGAGGGCAACGCGCGGATCAGCCCCGAATACCTGCCCGAGCTCGACGGCGACTTCCTGATCGGCACCTACAATACTGCCTTCGGCCAGACGCCCACCTTCCAACGTGCCCAGTGGGACGCGCTGATCCCGGTGTGGGACGAGGTGCTGCACGCGCCGCGGCACAACCAGCACGTCTTCCTCGACCGCGAGCGGATGCGCGGGGTGAGCTTCGCCTCGCTGGAGTCGACGCTCGCGATCCTCTTGAGCCATGTCGCCACGCGCGACTATGTCCCCCGCGCCAGCGACTGAGCACCGAGATACCGGCGAGCCAGGGCCCGGCCGGGCCCCAGCCAGCCTCCCACCCCGATGGAGGCACAACATGCTCCGACCCACCCTCGCCGCAGCTCTTGCGGCCCTCGCCCTGCCTGCGGCCGCGCAGGACTGCGCGGAGGGCCAGCGCGCCTTTGCGCACGCGGCCGGCACGACCTGCATCCCCGCGGACCCGCAGCGGATCGTCACGCTGCACGATCAAAACGCGCTGTTGCCGCTGATGGAGCTGGGGGTCACCCCGGTCGCCAGCTTCGGGCACGTGCAGTCCGACGGCACCCGCATCTTTCGCCGCATGGACGGCTACGACACGTCGGAGGTCGACTGGATCGGCTCGTATCGCGGCCCCTTCGACGCCGAGGCCGTCGCCGCCATGGAGCCCGACCTGATCGTCGCCGCGCCCTGGCCGCCCGAGGCGCCCGAGATGATGGGCGGCATCGCGCCGGTCGTCGTCATCGACATGTTCCAGCAGCCCTTGGAGGCGGCGCTGATGCAGTTCGCCGACCTCGTGGGCCGCACCGATCGCGCCGAAGAGTTGCGCGCGCGGTTCGAGGCTCGGGCCGCCGAGACGCGGGCGGCGCTGGGCGACCGGCTGCCCCAAACGACCGTGTCCATCCTCACCTATGACGCGGCGGGGGGACGGTTCTATCCGGCCGACCCGACACAGGCGATGGGCATGGTCCTGCGCACGCTCGACCCCCTTCGCCCCGCGCCGGAGCGGGATCTCGGGTCCGAGCGCGAGTATCGCGCGATGGAGACGGTGGGCGCGCACGAGGCGGACGCGATGCTGCACCTCGTCTACGACGCCGACGACGGCGGCGCCTCGGACAGCCACGCGGCCTTTACCGCGCACCCGCTGGTACAGGCGATGGCCGTGACACGCGCCGGTCAGGTCTATCCGCTCGATGGCATCGCCATGGTCGGCTCCGCCTGGGGCAAGGCCGAAAACGGACTCGACCAGGTCGCGGCGATCCTCCTGCGCGAAGACCTGGACCGCGACCTCGTGGCCGAATGAGCCGCCACGCCGCCCCCACCCGGCGTGCCTGCACGGCACGCCCCTCTCGACAGGAGACCGAGATGACCAGACGTCCGACCGCCACGCTCGCGGCCCTCGCCCTCGCCGCGACCCTCGCAGGTCCTGCCGCCGCGCAGGAGACGCGCAGCTATACCGATGCGCTGGGCCGCACGGTCGAGATCCCCGTCGATCCGCAGCGCATCATCGGTCTGTGGGACTGGGACATCACCACCGCGCTCATCGAGCTCGGCGCGCCTGTGGTGGGCAGCCACGGCCGCGTCCGCGAGGATGGCAGCACCTATATCCGCCCGGCGAACGTTATCCTCGGGGTCAGCTTCGACACTTCCGACATCGCCTTTACCGGCGCCTGGCAGCAGTTCGACTTCGAGGCGATGGCCGAGCTGGAGCCGGACCTCCTGATCGCGCGCGCCCGCGATGCCGACCTGCGCGAGCAGTTCGAGGCGGTGGGGCCGGTCGTCTTTGTCGACACCGACGGCTTCGCGCTCGACAGCTATCGCGCCATCGCCGACGTCGTGGGCGAGACCGAGCAGTTCGAGGCCCGCAGCGCACGCTTTCAGGCGCTCCTGAAGGACGCCGCCGCCTGGGTGGGGGAGAACGACTACACCTACACGATCATCCAGGCCGCCGGTGCCGACGCCAGCCAGGTCAACATCTACGCCGACTACTCGATGAAGAGCTACATCCTCGAACGCATCGGGTTCACCATCGCGGGCGAGGGCGCCCGGCTGCGCGCGGCGGGGGAGGAGCGCATCACCGGCTCGCCCGAGCTGATCCCGGCCCAGGACGCCGACTTCGTCTTCGGCAACTACCGCATCGACCAGGGGGCCGCGAATGGGCCGCGGATCGAAGACGCGCGGCTCGACGAGATGCTGCCGGGCTACTGCGACTTCCTGGCGGCGTGCGCCGACGGACGGATGATCCTGGTGCCGCGCGAGCACGCCGTCGTGCCCTCGTTCCAGGCTTGGCAGACGCTGACCCACATCATCGTCAGCCACGTCGCCGGTCGCCCTGGCATCGCAGTCCCAGACTGACACCGGCGCGCGGGGGACCGGCCCCCGCGCCCGCCCGCAACCCAAGGAGACCCCCCATGCATCGCTACGCCTTTGCCGCCGCGCTCGTCGCGGCGCTTCCCGCCGCCGCAGATGAGACGCGCACCGTCACCGACGACCTGGGCCGCACCGTCGAGGTGCCGGCCGAGCCGCAGCGGATCGCCGTGCTGCACGACAAAAACCTGGCCACGCCGCTGATCGAACTTGGCGTCATCCCCGTGGGCAGCCACGGGCGCACCACCGCCGAGGGCGCGCCCTTCATCCGCGGCGCGATCCGCGTGACGGGCTACGACTTCGACAACTCCGATATCGCCTATCTCGGCGGCAGCCCGGCCGATGTTGAGGCCGTCGCCAGCGCCGCGCCAGACCTCATCCTCACCTCCACCTGGCAGACCGCCGATGTGGCGCAACTCGCAGCCATCGCGCCCACCGTGGTGATCGACACCACGGCACGGCAGACCATCGACGTCTTTCCCCTGCTGGCCGAGGTGACGGGGACGCAGGACGTGCTCGACCGGCTCCAGACCCGCTACGCGGCGCAGATCGCGCAGCTGAGGAGCCTCGTGCCGACCGAAGAGATCACCGTCGCGGTGATGCAGGGCGTCGACGGTGCGATCTACGTGCAACACACCTATTCGGCGCTGGGCAAGGTGCTGCGCGACGCGGGCTTCGCCTTTCCGCCCGCGGTGGACGCGATCCCCGAGGGCACCGCCGAGAGCTGGAGCGCCGAGCGCCTGCCCGAGCTCGACGCCGACATCGTCTTTCTGACCTACCGCAACGATGCCGGGCAAACTCCCGCCGACGCCGTCGCCGCGATGGAGGCGGTGTTGCCGTCCTTCTGCGACGTGCTCCATGCTTGCCGGGAGGGGCAGATCGTGATCCTGCCGCGCGACGAGGCGACCTCGGCCTCCTACGACGCGCTGATGGCGCTCGGCCTCGTCGTGCTCGCCGCCACCACGTCGGACGAGATCGTCCGGCGCACCGAGTAGGGGCGGGGCGGTGGCTAGTCGTGTCCGGCTGGCCGCCGCCGCCGTCGTCGTCCTGCTCGTCGTCCGCCGCGACCGGGCCCAACGTCAAAGCCGGAGACACCGCATGAGACGCCTCCCTCTTCCTCTCCTGGCCCGGTCCCTTTCCCGGCGCGGTTCGTCGCCCGGCGGCTCGACGGTCCCGGATCCACCCGTCGACGGGCGCGTGTGGACCGCCCGAGGCGGCTGGCCCGGGCCCTCAGCCGAGGCAGGCCGGGGAATGGTGTCGGACGAAGGGGCGCAGCGCCGTCCCTCTGCCCAGCGGCGTGTGCGCGGATGAGTGGTGACGCCCCCCCGGCGGTCGCCGCCCTGCGTCCGCTCCTGGGGTATCGCGCGCTCGCGCCCCTGCGCCGCTACCGTCGGCTGGTGGTCATCGTCGGCGGGCTGATCGCGGTGAAGACCGCCGGCACGCTGGCCGGGCCGATGATCGTGCGCGAGATCGTCGGGCGGGTGGAGGCGGGGGCCGTCGTCGGGATCGGGGTGCTGGCCCTCGCCGTGGTCGCAGCCTACGCGCTGCGCTCCGCGGCCGACTTCGGCATCTTCCATTACGCCCATGTCGCCGCGTTCCGCACCTGCCACGACACCCGCCTGGCGCTCTACGGCCATATCCAGCGTATGGCGCCGGCGTGGTTCGCGCGCCGCCCATCGGGCGAGGTGGTCGCCCGCGTCACCGAAGACAGTTACCGGATGGAGCCGCTGCTGGCCGACAGCGTCGAAGGCTTCGTGACCTCGGCTGTCGTCGGGTTGGGGGTGCTCATTGTGATGCTGTTCATCGACCCCGCGCTGGCCTTGGTCGCCGTCGCGCCTCTGCCGGTCGCGCTGGCCTACGTCCTGTGGCAGGGCCGCCAGATCGGTCCGTCGTTCCGCGAGGAATCCGAGCGTGGGGCGGCGCTGGCCGGCACGGTGCAGGACCACGTCGGGGGGATGATCGAGATTCAGGGCTTTGCCCGCGAGCGGGCCATGCGCAGGCGGCTGTCGCGCGGGTCGCGCGCGCTTGCCCGGCGCGAGATCGCCAACCGCACGCTGATCGGCCGCTTCGATCCGGCCGTGGACGGGGCCACGGGTCTCGCCATCGCGCTGGTGGTCTGGGTCGGCGGCATCGGCCTCGCCGCGGGGCGGGTCGAGGTTGCGGACCTGATCGCGGTGCTGCTGTTCGTCACCGCCATCTACCAGCCGCTCTATGTGGTCGTCGGTGCGTCCGAGGCGCTGCACAAGGCGCTGGCGGCCATGCGGAGGATCGAGGACGTCCTGGCGACCGCGCCCGAGATCGCCGAGGCACCCGGTGCCGTCGACCCGCGCCCCGTGCGCGGCGCCGTCGCCTTCGAGGACGTGCATTTCGCCTACGAGGAGGGGGGTGCGGTCCTGCGCGGTCTGTCCTTCGCCGTCGCCCCGGGCGAGACCGTCGCCATCGTCGGCCCCACCGGCGCGGGCAAGAGCACCGTCGCCGCGTTGCTGTCCCGCTTTCACGACCCGCAAGGGGGGCGGGTCACGCTGGACGGGCGCGACCTGCGCGACCTCGCCCTGCGCCCCTTGCGCAAGAGCGTGGCGCGCGTCAGCCAGGACGTGTTCCTGTTCGACGCCACGGTGCGCGAGGTGGTCGCGATGGGCCGGGAGGGGGCATCGGAGGACGAGATCCGCGCCGCCCTCGCCGCCGCCGAAGCGCTGTCCTTTGTCGAGGCGCTGCCCCGGGGCCTCGACACCCGCGTCGGCGAACGCGGCGTGCGCCTGTCGGGGGGGCAGAAGCAGCGCCTGTCGGTGGCGCGCGCGATCCTCAAGGATGCGCCGGTGCTGGTTCTGGACGAGGCGACCTCTGCCATCGACGCCGCCACCGAGGCGCGGCTCCAGGCCACGCTCGACCGGCTGATGGAGGGGCGCACCGCCATCGTCATCGCGCACCGCCTGTCCACCGTGCGCCACGCCGACCGCATCCTGGTCCTCGACGGCGGACGCGTCGCCGAAGCGGGCAGTCATGCCGACCTCCTCGCCCGCGGCGGCCGCTACGCCGCGCTGGCACGGGCGCAGTTGGGAGAGGCCGCGTAGCGACAGCCCGCTCGCCGACCGACATCCCCTGTGGCGGGCCCGACCCGGCCGCAGAGCGCAACCGATCCCCATTCCGGTCAGTGCGACGCGCGACGGCACGATGCCGAATCGTGCGGTGACGCTTCGGCTGCGGTCCTGGGTCTGCATCGACGCCCCCCCCCCGGCGCCGTGAGATCATCCGATAGGCTCTCGTCGTCCAGTCAGGCCCCCTCAATCGGAGCAAAAGCGGAGGCACGGACCGCTCCCAATGGGACTCCCCTTGCAAGCCGGAACAGGACGGGTCCGCCCTCGGCGCTGACATCTGCCCTCCTGGCCTTGCCGAGATTCGCGCCTGAGGCCTATGTGACCCCGTCGGCGGCTGCCCCGGACGCCATCGCAGGACGCGCAAGCCCCGCGAGAAACGATAGAACCCGGGATCAGCCGCGGTTCGGTCCGCAAAAGACGAGGGATTCTGAATGCGAGATTGGCCTTCGACCATGCTCATGGCAGCCCGGCTTTGCGAGCCAGAAGATTGACAGATTTCAATGTGCTGTGGTGTTTTGGCCCAAAGCGTCAGGGGCTGCCCTTTCAGCTCTGTCGCATCGCAGCTGAAAAGTATGGGGCGAAGTATGGCCGTTCGTGTCGTTATTGCCGCAATATCGCTTTGTTTCGCACTTGCCGGGTGCCAGACGGCAGATTTGAAAGACCCGGAGACCGTCCAGCGATTCAGCGATATCGAGTTGAACGGGCCGATGCCCAGAATGTTTCGCGAGTTCATTCTACACGTTGATGCCTACGGAGCGTTCTACGTGACCGAAACCGGCGGAGAGGGTGGTCGCATCGGAGGGCAGTCGACACTCGAAGCCGCCCAAGCTGGCGCTCTCGCGCAATGCCAGAACTCTAACCCAGAGCGACGTTGCGTTCTCTACGCGACCAAAGGTCCGTAAGCGTGCACAGATCGCCGCCTTATCTCGCGTGTAGAAAAGCGATGGAGTGCGTCGCAATGGATCTCCTGGCAGCCATCTCTCACAATTCGGGTGGTGTGCGATCCGATCGACGTTGATTTCTGTCAGCGATGAAACTGAGCGTTGTGCGCAATCGCGGCGATATGACCGCAGCGTTTGCTATGCGGCCTTGCGGGCTGGGCGAGTCCGAGACCGGAGCTGACCTCGCCCGCAAGGCCGGATGTGCCCATGGCCGAGCGGAGGCTTTTCCGGCATATGGGACCGCCAATATGCGTGCTTTGAAAACCACTCGGCCGCGCGGGCCCGCCAGCGGAGCGGGTTGGCGGGCGGGGCCATCGCGGGATATGCCTGGGGGCGGCGCGCGGACGTCGCCACGAGGAAGGGAATGTCTATGGAAACCAGGGACGCGGTCGTCGCCGACGTGCCGCAGATGAGCGGGTTCCTGAAGGAACTGACCGCCTCGGGCAAGCGCAAGAGCCCCGACGACGCGGCCTTCGTGCAGGCCCACTATATTGAGGACCCCGGCAAGATCCGGTGCAGCTTGGTCGAAGAGGACGGCGTCGTGCTCGGCTTCCAGTCGCTCAAGCGCGCGGAGGCCGGAAACAAGTGGGGGGTCGCGCCGGGCTGGGCGATCATCGGCACCCACATCCGCCCCTCCGCCGCCCGCCGCGGCGTGGGACGCGCGCTCTTCCAGGTCAGCCGCGCGGCGGCCGAGGCGGCAGGGATCGCCAAGATCGACGCCAGCATCGCCGCCGACAACCCCGAGGCGCTGGCCTATTACGAGGCCATGGGCTTTCGCACCTACCGGACACCGGAGGGCCTCATCTGCAAGTGCTTCGATGTGGCGGGCTCGCGCACCGGATAGCATCGCGCAGCGGCCCGAGGAGCGCGGACGCGGAGGGCCCCGCGGCAGAGCCGCCCTACCGATCGCAGGCTGCGGCCCTCGGCCCTGGCTCCCGAGCCGCCGCGGCCGCCACCCTGCACGCAGGGTCGTCGAGAATGCCCCAGCGGTGCGGCCGGGCGCCCACGGGGGTCGGGCCCTCGCCAAGCGGAACGGCAGATGCGCGCGCCGTAACCGAACTTCGAAGCTGTCAGGTCAATGGGACCTTTGGCGAGCGGGGGAAAATCAGTCGGTCGTGCCAGCGACACAAACGCCTCAGTTCTGACACGGCCTACGCTGGGGAGAAGGTCAGATGTGAGCCCAAATGGTCGGTGCTGCGCGGCGCGGGAATGTCAGCTATTCGGCGTCTACGGCCAGCCGTCTGACCAACACCAAGATCAGCATCACCGCAATGACCAGAAACACCGCCCCGACAATCCACGCGGTGGGCGTAGAGTAGATCTCGGCAACGGTTCCGGTCAAAATCAGACCCAATGCGCCCCCCAATTGCTGTATCAACGATCGCAAAGAGAGCATCGTCGACCGCTGACGGTCCTCCACGCAGCGATGCAGAATGCTGCTGGCCGGCGTTTCGCTGATACCGAGGATCACGGAATACAGGACGAACACCGCCACAAAACCGATGATGTTCCCCTGCAATGCCAATGCAATCTGAGCGCCCGCTAGACAGGCAAAGGCCGCCGCCAGCGTCATGGCGTGGCGCCGCTTGAACAACCGGTTGATGTGCGGAGACAGAAATGCGCCGAATGCGATGGAGAAGAAATAGGTTGCAGTGACGACACCGATGACGGTGTTCGCGTAATCCTCGTCCAGCATGGGTTTTGCATGGGTCGGCCAGATGACCTCGACAGGGTTGGTCGCCATCAGAAAGAACGCCAACGCGGCCAGGAGGATCGACAGGGCGGGATGTCTCACGGCCAACAGGCTCGCGTCCCTTATCACCGTCGGAACATTGGCGAAGCCGTGCCGGAGAGCCGTGAGGTTCATCGGACGCGGTGTCTCGACGATGGCCAACATCGTGAAAACGAACACGCCCAACATCACACCGAAGCTGGCCACGTAGGACACATCGTAAATGCTGAACCCAAGGCTTTTCGCGACATCGCCCAGAAGATCGGGAAGGAGCCCTCCCAAGATCGCGCCACTGGCCAACCCTACGGCATTGGCCCATTGCGCTTTGGCCAGTGCGGGCTGGATATCCACGTTGGGCGCGGTGGTCTTGAATATTTCGACAAACCACGCATCGAGCGTGCCCGACCTGAGCGCGCGTCCAAAACCGATGAACGCAAATGAGAGCGCCAGAACGTGGAAATCGCTCGTCGAAAGAAAGAGCGCGAGCGAAACTAGGCTGGCGACGACCGCCGCCAGAAAGACCGGCTTGCGGCCGATGCTGTCGGCAACACCGCCAAACGGCAGCTCCATCGCCATCGTCGTGAGCGAGTAGACCCCGAAGAGAAGCGAGATTTGAAAGAGGTCCATGCCACGGTCGCTCAATGCCAGAGCGACAACGGCGACCGTCAGCCCCATCGCAAAACGGTCGAGGAACTGGTGTATCTGAAACACGCGAATGTGCCGTCGCGCCGACTTGTTCAGGGCTGCGAAAGAGAACTCGACTTCGGTGGCCATCTTTGCAGCATCGTCGTTGGTGTCGACACGCACAATAGATCACGTGAGCCCGAGCATAGATCGCGTACCAAAGCGGCCGTTCGTGCACCCGGGGCGAAGGTTTGGTTTGTCCCGCACAGCGGACATAAACCCCATGCCAAGAGCTATCCGCCAAAAACGGTCATTTCTCTGATCGGCGAAAGTCTTGCCAAAACACATAAGTGTCTTGGATCAAGAACGCTGCGGGACTGGCTGAGATTTTGGCACGTTTCTGGCCGCCACGTCACAATCGGCCGTTCGTGCGCACGGAGCATCGGTCAGAAGGCCGAAACCCGCACATCCCAAAGCACAGCGCCCCGGGGATGACCCGGGGCGCTGCGATCTCGGCAGGGAAGGGGGGTCAGCCGCCCTTCTGGTCGTAGGCGGTGCCCCAGCCCCAGGCGCCCGAACCGAAGCCGCGGGCGACGACGCGTTCGCGGTAGATGCCGCTCACGATGTCGCCGTCGCCGGCCAAGAGCGCCTTGGTGGCGCACATCTCGGCGCAGATCGGCAGCTTGCCCTCGGCGATCCGGTTGCGCCCGTATTTGGCGAACTCGGCGGTGGAGTGCGTCTCCTCCGGGCCGCCGGCGCAGAAGGTGCACTTGTCCATCTTGCCGCGGGAGCCGAAGTTGCCCGCCTGCGGGAACTGCGGCGCACCGAAGGGGCACGCGTAGAAGCAGTAGCCGCAGCCGATGCACAGGTCCTTGGAGTGCAGGACCACGCCCTCTTCGTTCTGGTAGAAGCAGTCCACCGGACAGACGGCCATGCAGGGCGCGTCCGAGCAGTGCATGCAGGCCACCGAGATCGACCGCTCTCCGGGCGAGCCGTCGTTGATCGTCACCACCTTGCGGCGGTTGATGCCCCAGGGCACCTCGTGCTCGTTCTTGCACGCGGTGACGCAGGCGTTGCACTCGATGCAGCGCTCGGCGTCGACGAGGAATTTCGCTCGTGCCATTTCCTTGTGTCCTCCTTACGCCGCCCAGATCTTGCAGAGAGTGGCTTTGGTCTCCTGCATCTGGGTCACGCTGTCATAACCATAGGTCTGTGCGGTGTTGGTGCTTTCGCCCAGCACGTAGGGGTCGGCGCCGTCGGGATACTTGTCCCTCTGGTCCACCCCTTCGAAATGCCCGCCGAAGTGGAAGGGCATGAAGGCGACGCCAGAGCCGACGCGGTTCGTGACCATCGCCTTGACCAGCACCTTGCCGCCTTCGGGCCCCTCGACCCACACCTGGCCGCCGTCCCGGATCCCGAGGTCGTTGGCATCGCGCGGGTTCACCTCGACGAACATCTCCTGCTGGAGCTCGGCGAGCCACGGGTTGGACCGGGTCTCGTCGCCGCCGCCCTCGTACTCGACCAGGCGGCCGGAGGTGAGGATGATCGGATACTCCTTGGAGAAGTCCTGCTTCTGGATCGAGGCATACATCGTCGGCAGACGATAGAACTTGCGATCCTCGTAGGTGGGATAGTCGGCGACCAGATCGCGCCGGTTGGTGTAGAGCGGCTCGCGGTGCACCGGGATGGGGTCGGGGAAGGTCCAGACCACCGCCCGCGCCTTGGCGTTGCCGAAGGGCGCGCATTCGTGCTTGATCGCCACCCTCTGGATGCCGCCGGACAGGTCGGTTTTCCAGTTCAGGGCCGACACCCGCTCGTTGAAGTCCGACGGGAACGGCGACATGGACTGCTCGCCCACCTCCTCGTTCGACGCCTGGTCTCCGCTGGGCGAGGTGATGCCGCCCTCGGTCATGGTGTCGAGCTCCATCCCGACGACCCGGGCCATCACCCGCTTTTCGTCGTCGGTCAGGTCGGCATCCCAGCCGAGATCCACGAGCATCTGATAGGTGAACTCGGGATAGCCGTCCTCGATCTCGGACCCGACAGAGTAGACGCCCTCGGCCAAGAGGTTCTCGCCCTCGCGCTCGACACCGAACCGGGCGCGGAAGGTCAGGCCGCCCTCGCTCACCCGCTTGGACATGTCGTAGAGGTTGGGCGTGCCCGGATGCTTCATCTCGGGCGTTCCCCAGCACGGCCACGGCATCCCGTAGTAGTCGCCGTCGGCCGGTCCGCCCACCGCCTGGAGCGTGGTGCGGTCAAAGGTGTGCTGGTTGGCCATGTGCAGCTTGAGCCGCTCCGGGCTCTGCCCGGTATAGCCAACTGTCCACATGCCGCGGTTGAACTCCCGCGTCGTGCTCTCGATGTTCGGCGTGTTGACGTCGTCCATCTCGATGTTGCGGAACAGCCGGTCGGCAAACCCGAACTTGTTGGCGAACATCCCGATGATTTCGTGATCGGGCTTGGACTCGAACAGCGGGTCGACGATCTTGTCGCGCCACTGGATCGAGCGGTTGGACGCCGTGACCGAGCCGTGGGTCTCGAACTGGGTCGCCGCCGGCAGCAGGTAGACGCCATCGGTGCGGTCGTGCAGGACGGCCGAGACGGTGGGATACGGGTCGATCACGACCAGCATGTCCAGCTTCTCCATCGCCGTCTTCATCTCCTTCATCCGCGTCTGCGAGTTCGGAGCGTGGCCCCACAGGACCATGGCGCGCACGGCGTTGGGCTGATCGGTGTTCTCGGGGTCTTCGAGCACCCCGTCGATCCACCGGCTCACCGGGATGCCGGTGAGGTTCATCAGGTTCTTGTCCTTGCCGTCCTTGTCCTTGACGACCTCGAACTGGCCCTTGAGCCACTCGATGTCCTCACCCCAGACACGCGCCCAGTGCGACCAGGCGCCGGCCGACAGGCCGTAATAGCCGGGCAGGGTGTGGCTGAGCACGCCCAGGTCCGTGGCGCCCTGCACGTTGTCATGGCCGCGGAAGATGTTGGTGCCGCCGCCAGAGGTGCCCATGTTGCCCAGCGCCAGTTGCAGGATGCAGTAGGCGCGGGTGTTGTTGTTGCCGTTGGTGTGCTGGGTGCCGCCCATGCACCAGATCACGGTGCCGGGACGATTGTTGGCGAGCGTGCGGGCGACGCGGCGCAGCTGCGAGCCCGGGGCGCCGGTGACGCGCTCGACCTCTTCGGGCGTCCAGCGGGCGACCTCTTCCTTGATCTGGTCCATGCCCCAGACGCGGGTGCGGATGAACTCCTTGTCCTCCCACCCGTTCTCAAAGATGTGCCACAGGATGCCCCAGACCAGCGCAACGTCGCTACCGGGCCGGAACCGCACGTATTCGTCGGCATGGGCCGCGGTGCGGGTGAACCGCGGGTCGCAGACGATGACGGGGGCGTTGTTCTGCTCCTTGGCCTTCAACAGGTGCAAGAGCGAGACGGGGTGCGCCTCGGCCGGGTTGCCGCCGATGATGAAGATGGCCTTGGAGTTGTGGATGTCGTTGTAGGAGTTGGTCATGGCGCCGTAGCCCCATGTGTTCGCAACGCCCGCAACGGTGGTCGAGTGGCAGATCCGCGCCTGGTGGTCGACGTTGTTGGTCCCCCAGTAGGCGGCGAACTTGCGGAACAGGTAGGCCTGTTCGTTGTTATGCTTGGCCGATCCCAGCCAGTAGACGCTGTCAGGTCCGCTCTCATCGCGGATCTGCATCATCCCGTCGCCGATCTCGTCGATCGCCTGCTCCCAGGAGATGCGCTTCCACTCGCCGCCTTCTTTCTTCATCGGGTATTTCAGGCGGCGCTCGCCATGGGCGTGCTCTCGCACCGCCGCGCCCTTGGCACAGTGGGCGCCCAGGTTGAAGGGGCTGTCCCACCCCGGCTCCTGGCCGACCCAAACGCCATTGCTGACCTCGGCCAGCACGGTGCAGCCAACCGAGCAGTGGGTGCAGACGGATTTCACAGTCTCGACCGCGCCCTTGATGGCGGTGGCCGCCTCGGCGCGGGTGACGGTGCCGCCGGTGGCGCCGATGGCCGCCAGCCCGCCGATGGCCAGGCCCGAGCCGCGCAGGAAGCCGCGGCGGTCCAGCACCTTGTCGGCGATGGTGTCAACGAGGGTCGTCCGCTGGGGGCGTCGCGCAACCCCGTTGGTCTTTTTCCTCAACATTTGGTCTGTCTCCTCCAATGGCCCCATGTGTGCAGGTCGGGGCCGTCGTCGTAGCAGTCGGGCGTCACGCAACCAGTCGCCTTGACGAAATCAGGGGGAGCGTCCGGTCCGTCAGAACCGGGCGCTGTCGAAATAGGCGCGGGTATGCGCGGTGTCCTTTATGCGGCCGTCGTCCTCCGCCGCCGTCTCCTGGGCGGCGGCCTGACCGCCCAGCGTCGCGGCGGCGACGGCGGCGGGGGCCGAGACGGCGGACAGCCTGAGGAAGTCGCGGCGGCTGGCGCCTGTGTCCTTCTCGCTCATGTCTCTCTCCTGTCGGGGACCCCTGAACGCGGGGCCGGTTGCAGTACTGGTCATTGGGTCGTCATCCGAAACCCTTCTCGCTCGATCTCCATGAACGCCCGTCCGGCGGTGCCGACGGGGGCATAGAGGACCGAGTTCTTCGCCGCTTCCAGATCGGCGTAGAAATGGCTGGCCCAGGGCGCGATGTGGCGGCCCCAGAACTCCTGCTGGTGGGCGAGCGTCGCCGGAGCGCCAAAGCGGCCGCGGATCATCCCCGCCATCATCTCCATCAGAGAGGCGATGTTGTCCTCCGGTTCGTAGACGTTCGGCGCGCGGGTGATCTGGCGCCGGGCCATGTCGGCGCGGAGCTGCGCCAGAGGCTTTTCGTTCAGGAACCCGGTCAGGTAGTAGCTGGCATAGGGCAGAAGCTCGCCCCGGCCCAGACCGATGAAGAGCGCGTTGAACTCGGCCTCGGCGCCCTTTTCGGTGCTGACCGCGGCGACGCGCGACAGGGCCTGCATGGCCTGGCCCAGGGGGCTGTCGTCGCCCGACAGCCGGGCGCAGCGCTGGAGCAGATCGCGGCCCGGAGGGCGGGCCAGCATCAGGCCCAGGAAGTCGTAGAGATCGGCGCGCAGGGCGTCCTCTTCGGCGATCTCTGGCATGTCGGTCTGCGTGGTCATCGGCGGTCCGGGTCAGGTGGCGTGGACGAACCGCATCCGCCGGCGGGGCGGGGCGGTGTCGGCATCGGGTTCGGGGCGGGCCGGCGGGCCGGCCGCCTCTGCGGCGCTGGAGGGGGCCAGGGCGAGGGCCGCGTCCTCTGGCGCATCCGCCGCGGCGGGGGCCGGGTCTTCGGCCGGGGCATCCTCGGCCCGTGGGGTCTCGGCGGGGGCGTCGAGGGCGCGATCCTCCGCCTCGGCCGCTTCGGCCTCGGCGGCGGCCTTGCGCGCCATCTCTTCGACGTGGCGCAGCATCCCCTTGCCCACTTGATAGGTGGTCTCGACGACCCCGGCGCCGAGCCCGGCATCGGTGAAGTCCTCGCCGTAGTCCACCATCCCGTCCAGGTTGGCGAGCCGCGGGTCGAGCCGCCACAGCCGCCGCAGCGCCCGGCGGCGCAGCCGTTCGGGCACCGCCCGCGCCATGAAGCCGGTGATGTCGTCGCCGCGCTCCAGGGTGTCGGGGTCCGGCAGGTCGAGCGCGGCGAGGATCTCGGAATCGGGACGCTCGGCCAGGGCCTGCCGCTCGGCCGCGACCTCGGCCTCTTCGGCCGCCACGGTGTCGGCCTCGGTCTCGGCCGCCACCCGCGCCCTGCGGCGCGACCAGAAATCGCCACCGTTCATGATGCCAGTCCCCGCCGGGGCGCGCGGTAGACGTCCGAGGTCTGGCGGATCCGGGCGTCGCCCTTGCCGTCCTCCCTCCGGTCGATGCGGGCGCGGTCGCGGCGCCGCTTGACGAACGCCTCCTCCACGTGGTGCGCGGTGCAGAAATCGCGGATCAGCGCCACCAGCCCGTGCGGCATCGGCACCAGTTCGACGATGTCGTCGCCGCCGTCCTGGTAGTCCTGCGCCTCGTAGGGTGACGCGGTGACCAGCGCCACATCCAAGGGGCGGTCGGCGGCGCCCGTGTCGCGCAGGACCACGCCGATGGCGGGCACCCGGGCGGCCAGACCGGTCAGATACGCCTCGGTGTCTGTCCGCCAGAGCGTGAGCGGCAGGGTGGCGGCGTGATACTCGACCGCGTCGCCTTCGCGGCGCAGCACCTGCCAGTCGGCCGGGCCGGCACCGGGCAGCACCGCCACCGCCTGCCAATGCCACTTGGCCCAGCGGGTGACCCCCGGCCGACGCCGGATCACCACGCCCAGAGGCATGGTGAAAGACCGCGCATCGCGATCCATGTCTGCGCTTGGCGCCAAGTGTCCTCCCTGGGGCCGGTTTATCCGGATTCTTCCCCGCATGGTTCCCTGCCGCGGAGTTTGCACTATATCCGGGGGCTCCGCCAAGCCCAATTTGGTATACCGCGGCACGCGGTCGCCCCCGCCGGGGGGCCGCCCGCGCTTGTGGCCCAGGGATTTCTGTGCCTCACTCGGCCCCGCCATCGGGAGGGGAGACCATGACCAAACGGCTGCTTCTGTGCGATTGCGCGGGCTCGCAACGGGTGGACGACGGCGCGATCGCGTCGGCCACGGGTCTGCCATGCGGGCGGGTCGCGTCGGCGCTCTGCACCGCCGAGCTGGGCGTCGCGGCGGCGGCGATGGAGGCCGGTGAGGTCGTCGTCGCCTGCCAGCAGGAGCGCGGCCGGTTCGAAGAGCTCGCGGCCGAACTGGGCCAGCCCGACCCGGTGTTCGTCGACATCCGCGACCGCGCCGGTTGGTCGGCCGAGGCCGCCGGGGCGGGGCCCAAGCAGGCCGCGCTGGTGGCCGAGGCGCTGGTGCCCGCCCCGCCCACGCCGACGCGCGACGTGGTGTCCGAGGGCGTGGCGTTGATCGTCGGCCCGGGCGACGTGGCCTTCGCCCTGGCCGAGCGGCTGTGCGAGGCGCTGGCGGTGACGGTGCTCGCCACCGACGCCGCCCTGCCGCCCCTCGACCGCCGCTTCGACACGGTGACGGGGCGGCTCAAGCGGGTGACGGGCGCGCTGGGCGGATTCGAGGTGGTCATCGACGCGCTGCGCCAGGTCGACCCAGCGGGCCGTGGCGATCTGGACTACGGGACCCCGCGCGACGGCGGGGTGAGCCAGTGCGACCTGCTCCTGGATGTGGCCGGCGGCACCCCCTTCGTCCCCGCACCGCAGAAGCGGGAGGGGTATCTGCGCGCCGACCCGGGCGATCCGCTGGCCGTGGCGGCCCTGGCGGCCGAGGCGGTGCAGACGGTCGGCACCTTCGAGAAGCCGCTCTATGTGCGGGTGGAGCCCACGCTCTGCGCCCATTCCCGCGCGGGGCAGGTGGGCTGCACCCGTTGCCTCGACGCCTGCCCCACGGGGGCCATCCTGCCGGCGGGCGACCACGTGAGTGTCGATCCGATGGTCTGTGCGGGGTGCGGGGCCTGCTCGGCTCTCTGCCCCTCGGGCGCGATCGCCTACGACGCGCCGCCGGTGGCGCATCTGTTCCGCCGGATGGAGACGTTGGCCCGCACCTTCCGTGCGGCGGGGGGCGCCGCGCCGCGGCTCCTGATCCACGATGCGGGCTGGGGGGGCGAGGCGATCTCGCTCGCCGCCCGCTACGGCGACGGCCTGCCAGCGGACGTGCTGCCCCTGGCGCTGGAGGTGGTCTCGGGCGTCGGTCATGCCGAGATGCTGGGCGCCCTGGCCCTGGGGTTCGCGCGCGTCGACGTGCTGGTGGCGCCGACCACCGACCGCTCCGCCCTCGACCGCGAGGTGGACCTGGCCCGCGCCATCGCGCCGGCCGATGCGCTGGGTTTGGTGGAGGTGGCCGACCCGACCGACCTGACCGCCGCGCTCGACCGCGCCGCACCGCCGCCGCTGGCCGACCCCGTCCTACCCATGGGCAGCCGCCGCCAGGTGACGCGCCTGGCGGCCCGCGCGCTCCACGCCGGGAGCGGGGACGATTTTTCGTCGAAAAATCGCGCCCCGCTGCCTCTGCCGGAGGGCGCCCCCTACGGAGCGGTGCTGGTGGACACCGACGCCTGCACGCTCTGCCTCTCCTGCGTCTCGCTGTGTCCCTCCGGCGCGCTGATGGACAACGAGGACAAGCCGCAGCTTCTGTTCCAGGAGGACGCCTGCCTGCAATGCGGCCTCTGCGCCAATATCTGCCCCGAAGATGCCATCGCGCTGGAGCCGCGGCTGGACCTCTCCGACGCCGCCCTGTCCCAGCGGGTCCTGAACGAAGAGGAGCCCGCCGCCTGCATCGAATGCGGCGCGCTCTTCGGCACGCAGTCGTCCATCGACCGCATCGCCGAGGCGCTGGCGGGCAAGCACCCGATGTTCCGCGACGGCCCAGCCGCGCGGATGATCCGCATGTGCGAGAACTGCCGCATCCAGGCGCAGTACCATGCCGAGAACAGCCCCTTCCAGGGCGGCGAGCGGCCGCGTCCGCGCACCACCGACGACTACTACTCGGACCGCAAGGATCACTGATGGCGGGGTCAGTTCGACTGGAGCGGCGCGCCCAGATCGGCCGGAGCGATCCCGTCGACGAAGGCGATGATCGCGTCGAGGTCGTCCATCTCCATCTCCACCGGCACCATCGGCGGCGGGCTGCCGTCGTCGAAGGGCTCGGTCACCCCGGGGATCTGGGTGAAGGCGGGATGCGGCTTGAGGGCATAGAACGCCTGGAACCGGCCGAGCCAGTCGGGGAACGTCCTGAGGAGCGCGAAGGACGGGGTGGAGCCGACCCCTTTCATGCGGTTGACCTCGCCCACCACGTGGCAGCGGCCACAGAGGGCGAGCGCCAGGTCGGCCCCCGCGACGGCGTCGCCCTCGGGCGCCGCCGGGCCGGTGTCCGCCGCCCGCGCCAGGGCGTAGGTATACCCCGGGCCGCCCTCGGGCGCGAACCCTTCCACCGTCCGGCGGCCCACCTCCGAGGTCAGCCAGTCGGCGAACCGGCGGGTGTCGGCGTCCGCCACCGCCAGCGCCAGGCCATAGACGGTGCCGCCGCCCTGAAAGATGGGCGTGCCGCCGTCCGCGCCCAGCACCGCCTCGGCCCCGTCCGCCACCAGCGCCACGCGCACGCCGGTCTTGAGCGAGAACCGCGGCAGGATGTGGCCGGTGAGCCCGCTCTGTTCCAGCGCCGGATCGACGGCCAGGGTCATCGCCTTGTCGTCCGCCGCCGCGGTCCCCGCGACGAGCCATATCCCGGCGGCCAGCAGCCGTTTCCGCATCTGCGCCCCTTTTCCGTTCCGGCAATCCAGCCTAGGTGCGGGGCAGGCGGCGCGTCAACAGCGCCAGATCGTAGAGACCGGAGGACCCCCCGATGAGCGACGATTTCAACATGTCCATGCGCAAGTTCCTCAAGCAGGTGGGCGTCACCTCGCAGCAGGCCATCGAAGAGGCGATGCGCAACGTCCACGGCACCGAAGGGCGGACCTTCGACGCCAAGGTGGTGCTGACCATCGACGGGCTGGACCTGGAACACGTGGTGACGGGCAAGATCAGCGGCATGGGCGACGCATGACCGCCACCCGCGACGACGTTCTGACGGCGCTCAAGGGCGTCGAGGCGCCCGGCGGCGGCGACCTGGTGGCCTCGGGCGCGGTGCGGGCGCTGACCGTCGAGGGCGGCGCGGTGCGATTCGTGCTGGAGATCGACCCGGCCGCGGCCGAGGCGTGGAGCCCGGCGCGCGACGCCGCCGAGGCCGCTGTGCGGCGGGTGGCGGGCGTGTCGAGCGTCTCGGCCGTGCTGACCGCGCACCAGACGCCCAAGGCCCCGCCCGAGCTCAAGCCGCGCAAGGCCGCGCCGCAGGGGCCGCAGGAGCTGCCGGGCGTGGACCGGATCGTCGCCGTCGCCTCCGGCAAGGGCGGCGTGGGCAAGTCCACGGTGTCGGCCAACCTCGCCTGCGCCCTGGCGGCCGAGGGGCGGCGCGTGGGCCTGCTCGACGCCGACGTCTACGGCCCCAGCCAGCCCAGGATGATGGGCGTCTCCGGCCGCCCGGCCAGCCCCGACGGCAAGACCATCCTGCCCATGCGCAACCACGGCGTCACCATGATGAGCCTCGGCCTGATGGTGAACGAGGGGCAGGCGGTGGTCTGGCGCGGGCCGATGCTGATGGGCGCGCTGCAACAGATGCTGACCCAGGTGCAGTGGGGAGCGCTGGACGTGCTGATCGTCGACCTGCCGCCCGGCACCGGCGACGTGCAGATGACGCTGGCGCAGAAGTCCCACGTCACCGGCGCCATCGTCGTCTCGACCCCCCAGGACGTGGCGCTGATCGACGCGCGCAAGGGGATCGACATGTTCAACCAGCTCAACGTGCCGATCCTCGGGCTGATCGAGAACATGTCCACCCATGTCTGCTCGAACTGCGGGCACGAGGAGCACATCTTCGGCCACGGCGGCGTGGCGGCCGAGGCCGAGAAGATGGGCGTGCCCCTGCTGGCCGAGGTGCCTCTGCATCTCGACATCCGGGTGGCGGCGGACGGCGGCGCGCCCATAGTCGTGACCAAGCCCGACAGCCCTCAGGCCGCGGCCTTCCGCCAGGTGGCGCGGACGCTGGTGGCGGGCGGCAACGCATGAGCGAGGCGCCGCGCCTGCCGCCCCTGTTCGGGGCGGCCGAGGCCGGGCCGGGCCGGACGCCCCTGGCCGACGCCATGGCGCAGGCCGCGCTGGGCTGCGACGCCGGGCTGACGGTGTGGTCGGCGGACGCGCAGCACCTGTCGGCGGCGGTGGTGCTGGCGCCCGAGGTGCCGCTGGCCGATGCCGTGGCGATGTTGCCCGTGGCGGGGATCGGGGTTCAGAACGCGCTGGGCGCGCTCGCCCCGCCGGAGGTCGCGGTGCATCTGGACTGGGACGGCGCCGTGCGGGTCAACGGCGCGCGTGCCGGGCGGCTGTCGATGGCGGCCTCCACCCGCGACGCACAGGCGGTGCCCGACTGGCTGATCGTGGCGCTGGACATGGCGCTGACGGCCGAGGGGCGCGACCCCGGCACCGATCCCGACACCACCGCGCTGTCCGAGGAAGGCTGCGTCGAGGTGACGGCCGTGGCGCTGATCGAGGCGTGGGTGCGCCACATGTTGGTCTGGATCACCCGGTGGGAAGAGGGCGGCGGCCGCGCCGTCCACGCCGACTGGCTGCCGCTGGTCCACGGTGTCGGCGAGGACGCCGCGCAGGACGGGCGGTCCGGCACCTTCGTCGGCGTCGACGAACGCTTCGGGATGCTCTTACGCGACGGCGACGGCACCCACCTGATCCCGATGACCACGCTTTTGAAGGACCCCGCGCCATGATGCTGGCCCGCGCCATCCACTTCGACGAAAGCGACCGCAACGTATTCCGCAGCCCCGCGCGCACCGGCGAATGGTGCCTCTCGGGCGGTTTCGAGTTCTCGAACTGGACCGAGGCGGACCTGGCGGGCAAGGCGCAGCAGGCGTTCGCCAACGGCTGGCTGGGGCTGGAGACGTTCGGCCGCGTGACCTTCGTCGCCGTGACCCGGATCGAACCGGCCGAGCTGGCGGCGCTGGAGGAGGGGCTGGCGGCGCACTTCGTCGCGCTTTACGGCGCGCCGTCGGTGGAGGCCGCGCGCCCCGTCGCGGCGGAGGAGCTGGCACAGATGGCCGCTCTGTGCGCCGACCATGCGCCGAACACGCTGTTGACCGTGGCGCGGACGCTGACCGACGCGGGGGTGCACGAGACCTATCGCGCGATCGAGGCCGACCCGGCGGCGCTGGAGCAGTTCGCGATCCACGGCGATCCGACCTGACGGGCGCACCCGGTGGCGGCCGCCCGGGGGACTTTGCGTCCCCCGGACCCCCTGCAGGGTATTTGGGCCAAGATGAAGGGGAGGGCGGCGGTCAGTCCATGGGGCGGCGGCCGCGGATCAGCTGACTGATGGCCACGGCGATGACCAGCCCGCCGCCGTAGAACAGGTTCTGGACGAAGGACGAGACGCCGAGGAAGTTCAGGCCCATGATGCCGGTCGAAAGGAAGTAGACCGCGACGACGCTGCCCAGGGCGTTGAAGCGGCCGGGATAGATCGCCGTCGAGCCGAGGAACGCCGCCGCGAAGGCGGGGAGGAGGAAGGCGAGCGCCGAGGACGGGTCGGCTGCCCCGCGCATCCCCGTGTAGAGGACCCCCGCGAAGGCCGCGATCACCGACGAGGCGATCAGCGCGCCGGTGCGCATCCGCGTGACGTTTACGCCTGACAGCCGCGCCACCTCGCGCCCGCGGCCCACGAACAGCAGGCGGCGGCCGAGCGCGGTGTGCTGGAACACGTACCACAGGACCAGCGCCAGGATCAGCGCGTAGTAGAAGCCGATGGGGATGCCGAAGAGCCGGGTCAGGATCACCGCGCGGACGAGGTCCATGGACACGCCCGCGATGGTGCCCGAGTTCGAGATCCACAGGATCACCCCGTTGATGAAGTACCCCGTGCCCAGCGTCACGATCAGCGACGCCACGCCGAAATAGAGGATGAAGAACGCATTGACCGCGCCGACGATGGCCCCCACCACCAGCACCACCAGGATCGCCGGCACGATGGGGATGCCCATCTGGACGTTCAGGACCGCGAGCGTCATGGAACTCAGGCCCATGACCGAGGCCACCGACAGGTCGAAGTCGCCGGTGGTCAGCGGCACGATGAGCGCCAGCGTCAGCACCACCACCATCGCGTTCGACCCCAGCATGGTGGCATAGCTGTTCCAGGCGAACATCTGGTCCGGGCGGAAGGCGCCGAGGATCAGGATCATCAGCACCCACGCGCCGACGAGGCCGAAGCGCTCGGCCCCATGTTTCCAGTCGGGGGCTGGGCGGGGGGCGACCGCGCCCTCCAGCCTTGCGATCTTGGCCTCCAGCGCGGCGATGCGGGCCTCGGTGGGGTCGGGCGTGGTCATGGGCGTGTCATCCGGTCCGGCTGGTCGAGCGATAGCACCGCTCGGCGATGGTGTCCTTGGTCAGGGCGGCGCCCGACAGCGTATCCACGATCTGCCCCCGGGCGAAGATCAGCACGCGGTGGCTTAGCTGCGCCAGCTGGTCGTAGTCGGTCGAGGCGACGACGATGCCCGCGCCCTGCGCCGCGGCCCGGTCCAGCGCGTCCCAGATCGCCTGTCGCGCGCCAACGTCGACCCCTTGCGTCGGCTCGTCCAGCAGCAGGAGCCGCGGCGCGGTCTGGAGCCACTTTGCCAGCACCGCCTTTTGCGCGTTGCCCCCCGACAGCGCCGAGAGGGGCAGGGCGGGCACGTTCGGCTTGACCCCCGCCGCCGCGCCCAGCTCGGCCGCATGGGCGCGGACTGCGGTGTCGGTCAGGCCCAGCCGCCCGCGCAGGCGCGCGTAGACGGGCAGGGATACGTTGTCGGCCACCGGCAGGCTGCCCACCCCGGCCTGGCCCAGCCGGTCGGCGGGCAGGTAGGCGATGCCGTGGGCCATGGCGCCCGCGGGGGTGAGGGTGGCCAGGTCGATGCGGTCGCCCTCCAGCCTCAGCGTCCCGGACGCATCGCCATCGCCGTAGAGCAGCGCCGGCAGCGCGTCGAAGCCCGACCCGATCAGCCCGGCCAGCCCGAGGATCTCGCCCCGCCCGACCTCCAGCGTCAGCGGCCCGGCGCCGCGCCCCGCCGCCCCCTCGATCCGCGCCAGCGCGCCCGTCGCCTGCCGCGGGGCCGAGTGATAGGCCGCGACCTGCCGCCCCACGATCCGCTCGACCAGCGCGTCGTGCGAGGTCGCCGCCGTCTCGACCGTGTCGATCAGGCGGCCGTCGCGCAGGATGGTGGCGCGGTCGGTGATCTCGCGCACCTCGTCCACGTCGTGGCTGACAAAGATCGCGCTGGCGCCGGTGGCGGTGCAGGCGCGGACCAGACCGAAGAGCTGTTCGACGCCCGCGCGCGGCAGGAACGGCGTCGGCTCGTCCAGGATCAGGACGCCGGGACGGTCGGCGTGGTCCTCGGTCGCGTGGCGCAAGTCGTCGTAGGCGCGGACGATGGCCAGCAACGCCTGCTGCACCGGGCTCAGCCGCGCCACCTCGGCCCGCGGGTCGAGCGCCAGGCCGAACTCGGCGAAGGTCGCGGCCGCGCGGGCATTCAGACGGCGCCAGTTCAGCGCCCAGGTATCGGCGGTCGCGAGCTGACCGAGATAGAGGTTCTCGGCCACGCTCAGCGACGGGATCAGGCCCAGATGCTGGTGGACGAAGGCGAGGCCACGGGCCCGCGCCACCGCGCCGGGCAGGGGCAGCGGCACGGTCTGGCCGTAAAGGCGCACCTCGGCGCCGGGCTCGGGCGCGTGGAAGCCCGCGAGGATCTTGATCAGCGTGGACTTGCCCGACCCGTTCGAGCCGAGGAGCCCGTGCACCTCGCCCCGGCCCACGTCCAGAGACACCCCGTCCAGCGCCAACGCGCCGCCGAAGCGCTTGGACAGGTTGCGGATGGAGAGCGCCGGGGCCGTCATGGCCGCGCCGTTTGGGCGCCGCCCGGCCCGGGGCCGGGCGATACCCGTGGCACCGGCCCGCCCCCGCAGGTCAGTCGAGCTGCCACAGGTCGCGGAATCCCTGCACGTGCACGTCGCCGTAGCCGTCGTTGAAGGTCGCAGGCGTTCCGGCCGTGGCCACGTTCTCGTCGGTGAAGACGAAGGCCGGCGTGTTCAGCTTGGTCACGGGCTCCAGCCCGCACAGCAGCCGCATGTTGGCGTCCGTTCCGGCCATGCCGACCCAGCCCAGAGATTCGCCCACGTTCATCTCCACGATGTCGCCGTCGCGCATCATGTCGAGGACGAAGGGCGTGCCGTTGTAGCTGACGATCTTGGCATTCGACCCGGCGATCTGGATCGCGGGCACGATGAACTGGCTCATCGAGTCGTAGACCGGCAGGACGTAGTTGATCGACGGATCCTGCAACAGCGCGTTCTGCACCGCGGGCTGGCCTTGGGTCGCCCAGTCGTTCACCGGCACGTTGATATAGCGGGTCTGGCAGTCGGGGCAGTTGGCCTCCAGATAGCCGATGATCGCGTCGCGCAGGGGGGCGGTGGGCGTGATCTCGTCCGGACCCAGCACCAGCGCGTTGACCTGCCCATCGGTCTGAACCATGGCCCAGGCGGCGATGATCTGGCCGATGGTGACGTAGTCGGTGTTGGCCGCGCCGTCCATGAAGGCAGGGGTCTCCTGCGTGGTGGCGTCCCAGTTGTGGGTCGCCGTGACCTTCACCCCGGCGGCCTGCGCCTCCATCACCTGGGGCTGGACGAACTCGGGCGGCAGGCCGCCTTGCAGGTCGATCAGGTCGTAGCCCTCGGCGACGGCGGTGTTGATCCCCTGGATCCAGCCGGCCGGGTCCATCTGCGTCTCCCAGTCGCGCAGCTCGAAGCCGACCATCTCGGCGGCGTCGACGAAGCCTTGGGATATGGCGGCATTGAACGGGTTGGCATTGGTCAGCGGGATGACGAACATCTTCTTGTCGGCCATGCAGGCGCGGGCGTCGAAGGGCGCGCCTGGGGCCTCGAAGGTGGGCAGGGCCGAATACTGCTCGACCAGCGCGCGGGCGGCGTCGAGGTCGGCCAGCGCGGGCGAGGCCGCGAGAAGCGCGGCGAGGGCGGCGGAATACTTCATGCGTTGGATCTCCCTTGTCTTATAGTGTTTTGATTTCGTTGAAGTAGGAGGCGGCGTCGGCGGTGGTGATCAGGTCGGCATATTTGGCCGACATGTCGTAGAGATTGGCGCGATGGGGTTCGTCCGCACGGTCGCCCACGGCGTCCTCGACCACCAGCGTGACGAAGCCGTGGGAGATCGAGTCGATGCACGTCGCCCGGACGCAGCCCGACGTGGTCACGCCGGTCAGCAGCAGCGTGTCGATCCCCATATGGGTCAGCATCGGCGCCAGCGAGGTGCCGAAGAAGGCCGACGGATATTGCTTTGAAATCAAAGCATCTCCGGGGAGAACTTCAAGCGGTGGGGCCAGCTCTTGCGTGCTGCGCCCGGCCTCGAAACAGGCGAGCGCGGGCACCTTGGCGTAGAACGCGCCGCCGTCCGCACCGCCGGGCTGGTACTTGACCTCGGTGAAGATCACCGGGACGCCCGCCGTCCGCGCTGCGTCGGCCAGGGCGGCGGCGTTGTCCAGTGCGGTCTGGCATCCCTCGCCGCCAAAGAGCGGCGCGTCGGGGTCGAAATAGGCGCGGGCGAAGTCGATCAGGACCAGCGCAGGGCGCCGCCCCCGGGTCTGGGCGTGGTGATAGCCGGCGCGGGCGTAGTTGGTATCGAGGTCGGTCATGAGCGGGCCTCGGCGCGGGCTGCCAGGGCGGGAGCGAGGGGCCAGCCCCTCGCGCTCCCCGGGGTATTTGAGCCAAGATGAAGGGGCATTGCGGTCATTCGGCGGCCCTCATGAACCGGTGGAAGACCGGGTCGGCGGGGGGTTCGAAGCCGGTTTCGCGCTTGGCGCGCGCCTTGATCTCGTCGAGGCTGTCGAAGCCGCGGTCGAACAGCGGCAGGTCGGGGCCGCGGTCGCGGGCGATCTCCTTGCGCAGCTCGTCCGTGGCCGAGACATCGACCCGGCCGTCGCGGATCATCACGCCGTAGCGGCGCGCGCCGTTGACCGTGACGAGGCCGCGCTTGACGTCCAGCAGCACCGTCTCGGGGTCGCGCTCCAGCGGGTCGCCCCAGCCGCCGCCGCCCCAGGTGTTGAAGTGCAGGACGTCGCCCGGCTCCACCGCGATGCGGTCGCACTTGGAGGGGATGTTCTCCTCGGTGCCGTCCTTCCGAACCAGCCGCTTGGTCGAGCGCATCCCGGGCTGGCCGCCGTTGACGCCCCAGGGGTAGGTCAGCCAGCGGTCGTCGTGGATGGAAATCTCTCCCTTTTCAAGGAGTTCATAGGCGATGGTGATGCCGTTTCCACCGCGGTGCTTGCCCGCGCCACCCGAGTCGGGGATCGTCGCATAGGTGCGGATCCGCAGGGGGAAGTACGCCTCCAGGAACTCGTTGGGGACATTTGTAAACGCCGGCCACATGGAGTGCCCGTCGGGGCCGTCGCCTGCCGGGCGGCCTGGCACCCCGCCAAAGCCGATCTGAAACAGCTGATACCATTCGCCGTCGCGGCCGAAGCCCGAATACATGAAATGCGGGCTGTCCGAGAACCCCGCGGCGTTCAGGGCGTCGGGCGCCCCCTGGCCCAAAAGCCCGCCCATCAGGTCGAAGATCCGGCCCAGCATGTGGGTCCGGCAACTCAGCGCCGCGGGCTTCTTGGGCTTGAGGATGCAGCCTTCGGGAATCCGAACCTCCACGAGGTCGTAGAAGCCGTCGTTGAACAGGATCTGCGGGTCCACGAGGTTGATGGTGAAGGCGCCGAAGAACATCTTGAACATCTCCTCGTTGAGGAGAAAGTTGATGCTCGACAGGCTCTGCGGGTCGCTGTCGGAGAAATCGAAGATGGCGACGTCCCCCTCGCGGTGCAGCGAACACGCGATCTTGTAAGGTCCGTTGCCCATCCCGTCGTCGTCGATCCAGTCGTGGAATGTCGCCTTTGTGCCATCCGCGCCGTCCGGCACGATCATCTGGATGATCGCGCCCATGGCCAGCTTGTTGCGGTCCAGCATGTCCCACATCGCGGAAATGTAGGTGTCGGCGCCGAAGCGGGCGATGTTCTCGCGCACGCGCCGCTCGGCCAGGCGGCAACCTGCGATGATGGCGAAGAAGTCGGATTTGTTCCACTCGGGCATCCGGCAGTTGGCGAGCAGAATGTTCAGAATCTCGTGCTGCAACGCGCCCTTGCGATAGATCTTGGTGGGCGGGACGATGGTCCCTTCCTCATAGATCATCTTGGCATCGGTGGGCAGCGAGCCGGGCACCTTGCCGCCCACGTCGGTCATATGCCCGAACATCGCCGCCCAGGACACCAGCCGCCCGTCGTGGAAGATCGGCATCATGATCAGCCAGTCGTTCAGATGGCTGACCGCGCCGCCGACCGAGTAGGGGTCGTTGGTCAGAAAGACGTCGCCGTCCTCGATGGTGCCCTCATAGCCCTGGATGAAGCCGTAGAGGAACGAGCCGAACTGGCCCACCACCATCTTGCCCTCCTGGTTGGCGATCATCGGGAATGCGTCGTGCTGTTCGCGGATGCCGGGCGACATGGCGGTGCGGAACAGCACCGCGTCCATCTCGGCCCGGGCGTTCCTGAGCGCGTTCTCGACGATGTCGAGGGTGATCGGGTCCACGTCCACGCGGCTAAAGGGCGTGTCGTTCGATTGGACGATGGTGGCGGGCATCAGCGGTCCCCCTTGCGGCGCTCATGGCCCTTGGGCCAGATCAACAGGTTGCCGACCCGGTCCACCTCGGCCACGTGGTCGGGCAGGATCAGGGTCGTGGAGTCCATCTCGGTCACGACGGCGGGCCCAGCGATCTCATTGCCCGGGGCCAGCTTGCCGCGGTCGTAGATGGGCGCGTTGTGCCACTGCCCCCCGGCATAGATGCGGTGGCTCTTGTCGATGCGGGCGGCCATGGTGCTCTTGCCGCCGGCCGCGCCTTCGGTGTCGATGAAGTCGCGGCGGGCGCCCTGCACGACCGCGCGCAGGCCGACCAGTTCGTGGGGCGCGTCGAGGGCGAAGGTAAAGAGCTGCTCGTGCTCGGCGTCGAAGCGTGCGGCGACGCCGGCCAGTCCCTCGCGGCGGAAGTCCTCGGGCGTCATGTCCACCGTCAGCTTCATCCCCTGGCCGCGATAGCGGATGTCGATCTGGTACAGCGTTTCGGTCTCGCCGCCGCCCAGCCCGCGGGACGCCTCGGCCTCCAGCGCGTCGAGCGACGTGCG
The DNA here is from genome assembly GCA_004005435.1 of Rhodobacteraceae bacterium CCMM004. Taxonomy (GTDB): domain Bacteria; phylum Pseudomonadota; class Alphaproteobacteria; order Rhodobacterales; family Rhodobacteraceae; genus CCMM004. Next base: position 350,492 of record RZWH01000002.1, on the reverse strand, counting down.
GACCTCGTCGTCGGAGGTGTCGGCGACGTGGCGCACGAAGGTCTGGCTGGCCTCGTCCCTGAGCCGCGTGGTCGCGTCGCCATAGGCGCAGAGCACCCCCGGACCGGGCGGCACGATGGCGGGCCAGGCACCGACGAGGCGCGCGAGCGCGTTGGCGTGCAGCGGCCCCGCGCCGCCGAAGCCGATCAGGGCAAAGTCGCGCGGGTCGTAGCCCTGTTCGACCGAGACCAGCCGCAGCGCGCCGCACATGTTCTCGTTGACGATGGCGACGATGCCCTCGGCGGCGTCCTCGACCGACTTGCCCAGGGGCTCGGCGATGGTCTGGACCGCCTTGACCGCCAGGTCGCGGCTGATCTCCATGTCGCCGCCCAGCTTGGCCCCGGACGGCAGATAGCCCAGAACGACGTTGGCGTCGGTGACGGTGGGCGCCTCGCCGCCCTTCATGTAGGCCGCGGGCCCGGGGGCGGCGCCCGCCGACTGCGGGCCGACGCGCAAGGCTTTCGTCAGCTCGGGGACATAGGCGATGGAGCCGCCGCCCGCGCCCACGGTGCGCACGTCGATGGAGGGGGCGCGGACGGTGACGTCGCCCACCCGCGTCTCGCGCCGGGTCCGCGCCACGCCCTTTTCGATCAGCGCCACATCGGTCGAGGTGCCGCCCATGTCGAAGGTCAACAGGTTGGCGAACTTGGCCTGCTGGGCGATCCAGAGCGCGCCGGCGACGCCCCCCGCGGGGCCGGACATCAGCAGGTTCACCGGCTGGTCCATGGCGCCCTTGGCCGTCGAAAGTCCGCCGTCCGAGCGCAGGATCTGGAGGTTCACGTCGCCCATGCGGCTGCTGAGCTCACCTTCGAGGTTGCGGACGTATTTGGACACCACGGGGCGCACGTAGCTGTTGACGACGGTGGTCTCGGTCCGCTCGTACTCGTACATCTCGGGCATGACGCTGGCCGAGGTCGAGACCGGGATGTCTGGCGCGATTTCGCGCGCGATCTCGGCGATGCGGCGTTCGTGGGCGTCGTTGACGTAGCTGTTGAACAGCGCGACGGTCAGCGCCTCGATCCCCGAGGAGAGGAGCCGCTCCAGCTCGCCGCGCACCTGACGCTCGTCCAGGGGCTCGACCACGCTGCCGTCGGCGGCCATGCGCTCGTGCGCCTCGACGGTCAGTTCGAGCGGCGCGAGGTTCGGGGACTTGTTCCAGATCACCCAGCCGCCGAGGCCCCCGGGCACATAGCTGCGCGCGATCTGGAGCGTGTCGCGGTAGCCCTTGGTCGTGACGAGGCCCACCAGCGCGCCCGACGAGGTCAGCACCGTGTTGGTGGCGACGGTGGTGCCGTGCATCACCTCGGAGATGTCGGCGGGGTCGATCCCGGCCGTGCCGCAGATCTTCTCGATGCCGTTCAGCACGCCGCGGCTGGAATCGTCGGGGGTCGACGGCACCTTGGCGGTGAAGGTGCGGCCGCGGGCGGGGTCGAGCAGCAAGAGGTCGGTGAAGGTGCCGCCCACGTCCACGCCCAGACGCAGGCCGCGGCCCGACTGCCGCGCGGCGGGGGCGGCCGCCGGAGCCGGGGCGGGGCCGCCCGATTCCAGTTGCTTGAGCCGCGCCTCGAAGGCGGCGAGGCGGTCCTCGTAGCGGCGTATCAGGTCTTCGGTCGAGCCCATCCCGGCCTCCTCATTTCTGTCCCTTGAACCAGCCTAGCACGCCCCGGCGGCGGGGCGCGGGGGCCAGCGCCGCGGCGCGCTCGGCCATGGCCATCACCCGGTCGATCAAGCTTTGCTGCTGGGCGATGGTGGCGTCGCGGCGGGCGAGTTCCCCCTCCAGCCGCTCGGCCCCTTCCAGCGCGCGTCCCAGCATCTCGGCCGCGCGGGTGCGGTCGCCCTCGGCCCGTTCGGCCGCCGCCACCGCGGCGTCGAGCAGGGCAAAGGCGCGCTCGGCCCCCGCCTCGGCCGCCGCGCCGCGCTCGGCCAGCGCGGCGGCCCGGGCCAGCAGGTCGTCATAGCGGGCGGTCTGGCCCAGGCTCGCCTCCAGCCGGGCGCCCGCCGTCTCCATCAGCGCCAGCGCCCGTTCGGTGCCGCCCGTGTCGCCGGGCATCAGCGCCGCGGCGCGGTCGAGCGCGTCGGCCTGCCGCTCGATCAGCCCAACCAGCGCCAGGCGCTCGGCGTCCTTTTCGGCCACCTGCGCCTGCAACTCTTCCACCTCGTCGAACAGCATGTCGAGGAGGTCGCCCGCCGACATCTCGCTGCCGGCCAGCCGGTCGGCCAGGTCCGGGGGCGCGGCGTCGAGGTCCACGCGCAGCTGCCCCTCGTTGTCCCGGCGGGCGGGGATCAGGCGGCGGGCCACGGCCTCGCGCAGCTTGAGCCGGCTGACGCCCAGCCGGGCTGCCGCCTCGCCCACCGTCAGGAACCCCGCTGGCGCCGCCTGTGTCACCTCAGATCACCCCGGCGTCCTTCAGCGCCGCGCGCCGGTCGGCATCGAGGCCCAGAAGCTCGCCATAGACATAGTCGTTGGCCTCGCCCAGTTCGGGCCCGACATGGCGCACCGCGCCGGGCGTGTCGCTGAGCCGCGGCGCCACGTTCTGCATCTTGATCTTGCCGAAGTCCGGATGCTCGACGTCGACCAGCGCCTCGCGGGCCTGGAAATGCGGGTCGGCGATCATGTCCTCGGCCTTGTAGATCAGGCCGCAGGGCACGCCGTGTTCGTTCATCCGGGCCTCAAGCTCGGCCAGGGGAATGGTCCTGGTCCAGTCGTTGATCAGGTCGTCCAGCTCCTGCTGGTGCCGGCCGCGGGCCGAGTGGGTGGCATAGCGGTCGTCCTCGGCCAGCTCGGGGCGGCCCATGGCCTCGGCCAGCCGCTTGAACACCGTGTCCTGGTTCGCCGCGATCAGCAGCAGCTTGCCATCGGCGGTGTCGAAGACGTTCGAGGGCGACACGTTGGGCAGGATCGCCCCGGTCCGCTCGCGCACATAGCCCGCCACGTCGAACTCGGTCACGAGGCTTTCCATCATGTTCAGCACCGCCTCGTAGATGGCGCTGTCCACGATCTGGCCCTTGCCGGTCCGGTGCCGCGCGTGCAGCGCCATCAGCGCGCCCATGCAGGCATGGACCGCCGCCAGCTCGTCGCCGATAGAGATGCCCATCCGGCTGGGCTGGGTCGAGGGGTCGCCCACCACATAGCGCAGACCGCCCATGGCCTCGCCGATGGCGCCGTAGCCCGCGCGCGACGCATACGGTCCGGTCTGGCCAAAGCCGGTGACGCGGACCATGATCAGGCCGGGATTGATCGCGCTCAACGCCTCGTAGCCGAGGTTCCAGCGCTCCATCGTGCCGGGGCGGAAGTTCTCGATCAGGATGTCGGTGTCCTTGATCAGGTCGCGCACCATCTGCTGCCCCTCGGGCGTGCGCAGGTTGATCGTGACCGATCGCTTGTTGCGCGCCACCACGGGCCACCACAGCGACTTGCCATGGGGTTTCTCGCGGCCCCACTGGCGCATCGGGTCGCCGACACCCGGGGGCTCGCACTTGATCACCTCGGCGCCGAAGTCCCCCAAAAGCTGCCCGCAGAACGGCCCCGCCAGAAGCTGCCCCATCTCCAGCACGCGGATGTCGGACAACGGTCCCTGAGGTGTCTCGTCTGCCATGCATCTCCCCCTCGGCTCGGCGCGGTTCCGGTTTGACCCCGCGGCATAGGCGCACATATCAGGTGTAGGATGCTGTATGCAGAAAGCAACGCGGGAGGGCGAAAAAGGTGGATCGCATCGAGATAATCGAGGTTTCGCCCCGAGATGGGATACAGAATGACGCCACGCTGCTGTCGACCGAGGACAAGCTGGCGCTGATCGCCCGGGCGGTCGAGGCCGGGGCGGGCCGGGTCGAGGTGACGTCCTTCGTCAACCCCAAGCGGGTGCCGCAGATGGCCGATGCCGACGCCGTTGCGGCCGGACTGCCGCGCGGGACGGGGCGGCATATCGGGCTGACGCTGAACCGCCGCGGCTTCGACCGGGCGGTGGCGGCGGGGCTGGACGAGGCGAACTTTGTCGTCGTCGCCACCGACACCTTCAATCGCCGCAACCAGGGGGTGGATACCGCCGACAGCGTCGCCGCCTTCCGTGCGGTGCGGGCTGAGGTGCCGGACGCCATCCGCACCGGCGTCACCATCGGTGCCGCCTTCGGCTGTCCGTTCGAGGGCGAGGTGCCCTTGGCCCGCCTCATGGCCGTGGTCGAGGATTGCGCCGCCGGCACCCCGCACGAGATCGCGCTGGCCGACACCATCGGCGTCGCCACCCCTCGCGACGTGACCGAGCGGGTGGGGGCGGTGCGCCGCGCCTTTCCCGACCTGCCCGTGCGCCTGCACCTGCACAACACCCGCAACACCGGCATCGCCAACGCCTGGGCGGGGGTGGAGGCGGGGGCCACGGCGCTCGACGCGTCCTTCGGCGGGACGGGGGGCTGCCCCTTCGCCCCGCGCGCCACCGGCAACATCGCCACCGAGGATCTGGTCTACATGCTGGACCGGTCGGGGGTCGTGACGGGCATGGACCTCGACGCCTGCATCGCCGCGGCCGAGTGGCTGGCGGGACGGCTGGGCCACGAGGTGCCGGGCATGGTGATGAAGGCGGGCGGGTTCCCCCGCGCCGCGGCGTGAACGCCCCGCACAAGCAGCCGGCGGCCGAGGCGGCCTACCACGCCATCCGCCGGGCCATCGTCACCGGCAGCCTGGCCGAGGGCGAGCGCCTGACCGAGACGCGGCTGGCCGACGACCTGGGCCTCAGCCGCACGCCGGTGCGCGAGGCCATCAGCCGGCTGATCCTGGAGGGGTTCGTCGAGCGGCAGCAGGGCTATACCACCCGCGTCGCGTCCTTCCCCGAGGACGAGGTGGCGCAGATTTTCGAGATCCGGCGAATGCTGGAGGGCTATGCCGCGGCGCGCGCCGCGGTCCACGCCACCGACGAGGAGGTCGCGCGGCTGGATGCCCTCTGCACCCGGATGGCGGGGCACCTGCCGCCCCGCGGGGTCGAGGACAGCGCTGCCATCGCCGAGATCAACGCCGACTTCCATCGCACCATTGCCGAGGCGGCGCGCTCGCCGCGGCTGACCGCACTGATGAGCCTCGCGGTGGACGTGGGCATGGTGACACGGACCTACGGCCACTACTCGGACGAGGATCTGGCGCGGTCGCAGCGCCACCACCGCGAAATCGCCGACGCCATCGCCGCCCGCAGCCCCGACTGGGCCGAGGCGGCGATGGCGGCCCACCTGATGGCGGGCGCGGCGGCGGCGCTGCGCGCCTGACGGGGCCGCCGGGGGCAAGGCGCTTCGAAGCGCCTTGCAAGGGCCTTCGAAGGCCCTTGCCCCCCGCTCAGACGTAGCGCGAGACGAGGTTCTCCAGGATCTCCTGCCGGCCGGAGCGCGGCTCGGGGCGGAGGTCGGCGTCGACCACCAAGTCGTGGATCGCGGCGAGGTCCATGTCGTCCAGCATCTCCTGGGCGTCCGAGGTGTCCCACCCGGCGTAGCGGGCGGCGCGGGCGTCTTCCAGCACCCCGTCGGCCAGCATCGCAGCGGCCGCCTTGAGCCCGCGGGCGCAGACGTCCATCGCGCCCACATGCGCGGCCACCAGGTCCAGCGGATCGAGCGACTGGCGCCTGAGCTTGGCGTCGAAGTTGGTGCCGCCGGTGGAAAAGCCGCCCGCGCGCAGGATCTCGTAGTAGGCCAGCGCCACCTCGCGGGGGTTGTCGGGGAACTGGTCGGTGTCCCACCCGGACTGATAGTCGTTGCGGTTCATGTCGATGGAGCCGAAGATGTCGAGGCTTGCCGCCAGCGCGATCTCGTGCTCGAAGCTGTGGCCGGCCAGGATCGCGTGGCCCTGCTCGATGTTCACCTTGACCTCGTCCTCCAGACCGAACCGCTTGAGGAACCCATAGACCGTGGCGACGTCGTGGTCGTACTGGTGCTTGGTCGGCTCCTGCGGCTTGGGCTCGATCAGGATCGTGCCGCGGAACCCGATCTTATATTTGTAGTCCACGACCTTTTGCAGGAACGCACCGGCCTGCTCGGCCTCGCGCGTCAGGTCGGTGTTCAGCAGGGTCTCGTACCCCTCGCGACCGCCCCAGAGCACGTAGTTCTCACCGCCGAGGCGGTGGGTGGCGTCCATACAGCGCTTTACCGTCGCGGCCGACCAGGCGAAGACGTCCGGGTCGGGGTTCGTCGCGGCGCCGGACATGAAGCGGCGGTGCGAGAACAGGTTCGCGGTGCCCCAGAGCAGGCGGGGGCCGCCCGCCGCCATCTTCTCGCCGATGTAGTCGACGATGGCGTCGAAGTTGCGCGCGCTCTCCTCGAACCCCTCGGCGCCGGGGGCGATGTCGGCGTCGTGGAAGCAGAAGAACGGCTGCCCCAGGATCGCGAACAGGTCGAAGGCGGCGTCGGCCTTGGCCTTGGCGGCATTCATGTCGTCGCCGAACCACGGCCGATCGAACGTCTGGCCGCCGAACGGGTCGCCCCCCGGCCAGGCGAAGGAGTGCCACCACGCGACGGCGAACCGCAGGTGATCCTCCAACCGCTTGCCCAGCACGGTCGCGTTGGGGTCGTAGTGGCGAAAGCACAGCTCAGTGGCGCTGTCGGGTCCTTCGTAGCGGACCGGCTCGATGCCGTCGAAATAGCTGCTCATCGGAACTCCTTGATGGCGGAATGGCCCTGCACATAGCGGTCGTAGCCCTCGGCGAACGCGTCGCGCAAGCCGCGGTCGGGCGCAAAGCTCTGGGCGATGGGCGGCTCGGTGGCGATCTCGGCCCCCGCGCCGGTGGCCGCCATCATCCCCAGCCGCGCCGCACCCAGGGCGGCGCCGTGGTCGCCCTCGGCCGGGCGGTCGATCTGGATGTCGAGCGCGGTCGCCAGCGCCGCCAGCCAATAGTCCGAGCGCGCCCCGCCGCCCAGCGCCAAGGCGCGGGTGACGGTGGTGCCGGTCTGGGCCAGCGCCGCCAGGCTGTCGCGAAAGGCGAACGCCACGCCCTCCAGCACGGCGCGCGTCCCGGCGGCGCGGTCAGTGGCGTGCTCCAGGCCCAGGACTGCGCCGCGCAGGCCGGCGTCGTTGTGGGGCGTCCGCTCGCCGCCCAGATAGGGCAGGAACACGGTGCGACCCGGGGCCTGGAGCGGACCGAGATCGCCCGTCAGATCGGCGGCAGAGGTGCCCGTGAACCGCGCCAGCCATTCCAGCGAATCCGCCGCCGCCAGGATCACGCCCATCTGGTGCCAGGTGCCCGGTAGGGCGTGGCAGAAGGTGTGGACGGCGGTGTCGGGGTCGGGGCGATAGCCGTCGTTGGCGGCGAACAGCACACCCGACGTGCCGAGAGAGGCGAACGCGGTGCCGTCCGCCACCACGCCCGCGCCGATGGCCGAGGCGGCGTTGTCGCCGCCGCCGCCCGCCACCGGGACGGCCGCACCCATCCCCCAGCGCGACGCAAGATCGCCGCGCAGCGTGCCCGACACCTCTGATCCTTCCACCAGGCGGGGCATCTCGTCCCGGCCCAGCCCCGTGGCCTGCAACAAATCGCCCGCCCAGTCGCGCTCGCGCGTGTCGAGCCACGAGGTGCCGGCGGCGTCCGACATCTCGGACACATGCTCGCCGGTCAGCCACAGGCGCAGATAGTCCTTGGGCAACAGCACCATGGCGACGCGGCCGAAGATCTCGGGCTCGTGCTTGCGCACCCAGGCGATCTTGGGCGCGGTGAAGCCGGGAAAGACGATGTTGCCGGTGATCTCGCGCCACATCGGGTCGGCGTCCATCTCGGCCGCTTCTTCGTGGGCGCGGGTGTCGTTCCACAGGATGCAGGGGCGCAGCACGTCGTCGCCGCGGTCGAGCAGCGTCGCGCCGTGCATCTGGCCCGACAGGCCGATGCCTTTGACCCCGCCCAGACCCACCGACGCGGCGAGTTGGTCCAGCACCGCCTCGGCTGCGGCGATCCAGTCGGCCGGCGCCTGTTCGGACCAGCCCGACTGCGGCCGCGAGACGGTGAGGGGCGCCGTCGCCTCGCCCACCACCGCCTGCGCCTCGTCGATCAACAGCGCCTTGAGCCCCGAGGTGCCCAGGTCCAGTCCCAGATACATAGTCGCCCCCCGCGGCGGTTGCAGTGATGCGGACCGGTCAGCCCGCCGCGGCCGAGGCCACGCCCAACTCCTCGGGCGTCTTGCCCAGGATGATCATGGCGAGGATATCGTCCTCGCTCACGTCGTCCACCCGAACCGTGCCCACGAGTTGTCCGTTCTTCATGACGCTGGCGCGGTCGCAAAGAGCTTTCACCTGGTGCACGTCGTGGTCGATCAGGAAGATGCCGAGGCCCTGCCGTTTCAACTCGTCGATCAGTTCGGCGACCATCTGCGTCTCTTGGGGCCCGAGCGCCGCGGTGGGCTCGTCCATGATCAGGATCTTGGCGTTGAAGTAGACCGCCCGCGCGATGGCCACCGACTGCCTCTGCCCGCCCGACAGCGCCGACACGGGATCGGCGAACTTGCGAAAGTTGGGGTTAAGGCGGCCCATGATCTTGCGCGTCTCCGCCTCCATCGCGGCATCGTCGACAAAGCCCACGGGCGTGGTCAGCTCGCGCCCCAGGAACAGGTTCGAGGCGGCGTCCAGATTGTCGGCCAGCGCCAGCGTCTGATAGATCGTTTCGATATGATAGGTGCGGGCGTCGCGGGGGTTGTTGATCGTCGCCTTGTCGCCGTTGACGAGGATCTCGCCCGCGTCCTTCTGATAGGCGCCCGAGAGGCATTTGATCAGTGTCGACTTGCCCGCGCCGTTGTGGCCCAGGAGGCCCACGACCTCGCCCGGGTAGAGGTTGACGCTGACGTGGTCGACGGCCTTGATCCCGCCGAAGGCGATCGAGATGTCGCGCAGCTCGACCAGGGGTGTGCCGCGCGAAGAGGTGTCGAGGGGCATCTATTTGGCTCCCGTGCGCTTGCGATAGATGATGTCGACGAGGACGGCGATGACGAGCACGCTGCCGACGACGATGTTCTGCAAGGGCGCGTCGACGCCCACCATGGCCATGCCTGATTGCAGCGACTGCATGATCAGCGCGCCGAGAATGGCGCCGTAGATCGTGCCGATGCCGCCCGCGAGCGCCGTGCCGCCGATCACCGCCGCGGCGATGACGCGCAGTTCGTCCAGGGTGCCGATGTCGTTGGAGTGGTTGGTCAAGCGCGCCGAGGCGACCACTGCCGAGATCGCGCAGAGCGCCCCCATGATGGCAAACACCTTGACCGTCAGCAGGCGGGTGTTGATCCCCGACAGCTCGGCCGCGTCCGGGTTGCCGCCGGTGGCGAAGATGTAGCGCCCCAGCCGGGTGCGCCGCGCCACCAGCGTCATGACGATGGCGATCAGGATCAGCAGCAGCACCGACAGCGGCAGGCCGTAGCCGGCGGTGAAGCCTTCGGGCATGACCTCGCCCCGGGCTTCGAACATCCGCTCCAGCCGGGGGCCGGGGATCTGGTAGCTGTTGAGGATCCAGACGAACCCCAGGATAGCGATGGCGACGATGGCGCCCAGCAGAACTTCGGCCCACATCGGCTTGACCGGGAAGTCGTGGCTGATCTTGGACCGCCGCGACTGCCACAGGGTGTAGAGCGCGAAGGCGACCGCGGCGATGGCGACGATCCAACTCCATTGCGCGCCCAGGGTGCCGTTGATCCCGCCCCAGAGGCGGAAATTGGCGTCGAGGGGACCGATGGTCTGACCGTTGGTGAGATACCAGGCCACATTGCGCCAGACCAGGAGCCCGCCCAACGTCACGATGAAGGCGGGGATGCCCAGATAGCCCACGAGCCAGCCGTGAAAGGCGCCGATGGCGACGCCGGTGGCGATGCCCACGAGGATCGCGATGGGCGCGGTCAGCGGGTGGTTGAGGCCCAGGCCCAGAATGTCCGGCGTGAACCAGGTCTGGGTCATGGCCATCATCGCCGAGCAGGTGGCCAAGAGCGATCCGACGCTCAGGTCGATGTGGCGGGTGACGATGACGAACACCATGCCGGTGGCCATGATCGCCACGCTGACGGTTTGAATCGTCAGATTGAAGATGTTCCGTGCCGTCAAAAAGCGGCCGTCGGTCAGCACGTTGAAGACGATGCAGACGACGATGAAGGCGCCGATCATCCCGAGCAGGCGGGTGTCGACTTCGAGCGTGTCGAGCAGCTTGCGCTTCTCCACCCGCTGCGATTGGGAAACGGTGTCGGTCATGGTGCGGTCCGGGCGCAAGGGGAGGCCAGGGCCGGACGGGACGTCGCCGTCCGTCGGCCCGGCACGGCGCGCATGGCGGGCGCGGGCCCGCCATGGCTGCCGATACGGTGGGGCGGCCGCGACGGGCCGCCCTGGGGTGGGATCAGTTGCAGGGGGCGGGGCCGCCGCTCACGCCCTGGCAGAGCGCGTCGACCTCGATCCAGCCTGCGTCCGTGACCACGGTGAGGTTGTCGGCCGTCACCGGCACCGGCGCCAGGAACTGTGCCCAGAGGGTCGTTCCGCCCGGGCTGGTCCATTCCTGCGCGCCCTCGACGGCACTCATCTCGGCGCCGCCGGCCAACTCGACCGCGATCTCGCCGGCCCGCTTGCCCAGCTCGCGCGCGTCCTTCCAGACGCTGACGGTCTGGGTGCCCTTGGCGACGCGGTTCAGCGCGGCGTGGTCGCCGTCCTGGCCGGAGACCGGGATGCCTTCCATGCCCTGGGCGGTCAGCGCCGCCACGGCGCCGCCAGCGGTGCCGTCGTTGGAGGCCACGACCGCGTCGACGTTGTTGTCGTTGGCGGTCAGGATCTGCTCCATGTTGCGCTGGGCGTTGGCGGGCAGCCAGCCGTCGGTATAGGCCTCGCCGACGATGGTGATGGCGCCCGAGTCGATCGCCTCCTGCAGGACCTCCTGCTGGCCGCCGCGCAGGAAGTCGGCGTTGGGATCGGTGGGCGAGCCCTTGATCATCACGTAGTTGCCCTCGGGCGCGGCTTCGAGCACGGCACGGGCCTGCATCCGGCCGACCTCGACATTGTCGAAGGTCAGATAGAAGGCGCGGGGATCCTCGATCAGGCGGTCATAGCCCACCACCGGGATGCCCTCGTCGGCGGCGGCCTGCACCGCGGGGCCGATGGCCTGGGCGTCCTGGGCCAGGATGATCAGCGCGTCGACGCCCTGAGCGATCAGCGATTCGACGTCCGAAATCTGCTTGGACGAGGACGACTGGGCGTCCGACGAGATGTATTCGGCGCCCGCGGCTTCGAGTGCGGCTTTGATCGCGGCCTCGTCGGTCTTCCAGCGCTCCTCCTGGAAGTTGGACCAGCTCACCCCGACGGTCATGCCGTCCTGCGCCAGAGCGGTTGTGGCCATCAGGCCGGTCGACAGCGCGGCCGCCGTCCAAAGTGCGAATCGCATGGTTTTCCTCCCAGAAATCGAACCGTGACAGTCTGTCCGGCCCTTGTTGCGTTCAACGAGACCGCTTATGACGCGATTTAATTCGGTTGTCAAAATAAATACCTTCCCAGCGATCCGAACCCCGCCTATGTTGGGGCGAACCCACCGGCCCGTGCCGAAAATACGGGCAGATGCAGTCTGATCGACGGGGATTTCCATGGCCGCCGCAGAAAACCGTCTCGAATCGCAGAGCGGCGACGCGGGCACCGGCGTCGGCCCTCTGCATTTAAGCACCGCGGCACCCGCGCTGCCCTTGCGCCAGGTGGTGTTCGAGGCGGTGCGCGCCAAGGGCCGCGCCGCGCGCAGCGAACTGGCCCGCGGCCTCAACGTCAGCCCCGCCTCGGTCAGCGCCGTCACCAACGATCTGATCGGCGCGGGCTACCTGGCCGAAACCCGCGCGGCGCTGCGAGATGCCGACACCGGCCGCGGGCGGCCGCCCGTCGCGCTGTGCGTCCGCGCCGATGCGGGGCACGTGGCGGGGATCAAGATCGCCCAGACCGGCCACACCGCCGTCGTTCACGACTTTGCCGGGCGCGAAGTCGCCTCGGTCACCGTGCCGGGGGACGGTCCGCGGCTGGACGGCGCCGCCGCCGCGGGGCGGGTCGAGACGCTGCTGCGCGAGGTTCTGCGCCGCGCCGACCTGCCGACCGAGGCGCTGTTGGCCGTGGGGGTCGGGCTGCCCGGGTTCATCGACAGCGCCGCCGGGACCGTCCTCTGGTCACCGCTCCTGGACGAGCGCAACCTGCGCTTTGCCGCCGACATCGCCGGACGCGTCGGCCTGCCCGTGGTCATCGACAACGATGCCAATCTGCTGACCCTGGCCGAGCTGTGGTTCGGGTCGGGCCGCGCCGTCAGCAACTTCGCGGTGGTGACCATCGAGCACGGCGTCGGCATGGGCCTCGTCATCGACAACCGGCTCTACCGCGGTGCCCGTGGCCTAGGGACCGAACTCGGCCATATGAAGGTGCATCTCGACGGCGCCCTCTGCCAATGCGGGCAGCGCGGCTGTCTGGAGGCGTATGTCAGCGACTACGCGCTCCTGCGGGAGGCGGGCACGGCGCTGGCCTGGCAGGGCGCCAATGCCGACCCCGCGGTGGTGCTGGAGAGCCTCTATGCCCATGCCAAGGCGGGCAACGAGGCCGCGCGCTCGATCTTCCGCCGGGCGGGGCGGTATCTGGCGGTGGGCCTGGGCAACGTGATCAACCTCTTCGACCCCGAACTGGTGCTGATCTCGGGGGCACGGATGCGCTACGACTATCTCTATGCCGACGAGGTGCTGGCCGAGATGCGGCGCATGGCGATCCTGGTGGACCGGCCCGCGCCCCGGGTCGAGGCCCATGTGTGGGGCGATCTGATCTGGGCGCGGGGGGCGGCGGCGCTGGCGCTGAGCCAGACGACCACCGACCGGCTGGGCGCGGGCGGCCTGGTGGCGGCGCAGTGATCGGGCGCGCCACAGCTCAACCCCTGCGCGATAAACGTCTTGCCCACGGTGCTTTATGCGTTACGCTGCGGCCATTGATTGACGTGTTGTCGGAGTTGTTCATTGGCTTATTTGAAACGCTACGGCCCGCGCGGGCCGGAGGTCGCCCAGTTACAGGCCGACCTCAACTTCCTCGGGTTCTTTTTCGGCGACAAGCTCAAGGAGGACGGGATCTTCGGCCCCAACACCGAACGGTCGGTGCGCGCCTTTCAGGAGGTGCACGAGTTGACCGTCGACGGGGTGGTCGGTCCGCAGACCAAGAAGGCGATCGCGCTGGCGATCTCGCGCAAGATCACCGCGGGCGCCGTGCCGCCCGCGCCCCAGGCCGTCCCGTCGGCGCCGGCGGAGGACAGGCCCAAGCCCAAGACGATCAAGGGCGAGCGCGAGGCCTATACCCGCGAGGAAATCGAAAAGATCATCTCCGAGAACCTCGACGACCCCGAGATGCTGCACGACCCGCGCTATCGCTACATCTTCGAGCGGTGGTTCGGCTATGCCGGCAAGGCGATGATCCTGCCGCGCCTCCTGGCCGGGATCGGGGTCATCAACACCTTTGCCGGGGTCGGCATGGCGGTGCCGCCGGTGGCCGCGATCATGGGGACCATCGCGTCGCTCCTGGCGTGGAACCGGGCGCTCGAATCGGCCGAGGCGGTCTATGGCTACCGCGGCTTCGCCTACGGGGCGACGTGGGAGGTCTGGTCGGTGCGGATCAACAGCGTCACCGGCAAGCTCTATCAGGAGGGGTTTGCCCCGCGCGAGTCGCCGCTACTGAAACGCAAGACGCTGGAGTTCAAGGCGGCCGACAAGTGGCCCCGTTACCAGGCGACGTGGGACCAGGGGCTGATCGACGCCAATACCTGGCTGCACAAGAACTGTCCGCCCAACGTGCCGCCGCTGGAGTTCCGGCTGGGGATGCAGATGCTGGGGCCGGACCAGACCCACACCGAGTTCTGCAAGCGGGTGATGCGCGCGCAGGAGCCGCTGATCGCGAGCCGCTATCCAAGGCAGCTGGAGCCGTGGCAGGACTCCATCCGGTTCGGCAACGTCTATCCGGTCTGACGGCCGCCGCCTGCGTCGCCGCGCTGCCGGCGGCGGCGCATGAGGTCCGCTTCGACCCCGTGTCGCTGCCGGTGGAGCACGTCTATTCCGGCGGGTGGGAGCACTTCGTCGGCGGCGGCGTGGCGGTGTTCGACTGCAACGGCGACCGCTATCCCGACCTCTTCGCCGCGGGCGGGGCGGCGCCTGCGCGGCTGATGGTGAACGCCACGGCCGAGACCGGCGCGCTCGGCTTCGCCGACGGCGGGGTGGGGCCGGAGGGGGCGACCGGAGCCTATCCACTGGACATCGACGGCGACGGCCACATGGACCTGGCCATCCTGCGGGTGGGCGAGACCCTGCTCTGGCGGGGACGGGGCGACTGCACCTTCGAGGCCGCCAACGGTCTCTGGGGCTTTGACGGCGGCGACCGCTGGACGGCGTCCTTCGCCGCGACCTGGGAGGCGGGGCAGGACCGCCCGACCCTGGCGTTCGGCAACTACGTCGACCGCGACGACCCCGAGGGGCCCTTCGGCGCCTGCGATGTCAACGAACTGCACCGCCCCGTAGGCGACGCCTATACCGTCACGGAGCTTTCGCCGGGCTTCTGCGCGCTGTCGATGCTGATCTCGGACTGGGCGCGGACCGGCCGCGCGGACCTGCGCATCTCCAACGACCGGCACTACTATGTCCGCGACGGGCGCGAGCAGATGTGGCGCCTCGATACCCTGACCGAGCTCGGCGGCGCGGACTGGCCGCGGATCTCGATCTGGGGGATGGGGATCGCCAGCCGGGACCTGACCGGCGACGGGCTGCCCGAGGTGATGCTGACCTCCATGGGCGACCAGCTGCTGAAGATCGCGCGCCCCGGCGGCCGCTACGACCCTGCGCCGTTCGAGATGGGGGCGACGGCGCACCGGCCCCATACGGGCGACGACGGCCGCCCCTCGACCGGCTGGCATGCCGAGTTCGCGGATGTGGACAACGATGGCGACGACGACCTGTTCATCGCCAAGGGCAACGTCGACCAGATGCCCGGCAACGCGGCCAAGGACCCCAACAATCTTCTGTTGCAGGGCCCGGACGGGTCGTTCGCCGAGGCGGCGTCCGAGGCGGGGGTGGCGAGCCCGGCGCGCAGCCGCGGCGCGGCGCTGGCGGATCTGGACCTCGACGGGCGGGTCGACCTGGTTGTGGTCAACCGGCGCGCGCCGATGGAGCTCTACCGCAACGTGACCGAGGGCGCCGGGGGGCACCTGCTGCTGGCGGTGGAGGCGCCGGGGCCGAACCGGCAGGGCGTCGGCGCCTGGATCGAGGTGCGGTTGCCGGACGGTCGGGTGCTGTCGCGCGAGGTGACGGTGGGCGGCGGCCATGCGGGCGGGCAGGCGGGGTATCACCATGTCGGCCTGGGCGATGCTGGCACCGCCGAGGTGCGGGTCACCCAACCGGGCGTCCTGCCCGGCCCCTGGGTGGCCGTCGCGGCCGCCACCCGGGGCCACCTGGACCTGACCGGGCCCGCGCCGCGCCTCGTCCGCCACTGAGCGGGGGCAAGGGGTTTGCAAACCCCTTGCAAGGCGCTTCGAAGCGCCTTGCCCCCGCGCTACCGGTCGACCGAAAGACCGGAGGGCACGGTGTCGGGAATGCCGAGGCGGCCCGCGATGGCGGAAGGCTCCGTCAGCGAGTCGAGGAAGGCCAGGAGGTCGGCGATCTCGGCGTCGGTGAGGGTCAGGGGCGCCCGCCGCACGGCGCCCAGCACCGGGTCGCGCACCTCGGGCAGGCCCCACACGGCCAAGTCGTCTCCGGCACCCACGCCCGGGGGCAGCAATGCGTCAGGGACGGACGGGGCGGCCGGGTCGACATGGTGGCGCAGGAACGTCTCCAGCTCGGCGAAGGCGCCGGAATGGCCGTAGGGCGCCGTCGCGGTCACGTTGCGCAGCGACGGGGTGCGGAAGGCATAGGCGTCCTCGGCCCGGCCAGTGACCCGCATCCGGCCCTCGTCGCGCCGGTGCGTCTCGAACCGCGCGCCTTTGCCTGGACCGATCTGCGGCACCCCCATGGCATGGAACCCGTGGTCGGTCTGGAACGGTCCGGCGTGGCAGTCGGCGCACCCGGCGCGGCCATAGAACAGGTCCATCCCCCGCGCCGCCGCCCCGGTCAGCGGGACCGTGCCGCGCAGATGGGCGTCGAAGGGGCTGCGGTCGCTGCGCCACTCCCACGCGATGAAGTCGGCGATGACGTTGGAGATGTCGGTGAAGGCGATGGGCCGTCCAGCCGCGATCTCGGGCTCCAGCGCGGCGAAGGCCTCGGCATAGGCGGGGATCGCGGCGACCCGGCGCGACAGCAGATCCCATGCCCCGCCGGGCCCGGTAATCCGCCCCATGCGCACCGCCTGGGCGATCTCGTTCTCGGAATAGTGGCCGGCCATCTCGTCCTGGCTGAGCACCGGGAACATGGTCTGCGCCGACAGCACCCCGTCAAAGCCCGCCAGCATGTCGTCGTCCATCGGCGTGCGCATCCCCGAGGGGCGGTCCGGATCCTCTTCCACGCGCCCGTCGTGGAACATCACGGTGAACTCGTGCGCGCCGAGGTTGAAGAGGGCAGGGGCGTTGCGCGGGATCCGCTGCTCGGGCGGGTTCGCCGGGTCGACGCGGCGGTCGGGGCCCAGGCCAGCGCCGCCCTCGCCGAGGCCGAGGGCCAGGCCGTCGCCGGTGCCGAAGCGGGGGTGGTGGCAGGTGCCGCAACTGATGTTGCGGTTGCCCGACAGGATCGGATCCCAGAACAGGAGCCGCCCCAGCGCCGCCGCCTCGGCCCGGACCGGCCGATAGGCGTCCGCTCCGACCGGCGCGGGCAGGGGGGGCGGGTCCGCCGCGGCCGCGCCCAGTCCCAGGACCAGCGCCGCGGCGGCCCCAAGGAGCCGGTGGAGCGCCGCAGGGACGGTAGATCGGCAGGATCTCGCACATGCAGCAGAAAGCGGGTTGTCAGACGATGCCCACAGTGCGTTAATGATGTCGCTGTGTCGTCGTGAACCGCCTGATTTATTTGCAAATCCTACCATTGATGCGCCCGCCGTATCCCCCTGGTCCCCGCTTCGCCGGGGCGGAAAACGTATTGATTTATACATCGCTATGAACGTCCTTCTCAAATTTCTCAAGACCACGCCGCGGGTCTACAAGCGGCTGATCCTGATGTTCGCGGATGCCGCTCTGGTGCCCGTCGCCTACGTCTTCGCCCTCGTGGTGCAGCGCGAAGACGTCGGACGCCTGGCCGCCATGTCGGAAATCTGGCTGGTTCTGCTGTTCCTGATGCTGACCACCGCCGCGCTGACCACGTTCATCGGCCTGCCCAAGATCCGACTGAACTCCTACGACCAGAGCGGCATCGCGCTGCACGCCCTGCTGGCCGTGCCGGTGGCGGTGATCGCCGCGCTGCTGCACAAGATCGCGGGCACGCCGCTGCCTCTCGGCACCTACGTCGTCTTCGGCCTCATCTACTTCCTCGGCTGCGCGGCCAGCCGCCTGATGATGCTGGAGTTCGTCATGGCGATGTATCGCCGCGACGCGCCCCGTCGCCGGGTGCTGATCTACGGGGCGGGCACCACGGGGATGCAGCTGGCCCGCGCGCTCAAGGCGCACGACAGCATCGACGCCGTGGCCTTCGTCGACGACAACGTGGCGCTCCAGGGCCTGTCCATCGCCGGACTTCCGGTGCTGCGGCCCGTGGACATACACGACATCGTGTCCGAGCGCGCGGTCGACCGGGTTCTGCTGGCCATGCCGTCGTTGTCCCACCCCAAGCTGGTGCAGATGGCCCGGCGGTTGGAAAGTGCGGGGCTGGAGGTGCAGGCGCTGCCGTCGTTCTCGCAGCTCGTGGGCGAGGAGGAGCCGCTCCTCGACAAGCTGGTGAAGATCCCCGCAGCCAAGCTGGTGGGCCGCGAGACGTTCAATCACGAGACTTCGGTGGGCTGCGGGCATGTGACCGGCCGGTCGGTGCTGGTGAGCGGCGCGGGCGGGTCGATCGGGCTGGAGCTGTGCCGTCAGGTCCTGGCGTGCAAACCGCAGCGCCTGGTGCTGTTCGAACTCAGCGAGTTGGCGCTCTACGAGGCCGAGCGCACCCTGGGCCCCCGTGCCATCGAGGCGGGGGCCGAGTTGATTCCGGTCCTGGGATCGGTGACCGAGGCGCGGCTGGCGCGCCGGGTGCTGGCCGAACATCATGTCGACGTGGTGATCCACGCCGCGGCCTACAAGCACGTGCCGATCGTCGAGCGCAATCCGCTGGTGGGGCTCGCCAACAACGTGCTGGGCACTTGGGCGATGGCGCGGGCCGCCTTCGACGCCGGGGTCGAACGCTTCGTCCTGGTTTCGTCGGACAAGGCGGTGCGGCCGGCCAACATCATGGGCGCGTCCAAGCGTCTGGCCGAGCTCGTGGTCCAGGATCTGGCCAGCCGGTCGCAGCGCACGGTGTTCACCATGGTGCGGTTCGGCAACGTGCTGGGCTCCTCGGGCTCGGTGGTGCCGCTGTTCTCGGAGCAGATCGAAAAGGGCGGGCCGGTCACCATCACCCACCCCGAGGTCACGCGCTATTTCATGACGGTCGAGGAGGCGGTGAGCCTGGTGTTGACCGCCAGCTCCTTCGCCCGGGGGGGCGAGGTCTTCGTCCTGAACATGGGCAAGCCGCGCAAGCTGTTGGATCTCGCGCATCAGATGATCCACCAGGCCGGCTATACGGTGAAGGACGAGGACAATCCCGGCGGCGACGTCGAGGTGCAGGTCATCGGCCTGCGTCCGGGGGACAAGCTCCACGAGGAGCTGATCATCGGCGAAGGCCACGTGATGACCGCCCACGAAAAGATCTTCGTGGCGCGCGAGGCGCATCTGTCGGAGATCGA
The DNA here is from genome assembly GCA_004005435.1 of Rhodobacteraceae bacterium CCMM004. GTDB lineage: Bacteria > Pseudomonadota > Alphaproteobacteria > Rhodobacterales > Rhodobacteraceae > CCMM004. The sequence continues at coordinate 331,663 of RZWH01000002.1, read as the reverse complement.
GGTCGCCTCGGTGATCCGGGGCCTGCGCGAGGCGATGGCCGCCGGGGACGACGATCAGGCCCGCGCCATCGCCATGCGCTGGGTCGAGAACGGCGACGATCAACCGGCCCAGCCCGCCGGGGCCGAGCCGATCTTTGTCGGCGAGTGACGGCCGGCGCGCGGGCGAAGCGTTGCAAACTTCGCGCAGGTTCGCACAGCCGCGCACCGCGGCTTTCCTTCGCAGCGCGCATTTGGTGTAGTCTGAGCACGCGATTCGTCGGCCCACACCGCCGCCGCGTCTGGGACAATGGGGGATCTCGTACGTGACAGCCGCTCAGCGCCGCCATGCCGCTGCTCTTTTCACCTGTGCCGCGGCGGCGCTGGCCACGGCGGCCGATGCCGACATCGACCGGCCGAACCTCAACTTCTACGGCGTGACGGGCATCATCGACATGCCGAGCGCCTTGAGCCAGCCGGACGGGGAGTTGTCGCTCACCGTGTCGCATTTCGCCGGGATCACCCGCAACACGCTGTCGTTCCAGATCCTGCCGCGGGTTCAGGGCAGTTTCCGCTACAGCGGGTTTCAGGATCTGAACTTCGGGGGGTTCCGCGACTACTACGACCGCAGCTTCGACATCTCGGTTCTGCTGTTGAAGGAGAGCACGTATCTCCCCGCGGTGAAGGTGGGGCTCCAGGATTTCGTCGGCACCGGGCTCTACTCTGGCGAATACGTGGTCGCGACCAAGACCTTCGGCGACCGCCTGACGGTGTCGGGCGGGCTCGGCTGGGGGCGGCTGGCCACCAGCGGGTCCATCGGATCGCCCTTCGGATCGCGCCCCGCGGCGCAGGTCGGCCGGGGGGGCAAGCCCAACTACGATCAGTGGTTCCGCGGTCCCGCGGCGCCCTTTGCCGGGATCACCTACCGCGCCACAGATCGCCTGACGCTGCTGGCGGAATACAGCTCGGACGGCTACCGCATCGAGCAAGGCAAGGACCGCACCCAGCCCTCAACCGCGGTGTTCTCGCGCAAGTCGTCGCTGAACTTCGGCTTCGACTACAAGGTCAACGACGCCGTGAACATCGGCGCCTACTACCTCTACGGGTCCGAGCTGGGCTTCAACATCAGCCTGTCGCTCAATCCCTACCGCCCGCCGGTCAAGGGCAGCATCGGCGAGGCGCCGCTGCCGATCCAGCCGCGCCCGTCCCGCAGCGAGAGCCCGCTCGGCTGGTCCCCCGACGACTGGATCGGGATGGAGAACGTGAACGGGCGAATCATGGAGGCGCTGTCGGAGGAGCTCAATCCGCAGGGCATCATCGTTGAATCCGTGGCCGCCCGCGGCAGCATGGTGGACGTGCGGTTCCGCAACGCCCAGTTCGACGCCTCGGCGCAGGCGGTCGGGCGGGTGGCGCGGGCGTTGACCCGGGCGATGCCCGCGTCGGTCGAGACCTTCCGCATCGTGCCCGTGGTCGATGGCCTCCCGGCCTCCGCGGTGACGCTGCGCCGCACCGATATCGAGATGCTGGCGGCGGCGCCGGACAACTCCGACCGGCTGCTCGCGGTCGCCGGGATCGGCGACGCGGGGCCGCGGCCCGCCGACGCCACGATCAACGACGCGGTGTTCCCACGGTTCGAGTGGAACCTCGCGCCCTACGTTCGCAACAGCTATTTCGACCCCGATCAGCCCTTCCGCTTCGACGCGGGCGTGGCGCTGGGGGCCAGCTACGAGCCGGTGCCGGGCCTAATCTTCTCGGGCGCGATCACCAAGAAGGTGATCGGCAATCTCGACGAGAACAAGCGCGCCTCGAACTCGCAACTGCCGCGCGTGCGGACCAACTTCCCCCTCTACGACCGCGAGGGGGATCCGGCATTGGAGCGGCTGACCGCCAGCTATTTCTTCAAGCCGGGCAAAGACCTCTACGGCCGTGTGACCGCGGGCTATCTGGAGCGGATGTTCGGCGGCATCTCGGCCGAGGTCCTTTACAAGCCGGCGAACAGCCGCCTGGGGATCGGCGCCGAGGTGAATTATGTCCGCCAGCGCGATTTCGATCTGCAATTCGGGTTCCAGGACTACGACGTGGTGACGGGCCATGTCTCGGCCTATTACGACGTCGGCAATGGGTTCCACGCGCAGCTCGACGTCGGCCGCTATCTCGCCGGAGACCTGGGGGCGACGCTCACCGTGGATCGCGAGTTCCGCAACGGATGGAAGGTCGGCGCCTTCGCCACCCTGACCGACGTGTCCTCGGCGCAGTTCGGCGAGGGCTCCTTCGACAAGGGGATCCGCCTGGAGATTCCGCTGTCGTGGTTCACCAGCCGCCCGACGACCCGCAAGCTCGGCACCACCATCCGGCCGGTGACCCGAGACGGCGGCGCACGGCTGAACGTGTCCGATCGGCTCTATCCGCGGGTGCGCGACTACCATCGCAACGGCTTGGAAGAACAATGGGGACGGGTGTGGCGATGAACGCGCGGAACTGGCGGACCGCGCCCTGGGCCGCACTCGCGGCGGTGGCGCTGGTGGCAGGCTGCGGCGGCGGCCCCGGCAACGAGAACGGCAACGGCACTGTCTATGGCGAGGTCGGCTCGGCGGTGCGCAGCCTGATCACGGGGCGGGACGGTGGCGGGCGCGTCACCGCGACGGCCGAGCAACTGCGCAACAACCCCGACCCGCTGATCGTCGTGGCGATCCCCAAGCGCGACCTCAGCGCCGGTCTGACTCGCCAGGCGGTGATCCCGGGCGGCGAGGTCTGGGCGACCCAGGGCGGCGTGACCGTGACCCTGGAGAACGGCCAAATCCGCACCACTCGGGGCATCGGGCACGATCTGATGTCGGTGGAGGCGCCGGATGTGCGCACCGCCCGCGGCGGCACCGTGCGCGACCACTACCAGTTGGGCGGGGACGAGCTGCCCCTGCGGCTGCGCTATTTCTGCGAGATCGCCGATGCGGGGCCGCAGCGGGTGACCGTGGCGGGCGTGTCCTACCCGACCCGGCTGATCACCGAGCGCTGCCGCTCCGACGCCGCGGCCTTCGAGAACCGCTATTGGGTCCAGTCGAACGGCCTGATCCGCAAATCGGTGCAGTTCGTGACGCCCGAACTGGGCCCGTTCGAGATCGAGGATATCCACGGCTGAGCCGCCGTCCGGCGGCTCACCGTTTGCGCCCGACCACCCGCCCCGCGGTCTCGGCCATCAGCACGAGGTCGAAGCACAGCGACCGGTGCCGCCGATAGAGGATGTCGAGCGCCGCCTTGCGCGGAATGCAGCGGCGGCAGTAGACGGCGTCTGTTTCGGCGGGCGTGTCGCAGGCCGCGAGCAACCGCTCTTCGTGCCGGTGAAACCGCAGGGTCGCCAGCCCCGTGATCCCCGGCCGGGACTTGAGCACCTCGGCATAGACCTCTGGGAACCGCTCGACATACTCGCGCAGGGGCGGGCGCGGCCCGACAAAGCTGATGTCGCCGCGGAGGACGTTCCACATCTGCGGCAGCTCGTCCAGGCGGGTGCGGCGCAGGATGCGGCCGGCGGGCGTGATCCGCGCCGACTTGTCCCCCCCGGTCACGCCGGCATCGCCGCGGCTGTCGGTCATGGTGCGGAACTTCCACAGTTGGAACGCCTGTCCCGGCGCCTTCATCCGCTCGGATTTGTAGAGAAGCGGGCGACCCTGGGTGGCCCAGAGAACGGCCGCCACGATCATCGTCGCCGGCAGCAGCACCACGCCCATCAGCGCCAACAGCACCAGGTCGAAGATCCGTTTGCCCCAGGTCATGCCGCCCTGTCGACCTCGGCCCAGAGGGTCGCGGCGGCCCCGGCGTTCTGCGGCAGAGGCACGAGCGCGGAGAGGCGGGTGCAGTCGAGATGCACCCGGTGCAGCCCGTCGGGCGGGGCAGGGCGCCAGGCAAAGCTGCGCCCCCGCGCGGCATAGATGTCGGCCATGGCGGTCGGCCGGGGCGCGGCGAGGTTCAGGACCGGGGGCAGGGGCTGCCCCGCCGCGGCCAGCCGGCACAACGCCGCCAGGCAATGCGCCAGGGTCACCGGCCCGACATAGCTGCGCGACGGGCCCGTGCCGTCGGCGAACCGATGCAGCCAGGGCCGTTCCGCCCCCGCGGCCAGGGTGTCGAAGGGCGCCCCGGCCCCCGCGACGTTGCCGACCCTCAGGCACGTGACCCCGAGGCCCTGGGCCGCCTCCGCCACCGCCGCCTCCATCCGCAGCTTTTCGGCGCCGTAAGGGCCGGCGGGGGCACAGCGGGCGGTCTCGTCGACCCCGGCCGCAGGCGTCTCGCCGTAGACCGAGGACGACGAGGCGACGAACAGGTGGCGGGCGCCCCAGGTCCGCGCGGCGGCCAGGGCCGCGAGCGCCAGGGGCGCATTGCCCGCCAGATCGCCGTCGCCGTGCGGCGTGACACCGGCCAGGACGATCACTGCCGCGCCCTCGGCGCCCGCCAGGGGCGGCGGCGGCCCGGCCATGTCCCATCGGACCGCGCCGGCGCGGCGGCCCACCGGGACGGGCGGCGGCACGTCCTCGGGCCAGGCCCGGCAGACCATGCGACCCACCCGCCCGGAGGCGCCCAAGATTATCGGTGAGATCATGCCACAATCCACATCAATGCCGGACCAGGTGCGACAACGCATTGCACTCCCCCGGCGCCCCGGTATCTTGAGCCCCATGCCGCGAGGCTCCGCAAGGGCCGATATTGTTCTGGGGGGAACATGAAACCGATGCGCGCCGCGAGGCTGCTGACTATCCTACTGATCGCGGCCGTCGCGTCCTGCGGTCCGCTTCCCCGCGGCGCCGCCGTCAGGGGCGAGATCGAGCGCGACACGATCGACACCGCGGGCTATGCCTATTACCCGGTCACCCGGGCGCTGTTGCCGACGCTGGACGCGTGGCCGGCCGTCAACGTCGAGCGGTCCTATGGCTGGCCCAAGGCCGGGGGCGGCTCGATCGGCCGAATTCTGGCGCCCGGCGACGTGGTCGGCATCACCATCTGGGAGAGTTCGGAGAACTCGCTCCTGACCTCCGCGGGGGCGCGCAACGCCAACCTCGGCTCGATGGTCATCTCGCCCCGCGGCACGGTGTTCCTCCCCTACGCGGGCGAGGTGCGGATCGCAGGCATGGCCCCGGACCGCGCGCGCAGCGTGTTGCAGGCGCGGATCGATTCCATCGCTGCCGCGGCGCAGGTCCAACTGTCGGCCCAGGCGGGGCGCAGCAACTCGGTCGATCTGGTTTCGGGCGTCGCCTCGCCCGGAACCTTTCCCCTAACCGACCGGAACACCTCGGTTCTCAGCTTGATCAGCCAGGGCGGCGGGATCCCCCCGACGATGCGCAACCCGCGGGTCAAGCTCCAGCGGGGCCACAAGATCTTTGCCACGTCGGTGGATCGGCTCTACGACAATCCGGCGCTGGATTCGGTGCTGCGCGGCGGCGACAAGGTGATCGTCGAGGAGGACGAGCGCTATTTCCTCGCCCTGGGCGCCACCGGCACGGAAAAGATCGTCTATTTCGACCGCGACTACGTGACGGCGCTGGAGGCGATCTCCATGGTCGGCGGGATCTTGGACAGCCGCGCCGACCCCGAGGGGATCCTGGTCCTGCGCGAATACCCGCGCGCGGCGCTGGGTGCGGGCCTGCGCGGTCCGCGCGAACAGAGGGTGGTGTTCTCCATCGACCTGACCGAGGCCGATGGCCTGTTCAGCGCCAAGAACATGCAGATCTATCCCCAGGACGTGGTCCTGGCGACCGAGAGCCCGGTCAGCACGCTGCAAGTCGCGCTGGGGCTGATCGGCACCACCTTCGGTCTCGCGAACGCGGTCGCCAGCAACTGACGACCGCGCCCGCCGCTCAGGCGGCGTCGGCGCCAGAGGCGACGTCGAAGCTGGCCATCTGGTCGTCGGCCCAGGCCTGAATGTCGTATTTGCGGATCGTCCGGCGCATCGCCGTCATCCGCTCGCGCCGCTCGTCCTGGGGCATCCTCAGGGCCTGGAGGATCGCACGGTCCATGGACTTGTGGGAGAAGGGGTTGGCGAGGACGGCCGCCGACATCTCCACCGCCGCGCCCGCGAACTCCGACAAGACCAGCACGCCGTCTCCGTCCGAGCGGCACGCCGCGAACTCCTTGGCCACCAGGTTCATCCCGTCGGCGAGCGGCGTGATCCAGGCCACGTCCGCCGCGCGATAGTAGGCGACGAGTTCGTCGAAGGGGATCGCGCGCGAGATCAGCGCCACGGGCTGCCATTCGAAGGTGCCGAAGCGGCCGTTGATCCGCCCCGCCGTGCGCTCGATCTCGTTCTGGATGCCCTCGTAGACGGTCATGTTGCGGTTGGCGCTGACCGACACGTGCATCAGCCGAACCTTGCCCCGAAGATCGGGGTTGTCGTCGAGAATGCGCTCGAAGCTCATCAGCTGGTCGGTGCCGCCCTTGGTATAGTCGGTGCGGCCGACGCTGAGGATCATCTTGGTGTCGCCCAGGTCGGCCCGGATCGCCTCGGCCCGTGTGCGGGCGTCGTCGCTTTCGGCGCGGCGGGCGATGTATTCCACGTCGACCCCCACGGGCGAGGCGATGACCAGCACCTTGCGCCCCTTGTAGACCACATGCTTGGCCACGCGATGCTCGCTGAGCGCGGTGCCCTCGGCGACGAAGTCGGGGTTCACCGGCTCGCGTCGCGGCACCTCGATGTCGAGGAGGCTGTCGGCCACCCCGACGAAGTTCGCCGCATAGCGCGGGATATGGAAGCCGACGACGTCGCACGCGAGGAGGCTCTCGACGATCTCCTTGCGCCAGGGCAGGACGTTGAACATGTCGGCGGCCGGAAACGGCGTGTGGTGGAAGAAGCTGATGCGCAAGTCGGGGCGGAGCTGCCGCAGATAGCCGGGCACCAGCCAGAGGTTGTAGTCGTGGATCCACACCACGGCCCCTTTCGCCGCCTCGGCGGCGGCCGCTTCGGCAAAGGCCCAGTTCACCTCGCGGAAAGTGGGCCAGTCCACGGGGTCGTAGTCGTATTTTTCCTTGAACGAATGCAGGATCGGCCAGAACGCCTCTTTCGACGTGACGTGATAGAAGCTTTTGACCTGTGCCTCGGTCAGGGGCAGCCGGCTGACGGAATACTTGCCGTAGGCGTCCTCGATCTCGACCACCCGCTCGAAGTCGGGGTTGCGCGGATCCTCGGCGAGTTTCCAGGCCACCCACGCACCCTTATCCACACGGCCGAAGAAGCCCTTGAGCGTCGGCACGATGCCGTTGGGGCTCTTGTTGTCTTTGAAGACGACTTTTCCGTTCTCTTCCACCTCTTCGTAGGGTTGCCGGTGGTAGACGATGACGAGGTCGCTGGGCATTGGAACTCCGATTGGGACGTGTCAGGGGGTGTCGTGCAGGTCGAAAACGTCGATGGCCTCCAGAATGCCGGCGGCGCCGACCGCCTCGGCCACATGCACATGATTGAGCGGGCCGACCCGTTCGATCAGAGCGGTCTCGGACCCGCCGACGGCCACTGCGGGCAGGCCGCATTCCAGCATCGACAGGTCGTTCAGGGTGTCGCCGGCGGCGAGGACGCGCTGGGGCGACACGCCGAGATGCGCCACCAGACGTTTGAGAGAGGGGCCTTTGCTCACGCCCTTGGGCAGGACGTCGAAATACTTGTTGTCCGAGATCAACCAGTCGAGACCCATCTCCTCGACCGTGCGGGCCGAGCGCTCGTCGACCTCTTCGGGATCGAGGTCGTAGCTGACGCGGTAGCGGAACGCGGTGGGTTGCAGGGTCAGGCCGGGGTGGTCGTCCAGCGCGGCGCGCACACGGCCGCCGGCGTCGTCCCAGGCCGCGCTGATCTCTTCCTCCAGCGCCACGATGGGCTCGATCCGCCGGTGCGCGACCCGGGCGATGGTGGTCCCCACGTCGCCGACGACGTATTCCGGCCAGGGCACGCCGCCGTCGCATAACTCGACGATGAACTCGGGGTCGCGGCCGGTGACGAAGATCAGCCCCACCGTCGTCCGGTTGTCCTCGATCCAATCGTAGAGACGGCGGCGGTCGCTCTCGCTCCCGCCAAGGAACGTGCCGTCGAGATCGGTCGCCAGAACCATCCTGCGGGACGCGATCTCGTCGGTCGGCATGTGGATTGCGCGGTCTTCCATGGTCAGACGGTTTCTCCGAAGGGGTGGTTGAGCGAGAAGTCCAGGCCCTTGGGTTCGGCCTCGATCGGGCGGGCCCAGAGGTCGCGGAACGTCTTTTTGAGCGGCGCGCCGCGGTGCAGGACGGCGTGCACCGCCTCGCAGATCGGCAGCGAGACGCCGATGCGGGCGGCTAGGTCGATGACCGAAACCGCGTTGACCTCGCCCTCGACCACCACCGGCTTGCCGTCGAAGCAGTCGGCGCGTGCCAGACCCTGACCGAGTTGGGTGCCGAGCGACATGTTCCGCGAGGTGGTCGAGGAACAGGTCAGCGTCAGATCGCCCGCCCCCGAGAGGCCGGTCACGGTCTCGCGCCGCCCGCCCAAGACCTCGGCCAGCGTCTTCATCTCGTCCATGCCGCGGGTGATCAGCGCCGCGCGGGTGTTCTCGGCGAACCCCGCTCCCGACATCATCCCGCAGGCGATGGCGATCACGTTCTTGACCGCGCCGCCGATCTCGACGCCCACGAGGTCGTCCGAGACGTAGGGACGAAAATGCGGCGAGCTGAGCGAGATCGCAAAGCGCGCGGCGGGGCTGTCCTGCGGGTTCAGCCGATCCTCATAGCTGAAGTCGAAGGCGACGGTCGCTGCCGTGGGGTGATCCAGCACCGTTTCGGTGGCGAAGGTCGGCCCCGAGATCGCGCCGATGGGATGGCCCGGCAGCTCGTCCGCCGCGACCTCGGCCAACAGCAGGCCGGTCTGCGCCTCGATCCCCTTGGCGCACAGGGCGAGCGGAATGCGCTCGGGCAGGTGCGGCTTCATCTTGCGGCAAATCTTGCGCAGCGTCTTGGACGGCGTGACGATCATCACCGCCTCGGCCTGTGCGAGGGCAGCGGCCAGGTCGGTGGTCGCCTCGATGCCGTCGACCAGGTCGTAACCGGCCAGATAACGGGGATTCTCCTGGCGGTCGCGGATCGCGGCCACGATGTCGGGGTCGCGTCCCCATAGCGTGACGGACCGTCCGGCCCGGCGGGCGACGCAGGCGAGCGCGGTGCCCCAGGCACCGGCGCCGATCACCGCGATGGTGCCGTAGGGGCGTGCATGGGCGGGCGCGGCATAGGACTGCGCCTTGGATAATGTCATATCGGTCCCTCTTGCGACGAATGGGGTCGTAACCATAGCGCATATGGGGTGCGGGCGGTTCCGCTGCACCTGCGAAGTCTGTGCTCCGCGGCCCCGGACGGCATCTGCCGCCGTGCCCGTGTCATCCCATGGTGGCGGCGCGGGCGCAACCGGCCAGCGGGCGCGGGGCCGCGCCGCCCCAGGTCAGAGCACCGTGCGCTCCAGCACCCAGTAGGCGCCGATCAACGCGATGGCGATGGAGGCGGGGTTGGCGATGTAGGTCTTGTACCAGGGCTTGCGTCCGAACCACAGGCCGACGAGCAGGAACGCCGCGGCGATCACGGCGAGCTGCCCCAGTTCGACCCCGATGTTGAAGCCCACGAGCTTGGCCACGAAATTGTCCCTTCCCAGGCCGAACTCCGCCAGCACCGAGGCGAACCCCAGCCCGTGCAGGAGGCCGAAGGCGAACACCACCACCGGCCGCCAGGGCGCCATGCCCCGCGACAGCACGTTCTCGACCCCGACATAGACGATGGAGGCCGCGATCAGGGGCTCCACCACGCTCCCCGGCAGGGTGAAGATCCCGAGACTGGCCACGGCCAGGGTCACCGTATGCGCGGCGGTGAAGGCCGTGACCTGCCACAACAGCGGCGCCAGGCGGGTGGAGAGGAAAAACAGCCCCAGCACGAACAGGATATGGTCGAGCCCCTTGGGCACGATGTGGTCGAAGCCCACGGGGACGTAGGACCACAGCGCCTCGGCCCACGTCTGCGCCACGCCGCCGGTGCGGGGGATCGGCGCGCTCTCGGTCCCGGCGGGGAGGAATGCGGTGTATCCGTCGGGGCCCGCCAGCATCTGCCGCACCACCAGATCTCCCAGATCGGCGGTCCATCCCACGGTGACGGGGGCATCCCCCGGCGGCAGCTCCGCGCTCAGCCGCAGACGCGACAACCGCGGCTGTTCCACGTCGCCGACCTCGGGAACGTCGACCCCGTCGAGGCTCAGCGCCACCGCCGCCCCGCCGGAGGTGACGGCGATACGTTCGGCCATCGCGGGCCAGAAGTCGCGGAACGCCTCGGCCAGGGCTTCGGGGGCCAACGCCCTCAGGCGGTCCACCTCCTCGGCCTGGGCGCTGGCATTGGTGTTGGCCAGCCCGTCCAGGTCCACGCCGGCGATCCAGGGCTCCAGGGAGCCGACGAGCGCCATTTCCAGGCGGTCGCCCTCCAGGGTCACGTCCGCCACCGCGGGCTGGACCTCGTGCGCATGTGCGGCGGCCGCGACGAACAGAGCGCAGGCCAAGCTTGACAGCCACGTCGCCAGCGCCACCCTCAGGCGGCACCCTTCCGCGAATTGGAAAGTCATGAGAATCCTCGTCCCGTTTGCCACTATCCTTGCCGTCGCATGTAACGTCCACGCGTCGCAAGCCCACGAATTCTGGATCGACCCGGTGGACTACACCGTCGCCCCCGGCGATCCGGTGATCGCCGACCTGCGGGTGGGCGAGGCGTTTTCCGGCAGCGCCTATTCCTACATCCCCCAGCGCATCCGCCTGTTCGAGACGGCCCAGGGCGCCGACCGCACGCCGGTGGAGATGCGGATGGGCGACCGCCCGGCACTGTCGATGTCCGCACCCGAGACGCCCGGCCTCCTGGCCGTTCTCCATGTCACGACGGACAACCGGCTGACCTATTCGGACTGGGACACGTTCGTGCGCTTCGTCACCCACAAGGACGCCGCCTGGACGCTCGACGCCCATGCGGCACGCGGGCTGTCCGAAGACGGGGTGGTCGAGATCTATTCCCGCTATGCCAAGGCGTTGGTGGCGGTCGGGACGGGCGCCGGTCAGGATCGCGCCTACGGGTTGACGACCGAGATCGTGGCGCTGGCCAATCCTTACGCCGACGACGTGTCCGCCGGTCTGCCGGTCCAGGTGCTCTATCGCGACGCGCCGAGGCCGGGCGCCCAGGTCGAGGTGTTCGACAAAGCGCCGGGCGGAGCCGTCGCCGTCACCACCCTCGCCGCGGACTCGGACGGGATCGCGGTGGTGCCGGTGGCGCCCGGCCACCGCTATCTGATCGACGCCGTGGTGCTGCGCGAACCCGACCCCGCCCGCGCCGAAGAGACCGGCGCGGTGTGGGAGAGCCTGTGGGCGAGCCTGACCCTGGAGGTTCCGGCCGACTGAAGCCGCCTCAGTCCTCGGGCGCGTATTCCACCAGCAGGTCCTTGGCGTCGATCTGGGCGCCGGCGGCCACGTGCACCGCCGCCACGGTCGCGTCGCGTTCGGCGTGCAGGCCTGTCTCCATCTTCATCGCCTCGATGGTGAGGAGGAGGTCGCCCTTGCGCACCGGCTTGCCCGCTTCGGCGACGACCGAGGCCACGACGCCCGGCATCGGCGCGCCCACATGGGCGGGATTGCCCAGCTCGGCCTTGGGCCGCGCCGCCGCACCGCCGCCCGCGCGCCGGTTCGGCACCCGGATCAGCCGCGGCTGGCCGTTCAACTCGAAGAACACCTTGGCCTCGCCGTCGGCGTTGGTCTCGCCCAGAGCCTGGCAGCGGATCTCCAGCGTCTTGCCCGGATCGATCTCGGCCGCGATCTCTTCGCCCGGCTCCATCCCGTAGAAGAAGGTGGGCGTAGGCAGGGTGCGCACCGGTCCGTAGGTCTCGTGCCGGGTGCGATAGTCCACATAGACCTTGGGATACATCAGATAGCCGTTGAGATCCTCGTCGTCGATCTCGACACCGCCGCAGGCCTCGGACGCCTCGGCGCGGGCGGCCTCCAGATCCACCGCGGCCAGATGCGCGCCGGGGCGGTCTGTGATCGGCTTTTCGCCCTTCAGCACCTTCTTCTGGATCGCGCCGGGCCAGCCGCCGGGAGGCTGGCCGAGGTTGCCCCGCATCATATCCACCACGCTGTCGGGAAAGCTCACGTCCTTCTGCGGGTCCAGCACGTCCTCGGGCGTCAGGCCCTGGCTGACCATCATCAGCGCCATGTCGCCCACCACCTTGGACGACGGCGTGACCTTGACGATGTCGCCGAACATGGCGTTCACGTCGGCATAGGCCTGGGCCACCTCGTGCCAGCGCTCTTCCAACCCCATGGACCGCGCCTGCGCCTTGAGGTTGGTGAACTGGCCGCCCGGCATCTCGTGCAGATAGACCTCGGAGGCGGGAGCCTGGAGACCGGTCTCGAAGGCGGCGTAGTGGGCGCGCACCGCCTCCCAGTAGTTCGAGATCTCGCGGATCGCGCCGATGTCGAGGCCTGTGTCGCGCTCGGTCCGGGCCAGCGCCTCGACCACGGTGCCCAGCGTCGCCTGGCTGGTGTTGCCCGAGAGCGAATCCATGGCGCAGTCCACGGCGTCCACTCCGGCCTCGGCCGCGGCGAGGATCGTGGCGCTGGCGATGCCGGCGGTGTCGTGGGTGTGGAAGTGGATGGGCAGGCCCACCTCGTCCTTCAGCGCGGTAAAGAGCTGGCGCGCGGCGGCGGGCTTCAACAACCCCGCCATGTCCTTGACGCCCAGGATATGCGCACCTGCCGCGCGCAGGTCCTTGCCCATGGCGACGTAATACTTGAGGTCGTATTTCGGCCGGGCCGGGTCGCCCAGATCGGCGGTGTAGCAGATCGTGCCCTCGCAGACCTTGTCGGCCTCCTGGACCGCGTCCATGGCCACGCGCATGTTCTCGACCCAGTTCAGGCTGTCGAACACGCGGAAGACGTCGACACCGGACTCCGCCGCCTGCGCGATGAAGCTCTGCACCACGTTGTCGGGATAGTTGGTGTAGCCGACCCCATTCGAGGCCCTCAGCAGCATCTGGGTCATCAGGTTCGGCATCGTGGCGCGCAGATCGCGCAACCGCTGCCAGGGGCATTCCTGGAGGAAGCGATAGGCGACGTCGAAGGTCGCGCCGCCCCAGCATTCGACGCTGAAGAGCTGCGGCAGGTTCGCGGCATAGGCCGGCGCCACGCGGATCATGTCGATCGAGCGCATCCGCGTGGCCAGGAGGCTCTGATGCCCGTCGCGCATGGTGGTGTCGGTGATCAGGAGCCGCGTCTGCGCCGCCATCCAGTCGGCAACGCCCTGAGGTCCCTTGTCTTGCAGGATCTGGCGGGTGCCGGGGGCAGGCGTTTCGGCGCGCAGGGCCGGGGGTTTCGGCACCTTGATCTCGGCGGTGGGGCGCGGGCGCCCCTCGGTCTCGGGATGGCCGTTGACGGTGATGTCGGCGATGTAGGTCAGGATCTTGGTCGCCCGGTCCTGCCGCGGCTTGAAGTCGAAGAGCTCGGGCGTCTCGTCGATGAACTTGGTGTGGTACTCGTTGTTGATGAACTTGGGGTGCTTGAGCAGGTTCTCGACGAAGGCGATGTTGGTGGCCACGCCGCGGATGCGGAACTCGCGCAGGGCGCGGTCCATGCGGGCGATGGCGGCTTCGGGCGTCGGCGCCCAGGCCGTCACCTTTTCCAGCAGACTGTCGTAGTAGCGGGTGATCACGGCGCCGGAATAGGCGGTGCCGCCGTCCAGCCGGATGCCCATGCCGGTCGCGCCGCGATAGGCGGTGATGCGGCCGTAATCGGGGATGAAGTTGTTGGTCGGATCCTCGGTGGTGATCCGGCATTGGATCGCGTGGCCGTCGAGGGTCACGTCGTATTGGCTGGCCGTGCCCGTGGCCTCCATCAGGCTCTTGCCCTCGGCGATCAGGATCTGGGCGCGGACGATGTCGATGCCCGTCACCTCTTCGGTCACCGTATGCTCGACCTGGACGCGGGGGTTCACCTCGATGAAGTAGAAATCGCCGGTGTCCATGTCCATCAGGAACTCGATGGTCCCGGCGCATTCATAGCCGACATGCTCGGCGATCTTCTTGCCCAGATTGCACAATTGCTCGCGCTGGGCACCTGAGAGATACGGCGCCGGCGCGCGCTCGACCACCTTCTGGTTGCGGCGCTGGACCGAACAGTCGCGCTCCCACAGGTGATAGATGTTGCCCTGGCTGTCGCCGAGGATCTGCACCTCCACGTGGCGGGCACGCAGGATCATCTTTTCCAGATACCCCTCGCCGTTGCCAAAGGCGGCTTCGGCCTCGCGGCGGCCTTCGAGCACCTTTTCCTCCAGCTCGTCGGGCCCGGCGATGGGGCGCATGCCCCGGCCGCCGCCGCCCCAAGATGCCTTGAGCATCAGGGGATAGCCGATCTCGTCGGCCTGCCTGCGGATCGCCCCCATGTCGTCGCCCAGAACCTCGGTGGCGGGGATCACCGGCACATCCGCGGCGATGGCCACCTGCCGCGCGCTCGCCTTGTCGCCCAAAGCGCGCATCGTCTCGGCCTTGGGGCCGATAAAGGCGACGCCGGCGGCGGTGCAGGCGTCCACGAAGTCGGGGTTTTCGCTCAGCAGGCCATAGCCCGGGTGGATCGCGTCGGCGCCCGCCATCTTGGCCACGCGGATGATCTCGTCGATGGAGAGATAGGCGGCGACGGGGCCCAGGCCCTCGCCGATACGATACGCCTCGTCGGCCTTGAAGCGGTGGAGGCTGAGCTTGTCCTCTTCGGCGTAGACCGCGACGGTGCGCTTGCCCAGCTCGTTGGCGGCCCGCATCACCCGGATGGCGATTTCGCCGCGGTTGGCGATCAGGATCTTCTCGAAGTCGGCCATGCTCGCCCCTCTTTTCGCACGTGCAGCATGTGTTAGGGGGTTATTGGCATATCGGCAATAACCTTGCGTCACGGGGGCGGCGCCGGCGCGGGTTCGGGCGCGTCGCCGGAGGCGCGGGCGTGGCCAGGCGCCTCTCGCTCTGTGGAGGTGCCGGTGTCGGAGGTGGAGTTCGCGATGATACTATGCGGCGCCGTGCTGAACGGCGCGGTCGAGGTCCATACGCCCTACGACGTCTCCGGCGAACGGCGGTCGGTGCGCATCGACTGCGAGACCGACACCCAGGTGATCGAGGTGGGCCTCGACAACCGCCGTTCGGCCTTCGACAGCGTGCATCAGGCGCTGTTTGCGGCGCACGCGACGGGCAAGGCGCCGATGGTGGTCATGGTCGACACGGACGGCCGCGAGGGGGCCGAGGAGTATCAGGTCGAGGCGGCCGCCCGTGCCGCGGGGGTGCGGTATGTCAGCGTCGACGCCGCCTGGCTTTTGCGATGGCGGATGACGTGGTGGCTGCGGGCCCGCCGGGGGGAGGTGTCGGCGGGCGGCCCCGGAGTCAGGCCAGTGGGGCCGTGACCCAGCGGGCGGTCGGTCCGCCGCTGCCGCCCTCCGCCGTCTCGGACTGCTGCCGGATCTGCGCCAGAGCGTGGTCGACGGCGCGGCACAGGCCCGCCACCGCGCTGACCGGCCCGGCCCGCGCCGGACCCGAGATCGGCATGTGCTCCTCGGTGTCCATCCACGCCTTGACCTCAGCCATGTGCATCTCGGCCCGGGCCGCGAGAAACCGGATCTCGTCCAGCGCCACGACGCCTGCGCGCTCGACCGGCGAGGGGCGGCGCGCAACGGCGTTTCCCAGGACGCGGGCGCGGCCGTCGGCCATCTCCACCGGGGCGAGCGAGGTGTCCCAGACCATCGGCCGTCCCGCCAGGCTCAGCCGTTCGCGGTAGTGCTGCGCATCTCCCAGCGCGCAGGCGGCATAGCGGTCGCCGGCCGCCGCGGCCTCGCCCCAGGGCAAGAGGTCGGACAGGCGCCGTCCCGCCACCGCCGCATCGGTCAGACCGGTCTCGGCGGCGTGGGCGTCGTTGATGCAGACGACGCGGAACTCGTCCCACCCGGGCTGCCGATCGGCCACCCAGGTCGGCACGCGAAAGACGTTGAGCGCGCGTCGTAGCCGCGCCGGATCGAGGTCCGTAAACATGCCCGGCACCTCCTTTGTGTTGTGCAGGTGCCGCCCAGGGTCCGCCACGACGGTGAAGATTGGGTTAAAGCGATCCGCTCAATGCGACCGAACCAGCGCCCCGGGCAGCTCGGCCAGGCGGGAGAGGCCCAGTTGGCGCATGTCGGTCTCCATCCCGGCCCGCAGGATGTGGACGGCGTGCGCCACGCCGCGCGCGCCGAACGCGGCCAGCCCGTGGTGGAGCGCCCGGCCGACCATGACGAAATCCGCCCCCGTCGCCAGCAGGCGCAGCACGTCGGTGCCCGAGGCGACCGCGCCGTCGGCGATCAACGTCGCCTCCGGCCCCACCGCCGCCCGGATCGCGGGCAGGGCGTCGGCCGGGGCCGGGGCGGCTGAAAACTGTCGCCCCCCGTGGGCCGAGACCCACACCGCGTCGGCCAGGTCCAGCGCCCGCACCGCGTCGGCCGGATCGAGCACGCCCTTGACCACCAAGGTGCCCGGCCAGACTGCCCGCAGCTCTTCCAGCAGCGCCCAATCCGGCGCCGTGCGCAGGAGATAGCCCGCATGTTCCGTCCCCGGTCGGCTGATCCCCACGTCGGCGTATTTCTCCAGCGCGCGCAGCCTGGGGATGCCCGCCCTGAGCGTCGCGAGGGCCCAGGTCGGGCGCACCGCGGCCTGGGCCACCACGCGCGGGTGCATCCGCATCGGGTTGGTCAGCCGTGCCCGGCGCAACCGCTCGCGTCGACTCGCCGCGGGCACGTCGGCGGTGAGGATCAGGGTGTGGAACCCCGCCGCCTCGGCCCGGGCCAAGAGGTCGTTGCGGATCCCGGCATCGCCGGGGGGATAGAGCTGGAACCAGCCCTGCGTCCCGATCGCGTCCGCCAGGTCCTCCGGCGCGGCGGCCGCGGCGGTGGAGAGCCCGTAGGGCAGCCCCAGATCGGCGCAGACACCGGCCACGACGCGTTCCCCGTGGGGCCAGATCAGCCCGGTCATCCCCACCGGCGCGGCGCCCACGGGCAGGGGATAGTCGCGGCCCATCATCCGCACCGACAGGTCGGGTTCTACGGCGGCGAGGATCCGCGGCGTGAGCACGATTCGGTCCAGCGCCGCGCGCGACCGCCGCACGGCGCCGTCGTCTCCGGTGCCACTGTCCAGATATTCCCAGGCAAAGCGCGGGATCCGCCGCCGCGCCCGCCGGGCGAGGTCGTCGAGCGCAGGGTAGGCGGCGTCGAGGTCCATGGCACGGTTCTGCCCGGTTGCAGAGGGCGGGTCCAGCGGGCCCGCGGCGGCAGGGCGGGTGGCGTGCGGGCGCGGTTGGAACATTCGTCGAACACGCTTCTCATCCGCGGCGGGCCGGGTTAGGTTGCGGGGCATGAGCAGTTACGACGACTCGGAGGCGTTCGAGGCCGCGGTGCCTCTGTCGGCGCGGGCCATGGCGGCGCGGCCGGCCCCCTATCTCGACGACCTGAACCCCGCGCAGCGCGCGGCGGTGGAGGCTCTGGACGGCCCCGTGCTGATGCTGGCGGGCGCCGGGACGGGCAAGACCAAGGCGCTGACCGCGCGCATCGCCCACCTTATGATGACCGGCCGGGCGCGCCCGAACGAGGTCCTCGCCGTCACCTTCACCAACAAGGCCGCGCGCGAGATGAAGGACCGGGTGGGGCGGCTCCTCGGCCAGACGGTGGAGGGGATGCCGTGGCTCGGCACCTTCCACGCCATCTGTGTCAAGCTCTTGCGCCGCCATGCCGAGCTGGTGGGATTGAAGACGAATTTCACCATCCTCGACACCGACGACCAGATCCGGCTGATGAAACAGCTGATCGTCGCCGCCGACATCGACGAAAAGCGCTGGCCGGCGCGGCAACTGGCCGGGATCATCGACGGGTGGAAGAACCGCGCACTCACGCCCGAGAAGCTGCCTGCGGCAGAGGCCGGCGCGTTCAACCGCCGCGGGCCCGAGCTCTACGCGCAGTATCAGGAGCGTCTGAGGACGCTCAACGCCACCGACTTCGGCGACCTGCTGTTGCACATGCTCGACATTTTCCAGCGTCACGAGGACGTCCTGGCCCAGTATCAGCGGTGGTTTCGCTACATTCTGGTGGATGAGTACCAGGACACCAACGTGGCCCAATACCTGTGGCTGCGCCTGCTCGCCCAGGGCCATCGCAACATCTGCTGCGTGGGCGACGACGACCAGTCGATCTATGGCTGGCGCGGCGCCGAGGTGGGCAACATCCTGCGCTTCGAAAAGGATTTCCCCGGCGCCAAGGTGGTGCGGCTGGAGCAGAACTATCGCTCGACGCCGCACATCCTCGCCGCCGCGTCCGGCGTCATCGCGGCCAACGAGGGGCGGCTGGGCAAGACGCTGTGGACGGCCGAGACGCAAGGCGAGAAGGTCCGCCTGATCGGCCACTGGGACGGCGAGGAAGAGGCGCGCTGGATCGGCGACGAGATCGAGGCGATGGGGCAGGGCACCCGCGGCCTCCGCGCGTTCACCTTGGACGAGATGGCGATTCTGGTCCGTGCCAGCCACCAGATGCGCGCCTTCGAGGACCGGTTCCTGACCATCGGGCTGCCCTACCGCGTCATCGGCGGCCCGCGCTTCTACGAGCGGATGGAGATCCGCGACGCCATGGCCTATTTCCGCCTCGCCGTCAGCCCCGACGACGACCTGGCGTTCGAGCGGATCGTCAACACGCCCAAGCGCGGGCTGGGCGACAAGGCGCAGCAGAAGATCCAGGTGACGGCGCGGCAGCACGGCACCTCCCTTGTGGACGGCGCGCGTATCCTGCTGTCCGAGAAGGGGCTGTCGGGCAAGGGCGCCGCGGAGTTGCGGGTGCTGGTCGACGCCATCGGCCGCTGGCACGACGACGCACGGGCGCGGGCCGTCGATCCCGATGCGGTGATCGACAGCGACGTGCCGCCCGCCGGGGCCAACCATATCGAACTGGCCGAGCGCATCTTGGAGGAATCGGGCTACACGGCGCATTGGCAGAACGACAAGACGCCCGAGGCGCCCGGGCGGCTGGAAAACCTCAAGGAACTGGTCAAGGCGCTGGAGGCGTTCGAGAACCTGCAAGGGTTCCTCGAACACGTGGCGCTGATCATGGACAACGAGGCCGAAGGGTCCGGCCCCAAGGTGTCGATCATGACCCTGCACGCGGCCAAGGGGCTGGAGTTTCCCGCGGTGTTCCTGCCGGGGTGGGAGGACGGCCTGTTCCCCTCGCAGCGGTCGATGGACGAATCGGGGCTCAAGGGGCTGGAGGAGGAGCGGCGGCTGGCCTATGTGGGCCTCACCCGCGCCGAGGAGCTGGCCACGGTCAGTTTCGCCGCCAACCGCCGTGTCTATGGGCAGTGGCAGTCGGCGCTGCCCTCGCGGTTCATCGACGAGCTGCCGCCCGACCATGTGGAGGTTCTGACGCCGCCCGGGCTCTATGGCGGCGGCTACGGGGCGGCGGGGATGGCCGCCAGCGCCTCGCCGGCGATCATGACGGCGGCGGGCAGCGACCTGCACGACCGCGCCGCGCGCGCCGACGTCTACAACTCGCCGGGCTGGAAACGGATGCAGGCCCGCGCCGCCACCCGCCCGATGAGCCAGCCGCGCGAGAGCCGCACGGTGACCATCGACCTCGACGCCGTCTCGGCCTTCACCGCAGGGGACCGCGTGTTCCATCAGAAGTTCGGCTACGGCACGATCCTCGGGATCGAGGGCGACAAGCTCGACGTCGAGTTCGACAAGGCGGGGGCCAAGAAGGTCGTGGCGAAGTTCGTGATCGAGGCGGACCGCGCGGGCGACGTGCCGTTCTGACCTCCGCATCGCGCGGTTTTTTGGACTTTGTTTACCTCCATGCCCCACAACGGGGGCGAGACAGGAGGTCGGGACACGTGAAACTTCTGATAGTCGAAGACGACGCCGTGCTGAGGGATCTGTGGCTCGACGTCTTTCGCGAGGCGGGCCACGACGCGGTCGGCGTCGCCAGCGCGGAGCGGGCACGCGAACGTCTGTTGCTCGACGCCTACGACGGGGTGATCCTCGATCTCTGCCTGGGCGAGGACAGCGGGTTGTCGGTGGCGACGCTGGCCTCCTACACCAACCCCGACTGCCGGGTGATGATGATCACCGGCTCGAACCTCTTCGTCCGGGGCGAGCTGTTCACCATGACGCCCAACATCGTTGCCGTCCTGCGCAAACCGATCAGCATCCACGAACTGGTGGCGGTGGCGGAGTACGAGGTGCGGGGCCTGCCGGCCGGGATCCGCCGCGGTCAGAAATACAGAAACGGCGACGCCCGGGAGGAGGTGGACGCCGCCGCTCTTGTCAGCGGGCGCCCCTAGGGAGGAGGACGGGGACCCGCATTCTGGCAGAGGCGGTCGCCCGCGCCCTGCGTGTTTGGCGCGGCGACGCCCGGGAGGAGGTGGACGCCGCCGCTCTGGCCACGCGCGCCCCTGGGGAGGAGGTCGGGACAACGCGTGTTCTGTCCGGTCCGCGGGAGGGCGGCTCCGGTATAAAGGTGCGGCGACATCAGGGAGGAGGACGATGCCGCCGCCAGAGACAGAGGACCCGAAGGGAGGAGGAAGGGCCCCCTGATTCCGTGTTCAGACGTCTCCGTACGCCGCGTGGTAGGCGATGGAGCGCAAATTGCTGCGGTTCAGGCCGAGATCAGCCAGCTCGCGGTTGGACAGGTCCTGCATCTCCGACAGGGTGCGGCGATACAGGCGATAACGGGCCCAGCTCTCGCCGATCTGGGAAAAGCTGTTGGCGATGCGGCTCCGGGTGCCGCGGTCAGTCCTGTGCGTGGTCGATGCGTAAGCCATACTACTACTCATCATGCTCGGGGTGCGGCGCCGTTCGTTGACTAGGTTAGCGCTGCCGTTGACCAGGAGAATAGGTGCTTGCTGCACGCGCACAATGGTTTCCGACGACATTGCTGCCATGCAGCAATTGCATACGTGCTGCTGACCTAATTCTTGAGCCGAGGCGCCCATTCGACAGGCGGCCTGCGAACGGCGCGGGGGCGTGGGACCGGATCGGGGGTGCCGTGGCCGCTCATGGGATTTCATGGGCGGGCCGTGGACCGCGGCCCTGCTACGGCAGGGACAACGGTATATAGAGAGGGGTTGTCCGCTGCGTCGATGGCGCGTTCAGGCCATCATTTCCCATGTGGCCCCAGAAGGCACGCGGCGAGTCCTGGTCAGATCGTCAAGAATCATGGGTTTCTGGACAAGGTTATCGGCAGAATCCTGCCGATTACAGCTTGCCTATGGCGTTATCGCAACAGGCGATTCGGCCCATAAACTCTGCTTAGACCTACATGTAGATGGCCGCAGGTTCCGGCTCACAAAATACTGCGCGCCAGGCGCGTTCGGCCTTCTACGTTGCTCCAGTCGATGCTCTGCACAGACAGAGAGTTTCGCCTAAGCCAACTGTTCCATTGCTTCCCATGATTTCCCATGCCACAACTCAGTCATCGGGAAGCAGAGCAGCAAGGGGCAACAAAGACCCCAAGGCGACCAGAGACAGAGGCAAGGTTTCATACAGGCGCTCAGACATTCCTGAACCAAGAGATCCGGCGCGCGGGCGAGCAGACATCCCCCCAGGTGGCGCGCGCAGTCGGACACCCCGGAAACGGGACGAGGGCGGCGATCCGAACAGTGGCAGCAGTTCGGATCGCCGTTTCCGTTTCCAGACATAGCAGACGCGCCTGGGGCGGCACAGGAAAAAGGAGCGGCGGCAGGTGTTCGGAGTGTTCATCGGCGAACACGAGAACAAGGTCGACAGCAAAGGTCGGCTGTCGATCCCGGCCGATTTCCGCCGCGAACTCGAACGCGGCGACCCTGCCTGGGACTCGGGCAAAAACCCGTCGATGGCGGTGGTTTACGGCGACGAGCGCCGCAACTTCCTCGAAGTCTTCACGATCAACGATCTCAAGGCGGTCCACGCCAAGATCCGCCGGATGCCCCGCGGGTCGCGCAAGCGCGGGGAGTTGCAACGGCTCTACGCCTCGCAGGTCCTGCCCGCCACGGTCGACGACACCGGCCGCATCGTCCTCGCCCCGCGCCTGCGCGAAAAGCTCGACCTGGCCGGCACGGCGATGGTCGTGGGCAACGGCGAGACCTTCGAGATTTGGAAACCCGAAACCTACCGCGACGGCGGCGCGACGGCTCTGGCGGTCGACGACGACTTCGACCCCGCGCTCGATCCGTCCGTCTATCTGCCGGGGGACGACGCCGATGGCGTGTTCTGAGGGCGCCGCCGCCAACCCGCCCCACGTTCCCGTCCTGCTGTCGCCGATCCTGGCGGCCGTCGCGCCGGTGCGGGGCACCTGGGTCGACGGCACGTTCGGTGCGGGGGGCTATGCGCGCGGACTGCTGGACGCCGGCGCGGAGCGGGTGATCGGCATCGACCGCGATCCGTCCGCCTTTGCCCTCGCGGCGGAGTGGGCCGAGACCTATGGCGACCGATTGACGTTGATCGAGGGTCGCTTCGGCGACCTCGACGCCCATGCGGGCGGGCCGGTCGACGGCGTCGTGCTGGACCTCGGCGTCTCGTCGATGCAGCTCGACCAGCCCGGGCGCGGCTTTTCGTTTCAGAAGGACGGCCCGCTCGACATGCGGATGGGCGACGACGGCCTCTCGGCCGCCGACCTGGTGGCGACCGGCAGCGAGGGCGACCTGGCCGACATCCTCTATCACTACGGCGAAGAGCGGGCGGCGCGGCGCATCGCGCGCGCCCTGGTGCGGGCCCGGGACGAGGCGCCGATCCTCACCACAAGGCAGCTCGCCGGGATCGTCGAGGGCTGTCTGCCCCGCCCGAAACCGGGTCAGAGCCACCCCGCCACCCGCAGCTTTCAGGCGCTTCGGATCGCGGTGAACGACGAGTTCGGGCAACTCGTTCAGGGGCTGGAGGCGGCCGAACGGGCGCTGGCGCCCGGCGGATGGCTGGCGGTCGTCAGCTTCCATTCGCTGGAGGACCGCATCGTCAAGCGGTTCCTGCAACAGCGTGCGGGCGGCGGGGGCCGCGCCAACCGCTACGCGCCGGAGACGCCCGAGACCGCACCGCGCTTCGTGCCGGAGGGCCGCGCGGTCGCCGCCGACGCCGCCGAGATCGCGGCCAATCCGCGGGCGCGCTCGGCCCGGCTGCGCCTGGCGCGGCGCACCGAGGCCCCGGCCGGACCGGCCGACCGCGGCCGCCTGGGCCTCACCGTGCTGGATATGTGATGGGGGATACCGAGAGATGAAATCCGTGCTCTACGTGATCGCCGCCCTGGGGGTCATGGGCCTGGCCTTTTGGGCCTACTCCGAGAACTACCGCACCCAGGAGACGCTGAGCCAGGTCGAGCGGCTGCAACGCCAGATCGCCGGCGAGCGCCAGACCCTGGCTATGCTGCGCGCGGAATGGGCCTATCTGAACCGGCCCGAGCGGCTGGCGGACCTGGCGGCGCTGAACTTCGACCGGCTGGGCCTGTTGCCGCTCACGCCCGAGCAGTTCGCCCGCATCGACCAAATCGCCTTTCCCGGTCAGACGCTGATGCCAATCAGCGACTCGGTCGAGGTGTCCAGCGACGGAGCCCACCCATGATCCGCACCCCCCTGCGCCCGCTCGCGCGCATCCTGTCGGCCCGGGCCCGGGGCGAAAATCCCGACGCGATCGAGCGCGAGAACCTGCACCAGCGGCACGAGGAGATGCGCGACCGTCTGCGCCTGCGCGCCGAGGGGCGGCTTTTGGTCATGTCGGTGCTGTTCCTCTGCGCCTTCAGCGTCGTGGGCGCCCGCATGGGGCTCCTCGCCGCATCCGAGGCGGTGGAGCCGAGGGCGGCCGCCAGCGGCGCCTCGATCCTGGCCCAGCGCGCCGACATCACCGACCGCAACGGCCGAATCCTGGCGACGAATCTGTCGACCTATTCGCTCTACGCCCATCCCCAGCAGATGATCGAGCCCGAGCGGGTTGCGAGCGCGCTGGTCGAAATCTTCCCAGATCTCAAGCGCGACCGGCTGATCAAGGATTTCACCGGCAACCGCAAGTTCATGTGGATCCGGCGCAAGCTGAGCCCGGAACAACGTCAGGCGGTCCACGACATCGGCGATCCGGGCCTGCTGTTCGGCCCGCGCGAGATGCGGCTCTATCCCAACGGTCGGTTGGCGGCACATGTGCTGGGCGGGGCCGGGTTCGGGCGCGAGGGCGTGCACTCGGCCGAGGTGATTGGCGTGGCGGGCGTGGAAAAGGCGTTCGACGGCTGGCTCCGCGACCCTGCCAACGACGGCGCGCCTCTGGCGCTGTCCATCGACCTGACCTTGCAGACGGCGATGCGGCAGGTGCTGTTGGGCGGTATGCGGCTGATGAACGCCAAGGGTGCGGCGGGCGTTCTGATGGACGTCCACACCGGCGAGGTGCTGGCGATGACCAGCCTGCCGGACTTCGACCCCAACGACCGGCCGCGGCCCCTGACCGAGGGCGACGCCTCGGACAGCCCGCTGTTCAACCGCGCGGTGCAGGGGGTTTACGAGCTGGGCTCGACGTTCAAGATCTTCACCGCGGCCCAGGCGATGGAGATGAACCTGGCGCGGCCCGACACCTTGGTCGACGCCAACGCGCCTCTGCGCTGGGGCAAGCACACGATCCACGAGTATCAGCGCAAGAACTACGGGCCGCTGTTGTCGCTGACGGACGTGATCGTGAAGTCGTCGAACGTGGGCACCGGCAACATGGCGCTCAAGATCGGGGCCAAGGCGCAGCGCGACTTTCTCGACCGGCTCGGGGTGTTCGATCCACTGCCGCTGGAGTTGGTCGAGGCGCCGGGGGCGCGGCCGCTGACGCCGGCCAACTGGTCCGAGATCGTGGCGATCACCGCCACCTATGGCCACGGCTTCTCGACCTCGCCGACCCACCTGGCCGCCGCCTATGCCTCGCTGCTGAACGGCGGCACGTTGGTCCGGCCGACGCTGTTGCGTCAGGGCCGGGTTGCGCCCGGTCCGCGCATCGTCCGCCCCGAGGTCAGCCGCGCGTCGGCCGAGATGCTGCGCCAGGTGGTGGTGCGGGGCACGGCCAGCATGGGCGAGGTCCCGGGTTATGCCGTGGGCGGCAAGACCGGCACCGCCGACAAGGTGCGCACCCGCGGGCGGGGATATTACAAGGACAAGAACATCAACACCTTCGCCAGCGTATTTCCCGCCGACGATCCGAAATACGTCCTCGTCGTCACCCTGGACGAGCCCTCCGACAACAGCGGCGAGAAGCCGCGGCGCACCGCGGGCTGGACCGCCGTGCCGGTGGCGGCCGAGGTGATCCGGCGGACGGCGCCGCTGCTGGGCCTCCGTCCGCAGATTGCACCCGCCCCCGCATCCGGCATACTACTCGCCCGCGAGTGACCGCCGAGGGGGCCATGGCAGACGCAGACAGCACCACCCTGGCCGAACTGGGCCTGACCGCCCAGGGCGGCCGCGACGGCTGCGTGACGGGCCTGGCCGTCGACAGCCGCAAGGTGGCGCGCGGCCATCTCTTTGCCGCGCTGCCGGGCACGCGGGTGCACGGGGCGACGTTCATCGAATACGCGCTGAGGATGGGGGCGGGGGCGGTCCTGACCGATCGCGCGGGCGCCCGCATCGCCGCCTCCGCCCTGGCCGAATGGGATGTGCCGCTGGTGCTGGCCGAGGACCCGCGGCAGACGCTGGCCTATGCCGCCGCGCTGTGGTTCCGCCGCCAACCCGACATCGTCGTCGCGGTGACCGGCACCAACGGCAAGACCTCGGTGGCCGCCTTCACCCGCCAGATCTGGCAGGCGCTGGACTTGCCGGCGATCAACCTCGGCACGACTGGGATCGAGGGCTCGTGGGAGGCGCCCCTGGCCCACACCACGCCCGAGCCGATCACGTTGCACCGCGCCCTCGCCGCGGCGGCCGATGCGGGCGTGACGCACGCCGCGATGGAGGCGTCGAGCCACGGCCTGGACCAGCGGCGGCTGGACGGCGTGCACCTGACCGCCGCGGCCTTCACCAATTTTTCCCACGACCACCTGGACTATCACAGCGACTTCGACAGTTATTTCGCGGCCAAGGCGGGGCTCTTCGACCGGGTTCTGCCCGAGGACGGGACCGCGGTGATCAACCTCGACGCCAGACGCGGCCGCGACATGGCCGAAATCGCCAGCGCCCGCGGCCAGGATCTGTTGACCATCGGCCGCGCGGCCGACGCCGCGCTGAGGATCGAGGGCCAGCGCTTCGACGCGACCGGGCAGGTTTTGCGGTTTTCTTGGAACGGCCGGGCCGAGCAGGTGCGCCTGAACCTCATCGGCGGCTTTCAGGCCGAGAACGTGCTGGCGGCGGCGGGCCTGGCCATTGCCGGCGGGTTGGAGCCGCGCGACGTCTTCGCCGTGCTGCCGCGCCTGTCCACCGTGCGCGGACGGATGCAGTTGGCCGCGACGCGCGAGACCGGGGCGGCGGTGTTCGTCGACTACGCCCATACGCCCGACGCGCTGGCCACGGCGCTCCAGGCGCTGAGGCCGCACGTGATGGGACGGCTGATCGTCGTCTACGGTGCCGGCGGCGACCGCGACCGGGGCAAGCGGCCGCTGATGGGCGCCGCGGCGGCGGCCCATGCCGATTTCCGCGTCGTCACCGACGACAACCCGCGCAGCGAGGACCCGGCGGCGATCCGGGCGCAGATCCTCGCCTCTGATTCCGAGGCGTCCGAGGTGGGCGACCGCGCCGAGGCGATCCTGCGCGGCGTCGAAGCGCTGGGTCCGGGCGATGCGCTGCTCATCGCGGGCAAGGGGCACGAGACCGGCCAGGTGGTGGGCGACGACGTCTTTCCCTTCGACGACGCCGAACAGGCCAGCGTCGCCGTCGCCGCGCTCGACGGGCGGGTGGCGTGAGCGCGCTCTGGACGTCCGCCGCCGCGGCCGAGGCGACCGGAGGCACCGCCGCCCGTGACTGGCACGCCACCGGCGTCTCCATCGACACGCGCACGCTCGCCCCCGGCGATCTCTTCGTCGCGCTGACCGCCGCGCGGGACGGCCACGATTTCGTCGCGCAGGCGCTGGACAAGGGCGCCGCGGCGGCGCTGGTCAGCCGTGTGCCCGAGGGGGTGGGGGAGGGCGCGCCGCTCCTCCTGGTCGACGACGTCCAGCGCGCGCTGGAGCGGCTGGGTGCCGCGGGGCGAGCCCGTTCGGCCGCGCGGGTGGCGGCGATCACCGGGTCGGTGGGCAAGACCTCGACCAAGGAGATGCTGCGCGCCGCGCTGTCCTCGCAGGGTCGGGTCCACGCCGCCGAGGCCAGCTACAACAACCACTGGGGCGTGCCGCTGACCCTGGCGCGAATGCCCGCCGACACCGACTATGCCATCGTCGAGATCGGGATGAGCGCGCCGGGCGAGATCGCGCCGCTGTCGCGCCTCGCGCGCCCCCATGTGGCGGTCGTCACCACGGTGGCGGCGGCGCATCTGGAGGCGTTCGAGGATCTGGACGGCATCGCCCGGGAGAAAGCGTCGATCTACGAGGGGTTGGAGCCCGGGGGCACCGCGATCTGGAACGCCGACATCGCCACCGCGCCGATCCTGGCCGCGGCGGCCGAGGCCCACGCGGCGCGGCACTTGCGCTTCGGCGCCACGGAAGGAGTGGACCTGCGCCGCCTCTCGGCCACCCTGGCCCAGGGCCGCACTGTGGTCGAGGCCGAGGGGCCCGACGGCCCGTTCCTGTTCAAGCTCGACGCGCCGGGTCGGCATCTGGCCGACAACGGGCTCGCGGTGCTGGCGGTCGCGCGGGCGCTGGGCGCCGACATGGCCGTGGCGGCCAACGACCTCGGGCGCTGGAGCCCGACCGCGGGCCGCGGCACGCGGGAACGCATCGTGCTGGACCCCGACGACCCCGACCGGGGCATCGACCTCTTCGACGATGCCTTCAACGCCAACCCGGCCTCGGTCGCGGCCGCGCTCGACGTGCTGATCGGGACCGAGCCGCTGCCCGGCGGCCGCCGCGTCGCCATCCTGGGCGATATGCTGGAACTGGGCCCCGAGGAGGCAGAGATGCACGCCGCCATCGCCCGGCATCCCGGGCTCGACGCGGTCGACACGGTCCACACGCTCGGTCCCCGCATGGCGGCGCTGCGCGACGCGCTGCCCGAGGGCCAGCGCGGCGTCTGGCACGAAACCGCCGACGCCATGGCAGGTGTGACCCATACGCTGCTCCGCCCCGGAGATCTGGTGCTGGTGAAGGGCTCCAAGGCGTCCCTGGCCGCGCGGGTGGTTGACGCCATCCGCAAACTGGGCCATCGCCGCGCCCCGGCTCACACGGACACGACCTGAATGTTATATTGGCTTACCGAGTTCTCCGACGGCGGCGACGTCTTCAACCTATTCCGCTACATCACCTTCCGCGCGGGCGGCGCGTTCTTCACCGCCCTGATCTTCGGCTTCCTCTTCGGGCCGCCGCTGATCAACCTGCTCCGGCGCAGCCAGAAGCAGGGCCAGCCGATCCGCGAAGACGGACCCGAAAGCCATATCGAGACCAAGGCGGGCACCCCCACCATGGGCGGCGCGCTGATCCTCGGGGCGGTCCTGGTGTCGTCGCTGCTCTGGGCGCGGCTCGACAATCCCTATGTCTGGATGGTGCTCTTCGTCACCGTGTCGTTCGGGCTGATCGGGTTCGCCGACGACTTCTCCAAGGTGTCCAAGAACAGCCACGCCGGGGTGTCGGGCAAGGTGCGCCTGGCCATCGGCTTCGTCATCGCCGGGTTGGCGGCGGTGTGGGCGGCCTGGTTCCACCCCGCCGAGTTGTCGAACCAACTCGCCTTTCCGGTGTTCAAGGACGTGCTCCTAAACCTCGGGATCTTCTTCGTTCCCTTCGCCATGATCGTCATCGTCGGCGCGGCGAACGCGGTGAACCTGACCGACGGACTGGACGGTCTGGCGATCATGCCTGTGATGATCGCCGCCGGCACCCTGGGCGCCATCGCCTATGCCGTGGGCCGCGTCGACTTCACCGAGTATCTCGACGTCCACTACGTGCCGGGCACCGGAGAGATCCTGATCTTCACCGCCGGATTGATCGGCGGCGGGCTGGGGTTTCTATGGTATAACGCGCCGCCCGCGGCAGTCTTCATGGGCGATACCGGCAGCCTCGCCTTGGGCGGCGCGCTGGGCGCCAT
Organism: Rhodobacteraceae bacterium CCMM004; assembly: GCA_004005435.1. GTDB lineage: Bacteria > Pseudomonadota > Alphaproteobacteria > Rhodobacterales > Rhodobacteraceae > CCMM004. Next base: position 302,514 of record RZWH01000002.1, on the reverse strand, counting down.
CGCCGTGGCCATCAAGCACGAGATCGTGCTGGCCATCGTCGGCGGGCTGTTCGTGGTCGAGGCGCTGAGCGTGATCATCCAGGTGCTGTATTTCAAGCGGACGGGCAAGCGGGTGTTCCTGATGGCGCCGATCCACCACCACTTTGAAAAGCGCGGTTGGGCCGAGCCGCAGATCGTCATCCGCTTCTGGATCATCTCGGTGATCCTGGCGCTGATCGGTCTGGCCACGCTCAAGGTGCGCTGATGCCCGGGGCGCCGGTCCGCGACGCCGCGCTGATGGTCGCGGGGATGGCGCCGACGCTGGAGCCGGGCCGCGTCGTTTTCGCCACCGTGGACCGGCCCGAACTGATCGCCGGGGCGGTCGCCACCATGTGGGAGCCCGAGGGGCTGTCGGCGATCCTGCCTTTGGAGATCGCGGCGGCCGAGGGGCTGTCGGTCGACCTGCCGCTCAGGCAGATCACCCTGCGCATCGTGTCGGCGCTCGACGGCGTGGGGCTGACGGCGGCGGTGTCCGGCGCGCTGGCGGCGGCCGGGATCGCCTGCAACGTCGTCGCCGCGCACCACCACGACCACCTCTTCGTGCCCGAGCGCGACGCCGAGCGGGCGCTGGCCATCCTCCAGGATCTGGCCGCCGGGGGCGCGGGATGAGCCGCGTCGCGCCGGTCACCGGGGGCAAACCGCGGGATCGGGCGCACAGACCCTTGGTGAGGCGCGTGGTTCTCACCGGCGCTTCGGGCGGGGGCAAGTCCACGCTGCTGGCCGCGCTGGCCGGGCGGGGCATCGCCACGGTGGCCGAGCCGGGGCGCCGTGTCATCGCGGCTGGCCTCGCAACCCCATGGGACGACCCCGGAGGTTTCGCCCGTGCTTGCGTCGAGACGGCGCTGGCCGATCTTGAGGGGGCGACGGCGCCGGTCGCCGTCTTCGACCGCTCGGCTCTCGACGCGCTGGCTCACGGGGCGCGGATCGGCGCGGCGCTGCCCGCGGTCGATCCGCGCGGGCTCTACGACACCGACGTGTTGTTCGCCCCGCTGTGGCCCGAGATCTTCGCCACAGACGCCGATCGCCGCCACGACCTGGCCGCCGCGGCGGCGGAGGCCGACGACCTCGCCCGCCGCCTGCCTACCTGGGGTTACCGCCTGCACGTCCTGCCCAAGGTGACGGTGGCCGCGCGCGCCGACTGGGCTTTGGCGCGGCTGGGCCTGACGGAAGAGGTGGCGCCATGATCCCGGTCCGCGGCGTCACGGGACAGCGGATCGCCGTCCTCGGCCTCGGCCGCTCCGGCCTCTCCGCCGCGCGGGCGCTGGCGGCAGGCGGGGCCGAGCCGCTGTGCTGGGACGACGGCGCCGAGGCGCGGGCGCGCGCCGAAGCCGTGGGCCTGACGCTCCACGATCCCACCGGGCCCGGCGGGTGGGAGGGCGTGTCGGCGCTGATCGTCTCGCCGGGCATCCCCCACCTCTATCCCGCGCCGCACCGGGTGATCGCCGCGGCGATGGACGCGGGCGTGCCCGTCGACAACGACATCGGCCTCTTCTTTCGCTCCGTCGCCGTGCCCCTCTGGGACCGCTACGACACCGCGCCGCGGGTGGTCGCGATCACCGGTTCGAACGGCAAGTCCACGACCTCGGCGCTGATCCATCACATCCTGGCCGAGGCCGGGCGTCCGGCACAGCTGGCCGGCAACATCGGCCGTGGCGTCCTGGACATCGAGCCGCCCGGGGACGGGGCCGTCGTGGTGCTGGAGCTGTCGAGCTATCAGACCGACCTGGCGCGGGCGCTGACCCCGGACGTCGCGGTCTTCACCAACCTGTCGCCCGACCACCTGGACCGGCACGGCGGCATGGGCGGCTACTTCGCCGCAAAGCGACGCCTCTTCGCCGAGGGCGGGCCGGACCGCGCGGTGGTCGGCGTGGACGAGGCCGAGGGCCGCTATCTGGCCAACCAGATGGCCGAGGGGCCGGGCGACGACCGCCTGATCTCGGTCAGCGTGACGCGCAAGGCCGCCGGTGCGGGCTGGTGGGTGGTGGCGCGCAAGGGGCACCTGGCCGAGTGGCGCAAGGGCCGGCAGGTGGCCAGCGTCGATCTGCGCGGCATCGTCGGTCTGCCGGGGCGCCACAACCACCAGAACGCCTGTGCCGCGTGGGGCGCGTGCCGGGCGCTGGGCCTGTCCCCGCGCGCCATCGAGGCGGGGTTGCGGAGCTTTGCCGGTCTGCCCCACCGCAGCCAGCTGGTGGCCGAGATCGGCGGCGTCGCCTTCGTCAACGACAGCAAGGCGACGAACGTGGACAGCGCCGCCCAGGCGCTCATGGCCTTCCGCCGGATCCGCTGGATCGCCGGTGGCCTGGGCAAGGACGGCGGCATCGCCGCCCTGGCGCCGCACCTGGGAGAGGTCGTCAAAGCCTACCTTATCGGGCACTCCGCCGCGGCCTTTGCCACGCAACTGGGCGACACGCCAGCCGAGATTTGCGGCGACATGGCCACGGCCGTCGCCCGCGCCGCCGCCGAGGCCCAGCCGGGAGAGACGGTGCTGCTGGCCCCTGCCGCGGCGAGCTTCGATCAATATCCCGATTTCGAGGCTCGGGGGCGCGACTTCATCGACCGGGTGGCGGCGCTGGGCGGCTGACGGTCAGGCCAGCGCGCGCCGGATCTCGCGCGCGGTGCGGCGGGGCGCGGTCTCGGGGCGGGATGCGCAGGCGTTTGCCAAGGCGGCAGCGGCCGTGCGAGCCAGCGGCCCGCGGCGCAGGGCCGAGCGGGCGGCCATGGACAGCGCCTTCTGCACGTGGTCCCGGGTGTCCTCGGCCACCGGCGCCAGGGCCTTCAAGGCGTCGGCGAAGCGGCTGTCCTCCGCCACTTCGTCGTGCGAGCCGAGGCCCCACAGCGTCGCCAGCCCCGCCCGGCGCACATAGAGCCGGTCGTCCGCCGTCCACCGCGCGACGGCGTCCCAGGCATGGGGCGTCCGGTCGAAGAGATGGAAGGCGGCGGTGTCGCACAGCGCCCAGCTGTCGAGATCGCCCGCCCAGTCGTCCATCTCGGCCGCCGTCATCGCCTGCGGGTCGGCGACGTAGACCGCCACCGTCCGCGGCTCATAACGGCCGTCGCGCCACAGGGCCAAAGCCAGGGCGTGGTCGCGCCCGATCTGGCGGGCGAGCGCCTGCATGGCGCGCATGGCGATGCCCATCGCCCGGTCGTCGGGAATGCCGTAGCGGGCGAGCTTGGCCCGCTCGGCATCGGTGGCGATCGCCTCCAGCCTTGCGACGACAGCGGCAGGCGTCACCCGGGCAGACCCTCGGCCAGCAGCGCGTCGAGCTGGCCATAGCCCGCCTCCATCCCCGCGGCCATGGGCGTCGCCATCGCGGCGGCGCGGACCCCGGGGGTCGCGTAGGTCACCGTCATCGTGAGGCGGGTGCCGCCGTCGATGTCGTCGAAGAGGGTCTCGATCTCGGTCTCGCCGCCGGTCCAGTCGGGCGAAAAGCTCTCTGCGTGGACGATGCGACGCGGCGGGTCCAGCACCACGTAGCGGCCGGTTACGACCAGCGGGGTGCCGTCCGGCATCGCCCAGACGTAGCGGAGCGTGCCGCCCTCGCGCACATCCGCCTCGGCGCTCTGCATCGGGTGGCCGGGGTTGCCCATCCAGCGGCGGACCAGATCGGGCTCGGTGAACGCGCGCCAGAGCAGCGCGGGCGGCGCGGCGAAGTCGCGGGTGACGGTCAGGGCGCGGTCGCCCAGGGTCTCAAGCGTCAGATGGCGGATCATGCGGGGTCTCCCGTTGCAGGTCGTCGAGGACGTCGTCGAGGCGGTCGAAGCGGTCGGCCCAGGTGGCGCGCAGACCGTCGAGCCAGGCGCCGGCCGCGGCCAGCGCGGCGGGCTCCAGATGGCTGATGCGCTGCTGCGCGCGGACCTCGCGGCGGATCAGCCCCGCGCCCTCCAGCACCTTGAGATGCCGCGACACGGCGGGCTGGCTGACGGGCAGGGACGCGGTCAGGTCGGCCACGCTGGCCGGTCCCTCGGCGAGCCGCGACAGGATCGCCCGGCGGATCGGATCGGACAGGGCGGCGAAGACAGGATCGATTCGCATATCGCAATAAAGTTATATAATGGATTTACGATATACAAGCCCGATGCGGTGGCGCAAACCGCTGGCCACGAGGCGGGATCCACGCTACCCTCCGCGCCAGACCCGGCAAACGGGCATCGAGAGGCAGCGAGCGACGGTTTTGCGATGACGGACATGGTCTATGGGCCCCGGCCGGTGGCTGGCGGCGAGCCGATTCTCCCCAGATGGTGGAGCACGATCGACAAGTGGTCGCTCAGTTGCGTCCTGCTGCTCTTCGGCATCGGGCTGCTCCTGGGGCTGGCCTCGTCGCCGCCCCTGGCCGCGCGCAACGGCTTTGACGCCTTTCACTATGTCGAGCGGCAGGCGGTGTTCGGGGGCGCGGCGCTGCTGGCCCTGTGGGTTACCACGATGATGACCCCGCAACTGGTGCGGCGCCTGGCGGTCGTGGGCTTTGTCTGCGCCTTCGTTGCGCTGGCCTTTCTGCCGTTCTTCGGCACCGATTTCGGCAAGGGCGCGGTGCGGTGGTATTCGCTGGGGTTCGCCAGCGTGCAGCCCTCGGAGTTCCTCAAGCCTGGCTTCGTCGTCGTCGCCGCCTGGATGATCGCCGCCAACCAGGAGGTGGGCGGGCCGCCGGGACGGGCGCTGTCGCTGGCGCTCACCGTGGTGATCGTGGGGCTGTTGGCGATCCAACCGGATTTCGGCCAGGCCTGTCTCATCCTCTTTGCCTGGGGGGTGATGTATTTCATCTCGGGCGCGCCGATCCTGCTGCTCGTCGCTTTGGCGGTGGCGGTGCTGTTGGCCGGGACGGTCGCGTATAACGGCTCCGAGCACTTTGCCCGCCGCATCGACGGGTTTCTGTCGCCCGACGTCGATCCCACGACCCAGCTCGGCTATGCGACCAACGCCATCCGCGAGGGCGGCTTCTTCGGCGTCGGGGTGGGCGAGGGCGAGGTCAAGTGGTCGCTGCCCGACGCCCATACCGACTTCATCATCGCCGTGGCGGCCGAGGAGTACGGGCTCATGCTGGTGCTGGCGATCATCGCCCTCTATGCCACCATCGTGATCCGCAGCCTGGTGCGGCTGATGCGCGAGCGCGATCCGTTCATCCGCTTGGCGGGGGCTGGGCTGGCCTGCACCTTCGGCGTGCAGGCAATGGTCAACATGGGTGTCGCGGTGCGGCTTCTGCCGGCCAAGGGCATGACGCTGCCCTTCGTCAGCTACGGAGGCTCGTCGCTGATCGCAGGCGGCATCGCGGTGGGGATGCTCCTGGCGTTCACCCGCGCGCGGCCCCAGGGCGAGATCGGCGACCTGCTCTTCAGTCGCAGGCGCTGAGGTCCGTCCGGTGGCCGCCCCCCTCCTCGTCATCGCCGCGGGCGGCACCGGCGGGCACATGTTCCCCGCCCAGGCCCTGGCCGAGGAGATGCTGGCCCGCGGCTGGCGGGTGCGGCTGTCGACCGACGCCCGCGGCGCGCGGTATGCCGGCGGGTTCCCCGAGGCCGTCGAGGTGCGCGAGGTGGCCTCGGCGACGTTTTCCCGCGGCGGGGCGCTGGCTCGGGCGCGGGTGCCCCTGACCCTCGGCCGCGGTGTCCTGTCGGCGCTGATGGCGATGCGGCGCGACCCGCCCGCCTTGGTGGCGGGGTTCGGCGGTTACCCGTCGATCCCGGCGCTGTCGGCGGCCTGGATGCTGCGCATTCCGCGGTTCATCCACGAACAAAACGGGGTCCTCGGCCGGGTCAACACCCTGTTCGCCCCGCGGGTCGACGCGGTGGCCTGCGGCACCTGGCCCACCCGGCTCCCCGAGGGGATCGAGGGCGTGCACACGGGCAACCCGGTCCGCGCAGCCGTGCGGGCGCGGGCCGAGGCGGGATACATCGCGCCCGGCGACTATCCCATGTCTCTGCTGGTGATCGGCGGCAGCCAGGGCGCGCGCATCCTGTCGGATCTCGTGCCCCCGGCCATCGACGGCCTCCCGATGAACCTCAGGTCCAACATCCGCGTTGCCCATCAGGCGCGGGGCGAGGATCATGACAGGGTGACGGACTTCTATGCCAGACAGGGGATCCAGGCGGAGGTCGCGCCGTTCTTCGACGACCTGCCGCGGCGGATGACCGATGCGCAGCTGGTGATCAGCCGCGCCGGCGCCTCGTCGGTGGCCGACATCAGCGTGATCGGGCGCCCGGCGATCCTGATCCCCTTTGCCGCCGCCGCCGACGACCACCAGACCGCCAACGCCGTCGGGCTGGTGCGCGCCGACGCCGCCGAGGCGCTGCAGGAGGAGGGGCTGACGCCCGACCTCCTGGCCGAGCGCATCGCGGCGGTCCTGGGCGATCCCGACCGCGCGATGAGGATGGCGCGCAACGCCCGCGCCCACGGTGTCGCCGACGCCGCCGAACGCCTTGCCGACCTGGCCCAGTCGCTGGTAGGCCCGGCCAGTCCACCCCCCAACCTCCAAGGAGCGACGCCATGAACGCCGCCGCGACCAAGCTGCCCACCGACATGGGCGCGATCCACTTCGTCGGCATCGGCGGCATCGGCATGTCCGGCATCGCCGAGGTGCTGATCAACCACGGCTACATCGTGCAGGGCTCGGATCAGAAGGCGTCGGCGATCACCGAGCGGCTGGAGGGCCTGGGCGCGCGGGTGTTCCTGGGCCAGGCGGCCGAAAACCTGGAGGGCGCCGAGGTCGTGGTGATCTCGTCCGCGATCAAGCCGGGCAACCCCGAACTCGACGCCGCCCGCGCCCGGGGCCTGCCGGTGGTGCGCCGGGCCGAAATGCTGGCCGAACTGATGCGCCTGCGCTCGAACGTCGCCGTCGCGGGCACCCATGGCAAGACCACGACGACCACCATGGTGGCGACGCTGCTCGACGCCGGCGGGCTCGACCCGACGGTGATCAACGGCGGCATCATTCACGCCTACGGCTCGAATGCGCGGGTGGGGCAGGGCGAGTGGATGGTGGTCGAGGCCGACGAGAGCGACGGCACCTTCAACCGCCTGCCCGCGACCATCGCCATCGTCACCAACATCGACCCCGAGCACATGGAGCACTGGGGCTCGATCGAGGCGCTGCGCCAGGGCTTTTACGACTTCGTCACCAACATCCCGTTCTACGGCGTCGCGGTGTGCTGCACCGACCATCCGGAGGTTCAGGCGCTGGTCGGCCGGATCAGCGACCGCCGCGTCGTCACCTTCGGCTTCAACGCCCAGGCCGACGTGCGCGCCGTGAATCTGCACTATGAGAAGGGCAAGGCCCGCTTCGACATCGCGCTCCAGTCCGAGAACATGGTGATCGAGGATTGCACCCTGCCGATGCCCGGCGACCACAACGTCTCGAACGCGCTGGCGGCGGTGGCGGTGGCGCGGCACCTGGGGATGAAGGGGGCCGAGATCCGAGAGGCCCTGGCTGCGTTCAAGGGCGTCAACCGGCGCTTTACCCAGGTCGGCGTGGTCGACGGGGTAACCATTATCGACGACTACGGCCACCACCCGGTGGAGATTGCCGCGGTGCTCAAGGCCGCCCGCCACGCCGCCGAGGGGCGGGTGATCGCCGTGCACCAGCCGCACCGCTATTCGCGCCTGTCCTCGCTGTTCGATCAGTTCTGCGGCTGCTTTCACGAGGCCGATGTGGTCGCCATCGCCGAGGTCTTCGCCGCCGGAGAGGACCCGATCCCCGGCGCCAGTCGCGACGACCTGGTGGCCGGGCTGATCCGCCACGGCCACCGCCACGCCCGCGCACTCTTGGGCGAAGACGACCTGGAGCGGCTGGTGCGCGAACAGTGCCAGCCGGGCGATATGGTGGTCTGCCTCGGTGCCGGGACGATCAGCGCCTGGGCCAATGCGCTGCCCGCGCGTCTGGAAAAGGCGGCGGCATGAGGCGCGGTGCGGCCGGCCGAGGCGGCGGCGGATCCCGCGGGACGCCTCCGGCGGGGGGGTATTTGGACCAAGATGAAGGAATGGTGTGCGCATGAGCCTGCCGCTGATCCTGGCCCTGGTGTGGATGCTGGCGGCGAACGTGGCGGCTCTGTTGCCGTCGCGGCGCAGCCATTGGCCGGCCGCCTGGGGCCTGATCGCCACCGGCGTGCCCTTGGTGATCTGGGTGGCGGTGTCGGCCGGCCCGTGGTGGGCGCTCGCCTGTCTGGTGGCGGGCGCGTCGGTGTTGCGATGGCCGGTCTATTTCCTGGGGCGGCGGATCGGGCGGCTGGCGGGGTTCGGGCGCGATGGCTGACCCGGCGGCGATGCCGCAAGTGCGTGGACGTCTCAGCCGCGACCGGGCGCTCTCCGAGCTGACCTGGCTCAGGGTGGGGGGGCCGGCCGACTGGTTCTTCCAACCTGCGGATGTGGACGACCTCTGCGCGTTTCTTGCTGGGCTCGGGCCCGAGACGGCGGTGTTCCCCATGGGCGCGGGGTCGAACCTGATCGTCCGAGACGGTGGGCTGCGCGCGGCGGTGATCCGGCTCGGCCGCGGCTTCAACGCTGTCGAGATCGAGGGCACGCGCGTCCATGCCGGGGCCGCGGTGCCCGACGCCCATGTGGCGCGGCGGGCGGCCGAGGCGGGGCTGGACCTGACGTTCCTGCGCACCATTCCCGGCACCGTGGGCGGAGCGGTGCGGATGAACGCAGGCTGCTACGGCACCTATGTGGCCGACCGGCTGGTCGAGGTCGAGGCGGTGACGCGGGCGGGAGAGCGGGTCACGCGCTCGGCCGCCGATCTGGGGCTGACCTACCGCCACAGCGCGCTGCCCGAGGGGTGGGTCCTGACCCGCGCGACGTTCGAGGCGCCGCCGGGCGATCCAGATGATCTCGCTGCGCGGATGGAGGCGCAACTGGCCCGCCGCGACGCCACCCAGCCGACCCAGGACCGCTCGGCCGGGTCGACCTTTCGCAATCCGGCGGGATACTCCTCCACCGGAGCCGAGGGCGAGGACCACAGCCTCAAGGCGTGGAAGGTGATCGACGAGGCCGGTCTGAGGGGCGCCCGCCGCGGCGGTGCGCAGATGTCGGAAAAGCACCCCAACTTCCTGATCAACACCGGCGACGCCACGGCCGCCGATCTGGAGGGCTTGGGCGAGGAGGTCCGCGAAAAGGTCTTCCAAAACAGCGGCATTCGTCTAGAATGGGAAATCAGACGGATCGGGGACCCGGCGACGGGCTCCGACGTCGAGGCAGACAAGCGGTAAACGCATCATAACGAGGGTCGGCGGCCAAGTCCGACCCGGACAGGCGAACGTGGCGGGCATGTCGAGCAGGGCAGCCCCCAAAGTGGCGGTATTGATGGGCGGCCCCTCGGCCGAACGCGAGGTGTCCCTATCGACCGGGCGCGAATGCGCCGCCGCACTGAGGGGCGAAGGATACGAGGTTGTCGAGGTCGATGCCGGCCGCGACCTGGTTTCCGTGCTGTCCGACATCGCGCCCGACGTCGCCTTCAACGCTTTGCACGGCCGCTGGGGCGAGGACGGCTGCGTCCAGGGTCTGCTGGAATGGATCGGGCTGCCTTACACCCATTCGGGCGTGCTGGCCTCGGCGCTGGCGCTCGACAAGCAGCGGACCAAGGACGTCTATCGCGCCGTCGGCCTGCCGGTCGTGCCGTCGATCACCGCCCTGGCGCGGCACGTCGCGGCGGGGCACGTCATGGACCCCCCTTACGTGGTCAAGCCGGTGAACGACGGCTCGTCGGTCGGCGTCTATCTGGTCCACGAGGCCGCGAACGGGCCGCCCAAGCTGAGCGCCGACATGCCCGAGACCGTGATGGTCGAACGCTTCGCCCCCGGGCGCGAGCTGACCACGACGGTGCTGGGCGACCGGGCGCTGGGTGTGACCGACATCCTCACCGACGGCTGGTACGACTACGACGCGAAATACAAGCCCGGGGGCTCGCGCCACGTGATCCCGGCCGACCTGCCGCAGGAAATCACCGCGGCCTGCCTGGACTATGCGCTGAGGGCGCATGAGGCGCTGGGCTGCCGCAGCCTGTCGCGCACCGATTTCCGCTGGGACGAGACGCGCGGGCTGGACGGTCTCGTGTTGCTGGAGACGAACACCCAGCCGGGGATGACGCCCACCTCTCTGACCCCCGAACAGGCGGCCCATGCCGGCATCGGCTTTGGCGCGCTCTGCGGGCAGTTGGTGGAGGACGCCTCATGCAACAGGTGAGAGCGCCCCGCGATCCCGCACCCTCGCGGCTCGCCTACCGGATGCAGCGGCTGGCGCTGACCCCGTCGTTCCGGGGGCTGATGCGCATCGGGTTGCCGCTGGCCACGATCGCGGCGATGGGGGCCGTGGTCCTGGGCGACCAGGCCCGGCGCGACGCGCTGACACTTTGGGTCGCGGATATGAAGAGCGCGTTTCAGGAGCGCGAGGCGTTCATGGTCAAGGCGATGGCCATCGATGGCGCCTCGGCCGAGCTGGCCGCCGATATTCGCGAGGCGGTGCCCGTCGACTTCCCCATCAGTTCGTTCGACCTGGACCTGGAGCGGATGCAGCGGGACGTCGCCGCGCTCGATGCCGTGGCGCGTGTCGATCTGCGGGTCCGGCCCGGCGGCATGTTGCAGATGACCGTGGTGGAGCGCATTCCGGCGCTGATCTGGCGGGCGGGCGGCGCGCTGGAGCTGCTGGACGCGGGGGGCCACCGCGTCGCCGAGCTGACCCGCCGGACCGAGCGGGCCGATCTGCCGCTGGTCGCGGGCCGGGCGGCCGACGCGGCGGCGCCAGAGGCTTTGGAGCTGATCGCGGCGGCGGGTCCGCTGGCGCCACGCCTGCGCGGCCTGGTGCGGATCGGCGAGCGGCGGTGGGACGTCCTGTTGGACCGGGGCCAGCGGCTCAAGCTGCCCGAGACCGGCGCCGTGGGCGCGTTGGAGCAGATCATCGCGCTGGACCAGGCGCAGGACCTGCTGGCGCGGGACGTGTTGTGGGTGGACATGCGCAATCTGGCGCGCCCGGCCGTGCGGCTGCGCGAAACGGCGGCGACCACGTTGCGGCAGGTCAGGCTCAGGGAATTGGGAGTGCAGGTGGAATGACCGATCTCTACCAGTCGCAGCGGGCGATGCGGGCGATGCGCCGCGCCGCGATCCAGCGTGGAGTCATTGCGATCCTCGACGTCGGCACCTCCAAGATCGGGTGCCTGGTGCTGCGCTTTGACGGGCCGGATGCGTTCAAGCCCTCCGACGGGGTCGGAGGGATGGCCGGGCAGAGCGCCTTTCGCGTCATCGGTGCCGCGACCACGCGGTCGCGGGGGATGCGGATGGGCCAGATCGACGCCATGGCCGAGACCGAGCGTGCGATCCGCACCGCCGTCCAGGCGGCGCAGAAGATGGCGCAGATCCGCGTCGACCACGTCATCGCCTGCATCGCCGGGGGCGAGCCGCGCAGCTATGGCCTGGCCGGCGCGATCGAGCTGGAGGGCGCGCAGGTCACCGGCCAAGACGTGGCGCGGGTGATGGCCGCCTGCGACGTGCCCGACGTGGGCGACGGGCGCGAGGTGCTGCACGCCCAGCCGGTAAACTTCACCCTCGACCATCGCACCGGGATGAACGACCCGCGCGGGCAGATCGGCTATCGCCTGGCCTGCGACATGCACATGCTGACCGTCGACGGCACGGTGGTGGCGAACCTGATCCACTGCATCAAGCGCTGCGATTTGGAGCTGGCCGGGCTGGCCTCGTCCGCCTACGTGTCGGGGATCTCCAGCCTGGTCGAGGACGAGCAGGAGCTGGGCGCGGTCTGCATCGACATGGGCGGCGGCGCGACGGGGCTGTCGATCTTTATCAAAAAGCACATGATCTATGCCGACACCGTCGGCCTGGGCGGCGATCAGGTGACCAGCGACATCTCCAAGGGTCTGCAAATCCCCCTGGCGACCGCGGAGCGGCTCAAGACCATCCACGGCGGTGTCGTTGCGACGGGCATGGACGACCGGGACCTGATCGAGCTGGGCGGCGAGACCGGCGACTGGGATCTCGACCGCCGCACGGTCAGCCGTGCAGAGCTGATCGGGATCATGCGGCCGCGGGTGGAGGAGATCCTCGAAGAGGTGCGCGCACGCCTCGACGCCGCCGGGTTCGAGCATCTGCCGAGCCAGCAGATCGTGCTGACCGGCGGCGGCAGTCAGATCCCGGGCCTCGACACCTTGGGCCCCCGAATCCTCGGCCAACAGGTGCGAATCGGCCGTCCCCTACGCATTGCGGGCCTGCCCGAGCGGGTCACGGGCGCTGCGTTCGCCAGCGCCGTGGGCCTCTGCCTCTTTGCCGCGCACCCGCAGGACGAGTGGTGGGACTTCGACATTCCCGCCGACCGATACCCGGCCCGATCTCTGCGCAGGGCGGTAAAATGGTTCAAAGACAACTGGTAACGACTAGATGTTGAAGTGCGCGCAAAATCCCGCCTACAACCATGTTATCACTCCTATATTTTGTGTCGAAAACGTGTTTTTCGAGTGACGGATTGCCGCTTCGGCGGTAGAATCCGCAAATGACGAGGCATGAACCCCCCTCAGAGCGGGGCCAGGACAAACAGGCGGACCAGACGATGACACTGAATCTCATGATGCCCCCGCAGGACGACCTGAAGCCGCGGATCACCGTGTTCGGCGTCGGTGGGGCGGGCGGCAACGCGGTCAACAACATGATCGAGCAACAGCTCGATGGGGTCGAGTTCGTGGTCGCGAACACCGACGCCCAGGCCCTGCAACAGAGCCTCGCGCCCGCCCGGGTGCAGATGGGCGTGAAGGTGACCGAGGGGCTGGGCGCAGGCGCGCGGCCCTCGGTCGGCGCCGCCGCGGCCGAAGAAACCATCGAAGAGATCGTCGATCATCTGGCCGGGGCGCACATGTGCTTCATCACCGCCGGCATGGGCGGCGGCACCGGCACCGGCGCCGCTCCGATCATCGCCCAGGCCGCCCGCGAGCTGGGGGTTCTGACCGTCGGCGTCGTGACCAAGCCCTTCCAGTTTGAGGGCGCCAAGCGGATGCGCCAGGCCGAGGAGGGCGTCGAGAACCTGCAGCAGATGGTCGACACTCTGATCATCATCCCCAACCAGAACCTGTTCCGCCTGGCGAACGAGAAGACCACGTTCACCGAGGCCTTCGCCATGGCCGACGACGTCCTCTACCAGGGCGTCAAAGGCGTCACCGACCTGATGGTGCGGCCCGGGCTGATCAACCTCGACTTCGCCGACGTGCGCGCGGTGATGGACGAGATGGGCAAGGCGATGATGGGCACGGGCGAGGCCGACGGCGAGGAGCGCGCGCTCCAGGCCGCGGAAAAGGCCATCGCCAACCCGCTGTTGGACGAGATCAGCCTCAACGGCGCCAAAGGCGTGCTGATCAACATCACCGGCGGCCACGACCTGACCCTGTTCGAGCTGGACGAGGCCGCAAACGTCATCCGCGACAAGGTCGACCCCGACGCCAACATCATCGTCGGCTCGACGCTCGACGAGAACATGTCGGGTCGGATGCGGGTCAGCGTCGTTGCGACCGGCATCGACGCCAGCGAAAAGACCTCCGACGTGCCCGTCCCGCGCCGCCGCATGTCCTCGCCGCTGTCGCAGCCTCACGCGATCGAAGAGACCCCTGCGCCTGCGCCCGAGCCGATGCACGAGGTCGCGGCGGCCGAGTCCGCCCCCGCAGCGATGGCCCCGGCCGATCTAGAGCCGGCCGAGATGGAGTATCCCCAGCCCGAGCCGGACTTCTTCGACGACTACGAACAGCGCCGCGCCGTCGCCCGCGCGTCGAGCGAGGATCTGTTCGGTGCGCCGATGGACGCCGCCGACGACGACCTGCCGCCCCCGGCCTATCGTCCGCAGCCCGCAGCCGAGGCCGCCCCCGAACCGCAGCGCCCCGTGGCCTACAGCACGCCGCGCACCGCCGTGCCGGGACAGCCCTCGCCCGAGGCCCTCGCGCGGCTCGAAGCGGCGGTGAACCGGGTGCCGACCAGCCCCTCGGCGCAGCGCCCCGCGCACGCCCCGGCCAGCCCCGCGGCCGAGCGTCCGCGCTTTGGCATCAACTCGCTGATCAACCGGATGACCGGGCACCAGGAGGCGCCGTCCGAGCGTCCCGCCGCCGCGGCCCCGCGCCGTCAGCAACCCCAGGTGCACCGCTACGACGACGAAGACGACATGTCGGCCGATCAGGAGCGGATCGAAATCCCGGCCTTCCTGCGCCGCCAAGCGAACTAATCTAAGTCACAATTCTGTTGCAAAGGGCCGGCTCACGTCGGCCCTTTTTCCGTTAAAACAGTGGGTTCCGCGCTGCCTCGCGGTGGATCGGCATGAACTCGCCGACCGTGCCGACCCGTGTTTCAGACCGTTGCAAAGAGTTAATTGAGGTGCCGGGGCGGGGTGCTTAGCTGATTGTGCGGCGATGGGCGGCCCGACCGGGGCCCGCCGAACCAGACCGCGATCAGAGACAGTCACATCGGCAGGCAGCGAAAATGCAGACGACGATCAACGAGACGGTGAGCTTCGACGGTGTGGGCCTCCACACCGGCGTCCCCGTGCGCATGACGCTGCGGCCCGCCCCTGCCGGTTTCGGCATCGCCTTTCGCCGTGTCGACCTGGGCGGGCAGCCGCGGATCCCGGCGGTCTGGGACGCGGTCGTGCCTGGCGCGCTCTGCACCAAGATTGCGGCCCCCAGCGGTGCGTCGGTGTCGACGATCGAGCACATCATGGCCGCGGCGGCCGGGTGCGGGGTCCACAACCTGACCATCGACATCGATGGACCCGAGGTGCCGGTGATGGACGGCTCCTCTGCCGTCTTCGTCGCCGAGATCCTGCGCGTGGGCCTGCGCGCCCTCGACGCGCCCATCCGCGCCATCGAGGTCTTGGACCGTGTCGAGGTTCGCAACGGCGACGCGATGGCGCGGCTCGACCCTTGCGACCATCTGGAGATGGCGTTCCACATCGACTTCGCCGACGCCGCCATCGGCCGCCAGGACAAGACGATGTCGCTGGCCAACGGCGCGTTCGTCCACGAGCTCTGCGACAGCCGGACGTTCTGCCGCGCCGCCGATATCGACGCGATGCGGGCGCAGGGTCTCGCCCTGGGTGGCTCGCTGGAAAACGCCGTGGTGGTCAAGGGCGCCGAGGTGCTCAGCCCCGGTGGCCTGCGCCATCACGACGAGGCGGTGCGGCACAAGATGCTGGATGCGCTCGGCGATCTGGCGCTGGCCGGGGCGCCGCTCCTGGCCCACTATACCGGCGTGCGGGCGGGCCATGCGATGACCAACGCGCTCCTCCGCGCGCTGTTCGCCCGGCCCAACGCCTGCCGGATCGTCACGGCCAGCCCCGCGCTCGCCGCGCGGCTGCCCGGCGCTGGGCTCAGCCGGGACGATGCGCCGCGCGTCGTGTGAGGCGCGGCGCTTAGCCATTTTGCCCCGTTTTTTTCTATGCTAGACCGAGGGCGCAAACCGGCCTTCGGAGACGTTTTCATGCCAGCGGTGCGCAGAGCGACCAGACCGATCCTCACCGTGGCCCTCTGCGCCGCGCTCGCCGGGTGCGGCGGGTTCACCAGCAATCGCGAACAGCCGCTCGACAGCTTTTCGGCCGAAGAGATCTTCACCCGTGCCGAGTTCGAGCTGGAGGCCGAGCGCGCCGACGAGGCCGCCCGCTATTTCGGCGAGGTCGAGCGGCTCTATCCCTATTCGGAATGGGCCAAGCGGGCGCTGATCATGCAGGCCTTCGCCTATCACCGCGACGGGGACTTCGAATCCTCCCGCGCCTCGGCCCAGCGCTTTATCGACTTCTATCCCGCCGACGAGGACGCGGCCTATGCGCAGTATCTCCTCGCGCTCAGCTATTACGATCAAATCGACGACGTGGGCCGCGACCAGGGCCTGACGTTCCAGGCGCTCCAGGCCCTGCGCGAGGTGATCGAGCGTTATCCCGACAGCGAATACGCCACCTCGTCGATCCTCAAGTTCGACCTCGCCTTCGATCACCTGGCGGGCAAGGAGATGGAGATCGGGCGCTACTATCTCAAGCGCGGCCACTACACCGCCGCGATCAACCGGTTCCGCGTGGTGGTCGAGCAGTTCCAGACGACGACGCAGACGCCCGAGGCACTGTTGCGGCTGGTCGAGAGCTATCTGCGCCTGGGCCTGACCGACGAGGCGCAGACGGCCGGCGCGATCCTGGGCTACAACTTCCAGTCGACGGAGTGGTATCAGGACGCCTATGTCCTGCTCACCGGACGCGGCCTGACGCTGGAGCCTGCGGGTGACAGTTGGCTGCGCAGCGTCTACCGGCAGGTCGTGCGCGGCGAGTGGCTGTGACCCCGGCGGGCCGCGCCGGATAGACACATGCTCACCAGTCTGGAGATTTCCGACCTGCTCCTGATCGAGCGGCTGAGCCTGGAGTTCCAGCCTGGCCTCAACGTGCTGACCGGCGAGACCGGCGCGGGCAAATCGATCCTGCTGGATGCGTTGGGATTCGTTCTGGGCTGGCGGGGCCGGGCGGACCTCGTGCGCGCGGGGGCGGCACAGGGCGCCGTGACGGCGGCCTTTGCGCTGGCCCCCGGCCATCCGGCCGCCGCGGTGCTGGAGGAGGCGGGGATCGCCCCCGAGGACGACTTGATCCTGCGCCGGGTGAACACCGCCGAGGGGCGCAAGACCGCGTGGATCAACGGTGTGCGCGCGTCCGGCGACACGCTCCGGCGGCTGTCCGACACCCTGGTCGAGCTGCACGGCCAGCACGATGACCGGGGCCTTTTGAACCCGCGCGGGCACCGGCAGCTCCTCGATGCCTTTGCCGGACTGGAGGCGCCTGTGACCGCCTGCCGTGCCGCCTGGCGCGCGCGGACCAAGGCGGCGGCGGCGCTGACCGCGGCGGAGGAGCGGCTGGAGGCGCTCCGGGCCGAAGAGGACTTTCTCCGCCACGCAGTGGACGAGGTCGCGCGGCTCGATCCGCAGCCGGGCGAGGACGCCACGCTCGACACCGACCGGCGGCGGATGCAGGCCGCTGCGCGGATCGGCGAGGACGTCGCCCGCGCCGCCCAGGTGATGGGCGGAGAGGGGGCCGAGGCGCATCTGGCGGACGCCATGCGCTGGCTCGAAGGTGCGGCCGACAGCGCCGAGGGGCGGCTCGACCCCGCCATCGAGGCCCTGGGCCGTGCCATGGATGCGCTGGCCGAGGCCGAGGACGGCACCCGCCGCGCGCTGGACGCGATGGCCTTCGACCCCCACGCGCTGGAGGCGGCCGAGGAGCGGCTGTTTGCCATCCGGGCCCTGGCGCGCAAGCATGGCGTGGTGCCCGACGACCTGGCGGCCCACGGCGTGGCCCTGGCCGACCGGCTGGCCGCGCTCGACGCGGGCGCCGCCGATCTGGCCGCGCTCCGGGCCGCCGCGGCCGACGCCGCCGACGCCTACACCGCCGCCGCCGCCGCGCTGACCGAGGCGCGGACCGGCGCGGCCAGTCGCCTCGACGCCGCGATGGCCGCGGAACTGGCGCCGCTCAAGATGGAGCGCGCGGTCTTCGCCACCCGCGTCGGGCCCTCCGACCCGGGCCCCGAGGGCGCCGACATGGTCGAGTTCACCATCGCGACCAATCCTGGCGCGCCCCCCGGTCCCATCGGCCGCATCGCCTCGGGTGGGGAACTGTCGCGGTTTCTCCTGGCGCTGAAGGTCTGTCTCACCCGCGAGGCGACCGGGCTGACCCTGATCTTCGACGAGATCGACCGCGGCGTCGGCGGGGCGACCGCGGCGGCGGTCGGGCGGCGCCTGGCCGACCTCGCGACGGGCGCCCAGGTGCTCGTCGTCACCCATTCGCCCCAGGTCGCCGCGCTCGGCCACCACCACTGGCGGGTGGAAAAGCGGATCGACGGCGGCACCACCCGCTCGGACGTCGTGCCGCTCGACCCCGCGGCGCGGGTGGACGAGATCGCCCGGATGCTCGCAGGCGACACCGTGACCGACGAGGCCCGCGCCGCCGCCCGCGCCCTGCTGCACGGCTAGCCTGGGCGCGCGATGTCGCGCGCCGCCGTATCCCCAACGCCCCGCCCGGCGGCACGCGGGGCAGCGCCGCCGCCTCGGGGCGGCGCTTTTGGCGAAGACGGTGGAGGCGCCCCGGCGTCGATGCTTGTGAGCCGCTCGCGCGTTGCTCGGCCGGAGCCCCGGCGGGACGACGCCGCCTTCAGCACGACCGCGGAAACGGTGGAGGGGCGCGGGGGTCATGGCCCCCCCCCGCGAGGCCCGGTGGATACGCCGGACCCGCCCTCTGGCGGCGCTTTTGGCGAGGACGGCGCATCGTTCCCGACGTCTGTGCTCTCAAGACCATCGCACGTCGCACGATCGCGCCCCGGCGGGCCGGTTGCTGGCCTTGGCGCCCGTTGGAGAGCTGCACGGGGGAGCGGTTCGCCGCCAGCCTCGGATCCTCGGGATCGACCTTCCGCGGAAGTGGAGCGGGGGAGGGTCAGGGTGGGGGGCCGGTGTCGCCGTCCCGGTCGGATGCGCGATAGTCCCGAGGGCGGAGCGTGCCGCCCTCGGCCACATGGGTCTCGGCCCCCGGCACCACGTCGGTGTTCTGGGCCGACACGCAGGTCCATCCCGGCCCGCTCCGGTGCAGGACGAAGCTGAGGATCGTGCTGCGGGGACCGGCGGCGCGCCCGTCGGGGCCGATCTGGCCGCTCAGATGCATCCGCGCGTGCACCACCGCCACCGCGCCCAGATCGCGCACCGCGACCCGCCCGACCCGCAGCACGCTGTCGCGGAAGAACGTCGTGAGCCCGTAGCGATGCGCCCGTTCGATCGCCCCTCGGTCGCGCCACCAGAGACCGACGACGTTGACGAAATCGGCGTCCTCGGCAAAGAGCGCCGCCAGCGCCGCGGCGTCCCGTGCCGCCCAGGCGCGGGCGAACTCCTGTGGCATCTCCGCCGGGTCGGCGAGGGGCATGAGGCGCACTCCGGTTTGCCGCTTTGCGCTGCGGTGCCCCCTGTTCTACAAGGGAAAAAGGCGCGGCCCAAGGGGCCCCGCGCCGAGCCGATCCCGGGCCGGGCGGGCCGTCCGGGATCCCGCCCCCGCGCCCGCGAGGGAGAACCGATGTCCACCGGGGCACCGCGCGCTTGGATCCGCAGCCTCGGCCGGGCGACCGGGGCGTGCCGAGACGGCTGGCGCGTCCTGCGCGACCGAGGACCAGGGCAGATCACGTTCTGGTTCATCGCGCTGGCCGTGGGCATCGCTGCGGGCTTTGCAGCGCTGTTCTTTCGCAAGGGAATCGAGGCGCTGCAGGCGCTGCTCTACGGGTCGGGCGACATCGCGCAGTTCCATACCTATGCCGCGACGCTGCCTTGGTGGCTGCTGCTGACGATCCCGATCTGCGGCGGGCTGGTGGTGGGGCTCATCCTCCACCGCTTTACCCCTGACGGCCGCGTGCGCTCGGTCGCGGACGTGATCGAGGGTGCGGCGCTGCACGACGGGCGGGTGGAGACGCGGGCCGGCCTGGCCTCGGCCGCGGCGTCGCTGATCACGCTGGGGGCAGGGGGGTCGTCGGGTCGCGAGGGGCCGGTGGTGCATCTGGCGGGGGTCATCGCCACCTGGGTCTCGGACCGGATGCGCGCGGACGGGATCACCGGCCGCGACCTTCTGGGCTGCGCCGTGGCGGCGGCGGTGTCGGCCTCGTTCAATGCCCCCATCGCGGGCGCCCTGTTCGCGCTGGAGGTGGTGCTGCGCCACTTTGCCATGCACGCCTTTGCCCCCATCGTCATCGCCTCGGCCGCAGGCACGGTCATCAACCGGCTGGAGTTCGGCGACGTGACCCAGTTCCGGCTGGTCGAGGACGGCACCCTGTCGTTCTATCAGGAGCTTCCGGCGTTCCTGATGCTGGGTCTCGTGTCGGGGCTGGTGGCGGTGGTGCTGATCCGGTCGGTCCTGTGGACCGAGGACCTGGCCAGCCACTGGCAGCGGCGCGTCGGACTGCCAAGGTGGCTGCGCCCCGGTATCGCGGGGGCGCTGCTGGGCCTCATCGCGATCTGGTATCCGCACATCATCGGAGTGGGCTACGAAACCACGTCGCGGGCGCTGACCGGGCAGCTGACGCTGGATCAGGCGGTGCTGTTCTGCGTGGTTAAGGTGGCCGCCTTGTCGATCACCATGGGCGGGCGCATGGGCGGCGGCGTGTTCTCGCCCTCGCTCATGGTGGGGGCGCTGACGGGCCTCGCCTTCGGCCTGATCGCCACGGCGATGTTCCCGAACGTGTCGGGGTCCGAGACGCTCTATGCGCTCGCGGGCATGGGGGCGGTGGCGGCGGCGGTGCTGGGCGCGCCAATCTCGACCACGTTGATCGTGTTCGAGCTGACGGGCGACTGGCAGACGGGACTCGCGGTGATGGTGGCGGTGTCGATGTCGACGGTTCTGTGCTCGCGCCTGGTGACTCGGTCGTTCTTTCTCACGCAATTGGAGCGGCGCAAGATCCATCTGGCCAAGGGGCCTCAGGCCTATCTGTTGTCGATGTTCCGGGTGCAGAACGTGATGCGCAAGCCGCAAGACCCCCGCGCCGCCCCCAACGACGCCATGTGGGAGGCGATCGAGGCGGGCGACTTCATCGAGGGGAACGCCACGCTGGAGGCGGCGCTGCCGATGTTCGACCAAACGCAGAGGGCGTTTCTGCCGGTCGTGACCATGGGCGCCAAGGGCGAGGCGCCCGAGATCATGGGGGCGCTGTTCCACGTCGACGCGCTGAGGGCCTATAACCGCGCGCTGGCCGCCACGGCGGCCGAAGAGCACAGCTGAGGCGGGGGGCCGGACATCGCACGATGTCCGGCGGCAAATCGTGCGATTTGCGGCGCCTCTTGCCCTCGGCCGTCCCATGCGGTTCTGTCGGCGCGACGTTACGGGAGGTGAACGCGCCCAATGTTTCAGAGCTTCGAGGCCGAGACGACGCCCGAGACCGGTCCGCCGCGCCTGGCCGCGCTGCGTGCGCAGATGGCGGAGGACGGGCTCGACGCCTTTCTCGTGCCCCGGGCCGACGCGCATCAGGGCGAGCATGTGGCGCCCTGCGACGCGCGGCTCGCGTGGCTCACCGGGTTCACCGGGTCGGCCGGGCTGGCGGCGGTGACGGCCGAGGCGGCGGGCGTGTTCGTCGACGGCCGCTACCGGGTCCAGGTCAAGGCGCAGGTGGCCGACGTCTTCACCCCCGTGGACTGGCCCGCGACGCAGCCGGGGCCGTGGCTGGCCCAGCGGCTGGCGGAGGGGGCGCGCGTCGGCTTCGACCCGTGGCTCCATACCCCGGCCGAGATCGCGCGGCTGGAGGCGGCGCTGACCCCCGCGGGGATCGCGGCGGTGCCGGTGGCCAACCCGCTGGATGCGGTGTGGGCGGACAGGCCCGATCCGCCGAGCGGTCGCGCGGTGGCCTATCCCGACGACCTGGCCGGCGCCACGGCCGCGGAGAAGCGGCGGAGGATCGGCGCGATCCTGGCCGAGGCTGGCCAGGCGGCGGCGGTGCTGACCCAGCCCGATTCGATCTGCTGGCTCCTCAACATCCGCGGCAGCGACCTGCCGCGGTTCCCGGTGCTCCAGGGCTTTGCCATCGTCGACGCGGGCGGGGCGGTGCGGCTCTTTGCCGACCCGGCGAAGCTCGCGGACCTCGCCGACCACCTGGGCCCCGACGTCGCGGTGTTGCCGCCGGCGTCCTTCGAGGCGGCGATGGTCTCTCTCGCCGGGCCGGTGCGGGTGGACAGGTCG
Organism: Rhodobacteraceae bacterium CCMM004; assembly: GCA_004005435.1. Classification (GTDB taxonomy): domain Bacteria; phylum Pseudomonadota; class Alphaproteobacteria; order Rhodobacterales; family Rhodobacteraceae; genus CCMM004. The sequence continues at coordinate 280,799 of RZWH01000002.1, read as the reverse complement.
ACGGCGCCGGTGGCGGTCGCCCAGGCGCTGACCTCCGCCGGGGTCGAGATCGCCTGGGGCGACGATCCCTGCCTCCTGCCCAAGGCGGCCAAGACCGCCGCCGAGATCGCCGCGACCGCCGAGGCGCATCTGCGCGACGGCGCGGCGATGGTGGCGTTCCTGGCCTGGCTCGACGGCGCCGCGGCCGAGGCGGCGGCGGGCAAGCGGGTGACCGAGACCGATGTGGTCCGCGCGCTCGAAGGCGCCCGCCGCGCCACCAACGCGCTGAAGGACATCAGCTTCGACACCATCGCGGGCAGCGGGCCGAACGGCGCCATCGTCCACTACCGCGTCACCGAGGAGACCGACCGGGCGCTGGCGGAGGGCGATCTGCTGCTGGTGGACTCGGGGGGGCAGTATCTCGACGGCACCACCGACATCACCCGCACTGTCGCCGTCGGCACGCCCAGCGCCGAAGAGCGCGCTTGTTTCACGCGTGTCCTCAGGGGCATGATCGCTGTGAGCCGCCTGCGCTGGCCCCGGGGCCTGGCCGGGCGCGACCTGGACGCGGTGGCGCGCGCGCCCCTGTGGATGGCCGGTCAGGACTACGACCACGGGACGGGTCACGGCGTCGGCGTCTATCTGGGCGTCCACGAGGGGCCGCAAAGGCTGAGCCGGATCAGCGAGGTGGCGCTGGAGCCCGGCATGATCCTGTCGAACGAGCCCGGCTACTACCGCGAGGGGGAGTTCGGCATCCGCATCGAGAACCTGGTGGCGGTGATCCCGGCGCCGCCCCTCGACACCGCGGATCCGGGGCGCGAGATGCTGGCCTTTCGCACGCTGACCTGGGTGCCCATCGACCGGCGGTTGATCGACGTCGACGCCCTGTCGTCGGACGAACGCGCCTGGATCGACAGCTACCATGCGGAGGTCGCGGCGCGGTTGGCCGACCGGGTGAGCGGGGCGGTCGCCGACTGGCTGGCCCGGGCGACGGCGCCGCTTTGACACTTGCCTGTCGCAGGTCAGGTGTTACCGTCGCGCCGCACGCGGGCGCGAGGGAGGCGGCATGGCCGATCACATTACCATCGAAGAGATCCCGGGCACCTGGGTGGTGCGGGCTGGCGGCGCAGTGATCGGCGAGAGCGCGCGCGTGCTGATGCTGCGCGAGGGCGAATACCCGCCGGTGGTCTATTTTCCGCGCGCCGACATCGCCATGGCCTTTCTCGACGAGAGCGCCAAGGTCAGCCACTGCCCGCACAAGGGCGACGCGACGCACTATTCGATCCAGACCAAGAGCGTGATCCTGCCCGATGCCGCCTGGAGCTATGAGGCGCCCAAGGACGGGGTGGCCGAAATCGCCGGGCACATGGCCTTCTACGACCGCGACACCGTGACGGTCGAGGAGGTCTGACCGCGGGCAGCGCCGGGTCTGGGCGCGGGCCTATTGCGCGGTGTTGACGCGCAAGCTCTCCGATCCGCTCCGACGGAGCGGAGACCGTGTCGGCGCGTCGAGCCGCCCCCCGGGTGGGACGGCGGCGACCCGGAACAGATGTCGCATGGGGTGAACCGCAGTCGCTTTGCGAGAAGGGCGGCGCCGTCCCGCCGGGGCGGGGTCCAGCGGCGCGCGACGGTGCCGGAAGCATCCACGCCGCGACGACTGAACCACCTTCGCCAAAAGCGCCGCCCCGGGGGGGCGGGACGGCGCTGCCCGGCGTTGACGCCGGGCGGGGCGCGGGGGCTGAGGGAGCTTTGGGGCGGTATCCGGCGTGGGGCTGCCCCTCCCGCCTCAGACAGAAGGGCGCCGCCGCCCAGGGGGGCGGGGCGCGATTTCCGGGTGGACCGTTTTCGGGCGCCCGCCTCCGAGCCGGACCCGGGGGCGACGGGGCATTGCCCGGCGGCGCCGCCTCTGCCACCCTCGGACCCGGGGAGGAGCGCCATGCCGAACAAGACCGTTACGCCCGAGGCTGCCGCCGCGCTGATCCACGATGGCGATACCGTGACCACCTCGGGCTTCGTCGGGATCGGCGTCCCGGAGACGTTGCTCAAGGCGGTCGGGGCGCGGTTCCGCGACCAGGGCGGCCCCCGCGACCTGACGCTCCTCTTTGCCGCGGGCCAGGGGGACGGGCGCGACCGGGGGCTGAACCATCTGGCCCCGCCCGGTCTCCTCGCCCGGGTGGTGGGCGGCCACTGGGGTCTCATCCCCAAGATCGGGCGCCTCGCGGCCGAGGGCGCCTTGCAGGCCTACAACCTGCCCCAGGGGGTGATCAGCCAGCTCTACCGCGACATCGCCGCCGGTAAGCCCGGCACCCTCAGCCGCGTCGGTCTCGAAACCTTCGTCGATCCGAGAAAGGGCGGGGGCAAGCTCAACGCCGCCACTGTGGACGACCTGGTGCGGCTGATCGAGATCGACGGTGAGGAAGTGCTGTTCTACCGCGCCCTGCCGATCGACGTCGCCCTCCTGCGCGGCAGCACCGCAGACACCGCGGGCAACGTCACCATGGAGAACGAGGCGCTGACCATCGACAACCTCGCCCAGGCGATGGCGGCCAAGAACTCGGGCGGCGTGGTGATCGTCCAGGTGGAACAGGTGGTCGCCCGCGGATCGCTCAACCCCCGCGAGGTCGAGATCCCCGGCGCCCTGGTCGATGCCGTGGTCCTGGCCGCGCCCGGCGACCATATGCAGACCTTCGCCACCGCCTACGCCCCCGCCTTCACCGGCCGCTATCGCACGCCGAGCGAGGACACCGGCACCCTGCCGCTCGACGCGCGCAAGGTCATCGCCCGCCGTGCCGCGTTCGAACTGCCGGTGAACGGCGTCGTCAACCTCGGCATCGGGATGCCCGAGGGCGTGGCCGCGGTGGCCGGCGAAGAGCGGCTTCTGAGCCACCTCACCCTGACCGCCGAGCCCGGGGTGATCGGCGGACAACCGGCCAGCGGGCTGGACTTCGGCGCCGCGGTCAACACCGACGCGGTGATCGCCCAGAACCAGCAGTTCGACTTCTACGACGGCGGCGGTCTGGACATCGCCATCCTGGGCATGGCCGAGGTGGACGCCCAGGGGTCGGTGAACGTGTCCAAGTTCGGGCCGCGCCTGGCAGGGGCGGGCGGCTTCATCAACATCAGCCAGAACGCGCGCCGCGTGGTGTTCGCCGGGACCTTCGCGTCGGTCGGGCTGGACGTGCGGGTGGCGGACGGCCGGGTCGACATCCGCACCGAGGGGCGGGTGCAGAAGTTCGTCGCGGCGGTCGAGCACGTCACGTTCTTCGGGCCCCGTGCCGCCCGCCTGGGGCAGCCGGTGCTGTTCGTGACCGAGCGCGCGGTGTTCCGCCTGCGGCCCGATGGGCTGGAGCTGATCGAGATCGCGCCGGGCGTGGACCTGGGCCGCGATGTGCTCGACCGCATGGCCTTTCGCCCCGTGATCGAGGACGTGGCCGAGATGGACGCGCGCATCTTCGCCGACGCCCCCATGGGGCTGGACGTGGACCTTCTGGCGCTCGACCTCGACACCCGCATCGCACTCGACCCCGAGGCGCGGCGGCTGTTCATCAACCTGGAGAAGCTGCGCATCCGCAACGGAGGCGACGTGGCCCGCATCGTCGCCCGGGTCGAGGCGGTCTGCGGCCCCCTGGACCACCCCGTAGACGCCATCGTCAACTACGACGGGACCGTCATCTATCCCGAGATCGAGGATGCCTATGCGGCCGCGGTGGCCGAGTTGCAGCGCCGGTTCTACCGCAGCACGACCCGGTATTCGGCCTCGGCCTTTATGCGGCTGAAGCTGGGTAAGGTGTTTGGCCGGTCCCAGGCCGCCCACATCTTTGAAAGCGCGGCCGACGCCCGCCGCTTTCTCGAAGGGCCGCGGTGATGGCGCGCTATCGCGGGGTCTGGCCCGTGGCGCCCACGCCGTTCCACGAGGACGGCGCGCTCGACCTGGACGGGATGCGCCGGGTGCTCGACCTGATGGTCGACCAGGGAGTCGACGGCATCTGTATCCTGGCGAACTACTCCGAGCAGTTCCTCCTGTCCGACGACGAGCGCGAGACGCTGACCCGGCTGTCTCTGGAGCATGTGGCGGGGCGCGTGCCGGTGATCGTGACCGTCAGCCATTTCGCCACCGCCATCGCCGTGGCGCGGGCCCGGCTGGCCCGCGACGCGGGCGCGGCCATGGTGATGCTGATGCCCCCCTACCACGGCGCCACGATGCGCGGCACGGCAGTGCAGACGCTGGAGCAGATGCGCGCGGTGGGCGCGGTGGGCCTGCCGATCATGGTCCAGGACGCGCCGCTCTCGGGGGTGGAGCTGTCGGTGCCGCTCCTCCTGCGGCTGGCGCGGGAGGTGGCGCAGGTGCGGCTCTTCAAGATCGAGTGCCCCGGCGCGGCGGCCAAGCTCGCTCAACTCGTCGCCGAGGGCGGCGACATCATCGAGGGGCCGTTCGACGGGGAGGAGGGCATCACGCTGATGGCCGACCTCGATGCGGGCGCCACCGGCACGATGACGTCGGCGATGATCCCCGACCTGATCGCGCCGGTCGTCACCCACCACGCCGCCGGTCGCCGGGCGGAGGCCCTGGCCACATATGCCCGCGTGCTGCCCGCGATCAACCACGAGAACCGCCAATGCGGGTTCCGCGCCGCCAAGGCGGCGATGAAGGCCGGCGGCGTCATCACCTCGGACGCTTGCCGCCACCCGGTGCCGCCCCTGCCCGAGGCCGCCCGGTCGCAGCTCCTGGAGCTCCTGCGCCCCCTCGATCCGCTCGTGCTGCGCTGGGCGGGGTGAGACCGGTCCGTTCGGCGCGCGGGTGGGCGCCGCGCCGCTCCGCGGCGGCGCGGGCAGTCGGTGTGCGCCCTCGGCGAGGATATCTGGAAAGGGATGCTTGGGGCGGAAGGGAAGACCCTGCCGGCGGCAGCTTGGGTGGTCGGGGGGCGGTTTTTTGGAAGTGGGGCGCGCAGCGCGGCTCGGCGGCCGGGTCGCGGGGGCCCGGCCAGCGCGGTCGGGGACAGGGACGGTGGGCGCGGGAGGGCCGCCCGTGCAGGCCGTCTCGTAGGATTGGCGGACGGGCGCCATCGGCGCGGGCCTCTGAAGAGCAGCGGGAGAGGTCGTCCCTGGCATCCGGCATCCGGCGTGCGGCAGCGGTCGCCGAGCGGGCAGTCGGAGGGTTGGAGACATTGGGCTGGGGACGCGGCGGCGATGACGGCGGGCCGAGGCTGAGGGCGGTCCGGTGGGCGCCGCCCTGAGCACGGGCCCGAGTCAGCCCGCCCTTCTCATCCCCACCATGCGGGCCCTGCCGCGCGGGTCTCTGTCGAAGAGCGCGGCCAGTTGCTCGGTCATCGCGCCGGCCAGTTGCTCCACGTCGGTGATCGTCACGGCGCGGTTGTAGTAGCGCGTCACGTCGTGGCCGATGCCGATGGCGATCAGCTCCACCAGCTTCTTGCGCTCGACCAGGGCGATGACGTCGCGGAGGTGTTTTTCCAGGTAATTCGCGGGATTCACCGACAGGGTCGAATCGTCCACCGGCGCGCCGTCGGAGATCACCATCAGGATGCGCCGCGCCTCGGGTCGGTGGGCGATCCGGCGGTGCGCCCATTCCAGCGCTTCGCCGTCGATGTTCTCTTTGAGTAGCCCTTCCTTCATCATCAGTCCCAGATTGGGGCGCGCGCGGCGCCAGGGCGCATCGGCGGATTTGTAGATGATGTGGCGCAGGTCGTTCAGCCGCCCCGGCCGCTGCGGTCGGCCGTCGGCCAGCCACGCCTCGCGGGCCTGCCCGCCCTTCCAGGCGCGGGTGGTGAAGCCCAGGATCTCGACCTTGACCTGGCACCGCTCCAGGGTCCGCGCCAGCACGTCGGCACAGATCGCCGCGATCGAAATCGGCCGGCCCCGCATCGAGCCGGAGTTGTCGAGGAGCAGCGTGACCACCGTGTCGCGGAACTCGGTATCCTTTTCCACCTTGAAGCTCAGGGGCGTCGTCGGGTTCGCGACCACGCGGGCCAGGCGGCCGGCGTCCAGGATGCCCTCCTCGCGGTCGAACTCCCAGGATCGGTTCTGCTGCGCCTGGAGGCGGCGTTGCAGCTTGTTGGCGAGCCGTCCCACGGCGCCCTTGAGCGGGTCGAGCTGTTGATCGAGATAGGCGCGCAGGCGCTCCAGCTCGGCCGGTTCGGCCAAGTCCTCGGCGCGCACCTCCTCGTCGTGGGTGTCGCGATAGACCACGTAATTGGGGTCCGCCTCGGAGGCCGGAGCGGGGGGCGGCGGCTCGAGCGGCGCCTCGCCATCGGGCAAGTCGGTCTCTTCGCCGTCCTGGGGATCGGCCAGGTCGTCGGCGCTGACCGTGGCCTGCTGGGCGTCCTGGGTCTGTTCCTGGCTCTCGTCGGGGGCGGCGTCGGCGTCGTCGCCCTCGTCCTGCTGGTCGCCGGCCTCGTCGGGCTGATCCTCGTCGGCGGGCTCGTCCTCGGCCGTCTCGTCGTCGTCGCCCGCGTCGTCGGGGTCGTCGCCCAGTTGGTCGCCGTAGCCCAGGTCGTCGATCACCTGCCGCGCCAGGCGGGCAAAGGCGGTCTGGTCGGCGAGGATCTCGTCGAGACGCTCCAGCGTCGCGCCCGCCTGCTGGGCGATCACGTCCCGCCAAAGGGCGGTCACCGTCTCGGCCCCCTCGGGCAGGGGGCGGCCGGTGGCGAGCTGTCGGATCATGTAGCCTGCGGCGACGGGGAGCGGCGCGTCGGCGCGGTCGGTCACCCGGTCATAGCCGCGGCGCCGGGCCTCGGTGGCGATGCGGGCGTCGATGTTGCCCGCGGTGCCGGGCATGTCGCGGGCGCCCACCGCCTCGCAGCGGGCGGTCTCCATCGCCTCGTAGAGGTCGCGCGCCATCTGCCCCTGGGGCGCATAGCGCTGGTGCGTCGCGGCGTCGTGGTGGCGGCGGCGCAGGGCATAGCCGTCGGCGGTGCCGCGGGCCAGGAGCACCTCGTCGCGGGTCATCCGCCGCGACACCTGGGGCAGGCGCACCTGATCGGCGGTCATCCCAGGCGGGTCGACGGAATAGCTGACGCCCAGGTCGGGGTCGTCGGCGAGCACCTTGGTCGCCTCGGCCAGGGCCTTTTTGAACGGGTCGGCCGGGTTGTCGGATTTCTGAGCCATGGTCCCTAGATCGGTCGCGCGGGCGGGAAAGGCAAGCGGTCGTCAGTCGAGGAACCACCCCGGCTCGGCATTGCCGCCGCAGACGAGGATCCCGACGCGCTCGCCCCGCTCGGGCACGTAGGCGCCGGAGGTCAGCGCGGCGACCGCCACCGCCGCCCCCGGTTCGCACACGATGCGCGCGGCCGACCACAGGCGGTGCTGCGCCTCGTGCACGTCGTCGTCCGAGACGGTGACGGCGCCGACGCCGTTCTGTTGCAGGATCTGCCAGGGCAGATCGCCGATGTTGGGCCCGCCGAGCGAGCTGGCCGCGACTCCCGACACCTCCATGGCGAATCCCGGTCCCTCGGCCAGCGTGCGGGCCAGGGTCGCGGTGCCCCGGGTCTCGCAGCCCACCACCTTGATCCGTCGCCCGAACCAGGCGGAGATCCCGCCGATCAGGCCGCCGCCGCCCACCGACACCATCAGCGTGTCGATCTCGGGGGCCTGCGCCTCGATCTCGCGCCCGAGCGTGCCCTGGCCGGTGAGCGTCGGCGCGGTGTCGTAGGGGTGGACGCTCAGCGCGCCGGTCTCTTCGGCGTGGGCGGCGTAGGCGGCCATGCAGTCGGCCACGGTCCCGTCGGTCAGCCGGACCTCGCCGCCGAAGCCCTCCATCCGCGCGATCTTTTCCGGCTTGGCGATGGCGCGGGGGACATAGATCACCGACGGCGCGCCGAGGTCGCTGGCGGCACAGGCGACGGCCGCGCCGTGGTTGCCGCCCGAGGCCGCCACCGCGCCCGCGTCGGGCAGGCCGCGGCTGAGCATGGCGTAGAAGGCGCCGCGGATCTTGAACGACCCCGTGCGCTGCATGTGCTCCAGCTTGAGCGTGAGGGGCATGTCGAGGCCCAACGCGCCGGGCTCCAGCCGCAGCACCGGCGTCTCGCGCACCCGGCCCCGGATCAGGTCGTGGGCGGCGGCGATGTCGTCGCGGGTGATCATGGAACAGTCCTCCTACGTCGCCCTGCGGCGGAGCCGGTCGCACCAGTCGATTCTGCGTCCCCCGTCATACGGCACCGCGACGCCCGCGGCGACCATGCTCCGCGCCAGCGGCCGCCCGTCGAGGGTCAGCGCGACCAGCGGGCGGCCGTAGCGCCCCTCGCCCCGGACCTCCGGCGCGATGATCCGGGCCGCACGCAACTGTGACGTCAGCACCTCCTTGGCCCGCAGTCCCAGCGCCCGCTCTTCGGGGCATCCGGGGCGGAAGGTCTCTGGCGTGTCGAAGCCGACCAGGCGGACGTTCTGCGCGCCGCTCCGGCACGCGATCTCGACCGTGTCGCCGTCCACAACGCGGATGACCGCGCAGCGGGGGTCGGCGTCGCTGGGGATGCCCGCGATCCCCGCGAAGGGGAGGGCGGCCCGTTCCGTCGGCGGCGCCGGGTCGGCGGCCGGAACGCCGCAGGCCGCAAGCGCGACCAGGGCGAGCCAGGCGAACCGCCTCACCCCAGGCTCGTCGACGCCGCGCTTTCGGGCAGTTCCTCGTCGAAGCAGCGCTGGTAGAACTCGGCCACCGTCTCGCGCTCCAGCTCGTCGCACTTGTTGAGGAACGTCAGGCGGAAGGCGTAGCCGATGTTGCGGAAGATCGAGGCGTTCTGCGCCCAGGCGATCACCGTCCGCGGGCTCATCACCGTCGACAGGTCGCCGTTCATGAAGGCGGTGCGCGTCAGGTCGGCGACCGTGACCATGCGGCTGATCTGCTGCCGCCCCTTTTCGGTGTTGTAGGTGGGGCATTTCGACAGGACGATGGCGGTCTCGGCATCGTGGCTGAGATAGTTCAGCGTGGCCACGAGGCTCCAGCGGTCCATCTGGCCCTGGTTGATCTGCTGAGTGCCATGGTAGAGGCCGGTGGTATCGCCCAGGCCCACGGTGTTGGACGTGGCGAAGAGGCGGAAATAGGGGTGCGGCTGGATCACTTCGTTCTGGTCCAGAAGCGTCAGCTTGCCGTCGACCTCCAGCACCCGCTGGATGACGAACATCACGTCCGCCCGGCCGGCGTCGTACTCGTCGAAGACGATGGCCGTGGGATTGCGCAGGGCCCAGGGCAGGATCCCCTCCTGGAACTCGGTCACCTGCATCCCGTCGCGCAGCTTGATCGCGTCCTTGCCGATCAGGTCGATCCGGCTGATATGGCTGTCGAGGTTGACCCGCACGCAGGGCCAGTTCAGCCGGGCGGCCACCTGCTCGATATGGGTGGACTTGCCCGTGCCGTGATAGCCCTGGATCATGACCCGGCGGTTGTATTGAAATCCCGCCAGGATCGCGAGCGTGGTGTCGGGGTCGAACTTGTAGGTCTGGTCGACGTCCGGCACCCGGTCCACGCGGTCGGCAAAGCCCTTGACCACCATGTCGCTGTCGATCCCGAACGTGTCGCGGACCGAGACTTCCTCGGTGGGCTTGGCGTGGATGTCGATGCTGCCGTCGGCCATGGGGGGATCCTCATCGTTGCGGGCCCGGGCGGGTCCGCCATCGTCTGCGCGGTGGTGCAATATATCGTCTCTGGGTTCAAGGGAAAGGGACGGGCTCAGCGCCCCGCGACGCGCAACAGCACCGCGCCCATGAGCGTCAGCGCCGTCGACACCACCTTGGCCAGGTCCAGCCGTTCCTTCAGCGCCACCACCCCGATCAGGAGCGCAAAGACGATCGAGGTCTCGCGCAAGGCCGAGACCAGGGCGATGGGCGCCTGGGTGAACGCCCAGGTCACAATGGCGTAGGCGACGAAGGACGCGCCGCCACCGACCACGAACATGGTCCGCCCCTCGCCCGCGAGCCGGCCGAGCGTGCCCGGGGCGCGGCGGGCCACGATGGCCGCCATGACCGCGGCGTTGCCCAGCGCCTGCCAGGAGTAATAGCCCAGCGCCGTGCCCGCGGCCCGCGCGCCCCAGCCGTCGACCAACGAATAGGCGGCGATGAACAGGCCGGTGCCGAGGGCGAAGGCCGCGGCGCGCGGGTTGCGCTGGCCGTCGGCGTGGCGGACCAGGGCCAGGCTGACGATCCCCAGGCCGATGGTCGCGACCGCCAGCAGCTCGACACCGCCCAGCTCCACCCCCAGGATGCCGACCGACACCGCCGCCACGATCAGGGGCGCCGACCCCCGCGCGATGGGATAGACCTGGGTGAGATCGCCCGCGCTGTAGGCTTGCAGCAGGAAGAGCTGATAGCCCACATGCAGGCCCACTCCGGCCAGGATGTAAGGCAGCGCCGCCGCGTCTGGCAGGGGGGACACCGCCAACGCCGCCAGCGCGAAGGGCACATGTCCCAGCACCACCGCCGTCATCGCCAGCAGCTTGTCCGCCCCGCTCTTCAACAGCGCGTTCCACACCGCGTGCAGGACGGCCGCCCCGATCACGGCGAAGAAGACGGTGGTGGACATCGGCGGCGCTCCTTTCGGGGGCCGGTGGCGCACCGGCGCGTCATTTCGCCTCTAGCACGGGCCCGCGCCGGGCGGCCAGGGGCTGACGGCGGGCGGCCGCCCACGGGTCGGCGGGGCTCCGCGGGGTCTGGAACCGCGGCCGCAGCTCTGGGATTGCCCCTAGAGAGGGCGCCGTTAGGGTGCCCCGACACACGCCCGGCGGCACTCCGCCGCCCGTAGTATCGAGGAGACTCCCATGACCCCGTTCCGTTCCGCCGCCGCCGCCGCGGCCCTGGTGCTGTCCCTGCCGTCCGCGGCCGCCGCCACCGGGTTGGAGATCGACATCGCGGGCGCGGCCGAGGGCACGGTCACCATCGACCTGTTCGAGGACGTGGCGCCCCAGCACGTCGCCCAGATCACCGCCCTGGCCGAGGAGGGGGCCTATGACGGCGTCGTCTTCCACCGCGTGATCGACGGCTTTATGGCTCAGACCGGCGACGTCCAATTCGGCCGGATCGAGGGCGGCGACATGTCCATGGCCGGGACCGGCGGCTCGGACCGCGACGACCTGCCGGCCGAGTTCTCGGATCGCAGCTTTGACCGCGGCACGGTGGGCATGGCCCGGTCGAGCGACCCCAACAGCGCCAACAGCCAGTTCTTCATCATGTTCGCCCCGGCGCCGCATCTCGACGGGCAATACACCGTCGTGGGCGAGGTCACGGGCGGGATGGACGTGGTCGACGCGATCAAGCGCGGCGAAGGCCGCAACGGCGCCGTCGTCGGCGAGCCCGACGTGATGACCGACGTGCGCATCACCGAGTGACGGCGCCGGGGCGGCGTCAGCCGGTCATCCCGCAGGGCGCCAGGAGGTCCACCGCTCCCGCCCTCCGGCGGTCCCGCAGGTCGGCATAGCGGCCGGCCTGAAGATCTTGGGCGAACGCCGTCGTCGGGCCTTCGGGCCCGGCGCGCCAGCCCACATACCAGCCCTCAAAGGGGCCGTCGCAGCCGCCGGGGGCGAGCGGCCCCGACCCGGTCTTGCATGGACGCTGCACGCACCGGCGGTGCCGTTCCGCGTGCCGTCGGCGAGAGTGGCGAAATGCCCGGCCTCCACGTCCAGAACGCCCCGCAGCAGCGCGGCGAGGAACGTCACCTGCTCGCGCGGCGAAATCGCCAGGGGCCCGCCCAGCCGGAACGAGTCGTTCCAGTCCTGCACACGGGCGTTGCCGGTGTCCCGGTCCGCCAGGCGGACGCGATAGTCCGCGCCGCCCACCTCCACCGCCACGTCCTGAAGATACCAGGCCGCCGAGCGGCCGAAGGCGCTGGCGAGGCTTTGGCCCGGTCGCCAAGCCTCGGGCCAATAGCCGTCGGCGGGGCGCCGGGCGGGCTCCCACGCGCGCCAGTGGTCCGGGGCGGTCGCCCCGCCGGTCTGGAGCGCGATCAAAAGTTCGGGATCTTGAAGGTGGACCAGGGCGCGTGGCGGTCGTCCAGGCGGCTCTGCGCGCGGCGGCACTCCCTGCCGCTGGTCAAGTCCACCGCCAGGAAACCTGCCTGCCGTATCCCCGGCGCGGTCTCGGCGTCGACCGTCCGCACCTCCGCCGCCAGCGGTCCTGCCAGCCCCGCGGCGACCACTATCGCGACGATGCGCATCTGTCCCTCCGGTCCTGCCGCGCCGATGTGGCGCGATCGCCCGGCGGCGTGACGCGCCTCACCCCGCGTCACTCCGGCGTGAGGCGGGGTGGCCCGGGCGCCGCGGCTCTGCCATCGTCTGCGGGCCCCAAGGTCAGGAGTCGCCGCCATGCCGCCCCTTCGCCGCATCCTCGCCGCCACTGCCGCGCTGACGCTCGCCGCCACCGCTGCCCTGGCCAGCCCCGAGTTCTGGCGGACCGAATGGCCCGACACCGACTTTGGCACCACCAGCGTCGAGAACTGGCGCGAGATCATGTCGGGCGGCCCGCCCAAGGACGGCATCCCGGCGCTCTCGGACCCCGACTTCATCGACGTGGCGCAGGAGACCCGCCTGGGCGACCGCGAGCCGGTCATCGCGGTCGAGATCGACGGCGCCACACCCCGCGCCTATCCGATCCGCTATCTGACATGGCACGAGATCGTCAACGACACGGTGGGCGGTATCCCCGTCGCCGTCACCTTCTGCCCCTTGTGCAATTCCGGCCTCACCTTCGACCGGCGGGTGCAGGGCGGGGTCCTGACCTTCGGGGTGTCGGGCAAGCTGCGCGCCTCGGACATGGTGATGTACGATCGCGAGACCCAGAGCTGGTGGCAGCAGGCCCTGGGCGAGGGGATCGTGGGCGAGATGACCGGCGTGCGCCTGACCCAGATGCCCACCTGGATGGAGAGCTGGGCGGAGTTCCGCGACCGCAACCCCCAGGGCCTGGTGATGGACGAACCGGCCTGGCCCCGCGCCTACGGGTCGAATCCTTACGTCCGCTACGACAGTTCGCGGCAGCCCTTCCTCTACAACGGCGAGATGCCGCCCCACGGGATCCAGCCGTTGGAGCGGGTGGTGCGCGTGGGCGACCGGGCGTGGCCGGTCAGCCGCCTGCGCGAGACGCCGGTGGTGACCGAGGCCGGCGTGACGCTGAGTTGGACGTCGGGGCAGGCCTCGGCGCTCGACAGCCGCGACATCGGCCAGGGGCGCGACGTCGGCACCATCCGGGTCCGTGACGCGCAGGGGCGCGATGTTCCCCACGACGTGCTCTTCGCCTTCGCCTTCCACGCCTTCTGGCCCGAGGGGACCTGGATGCTCGGCGGCTGAGCCGCCGCTTGACACCCCCGCGCGGGCGGGGCTAACGCCGCCCATGCCCGCCCGTCAGCCCATGGACGCCTTCGGCGCCGCCGCCCTCGTCGCCTTCTCGGCGCTCCTCGGCTTCAACCAGGTGGTGATCGCCGTCGTGAACGAGGGGCTCCAGCCCGTGTTCTTTGCCGGGCTGAGGTCGCTGGGCGCGGCGCTGTGCATCTGGGCCTGGATGCGTTGGCGGGGCCTGTCGGCGGCCATCGCCCCCGGGACGGCAGGCGCCGGTCTGTTGGCGGGCGCAATCTTCACCGTCGAGTTCGTGGCGCTGTTCACGGCGCTCGACCTGACCACCGTGGCCCGCACCAGCGTCATCTTCTACTCGATGCCGGTGTGGCTGGCGCTCGCGGCGCATTGGCTGTTGCCCGGCGAGCGGATCGGCCCGCGCAAGGCGGTGGGCCTGGCGCTGGCCATGGGTGGCGTGGCCTGGGCGATCCTCGACCGGCCGGGCGCCGCGGTGGCCGGGGGATCGCTGGCGGGAGACCTCTGCGCGCTGGCCGCGGCGCTGGGCTGGGCCGCCATCGCGATTTGCGCGCGCGCGACGGCGCTCAGCCGGGTGCGACCGGAGATGCAGCTGCTCTGGCAGGTCGCGGTCTCGGCGCCGATTCTGCTCTTGCTGGCGCCGCTCTTCGGCCCGCTCGTGCGCGATCTGGCACCGGTCCACCTGGCCGGTCTGGCGTTCCAGATCGTGGTGGTGGTGTCCTTCGGCTTCATCCTCTGGCTGTGGCTTCTGTCGCGCTACGAGGCGGCGGCGGTGGCGTCGTTCAGTTTTCTCGGCCCGATCTTCGGCGCAGGGTTCGGCTGGCTGTTGCTGGGCGAGCGGCTGGGGCCGGGGCTGATCGGCGCGCTGGTGCTGGTGGCGGCCGGCCTCGCCCTGATCAACGCCCCGCCCCGGAAGGCTGCCTGACCTCCGGGGGTCGGGGAGACATGCCCAGCCCCCCGTCCCGCCCGGCGGATACGCCGGGCAGCGCCGTCCCGCCCCCCCCGGGGCGGCGCTTCTGGCGAGGGAGGTGCGGCCGCCGGGACGTGAATGCTTGAAGGCACTGTGGTGCACCGCTCGACCGCGCCCCGGCGGGACGGCGCTGCCCTTCGTTCGGAGCGCAGCCGCTGGTTCGCAGCCCGTATCGTAGACATCTGCGTGCCCCGCTCAGCCCCCCCGTCCCGCCCGGCGGATACGCCGGGCAGCGCCGTCCCGCCCCCCCGGGGCGGCGCTTTTGGCGAAGGTCAATCGGCCGCCGCGACGTGGGTGCTTTTGAGACCGCGGCGCGTCGCTCGCCCCCGCCCCGGCGGGACGGCGCTGCCCTCGTTTCTCAGGCCGACCGGCCTACCGCCGCCTCAGGTGCCGCAGAAAGTCTCGGTCACCTCCTCGCCCGGGCGGGGCGGGGCGGTCAGTGGGCTGTCGGTGTCGGCGTAGGGTGTGGCGAGCGCGGCGGTCAGGGCCTCGAACGGGCCGAGGTCGCCGGCCACCGCCGCCGCGATGGCCTCTTCGATACGGTGGTTGCGGGGGATGACGGCCGGGTTCGCCGCCCGCATCCGCGCCTCGGCCGCGGCACGGCCGCCGGGCTCGCGCCCGAGCCGCGCCTCCCACGCCTCCGCCCAGGTGTCGAAGGCGGCCGGGTCGGCGAAGGCCTCCCGCCCCGTGCCGTCCGCCAGCCTGCGGAAGGTCAGGGTGAAGTCGGCCTCGACCGCCGCCATCCGGTCCATCAGCGCGCCGATCAGCGCCACGTCGCCGTCCTCTTCGGTGGCGAGCCCCAACTTGGCGCGGAACACCGCCGCCCACTCGGCCGCGAAGAGGTCCGGGAAGGCGTGCACCGCCTCGGTCGCGGCGGCGATGGCGGCCTCGCGCGGGCCCATCAGCGGGATCAGGCACGAGGCGAACTGCGCCAGGTTCCACACCGCGATGTCGGGCTGGCGGGCATAGGCGTAGCGGCCGAAGCGGTCGATGGAGGAAAACACCCGGTCGGGGTGATAGCCGTCCACGAAGGCGCACGGCCCATAGTCGATGGTCTCGCCCGCGACGGACATGTTGTCGGTGTTCATCACCCCGTGGATGAAGCCCACGCCCATCCACCGCGCCACCAGCCGCGCCTGCGCCGCGATTACCGCGTGGAGGAGGCCCAGCGGCCCGTCCGCCTCCGGGTAGTGGCGAGCGATCACGTGGGCGCTGAGCGTCTCCAGCGCTTCGGTGTCCTGACGCGCGGCGAAGAACTGGAAGGTGCCGACGCGGATATGGCTGCAGGCGACCCGGGTGAGGACCGCGCCGGGCAGGGGGCGCTCGCGATAGACCTTCTCGCCCGTCTCGACTGCGGCGAGCGCGCGGGTGGTGGGGATGCCGAGGGCGTGCATCGCCTCGCTCACCACGTATTCGCGGATCACCGGGCCGAGCCAGGCGCGCCCGTCGCCCATCCGGCTGAACGGGGTCGGCCCCGCGCCTTTGAGCTGGACGTCCCGCCGCACGCCGCCGCGGTCCACGACCTCGCCCAGGAGCAGCGCCCGGCCGTCGCCCAGCTGCGGCACCCAGCCGCCGAACTGGTGCCCGGCATAGGCCTGGGCCAGGGGATCGGCGCCCTCGGGCAGGGCGTTGCCGGCCAGAATGGCCAGACCTTCGGGCGCGGTCAGCGCGTCCGCGTCGAGGCCCAGAGCGCGCGCCAGCGGCGCGTTCACTGCGATGAGCCGCGGCGCACGGACGGGCGTGGGGCCCAGCCGCGCGTAGAACCGGTCGGGCAGGCGGGCATAGGAGTTGTCGAAGTCGAAATGCAGGGTCATGGCAGGCCTTTCGCGCTGTGCCACAGGTAGTGGTCCCGGGCCGAGAGTGCCACCCGCCGCTTGCGTCCGCCCGCGCCATGGGCTACCGAACGGCGGAGTGCGGGCATGGTGAAATGGTATCACACGAGCCTTCCAAGCTCTTGGTGCGGGTTCGATTCCCGCTGCCCGCTCCAGCCCCCGTTCGATCCGAAGCGTAGGAGGACCGAGGTGGGGTCTTGGTCCACCTGTCGGACCTCGCTCGGAGGCATGTCTCCGGTTCCGGCAGAGGGTCTCCGGTCCGCGATCAGCACCGTCCGCAGCACCCATGCCCCGCCCGGTCGCAGACCGGGCAGCGCCGTCCCGCCCCCCCCCGGGGCGGCGCTTTTGGCGAAGGTGGTGCAGCCGCCGCGGCGTTGATACTTCTTAAGGTGTTCCGCGTCGCTCAGCCATGCCCCTGCGGAACGGCGCTGCCCTTCGTTCTGAGCGCTTGTGTCGTCTCGTATCCCTTCCCGGCAGACATCAGCGTGCCTCGGCTCAGCCCGCGCACCCCGCCCGCCGGCACGCCTGGCAGCGCCGTCCCGCCCCCCGGGGCGGCGCTGTTGGCGAGGATGGGGCAGCCGCCGCGGCGTGGATGCTTCTGGCGCCGTCGCACGCCGCTCGACCCCGCCCCGGCGGGACGGCGCTGCCCTTGTCTCCGAGCTTCTTGGTCGCATCCTGGCCTACAGGGTCAGGCCCCCGTCCACCGGCAAGAGCGCGCCGGTGATGTAGGCGGCGTCGTCGGAGGCGAGGAACGTCGCCGCCTGGGCCACGTCCCAGGGGCTGCCCTGGCGGCCGAGCGGCACGAGCGCGGCCCGGGCCCGGGCGAGTTCAACCGGATCGGCGTCGGGCGCGACCACGGTGGTCACGTGGGGCGTGTCGATGACGCCGGGCACGATGACGTTGGCGCGGATGCCGTGGGCCGCCTCGGCCGCGGCGATGGACTGCGCCATCCGCCCCAACGCCGCCTTGGACGCCTCGTAGGCGGCATAGGCGTAGGGGCCGGCCCGCACGGCCGCCACCGACGAGATGAAGACCATCGCCCCGCCGCCCTGCGCCCGCATGACCGGGATGGCGGCGCGGGCGGTCAGGTAGGCGGCCGTCAGGTTGACGTCCATGACGCGGGCCCAGTCCTCGGGCGCGGTCTCGGCCACGCCGCCGCGGACGGAGGTGCCGACGTTGAAGTGCAGGACGTCCAGCCGCGCCCCCGCCGCCGCCACCGCGTCCGCCGCGGCCTCCGCGTCGGTCAGGTCGGCGGCGTGGGCCTCGGCCGCGCCGCCCTCGGCCGCAATCAGCGCCACGGTTTCCTCAGCCGCGGCCAGCACCCGGTCCACCACCAGCACGGACGCCCCCTCGCGCGCATAGGCCAGCGCGGCGGCCTTGCCATTGCCCATCCCCGGCCCGATCGAGCCGCCGCCCGCGACGAGAACGCGGCGCCCGGCGAACCTCATTTCAACAGCCTGTCGGGCAGCGCCATGACGATCTGCGGCTGCCAGATCAACAGCGCGAGCACCGCCAGTTGCAGGATCACGAAGGGGATGATCCCGCGATAGACCTGCCCCATGCTGACCGCGCCCGCCGCCGCACCCTTGAGGTAGAACAGCGCGAAGCCGAAGGGCGGCGTCAGGAACGAGGTTTGCAGATTCACCGCCACCAGCACCGCGAACCAGTAGATCAGGTCGCCCTTGGCGATGTGGTCGCCCAGGTCCATCAGCGCCACGATGGGGGCAAAGATCGGCAGGACGATCAGCGTGATCTCGATCCAGTCGAAGAAGAACCCCATGATGAAGACCATGATCATCATCATCGCCAGAAGGCCCCAGTCGCCCAGGTCGAGGCTGCGCGCGGTGTCGACGATGAAGTGCTCTCCGCCGATCCCGCGGAAGACGTAGGAAAACGCTGTGGCGCCGACGAAGATGAAGAACAGCATGGCGATGGTGCGGACCGACCCGTCCATCGCTGCGTTCAGCGTCGTCCAGGTGAGCCGCCCGCGCAGGAGGCCCAGCAGCAGTGCCGCCGCGGCGCCGACCCCGCTGGCCTCGGTGGGCGTCGCGATGCCGCCCAGGATCGAACCGAGGACCGCGACGATGATCAGGAAGGGCAGGGCCAGCGCCACCAGGAACTCGCGCCAGACACCGGGTTCGGCCGGTTCGGCCTTCGCCCGCGGTGCCGAGGCCGGGTCGAGCGCGGCGCGCAGGACGATGTAGACCAGATAGCATCCGGCCAGGACCAGCCCGGGCAGGAACGCCGCCACGAACAGCTTGGCCAGGTTCAGCGTCAGCAGGTCGCCCATGAACACCAGCATCACCGAGGGCGGGATCAGGATGCCCAGCGTTCCGGCGCTGGCCACGGTGCCGGCCGCCAGGGACGGGCTGTAGCCGCGGCTGAGCATGGTGGGGATCGCGAGGACCGTCAGCATGACGACCGAGGCACCGATGATCCCGGTCGCGGCGGCCAGGATCGTGCCCATCAGCGTCACCGCCAGCGCCAGGCCGCCCGGCACGCTGCGCAGCACCTTCTGCAGCGCGATGAGCAGGTCCTCGGCCACCCGGGTCTTCTCCATCACCACGCCCATGAAGATGAACATGGGCGCCGCCACCAGCACCGGGTTCTCGATGATCCCGCCGAAGATGCGGTTGGGCATGAGGGTCAGCTGGCGGAACCGCATCTCCTCCAGCCCCAGCGCCGCGGCGCCGAAGATCAGCGTGATCCCCATCAGCACGATGCCCACCGGCAGGTTCGAGAACAGCCCCAGGATCAGCGCCAGGAACATCAGCCCCGGCAGGATGTCCCCCAGCGCCTCCATCACGTGCGCTCGAACGGGTCGGAGAGCAGGTCGGGGCGGCGCAGGGCCACCCAGCAGCGCAGCGCAACCGCCAGCCCGCCCAGCATGGTCAACACCGCCGTCGCCGGGATCGCCGACTTGATGATCCAGCGGTGGGGCAGGCCGATGCCGCCGGCCGACCCTTCGCCCCGGGTGAAGCTGCGCCAGGTAAA
The DNA here is from genome assembly GCA_004005435.1 of Rhodobacteraceae bacterium CCMM004. Lineage (GTDB taxonomy): Bacteria > Pseudomonadota > Alphaproteobacteria > Rhodobacterales > Rhodobacteraceae > CCMM004. Next base: position 261,729 of record RZWH01000002.1, on the reverse strand, counting down.
GTCCCAGCCGAACCACAAAAGCAGCGCCATGAACGGCACGAGGAACAGCAGGATCGCCGCCAACTCCAGTTTGAGCCGGAAGCGGGCGGTCATGCGGTGGGCGAAGATGTCGATGCGGACGTGGGCGTCGCGCAGATAGGCATAGCCGAAGGCCAGGATCGCGATGGCCCCGTGCAGGTGCCATTCCAGCTCCTGCAACTTGAATGACCCCGTGGCGAAGAACCGCCGCCCGATGACGTCGTAGAGGATCACCGCCGTCAGCACGAGCAGGAGCAGACCGCAGAGACGGGCGAAGAGGTGGCAGGGCAGGGCCAGCCACCGGGCGAGGGTCAGAGCGCCTGTCATGGTCGGTGGGGGCGAACGCGCCGCCCCCGTCCCCTGTCAGTCGACATAGCCGAGCGCCGACCACGTGGCGTACTGCTCGCGGAAGGCGCTGATGTGATCCCAGACCCGGGCGAACTCGGGGTCTGCGGCGGTCTTTTCCGCCACGACCTCGTCCCAGGCGCCTTCGAAGGCGGCCAGCATCTCGTCGGACCAGCGGTGGGTGGTGACGCCGTTCTCATTTTCCATCTTGGCCAGCGGCTCAAGCTGGATCGCCTCGGCCCGCGCCGAGGTCAGCGCCACGTTCGCCGCGCACACCTCTTCGATCGAGGCCTGCTCCTGCGCGGTCAGGCTGTCCCAGGTGTCCTGCGCCATGTGGAAGGTGATGAGCGAGGTCTGCTGGTGCCAGCCGGGGAAATAGTAGTGGTCGGCGTGCTCGTACATGCCCAGCGCGTTGTCGATGGCCGGAAAGCTGATCTCGGCGGCGTCGATGGTGCCGAGGTTCAGCGCGCTCATGGTGTCGGCCGGCGGTAGCGACTGCGCCTCGACGCCCAGCTTCTGGAACACCGCCGCGCCCAGACCGAAGACCCGCATCTTGAGCCCTTGCAGGTCCTCGACGCTGTTGATCTCCTCGCGGAACCAGCCCGACGCCTCGGGCGCCAGGATCGCGCACAGCTCGGTATGCACGCCGTAGGGCGCCGCCATCTCGTCCCACAGCTCGGCGCCGCCGCCCTCGTACCACCACGCGGTGTACTCGCGCACGTCGGGGCCGAAGGGGAAGGCGGTGAAGAGACCTGCCGCCGGAATGACGCTCTCGGCAAAGCCGGGCGAATACCATGCCGCCTCGATGGCGCCGGTGCTCAGCGCGTCCCAGATCTCGTTGCCGCCGACGATCTCGCCGGGGTTGCGGAACAGCAGCTCCACCGATCCGCCGGTCAGGACCGAGATCCGCTCGGTGATCGCCTGGCCCGAGTCGCCCAGGATCGGCAGGGTGCCCTGGTAGATAGACTGCATTTCGATCTCGCGCGCGTCCGCGGCACCGGCCAGGGCACCCACTGCAAGAACGGCCGTTAGGATATTGTTTTTCATCGACTTTCCTCCCTTATCTTCACGTTACGCGTGGACGAATGCCGCCACGCGCGCGTTGAACTTTTCTGCGTTTTCCATGAACATGAAATGCGATCCCCCCTCGTCGGCGCCGAACACCTCCAATTCGGCACCGGGGATTACGGATGCGGCCCACCGCATGCAGTCTGCCGGCACGTTCGACGCCTCGGCCCCGATGCAGAGCGTCGGCACGTCGATCCGCGGCAGCACGTCGCGCCAGTCCTGATAGACGTGGTTCATGATCAGGCGGGCCGCGATGTCGCGCGGAAACTTGAAATTCTGATCGTCGATGGCGGCGCGCATCTCGGCCGGCATGTCCTTCGTCACCATCGTATCGAGCAGGGTCGCGGTCATCGCCGCGGCGCCGGCCGGGTCGGACAGGCCGTTGCAGATCGCCACGGCCGTGTCGTGGGGAAAGATCGCACCGGCCTGCGACTGCTCCTCGGCGGTCAGGAAGTCCGATTGCAGCAGGTACGCCGGCTCGTCCACCAGGATCAGAGCGCCGGTCCGGTCGCCGCCATAGAGATCCCACAGGCCCCACAGGACCGAGCAGCCCATGGAATGACCCATCAGCACCGCGTCGTCGAGGTCGCGCGACAGCATCAGCTCGCGCAGATCCTGACTCAGCCGGTGGATGCGATAGCCATGGTCTGGCTTGTCGCTCTCGCCGTGGCCGCGCATGTCCACGGCGATCACGCGGTGATCCCGCGAAAACCGCTCGATCTGCGCGTGCCATTGCAGCGCGGTCTGGCTCCACCCCGGAACCATGACGAAGGGACGCCCCTGACCGGCATCCAGATAGCTGAGGGTCGCGCCGTCCGACGTGGTGAAACTTCGGCGTTCTGCGCTCGTGTCAAGCATGGGTATCCCCCCCTTCGGTCCATCCCTCGGTGGCGCCCACCCCCGCGGCCAGATAGCCGCCGTCCACCGCCAGCGCTTGTCCCGTCACGTGTCGCGCGCCGGGGCCGCAGAGAAAGGCGACGGCCGCCGCCACCTCCTCGGCCCGGGCATAGCGGCGCTGGGGGATCTGGCTGAGATAGTCGGCGACCTGCGCCGGCGGGTGGGTGCCGTGGGCCAGCGGCCCCTCCACCGGCCCGGGCAGGACCGCGTTGACGGTGATATCGCGCGGCGCCAGCTCGACCGCGAACTGCCGCGTCAGGTGGATCAGCGCCGCCTTGGACGTGCCATAGCACAGCCGCCCGAACCCTGCGCGCACCCCCGAGACGCTCGCGATGTTGACCACCGCGCCGCTCCGCATCCGCGCCGCCGCCGCCTGGGTCAGGAACATGGGCGCGGTCAGGTTCACCGCCATGACCTCGGACCAGAGTGCGGGCGTCACCGCCTCCCACCCCAGGATGCGGCCGATCCCGGCGCAGTTGATCAGCGCGCCGGGCGCCCCCGTCCGGTCCAGCAGGCGGGCCGGCGCGTCCGCGTCCGTCAGGTCCAGCGCCACCGCCTCGGCCCCCACCGCGGCGGCCGCGTCGCCCGGGTCGGTCCGGTCCACCAGCACCACGCGCCAGCCGTCGCCCGCCAGCGCCGCGCCGATGGCCCGGCCCAGCGTGCCGGCGCCTCCGGTGACGATGGCGGGGCCGTGGGTCATGCCACCCGGTCCCCCTTCTTGACCTGCACTGCGCGGTTGTCGACCGCGGGCAACATCCGCGCCGGATCGCGCGTCACCATCACGTCGATGACCGAGGGGCGCGAGCGTTCGGCAAAGGCCTCGGCCAGCGCGCCGGCCAAGTCTCCCGGCGCCTCGACCCGCAGACCCTGGCAGCCCATGGCGCGCGCGACGGCGGCATAGTCGGTCTCGGCCAGGTCCGAGGACTGGTACGCGCCCTCGCCATACATCAGGTGTTGCAGCGCCTTGACGTAGCCCGAGGCGGCGTTGTTCACCACGATCACCGTGACCGGCAGGCCCATGCGGCGTGCCGTCTCCAGCTCGCCCAGCACCATGTTGAAGCCGCCGTCGCCGGTCAGGCCGACGACCTGCGCCTCCGGCGCGGCCAGTTGCGCGCCCATCGCGCCGGGCAGGCCGTAGCCGATGGAGGCAAAGCCGCGGTCCGGCACGAACTGCCGTGCGGCGCGCTTGGTGTCGAACAGCAGGCCGCCCCAGTGCGCGGCAAAGCCGCCGTCGGCGATAAGATAGCCGTCGTCGGGCAGGGCGCGGTTCAGCTCGGTGATCAGGCGCGCCATGTGCACCGGGGTTTCGTCGGAATGCAGGCGGTCGCCCACCTCCTCGCGCCACTTGGCCATCTTCTGCGGCACTGCGGCGATCCAGTCGGCACGGCGGTCGCGCTGCGCCTCGGCGGTGCCCGCCAGCGCATGGCGCAGGTCGCGCAGCCCCGCGCGCGCGTCGCCCCACAGCTTGACCGTGGGGGCATAGGTGCGCCCCATCTCCTCGGCCACGATGTCGAGGTGGATCACCGTCTTGCCCGGCGCGGGCACGGTGTAGCGCTTGGTCGCGATCTCGCCCAGCTTGCAGCCGACGACGAGCAGGCAGTCGCTGTCCTCGATCATTGCATTGGCGATGCGGTCGTAGCGGCCGAAGAGCCCGGCGTTGAGGTCCGAGGTGCAGGCCACCGCGCCCTTGCCGGTCAGCGTGTGGGCGACGGGGATGGCGCAGGCCTCGGCCAGTCGGGTCACCTCTTCGGCGGCGCGGCTGATGTGAACGCCGCCGCCGCACAGCATCAGCGGCCGCGCGGCGCGGGCCAGCAGGTCGGCCGCGATCTCGACCGCCTCCGACGACGGCCGGCAGCGCAGACCGGGCGCGCGGGCGTGGGCCTCGTCGGCGGCAAAGTCCGCCTCGGCAAAGCCGTGCAGGCCGTGGCACACGTCCTCGGGCACGTCCACCACCACAGGCCCCGGACGCCCCGACGTGGCGACGGCAAAGGCGCGGGCCACCGCCTCGGGGATGCGGTGCACCGCCTCGACCCGGATCAGCGCCTTGCAGGCGGGGCGCAGGATCGACACCTGGTCGGTCTCCTGCGTCATGTTCTTGCCCGCATGGTCGCGCTGGGCGTCGCCGACGACGGCCACCAGAGGCGAGCCGGCGTTCAGCGCCTCGACAAGGCCGGTGACGAGGTTGGTGGCGCCGGGGCCGAGGGTGGCGTCGACCAGGCCCACCCGGCCCGACACCTTGGCATAGGCGTCGGCGGCGAAGACGGCGCAGCGTTCGTCGTTGATCAGGTGGTGGTTCAGGCCCAGCCGCCGCGCCGCGTCGTAGAACGGCAATAGCTGGAACCCGCCCATGCCGAACATCGGCCCCGCCCCATGGGCGATCAGCGCGCGGGCCAGCGCCTCGCCGCCGGTCATCTCGTTGGGCAGGGTCATGCGCACATCTCCCGTGCGGCGGCCACGATCATGTCCTCGGTCACGCGCAGGCGGTCCTCCAGGTTCGGGGCATAAGGGATCAGCGAGCGGGGCGCGGCCAGCCGCCGGGGCGGCGCGCGGAGCGCGTCGAAGGCGTGCTGGCAGACGGTCGCCACCACCTCGCCGCCGAAGCCGCCGGCGCCGACGCTTTCGTGCGCGACCAGCAGGCGGCCGGTGCGCGCAACGCTGTCGAGCACGCCGTCGCGGTCCCAGGGCCAGAGCGTGCGCAGGTCCAGCACGTCGGCCCCGATCCCCTCGGCGGCCAGGGTGGCGGCGGCGCGTTCGGCGACGTTGGCGGTGTCGGACCAGCACACGAGCGTCAGGTCATCGCCCGCGTGGCGGCGGCGGGCGGTGCCCCAGTCGTAGGGTTCGCCCACATCAACGTCGCCCTCCAAGGCCCAGATATTCTTGTGTTCCATATAAACGACGGGGTCGTCGGCGGCGAGCGCGGCGTGCATCATCGTATAGTTGTCCTGCGGCGTGGAGGGCACGGCGACGACGAGGCCGGGAATGTGGGCGTACCACGACTCGAGGCTCTGCGAATGCTGCGCGGCGGACGAGCGCCACATCCCCATGGGCTTGCGGATGACCATGGGCGCCCGGCTCTGCCCGCCGAACATGAAGCGCGCCTTGGCCACCTGGTTGACCAGTTCGTCCGTGGCGCAGAGGGCAAAGTCGGCGAACCGCATCTCGACCACCGGCCGGGTGCCGACCATGGCGGCGCCAAAGGCCGCGCCCATGATCCCCGCCTCGCTGATCGGGGCGTCGCTGACGCGGTCGGGCCCGAACTCCTCGCGCAGGCCCTTGTACTGGCCGAAGACGCCGCCGCGGCCCAGGTCCTCGCCCACGCACCACACCCGCGGGTCGGCGCGCATCGCCTCGGCCAGGGCGGTGCGGGCGGCCTCGGCATAGGTCATCCGGCTCATGCCGCGGCCTCCGGCGCACCGATGTCCTGAACGTCGGTGAAGGTCTGGTCGGCGTCGGGGAAGGGCGCCGCCTTTGCCGCCTCCAGCGCGGCCGCCATCTCGGCCTCGGCGTCGCTGCGCAGGCGGTCGAGGTCGGCGTCGGCCACCCCGGCGGCGCCGAGCGCGGCGCGCTGGCGGTCGATGGGGTCGTCGCTGGCGATGCGGGCGGCGGTGTCGTCGGCCGAGCGATAGGACGCGGGGTCGAAATAGGTGTGGCCGCCCTGGCGGAAGGTGCGGGCATGCAGGAAGGCAGGCGCGCGGCTGTCGCGGACCCGGGCGACGAGGCTGCGGGCCACGTCCGCCACCGCTTCGGCGTCGTTGCCGTCCACCACCTCCACCGGCAGGCCGATGGCGCGGGCACGGGCGCCGGCCCCGTCGCCGGCGGTCATGTCCGCTGTGCGGGTGGTCGCGGACCACTCGTTGTCCTCGCAGACGAAGAGGACCGGCAGGCCGAACACCGCCGCCCAGTTCAACCCTTCGAGGAACGGGCCGCGATTGATCGCGCCGTCGCCGAAGATGTCCACCACGATGCGGTCGTCGCCCAACAGCTTGACCCCATGCGCCGCGCCCGCGCCGATGGTGATGTTGGCGCTGACGACGCCGTTGGCGCCCAGCATCCCGACGCCGAAATCGGCGATGTGCATCGACCCGCCCTTGCCGCCGCAGCAACCGCCCTGCCGCCCCAGCAGCTCTTTCATCATCGCCGCGGGGTCGGCGCCCTTGGCCAGCGTGTGGCCGTGGCCGCGATGGGTCGACACCATCAGGTCGTCGCGGCGCAGCGCGCCCACCAGCCCCGCCGCCACGGCCTCCTGCCCGATGGACAGGTGGATGGCGCCCAGCACCAGTTGGTCCCGCACCGCCGCCTGTTCGGCCGTGCGCTCGAAGGCGCGGATGCGCTCCATCATCGTCAGGAGCGCCAGGCCCCGGTCGCGGTCGTAATTCGGGCGGCTCACGCCTGCATCTCCTCGTCCCAGTCGCTCAGCCGTTCGGCCAGATGCGCCGCCTCGGTGCGCAGGGCGGGCAGGATCACCTCGGCGATGCGCTCGGCCGTCATCCGCTCGCGGATCGCACCCACGGCCAGCGCCGCGGCGAGGCGCCCATTGCGGGTGATCACCGGCACGCCCACGGCGCTCATCGCCGCCACCACGCCGCCGTCGTTCAGCGCGTAGCCCTGGTTGGCGAAGTGGCGCTGCCCCTCCTCCAGCCGCGCGGTGTCGAAGCCGTAGTCCTGGAGCCACAGGCGGTTGATGCGGCAGGCGGCGGCGCGGGCCTCGGACGGCATCGCGGCATAGAGCGCCAGCGCACCGGCGCCTACGCCCAGCGGGCGGCGGTCGCCGCGGTCGAGGGTCAGGGTGCGGATCGGGTAGGCGCCGACCTCGCGCGCCACGCACAGGGCCGCGGCCCCCTCGGGCACCGACAGGAACACCGTGTCTGCCGTCACCTCGGCCAGGCGCTGCATTCCGCGGCGGGCCATGGCGGCGAGGTTCACCGTGCCCGCCTGCCGGGCCAGATCGCCCAGGCGGGTGCCCAGGGCATAGGCCCGGGTCTGGGGATCCTGGTGCACCCAGGCGACGTCCTGCATGGCGGCGAGGGTGCGATGCACGGTGGTCTTGGTGAACCCGGTGGCGGCGACGAGATCGGCCAGGGGCGCGCCGTCGGGATGCGCCGCCAGCGCTTCCAGCACGCGGGCAGCCCGGGCGATCGAGCCGATGGGTGCGGCCTCTCCGGTCATGTCCCCTCCCCATGGTGTTCCGTTTATCGGAACAATTTATGCCGCATAGTGAAACTGGATTGATCGATTCCGTCAAGGGGATTACGACTGGCCCCATGTCGCCTGCGCTCACGCTCCTGGCCTCGATCACCGACGTCGCGCCCGCGGACGCAGGCCGCGTGGCGGTGTCCGGCTCCCATGGCGGCGGTTACGCGGGGATGGTGGCGAGCCGCGGGGGTCTCCGCGCGGCGGTCTTCAACGACGCGGGGATCGGGCTGGACCACGCCGGGGTCGCGGGGGTGATGGCGCTGGAGCAGGTGGGGATGGCCGCGGCCGCCTACGACACGATGACCGCGCGGATCGGCGATGCGGAGGACGCGCTGCGCCACGGAATCGTCAGTTTCGCCAATGGATTGGCTCGCGATCTTGGAGTGGCGCCGGGGATGACCGTGGCCCAGGCCGCCGTGCGGCTAGAGCGGGCACCGGAGCCCCGGGACCGGCTGCCCCACGCGGCCGAGGCGCGGCAGGTCCGGCGGCTGCCCGGCGGGGTGGAGGTGACGCTGCTCGACTCGGTCTCTCTGGTGGGCGAGGGGGACGCCGGCGCGCTGGTCGTCACAGGCAGCCATGGCGGACTGGTGGGCGGAGACCCCCAGCGCGCGCTCAAGGCCGCGGCGAGGGTCGCGGTGTTCAATGACGCGGGCGGGGGCAAGGACGGGTCGGGGCGCGCGCGGCTCCCCGCGTTGGACGCCCGCGGCATCGCCGGGGCGACCGTGGCCCATTCCACCGCACGGATCGGCGACGCAGTCTCGGCGCTGGATACGGGCGTTCTGTCGGCGGTCAACCAAAGCGCAGAGGCCCTCGGCGCCAGGGTGGGCGACCGGCTGGCGGACTGGCTGGCGCGGATACCGCCGCCGTCCTGAGCGGAGGAACCGCGCGACGGTCGCCGCGCGGTCCCGGGTGAGCCTCAGCAGGCGGCGGTATAGTAGGTGCCGTCGCCCCGGGCATAGGCACACTGCCGCGTCGCGGTGTTCTGCGCAACGAGCGCACCCGCAGTGGCGCCGGCCAGGGCTCCGATGATCTTCCAATCGGTGTCGCCGTCCAGCGCATCGGCGGTCAACACGCCCAGCGTGGCGCCCGTCAGACCGCCGATGGCGGCCCGCTGCTGATTCGTGGCAGGCTGGCATGCGGCCAGGGCGGCCGCCGCGATCAGTGCCGCGGGAATCGTCTTGATCGAAGGCATTTCGATATCTCCTCTGGTTGTGCGCGCAGCCTAGTCCGGCTCAGGATGCCGCGCCAGAACGTCCAGGCGTTATCCGATAACAGCCGGCAAACAACCGCACAGTCCAAGAAAAACGGGCGGCCCTAAGGGCCGCCCGATCCATGGCGTCAAGTAAGTCTGCACTTATTCGTAGTCAGGCAGTGCGCGCAGCTCTTCTTCGGTCATGTTGACGAAGACGCGGGTTTCGCCGCTCTCCTCGCCGCGCTGGATCGAGATGTTCGACATCTCCAGGGCCACCGGCTTTTCGCCCAGGCCGAGGAAGCCGCCGACGTCGATCACGGCACGGTCGATCTGGTTGCCCTCGATGATCAGCTCGGACACCTCGCCGATCCACTCGTCGTTCGATTCGTAGACCGGCGCGCCGGTCAGCTCTTCGGTGGTCAGCTCGCTCATCTCAAGGACACGGAAGCCGTCGCGGGCGTCGATGTCGGCGAACATCATGCCGGTTTCGGTCTGCGCCTCGGTGTCGACTTCGGTTTCGGTGGCGGCCATGGTCGCGGCGCCCTCGGTCCCTTCGGTCGTCTCCATCTCGGCGGCGGCCGTCTCGGTCGCTTCGCCTTCGACGATGTTGACCTGAGCCTCGCCCTGGTCGACGGCGATCTGCGCGGCCTCGGCGGCCTCGACGTTCACCTCGGCCTCGGCGGTCTCTACCACCACCTCGGGCTCACCCTCGGTCTGCATCGTGACGTTCGGCTCGGCCTGTTCGATGGTCACGTTCGGCTCGGCCGCCGCGGCGATGCTGATCTGCGGCTCGGCCTGCTCGACCGTGATCTGCGGCTCGGCCTCCTGCACCACGACCTTGGGCTCGGGGCGGAGGAAGCGGATGATCGGCTGGGGCTGCTCGACGGCGACCTGCGGCTGGGCCTGGTCGACGTCCACATTCGGCTCGGGCATCACGATGGTGACGATGGGCTCGGGAATGCGGACCGTCACGGTCGGCTGCGCCTGCTCGACGGTGATGATCGGCGCCTGCTGCTGCACGCGGATCTGCGGCTTGGCCTGGGTTACGGTGATCTCGGGCTGGGGCTGCTCCACGGTGACTTCCGGCGCGCCCTGGGTCACCTTCACGTTCGGGTCGGGCACGGTCACTTGGACCTTGGGCTCGCCCTGTTCCACGACCAGCTGACCGCCGGCGACGGTGCCCTCGGCCACGAGCGGCTGAGCGGTGCCCTCGGCGTCGGTCTCGACCGTGCCATCGGCCATCATGGTTTCGCTGTCGGCCTCGGTCTCGATCTCGGTCGCGCCGACCTGGAGCGTCTGCTCGGTCTCGGTCGCCTCGGTTTCGGTCTCGGTCTGGACCGTCGCGGTTTGCGCCGAAGCGCCGAACGTCAGCGCCGCTACGGCCGCGCCGGACATGAGAATCGTCTTGATGGACATACGCTTTCTCCACTCGTGAAGGTTACGGTGGTCACAAAGCGACGCGCCGCGAATGGTTCCTGTGGAATCTTGTCGGAATCGGAGGGTCGCTCCAATATGCTGGAATCCCAACGAAAAAGGCGGCGCATGGATTTGCGCCGCCACTGCGTTCACAGACCCGTGGGCGGGATCAGTGCCGGTTCATGCGGTTTTCGATCAGGTCGTCGACCACCTCGGGCTCGGCCAGGGTGGAGGTATCGCCCAACGCGCCATAGTCGTCCTCGGCGATCTTGCGCAGAATGCGGCGCATGATCTTGCCCGACCGGGTCTTGGGCAGGCCCGGCGCCCACTGGATCAGGTCGGGTTTGGCGATCGGGCCGATCTCGTAGCGGACCCAGTCGCTCAGTTCCTTGCGCAGCGCGTCGGACGGTTCGATGCCGTTCATCAGCGTCACGTAGGCATAGATGCCCTGGCCCTTGACGTCGTGGGGATAGCCCACGACCGCGGCCTCGGCGACCTTCTCGTGGGCGACCAGCGCCGATTCCACCTCGGCCGTGCCCATGCGGTGGCCCGAGACGTTGATGACGTCGTCCACCCGGCCGGCGATCCAGTAGTACCCGTCCGCGTCGCGTCGGCAGCCGTCGCCGGAAAAGTAGTAGCCCTTGTATTGCTGAAAGTAGGTGTCCATGAACCGCTGGTGGTCGCCATAGACGGTGCGCATCTGTCCCGGCCACGAGTCGGCCAGGCAGAGGACCCCCTCGGCCGGGCTCTCCTCGATCACCTTGCCGGATTCGGGCTCCAGCACCGCGGGCTCGATCCCGAAGAAGGGCAGCGTGGCGCTGCCGGGCTTGGTGGGCGTGGCGCCGGGCAGGGGGGTCAGCAGGTGGCCCCCGGTCTCGGTCTGCCACCAGGTGTCGACGATGGGCAGGCGCCCCTTGCCCACATGCTCGTTGTACCAGGTCCAGGCCTCGGGGTTGATCGGCTCGCCCACGGTGCCCAGCACCTTGAGGCTGGAGAGGTCGTGCTTGCCGACCCACTCGGCCCCGTTGCCCATCAGGGCGCGGATGGCGGTGGGGGCGGTATAGAACTGCGCCACCTTGTGCTTGGCGCAGACCTGCCAGAAGCGACCGGCATCGGGGTAGGTCGGCACGCCCTCGAACATGAGGGTCACCGCTCCGTTGGCCAGCGGGCCGTAGACGATATAGCTGTGCCCCGTGACCCAGCCCACGTCGGCGGTGCACCAGAACACGTCCCCTTCGTGGTAGTCGAAGGTGTATTCGTGGGTCATCGAGGCATAGACCAGATAGCCGCCCGACGTGTGGACCACCCCCTTGGGCTTGCCCGTGGATCCGGAGGTGTAGAGCACGAAGAGCGGGTCCTCGGCACCGACCTCCACCGGGTCGCACTGGTCCGACACGCCCTCTTCCATTTCGTGCAGCCAGTGGTCGCGGTCCTGGACCCAGGCGACCTGTTGCCCGGTGCGCTTGACCACCAGAACCGCCGGGTCGTCCACCGTGTTCAGGATCGCCTTGTTCACGTTGTCCTTGAGGTTCGTGACCCGCCCGCCGCGGGGGGCGCCGTCGGCGGTGACGACCACCTTGGCACGGCAGTCGTCGATGCGGTTGGCCAGCGCGTCGGGCGAGAATCCGGCGAAGACGATGGAGTGCACCGCGCCGATCCGGGCGCAGGCCAGCATGGCATAGGCTGCCTCGGGGATCATCGGCAGGTAGATCACCACGCGGTCGCCCTTTTCGACGCCCAGCTCTTTCAGAACGTTGGCGAACTTGCAGACGTGGGCGTGCAGTTGCCGGTAGGTGATGTGTAGGGCTTCGTCGTCGGCCTCGTCGGGCTCCCAGATGATGGCGGTCTGGTCGCCGCGGTCCTTGAGGTGCCGGTCGATGCAGTTGGCCGAGACGTTCAGCGTGCCGTCCTCGAACCATTTGATCGACACGTCGCCATACGCGAAGCTGACGTTCTTCACCTTGGAATAGGGCGTCATCCAGTCGATGCGGCGGCCGTGCTCGCCCCAGAACGCCTCGGGGTCGGTCACCGAGGCGGCATACATCTCCTCATAGCGGGCCTTGTCCACATGGGCCTGCGTCACGAAGTCGTCGCTGGGCGGATAGGTGCGGGGGGCCTCGTCGGCCATGGCGGTCTCCTCCTTCGGGTGCCGTCGCGGCCGTGTCGGAACGGACCGCCCGGGGGTGGGCGGTCCGGCAAGGGCCGTCTCGTCGGCAGGTCAGATGGCCAGATATTCCGCGCGCAGCGCCTCGTCGTCCAGCACTTCCTTGGCCGAGCCGTCGAACACCACCGAGCCGGTGTCGAGGATTACGGCGCGGTCCGCGAGCGTCAGCGCGGCGACCGCGTTCTGCTCCACGATGATCGTGGTGATGCCCTGGTCGCGGATGACGCCCAGGGTCTTGGCGATCTCCTGGACGATCACGGGGGCGAGGCCCTCGTAGGGTTCGTCGAGCAACAGCACCTTGATGTCGCGGCAGAGGGCGCGGGCGATGGACAGCATCTGCTGCTCGCCGCCCGAAAGGGTCACGCCCTCCTGCTTGCGCCGCTCGCCCAGGCGGGGAAAGAGGTCGTAGACGCGCTCGAGCGACCAGCCCTTGGGCGGCGCGATCTGCGCCAGTTGCAGGTTCTCCTCCACCGTCAGGCCGGGGATGATCCGGCGGTCCTCGGGCACCAGCGCGATGCCTTCGGCCGCAGCCTGGTAGGACTTCATCTCGTGCAGCGGCTTGTGGTCGAGCCAGATCTCGCCATAGCGCACCTCCGGGCTGTCGAGCCGGGCGATGGAGCGCAGCGTCGAGGTCTTACCCGCCCCGTTGCGGCCCAGAAGCGCCAGGATCTCGCCCTCGTGGACGTTGAAGGTCACGTCCTGGACGATGTAGCTTTCGCCGTAATAGCTCTCGATGTTCCAGATGCTGAGAAAGGCCGGCGCTGTGGCGGCGTTGTTGGCGTGTTTGTTGAAGGGAGCGGGGGCGTTCATGGCGTTTCCTTTCGGCGGCCGGATATCTCGCGATATCCGGCAGGAATTCTCGCGAATTCCGGGACGGGGCTCGAACCGCGGGGCGGGGGCGGCAAATCGCGAGATTTGCGGCCGGACTTCGCGCGAAGTCCGGCCATCTTAGACCTGCGCCTCGCCCAGATAGGCTTCGCGCACCTTGGGGTGGCCCTTGATGTTCTCCGGCGTCTCCTCGACCAGAGGCGTGCCCTGGGCCAGGACGGTGATGCGCTCGGCTAGGCTGAACACCACATGCATGTCGTGCTCGATGATGCACATGGTGATGTCGCGCTTGTCCTTGATCTCCTTGAGCAGGTCGATGGTGTTGTTGGTGTCGGCCCGCGCCATGCCCGCGGTCGGCTCGTCCAGCAGCAGGAGCTTGGGCTGCTGGCTGAGGCACATGGCCATCTCCAGCCGCCGCTTGTCGCCGCGGCTGAGGCTGCCGGCGTGGACGTTGCGCTTGTCCAGCATGTTGACGTCGGCCAGCATCGTCTCGGCCTGTTCGACGATGTCGGGCTCGTTGGCCACGCTTTCCAGCGCGTGCATCCGGAACGCCCCGTCGCGAGTCGCGAAGCAGGGGATCATCACGTTCTCGAACACGGTCAGGTCGGCGAAGATCTCGGGCGTCTGGAACACCCGGGAGATGCCCATCTGGTTGATCTCGTAGGGCTTGCGCCCGAGGACGGAGTTGCCGTCGAACATCACCGACCCGGTGTCCGGGATCAGCTTGCCGATGAGGCAGTTCAGCAGCGTCGACTTGCCCGCGCCGTTCGGCCCGATGATCGCGTGCACGGTGTTCTCGGCCACGCTGAGGTTCACGTCGCCCAGCGCCTGGAGCCCGCCGAAGCGCTTGGAGACGTTTTTGACTTCGAGAATACCCATGGTCCGTCTCCTTATTCCGCGGGGGTCTTGCGGCGCTGCTCGGCGGCGGGCGCCTCGACGCCCGTGCCCTTGCGGTCGCGGCGGCGGAACAGGCGCCCGATCCGCTGACCGCCCTCGACGAGGCCGCCGGGCAGGAAGATCACGACGAGCATGAACATGATGCCCAGCGTCAGATGCCACCCCTTGCCGATGAAGGGATAGACCAGCGTGACCAGCAGATCCTCGATTCCGTCGGGCATGAAGGCGAACCATTCGTGCAGGATGGTCGAGTTGATCTTGGAGACGATGTTTTCCATGTACTTGATCAGGCCCGCACCCAGCACCGGACCGATCAGCGTGCCCGCGCCGCCGAGGATGGTCATCAGCACGACCTCTCCGCTGGCGGTCCAGAACATGCGCTCGGCGCCCGCCAGCGGGTCCATCGACACCATCAGCCCCCCGGCCAGCCCCGCATACATCCCCGAGATGACGAAGGCCGCCAGGGTGTAGGGCTTGGGGTTCAGGCCGGTGTAGTTCATCCGCTGCTGGTTCGACTTGACCGCGCGCAGCATCATCCCGAAGGGCGAGCGGAAGATACGGATGGCGACGTAGAAGGCCACCAGCATCACCGCGGCGCAGACGTAGTAGCCGGCGTTGAAGGTGAACAGCCACGCGCCCACCTCCCACTCGAAGCTGTCGCGCATCTCCAGTCCGAAGAGGTTGGTCACGGGGATCGACCCGTCCCCGGTGGACGAGACCCCCAGGATGCGGGGGTCGTTGAGGCTCAGTTGCAGGCCGGTCTCGCCGCCGGTGATCGGCGTCAGCACCGAATAGGCCAGGGCAAAGGACATCTGCGCAAAGGCCAGCGTCAGGATCGAAAAGTAGATGCCGGACCGCCTGAGCGAGATGAACCCGATCAGAAGCGAGAACAGGCCCGCCACCACCACCGAGACGATGATAGCCGGGATCACGTTCATCGTCAGCAGCTTCATCATCCAGACCCCGGCATAGCTGCCCGCCCCGAGGAACGCGGCATGGCCGAAGCTGAGGTATCCGGTCAGCCCGAACAGGATGTTGAAGCCGATGGCGAAGATCCCGAAGATCACGAAACGCTGCATCAGGTCGGGATAGCCCGCGTTGAACTGCGCCAGGCTCGACCCTTCGGGGAAGGGGTTGAGGAGGAACGGGGCGAAGAGGGTGAGGAGCACCACGACCATCAGCAGCATGGCGTCCTTGCGGTTCAGTCCGAGCATGGCTCAGTCCTCCATCACGCCCTTGCGGCCCATCAGGCCACGAGGACGGGTAAGCAGAATGACGATGGCGACGAGGTAGATGATCACCTGGTTGATGCCCGGGATCAGGTCGATGACGGCCGCCATGGAGGCGAAGCTTTCGAGGATGCCCAGCAGGAACCCCGCCAGCACCGCACCCGGCAGCGACCCCATGCCGCCGACGACCACCACGACGAAGCTCAGGACGAGAAAGTCCATGCCCATGTGGTAGTTCGGACTGTTGATCGGTGTGTACATCACCCCCGCCAGTCCCGCGACCACCGCGGCGATGGCGAACATCACGGTGAAGCGGCGGTCGATGTTGATCCCGAGCAGGCCCACCGTCTCGCGGTCGGCCATGCCGGCGCGGACCACCATTCCGAAGGTGGTGAACTGGAGGAAGGCAAAGACCGCGGCGATGATCACCATGGCGAAGGCGAAGTAGACCAGTCGCCAGAACGGATAGATGATCGTGTTCGGGTCAAAGCCCAGCAGCACGCCAAAGTCGAACGAGCCGCGGAAGGCGTCGGGTGCGGGCGTCGGGATCGGGTTGGCGCCGTAGAAATACTTGATGATCTCTTGCAGCACGATCGCCAGGCCGAAGGTCACGAGGATCTGGTCGGCATGGGGGCGCTTGTAGAAATGCTTGATCAGCCCGCGCTCCATGGCGAGACCCACCAGCGCCATGATCGGGATGGCAAAGAGGATCGACAGCGGCACCGCCCAGTCGATGATCGTGTCGCCCGCGGCCTGCCCGAACCAGTCGTAGACGTAAGGAACCTCGACCTTCAGCGGATTGCCAAGGAAATCGGTGCGGCTGTCGTCCACGACCGTATGGCTGAGGGTCAGGATGCGGCTGAGCGTGACGGCGCAGAAGGCGCCGATCATGAACAGCGCACCGTGGGCGAAGTTCACCACCCCCAGCGTGCCGAAGATCAGCGTCAGCCCGAGAGCGATCAGCGCATAGGCCGAGCCCTTGTCGAGGCCATTCAGAATCTGAAGGATGATGGCGTCCATGGACCCGTCCCCGTGCGGTTGTCGATATGAGTGGGCGGACGCCGCCGCCCCGTGATCGGGGGCGGGCCGTCCGCGCCGGTCGGAGGCGGGCCCGCGGCCCGCCCCCTGTCAGACGCTCAGGCGCCGTTGTTGCAGGAGCCCAGCTCGCCGCCGGCGAACTGCGGGTGGTCGTGCGGATAGGTCACCTGCTCGACCGGGGTCGCCTCGATGATGTCCACCAGCTCGCGGGTCTGGGCGTCGGGGTTCGCCGCGCCGCGCACCACGACCACATCCTTGAAGCACTGGTGGTCCTCGGCGCGATAGAGCGTCGGACCGTTGCCCAGCCCGTCGAACTCGAACCCTTCCAGCGCCTCGACCACCGCGCAGGGCGCGAAGCTGCCCGCGCGGTTCACCGCGTCGGCATAGAGCAGCGTCTGCACGTAGCAGGTGTGCGCCGCCTGGGACGGCGGAAAGCCGTACTTCTTGCCGAACGACTGGGTGAAGGCGTTGGTGCCGACGTAGCGGCTGCCCAGCTGGTTCTCCAGCTTCCAGTCCCAGTTCTGCGAGCCGATGATGCCGGCGATGTTCTCGCCCGCGCCCAGCGCCATCAGCTCGGAGTAGAGCGGCACGACGATCTGGAACTGCTTGCCGTTGGCCTCGGCCTCGCGCAGGCCGAACTGCACCGCGTTGGTCAGAGAGTTGACCATGTTGCCGCCGTAGTGGTTCAGGACCAGAACGTCGGCCCCGGACTGGAGCACCGGCGCGATGTAGGAGGAAAAGTCGGTCTGCGTCAGCGGCGTCTTGACCGCGTTCACCGTCTCCCAACCCATCGCCTCGGTCGAGGTGCGGATCGCCTCTTCGGTGGTGTAGCCCCAGTTGTAGTCGGCCGTCAGGTGATAGGCCCGCCGGTCGGTGCCGTACTCGTTGGCCAGGATCGGCGCCAGCGCAGCGCCGGACATGTAGGAGTTGAAGAAGTGGCGGAAGCCGTTGGCCTTGCGGTCCTTGCCGGTGGTGTCGTTGGAATGCGTCAGACCGGCCATGAAGATGACGCCGGCCTCCTGGCACAGGGCCTGCACGGCGACGGCGACGCCCGAGGACGAGCCGCCGGTGATCATGATCGCGCCGTCCTTCTCGATCATCGAGCGGGCCGAGGCGCGGGCGGCGTCCGACTTGGTCTGGGTATCGCCGGTGACGTATTCGACCTTCTTGCCCATGATGCCGGTGCCATCCAGCGTCTTAGAGGTGAAGGTGTCGATCATGCCGCCGTCGCCCTCGCCGTTGAGGTGCTCGACCGCTAGCATGTAGGCGCGCAACTCGTCGGCACCCTCGTCGGCATAGGGGCCGGACTGCGGAACGTTGAAGCCCAGGGTGACGGTGTCGCCCTCTGGCGCGTTGGTGAAGCCCGACGTCTGCGCCCAGGACGCGCCGGTAAAGATCGTCGGCAGCGCCAGGCCAGCGCCGACACCGGCGCCGGTCTTCAACAGGCCTCTGCGGGTAAAGCTGGATCTCGTCATCTATGTCCTCCCATGAGATGAGCGGTGCGCCGCGACAGTCCCGCCACGTGCGCGCCTGTCCTTTACAGGACTGTGGCAAGAATGCGGAACGGTCGAAAATTGCGCAACAAGTGCCCACACCGAAAGGATTTTTCTGTAAACAAATAAACACGCAGGGCAGAATAGCTGTAAACTAATTCTCCCGCAGGCGCAGAAACGGGCTGATCGGAAAGGATTTTCGCCGATGCCGAAACCGGGATTGACCGGCAGCCGCATCCGGGCGCAGCGGCTGGATCGCGGGATCCGGCAGTCCGCTCTGGCGCAGACGCTGGGGATTTCGTCGTCCTACCTCAACTTGATCGAGCACAATCGGCGCAGAATCGGCGGCAAGCTTTTGGCGGACGTGGCGCGCGCGCTCGACACCGATGTGGCGAGCCTCACCGAAGGCGCCGAGGCGGGGCTGATCGAGGCGCTGCGCGCCGCCGCCGCCGGGCCGGACGGGGCGGGCGCCGAGATCGACCGGGTCGAGGAGTTCGCCGGCCGTCTGCCGGGCTGGGCCGGGCTCCTGGCCGCCCAGACCCGCCGCATCTCGGCACTGGAGCGGGCGGTGGAGGTGCTGAACGACCGTCTGACCCACGACCCGTTCCTGTCGGCGTCGGTGCACGAGGTCCTGTCCACGGTCACCGCCATCCGCTCGACCAGCGCCATCCTGGTGGACGACCCCGACCTGATCCCCGAGTGGCGCGCGCGGTTCCATCGCAACCTGCACGAGGACAGCCGCCGCCTGGCCGAGAGCAGCCAGACCCTGGTGGGCTATCTCGACGCGGCCGCCGACGCCGACCAGAGCGCCACCACGCCGCAGGAGGAGGTGGAGGCGTGGATGGCCGCCCGCAGCTACCGCGTGCAGGAGCTGGAGGCGGCCGACGGCACCCCCGAGGCGGTGCTCGACGCCGCGCAGGAGCTGCGCCCGGCGGCGCGCGTCCTGGCGGCGCAGTGGCTGTCGCGCTACCGCGCCGATGCCCTCGCGCTGCCCGAGCCGCGGCTCGCCGCTGCGATCTCTGCCCGCGGCCACGATCCCCTGGCGCTGGCCGATGCGACGCAGGCGCCCCTCCCGCTGGTCCTGCGCCGGCTGGCCGTGCGCCGCGAGGGCCTGAACGGTCAGCCCGTGGGCCTGGTGATCTGCGACGGCTCGGGCACGCTGACCTTTCGCAAGCCGCTGGCCGACTTCGCGCTGCCGCGCTTCTCCTCCGCGTGCCCGCTCTGGCCGCTCTATCAGGCGCTTTTGAAACCCATGGTGCCGATCCGCCAGCGGTTGGAACTGGCCGGGCGGCTGCGCCGCCGCTTCACCGCCTATGCCGTGGCCGAGGTCCGGGGCGGCGGATCCTTCGACGCGCCGTTGCAGGTCGAGGCGACCATGGCGCTGATCCCCGAGGCCAGCGGGGCCGATGTCGGGCCCGTCTGGCGCGTCGGCAGCAGTTGCCGCATCTGCCCGCGGCCGGACTGTGCCGCCCGGCGCGAGCCGACGATCCTGTCGCCGGAATGACCGCGCCCGGCGCGCGAGTTTTGACAGGTCCCTGCCCGCACGGCATAAACGATCCACCGAAGGCCGAAAACGGTCCGGGATAGGGAGGGGATCGGCGCATGACCAAGCAGGTCCTGCTGATCGAGGACGAACCGAACATCATCGAGGCGGTGCGGTATATCCTGTCGCGCGATGGCTGGACGGTTCACACCCACTCGAACGGCGCCACGGCGGTGGATGCCGTGACCCGGCGCAAGCCCGACGTTCTGGTCCTCGACGTGATGCTGCCGGACCGGTCGGGATACGATATCCTGACCGATCTGCGCGCGATGCCCGAGTTCGCCGGGTTGCCGGTGCTGATGCTCACCGCCCGCGGGCAGAAGCAGGACCGCGAACTGGCCGCACGGATCGGCGCGAGCCGGTTCATGACCAAGCCGTTCTCCAACTCCGAGGTGCTGGAGGCCGTGCGGATGCTCGCCGAGGCCGAGGTGCCGCCGGCGGCGGGGCGCGCGGCGCAATGACCGGGCCCCTGCGGAGCGGGGCATGAGCGGGGGGTCCGAGCCCCTGTTCCTGGCCCGCCAGACCTATCGGCGGCGCCGGTTGATGGACGCCGCGCGGATCCTGCCGGTGGTGGGGGCGGTCCTGTTCCTCCTCCCCGAACTCTGGGCCAGCGGCGAGGGCGGCGCCTCCACCGCGCGCGGCGGTCTCTACCTCCTGGCCGTCTGGATCCTGTTGATCGTCGTCGCCGCTGCGCTGAGCCATCGGCTCAGCCGTCGGGAGCCGGGCGCGCCGCCGCCGCCGCCCGACCGCGGCTGATGCTGTCCTTCAACGTGTTGGTGGCGGTGTGCCTGGCCTATGTGGCGGCGCTCTTCGTCGTGGCGTGGTGGGCCGAGCGACGGGCCCAGGCGGGGCATCTGGGCTGGCTGCGCAGCCCCTGGGTCTACACCCTGTCGCTGTCGATCTACTGCACCGCCTGGACCTTCTACGGGGCGGTGGGCAACGCAGCGCGGTCGGGGCTGGAGTTCGTGACGATCTACCTCGGTCCGACGCTGGTGATGATCGGCTGGTGGGCGCTCTTGCGAAAACTCGTGCGGATCGGCCGGACCCAGCGGATCACCTCGGTCGCCGACCTGATCTCGTCGCGCTATGGCAAGTCGACGTTTTTGGGCGGCCTCGTCACGGTGTTGGCCCTGGTCGGCACGACGCCCTACATCGCGTTGCAACTGCAATCGGTGACCTTGTCCTTCGCCGTCTTCGCCCCCGGCGCGGGCGCCGAGGGACCGCCCGATCCCGCCCGGCTCCAGGCCACGGCCCTATGGGTGGCGGCGGGGCTCGCCGTCTTCACCGTGGTCTTCGGCACCCGCAACCTCGACGTGAACGAGCGCCACCACGGCGTGGTCAGCGCCATCGCCGTCGAGGCGGTGGTCAAGCTCTTCGCTCTCCTGGCCGTGGGCGTCTTCGTGGTCTGGGGCTTGGGCGGCGGCCCCCGGGCGATGTTCGACGCCATCGAAGCGTCGCCCATCGCCACCTGGGAGATGCACGGCGGCCGCTGGGTCGGGCTGACCTTTCTCTCTGCGGCGGCGTTCGTCTGCCTGCCGCGGATGTTCCACGTCCTGGTGGTCGAGAACTCCGACGAGCGCCACCTGGCGACCGCCGCTTGGGCCTTTCCCCTCTATCTCTGCGCCATGAGCCTCTTCGTCGTGCCGATCGCGGTGATCGGTCTGTCGATGCTGCCGGAGGGGTCGAACCCCGACCTCTTCGTGCTGACCGTGCCTCTGGCGGCGGGGCAGGACGGGCTGGCCATGCTCAGCTTTCTCGGCGGGTTCTCCTCGGCCACGTCGATGGTCATCGTCGCAGCCATCGCCGTGTCGACCATGGTGTCGAACCACATCGTCATGCCAATCTGGCTCAGGGTGATGCAGGGCGGGGCCACCGTGTCGGGCGACGTGCGCGACGTGGTGCTGCTGTCGCGGCGGCTGTCCATCGCCGGGGTTCTGTGCCTGGGCTACGTCTATTACCGCCTGTCGGGCGGGGGCACGGCCCTGGCCGCCATCGGCCTCATCGCCTTTGCCGGGGTGGCCCAGGCGCTCCCGGCGCTGTTGGGCGGGGTGTTCTGGCGCGGGGCCACGCGGGTCGGCGCGGGGCTGGGCGTCAGTCTGGGCTTTGCGGTGTGGATGTGGACGCTGTTCCTGCCGTCCTTCGGCGAGGGCGCGGTGATCCCCGCCGCGGTGTTCGAGAACGGCCCCTTCGGCATCGGCTGGCTGCGGCCGCGGGCGCTCTTCGGGATCGAGGGCATGGACCCGATGCTGCACGCCGTCCTGTGGTCGATGATCCTGAATGCGCTGGGCTTCGTCCTGGGCTCGCTGGCGAGCTTTCCCGGCCCGATGGAGCGGCTGCAAGGCGCCGAGTTCGTCAACATCTTCCGCTACTCCTCGGGGGCGCGCGGCTGGGTGCCGGCGATGGTCGAGACCGAGGATCTCCTGATGATGGCCCAGCGCATCCTGGGTCCCGCCGAGGCGCAGCGCCTGTTCCAGGCCCAGGCCCGCGCCCAGGGCAAGGTCGGCTATCTGCCCGATCCGACCCGCGAGTTCCTGGAGCGGTTGGAGCGCGAACTGTCGGGCTCGGTCGGCGCGGCCACGGCCCACGCAATGCTGGCGCAGATCGGCGGCGGTGCGGCGGTGTCGGTCGAAGACCTCATGCGCGTGGCCGACGAGACCGCGCAGATCATGGAGTATTCCAGCCAATTGGAGGCCAAGTCGGCCGAACTGGGCCGCACCGCGCGCAAGCTGCGGCAGGCCAACGAGCAACTCACCGCCCTGTCGATCCAAAAAGACGCCTTCCTCAGCCAGATCAGCCACGAGCTGCGCACCCCGATGACGTCGATCCGGGCGTTTTCCGAGATCCTGCGCGACGACGCCGACCTGCCCGAGGCCGAGCGGCGGCGGTTCCTGAACGTCATCCACGACGAGAGCCAGCGTCTGACCCGGCTGCTCGACGACCTCTTGGACCTCAGCGTGCTGGAGAACGGTCAGGTGACGCTGAACCGCCAGGTGACCACGCTGGAGGCGGTGATCGACCGCGCGCTCGATGCCACCCAGGCGCGGCGCCCGCGGCTGAGCGTCCGGCGCGACCCGGTGCGCGAGCGCATCGCCGTCGACACCGACCCCGACCGCCTGGCGCAGGTCTTCATCAACCTGATCTCCAACGCCGAGAAATACTGCACCGCCGCCGACCCGGTCCTGACCATCGCCGTGCGGCGCGAGGCGCAGGGCGCGGTGGTCGATTTCATCGACAACGGCGCGGGGATCCCCGAGGCGCAGCAAACGGTGATCTTCGAGAAGTTCTCGCGCCTCAGCGACACCCGCGCCGCGGGCGGCGCGGGGCTGGGCCTGGCCATCTGCCGCGAGATCATGGGCCGCCTGGGCGGTGCGATCGCGTATCTGCCGGGGCAGGGGGGCGCGGCGTTCCGGGTGACGCTGGGCGACGTCCTGGCCCAGGCGGCGGAATAGCTCAGAGCGCCCCGGCCGCCGCGATCTGCGGCCTGAGCCCGGCAATGTCGTAGCCGCCGCGGGCGGCGGCCGCGATCAACGCGTCGGCATCGTGGGTCCCCGCCATCGCCAGTGCCCACACGACGGTCGAACGGGTGCCCGAGCGGCAATAGGCCAGCACCGGCCCGGCCGCGCCCTCGACCGCCGCGCGCTGGGCGGCCACCGCCTGGGCGGTCATCCCGCCGCCCACCACCGGGTTGTCGTGGAACGTCAGGCCCGCCGCCTCGGCCGCCGCGCGCATCCGCGTCGCGGCCAGGTCCGGCGGCACCTCGCCGTCGGGGCGGTTGCAGATCACGTCGGTGAACCCCGCGGCGCGCAGATCGGCCAGGTCCTCAGGCGCGATCTGCGGTGCGACGGCATAGCGGTCGGTGAGGGGGCGGATGTCCATGGCGGCTCCTTCTGCGGCGGCGAACGGTGCGCCCGGTGATACAGAGCGCGCCGCCTGGGGCGCAACCCCGGCGATGGGTGCCGGAATTATGGGCACTGCGCGGACCGCGGGCCGCCCGCGGCGACCTGCGCGGTGGGAGGGCACCGCCGGGCGTGGTAGGGTCGGACAGAGGGCGTCCGTTGGGAGAGGCGCCCCGGCCAAGGGAGACCTGCGATGACGGATGTCCTTCCCCGCGACGAGATCGACCGGCTGATCGACGGTGTGGTCCGCGACCCTTCGCGCGCCGAGGCGGCCAAGCTGACGCTGCGCGCCACGCTCATGCTCCGCCGTCCGGCGGCCGAGCGCGCCCCCGCCTGGGCCGAGGACGAGGACATGTGGGACAACGTCCCGGTCTGAGCCCGGACGCCGCCCTCTTGACTTGCATCAAGGCGCGGGCTGGGACCGCGCCCTAGCGTCTCGGGGATCCCCCGCCGGTCGGGCCGGGGCCTGAGAGGAGACCGCGATGCAAGAGCATTCGGATCGCCGCGCGGCATTGGAGGCGCGCCTGGCGGAACTGACCCAGCGTCTGGACACCATCGAGCACACCCTCGAAGAACCCCACAGCCGGGATTGGGAAGACCGCGCCACCGAGATGGAGGACGACGAGGTCCTGGAACGGATGGGTGCCGAGGGGCTGGCCGAGATCGAACGGATCCGCGCCGCGCTGGGTCGGCTCGAGTCGGGCGACTACGGGGTGTGCCAGCGCTGCGGCGACGACATCGCGCCGGCGCGGCTGGACGCGGTGCCGTCCGCGGCGCTCTGCGTCGACTGCGCCGCCAAGGTCGGCTGATCCGATGTTCGAAGCGCTCAAAGCTCAGGTGGCGATGACCCTCGACGAGATCGCAGCTCGCCCCACCGACCGCCACGTGCTGCAAGAGCGGCTGCGTGAGGAAATCGCGGCGCTCCGCGCCACGGGACAGCCGGTGCCCGAGGACATCCTGCGCCTCGAGCAGGCGCTGGAACGGCCCGAGGCCGACGATCTCTGGCCGCCGGCCCCCGATCCCTGACCCAAGCCGGACTTCTCGCGAAGTCCGGCAGAAATTCTCGCGAGTTTCGGCGCCGTCCGCACCGTTGGGCCGGGAAGGCAAATCGAGGGATTTGCCGCCGGACTTCGCGAGAAGTCCGCCCCGGCTAGGCCGCCGGCGCGGAATAGCGGCGCAGCTCGGCGCGGGCCACCTGGCGGCGGTGCACCGCGTCGGGTCCGTCGGCCAGTCGAAGCGTCCGCAGATGAGTCCATTGCCGGGCGAGCGGGGTGTCCTGGCTGAGACCCGCCGCGCCGTGCATCTGCGCCGCCGCGTCCGTGACCCGAAGCGCGACCTGCGGCGCCACCACCTTGACCTGGCTGATCCAAGGGGCGGCGGCCCGGGCATCGCCGCGGTCCATCATCCACGCCGCCTTGAGACAGAGGAGCCGGGCCTGCTCGATCCCCATCCGCGCCTCGGCGATGATGTCGTAGGTCGCGCCGAGATGTGCCAGGGGTCGGCCGAACGCCTTGCGCGCCAGGCTGCGGCGGCACATCCATTCCAGCGCCTTTTCCGCCTGGCCCAGGGCCCGCATACAGTGGTGGATCCGCCCCGGTCCGAGCCGCCCCTGTGCGATCTCGAATCCGCGGCCCTCGCCCACCAGAAGGTTCTCGACCGGCACCCGCACGTCGGTGAACCGCAGGTGCATGTGCCCATGCGGCGCGTCGTCGTGGCCGTACACCTGCATCGCCCGCAGCCTCTCGATCCCCGCGGTCGCGGCGTCCACCACGATCATCGAATGGCGGGCGTGCTTGGGCGCCGCGTCGTCGCCGGTGCGCACCAGCACGATGTAGACGGCGCAGCGCGGATCGCCGGCGCCGGTGGCCCACCATTTCTCGCCGTTCAGCACGTAGGCGTCGCCGTCGCGGACGCAGGACATGGCAATGTTGGTGGCGTCGGAGCTCGCCACCTCCGGCTCGGTCATCAGATAGGCCGACCGGATCTCGCCGGCCAGCAGCGGCGCAAGCCACCGCTCCTGGAGCGCTTCGGTGCCGTAGCGGGCGAAGACCTCCATATTGCCGGTGTCGGGTGCATTGCAGTTGAAGACCTCGGCGGCCAGGTGGCTCTTGCCCATCTCCTCGGCCATGTAGGCGTAGTCGACGGTGCTCAACCCCGCCCCGCCCGCGCCATCGGTGCGCCAGAGGTTCCACAGGCCCCGGTCCCGCGCGGCGGCCTTCAGCCCCTCCAGGATCTCGGTCTGGCGCGGCGTGAACTGCCACCGGTCGCCCACGTCGACCTCGGCCAGGAACTCCGCGTCCAATGGGGCGATCTCGTCGGCGATCATCGCCCGCACCGCCGTGTGCAGGGGCGCCGCCCGGTCGCTCAGTCCCAGATCCATCGCGTCGTCCTCCCTCGGCCTTGCGTGAGCGGCCGAGGATGCAACGCCCGGTGGGGAAGTCAATCGGCCCATTGCGCCGGGGACGCCCATGCCTACTAATCGGGGCATGGTTCCGGGTCTTGACATCCCCGCGCGCACGCTCGCCGACTGGCTGGCGCGCCATCTGCCCGAGGCCGGTCCGCTCATCGCGGTCGAGAAGTTCGGCCAGGGACAGTCGAACCCCACCTATCGCCTGGACTGCGCCGGGGCGCGGCTGGTGCTGCGGGCCAAACCGCCGGGCGATTTGGTGACGTCCGCCCATCAGGTCGAGCGCGAGTTCCGGGCCATGGCCGCACTGGCGCGCACCCCGGTCCCGGTGCCGAGGGTGCTGGCGCTGGCGCCGGACGCGCAGTCCCCCCTGGGGCGGGCGTTCTTCGTCATGGAGTATCTGGAGGGGCGGATCTTCTGGGATCCGGCGCTGCCCGAGGTGGCCCAGGACGCGCGCCCGGCGCTCTACGACGCGATGAACGCCGTGCTGGCGGCGCTGCACGAGGTGGACGTCGACGCCGTCGGACTGGGCGATTTCGGCCCCCGCGGCGCGTATTTCGCCCGCCAGCTCGACCGGTGGAGCCGCCAGGTCCGCGCGGGCGGCGCGGACCGCGACCCAGAAATGGCGGCCCTGATCGCCTGGCTGGAGCGGGCCGTGCCCGCCGACGACGGACAGGTGGCGCTGGTCCACGGCGACTACCGCCTCGACAACATGGTCTTCGACGCCGAGGTGGCGGCCGTGCGCGGGCTCATCGATTGGGAGCTCAGCACCCTTGGCCATCCGCTGGCCGACCTGGCCTATCAGTGTATGCAGTGGCGGCTGCCCCACGACGCGGGGATGCGGGGGCTGGGCGGACGCGACCGCGCCGCGCTGGGTCTGCCTGACGAGGAGGCCTATGTCGCCGCCTACTGCCGGCGGCGGGGGCTCGGCGGCCTGGACCACTGGCCCTTCTACCTGGCGTTCTCGTTCTTCCGCCTGGCGGCGATCCTCCATGGCGTGGTGGGCCGGGCGGCGGCGGGCAACGCATCGAACCCCGAGAGCGCGCGGCGCTATGCGCAGGCGATCCCGGTGCTCGTGCACCTGGGCCGCGGCATCGCCGCCGAGGCGGCCGCATGACCCGCGCCGCCAGCTCCCCGCCCACCGGCGCCGGACACGTGCCGAAGAACCCGCACGCCGAGGGCGTGGCCGTCGTCGCACTCACCGCCGCACCCGACACGGCGATGAGGGAGCCCCGTCCAACCGCCGGGGTCTGCGCTCAGCGCGGTAGCCCAGGGATCCATGCTCGGTCGTGGCGCACAGGGCCGGTGGCCGTGGGCCGCGGTGCGGCCGGTGGCCACCGCCGCGCGCCCGGCCAGCGCACCGCCGGACCCGGCGATCGCCCTATGCACCCGCCCTCAGACATCGCCTCAGCACCCACGGCCGGGACGATGCGGCGCGGTGCCCCGGCAGCCAGGATCGTCGGGCGGTGCGGTGCGCTGGCCGGCGCACAAGTCCCGGCGACGGTGCCGAGCTACGGGATACGCGGCACTTCCCCGGAGCCACGGGCATGATCCGCGTCGCCCCCCGCTCGCCCACCGCACTCGGAGATGCCCCCATGCGCCTGCCCGGCAACGACGGTCCCGAGGGTTTGGCCGGGCTGGCTTTGAGCGCTTTCGCCGGCATGGTCACGAACGTCGCCCCCACTGGCGGGATCGGCGTTCACCGGGGTCCCGCGGTGCCCGATGCGAGGGCGGCAGGAGCGATGCCCGTTCCCATGGGACGCGGTGCCCCAGGGGAGGCTTTTGGATGACCCCCTTCGCTGACTCCCCGACCGCTCGACCAGCAAATGAGCCCCTGAGCCGACCCGACGACGGCTTTGCCGGTAGCGTCCCCGCCACACCCGGCGATGATTCGGCCAAGAGCGCCGGCCTAATCACCGCGATCGTCCCCCGACATGACCATGCCGGGACCCGCGCGGAGCTGCGGCGTTCTATCCCTGCCCCCCTTGGCCGCGTGACTGCCCCGGAGCCGCGGGTATGACGCGCGCCGTCCCCCCGTCGACCCCCGGACCTGGAGACGCGACGATGCGCCTGCCCGACTACGACGTCGCCCAGGGGGTGGCCATCATCGCCTTCACCGCGGTCCCGGGCACGGCGATGAGCGCCGCTCTGGCCGCCGGGATCGGTGCCCAACTCGACCGCGCCATTGCCGATCCCGAGGTGGGTGCGGCGGTGCTGGTGGGGCAGGGGCGGGTGTTCAGCACCGGCGCGGGGGCCACCGGGCCAGAGGCCGAGACCGTGCTCGACGCCGTCGCTAGGCTGGCAGCGGAGATCGAGGCGGCGCCCAAGCCGGTGGTCGCGGCGCTGAACGGTGCGGCCGCGGGGCCGGGCCTGGAACTGGCGCTCGCCTGCCACGGGCGGACGGCGGCGCGGGGCGTCGCCCTGTCCTTCCCGCAGATCGCGCTGGGCCTGCCGCCGGGGGCGGGGGCGACCCAGCGGCTGCCGCGCCTGGTGGGCGCCGAAGCTGCGCTCAGGATGCTGTCGGGTGGCCGTGCCGTTCGGGCTGAGGCGGCGCCCGCGGGCCTGATCGACGCTGTGGCGGAGGGCGATCCGGCGGTCGACGCCGCGGCACTGGCCCGCCGCCTCGCCGCGGCGCCGGCTGTCCCTACCTCGGCCCGGCGTGAGGGGCTGGCCGATCCTCGTGGCTTCATGGCCGCCTGCGCCGCCGCGCGGCGGGCGCCCGGCCCGATCCCCGCCGCCCGGGCGCTGCCCGATTGCGTCGAGGCGGCGCTGCTGCTGCCCTTCGCGGCGGGGCTGGAGATGGAGCGCGCGCATTGGCGCGACTGCCGCGCGACACCCGAGGCCCAGGCATTGATCCACCTGACCCGGGCGGAGGCCGAGGCCGCTCTGCCGCCCCCCGGCGCCGCGGCGGCCGAGGTCGCACGCCTCGGCATCGTCGGGGCGACGCCGCGGGGCGCCGCCTGGGCGATCGCGGCGCTGGAGGCGGGGATCGAGACGGTGCTCGTCGCCACCGACGCCCCCGGGCTGGCGCAGGTGACCGAGCGGATCCTCGCCGCCTTCGACCGGGCGGTCGAGGCGGGGCGTCTGGACCGCGCCGCGGCCGACCTGCGTCTGTCGCGCCTTGTCCCCGCCGAGCGGTTCGAGGCGTTGGAGCCCGTGGATCTGGCGCTCTTGGCTTTGTCCGACGACCTGACGCTGCAACGCGAGGGGATGGGGGCGTTGGGCCTCCTGACCCGCCCGGAGGCGGTGCTGGCGACCACCGCCGCGCTGTCCGACCTCGACGCCCTCGCCGCAGCGTCGGGGCGGCCGGGCGCAGTGGTGGCGATGCACACGCCCGAGCGGGCCGGGCGGCTCTGCGAGGTCGCCGCGACCGCCGATACGGACCCCTCCGCGCTGGCCACGGCCCTGTCGCTGACCTCGCGTGTGGGCATGACGGCGGTGGCCGCGGGCGCGGCGCCCGGTCTGATCCTGGGACCCCTGCGCGAGGCAGGGCTCCAGGCGGTCGAGGCGATGTTGCTCCAGGGCGTGCCGCCCGACCGTCTTGACGCCGCGCTGGTGGCGTGGGGGCTGGACGAGGGGCCGTGCCGCGCGCTGGACGTCGAGGGACTCGACCGCCGCCAGGCGCAGCGGCGGGCTCTGGGGGCCGCCCGGGGCCGTGCCACGGTGCTCGACGTGCTGGTCGAGGCGGGCCGGGTCGGCCGCCGGGCGGGCGGGTTCTATACCCCCGAGGGTGCCGTCTCGGACGAGGCGGTCGCCCTCGTCGCGGCGCTGGCCGAGATGTCGGGGGTGGCGGAGCGGCGGATCTCCGAGCCCGGGATCGTGCGCCGTTGGACCGCCGCCCTAGCCAATGCCGGGGCCCGCGCGGTCGAGGCCGGCACCGCCCCGCGCCCCGGCGCGGTGGACGTCTGCGCCCATGCCGGCCTTGGCTTTCCCCGCTGGCGGGGCGGACCGATGGTGGCGGCGGATCTGCGCGGCCTCCTGCGGGTGCAGAACGACCTGCGCCGCTATGCGGAGGAGGGAGAGGTCTTTGCCCCCGCACCGCTCTTTGCCGAGTTGATCAAGAACGGCCAGCATTTCGGCGATCTCTGATCCCCGAGGGCGGCGGAGGCGGGGGCCTAGCCCAGAAACAGCCCGACCACGACCAGCATCAGGCCCAGAACCGAAAGCCCCAACGCGCCCATGTTCCAGGCCACGAGCCGTTGCAGCCGCGCCCGCATCGCGGCGTCGTCGAGGCCCGCGCGGCGCGCCTTGAGCGCCGCCAGGATGCAGCCGACGAGACCCGCGAGCCCCGCCAGGGACACCGCCGTCCCGATCCAGATGAGTGCCGCCATGGTGCCGCCGTTCCCCGTGCCGTCCGGGTCCGGGCCATAGGCCATTGCGGGCCCCAGGGCAATCGGGTGCCCGCGGGGACTTGCGGGTCGGTCGGGCGCGGACTAGGAGAGCCATTCCGGGCCGCGCCTCCTCGCGGCCCGCGGCAACGGCGAACGGAGGCGGGGCATACCGATGGCAGACGACATCTCTGAGGCGCAGAAGGTCACGGGCGAGCGGCTGCGCGCCTTCGTCGAGCGGATCGAGCGGTTGGAGGAGGAAAAGGCCGAGGTGGCCGAGCAGATCAAGGAGGTGTTCGCCGAGTTGAAGGGCGAGGGCTTCGACACCAAGGCGATCCGCACCATCCTGCGCCGCCGCAAGCAGGATCCCGACGATGTGGCCGAGCAGGAGGCGGTGGTCGACCTGTACATGAGCGCCCTCGGTATGCGCTGAGGCCGCCGGGGCGGGCCGGAAATCGCGCGATTTCCGGCCGGACTTCACGCGAAGTCCGGTCGCGCGCGGGCCAACGGTCGCGCTGTTCGTGCGTAAGGCGCCTCCGGTAAGGTCCGATCTGCAGCAGGGCGTCCTGAGCTTATTCCAACACGTCCCAACTCCCTCGGACATCGCGAGATTTCCGGCCGGGCTTCGTGAGACGTCCGGTCTTCCTCCGCGCGTCGTCCGCAGGTGAAACCCCAACGGCACCGCCGCCCCTCGCGGGAAATCGCGAGATTTCCCGCCGGACTTCGCGAGAAGTCCGGCCCTCCACGATCACCCCTGGCGGCGCCAGCTGCGGCGGCCGAGCGCGCTTGCGCCCACTGCCAAGAGAATGATTGCGCCCACCAGCACCTCGCGGACGTAGCTGTCGACGCGCATCTGGGTCAGGCCGTTGTCGAGGACGCCCAGCACCACGACCCCCGCCAGCGTGGCCAGGACCCGCGGCTGCCCGCCCCGGGTCAGCGTCATGCCCAGGAACACCGCGGCGATGGCGGTCAGCATCAGGCCGTCCCCTTGGGTCGGGTTGGCCGAGGCGACGCGGCTGGCATACATCAATCCCGCCACCGCCGCCCCCGCGCCGGTGAAGGCGAAGGCCGACAGCCGCAGCCAGGTGACCGGCAGCCCGGCCAGGCGCGCCGCTTCGGCATTGCCGCCGATGGCGGCGAGGCGGCGGCCATAGCTCGTCTGCTCCAGAACGACCCAGACCGCGGCCACCACCGCGGCGGCGATCAGCGTGAGGTTCGGCAGGACCAGGGGCCGTCCGTCCGCGCTGCCCAGAGGCAGGCCGCCGCGGGCCAAGGCGGCAAAGCCCTCGGGGATGTCGCGGCCGAACACCGTCCGCCCGTCGCTGACGACGAAGGCCAGGCCCGAGAACACCGTCAGCGTGGCGAGCGTGGCGACGAAGGGCAGGATGCCCACGACGCTCACCAGCACCCCGTTGAAGATCCCGCCCAAGAGCCCCACGGCCACCGCCGAGGCCAGGGCCACGGGCACCGGCCATCCGGCGACGAAGAGCGCCGCGGCGATCACCCCGGCGAGCGACGCCATCGCCCCGACCGACAGGTCGAAATCGCCCATCACCATCACAACCGTCATGGTCGCCGCCACGACGGTCAGCATCGAGATCTGCTGGCTGATGTTCAGCCAGTTGCGCGCAGTCAGGAAGGTGTCGGGCAGGCTGACGGCAAAGAACAGCACGATCGCCGCCATGCCGATCAGGCTGCCGAAGCGGCGCACGATGCCGCTCATGCCGCGTCGCGCCCGTAGCAGAGGGTCAGGAGGTCGGCCTCGCTCAGCCCGTCGTTCTCCACCGTCTGGGCCAGGCGGCCGGCGCGCAGGACGCAGATGCGGTCGGCCAGGCCCAGCACCTCGGGCAGGTCCGAGGAGGCGAGGATCACCGCCGTCCCGCCGCCCGCCAACCGCCGGATCAGGCGGTAGAGGTCGAACTTGGCGCCCACGTCCACCCCGCGCGTCGGTTCGTCCAGCAACAGAACCCGCGGCGCCCCTGCCAGCGCCCGGGCGAACAGCGTCTTCTGCTGGTTGCCGCCCGACAGGTCGCCCACCGCCTGGGCCACCGACGCGGCCTTCAGCGCCACGTCGCGGCCCTGGGACTCCGCCAGTCGCCGCTGGCGGGCATGGTCCAGAAACACGCGCCCCCGCGCCAGCGCGGTCAGGTGCGGCAGCGCCACGTTCTCGGCCACGGGACGGCGCATCATCAGCCCCTCGCTGCGCCGCTCGCGCGGGACATAGGCCAGGCCCGCGGCCCAAGCCGCCGCGGTGCCGGGGCCCAGCGCGCGGCCGCCGACCCGCACCGTCCCGGCCTGCCGCGGCAGCGCGCCCATGAGCGCGCGCAGGAGCGCGCCGCGCCCCGATCCCGCCAGCCCGGCGAGCCCCAGGATCTCCCCCGCCCGCACCTCCAGCGCCGCGTCCCTGAGCGGCCCGGCCGAGAGCCCCGCGCAGGACAGCGCGACTGGGCCGGGCGCCGCCCCGGCCCGCGGCGGAAACAGGTCCGACAGGGCGCGCCCCGTCATCTCTTCGATGATCCGCGCGTCCGACGTGTCGGCCATGGGCCGCGTCGAGACATGGGCGCCGTCACGCAGGACGGTCACGCGGGAGGCCAGCCGCATCACCTCGTCCATCCGGTGGGAGACATAGAGGACACCCGCGCCGGCCCCGGTCAGCTCGTCCAGAACGGCGAACAGGCGCTCGGCCTCGGCGCCGGTCAGCGCCGCAGTGGGCTCGTCGAGGACATAGAGCCAGGGGGCAGCGGCGCCCTCGGGGCGGATCAGCGTGGCGGCGATCCGCACCAGCATCTGGTCGCCGGGGCCGAGGTCGCCCATCGGGGCCGCAGGCGCGATCCGCGACAGCCCCAGCCGCTCCAGCGCGGCGGCCGCGGCGGCGTTCAGCCGCCGCCAGTCCACGAGGCCCAGGCGGCGCGGCACCGGCAGGGCGAGGTGCATGTTCTCGGCCACCGACAGGGCAGGGACCACGTGCAGCTCCTGATGCAGCACCCGGATCCCGGCAGACTGCACCGCCGCGGGGTCGCCAGGAGGCAGCGGCGCGCCGTCCACCGCGACGGTCCCCGCACCCGGACGGTCGAGCCCCGACAGGATGCGGATCAGCGTCGACTTGCCCGCCCCGTTCTCGCCCATCAGGGCATGAACCGTCCCCGCCTCGACGCCGAAGGACACGGCGTCGAGCGCCTGGACCGCGCCGAACCGGCGGCTCAGACCGTCGAGCGACAGGCGGCGCATGGTCGGGCGGCGGGGCCGCTCACTCGGCGCCGGCGTTGGCGGCGGTCACCAGCTCGGTCGGCACGTAGATCACCTTCTGCCGCAGCTCCTCGCCCGCCAGGAGGCGCGCCACGGTGTCGGCGGCGGCGGCGCCGATCCCGGCGAAATCCTGGGCCACCGACGCCTCGAAGCTGCCGCCCTGGGCGATGGCGTCGCGGGCCTGGGGGTTGGCGTCGATGCCGGTGATGACGATGCCCTCGTCGCCGCGGCCCGCCGCCTCGATCGCCTGGAGCGCGCCCAGCGCGGGCTGATCCCAGGCCGCCCAGACCGCGGCGATGGCGCCCGGGTCGGGATTGGCGGCCAGCACCGCCTCCATCTGCGCACGGCTGTCGGCGATGCCGCCGTCGCTGACGTCGGGCGTGATGCGGTCGATCACCTCGATGTCGGGATGGTTGGCGAAGACCGCGTCGGCGATCACGCCCCGCACCTGCACCGGCGGGAATGGGTCGAAGACGAACATCACGACACCGCCCTCGCCGCCGATCCGGTTGGCGACGTAGACGGCGGTCTCGGCGGCCATGGCGTAGCCGTTTGAGGTGACGTTGGCCGCGACCAGCGGGTGGCTCCCCGCGTCCATGCCGACGACTGGGATCCCGGCGTCGGCGGCGGTCTGGAGCCCTGCGCCCACCTGCGCCGGATCGGCGTTGAGCACGATGGCGTCGACGCCCTGGGTCGTCACGTCCTCGATCCGGCTGATCACCGCGCCGACGTCGCCGGCGGTGTCGATCACGTTCACGTCCCATCCCAGTTCTGCCGCGCGCGCCTCGAAGCCGTCGACGTAGAACTGGGTGCCGGGTTGCGCCAGGTAGGGCGTGATCACTGCGACCGTCTCGGCCGCGGCCGCACCGGCCAGGCCCGCCGCCAGCGCCGCGCCGGCCACCATCTGGGTTATCGTCTGCACCTTGTCCTCCCCCCGGGTTCGTCCATTAGGATCGGGGCGACATTGGCAGGCCCTCCGCGGCCCGTCCAGCCCGGAGGACTGCGGCCATGGCCGATCACGCGCTCGTCGGCATCGACATCGGCACCACGGCGACCAAGGCCGTCCTGCTCGACGGGGCCGGGCGGCGGCTGGCCGAGCACGCCGCGGCCCACGCCACCGCCCGTCCGGCGCCCGGCCGGGCCGAGCAGGATCCGGAGGACTGGATGGCGGCGGTGACGGCGGCGCTCGCCCGCTTCGCCGCGTCTGAGGGGCCGCCGGTCGCCGCCATCGGCATCACCGGCCAGGTGAACACCCACGTCTTCTGCGACGGTGGGGGGACGGTGCTGCACCCGGCGATCACCTGGGCCGACACCCGCGCGGCGGCTCAGGGCGCGGCGCTCGACGCCCGGCTGACCGAGGCCGAGAAGATCGCGGCCCTGGGCGCGCCGATCCCCCTCGACGCCAGCCACGCCCTGGCGCGCATGGCCTGGATGGCCGAGACGCATCCCGAGGTCTGGGACGCCACCGCGGCGGTGCTCCTGCCCAAGGATCTGGCCATCGCGCGGCTCACCGGCGCGGCGGGGGGCGATCCCATCGCGGCCATCGGGCTGGCCGGACCGGATTTCGCGTATGCCGGGGCGGTGGTCGGCCTGATGCCGGGAGCGGCGGCGCGGCTGCCGCCCCTGGCCGATCCGCTGGAGGTCGCCGGAGCCGTCGGCGAGGGCGCCTTTGCCGGGGTGCCGGTGGTGCGCGGGACGATGGACGCCTGGGCGTCGATGTTCGGGGTCGGCGTGGCCGAAGAGGGCGCGGCGATGCATCTCTGCGGCACCTCCGACGTGCTCGGCCTGATCTCGGCCACGCGGACCGGAGCGCCGGGGGTCGTCGCCTTTCCCACCTGGCGGGGGATCGCGCTCCATGCCGGGCCGACGCAGTCGGGGGGGGCAGCGCTGGCCTGGGCGGCGCGGCTCCTGGGCACCGACCCGGCGGGGGCCGCGGCCCTCGCGGCGGGTGGCGCCGTCGCCGCCGACAGCCCCCTGTTCCTGCCGCATCTGGAGGGCGAGCGGGCGCCCCTGTGGGACGCCGAGAGCCGCGGCACCTTTGCCGGGCTCGCCGCCCGCCACGGCCCAGCCGACCTGGCGCGATCGGTGATGGAGGGCACCGCCTTTGCCGCGCGGATGGCGCTGGAGGCGGTCGAGGCGTCGGGCGGGCGCCGGGCCGAGACGCTTTTGGGCGGCGGCGGCGGCGCGGCGTCGGACGCCTGGTGCCAGATCCGCGCCGACGTCCTCGGCCGCCCCTGGCAGCGGCAGCACGCCCCCGATGCAGGCGCGGTGGGGGCGGCGGTGATGGCCGGGGCCGGGGTCGGGCTGGTTCCCGACCTGGCGGCGGCGGCGCGCACGCTGGTCCGGGCCGACCGCCGCTTCGACCCCGATCCCCACGCGGCGGCCCTGGCCGACCGCCGCTACGGGCTCTTTCGCGACCTCTATGCGGCGGCGCGGCCCGTGAATGCCGCGCTGGGTGCCGGCTGACCCCATAATATCGCCGCATTCCCCCGGTAGGTCCCGGCCCCGGAGAGCGGAGGATGCGGGGATGAGCGAAGTCCCACAACGCTGGCCGGGTCTGCTGGCCACGGCGCTGCGCGCCCGGCTGCGCCTGGCGCTGGGACGGCGGCCGCGGTTCTGCGGGGTTTATCCCGACCGTGCCGCCGCGCTGGCCGCGGTGCCGCCACGGGCCGCAGCGGGCTACGACGTCGACGGCATCGCCCAGGTCTCGCGCACCGCCATGACGCGGCTGTCGGACTGGGATCGGCCCGTGGCCGACCATCTCCAGCGGATGCTGGCCGCCCAAGGCGGGCTGAGCGTGCTGGACGCTGGCGGCCATTTGGCGACGAAATACATCGCCTTTGCCACCGAGTTGGACGTGGCGCGCACCGCCTGGTGGATCCACGACCTCCCAGCGATCTTGACCGCCGCCCGCGCCGCGCAGGAGGCCGGAGAGATCCCGGCCGAGGTGCGGTTCGCCGACACCCCGGCCGAGGCGGGGGCGGTGGACGTCCTGCTCTGCTCGGGCCTTTTGCAATATCTCGACCGCCCGCTGGCCGATCTGGTGGCCCAGATGGCGGCGCCGCCGCCCGCCATCGTGCTCAACAAGGTGGCGACCCTGGAGGGGGACGAGCGGGTGACGCTGGAGACCATCGGCCCGTCCCGCGTGCCCTACCGCATGCGCGACCGCGCCCGCTTCGAGGCCGAGATCGCGGCCATGGGCTACGCCATCGCCGACCGCTGGCGGCTGCCCGGCTTGCAGAACCGCATCGACACCCACCCCTGGCTGCCGCCCTGCGACAGCCACGGATACGTGCTGGAGCGGCGATGAGCGGCGTGGCGCACCGTTCCCGTCCCGGCGACAGAGACGGGTCTCGGGCCACCTTGGGCGCCGTTGGCGTGGACAATCGGCCGGGTCCGGCCGCCGCGAGTCACGCGGATGGCGGGGATGAGCTAGACTGCCGCCCGCTGGACCGGGCGGCGGGGCCGCCACTCTCGGCAGGCGCCCGTCCCAGGGGCCCGGGACGCCGCCTGCGGACGCCGCGCCCCCACCTCCGCACGGACCGGACGACAAAGGACGAACGACCATGAGCTCTATCGACGGTTCCATGGCGGCCGGAGCGGCCGAGGCGCGGCGGGTGCGCGAGGTGGTCTGGCGCGTCTGGGACGAGATGCTGGGCTGCGGCCCGTTGAGCGACGACCGCACCTTCTTCGACGCCGGGGGCACGTCGCTCCTGCTGGTCGAGGCGCAAAAGAGGCTGCGGGCGAGCCTCGGGACGGACGTGGATCCGATGCTGTTCTTCGAACGTGCGCGCCTGGGCGACTTCGCCGACGCGCTGGCCGGGCAGATGCGGGTGCCGCGGCGCGATCCCGCCCACCGTCGCTCGGTCGCCGCACCGCTGCCCAGGGGCGCCGTGGCCATCGTCGGCGAGGCCGCGCGCCTGCCCGGGAGTGCGGATCTGGACGACTTCTGGTCCCACCTCCTGGCCGGGCGCGACCTGATCTCGCAGTTCGACCGCGACGAGATGGAGGACGCCCTATCGCCCCAGGAGCGGGCGGATCCCTCCTATGTCGCCGCCCGCCCGGTGCTCGACGGCATCGACATGTTCGACGCCCGCTTCTTCGGCGTCTTGCCGCGCGAGGCGGCGCTGATGGACCCCCAGGCGCGGCTGTTTCTGGAGATGTGCGTCGAGGCACTGGACGACGCCGGGCTGGACCCGCGCCGTCCGCCGGGGGCGGTGGGCGTCTATGCCGGCGCGACCATGAGCACCTACATGCTCAACAACGTGCTGACCGACCGGGCGGCGCTCAGGCGTTTCACCTCCGAGTTCCAGATCGGCAACTACGCCGCGATGACCGGCAACATCCCCGACGCGCTGGCCACCCGCGCGGCGTTCAAGCTGGGGCTCACCGGGCCGGCGATCACCGTTGCGACCACCTGTTCCACCTCGCTGACCGCCATCGCCCAGGCGGTGGCGGCGCTCAGGGCGGGCCAGTGCGACGCGGCCCTCGCCGGGGGTATTTCGATCACGGTCCCGCAAAAGCGCGGCTATCGGACCCAGGAGGGCGGGATGTCCGCCGCCGATGGCCGCTGCCGCCCCTTCGACGCCCAGGCCGGCGGCACCGTCTTCGGCCACGGCGGCGGGGTGGTGGTGCTCAAGCGGTTGGAGGATGCCCTGGCCGCTGGCGACCGCATCGCCGCCGTGATCCGGGGCGTCGGCCTCAACAACGACGGCGCCGACAAGATCGCCTTTACCGCGCCGTCGGCCGAGGGCCAGGCGGCGGCGATCCGGGCCGCCCATCGCGATGCCGGGATCGCGCCCGAGACGGTCGGCTATGTGGAATGCCACGGCACTGCCACGCCCCTCGGCGACCCGATCGAAGTGCGGGGGCTGCGCCTGGCGTTCGGCGACGGCGCGGTGCGCTGCGCGCTGGGCTCGGTCAAAGGCAATATCGGCCATCTCGATGCGGGCGCGGGCGTGGCGGGCGTGCTCAAGACCACGCGGGTTTTGCGCGAGGGGGTGATCCCGCCGGTGGCGCATTTCACTGCGCCGAACCCCCGCATCGACTTTGGCGACGGGCGGTTTTTCGTCCCCGCGGGCACCATGGCCTGGCCCGGCGACGGGCCGCGGCGGGCGGGGGTCAGCGGCTTCGGTGTCGGCGGCACCAACGTGCACCTCGTCTTGGAGGCGGCCCCTGTGGCCACCGCGGAGGCGGAGCCGGAAGAGCCGGTGGAGGGGCCGCAGATCCTGCCCCTGTCGGCCAAGTCGCCCGGCGCCCTTCGGCAGATGGCCGAGGATCTGGCCCAGCGGCTGGAGGCGCCCAACGCCCCCGCCCTGGCCGACGCGGCCCATACGCTGCAAGAGGGGCGGAGCGTGCATCCCCATCGCCTGGCCGTCGCCGCCACCGACGCGGCGGCCGCCGCCCGGGCGCTGCGGGCGACGCCCGCGCTCCGTCAGGCCGCCGAAGCGCCGCCGCTGATCTTCATGTTCCCCGGCCAGGGCGCGCAATATGCGGGTATGGGCGCGGGGCTCTACGCTGCCGAGCCTGAATACGCCCGCTGGATCGACCGCGGGGCCGATCTGCTGTCGGGCGAGCTCGACGCCGATCTCCGGGCGCTGCTGTCGGGCACCGCGGGCGAGGGGGCCGACGCGCTGTTGCGCGAGACGCGGCTGACCCAGCCCGCGCTGTTCCTGACCCAGTACGCCTGCGCCCGGGTGTGGCTGGCGCGGGGGGTGACGCCCACGGCGCTGATCGGGCATTCGGTGGGCGAGTTCGCCGCCGCCGCCCTCGCCGGTGTGATGACGTTCGAGACGGCGCTGGCGATCGTCGCCGCCCGCGGCGCCGCGATGCAGGCCCAGCCGCCGGGCGTGATGCTGTCGGTGCGCGCGCCGATGGAGCGGCTGGCGCCCCATATCCGCTCCGGCGTGGACGTGGCCGCCCGCAATGCGCCTGCGCTCCAGGTGCTCGCCGGGCCCGAGGACGAGATCGCGGCACAGGAGGAGGCGCTAGAGGCGGCGGGCCTGCCCTGTCGGCGCCTCCACACCTCCCACGCCTTCCATTCGGCGATGATGGAGCCCGTCACGGCGCCGATCCGGGCGCTCGCCGCCGAGGCCGCGCTGGCGCCGCCCGAAATCGCGATGATCTCCACTGTCACCGGCGCGCCTCTCGACGCCGCCAGCGCGACCGATCCGGGCTATTGGGCCGGACAGGCGCGGGCACCCGTCGTCTTTGCCGACGCGCTGGCGCGTGCCGCCGAGGGGGCGACGCCGGTGCTGTTGGAGGTCGGCGCAGGCGACACCCTGGCGACCTTCGCCGCGCAGACGTTGACCCGCGGGGCGGCGGCGGCGATCCTGACCTCGCTGCCCGGACCCCGCCGCGACCGCGACGACGTCGAGGCGATGGCGGCCGCCTTCGGCGGGCTCTGGACCGCGGGGGTCGCGGTCGACTGGTCGCGCGCAGGCCCCCGCGGCCGCCGCAAGGTGGCGCTGCCGCCCACCCGCTTTGACCGCCGCCGCCACTGGATCGACCCACCGACCGGCGCCGACGCTTCGCTCCATGATGCGCCCGAGGGCGCCCCGACCGTTTCCGAGGACACCCCAGACATGACCCAGACCCCTCCCGACCGCCTGCCGCGCCTCACCGAGGCCCTCACCACGCTCCTTTCCGAGATCTCAGGCGAGACCCTGGGCGCGGCCGAAACCGACGTGCCGTTCCTGGAGCTCGGCTTCGACAGCCTCCTGATGGGGCAGGTGGCGCAGGGGATCGCCCGCGAGTTCGGCGTGACCGTCGCGTTCCGCACCCTGTTGTCGGAGCACCCCAGCATCGCCGCCCTGGCGCGCCATCTCGACGCGCAGATGCCGCCCGATCCGGCGCCCGTGGCCGCGCCCGCACCCGCCTCAGCGGCGCCGCGGCCCGCTGCCCCGCCACCCGCCGCCCCGGCTGTCCCGGCGGTGCCGGTCGCGCAGGGCGGGTCGGACCTGGCGGCGATCCTGACGGCGCAGATGCAGACCATGCAGGCCGTCTTTGCCCAACAGCTGCAGAGCCTGGGAGGCGCTCCGGCCGCTGTGGCGCCCGCGCCCGCGCCCACCCCTGCTGCGGTCCCGGCCGCCTCGGCGTCGTCGGCAGTTCCCGCGGTAGCCTCGGTCCCCGAGGTCTCCCCCGAGCCCGGGGGCCCCCCGGCCGCAAAGAGCTTTCGCTTCGGCCGCGGGCCGGATCTGTCCGGCGCCGATCTGACGCCCGAGCAGCGCGGCTTTGCCGAGGATCTCGCCCGCCGCTACGCCGCCCGATATTCCGGCTCGAAGGCCCATACCGAGGCCCATCGCGACGTCCACGCCGATCCGCGGACCGTCGCCGGGTTCCGCCCCGAGTGGAAGGAGCTGGTCTTTCCCATCGTCGCCGCCCGGGCCCATGGCGCCCATATCGAGGACGTGGACGGGAACCGCCTGATCGACGTGGTCAGCGGCTTCGGCCAGTCGGCCTTTGGCCACGCGCCCGACTTCGTGTCCCGCGCCGTCGCCGCGCAGATCGAGCGGGGCTATCCCGTGGGGCCGCAGACCGACACCGCCGGGCCGGTCGCCCGCCGTTTCGCCGCCATGGTCGGGCACGAGCGGGTGACGTTCTGCAACACCGGGTCCGAGGCGGTGATGGCCGCCATGCGCCTGGCCCGCGCCGTCACCGGGCGCGACCGCATCGTGGTGTTCCGCGACGATTATCACGGCCAGTTCGACGAGGTCCTGGTCAAGGGCCGCGCGCGCGGCGACGACCGCTCGGGGCTGCCCTCGGCGCCCGGCGTGCCGCGCGCGGCGGTGCAGAACATGGTCGTCCTGCCCTATGGGACCGACGAGAGCCTGGACTGGATCCGCGCCCAAGCCGGCGATCTGGCCGCCGTCCTGGTGGAGCCGGTGCAGAGCCGGCATCCCGAACTGCGCCCCGCCGCGTTCTGCCGCAGCCTGCGCGAGATCACGGCCGGGGCGGGCGCCGCGCTGATCTTCGACGAGGTGGTGACGGGGTTCCGCACTCATCCCCGCGGGATGCAGGGCGTGTGGGAAATCGACGCCGACATGGCCACTTATGGCAAGGTCGTGGGCGGCGGGATACCCGTGGGCGCCCTGGCGGGCAAGGCGCGGTTCATGGACGCGCTCGACGGCGGCGCCTGGCGCTACGGCGACGACAGCGTGCCCGAGACGGCGCCGACCTTCTTTGCCGGGACCTTCGTGCGGCATCCGCTGACCCTCGCCGCGGTTGACGCGACGCTGGCGCATATGGAGGCCGAGGGCGACCGGCTCTGGTCTGGCGCGGCCGAGTTGGCCGCCGGAGTCGCGGCGCGGATGAACGCCGCGCTGGAGGCGCGGGGCGTGCCGCCCCTGGTGCAGACCTACTCCAGCTGGCTCGTCCCCAACGTGTCGCGGCACGATCCGCGCGCCAGCCTGCTCTATCCACTGATGCGGCTCGAAGGCGTGCATATTTTGGACGGTTTCCCCGCCTACTTCACCACCGCCCATGGGGCCGAAGAGGGCGACCGGGTGGTCGCGGCGTTCGAAACGGCGCTCGACGCGCTCCAGTCCGTGGGCATCCTGGCGCCCGAGGCGGGGCGGCCCGCGGTCGAGCGCCCGGCCGCCGCCGCCGCGGTCCCCCTTACCGAGGCGCAGCGCGAGATTTGGCTCGGCCACCAGATGGGCGACCGGGCCGCCGCCAGCTTCAACGAAGGCTACACCCTCCGGCTCGACGGCCCCCTGGATGTCGACGCTCTCGGCGGCGCGCTTGACGACCTGCGCGCCCGCCACGACGCGCTGCGGCTGCGCTTCGCACGCAGCGGCGAGAGCTTCTCGGTCGCCGCGCCGGAGGCCCTGCCGCTGCCGGTCGCCGATCTGTCGGCGGCCGACGACCCCGAGGCCGCCCTGGAGGCGGCGGTGCTGGAGGATGCCGCGCGGCCCTTCGACCTGGTCGCCGGCGGGCCCTGGCGGCAGGCGCTCCTGCGGCTGGGCGAGGACCGTCACGCGCTCCTGCTGACGGCGCATCACATCGTCTGCGACGGCTGGTCCTTCGGCACGCTGATGGAGGATCTGGCCGCGCTCTACCGCGCCCGCCTGGACGGCGGCGCGGCGGACCTCGCCCCCGCGCCCTCCTTCGCCGCCTATGCCGCGGCGGCCGCTGCGGTCGCCCCGCGCCCCGAGACCCGCGCCTACTGGGCCGAGGTCTATCGCGACATCCCTACGGCGCCCGATCTGCCCACCGACCGGCCGCGCCCCGAGGTCCGCAGCTATGCCGGCGCGACGGTCGCGGGCCGGATCGGCGCCGACCGGCTCACGGCGGCGCGCAAGGCGGGGGCCAAGGCGGGCTGCACGCTTTTCTCTACCCTGTTCGCGACGTTGCAGATGACGCTGGGGCGGATCTCCGGCGCCTCGGACGTGGTGCTCGCCGTGCCCTCGGCCGGCCAGCAGGGATTGGACGATCCGCGCCTCGTCGGGCATCTGGTGAACTTCCTGCCGATCCGCGCCGCCTTCGATCCCGAAGCGCCCGCGGCCGCGCACCTGGCCGCCGTCGCCGAGGCGGTGATGGCCGCCTTCGACCACGGCGACTATACGCTCGGGACGCTGGTGCGCGATCTCGACGTGCCGCGGGGTCTCTCCCGGCAACCGCTGACCGAGGTGCAGTTCAACCTCGAACGCCAGGCCGCACCCGTGGCCCTCGGCGCCGCCACCGCCCGGACAGACGGCAACGCCAAAATGGCGACCACCTGCGACCTGATCTTCAACATGGTCGAGGGAGAGGACGGGCTGCGGATCGAGGTCACCTACAACGCCGATCTCTTCGACGCCGAGACCATGGCGCGCTGGATCGACGCCTTCGGTGCGGTGCTCGATGCGGTGGCCGAGGATACCGCGCGTCCCGTGGCGGACCTGCCGCTGATGGATGCTGCGGCGGCCGAGGCGCTGCTGGCGTCGGGACAGGGACCGTGCCTGGCGCTCGATCCGGGCGACACCGTCTCGGCGATGGTCGCTGCGCAGGCGGCGGCCAGCCCCGGCGCGACCGCCGTGACCGACGGGCGCACCGGCCTGAGCTATGCCGATCTCGACGCCCGCATCGACGCGCTGGCGGCCCGGTTGCAGGCGGAGATGCCCGGCGAGGCGGGCGCGCGCGTGGCCGTGGCGCTGCCCCGCGACGCCGATCTGCCGGTGGCTCTGCTGGCGGTGATGCGGGCCGGGCACACCTTTGTGCCGCTCGATCCAGAACAGCCCATCGCCCGCCTGCGCCAGGTGGTCGAGACGGCCGAGGCGCGCGCGCTCCTGGCGCATGACGATTTCGCCGCCCTGGCTGAGGAGACCGGCGTGCGCCGGGTCGACCCCGCCGACGTCACCCCCGGCGCCGCTCCGCGCGCGGTGGGGGCCGATCCGGCGCG
Organism: Rhodobacteraceae bacterium CCMM004; assembly: GCA_004005435.1. Classification (GTDB taxonomy): domain Bacteria; phylum Pseudomonadota; class Alphaproteobacteria; order Rhodobacterales; family Rhodobacteraceae; genus CCMM004. Next base: position 218,150 of record RZWH01000002.1, on the reverse strand, counting down.
GGCGGCCTACATCATCTTCACCTCCGGCTCCACCGGCACGCCCAAGGGGGTCGAGGTGCCCCAGCGCGCGCTGGTCAACTTCCTGCGCAGCATGGCCGAGGCGCCGGGGCTCACCGTCGGCGACCGTCTGCTCGCGGTCACGACGGTGATGTTCGACATCGCGATCCTGGAGCTGTTCCTGCCCCTGACCGTGGGCGCCACGGTCGAGGTCGCCGACCGCGCGATGGTGCGCAACGGCTTTGCCCTGGCCGACCGCCTGGGCCGCGGCGACATCACCGTGATGCAGGGCACGCCGACGCTCTGGGGGATGCTATTGGAGGCCGGGTTTGCGCCGCGCACCGATCTGCGGATGCTCGCGGGGGGCGAGCCCTTGCCCTACGACCTGGCGCAGACCCTGACCGCGGGCGGGGCCGAGTTGTGGAACCTCTACGGACCCACCGAGACGACGATCTGGTCGTCGCTCGAACGGGTCCGCCCCGGCGCGCCGATCCGCATCGGCGCCCCCATCGCCAACACGGCGCTCTGCGTGCTCGACGACCATGGCGGGCTGTGCCTGCCGGGTCAGCCGGGCGAGTTGAACATTGGCGGCGCTGGGCTGGCCAACGGCTATTACGGCCGGCCAGACCTGACCGAGGCGGCATTCCGCGAGGTGACCTTGGCGGGGCGGCCGCGGCGGCTCTACCGCACCGGCGATCTGGCGATCCGCCGCGCCGACGGCACGCTCGATCTGCTCGGCCGCCGCGACGGGCAGATCAAGCTCAGGGGCTACCGCATCGAGATCGGCGAGATCGAGAGCCGCCTGCGGGAAATGGACGAGGTTGCCGCCGCCGCCGTCGCGCTGCGAAAAGGGCCGATGGGCGACGACCGCCTGGTCGGTTATCTGGTGCTGCGCGAGGTCGGCGCATTGGACCCGGGCGAAGCGGCGCGGCGGCTGTCGGCGGTCCTGCCGTCCTACATGGTGCCGGGCGGGTGGATGACGCTCGACGCGCTGCCGCAGACGGCGAACGGCAAGCTCGACCGCAAGGCGTTGCCCGATCCGCGGGAAGCGGGGGCCCCGGCGGAAACGGCCGCCGCGGACGCGCCCTCGGGCCCCACCGAAGAGCGCATCGCGGGGATCTGGCGCGAGGTCCTGGGCCTCTCCCAGGTGTCCGCCACGGCGTCGCTGCACACACTCGGGGCGGACAGCCTGACGATCTTCCGCATGGCGGCACGGCTGATGGACGCGGGCCTGCCGGTGGAGGCGCGCGACCTCCTGGCGCATCCCTCGGTGCGGGCGCTCGCCGCCCACGTCGCGGCCGCCGAGGCCGCCCCGGCCGCGCCCCGTCGCCCGTCGCTGAAGCTCTACCGCGGCGGCGCCCGGCGGGCGGGCTAGGCCCAGAGGGACGCATCGGCCGCGCGAAGGGCAGCGCCGTCCCGCCGCGGCGCGGTCAGTCGGCGCGCGCCGGTCCCAAAAAGCATCGACGCCGCGGCGGCTGAGCCACCTCCGCCACATCCGCCGCCCATGGGGGGAAACGGGACGGCGCTGCCCGGCGGTGCCCGCCGGGCGGGGCGCTTGGGCTGAGGACGCCCCGTCAGGGGGCGCCGCGGGGCAGCAGGCGCAGGGAGCCGCCGCCGCCTGCCCAGGCCACGGCCCCCACGACGGCGCCTTGGGGGCGGAACGGCACCAGCGTCCACGCTTCGGGCGGCGGCCGTCCGGGGGGCATCCGCAGCACCCGCGCCGGGGCGTCGGGGCCGAGCGTCACGTCGAAGCTGTCGAGCGGCATCGACAGCCCGTCGCCCAGCGCCTTGATCACCGCTTCCTTGCGGGTCCATCCGGCAAAGAACCCCGCCTCCCAAGCCGCGTCGGGCAGGGCGGCCAACTCGGCCCGCTCGGCGGCCGAGAACACGCGCTCGGGCAGATCCCGCTCGACCGCGCGCGGGGCCTCGATGTCGAGGCCGAGGATCGGGTCGACCCCGCCCGCAGCCACCGCAAGCGCGGCGAGATCGCCGCTGTGGCTGAGGTTGAAGACCGGGCCGCCGTCGATCCGCGGCTTGCCGTTCTGTTCGTAGGCGAAGGCGAGGGCGTCCGCCGCGGTGCCCGTGACCGCCGCCAGGGCGCGCCGCAGACCCGCCCGCGCGGCGACGAAGCGGTCGCGGTCGCGGTCGAAGACGAAGCGGTCGGCGCGGGCGCTCTCATCGGCGCTCAACAGTGCACGGTCGGCGTCCGCCGGGGCGCCGATCGGCCAGACCCACAGATCGACCGCGGACGCCGGTGCGGCGCTCACCCTCCGGCGGCGGTCCGCGCCAGGCGGGTCTCCAGCGTCTCGGCGAGCCCGGCGATCCCGCCGGAGGTCAGCGCGCCCTCATGCCAGCCGGCCAGGCGGTGCAGCCCGGTGTCGGCGGGCAGGAGCCCGGTCCAGCCGAACTGGCCCGCCAGGTCGGTGCAGCGCTGGCTGTCGGTGAAGAACAGGAGCGTCTCGCCCGCATAAGGGGTCTGGGGCCGCTCGGCGCCCAGGACGGCGACCATCCGGCGGTTCACCGCAAGTGCGGCCCGCTCGGCCGGGGTGGCGGGCGCGCGCCGTCCGGTGGCGACCAGCAGCCTCTGTCCCGGGCCGATGGAGGCGATCCAGTCGGTCCACCCGATCTCGCCCCGGACCTTGGCCGCGGCATAGCGCGCGGCGCGGCGCAGCTTGCCCGCCAGCCGGTTCACGCGGCGGCGCATGGTCGGGGCCGACACCGCGGGCGGCGCCCAGGCGTCGATCATCGCCAGGAGGACCGGCCCGTCGCGCCCGTCGAGCGCCTGGGCGACGAGATGCGCCATCTGGCCGTCGACGCATAGACCGGCCAGTGCCACGGGACGGCGCCCGGCCTCGGCGGCGATGCGCTGAGCGGCGGCCTCGGCCAGGCGGCGGACGGCGGCGGCATCCGCGATCAGCGCGGGGTCTTCGAGCGACAGGTTGACCACGCGGATGTCCGGGCAGGACAGGCTGCGCGCCAGGCCATGGTAGAGGAACGGCTGATTGACGGTGACGATCAGCGGACCCTGGGCGGTCCCCTCGCGCAGCACCATGTGGCGCCAGGGATCGAGCTTGGCCGGGGCGGCCTCTGCCGGGGCGGGGCGCGCCGCGGCCATGCCGGCGGGGGTGGGTGCCGCCAGGAACGCCGCCACCTCGCAGCGCCAGCCGAGCCGCGTCTCCACCGCCGCGAGGAGCCGCAGCGCCAGGATCGAGTGCCCGCCGAGGTCGAAGAAGTCGGACTGCGGCCCGATGCGGTCGGCCGGGATGCCCAGGACGTCGGCCCAGATCGCGGTCAGCTCGTCGGACACCGCGGGGCCGTCCGCCGCCGGGGCAGGCGTGGCGGGCAGGGACGGCGCCGCGGGGCGGGGGGCCTCGGCCATCGCCGAGCCGTCGTCGTCCAACGCCGCGACGGCGGTGTCGGGGGCGTCGAGAACTGTCTCAAGGACCGACAACAGCCGCCGCCCCAGCGCCGCGATCCGCGCGCCGTCGAAGCGGTCGGTGTCGTAGTCCATCATCAGCCGCCAGCCCGCCTTGCGCCCCAAGAGCTGGAGGTTCAGGTCGTGGGTGATCGCTGGCGCCTCGGACGGCAGCGAGCGCAGCGCGAACCGGCCATAGCTGCGCTCTTCCAGGAACACATGGGCGAGCGAGAACATCACCGAGACGAGCGGCGTGCGCCGGGCGTCGCGGGGGCGGCCGAGGCTGCGCACCACGTCGTCGAAGGGATGGTCGCCATGGGTCAGCGCGCCGGTCACGGTCTCTTGCGCCGCCGCGACCACGTCGGCGAGCGTGGCGTCCGGGGCGATGCGCAGGCGCAGCACCGCCAGGTTGATGAAGACCCCGATCAGCGCCTCCAGATCGGAGTCGCTGCGGTTCGCCAGGGGGGTGCCGAAGCTGATGTCGTCGGTGCCCTCGGTGCGCGCCAGCGCGACGGCCAGGGCGGCGACCCCCAGGGCAAAGACCGACACGCCGCGGGTGCGTGCGGCCCGCTCCAGCCGCGCGCCCAGGTCGGGCGCAGCGTCGAGGTTGATCCGGGCGCCGCGGCGTCGGCCCAGAGGTGCGCGGGAGCGGTCGGCGGTCAGCTCCGTATAGGGCGCGTCGGCCAGGCGTTCCGTCCAATAGGCGGCGGCGGCCCCGGCGTGGGCGCTGGCCAGGCAATCCGCGCGCCAGAGCGCGTAGTCGCCGTATTGCAGCGGAAGCGGCGCGACGTCGGCCGTGCCGCCCGTGGCATGGGCCTCGGCGAAGGCGCCGATCTCGCGGCCCAGAACCCGGATCGAGAACCCGTCGAACACGGCGTGGTGCGCGGCGATGATCAGGATCGCCCGGTCGGGGGCCAGGCGCACGAGCGTGGCGCGCATCTGGCACGGCCGGTTCAGGTCGAAAGGCTGTCTGGAGATCGCGGCGGCCGCCTCCTCCACCCGGGCGTCGGCTGCGGCGGGGTCGAGCCTCATGGCGTCCACCAGCCCCACGCGCATCTCGGCGGAGGGCAGCACCTCCTGCGTCGGGACCCCCTCACGCAGGGCAAAGCGGGTGCGCAGCGCCTCGTGCCGGTCGATCACCTGGTCGAAGGCGTGTTGAATGTCGTCGTGACCGACCTGGCCGTCCAACGTCCAGCGCACTTCGAGGTTGTTGGCCACGGTGCCGGGAAACAGCCGCTCCAGAAACAGAAAGCGCGTCTGCTCGGGGGTGCAGGGGAAGACCTCCACTGCGGTCGCGCCCGCCGACACGCTTGGCGCCGGAGTAAAGCTCATGGTCATCGCCGATCACCGGGGCCGCTCCATCGCCACCCCGTCCCACGTAATGCCCACCACGCCCTCTCATGTGATGTTTTCGGGGGGTCTGTCAAAGGCGTCGTCGAAAACCGCCCCGTTTGGCCCGTGAATCGGCAACAATGGCGGGGTTTTCGTCCGGTCGGACCGCGCCGAGGGACAATTTCGGGTCGCGCTGCCCCGGGGCCGGACTCCGACATGGACCACGATCGCAACACCTGCTCGATCGACAGGGTCCAGGGCGGGCGCCGGGAGCGACTCCGCGACGGCCGCGTCCGCGTCTCCGACGGCACGGTGCATCGAGCCTCGACCTTCGCCGTGCGCGGATGACCTCGCCCCTCCAGGAGACCGAGACCATGGCCGGACGCTCGACCTGGTGCTGCGCCCCGGCGGCCCGAGGGACAGCGGCGACGGCCGGCGAGAGCGTCCGCAACGCCACCTGGTCCACCGCCGTCCTCCCACCCAAGCGGACAGCCGACTGGTCCGCAACGGGGCCGCGCACCGACCCGACGCGCTGGAGGGCGGATCGGCGGGCGGGCGCCGCGGCACCGCGCCCACCCGCTGGACCGCCTCGGTGCGGTCTTCACCCTCCAGACGGCACGGGTCGACGGGCCGCAGACGGTGATCGCCAACCCCGGCCGCCGCGATGCCCCGCGCCTGGCCGCCCACGAGGGACCGAGCGTCGACGAGGGCCCGGGGCCGAAGGTCCGCCGATCCGCATCATCCGTATGGGCGTTGCCGACATGCCGGAGGCCGCGGCCGGCGAGCCGGGACCGGGTTGCATCACGATTGTAATTCATGATCATCTCAATCCTGAGATGATCCGAAACCGATACAATCTCAAGCAGGTGGAGGCGCTGGTCTGCGTCGTCGACATGGGCTCGTTCCGGCGCGCGGCCGCGGTCCTCGGCACCACCCAGCCGAACGTGTCGGCCCGGATCGCGGCGCTAGAAGAGACGCTGGGCCTGCGCCTGTTGCACCGCGACCAGGCCGGGGTGCGGCCGACCGAGCGGGGGGCGGCGCTGCTGCCGGCGGCGCGGCAGGTGTTGTGGGCGGCCGAGGCGCTGTTGGAAACCGCGGGCCGCACCGATCTGATCGACGAGCGGCTGCGCCTCGGGGTCACCGAACTCATCGCCTGCACCTGGCTCCACCCGTTTCTGCGGGCGTTTCGAGAAGTCTATCCGGCGGTGTCGGTGGAACTGCGGGTCGACCTCGCCGCCGAGATCGACGCGGCCCGCACGGCGGGTGAGATCGACCTTGCGTTGATGAACGCGGCGGGCGCAGAGGCGGGCCCCGGCACGGTGCCGTTGGGGAGCAGCCCCTACGGCTGGACGGCCGCACCGGAGGTGGCGGCGGGGATTGCGGGCGCGGGTCTGGCCGCGCTCCTGCGCGGACCGGTCATCGCCCATGCCCGACGGTCGGCCGCGGCGCGCGACCTGGCCCGCGCGGCAGCGCGGGCCGGCCTCTCCACCGCCGGGGTGGTTCATTGCAGCAGCCTGGCCGCGGCCCGGCAGATGGCGGTCGACGGCATGGGCGCGGCGCTCCTGCCCACCGCCCTCACGCGCGCCGCGGAGGCGGCGGGGCAGTTGGTGGCGGTCCCCTGCACGTGGCTCCCCGGGCCGCTGGACTTCGTCGCGGCGTTCGACGTCGGGCGCGCCGCCCGTCACGTCCGGGCCGCCGCGGACTGCGCCGCCTCCCTCTCCAGGGGCGATCACGGATTTTGATCGCCCGGCACCGAACAACCGATTTGCCAACCGGCGCGGCGCCTGGAACAGTCGCCTGACAGGGCAAGGAGCCGCGCGCATGACATCCCCCCCGATCCGTCTGGGCGTCGACATCGGCGGCACCTTCACCGACGTGGTGCTGGAGGCGGGGGGGCGGCTGCACTCGACCAAAGTGCTGACCACCTATGCCGCGCCCGAAGAGGCCATCGTCGACGGCCTGGGCCAGGTCTGCGCCCTGGCTGGAATCGCCCCCGCCGAGGTCACCCAGATCATCCACGGCACCACGCTGGCCACCAACGCACTGATCGAGCGGCGGGGGGCCAAGACGGCGCTGATCACCACCGAAGGCTTTCGCGACGTCATCGAGATGCGCACCGAGAGCCGGTTCGAGCAGTACGACCTTAACCTCACCCTGCCTCAGCCGCTCTTGCCGCGGCAGATGCGGTTCACGGTGCGTGAACGGGTGGACGCCACCGGCGCCACGCTGGTGCCGCTCGACCCCGCCGAGGTCGCCGAGGTGGCGGGCCGGATCGCCGAGACGGGCGCTGAGAGCGTAGCGGTGGGCCTGATTCACAGCTACCTCGACCCTGCCCACGAACGCGCCGTCCGCGCCGTCCTGGCCGAGCGGCTGCCGGGGGTGCAGGTGTCGCTTTCCTCCGACGTCTCGCCGCAGATGCGGGAATACGAACGCTTCAACACCGTGTGCGCGAACGCCTATATCAAGCCGTTGATGGCCAGCTATCTGCGCCGGCTGAAGGCGCGGCTGAGCGCCGCCGGGGCGGACTGCCCGGTGTTCCTGATGCATTCGGGCGGAGGGATCCTGTCGCTGGAGGACGCCGCCGAGATGCCCGTGCGCCTGGTCGAATCCGGTCCTGCGGGGGGGGCCGTCTTTGCCGCCGACATCGCCGCCCGGCACGGGCTCGACCGGGTTCTGAGCTTCGACATGGGCGGCACGACCGCCAAGATCTGCCTGATCCGCGACCGCACGCCCAAGACCGCGCGGGTGTTCGAGGTCGCCCGCACCTACCGGTTCAAGAAGGGCTCGGGGATGCCGATCTCGATTCCGGTCATCGACATGGTCGAGATCGGGGCAGGGGGCGGCAGCCTGGCCGATGTCGACGACATGCGCCGCATCCGCGTCGGCCCCGAGAGCGCGGGGTCCGAGCCGGGCCCCGCCTCCTACGGCCGCGGCGGCACGCGTCCCGCCGTCACCGATGCCGATCTGGTGTTGGGCAAGCTCGACCCGGCGGCCTTTGCCGGGGGCGCCATCGCGCTCCATCCCGATCGGGCGGAGGCGGCGCTGGCCGCCGATGTGGGCGCCCCCTTGGGTCTCGACGCCGCCGAGGCCGCCCGCGGCGTGGCCGAGGTGGTGGACGAGACCATGGCCAACGCCGCCCGCGTCCATGCGGTCGAAAATGGCGAGGACCTGACCCGCTATACCATGATCGCCTTCGGCGGCGCCGCACCGCTCCACGCCGGGCGGCTCGGTCAAAAGCTCGGGGTCGCCCGCCTGCTGGTGCCGCCGGGGGCCGGGGTCGGCTCGGCCATCGGGTTTCTGCGGGCGCCCTTCAGCTTCGAAGCGACCCGTTCGGTCTACATGGCGCTGGGCGCCTTCGACGGCGCCCGGGTCGCCGCGCTCCTGGCCGAACTCGGCACCGAGGCGGCCGCCGTGGTTCGTGCGTGCGACGCGACCGCCGAGATCGTGACCGAGGTGCGCGCCTACATGCGCTATGCCGGGCAGGGGTGGGAGATCCCCGTGCCCCTGTCGGCGGACCTGGCCGCCGCGCCCGACGCCGAGGCCCTGCGCACCCGGTTCGAGGAGGACTACGCCCGTCTCTTCGGTCGGACGGTCGCGGGCATGGAGATCGAGACCACGCTGTGGTCGGTCAACGCCACGACGCCGCCCCGCCCGGTCACGCAGGTGGAGGCGGTGGCGGCCGGGGCCGAGGCGCCCGGCACCGAGACCCGCCCCCTGATCGACGCCGTCAGCGGCGCCCGCGTGGCGGCCCGCGCGCTCGCCCGTGCCGATCTGCGGCCGGGCCACTGGATCGACGGTCCCGCGGTGATCTCCGAGGCCGAAACCACCGTGATCGTCCCGGCGGGCGCCCGCGCCCTCTGCCAGCCCGACGGCTGCATCGACATCCGCATCGGGGAGCCCCGCCCATGACCGACGCCGTCGCCCATCAGGTGATGTGGACCCGCCTGATCTCGGTGGTCGAGGAGCAGGCCCAGGCCCTGGTCCGCACCGCGTTCTCCACCTCAGTGCGCGAGGCCGGCGACCTGTCGGCCGGCGTCTACGACACCCACGGCCGGATGCTGGCCCAGGCCGTCACCGGCACCCCCGGCCACGTCAATGCCATGGCCGACGCGGTGGCGCATTTTATCCGCCGGATCGGGCGCGACACCATGGCCGAGGGCGACGTCTACGTCACCAACGACCCGTGGGAGGGGACGGGCCACCTCCATGACATCACCATGGTCACGCCCGCGTTCCACCGCGGCGCTCTGGTGGGGTTTCTGGCCTGCACCGCCCATGTGGTGGACATCGGCGGACGCGGCTTCGGTGCCGACGCCGACAGCGTCTACGAAGAGGGGCTCTATCTGCCGATCATGCGATTCGCGGACCGCGGCGCGGTGGACGAGACGCTGATTCGCCTGGTCCGCGGCAACGTGCGAGAGCCCGACCAGGTGGTGGGCGACATGTATGCCCTGGCCACCTGCAACGAGGTGGGCCAGCGGCGGCTGTCGGCGATGCTGGAAGAGTTCGGCCTCGACACGCTCGACGCCATCGCGGCGTTCATCCTGGAAAACTCTCGCCGCGCCACGCTAGAACGCATCGCCGCGCTGCCCCGCGGCACGGCGTCCTCGGCGATGACGGTCGACGGGTTCTCCGCGCCGATCACCCTGGCGGTGACGCTGACCCTGGCCGAGGACCACATCCTGTGCGACTTCGACGGCACCAGCGGTGTGGATCCCAAGGGCATCAACTGCCCCCTAGTCTATGCCAAGGCCTACGCCTGCTACGCGCTGAAATGCGCCGTGGCGCCCGAGATCCCCAACAACCACGCCTCCCTCGCACCCTTCCGGGTCACCGCCCCGGAGAACACCATCGTCAACGCCCGCCATCCCGCGCCGGTGGCCTTGCGCCACATCGTCGGGCATTTCGTGCCGGACGCGGTCTACGGCGCGCTCGACCAGCTCTTGCCGGGCGTGGTCCCGGCCGAGGGCGCGGGGTGCCTGTGCAACTTCCAGCTCTCGACGCGGCCGGGGGCGGGGGCGCCGGCCGGCGCGCGGCGGACCGAGGTGCTGGCCTTCAACTCGGGCGGCGCCGGGGCGCGGCCGGCGCTCGACGGGCTGAACGCCACGGCCTTCCCCTCGGGGGTGATGACCATGCCGGTGGAGGCCACGGAACATGCCGGTCCGGTGGTCATTTGGCGCAAGGAGTTGCGGCCCGACTCGGGTGGCCCGGGGCGGCAGCGCGGTGGGCTCGGTCAGGTGATGGAGGTGGGCGCGCGGCCGGGCCATGCCTTCGACGTTTCGGCGATGCTGGACCGCGGCGCGCACCCCGCCCGCGGGCGGCAGGGCGGCGGCGACGGCGCGCCGACGCGGCTGCACCGCGACGACGGCACAGAGATGCGCGTCAAGGGGCGCCAGCCGGTGCCGGAGGGCGGCCGCGTGCACCTGGCCTTTCCCGGCGGCGGCGGCTACGGCCCCGTGGCCGAGCGCGACCCCGCCGCCGTCCGCCGCGACCTGATCCGCGGCTACGTCACCCCCGAGACCGCCGCCCGCCTCTACGGCCTCACCGAGGCCCAGGTCGCCGACGCCCTCGACGCCGCCCGCCGCGGCGAGGAGTAGGGCAGGCAAAGCCACTCGGACCGGCGCGCATCGACGCCCCGCGGCGCGGCGATCCGAGCCGCCCGCGACGACGGCCAACAGCGCTATCCTCCTTCATCTTGGACCAAATACCCCGGGGGAGTCGCCGCAGGCGACGGGGGCAGCGCCCCCGCACAACGCCGCCGCCCCGGCATCCCGCCGGGCCTCAGCCCCGTCCGCGCCCCTCGAACCGGGGCAGCATGGCCGAGAAATCGCGCCCCGCGCCGTCCTCCTCCTCCACGAAGCGGCGGTAGAGTTCCGCTGCGGCCGCGCCCATGGGCGTGTCGGCGTCCGCCGCCTCGGCCGCCTGCTGGCTCAGGCGCAGATCCTTGAGCATCAGGTCGGCGGCAAAGCCCGGGCGGTAGCCGTTGTCGGCGGGCGAGGTCGGCCCCACCCCCGGCGCCGGGCAATAGGCGTTCATCGTCCAGGAATAGCCCGACGAGGTCGACACCACGTCGAACATCGCCTGCCGCGACAGACCCAGCTTGTCGGCCAGGGCAAAGGCCTCGCACGTCGCGATCATCGTCACGCCGAGGATCATGTTGTTGCAGATCTTGGCCGCCTGACCGTTGCCCGAGGGGCCGCAATGCACTGCTTTCTGCCCCATAACGTCGAACAGGGGCCGCGCCGTTTCGAACGCCTCGGCGTCGCCCCCCACCATGAAGGTCAGAGTGCCTCCCGCTGCGCCGCCGACCCCGCCCGAGACCGGCGCGTCGAGCGCACCGAGACCCGCCGCGCGGGCCAAGTCCGCCACGTCGCGGGCGGTCTCGACGTCCACGGTCGAGCAATCGAGCAGGACGGCCCCCGGTTGCATCGCCGGCACCACCGCCTCGGCAACCTGACGCAGGATCGCGCCGTTGGGCAGCATGGTGATCACCACGTCGGCGCCTTGGGCGGCTTCGGCGGCGGTGGCGGCCGGGGTCACGCCCGCCGCTTCGGTCCCGGCCACGTCATGGCCTGTGACCGTATGCCCCGCCGCGGCCAGGTTGGCCGCCATCGGCGCCCCCATGTTGCCCAGCCCGATGAATCCGATGCGCATGACTGCCTCCTGTCTGGTCCCTGCGGCCGCCCCCGATCTACCGCGCCGCCCGGCGGATGTCCCGCCGAAACCGCCCGTCAGGCCGTGTCGGGCCACCGCGCCAGGGTGTCGGCCAGGGGCCGGTTGGTCCGCACCGACAGCAGGAAATGCAGGATCGCCTGGGCCGCCTCGGCCGCGCCGTCGCGGCGGTCCAGCCGGGCGGCGCGGCGCGCCACCTCGGCGGCCGCCCCGGGGGCGAGCGCGGCGTCGATCACCGCCCCCGCCCGCGCGCCCATGTCGGCGCGCAGCACCCAGGCCAGTCCCGCCACCTCGGCCCAGCGGGCGCGCAGGAGCTGGTCGTCCATCTCGCGCGCCTCGTTCGGCACGTAGATCGCGGGGATCCCGCCCAGGCTGTTCTCATGGAACGCGTTGTAGCCCGCCGGGCAAATCATCACGTCCGCCACCCGGCTGTAGCGGTAGAAGGGATAGCTGACGCAAGCGCGCACCTCGGGCGGAAGGTCGGTGGCGGGCGGGCCGAGCGGGTTCGACAAAGCGACGGTCTGCACTCCGCGCTTCGCCAGCGCGGCAGAGATCCGCTGCGCCACCTCCGCGGTGTCGAAGTTCGACTGCGAGCCCAGTTGCACCACCGCCGTCGGCCGCGCCGGGTCCAGGTCCAACGCCCGCGCCGCCGCATCCCGGTCGAGCCGCGCGTCGGGCGCCAGCGAGAGGACCGGGGGTAGGGCGATGGTCCCTACCTTGCCGACCGTGTCGCCGCGATCGACGGCGGCGGCCAGCTCGCCCGGCTCCAGCACCATGTGGAACAGCGCTTCGCTCTCCGGGTTCACCCGGTGATGGGACTGCCACATGGCCCGGCGGATCCAGATCCAGCCCAGATCCGGGCGCAGCCGCATCACCTCTCGCATCCCCGGAAAGGCGTCGTTGCCGTCGTAGATCACACTGCGGAACCCGCCCGCGCGGAGCATCGCCATCAGGTCGACGGCGAACCCTTCGTTCCAGCTCTCCGCGGTGACCCCGGCGCGGGTGTGCGACGGCAGGTAGTCGGCGGCGTAGCCCGCGTCGCGGATCAGGCCGGTGGCGGGCGACAGCGTCAGGAACACCGGCTCGATCCCGTCGGGCAGGTGTCCCGCCACCGCCATCAGCCGGGTGATGTGGCCGAGCCCCACCCCGTTGCCGCACACGCAAAGCACCCGCTCGGGCCGTGGCGGCGCGATGGTCGGTGCGGGCGGCAGCGGGTCTGCGGGTGCGACCTGTGGCGTCAGGGCGCTCAGCGTGGGCGGCGCCAGACCCAGGTCGGCAAACAGCGCCGCCACCCGGCCCGGAAACGCTCCATAGCCGTAGCGCGCCGCGATCAGATCCTGGCCCGCGCGGGCCTGGCGGCGGTACTCGTCCGGCCGGTCGAGGTAGAAGGACAGGACCTCGCGCACCTCGCTCGGCGTGCAATAGACGGCGCCGTCGCCGAACACCGCCTCCAGATAGGGGGGCAGGACGGTGACGACGCCCGCCGCCATGGCCTCGGCCACCGCGATGCCGAAGGCTTCGACCCATTCCGAGCTGTGGAAGTAGACGAAGAAGTCGAGGCTGTGCAGGAACGCCGCCACCCCCCGGTCGGTGAACGGCTGGACCTGCCATCGGGCGGGGCGCTCCAGGTCATGGGGGAGGTCCGCCACGCCGAGGATGCGATAGGCAAAGCGGGGGTCGTCGGGATAGGCGGCGCGGAACGCCGCCGCATCGTCGGGCCATTTCAACGGATCGGCGCGGCTGTGGCGGCCGATGGCCGCGGTGTCGCGCGGGGCGGGCCGCTCGACCGCCGGGCGCCAGGCGTCGACGTCCACGAGGTTCGGCCAGTCGCGGGCGGTGAGGGCGACGTCCAGACCGCCCGCGTCGGCGATCTGGGCGCGGACCACCGGGCTGACCGGGGCAAAGCGGACGGGCGCGGCAAACGTCGCCTCCAGCACCTCCGCGACCCGTGCGATGTCGTATTGCGGGCGTCCCGCCCCATCGTAGGGCGGGTGGTGCAGCACGCAGACGACCGCCTCGGGGCGGGTCGCGACGGCGCGGTGGGGCATCTCCTGGAACACCTGCGGGTGATGGGCCAGGAGCACCCGGCAGCGCACCGGCGCCTCGGGGTGGAGATGCGGGACCCGCCCCTGCCGCATGACGGCGGCCAGCCGCGGCTCGGTGTCCTCCACGAACCGGGTGCGCCCGCCGAGAAAGGGCAGGGCGGCGACGTTCAGGCCGTGGGCGGCGGCGGCGGCGAACTCGGTGCGCAGGGCCGCCGAGGTGCCACCGCGATAGCGCAGGTCGCCGGCATGGACGATGTCGAAGGATGCCATGCGCGGGGAGGCGCGGTGTCGTCAGTAGGGGGTGGAGGGGCCGGGGCCGCTTCCGTTGCCGCCGCCGCCTCCGCCGATGGCGCGCACCTCACGCTCGGACACCCGGCCCTCCAGTGCGCGGGTGGCGCGGCTGGCATAGCAGCCGTCGGGATACTGCTGCAGGAACGCGCGATAGGCGGCGCGGCTGCCGGCGGTGCGTGCCTCGGTCCAACTGCGGATCTCGTCGGCGGTGGGGGTGCATTGGTTCGGGGCGGCGGTGTTGCAGGCCGCGACGATCAAGCTCGATGCCAGAATGATAAAGCGCTGCATCAAACCTCTCCAAATCCCCGCCGTCCAGCGGTGCTCCCGGCCCGGTCGGACGGAGCGACTTAAAAGAACCGATCGAACTCTTTCCCTAGGTCAACTTGCAGAATCGGGCGCCATTTCGCAAGGAGATTATCCCACCTCGCCTGGATGTAGGTGTCGAACTCCTCGCGGGAGAACCCCGCCAGATCCTGGCGCCGCGGCAACATTTCCACCGGATCGGGGTGGCGGGCGACGAACCTCGGATCGCAGCCGACGCCGACCAACACGGGGCGGTCGCCGCGCCGGACGTAGCCGCGGGCGACCCCGACCAGCAGCGCCTCGGCCGCCGCCGGGTCGTCGTCGAAGGCGGTGAGCAGCACGCGCCGCCCCGCCGCCGGCGCGCGGTCGACGAAGCCGATGGTGCGCGGGCGGTCTGACGTAGGCGCCTCCGGGCGGGGTCGGAAGGGCAGGCGCATCTCAGAGCCCGTTGAGCTTGAGAAACCGCGCCACGTCGGCCTCGATACCGGCGCGGGTCTCGGGGCTCAGCGCCGCGGCCGCGCGGTCGAGCACGTCGCTGCCGCCCAGTTGCCGCGCCGCCTGGGCGAAGAGCGCGTTGCGATAGGCCGCGGCAGGATCCGGCCCGGCGCCGAACCGCCCCGCCAGATGCCCCTCGGCCAGCCGGGCATAGGCGCGCCCCGCCCCCCGCTCGGCCGCGGTGCGGTAGAGCGCGCGGGCCAGCACCGGATCGGCCGCGATCGACCCCGCCCCGTCCAGATAAATGTCGCCCAGATAGAGCGGTGCAAAGCGGTTGCCGAGCTGGGCCGCGCGGTTCAGCCAGGCGATCCCCTCGGCCTCGTCCGGCTCGGTGCCTTCGCCGCGGACATAGGCGAGGCCGAGATTGGCCATGGCCGTGGTCTGTCCCTGACTGGCGGCGGCGCGGTAGAGCGAGAATGCCTCGTCCAGGTCCACCGCGACCCCGCGGCCTAGCCGATAGTTGTCGCCCAAGAGGTTCGTGGCGTGGGGCCAGCCCATGGAGGCGGCCAGGCGGACCCACAGGATGCCCTCGCCCGGGTCCTTGTCCACACCGCGGCCGTTGATGAAGGCCGCGCCGATATTGGTGCGCGCCCGGGGATTGCCCATCTCGGCGGCGCGCAGCGTCAGGTCGAAGGCCAGTTCCAGATCCCGCTCCTGTCCGCGGCCGATGCGGGCGTTGTAGCCGCGATTGACCAGCGCCGCCTCATAGCCCAGGGCCGCGGCGCGGTCGTAGATCGCGTTCGACCAATCGTGCCGGCCGAGCACGCCCAGCACGCGCGCGAACTGGAAGAGCAGCCGGGGGTTGTTGGGGTCGCGCGCCAGGTCGAAGCCGCAGGCGCGCAGCGCCTGGCGCGCGTCCATGGTCGGCGCCGAGATGCCCGGCGACACCTTTTGCGGATCGACCGGGTCGGCGGCCAGCGCGTCGCAGGCGGTGAAGACCCGGCCCAGGCCCTTCTCCACATCCGGCAGGCGCTCGGGCCAGATGCGGAAGGCCTCGCGCAGGACATAGGTGCCGGCCATGTCCAGGACCCGCGACTGCTGCGCCGCGGCCTCTTCGGGCGTGACCATGTCGAGGCCCCGCGCGGTCGCGTCGCTGTCGGGGCCGCTCAGGTCGATCTCGCGCAGCCGCTCGGCGGCGCGGGCGGCGTGCCGGCTCTCGGGAAAGGCGCTGGCGAACATCCGCAGGTCGCGGCCGTCGAGGCTGTTTTCGAGAAAGCTCCAGAGGATCGCGTCGAGGGTGATGCGCGCGCCCGCGGGGGTGACGAAGCTGCCGGGCCGGGCGGCCGCCGCGGGGTCGGGCGCTGCCGGGGCCGCGGCCGCGGCGCGGAACACGAACTCGGTCTCGATGGAGCCGGTGAGCCAGGGCACCTGGCGGCCCCCGGTGCTGGAGCGCACGTCGCGGCGGATGGCGCGGAACACGTCATAGACGTCGGCGCCGCCCAGTTGCAGCGCGTTGGCGAGCGCCGCGGTATAGGGGCTGTTGCGGCCGCCCACCGAGTCCAGCGCCACGTCGCCCGCGGCGGTCGAAAACGCCACCAGCACCTCGCCCCGGGGCGCCTCTTCGAGGCTGAAGCCGGTGGAGAGGCTGGCGTCCGCCCCCGGCAGCACCTCGTTGCGGCACGAATCCAGGACCACGATCTTGAGCCCCCCGCCGCTCTGCGTCAGCCGGTCGAGCAGCGCCGACAGGGCGATGCTCTTGTCCCGGATGTCGTCGCCGTCGGTGAGGTCGGTGGCCACGGTCACCATCATGTTCTCGCCGCCATAGCGCAGCCCGTGCCCGGCGAAATAGAACAGACCCACATCGGCGGCGGCCAGAGGCCCCTCGATGACGGCGCGGATGTCGGGCAGGTCGGCGTCGCTGACGTCGAGCCTCAGGTCGACCTCGAACCCCAGCTCGGCCAGCACCCGCGCCACCAGGCGGGCGTCGTCGATGGGCGTGTCGAGCGGCGCCTGGGCATAGCCGGCGTTGCCGATGACCAGGGCGTGGCGGGTCGTGGTCTGGGCGCTGGCGCCGTGCGCGGCCAGCCCGAGGACCAGCGCGCAGGCACCGAGACGGGCGAGGCTGCGGAAAAGGCGTGGCACGGCGGCGGCTCCGTCTTAGACTGCGCCCAGAGGGTGGCCAGAATTGCGGGACGGGTCAACATGGGCAAGGCGGAGAGACCCTGGGCCGAGGCGGCGGAGGAAGAGCCGGTCGCCCGGTTTCTGCGCGCCGCCGCGGCCCAGCAGGCGGCCTACCGCACGCGGATGCGCGGGCGCACCGAGACCTTGGAGATCAACGCCGCCGAACGCTTCGTCCGCCGCTGGCTCGACCGCCACGCAGCCCCCGGCGGCGCCGACCGGGAGGCACTGGTCGCGGCGCTGGAGGCCGCCGCGCCCGATCCCGGCGCGTCTGGCTTTGCGCTGGTGGCCGCGGCTTGCCTCCTCGTCACCTCGGGCCGCTTCGCCGCCGGGCGCCGCTATGCCGAGGACGCCTATGCCCGCGACCAGCACGAGACCTTCGCCCAACGCCTGATCCTCGCCGCCGACGAGCGCGCGCCCAGCCTGCGGCTCGATGTCGACGCCTGGCTCGAAGACAGGTTCTGCGCCGCGCCCTTCACCGAGGCCGAGGCCATCGGCGACCGCCATCTCTATCCCTGCTGCGCGGCGTGGATCCCCGCGCCCTTCGGCAATCTCGGCACGACGCCGCCCGAGGCGGTGTGGACCGGCGCCCGGGCCCGCGAGGTGCGGCGGTCGATCCTCGACGGCGATTTCGGCTATTGCAGCCGCCTGTCATGCCCGCACATCGCCAAACGCGCTCTGCCGCGGAGGGATGCGGTGTCCGACCCCGCGTTGCGCGCCGTCATCGACAGCGGCGGGCGGCAGGTGCCCGCGGCGCCGCGGCGGGTCCTGTTGTCCCACGACATCTCGTGCAACCTCAGTTGCCCCAGTTGCCGCACGCGCAAGATCCTGGCCGACCGGCAGGAGGAGGCGGCGCTCGACCGGTTTTATGAGGAGCGGCTGCGACCGCTGGTCGACGGCGCCCAGAGGGTCAAGATCACCGGCAGCGGCGACCCCTTCGGCAGCCGCCATTTCCGCAAAATCCTGAAACGGACCGCCGGGGCGGCGGGGCCGCAATTGCAGCTCCAGACCAACGGCGTGCTCTTCGACGCCCGTGCCTGGAGCGAGCTGGAGCTTGAGGGCCGGGTCGCCTCGGTCTGGGTGTCGGTCGATGCCGCCCGCCCCGAGACCTACGCCGAGCTGCGCCGCGACGGCGACTTCGACCGGCTGATGGACAACCTAGCGTTTCTCGGCCGGCTCAGGGCCGAGGGCCGGATCGGCACGCTGCGCCTCGACTTCGTCGTCCAGCGCGACAACTTCCGCGAGATGGAGGCGTTCGTGGCGCTGGCCCGGCGGATCGGCGCGGACGGGGTGCATTTCCTGCGCCTGCGCAACTGGCGCACATTCACCCAGCAGGGGTTCCTCGACCGTGACGTGTCGAACCCCTCGCACCCGGCGCATCCCGCGCTCCTCGACATCCTGGCGCGCCCCGTCTTCGGCGGGCCGGACGTCGATCTGGGCAACCTCGCTCCGCTGCGTGCGGAGGCGGCGCCGGTCCGGCCCGGTGTCGGAGAGGGGCGCGCGGAGGGGCGGGCCCTGCCCAAGCTCGTGGTCTTCGGCCTGCCGCGCAGCGGGTCGAACCGCCTGTTCGAAATCATGCGCGGGCACGAGGAGCTGTTCGTTCTGGCCGAGGTCTTCAACCCCGCGGGCGCCTTCGGCTTCGGTGTGCGGCGGTCGCAGCTCCTGGATCACTTCGGCGCCGCCGACGGCACCGTCTATCGCGGTCAGCGCGACTCGCGGTTGATCCGCCGCCTGGCCCAGGATCCCAGCGCCGGGCTGGACGAGATCGCCCGGGCCGCCCACCGCCTCGGCCGCTGCGGCGTGGCGATCAAGGTGTTCCACGGCCATGTCATGTCGGTCCAGGCGCTGGCCGCGCTCATCGGCCGGGACGACGTCCACTGCGCCTTCGTCACCCGCGCGCTGCTTCCGTCCTACGTCTCGCTGGTCAAGGCGCGGCGCATCGGCGCCTGGAGCCGTCGCGACACCACGGCCGACAAGCCCACCTTGTCGCTCGTGCGGTTCCTCGCCCATTGCCGCCGCGCGGTCGCCTGGCACCGCACCGTTGCGCGGCTGATTTCCGAGGCGGGCAAAACGGCGCCGGTCTGGCGTTACGAGGACTGGGCCACGGCGTCGCCGACAGCCCAGGAGCGCGCGGTGAGCGCGGCGCTCAAGGACGTGTGGCCCGCCCTCGCCGCGCCCGAGACGCTGCCGCGGACGCTCTCCCCCCAGGATCGCGAGCCCGACCCCTTCGCCCGTTTCGCCGACGGCGCGGCGTTCCGCGCGGCGCTGGCCGAACGCGGCGCGCTGGACTATGCCTGGACCGACGCGTTGACCGCCGCGCGGATCGCGCCGCTGCGGACCGCCCGCCCGCCCGGTCGCTTCGCCACGGGACACACCGTTTCGCAGTCCAAAAATTGACCGGCGCACGGCGCGGGGTTAGGCTCGCTCAAATGGCCGCGGATCGGCGGCGCATGAGCGAGAGGGGACGGCGGATGACCAAGATCGGACTGCTGCGGGCGGGCCTGTGCCTGGGCCTCGCGGCGATGGCGCCCCAGGGCGCCGCGGCGGCGGACGTCTATGCGTATCCCAGCGCGGTCAACTATTGCCCGGCGGGATTGCAGCCGGTGACGATCAACGGCGTCATCTGCTGCGGCACGCCGACCACCGGCGTCACCTACCAGTCGATGATGCAGCATCCCGCCCCGCGCAAGGTCCGCCGCGTGCATGTGCCGCGGCGCGCCGAATACATCCCCCCGCACAAGGGCGTGGCCGAACGCATTCCCACGTCCAAGGGTCTGGGCGACTGATCGGCGCAGGCCCCGGCACGCGATGGCGCGCCGGGGCCGTGTCGGGCGGGATCAGAGCGCCTGGAGGTCGCCTGCGGACTGGCGCCCGTCGCGGCCTTCGATCAGCTCGTAGCTGACCTTTTGATTGTCGGCCAGGCCGGTGAGGCCAGCGCGCTCGACGGCCGAGATGTGCACGAAGATGTCCTTGCCGCCGCCGTCAGGGGCGATGAAGCCATAGCCTTTGGTGGTGTTGAACCATTTCACGGTGCCAGTGGGCATACCGTTCCTCCATCGTGTACCCGCCCGCGGGAGTGCGGCGGGGTGGTGCAGCCGGGTCTTCTTCAGTCAGCTGCCCCGAAGAGGGAGCGGTCGTGGTAGAAGGGCCGTTGTCACAACCGAAAAGGTCGGGTTTTGGCGCGGCGTTTTCAAGTGAAACTCGGGCAAAACCGGCCGTCTGCGGGTTTTCGCCGCGCGGCCCGATGCTTATGCGGGCACCGCGGGTGCGGCGACGGCGCCCGCGGGCCGCGTCGACCCCGGTGCGGGGCCGAATCAACCTCCGGTCGCGTGGCTTTGCCGCTGCACGCCCACCCGGTCGGCCAGCAGCCGGTCGAGCGAGATCGGCCCCGCCCCACGGATCACCAGGACCAGGAGCGCAAAGATCCAGAACGCCCTCTGGTCCAGGATCAGCGCCGAGGGAAGGCGGTCGAACCAGCTTCCGATGGTGGCGGCGTCGGCGCCGTGGCCGGTGATGTCGACCACGCTCTGCACCACGACGAAGCCGATCATCCCCAGCGCGGCCAGCCGCGTGGCCAGGCCGATCACGATGAGGAGCGGCAGGAGGAACTCGCCCCAGGTGGCCGCGAGCACCACCAGCCAGTGGACGATGCCCAGCTGCGAGACGTCGTAGCCCGCGGCCTCCACCGTCTTGGGAAAGATCTGGATGTAGGCGCCGTTGGAGAACCGGAAGAGGCCCAGCACGCCGTCCCCCAGCTTGGTCGCCGCGGAGGCCCAGTAGTAGAACAACAGCACGGCGGCAAAGCAGAGCCGTGCCAGTGTCGGGATCAGCCAGGCGGTGTGACGCTCGACCGCGTCGAAGAGGGAGTCGTGCAGGCGGATCAGGGCGGTCATGGCGTGGGCTCCTCCAAAATGTCGACGATGGCGCCGCCCGACAGCAGCAGACCCAGCACCGCGGCCAGGTCGAAGCCGGGCGCGGCCGACAGGGCGGCGTTGTGGGCGGCGCCGATGGGGTCTCCGGCGGCGAGCCGGGCGATCAGGGTGTGGCCGCCCGGGGGCAGCGCGTGCGGGATCGGATCGAACGCGGGGCGCGTGGTCGCCCAGGCCTCGCCGGTCGCCGCGGCGGGGGCGGGGACGCCTGGGTCGAGGGCGCTGCGCCAGAGGCTCAGCACCGGCCAGCGCGACCGCCCGAGCCGCAGCGCAGGCGCCAGGCGCAGCCGTGCGGCGGCGAGCCGCGCGGGGGTCAGCGCCGCCAGCCGCGCCGGATCGGCGGGCGCGGCGTCGGCGGCGTGATAGCTCTCGCGCAGCGCCAACTCCAGCCGCGCCAGGTCGGGAAGGTGCGGATGCGCGGCGAGGGGGGCGAACCCCTCCAGCATCGCCGGCATCTGCGTCCCGTAGTGCATCATCAGCGGCGAAGACGGCGGGTGGCGCCGCACGTAGAGAGCGGCGAGGGTGCGAAAATTCTCTGCCCCCAGGATGGTGCGGAGGGCGGGAAACCCGGTCTTCAGCGCCGCGATCAGGCTGTGCGCCACGTTGTTGCGGTAGACGTCGAAGCGTTTGCCCGCGGCGCGGCCCTGGGGGTCGACCAGCCCTCGGGGCACCGTTCGGGCGGGGTCGAAGAGCGCAGCGGTGAAGGCGGACTGCGACATCGGCTCAGGCCGGGGCGAGGAGGGTCGCGGCCCGCGCCGCCTCGGCCGCCAGGACCGGCCAGTCCGGCACGTCGGTGTCCCACTCGATCAGCGTGGGCCGGGGCCCGCCGCGCGCCAGCGTGTGGGCGTAGAGGGTCCAGACCGGATCGACCACCGCGCGTCCGTGGCTGTCGATCAGCAGGGGGGCGCCGTGCTCGTCGGCGTCCTCGTCATGGCCGCCCAGATGGATCTCGCCCACCAGGTCGAGGGGGAAGGCGTCGATATAGGACACCGGGTCGGTCGCCTGGTTCGTGGCAGAGACGAAGACGTTGTTGACATCGAGCAGGAGGCCGCAGCCGGTGCGGCGGGCGATCTCGGCCAAAAAATCGACCTCGGCCATCTCGCTCTCGGCGAAGGCCAGGTAGGTCGAGGGGTTCTCCAGCAGCATCCGCCGCCCCAGCGTCTCCTGCACCTCGTCGATATGGGCGCAGACCCGCGCCAGGGTCGCGGCGGTGTAAGGCAGGGGCAGCAGGTCGTTCAGGAAATGGGCGTCATGGGTGGACCAGGCCAGATGCTCGGAGAAACTCTGGGGGTCGAGCCATCCGACCAGGCGCCGCAGCCGCGCCAGATGGTCGCGGTCGAGCGGCCCTTCGCCGCCGATGGAGAGTCCCACGCCGTGGACCGAGATGGCAAAGCGCTCGGCCAGGGCGCGGAGTTGGGCCAGCGGGCGGCCGCCGTCGCCCATGTAGTTCTCGGCATGGATCTCCAGCCACTCGACGGGGCCGGGATCGGCTGTCAGGGCGGCGAAGTGCTGGGGTTTGTAACCGACGCCGGCGGCGCAGGGCAGTCCGGGGCGGGGGGCATCGAGCATTGCAGGCGGCCTTCTTGGACGAGCGGAAGAAAGGGGGGCGGGTGAGTCCGCCCCCCGCGTGGCAGGCGTCAGGCGGGCAGGTCGCGCTCCAGCGGCTCCAGCGACCCCATGCGCTCGCCCGGCAGTTCCATGTCCTCGCAGGTGCCGGCGTCCACCAGGGTCCAGGCATTGCCCTGATAGTCGACAGTCGAGGTGCCGGCGCAGGTGGTGCCGGGACCGGCGGCGCAGTCGTTCTCGCCGGCGAGCGAGACGCCGTAGCATTTCTCCTGGGCCTGCGCCTCGGCCGTGGTGGCATGGGCGCCCAGGGCGGCAGCGACGGCCCCGGCGATGGCGAAGGCTTTGATTTGGGTCGACATGGAAATCTCCTGTTCCGTATGCGATTGCGTCTTGCGACACGGCTGACCTAGTCGGGGGGTGCGGTAAATTGCCACTCACAGGCCCGTGCTTCACCCAGAGGTCATGGAGTGAAACATCACGCAATCGTGCGTTGACCTGGTGTAAGGATATTTCGCCGGGGGCCGGACTTCTCGCGAAGTCCGGCAGAAATTCTCGCGAATTTCGCGCCAAGCGCCCACGGTCGGGGAAGAGAGGCAAATCGCGAGATTTGCCGCCGGACTTCGCGGGAAGTCCGGCTGGGCGCGACGCCGTCAGGCGGTGCGCAGGTCGGGCGGGGTCGCCTCGTCGGCCAGCACGGCCACGGCCTCGTCGAGGGCCACGGTGCGGGTCTGCTTCTCGCCCAGGCGGCGCAGGGTGACCGTGCGGTCCTCCACCTCGCGCTGCCCGATGGCCAGGATCGCGGGCACCTTGGCCAGACTGTGCTCGCGCACCTTGTAGTTGATCTTTTCGTTTCGCACGTCGGCCTCGGCCCTGAGCCCCGCGGCGCGCAGCGCGGTCGTCGCCTCGCGCACGTAGTCGTCCGCGTCCGAGACGATGGACGCCACGACCGCCTGAGTCGGCGCCAGCCAAAGGGGCAGCTTGCCCGCGTAGCTTTCGATCAGAATGCCGATGAACCGCTCGAAGCTGCCCAGGATCGCGCGGTGCAGCATCACCGGACGGTGCCGGTCGCCGTCGGCGCCGACATAGCTGGCGTCCAGCCGCTCGGGTAGGTTGAAGTCTGCCTGGAACGTCCCGCACTGCCACTCGCGGCCGATGGCGTCGGTCAGCTTGAAGTCCAGCTTGGGGCCGTAGAAGGCGCCTTCGCCCGGGTCCAGCTCGAAATCGTTGCGGACGCTGAGGATCGCCTTTTCCAGCGCCGCCTCGGCTTTGTCCCACACCTCGTCCGAGCCCACGCGCACCTCTGGGCGGGTGGAGAACTTGATGTCGAACTTGGCGAATCCCAGGTCGCGGTAGATCCCCGACAGAAGGTCGATGAACGCCGCGCACTCGGCCTCGATCTGGTCCTCGGTGCAGAAGATGTGGGCGTCGTCCTGGGTGAACCCACGCACCCGCATCAGCCCGTGCAGCGCGCCATGCGCCTCGTAGCGGTGGCAGGAGCCGAACTCGGCCATCCGCAGGGGCAGGTCGCGGTAGGACTTGATCCCCTGGTTGAAGACCTGGACGTGGCAGGGACAGTTCATCGGCTTGAGCGCGTTGACACGCTTTTCGTTGGCGTGCTCCTCGTCGATCTCGGTGATGTACATGTTCTCGCGGTACTTGTCCCAGTGCCCCGAGGCCTCCCACAGCTTGCGGTCGACGACCTGGGGCGTCCGAATCTCACGATAGCCCGCCGCGGTGAGGCGGCGGCGCATGTAGTCTTCGAGCGCGCGATAGACGGTCCAACCGGCGGGGTGCCAGAACACCATGCCCGGCGCTTCCTCCTGGAAGTGGAACAGCGCCATCTCGCGGCCGAGCTTGCGGTGGTCGCGCTTGGCGGCCTCTTCCAGCATGGTCAGGTGCGCCTTGAGGTCCTGCCGCGACTTGAACGCCACGCCGTAGATGCGTTGCAGCATCGGGCGGGACGAGTCGCCGCGCCAGTAAGCCCCGGCCACGGTCATCAGCTTGAACGCGTCGGCGGGAACTTGGCCCGTATGTTGCAGATGCGGGCCGCGGCACAGGTCCTGCCAGTGCCCGTGCCAATACATCCGGATCGGTTCGTCGCCGGGGATGCCCTCGATCAGCTCGACCTTGTAGGGCTCGCCGTTGGCCTCGTAATAGCGGACGGCGCGCGCGCGCTCCCACACGTCGGTCGTCACCGGGTCGCGGCGGGCGATGATCTCGCGCATCTTGGTCTCGATCTGTCCCAGATCCTCTGGCGTGAACGGCTCGGCTCGGTCGAAGTCGTAATACCAGCCGTTTTGGATGACGGGACCGATGGTGACCTTCACGTCGGGCCAGATCTCTTGCACCGCACGGGCCATGATGTGGGCCAGGTCGTGGCGCACCAGTTCCAGCGCCTGGGCATCGTCGGCCATGGTGTGTAGCGCGATGGTCGCGTCCGCCTCGATGGGCCATTGCAGGTCCCAATGGGCGCCGTTCACTGTGGCGCTGATCGCTTTCTTCTCCAGGGACTTGGAGATCGAGGCGGCGACCTCGGCCGGCGTCACGCCGCGATCGAACGCGCGGGAACTGCCGTCGGGAAATGTCAGGGAGATCTGGGCCATGTCGGCACTCCTCGTCGGTTTGGCGCCTACTGAGCGCCCGGTTGCGGGTATGTGCGCG
Source organism: Rhodobacteraceae bacterium CCMM004 (assembly GCA_004005435.1). GTDB lineage: Bacteria > Pseudomonadota > Alphaproteobacteria > Rhodobacterales > Rhodobacteraceae > CCMM004. The sequence goes on along the minus strand of RZWH01000002.1, from coordinate 193,326 downwards.
CGTCATGGCCGCGGGCGCCTGCCATGTCAAGCGACGCCGCAGAGCAAAAAAAAGCCGGGCACGAAGCCCGGCCTAGTCCAACAGGGAGGTAGAATTTGGCGAGAGCGTATCGTCGCCGCCTTCTGAACAGGCAGATAGTCTGCGCGCTGGGCATATTCAAGAAAGGACGGGCACCCCGGGCGCAAACCCGCCATGCGCAGGGCGCATGGGTGAGTCAGACCGCATCGGGGTCGACCGAGGGTTTGCGCCGCTGGATCGCCAGCTCTTCCAGGACGAAGTCGCGGAACGCCGCGATGCGCTTGGACTGCCTGAGTTCCTCGGGATAGGCGAGATAGACGGGCACCTCGGCCGACTGCACCTCTGGCAGAACCCGGCGGATTTCGGGGAAATCCTCGATGACATAGTTGGGCAGGACGCCGATGCCGAGGTTCGCCCGCACCGCCTGGAGCACGCCGAAATAGTTGTTGACCGTCAAGGTCGACGCGACGTCGTGGGTTAGGAGGTTCTGAACCATCATCGCCCCTGCGCTGACCTGCGTGGCGGTAAAGTGCTGGGACACCAGCCGGTGATGGCTGAGGTCGTCCAGCGTCTGCGGCACCCCGCGCTCTTCCAGATAGGCGGGGGTGGCGTAGAGCCGCATCCGCACGGTCATCAGCCGCTTGCGGATCAGGTCGGCCTGGCTCGGCTCCTTCATGCGGATGGCGATGTCGGCCTCGCGCATGGGCAGGTCCAGCACCCGCTCTTCCAGCATCAGGTCGATGCGGAGGTCGGGATACTTGGCATAGAGATTGGGCAGGCGCGGCGCCAGCCAGATGGTCCCGAAGCCGGTGGTCGTGGTCACGCGCAGCTCGCCAAAGACCTCTTCCTCGCTGTCGCGGATGCGCGCGGCGGCGGCCTCCAGCCGGCGGGCCATCGCCGACGTGGCGTCGTGGAGGAGTTCGCCCTGCTCGGTGAGAATCAGTCCCCGCGCGTGGCGGTGGAACAGCGTGGTCGCCAGCGACTCTTCCAGAGCGCGAATCTGCCGCGACACCGCCGATTGGCTGAGATGCAGGGTATCCCCCGCGGCCGTCAGACTGCCGGCGTCGGCAACGGCGTGGAATATTCTGAGCTTGTCCCAGTCCATCGGCGAGGCCTTTCGTGCGGTGGGTGCGCTAACGTCTTGCCGGTGATTACCCGCGCTGGCGGGGCGGGGCAAACCGGAGACAACACGCGATTATCATTTGTTAGGTCAGAGACGGTGACCTATAATCATATAGCCTTCATGACACGCCTTTGGGAGGGGCGCCGGACATGAAACACGACGTCAGCCTATCCGACCGCTACGATCTGGAGAAGTCACCGGTCCTGCTCAACGGTACCCAGGCGCTGGTGCGCCTGATGCTGATGCAGAAATGGCGCGACCGGGCCGCGGGGCTCAACACCGCGGGCTACGTCACCGGCTATCGCGGCTCGCCGCTGGGCGCGGTGGACATGATGATGACCCGCGCGGCCAAGGTGCTGGGGCCCCAGGACATCGTGTTCCAGCCCGGCCTGAACGAGGACCTGGCCGCCACGGCGGTTTGGGGCACCCAGCAGGCCGAACTCCGCGGCGAGGGCACGCACGACGGCGTCTTTTCGCTGTGGTACGGCAAGGGGCCGGGGGTGGACCGCTCCGGCGACGTGATGCGGCACGCCAACATGGCCGGCACATCCCGCCACGGCGGCGTCCTGATGGCGATGGGCGACGACCACACCGGCGAAAGCTCCACCACCTGCCATCAGTCCGACTGGGCCATGGTCGACGCCTATATGCCGGTGCTCAGCCCCGCGGGCGTGCAGGAGATCCTGGACTTCGGCGTCTACGGCTTCGCGCTCAGCCGGTTTGCCGGGGTCTGGGCGGGGCTCAAACTGATGAAGGACACCGTCGAGGTCACGAGCGTCGTGGACGGGCGGCCCGACCGCATGTCCTTCGTCACGCCGGACTTTCCGATGCCCGAGGACGGGCTGAACATCCGCCTCGGCGATCACTGGATCGCGCAGGAAGCGCGGATGATCGACCACAAGCGGTTCGCCGCCGAGGCCTTTAGCCACGCCAACGGCATGGACAAGAGGGTCTGGGGCAAGCCCGGGGCCAAGATCGGCCTGGTCGCCGCGGGCAAGAACTGGCTCGACCTCGTCCACGCGCTCAGCCTCCTCGGCATCGACGCCGAGCGGGCAGAGGCGCTGGGGCTGACCACCTACAAGGTCGGCCAGACGTTCCCGATGGACATGCGCGGCTTCCACGATTGGGCCGAGGGGCTCGATCTGATCGTGGTGGTCGAGGAAAAGCGCAAGCTGATCGAGATCCAGATCAAGGAGGCGATCTTCGACGACCGGCAGGGCCGCCGCGTCTACGGCTGGTACAAGGGCGGGGCCGGCAGCCTGCACCAGGACGAGCTGTTCCCGACGCGGATGGCGCTGGACCCGGTTATGATCGCCGAGAAGCTGGGCGTGATCCTGATCGAGGAGGGGCGCCGCACCGACGAGATCGAGGGCCGCCTGGCGCGCCTGGCCGAGGCGCAGCGCGCCGACAACGCCCCTGACCTGGCCGCGCGTTTGCCCTATTTCTGCTCTGGCTGCCCGCACAACACGTCGACCAAGCTGCCGGAGGGCAGCCGCGCCTATGCTGGCATCGGCTGCCACATCATGGCGCTGTGGATGGACCGCGAGACCAGCGGCTACACCCACATGGGCGGCGAGGGGGCGAACTGGATCGGGGAGGCGCCGTTCTCGACCACCGGCCATGTGTTCCAGAACCTGGGAGACGGCACCTACAACCACTCGGGCCTGATGGCGATCCGCGCTGCCGTGGCCGCGGGCACAACGATCACCTACAAGATCCTCTACAACGACGCGGTGGCGATGACCGGCGGGCAGACGAACGAGGGCGGCCTCCGCCCCGACCGCATCGCCCGCGAGTTGCAGGCCGCGGGCGTCAGCCGCATCGCCGTCGTCTACGACCCCAAGGAAGAGCCCGCGCGCGAGCCGTTCCCCAAGGGCCTGACCTGGCACGAGCGTGACGACCTGCCCAAGGTGCAGCAGGATATGCGCACCGTTCCGGGGGTTTCCGCGATCATCTTCATCCAGACCTGCGCGGCCGAAAAGCGGCGGCGCCGCAAGAAGGGGCAGTTCCCCGACCCCGACCGGCGGGTGTTCATCGACACCGACGTCTGCGAGGGCTGCGGCGACTGCGGGGTGCAGTCGAACTGCGTCTCCATCGTGCCGGTCGAGACCGAGTTCGGGCGCAAGCGCGCCATCGACCAGTCCTCGTGCAACAAGGATTACTCCTGCCTCAAGGGGTTCTGCCCGTCCTTCGTCACCGTCGAGGGGGCCCAGATCCGCAAGGAAGCGACGGCCGAGATCGAGGTGGGCGACCTGCCCGAACCCGACCTGCCCGCCATCGACGGCACCCACAACGTGGTGATCACCGGCGTCGGCGGCACCGGCGTCGTGACCATCGGCGCGGTGCTGGCCATGGCCGCGCATCTGGACGGCAAGGGCGCGGGGATGATGGAGATGGCCGGTCTGGCGCAGAAGGGCGGGGCGGTGCACATCCACTGCCGCATCGCCAAGCGGCCCGCCGACATCAGCGCGATCCGCGTCGCCACAGGCGAGGCGCATACGCTCATCGGCGGCGACCTGGTGGTGAGCGCGGGGGGCAAGACCCTGGGCCTGCTCGACCCGGCGCGGGCCGCGGGCGTGGTCAACAGCCACGAGATCGTCACCGGCGCCTTCACCCGCGACACCGAGTTCCGCCTGCCTTCGGACGAGCTGGCGCTGGCGCTGACCCGGCGCATGGGCGACCGGGTGGCGCTGTTCGACGCCTCCGACCTCGCCAAGGCGGCCATGGGCGACACGATCTTTTCCAACATGATCGTCTTTGGCGCGGCGTGGCAGAGGGGCACGATCCCGGTGGGGCTGGCGGCGATCTGCGAGGCGATCCGCCTCAACGGCGCTGCGGTCGAGCGCAACCTGCGCGCCTTCGAGATCGGGCGTTGGGCGGCGGCAGAGCCGGACGCGGCGGCCAAGGTCGCCACTGCCGACGTCGTCCCCCTGCCCAAGGCGCCGGCCGACCGGATCGCGCTGCGCGAGGATCACCTCAAGGCGTATCAGAGCCGACGCCTGGTCAAGCGCTATCGTCGGATGCTGGACGGGATCGAGGATGCCGATCTGCGCATGGCGGTGGCCAAGGGCTATCACAAGCTTCTGACCTACAAGGACGAATACGAGGTCGCGCGGCTCCTCTCGCGGACACGGGAGAAGGCGCGGGAGGCGTTCGCGGGGGATCTGAAGCTGACCTATCACCTGGCGCCGCCGATGCTGTCGGGCGAGGGGGCGGACGGGCGGCCGAAAAAGCGTGCGTTCGGAGCGTGGGTCGAGCGGGCCTTCCCGCTCCTGGCGCGGTTCCGGTGGCTCCGCGGCACGCCCTTGGACCCCTTCGGCCATACCGCCGAGCGGCGGATGGAGCGCGCGCTGATCCGGCAATACGAGCGCGACATGGCCGAGGTCCTGCCCGCCCTGACCCCGGCCACCCGCGACGCGGTGTTGGCGCTGGCCGAACTGCCCTTGCAGATCCGCGGCTTCGGCCCGGTCAAGCACGCCAACGAGGCCAAGGCGGCCAAGCGGCGCGAGGAGCTTCTGGCGACGATCCGCGCCGGCGGGCCCACGGTGTCGCAGGCCGCCGAATAGGACTGTCACGGAACTGTCGCAGGCGCGTATGAGAGTGTCGCAGCCCTCAGACGTGCCCGCGCCCATGACCGACCGTTCCGTCGCCCGCGACATCAGCTACGCCAGTTCCGCCCGCACCCGTCCGGGGCGGGCGGTGATCCGTGCGGTGGAGAACGCCACCGGGCGCCTGCGCCTCATCCGCCGCGCGGGGGGCTACGGCGCCGAGGTGGGCGCGGGCCGCGATTTCTGGGAGGTGATGGTCGCCCGCTACGGTCTGAGCCTCGACATCGTCGGCGGCGGCCTGGATCTCATCCCGCGCGACGGCCCTCTGATCGTGGTCGCCAACCACCCCTTCGGCATCCTGGACGGGCTGATGCTGGGCCATGTGCTGAGCCTGGTGCGCGGGGATTTCCGCATCCTGGCGCACCGCGTGTTCCGCCGCGCCGAAGAGTTGAACCGTGTTATCCTGCCCATCAGCTTCGACGGCACCCGCGAGGCGATGGCGACGAACCTGGAGACCCGGCGCACCGCTCTCGACTACCTCGGCCAGGGCGGCGCCATCGGGGTGTTCCCCGGCGGCACCGTGTCGACGGCGCCGCGCCCCTTCGGCCGCGCGGCCGACCCGGTTTGGCGCGCATTTACCGCGCGGATGATCGCCCGCTCGGGGGCTCAGGTCGTGCCACTCTATTTCGACGGGGCCAACAGCCGTCTGTTCCAGCTCGCCAGCCACTTGCACTACACCCTGCGCATGGCGCTCCTGATCTCCGAGTTCCGCGCCCGCGTCGACGGGCCGGTGCGGATGGCGGTCGGCGCGCCGGTCCCGGCGGCAGAACTCGCGGCCCGCGCCGGCGACGGCAAGGCGATGATGGACTTTCTCCGCGCCACCACCTATGCCCTGTCGCCGAGGCCCCAGCCCACGCCGGGCTACGGCTTCGAGTTCGAGGATCGCTACAGGGCGTGAGGGCCAAGAGGCCATGGCGGTGGGAATTTTCGACAGCGGCCTCGGCGGCCTGACGGTCCTCGACGCGGTGGCGTCGCGGCTGCCCGACGTGGACTTCGCCTATTTCGCCGACAGCGCGCACGCGCCTTATGGGGTGCGCGACGCCGACGACGTCTACGAGCTGACCACGGCCGCGGTGGCGCGCCTCTTCGACCACGGCTGCGACCTGGTGATCCTGGCCTGCAACACCGCCAGCGCGGCGGCGCTCAGGCGGATGCAGGAGTCCTGGGTGCCCGAGGGCAAGCGGGTGCTGGGCGTCTTCGTCCCGCTCATCGAGGCGCTCACCGAACGCCAGTGGGGCGACAACTCGCCGCCTCGCGAGGTCGCGGTGAAGCATGTGGCGCTCTTTGCCACCCCCGCCACCGTGTCGAGCCGGGCGTTTCAGCGCGAGCTGGCGTTCCGCGCCATCGGCGTGGACGTGGAGGCGCAGTCCTGCGGCGGCGTCGTCGACGCCATCGAAGAGGGCGACACGATCCTGGCCGAGGCGCTGGTGCGCAGCCATGTGGACGCGCTGAAACGCAAGATGCCGCATCCCGAGGCGGCGATCCTCGGTTGCACCCACTATCCGCTGATGCAGGAGACGTTTCAGGCGGCTCTGGGGCCCGATGTCGCGGTCTACTCCCAGGCCAATCTCGTGGCCGAGAGCCTGGCCGATTACCTGGTCCGGCACCCCGGGATGACCGGCGGCGGAGGCCCGGCATTTTACACGACGGGACACCCCGGCCGGGTGTCCGATCGCGCCACCCAGTTCTTGCGACGACGGGTGCAGTTTCAGCCTGCCTGACCGAATTTCCGCCGTATACCATTGCATGGTAACGCCAATCGCCTAAAACCGTGCCGCAGGATCTCGTCAGAGGATCCGCCGGACCGGTGGAGGACCGTCATGTCACATCACGTCGCCATTTTGGGCGCGTCGGGCTATACCGGCGCCGAACTGGTGCGTCTGATCGCCACTCATCCGACCATCGAAATCGCCGCGCTGAGCGCCGATCGCAAGGCCGGGCGGCCGATGTCCGAGGTGTTTCCGCATCTGCGTCATCTCGACCTCCCCGACCTCTGCCGGATCGAGGAGATCGACTTTTCCCGCGTCGACCTGGCGTTCTGCGCGCTGCCCCACGCCACCAGCCAAGAGGTGATCGCGGCGCTGCCCGCCGATCTCAAAGTGGTCGATCTGTCCGCCGATTTCCGTCTCCGCGACCCTGCGGCCTACGAGACCTGGTATGGCAAGCCGCACGCCGCGCCGGAGTTGCAGAAGGAGGCCGTCTACGGCCTGACCGAGTTCTACCGCGAGGACATCGAGGGCGCGCGCCTGGTCGCCGGCACCGGCTGCAATGCGGCCGCCGGGCAGTTCGCGCTGCGCCCGGTGATCGCCGCGGGGGTGATCGACCTCGACCGTATCGTGGTGAACCTGACCGCCGGGGTCAGCGGCGCAGGCCGGTCGCTCAAGGAGCATCTGCTCCACGCCGAGCTCAGCGAGGGCTGGCAGGGTTATGCCCTGGGCGGCACCCACAGACACCTGGGCGAGTTCGATCAGGAGTTTTCGGCCATCGCCGGACGCCCGGTGCGGATCGAGTTCACGCCGACGCTGATCCCCGGCAACCGCGGCATCCTCGTCGCCGCCCATGTTGAGGGCGATGCGGCCGCCTGTCACGCCGCGCTGTCGGCCGCCTACGAGGACGAGCCGTTCCTCCACGTGCTGCCCCTAGGCGAGGCGCCGTCGACGCACCACGTGCGCGGCTCGAACCACTGCCATGTGGGCGTGGTGGCCGACCGGCAGGCGGGGCGCGCGGTGATCGTGTCCGCTCTCGACAATCTGACGAAGGGGTCGTCGGGACAGGCCTTGCAGAACGCCAACCTGATGTTAGGTGAAGAAGAAACGGCGGGCCTGTGCATGGCGCCGCTGTTCCCTTGAGGAGGCGGCGATGAAGGGGCTGAAGAAAAAGCGCAGGATCCAGGTCATACTCGTGGCCGCCGTGGCCCTGGCGCTCTCCACCGCGCTGATCGGTTATGCCATGCGCGACGGCATCAACTTCTTCCGCGCACCCGCTCAGATCATGGCCGAACCGCCCAGCCCGACCGAGACCTTCCGCATCGGCGGTCTGGTCGAGGAAGGCACGCTGGTCCGCGGCCAGGGCGAGACCGTGACCTTCAACGTCACCGACGGCGCCGCCAGCGTGCCGGTCAGCTATACCGGCGTGCTGCCCGACCTGTTCGGCGAGGGCGAGGGCATGGTGGGCACGGGCAAGTACATCGACGGCGTGTTCCGCGCGTCCGAGATCCTCGCCCGCCACGACGAGACCTACATGCCGGCCGAGGTGGTCGACGCGCTCAAGGCGCAGGGCGTGTATCAGGACCCGGACGCCGCGGTTCCCACCAATTAACCTTTCGGCCCGACCTTTCCCGGATCGAGGGCACATCGCCCTCCGTCCCGATGGAAAGGCCGGCCGATGCGCTCCGTCACCCAGATCGCAGACGAAATCGTCGCCCGCGAGGGCGGCTATGTGAACGACCCCGACGACCCCGGCGGCGCCACCAATTGGGGCGTCACCATCGGCACGATGCGCCGCCTGGGGCTGGACCTGACCGGGGACGGGCAGGTGGGGACGGCGGACGTCAAGGCGCTCAGCCGCGCCCAGGCGCGCGACATCTTCGTTCAGCATTACTTTCACCGGCCGCGGATCGACGACCTGCCCGAGGCGATCCAGCCGTCCGTCTTCGACATGTATGTCAACGCCGGAGCGAACGCGGTGAAGATCCTGCAACGGCTGCTCACCGACATGGGCCAGAGCGTCACGGTCGACGGCATCGTCGGGCCGCAGACGGCGGCGGCGGCGGCGCTGGCCCAGGCGCAGGCGCCGAACCATCTGCGCGACGCCTACGGCATCGCCCGGCGCAATTACTATTACAGCCTCGCCGACCGCCGCCCGGCCAGCCGCAAATACGCCCGCCGCCGCGACGGCGGCAAGGGCGGCTGGATCCGCCGCGCCGAAGAGTTCATCTCGCCCCGCTATCACCTCACCGAGGCCGAGCACCGCGCGCGGGTGTCGGCATGGGGGTGATCGACCGCGCCATGGGCCTGATGTTTGGATCGGGCAACGTCATCGCCGAGACCGCAGAGGTGTTCCGCGAGAACGCCGAGGGCGCCGGGCGGCGGCAGCTCCAGCTCTCCGAGGCGGCGCTCCAGCAGTTCGCGGCCGAGTTCCAGCACCCGCGCCGCGGCGTCTTTGACCGGGTGATGGACGGGGTCAACCGGCTGCCGCGCCCGGCGCTGGCGCTGGGCACGCTGGGCCTCTTCGTCGCGGCGATGGTCGATCCGGTCTGGTTCGGCGCGCGGATGACGGGGATCGCGTTGGTGCCCGAACCGCTCTGGTGGCTCCTCGGCGCCATCGTGTCGTTCTACTTCGGCGCCCGTCACCAGGCCAAGGGCCAGGATTTCCAGCGGGCGGTGGCGGCGACCCTGGCGCTGGCCCCCCGCGGCCCCTTGCCCGCGGACCGGTCGGACCCGCCCGCCGACGACAACGCCGCCCTGACCGACTGGAGAGCGATGCGTGGGCACTGACCTGCTCCTGCGGCTGATCTCGGACGACGGGCCGTGGGTTCTGCTGGTCTTCTATCTGCTCTACCGCGACGTGCAGAAGGATGCCGCGACCCGCACCGCGCTGGACAAGAACACCGCGATCCTGATCGAGATGACCACGCTCGTCCGCGACCGTCTGCCGCGGGGGTATGTGTCGTGAGGCGGATCGCCGAGGCCCTGCGCCGGGTGCTGGGCGGGCGCCGCATCGCCGCGGCGCGGGCACGCAACGCCGCCGCCGCCGACCGATTGGACGCCGCGCTCAAGGCGCTGCTCAAGGGGCCGCAGACCTGGGAAGGGGCCGGACGATGACACGACCCACCGCCGCGCCTCGTCCCGGTGCGCTGCTGCGAGGCGCTGCCCGACGATCCGCCGACCTCGGGGCGCACGGGACGGCAGGACGCGCCACGGCGCTCTCCGCCGCGCAGGGGGCCGCGGCGGCCCGGCACGGCGCGTCGCCAAACCCGGCGCGCAGCGGCCCGCAGAGCCGGGGAGGGGCCGCACGATGAGACATGCTGCCGCCCTCCTCGTCGCCCTGGGGGTCGCCGCCGCCGCCCTGGGTCCGGCTGCCGTGCCGGCGCTCCTGGCCCTCGTGGCCGCGGCGGCCTGGGCGATCGCGGCAAGCTTTCTGTGGCTCTGGAGCATGCGCACCACGCCCCTCGCCCTGGGCATGGCCGTAAGTTGGAGCGGAGTGGCGGGGCTCGCCATCTGGGCGCGGCGCCTGCCGCTCCCCGCGGACGGGGCGCTGGCACCCCTGGCGGCGGTGTGCCTCACCGGCGCGGTCCTGCACCTCAGCGTCATCGCCCGCTCGCTCCGGGCGGCGCGGGCCTGGCCGGTGGCGCCCGTCTTCCTGGCCGCGGTCCTGGCCGCGGCGACCTTGTCCGCGCTCTGATTCGGGGCCTGCGGGCCGCGACAAATGCGACCATCGCGCTGACAAATCCGTGGGGGGCATTGGCGCAGGCGCAGCGGCCCGGTATCGTCCGGCGCATGATCATAGAACTCGGCCACTTCGCCCTGATCCTCGCCTTCGTCGTCGCCATCGTGCAGATGACCGTTCCCATGATCGGCGCATGGAAGCGCTGGCCGGGATGGATGGCCGCGGCCGAGCCCGCCGCCACCACGCAGTTCCTGTTCCTCGCCTTCGCCTTCGCCGCGCTGACCTACGGGTTCGTGACGTCTGATTTCTCGCTCAGGCTGGTGATCCTGAACTCCCACACCGACAAGCCCATGCTCTACAAGGTGACGGGCGTGTGGGGGAACCACGAGGGCTCGATGCTCTTGTGGTGCGTGATCCTGGCGCTCTTCGGCGCCATGGCGGCCTGGTTCGGCGGCAATCTGCGGCCGACGCTGCGCGCCCGCGTGCTGGCGGTGCAGGGATCGGTGGGCGTCGCGTTCCTGGCCTTCCTGATCTTCACCTCGAACCCGTTCCTGCGGGTGCCCGTGCCGCCCTTCGACGGGCAGGACCTGAACCCCTTGCTCCAGGACCCCGGCCTCGCCTTCCATCCGCCGTTCCTCTATCTCGGCTATGTCGGGCTCTCCATGTCCTTCTCCTTTGCCATCGCGGCGCTGATCGAGGGACGGGTGGACGCCGCCTGGGGCCGCTGGGTGCGGCCCTGGACGCTGGCCGCCTGGCTGTTCCTGACCGTGGGCATCGCGCTGGGCTCTTGGTGGGCCTATTACGAGCTCGGCTGGGGCGGCTTCTGGTTCTGGGATCCGGTGGAGAACGCCAGCTTCATGCCCTGGCTGATCGCCGCGGCGCTGCTGCACTCGGCCATCGTGGTGGAAAAGCGCGAGGCGCTGAAATCCTGGACGATCCTCCTGGCCATCCTCGCCTTCGGATTCTCGCTGATCGGGGCGTTCATCGTGCGCTCGGGCGTGTTGACCAGCGTTCACGCCTTCGCCAACGACCCCGAGCGGGGTGTCTACCTCCTGGCGATCACCGGGGTGTTCATGGGCGGGGCGCTGACGCTCTTCGCCGCGCGGGCCGCGGCGATGGAGTCCAAGGGCGTCTTTGCCCTCCTCAGCCGCGAATCGGCGCTGATCGCCAACAACGTGCTGCTCAGCGTCGCCTGCTTCGTGGTGTTCATCGGCACGGTTTGGCCCTTGGTGGCCGAGATGCTGTGGGACCGTAAGCTGAGCGTCGGGCCGCCGTTCTTCGACGCCGCCTTCACGCCCTTCATGGTGGCGCTGGCGGCAATCCTGCCCATGGGCGCGCTGATGCCGTGGAAACGGGCGCGGATGGGCCGGGTCATGGCGCCGCTCTGGGGCGTTCTCGCGCTGAGCATCGCGGTGGGCGCGCTGGTCTGGGTCATGCAGACCGGCGGCCGGATGCTGGCCCCCATCGGCGCGGTGCTGGCCGCCTGGCTGGTCATGGGCACCGCGGTCGAGCTCTGGACCCGGGCGGGCAGGGGCGAATTTTCGTCGAAAATTCGGCGCCTGACCCGGCTGCCGCGCGCCGATTGGGGCAAGGCGGTGGCGCATTCCGGCTTCGGCATCACCGTCTTCGGCGTCGCCGCGCTGACCGCCTGGACGGTCGAGGATATCCGCGTCGCCCGCGAGGGCGAGACGTTCCAGGTGTCCGGCTATGACGTCACGCTGGTGCGGGTCGAGGAGGTGCAGGGCCCCAACTACATTTCAACCATGGCGACCATCGACATCGACCGCGACGGCCGCGACATCGCCTATCTCCAACCGGAGAAGCGGGTCTATCCCGTGGCCGCGATGCCCACCACCGAGGCCGCCATCGCCAACGGCGTGTTCCGCGACCTCTATGTCGTGATCGGCGATCCGCAGGACAACGGCGGGTGGAGCGTGCGCACGTTCATCAAGCCTTTCGCCAACTGGATCTGGGCGGGCTGCATCATCATGGCACTGGGCGGCGTGCTGAGCCTGACCGACCGCCGCTACCGCGTCGCGGCCGGCGCGGCCAAGGCGCGGCGCCCCCGCGCGGTGCCGGCCGAATGAGGCGGCTGGCGCTGATTCTGTGCCTGCTGGCCGGGCCGCTCTGGGCGGTCGAGCCGGGCGAGATCCTGGACGACCCGGCGCTGGAGGAACGGGCGCGCGACCTGTCCAAGGGCCTGCGCTGCATGGTCTGCCGCAACGAGAGCATCGACGAGTCGAACGCCGACCTCGCGCGCGACCTGCGCCTTTTGGTGCGCGAACGGCTGGTGGCGGGCGACACCGACGACGAGGTCATCGACTTCGTCACCGACCGCTACGGCGAATACGTGCTCCTGCGGCCGACGCTGACGGGGTCGAACCTGATCCTCTGGGCGGCGGGTCCGGTCCTGCTGCTCCTGGCCGGGGGCGTCGCCGCGGTCTACCTGCGCCGCCGCGCCAGCGCCGTGCCCGAGGGGGGCGACCTGTCGGAGGACGAGAAGCGGCGCCTCGACGAGATCATGCGCTCCTAATTGGTTGCCGAGGGACGCGTCCGCCCCATGCCCCGCCCGGCGGCATGCCGGACAGCGCCGCCATTATCCACCGAACCGATGGCGCGGCGAAGGCGACCGCGGCTCCCAGCGGGCGGCGGAGCCCCTTGCTCGGGGCAGGGACGGTTCGCTCCGCACACTGCCCTCGGGGTGCCGTCGCCCCGTCTTCGAAAGACCGGCTCCACCCCGTTTCCCTGTCCCGCCCACCGGTTCAACGCAGTGGCGGAGGTCGTGCAACCGCCGCGACATCTGGCCTCTTGCGACCGGCGCGCACCGCGCGACCATCCCCCGGTCGGACGGCGCCGCCCTTCGTGCTCCGCACCAGCGGTCGGCCCGGCGTCCTTGGCGGACGCCGCCCCGGTACTCGCCCAGCCCCCATGCTCCGCCCGGCGGCATGCCGGACAGCGCCGCCATCGTCCACCGAACCGATGGCGCAGCGATGGCGACCCGGCCCGCACGGGGCGGCGATCTTCGCCCCATCCCCCGGGACGGCGAGGCCCTCCTTTCCGATCGGGCGCGTCGCACTCCTGGCATATCCTCCTGTCGTGGACGACCGAGGCGATGCGCGCCCCATTGCCATCCCCGCAATTCTCGGCCCCTGACGGGGCGTCCCGCTTTCCCCGCAGGGTAGGTTCCCTATGCTGCGCCGCGACACTCGGCAATCGGAGCGCCCCCAATGGACTATGAAACCATCCGCCTGTCGCAGCGCGACGGCCTCGCCGTGATCACGCTCAGACGGCCGGAGGTGATGAACGCGCTGAGCACCCAGATGCGCGCCGAGCTCACCCACGCGGTCAAGGCGGCGGGCGAGACCGCGCGGGCACTGGTGTTGACCGGGCAGGGGCGGGCGTTCTGCTCGGGCCAGGATCTGGGCGACCGGGCGAACGTGGGCAATATCGACCTTGAGCGCACCCTGCGCGACGAATACGAGCCGATGCTAAGGGCGATCTTCGACTGTCCGATCCCGACGCTCAGCGCGGTGAACGGCGCCGCGGCGGGAGCGGGAGCGAACCTGGCCCTGGCCGCCGACGTGGTCATCGCCACCGAATCGGCGGTGTTCCTCCAGGCCTTCACCCGCATCGGCCTGATCCCCGACGCGGGCGGCACCTACTGGCTGCCGCGGCAGATGGGCTTTGCCAAGGCCATGGGCGCGGCCCTCTTCGCCGAGCCGATCGGGGCGCGGCAGGCCGCCGACTGGGGTATGATCTGGGAGGCGGTGCCCGACGACGACTTCGCCGATCATTGGCAGGCCCGCGCGCGAAAGCTCGCCGAGGGGCCGACCGCGGCCTATGCCCGGGTCAAGCAGGCGCTGCGGCAGAGCTTTGCTAACGACCTCGACGCCCAGCTGGAACTGGAGGCGCGGCTTCAGGGCCAGTGCGGCCAGACCCGCGACTTCAAGGAGGGCGTCGTGGCGTTCCTGGAAAAGCGCCCTGCGACCTACGAAGGCCGCTGAGCCTGCGCGCGGACCGCGGGCCGCGACGGCCCCGGCGATGGGGGGCCCCGGGGCTTTCCTTTCCCCCGGGGGCATGGGATAGGGGGGCGCCAAACGCAACTCCCTCAGGAGAGAGATATGGAGATCCGCGAGGCGCTCACCTTCGACGACGTTCTGTTGGTTCCGGCCGCCTCGACCGTGCTGCCGTCGACGGCCGACACCCGGACGTGGGCCACGCGCGACATCGCCATGAACATCCCGCTGCTGTCTTCGGCCATGGACACGGTGACGGAGGCGCGGATGGCCATCGCCATGGCCCAGGCCGGCGGCATCGGCGTCATCCACCGCAACCTCGACACCGACGCCCAGGCGCGCGAGGTCCGGCGGGTCAAGCGTTTCGAATCCGGCATCGTCTACAACCCGATCACCCTGACCCCGGACCAGACGCTCGCCGACGCCAAGGCGCTGCAAGAGCGCTACCGGGTCTCGGGCTTTCCGGTGGTGGGCGAGGGCGGCCGCGTCGTGGGCATCGTCACCAACCGCGACATGCGCTTTGCCAGTTCCGACGACACGCCCGTCCGGGCGATGATGACCGCCGACAACCTGGCGGTCCTGACCGAGCCTGCCGACCACGACGAGGCGCGCCGGATGATGAAGGCACGGCGCATCGAGAAGCTGCTGGTGACGGACGGCAAGGGCAAGCTGACGGGCCTCCTGACGCTCAAGGACCTGGATCAGGCTGTGCTGAACCCCCAGGCGTGCAAGGACCGGCTGGGTCGCCTGCGGGTGGCCGCCGCGACCACGGTGGGCGACGCGGGCTATGAGCGATCCGGCGAACTGGTCGCCGCGGGGGTCGACATCCTGGTCATCGACACCGCCCACGGCCACTCCGCCGGGGTGGCCGAGGCCGTGACCCGGGCCAAGGGCCTGTCGAACGAGGTTCAGATCGTCGCCGGCAACGTCGCCACGGCCGAGGGCGCGCGGGCCCTGGTCGATGCGGGCGCCGACGCGGTCAAGGTCGGGATCGGCCCGGGCTCGATCTGCACCACCCGGATGGTCGCGGGCGTGGGCGTGCCGCAGCTCACCGCGATCCTCGACGCCGTGCAGGGCGCGGGCGACGTGCCCGTGATCGCCGACGGCGGCATCAAGTTCTCCGGCGACTTTGCCAAGGCGATCGCCGCCGGGGCGTCCTGCGCCATGGTGGGCAGCATGATCGCCGGGACCGACGAGAGCCCGGGCGAGGTGATCCTCTACCAGGGCCGCAGCTTCAAGAGCTACCGCGGCATGGGATCCTTGGGCGCCATGGCCCGCGGCTCGGCCGACCGCTACTTCCAAAAGGACGCGGCCAGCGACAAGTTGGTGCCGGAGGGGATCGAGGGGCAGGTGCCCTACAAGGGCTCGGCCGCCACCGTTGTGCACCAGCTCGTGGGGGGCCTGCGGGCCGCCATGGGCTATACCGGCTGCGCCACGGTCGCGGAGATGCGCACCGGCTGCCGCTTCGTCAAGATCACCGGGGCGGGGCTCAAGGAGAGCCATGTCCACGACGTGACCATCACCCGCGAGGCGCCGAACTATCGCGGCGCGTGAATGACGCCCGCCGCGCGCATCGCCGCCGCCATCGAGCTGATCGACGCCATCGCCGCCGGGGCCGCGCCCGAGCAGGCGCTGACCGGCTGGGCCCGGCGGGCCCGGCACGCAGGGAGCGGCGACCGTGCGGCGGTGCGCGATCACGTCTTCGACGCGCTGCGCCGGTGGCGATCCTCGGCGGCCTGGGGCGGGGCCGAGACCGGGCGCGGCCGGATGATCGGCCTCCTGCGCGAGGCCGGTCGCGACCCCGACGCGCTGTTCACCGGCGAGGGCTACGCGCCGGCCCCTCTGACCGCGGCCGAGCGGGTGTCGGGCGGCCCGCCTGCCGATCCGCTGGTGGCGCTCGACTGTCCCGACTGGCTCGCCCCGGCGCTCCGCGAGAGCCTCGGCGACCGCTTCGGCCCGACCCTGGAGGCGCTGCGCCACCGCGCGCCCGTCTGGCTGCGCGCCAACCTGCGCAAGGGCGACCGCGAGGCCGCTGCCGCCGCGCTGGCCGACGAGGGCATCGCGACTCGCCCCGGCGCTGCCTCCCCCACCGCCCTGGAGGTGCTCAGCCACCCCCGCCGGGTGCAGGGCAGCCGCGCCTATCGCGATGGCCTGGTCGAGCTTCAGGACGCCGCCAGCCAGGCGCTCGTCGACCGCCTGCCGGTGGCGCCGGGCGCGCGGGTGCTCGACTACTGCGCGGGCGGCGGGGGCAAGACCCTGGCGCTTGCCGGCCGGGTCGATGCCCGCTTCACCGTCCACGACGGGGTTCCGCGGCGGATGGCGGATCTCCCCGCCCGCGCCACCCGGGCGGGGGTCGCGGTGACCCCGCTCGCCCCGGGGCAGGGCGGCTTCGACCTGGTCCTGGCGGACGTCCCCTGTTCGGGCAGCGGCACCTGGCGCCGAGCCCCCTGGGGCAAGTGGCGCCTGACGCCCGAAGAGCTCGACCGTCTAACCGCACTCCAGGCGCGGATCCTGCGCGACGCCGCCGCGCTCACCGCCCCCGGCGGCGCCCTCGCCTATGCCACCTGCGCCCTGTTAGATGCGGAGAATTTGCAACAAATCGAGAAATTCGTTCGCGAAGGCGAGCCGGCGTGGTCGGTTGAACACACGGAAATCTTTGAGGTTTCTAACGAAGGCGATGGATTTTTTCTGACCCTTCTGCGCCGGACTTGACCGATCCGGGAGCAAAACCTCCGGTTGTCGTTTAATCTGCCATTAACCCTGAGCGGCCCATGGTCCGCCCAGTCCCGATGGGGTCGGTAGCGAGGTGCGGCGTGACGGACATACTGGAACAACCCGCCACCCGCGGGATTTCTCCCGCGTTCGTGTGGCAGGTGTTGGGCTGGGGCGCGGCGGGGCTGACCGCGGCTGGCCTCCTGTGGCTGCCGGCGCCGGCCAAGATCGGGGTGCTGGCCGCGGCGGGGACCTTGGCCGCCATGGCGCTGGCGCTGTTCGTGGTCCAGCGGCGCGCGGCGTCGCGGCGTGCGGCCCTTCTCGATACCGTCGCGCGCAGCACCCGCCATGCCCGCCATCCGATCTTCGTCACCGATCGGGCGGGGCGGATCCTGATGCAGACCGCCCCGGCCACCGCCCGTTATGGCGGCGCGCCCGGCGCCGCCCTGGCCGAGCGGCTGGAGATGGAGCTCGCCGCGCCGGCATCCGGCGTCGCGCGGCTGTTGTCGCAGGCCGGCGCGGACGGTGACGCCACCCTGCGTGTGGGGCCCGAAGGCAGCGGCCTGACCGTCACCGTCGACGTGCTCGACCGGCGGCATGTGCTCTGGCGGGTGGAACACGACGATGCCACGCTGCTGGCCTCGGCCCCGCCCATGGCGCTGGCCGACGACCGCGGCGCCATCGTTGCGGCGACTCCGGCGCTCAGGACCGCTCTGGGGCGGATGCCCCGGCACCTCGACGACCTGGTGGCGGGACGCTTTGCCGACGCCCGGGTGCCGCGGCTCGCGGCCGAGGGCGGGGCGCCGCTGGTGACCTGGCCCGGCGTATCCGGACATACCGCGGTCATGGCCCTGCCCGGCGCGGCGGTGGCCGAGAGCGGCAGCGGCGCCTTCGACGCGCTCCCCGTGCCGATCCTGTTGATCGACGCCGACGGGCGGGTGGACGAGGCCAATCCCCCGGCCACCCGCCTGCTCGACGGCGACGCGACCGTCGGCCGGCCCTTCGCCGACCTGGTGGAGGGGTTGGGCCGGCCCGTGACCGACTGGCTGGCCGACGCTCAGAAGGGCCGCGGCCTGGGCAAACCAGAGGTGCTGCGCGCCAGCGGACCGGCCACCGATCTGTTCCTCCAGATCACCCTGGGGCGCCTGGGCGATGGTCCGGCGGCGCGGCTCGTCGCGGTCCTGCACGACGCGACCGAGCTCAAGACGCTGGAGGCGCAGTTCGTTCAGAGCCAAAAGATGCAGGCCATCGGCCAACTTGCGGGCGGCGTCGCCCACGACTTCAATAACCTCCTGACGGCCATTTCGGGGCATTGCGATCTCCTGCTCCTCCGCCACGACGTGGACGACCCGAACTACGCCGACCTCGAACAGATCAATCAGAACGCCAACCGCGCGGCGTCTCTGGTGGGGCAGCTCCTGGCGTTTTCGCGAAAGCAGAACCTGCGCCCCGAACTCCTGGATCTGCGCGAGACTCTATCGGACCTCACCCACCTCCTCGACCGGCTGGTGGGCGAGAAGGTGCGCCTGGATTTCGAGCACGATCCCGACCTGCAGATGGTCCGCGCCGACAAGCGCCAGTTGGAGCAGGTGATCATGAACCTGGTGGTCAACGCCCGCGACGCCATGCCCGACGGCGGCGCCATTCGGATCGAGACGTCCAGCGAGCGCCTGCTGACCCCCCTGGAGCGGGACCGCGTCGTCCTGCCCGCGGGCGAATACGTCGTGGTCCGGGTCACCGACGAGGGGATGGGCATCCCCCCCGACAAGCTGCCCAAGATCTTCGAGCCGTTTTTCACGACCAAGAAGACCGGCGAGGGCACGGGCCTGGGCCTCTCCACCGCCTATGGGATCGTCAAGCAGACCGGCGGCTTCATCTTTGCCGACAGTCAGGAGGGTTATGGCACCCGGTTCTCGCTGTTCTTTCCCGCCCACGACCGGCCCGTCACGGATCGCGCGGTGCCGGTCGGCCCGGCCCCGGCTGCGGTGGGGGCGGGCGACGGCGTGGTTCTGTTGGTCGAGGACGAGGCGCCGGTGCGCGCCTTCGCCGCCCGCGCGTTGCGGATGCGCGGCTACACCGTGCTGGAGGCGGAGAACGCCGAAGACGCGCTCGATATTCTGGCCGACCCCTCTCTCTGCGTCGACGTCTTCGTCACCGACGTGATCATGCCGGGGCTCGACGGCCCCACCTGGGTCAAACGCGCACTGGAGGATCGGCCGGGAACCAACGTGGTGTTTGTCTCGGGCTACGCCGAAGAGAGTTTTGCCGAGCACCAGGCGCAGATCCCCAACTCGATCTTCCTGCCTAAGCCGTTCTCTCTGGCCGACCTCACCAACACCGTTCACGCCCAGATGCAGTAGACCCCGGCCGACCGAGCCCATCCGTCTCGCCGACCGAGCCCCCGCCCTGGGTGGGACGCGGTCGGGCCCCTACCGCCGCGCCCGACGAAGTCCGCCGCGGCCATCGCACGGAAGCCCCCGCGGGCAGCTATGGGCAGGGCACCCGTCCCTGCCGAAACACAGGCGACGAGCGCAATCGCTGCGTGCCTGCGCCAACGGACCTGGGCGCCGGGTGACTGTGCGGAGCGCCGCGCGATCGGACACGTCCTGTCCGCCTCGCGGGACGGGGACCGGGCCGTTGTCCCACGGCGGTGTGCGCGCTCCCACCCCGGGGGCCCGTGAGCTGCGCCCCACCGCCGTATACGTCCGTTCTGCGGGACCGCCCCGCGGACCGGGCCGAGGTTCCGCTGCGACGTGTACCCTACCCCCGCGGCCCTTGACCTGGGCCGCTCTGCCGGACCGATCCTGTTTGGCTGACCTACCGCGGCGGGCCGACCGAGCCGGTGCCCTGAGCTGGCGTGTGCGTTTCTCTCAGCGCGAGCCTGTGGGTTGCGCCTCTTCCGCCGGACAGATCCGTTCTGCCAGCTCCCGCGTGACGCTTGGTCCGGCGACGCCTTCCTCCGGCACGGGCGGGTCTGGGATGAGCGTCATAGGGGCGGTCGTCGACCGGTCACGCATGGGGAAGGGCACCTTGTCGCGTGCGCGCCTCATCTCCGAAAGGAACGGAACGACATTGTGCGGGGCAAGGCGCATCGGCTCCTGCGGGGAACCTGCGCGCCCGTGCCGACGGATGGTCGAAGGGGTCTCAAGGGGCCCGCGGACCAACCCGTCGACCGTGGCGAGGCCGTGCCGTAGCCGACTTGAGGACGCTCTGCGCCCCGATCCGCTGGCGTGCAGATCCGAGGGCGTCCGTTGTCGGGGCACTGGACCGCGGGCGGCTGCTATGCGGCGGGCGTCCAGGATCGGGGGGGCGCCGGGCGACGGATCCGCGGGACAGGGATCCGCCGCGCCGAGCCACCGAGTTGGGAGGGCGGGGTGGCCAGGTCCGACAGCGGGGTCTGTGCGCGTGGGAGAGCGAGCGGATGCCGGATCGACGCGCGTGGACGGTGGGGCGGACGCGGTATCTTCTGTCGGCGCGGCGGATCGCGCACCGCACAACCAAGGAGCGGGGCGGTTCGGGTGCCCATCAGACGGCGGGGCGGCTGCGGCTTCGCAGGGAGTTGGCCGGCTGAACGACCGTGGGCGGGCCGGCATGATGGTTCCGGCGTCGGCAGATTGCGCGTGCGCGGGGGCGTCGTGATTTGGACAGAGCGGAGGACGCGGCGACCGCAACGCACGATGGTGTTTGGTCGGCCAGAGTAGATGGTTATCACGTGAATCGCACCCAAATTAGATCAGTTCCGCGAAGTTTCGCGGCTCAGCGGGCCTCGGCGGGGATGTTCCGCCACCAGGGGCGCGGCATCCTTTCGGGAACGCACCGATGCGAGGAGTCGCCCCGATGGAGGATCTGCGCAGTTTCGCCCGCCGCATGTCGGCCCTGCCGCTCGACGCACTGCGCAGCGGGCTGATCGGCAATGGCGCGGTGTTCGACGGCCCCTTCGGCCCGCGCCGCCTGCTCTATGCCGACTGGATCGCCTCGGGGCGGGCTCTGACCCAGGTGGAGGATTTCGTCCGCGAGTCGGTCCTGCCGTTCTATGCCAACAGCCACAGCGAGGCGTCCCACTGCGGCCGCGCCTCGACCCGTCTGCGCGAGGCTGCGCGGGCCGAGATCGGCCGGATCACCGGATGCGGCGGCGACACCCATGTGATCTTTGCCGGGTCGGGGGCGACGGCCGGAATCAACAGGGTGGTGGGCCTGTTGGACATCGCCGGGCGCACCGCTGCGGGACAGCGCACGACGGTGCTGATCGGCCCCTACGAGCACCACTCCAACATCCTGCCCTGGCGCGAGAGCGGGGCGGAGGTGGTCGAACTCCCGGAGCTGCCGGGGGGCGGCGTGGACCTGGCCGCGCTCGATGCCGCGCTCGACGCGGCCGACGCCGATCTGGTGGTCGGCGCGTTCTCGGCCTGCTCGAACGTCACCGGCATCCTGACGGACGTGGACGCGGTGACGCGGCGGCTCAAGGCGCACGGCGCGCTGGCGGTTTGGGACTACGCCGGCGGGGGGGCGTATCTGCCCATCGAGATGGGACCGCCGGGCCCGGCAGCCAAGGACGCGGTGGTCCTGTCGCCGCACAAGTTTCCCGGCGGCCCCGGCGCCTCGGGCGTCCTTTTGGCGCGCGACACGGTGGTGCGGCGGCGGACACCGACGGCCCCCGGCGGCGGAACGGTGACCTTCGTGTCGCCGTGGGACCACGACTATGCCGACGACGTCGCCCGGCGCGAGGAGGGCGGCACCCCGAACGTGATCGGAGACATCCGCGCCGCCCTGGCGTTTCTGGTGAAAGAGGCGGTGGGGGTCGAGACCATCCATGCCCGCGACGCCGCCCTGCGCGCCCGTGCCGTCGCGGTGCTGACCGGGCACCCGCGGGTCGAGCTGTTCGGGGCGGACGCCACCGCACCGGCGCTGCCGTTTCTGTCGTTCCGTATCGGCGACGGGCAGGGCGGCCATATCCATCACCAGCTCGTGACCCGGTTGCTGAGCGACCGCTGGGGCATCCAGGCGCGCGGCGGCTGCGCCTGCGCGGGGCCCTACGGGCACCGGCTCCTCGGCATCGATTCGGCGGGGTCGGGCGCGCTGCGCGAGCGGATCGCGGCGGGCGACGAACTGGCCAAACCGGGCTGGGTGCGGCTGTCGCTGAACTATCTGCACGACGACGACGAGGCCGAGCGGATCCTGACCGCGATCTGCAGCCTTGCCGACCGCGGCACCGAGCTTGCGCGCCCCTATACCGCCGATCCCGCGACTGCCCGGTTCAGCGCCGATCCGGTCTGCGCCCGCGGCGACGGCGACACGGTGGCGGCGCGGGGGTTGCCAGTCGAGCCCCCGCGCGGTCAAGGTCTGACAACGACGAACGGAGAGAGCGGACGCGCATGACCGACGACACGAGCCTGGACCCGGACCTCGGCGCGCTTGAGGCGCGGGTGGCGCGCGATCTGGAGGATCTGTGCCGCCCGGCCGCCGATTGGGTGGCCAAGCGCAGCCACGAGGGGCGGCCGGTGACCGACGTGGTGATCGTCGGCGGCGGCATGTGCGGGGCGCTGGCCTGGCACGCGCTGGCGGTCCACGGCATCCGCGATGTGCGCGTGTTCGACCGCGCGGAGGAGGGGCGCGAAGGCCCCTGGCTCACTTATGCGCGGATGGAGACGCTCCGCTCTCCCAAGCATCTGACCGGCCCCGCCTTCGGCATGGGCGCGCTGACCTTCCGCGCATGGTTCCGGGCGCAGTTCGGCGAGGACGCCTGGGAGGCGTTGGACAAGATCCCGCGGCCCATGTGGATGGACTATCTGATGTGGTATCGCCGGGTGCTGGGCGTGCCGGTGGAAAACGGCGTCGCGGTCGAGCGGATCGCGCCCGCGGGTCCGTATCTGCGGCTGACGCTGTCGGGACCGGGGGCGCCGTCGGACGAGATCATCTGCCGCAAACTGGTGATGGCCACGGGGCGCGACGGCACCGGCGGCCCGAACATCCCCGACTTCGTCGGCGACCTGCCGCGCTCGCGCTGGGCACATTCGGCCGACGACATCGACTTTGCCGCGCTCAAGGGGCGGCGGGTCGTGGTCATCGGCGTCGGCGCCTCGGCCATGGACAACGCCGCCGAGGCGCTGGAGCAGGGGGCGGCCGAAGTCCGGTTCCTCGTCCGGCGCAAGGAGATGCCCCGGATCAACAAGATGATGGGCATCGGCTCGCCCGGGTTTTCCTGCGGTTACGGGGCCTTGCCGGACGAATGGCGCTGGCGTTTCATGCGGTATTCGTTTGTCACCCAGACGCCGCCGCCGCGGGGCTCGACCCAGCGGGTCAGCCGCCATCCCAACGCCTATTTCCACTTCGGCAAGGGGATCGCGGGGCTGGAGCCGCGGGGCGAGGGCGTGCGCGTGCGGCTGAGCGACGGCAGCGCCCTCGACACCGATTTCGTCGTCCTGGGCACGGGATTCACCGTCGATCCGATGGCGCGGACCGAATTCGGGCCCGCCGCCGACGACATCGAGCTTTGGACCCACGCCTATACCCCGCCGCCCGATGAGCGGCACGCCGACCTGGCGAACTTTCCTTATCTCAACCGCGACTTCACCTTCCGGCCACGGCGGGGGCGGGATGCGGACTGGCTGGGCCACGTCTATTGCTACAACTACGGGGCGACGGCGAGCCAGGGCAAGATCAGCGGCGACATCCCCGGCATCTCGACCGGCGCGACGATCCTGGCCCAGGCGCTGGCCGCGCGGTTCTACTCCGAGGACGTGGAGCGGCACTGGCAGAACCTGGTGGACTACGACACGCCCGAGATCCTGGGCGACGAGTACCGCGACGATCCCTGGCCAGCGGCGGCCGAGGCCGAGACGGAGGTGGGCCGATGAGCGCGCCGGGCGAGATCCTGGCCCTGGCGGGCCTCGGCGGCGGAACCGAGGCGGCCGCGGCGGTGGCGCAGCGCGGCGACATCTTTCGCATGGTCGAGGCCGCCGAGACGGCGGTGCTGTGCCCGGCCGAGCCCGGCGGCCTGCCGATCCCGCTGCGTGGACGGCTGGCGGCGGGGATGGCCGAGGCGCACGGGCTGCCCGAGCTGGCCGCGCACTACCGTGCCCGGACCGAAACCATGGGCGACGTGGCGCTGGCCGACGGGCTGGAACAGGCCGTCGCGGCCTTCGCCGAGATGGCGGCGATGCGTCCGCGCGACGCCACGGGCGGCGACATCGACGCGCTGCGCGGGGCCGGGCTGGCCGAGCCCGACATCGTGCGGTTGTGCGAGCTGACCGCCTTCGTGGCGTTTCACATCCGGGTCGTGATCGGCCTGAGGGTCATGGAGGGGCAATGACCGACGACGCGGTGATCAAGAAGTTCACCCGCCGGGTGCCGCATTGGCGCCCGCGGGTGACGCCGGTGGACCTGGGCGAGGCGACCGAGGCCCAGCGCGACGCGATGAAGGTGACGCCGTCGAACCGCAAGGTGTCGGACTACATCCTGACTCTGGCCCACGACCCCGAGTCGTTGGCCGTGCGGTCGCCGCTGTTTAACGCCATCATGTATCACGACGGTGGGCTGGACCGGGCGGGGCGCGAACTGGGCGCCGTGGCGGCCTCGATCGTGAACCGCTGCGTCTATTGCGCGGCGGTCCATGCCGGGCGGATGCCGGACGACGATGCCTCCCGCGCCGCGATCGACGAGATCTTCGGCAAGGGCGAGGCGGCCGTGTTGGAGGGCCGCGCGGCCGCGATCTTTGCCGCTGGGCTGGCACTCAGCCGGGCGCCGAGCGCGTTCGGCCCCGAGCATGTGGAGGCGCTGACCGAGGCGGGGGTGTCGCAGGACGAGATCCTGGATCTGGTTCTGTCCGTCGCGCTGTTCGGCTGGGCCAACCGGCTGATGCACGTGTTGGGCGATCCGGTGCGAAAGGACACCCCATGAGCCGCCGAATCGGAATCGCCGGGGCGGGGTCCATCGCCTTCGGCTGCGCGGCGTTTCTCATGGAGGCGGGCCACGCGGTGACGCTGTGGTCACCGTCGGGCAAGGGGACCGAAGCGCTGGCCGCGGGGGCGCCGCTCCGCGCCGAGGGGGCGGTGACGGCCGAGGTCCGGCCGGACGTCGCGACGTCGGCCGCCGCGCTGGCAGAGGGGGCGGAGGTCATCCTGATCGCCCTGCCGCTCTACGGTCACCGGACGGTGCTGGACGCTCTGGCACCGCACCTGCGCGACGGCCAGACGGTGGTGATCTCGTCCCACGGGGCGTTCGGGGCGCTGTATCTCTCGGACAAGCTGGCGGCGCGGGGGCTGCGTTTGCCCATCGTCGCCATGGGCACGACGCTGTTGACCGGGCGGCGGCAGGGGCCCGACCTGGTGCGGGTCAACACCGTGCGCAACCGCGTCGACATCTGCACCGTGCCCGAAGACCTGCGCGCCGAGGGCGAGGCGGTCTTCGCCGATCTGGCTGGGGACCGGGGGGTGCCGCGCGACGGGCTGCTGGCGATCACCCTGTCGAACCTCAATCCGCAGAACCACATGGGCATCGCGCTGTGCAACATGACGCGGATGGAGCATGGCGAGGACTGGGGCCAGGGCGCCAACGTCACCCCCAATGTCGGCCGCCTGTTGGAGGCGCTGGACGCCGAGAGGCTGGCCGTGGCGGGGGCGCTGGGACTGGAGGTCAAGACGATCTTCGAGCATTTCCACCAGTCGTTTCACGTGCCCGTCGGCTCGATCTCGGAGATGAACCAGGAGATGGCGCAGAAGGGCACGGGCGGCACCGGCCCTGCCACCGCCGACAGCCGCTACGTGACCGAGGACGTGCCCTATGGCCTGGCCACCACTGTGGCGGTGGCCCGTCTGGCGGGCGTTCCCGTGCCGCTCCACGCCGCCGGGGTGACGGTGTTCTCGGCCCTCTACGGCCGCGATTTCGCAGCGGAAAACGACCTGCTCACCGCGCTCGATCTGGGGTCGATGGACATTCGCGCCCTCGACACCGCCTGTCGCAAAGGTAAAGTGCCGTCTGAAGAGCACGCTGCAAGCGACTGAAAAACCGATACTCAACCAGGGAGACATCATGTCCAAACTGATTCAGAACCGCCGGACCTTTATCCGGTCCGCCACAGCCGCGGGCGCCATACTGGCCGCGCCCGGCTATCTGCGCCGCGCCTCCGCCCAGTCGGGCGGCGAGGTCAACGTCTGGACCTATGACGGCTTCGTGCCTGAAGAGTTCGCGCGGGCCTTTACCGACCGGACGGGGATCAAGATCAACAACCGCCTGGTCGACGACCAGGGCAAACAGTTCAACCTCTTGGCCGCCGAACGGCAGAGCCCGACCGCCGACGTCGTCACCGTCGCCGGTCACCGGTTCCTGCAATTCATCGACAGCGACCTGATCGCGCCGATGGACACCTCGCGGCTGGAGAACTGGGGCACCATCAACCCGACCTATTCGGAAAGCGACTGGGCCACGGTCAAGGGCGAGAAGTGGGGCGCGCCGATCCTGGGCGGCAGCCAGGTCCTGGCCTACAACACCGAGATGACGGACGCGCCCGAGACGGTGAGCTGGGACATGCTGTTCTCCGAGGAGTATGCCAACCAGACCGCCTATATCGTGCAGGACATCATGTCGATCGTGATGCTCTACATGGGCTACGACGGCAACATGGTGGAATATCTCGACGATCCCGACCGCGCGGCCGAAATCGTCAAGGAGGCCCGCGACTTCCTGATCTCCAAGAAGCCGCTGGTCCGCAAATACTATGATGCGGGCGCCGAGATTCAGCAGATGTTCATCAACCAGGACATCGTCGTCGGGCACGCCTGGAACGGCCCCATCGCCAAGCTCATCGCCGACGGCTTCCCGGTGCGGATGACCATTCCGAAAGAGGGCTCCTACGCCTTCGTCTACACCTACAACGTGGCCGCCGACGCGCCGAACGCCGACAACGCCTATGCCTTCATCGACGCGATTCTGGCCGAACCCGAGGTCGGCGCGATGATGAGCCGGGAGAGCGGGTTCATCTCGACCTTCCAAGGCGCGTCTGAGTTCCTCAGCGAGGCCGAGAGGGCGTCCAAGTCCTTCACCGACGAAGAGGTGTCGCGGCTCCAGTTCTTCCGTGCCGAGGCCAACGAGATGAAGTACGGCCTGGTCGACCGCGCAGTCGAAGAAATCCGGGCGGCCTGAGCCGTCGGGGGCGGGGCGGCGCCGGTCCGGCGCCGCCCCGTGCCGTTCGCAACCGGAGGGATAGGATGACCGAGATCGACGCGGCCCGCGGCCCCGCGGGGCCCGAGCGCAATGCCGGCGGCGTCTCCGTCTGGGCGCGGCTGGCGCGCTCGCCCGCCTATCGCGGCCTCGCGACCCTGACGATGTCGACGCCGCGGCGGCAGTTCTGGGCGCTGGCCGTTCTGCCGATCCTCTGGGTCGTGTTCACCCATTTCGCGCCGCTGGTACAGATGCTGCGGGTCAGCCTGCTCGACGCCTATCCGCCCACCATCGGCAAGGATCCGGAGTTCTCGGTCGAGCATTACCGCGTGTTCTTTGAGGATCAGCTCTTCTTTGCGCCCTATATGCGCACGCTGATCTTTTCCACTACGCTGACCTTCTGCACCCTGCTGATCGTCTACCCGGTGGCCTATTTTCTGGCGCGGCACGTGCGCCGCGACCGCCAGATCCTGTTTCTGCTCTTGCTCCTGATCCCCTTCTGGGCGGGTGAGATCATCCGATCCTTTGCGATGATGCTGGTTCTGGGCAACAACGGCGCAATCAACATCGTGCTGCGGTGGGTGGGGCTGATCGACCGGCCGATCCCGTTCATGTACACGCCCTTTGCCGTGAGCGTGGCGATCATCTATCTGACCTCGCTCTACATGCTGCTGCCGCTCTACTCGGCGCTGGAGAAGATACCCCAGAACTATCTGGAGGCGGGCGCCGATCTGGGCGCGGGCGCCTGGACGCGGTTCTGGCGGATCACGCTGCCCCTGTCGCTCGACGGGATCGCGGCGGGCTGCACTCTGGTGTTCCTCATCTCCACCGGCGTCTACGCCATCCCGGTGCTCTTTGGCGGCCCCAACACCACGACATTCGCCGAGACCATCGCCGGGTTCTTCCACGTCGCGGGCGACCGCTGGCCCACCGGCGCGGCGTTCTCGATCATCATGCTGTTGACCGCGCTGGCGGTGACGGGCGTGTTCAACCGCGGCATCCGCGCCCTGCAAAAGGACAAGCATCGGTGACCCGCAGCACGCGCCTGATCGCCGCCTTCTTCTTCTGGGCCTTCGCGCTCTATCTGTTCCTGCCGCTGATGGTGATGATCGCCATGAGCTTCAAGGACAGCAACTTCATCGGCTTTCCGATCCGGTCCTGGACGGCGGGCTGGTATGCCGAGGCATGGCGCGACGGCGATTTCATCGGCGCCACCGGCTATTCGATGGTCATCGCGGTGGTGTCGACGGCGATCTCGATGGTCATGGGCACCTGGCTCGCGGTCCTGCTGACCGAGCGCAAGTTCTGGGGCAGGGGGATCGTGTTCCTGTTTACCATGCTGCCGGCGGTGGTGCCCGGGATCATCTCGGCGATCTCGTTCCGCATCTACATCCGCATCCTGGACATGGAGCCGGGGATGGCCGCGATCATCTTCGGCCACGCGGTCCACAACGTGCCCTTCGTGGCTCTGGTGGTCGCGTCGCGGCTCAGGACCATGCCCAAGAGCCACGTGGAGGCGGCGCAGGACCTGGGCGCCGACCCCTTCGTCGCATTCATGCGCGTGACGCTGCCCTTCCTGCAACCGGCGTTGATCGGCGGGGGCATCTTCTGCATGCTGCTCAGCTTCGACGACTTCATCCGCTCGTTCTTTCTGGGCGGATACGACCCGACGCTGCCGGTCCTGCTGTTTTCCAAGCTGCGCTCGGGCATGTCGCCCGAGATCAGTGCGATCGCGACCGTGGTTCTGTTGGTCACGGCCATGCTGGGCCTCTGGGCCGAACGCCGAATGAGACGATTGGAGCGCGGATGATGGACGGCACCCGGATGGACGACACCATCGTGCATATCGACCACGTGTCGAAGAGCTTTGGCGACACCGTCGCGCTGCGCGAGATGGACATCAAGCTGGCGCGCGGCGAGTTCGTGACCTTCCTCGGCCCCTCGGGCTGCGGCAAGTCGACGACGCTGCGCCTTCTCGGCGGGTTCGAGAAACCGGACACCGGGCGCATCCTGTTGTCCGGGCAGGACGTGACCCGCCTGCCGCCGAACCGGCGCCGCGTGAACATGGTGTTCCAGGACTACGCGCTGTTTCCGCACATGACCGTGGGGCAGAACGTGGCCTTCGGGCTGGAACTTCAGGGTATGGGCCGCGACGCCATCGCGGCGCGGGTGTCCGAGATCCTGGGCTTTCTCGAACTGACGCCGCTCATCGACCGGTTTCCCGAGCAGATTTCGGGGGGCCAGAGACAGCGTGCTGCGTTGGCCCGCGCGCTGGCGCCGGACCCGGACCTGTTGCTCCTCGACGAGCCGCTGGGCGCGCTCGACGCCCGCCTCCGGGCCCAGGTCCAGGTGGAGCTGAAGTCGATCCAGCGGCAGACCGGCAAGACCTTCTTCTTCGTCACCCACGACCAGAACGAGGCGCTGACCATGTCGGACCGCATCGTGGTGATGAACCACGGCGCGATCCAGCAGGACGGCACGCCCGAGGACCTGTATCTCAGGCCCGTGAACCGCTTCGTCGCCGAGTTCATCGGCGAGACCAACATCGTCGAGGGCACGTGGCTGGGGCAGGAGGGCGGCCTGGGGCGGATGTCGTGGCAGGGCGCGACGTTGACCGGGCGGGTGCCCGGGGCCACCCCCGCGCCCGACGCCGAGGTCGCCGCGTCGGTGCGGCTGGAGGACATCCGCCTCTCGCCCGACCGGCCCGAGCTGGAAAACGCGGTGGAGGCGACGCTGGCGTCGAGCCTCTTTAAGGGCAACCACCGCATCCACGAGCTGCGGACCGCCGCGGGCGCGCGGCTTCTGGCCATGGGCGGACAGGGCGGGCCTCTGCCGGTCGCCGAGGGCGAGACGCTCTGGGCCGCCTGGCCGGCCGAGGCGATGACGATTCTCGCGGACTGAGCCGCCGCGCGTGCGGGTCAGCCGTCGCTGACCCGCACGGGAATCGGACGCCCCTCCAGGATCTGTTCCATGGAGAACAGGCCCGTGACCTTTTCGATCTCCAGATCGGCGATGAGCTGTTGATAAACCGCGTCGTAGCCGGACATGCCCGCCGTCACCACCTTGATCAGATAGTCCCACTCGCCGCCGATGCGGTGGACCTCGATCACCTCGGGGATGCCGCGGACGCGGCGGATGAACGCGTCGCTCCACTGCTTGTTGTGGTTGCGCGACCGCACCAGCATGAACACGATCAGGTCGAGCCCGACGCGGCGGTGGTCGAGCCGCGCCGTCGTCCCCTGGAGCACCCCCGCCTCGCGCAGCCGCCGGATCCGCCGCCAGCACGCGTTCTGCGAGATCGACAGCCGGTCCGCCAGGTCGCGCTGCGACAGGGCCGCATCCCGCTGCAACAGGTCCAGAAGGCGGACGTCGATGGAATCCAGCCGTGTCTCGCCCCGCATCCGCCGCCCTCCGCGTCCCCCAGGGGCAGGGCTAGCGCCAATCCCGCCCGCAGGCAATCGGCCCGCTCCTCCGTCAACGTTTCGTTAACGATTATCGGTTGAATTGTTCTCGATTTGATCTCATAAGAGCGGACAAGAACAAGAGGCGAACATCGCAGGCATTGCCGCCCCAGGGCGGACATGGAATAAGGAGCGGACCTATGGGATCGGCGAGCATTCTCGACATGGCGGACAAGCGCAACGCGGACAAGCAAAAGGCGCTCGATTCGGCGCTGGCCCAGATCGAGCGACAGTTCGGCAAGGGCTCGATCATGAAGCTTGGGGGCGAAAACCAGCTCCCCGATATCGAGGCGACGTCGACGGGGTCGCTGGGGCTCGACATCGCGCTGGGGATCGGCGGGCTCCCCAAGGGGCGGATCGTCGAAATCTACGGCCCCGAGTCGTCGGGCAAGACCACGCTGACCCTCCACGCCGTCGCCGAGGAGCAGAAGAAGGGCGGCGTCTGCGCCTTCGTCGATGCCGAACACGCGCTCGACCCGCAATACGCCAAGAAGCTGGGCGTGAACCTCGACGAACTCCTGATCTCGCAGCCCGACACGGGCGAGCAGGCGCTGGAGATCACCGACACGCTGGTGCGGTCGGGGGCGGTCAGCATGGTGGTGGTCGACTCCGTCGCCGCGCTGACGCCCAAGTCCGAGCTGGAGGGCGACATGGGCGACAGCTCGGTCGGCGTCCACGCCCGCCTGATGAGCCAGGCGATGCGCAAGCTTACGGGGTCGATTTCCCGGTCGAACTGCATGGTCATCTTCATCAACCAGATCCGGATGAAGATCGGCGTGATGTTCGGCTCGCCCGAGACCACCACGGGGGGCAATGCGTTGAAGTTCTACGCCTCCGTGCGGCTCGACATCCGCCGCATCGGCGCGATCAAGGACCGCGACGAGGTGGTGGGCAACCAGACCCGGGTGAAGGTGGTCAAGAACAAGGTCGCGCCGCCGTTCAAGCAGGTCGAGTTCGACATCATGTATGGCGAGGGCATCTCCAAGACCGGCGAACTGCTGGATCTGGGAGTGAAGGCCGGGGTGGTGGAGAAATCCGGCGCCTGGTTCTCCTACGGCGACCAGCGGATCGGGCAGGGCCGCGAGAACGCCAAGGGCTTTCTCAAGGAGAACCCGGCCATGGCGCTGGAGATCGAAGACAAGATCCGCGCGGCCCACGGACTGGACTTCGGAGCGACCGACGACGACGACGCCCTGATGGAGGGCTGAGCGGGGGCCAAGCGCCTTGCAAGGCGCTTGGGCCAAGGCGTTTGCAAACGCCTTGCCACGCCCCGCTGCCGCGGGGCGGTGGACAGCCCCCCGCGGCGGGGCTAAACCGGCCTGCGACCCGGCCGCAGGACCCCGCCATGCCCAGCCTCAACGACATCCGCTCGACCTTTCTCGACTATTTCGTCCGCAACGGGCACACCCACGTCGCCTCGTCGCCGCTGGTGCCGCGCAACGACCCGACTCTGATGTTCGTCAACTCGGGGATGGTGCAGTTCAAGAACCTCTTCACCGGGGTCGAGCGGCGCGACTATGTCCGCGCGACGACCAGCCAGAAATGCGTCCGCGCCGGCGGCAAGCACAATGACCTCGACAACGTCGGCTACACCGCGCGGCATCATACCTTCTTTGAAATGCTGGGAAATTTCAGCTTCGGCGACTATTTCAAGACCGAGGCAATCCCCTTCGCCTGGGAGCTGATCACCCGCGACTTCGGCATCGACCCGACGCGGCTGCTGACGACGATCTACCACACCGACGACGAGGCCCATGAGATCTGGCGCAAGGTCGGCGTGCCCGAGGACCGGATCATCCGCATCGCCACCTCCGACAACTTCTGGCAAATGGGCCCGACCGGCCCCTGCGGCCCCTGCACGGAGATCTTCTACGACCACGGCGACCACATTCCGGGCGGCCCGCCGGGCAGCCCCGACGAGGACGGCGACCGGTTCATCGAGATCTGGAACATCGTGTTCATGCAGAACGAGCAGTTCGAGGACGGCTCGATGCGCGCCCTCGACATGCAGTCCATCGACACCGGCATGGGGCTGGAACGGATTGGCGCGCTGCTCCAGGGCAAGCACGACAACTACGATACCGACCTGATGCGCAGCCTGATCGAGGCCAGCGCCCATGCCACCTCGACCGACCCCGACGGGCCGGGCAACGTCCATCACCGGGTGATCGCCGACCACCTGCGCTCGACGTCGTTCCTGATCGCCGACGGGGTGCTGCCGGGCAACGACGGCCGCGGCTACGTCCTGCGCCGGATCATGCGGCGGGCGATGCGGCACGCGCATCTGCTGGGCGCCAAGGACCCGGTGATGCATCGCCTGGTCCCGGCGCTGGTGCGGCAGATGGGCCAGGCGTTTCCCGAACTCGGCCGCGCCCAGCCAATGATCGAGGAGACGCTGAGGCTGGAGGAGACCCGGTTCCGCGAGACGCTGGACCGCGGTCTGAGAATGCTGGACGACGAGCTGGCGGGGCTGCCCGAGGGCGCCGCGCTGCCCGGCGAGACGGCGTTCAAGCTCTACGACACCTACGGCTTTCCGCTGGACCTGACCCAGGACGCGCTGCGCGAGCAGGGGCACATCGTGGACACCGACGGCTTCGACGCGGCAATGGCGGCGCAAAAGGCCAAGGCGCGCGCCGCCTGGGCCGGCACCGGCGAGACGGCGAATGCCGAGGTGTGGTTCGACCTGGCCGAGGCCCATGGGGCGACCGAGTTCCTGGGCTACACCGAGGACGCGGCCGAGGCGCAGGTCCTGGCCATCGTCGACGGCACCGCCGAGGTCGACGGGATCGCGGCGGGGCAGACGGCGTGGGTCGTGACCAACCAGACCCCGTTCTACGGCGAGGCGGGCGGCCAGGTGGGTGACACCGGCGCGCTGCACGGGCTCGAAACCAACGCCGTCACGGCGCGGGTGGAGGACACACAGCGCTTTGCAGGCGGCGTCCTTTTTGCCCACAAGGTGACGGTGGAGGAGGGGCGCCTGTCCAAGGGCGACGCGGTGCGGCTGACGGTGGACCGGGCGCGGCGGGCGCGGATCAAGTCCAACCACTCGGCCACCCACCTTCTGCACGAGGCGCTGCGCGAGGCGCTGGGACCGCATGTGGCACAGCGCGGGTCGCTGAACGCGCCTGACCGCCTGCGCTTCGACTTCAGCCATTCCAAGGCGCTGTCGCTGGACGAGCTGAATGCCGTCGAGCGCGAGGTGAACGCCTACGTCCGGCAGAACAGCCCGGTCGAGACGCGGATCATGACGCCCGATGCGGCGCGCGACCTGGGGGCGCAGGCCCTGTTCGGCGAGAAGTACGGCGACGAGGTGCGTGTGGTCTCCATGGGCCGCGCCGATACAGGCAAGGGCACGGACGGGCGGACCTGGTCGATCGAACTCTGCGGGGGGAC
This sequence comes from Rhodobacteraceae bacterium CCMM004, assembly GCA_004005435.1. Taxonomy (GTDB): domain Bacteria; phylum Pseudomonadota; class Alphaproteobacteria; order Rhodobacterales; family Rhodobacteraceae; genus CCMM004. The sequence goes on along the minus strand of RZWH01000002.1, from coordinate 159,452 downwards.
GCATGTGACCAGCACGGGCGAGATCGGCGCGTTCGTCACCTTGGGCGACAGCGCGTCGTCGGCGGGTGTGCGGCGGATCGAAGCGCTGACCGGGCAGGCGGCGCTCGACTACCTGCGCGCCCAGGACCACCGCCTGGCCGAAGTGGCGTTGACGCTCAAGACGTCGGCGACGGACGTGGTGGAGCGGGTGCGCACCCTGGCCGACGAGCGTCGGGCGCTGGCCGCCGAGGTGGCACAGTTGCGCCGCGACCTGGCGATGGCGGGCAGCGGCGGCGCGGCCCCCGAAGCGCAGGACGTGGCGGGCGTGCCGTTCCTGGCGCAGACGGTGCAGGGGGTGACGGGCCGCGACCTGCCCGGCCTGATCGATGCGCACAAGGCGCGGCTGGGATCGGGCGCGGTGCTGTTGATCGCCGACACCGGCGGCAAGGCGGCGGTGGCCGCGGGCGTCACCGACGATCTGACCGACCGGGTGTCGGCGGTGGATCTGGTGCGCGCGGCTGTGGCGGAACTTGGCGGCAAGGGCGGCGGCGGCCGGCCCGACATGGCGCAGGGCGGCGGCAAGGACGCGGGCAACGCCGAGGCGGCCATCGCCGCGGCGCGCCTGGTCTTGGAAGGGCAGGACGCATGAGCGCGCTGTGGATCGCCCATGTCGAGGTTACGGACCCCGACCGCTATGCCAAGTATGCCGCCGTCGCGTCCGAGGTCATCCCGGCCCACGGCGGCACATTCATCGCGCGCGCCGGGCGGTACGTGCAGCTGGAAGGCCGCGACCGCGCCCGCAACGTGGTGGCGCGGTTTCCCTCGGTCGAGGCGGCGCTCGCGGCCTACAACGACCCTCGCTACCAGGCGGCGCTGGCCGATGCCCATGCCGCCAGCGACCGCGATCTGGTGATCGTGGAGGAGACCTGAGCCTCGCCGAGATGATGGCGCGGCAGGCCGTTCCGGGCCGGCTGCGCTGGATCGGCCTGAGGCCGGCGCGGCGGGAGGACGTGGTCACCCCCGACGCCGCCGAGATCGCGGCGGAGGGCCTCGTGGGCGACCACGGGCGGTCGCCGCGCCGGGCCGTCACACTGATCCAGTGGGAGCATCTGCCGGTCATCGCCGCGCTGGCGGGGCGGAAGGCCGTGGCGCCGGAGCTCCTGCGCCGCAACCTCGCGGTGGCGGGCCTGAACCTCGCTGCGGTGCGCAAGGGCCGCGTCGCGGTGGGCGCGGCGGTGCTAGAGATCACCGGACTCTGCCCGCCGTGCAGCCGGATGGAGGAAGCGCTGGGTCACGGCGGCTATACCGCGGTGCGGGGGCACGGCGGCTGGTATGCCTCCGTCGTGACCCCCGGCCGGATCGCCATCGGCGACCCGGTGGTGCGCGCCGACTGAGCCGTCAGCCCGCGCGCGCCTGCCGCTTGCGCTCGTGGGGATCGAGGAACCGCTTGCGCAGCCGGATCGCGGTCGGCGTGACCTCCACCAGCTCGTCGTCGTCGATATAGGCGATGGCCTCTTCCAGGCTCATCCGGACCGGCGTGGTCAGCGTCACCGCGTCGTCCTTGCCCGAGGCGCGGACGTTGGTCAGCTTCTTGCCCTTCAGCGGGTTCACCTCCAGGTCGTTGTCGCGGGAATGCTCGCCGATGATCATGCCCTCGTAGACCGGCTCCTGCGCGCCGATGAACATGCGCCCGCGCTCCTCGAGGTTCCACAGGGCGTAGGCGACCGAGGTGCCGTTCTCCATCGAGATCAGGACGCCCGCGCGACGGCCCGGGATCGGTCCCTTGTGCGGGGTCCAGCCGTGGAAAACACGGTTCAGGACTCCGGTGCCGCGGGTGTCGGTCAGGAACTCTCCGTGATAGCCGATCAGGCCGCGCGAGGGCACATGCGCCACGATGCGGGTCTTGCCGGCGCCCGCGGGCCGCATCTCGACCAGGTCGCCGCGGCGGGGGCCCGTGATCTTTTCGATCACCGCGCCGGTGTAGTCGTCGTCGACGTCGATGGTGACCTCTTCCACCGGCTCCACCTGCTGGCCGTCCTCGTCGCGCATCAGCACTTGAGGCCGCGAGATCGACAGCTCGAACCCCTCGCGGCGCATGTTCTCGATCAGAACGCCCATTTGCAACTCGCCGCGGCCCGCCACCTCGAACGCCTCGCCGCCGGGGGTGTCGCCGACGCGGATGGCCACGTTCGACTCGGCCTCGCGCATCAGGCGCTCGCGAATGACGCGGGACTGCACCTTCTTGCCGTCGCGGCCCGCAAGGGGGCTGTCGTTGATGCCGAAGGTGACCGAGATCGTCGGCGGGTCGATGGGCTGTGCCGGCAGCGGATCCTCTACCGCCAGGGCGCAGATGGTGTCGGCGACCGTGGCCTTGGACATGCCCGCCAGGCTGACGATGTCGCCCGCCACCGCCTCGTCGATGTCCTGGGTGCCGAGGCCGCGGAAGGCCTGGATGCGGGTGATGCGGAACTGCTCGATCTTCTGGCCGATGCGGCTGAGCGCCTGCACCGTCGCCCCGACCTTGAGCCGCCCCGATTCGACCCGCCCCGTCAGCAACCGCCCGACGAAGGGGTCGGCGCCCAGCGTCGTCGCCAGCATCCGAAACGGCTCGTCCGCGCGCTTTTGCTGGCGCGGGGCGGGGACGTGGCGGACCACCAGGTTGAAGAGCGCCGCCAGGTCCGTCCGCGGACCGTCGAGCTCTGCATCGGCCCAGCCGGCGCGGCCCGAGGCATAGAGGTGGGGAAAGTCGAGCTGATCGTCGTCGGCGTCGAGCGCGGCAAACAAGTCGAAGACCTCGTCGAGGGCGCGGTCGGGCTCGGCGTCGGGTTTGTCCACCTTGTTCAGCACGACGATGGGGCGCAGGCCCAGGGCCAGCGCCTTGGACGTCACGAACTTGGTTTGCGGCATCGGCCCCTCGGCCGCGTCGACCAGCAGCACGACGCCATCGACCATGGACAGGATGCGCTCCACCTCACCACCGAAGTCGGCGTGGCCGGGCGTGTCGACGATGTTGATGCGCGTGCCCTTCCATTCGACGGACGTGGCCTTGGCCAGGATGGTGATCCCGCGCTCGCGCTCGAGATCGTTGGAATCCATCGCCCGCTCGGCCACGGCCTGGTTCGCACGGAACGCCCCCGACTGTTGCAGGAGCGTGTCCACCAGCGTCGTCTTGCCGTGGTCGACGTGGGCGATGATGGCGATATTGCGCAGGTCCATGGGTCAGCCTCGTGCGGGGGTCGCGCGGCCCATACCGTGCACCCGCAGAAAACACCACCCGTCCTCTTCCCTTCGAAAGATCCTCGGGGGACTTGCCGCAGGCAGTTGGGGGCCTCTCCGGCCGCGGCCGCTCGCGCGGCTCACTCGGCCGCGTCGCGCCGCTCTTCCTCGGCCTCCTCCTCGCGCGCGGCGATCGTGCGCAGCGGCTCCTTGAAGGTCATGGTGCGGTAGGGGAAGGGGATCTCGATCCCCGCCTCGTCCAGCGCCCGTTTCACCGCCGACACGACCTTGTCCCGGCTCTGGCGGATGTCGATGGGGCGCGACCCGGTCCACCAAGTGACCTCGAAGTTCACCGAACTGTCGGCGAACTCCTGGGCGAAGATCTCCACGTCGCGCACGTCGTCGCGGACGCTGTCCACGTGGCGCACCGCCTCGGCAATGACCTCGCGCGCGCGGTCCACGTCCTCGCCATAGGCGACGCCGCAGATGATCGTCGTGCGGCGCACCTGGCGGGCGGTGCGGATGGTCACGGGGTTCTTGAAGAACATGGCGTTGGGCGCAACCACGAGCTGTCCGTCGGTCTGGCGCACATGGGTGTCGCGGATGGTGATCTCCTCCACCTGGCCTTCGATCCCCTCGCAGTCGATGAAGTCGCCCTTGGAAAACGGCTCGCGCAGCAGCAAGAGGATCCCGGCGAGAAAGTTCTCGAACACGTCCTTGAACGCGAAACCGATGGCGACGCCGCCGATGCCCAGGGTGGTGAGCGCCCGGCCGGGGGTGATGGTGGGAAAGGCGATGGTGACCGCGATCAATCCGCCGAGGAGCCACAGGCCCACCACCAAGAGCATCATCACCACGTCGATCAGCGACCGCCGCATCCGCGCGCGGCGGAGGGCGCGGGGGATGGTCCACTGGACCGCCTTGACCGTCAGCCAGACCAGAACCAGGAAAACCAGCGCTGCCACGACCTGGGGCAGCGCGGCCCAGAACCCGGTCACGTAGGACGAGACCTGCTCGCGCATGGGCTCGGGCATCCAGGCGCGCAACTCGGCCGGCAAGAAATCCATCAATGTCCTCATCCTCGGATACGGGTCGAACGTCCGGGGAGAGGCGTTGTTCCGGCCAGGCTCAGGTGGCGACGTAGCGGTCGCGGCGGTGGTTCACGGCGATGATCAGGTTCATCACCACCGCTCCGGCCAGCGACCAGGCGACCACCGGCCAGGGGAACAGCGTCGCGGCCACGGCAAAGAGCAGGGCGTCGAAACCCAACTGCACGTGCCCCGCCTTGACCCCCGTGGTGTCCTGAAGGAGGAGCGCGACGACGCCGATCCCGCCCAGCGATCCGTTGTGTCGAAAGAGCACCAAGAGCCCGGTGCCGGTCAGCGCGCCGAAGATCACCGCGGCGAGCCCGGGGTCGAGCGTGTCGATGCGGATGCCGGCCGGCAGGATCTCCGTCACCAGGGACAACAGCGTGACGGACACCAGGGACTTCAGCGTGAACACCGGCCCGAGGCGGCGCCAGGCCAGCACGTAGAAAGGCAGGTTGATCGCAAAGAACACCGCGCCGAAGGACCATCCGGTGAGATAGCTGACGATCACCGCGACCCCTGCGGTCTGCCCGGTCAAAAGCCCCGCATGGGTCAGGACGTGCAGGCCCAGACCGCAGAGGAACACGCCCAGGCCCAGACCCTGGACATCGTCGATGGGGGTGTGCCGCGCTGTGTTCGCAGGGGAGACCATGGCGGCATTTAGGGCAGCGGCTCTGACCCTGTCCAGGCGTTTCTGCGTCGCAGCATCGGCGCGAAGCCACGCCCGGTCGGATGCCGATCTGCATGTTGCCGCGCGCGGCGGGGATGCGGTATCGTCGGACCATTTCCGTCCGACCGGCGCGTGCCCTGCCGGTCCCCATTTCGACAGGAGTTCTTTTCCATGCCGCTTGCCGATGCGCCTTCGGTCCCGCGATTCGCGCGGCCCGTCTTCACCCCCGTCGCGGTCCCGCGTCTGCCGTTGTCCCATGCCATCGCCGCGCTGCTGATGACGCCGGTGGTGCAATCCATCCAGTTCCGCTTCGGCTATTACAAGCGGACGGCCAAGGACTGGACGGCCATGGCCGAGGCGCTGATGCAGCGGCGGGTGCGGGTGCGGGTGGATGCGGCCGCCGTGACCGACATCGGCGACCAGACGGCGGCGTTCTACGAGCCTTGGGGCCGTGATGGCGTGCCGCGCGACACCATCGTCTTTCCCAACCACGATACGCTGTCGACTCCCGTGGGCCGGGCGACGGCGATTCACGAATGCTCCCACGCCATCCGCGACATGCGGGGTGGCCCGGACGCGCGGCTGCATGACGAATCGGCGGCCTATATCTGCGGGATCTGGTATCAGTTCGCGACCGAAGGCCAGGCGGCCATCCCCGGCGACGCAGCCGAGGCGCGGGTGCTCCAGGAGGTCGTGAGCGCCCTGTTCCAGCGCGAGCCGGGGCGCGAGGGCGTGGTGCGGGCGCAGGCGTCCGAGGTCAACGCGATGCGCGCGGCGGTGCGGCGTCTCGGGCGCAAGGCGGGCTACACCAACACCCTGATCCCCTATGATGGGGTGCCCAGATCGGCGGGCTGAACCGCGCGGGAGAGGGCGGTCCCGCCCGGTGAGGCGGGACCGCGCCGACGCGGGTTAGGCGAGCGCCTTTTGCAGGTTCTCGTCCACCTTGTCGAGGAAGCCGGTGGTGGTCAGCCACTTCTGCTCGGGCCCGACCAGGAGCGCGAGGTCCTTGGTCATGTCGCCCGATTCGACGGTGTCCACCACGACCTTCTCCAGCGTCTCGGCGAACTCGCGCAGGGCCGCGTTGTCGTCCAGCTTGGCGCGGTGCTTGAGGCCGCCGGTCCATGCAAAGATCGACGCGATGGAGTTGGTCGAGGTCTGCTCGCCCTTCTGGTGCTGGCGGTAGTGGCGGGTGACGGTGCCGTGGGCGGCCTCGGCCTCCACGATCTTGCCATCGGGCGTCATCAGCTGCGAGGTCATCAGGCCGAGCGAGCCGAACCCCTGGGCCACCGTGTCGGACTGGACGTCGCCGTCGTAGTTCTTGCAGGCCCAGACATAGCCGCCCGACCACTTCATCGCCGCCGCCACCATGTCGTCGATCAGGCGGTGTTCGTAGGTCAGGCCCGCTTCCTTGAACTTGTCGGCGAACTCGGCGTCGAAGATCTTTTGGAAGATGATCATGAACTGACCATCGTACTGCTTGAGGATGGTGTTCTTGGTCGAGAGATAGACCGGATAGCCGCGCTTGAGGCCGTAGTTGAAGGACGCGCGGGCGAAGTCCTCGATGGATTTGTCGAGGTTGTACATGCCCATGTAGATGCCCGAGGAGGGGGCGTCGAAGACCTCTTCCTCGATCACGGTGCCGTCCTCGCCCACGAACTTCATGCTCAGCTTGCCGGGGCCGGGGAACTTCATGTCGGTGGCGCGGTATTGGTCGCCGAAGGCGTGGCGGCCGATGACGATGGGTTGGGTCCAGCCCGGCACCAGGCGGGGCACGTTCTTGCAGATGATCGGCTCGCGGAACACCACGCCGCCCAGGATGTTGCGGATGGTGCCGTTGGGGCTGCGCCACATCTTCTTGAGCCCGAACTCCTCGACCCGGCCCTCGTCGGGGGTGATCGTGGCGCATTTCACGCCGACGCCGACCTCTTTGATCTTTTCGGCGGCGTCGATGGTGATCTGGTCGTCGGTGCGGTCGCGCTCTTCGATGCCCAGGTCGTAATACAGCAGGTCGACGTCGAGATAGGGCAGGATCAGCTTTTGCTTGATGAAGTCCCAGATGATGCGGGTCATCTCGTCGCCGTCGAGCTCGACGACGGGGTTCTCTACCTTGATCTTGGACATGGGCGGTGGACCTCCTGGTGCGATTTGCCGCCTCCCTAGCGCATCCGGACGCGCGTGGGAAGGTATGCCGTGGTATACTGCCGACGTGCGCCCACCCGTCGCACCTCTGCATAGACGCACAGAGCGCGTTCGTTTCCCGCAGTTGGCGCGGTGGCGCGCCGATCTTAGGTTTTGCTGCAGTCTAACACCAACGGGAGCATCCCAATGACCACGCCCAAGATCGCCGTCGTCTTCTACTCCACCTACGGCACCAACCATCAGGTGGCGCAGGCCGCCGCCGACGCGGCCCGCGAGGCGGGCGCCGAGGTGCGCCTGGTCCGCATCGCCGAGACTGCACCCGAAGAAGTCGTGAACGGCCAGGACGCTTGGAAGGCGCAGCTGGACAAGATGTCCGATATCCCCGTGGTCACGGCCGAGGACATGGAATGGGCCGACGGCTATTTCTTTGCCGCGCCGACCCGGTTCGGGGTGGTGGCGAGCCAGGTGCGTGCCTTCATCGACACCCTGGGCGGGCTTTGGCAGAAGGGCGCGTTGGCCAACAAGACCTTTACCGCGACCACCAGCGCCCAGAACCCCCATGGCGGGCAGGAGGCGACGATTCTGTCGCTCTACACCACGGTCATGCACTGGGGCGCGATCATCGTGGCGCCGGGCTATGCCGATCCGGTCAAGTTCGAGGACGGCGGCAACCCCTACGGGTTCAGCACCGAAGCGGGCGCGTTCGGCGACACCGGCCGCCGGTCGGTCGCCTACCAGGCCCGGCGGCTGGTGGAGATGACCGCGAAGCTGGCCGGGTAGGCGGGCCCCGCGCTCGGTCGGGTGATGGCGTGCCGGACCGAGCGCTTCCCCCGCGCGGCATCAGTTGGACAGCTCCGCTTCAAGGGTCGAGCGGTTCCCCGCGCGGGACAAGGCCGAAGGCCGCCGCGCGACCGCCGACCCGCCCCCCGGGGCGGCGGTTGGGTGCCGTTGGCGCAAAGCTTGGATGTCGAGCTACCACGGCTGCCATAAACCGCGCCGCTCGGCGGTCCGGACCGCCACCCCGCGGGTCAGCTGCCGCGCGGCTTCGTGCTCAGCGGCGAGCGGAGAGGCGCGCTACGCAGTCGTTCGTTGTGCCATCTTGCATCAAAGGTTGACCCCCTCCCCGCGCGGAACAAGGCCGTCAGGCCGCCGCGCGACCTTCATGCCGGAGGCATGCCTTCGGCATGACCCCGCCCCCCGGGGCGGCGGTTGGCTGCGGCAAGCGTGAAGCTTTGAGGTCGAGCGACCACGGCGACCATAAATCGCGCCGCTCAGGGGTTAGGACCGCCACCCCGCGGGTCGGCGGCCGCGCGGGTTGGCGCGCTGCGCATCGGTTCAGGCTACTGGGCGCCCGCGCGGCTTGGGGCCGCGGAGCGGACCCGCTACCGCGAGGTCTCGGTCAGGCGGCGGCGGACATACTCCTCCACCGTCCCGATCATCGTCTCCATGTGCGGGTCCTCGAAGAAATGGCCCGCGCCCTCGACCTCGTCGTGAGTGATGGTGATGCCCTTCTGCTCGTGCAGCTTGGCCACCAAGGCTTGGGTATCCTTGGGCGGCGCCACCCGGTCGGCGGTGCCGTTGATGATCAGCCCCGAGGACGGGCAGGGGGCGAGGAACGAAAAGTCGTACATGTTCGCCGGCGGCGATACGGAGATGAACCCGGTGATCTCGGGCCGCCGCATCAGGAGCTGCATGCCGATCCACGCGCCAAAGCTGAACCCCGCCACCCAGCAATGCTTGGCGTTGTTGTTCATCGATTGGAGGTAGTCGAGCGCCGAGGCGGCGTCGGACAACTCGCCGATGCCCTGGTCATACTCGCCCTGGCTGCGCCCCACGCCGCGGAAGTTGAACCGCAGGACGGTGAAGCCCATGTTGAAGAAGGTGTAGTGCAGATTATAGACCACGCGGTTGTTCATCGTGCCCCCGAACTGCGGGTGCGGATGCAGGATGATGGCGATCGGCGCGTCCTTGATCTTCTGCGGGTGGTAGCGGCCTTCCAAGCGGCCCTCTGGGCCGGGGAAAATCACTTCGGGCATGGCGGTCCCTTGCTGTCGTTCCGGTCGCGGCCGGTCCGGCACGTCAAACTTGACGGAATCTCTCGGCCACCTTAGAACTGTTCTAATTTGCTGGCGGTCTCGGGGCGTCCTGGCCGCTGTCTGCACCTAAGGACATGGGTGCGGATCGTCAACTCCGCCCATGCGGCGGAACCCTGGAAAGTCTGGGAGCGACCGCCATGAAGCTGAGCACGAAGGGCCGCTATGCCATGGTGGCGCTGGCCGATCTGGCCTTGCAGGGCGAGGGGCGGCTGGTGTCGCTCAGCGAGTTGAGCAAGCGTCAGCACATCTCGCTGCCTTATCTGGAGCAGTTGTTCGTGAAGCTGCGGCGCGAGGGGCTGGTCGAGTCGGTGCGCGGTCCCGGCGGCGGTTATCGCCTGGCCCGTCCGGCGTCCGAGATCCGGGTGGCCGACGTCCTGGGCGCCGTGGACGAGACGGTCAGCGCGATGCATACCGGGGCGGGCGCGTCCGGGGGCCTCTCGGGCACCAAGGCGCAGTCGCTGACGAACCGGTTGTGGGAGGGGCTGTCGGCCCATGTCTATGTGTTCCTCCATCAGACCCGGCTGTCCGACGTGGTGAGCAACGACCTGACCCCATGCCCGGCGGTGCCGTTCCTCCTGACCGTGGTGGACACCGAGGATGCCTGAGCGCCGGTCCGCCACGGGGCGGGGGGCGATCCCGTGACTGCGCGCGCCTACCTCGACTGGAACGCCACGGCGCCGCTCAGGCCCGAGGCCCGGGCGGCCATGGCCGCGGCGATGGACGTGGTGGGCAACCCCTCGTCGGTCCACGCCGAGGGGCGCGCGGCCAAGGCGCTGCTGGAACGCTGCCGGGCGCAGGTTGCCGCGGCCTTCGGCGCCGAGGGGTCCGACGTCGTCTTCACCTCCGGCGCGACCGAGGCGGCGGCGCTGGCCTGCGCGGGCCGGGGCCTGGTCGCCGGCGGGATCGAGCACGACGCGGTCGCGGCCTGGTGCACCCCGTCCCTGGCCGTCGACGCGGACGGGCGGGTGGCGGTGCGCGACCCACGGGAGACGGCGTTGCAGATCGCCAACTCCGAGACGGGGGTGGTCCAGGATCTGCCCCCCGGCATCGCCGTGACCGATGCGACCCAGGCGTTCGGCAAGCTGCCCGTGGCGTTCAACTGGCTGGGCGCCGACATGGCCCTGGTATCGGCGCACAAGCTCGGCGGGCCCAAGGGGATCGGCGCGCTGGTGCTGCGGCAAGGTGCCGAGGTGGCCGCCCAGGTCCGCGGCGGCGGGCAGGAAATGGGCCGCCGCGCGGGCACCGAAAACCTCATCGGCGCGGCCGGTTTCGCCGCCGCCGCAGAGGCCGCCGTGCGGGATCTGGCCGATGGCGTGTGGGAGCGGGTGGCCGAACTTAGAAATATTCTAGAAAACGCTCTGGTCTCCGCCGCTCAGATGACTATTTTTGTCGGGAATGCTGGGCCGCGCCTGCCCAACACCCTGTGCCTTGCCACCCCTGGGTGGAAAGGCGAGACGCAGGTGATGGCGATGGACCTGGCGGGATTCGCGGTCTCGGCCGGATCCGCCTGCTCGTCGGGCAAGGTGCGCGCCAGCGCCGTGCTCCGGGCGATGGGGTTCGACGAGGCCACGGCGGGATCGGCGATCCGGGTGTCGCTGGGGCCGCAAACGACGCGAGACGAGGTCCTGCGCTTTGCCGAGGCGTGGAGCGGGGCCGAGAGGAAACACAGGGCGCGCGCCGCCTGACCAGGAGGATGCCATGGCTTCCGTAGAAGACATCGACAAGACCGCCCCCGCCCAGGTCAAGGAGGGCGTGGACCAGGAAACGGTGGACGCCGTCGCCGAACTGTCGGGCAAATACAAATACGGCTGGGCCACCGACATCGAGATGGAGTACGCGCCCAAGGGCCTCAACGAGGACATCGTGCGCCTGATCTCGGAAAAGAACGGCGAGCCCGAGTGGATGACCGATTGGCGCGTGGGCGCCTACCGCCGCTGGCTGGAGATGGGCGAGCCCGACTGGGCGATGCTGCACTATCCGCCGGTGGACTATCAGGAGCAGTATTTCTACGCCCAGCCCAAGAGCATGGTGGACAAGCCCAAGTCGCTGGACGACGTGGACCCCAAGCTGTTGGACACCTATGCCAAGCTGGGCATCCCGCTGAAGGAGCAGATGATCCTGGCGGGCGTCGAGGGCGCGGGCGACGCGCCGGCCGAGGGCCGCAAGGTGGCCGTCGACGCGGTGTTCGATTCGGTCTCCGTCGGAACGACCTTCAAAAAGGAGCTGGAGAAGGCGGGCGTCATCTTCTGCGCCATCTCCGAGGCGATCCGCGAGCACCCCGAGCTGGTGCGGAAATACCTCGGATCGGTGGTGCCCACCTCGGACAACTACTTTGCCACGCTGAACTCGGCGGTGTTCTCGGACGGATCCTTCGTCTACGTGCCGCCCGGCGTGCGCTGCCCGATGGAGCTGAGCACGTATTTCCGCATCAACGCCGAGAACACGGGCCAGTTCGAGCGGACGCTGATCATCGCCGACAAAGGCTCTTACGTCAGCTATCTGGAAGGCTGCACCGCGCCGATGCGGGACACCAATCAGCTCCATGCCGCGGTGGTCGAACTGGTCGCGCTGGAAGATGCCGAGATCAAGTATTCCACGGTGCAGAACTGGTATCCCGGCGACGAAAACGGCGTCGGCGGCATCTACAACTTCGTCACCAAGCGGGCCGACTGCCGCGGCGCGCGGTCCAAGGTCATGTGGACCCAGGTGGAGACGGGGTCAGCTGTGACGTGGAAATACCCCTCATGCATTCTGCGCGGCGACGACAGCCAGGGCGAGTTCTACTCCATCGCCATCACCAACAACCACCAGCAGGCCGACACCGGCACCAAGATGGTGCACCTGGGCCGCAACACCCGCTCGCGCATCGTGTCCAAGGGGATCAGCGCGGGCAAGGCGCAGAACACCTATCGCGGTCTGGTGTCGATGCACCCCAAGGCCAAGCAGTCGCGCAACTACACCCAGTGCGACAGCCTGCTGATCGGGTCCGAATGCGGCGCCCATACGGTGCCCTATATCGAGGTGCGCAACAACTCGTCCCGGGTCGAGCACGAGGCGACCACGTCCAAGGTGGACGACGACCAGATGTTCTATTGCCGCCAGCGCGGCATGGACGAGGAGGAGGCGGTGGCGCTCGTGGTCAACGGCTTCTGCAAGGAGGTGCTCCAGGCCCTGCCGATGGAGTTCGCCATGGAGGCGCAGCAACTGGTCGCGATCTCGCTGGAAGGGTCGGTGGGCTGAGCTATGGCCGCGCGCGTCGACAGCCTGCACCTCGATCGGTGCGCCGCTCGGAGGCCTGTGCGATGACCGAACACGGGCCGCTCGACCACTTGTATGCCTGCCTCGCGGGTCCAACCTTGCCGCAGATGCTGAAAGGGGCGATCTTGGCCGTCCTCTTCGCGTTCGTCATCCAGTTTGCGTTTGTGGGCGGCTCCCTCCTGCACGAGCCCGGCGGGGTCTGGGGCGTGCTGGCTTTCGCGGTGGCCCTGATCGCGGTTTTCGCACTGGTTGCCTTCGGGCTGATCGGCATAGCGTTGTCGCAAGAGGACGGGACCTGTAGGCCGCATAGTCTGTTTTCGCTGTGGGGCTATGGCAGTAACGGGGTGACGATCTCCGTGCCTCTCGCCCATGGCGCGGCGAAGCTGGGCGTTCTGCCGACGCCGGGCTGGCTCCTGGGCATCATGATCGCGGGCGTCTTCGTAGCGGTCTATGTCGGGGTGATGGTCGAAGAGCGTCGGCGGCGGCGGGGGACGGCGCTCCATCCCGTTGCGATCCTGCTGACCGGCGGTGCATCGGGATGGACCGCCGGCGCCGTGGTCGGCGTCGCGGTTCCGCTGCTCGATGTCACCGCCGCGCTGATCGGCGGGCTCGTGATCGGGCTCATCGTCGGTCGCTACCGCGCGGTCAAGGCCGGTCGGGGCGCTGGGACACATCGGGAGACCACACCATGATCGTGACGACGACGCCGACAATCGAGGGCAAGACGATCGAGAGCTACCATGGCGTGGTCGCGGGCGAGGCCATCCTGGGCGCCAACATCTTTCGCGACGTGTTCGCCCACATCACCGACATCGTCGGCGGGCGCTCGGGCGCCTATGAGAAAAGCCTGATGGAGGCCCGCTCCACGGCTCTGCGCGAGCTGGAAGAGCGGGCGGCCGAGGCCGGGGGCAACGCCGTGGTGGGCGTCGACCTGGACTACGAAGTGATCAACAACATGCTGATGGTGTCGGCCTCCGGCACCGCGGTCACGGCGCGCTGAAGCGCCCCAAGAGAAACGGAAGAGAGAAAGATGCTGGACATCAAGAACCTGCACGTCGCGCTGGAGGAAGAGGACAAGCAGATCCTCAAGGGCGTCGACCTGAGCGTCGAGTCGGGCGCGGTGCACGCGATCATGGGCCCCAACGGGTCGGGCAAGTCGACGCTGAGCTATGTTCTGTCGGGGCGCGACGGCTACGAGGTCACCGAAGGGTCGGTGACGCTGGAGGGCGCCGACGTCCTGGAGCTGGAGCCCGAAGAGCGCGCGGCGGCGGGCCTGTTCCTGGCGTTCCAGTATCCCGTGGAAATCCCCGGCGTCGGTAACATGACGTTCCTGCGCACCGCGTTGAATGCGCAGAAGAAGGCCCGGGGCGAGGACGAGGTCAGCGCGGCCGATTTCCTCAAGCTGATCCGCGCCAAGGCCAAGGAGTTGCAGATCGACGCCGACATGCTCAAGCGGCCGGTGAACGTGGGCTTCTCCGGCGGCGAGAAAAAACGCAACGAAATCCTCCAGATGGCCGTCCTGGAGCCGAAGATGTGCATCCTGGACGAGACCGACTCGGGCCTGGACGTGGACGCGATGAAGCTGGTGTCGAACGGCGTCAACGCGCTGCGCGATGCGGGCCGGGCGTTTTTGGTGATCACCCACTACCAGCGGCTGCTCGATCACATCCGCCCCGATGTCGTGCACATCATGGCCGACGGCCGGATCGTGAAATCGGGCGGCCCCGAGCTGGCGCTGGAGGTCGAAAAGAACGGCTATCACGACATCCTGGCGGAGGTGGCGTGATGGCGCTGCCGCAGGCCAAGACCGACGCGACCGAAGAGCGCCTGGCGGGGCTGAGCCTGCCTGCGGCGGGCGGCTGGGGGACGGCGGCGCGCGAGGATGCGCTGGGGCGGCTCAGGTCCATGGGCCTGCCGCAGCGGCGCGACGAGTATTGGAAATACACCCGCCCCGATACGCTGGTTCAGGCGGACCCGCCCGCGGCCGCGCTGTTCGAGGCCAAGGATGAAAGCCCCGTGTTCGGAGCCCACGACCGGCTCAAGGTCGTGTTCGTGGACGGCGTTTTCGACGCCGAGGCGTCCGACGACCTGGCCATGGCGGGGCTGGAGGTCGAGCGCCTGAGCGACGCCATGGCGGCCGACATCCACTGGGCCCGCGACGTCTATGGCGTGTTGGAGGCCCGCGGTCAGTCTCCGGTCGCGCGGCCCTTCGCGGCGATGAACACGGCCTTCGCCACCGACGGTCTGTGCCTGCGCGCGACCGGGCGGGCGGAGAAACCCGTGTCGCTGATCTATCTCCACCGCGACGAGACCTCGGACGCCACGCTGCATCACGTGATCAAGATCGAGGCGGGCGCGGACCTGACGGTGCTGGAGAACGGCCCCGCCGCCGCGCGGTTCAACAAGTGCATGGAGGTCGAGGTCGCAGACGGCGGTGCGTTCCACCACGTACGCACCCAGGGCCGGGACCACGAGCGCCGCGCGGTGACCCATATCTTTGCCCGTCTGGGCCGCGAGGCGTCGTTCAAATCCTTCACCCTGACGGCCAACGGCGTCTTGACGCGCAACGAGTGCGTGGTCGAGTTCTGCGGCGACGACGCCATCGCCCATGTGGCGGGCGCCGCCGTCGGCGACGGCGATTTCCACCACGACGACACGGTGTTCGTCACCCACGATGCGGTGAACTGCGAAAGCCGCCAGGTGTTCAAGAAGGTGCTCAGGAACGGCGCCACCGGCGTGTTCCAGGGCAAGATCCTGGTCAAGGACGGCGCGCAGAAGACCGACGGCTACCAGATCAGCCAGGCGCTGCTGCTCGACGACGACAGCCAGTTCTATGCCAAGCCCGAGCTGGAGATCTATGCCGACGACGTGGCGTGCAGCCACGGCTCGACCACCGGGGCCATCGACGACGAGGCGCTGTTCTACCTGCGCTCGCGCGGGGTCGAACGGACGGATGCGCAGGATCTGCTGGTTCTGGCCTTCCTCGCCGAGGCGTTGGAAGAGATCGAGGACGAGGGCATCGCAGAGGACCTGACCGCGCGGCTGGAACGCTGGTTGAAACGACGCCGCAGATGAGCCTGACAGGTGATATCATCGCCAGCTATCGCCGTCCCGGCGACGTCCTTGCGCGCCGAATGGGGCGTGACGGCGACGGCCGGGGCGAGGGCAGGGCGCTGATCACCGTGATGCTGGCCTGCGGCCTGATCTTCGTGGCGCAGTGGCCGCGATTGTCGCGCGAGGCGTACCTGTCGGGGCAAGAGGTGCAGATGCTGATGGGCGGTGCGCTCATGGGCTGGCTGTTCATCGCGCCGCTGGCCCTCTATGCGCTGGCCGCGGTGAGTCATTTGGCCGCACGTCTGATGGGCGGGCAGGGGACGTGGTACGGCGCACGCATGGCGCTGTTCTGGGCGCTTCTGGCTGCATCGCCGCTGTGGCTCCTCTGGGGGCTGGTGGCGGGGTTCGTCGGAGCGGGCCCTGCGCTGAACCTGATCGGGGTGGCGGCGCTCGGCGCGTTTCTGGCGATTTGGATTGTGGGCTTGCACCGGGTCGAAACTGGTGGCACGGCACAGGCGTGATGTTGTCTCTGTCGAACCTCCTGCCGCTGGTCGGCCAGTCGTTCCAGGCGCCGCGCCCGACCTTCGCTCGGCTGCGCCAGTTGCAGCTCCCGCGCGAGGTGCTGTGGCAGGCCTTGTTGCTGGTCGTGGTCCTGTCCGTTCTCCTGGCCGAAGTCTCGGCGATGCTGTTTCTCAGCACCGGCACGGTCGAGGCCGACGCGCAGATGATCATCAGCCCGGCGGTGTTCGGGGTTGTGCAGTTCTCGCTCCTGGTCGCGATGATCTTTGCCATCCACTATGTGGGCCGCGCCATGGGGGGAACCGGCGACTTTGCCGGCGCGATCCTGCTGGTGGTGTGGCTGCAGTTCGTGATGGTCTGTCTGCAGGTGGTGCAGAGCGTCGCGATGTTCGTGATGCCGCCCCTGGCGGGACTGGTGCTGATTGCCGGTCTGGTGCTGTTCATGTGGCTCCTGACCAACTTCGTCGCCGAGCTGCACGGCTTCGACGGGTTGGGCAAGGTGTTCGCGATGATCCTCTTTACCATGCTGGGCTTTGCCCTCGGGCTGACCTTTCTCATGACGCTCTTGGGCGTCACGGTGCCGCGCTGACGGTCGCTGCCAGACACGACGGAAGAGAGCCATGTACGACGTGAACGCGGTCCGCCGCGACTTTCCCATCCTGTCGCGCGAGGTGAACGGACGGCCGCTCACCTATCTCGACAACGGCGCCTCGGCGCAGAAGCCGCAGGCGGTGATCGACGCCGTCACCCGCGCCTATGCCGAGGAATACGCCAACGTCCACCGCGGGCTGCACACCCTGTCGACCATCGCGACCGAGAAATACGAGGCGGTCCGCGGGACGTTGGCGCGGTTCCTTGGCGCGCCCTCCGAAGACGAGATCGTGATGACCACCGGCACCACGGAGGGCATCAACCTCGTCGCCTATGGCTGGGCCATGCCGCGGATGCAGGCCGGCGACGAGATCGTGCTGAGCGTGATGGAGCACCACGGCAACATCGTCCCCTGGCATTTCCTGCGCGAGCGTCAGGGGGTGGTCCTGAAATGGGTGGACGTGGATGCGACCGGGGCGCTGGACCCACAGGCGGTGATCGACGCCATCGGGCCCAAGACCCGGCTGGTGGCGATCACCCATCTGTCGAACGTGTTGGGCACCAAGGTCGACGTGAAGTCCATCGCCTCCGCCGCCCGCGACCGGGGCGTGCCCGTGCTGGTCGACGGCAGCCAGGCGGCGGTGCACATGCCGGTGGACCTCAGCGATCTCGGCGTCGATTTCTACGCCGTCACGGGGCACAAGCTCTACGGGCCCTCTGGGTCGGGCGCGATGTGGATCGCGGCCGACCGGATGGCCGAGATGCGCCCCTTCATGGGTGGCGGCGACATGATCCGCGAGGTGCAGAAGGACGCGGTGAGCTATGCCGACCCGCCGATGAAGTTCGAGGCGGGCACGCCCGGCATCGTTCAACAGATCGGCCTCGGTGCCGCGCTCGACTACATGATGGACCTCGGGATGGAGGCGATCGCCGCCCACGAGGACGACCTGCGCGACTATGCGGCCGAGCGGCTGTCGGGTCTGAATTGGCTGAACTTGCAGGGGACGACGCCGGACAAGGCGGCGATCTTCTCCTTCACCCTCGACGGGGCGGCCCATGCCCACGACGTCTCGACGGTGCTCGACAAGCGGGGGATCGCGGTGCGGGCGGGCCATCACTGCGCCGGGCCGCTGATGACCCATCTCGGAGTGACGGCCACGTGCCGCGCGTCCTTCGGGCTCTACAACACCCGCGAGGAGATCGACCGCCTGGTCGATGCTTTGCACCTCTGCCACGACCTCTTCGCCTGAGGGGCGGCCGGTCGCCAACTCCGCGGAAAGCCACCCGGGCGCCACGCCCAGTCCCCAGAACCCGCCTGGCGAACCGCCGGGCAGCGCCGTCCCGCCCCCCGGGGCGGCGCTTCTGGCGAGGGAGTCCAGCCGACCCGGCGCCGGGGCTTGCGAAGCGGCCGCGCGCCGCCCGACCATGCCCCGGCGGGACGGCCCGGCCCTTCGGTCTCAGGACGGAGGCTGGGTCTTGGATCCCCCAACCGAGGCCACCCAAGGGCCACGCTCAGCCCCTATGCTCCGCCCGGCCGCAGGCCGGGCAGCGCCGTCCCGCGCCCCCCGGGGCGGCGCTTTTAGAGAGGGTGATTCAGGCGCCGCGCGGTGGAGGCTTGCATCACCGTCCCACGCCGCTCGGACCCGCCCCGGCGGGACGGCGCTGTCCTCATCGCGGGGGACGCACGGGGCGCCCCCGGCCCCGGCCCCTAACCGCCGAAGCGGGGTTCGGGAACACCGGTGACGCCCAGACCGCGGATGGCGAAGAGGCTGCCGCGCTGGACCCCGTCGCCGGGGAACCGTGGCAGGGGCGGCTTGGCCATGGAGGTGACGTAGAGAATGTCGAGCTCGGGGCCCCCGAACTGCACGCTCGTCACCTTTTTCACAGGCATGGCGATCTCGCGGTCGACGCTGCCGTCGGGGGCATAGCGCACGATCCGCCCGTCATAGACCAGGGCCATCCAGTAGAACCCCTCGGCATCGACGGTCGCACCGTCCGCCGCGCCTCCGTTCGAGGTGTCGACCTGGGCGAAGGTCCGGCGGTTCGACACCGTCCCCGTCTCGATGTCGTAGTCGTAGGCCCAGATCTCGCCGCTCCAGGTGTCGGTGAAATAGAAGGTGCGGTCGTCGGGGCTGAAGCACGGACCGTTCGAGCAGATGATGCCGTCGTCGATCTTGGTCACGGTCAGGTCCGGGTCGACGCGGTAGAGGGCGCCGTTGGGCCCCTCCTCCATGGTGTCCATGGAGCCCGCAAAGAACCGCCCGCGCCGGTCGGCCTTGCCATCATTGATGCGGTTGGCGGTCATCCCCGGCTCGGGATCGTGGATCAGCGCGCACTCGCCGCTGGTGAAATCGAGGAAGTGGAACCCGCTGTCCAGGGACACGATGGCGCCGTCGCCGGCAGCACGCAGCGCCATCGACCCGATCTTGCCCGGCACGTCCCAGGCGCGCAGTTCGCTCCCCTCGGCGGTGCAGCGGAACACGCGCCCGTCCATCGAATCGATGAAGTAGAGCCGCTGTTGCTCCACGTCCCAGACCGGGCCTTCGCCCAGCGTCGTTTTGACGTCGAGAACGATGTCGATGTCCATCCCTTGCTCCTCCCGTTGGTTCAGAAATTCACCCGGTCGCCGCCTTTGAGCGCCAGCATCTCGCGGGCCTCGGCCGGGGTTGCGACGGAGAGGCCCAGCCCCTCGACCAGCGCCCGCGCCTTGGCCACCTGCTGGGCGTTGGACGACGCCAGCTCGCCCCGGGCGATCCAGATGCTGTCCTCCAGCCCGACGCGGATGTTGCCGCCCATCGAGACCGCCTGGGTGGCGATGCGGAACTGGTCCTTGCCCGCGCCCAGCACGGACCAGCGGTAGTCGGCGCCGAAGAGGCGGTCGGCCGTGCGCTTCATGTGCATGACGTCCTCGGGGTGGGTGCCGATTCCGCCCAGGAGGCCGAACACCGACTGGACGAAGAACGGCGGCTTCACGAGGCCGCGGTCGGCGAAATGGGCGAGGTTGTAGAGATGCGAGATGTCGTAGCATTCGAACTCGAACCGGGTGCCGTTGCCATAGCAGGTCTCCAGCACGTACTCGATGTCCTGAAACGAGTTGCGGAACACCAGATCGCGGGAGTTCTCCAGGTGCTCGCGCTCCCACGCGTGCTGGAACTCGGTGTATTTCGCCAGGAGCGGGAAGAAGCCGAAGTTCATCGACCCCATGTTCAGGGACGCGACCTCGGGGCGGTATTCGGCCGCCGGTCCCGCCCGCTCGGCCACGGTCATATAGGGCGAGCCGCCGGTGGTGATGTTGACCACCGCGTCGGTCGCCTGCTTGATCCGGGGCAGGAACGGCGCGAAGGCCGCGACCGACTGGTCGGGCCGCCCGGTTTCGGGGTCGCGGGCGTGGAGGTGCAGGATCGCCGCGCCCGCCTCGGCGGCGCCGATGGCGGCCTCGGCGATCTCGTCGGCGGTGATCGGCAGATGCGGCGTCATCGAGGGCGTGTGGATCGCCCCGGTCACGGCGCAACTGATGATCACCTTGTCAGATGGGGGCATGTCAGTCTCCTATCTCGCGGGCGGCGCGGCGTTTGTGGGCGGCGAGCGCCATCAGCCGCCGGTCGCGCCAGGCCTGGCGGTCGGCCAGGTCGGCGGCGGGCAGGCGGGCGCGCCGCTCGGCCTCGATGGCGTCGAGCGCGGGGCCGGTCCAGTCGGCGGGGGCCTGATCCGACAGCCCGTCGTAGACGCCGGCGTAGCGCGCGACGTAGTCGCGGACCCCGCCGGGCGCGTTCAGGTCGATGGTCTCGAACGGCCCGACGAAGGACCAGCGCAGCGCCAGCCCCTCGCGCAGGCCGATGTCCACGTCCTCGGCGCTGGCCACGCCGTCGGCGACCAGTCGGAACGCCTCGTGCAGGAGCGCGCCCTGGAGCCGGTTCATGACGAAACCGTCGATCTCGCGCCGCATCACGATGGGCTTCATCCCGGCCGCGGTGAGGAGGGCGGCCGTGCGCTCCATCACGGCCGGGTCCGTCCAGGGCGCGGGCACCAGCTCGGCCGCGGGGACCAGGTACGCGGGGTTGATGGGGTGGGCGACGACGCATCGGTGGCGCCCGGGCAGCCCCTCGGAGATCGCCGAGGGCAGGAGCGCCGACGACGACGACGCCAGCACCGTCTCGGGCCCGGCCAGAGCGTCGAGCCGGGCAAAGACCACGCGCTTGACCTCCAGATCCTCAAACGTGTTCTCCTGCACGTGAACCGCGCCGTCGAGCGCCGCGGCCAAGTCGCCCGCCACGTGCAGCCGCGCCGCGGCGGCCGCGGCGGGGCCGTCGATCAGGCCCCGCGCCTCCAGCTCGTCCAGCATGTCGGCGGCGAAGGCGCGGGCCGCCGCCGCCGCCTCGGGCCGTTCGTCCCAGAGCCGCACCTCATGGCCCCCGCGAGCAAAGACGATGGCCCAGGCGCGGCCGATCAGTCCGCATCCGACAACGGCGACGGCACCGGCCATCACAGGGCCTCCACGTTGCCGTCGACCGGCAGACTCTGCCCCGACAGGTTGCGTCCGGCGTCCGAGATGAGGAACGCGGCGACGTCGGCCACGTCCTCGGGCGGGGTCATGCGCCCCAGCGAGATGCGCGACAGATACTCCGCCTTCATCTCGGCGTGGCTGACCCCGGTTTGCTCGGCCCGGGCGGCGATCACCCCCTCCATCCGCGGCCCCGCGATGATGCCCGGCAGGATCGCGTTGACGCGGATGTCGTCGGCGCCCAGCTCCTTGGCCAGGCTCTGGGTCAGCCCGATCACCCCCCACTTGGCGGCGGCATAGGGGGTGCGGTAGGCGTAGCCGAACCGCCCCGCGGCGGACGAGATGTTGACGATGGCACCGCCGCCCGCGCGCTTGATCATCGGCACGGCGTGGTGGGCGCAGAGGAACTGCCCCGTCAGGCAGATGTCGATGCAGCGGCGCCAGTCGGCGGGCGCGATGTCCTCGACCCCGCCGGTGGGGCCGGCGATCCCGGCGTTGTTCACCAGCCCGTCGAGCCCGCCCATCTCGGCCTCGATCCGGCCGAAGAAGGCGGCGACCTGGGCGTCGTCCGAGACGTCGGCGATCTCGGCCACCTCGGCCCCGATCTCGGCCGCGGCGGCATCGAGCGCGCCGCGGTCGACGTCGCAGAGCGCCAGACGCGCGCCCTGCGCGGCGAGCGCCCGGGCGATGCAGAGCCCGATCCCCGCCCCTCCGGCGGTGACCGCGACGCGCCGCCCGGCGAGGCCGGGGAGTGTCATCTGCGTCTCAGGGGTCATAGCCGTCTCCTTTCACATCATTCGCGCAGCGCGATCACGGCGGCAAGGATCACCAGGCCGAAGAACACCGACCGGAAGGCGAAGGGCAGGGCGGTCCCGGCCAACAGCGTCTGCATGGCGGTGAGGAGGAGGGCGCCGCCCACCATCCCCGCGAAATGCCCCCGTCCGCCGGTGATCAGGGCGCCGCCCACGACCACCACGGCGATGGACGGCAGGAGGTAATCGTCGCCCATCCCGAGGCTCGCCTGGCCCGAGAAGCCCGCGAGCAGGATCCCGACGAGCGCCGCGCAGAGGGCCGACAGGATGTAGACCGAGACGATGACCCGGCCGGTGCGCACTCCCGACAGGCGCGCCGCCATCTCGCTGTTGCCGACGGCGTAGATACGCCGGCCGAACGCGGTCCGTCCAAGGAGCAGGATCGCCGCGGCGACGAACGCGACCATGACAAAGATGATCGGGGTGACGCCCGCGATCTCTCCGGTCATCAGCCACCGCAGGGACGGCGGGGCGAAGCCCGCGGGCGTGCCGCCGGACCACAAGAGCGCCGCACCTTGGAGGATGCCGTTCATCGCCAGGGTCACCACGATGGGCGACAGGCCCAGCGCGACGACGCCCAGGCCGTTCGTCAGCCCGATCAGCGCGGCGACGGCCAGCACCAAGGGCACTGCGGTCCACAGGCCAGAATCCTGCCCGGCCACGAGCCCGGTCAGCAGCATCCCCGACAGCGCGATGGTCCAGGGCAGCGACAGGTCCAGTCCGCCGGTGAGGATCACCGCCCCCTGGCCCAGCGCCAGCACGATCAGAAAGCACGACAGGACCAACAGCGAGTCCCAATACCGCCAGCCGTCGAAGACGTTGCCGAGGAGGAGCTGGGTGACGATCAGCACCAGGGCGAGGCAGGCATAACTGGGCAGCGCATAGCGCAGGGTGTGGCCGTGGCTCTGGAGGATCCCCGGCGCGTCGATGCGCTCGGCCGGGCGGGTGAAGGCCAGTCGCCGGTCCTGTCGCGCCCGCTGGCCGACCAGGCGCCCCGCCCGCCGGGCGCGCAGGCTGTCGCTCAGGTCGCGCAGGCGCAGCGACAGCGTGCTGCTGCGCGACAGCGACCCGGCCAGCACGGCGAGGAGCAGCACTGCGCTCTCGGCGATGGTCGAGAAATAGGCCGAGACGTTCAGCGACAGCAGGAGGTTGACGACGATCATCAGGATATAGGCCCCAAAGATCGTGCCCACGATCCCGCCCTTGCCGCCGCCCAGACGGGTGCCACCGATCACCACCGCGGCGAAGGTCGGCAGGAGGAGCGCGTTGCCGACCAGCGGATCGCCCGAGCCGGTCTGGGCGCTGACGAACACGCCGGCCAGCCCATAGAGCCCCCCCGCCAGCATGTAGGTGAGGAAGGTGACGGCGCGGACCCTGAGCCCGGTGGCGCGGGCGGACTCCACGTCGCTGCCGATGGCGTAGAGGGTGACGCCGAAGGACGTGCGCTTGAGCCACAGCCACAACAGGATCAAGACGCCGATCAGCGCCACCGGCGCGGGCAGGAGCCCCGGCACCGCGTCGCCCAGGAACACCGCGCCGAGGGACGGGGCCACGAACCCGCCGGGGGTGTCCAGGATCAGAAGCGTGATGCCCTGGACGATGAACATCACCGCCAGCGTCACCACGATGGGCTGGAGCCGCAGGACGGCGACGAAAAACCCGTTTACCGCGCCCACCGCCGCACCGATCCCAATCCCGATGGCCGTCCACAGAACGACCGGCGCGTCCATATCTGTGGGCGACATCGACGAGGCCAGCACCGCGTTGACCAGCGACACCACCGCCCCCGCCGACAGGTCGAACCCACCCGACAGGATCACCAGCGTCTGCCCCGCCGCGGCAATGGCGGTGGTGGCGCCGCCGCTCGACAGAAAAGAGATGTCGAAGTAGCTCAGCGGAAACGGGCTGAGGAGCGCGTTCAGCAGCATCAGCCCGGCAAAGACCAGGACGGCCACGACGACGCCCTGGGCGCGGCCGAGGCTGCGCAGGACGCGGGCAGGGGTGCCGCTCATGCCGTCACCTCCGGTGCGTCGGTGCTCTCGTAGAGCCCCAGCGGGTCGTTGCCGCCGAGCGTCGCCTCCATGATTCCGCGTTCCGTCTGGTCGGCACCGTCCAGCCAGCGCGACAGGCGCCCGTCGTAGAGCACGCCGACCCGGTCGCACAGGTGCACCAGTTCCGGGATCTCGGTGGAGTGGAACAGGACCGCGCCGCCCGCATCCGCGTAGTCGCGCAGGAGGCGGTAGAGCTGTTCCTTGGTGCCCACGTCGATGCCTCGGGTGGGGTCGAACAGAAGCAGGACCCGACTCTGCGCCACCAGCCATTTGGCGATGACGATCTTTTGCTGATTGCCGCCCGAGAACGCGCCGGCGGGCAGGTACTGCGCGCGGTCGTCGACCTCGACCGCGTCGAAGGCGCCGGCGGCCGCGCGCGCCTCGGCGTCCAGATCGAGGAGCGGGCCGCGGTGGAACCGGCCGATCACCGGGAGGGTCGCGTTCTGGCGGCCGGGAAGCTTGAGAAACAGGCCCTCGCTCTTGCGATCCTCGGGCACCATCCCGATGGCCACAGACGGGTCGAGCGCGTCGGCGGGCGCGCGCAGGTGGATCGGCGTGCCGTCCAGCTCGATCCGGCCCGCGCGCAGCCGCTCGGCGCCGAAGAGCCCGCGGAAGAGCGCGTCCTGGCCCATGCCCTGCAACCCGGCGATGCCCACGATCTCGCCCGGATAGAGCGCCAGGTCGACGTCGCGCAGCTTGGGCCCCGCGGCGAGGCCCCGCGCGGCCAGGACGGGCGTGGCGCCGCCATGGTCGCGGGGCGGGCGGAGCGGGGGAAAGGCGTTCTCGACCGAGCGGCCGATGATCATCTCGATCACCTCGGCGTCGCTGACCTCGGCCACGGTGCCGGAAAACACCGCCTGGCCGTTGCGCAGGATCGTCATGGTGTCGCAGAACGCGCGGACCTCGGGCATCCGGTGGGAGATGAAGAGGACGGTGATCCCCTGGGCCTTGGCCTCCGCTATGATACCGCCCAGCCAGTCGACATCGCTCCCCGACAGGGCCGAGGTGGGCTCGTCCAGCAGGAGGATCGCGGGGCGGCGGAAGAGGGCGCGCGCGATCTCGATCTTCTGCCGCAGCGCCAGGTTCAGATCGCCCGCCAGCGCGTCGAGGTCTGCCGCGACCCCTAGGCGGTCGAAATGTGCCGCTACGGCGCGCCGGGTGCGGCGGCGGTCGAGCGTCGCCCAGGCCGTCCACGGCGCCCGCGGCAACAGCATGTTGTCCAGCACCGTGAGATCCGGCACCAGCGTCAGTTCCTGAAACGCCGTCTGGATCCCGGCGGCATGGGCATCGCGGGGCGTGCGCAGGGTCAACGCCCTGCCGTCGATCAGGACCTCGCCCGCGTCGGGGCGGACGAGGCCGGACAGGACCTTCATCGTCGTGGACTTGCCCGCCCCGTTCTCGCCGAGGAGCGCATGAACCGTGCCGGGCATCACCGCAAAGGCGATGTCCCGATTGGCGACCGTCGGTCCGTAGGTCTTGGTCAGACCGCGGACCTCGACCGCCGGCTGTCCGCCGCGTTCAGAGGACATGGAAACCCCGAGCGTTGGAAAGAGGCTGCGGTCCCCCGGCGGTTCGTCGCCGCCGGGGGAGGTGGTCTCGCTGAGCCGCGCTCAGTTCTCGGCCTGGCCCACCAGGGCGGCGTTCAGACCCAGTTGCGGCAGCTCTTCGGAGAAGATCGACGCGAACCAGCCCGGGTTCGCCACCAGCGACGGCTGGAAGGCGTTGCAACCGTCGCGCTGCTCTTCCCAGCTGCCGGTCTCGCAGAGCTGGATGGTCTCGCTCGTCACGATGGGCAGGGGCAGGGTGGTCAGCTTGGGCACCTCTGCGCCGTCCAGGATGTCGACCGCCAGCTTGAGCGCCAGGGCGCCGGAATAGGGCGGCGAGGCGTAGGAGATGCGCGGCGCGCCCATGGGAGCATAAGGCATGGCGCCGCCCTCGACCGCGGTGTCGGCCGGCAGCATCTGGATCCGGCCGCCGTTCGACCCCTCGCCGGCGCAGGGCAGCACGTCTTCGGGGGCGATCCCCGCCTCGATCTGCATCGCGTTGGCGGTGTAGCAGCCGACCTGCATCCATAGCCCGTCGATGTCCGACCAGTCGCGGGTCGCCATCAGACGGCTGAGTTCGGTGCGGGCGACGGCCTGGCTCCACATCCCCACCGCCTCGCCGACGACGTTGATGCCCTCGTGGCCCTCGAAGACCTCCATGGCCGCGGCGGTGCGGGCGGTGTCGACCGACGTGCCCGGCACGCCGGTGATGACAACGATGTCGCCCTCGCCACCCAGCTCTTCGGCCAGCCATTCGGCGGTCACGCGGCCCGCCTCGGTCTGGTCGATGGTGACATTGTAGGCGCAGGGCTCGGTGATCTCGCCGTCATAGGCGATGATGGTGACGCCGCGGTCGCAGGCGCTCTTGACCACGGTGTTCAGCGCAGTGGGCGAGATCGGATAGACGACGATGGCGTCGGCCCCGGCCTGCACCATCGCGTTGATCTGCTGGATCTGGCGCTGGGCGTTGGGGCCTGCGACCTGGATACGCAGGTTGACCCGGTCGGCGTAGTCGCTGCTCTCGGCCAGCGCGC
Source organism: Rhodobacteraceae bacterium CCMM004 (assembly GCA_004005435.1). Lineage (GTDB taxonomy): Bacteria > Pseudomonadota > Alphaproteobacteria > Rhodobacterales > Rhodobacteraceae > CCMM004. The sequence goes on along the minus strand of RZWH01000002.1, from coordinate 132,900 downwards.
GGACCATGTTCTGGGCCTCGGCTTGCCAGTCGTTGCCGATATAGCTCATCGACAAGTAGATATCGTAGGGCTCGTCCTGCGCCATCGCCGCACCGGCGACCAGCGCCGCGGCGCAAACCGATCCGGCCAAGAATGCGTTTTTCATCGAAATTCCTCCGTTGGGCGTTCTCGGCCTCCCCAGGCCCGAGTGATGCGAACGATCTCCTATCTTTGATCAAATGTCAAATCATCGTCTTCCCTTTTCGCCCGACGGCTGCGATATTGGTTCAAACGAAAGGGGCCGACGGGATGTTGCAGGGTGTGAAGCCTCTCAAGCGCGAGACGTTGCAGACCCAAGTGCATCAGAGCCTCTGCAACCTCATCCTCGAAGGCGAGCTGGCACCGGGCGAGTCGATCACCGTGGCCAGCATCGCCAATGCGCTGGACGTCAGCCCCATGCCGGTGCGCGAGGCGATCTCGCGGCTCATGGCCATGGGGGCCCTGACGGTGGTGTCGGGACGGTCCATCGGCGTGCCGCGGCTGAGCCTGGAGGAGCTGGCGGATCTGCGCCGCGTCCGGCTGGAGGTCGAGGCGGTGGCGGTGCGCTGGGCGGTGGACAACGCCGACGACGCTCTGGTGGCGGCGCTGAAACACCTCCTCGACGAGATGGAGGCGGCCGAGCAGGGCGGGCGGGTCAAGGACTTCATCCACGCCAACTATGACTTTCACTTCACCGTCTATCGGCACGCCAAGTCGCCGCTGATCCTGGAGATGATCGGCAACATCTGGCTCAGGATGAACCCGAATTTCCACCTGCTCCAACGGCACGGGCACTATCGGGTGTCGAACCGCCAGCACCGCGCCCTGTTCGACGCGATCGTCGCGCGCGACGTCGAAGGCGCGGTCGCGGCGCTGCGCGAGGACATCGACAGCGCCTACGAGGTCATCCGCAAGAGCCTGACCGCGGCGGACGCGGTGGCCGAGAGCGGCACCGGAGCCTGAGCCCCCGATCAGAACCGCCCGCAGTCCACCTTGATCGTTTCGCCGGTGGTGGCCGAGGACATGTCCGAGGCCAGAAACAGCGCCGCGCGGGCGACCTCTTCGGGCGCGACCCAGCGCTTGAGCGCGGCCGGGTCGGTGTAGTTCTCGCGCTCGATCTCGGCGGCGGTGCGGCCCTCGGCCTCGGCCCGGCGGGCGAGGATGGCATCCATGTTGTCGCCCGAGACCGCGCCGGGCAGCAGCGCGTTGACCCGGATGCCGTGGGGCCCCAACTCGCGCGCCATGGTTTCGGTGATCCCGATCAGCGCGAACTTCGACGCGCAATAGGCGCTGCGCATGGGGTAGCCCTGCACGCCCATGAGCGAGGACATGTTGACGATGGCGCCCGATCCCTGCGGGCGCATGGCGCGCGCGGCCGCCTGCAGGCAGTGCATGGCGCCGAAGAGGTTGATCTCTAGGCAGGCGCGCCAGTCGGCCATGTCGACGTCGGCCACCGGCGCCACCGGGCCTGGCACCCCGGCGTTGTTCACCAGCACGTCCAGGCGGCCGGTTTCGGTCAGCGCCAGATCGACCGCCGCGGCCGCCTCCGCGGGATCGCGGACGTCGCAGACCGCGGCGCGGCCGCCGATCTCGCGCGCGACGGTCTCGATCGGAACGGCCCGGCGCCCGGCCACGATCACCGTGGCGCCGGCCTGGGCCAGGGCCCGCGCGACGGCCGCGCCGATGCCGGTGCCGCCGCCTGTGACGAGCGCGGTGCGGCCGTCCAGGCGCGCAGGGTCCGGGGTGTCGTGCGACATCTAGGTGTCTCCTTCGAAGCTGCGATTGGGGTCGAACAGCGGCCGTTCGGGCGCGCGGCCCAGGATCAGATCGGCCATCAGCCGTCCGAGATAGGGGCCGATGGTGAAGCCGCCCCGGACGCAGCCGAGGACATAGGCGCCCTCGACGCCCCCCAGCGCGCCGGCCAGGGGATAAAAGTCGGGGACGTTGGCCTCGAACCCCGTCCAGCTGCGCAGGAGGCGCGCGTCCTGGAGCGCCGGCACCGCGTGGCAGGCCAGCGCGACGTTCGGCGCCAGGGTGTCGGCCGACACCTGCCCGCGCCCCGCGTCGGGGGTGCCGCGCCCCTGCCAGCCGCCGCCGATCAGGACGGTGCCGTTCGGCTTTTGCTTCATGGTCAGGAGGCCGGTCGCGTGGCCGATCACGGTGGAAAAGAGCGCCGGCATCGCCTCGGTCACCGACACGGTGTTCACCCGCGCCCGCACCGGCAGGTCGACCCCCAGCATCGCCGCCAATGGGGCGAGCCAGGCGCCCCCGGCGAGGAGCAGGCGCGCCGCCCGCACCGGCCCGTCGGGGGTGGCGAGCGCAAAGCTGCCGGCACTGGCTTCGACCCCCTCGACCGGACAGCGGACGCGCACCGCGATTCCCGCCTCCGTGAGCCGCGCGCGGTAGTAGGCGCCGGTCAGGGACGAGTTGGCATACCCGTCCTCGGGGCAGTAGGAGGCGGCAACGACGCTGTCGGCGATGCCGGGCTCGGCCGCCCACACCGCCTTGGGCGAGACGAAGGTGATGGGCGCCCCCGCCGCACGCTTGAGCGTCTGACGCTCCTCCAGGAGCGCCGCCTCGCGGGGGGTGAAGGCCAGGGTGTAGCCGCCGGTCTTGCGGAACCCGACCGCGTCGCCCATCGCCTCCCAGAGCTCATGGCCCCGAAGGGCGTAGTCCATCAGGCTCACCCGCTTGATCTGGAGGCTGAGCGTGCCCGCGTTGACGCCCGAGGCGCCCTGGCAGAGGTCGCCCTTGTCCAGCACGACGACCCGCATCCCGCCCTCGGCGAGACCCAGTGCGGTGGCGCAGCCCATGATGCCGCCGCCCACGACGGCGATGTCCCATGGCCTGGTCATAGGGGGGCCGGGGCGGGAATCGGCAGGTCGTCGTAGTCGAACCCCGCCGCCACCGCCGCGACCGGCAGCGGGAACAGCGGCGGGCGCGGAACGGGGGGCGGGACGGTGCCTTCGGCGGCGCCGGTGCGATCCTCGATCAGCCGCGCCGCGGCGGTCAGGCAGTAGCGTCCGCCGCAGGGCCCCATGCCGCAGCGCGTCGCCGACTTGAGCGCGTCGAGCCCGGCGGCGCCCGCGTCGATGGCGGCGTCGAGGGTGGCGCGGGTCAGGCTCTCGCAGCGGCAGACGACGGTGTTGGGTCGGGTCAGGCGGAGGAGCCCGGGCCGCGGGCGGGCCAGCGCGGTCATCGCCCGGCCGAACCGGGCCCTCAGGTCGGGGCGCCGCGGGGCGGGCGGGGGCGCCGGAGTGCCCCGCAGATCGGCCAGCGCCGCCTGGCCGGTGCCCGCGCCGGCGCGGGCGGCCGTCTCGGCGCCGCGCAGGGCGGCGCCGTCTCCGCAGAGAAACAGCCCCTCCAGCGCGGTCCGCCCATCCGGCCCGGCCTCGACGACCCAGCCGCCCCGGTCCGCGTCGTAGACCCGCGGGAGTCCGGCCAGGACCGCCACGTCGACGTTGGGGATCAGACCGTGGCCGACACAGAGCGCGTCGGCGTCGAACGCCCGCGCCGCGCCGGTGGGGGCCCACTCGGCACCGCAGGGCGCCGCGTGGACGCGGATCAGTGCCCGGTCGCCCTCGGCGCGGGTCACGACGTGGCGCCAGAGGATCGGGACGCCCGCCCGCCGGATCCGCGCGATCAGCTCCGCGCCCCGGCGGGCCAAGGCGGGGTTGGCCGCCAGGATGGGCGCGCAGCGCAGCCAGTCGCCGCGCCCGTTCGGCGTGGCCACCGCCGCGACCTCGCCGCCCAGCCGCAGGATTTCGGCCGCCGCGAACAGAGCCAAGGGGCCGCCCCCCGCCACCACCGACCGCCGCCCCGGCGGGCAGCCCTGGGACTTCATCAGCGCGGTCGCACCGGCCAGGCCGTAGACGCCGGGCGTCGTCCAGCCCGCAAAGGGCTGCACGAACTCGCGCGCGCCGGGGGCCAGGATCGCCGCCCGCGCCGTCAGCGTCTCGGCCCGGTCGCCCCTGGTCAGGAGGTGAAGCCGCCAGCCACCCTCGACCCGCTCGATATGCCAGAGCCGGGTGCCGCCCAGAAAGGTCGCGCCGCTGGCCTCCAGATCGCCACGCAGGCGGGCGCCCGCACAGGTCTCGGGTGTCTCGGCGAGGCCGGGGAGGTCCACGTCCTTTTTCCGCCAGACCTGGCCGCCGGGATGGGCCTGTTCGTCGATCAGCACCACCCGCGCACCCCCGGCGGCCGCGGCCAGGGCCGCCGCCCCGCCCGCGGGCCCGGCGCCCAGAACGGCGATGTCGGTCTCAGCGGACATCGGCGGCCCGCCGCGCTTCGGCCGTCAGCCCGTCGTAAACGGTCAGGCGGCACGCTTCGACCCAGCGGCCGCGGTGGCGGACGCGGCACTCTTGGCACCATCCCATCCAGCAGAACGCCCCCCGGGCGGGGCCTGGGGCGTGGCGCTGAGTCGTTGCCGGAACGCCTGCGCGGAGCAGGGCGGCAGCCAGGCTCTCGCCCGGCCGGGCGTCGTAGTCACGGCCGTCGAACGTGATCCGCACCGGTGCGGGGGTGTCCGCGGTCCTGCTCATCCGCGGGCGCGGCCGAGACCGTCCAGCATCGCGCGCAGGGCGTCCGTGTCCTTGTCTCCGAGCCGCAGCACCGGGTCGCGCGGCACGCCTGCGGGCACGCCGATCAGCTCCAGGGCGGCCTTGAGCGCCGAGGGCCAGGTGCCGATGCGCATCAGCGTCTCGTAGATCGTTGTCAGCTCGCGATGGGCGGTGCGATAGGCCGCCGACCCCGGCGTCCGCGCGATTGCGGCCAGGTCCGAGGGCCGCGCCGAGATCAGCTCCGGGCCCGTGGCGATGAAGCCCCGCGCGCCCAGCCCGAAGTTCGGCAGGATATAGTGGGACGGCCCGGTCATCACCGAGAGGCGCTCGGCCAGTCGGTCGAGGAGGTGGCTGTGGTGAAAGAAGTCGCGCTGCGATTCCTTCAATCCGATGACGTTCCCCGCATCGCACAGGCGCGCGATCTGATCGACGGTCAGGCTCATCCCCGCCCGCCGGGGCGAGTTGTAGAGGATCACCGGCAGGTCGGTGGCGGCGGAAACCCGGGCAAAGCGGTGCATCACCTCCTCGTCCGACGCCTTGAGCACGTAGGTCTGGGGCATCGACAAAAGCGCGTCGGCGCCGTTCTCTTGGGCGGCGCGGATATAGCCGGTAACGGCGTCCATGGTCGGCGCCGAGATGCCCAGGATCACCGGCACGGCATCGCCCAGCCGGTCCTTGGCAAAGCGGACGAGCTGCCCGCGTTCCACCGCGCTGAGCGCCCAGCTCTCGCCGTTGTCCCCGGCGACGCAGATCGCCGAGGCGCCGCGGCCGACCAGAAAGTCCAGCACCTCTGCGAACGCCTCCCACACGATCTCGCCCGTGTGGGAAAAGGGCGTGACGGTTGCGGGCACGAATCCGTGCAGCGTGTCGCGGTTCATAGGATGTCCTTTTGCTGGGGCAGATCGGCGATGAAGAGGGCGCCACGCTCGGCCTCGACGATGACCAGGCGGTGCGGGTCGTCGGGGTGGAACGCGACGGAGGTGGTCCAGCGCCCGTCGGGCAGCCGCACCTCGGCCACCGCATCGCCCAGGGCGTCGACGACATAGGCGCGGCCCGCCTGGGCCTGGGCGACGGCGAGCCAGCCCAGCGGATTGGTGGCCAGGCCGTCGGGGCCGAGTCCGCCCGACAGGTGCAGGAACACCCCGGCCATGGGCGGCCCCTGGGCCGGCAGAGCGGCGGCGAGGCGCCAGACCTGGTTGGCCCGTGTGGCGGCCAGGTAGACCCAGGCGCCGTCGGGCGACAGGGCCACGCCGTTGGCGTAGGGCACGTTCGACAGCACCAGGCGCAGCGCGCCGCCGGGGGCGTAACGCCAGAGGCGGCCGGTGGGATCGCTGAGGCTGCTCCGCCCCGAATCGGTGATCCAGATCGCGCCGTCGGGGGCGGGGGCCATGTCCGACAGTCCGAGGAACGGCCGGTCGGGCAGGCCCGTGCTGACGGGGACGAAGCCGCCCCCCTCCAGCCGCCCCAGCCCGCGGTAGTAGTCGGCGACGAGGGGCGTGCCGTCGGCGCGCGGCCGCATGGCGTGGGGCGCGCCCTCGTAGGCGTGTTCGACGCTCCAGTCCCCGCCGGGGGTGACGCGCAGGATCCGCCCGCTCGCCACGTCCGACAGCCACAGATCGCCCTTCGCGTCGAAGAACGGCGCCTCGAGAAACGAATGCAGGGGCTGTCCGGGCCGGGTCATCGCCGCCCAGGGGCTGGGCGCGCCGCGGTGGTGCAGCGCCTCGGGCAGCCGCGTCCACAGGCGCGGCGCGGGTCGAACCGGCCAGGACATCACGCCACGACGCCTTGGGCGAAAAGGGCGTCGATCTCGGCGGGGGGCAGACCGTGTTCGGCCAGGATCTCGCGGCTGTGTTCGCCCATCCGGGGCGGGGGGCGGCGGATCGCGGGCCCGCCCTCGGAAAACCGCGCCGGCCCGAGGGGGAGGCGGATGTCGTCGCGCGCCGGATGGGCGGCGAAGTAGCCGCGGGCATCCACCTGCGGCGCGCCGATCGCCTCGGCGAGGGTCAGGACACGCTCGGCCGGCAGGTCGTCGGCGTGAAGGAGCGCGACCCAATCCTCTGCCGGCCGGGTGGCGAAAATGGCGGCCAGCGCGTCCTCCAGCGCGGGGGCGTGGCTCCAGACGTCCTGCCAGGTCTCGATCCGCGCCAACTGGGGCACGGGATGGCCCAGGCGGGCCAGGCAGGCGCCGAGCTTGCGGTATTGGGCGGGCTTGAAGACCCCCGGCACCAGCGTGCCGTCGGCAGTGGCGTAGGGCACGATCCCGGCCTCCCGCCGCTTGGCCGCCAGGGGGGCGTGGTCCAGCGCCACCGCTTCGGGCGCCATCATCGACAGCGCCGTCTCCAGCATCGACACCGACAGCGCCGCGCCGACGCCCGTGGACGCGCGCTGGGCCAGGGCTGCCGCGACGGCGAAGGCCGCGGCATAGCCGGTGGCGTAGTCGACGAAGGAGAGGCCCGGCTTGTGTCCCCCGCTCTGGGCGATGACGCCCGCGGCGGCCTGGATCACATTGTCATATGCGCCGGTGGCGGCGCGGGGTCCGGTGGCGCCGTAGCCGGTGATCGAACAGTAGATCAGCGCGGGGTTCTCGGCGCGCAGGGCGGCGGCGCCGAGCCCCAGGGCGTCCAGCGACCCGGTCGAGAAGTTCTCGATCAGCACGTCTGCCTTGGCCGCCAGACGGCGCAGCACGGCCTGTCCCTCGGGGCGGGCGAGGTCCAGCGCCAGGGCGCGCTTGTTCGCCCCCTGCACCTGATAGGTGAGGCCCAGCCCGGCGGCATTCGCCTGGGCGTCCGGGCCCCGGCCGCGGGCGCAGTCGGGATCCCCGGGCGGCTCGATCTTGATCACGTCGGCGCCGAGGAGCGCGAACTGATACGCACAGAACGGCCCGGCGAGGACATGGGTGAGGTCGAGCACGGTGAGCGAGTCGTAGGCGCGGGTCATGGTCTGAACTCTAGGGACTTGGAATCGAAACGACAGCTTGCATCGCGCCGGTTTGTCTAATATACAAAACATAGTTTGGCAGGCAAGACGTATCCATGAGCTTTGTTCTTCACCGCGATCTTCGCAAGCCGCCGCCGCAACTGGCGCGCGGCGATGGCAATTACCTGGTCGATGCCGCGGGCCGGCGCTATTTCGACGCCAGCGGCGGGGCGGCGGTGTCTTGCCTCGGCCATTCGGACGACCGAATCGGCGCGGCGATCTCGGCGCAACTCTCCCAGGCGGCGTTCGCCCATACAGGGTTTTTCTCCAACGACCCGTCCGAGCGGCTGGCCGAACGCCTGGTCGAGGCCGCGCCCGAGGGCACTGGCCACGGCCGGATCATGTTCGTCGGCAGCGGCTCGGAGGCGATGGAGGCGGCGCTCAAGCTCGTCCGCCAGGTGCAGCTGGAGCGGGGGCAGCCGTCGCGCACCCGCATCGTCTCGCGCAGGCTCAGCTATCACGGCAACACGCTGGGCGCGCTGGCGGTGGGCGGCCATGCCGGGCGGCGCGCGCCTTACGAGCCGATGTTGGCCGGGTGCGACTTCATCGACCCCTGCCACGCCTACCGTTACCGCGGCGCGGCGGAGAGCGAGCGGGATTTCGGCCGGCGCATGGCCGATCAACTGGCCCGGACCATCGACGAGATCGGGGCCGAGACCGTGGCGGCCTTCGTCGCCGAACCGGTCGCCGGGGCGACCCTGGGCAGCCAGCCGGCGGCGGAGGGGTATTTTCAGCGCATCCGCGAAATCTGCGACGACACCGGCGTCCTGTTCATCGCCGACGAGGTGATGTGTGGGACCGGGCGCACCGGCACGCTCTTTGCCCTGGAGCAGGAGGGCGTCCACGCCGACGTCACGACCATGGCCAAGGGGCTGGGCGCGGGATACCAGCCGATTGCGGCGGTCCTGGCCTCGGAGGCGCTCTGCGAGTCGATCGAGCGCGGGTCGGGCACGCTTTGGAACGGGCACACCTACATGTCCCATGCCGCCGCCTGTGCCGGGGCGCTGGCGGTGCTGGACGTCATCGAGGAAGACGGGCTCCTGGCCAACGTCCAGAGTGCCGGGCGCTATCTGGGAGAGGAACTGCGCGCGGCGTTCGGCCAGCACCCCAATGTCGGCGACATTCGCGGGCGCGGCCTGTTCTGGTCGCTGGAACTGGTGCGCGACCGCGAGAGCAAGGCGCCCTTTGCCCCCGAGGACGCCCTGGCGCCGGGGATCAAGACGGCGACGTTCCGGCGCGGAATGCTGTGCTATCCCTCGCAGGGCTGCGTGGACGGCCGGCGCGGCGATCACGTCCTGCTGGCGCCGCCCTATGCCGTCACCCACGGCGAGATCGACATGATTGTGGAGCGTCTGGAGGACGGCCTGACCGACGCGCTGGAGGCGGTTCAGCACCATGCCTAGGTCCAAGACGATCCTGACCGCCGCGGTCACCGGCAACCTGACCCAGCGGTCGCAGAATCCGAACCTGCCGATCACGCCCGAAGAGATCGCCCGCGCCGCCCTGGGCGCCGCGGCCGAGGGCGCCACCATCGTCCACCTCCACGTTCGCGATCCGCGCAGCGGGACGGGGTCCATGCGGCTCGACCTCTACGAGGAGCTGGTGGGCCGGATCCGCGACGAAAACCGCGACGTGCTGATCAACCTGACGACGGGCGAGGGCGGGCGGTTCGTCCCGACCCCGGGCGATCCGCAGCGCGCGGCGCCGGGATCGACGCTCTGCGCGCCGGAACTGCGGGTGGCGCATGTGGAGGCGCTGCGCCCCGACATCTGCACGCTGGATCTCAACACCATGTGGTCCGGCCGGGCCTCGGTCATCAACGCCCCCGACAACGTGCGGATCATGGCGCGGCGCATCTACGCCTCTGGGGTCACGCCCGAGATCGAGATCTTCGACAGCGGCGATCTGCATCTGATGCACCATCTGATCGACAGCGGCGATCTGCGCCTGCCGTTGATGATCCAGCTTGTTCTCGGCGTGCGCTTCGGCGCGATGGCGACGCCGCAGACCATGGCCTATCTCGTCTCGATGCTGCCCGACGATGTGGTGTGGGCGGCCTTCGGGGTGGGCCGGGCGGCGTTTCCGATGCTGGCGCAGAGCGTGCTTTTGGGCGGGCATGTGCGTATCGGCATGGAGGACACGGTGCACATCGCCAAGGGCGAGCTGTGCCGCGACAATGCGCAACTGGTGGCCAAAGCGGTGGCGCTGGTGCGCGATCTGGGCGGCGACATCGCCTCGCCCGAGGACGCCCGCGCGATCCTGAAACTCAGAGACCCGGCCGGCGCGAGGCTGCCGGCATGACAGCGGCGGTCGGCCCCGGCCGGGGCGCCGCCCACAAAGCGGGGCGATCCCCGCAGAGAAAATCACCAACGGAGGACCTAAGATGATCATCACACGAACCAAGATGGGGGCCGCGATCCTGGCCGTGGCGGCCAGTCTGGCCGGACCGGCCGCGGCCCAGCAGGACACCCACGACATCGCCACCTTCATCTCTGGCGGGCCGACGGGGACCTGGTATCCCACCGCCGCGATGATCTCGGACATCGTCAACGAGTCCTATGTGGGCCAGCCGATGACCACCGTTCCGGGCAAGGGCGCGGTGGGCAACCCGCTGGCCGTGGGCAGCGGCGGCGCGCAGTTCGGTCTGTCCTATGGTCCGTTCCTCAAACTCGCCTACGAAGGCGGCAACGAGGTCTATGAGGGCGACGGCTTTGACAACCTGCGCGCGGTGGCCAACCTGGTGCCCAACACCGTCCACCTGGTCATTGCCGAGGATGTCGACATGGACATCCTCGACAAGCTCAAGGATGGCGCGACGGTGCGCATCGGCGTCGGGCAGAAGGGGTCGTCGAACTTCTTTGCCCAAGAGAAGATCCTGATGGAATACGGCTTCGACTACGAACAGTTGGAGGCCCAGGGCAGCGCCGTCGTTCAGGGCGCGCAGCAGGGGCTGGCCGATGCCTTTGCCAACCGCCAGATCGACATCTACACCAACACCGTCGGCACCAACTCGGCCGACATGCAGCAGGCGATCGCGGCGCGGAACGGCCGTCTGATGCCGCTGCCCGAGAACGTGCGTGCGACGCTGGTGGAAAAGTGGGGCTATGTGCCTTCGGTCATCCCCGCCGGGACCTACGACGGGCAGGAGGCCGACATCCCCACGGTCAACCTGGCCACCGTCATCCTGACCACCGCCGACATGGACGACGAGATCGTTTATCGGGTGGTCAAGGCGCTGGCCGAGAACCACGACCGCATGACCGAGGCCTATAGCGGCTTTGGCCGCTGGTCGCCCGAGGAGGTGCATGTCGGCCTGCCGATCCCGCTCCACCCCGGTGCCGAGCGCTATTTCAAGGAACGTGGCTGGAAATAAACGGCCATCGGGACCGACGAGACCACGGGGGGTGCGCGGCCGACGCGCGCCCCCGACCGAACGGGGAGAGACCATGCTGGCGCGCTATTACGACCGGTCGCGCGAGGACCGGGAGCGGACATTCCCGCGCGAGCAGCGCCAACCCGGCGGCTGGCTGCGCCCCGCGATCACGCTGGCCTGCGCCACGCTGACGGTGACCACGCTCTACTTCGCCTTCACCATCGCGCCGGACCAGATCGAGGCGCGGAGCCTGTTTCTGGCCTTCACCATCCCCTTGACCATGCTGCTCTATCCGGCGCTGAAGTCCAGCCGGGCGGACGGACCCACCGCGCTGGACTGGCTCTTGGCCCTGGCGGCCCTGGCCGCGTTCGGCTGGGCGTTTTGGCGGGCCGATGGCTGGCTCGACCGCTTCGTCGGATACGATCCGGTGCCGGCGGTGGACATGGTCATGGGGCTCGTCGCGCTCCTCACCGTGTTCGAGGCGACGCGGCGGTCCATCGGGTCCACCATCGTCATCCTGAACTTGGTCTTTATCGGCTACGCGCTGACCGGCCCGATGTGGCCCGGCATCTTTCAGCATGGGGGAATGTCGCCGGCCCGTTTCATCGAGACCATGTATATGGATGCCGAGGGCATCTTCAACTTTATCACCGGGCTGGCGGCGACGTTCATCTTCACCTTCCTGCTTTTTGGGGTCTTCCTGCGGATCTCGGGCGGCGACCGCGTGTTTACCGAGTTCGCCGCCGCCATCTCGGGGCATCGCCGCGGCGGCCCGGCCAAGGTCGCGGTGATCAGTTCGGCGATGATGGGGATGCTGTCCGGCAGCTCGATCTCGAACGTCTCGACCACCGGGACGATGACCATCCCGATGATGAAGAAGCTGGGGTTCCGCAACTACGAGGCGGGGGCGATCGAGGTGGTGGCCTCGGTGGGGGGCGGGCTCATGCCGCCGCTGATGGGCACCGGGATCTTCGTGATGTCGAGCCTCACCGACATCCCGCTCGTTGAGATCCTGTTCTATTCTATCGCGCCGGCGTTCCTCTACTACGCCGCCGTCTATTTCTACGTCGACAACAAGGCCGCCGAGCGCGGGCTGGCGGGCGTGCCCAAGGACCAGTTGCCGCGGCTGAGCCAAGTTCTGGCCGAGGGCGGGCATATCTTTGTCCCGATCTTCGTTCTGATCGCGCTGTTGCTCCTGAACTACACCCCGTTCTACGCCTCCGCCGCCTGCGTCGTGGCGACCATCGTGATCTCCTATCTCCGCCGGGCCACCCGGATCACGCCGTCCAAGCTCTTGACCGGGCTGGAGGCGGGGGCGCGCGTGGTCCTGACCATCGCCGCCCTGATCACCAGCGCGGCGATCATTTATGCGGTGATCGTCCATACGGGCCTTTTGACCAAGGTGACGTCGATCCTCATCGGTGTGTCCGGGGGAAACGCGGTTGTGGCGGTGCTCCTCATCGGGCTGATGTCCTACGTCATCGGGATGGGGCTGCCGGTCACCGCGTCCTACGTGATCATCGCCGCGCTGGGCGCGGGCGCGTTGCAGCACATGGGAATTTCCCTCCTCGCCGCCCACCTCATCATCTTCTGGTTCGCGCAGGACAGCACGATCACACCGCCCATCTGCATGACCGCCTTCGTCGGCGCGCGCATCGCCGACGCGCCGCCCATGCGCACGGGGTGGGAGAGCATGAAGATCGCCAAGGCGCTCTACATCGTGCCGTTCATGTTCGCCTTTTCCAACCTGATCGACCCCTCCACCACCGAGATCGTCGTCGACACGGTGCTGGCGCTGGTGATGTTCTACCTCATGCCCATCGCCATCGGCGGCTATTGGCGCGCGCCCGTGGGGATAGTGGCGCGGCTCGCCCTGTTCGGCGCCTGCGGCCTTTTGTTCTGGGCGACGGTCGGCCCCTGGGCCGAGGCGCTGGTGCCCATGGCGCTGGCGCTGGCCGCGGCGGCGGCCTGCCTCGCGGCGATCTGGGGGCGGCGCGGCCGGGCGCCGGCCGAGACATGAGCGGCGGTCCCGGCGCCTGGGATCTCCCGCACCGCCCGTGTTAAGACCGGCGGACGAACCGCAAGGGCCAGAGATGAGCGAGCACCCAAAGAACCACGGCACCTACTTCGTGCCCGGTCTCTATCGGGGGCTACGGGTGCTGGAAATCCTGGCCGAGGCCGAACACCCGATGACGGTCAGCGAGATCGGCCGCGAGATGGACCTCAGCCGCTCTTCGGTGTTCCGCCTCGTCTACACTCTCCGTCACATGGGCTTTGTCGAGGATGCCGACGGCGGCCACAGCGTCACCCTGGGGCCGCGGGTCCTGAACCTGGGCTTCTCCTACCTGGCCGGTCAGTCGCTGATCCAGATCGCCCGCCCGGTGCTGGAGGAACTGACCGAGACCACCGGCATCTCCAGCCATCTCGCCATTCTGGAGAGCAAGGAGGTGCTGTTTCTCGACTGCGTGCAATCGCGCCTGGGCTATCTCAGCAACGTCAACGTGGGCCACCGGTTTCCCGCCTACGCCTCGCCCCTGGGGTGGCATCTGTTGTCCGACCGGACGGAGGACGAGATTGCGGCGATGTTCGAGCGGACGCCGATGCGCCCCTTCACCGACCTGACGCCCACCGACACCGACGCGCTGATCCAGGCCGTGGGCGCGGCGCGGGCGCGGCGCGCGGTGGTCAGCCACGGCATCGCCGAGGCCGGGGGGCGCTCGGTCTCGGCGCCGGTGCGCAACGCCGAGGGCCGGGTGGTGGCGGCCATCGACATCTCGGGCCCCAAGTCGGTGTTCCGAGAGGAGGCGTTCGACACGCTCTATGTTCCGGCCGTGCAGAAGGCGGGTGCGCAGTTGTCGATCCGCCTGGGCCTGCCGGCGCAGCAGGCGGGCGCCCCACAGACCGGCGCGGCCGAGGACACCCCGCTCTGAGCCCCGGGGCGCGCGGGCTCGGCTCACCCCGTGCCCGACGGTCCCTCCTCCGCCGTCGCGTCCAGCGCGGCGAAGGCACGCCGCGCCGCCGCCACGCCATTCATGCAGGCCGGCACGCCCGCATAGACCGCCATTTGCAGGACGATCTCCACCACCTCCTCCCGCGTCACGCCGGTATTGCACGCCGCGCGGATATGGAACTCCAATTGCCCCGGCGCCGTCCCCATGGCGGTCAGCGCCGCCACGGTCAGCATCTCGCGCGTCCTGAGGTCGATGGCCGGGCGCGCCAGCACGTCGGTAAAGGCAAAGCCTAGCACGATCTCGGCGAAATCGTCCGACATCGCGTCCAGGTTCGCCGTCACCTTGGCCGAGGCCCCGTCCTCCAGCCGGTCGAGCATTTCCAGGGCGTGGCGGAGGCGGTCGGGGGTTACTTCGGCGGCGCTCATGCGTTCACCCCCTTCATCCCCTCGTCGGTATAGCGTGCGCCCGCCGCGGCCCCGGCAGGGACGGCCCGGTCGAGCCGCGCCAGATCCTCGGCATCGAGCGCAACCGACAGGGCCGCGACGTTCTGCTCCAGGTGCTCCGGCCGCTTGGTGCCCGGAATCGGCACGATGGGCAGGTCGTGGACCGCGCCTTGGGCGATCACCCAGGCCAGCGCCAGTTGCGCCGGGGTGCAGCCCTTCTCGGCAGCCAGGTTCGCAACCGCCCGCACAATGGCCAGATTCGCGCCGATGTTTCCCTCGGCAAAGCGCGGGTTGGCCCGGCGAAAGTCGTCCTCGGACAGTGCCTCGGTCGACGTGATCGCCCCGGTCAAAAACCCCCGCCCCAGCGGCGCGTAGGGGACAAACCCGATGCCCAGCGCCCGGCAGGTGTCCAGCACCGCGCCCTCGGGATCGCGGGTCCAGAGCGAATACTCCGACTGCACCGCCGTCACCGGATGCACGGCATGGGCCCGGCGCAGGGTGGCGGGGCTCGCCTCGCAGAGGCCCACATGGGCGATCTTGCCCTCCGCGACGAGGGCCGCAAGCGCCTCCATCGGCTCTTCGATGGCGCGCCCCGCCTCGATCCGGTGGATGTACAAGAGGTCGATCCGCTCGACCCCCAGCCGCCCGAGCGACGCCTCGCACGCCGCGCGCACATAGGCCGGGTCGTTGGAGATGCCCCGAGCATAGGCGCCCGGCGCGCGGCGGATGCCGAACTTGGTCGCCACCGTCACGCTGTCGCGGCCCCGCTCGGCGATCAGCCGGCCCACGAGCTCTTCGTTGTGGCCGAGGCCGTAGGTGTCGGCGGTGTCGAGGAACCGCACGCCGAGGTCCAATGCCCGGTGCAAGGTGCGAAGCGACAGGGCGTCGTCGCGGGGGCCGTAGAATTCGCTCATCCCCATGCAGCCGAGGCCGAGGGCCGGGACGGACAGGCTGGGTCCGAGCGTGTGGGTGGGGATCGTGTCGGGAAGGGGGGCGGTCATGGGGGTCTCCGATGCTGTGAGCCGGACCTACAGGTATTCCTGCGTTCGTCGTCGTTGAATGCCGCGCTATGCAGCTCTATCCTGCGGAAATGCAGCACCTGGATTGGAACGCCGTGCGCGATTTTCTGGCCGTCGCCCGGACCGGGAGCCTGAACCGTGCCGCGGCGACGTTGAGCGTCAACGCGACGACGGTCGGTCGGCGGATCGGGGCGCTGGAGGCGGCGCTGGGCGTCCGCCTGTTCCAGCGCGCCCAGACCGGCCTGGCGCTGACCGACGACGGCCGCGACCTGATCGCCCGGGCCGAGGGGATCGAGGCCGCCGCCGTCGCCTTCACACGCCGGGCCGAGCGCGGCGGGGCGGTGCGGGGCCGGGTGCGGCTGGCCACGGCCGAGAACCTGGCCACGGTCCTCTTGCTGCCCGCACTGCCCACGTTGCGCGCCCGCCATCCCGATTTGACCGTCGAGATCGCCACCGACATCCGCTCGGCCAACCTGCACCGGCGCGAGGCGGACCTCGCCCTGCGCCTGGTCCGCCCGGCCCAGGGGAATGTGACGATCAAGCGGGTGGGCTCCATGGCCTACGGGCTCTACGGCGCCGTGAGCTACCTGGACCGGGCGGGCAGGGGGGCCGCGGATCGGGGGCGCTTCGACACCGAGGCGTTCATCGCCTGGTCCGAGAGCTACGCGGACCTGCCTGCGGCGATGTGGATCGAGCGGCGGCTGGCGGGGCGGCCCCCGGCGGTGGTCGCCACCAGCCTCCGCGCCCACGTGGTCGCGGCGCGCGCGGGGCTGGGGTTGGCGGTGCTGCCGTGCTTCGTCGCCGAGGACGAACCCGAGCTGCGGCGGGTGCCGAGCGAGGTGGACGCGATGGCCCAGGATCTGTGGCTGGTGCTCCACGCCGACCTGGCCGGATCCGCCCGTGTCCGCGCCGTCGCCGATTTCGTCGAAGAGACCGTCGCCGCGAACGCCCGCTCCCTGGAGGGCCTAGGCGGGCCGTAGGTGGGGTGCCGCGGTTGAGCCGAAAGTCGAGAGCAGCGCCGTCCGCAGGGGACACGCGACACGGGCCTCCCCCTGGGGACGGGACCGCGCGGCGGGGCGGAACAGGGGGCTGGTCACGTCAACCAAGACGCCGCCGTGACCGGCAGGCGCGCCTTGCAGCGGTTGGACCCGCCTCAGCGGTGACGCGGAACCGCTGGCACCTGGGCCAGGGCGCCCACGCGCAAGCCACCCCGCGGCGGCGGGCGTTTGCGCGGGGGCTCAACCTCGGTCATCAACAGCACCGCCGCGGCGACCTGCGCCCCGGCGAACACCAACCCGTTGAAGACGAAGAGAAGTCCCAGCGCCATATACCCGCCGGACACGTTCAGCACCAAGTGGCGCAGATGGCCCACGTCGAAGCCGATCAGGAGGCCGGTGAACACGGCGGCCAGCCCGAATCCGATGGCGTAGTTCCGCAGGATCATGGAAATCAACTTTGGCATAGGCGAGAGATGGCACGTCCGCCGCAAATGTCCAGAGGCGTCGCGCACCCGCCGACGCGCAGGGCCGCGGTCGGTGGCGTTTTGCCGATGCGCTGGCCGTCGCCGATCCTCGGCCTCTGGCCGCACACCGGCCGGGGCGGCGCGGGCGGCGCATCGCTCAGAACACGCGATGCGCGAGTTCGGGGGTCACATATCCCGCAAAACGGGTTCTCTAGCGGTGCGCCGGATGAGGCCCGGCGCGACAGCAACGAAACCCCAGGAGGATACTACGATGAAACGCATGACACCGATGATCGTCGCCAGTCTCGGCCTCGCCGTCTCGGCCACCGCCATGAGCGCCCAGAGCGACATGGACGCCGACGGCGACGGGATGTTCTCGCTCGTCGAGCTTCAGACGGCCTATCCCGATCTGACCGAAGAGACGTTCCTGACCGCCGATACCGACGCCGACGGTCTGCTCAACGAGGACGAGCTGGAGGCCGCCCGCGCCGCCGGTCTCATCCCCGCCGAAGAGGGCTGACGCCCCCCGGGGCTCCGCCGTCCGCGGCGGGGCCCTACCCCTGAGCGCCCCGCGACAACGCCGCCACGCCGGTCCGCGCCACCTCGACCAGGCCCAGGGGGCGCATGAGGTCGGCGAAGGCGTCGACCTTCTCCGGCGTGCCGGTGATCTCGAAGACGAAGCTGCCAAGCGTCGAATCGACCACATTGGCGCGGAAGATGTCGGCCAGCCGCAGCGCCTCGACCCGCTTGTCGCCCTCGCCCGCCACTTTGAACAATGCCAACTCGCGCTCGACGCTGCGCCCCTCAACGGTCAGGTCGTGGACCTCGTGCACCGGCACGATGCGGCCGAGCTGCGCCTTGATCTGCTCGATGATGCTGGGCGTGCCGGTGGTGACGATGGTGATCCGGCTCGTATGTCCGGTGTGATCCACCTCGGCCACCGTCAGGCTGTCGATGTTGTAGCCACGGCCCGAGAACAGCCCGATCACCCGCGCCAGCACCCCCGCCTCGTTATCCACGAGCACGGCCAGCGTGTGGGTCTCCGGCGCCTCGGCATGGGGGTCGCGCAGGTCGTAGGCCGAATGCCGCGACGTGCCCTTCTTGATCTTCAGTGCGGACATCTCTGTCCCTTCATCTTGGTTGAAATACCCTGCAGGGGGTCCGGGGGACGCAAAGTCCCCCGGGGGCCGGCCGCCTCAGACCAACACCGCCCCTTTCGCGCCGATGGCATCCAGCGTGGAGGCCTCGCCCAAAAGCATCTTGTTGTGCGGCTCGCCCGACGGGATCATGGGGAAGCAGTTTTCGTGCTTCTCCACCAGGCAGTCGAAGATCACCGGGCCGTCATAGGCCAGCATCTCCATGATCGCCTCGTCCAGGGTGTCGGGATCGGCGCAATGGATGCCCTTGGCGCCGAACGCCTCGGCCAGCTTGACGAAGTCGGGCAGCGCCTCGGACCACGAGTGCGAGTAGCGCTCGCCGTGCAGCAGCTCCTGCCACTGCCGGACCATTCCCAGGCGTTCGTTGTTGAGGATGAACTGCTTGACCGGCAGGCGGTACTGAACCGCCGTGCCCATCTCCTGCATGTTCATCAGCCACGACGCCTCGCCCGCGACGTTGATGACCAGCGCGTCGGGATGCGCCATCTGCACCCCGATGGAGGCGGGGAAGCCGTAGCCCATGGTCCCCAGACCGCCGGACGTCATCCAGCGGTTCGGCGCGTCGAAGCCCATGTACTGCGCCGCCCACATCTGGTGCTGGCCCACCTCGGTGCAGATGTAGCGGTCGGGGTGATCGCGGGTCAGCGCCTCCAGCCGCGCCAGCGCGTGCTGCGGTTTGATCGTGCGGCCGGTCTGCTCGAACTTGAGGCAGTCGACGGCGCGCCAATCCTCGATCTGTGCCCACCACTTGGCCAGACCCTCCCGATTCACCTTGCGCCCCTGCGCCTTCCACACGTGCAGGAGGTCTTCCAACACGTGGGCGACGTCGCCGACGATGGGGATGTCGACGTGGATCACCTTGTTGATCGAGGAGGGGTCGATGTCGATATGCGCCTTCTTGGACCGCGGCGAGAAGTCCTGAAGCCGCCCGGTGATCCGGTCGTCGAAGCGGGCGCCGATGTTGATCATCAGGTCGCAGCCGTGCATCGCCAGGTTGGCCTCGTAGAGGCCGTGCATCCCCAGCATCCCCAGCCACTGCTTCCCGCTCGCCGGGTAGGCGCCGAGGCCCATCAGTGTCGAGGTCACGGGGAACCCGGTCTCTTCGGCCAGCTCGCGCAAGAGCTGGCTGGCCGCCGGGCCCGAGTTGATGACACCGCCGCCGGTATAGAGGATCGGGCGCTCGGCCTTGGCCATCAGTTCGGCCAACTCGGTGATGCGGTCCAGATCGCCCTTCACCTTGGGCTGGTAGTGGGTCGTGCGCGCCTTCTGCTTCGGCGTATAGCCGGCGCTGGCGAACTGGACGTCCTTGGGGATGTCCACGAGGACCGGGCCGGGGCGGCCGGCGGTGGCGACGTGGAACGCCTGATGGATGACGTCCGACAGGCGCTCGGTCTCCTTCACCAGCCAGTTGTGCTTGGTGCAGGGGCGGGTGATGCCGACGGTGTCGGCCTCCTGAAAGGCGTCGTTGCCGATCATGAATGTCGGGACCTGGCCGGTCAGAACGACGATCGGGATCGAATCCATCAGCGCGTCGGTCAGCCCGGTGACGGCATTCGTCGCGCCGGGGCCGGAGGTGACGAGGCACACGCCCGGCTTGCCCGTGGCACGGGCATACCCTTCTGCGGCGTGGACGGCGCCTTGTTCGTGGCGCACCAGCACGTGACGGATCTCGTTTTGCTGAAAGATCTCGTCGTAGATGGGTAGGACGGCCCCGCCGGGATAGCCGAACACCACCTCGACGCCCTGATCCTTGAGCGCCTGAACCACCATCTTTGCGCCAGTCATGGCTTTTTGCATCGTCTCGTGTCCTTCTGCCGGCGTTCGGGCAAGAAAAAACCCCCGAGGGTTAATCGGGGGCGCATCGGGTCCGGTCTGAGCGGCCTTTCAGCCGTCAGTGCGCCTTTGCAATCGAATTACCAGGTCCCGGTCCATGCCAGTTCGCTCCCTTTCGCGAGCGGGACATTAGGCAGGGGGATCGGGGGCGTCAATGGCCGATGTGCCGTTTTTCGGCCGGAGCGGACCTTTTCGTTTTTGCGGATGTTGCGCGGCAACCTTCCGGCGCGCAACGGATGGTCAGTCCAGCGCGTGGATCGCGACAGCTTCCCACGGGGCGAGGGTCACGGTGCCCTCCAGCCGGTCTCGCGGTGCGACGGTCCAGAGGAGCGGGCGGCCCGCGATGGTCGCATCGGGCGGCATGTCCAGCTGCGCTTCGGTGCCAGTCAGGTTTGCCGCGATCAGCAGGCGCTCGCCTCCCAGCCGCCGCTCGTAGATCCAGACGGAGGTGTGATCCTCGGCATGGGCGGCGAAGCGGCCGTCGGTGAGGATGGCCATGTCCCGGCGCAGGACGATGAGGCGGCGGTGGAACGCGATCAGGCCGTTCGCGTCGGCGGCGTCCGCTTCGGCGCTGATGTGAGCATTGGCGGGGGTCAGCCCGATCCACGGGGTGCCGTTGGTGAAGCCCGCGCCGGGCCCGTCCGTCCACTGCACCGGGGTCCGCCCGGTGTCGCGGCCGTTGGTGTTGGCGCCGGCAATGAACTCGGCCTCGGCCATTCCGGCTTCCATGGCCAACCGGTGGTGGGTCAGCGTCTCGACATCGCGGAACTCTTCGATGCGGTCGAATCGTCCATTCACCATGCCGAACTCGTCGCCCTGATAGACGAAGGGCGTGCCGCGCAACCCGTGCAGGGCAAGGGTCAACGCCTTGGCCGAGCGCACCCGATGCGCGACCGGATCGCCGTAGCGCGAGACCATGCGCGGCAGGTCGTGGTTGCCGAGAAACAGCGCGGTCCAGCCGTCCTCGGCCGTCGCCCTCTGCCAAGAGTAGAGCACGCGGCGCAGGGCGGCGGGGTCGTGGGGCCGTGGGCGCCACTTGCCTTGGACCGGATCCCAGCCTTCGGTCACGTGGCGGAACTGGAACAGCATGTCCAGCTCGCCCCGGTCGCGCCCCGTGTAGGGCACGGCGTCGGCCGGTTCGGCGCTCCACGCCTCGCCCACGGTCAGGACGTTGCGGCCTGCCAGCACCTCGCGGTGCATCTCGCGCAGGTGGTCGTGCAGGCGGGGGCCGTTCTCGATCAGGCCGGCGTCCACGTCCTTGCCGATGTGGTCGATGACATCCATGCGGAACCCGGCGACGCCGCGATCGAGCCACCAGCGCATCATGTCCCACACCGCGGCGCGCATCGCGGCGCACTCCCAGTTGAGGTCCGGTTGCGCAGGGGTGAAGAGGGCGAGGTAATACTGCCCCGTCTCGGGCGCCAGCCGCCAGCCGGGACCGCCGAAATAGCTCTGGCGGTCGTCAGGCGGGCCGCCGTCCGGGGCCGGGTCGCGCCAGACGTACCAGTCCCGGCGGGGCGCCGTGCGGTCGGTGCGCGCCTCCAGGAACCACGGGTGCCTGTCCGAGGTGTGGTTGACCACCAGGTCCATGACGACGCCCATGTCGCGGACCGCCGCCTCACCGATCAGGCGATCCATGTCGGCCATCGTTCCGAATGGCGGCCAGATCGCCCGATAGTCGGATATGTCATAGCCCATGTCGGCCATGGGGCTGTCGTAGACCGGCGAAAGCCAGATGAATCCAACCCCGAGGTCGGCCAGGTGGTCCAGTTTCGAAACGATCCCCGGCAGATCGCCGATGCCGTCGCCATCGAAATCGCAGAAGCTGCGCGGCCAGACCTGGTATCCCGTCCGGCGCCGCCACCAGCCGGGCGCCAGGGCGAAGCGGCTCACAGACGGCCCGTGCCCTGCAACACCCCGTGCTCCATCGCATAGCGGGTCAGACCGGCGGTGGAGCTGATGCCCAGCTTGTTGCGGATGTTCTTGCGGTGGGTCTCGACCGTGCGCACCGAGATATCGAGCGCCAGCGCCACCTCCTTGTTCGACTTGCCCTGCGCGAGTTCCAGCAGGATCGTCTGTTCGCGGTTGGTCAGGGGCTCGCGCCCGTCGGTGATCCGCGGGCTGAGCGCCGCCTTGGCCCCGGTGCAGAGATAGTCCTCGCCCGCCATCACCCGGTCGATGGCGATCTTGATCTCGTCGGTCGGCACGTCCTTGAGCACATAGCCCTTGGCGCCGTGGCTCAGCGCGGTCGAAATGTACTCGGCACTGTCGTGCATGGAGAGGATCAGCACCCGTGTTCCAGGCCGCCGCTCCAAGATCAACTCTGTCGCGGAAAGCCCTGAAATCCCGGGCATGTTCAGGTCAAGGAGGATGACGTCGGGGGCCAGCTCGATCACCCGCTCCACCGCCTCGCCGCCGGTGCCGAGGGTGCCGACGACGGCGATGTCCTCGTAGGTCTCCAGGATCGCCTCGATCCCCTCGGCGACCATCGGGTGATC
Organism: Rhodobacteraceae bacterium CCMM004; assembly: GCA_004005435.1. Taxonomy (GTDB): domain Bacteria; phylum Pseudomonadota; class Alphaproteobacteria; order Rhodobacterales; family Rhodobacteraceae; genus CCMM004. The sequence goes on along the minus strand of RZWH01000002.1, from coordinate 110,611 downwards.
GTCGACGATCAGCACGCGGACCGGCTTGCTCATGCCGAGGCCCTCCCGTCCTGTTCGGGCGGGAGGAGGTGGGTCAGCGGCACCTCGGCCTCGATCACCGTGCCGCCCTTGGTGCTGAGCACCCGGAGCGTGCCGTCCAGGTGCTCCACCCGCTCCTGCATGTTGCGCAGGCCCAGGCCGCGGGCGTCCCGCGCCGCGGTGTCGAAGCCCTGTCCGTCGTCGGTGATGCGCAAGGTCGCCCCCCTGGTATGGCCGTAAAGACGCACGTGCACGGTGCGCGCTCCGGCGTGGCGCTCGATATTGGTGAGCGCCTCCTGAGCGATGCGGTAGAGCGCAATCTTGGCCTCGTTGTCCAGACGGTTGCGGAACACCACGGTCTCCAGCTCGGTGGCGATGCCGGTGCGGCTGCTGAACGTATCGGTCAGGGAGTGCAGGGCAGGGCCCAGCCCCAGGTCGTCGAGCATCCCGGGCCTCAGGTCGCGGCTGATCCGGCGCACTTCGCCTATGGCGCCGGAAAGCCCGTCGATCCCCTTTTGCAGGCTGTCGGCGGCGCGCCCGTCGCCGATCTGGAGCCGCCTCTGCGCCAGATCCAGGGCATAACGGACGCCGACCAGCATCTGGCTGATCCCGTCGTGAAGCTCGCGGGCCACGCGCCCGCGCTCTTCTTCCTGGGTGTCGACGATGCGCTGCGTGAGCTTCTTGAGCTTGGCGTCGGCCAGGCTGCGCTCGCGCTGGGTCAGGAACAGGCCCGTCACCGACACCATCAGGAGCGCGGCCAGGACGATCCCGCCGATATAGAGGAACACCCGTTCGATGCGCGCCTCGACGTCGGCGCGGGCGGCGGCGACGGTGGCCTGGATGTCGTCGATGAAGATGCCGGTGCCCACGGCCCAGCGCCAATCCTGGAGACCGATGACATAGGTGACCATCCGCGCCTCGCGGCCGGTCGTCGGCTTCCACCACAGGTGGGTGTGATAGCCGCCCCCCGACCGTGCCAGCGCGACGAAGCGGTCGGTGATCGCCGTGCCCTCGCTGTCGGTCAGGCCGCTCCAGTCGCGACCGATAAGGTGCGTCTGGCGGGGCGCGACCAGGTTGCGGCCGTCGTAGTCGAACACGAAGAAATAGCCGTCCTGGCCATAGAGCATCGCTGCCAGGGTCTGCATCACCTGGGTCTTGGCCTCTTTGTCGTCGGGCAGGGCGTTGCCGTAGACCGAGCCAAAGGCGGTGCGGGCGATGGACAGATAGTTGCGCAACTCGGCTTTTTTGGCATCGAGGAGCTGGACCTCCAGCGCGGCGATCTCGCGGCGGCTGAGTTCGCGGGCCTGCCAAACCACCAGCGCGCTGATCGCCGCCACGGCCAGCAACAGCGGCAGCGCCGCCAGCGCGAAATGCGCCGGCGCGAAACTGGGCGGCCACAGCCGACGGGGCACTGTCGCCATCGCGATCCCTCCTGGCGGGAATGATTCGCAGGTTGCCGCGCCCCAGGCAAGGGTCGCGCGCGCCGCCAAAGCACGGTGTGAGCGCTCGCATCCCACCGGAACGGCGCAGAAGTCGGCACGGGTGCCGTCAGTCTACGCAGTCGTGGGTATTTATTCCGTGCGGCGCCATCGCTAGGGTCGCGCCACTCGTAACGACCCCCCGCGCCACGGCGCGGGCACCAAATATCTCGGGAGGATTACAATGGATCGTCGTTCGTTTCTGAAAACGTCCGCGCTGGGCGGCTCGGCGGCTGCCGCGACCACTGCGCTGGCCGCACCGGCCTATGCTCAGGGCAACCGCACGCTCACGCTCGTCACCACCTGGGGCCGCGGCCTCGCCGGGGTGCACGACGCAGCCCAGCACGCCGCCGACACCATCACCGCCATGTCCGACGGCCAGTTGACCGTCGATCTCAAGGCCGCGGGCGAGCTCGTCGGCGCGTTCGAGGTGTTCGACGCCGTCACCGCCGGCCAGGCCGACATGTATCACGGCGCCGATTACTATTGGACGGGTCAGCACCCTGGCTATCAGTATTTCACCGCTGCGCCCTTCGGTATGACCGCCCAGGAAATCACGAACTGGTACTATTTCGACGGCGGCATGGAGCTGCACGACGAACTGAACGAGATCTTCGGGCTCAAGGGCTTCCTCGCGGGCAACACCGGCGCCCAGGCCGGCGGATGGTTCGCCAAGGAGATCACCTCGCCCGATGACTTCCAGGGCCTCAAATTTCGGATGCCCGGCATGGGCGGCGAAGCGCTCGGAAAGCTTGGCGCGTCGGTGCAGAACCTGCCGGGCGCGGAAGTGTATCAGGCGCTGGCCTCGGGCGCGATCGACGGCACCGAGTGGATCGGCCCCTGGGCCGACGAGAAGGCCGGCTTCCAGGAGATCACCAAGATCTACTACGCGGCCGGCTTCCATGAGCCGGGTGCGGCGCTCTCCCTAACCATGAATCGCGAAGTCTACGACTCGTTGACCCCGGCGCAGCAGGCGATCTTCAAGACCGCCGCGCTGGAGGCGCACCAGTGGAACCACGCGCAGTTCCTGTCCAACAACGGCGCCGCGCTCCAGCGGCTTCAGGCCTCGGGCGTCAAGGTCATGGAGTTCCCCGACAGCGTCTGGGATGCCTTCGGGAGGGTCGCCAAGGAAACCCTCGATCAGTACATGGGCGACGAACTCTTCGTGAAGATCCGGGAGAGTGCAGAGGAATCCATGAAGGCGTCTTCGGGCTGGATCCAGCAGTCGACCGGCGCGTACGTGGCGCAGCGCGACCGCGTCCTCGGCTGATCGCCGCATAAATGCTTGCAGACTGGGGCCCTCCGACAGCACTGCCGGGGGGCGCCACAATAACGACGACCGGCAGGTAGCGCCGCCGGCAGGGACACGAATGGGGGAGGCGGCATGCTCGACGGCATCGTCTGGTTCTTCACGAACATCGCGCTCGCGGTCTACAACTTCCTCTACGCCGTGACCCATCCGAGCCTCTGGCTCGACTGGTCCGACGGCACGGCGCTGATGCGCTTTATCTACTACGGCGGGTCGGTCGAGTTCTTCTTCGTCGTGCTCACCGCGTTTCTGATCCTGACCGCCCTGGGGCTGTGGCGGAACGAGATCATGTGGGGCGCGGTCCGGGTGCTGGAGGGATTCGCCAACGGCGTCGGCCGCTTCTTTGCCTGGGCGGGCCTGCTGATGGTCCTGCAACAGATCATCATCGTGTTCTCGCAGCGGATCTTCGCGGCCGCCGAGCTCAGCTTCGGCTTCGGCACGGCGCTGACCTTCGACCTGAGCTGGTGGGCCGAGGGGCTCAAGCTCTACAACGCCATGATCGTGACCCTCTGCTGCACCTACACCTTTGTGCAGCGCGGGCATGTCCGGGTCGACCTGGTCTATTCCGCCGTCAGCTACCGCACCAAGCGGATCATCGACATGGCGGGGTCGATCCTGTTCATGATGCCCGCGGCGATCCTGACCTGGATGTATGCGTGGTATTTCATGTGGCGCCACCTGATCACGCCCAAGGTGTCGGCCTCCGACACGCTGGAGCTTTTGGAGCGCAAGGCGCGGATCGTGAAGTGGAACGTCGAGACCATCGGTTTCAGCCCCAACGGCTTTAACGGCTATTTCCTCTTCAAGGTCCTGCTCGTGATCTTCACCGCGATGGTGTTCCTCCAGGCCATCGCGTTCTTCTACCGCTCCTATCTGGAGTGGAAGGAGGGCGAGGCGAGCGAAGGCAAGTATCTGGACCGCGATACGCTGGGCGCGGGCGAAGAAGCCTACGAAGGCGCACACTAGGGCAGGGGCAGGGACATGCTTTTCGGTTTGGACGGGGTCGAAATCGGCCTGATCATCGTCTTTCTCTGCCTCTTCGGGGGCATCATCTCGGGCTTTCCCGTCGCCTTCGCCATCGGCGGGGCGGGGGTCATCGCCTTCGGCATCATCGCCGCGCTGGATTCGGCGGGGCTGTTGATCCACCAGGCGGTCGACACCTCGTCGGACGCCTACCGGCAACTGATCCGAGAAGGGGTCAATCCGGTCGAGATCTCCAAGTTCCGGTTCCCAGAACTGCCGCTCTATTCCGAGCCGGTGTTCCCCGGCGGCTGGGAACAGGCGCTGGACCGCAACATCAGCTTCATCGTCAACCGGATGAACGAGCGGGTGCTCGCGGGCCAGTCCATCGAGACCCTGCTGGCGGTGCTGATGTTCGTCCTCATGGGGATCACGCTGGAGCGGTCCAAGATCGCCAACGACCTGCTGACCACGATGGCGCGGGTCTTTGGCCCTCTGCCCGGCGGCCTGGCCGTGTCGGTGGTGGTGGTGGGCGCGTTCCTCGCCGCGTCCACGGGCATCGTCGGTGCGACGGTCGTGACCATGGGCCTGCTGTCGCTGCCCACCATGCTGCGCAACAACTACTCCCCGGAACTCGCCACCGGCGTCATCGCCGCGTCGGGCACTTTGGGCCAGATCATCCCGCCCTCCATCGTCATCGTCCTTCTGGGCACGCTGGCGGGCGATCTCTATGCCACGGCCCAGGAGGCGCGGGCGCAGTCGGTCGGCTGTTCCGACGCGCTCACCTATCTGGGCGAGGCGGCGGTGGTGTCGGTGGGCACCCTGTTCCAGGCGGCGATCTTGCCCGGCATCCTGTTGGCGCTGCTCTATGCGGCCTATGCCTTTGGCTTTGCGGTCTTGAACCCGTCCAAGGCGCCGCCGGTCGAGGTCGAAGGCGGCACCGGCGAGATCATCACCCGCGGCGACGCGCTGACCTGGTTTCTGGGCCTCCCGGTGCTGGCCATCGTCGGCACGCTGACGCTGGCCTCGCTGGGCGTGGTCGGTTCGCAGAACGTGGATGTCGACAGCTTTTCCGACGCCAGCGTGGGCGCGTCGCTGAGGACGAATGTGTCGCCTCAGTGCCAGGAGGCGATGATCGAGCTGCACGGCCAGGCGGCCTGGGACCAGGCGGTCGAAGAGCAGACGGCCATCGACCAGTCGGGCGGCGCGCAGAGCTCGGAGCGGCTGACCGAAGAGGAGCTGGCCGCGGCGATCGCGGCCAAGATCGACAGCCGCGCCCCCATCGGCACCGGCGTGGCCACCATGGTCCTGCTTTTGGGGCTGATCTTGATCCTGGGCCGCGGAATCGCGCCCTCGGCCGACGGGCGCCCCCTGGCCATCGGCGGGCTGGGCATCGTGCTGATGCTGTTGGCCGACATCGCCCTGATCGGGCCGACGACGACCCCCGGCGTGACCTTCCTGATCCTGGCGCTGCCGATTCTGTTGACCCTCTACGGGGTGCGGGTGGCGGCGCGACGGCTGGGCCGCAACGACCTGTTGCGCGTGGTGTTCCCGCCGCTGATCCTGATCGTCGCGGTGCTGGGCTCGATCCTCGGCGGCATCACCAACCCGACCCCGGCGGCGGCGCTGGGCGCGGGCGGAGCGATCATGCTCGCTGCCTACCGCCGTCTCCAGGACGAGGGGCGATCGGGGCGGATCATCCTGATGACCGCCTTCTCCATCGTGATCATGATCCTGATCGGCGTGAACTTCGATCTGCGGCTCGGGGTCGGCGATACCGGGTTTGAGAAGGTGATCGCCTACATCTTCGCCCAGGCCACGTATCTCTTTTCGATCTTCGGCATCCTCTATGCCTGCGCGATCCTGTGGTTCGGAGGCGTGTTGCCGGTGGTGGTGCGCGAGACCGCCAAGGTCACCTCGATGGTGTTCACCATCCTGATCGGCTCGCAGCTCCTGAACCTCGTGGTCATCAGCTTTGGCGGCGAGCACTATATCCAGCAGTTCCTGCGCAGCTTCGACAACGAGCTGGTGGTGTTCCTGATCGTGATGCTGGTGCTGTTCATCCTGGGCTTCGTCCTGGATTTCCTGGAGATCATCTACATCGTCATCCCCATCGTCGGGCCGGTGATCTACGGCGGCACGATGGACCCCAAATGGGTGACGATCATGATCGCTGTGAACCTCCAGACCTCGTTCCTGACGCCGCCCTTCGGGTTCGCGCTGTTCTACCTGCGCGGCGTGGCGCCGCCGGAGGTGACGACGGGCCACATCTACCGCGGCATCATCCCCTTCGTTCTGATTCAGGTGGTGGGACTGGCGCTGCTGTGGTTCTTCCCCAGCGTGGTGACCATCGTGCCCGACCTCTTCCCGAACTGAGCTTGGCGCATGTCCGGTCGCCCGAGCGGGGCGACCGGCGGCGGAGCGGGGGCCTGACGGCCCCCGCACGCGAGTCTGGCGCCCGGTGGCGAGCCGACGGCCCGTTCTCCGCAGCGGCGGGCGAGGGTGGCCGGCCGACCCTCCGGGAGGGGTATTTGCCGCCAAGCTGAAGAGGGGGGCGCTCAGCCGCGGGTGGGCAGGCTGTCCGGCAACGAGATGCGCGCCACTTGTTCGGCGATGGGATCGGTGGAGAGGGGGTGGGTGTCGGCCGAGTAGGAGGCGGGGTCGCCCAGGGTCTGCCAACTGCCGCGCACGTAGATCTCCACGCCGCTGAAGCGGGATTTGTAGCCCATCTTAGCGCTGCCGGGCACCCAGTATCCGAGATAGACGTAGGGCAGACCCGCCTCGCGGGCGATGGCCACGTGGTCGAGGATCGCGTAGGTGCCGAGGGACGCGCGGGCGTCGGCGGGATCGTAGAACGAGTAGACCATGCTGAGCCCATCGTCGAGCACGTCGGTCAGGCACACCGCGGCCAGGGCGCTGCCGCCGTCGGCGTCGGGGCGTCCGTATTCGATCACGCGGCTGCGGATCGGGGTCTCTTCGATCATCGCCGCGAACTCGAAGATGTCCATGTCGGCCATGCCGCCGTCGGCGTGGCGGCTGTCGAGATAGCGGCGGAAGAGGGCGTATTGCTCTTCGGTCGCCCAGGGCGCATTGGCGCGGCGGGTGAGGTCGGCATTGCGCCGGGCGATCCGCCGCTGGGTGCGCGAGGGGACGAAGTCGGCAACCCTAATCCGCGCCGAGAGGCAGGCCGCGCATTCGGCGCAGGAGGGGCGGTAAAGGACGTTCTGGCTGCGCCGAAATCCCTGTTTGGATAGGGAATCGTTGAGCGTTTCGGCATAATCGCCTTGCAGCGCGGTGAACAGCTTTCGCTCCATCCGGCCCTCCAGATAGGGGCAGGGTTGCGGAGCCGTCACGTAGAACTGCGGCGCAATGGGCAGTGTATGGCGCAAGGAATCCTCCCGGTCCGGAGGAGCCTAGCAATGCCCTGCGGCGCCGCCAAGTCCGCTGTGCGCGGGGGCGGCGCGGTCGGTCAGCTGCGGGCGGCGCGGTTCAGCGCTGCGGTCCCGAGGACGTGGTCGGTCAGACCCTGGCGGCGGGGGGTCGCCAGCATCAGCCCGATGGAGACGAGCTGTAGGGGGAACACCGTCACCGACAGGGTGTAGCCCGCGGTGTGCAGGAACGCCTGACCGGGATCGAGGGGGGCGCCGTCGGGGCCGCGGAGGTCGATCGCGGCGACGCGCATCCCCGGCGTGGCCGACCGGCGGGCGAGGGTGGCCCAGCGGTAGACGAAGCCCACGGTCAGGAACAGCACCGGAAAGAAGAAGATCGCGGTGAAGAAGGTAAACGGCACCAGCACCACCGAGATCAGGCCGATGAGCACGGCGTCGATGGCCCAGGCCACGAGCCGCTTGGTCGGCACATCGTCGTAGAAGCCCGGCTGCGTGTCGGGATCCGGCAACCCGGGGGTGGGGGGCAGCAGCGTGGACGTGGCGGTTCGGAAATCGGTCATGGTGGTCTCGCGGTTGGGCCCGCTCCGGGGGGGCGGAGCGGGCCTGGTCGGGGATCAGGCTTCGGCGGTGTCGCCGTCGCGGTCGCGGTCGCGGTTGTTGCGGGCGCGGTCTTCCATGAATTGGTCGAACTCGGCCTTGTCCTTAGCTTCGCGCAGGCGCTGGAGGAAGGCCTCGAAGGCGTGTTGTTCGTCCTCAAGGCGGCGCAGGGTCTCTTCGCGGTAGGCGTCGAAGGCCGAGTTGCCGGACGAACGGGTCCGCATCATCGGGGCACGCGAGCGATACTTGGCACAGCTTCCTGCAAACATTCTCTTGCTCCAGATCATATAGGCCAAAAGGGCGAGGCCCACGGGCCAGAAGAAGATGAAGCCCAGGACCATCACGGCGATCCAGGCGCCTTTGCCGCGATCGTCGAGCCAGTTTTCGGTCCTGGCGAACCAGTTGGGACGCGCGGCGGCGGTTTCAGCGAGGACAGTCATCGAGGGCATCTCCGGTTCAGGGTTGATGTGAATTCCTTTCACATCCCCGAAATGGCAGTCCCGGAGGCCGACTTCAAGAGTGGATGTGAAGATAATTTACATCTCGTCTGCGGGGACGGCGAAGGCGTGCACCTGGGCACCCGACACGCGGATCAGGTCGGCCGGCGCGATGGCGAAGACGTGGCGGGGCGTGCCGCCCGCCGCCCAGACCACCGCGAACTCGGTCAGACGGGGATCGGCGAAGACGGGCAGCGGCGACAGATGCCCCACCGGCGCGACCCCGCCGATGGCAAAGCCGGTCTCGGCGCGCACCCGTCCGGCGTCGGCGCGGCCGAGGGGCTCGCCCGCGAGCGCGGCGGCACGGTCGGGGTCGACGCGGTTGCCGCCGGCGGTGAGGAACAGATAGGCCCGCCCCGTTTCGGTGCCGCCCATGACGATCGACTTGGCGATTTGATCCAGGGCGCACCCGGCGGCGGCGGCGGCCTGGGCCGCGGTGCGGGTCTCGTCCGGCATCTCCAGGACTTGGGTGTCCAATCCTGCGGCGTCGAGGGCGGCGCGCACGCGGGCCAGGCTCTTGCTCATCGCGGTCTCCTTTGTCCACGTCGGCTTGACCATGCCGGCCGCGCGGTTTCAAGGTCGGACATGACCTTTGCCCACCGCCTGAGCCGCCGCCCCCGCGCCGTCGATCCCGACCGGGGGGCGGAGGCGTCGGCGCTGTTTCCCGACCTGCCCGAGGCGGTGCGCGATCTGCTCCACGGGGCAGCGGGGTCCAGCCCGTATCTCAAGGGCCTCATGGAGCGCGAGGCGGCATGGCTGGAGGCGGCGCTGGGCGGGGCGCCGGAGGCGGCGCTGGACGACATACTGGCCGCGGCCGGGGCGCTGGACGACCGGGTGCTTTCGGACGGGCTGAGGACGGCCAAGCGGCGGGTGGCGCTGTTGGCCGGGCTGGCCGATCTGGGCGGGGTCTGGCCGCTGGAGGCGGTGACCGGCGCGCTGACCCGTCTGGCCGACCTCGCGGCGCACCGCGCGCTCCTCTCCGCTGTCGCCGGCGAGCGGGGGCGGGGCAAGCTGCCAGAGACCCTGGCCGAGGACGCCGCGGGGGCCGGGGGCGCCGTCGTGCTGGCCATGGGCAAGATGGGGGCGTTCGAGCTGAACTACTCCTCCGACATCGACCTCATCTGCCTCTTCGACGAGGGCGCCTATGCCGCCGACGACTATCTGGCGGCCCGCGGCGCGCTGGTGCGGGCGGTGCGCAAGATGGCGGCGCTCCTGAGCGAGACCACCGCGGGGGGCTATGTGTTCCGCACCGATCTGCGCCTCCGCCCCGACCCGTCGGTGACCCCGGTGTGCCTGTCGATGGAGGCGGCGCTGCGGTATTACGAGAGCCTGGGCCGGACCTGGGAGCGGGCGGCGCATATCAAGGCGCGCCCGGCCGCCGGGGACCGGGACGCGGGCGCGGCCTATCTGGAGCGGCTGCGGCCGTTCGTGTGGCGGCGGCATCTCGATTTCGCCGCGATCCAGGACGCCCACGACATGCGGCTGCGGATCCGCGAGCACAAGGGGCTGGGCGGGCAGCGGCCGCTGGAGGGCCACGACCTCAAGCTCGGGCGCGGCGGCATCCGCGAGATCGAGTTCTTCACCCAGACCCGGCAGATGATCGCGGGCGGGCGCGATCCGTCGCTCAGGGTCCGCGGCACGGTCGAGGGGCTGGCGCGGCTCGCCGAGGCGGACTGGATCCCGCAGGAGGTGGCGCAGCAGCTCACCGAGGACTACCGCGCCCACCGCATGGTCGAGCACCGGTTGCAGATGATCGCCGACGCGCAGACCCACAGTCTGCCCACCGACGCGGCGGGGTTCGACCGGCTGGCGGCGCTGATGGGGGTCGCGGTCGACGGACTGCGCCGGGACATCGCCGAGCGGATCGACCGGGTGGCCGGGCTGACCGAGGGGTTCTTTGCCCCCGACGCCCGCGCCGCGCCGGCGGCCGACACCCCCGACCTGCCCGACGCGGCGCGCGAGACCGTCGCGCGCTGGCGCAGCTACCCGGCGCTGCGTTCCGCCCGGGCGGTCGAGATCTTCCAACGCATCCGCCCGACGCTTCTCGACCGGCTCATGCGGGGGGGACGGCCGGAGCAGGCGCTGTTGCATTTCGACGGGTTCCTGCGCGGCCTGCCCGCCGGCGTGCAGGTGTTTTCGCTTTTCGAGGCGAACCCCCAGCTGATCGACCTGATCGCCGACATCGCCGACACCGCGCCCGACCTGGCGCAGTATCTGTCGCGCAACGCGGGCGTGTTCGATGCGGTCATCGGCGGCGACTTCTTTGCGCCCTGGCCGGGGGTCGCCGGTCTGCGGGGGCTGTTGTCGGAGCGGATCACGGCCGCCCCGGACTACGAAGCGCAGCTCGACGCCGCCCGCCGCTGGGCCAAGGAATGGCACTTCCGCATCGGGGTGCATCACCTGCGCGGGCTCATCGCCGGGGACGAGGCGGGGACCCAATACGCCGACCTGGCCGAGGCGACGGTGGCGGCGCTCTGGCCTGCGGTGATCGACGCCTTCGCGGCCAAGCACGGGGCGCCCCCGGGCGACGGCGCGGCGGTGCTGGGCATGGGTTCGCTCGGCGCCGGGGCGTTGACGGCCAAGAGCGACCTCGACCTCATCGTCATCTACGACGCTCCGGGCGATGCGGTGTCGGACGGCCGCCGCCCGCTGTCGGCCCGACCCTACTATGCGCGGCTGACCCAGGCGCTGGTCACGGCGCTGTCCGCTCCCACGGCGGAGGGCAAGCTCTATGAGGTCGACATGCGCCTGCGCCCCTCCGGGCGGCAGGGGCCGGTGGCGACGGCGCTCGCCGCCTTCGACCGCTATCAGCGCGAGGACGCGTGGACCTGGGAGCATCTGGCGCTGACCCGGGCACGGCCGATCGCGGGGCCAGAGGCGCTGGCGCAGAAGCTGGAGGAGGTGCGGTGTGCCGTGCTGGACCTGCCGCGGGACCGGGCGGCGGTCCTGGCCGACGTGGCCGAGATGCGTGCGCGGCTGTCGACTGCGCGACCCGGCCATCCCTGGGACCCAAAGGCCGGGCCGGGCCGGATGCAGGAGATCGACCTGGCCGCCAACGCCGCCGCGCTGTTGTCCCGCGCTCCGGCCCGGGCCACGGCGGCGCAACTGGCCGCGGGCGCCGACGACCTGCTCGGGCCCGCGGCGGTGGACGACCTGACCCAGGCGCACGCGCTGTTCTTCCGGGTCCAGGCGGCGGCGCGGCTCCTCAGCGGCGACCGGCTGAACCCCGCGGAGCTGGGCGCGGGGGGCGAGGCGCTTCTCCTGCGCGAGACCGGAGCGGCGGACCTGGCGGCGCTGGAGGCCGAGATGGCCCGCCGCGCCGACGCGGCCGCAGAGCGGATCGCAGCGATGCTCGCCCCCACGGCGGCGCAGGCGTAGCGCGCACTCCGCGCTGCCGGTTTTGGGGGCGGCGCGGTCTCTTTCGGCGGATCGACCGCGGCGCCAGGCGCGCTAGATGGCGGTCACAGCGGCGCAGGGAGGCCAGCGGATGCGCGACAGGGACGAGGCGGACCCCAAGGGGCTGATCCGCGAGAGCTATGCCATCGAGGGGATCGGCCCGGCAGAGTGCCGCTCGATCTTTCTCGACTGGGCCCTGTCGCTGAGCCCGCCGCAGACCCCGGAGACGGCGATCCCGGCGCTCCTCGACCGCTATGGCGCGGTCGCCCCCGAGCATCCCATGACCGCGGTGCTGCGGGCGGGGCTGGGCGCGGCCGCCGCCCCGCGCCGCCGCGGCGGGCGGGCGGCGCGGCAGCCCCGCGGCTGATCCGGGGTTCAGGCCGAGAGCGCCGCCGCCTCGCGCGCCAGCGCCTCGATCCCGGCCCAATCGCCCGCCGCGACCTTGTCCTTGGGCGCGACCCAGCTCCCGCCCACGCAGAGGGTGTTGTCGAGCGCGAGATAGTCCCGCGCGTTGCTCAGCGAGACCCCGCCTGTGGGGCAGAATCGAACCTGCGGGATCGGGGCGCCGATGGCGCGCAGGGCAGGGACGCCGCCTGACGCCTCGGCCGGGAAGAACTTCTGCGTGGCATAGCCGCGGTCGAGGAGCCGCATCGCCTCGGTCGCCGTCGCCGCACCGGGCAGGAGCGGCAGGTCCTCGGCCTCGCACGCGTCGAGCAGGGCATCGGTGGCGCCGGGCGACACGCCGAAGGTCGCCCCCGCCGCCTTGGCCGCGCGGACGTCCTCGGGCGACAGGAGCGTGCCCGCCCCGACGGCGCCGCCCGGAACCTCGGCCATGGCCCGGATCGCGTCGAGCGCGGCGGGGGTGCGCAGCGTCACCTCCAGCACCGGCAGCCCGCCCGCGACCAGCGCCCGCGCCAGGTCCGCGGCACGCCCCGCGTCGTCGATCACGAGGACCGGCACCACCGGCGCCAGGCGGCAGAGATCGGCGGTGCGGGCGGCGGCGTCTTGCGGGGTCATCGGCGGGTCCTCCTGATACGGGCCTGCCCTCCCATAGGCGGGGCGGCCACGCCTGTCCACGCACCGCGAGATGACGGGATAATTCATTTGACACTTTGTCCCGCCATGTCTCTTTCTGTTGACGTCGGGTTCGGTGCGGCGTCGGTCGACACGCCCGGCCCGCGAGGGGCGACTTCGGACACAATGCGCTATGCCCGGCCGGACCACGGCCCGGGGGTGGCAGGCGTGTCCCGTATGGCCGTCCGATTTTGGAAGGGAAGCGGCCGGACTGGCCGATAACGGGGACGACAACGATTATGATCGATTTGCGTACGACCGCCCGCGGCGGCCTGGTTTTGGCTGCGGTTCTGGGGCTTGCCGCTTGCAACAACGGCGGTGCCGCCGGTGGCGGTGGCGGTGGCGGTGGCGGCGGTGGTGGCGGGGGCGGCGGCGGTGCCGGCGTCACCGGTCTGACCTTCGCCCAATACAATGCGCTGGTGGCCCAGCGAACCGACCCGACGGTTCTGGCCAACGCGCCGACCACCGACATGCCCATGAGCGGCGGCGCGAACTTCCTCGGCACCGCGCAGGCCGACATCTCCGATCAGAACGGCAATCCCGTTTCCACGGCGCTGGCCGACGTGGACATCGACGTGACCTTCGGCGCGCCCGCGGGCTCGGGTCAGAGCATTCAGACGCCGATCACCGGCGAGATTCGGAACTTTCGCACGATCGACGCCAACGGCAACACGACCACGTTCCAGGGCGTCCTGACCACGGCGACCGCGACCGCAGGCGGCTTGCCCAACACATTGATCACCCAGCAGAACACGATCAACGCGCCGGTGGTCGGCAACATCGACACCTTCACCGGATCGATGGCGGTGAACTTCGCCGGCGACCTCGACGACAACGGCAACATGGTCGGCACCCTGGTGACGCTGGGCGGCTCGATGTTCGGACCCGGGGCCCAATTCGCCCACGGCACCACTACTGTTCTGATGGACACCGACGGCGTCCCGGCCACGACCGAACTCGCGGGCGGCGGCACCTTTATCATCGTGAGACAGTGAGCCGGCGCCCCGCGCGCCGGGGCGTCCTGCACCGGGCGGCCATCGCGGCCGCCCTCATCGCCGCGGCCTGGGTCGCGGCGGCGCCGGTTGCCGCGCGGGACGTGGACGGCGCCGCCGCGGCACTGCGCGCGGCGGATCCGGTGCGGGCCCTCGCGCTTCTCGGTCCGCTGGAGGCGCCCGCGGCGCTGTCCGACAACACGCTCTGGGTCGCGGCCGTCGCGCACAAGCGGGCGGGCAACGCCCGCGCCGCGGTCCCGCTCTTTGCCGAACTGGTGCGGCGCCATCCGCAGGATCCGGCGTTCCGCCTGGAGCTGGCGACGGCGCTGTTCGAGACCGGCCAGGACGCCCGTGCCGCCTATCACTTCGACCTCGCGAGGGGCGCGGGGCTGACCGCCTCCGCCGACCGCACCGCCGGGGCGTTCCTGGAAGCCCTCGACCGGCGGCGCCCGCTGCGCACGCGGCTGAGTTTCGGCATCATCAGCGACGCCAACCCGGGCCGCCGCACCGCGGCGCGCGAGATCGAAATCTTCGGCCTGCCGTTCACCCTCGACGACGACGCGGTGGCGCAGTCGGCGACGGGGCTGAGTTTCGGTGCCGGGCTGACGTGGACGCCGTCCCTCGGCGGCGCCTGGTCCGGCCGCACCGACCTGTCGGTGAGCTACAAGCTCTACGACCGCGCCGTCCCCGACGAAGGCATCCTGAGCGCCGAGCAGGGGGTGACGCGCCGGACTGGGAACGGCGGCACGGTGGGCGTCGGCGGCTATCTCCAGGCGCGGTTTCTGGACCGCGACAGCTATTGGCGCGAGAGCGGCGCCTACCTGAGCTTCCGTATGCCCATGGGTCCGGCGGCGGTGCTGAGCGGACGGGTCGCCCACGGCTGGCGGGGCTATGCCCGTGCGACCGCGCTCGACGGCCATCGGACCGAGGCGACGCTGGCCTATCGCCGGGCCCTCACATCGCAGCTGGTGCTGACCGCGCAGCTTGCAGGCGAGCGGTTGGAGAGCGCCTATGCCCCCTCGGCCTACGAGACCTGGAGCGGGTCGGTCGGGGCAGAGTATGCCTTCGAGGGCGGGTTGATCGCGGGGGCCAGCCTGACCCATCAGCGGCGGCGCAACGGCGGCATCGACCCGCTCTTCGGCGTGACCCGCAAGGACGAGCGCACCACCCTGGGCCTGTCCCTGCGCCACGCCAGTTTCACCATCGGGGACTTCGCCCCGGTGCTGATCCTCACCGGCGAGACGCAGTCGTCGTCGATCGACCTCTACGACTTCGAGGGGCTCAAGGTGTCCTTCGGCCTCAGCCGCCAGTTCTGAGGGCGGGGGTCCGGGGGGCGGGGATCAGACCACCACCCCCGCGCCCTCCGCCGCCAGCCCGACGTTCTGGCGGAAAACGGCGAACAACTCGCGGCCGACGCCGTGGCCGTTGTCGCTGAGGTCCGCCTCGGCCGGCGTGCGCTGGTCCAGGTCCACGCCGACCGCGTCGAGCGTCCCGGCCGTGGCGTCGACCCGCACAACATCGCCGTCGCGCAGCCGCGCCAGCGGCCCGCCGTCCGCCGCCTCGGGGCAGACGTGGATGGCCGAGGGCACCTTGCCGCTCGCGCCCGACATGCGCCCGTCGGTGACCAGCGCCACCTTGAACCCACGGTCCTGCAACACGGCCAGGAGCGGCGTCAGCGAGTGCAGCTCGGGCATCCCATTGGCCTTGGGCCCCTGGAACCGCACAACGACCACCGTGTCCCCGGTGAACGCGCCGGCCTTGAACGCCGCCTTGACCGCGGCCTGATCGTGAAAGATGCGGCAGGGTGCCTCGATCACGTGCCGCTCGGGCGCCACCGCCGAGACCTTCATCACCCCGCGGCCCAGGTTGCCTTGCAGGTCGGCCAGGCCCCCGGTCTTCTGGAACGGGTCGCGGGCGGGGCGCAGAATCTTGTCGTTCTGGGTCTCGCCCGCCCCGTCGCGCCAGGCGACGCGACCGTTCTCCAGCACCGGCTCGCGGGTGTAGTGGCTCAGGCCCTCGCCCGCCACGGTCTGGGTGTCGGGGTGGAGGAGGCCCGCCTCCAACAACTCCCCGATCATGTAGCCCAGCCCCCCCGCGGCGTGGAAATGGTTCACGTCCGCCAACCCGTTGGGATAGACCTTGGCCATCAGCGGGGTGACTGCCGAGAGGTCCGAGAAATCCTGTAGATCCAGGTGGATCCCCGCCGCCCGCGCCATCGCCGGCAGGTGGATGATCAGGTTCGTGGACCCGCCCGTGGCCATCAGCCCGACGATGCCGTTCACGAACGCCTTTTCGTCCAGCACCTGCGCCGCGGGGCGATAGTCGTTGCCCAGAGCGGTGATCGCCAGCGCCCGCTCGGCCCCCGCCACGGTCAGCGCGTCTCTGAGCGGCGTGCCCGGGTTGATGAAGGACGCGCCGGGCAGGTGCAGCCCCATGAACTCCATCAGCATCTGATTGGAGTTCGCCGTGCCGTAAAAGGTGCAGGTGCCGGGGCCGTGATAGGAGGCCATCTCGGCCTCCATCAGCCGGTCGCGCCCCACCTCTCCGGCGGCGAACTGCTGCCGCACGCGGGCCTTTTCGTCGTTCGGCAGGCCGCTCGTCATCGGCCCCGCGGGCAGGAACACCGCGGGGATATAGCCGAAGGTGGCCGCCGCGATGACGAGGCCCGGCACGATCTTGTCGCAGACGCCCAGATAGACCGCGGCGTCGAAGGTGTTGTGGCTGAGCGCCACGCCGGTCGCCAACGCGATCACATCGCGCGAGAAGAGGCTCAGCTCCATCCCGACCTGGCCCTGGGTGACGCCGTCGCACATGGCCGGAACGCCCCCCGCGACCTGCGCCGTGGCACCGGCCGCGCGGGCCGCGTCTCGGATCAGCGCGGGGAAGCGCTCGAACGGCTGATGCGCCGACAGCATGTCGTTGTAGGCTGTGACGATGCCGAGGTTCGGCGCCTGACCCGTCGCCAACGCCGCCTTGTCCTCCATCGCGGCATAGGCGTGGGCCTGGTTGCCGCAGGTCAGGTGCGCCCGCCGCGGCCCCTCGTCGGCCGCCCTGGCCATCCGGTCGAGATACCGTGTGCGGCTGTCGCGCGAGCGGGCGACGATGCGGTCGGTGACCTCGGCGACGGTGGGGTCGAGCGGCATGGTGGTTCCTCCCTCGGGGCCGTTGCCGGGGATGTAACGCAGTTAGCGCAAACAGTCCATGCGCGCCGCAACCGCCTTTTCATGGCAGGCGGCGCGGCGTAAGGGGCGGGGCATGACAGACCCGCGCCCCACCGTCCGCCTGCGCCCCAAGGCCGACGCCCGCCGCCTGCGCCATGGCCACCCCTGGGTGTGGTCGGACGAGTTGGTGCTGGACCGGCGGACCTCGCGGCTGGCGCCGGGGACGCTGGCCGTGCTGGAGGATGCCGAGCGTCGGTCCCTGGGCACGGTCGCCGTGACGCCGGACTCGCGGATCGCCGCGCGGATGCTCGACCGCGATCCCGCGGCGCAGATCGCGCAGGCGTGGTTCGCCGCCCACCTGGAGAGGGCGCAAGAGATGCGCGCCCGCCTCTTCGACGCCCCGTTCTACCGCCTGGTCCATGCCGAGGCCGATGGCCTGCCCGGCGTGGTGATCGACCGCTTCGGCGACGCCGCGGCGATCCAGCCCAACGCCGCCTGGGCCGAGACGCTGCTCGAACCGCTTGCCGCCGCCCTGGCCGAGGTGACGGGCGCGAGCACGATCCTCAAGAACGCCTCCGGCCGCACCCGGGCCCGCGAGGGGCTGGACGATGTCTCGGCGGTGCTGCGGGGCGGGGTCGACGGGCCGGTCCCGGTGCCGATGAACGGCGCCACCTACATGGCGGACCTGACCGGCGGGCAGAAGACGGGGCTGTTCTACGATCAGCGCCCCAACCACGCCTTCGCCGCACGGCTGTCGCAGGGCGCGCGGGTGCTCGACGTCTTCTCCCACGTGGGCGGCTTCGCCCTGGCGGCGCTGGCGGGCGGCGCGGCGGAGGCGCTCGCCGTGGACGCCTCGGCGCCGGCCCTAGCCCTGGCCGAGGCGGGCGCGCGGGCAGGGGGTACGGCCGACCGCTTCGCCACCCGGCAGGGCGACGCCTTCGACGTGATGGCGGCGCTGGAGCGCGAGGGGGGGCGGTATGACCTGGTGGTCTGCGACCCGCCGGCCTTCGCCCCGTCCAAGGAGGCGCGCACGGCCGGGCTCCGCGCCTACGAACGGGTCGCGCGGCTGGCGGCGCCCCTCGTGGCGCCCGGTGGCTATCTCACCTTGTGCTCGTGCAGCCACGCCGCCGACCTGCCGGCCTTCCGCACCGCCTGCGCCCGCGGCATCGGCCGCGCCGGCCGGGCGGCACAACTGGTGCACACAGGCGGCGCCGGCCCCGACCACCCCCAGCATCCCGCGCTGGACGAGACGGGGTATCTCAAGGCGCTGGTCTGGCGGCTTCTGCCGTGAAGGTGCTGATCGACGCCTGCGTCCTCTTTCCCACCGTCCTGCGCGAGATCGTGCTGGGCGTGGCCGCGACGGGAGCCTTCCGCCCTCTCTGGTCTCCGCGCCTCCTGGAAGAATGGGCGCGGGCGGCCGCCAAGGCGGGGGCGGCGGCCGAGGCGATGGCGCGGGGCGAGATCGCCGTGCTCCGCGCCGCCTGGCCCGACGCCGAAGTGCGCCCGCGGGACGGCGACCTCGCGCGGCTGTGGCTCCCCGATGCGAACGACGTCCACGTCCTGGCCGCCGCGGTGGCGGGATCGGCGGACCTGATCCTGACCGCGAACGCCCGCGATTTCCCCCGCCACATTCTGGCCGAGGAGGGCCTCGACCGCCGCGCCCCCGACGAGCTGCTGATGGATCTGTGGCTGGCCGACTCCGCTGCCGTGGCCGCCGTCGTCGCCCGTGTCCATGCCGAGGCCGAACGCCTCGCGGGCGCCCCGCTCGCTCCCCGTGCCCTTCTCAAACGCGCCCGCCTGCCGCGCCTCGCCAAGGCGCTCTATCCCCGCTGACCCCCTCGCCGCGACATGCCCGGGCGAGCCCATCTCGGCGCCCCCGGCCCAACTTCCCTTTCCAGATATCCTCACCGAAGGCGGCCGCATGCCTGCCACCGGCGCCCGGCCCGAGCGCTGCGCCTCGATCGCCACGGGCAAGGCGCTTCGAAGCGCCTTGCAAGGATTTTCGAAAATCCTTGCCCCCGCCTCAGGCGCGCAGCCATTTCGCTTCGAGCGTCTCGATGGCGGCGATGCGCTCGTCGGTCTTGGGATGGCTCATCAGCCAGGCGGGGACCACCCCGGCGCGGCCGCCCGTCAACGTCTCCAGCTTGCGAAACAGCGCTTTTTGCGGCGCCGTGCCGATCCCGGACTTGGTCAACAGAGCGGCAGCATAGGCATCGGCCTCGTACTCGTCGCCGCGGCTCAGCCGCGCGGCCAGGAGCGTCGTCAGCGCGTTGGCGATCCACACGCCGATCCCCGGCAGGAGCCGCGACAGGATCATGCCCAGCGTCGCCCTCAGCGCGTTCTGCCCCGAAAAGTCGATCATCCGGCGCCGCGAATGGCCCAGCGCCACGTGCCCCAACTCGTGGGCGATGACGCTGGCCAGTTCCTCGGCCGACACCTCGCCCGAGCGATAGCGGTCGTAGAACCCCCGGGTGATGAAAATGCGCCCGTCCGGCGCCGCCAGCCCGTTCACCGGCGCGATCTCGTAGATGTGGACCTTGATCCGCTCCAGATCCAGCGCCCGCGCCATGCGGTCGGTCAGCGCCTTGAGCCGTCCGTCGGCCAACTCGGTGGACTTGGCGTTCAGCTCGCGCGCCGTCCGCCAGGCCGAGAAGTGGTACATCGCGATGCCGTAGAGCACGGCGAGCAGGATCGGCGTGAACTTGATCATCCCCCGCATATGGGGCGGGCGCCCGCCTGCGCAAGGCGCCCGCGCGCCGCGGTCACGCCAGCCGCGCCTCCATGGTGATGTCGGGTCCGGCCAAGGCCTTGGACACCGGGCAGTTCTCCTTGGCCGTGGTCGCGGCGTCCTGGAACGCCGCGTCGTCGGCGCCGGGAATCCGCGCCTCGACGTCGAGATGGATCTTGGTGATGGCAAAGCCGCCGTCGACCTGGTCCAGGGTCACCGTCGCCGTGGTGTCGATGGCGTCGGCCTTGAGATCCGTTTCGCCCAGCACCATGCTCAGCGCCATGGAAAAGCACGCGGCATGGGCCGCGCCGATCAGCTCTTCGGGGTTGGTGCCCGTCTCGCCTTCGAAACGGGTGTTGAAGCCGTAGGTCTGATGGTTCAGCACCCCGGTCTCGGTCGAGACGTTGCCGACGCCGGTTTTCAGATCGCCCTTCCAATGGGCGCTGCCGTGTTTCTCGATCGCCATGGTTCCCTCCGGTCCTTGCGGTTCTGAGGGCAACGCGGCCGGCTGCATCCCCGTTCCGCGGGCGGGCCGCGCGGGTGCCCCCTTGACGCCGGCAGCCGCACGGCGATGGTCGAGCGGATGGGACCGGCAGGGGCAGAGCGGGGCGGCAGGGCGGAGGGCAGTGGGCCGGGGCGCATCGTCGTGCTGACCGGGGCCGGGGTGTCGGCCGAGAGCGGGCTCGACACCTTCCGCGATCTGGGCGGGGTCTGGGGCCGGGTCGATCCCGGCCGGGTGGCCACGCCCGAGGGCTATGCCGCCGATCCCGACCTGGTGCACGGGTTCTACAACGCCCGGCGCCGGGCCCTGGCCGGGGTGGCGCCGAACCCGGCGCACATCGCTCTCGCGCGGCTCGGGCGGGCGGCCCCGGCGCGGGGCGGCGCGCTGTTCCTCGTCACCCAGAATGTCGACGACCTGCACGAGCGGGCGGGCTCGGCGGCGCTCCACATGCACGGCGAACTCTTGAAGGCGCGGTGCTGTCCCGACAGCCCTCACGGCGCGGGGTGCGGCGCGGTGCTGCACTGGGATGGCGACCTCTCCACCGCGATGCCGTGCCCCGCCTGCGGCGGCCGCGGCGCGCTCAGGCCCCATGTTGTGTGGTTCGGCGAGGTGCCGCTGGGCCTCGACCGGATCGAGGCCGCCCTGTCCGAGGCCGACCTCTTCGTCTCGGTGGGCACGTCCGGGTCGGTCTATCCCGCCGCCGGGTTCGTGCACGCGGCGCGCGACATGGGTGTCCCTTGCGTCGAGTTGAACCTGGAGCCTTCGGAGAATGCCGCCGCCTTCCACGACGCCCGCTACGGCCCGGCGTCCGAAGTGGTGCCGGCCTGGGTGGCAGAGGTGCTCCGATCCCGCTGACACCGCGTCCGGGCGGCTCGGGCATGAATGTGATATGATGTCCCCGTCCGGCGGCCGCGTTGCGTATTTGGGCCGTCCGGGATCATTGCTTGCCGGAGGGGGAAAGGATGATTGCCTTTCAAAGCGGCCACCACGTCCGGGCGTGGAAATACGGCTATCACGACATCGACCCGGCCTGGACGGCTGCCGAACAGACCTTGGTTCGCGGCCACTGCACCGCCATCTCGGGGATGCTGCCGGCGCTGATCGCGGCCTGCGACGCCGAGCTCCTGGCCTCGATGCAGCGCCAGCCGCTGGTGATCCAGGACGCCACATGGCTCCGACGCTGGACGCTCTGGGTCAAGAGGGTGGGCGACCTGCGCAAGGTCTTTGCCACCATGCGGACGGACCTCGGGCCGGGCGGCACCACCATCACCTTTCGCAAGGCGCAGCAGTTCAACGTCGGCGACGAGCTCCTCGCGATCTGCGAGTTCAGCGGGTCCACGCCGACCTGGGACATCTCGGTGAACGCCAACGCCGCGGATACCAAGAGCTACTTCTTCGGCAAGAGCAACGCGACCAAGGCGAGGGGCACGCTGTTTCACGAGATGACCCATCTCTACGGCACCGAGGACCAGGGCGTCGTCGATCTGATGAATGCCCATGTGCTGGAGCGGCTGATGTCGGGGCGCGCGGCGCAGACGCTGGCGGTCCTGCTGACCCGTCAGCGCGCCTATACCATGTTCGGCGATCGGGCCCGGCCGCCCAAGGGACCGATGACCTTGGCCCGGCTCCAGGTGGCCTATGGCTCTGACAACGTCTGGTCGGCGGCCGATTTTCGACAGAAGTTCCAGGGCGATCCGCTCCAGGGCGCGGTCAAGCGCAAGGCGGACGGCAAGGAGGGCGACATCTCGGTGATCTGGGACGCCAACGACCGGCCGCAGTTCTACTACAACTTCCGGTAGGGCTAGAGAGAATTTTCGACGAAAATTCGGACCGATTTTTCGTCGAAAAATCGCGTCCCCGCGGTTAGGTCAGGACGCGCATCCCGCGTTGCAGTCCTTCCAGCGTCATTGGCACCATGCGGTCGGCGCCGAAGATCTCGGCGATCATCGCGATGGACTGGGTATAGCCCCAGTGCGCTTCCGGCACCGGGTTGATCCACAGGTGGTCGGGCCACTGGTCGCGCACGCGGGTCAGCCAGACCTGCCCCGCCTCCTCGTTCCAGTGCTCGTTGGCGCCGCCGGGATAGGCGATCTCGTAAGGGCTCATGGAGGCGTCGCCGACGAAGATGCACTTCCAGTCGGGCCCGTAGGTGTTGAGCACGTCCCAGGTCGGGATCTGCGCGTTCCACCGGCGGCGGTTGTCGCGCCAGACGCCTTCGTAGAGGCAGTTGTGGAAGTAGTAGTGCTCCAGATGCTTCAGTTCGGCCCGGGCAGCGGAGAACAGCTCTTCGACCACCTTCACATGGTCGTCCATCGACCCGCCCACGTCGAGAAACAGCAGCACCTTGACCGCGTTGCGCCGCTCGGGCCGGGTGACCACGTCGAGATAGCCGTGCTCGGCCGTGGCGCGGATGGTGCCGGCGAGGTCCAGCTCCTCGCGCGCGCCGTCGCGGGCCCAGCGGCGCAGACGCTTGAGCGCGACCTTGATGTTGCGCGTGCCCAGCTCGACGCCGTCGTCGAGGTTGCGGAACTCGCGCCGGTCCCAGACCTTGACCGCGCGGCGGTGGCGGCTGTCTTGCTGGCCGATGCGCACGCCCTCGGGGTTGTAGCCGTAGGCGCCGAAGGGCGAGGTGCCGGCGGTCCCGATCCACTTGGACCCGCCCTGGTGGCGCCCCTTCTGCTCGGCCAGCCGCTGGCGCAGGGTTTCCATCAGCTTGTCGAAGCCGCCCAGCGCCTCGATCTCGGCGCGCTCCTCGGCGCTGAGGTGTTTCTCGGCCATCTTCTCCAGCCAGTCGCGGGGCAGGTCGACGGCCTCCAGCACCTGCGCCTCGGTGATCGCCTCCAGCCCTTGGAACGCCGCGGCGAAGGCGCGGTCGAAGCGATCGATGTGGCGCTCGTCCTTCACCATCGCGGCGCGGGCGAGATAGTAGAACCCGTCCACGTCGTAGGTGACGAGGCCCGCGGCCATCCCGTCGAGGAACGACAGGAACTCGCGCAGGGACACCGGCACGCGGTGGGCGCGAAGCTGCTCGAAGAAGGGCAGGAACATCAGCCCAGGCGGGCGACGAGAATGGTGACGAGGAGGCCCAGGACCGCGCCGATGATGCCGCAGGCGGCGGCGTATTGCGCCATGTCCTTGGCGTTGCCGCCGGCGCGGCGGGCCGTCCAGGCGCCGAGAGCGGCCCCGGCCGAGGTGGTCGCGAGGACGATCACGTGCGCTGCCGCTTCACGGGGTTCAGCGCCGCGATTTCCTGAGCGCGGCGGCGCACCTCCTCTTCGGTGCCGAAGCCGTAGCGCGCCCAGCCCAGAGATTCGCGGCGCAGGGTCTTGGCCTCGGCGGTTCGGCCCAGGACCTCCAGCGCCTCGGTCTTGATCAACAGGAGCGAGGCCAGAAGCGCGGCGTTCTCGGCCCGGCTGACCGCGTCCACATGGGCATCGACGATCCCCACCGCGGTCTCGGCCTGGCCTGAGGACAGGGCGAAGGCGGCGAGCTGCATCGCCACATGGGCCTCGTGCAAGCGGGTCTCGTCGCTCGACGCATAGATGCCGCCGGCCTGGAGGAACGAGGACAGCGCCAGTTCCGGCTCGTGCCCCAGCGACAGCCGCCCGAGGGCGAAGAGGGAAAAGGCGAGGCGGTTGTCGTTCCAGTTGGCGGCGCGGGCCAGCGTCACCGCCCGCTTGGCCGCCGCGCGGCGCCGGGTCATCGAGGCGCGCGGGCCGAGCGCCGTCTCGATCTCGTCGATCCAGGCGCGCGAGGACAGCCCCCGCGCCCCGTCGGCGCGGGCCCGCCCGTCGGGGTTCAGCCGGGCGAGGATACGCGGCAGCGCCGCCGTCACCTCGGCCCGCGTCATGCCCGAGCGCAGCGCAGGGTCGTAGGTGATCCGCAGGATCAGCATGTCGAACCCGGTCAGCACCGTGTGGAAGTTGTCGTCGTTGAAGACGCTGTCGGTCAGCCGGTAGAGGTCGTTGAGCGGCCCCAGCGCCTGGGCCAGCTCCTCGTGCAGGCAGTCGCGCACCTCCTGCGGGCTGACGTCGCGCGGGATGAAGATCGCCATTCGCTCGCGCGTCCTGAGCGTCGTCCAGTCGGTGGTGGGGGTCCGGCGGTTGCGGCGAAACTCGTCCCAGTCGGCCACCCGCGGCACGACGAAACAGGCCGCCTGGGGCACCGCACGCTGGAGCTGCGCGCGGCTCACCGTCTGAATGTTGATCGACGCGGGCGCGGATGCGCCGGTCCGGCGGATGTCGATCCCCGCCTCGCGCCGGAATCGGGCGATGACCCGGTCGAGATCGCCCATCAGTTGCTGCGGCGGATCGCCCGTGACGCGCACCGTCACCGGCCCTTCGAAGCGGGTGAAGACCGGCAGGGCGCGCCCGCTCTCCAACTGAAAGCTCAGGTCGAGAAAGTCCCGCGCAATCTCGGCGTTCGAGCGCCCGGGCGGCGTGACCCGCGGGCTCACGAAAGTCTTCATCGGCGGCAGGCTGTCGTCGAGCGCCATCCGCCGCTCCGGCACGTCGCCGGAGGGCTCGCCGCAGGCCATCAGAGCCGCGGCCGCGAGAGGCAGGAGGAGTCGCCAGACGGTCATTTCCGGACATACTTTATGAAAGGCGTCAGTTTGCCAATACGGTCATAGAGCTTCCGCGCCCCGAGGTTCGATGCCTGGGTCATCCAGTAGACATCCGCGGCCCCCGCGGCGTCCGCCGCCGCATAGACCGCACGGATCAGGTCGCCGCCCACACCGCGTCCGCGGGTGCACGGATCCACATAGAGATCCTGGAGATAGCAGACGTTGTCGACGTGCCAGCCATGGCGGTGGAACAGGTAGTGCGCCAGCCCCACCGGGGTGTCGCCATCCAGAGCGATAAGCCCCTGAAAATCCTGCGGATCGTCGCCCATCAGCCGCTCGAAATAAGTGTCGTAGACAGGGCGTGGCAGAGCGGTCTCGTAGAACTCCAGGTAGCTCGACCACAGACGATCCCATTCGGAGCGATCGGTGGCGCGTAGCGCGCGAATAGTGGTCGTCATTGGCTATGTCCTCGGACACTCGGCTGAAATCGGCCTACGCCCCTGCCGGACGGCGAGCAAGAGGTGCGTCGCGGCAGGGGGCGGCCTCGTTGCAACCGTGCCGCGCAAAAGCGGCGCGGGTGCGGAGCGATTGAGGCCATTCCCGCGGCGGCGGATCACCGACCGGAGCGGCTCATGAACGCCAGGCGTTCGAAGAGGTGCACGTCCTGCTCGTTCTTCAACAGCGCGCCGTGGAGGCGGGGCAGGGCGGAGGGTCCGGTCGCGCGCAAGTCCTCGGCCGTGAGGTCCTCGGCCAGGAGCAGCTTGAGCCAATCCAGCACCTCCGAGGTCGACGGCTTTTTCTTCAGCCCCGGCCGCTCGCGCACCTCGTAGAACTGGGTCAGCGCAGCGGTCAGCAGCGCCTCCTTGATCCCCGGATGGTGGACCTCGACGATCTTCTTCATCGTCGCCATGTCGGGAAAGCGGATGTAGTGAAAGAAGCAGCGACGCAGAAACGCGTCCGGCAGCTCCTTTTCGTTGTTCGAGGTGATCACGACCACGGGGCGGTGGCGGGCGCGGATCGTCTCGCCCGTCTCGTAGACGTGGAACTCCATCCGGTCGAGCTCTTGCAGCAGGTCGTTGGGGAACTCGATGTCGGCCTTGTCGATCTCGTCGATCAACAGGACCGTGCGCTCCTCGGCGGCGAAGGCCTGCCAGAGCTTGCCCTGTCGGATGTAGTTGGTGACGTCGTGCACCCGCTCCTCGCCCAGCTGGCTGTCGCGCAGGCGGCTGACGGCATCGTATTCGTAGAGCCCCTGTTGCGCGCGGGTCGTGGATTTCACGTGCCATTCGATCATTGGCAGGCCGAGGCTCGTGGCCACCTGGCGGGCCAACTCGGTCTTGCCGGTCCCCGGCTCGCCCTTGACCAGGAGCGGCCGTTCCAGGGTCACGGCGGCGTTGACGGCGACGGTCAGATCCTCGGTGGCGACATAGTCATCGGTGGAGGTGAAACGCATGATTTTACATATCCTTCGCCCTGGAACGGCGCGACCATAGGGCCACGATCACGATGCCACAAGGCACCGGAATCGGGCGTGACAACCCGGGGACGTTGCGGTATCCCCCGCCCCGTGGAGACACCGCCAGAAAAAGCCGAGTCCGCCCCAGGGGCAGGACCAGTTGAGGGGACCGAGATGAAGGCCGAAACCTTCTTGCCTGACGATTATCGACCGGCCGAGGACGAACCGTTCATGAACGAACGTCAGCTCGAGTACTTCCGTCGCAAGCTGCTGGATTGGCGGGCCGATCTCTTGGACGACAGCCGCTCGACCATCGAGGGGCTCCAGGACGGCACCCGCAACATCCCCGACGTGGCCGACCGCGCCAGCGAAGAGACGGACCGCGCGCTGGAACTGCGCACGCGCGACCGCCAGCGCAAGCTGGTGGCCAAGATCGATGCCGCCCTGCGCCGCATCGACGAGGGCGAGTACGGGTATTGCGAGGCGACGGGCGAGCCGATCTCGCTCAAGCGGCTGGACGCGCGGCCCATCGCCACCCTGAGCCTGGAGGCGCAGGAGCGGCATGAGCGGCGCGAGAAGGTGCATCGCGACGACTGAGCGCGGGCGCGGAGAGGGCAGAGGATCGGCACCGGGGCGCGTCCCCGGTGTCTTGCGTTTCGGGGGACGGAGATGGCGGCAGGAACCGGCGACGAGGTGACGGTGCTGGGCGGCGGGATCGCGGGGCTCGCGACCGCCGCCGCCCTGGCCGCCCGGGGCCGGGCGGTGACCGTGCTGGAGCGGGCGGCGGAGATCGCCGAGGTGGGCGCGGGCCTCCAGATCAGCCCCAACGGCGTCGCGGTGCTGGACGCGCTGGGGATCGGCGCCGCCGCGCGCGAGGCGGCCCCCCACAGCCAGGCGGTGGTCCTGTGCGACGGCCCGTCGGGGCGCCGGGTGCTGCGGATGCCGCTGGGCGGCCGGCCGTTCCTGCTCATGCACCGCGCCGATCTGATCGCGCTCCTCGCCCGGGCGGCGCGGTCGGCCGGGGCGCGGATCGTCACCGGCTGCGCCGTGACCCAGACGACGGCGACGAGCGGCGGCTGGCGGCTGGACCTGGCCGACGGGCGCACGCGCGAGGCGGGTCTGCTGATCGGCGCCGACGGCGTGGGCTCGCGCCTGCGCCCGGCGCTGAACGGGACGGAGGCGGCGCACTTCACCGGCCAGGTGGCCTGGCGCGCGATCGTGCCCGTCGATGGCCCCGCGGCGGCGGAGGCCACGGTCGAGATGGGGCCGGGGCGGCACCTGGTCCACTACCCGTTGCGGGACCGCCGGGCGGTCAACCTGGTCGGCGTCGAGGAGCGTGACGCCTGGACCGCCGAGGGCTGGCACCACCGCGACGATCCGGCGGCGTTCCGCACTGCGTTCGCCGGGTTCGCGGCGCCGGTGCGCGCGCTTCTCGACCGGGTCGAGGAGGTGCATCTCTGGGGCCTCCACCGCCATCCGGTCGCCGCGGCCTGGCACGGCCCGCGCGCGGCGCTGGTGGGCGACGCCGCGCATCCGACGCTGCCGTTTCTGGCCCAGGGTGCGAACCTGGCGCTGGAGGACGCCTGGGTGCTGGCCGACGCGCTGGCCCGCTGGCCCGAGGCCCATGCGCTGCCCCGTTATCAGGCGATCCGCCGGGCCCGCGCGGTGCGCGCGATCGAGGCCGCGAACGCCAACGCCCGCAACTACCACCACGCCAACTCGCTCAAGCGCTGGGTGGGCCATACCGGGCTGCGCGCGATGGGCGCTGTGGCGCCCGAGGCGATGCTGCGCCGGTTCGAGTGGCTCTACGGCCTCGACGTCACCGCCGCCCCGCCGGGCCGCGCCCAGGGGTGAGGCCACGTGCCCGGCAGCGGTCCCGGCCGGTCAGTCCCCGCCGAGCGCGGCGACGATGCCGCCGAAATCCGCGGCCTTGAGCGACGCGCCGCCCACCAGCGCCCCATCGACGTTCGAGACGGCAAAGATCTCGGCGGCGTTGCCCGGCTTCACCGACCCGCCGTAGAGCAGGCGCACCGAGCGGCCCACGCCCTCGCCAAAGCGGCGTTCGAGCCGGGCGCGGATGGCGTCGTGGACCTCGCCGATCTGGTCCATGGTGGGGATCTTGCCGGTGCCGATGGCCCACACCGGCTCGTAGGCCACGACCAGGTTGTGGCCTGTGGCGCCGTCCGGCACCGACCCGGCGAGCTGACCCGAGATGATGTCGAGCGTGTTCTGCGCCTCGCGCTGTTCCAGCGTTTCGCCGACGCAGACGATGGCGATCAGCCCCGCGTCCCATGCCGCGCGGCACTTGTCGCGAACCGTGTCGTTGGTCTCGCCATGGTCGGCGCGGCGCTCGGAATGGCCGAGGATCACCCAGGCGGCGCCTGCGTCGGCCAGCATCGCCGCCGACACGTCGCCGGTATGGGCGCCCGAGGCCGCCGGGTGGCAATCCTGACCGCCCACCTCGACCGGGCCGCCCTCCACCGCCTCGGCCATGCGCGACAAGAGCGTCGCGGGCGGGCAGATCACGATCTGGCAGCCGGGGTCGGGATGCGCCTCGGCGAGGGCGGTGACCTCGCCGAGATCGTCGGCCGTGCCGTTCATCTTCCAGTTGCCGGCGGCGAGTTTCCTGCGGTGGCGCATCTGTGGTCTCCTCATGGGTCGGCTCCTGCCTAACCCGTTTGCCAAGCCGGCAAAAGGGGGGCAGAACGGCGCTCGCATCCGATACACGAGGGCCGCCATGATCCCCTGTTTCGACGCCGCCCGCCTCGCCGACCGCGCGCCCGCCGACCTCGCCGACCTCGCCGCCGCCGCCCGCGGGGCGGGGTTCCTCACGGTCACCGGGACGGCCATCTCGTCCGACGAACTGCGGGCGCTCCTCGGTCACTACCGTGGGTTCTTTCACCGGCCGAGGGCGGTCAAGGCAGAGGTGGACATGGCCGCGACGGGATCGAACCGGGGCTGGGGCGGGCCGCGCTCCGAGCGGGTGGACCCCACCGCGAACCCCGACTTCAAGGAGGTGTTCGACATGGGCTATACCCTCCCGCCGGGGGATCCGCTGGCGGTCTACGGCCGCAAATACTATGCGCCGAACCGCTGGCCCGAGGACATGCCCGCGTTCCGCGCGGCGTTGGAAGACTACTATACCCGCGCGTCGGCGGTGGCGCTGGATCTGTTAGAGGTGCTGGCGGCGGCGCTGGGGATGCCTGAGGGCTATTTCGCCACGCGCTTCGACCGGCCGATGGCCCTTTTGCGCAGCAATTGGTATCCGCCGCGGCCGGACTGGGCGGGGAGCCGGGACTTCGGCATCGCGCCGCACACCGACTATGGCTGCCTGACGCTCCTGGCCACCGACGGCGCGCCCGGGCTGGAGGTGCAGGGGCCAGATGGCGCCTGGCACCCGGTCGCCGCGGCGCCGGGCACGTTCGTCGTGAACTTCGGCGAGATGCTGGCGATGTGGACGGGCGGGCAGGTGTCGGCCACGCTCCACCGCGTCGTCGGCACCGAGCGGGAGCGTCTGTCGGTGCCCCTGTTCTTCAACCCCAACTACGACACCGACGTGGCGCCGCCGGGATCGGCGGCGCCGATCCTGGCCGGGGACCACCTGTCGCGCCGCTACGACGAGACCTACGTGCACCTGACGTCGTGAGGGGCGGGCGTCGTCAGCCTTCGCGGACGGCGGCCACGACCTCTTGCATCGCGTCGAGGGGCAGGTAGCCGCGGATCAACTGGTCGCCGAAGACGAAGCTGGGCGTGCCGTTGATCTGCAGCGCCTGGCCCAGGGCGCGGTTCTGGGCGATGATCCGGGCGATGTCGTCCCCCTCCATCGCCGCCATGATCGCGTCCGCGTCGAGCCCCTGATCCTCGGCCAGCCCGCGCAGCGCTTCGGGCGTGACGTCGGCACGCAGGGTCATCAGCGCGTCGTTCACCACCTTGTAGGCATCGTCGCCGCCGACCTCGCGGACGGCCAGGGCGAACTTCGAGGCCATCTCGGACTGCGGACCGAGGATCGGAAACTCCTTGACGATCAGGCGGATATTGCCGTCCTGGGCCAGCAGCTCGGCGACCTCGGGATGGGCCCGGCGGCAATAGCCGCAGCGGTAGTCGAGAAACTCGACCACCGTGACGTCGCCGTCGGGATTGCCGCCGACCCACGAGGTCGGATCGTCGAACAGCGCCTCGGCATGGGCCGCGACCAGCGCGGCGTCGCCCTGGGCCTGGGCCTCGGCCTGACGCTGTTCCAGGACGCCGATGGCCTCCATCAGCACCTCGGGATTGTCCAGGAGATAGGCGCGAACCTCGTCGCGGAACGCCTGGCGCTCGGCGTCGGTCATCGCCGTGAGGTCCATGGCCGGCGCAGCGGCGGGCAGGGCGAGGGCCAGCGCAAAGGCGGCGAAGGGCGTGGCGCGCATGGGGGGTCTCCGATCCGTGGCGGAAAAAGGCTCAGCGGCAGTCTTGCGGGCATCGCCCGGTCGGCGCAAGGGGGGCCTCACCCGATCGTGACCGGTTGACCCCGGCCCGGTGGCGGGGCAGTCCGACCGCAGCGGACCGGGAGGGCGGAACATGCGGCAGTCCGAGCGGGGTCGGGTCGACCCGTTCATCGTCATGGACGTGATGGAGGCGGCGCGCCGGGCCGAGGCGGCCGGTCGTCACGTGATCCACATGGAGGTGGGCCAGCCCGCGACGCCCGCGCCGCTGGGGGCGCGTCAGGCGCTGATCCGCGCGATGGAGGCGGGGCCCCTGGGCTATACCGTCGCGCTGGGCCTGCCAGAGTTGCGGGCGCGCATCGCCCGGCTCTACGCCGACTGGTACGGGGTCGACTTGAACCCCGACCGCGTGGTGGTGACGGCAGGGGCCTCGGGGGCGTTCGTCCTGGCATTCTCCGCGCTCTTCGACGCGGGCGAGCGGGTGGGGCTGGGCCTGCCCGGATACCCGTCCTATCGCCATATCCTCAAGGCCATGAGCCTGACCCCCGTGGGCATCGAGACGGCGCCGCAGCACAGGTTCCAGCCGGTGCCCGAGGACCTGCCCCCCGACCTCGCCGGACTGATCCTGGCCTCGCCCGGCAATCCCAACGGCACGATGCTCGACCGGGCGCAGATGGCCGCCTTGGCCGAGGCGGCGGCGGCGCGGGGCGCGGCTCTGATCTCGGACGAAATCTATCACGGCATCGATTACGACCGCCGCCCGGTCAGCGCGCTGGAGATCACCGACGACGCCTATGTGGTGAACTCGTTCTCCAAGTACTTCTCCATGACCGGTTGGCGGGTCGGCTGGCTGGTGGTGCCGGAGGCGCATGTGCGGACGGTCGAGCGGCTGGCGCAGAACATGTTCATCTGCCCGCCCCACGCCAGCCAGGTGGCGGCGCTGGCGGCGATGGACTGCGACGACGAGTTGCAGGCCAACCTCGCCGTCTATGCCGAGAACCGGCGGCTGATGTTGGAGGGGCTGCCGGGGGCGGGCTTTCCCACCTTCGCGCCGCCCGACGGGGCCTTCTACGTCTATGCCGATGTGAGCCACCTGACCGACGACAGCCTGGATCTGTCGCGGCGGATCCTCGACGGTGCGGGGGTCGCGGCGACGCCGGGACTGGACTTCGACCCGGGCCGGGGGCACCGCACCTTGCGCTTTTCCTACGCGCGGTCGCGCGCGGACATCGCCGAGGGGCTGCGGCGGCTCGGTGCCTTCACCGCCGCCCTCTAGCTCGCGCAAGGCGCGAGAAAACGGTTTTCCGATCCGGCGTTGTAGGATAGCCTGCAATCGGAAGTGGATCGGTCAACGATCCCAATACGGGCGCGGGCAGAGCCTATGACTTGGAAATCCGTGATCGGCGGTGCCTTGGTGGCGCTGTCCGTGGCAGTGTCGACGGCCGCCGGGGCCGAGACGGATCTCACCGCGCTGGCGCGGCCCGACCCCCAGCGCTCAGAAATCGTCGATTTCGGCGCCGACGTGCAGATCACCCTGGCGCTCAGTCAGCCGGTGCCGTGGCGGGTGTTCACGCTCGACGGGCCGCCGCGGCTGATCCTCGATTTCGGCGAGGTGGCGTTCTCCGGCATCGACCTGGACGAACTCCTGGACACCGACCGCATCACCGGCATCGCCGCCGGTCCGTTCCGCCGCGGCTGGTCGCGGATGGTCCTGGAACTGGCCGAGCCGCTGAGGGTCGAGACCGCGGGGATGAGCACCGTGGTCGACGGCGCCGGTGCGCTCTTGCGGTTGCAACTCGCGCCGACCGACGCCGCCAGCTTTGCGGCCGAGGCGGGTGAGCCCGAGGTCGGGCCTTTCGCGCTGCCCGACCCCGCGGCCGAGAGCCAGCCGGGCGTGGCCGGATCCGAGGGCGCGCTGCACGTGGCGATCGACCCGGGCCATGGCGGGCTCGACCCGGGGGCCGAGGCGGGGGGGCTGCGCGAGGCCGACCTCATGCTGGGCTTTGCCATGGAACTGCGCGCCACGCTCCAGGCCGCCGGGATGACGGTCACGCTGACCCGCGACAGCGACATATTCGTGCCGCTGATCCGGCGGGTGAGCCGGGCGCGGGCGGCGGGGGCGGACGTGTTCCTGTCGCTCCACGCCGACGCCCTGGCCGAAGGCGTGGCCTCGGGCGCCACGGTCTACACCTTGTCCGAGGACGCCTCGGACGTCGCGTCGGAGCAGTTGGCCGAACGCCACGACCGCGGCGACCTGCTGGGCGGTGTCGATCTGAGCACCGCCGGGGACGCGGTGGCGGTGGTGCTGATGGACCTGGTGCGCGCCGAGACGGGGCCGCGGTCCGAGCGGCTGGCCGACGCGCTGGTCGCGGGACTGGCGGCCCGCACCGGCGATCTGCACAAGCGGCCGCGGCTGCGCGCCGGGTTCTCGGTCCTGCGCGCGCCCGACATCCCCTCGGTGCTGATCGAGCTGGGATTTCTGTCGAGCGCCGGGGATCGCGCCAACCTCACCGATCCCGACTGGCGCGCGGCGGCGGCGGCGGGGATTCGCGACGCACTCACCGTCTGGGCCGAAGAGGACGCCGCCCGGGCGCCGCTGCGCCTGAAATAGCCGCCCACCCGGCGGATCGGCGATGAAACCCGGCGTCATGTCGCCGGAGGCTTTTGACCTGCCCCCGCGGCGCATATATCTGGAACACAGCTCGGCCCCGTTGGGTGGGCAGGATTGGAGACGGCAACGTGATCAGGTTCATCCTCTCGTTCCTCGGCGGCATCTTTTCGATGGTGACGCTCGGCGCCTTTGCCGCTGCGCTGACCGTCGGTGCGATCTTTTGGATGTATGGCCGGGACCTGCCCGACACCGACCAGTTGGCGCAATACGCTCCGCCGACGATCAGCCGCATCTATTCCAGCCAGGGCCAGTTGATCGACGAGTTCGCCGAAGAGCGGCGCCTCTTCGCCCCCGCCGACGAGATCCCGGATATGGTCAAGCACGCCTTCATCTCGGCGGAGGACAAGAACTTTTATAGCCACAAGGGCTATGACCCGCGCGGCATGGTCGCGGCGGCGGTGGACGCGGCCCAGGGCGGGGCGATCCGCGGCGCCTCGACCATCACCCAGCAGGTGATGAAGAACTTCCTTCTGGGCGGTGAGCGGTCGGCCGAGCGCAAGGTCAAGGAGCTGATCCTCGCCGCCCGGATCGAGGGCACGCTGAGCAAGGACGACATCCTCGAGCTCTACATGAACGAGATTTTCCTTGGGCAGAACTCGTTCGGTGTCGCCGCTGCGGCGCAGACCTATTTCAACAAGACCCTGTCGGAGTTGGAGCCGCACGAGGCCGCCTATCTGGCCGCGCTGCCCAAGGCGCCGTCGACCTATCATCCGGTCCGCGCCAAGGAGCGCGCGATCAGCCGCCGCAACTTCGTCCTGCGCGAAATGTTCGAGAACGGCCATCTCACCGAAGAGGAGTTTCAGACGGCGCGTGTGCAGCCGCTCCTGACCGTGCAGAACGGCGATTACGACAGTTTCAAGTCGGCGCTGCCGCCGCGCGACTATCCCACCGACGAGATCCGCCGCCAACTGAGCCGCGACTACGGCGAGGGCGAGTTCTTCGGCGGCGGTCTGACCGTGCGCGCCACCATCGACCCCGAGTTGCAGGAGGTGGCGGCCGACGCGCTGCGCCGGGGGCTGGAGCAGTACGACCGCGGCATCGGCCGCTGGCGCGGGACCGGCAAGACGATCCCGGCCGATCGCCTGGACGACTGGCACGCGGCGTTGGCCGAGGTCGACGTCGCCCGCGACATCGACGTGGAGAGCCGGTGGCATCCGGCCGTGGTGCTGGAGGTCGGTGCCGAGCAGCTCCGCCTCGGGATCGAGGACTGGTCCCAGGGCGATCCCGACCCGGTGGTCCCGCGCAAGGATATCGAGTGGATCAAGGGCGACTTCGCCGCGAACTTCTCGGTGGGGGACGTGGTCCATGTCCGCCGGATGACCGCCGATGCCGACGGCAGCTTCATCCGCTGGACCCTGCGCCAGGTGCCCGAGGTCGAGGGCGCCTTCGTCGCCATGGACGTGCACACCGGCCGCGTGCTGGCGATGCAGGGCGGATTCTCCTACCAGCACTCGGTCTTCAACCGCGCGACCCAGGCGACGCGGCAGCCGGGCTCGTCGTTCAAGCCCTTCGTCTATGCCGCCGCTCTCGACAGCGGGTTCAGCCCGGCAACCATCGTCGTGGACGCCCCCATCGAGATCAACACGCCCCAGGGCCTGTGGCGGCCCAAGAACTACTCCAACCGCTTCTACGGGCCGACGCCGCTCAGGACCGGGATCGAGCAGTCGCGCAACCTGATGACCGTGCGCCTGGCCGAAGAGGTGGGCATGGACGTGGTCGCCCGCTACGCCGAGGATTTCGGCGTCTACGACGATATGGGCCAGTATCTGGCCAACAGCCTCGGCTCCGAGGAGACCACGCTCTACAAGATGGTGGCGGCCTATGCGATGTTCGCCAACGGCGGCGAGCGGGTCGAACCCACGCTGGTCGACCGGGTCCAGGACCGCTATGGCAAGACGGTCTACAAGCACGACCAGAGGGTCTGCAACGACTGCCGGGTGGCGTCGCTGGAGCCGGGCATGGCGCCGCGCATCACCTCGAACCGCGAGCGGGTGATGGACGCCATCACCGCCTATCAGCTCACCTCGATGATGAAGGGCGTGGTCGACCGCGGCACCGCCAAGGGCGCCGTCACCCTGGGCGTCCCCGTCGCGGGCAAGACCGGCACCACCAACGACGCCAAGGACGTGTGGTTCGTCGGTTTCACCTCCAACATCGCCGCGGGGTGCTACATCGGCTTCGACCGGCCGCGGTCGCTGGGCAGCCGCGCCTCTGGCGGCGGCATGTGCGCCCCGGTCTTCAACCGCTTCATGCAGAAGGCGACCGAGAAATACGGCGGTGGCAAGTTTGAGGTGCCCCCAGGCGGCCAGTTCATCAAGATCAACCGCTTCACCGGCGCCCGCCTGAGCGACAGCGCCTCCGGTCCCGACGTGGTGGCCGAGTATTTCCGCCTGGGCGAAGAGCCGCTCTTCGGCGTCGCCTTCGACGGAGGCTTTGCCATGGGATCGAACCTGCCGCTGTTCGAGCAGGCGGGCGGCGGACAGCAGGTGCGCACCGCCACGGGCAACGTCGCGGTGATCCCGAAGAAGAAGGCGACCTTCGGCTCGCTGTCCTCGGGCGGGCTTTACTGACCCCCGGCAGCCCCCTTGTGACCCGCGCCGGGCCGGGATAGATCCTCGGTCCGGCCAGCAAGAGGGGCGAAGATGCGCGCAGAGACGCAGAACACAGTGGCGGCGATCGAGAAGTCCCTGGACCTCTTGCGGCAGCGCTTGGACTGGGACACCGCGCAGCACCGGCTGGAGGAGTTCGACGCCCGCGTCGAGGATCCGACCCTCTGGGACGACCCCGCCAACGCGCAAAAGATCATGCGCGACCGGCAGAGCCTGGTCGACGCGATGGACCGCTATCGGACCATGGCGCAGGAGCTGTCCGACCACGTGGAGATGATCGCGCTGGGCGAGGCCGAGGACGACGCCGAGGTGGTGGCCGAGAGCGAGGCGGCGCTCAAGGATCTGC
Organism: Rhodobacteraceae bacterium CCMM004; assembly: GCA_004005435.1. Taxonomy (GTDB): domain Bacteria; phylum Pseudomonadota; class Alphaproteobacteria; order Rhodobacterales; family Rhodobacteraceae; genus CCMM004. The sequence continues at coordinate 74,440 of RZWH01000002.1, read as the reverse complement.
GTGCCCGCGCCGAGGCGGCCGAGATCGAGGCGCTCCTCGACGGCGAGGCCGACGCCAACGACACGTTCCTCGAAATCAACGCCGGGGCAGGGGGGACGGAGTCCTGCGACTGGGCGAACATGCTGGCACGGATGTATGTCCGCTGGGCCGAGAAAAAGGGCTACAAGGTCGAGCTGCAGTCCGAGAGCCCGGGCGAAGAGGCGGGGATCAAGTCCGCCGCCTACAAGATCTCGGGGCCCAACGCCTATGGCTGGCTCAAGTCCGAGTCGGGCGTGCACCGGCTGGTCCGCATTTCGCCCTACGACAGCGCGGCACGGCGCCACACCTCGTTCTCGTCGGTCTGGGTCTATCCGGTGGTGGACGACAACATCGAGATCGAGGTGAACCCCTCCGACATCCGCGTCGACACGTACCGCTCGTCCGGGGCAGGCGGCCAGCACGTCAACACCACGGACTCGGCGGTGCGGATCACCCACATCCCCACCGGCATCGTCGTCACGAGTTCGGAAAAGTCCCAGCACCAGAACCGCGACATCGCCATGAAGGCGTTGAAGTCGCGGCTGTATCAGCAGGAGCTCGACCGCCGCAACGCCGCCATCACCGAGGCCCACGCGCAAAAGGGCGAGGCGGGGTGGGGCAACCAGATCCGGTCTTACGTTCTGCAACCCTACCAGATGGTCAAGGACCTGCGCACCAATGTCGAGACGTCGGACACCCAAGGGGTGCTCGACGGCGACCTGGACCGCTTCATGGCCGCGACCCTGGCGCTGGAGGTGACCGGCAAGAGCCGCGCCGAAGCCCAGGCCGAGGATTGATCTGGCCGAGCGCACCCGGCACACTCCGCGGCATCATGGCGTGACGGGAGGGAGCCGGACGTGCAGACTGAGCGGAGCGACCACCCCCTGACGCGGGAGGATTTGGCCACGGCGCTCAGGCGCGGCTGGGCCGATTTCCGCGCCGCACCCCTTTACGGCATCCTCTTCGCGGGCGTCTATGTGGTGGCCGGCTGGGCGCTGATCGGGCTCGGCGCGGGGCACGTGGCGTGGACGCTGGCCTTGTCCCTCGGCTTTCCGCTCATCGCGCCCTTCGCGGCGGTCGGACTCTACGAAGTGTCGCGGCGGCTGGAGGCGGGGACGCCGCTGAACGGCGGCGAGATCTTCGGCGTGGTGATCGCGGAAAAGGACCGCCAGATCCCTTGGGCCGGGGCGATCATCGTCATCTATTTCCTGTTCTGGACGTTCCTGGCGCACATGCTGTTCGCGCTGTTCATGGGTCCCTCGGCGCTCACCAACATCTCGACGAGCTGGGACGTGTTTCTCACCCCCACCGGGGTGGCGATGATCGTGGCCGAACTGATCGTCGGCGGGATTCTGGCGTTCCTGCTCTTCGGACTGACGGCGGTGAGCCTGCCGATGATGCTGGACCGCGAGGTGGACTTCGTCACCGCGATGCTGACCAGCCTGGCGACGGTGCGCGCCAATCTCATGGTGATGACCCTCTGGGCGGCGGTCATCGCAATCACGGTGTTCGCCGCGATGCTGCCGGCGTTCCTGGGGCTGTTCGTCGTCCTGCCTGTGCTGGGCCACACGACCTGGCATCTCTACCGCTTGGCGCTGCCGCCCGCGGGGGCGGCGAGCCCGGCATAGGCCAGCACCGCGGACAGGCCGGCCAACCCAGCCGCGCCCCAGGCCAGGACGGCAAAGGCGGCCGTGGTCGCCGCGGCGTGGGCGGGGCCCCCGGTGTCGGCGGCAAAGCTCTCGGGTCCGCCCGCGGCGGCGTAGACCCCGGCGGCGACGCTGCCCATCGCGGCGACGGCGACCAGACCCGCGGTCCGGCTGAGCGCGTTGTTCACGCCGCTGGCGATGGCGGTCGCGTCGTCAGACACCGCCCCCATCACCGCCGCGGACAGGGGCGCGACCACCGCAGCCATGCCCAGCCCCGCCACCGCCATGGCGGGCAGGGTCGCGGTCCAGAACGCCTGGAACGGCGCGGTGAGGGCCAGAGCGGCATAGCCCACGGCCACCAGAGCGGCGCCGCAGGCGATGACGGGGCCGGGGCCGATCCGGTCGGCCCACCGCCCCGCCCGCGCCGAGAAGAGGAAGATGAACACCGACAGCGGCGCAAAGGCGGCGGAGGCGGCGATCTCGGACACCCCCCACACGCCGATCGCCGTCATCGGGAGAAAGAACAGCACCGTCGACAGGGCGAAGTAGAGGGCGAAGGTGGCCGCGTTGGCGGCGACGAAGGCGCGGTTGCGGAACAGCGACAGGGGCAGCATCGGATGCGCGCTGCGCGCCTCTACGACGACGAAGAGCGCCAGGACCGCCGCGCCCGCCGCGCCGAGGGCCAGCGCGCCCTGCGGTCCGGCGTGGCCAGCCTCGGCCCCGGTCAGCGCCACGGCGATCAGGCCCAGGCCCAGGGTGGCCGTGCCCGCGCCGAGGAGGTCCACAGGCGCCCGCGGATCGGCCGGGTCTCGGCCCACGTGGCGCCAGAGGAGCCAGAGCGCGAGCGCACCGAGCGGCAGGTTCACCGCAAAGATCCAGCGCCACATCTCGGGCCCGCCCGCGGTCAGCGCCACGCCCCCCACCACCGGTCCCAGAGCCGTGGTGAGGGCCGAGGCGGCGGCCCAGGTGCCGATGGCCCGCCCCCGCTCGGCCCGCGGATAGGCGCGCGAGATCAGCGCCAGGGACCCCGGCACCATCAGCGCCGCGCCCGCGCCCTGGACCGCGCGCGCGGCGATCAACACCTCTGGCGTCGGGGCCGCGGCGCAGGCCAGAGAGGCAACGACGAAGAGCGCGATGCCGCCGCCGAAGACGCGGGCCAGCCCGAACCGGTCCGCGACCGCGCCGCCGGTGAGGATCAGCGCCGAGAGCGTGAGCATGTAGGCATTGACGATCCATTGGGCCTCAACGAGCCCGGCGTCGAGGCTGCCGCGGATCGCGGGCATGGCGATGGCGACGACGGACCCGTCGATGAGACCCAGCGCCGAGGCCAGGATCGCCGCCGCCAGGATGAACGGCCGGTGCCGCGCCGCGCAAAAGCCGGGGTCGTGGACCGGCGGGGCGGCGGCTGCGTCGGTCATTGGTCGGGTGCCCAACGAAAAAAGCGCCCCGCGGAGTGCGGAGCGCCTGCCGTATCGCCGCTAGGGGCGATGGATCAGCTCTGACCGCCCGACGACGGCCCGCCGGACTGGGTCGGCGGGGGTGGTGTGGTGGTGGCCGCGGCCGCCGGGCCGCTGCCGCCGCCCTGGCCGCCGCCCGGACGGGACGAGCCCGACGGGTTCAGCGGATCCTCGCGGCGCGCGACCGAGCCCTCGAAATGGGCGCCCGACTCGATGGCAATGGTCTTGTGGATGATGTCGCCCTCGACGCGGCTGGTCGAGGTCAGGCGCACCTTCAGCCCGCGGACGCGGCCCACGACGCGACCGTTGACGACGACGTCGTCGGCCATCACCTCGCCCTTGACGGTGGCGCCCTCGCCGACGGTCAGCAGGTGGGCGCGGATGTCGCCCTCGACCGTGCCTTCGATCTGGATGTCGCCGGTCGTCTTGAGGTTGCCCTTGATGACCAGGTCGGCCGAGAGCACAGAGGCCGGCGGTTTGGCCTTGGGCGCCGTGGCAGGCATGTCGGTGGTGGTCTTGGGTGCGTTCATAGGTGTCTCGCTCGTCGGTCTGGGTGCGGCCTCGCCGCCCTGTTTCGGGCCGGGCTCGTTGATCTTGGACTTAGAAAACATCTTGCGCTGCCTTGATGTAGGTCATCGGATTGACGGGCGTGCCGCCGACGCGCACTTCATAGTGCAGGTGGGTCCCGGTAGATCGGCCGGAATTCCCCATATCACCGATCCGGTCCCCGCGCGAGACCCTTTGCCCGACTTTCACCCGCAGCTTGGACATGTGCGCATAGCGCGTTTCGATGCCGAACTCGTGCTGAATCTTGACCAGACGGCCGTAGCCCGACTGCCAGCCAGAGTGGGTCACGACGCCGTCGGCGGTGGCGTAGATCGGCGTTCCGTGGGCCCCGGCAAAGTCGGTGCCGTTGTGCATCCGCCCCCAGCGCGGACCAAACCCGCTGGTAAAGCGAAAGGCGTCCTTGACCGGGATCGCGAACGGCGCCTTCTGCGCGGCGATCCGGTAGATGTTCATGCGGTCGAGCTTTTCCAGGATGGTGTTGGCGCGCAGGCTGTCGGCGTCGGGGCCCTCGCCCATGGTGGAAAAGCGGATGGGGGTCAGCGGGCCGCCCTGGCCGGAGTAGCCGCGGCGCACGCTGGAGATCAGCTTGTCGGTGTCGAGCCCGGCGCGGCGGAACATCTTGTCCAGCGGCGAGACCGAGATCGCCATGGCGTCTTCGAGCTGGCTGAAGATGCGGTCGTTGCGCTCCGCCACCAGGCGGGCCTCCAGCATCACCTCTTCGGCCAGGTGCTCGGCCGCGGCGGCGTCCTCGGCCATGGCGTCGCGCTGGGCCGCGGTGGCGTCGAGCGCGGCGACCAGGAAGTCGAAGGTGGTCGCCAGCTCCTCCTGCGACACGCCGTTCTCCGGGGCGGTGTCGCCTGCGAGGCGGGCCTGGGCCACCTGCTCGGCCGTGCGGGCGAGGTCGCGCTCGGCCAAGGTGCGGCGCAGAGTGGCCTGGGTGGTCTCGACGCCGCGCTCCAGCTCTTCGCGCGCCATTTCGCTCTCGAGGAGCCGGGCCTGCATGTCCGAGACCTGGGCCAGGGCGGCGTCGAAGCGGTCGTGGGCGGCGCGAGCCTGGGCCAGCGCCATGTCGCGCTCGGCCGAGAGGGCGTTCAGTCGCTCTTCGTAGAGGGCCTGTTCGCGCTGCGTCTGCTCGCGGACGTTGCCCGAGCCGATGCTGTCCATCATCAGGATGGCCGAGGCGATGATCGTCCAGCCGACCACCAGAGCGCTGCCCGAGACGGCAATGAACTGCGTGGTGGACGACAACCGGAGAAAGCGGGTCTCTTCGTCAGACCTCAGGAACAATCTCTGCTCTGGAAACAGATGCGAAATGGCCGTTCCGAAGGCCGTTCTAAGAGGTGAACCCACGATTATCCCCGTCTGTCGCCCGTCGTCTGCGGCAGCGTTCGGAACCCCAGTTCCCGAACCTTCAAGTGGGTTATCCGGGGTGTTGCCATACCGCAACCCATTTTGCCCGATTTTCGGCTAATACGCTGAATCGACGCTCTTATGGGCAGGTTTCCGCCGATCACGCTGGGTCCGCGGGCGGCTCCGTCAGGGGCCAGTAGAAATCCGGCGGCAGGCCCGCCTCGGCCCGTTTCTCGGCGTTGAACGGCGGCTTGAGGGGGGCATGGAAATAGCGGCGCACGAGGGCGTGGAACGCAGGTTTCGGATCGGCGTTCTCGCGGCCGCAGAGGAAGTGGAACCACTTCGATCCGTAGGCCACGTGGTGCACCTCCTCGGCATAGATGGTCTCCAGCGCGGCGACGGCGTCGTCGGCCCCGGCTTTGCGGAAGATGTCGATCATCCCCGGCGTGACGTCGAGGCCGCGCGCCTCGAGCACCATGGGCACGACAGCCAGGCGGGCCTGGAGGTCATGGGCGGTGTCCTCGGCCGCGCGCCACATCCCGGCATGGGCAGGCAGGGCGCCATAGTGGCTGTCCCGCGCTTCAAGACAGTCGCACATTAGATTGAAATGCTTGGACTCTTCGTCCGCCGCCTGGACCCAGTCGTCGTAGAAGCCCACGGGCATCGGCAGGTGGGCGAAGCGCGCGATCACGTCCCAGTGCAGGTCGACCGCGTTCAGCTCGATATGGGCGACCGCGTGGAGGAGCGCCAGGCGCCCCGTGGCGCTGCCCGGCCGGCGCCGGGGCACGTCGCGGGGGTCTAGCAGTTCGGGCCTGTCGGGCCGCGCCGGGCGGTCGGGCGGCGCCGCGGTGCCCACCTCGGGCGTGTCGTCGGCCTCCCGTGCCGCGCGCCAGGCCGCGGCGTGCCGGCGCGACAGCGCCGTCTTGGCGCGACCGTCCGCCGTCGTCAGCACCTCGACGGCCATCTGCGCAAGCGGGGTCACGGCCGCGGCTCAGAGCGCACGCACCGCCTCCAGCACCTCGTCCACATGGCCCGGCACCTTGACCTTGCGCCAGGAGCGCACGACCTTGCCCGACCCGTCGATGAGGAAGGTCGAGCGCTCGATGCCCATGTATGTCTTTCCATACATGCTCTTTTCCTTCCACACGCCATAGCGCTCGCACACGTCGCTGTTCTCGTCCGACAGCAGGTGGATGCCGAGATCGTGCTTGGTGCGGAACTTCTCGTGTTTCTTCACGCTGTCCTTGCTGACGCCAAGGATCGTCGCGCCGGCGGCCTTGAAATCCTCCAGCGCTGCGGTGAAGGCGATGGCCTGCTTGGTGCAGCCCGAGGTGTCGTCCTTGGGATAGAAGTACAGCACCACCGGCCCGGGCCGCAGCCCCGACAGGGTGACATCGTTGCCGCCGTCCTGCGGCAGGGTGAAGTCCGGGGCGTCGTGACCGTCGAGGTCCATCGTCTGTCTCCTTGCATGGCGGAAGCGTCCGGTGCTGTTGTAGGGCAGGCCCAGCCGAAGGACAGCCCCCCGTGCCCGACCCCCAGCCCCCGCCCGCAGCACCGCCGCCGCGCCGCCGCGGCCGCGGCCACCTGACCGCGTGGGCGGTGCTGGCGCTGGTCTTGGGCGTCGCGGCCGCCGGTGTGGCGGCGCTGGCGCTGACCGGGCGCGTGCTGGTGGTGCCCCAGGAGTGGACCCGCGGCATCGAGACACGGCTGAACCGCGGCCTCGCCGGCGCCGGGGCCATCACGCTGGGCGAGGTGCAACTGTCGCTCGACCGCCGCTTTGTGCCGCGGCTGACGCTGCGCGACGTGACCCTGTCGGACGGGGCCGGCGGCGCGGCGGCGCGGCTCAACCGCATCGGCGTGGCGTTCGCGCCCGGGGCGCTGCTGCGCGGGCGGCTGGCGCCGCGAACCCTGCGGCTCGACAGCGCACAGATCACCCTGCGCCGCGACGCCGAGGGCGCGCTGCGGCTCAGCTTTGGCGGCGGCGGCGGCGCGGTGGGGCGTCCCGCGGACTTGCTCGACGCGCTCGACGCGGCCTTGGCGCGCCCGCCGCTCGACCGCACCGAGCGGGTCGAGATCGACGGCTTGACCGTCACTCTGGAGGACGCGCGCTCCAGCCGGGTGTGGCAGGTCACGGGCGGGGCGCTGGACCTCGTTTCGGGGCCCGACGGGGCCGAGATCGCCCTGCGCACCGACATCTTCAACGGCACCGACACCCTGGGCCGCGCGGTCCTGACGGTGAGGACCCGGCGCGACAGTGCCGCCGCCGACGTCTCGGCCCGGCTGGAGAACGTCGCCGCGCAGGACATCGCGCTGCAATCCCCGGTGCTGGCGTTCCTCGGCGTGCTCGACGCGCCGCTCTCGGGCGCGCTGCGCGGGGTTCTGGACGCCGATGGCACGCTCGACCGCTTTGCCGGAACGCTGGAGATCGGCGCCGGCGCGGTGCAGCCGCGGGCCGAGGCGGTGCCGCTCCGCTTTGACAGCGCGAAGGCGTATTTCACCTACGATCCCGCGCGGCGGCGCATCGCCTTCTCCGAGGTGTCGGCGGTGACCGACGCGGGACGCGGCACGCTGACCGGGCACGCCGACCTGGCCGATCTGGGGCCGGGGGGGTGGCCGCGGGCGCTGGTGGCGCAACTGCGGGTCGGCGATCTGACGATCGACGCGGGTGACGCCTTTGCCGCGCCGCTGAGCTTTGACGCGGGGGCGGCGGACGTGCGCCTGCGGCTCGATCCCTTTGCCGCCGACATCGGCCAGGTCACGCTGATCGGCGCCGAAGAGCGCCTGACGCTCCGCGGCGCGGTCGATGCGGGCCCCGAGGGATGGCGGGCGGCGTTGGATCTGGCGGTGCCGCGCATCGCGCCCGAGCGGCTGGTGCGATACTGGCCGCTGAAGGTGGCGCCGGGGACGCGCCGCTGGCTCGACCGCAACCTGTCGGGCGGGGCGGTCACGGGTTTGGAGGCGGCGCTGCGCCTGGGGCAGGGCGCGCGGCCGACCCTCGGCGCGACCTTCGCCTTCGAGGGCCTCACGGCGCGGTTCCTGCCCGAGATGCCGCCCATCGGCGGGGCGCGGGGCTATGCCTCGGTGATAGCCGACCGGTTCGCCCTGGTGCTCGACGCCGGGCAGGTCGCCGCCCCGGGCGGGGGCGTGGTGGAGGTGGGCGGCAGCCGCATGGTGGTGCCCGACACCGCGGCCAAACCATCTGTGGGCACGTTCGAGATCGCGGCGCAGGGGCCGCTGCCCGCGCTGTTGTCGGTGCTCGACCGGCCGCCGGTGCGGGTGATGGCGCGCGCTGGCCGCGCCCCGGACCTGGCCCGCGGCACCGCGACGGTGCGGGCCGAGCTGTCGCTGCCCCTGCAAAAGGACGTGCCGGTGGAGCGGGTCGCCTGGCGCGCCGAGGGCACGGTGCGCGACGTGGTGTCGACGGCGCTGGTGCCGGGGCGGCGGCTGACCGCGGCGCGGCTGGATCTGACGATGACGCCCGAGCGGCTGACCGTCGCCGGCGACGCCACGCTCGATGGCGTGGCGATCCGCGGCGCCCGCTACGTGCAGCCCCTGGGCCCCGGCGCCACCGGCGGCACGGTGACCGGCCGGGCGTCGGTGGGGGCGTCGGCGCTCGACGCGCTGGGCGTCGACCTGCCCGACGGCAGCCTCGGCGGCAGCGGCAGCGCCGACATCGCGGTGCGCTTCGGGGCGGGGCGGCTGCCCGAGCTGGACCTGACCTCGGACCTCAGGGGCCTGACGCTGGCCGTCCCGGCCCTGGGCTGGCGCAAGGGCGCGGGCACCGCCGGGACGCTGGAGATGACCCTGCGGCTGGGAGAGACGCCAGAGGTCGCGCGGCTGGCGCTCGACGCCGCGGGCCTATCGGCGGAGGGGCGGATTGCGCTGCGGCAGGGCGGGGGGCTGGACACCGCCCGCTTCGACCGGCTGCGCCTTGACGGCTGGCTCGACGCGCAGGTCACGCTGACCGGCCGGGGGCCGGGCGCGCCGCCCGCAGTGGCCCTGACCGGGGGGCAGATCGACATCCGCCGGGCGTCCTTCGGCGGCGCGGGCGGCGGTGGGGGCGGCTCGGGCGCCGCCCGCGGCCCGGTGCGCCTGGCGCTCGACCGGGTGATCCTGAACGACACCATCGCCCTCGCCCCGATGACCGGGCGGCTGGAGGCCGGTCGCGCCCTGTCGGGCACGTTCGAGGGGCGGGTGAACGGCGGCGCCCAGGTCGCGGGCACCCTGGCGGGCGGGCCCCGTGGCACCGCCGTGCGCATCCGCGCCCAGGACGCGGGGGCGGTCCTGCGCAGTGCGGGGCTGTTCCGCCAGGTCGGCGGCGGGCAGATGGAGCTGATCCTGCAACCCACCGGGGCCGAGGGCACCTATGACGGGCAGATCACCGTGGATCAGCCGCGCCTCGCCAACGCCCCCGCGCTGGCCGATCTCCTGACCGCGATCAGCGTCGTGGGCCTCCTGGACCGCCTGAACGGGCGCGGCATCGTTTTCGACCAGGCCGAGGCGGTGTTCCGCCTGACGCCGGGGCGCATCGTGCTCTACCGCTCCAGCGCGGTGGGCGCGTCGCTCGGCATCTCGATGGACGGGATCTACGACACGGCGTCCAAGCGGATGGACCTCCAGGGCGTGATCTCGCCCATCTACATGCTGAACGCCATCGGTGCGATCTTTACCCGCCGGGGCGAGGGGCTCTTTGGCTTCAACTTCCGGCTGCGCGGCACACCCACGGCGCCGCAGGTGTCGGTCAACCCGTTGTCGCTGCTGACGCCGGGGATGTTCCGCGACATCTTTCGCCGCCCGCCGCCGGCGCGTAACTAGCGCGGGCATGGAGGCCCGCCGATGAAGCTCAGCGATTTCGACTTCGACCTGCCCGAGCGGCTGATCGCCACCCGGCCGGCCCGGCCGCGGTCGTCGGCGCGCATGTTGGTGGCCGCGGGCGACCGGATCGTCGACGCCCGCGCCATCGACCTGCCGGACTGGCTCGCCCCCGGGGACCGGCTGGTGCTGAACGACACCAAGGTGATTCCGGCCCGCCTGTCGGGCACGCGCACCCGCGGCGACGCGGTGGCCCGGATCGAGGCGACGCTGCTAGAGCCGCGGGCGGACGGCACCTGGGCCGCTCTGGTCAAGCCGTTGAGGAAGCTCAACGAGGGCGAGACGGTGCGGTTCTCGGAGGCCCTCTCGGCCGACCTCGCGGGACGGGACGGGGCGGCGGCGCTGTTGCGCTTCAACCTCGGGGGTGACGATTTCGATGCGGCGCTGGCCGAGGCGGGGGCGATGCCCTTGCCGCCCTACATCGCCGGGCGCCGGCCCGCCGACGCCCGCGACGCCGAGGATTACCAGACGATCTGGGCCCGCGTGCCCGGTGCCGTCGCCGCGCCCACCGCCTCGCTGCATTTCGATGCCGCGCTCATGGCGGCGCTGGTCGCGCGCGGGGTCGAGATCACCCATGTCACCCTGCACGTGGGGGCGGGGACGTTCCTGCCGGTCAAGGTCGACGACATAAGCGCCCACAAGATGCATGCCGAATGGGGTGAGGTGACGGCGGGCGCGGCGGACGAGATCGCGGCGACCCTGGCGGCGGGACGGCGCGTCATCCCGGTCGGCACCACCGCCCTGCGGCTGATCGAATCCGCGGCCCTCGGCCCGGGCGAGATCGCGCCCTGGCGGGGCGACACCGACATCTTCATCACCCCCGGCTTCGGCTTTCGGATCGCCAGCGGGCTGATGACCAACTTTCACCTGCCGAAATCGACACTGATGATGCTGGTCTCCGCGCTCATGGGCGTCGACCGGACCCGGCACATCTATGCCCATGCCATCGCCGAAGAATACCGGTTTTTCAGCTACGGCGACGCCTCGCTGCTGTTGCCCGAGGGTGGGCCGCCCCAGGCGCGGGTCTGAACGCGACCCAGCCGATGTCGCTTGAGCGCATTTCCCGGGCGGAACATCGGGTAAGGGCGGGCCAAAGAGCGGGAGACGAACATGGTGCAGGTGTTGGCCACGTCCTGGGCGCTGCTGCTCGGGATCGGCCTGTTGATGATCGGCAACGGGATGCAGGGCACGCTTCTGGGTCTCAGGGGCGGGATCGAAGGCTTCTCTACTGCCGAGATGTCGGTGATCATGTCGGCCTATTTCGTGGGCTTTCTGGGCAGCTCGCGGGTGACGCCGATCCTGATCCGGCGGGTCGGGCATGTCCGCGTCTTTGCCGCGCTGGGCTCGTTCATCTCGGCCGCGCTGATTCTCTATCCCACCGTCGCCCAGCCCTGGGCCTGGGCGCTGCTGCGGGTGGCGATCGGCTTCTGCTTCTGCGGGGTCTACATCGTCGCCGAATCGTGGCTGAACAACACCGCGACGAACGAAACCCGCGGCCAGACCCTGTCGGCCTACATGATCGTGCAGATGGGCGGCATCGTGGCGGCGCAGGGTCTGCTGGTGTTCGGCGACCCGTCGGGGTTCGTCCTCTTCGTGATCCCCTCGGTGCTGGTGTCGCTCAGCTTTGCCCCGATCCTGCTGTCGGTGAACCCCACGCCGGCCTTCGAATCGAGCCAGGCGATGAGCCTCAGGCGGCTCTTTCGCACCTCGCCGACGGGGTGCGTCGGGATGTTCCTCATGGGCCTGGTCTTTTCGGCACAGTTCGGCATGGCCTCGGTCTATGGCAGCCAGGCGGGGATGACCGCGGCCGAGGTCGCCGCCTTCGTCGCGGCGATCTATACGGGGGGGCTGTTGCTACAGTTCCCGATCGGCTGGCTCTCGGACCGGCTGGACCGGCGGATGCTGATCGTGGGAGCGAGCCTCATCGGCGGCGGCGCCGCCTTGGCTGCGGCGGTCCTGTCCGGCGCCTTTGTCGGGCTGCTGGTCGCGGCCTTCCTGGTCGGCGGCATGGCGAACCCGCTCTACGCGCTCTTCATCGCATACACCAACGACTATCTCGATCACGCCGACATGGCCTCGGCCTCGGGCGGGCTGTTGTTCATCAACGGTCTGGGCGCCATCGCCGGGCCGCTGATCACCGGCGCGATGATGGGAGCGCTGGGCCCGAACGGGTTCTGGCTGTTCCTTGCCGCGGTGATGCTGACCATGGCGGCCTACGCGCTTTATCGCATGACCCAGCGCGCCGCCCCTTCCGCCGACGAGACGGCCACCTATATCGGTATCGTCCCCACCGCATCGCCGGTGGCGGTGGAAGTGGCGCAGGAGTGGGCAATCGACCACGCAGAAGAGCAGGATGCTGCCGGTTCGACACACTGACGCTTGTGGGCCCGGCATAGTTTTGCCAACGTTTTATGACAAGACCGATTGGGGCCGGACGAGCGAGGAGTGAGACTGATGGCGACACCCGACGAGGTGCTTGCATACTGGTTGGACGAGGTGGGCAGTGCCGGCTGGTACAAGGCCGACGACGACCTCGACGATCAGATCCGCGACCGGTTTGCGGCGGATTGGGAGCGGGCGGTTGAGGGGGGATTGTCGCTGTGGCTGACCTATCCCAACGGCACGCTAGCTTACATCGTCCTCACCGATCAGTTTCCGCGCAACATGTTCCGCGGCGACGAGCGCGCCTTTGCCACCGATGCGGTCGCCCGCGCTGCGGCCAAGATGGCGATCTCGCGCGGTTGGGACCTCCGCGTCGATGAACCTGCGCGGCAGTTCTTCTACATGCCGCTGATGCATTCCGAGAACCTGTGCGACCAGGACCGCTGTGTGCGCCTCATGATGACGCGGATGCCCGAGGCCGGCGAAGATAAGCTGGTCCATGCCCGCGCCCATCGCGAGGTGATCCGCCGCTTCGGCCGGTTCCCGCACCGCAACGAGGCGCTGAACCGTCCGTTCCAGCACGGCGAGGAGGCGTATCTCGCCGACGGCGGCTACGGGGCGACGGTGCGGGCGTTGCAGGCGGCCTGACCGGATTGTGCCCGTGACCCTCCGCCGCTAGCTTCGCCGGGACACTTGCGGGGAGGCGGACGTGGCAGAGCGGAACTTCGACATGATCGTGATCGGCGCGGGGCCCGGAGGCTACGTCGCGGCGATCCGCGGCGCGCAACTGGGCCTGAGCGTGGCCGTGGTCGAGCGCGAGCATATGGGTGGCATCTGCCTGAACTGGGGCTGCATCCCGACCAAGGCGCTATTGCGCTCGGCCGAGGTGTTCCACCTGATGCGCCATGCGGGCGATTTCGGGCTGTCGGCCGACGCCGTCGGCTTCGACCTGGGGCGCGTGGTGGCCCGGTCGCGCAAGGTGGCGGGGCAGCTCGCCGGCGGCGTCTCGCATCTGATGAAGAAGAACAAGATCGCCGTGGTCATGGGCCGTGCCCGTCTCGACGGTCCGCGGCGCGTGCGGGTCCAGACCGACGGTGGCGCAGAGGTGCTCGTGGGCGGGGCCGTGGTCGTCGCCACCGGGGCGCGGGCGCGCGACCTGCCGGGGCTCGAGGCCGATGGCAAGCGGGTGTGGAACTACAAGCACGCGCTTCAGCCGCCGCACATGCCCGAGCGGCTCCTGGTGATCGGGTCTGGCGCCATCGGGATCGAATTCGCGAGCTTTTACAACACCCTCGGCGCCGAGACCACGGTGGTCGAGATCATGGACCGCATTCTGCCGGTGGAGGACGAAGAGATCTCGACCCTCGCGCGCAAGGCGTTCGAGGCCCAGGGCATGACGATCCTGCCCAAGTCGCTGGTGCGCAACCTGGACCGCGGCGCTGACGCCGTGACCGCCGAGATCGAGACCGGCGGCAAGACCCGGACCGAGACCTTCGATACCGTCATCTCCGCCGTCGGCATCACCGGCAACACCGAGGACATCGGTCTGGAGGATGCGGGCGTGCGGGTGGAGCGGGGCCATATCGTGACCGACGCCTACGGGCGCACCGGCGTCGACGGCCTCTACGCCATCGGCGACGTGGCCGGGGCGCCCTGGCTCGCGCACAAGGCCAGCCACGAAGGCGTCACCGTGGCCGAACTGATCGCGGGATCGTCCGACGTCCATCCGGTCGCGCCCGAGTCCATCGCCGGCTGCACTTACTGCCATCCCCAGGTCGCGAGCGTCGGCCTGACCGAAGCGCAGGCGCGCGAGGCCGGTCACGAGGTACGGGTCGGCCGGTTTCCCTTCATCGGCAACGGAAAGGCCATCGCGCTCGGCGATCCCCAGGGTCTGATCAAGACCGTGTTCGACGCGCAGACCGGCGCGCTCCTCGGGGCGCACATGATCGGGCCGGAGGTGACCGAGCTGATCCAGGGCTATGTTGTGGGGCGGACACTGGAGACCACCGAGGCCGAGTTGATCGCCACCGTGTTCCCCCACCCGACGCTGAGCGAGGCGATGCACGAATCGGTGCTGGCCGCCTTCGACCGGGTGATCCACATCTAGATCTCGCCCCCCGATTGCACCCGTCGCAGAGGGGGCGTAGGGCAGGGCGGTGACCCTCGCAGCCGATCTCCCCCGCACGGACTGGGGCCGTGTGCTGTTGCTGTGGGCCGCCGGCCTCGGCGCGGCGGCGCAATACGGCAAGGTCAGCGTGATCTACGACCAGCTGGGCGCGGTGTGGCCGGGGGCCGGGCCCGCCGTGGCCTTCGCGGTGTCCCTGGTGGGGGCGGTCGGGGTGCTCCTGGGGGTCGTCGCGGGCGTGCTGGTGGCGCGGATCGGCTATGTCCGCGCGCTGATCGGCGCGCTGTGGCTCGGCGCCGCGATGTCGGCCTGGCAGGCGACGCTGCCCAGCTTCGGCTGGTTCCTGGTATCGCGCGTGGTCGAAGGGCTGAGCCATCTGCCCATCGTCGTCGCCGCGCCCACCTTGATCGCCGGGCTCTCCGCGCGCCGGGACGCGGGGCTGACCATGTCGCTGTGGGGCAGTTTCTTCGGCATGGCCTATGCAATCTTGGTCTTCGGCGGGCTGCCGTTGGCCCGGGCGGCCGGTGTTTCGGGTCTCTTCGCCGCGCACGCGCTGACCATGGCGGCACTCGCGATCGCCGTCCAAGCGGCGGTGCCGCGGCGGCCATCGCGCCCGGCCGCGATCCCGGGTCCGGCCGACCTGTTGCGCCACCACGGCCGCATTTACGGCTCGCCCTGGATCGGTGCCGCGGGGATCGGGTGGCTGTTCTACACCTTCTGCTATATCGGCCTCCTCACGCTCTTGCCGCCCTACATCGCGCCCGAATGGCGCGCGCCCGTGGTCGGCGCCATGCCGCTCGTCAGCATCGTGGTCTCGCTCACCCTGGGTGTCGTCCTCCTGCGCCGCCACGACGCGGTCACCGTGGGCCTCTTTGGCTTCTTCGCAGGCGCCGCGGCGGCCGGCGCCCTGATCCTCTGGCCCGGCTCACCGGCCATCTGTCTGGCACTGGCCGGGGCACTGGGGCTGGTGCAGGGGGCGGGTTTCGCCGCCGTCCCGCAACTCAACGCCGAGACCGCCGACCGTGCGGCCGCCTACGGCGCCATGGCCCAGACCGGCAACATCGGCAACACGCTGGGCACGCCCGTCCTGGCGCTGGTCCTCGCCCTCGCCGGCCATGCCGTCGGCATGGCCTTCGCCGCTGCCGTCCTCCTCATCGGCGCGGCGGCGCACATCGCTCTGGCTCGGGCCCGGGCTGTGTCGAAAACCTGACAGCAGAGGGTTAAGATTCTCCTAACGTTCTGCTAATGTTCCGCCGAGCGGATTGCGCCGCGCCGCCCCGGATCTATATGGTGCGGCGTCCGGCGGACCGGATCGGAGGGCAGGTATGGCTGAGCAGAAGAAGATCGAGGTGCGCGGCGCCCGCGAGCACAATCTCAAGTCCATCGACGTGGATATTCCCCGCGACGAACTGGTGGTGATCACCGGTCTCTCGGGCTCGGGGAAATCCAGCCTCGCCTTTGACACGATCTATGCCGAGGGACAGCGGCGCTATGTCGAGTCGTTGTCGGCCTATGCCCGCCAATTCCTTGATATGATGGAGAAACCCGACGTCGACCATATCTCGGGGCTGAGCCCCGCGATCTCAATCGAGCAGAAGACGACGTCGAAGAATCCGCGCTCGACGGTGGGGACGGTCACCGAGATCTACGACTACCTGCGCTTGCTCTTCGCCCGGGTCGGCACGCCGTATTCGCCGGCGACGGGGCTGCCCATCGAGGCGCAGCAGGTGCAGGACATGGTCGACCGCGTGATGGCGTTGGAGGAGGGCACGCGCGGCTATCTCCTGGCCCCCATCGTGCGCGACCGGAAAGGGGAATATCGCAAGGAATTCCTAGAGTTGCGCAAGCAGGGCTTCCAGAGAGTCAAGGTGGACGGGGCGTTTCACGAGCTCGAATCGCCGCCGACTCTGGACAAGAAATTCCGCCACGACATCGACGTGGTGGTCGATCGGATCGTGGTGCGCGCGGGGCTCGAACAGCGGCTGGCGGATTCGATCCGCACCGCGCTGGACCTGGCCGACGGGATCGCGATTCTCGAGACGGCCCCGCGCGAGGGCGACCCCGAGCGGCTGGTGTTCAGTGAGAAGTTCGCCTGTCCGACCAGCGGCTTCACGATCCCCGAAATCGAGCCGCGCCTTTTTTCGTTCAATGCGCCGTTCGGCGCGTGCCCAGACTGCGACGGTCTGGGGGTCGAGCTGTTCTTCGACGAACGGCTGGTGGTGCCGGATCAAAACCTCAAGATCGCGGACGGGGCCCTGGCGCCCTGGCGCAAGGGCAAGAGCCCCTATTTTCTCCAGACGATCGAGGCGATCTCCAAGCACTACGGCTTTAAAATGTCCACGCCTTGGAAGGATTTGCCGGAGAAAGTTCAAGAGGTTTTCCTGCGCGGTTCTGGGACCGAGGAGATCGCGTTCCGCTACGACGAGGGCGGGCGGGTGTATCAGGTCAAGCGGCCCTTCGAAGGGGTCATCCCGAACATGGAGCGGCGCTATCGCGAGACCGACTCGGCGTGGATCCGCGAGGAGTTCGAGCGCTATCAGAACAACCGCTCCTGCGGGACGTGCCACGGTTTCCGCCTGCGCCCAGAGGCCTTGGCGGTCAAGATCGCCGGTCTGCATGTGGGCGAGGTGGTGCGGATGTCGATCCGCGAAGCGCTGGAGTGGTCCACGACGGCGCCTGAGAGCCTGTCGACGCAAAAGAACGAGATTGCCCGCGCCATTCTCAAGGAAATCCGCGAACGCCTTGGATTCCTGAACAATGTCGGGCTGGAGTATCTCACCCTCAGCCGCAATGCCGGGACGCTGTCGGGCGGCGAGAGCCAGCGCATCCGCCTGGCCAGCCAGATCGGAAGCGGCCTGACCGGTGTTCTCTACGTGCTGGACGAGCCGTCCATCGGGCTGCATCAGCGCGACAACGACCGTCTGCTCGGGACGCTGAAAAATTTGCGCGATCAAGGCAATACCGTCATCGTCGTGGAACACGACGAAGAGGCGATCCGGGCCGCCGACTACGTCTTCGACATCGGCCCGGGCGCGGGGGTGCACGGCGGACAGGTGGTGGCCCATGGCACGCCGGCGCAGATCATGGCGGCGCCGCAGAGCGTGACGGGCGACTATCTGGCGGGACGGCGGGAGATCGCGGCGCCGGGGACGCGGCGCAAGGGAAATAAGAAAAAACTCAAGGTCGTCAATGCGGTGGGGAACAATCTTCAATCCTTGACGGTGGAGTTTCCGCTGGCGAAGTTCGTTTGCGTGACCGGTGTTTCGGGCGGCGGCAAGTCGACGCTCACCATCGAGACTCTGTTCAAGACCGCGTCGATGCGGCTGAACGGGGCGCGGCAGACGCCTGCGCCCTGCGAGACCATCAAGGGGCTGGAGCATCTCGACAAGGTCATCGACATTGATCAAAGGCCCATCGGGCGAACTCCGCGTTCGAATCCGGCCACTTATACCGGGGCTTTCACACCGATCCGGGATTGGTTCGCGGGTCTGCCCGAGTCGAAGACGCGGGGCTACAAACCGGGGCGTTTCAGCTTCAACGTCAAGGGTGGGCGGTGCGAGGCCTGCCAGGGCGACGGGGTGATCAAGATCGAGATGCACTTCCTACCGGACGTCTATGTGACGTGCGAGACGTGCCACGGGCAGCGCTACAACCGCGAGACGCTGGAGGTGAAGTTCAAGGGCAAGAGCATCGCCGACGTCCTTGATATGACGGTGGAAGACGCGCAGGCGTTCTTCAAGGCGGTGCCCAGTATCCGTGAAAAGATGGACGCACTGGTGCGGGTGGGACTGGGTTACATCAAGGTGGGTCAGCAGGCCACGACATTGTCGGGGGGCGAGGCGCAGCGGGTAAAGCTGTCCAAAGAGCTGGCGAAACGATCGACAGGTCGCACGTTGTATATTTTGGACGAGCCGACGACCGGTTTGCACTTCGAAGATGTTCGAAAACTGCTGGAGGTGCTGCACGAGCTGGTGGAGCAGGGGAACACCGTCATCGTCATCGAGCACAATCTCGACGTGATCAAGACGGCGGATTGGATCATCGACATCGGGCCCGAGGGCGGCGACGGCGGCGGCACGGTGGTCGCCACCGGCACGCCCGAGGACGTGGCCGAGGTGGCCGAGAGCCACACGGGCCGATACCTCAAACCGCTGCTCGGGGCGGGCAAGGTCGCGGCCGAGTGAGGGTCACTCGATCAGGACCGTCTCCAGCGGGGCGAGGGCGATGACCCGGCCCGTGTCGGTCTCGATCGCCGCGGCCGTGTCGCCGATACGAAGGTAGCGTTCGCCGAGCCCCAGGGGCGGCAGGCCGAAGATATCGGGCCGCGCGATGGTCCGATAGGCCTCGGGATCGACGATTTCGCCGACGGAGAGGTGCGTGGCATCGGTCTGCGTCGCGGCCTGCGGGAGCGGGTCGGTCAGGTCCGAGGAGAGGCGCGCGACCTCGATGACGTCGGCGGCCGAGGGGTCGGCGGCGGCCAGAACGCGATCCGCCCGCGGCTGGGGAGGGATCGACGTGGCAGGGGCGAGCGCGGCGGCGGCGACGGCCGGGGCCACGACAGCGGCGGCCGCGGTTTGCACCGGTGCCTTGCGGACCTTGACGCGGAGTTGCCCGGTCAGCGCTTTCTTCAGCACCCGCTCGATCTGCTTGACGTGACCCTTCTTCTTGCCCTTGTCTGCCAGCGCCTCGGTGGCGGGCGCGGCGGCGAGCGCCAGAACGGCGGTCATCAACAACGGTTTCATCATCGTCTCCATCTGCGGTCGGGGGATCAACGCGCAAAGGCGGCAGGGGGTTCGCCGCGGCGGCGGAACTCCGCTCAGGCGGCCAGGTCGATCCAGACCGGCACGTGGTCCGAGGGCTTTTCCCGGCCGCGGACCGCCGCCTCGATCCAGCAGTCCTGCATCAGGTCCGCGGCCTGGGGCGTCAGCAGCAGGTGGTCGATGCGGATGCCATCGTTGCGGTCCCACGCCCCCGCCTGGTAATCCCAAAAGGTGTAGTGCCCGCCGCCCTGCCGCCGGGCGCGGAACGCCTCGGTATAGCCCAGATGCAGGATGCGGCGGAACGCGGCGCGGGTATCGGGGAGGGCGAGCGCGTCCTTGCGCCAGGCGTCCGGGCGGGCGGCATCGGCGTCCTGGGGGATGACGTTGTAGTCGCCGGCCAGGACCGCGGGCTCCTCGGCGGCGAGCAGCGCGGCGGCGCGGGCGCGCAGGCGGTCCATCCAGGCGAGCTTGTATTCGTATTTGGGGCCCGGCACGGGGTTGCCGTTGGGCAGGTAGAGACCGCAGAGCCGCACCGCGCGGTCACCGACCACCGTCGCCTCGATCCAGCGCGCCTGGGCGTCGCCGTCGTCGCCGGGCAGGCCGCGCGTCACGTCTTCCAACGGCAGCCGCGACAGGATCGCCACGCCGTTGAACCCCTTCTGCCCGTGGGTCTCGACGGCATAGCCCATGTCCTCGAAATGCGCGCGGGGAAAGGTGTCGTCGGTGCTCTTGATCTCCTGCAACAGGGCTACGTCGGGCTGGGCGTCGGCCAGCCAGTCGCTCAGAGCGCCGATCCGCGCCTTGACCCCGTTGATGTTGAACGTGGCGATTTTCATGGCGCGGCCCTCCTGCGCGCCGGTTGTGGCCGAACCGGCGCCCCCGCACAAGCCGCGGCGGTCAGCGGGTGCAGAGCTTGCGCGGGCCGCGATAGGGCTGGAACGTGCAGTCCGAGGCGCGGAACGAGCGGTAGAAGCGTTCGCAGACCTGGATGTTGCAGGTGGGTCCGGCGGCGGCGGGTGTGGGCGCAGGGGCCGCGGCAGGGGTGCCTGTCGCGTCTGGAACATCGGCGACGGCGGCGGGCACGTCCGTCGCTGCGGCCATGAACCGCTGCCAGATCCGCGCCGGCACGCCGCCGCCCGTCACCCCGTCCATCGGTGCGTTGTCGTCGCGTCCGACCCAGACGCCGGTGATCAACTCGCCGTTCCAGCCGATGAACAGCGCGTCGCGGTTGTCCTGGCTGGTGCCGGTCTTGCCCCAGGCGCCGCCGGGCAAGGCGGCGGCGCGCCCGGTCCCCTGGGCGACCGCGGCGGCCAGCATCTGGGCCATGGGCCCGCGCGCCTCCATCAGAGCCGCGGCTGTGGCGTCGGGGTCGGGCGGGGGCCAGTCGAAGCGGTAGAAGGCCCCGTCCTCGGCCACCAGGCCGCTGAACGCCCGCGCCTCGAACGGGGCGACGCCGGTGGCGATGGCGGCATAAGCCTCGGTCATCTCCAGAAGCGGCACGCCGGAGGCGCCGAGCGCGAGGGCGGGGGTCGGGCTGAGCTCGGCCTCGATCCCCAGGGCGCGGGCGCTCTCGACGATCTGCTCCAGCCCGATCTCGCTGGCCAGCCGGACGGTGGCGGCATTCAGCGACTGGGCGAACGCCTCGGTCAGGTTCACCGCGCCGCGGTTCCGGCCGTCGAAGTTCTCGGGGCTGTAGCCGTCGATCTCGATGGGCGCGTCGCTGATGCGGTCGGACGGCGCCAGGCCGAGGGACAGGCCCGTCAGATAGACGATGGTTTTGAACGTCGAGCCGGGCGAGCGCACCGCATCGGTGGCGCGGTTGAACTGCGACGCGGCGTAGTCGCGCCCGCCCACCATCGCCACCACCTCGCCCGTGGGCGACAGCGCCACCAGCGCGGCCTCCGCCTCCAGCCCGGCGGCGGCGAGTTCGGCGGCCACCGCCTCTTCGGCCCGGCGCTGGGTCTCGGGGTCGAGGGTCGTTCTGAGCGTCACCACCCCGCGCAGGGCGTTCGACAGGCGGTCGGCCTCGGCCACGACCCAGTCGGAGAACCAGCTCCCATAGGCCGCGTCGGGGCGGCGGGGCCGCATCACCGCCAGGTCGGCCAGGGCGGCGGTGCGCGCGGCGGCGTCGATCATGCCCTGGGCCTGCATCGCCGACAGCACCAGCTCGGCGCGGCTGCGCAGGGCGGGCATGTCGGCGAAGGGATTGACCGCGCTCGGCGCCCGGATCATGGCCGCCAGCGCCGCCGCCTGGGCCAGCGTCAGATCCGCGATGTCGGTGTCGAAGTAGACGCGCGCCGCGGCTGGCATCCCGGTGGCCCCGGCGCCCAGGTAGACCGAGTTCAGATAGCGGGTGAGGATCTCGTCCTTGTCGAGCCGGCGTTCGAGCTGCCAGGTCAGCGCGGCCTCCTGGAACTTGCGCCGGAACGACCGCTCGGGGTCGAGATAGGTGATCTTGACCAACTGCTGGGTCAGCGTGCTGCCGCCCTGCACGATCTCGCCGGCGCGGGCGTTGACCGCCGCGGCACGCAGCACCGCCCGCAGGTCCAGCCCGCCATGGTCGTAGAAACGGCGGTCCTCGATGGCGATCACCGCGTTGCGCAGCACGTCGGGGATGCGCTCGGCCGTGGCATAGTCCGACGGCACCGACCCCCGGGCGACGAGCGGCGCGCCGTCGGCCGATTGGAAATAGAGGCGATCCTCGGCACCCGGGCGCACCTCGTCCAGATCGGGGAGGGTGGAGATCAACGCCACCCCGCCGATCAGCAGGACCGCGACGGCGACGCCGCCCGCCACCGCGGCGATCCGCCCGAGGCCCCAGCGGCGCCCGCCCCCAGGGCCCTCTGACGCGCGTCGGTGGGCGCGTGCCGCGCGCCAGTCGCGAACCCGCGCCGACCCGGCCGTCCAGGCCCCGCTCAGCCACTGCCCGGCGCCCGCGGCACCCCGGCGCACACCCTGCCAACGCTCAGGGTCGGCCGCGCGCCGGGCGGCTGCGGCGCCGCGCCCCGCGGATCGCCGCGCACTGTGCCCGAGCGCGGTCAGAAACTGCCGGCCCGCGGCTCCCAGGTCGGGCCCGTCCGCGCCGGTCTCCTTGTCGTTCTTGGAAGGGTCCGCCATCGCTGCCCGTTCATCATCCCTGCCACCCTAGTGGGGGAAGGAGGGGAGGGGCGCAATGGTTCCGGGCCCGAGGGCGCTTACATCGAGAACGAGGTGCCGCAGCCGCAGGACGAGGTGGCGTTGGGGTTGGCGATAGTGAACCGCGCCCCGATCAGCTCGTCGCTGAAGTCGATGACCGCGTCGGCCAGGAACGGCAGCGAGACGCTGTCGACCAACACCTTTTCCCCGTCCTTTTCCAGGATCAGGTCGTCCTCGGCCGGGGCGTCGAGCTTGATCTCGTATTGAAACCCCGAGCAGCCGCCACCCTCCACCGCCACGCGCAGGGCCATGCCCTGCGCCGCCGCGTCAATCTCGGCCAGGCGGGCAAAGGCGCGGTCGGTCACCTTGGGCGGGAGGGTCAGGTCCATCGGCTCGGCCTATCAATTGCGGTCTGGCAAGAATATATGGACCCCGGGACAGAACGACAAGAACGGGCAGGATCATGCTGGCGGCGTATGCATCGCGGCCGGAGGCGAGCCGCGGGCGGCTGCATTCCGAGGACGAGAGCGCGTTCCGGTCGTGTTTTCAGCGCGACCGCGACCGGATCATCCATGCCAGCGCGTTCCGGCGGCTCAAGCACAAAACCCAGGTCTTCATCGAGCACGAGGGTGATTACTTCCGCACCCGCCTGACCCATTCCATCGAAGTGGCCCAGGTGGCGCGCACCATCGCGCGGACGCTGGGCCTCGACACCGACCTGACCGAGGCGGTGGCGCTGGCGCACGACCTGGGCCACCCGCCCTTCGGCCACACCGGAGAAGAGGCGCTGGCCGACCTGATGGCGCCCTATGGCGGGTTCGACCACAACGCTCAGGCGATCCGCATCGTCACCTCGCTCGAACGCCACTACGCCGAGTTCGACGGCCTGAACCTGACCTGGGAAACGCTGGAGGGGCTGGCCAAGCACAATGGACCAGTGGCGCCCCTGCGGGGCGACGGCCCCGTCGCGCCGCCTGTGCCTTACGCTCTGGCCGAGTACGACGCGCGCCACGATCTGGAGCTGCACACCCACGCCTCGGCCGAGGCGCAGGTGGCCGCGCTCTCCGACGACATCGCCTACAACAGCCACGACCTGCACGACGGGCTCCGGGCCGAGCTGTTCTCGACCGACGAACTGGCCGAGATGCCGCTTCTGTCGGGCTGTTTCGCAGAGGTCGACCGCCGCTACCCGGGGCTCAACTACTATCGCCGACGGCACGAGGCGCTCCGGCGCTTCTTCGGCCTGCTGGTCGAGGACGTGATCGCCGAGGCGCAGGCGCGTCTCGCCCGCCTGGGCGCCCAGAGCGCCGCCGACGTGCGCCATGCGCCCGGGCCGGTGGCGCGCTTCTCGGACCCGGTGTGGCGCGACCTTCAGGTGATCCGCGACTTCCTCTTCCACCGCATGTATCGCGCACCCCCGGTGGTGGCCATGCGCGCCGACGTGACCGAGGTGATCCGCGCGCTCTTCCCGCTCTACATGGGACGGCCGGATCTCCTCCCCAAGCAGTGGCGCAAGGACGTGGCCGAGGCCCAGGGCGAGACGGCGCTGGCGCGCATCGTCGCCGACTACATCGCCGGTATGACCGACCGCTTCGCCATCCAGAGCCATGCGCGGCTGGTCCTGGGACAGCCCGCGCCGACCCCCTTGCCGCTCTCCTCGGGTCATCTCTGAGGCGCCGTCCCGCCCCGACTTCCCTTGCGAAACATCCCGGTGGGGGCGGGCGCAGTCCGGCGGGGGTTGGCCCCCTCCGCCGTCGCCGCAAGAGCGATATTTTGCCACGGGGCGCTCTGCCGCTATGTCCAGACCGCAAGGTCACGAAAAGGCGAGGACGGGATGGCGACGGCAGGGGATGCGGCGGGGCTGAGCCCGGTGATGGCAGTGGCGCTGGTGGGCGCCTTGGGTGTGGGCAGCCAGTGGATCGCCTGGCGGCTGAGGATGCCCGCCATCGTGCTGATGCTGCTGGCGGGCGTGCTGGCCGGGCCGGTCTTCGGCATCTTCGATCCCGAACGCGACATCGGCACCTTCTACAAGCCGATGATCGCCGTCGCCGTGGCGGTGATCCTGTTCGAGGGCGGGCTGACGCTCAACTTCCACTCCCTGCGCGACGCGGCCGAGGGGGTGAAGCGGCTGGTGGTCATCGGCGCGCCGCTCGGCTGGCTCCTGTCCACCCTGGCCTTGCGCTATGGCGCGGGGCTGAGCTGGGAATCCTCGGCCGTCTTCGGCGGGATCATGATCGTCACCGGGCCGACGGTGATCGCGCCGCTGTTGCGCACCGCCCGGCTGGCCCGCCGGCCCGCGGCGCTGTTGCAATGGGAGGCCATCGTCAACGACCCCATCGGCGCGCTGGCGGCGGTGCTGGCCTTCGAGGTCGTGCTGGTCCTGCGCACGGCCGAGACGGTGGGCAGCGCCGCCTGGACGCTGGTTCTGGGCATCGGCGTGGCGACCGTGCTGGGCATCGTCGGAGGCTACGGCATCGCGCAGGCGTTCCGCCGCGCCTGGGTGCCGGAATACATGAAGGTGCCGGTGCTCTTTACCGTCCTTCTCGCCGTCTTCGCCGTGTCCGACAGCGTGCTGCACGAATCCGGCCTGTTGGCTGTCACGATCATGGGCATCGTCATCGCCAACGCGAACCTGGCCTCTTTCGAGGAACTCAGGCGGTTCAAGGAGCACGCGACGATCCTCTTGGTTTCGGGCGTGTTCATCCTGCTCGCCGCCTCGCTCGACTTCTCTGCGCTGGGGCTTCTCGACTGGCGCGCAGGGGTGTTCGTGGCGGTGGTGGTGCTGGTGGCCCGCCCGGTGACGGTGTTTCTGTCGCTCCTCTCCACCTCGCTGCCGAAGACCGAGATCGCGCTCGTCGCCCTGACCGGCCCCCGGGGCGTGGTGCTGGTCGCGGTGGCGGGCCTCTTCGGCGAGCGGCTGGTGGAACTCGGCGTGGACGACGCCGCCCTCATCGGCCCCCTGGCCTTCGTCCTGGTGGCGGCGACGGTCGTGGTCCACGGCTTCACGCTCAAACCCTTCGCCCGGGCGCTGGGCCTCACCGCGGCCGAGACGCCGGGAGTTCTGATCGTCGGCGGCTCGCGCTGGTCGGCGGGGCTGGCCGAGGCGCTGAAGGAGGCGGAGGTGCCGGTTCTGGTCAGCGACCCCAACCGTGGTCATCTCAAACGGGCGCGCGAGGCGGGATTGCCCACCTTCTTCGGCGACATCCTGAGCGAGGCGGCCGAGCACAATATCGAGCTGATGCAGTTCAAGAGCATCGTCGCGGCCACCGACAACGATGCCTACAACACCCTTGTGGCGACGGATCTGGGTCCCGAGTTCGGGCGCGAGAACGTGTATCAGGTCGCGCGGGAAAAGGGCGACTACAAGCGCTACCAGCTTCCCGCGACTCTGGGCGGGCGGCCATTCGCGGACGGCGCCACCTACAATGCGCTCAATCGGATGGTGTGGCAGGGCTGGACCTTCCGCACCACCAAGCTGACCGAGGAATACGGCTACGACGATTGGCGCGAGAAACGGCCGCGCGCCGTGCTCCTGGCGGTGATCGCTCCGGAGGGCGAGATCCAGTTCGTCGGCGGCGATGTCGAGGTGCCCATCGGCCCGGGTGCGCGCCTGATCTCGATGCTCCCGCCCGAAGAGGCGGCGCGGCCCCGCCCCGCCGCGGGCTGAACGCCGTGGAGATTGGGCCCGAGGCGCAGGAGGCGCTGATCGCCGCCCTGCGCCGGGTGGCGGCGGCCGAGATCCTGCCGCGCTTCCGCCGCCTGGGGGCGGGCGATCTGGACACCAAGAGCGGCCCCGACGACCTGGTCACCGTGGCCGACCGCGCCGCCGAGGCGGCCATCGCGGAGGCCGTGCGGGCCATCCTGCCCGGCGCCGAGGTGGTGGGCGAAGAGGCCGTCGCGGCCGATCCCGCGCTGCTCGACCGCATCGCCGCGGCCGAGGTCTGCGCGATCGTCGATCCTGTGGACGGCACCGCGAACTTCGCCCACGGCCTCGCCACCTTTGGGGTGATCCTGGCGGTCGCGGTGCGGGGGCGGACGGTGCTGGGCGTGCTCTACGATCCCATCGGCGACGACTGGATCGTCGCGGGCCGGGGGCAGGGGGCGTGGTTCGGGCGCCCCGGGGCGCCGCCGCGGCGCCTGACCGGCCCGACACCGGCGCAGCCCGAGGCGGCGCGCGTCTACCTGCCCCTATCGCTCTATCGGGCCGAGGACCGCCCGGCGGTGGCCCGCACCATGGCGGGGCTGGGCCATGTCGCCGCGCTCAGGTGCTCGTGCCACGAATACCGCCAATTGGCCCTCGGCCACGCCCACGCCCTGGTCACCCCGATGCTCAAGCCCTGGGACCACGCGGCGGGTGTGCTGGTGGTCGAGGAATGCGGCGGCGCGGCCTGCCTGGCCGATGGCGGCGGCTATGGGCCCACCCGGCACGCGGGCCATATGGCCGTCGCGGGGGACGCGGCCACGGCCCGGGCGCTCCTGGCGCGGCTGCCAGCCCGTTGACCCCGCGGGGCGGCGTGATACACCGCCGCCCGACCCACCACGCAGGATGCCACAGATGAACCTCTTTGCCCGGATGCGCGGCCGCGTCGTTGCGGCGCTGGAGGCGATGGCCGCCGAGGGCGCTCTGCCCGCCGGTCTGGATCTCGCGAACGTGGCGGTGGAGCCGCCGCGCGACCCGGCCCACGGCGACATGGCGACGAACGCCGCGATGGTCCTGGCCAAGCCCGCGGGGCAGAAGCCGCGCGACATCGCCCAGGCTCTGGCCCGGCGTCTGGCGGACGACAGCGACGTGGAGACCGCCGAGGTGGCGGGCCCCGGATTTCTGAACCTGCGCCTGGCGCCCGCGGTCTGGGACGACGTGGTGGCCGAGATCCTGGCCCGCGGCGATGCCTACGGGCGGTCGGACCTGGGCCAGGGGCGGCGGGTCAACGTCGAATACGTCAGCGCCAACCCCACGGGCCCCCTGCACGTGGGCCACACCCGCGGCGCGGTCTTCGGCGACGCTCTGGCCAGCCTCCTGGACTACGCGGGCTGGGAGGTGACGCGCGAATACTACATCAACGACGGCGGCGCGCAGGTCGACGTGCTGGCCCGCTCGGTCTACCTGCGCTATCTGGAGGCGCACGGCCAGGAGGTGGCGTTCGAGGACGGCACCTATCCCGGCGACTATCTCGTCGAGGTCGGACGGGCGCTGAAGGACAAGGTCGGCGACGCCTATCTCGACAAGGGCGAGCAGTACTGGCTGGGCGAGGTGCGGGAGTTCGCCACCGCCGCGATGCTGGACCTGATCCGCGCCGACCTCGCCGCCATCGGCGTGACGATGGATCGATTTTTCTCCGAAAAATCGCTCTACGGCACCGGCCGGATCGAGGCGGCGATCGCCGATCTCGACGGCAAGGGCCTGATCTATCGCGGCACGCTGGAGCCGCCCAAGGGCAAGGTGCCCGAGGACTGGGAGCCCAGGGAGCAGACGCTGTTCCGCTCCACCGCCCACGGCGACGACGTGGACCGTCCGATCAAGAAGTCAGACGGGTCGTGGACCTATTTCGCCCCCGACATCGCCTACCACTTCGACAAGATCGAGCGCGGCTACGACGAGTTGATCGACGTCTTCGGCGCCGACCACGGCGGCTATGTCAAGCGGATGAAGGCCGCGGTCAGTGCGTTGTCGGACGGAGAGGTGCCGCTGGACGTCAAGCTGACCCAGCTCGTGAAGCTCTACAAGGACGGCGCGCCGTTCAAAATGTCCAAGCGGGCCGGGACGTTCGTGACCCTGCGCGACGTGGTGGACGAGGTGGGCCCGGACGTGACCCGGTTCCACATGCTGACGCGCAAGAACGACGCGCCGCTCGATTTCGACTTCGACAAGGTGACGGAGCAGTCCAAGGACAACCCCGTCTTCTACGTCCAATACGCGCACGCGCGCTGCCGCTCGGTCCTACGCCGGGCCGAGGCGGCGGGGATCGCGGCGGCGGCCCCCGATCTGGTCGATCCAGCCGAACTCGACGTCGCGCGCCGGCTGGCCGAATGGCCGCGCCTGGTGGACATCGCGGCGCGCAACCACGAGCCGCACCGTGTCGCCTTCTACCTCTACGACCTGGCCAGCGCGCTCCATACCCTGTGGAACAAGGGCAACGACGTGCCCGCGCTCAGGTTCTGGCAGGAGGGCGACCCAGAGGCCACAGCCGCCAAAATCCCGCTTGCTCAGGCCGTTTCCGTTGTGATTTCCGCCGGTCTTGGTATTCTTGGCGTGGCCCCGGTCGAGGAAATGCGCTGACCGGCGGGCGAGCCCCCTTGCTGCGGGTTCGCATCGTCGTGTGAACAATGCGCCCCGGTCGCGGTCGACGGAGCAGACGACAGAGCGGTCGGGCGGTTCAGCCCACGAGGCCGCCGACAGCGAGGCGAATATGGCAAGCATCGAATACGGCGGGGCCGAGGGCCTCGATGACTCTGGCGCGGACACCGGCGGGCGTGCCGCCCGGCTGTCGCGGGCGATCAATCTGGCCGGAGGGGTGGTGTCGCTGGCGCTGATCGGCGGGCTGACCGTTTGGGGGTATCAACTCCTCATGCGGGACGTCACCGGCGTGCCGGTGGTGCGGGCGCTGGAGGGTCCGATCCGCGTGGCGCCCGAGGACCCCGGCGGGCGCCTGGCCGAACACCAGGGCCTGGCGGTGAACGAGATCGCGGCGGCGGGCACCGCCGCAGGGCCGGTGGATCAGGTGCAACTGGCGCCGCCCGCGGCCAATCTGGCCGAAGAGGATCTGCCGGCGGCGGAACTGACCGCGATGATGGCGCCGACCCCCGACCTCCCCGTCGTCGACAGCCCCGAGGACGCGCTGCCCACGGACATGGCGGTGGCCGAGGCGCTGGCGCCCGAACTGCCGCAGCCGACCGGGGATCCCGAGGCCGACGCGCTGGCCCTGGCCGAGGCCATCGCGGCGGGCGTGGCGCCGCTCAGCGAGCTGGCCCCGGCCGAGGGCGAAGACATCGCCGCCGCCGTTCCGCTGCGCGACGACCGCGGCATCGCCCGCTCGCCCCGGCCGCCCGCGCGGCCCGCGGGACTGGACACCGTCGCCGCCGCGCCCGCCGCCGAGGTGACCGACGTGGCGCAGGTCAGCTCGGACGGCGCCATCGAGATCGACGTCGACACCCTCGTGACGGGGACCCGCCTGGTGCAGCTCGGCGCCTTTCCCAGCGCCGAGGTGGCGCGCGCGCAGTGGGGCGAGATCGGCGGCCGCTTTGAGGACGTCTTCGACGGCAAGCGCCGGGTGGTGCAGCGGGCCGAGTCGGGCGGCAAGATCTTCTACCGCCTGCGGGCCGAAGGCTTCGCCGACCTCAGCGATGCCCGCCGATTTTGCTCGACCCTGGTGTCGGCCGGTGCCGATTGCATCCCGGTGGAGCTGCGCTGAGCGATGATGTCGGCCGCCATTCTGGGGCCCGAGGGGCCGCGTCTGGAGGCCGACGAGCGGGCGTTCTTTGCCGAGGCGCAGCCCTGGGGGTTCATCCTCTTTGCCCGCAATGTGGAGGATCCCGCGCAGCTGCGGCGCCTGACCGGCGATCTGCGTGCGGCGGTGGGGCGGGACGCGCCGATCCTGGTGGACCAGGAGGGCGGGCGGGTCCAGCGCCTGCGCGCACCGCATTGGCGCGAGTGGCGCCCCCCACTCGACTTCGTCCGCGCCGCCGGGCCCGAAGACGCGCCGCGGGCCATGTGGCTCAGGGGCCGGCTGATCGCGGATGAGTTGGCGGCGGTGGGGATCGACGTCAACTGCACCCCCTGCGCCGACCTGGCGCGGCCCGAGACCCATCCGTTTCTGCACAACCGCTGCTATGGCGGCACGCCCGAGACGGTGGCGGAGCTGTCCCACAGCCTGGCCGAGGGGCAGGCGGCCGGGGGCGTCCTGTCGGTGATGAAGCACCTGCCGGGCCACGGCCGCGCCACCCTCGACAGCCACCACCACCTGCCGCGGATCGACGCGACGGAGGCCGATCTGGAGGGCGACTTCGCCACCTTCCGTGCGCTGGCCGACCTACCCATGGCAATGACCGCTCATATCGTCCTGGAGGCGCTGAGCGACCGCCCGGCGACCCACGACCCGGCGATGATCGCGCTGATCCGCGAGCGCATCGGGTTCGCCGGTCTGCTGATGACCGACGACTTGTCGATGGAGGCTCTGGGCGGCGACGTGAGCGCCCGAGCGGGGCAGGCAATCGCAGCGGGCTGCGACCTGGCGTTGCACTGCAACGGCAAGCGGGCCGAGATGGAGCGGGTGGTGGCCGCCGCAGGGCCCCTGACCGGCGCCGCGGCCGCGCGGGCAGAGGCGGCGCTGGCCGCGCGACCCGCGCCGGAGCCGCTGGACCCGGCGGCGGCCGAGGCCGAACTGGCGGCGCTTCTCGCCCCGCGGCACGATGGATGACGCCGGCGTAGAGGCCGAGGCGGACGTTGCCCGCCGCCGCGCCGCCGAGGCGCTGATCGTCGACGTCGACGGCTTCGAGGGGCCTCTCGACCTGCTCCTGACCCTCGGCCGGACGCAGAAGGTGGACCTGCGCCAGATCTCCATCCTGGCGCTCGCCGAGCAATACCTGGCCTTCGTCGAGCAGGCCAAGGCGCTGCGGATCGAGCTGGCGGCCGACTACCTCGTCATGGCCGCCTGGCTGGCCTACCTGAAGTCCCGCCTGCTCCTGCCTCCCGATCCGACCGAGGACGGCCCCTCGGGCGAGGAGCTGGCCGCGCATCTGGCGTTCCAGCTCGAACGGTTGCAGGCGATGCGCGAGGCGGCGGCGCGGCTGATGGCGCGCGATCGGCTGGGGCGCGACGTTTTTGCCCGCGGGGTGCCCGAGCCCGTCGAGCGGGTGCGCCACATCCGCTACAACGCCACTCTGATCGACCTGATGCGGG
The DNA here is from genome assembly GCA_004005435.1 of Rhodobacteraceae bacterium CCMM004. GTDB lineage: Bacteria > Pseudomonadota > Alphaproteobacteria > Rhodobacterales > Rhodobacteraceae > CCMM004. The sequence goes on along the minus strand of RZWH01000002.1, from coordinate 43,232 downwards.
CCTATGCGCGGATCCGCACCAAGGACGAGTTCCGCCCCTTCGTCATGGACCGCGAGCGGGTGATGACCCTGGAGGAGGCGCTGGAGCGCCTGCGGCCCATGGTGGGCTTTGCCGGGACGTGGACCGACTTGATGAGTTATCTCCCCGTGGACTGGGCGACCGACCCCGCCATGCGCCGCTCGGCCACCGCGGCGCAGTTCGCCGCCAGCCTGGAGTTGGCCAAGGCGGGACGGATCGAGATCCGCCAGGCCGAGACCTTCGCCCCCGTCCAGATCCGGCGCCGCGATGGCTGAGCCCGGCGACGACGACGCGCCCGGGCTGTTCGAGGCGCCGCCGCTGTCCGAGCAGGAGCGGATGGTCGAGGCCATCCTCTTCGCCTCGGCCGATCCGGTGAGCGTCGCCGACCTGAACGCGCGGATGCCTCACGGCTGCGACGCGGCCCAGGCGCTGGAGCTGCTGGCCCGCCGTTACGAGGGGCGGGGGGTGGCGCTGCGCCGGGTGGGCGCGGCCTGGGCGTTCCGCACCGCGTCAGATCTGGGGTTCCTCATGCAACGCGACGTGACCGAGACCCGCAAGCTCAGCCGCGCGGCCATCGAGACCCTGGCCATCGTCGCCTATCACCAGCCCGTCACCCGCGCCGAGATCGAGGAGATCCGGGGTGTCAGCGTCAGCCGCGGGACCGTCGACCAGCTCTTGGAGTTGGAGTGGATCGGGTTCGGCCGCCGCCGCAATACGCCCGGCCGCCCGGTGACCTATGTGGTCCCGCAAGGGTTTCTTGACCATTTCGGGCTTAGCTCGGCCAAGGACCTGCCGGGGCTCAAGGATCTGCGGGCGGCCGGTCTGTTGGAGAACCGCCCGCCGCCAGACGCCGGGGACGACGACGACGAGGCACAGGACGACATGTTCGGGGGCGAGGACGACGGAGAGGACGGGCGATGAACGTCAATCGGATCGTGACCATGGTAACGCGTATGATCATGCGGCGCCTGATTTCCAAGGGCGTGAACGCAGGGCTCGACCGCGCCTTCGGCGCCAAGAAACCCAACGCCCAGATGACGCCCGAAGAGCGGCGCCAAGCCGCCGCCGCCGGACAGAACGCCCGCCGCGCCCGTCAGGCGGCCAAGATGGCGCGCCGCGCCGGACGGTTCTAGGACGCCGCCGCGCCGCTTACCCCGCGCGGAAATGCTTGGCCAGCTTCAGCCCCTGGCCCGCGTAGTTCGACGCGATGGCGCGGCCGTAGAGCGTGTCGGGCACCTCGGCCATGCGCTCGTAGATCAGACGACCCACGATCTGGCCGTGCTCCAGCACAAAGGGCGCCTCGTGGCAGCGCACCTCCAGCACCCCGCGGGCGGGTATGTCGGCGCCGAAACCGGGGTCGAAGAACCCGGCGTAATGCACCCGGAACTCGCCCACCAGCGCCAGATAGGGCGCCATCTCGGCGGCGTAGGCGGGTGGGATCGTCACCGCCTCGCGGCTCACCAGGATGTAGAAGGCGCCGGGGTCGAGGATGATCCGACCCTGGGTGGTGCGGATTTCCTCCCAGAACTCGGCCGGGTCGTAGTGGCCGATCAGGTCCAGATCGACGACGCCGGTATGGGGCTTGGCGCGGTAACCGACGAGGTCGCCCTCGGCGGGGCGCAGGTCGACCGAAAACCCCAGCCCATCGTCGATCACCGGGTCGCGGTCCACCAGCGGCGTCTGGGCGTGGAGCTCGGCCAGCGCGGCGTCGTCCAGGCGGGCCAGGCCGCGGCGCAGGCGCACCTGGTTCAGCCGCATTCCCGGCCGCACCAGCACGCTGAAGGAGCGGGGACAGATCTCGGCATAGAGCGGCCCGGCATAGCCCGCGGGGATGCGGTCGAACTCAGTCCCGCCGTCTGTGACGCAGCGGGTGAGCAGGTCTAGGCGGCCCGTGGAGCTCTTGGCGTTGGCGGCGGCCGAGACGTCGGGGGGCAGGGCCAGCCGCTCCATCAGCGGGACGAGGTAGACGCAGCCCTTTTCCAGCACCGCGCCGCCCGACAGGTCGACGCTGTGCATCGCGAAATCTTGCAGCCGCGCCTCGATACTGGCCCCCGCGCCGGGCAGGAACGAGGCGCGGACCCGGTGGGCGACGGTGCCCAGGCGCAGGTCCAACGAGGCGGGCTGGAGTTGCCCGTCGTCCAATGGGCGGTCGGCGCCGATCTGGCCGTCGGCGACGGCGGCGGCCAGCGCCTGCCTGGGCAGGACCCCGTTCATCGGTAGCGTGATGGTGTAATGGTCGGGCTAGCAGGACTTGAACCTGCGACCTTCCGTCCCCCAGACGGACGCGCTACCAGGCTGCGCCATAGCCCGACTGGCGGCTCTTTTACCGCAGTCGGCGGCAGGGGCAAGGGCCGATTGCGCCGGGACGGGCCGCGATTTGCCACGTCAGCCGTCGGTCGCACGGGCGCTGAGATCGGCGAGGCGGTCGCGCAGGCGGGTCAGCGCCGCGCGGTCCACACGGGCGCGGTCCAGCCCCAGCATCGCCGAGAGCGGCGTGGGCCCACCGGCAAAGGCGGGGTCGTCGTCGGCTGGCTCGGCCACGTCGACCTGGGACGGCGCGGTTGGGGCGGGCGCGTCCCCGGAACTGGCGGCCGGTGCGGACGGCGCGGCGGGCGCCGGCTCGGGCGTGTCGTCGACGAACGGCCAACGGCGCAGCGAGGCGTCGGGGTCCGGCGTCGCCTCGGCCTCGGGCTCGGGCGCGGCGGGGGCGGGCGGCGCGGTCTCCGCGGCCGCCGCCTCGGCCTTGCCGGACCGGCGCAGATGCACCACGTTGCCCGCGGGATCCTCGTCGGCCGTGCTGTCCAGCGGGGGCGACAGCCCGGCGACATGGCGCACGCCTTCCTCGCGCAGGATCTTTTGCACCCCGCGGATGGTCAGGCCGTCCTCGTGCAACAGCCGCTTGATCCCACCCAGGAGCGCCATGTCGGCGGGGCGGTAGTAGCGGCGCCCGCCCGCCCGCTTCACCGGCTTGATCTGAGCGAACCGGCTTTCCCAGAACCGCAGGACGTGGGTGGGCACGTCCAGCCATTCGGCCACCTCGCTGATGGTTCGAAAGGCGTCCTTGGACTTTTCCATCGGGCTCAGGACTTGTTCCCGGCCGCGACCCGTTCCTTCATGAGGTGCGACGGGCGGAAGGTCAGGACCCGGCGCGGCAGGATCGGCACCTCTTCGCCGGTCTTGGGGTTGCGGCCGATGCGGGCAGCCTTGGAGCGAACGGAAAACGTCCCAAACGACGATATTTTGACCGATTCGCCCGCGACCAGCGCGTCCGACATGTGCTGGAGCACGCTCTCGACCAGCTGTGCGCTTTCGTTTCGGCTGAGACCGACTTCGCGAAAGACGGCCTCGCTCAGGTCCATGCGCGTCAGCGTCTTCTCACCCATGATCATCTCCCCGGTTTCGCGGTCAGGATGCGCGAGGGCGATTTCCGAGTCAATGTCAGGGGGTTGCAGGCGCGAGCGAAAGCGGCGGATGAACGCCCAATGCGACGCCGTGCCGCCGCTACCAGCGCAGGACGACCGCCCCCCAGGCGAGACCGCCGCCGATGGCCTCGGTCACGACCAGGTCGCCGCGGGAGATTTGGCCCCGCGCCACCCCCACCGACAGGGCCAGCGGGATCGACGCGGCGGAGGTGTTGCCGTGGTCCTGAACGGTCACGACGACCTTGTCCATCGGCACGCCCATACGGCTGGCCGTCGCCTTGATGATCCGCAGATTGGCCTGGTGCGGGACGATCCAGTCCACGTCCTCTGGGCCCAGACCGGCGCGGTCGAGCGCGGTGTGGGCGGTGGCGGCGAGCTTCTCCACCGCGTGGCGGAACACCTCTTTGCCCTGCATCCGGAGATGCCCGGTGGTTTGGGTCGCGACGCCGCCGTCGACATAGAGGATGTCGCGGTGCCGGCCGTCGGAATGCAGGTCGGTGGCCAGGATGCCGCGGTCGGCCGCGGTGCCATCCCCCTCGGCCCGTTCGAGGATCAGCGCCCCCGCACCGTCGCCGAAGAGGACGCAGGTGCCGCGGTCGGTCCAGTCCATGATCCTGCTGAAGGTCTCGGCGCCGATCACCAGCACGCGCTGCGCCTGGCCCGACAGGATCAGGGCGTTGGCGTTGGTCAGCGCATAGACGAACCCGGCGCAGACCGCCTGCACGTCGAAGGCAAAGCCGCGCTCCATGCCCAGATTGGCCTGCACCATCGTCGCGGCGGAGGGAAAGGTCAGATCGGCGGTCGAGGTCGCCAGGACGATGGCGTCCAGATCCGCAGCCTCCAGGCCCGCATCCTCCAGCGCGGCGCGGGCGGCGCGGGTGGCGAGATCCGATGTGGTCTGGCCCTCGGCGGCGAAGTGGCGCCGCTCGATCCCGGTGCGGGAGCGGATCCACTCGTCCGTCGTGTCGAGCGTGTCTTCGAAGGCGGCGTTGGGGACCACGCGGTCCGGCAGGTAGTGTCCGACCCCGCGGACCTGGGCGCGTGCGGTCATCGCTCTCCTATCCGTCCGCGGCCTCTGCGCGGTCCTTGTTGAGGGCGCTCGCGGCGGCGACACGCGCCGCCAGGCGCTCGTTAAATCCGCTCCGCGCCAGCTTGAACGCCAGCTTGATCGCGGCCGAGATGCCGGTGGCGTCGGCCGATCCGTGGCTTTTGACCACTGTGCCGTTCAGCCCCAGGAACACGCCGCCGTTGACCCGTCGGGGGTCGATCCGCTTTTGCAGCCGGCGCAGCGAGGTCAGAGCCAGGAGCGCGGCGAGCCGCGACAGCGGCGTGTGCTTGAACGCCTCCCGCAGGAAGTCGCGGATCAGGCTCGCCGTGCCCTCGCCGGTCTTGAGCGCGATGTTGCCGGTAAAGCCGTCGGTGACGATCACGTCGACGCGGGACGAGGGGATGTCTCCGCCCTCGACGAAGCCGACGAAGTCGTATTCGCCGGTCTCTGCCCCCTGGCCGATCAGGGCGTGCGCGTCGTGGAGTTCGGCGCGGCCCTTGTGCTCTTCGGTCCCGTTGTTCAAAAGCCCGACCCGCGGTCGGGCGATGCCCTGGCCGTTGCGGGCATAGCTCACACCCATCAGCGCGTATTGCAGCAGGTCACCCGCGTCGGCGCGGATGTCGGCGCCGACGTCCAGCATGATATTGAAGCCGCTGGGATTTCGCGACGGCCAGAGGCAGGCGATGGCGGGGCGGTTCACGCCCTCGATCTTGCGCAGCCGCACGACGCTGAGGAGCATCAGCGCGCCGGTGTTGCCGCAGCTCACCGCGACCTCGGCCTCGCCATTGCGGACCGCCTCGATGGTCGACCACATCGAGGTGTCCTTGCCGTTGCGCATGACGTGGCTTGGCTTGTCGTCCATGCGGACGATGCCCGGCGCGTCGCGGATCTCGACCCGGTCGGTCAGGCGGCGCTTGGCCACCAGGGGCTCCAGCTCGGCCTTGGGCCCATGCAGAAGAAACCCGATATCGGGGTTCTTGTGCGCAGACCGCGCCAGGCCGGCCACCACCGCGGCGGGGCCGTTGTCGCCGCCCATGGCGTCGACCGAAATAACGGTTCTGCCGGAGCGGGGTGCGGGTTCGGTCTGAAGCGCCATCGCCCAGCGGCCGGGATCGGCCTTAGGCCGCGTCGTCGTCGAGCTCGATCTCGTCGGCCTGCGCCACGACTTCGCGGTCGGCGTAGTGGCCGCAGGCGGGGCAGACGTGATGCGGACGCTTAAGCTCGCCGCAGTTGGGGCATTCGGCCGGATTGTCGGCGGTCAGCCCGTCATGGGCGCGGCGCATGTTGCGGCGCGACTTGGTGACTTTGTTCTGCGGGACGGCCATGTCTCAACCTCGGATAAGTTCGGGGCCTCTTGGGCCCGCGCATGTCGGAAACTACGGATTAGGTTCGCGCGGACTTACGCCCGTCTTCGGCGGGGATCAAGCCCCGCCGCGGGTGTGGATCGCACAAAGTGGCGGCAAAGCCTCCGCCCCGGCGGCCCGGGGCGGGGCGCGCGGGTCACATGGACCCGGTGTTCTCGTCGATCAGGGCGCGGGCCCGCTCGATCAGGCCCGAGCCGTCCATCCCCTTGCCGTCCATCTCTTCGATCCAGGCGTCGATGGTGGCTTGGCTGGCGTCGCGCCACTCCTGGGTCTGCTCCGCCGTCAGCTCGATGATGGTGTTACCGCGATCCACCGCGATCTGCCGCGCAGGGCCGTCGTCCTCTTCCATCGTGCGGCCGGCGAAGGCCGAGAACTCCAGACCGGAATTCTCGTCGATCACCGCCTTGAGGTCGTCGGGCAGGCTCTCGTAACGGTCCTTGTTCATGGCAAAGACGAAGGCGGCGGTATAGAGCGGCTCGTCGAACACGGTGTGGTTGTCGACCAGTTCGGCCACCTTGAGCGCGCCGGTCACCTCCCACGGGATCACCGTCGCGTCGATCACGCCCTTGGACAGCGCCTCGGGGATCGCCGGGACCGGCATCCCCACGGCCGCCGCGCCGAGGTCGGAGAACATCGTCGTGGTGGCGCGGGTCGGCGCGCGCAGCTTCATCCCGTCGAGATCGCCCACCTCGTCCACCGGCTCGGCCGAGTGGATGATGCCGGGGCCGTGGACCCACAGGCCCAGCACCTTGAAATCGGCGAAATCGTCGTCGAGCATCGTCTCTTCGGCCAGTTGCCAATAGGCGCGGCTGGTGGCCTCCGCGTTGGTCATCATGAACGGCAGCTCGAAGACCTCGGCGCGGGCAAAACGGCCGGGGGTATAGCCGGGCAACGTCCAGACGATGTCGGCCACCCCGTCACGCACCTGGTCGATGAGCTGCGGCGGGGTGCCGCCCAGCGCCATGGCGTCGTAGCGTTCGATCTCGATCCGGCCGTCGCTGGCCTCCTCGATGGTGTCGGCCCAGACGTGCAGGATGTTCTTGGGCACGTTGGCGGCGCCCGGCAGGAACTGGTGCATCCGCAGCGTCACCTCCTGGGCGGCGGCCGGCAGGGCGGTGAGCGTGAGGGCGGTGGCGCCCATCAGGGCCATGAGCGTGCGTCGCGTGGTCATCGGCTGATCCTCCCAGATCGGTCGTGTCTCGGTGCAGGCACAGTGGCGCGGGGGGGCGCCGCCCGCAAGGGGCTCAGAGCGGGGCGCCGACCTGCATCGCCACCGGAGGCAGCCCGTCGATGTGGCCCTCCAGCCGGTCGCCGGGGCGCACCGGGCCCACACCCGCGGGGGTGCCGGTCATGATCACGTCGCCCGCGCCCAGGTGATAATAGTGCGACAGGTCGGCGATCAGCTCGGCCAGGCTCCAGACCATGGTATCGAGCGTGGCGTCCTGGCGGGTCTCGCCGTTCACGTCAAGGCGGATGCGCTGCGCCCCCGGGGTCCACTCGGCCGCGGGCCGCAGGGCGCCCAGGACGGCAGAGTTCTCGTGATCCTTGGCCAGGGACCAGGGCCGCCCCTTGGCCTTGGCCGCCGCCTGGAGGTCGCGGCGGGTCATGTCGAGCCCCGCGCCGTAGCCCCAGACCGTCGCCAGCGCCCGGTCGGGCGCGGTGCGGAAGGCGGGCGCGCCCAGGGCCGCCACGAACTCCATCTCGTGGTGCCAGTCGGCCGTGCCGGGGGCGTAGGGCAGGGTGGCGCCCGAGGGCGCGAGCGCCGCGGGGGACTTGGTGAAGTAGAACGGGGCCGAGCGGTCGACCTCCTGGCCCATCTCGGCGGCATGGGCGGCATAGTTGCGCCCGACGCAGAAGATGCGGCGCACCGGATAGAGGTCGGTGCCGCCCTCCACGGGCAGGGTAGCGGGCGCGGGCGGATCGAAGACGAAGGGCATCGGTGGGGCTCCTCTCAGGCGGCTCGTTCGCGGGTGTGCCATGCCAGGCGGTCCCTGTCGCGCCGAAAACCACGGGGCGGGCGGGGGCGGGTTTCGTGCCCCGGATCGGACGCCAATCGGACGAAGGATGCGGCCGCCCGCCACCGACGTCATGCCCCTGTCACGATGCCGGGTTTATCACCTGGCAGGCCCATAGTTCATGGGGGTTGCCAGGTGGGAAACGCCATATATAGTCCGGGTGACGCAGGGACGGGGCTTCCCGCTCCGACCACCGCACAGGTAAGCAGGGCAGAGACGGTTTCGGCCATGCACGGAACGGATCACAGGCGCGAGTTCAGGACCAGTTTCGTCCGCGAGCCCAGCAGTCTCAGGCACCATCCTGCGCTGGTGCTCAACGCCGACTATCGCCCGCTCAGCTACTATCCCCTGTCGCTCTGGCCCTGGCAGGAGGCGATCAAGGCCGCCTGGCTCGACCGCGTCGACATCGTCGCCGAATACGACAAGGTCGTGCGCTCGCCCACCACCGAGATCCGCATCCCCTCGGTCGTCGTGCTCAAGGACTTCGTCAAGCCGCAGAAGCGGGTGGCCTTCACCCGCTTCAACCTGTTCCTACGCGACGAGTTCGTCTGCCAGTACTGCGGCACCGCGGGCGATCTGACCTTCGACCATGTGATCCCGCGGGCCCGGGGCGGTGTCACCAGCTGGCAGAACGTGGTCGCGGCCTGCTCGCGCTGCAATCTGCGCAAGGGGTCCAAGAGCCTGCGCCAGGCCGGTATGAACCTGCGCAAGCCCCCGCGCCAGCCCGGCGCGGAAGAGCTCAAGAACATGGGACGGCGGTTCCCCCCCAACCACCTGCACGAGACCTGGCTCGACTTCCTCTACTGGGACGCCGAGCTGGAGGCCTGAGCGGGCGCTACTGGCCGCGGCCCGCGCCCGCGGGGGCCGCGGCGTCCACGGCCGTCTCGGGGCCCTGCATCCCGCTCTGGAACGCCGGATTGCTGCCCGAGAACAGGTGGTTGTGGAAATCGCCCACCGCGGCCGAAATCGCCTTCATCTTGCCGTCGAAGGACTCGGGTGCGATCCTGAGCGCCGAGATCATGGTATAGCGCAGCACCGCGCCGCCGTTCGGCGCCTTGAACACCGGCGCGACGAAGTATTTCGAGTTCCACTCGGCCAGCTTGGCGTCGGTGATCTGCGGGTCGGCGTTCCAGAACGTCTCGAACATCAGGTGCTGGCATTTCTGCATCGCCTGGTCGCAGCCGTAAAAGTAGATGCTGCCGGGGCCGCCGGCGATGTTGATGTCGATATAGGGGCGGCCGCTGTCCTGCGCCTTCATCTCGGGCTGCATCCCCATCTCGGCGAGCGCCGTCGTGACGCTGTTGGGAAAGCCCGCGTCGACCGACTGCGCCAAGGCGGCGGTGGGCAGGGCGGCGGCGAAGGCGAGGGCGGCGAGGCGGATCATGGGTCGGATCTCCTGATATCCGGGGGAAGGTTGGGTCAGTCGAGCGACTGCAGCGCGGGGAGCGGCGCGCCGTCGTCGACGCGCTCTTCCGGCAGATTGGCCTGGAGCCCCGCGGACCCCGGTGCCAGCGCCTTGGAGAACCGCCCGATGGCGCGCTCGATGCGCTCGATGGTGGCGCGGAACTGCTCGGGCGGGATGCGCTGGGCATGGACCATGTTGTAGGTCAGCGAGATGGTGCCGTCGGTGTTCTGGATCGCCGGGGTGATGAACCACTCGCGGTTCCACTTGTTCAACGTGTCCAGGGTCACGCCCGGCACCTCGCCCCACCCCGTGGCAAAGATCAGGTCCTTGCAATTGGCGAAGGCGTCGTTGCAGCCGTAATAAGTCAGCCGCCCCTGTCCCGATCCGATGTCGAACACGACAAAGGAACGCCCTGACTCATAGGTCTTGGCCACGGGGTTGCGGCCCATCTCGGTCAGGGCCGTCATCACGGTGTGGGGATAGCCCGCGTCCACCGATTGGGCGGCAGCGGCCTGGGGCAGGAGGGCGGCGAGGGCAAGGGCAAGCAGGCGTCTCATGTAAAATCGGTCCTCTCAAATGCAGGCTCCGCCCACAGGCTAAGCGCAGGGGTGCTTAGCGGTCAAATGACAATACCCGTGTGGAGATGGCGGCGCGACACACTGGACTTGCCGCCGCTCTTCGCCTAACCCCGCGGCGCAGGGCGTGCGCGGTTAGCGCTAACCACATCGGATGCGGAGGGCGGTCCATGGTCTCGCGGGTTATTCCGGTCGATCCCTTCGACCTCGTCATCTTCGGCGGCACCGGAGACCTGGCGCGGCGCAAGATCCTGCCGGGGCTCTATCGCCGCTTCATGGCCGGTCAGATGCCCGAGACGGCTCGCATCGTCGGCGCCGCCCGGTCCGAGCTGGACGACGACGGCTATCGCAAGATGGTGCGCGAGGCGATCGAAGAGGTCATGCCCGCCGACCGCCGCGACGCCGAGGCGCTCGACGCCTTTCTCGACCGGCTGTCCTACGTCCCCATCGACGCCTCCGGCAAGGGCGGGTGGAAGGCGCTGGCCAAGGCGATGCGCAAGGACGTGATCCGCGCCTTCTACTTCTCGGTCGGGCCCAGCCTCTTCGGCGCCCTGGCCGAGCGCCTCTACGAACACAAGATCGCCGGCCCTCTGAGCCGCATCGTGGTCGAGAAACCCTTCGGCCGCGACCTGGAGAGCGCCAAGGCGCTGAACATGACCCTGGCCCAGCATTTCCACGAAAGCCAGATCTACCGCATCGACCACTATCTCGGCAAAGAGACGGTGCAGAACCTGATGGCGGTGCGCTTCGGCAACGTCCTGTTCGAGCCCCTGTGGAACAGCCAGTTCGTCGACCACATCCAGATCACCGTGGCCGAGACCGTGGGCGTGGGCGGGCGCGGCGCCTACTACGATCGCGCGGGCGCGATGCGCGACATGGTGCAGAACCACCTGATGCAGCTTCTGTGCCTGATCGCCATGGAGCCGCCCAGTCGCTTTACCCCCGACGCGGTGCGCGACGAAAAGCTCAAGGTGATTCGCGCCCTCGACACCATCGGGCCCGAGGACATCGTCCGCGGTCAGTATGTCGCCGGGCCCGAGACCGCCGCCTATACCGAGGACGCGGAGAACGAACAGAGCCTGACCGAGAGCTTCATCGCGCTCAAGATCGGGGTGTCGAACTGGCGCTGGGCGGGCACGCCCTTCTACCTGCGCACGGGCAAGCGGCTGCGCACCCGCGCGTCGGAGATCGCCATCGTCTTCAAGGACGCGCCGCACTCGATCTTCGGCGAGGAGGCGGGGCGCCACCGCAACATCCTGTCGATCCGGCTGCAACCCAACGAGGGCATCACCCTGGGCGTGACGATCAAGGAGCCGGGGCCGGGGGGGATGCGGCTGGTGGACGTGCCGCTGGACATGACCTTTGCCGACGCGCTGGGGCCCGAGGGCGAGGACGTGCCCGACGCCTATGAACGGCTGATCATGGATGTGATCCGCGGCAACCAGACCCTGTTCATGCGCGGCGACGAGGTCGAGGCGGCGTGGTCCTGGACCGATCCGATCATCGCCGCGTGGGAGCGGCGCAGCGACCGCCCGCACCCCTACGAGCCGGGATCGACCGGCCCCGAGGAGGCGCAGATCCTGCTCCACCGGGCCGGTCGGCGCTGGCGCGAGATCAAGGAATAGGCTAGCCCTCAGTCGCGGCGGCCAGCCCCGGAGGCGTCTGATGGATCTGATCGAATACCCCGACGGCGAGATGATGATGATGGACCTCGCCGACCGTCTGGCCAGCGAGATCTCGACCTGCCTGGCCGCCCACGACTGGGCCTCTCTGGCGGTGCCCGGGGGCACCACGCCGGGGCCGATGTTCGACACGCTGTCCGGCGCCGATCTGCACTGGGACCGCGTGCACGTGATGCTGACCGACGAGCGCTGGGTGTCCGAGGACAGCGGCCGCTCGAACACCGCCCTGGTGCGCCAGCGGCTGTTGACGGACAAGGCCGCGGCGGCGCCGTTCCTGCCCTTCTACACCGGCGACGACACGCCCGAGGCGGCGCTGCCCGGGCTGATCGAGCGGGTGCGGCCGGAACTGCCTCTGTCGATCCTGGTCCTCGGCATGGGCGCCGACATGCACATCGCGTCGCTCTTTCCGGGGGCCGAGGGGCTGGCGGCCGCCCTGGCCGACGACGCCCCGCCGCTGGCGGTGGTGCGCGGCGGCGGCGCGCCCGAGCCGCGCATCACCCTGACCGCGCCGGTCCTGAGGGGGGCGATGTCGACCCACATCGTCATCACCGGCGCCGAGAAGCGCGCGGCGCTGGAGGCGGCCCGTCGTCGCCCGCCCGAGGAGGCGCCCGTCGCGCTGGTCCTGCGCGACGCCACTGTTCACTGGACGGAGACCCCATGACCTGGAGCGACCTGAAATCCCGCGCCAAGGCCGCCGACGGCCGCAAGATCCTGGATATGCTCGACGACGCGCGGGTGCAGGAGTTCTCCGCCTCCATGGGCGATCTGTGGCTCGACTACTCCAAGACGTCGCTCGACGCCGAGACCCGCGACCTCCTCGTCGCCATGGCCGACAAGGCCGGTGTGGCCGCCCGCCGCGACGCCATGTTCGCGGGCAAGCCGATCAACGAGACCGAGGGGCGCGCGGTGCTGCACACCGCGCTGAGGAACCTCGACGGCGGCCGCGTCATGGTCGAGGGGCGGGACGTCATGCCCCAGGTTCTGGGCACGCTGGCGCGGATGGAGGGGTTCGCCCGCGCGGTGCGCGACGGCTACTTCACCGGCCAGGGCGGGCCGATCACCGACGTGGTGAACATCGGCATCGGCGGCTCGGACCTGGGCCCCGCCATGGCCTATCAGGCGCTGAGCCCCTACCACGACGGCCCCGCGTGCCACTTCGTGTCGAACGTGGACGGGGCGCATATCGCCGACGTGCTGAGGCCCTTGAACCCCGAGACGACGCTGGTGATCGTCGCGTCCAAGACCTTCACCACCGTCGAAACCATGACCAACGCCGCCACCGCCAAGGCATGGATGGCCGAGAAGGTGCGCGACCCGGCCGCGCAGTTCGCCGCGCTGTCCTCGGCGCTCGACAAGACCCACGGCTTCGGTATCTCCGAAACCCGCGTCTTCGGTTTCGAAGACTGGGTCGGGGGGCGCTATTCGGTCTGGGGGCCCATCGGACTGAGCCTGATGCTGGCCATCGGGCCGCAGGCGTTCCGCGCGTTCCTGGCCGGTGGGCAGGCGATGGACCGGCATTTCCAGTCGGCCGAGCCGCTGGAGAACATGCCGGTGATGCTGGCCCTCGTCGGCATCTGGCACAACCAGGGTCTGGGCCACGCCACCCGCGCCGTCCTGCCCTACGAGCAGCGCCTGGCGCGGCTGCCTGCGTACCTCCAGCAGCTGGAGATGGAATCGAACGGCAAGGGCGTGGGGATGGACGGCAGCACCCTGGACGTCGACTCAGGGCCCATCGTCTGGGGCGAACCGGGGACCAACGGGCAGCACGCCTTCTACCAGCTCATCCACCAGGGCACGCGGGTGGTGCCTTGCGAGTTCATGGTCGGCGCCGAGGGGCATGAGGACGAGTTGCCCCACCAGCACCGCCTGCTCGTGGCCAACTGCGTGGCGCAGTCCGAGGCGCTCGTGCGCGGGCGGACCCTGGAGGAGGCCAAGAAGACGGTCGCCGGCCAGTTCGAGGGCAAGGAGCTGGAGCGCCAGGCGCGCCACCGGGTCTTCCCCGGCAACCGACCCTCGACCACGCTGGTCTACCCCAAGCTGACCCCAGAAGTGCTGGGCCAGATCCTGGCGCTCTACGAGCACCGCGTGTTCGTGGAGGGGGTGATGCTCGGCATCAACTCCTACGACCAGTGGGGGGTCGAGTTGGGCAAGGAGCTGGCCAAGTCTCTGGAGCCCGTCCTGGCGGGCGAGGCCAGCGCCGAAGGCAAAGACGCCTCGACCCGCGCCCTGGTCACCCGCCTGCGCCGCTACGCCTGAGCGGCGGTGGGGGGGGCGTCCAGCACCGCACCCGCCGGGAGACGAGGGCAGCGCCGTCCCGCCGGGGCGGGCTTGAACGGCGCGCGCGCAAACCAAATGCACTGACGTCCCGGCGGCTGCACCGTCCTCGCCAAAAGCGCCGCCCCGGGGGGGCGGGACGGCGCTGCCCGGCATTTCCGCCGGGCGAGACATGGGGGGCTGGGCGGGTCGAAGGGTGGAATCGGTTGGCAACCCGGCTTCGCCGCCGAGAGTGAAGGGCAGCGCTGCCCCGGGGGGGCGGGACGGCGCTGCCCGGCGTGCCGCCGGCCAGGGGTGGGGGCTGGGCGAGCGCACCGTTCCATCTCCAGCGCGGGTGGGGGACGTATCCCCACGGAGCGGGCTGACGCCCGCACACCATTCTGGCGCCCGGTGGGACCCGGCGGCCCTTTGGCCCCGGGCGGCGGCGCGGGACTCAGCGCTGCGGGATGTCGAACCCCGGCGGCGCCAGCGTGAACCCCTCGAAGCGGAACCCCGGCGACACCGTGCATCCCACCAGGGTCCAGCCGCCGCGATCGGCCCGCGCGGCCTGCCAGTGGTCGGAAGGGACGACGATCTGGGGCGCGGCCCCGGCGGCGAGGTCTGGACCCAGGACATGGGCCGTGGCGGGGCCGGCGGCAGTGGCACTCGTCCGCAGGGTCAGCGGGGCGCCGGCATAGTGGTGCCAGATCTCGGTGGCGTCGACGCGGTGCCAATGGCTCTCCTTCCCCTCTTCGAGGAGGAAGTAGATGCAGGTCCCGGCCGGGCGGCTGCGTCGGCCGACGTCGATCCAGGTCTGCCGATACCATCCGCCTTCGGGATGGGGCGCAAGTTTTAGGCGATCGATGATGTCTTGGGCGGTCATGGCGCAGACATGGCGCAGCCGCCCGCCGGTGTCCAGCGCCCGCCCGGCGGGAACCGGCCGAGGGGCCAGGGGCTTGACCCGCTGACGTTCATCTATCGGAGACCTGTCCCATGGCGCATCTGTCCCTCCCCGCACTCGGCCTCTCTCTGACCGTCCTGGCGGCGCCGGTCCTGCACGCGCAGGAGGCCGCGGAGGGGTCCAAGCGGATGAAGGCGACGATGCTCCTGGGGGGCGAGATCTACGCCAGCGCCAAGGCGGGGGCGACCGACATGACCGCGCCTCTCCTGGAAATGCCGCCCGATTGGGAAAACGTGGGCGAGATCGAGGATCTCTCCCTCACCGCCGACGGCCGGATCGAGGGTGTGGTCGCCGATATCGGTGGGTTCCTCGGCATCGGCGAGACGCGGGTGCTGGTGCCCCTGAGCGATCTGCGGGTGGTGCAGGTGTCGGGCGACACCTATTTCCTGACCGGCATGACCCAGGAGCAGATGGAGGCCCTGC
This sequence comes from Rhodobacteraceae bacterium CCMM004, assembly GCA_004005435.1. GTDB lineage: Bacteria > Pseudomonadota > Alphaproteobacteria > Rhodobacterales > Rhodobacteraceae > CCMM004. The sequence goes on along the minus strand of RZWH01000002.1, from coordinate 28,066 downwards.
AACAGGTCGACGAGGACTTTTGGCAGTAGCGCCTCAGGGGCCGATCCGGCCAGCAAGGTCTAGAAAGTCGTCCGCCACCCAGTCCCAGTCCGCCTCCGGCGCGAGGTCCGTGGTCTGGCCCGGCCCGTGCTCCGTGGGCCGCGGCACGAAGGCGGTGCGCAGGCCCGCCGCGCGGGCGGCGTGGAGGTCGTCGTTGTGCGCCGCGACCATGGCCACCTCGGCTGGCGGCAGGCGCAGGGCGGCGCAACTGGCCAGATAGACCGCCGCCTTGGGCTTGTAATCGCGGGCGATATCGGCGCCGAGGATGCAATCCCAGGACAGGCCCGCGTGCCGCGCCAGGTGCGTCATCAGCGCAATGGAGCCGTTCGAGCAGGGGGCGACGATTCGCGCCGCTTGGAGCGCCGTAAGGCCGCGCACGGTGTCGGGCCAGGGGTCCAACCGCTCCCACGCGCGGGCGAGGGTGGCGGCGTCGGGCGTCGCCGCGCCAAAACGGGCAAGCACGCGGTCGAGGTTTTCGCGGTGCAGGTCGTCGAGCGGGACATAGCCGCGACCGCCCTCGCGGATACGCGCCATCGCCGGTTGATACTCGCCCCGCCACGCGTCGGCGAAGGCCGGGGCGTCGACCCCGGGCACGGCTGCGGCGACCTCGCGCGCGATGGCGCTGCGCCAGTCGACGCAGGTGCCGAAGACGTCGAAGATCAGCGCGCGGATCACCGGGTCAGGCCCCCCACCGGGATGATGTCGGGGCTGCCGGAGGTCAGCGGCGCGCCGCTCCAGTCCCCGAGCCATGTGTGCACGGTCAACCCCGCGCCCGCCAGCGCCGCGGCGATCCGGGTACGCGGGGCAAAGCGGATGCGCGCGGTGGAGGTGCGGGTGCCGTCCGCGGTGCGATAGGTCTGGCGGTAGCTGACGATCTCGGTCGCCCCATCCCAGGCGGAGGCGGTGGCGACGCTGGCGTCGCCCGACGCGGTGCGGAACGGCCGGGTGTGGACGGCCTCCGCCCACCGCTCCCACGCCCGATCCTCGGGGTTGCGGCTGTCGAAGGCGAAGCGGCCCCCGCGGGCGAGGTGGCGGGCGATGGCTGCGCAGACGGCGTCCTGATCGGCGTCGGTCAGGAAGCATTGGAAGGCGTGCCCGGTCAGCACGATCCAGTCGAAGCGCCGGTCCAGGTCCAGCGTTCGGGCGTCTGCCGCCACCCAAAGCACCCCGTCGCCGCCCGGCCGGGCCCGCGCCGCGGCCAGCATCGCCTCGGCCTGGTCCACGCCGGTCACATCGGCGCGGGCGGCGAGGTGCGCGGCCAGCTCGCCGGTGCCGCAGCCGAGGTCGAGCACCCGGTCGCCCGGCCGCACCTGCGCGTCCACCCAGGCGAAATCGGCGTCCCAGCCGTTCAAATCGTCGTAGAGCGCGGCCAGGGCGGGGTCGTGATACAGCGCCTCGGCCATCCGTTCAGAGCTGCGGGATCTGCGGCGCGGCGTCGGCGGGCAGGGCGCCGGTGACGCGCGGGTCCGGCGCGATCTCGACCTCCTGCCGGACCGGGACGAACCCCGCGCGGCGATAGGCGGGCAGGGCGCGGGGGCTATCCAGCGTGCAGGTGTGGACATGGAACCGGGAAATGGGCCTGGTCCAGGCCAGCGTCGCCACCTCGGCCAAGAGCCACCGACCGATCCCACCCCCCGTCGCTTCGGGCACGAGCCCCAGGAAGGTCAGCTCGCACGCGCCCTCCTGACGGAAATCCAGCTCGGCCAGGCCGATCTCGGCCCCGTCGCGGGTCACCGAATAGACCTCGGTGCCGCGGTCCGACAGGATCGCCGCCAGATCGGCGTCGTCCAGGATCAGGCGCGAGAACCACAGCCACGGCGCTCCAACTCGGCGAAAGAGCGCGCGATACCGCTCGGGCTCAGGCTCGGCCCACCGCCCGAGCGCCACGCCCTGTGGCGGCGCAGGGGCCGGGCCCGGCGGCGCCCTCATCTCCAGATGCGTAACCACCGTCGCGACGTGCCCCGACGGCACCGGGTGGAACCCCGGCGCGAGGGCCGTCTCAGCGCAGGATGGAGCGGCCGGCATAGCTCGCGGTGTCCTCCAGCATCTCCTCGATGCGGATCAACTGGTTGTATTTGGCCAGGCGGTCGGAGCGCGCCAGCGAGCCGGTCTTGATCTGCCCGCAGTTGGTGGCGACGGCCAGGTCGGCGATGGTGGCATCCTCGGTCTCGCCCGAGCGGTGGGACATCACGTTGGTCATGCGGGCGCGGTGGGCCATCTCGACGGCGCGCAGCGTCTCGCTCAGGGTGCCGATCTGGTTGACCTTGACCAGCATCGCGTTGGCGGCGCCCCGGTCGATCCCCATGGCCAGCCGGGCGGGGTTGGTGACGAAGAGGTCGTCGCCCACGAGCTGCACCTTGCCGCCCAGAGCCTGGGTCAGGGCGACCCAGCCGTCCCAGTCGTCCTCGGCCATGCCGTCCTCGATCGACAGGATCGGATAGTCGGCGCAGAGGCTCTCAAGATACCGGACATTTTCGTCCGACGACAGGGTCTTGCCCTCGCCCTTCATCCGGTAGCTGCCGTCGGCGTAGTATTCGGTGGCGGCGCAGTCGAGCGCCAGCATCACGTCCTCGCCCGGCTGATACCCGGCCTTTTCGATGGACCGCAGGATAAAGTCGAGCGCGTCGCGGGTCGACGACAGGTTGGGGGCAAAGCCGCCCTCGTCGCCGATCCCGGTCGACAGGCCCGCCGCCGACAGTTCCTTCTTCAGCGTGTGGAAGATCTCCGAGCCGCAGCGCACGGCGTCGCGGATCGTGCCGGCGTTGACCGGCATGATCATGAACTCCTGGATGTCGATGGGATTGTCTGCGTGCTCGCCGCCGTTGATGATGTTCATCATCGGCACCGGCAGGGTCCTCGCCGAGGTGCCGCCCACGTAGCGAAAGAGCGGCTGGCCGATGAACTCGGCCGCGGCCTTGGCGGTGGCGAGGCTGACCCCGAGGATGGCGTTGGCGCCCAGGCGGCCCTTGTTGTCGGTGCCGTCCATCTCGATCATCGCGGCGTCGATGGATTCCTGCTCGGTCGCGTCCATGCCGACGAGACCTTCGGCCAGCTCGCCGTTGACCGCCGCCACCGCCTCCAGCACGCCCTTGCCCATGTAGCGGCCCTTATCGCCGTCCCGCCGCTCGACCGCCTCGTGGGCGCCGGTGGAGGCGCCCGAGGGCACCGCAGCGCGGCCCAGCGTGCCGTCTTCGAGCAGGACATCGACCTCGACCGTGGGGTTGCCCCGACTGTCGAGGATCTCGCGTCCGATGATGTCGATGATCGTGCTCATGCCGGGGTCTCCTCGGAAATCTGTGGTTGCGCGCGGTTTAGCCCGGCCGGAGCGGGAGGGGAAGCGGGTTTGCCCGCGCCGCCCGCCGCTCGCGCCAGAGGGTGTAGAGCCCGGCGGCCACGACGATGGCGGCGCCGAGCCAGGTGGCGGGATCCGGGCGCTCGCCCAAAACGACCATCGCCAGGACGAAGAGGAACAGCAGGCGGCTGTAGCGGAACGGCGTCACCGCCGAGACCTCGCCCATACGCAGCGAAAGGGTGATCATCCCGTAGGCCGCGGCGGCAAAGACCACGGCGCCAGCCAGCCACAGAGCCGTCTGTGGGTCCGGCCGCACCGGGGCGCCGGTCGCGACCAGCACGACAAGGCCCGCGGGGACCAGAGACCCAAATCCGCTGATCGCCAGGTGCAGGGTGTGGGTCTCCGCCGGGACGAAGCGGGTGGCGAGGTCGCGCGCCGACAGCCCGGCCACCGCGACCAGGGCAAAGACCGCGCCGGGTTCGACCCCGCCGCCGGGGCGGAGCATCACCAGCACGCCACCGAACCCCACGGTCACGGCTGCCCAGCGGCGCCAGCCCACCGCCTCGCCCAGGACCAGTGCGGCGCCCAACGTCACCGCCAGGGGCGTGGCCTGGAGGATCGCCGCCGTCGTGGACAGGGGCGCCAGCGTCAGCGCCGTGACGATTCCGAGCGTGCCCACGATCTCGCACCCGTTGCGGAACACCACCGCGCGGTGCAGCATCGACCGCGACACCGGCGCCAGCCCCCGCACCGCGGCGATGAGGGCGAACAGAAGGGCGCCACCCCCGCCCATGACCGCGATGATCTGGCCGATGGGCACGGTGACCGAGGCGAGCTTGATGCACAGATCGGCGACGGCAAAGGCCGCCATCGCCCCCACCATCAGGGCGATGGCATGCAGCGTGCCCCCGCGGGGCGGGGCGAGGTCAGTCACGCCTTCGGATCGGCACGCCGTAGAGCTCCAGCCGGTGACCGCGGAGTTCGTATCCGAGCTTGGCCGCGATGCGCTCTTGCAGCGCTTCGATCTCTGGGTCGACGAACTCGATCACCTCGCCCGACTGGAGGTCGATGAGGTGATCGTGGTGGTCCCGTTCGGCATCCTCGTAGCGGGCGCGCCCGTCGCCGAACTCGCGCCGCTCCAGGATCCCCGATTCCTCGAACAGTTTCACCGTCCGATAGACCGTGGCGATGGAGATGGCGGAATCCCGGGCCGACGCGCGGGCATAGAGCTCTTCGACGTCGGGATGGTCCGACGACTCCTCCAGCACCCGCGCGATGGTGCGTCGTTGGTCGGTCATGCGCAGCCCCTTGGCGGCGCAGCGGTCGAGTATCGTGTCCGTCATCGGCGGCGGTCCCGGGGCCAGGGTCGGGTGCGGCCCGGTGATAGGCCATGGGGCGGCGCGGGACCAGCCCTCAGGCAAGGTGCAGACGCCCCTCCATCACGCGCAGGGCGCGGCCGCCGATCCGCACGGTCCCGTCTTGGGCCTGCGCCTCGATCCGGCTGGGCCGTCCCATCTCGACCCCTTGCGCGATGGTCAGCGACAGGGGCCCGTCGTCCAGGTCGGCCAGATAGGCGGTCAGCGCCGCGGCCGCGCTGCCGGTGGCGGGGTCCTCGTGGATCCCGTCGAGGGGCGAGAACATCCGCGCCCGCACCTCCGCGCCGTCGCGGGTATAGGCGTAGAGGGCGAAGTGCGTGTCGAGGCCCGCCAACGCGCTGGCCTCTGCGAAGGGGCCGAGCGCCGGTGTGCAGCGGCCGAGCGCGGCGGCGTCGGCGACCTCTGCCAGGACGAACGGCAGGCCCACCGACGCGATCACCGGCGCGTGCCGGTCCTGACGCAGCGCGCCGGGCTCCAGCCCCAGGCACGCCGCGATCGCCGCGGGGTCCGGCGCGCCCAGGGTCTCCAACGGCACGCCGGTGGCGAACGCGGCACGGTCGCCCGTCACGGTCGCCGGGATCGGCCCCACGCCCAACTCCAGCACCTGCTCGGTCGGGTGGCCCAGATCCGCCAAAGCGACAGCGGTGCCCACCGTTGGGTGCCCGGCGAACGGCAACTCCCGCGCCGGCGTAAAGATCCGCACGCGGGCGGTGTGCCCCTCGACCTCCGGCGGATAGACAAAGGTGGTTTCGGAAAACCCGAACTCCTGCGCGATGGGCAGAAGCGTCGCCTCGTCCAACTCCTGCGCGTCCAGCACCACCGCCAGAGGATTGCCGCCGAATCGCGTCTCGGCAAAGACGTCGTAGACCAGGTAGGCCGTCATAGGGTGTAGAGCGGCGGCTTGTTGTTGGCCTCGTGGATCGAGTTGACCGTCGCCTTGTCCAGCGCCATCGCCTCGGCGAGGGAATGCAGGAACTCGGCCTCGGCGCGGTTGTCGGGCTCGATGGCCATCACCGCAGCGGTGTAGACCTCCAGCTCCAGCCCCTGGGGCACGTCGCGGGCCAGACCTTCGGCGTCGACCGGCGCCTCCAGCGCCCGGCGCAGGAAGGCCAAGTCGCTCGGATCGCCCTCGTCGGCGATCTCTTGCAGCGCCGCCTGCTCCTGGGCGTCGATCTCGCCGTCGGCCTTGGCCGCCATGACCATGGCGCGGATCATCACGCCGGCGGTCTCTTCGCTGTCGGGGGCCACCGCGGGTTCGCTGCGGGTGGTGTCGAGGAGGCCGCGCATCTTGCCCGCGGCGGCGGCGCCGCCGGCGGCGCCGGCCAGACCGCCCAAGAGACCGCCCAGCCCGGTGTCGGTGCGGCCGTGCCCGGTGCCGGTGCCCGAGGGCACGCCGGAGGTGTTGAGCCCCAGTTGCCCCAGGAGGCCGCCCAGCCCGCCCGAGCCACCGCCGCCCATCAGACCGCCGAGGCCGCCGCCCGTGCCTGTGCCCGTGTGGCTCGCCCCGGCGCCGGTGCCACGCTGGCTCTGCTGGAGCTTGCGCTTGACCCCTTCGATCCCGCCGGATTGCTGGAACGCCTGCACGCCCTTTGCGGCGACAAAGGCGAGGGCGAGCTTGGTCATCATCCGTTTCAGCGACATCGGCGCGGTCTCCTGTGAGAGGGTTTCGCCCGAAACGCGCAGGCGCAGGGCCGCGTTCCCCCGCTCAGAGAAGTTCCGGCGACGGCCCCAGCCGCTTGGCCAGCCGCGCCACGGTCAGGCCCTGGACCACGATGGAGAAGATCACGACGACGTAGGTGCAGGTGAGGATCAGCGGCTTCCACTCCCCGTCCGGCAGGCTGAGCGCCAGGGCGACCGAAATGCCGCCTTTAAGCCCGCCCCAGGTCATGATCGGGATCACCCCCCGGCTGAAGCTGCGGAAGGGTTTGAGGAGCGTCACCGGCACCGCCACCGCGGCCAGGCGCGCGAAGAGGGCCAGCGCCAGACTGAGCACGGCCGTGGTCAACCCGTCGAAGTCGAACGCCACGGCGAAGACCTCGAACCCGATCAGCAGGAACAGGACCGCGTTCAGGATCTCGTCCACCAGCTTCCAAAACCCGTCGACATAGGCGCGGGTCTCGGCGCTCATCCCTCCGCGGGGGCCGGTGTGGCCGATCAGAAGGCCCGCGCAGACGGCCATGATCGGCGCCGAGACGTGCAGCGCCACGGCGAGTTCGTAGCCGCCGAAGGCGAGGCCGAGGGTCAAGAGCACCTCCAGCGCGTAGTCGTCGATATGCCGCATCACCCGGAACGTCAGCCAACCCAGCGTCAGGCCCAGGACCGCGCCGCCGCCCGCCTCCTGCACGAAAAGCACCGCGGCATTCCAGAGGGCGCTGCCCTCGCCGTGCCCGCCGCCGTGCCCCCCGGCCGAGGGATAGGCCAGCCCCACGAGGACCAGGAACACCACATAGCCGACCCCGTCGTTGAACAGGCTCTCGCCCGCGATCTTGGTCTCCAAGGACTTGGGCAGGTTGGCCGAGCGCAGGACCCCCAGCACCGCCACCGGGTCGGTGGGCGAGATCAGCGCGCCGAAGACCAGCGCGATGAGCAGCGGCGCACCGGTGATCCACGAGAACCCGACCCCGGCGATGACGGTGGAGAGCGCCACGCCAATGGTGGCCATCAACAGCACCACCCGCCACTCGGCCTTGAGATCGTCGAGGTTCACGTGCAGCGCGCCGGCGAACAGCAAGAGTCCCAGCATCCCCTCCAGCAGAGCGTCGGAAAAGGCGATGCCGGTGACGATGCCGCGGGTGGTGTCGGCGATGCCGAGCCCCGGCATGACCGCATCGACCAGGACGATACCGAGCGAGGCCAAGAGCGACACGACGAGAATGCCGATGGCCGACGGGAGCTTGAGAAACAGGTAGTTGATGGCGCCGAAGACCCCCGCCAACACGATGAGGAGGGAGGTGATCTGCAACAGATTCATGAACGTCGTCCTCGGCCCGCGGTGCGGGGGTGAGCTAGCACCCCCGGAACCGGCCGCGCAAGCGCGGAGGTGCGCAGATCGGGGAGGGGGCTCTCATCGGGCGGTTGGCCCGGCGCGGTGGCGGCTTCGGGCGTCCCACCGGAACCGAACGCCCCCGGGCCACCGAACAGCGTCTCGGCTCGAACCAGCGAGGTCGGTTCGCGCGATCTGAGCCCCGCCTACAACGCGCTGCACGTCTTGCGAGATCACCAGGTGGGACGTGGAGCGGGTGAAGGGAATCGAACCCTCGTCTTAAGCTTGGGAAGCTCCTGCTCTACCATTGAGCTACACCCGCGTCGGCCCTGTGCATACCGCCGCCCGTTTTCCCGTGCAAGCGCGAAGGGGCCGCGTGCGGTGCGCGCGGGCGGCCCGGTGCGATCAGGCGGCGGCAAGGGTCGCGGGGGTGTGCATCCGGTCGTAGAGCTCGCGCACCACCTCGCGGCGGTCCCGGTCGGCGGTGGCCTCCAGGAACTGGTGCACGGCGTGGTCGCCGCACCAATAGGCATAGAGGAACGGAGCCCTCAGCTCGTGCGACAGCATGGCCAGCCGCCGCCGCGTGGTGTCGGGGGTCTGGAACGACGGCCCGGCGGTGGCGGCCGCCGCCGCGTCGATCGAATGCCCCTCCTGGAACACCATCCAGGTGGCGTTGCACCGCAGGGCGCTGCGCAGACGCTGCAGCGCGATCCCAGCCACGTCCTGCGGGCCGTCGATCCAGTCCAACAGCGCGATGCCGTTGTCGGCGATCCCTTCGAACAGTGCGCTGGAGGCGGAGTTCGTCACCACCTGGGCGCCGTCGGCCGACATCTCGCCGCGGGCGACAAGGGCTTCGCGACGGGCCAAGTGGACCAGATGGCCGGGGAACGCCTCATGCGTCGCCAGGTGCTTGAGATCGGCCTCGGTATAGCGGAAGTCCAGGCTGAGCCAGAGCGTCCGGCCGGGATAGTCGCAATAGGCGGCATAGGGGCGGTCGCGCACGCCCTTGGGGTCGATCCAGTCGTCGCCGATGTCGAAGACCAGGCGCCGCGATCGGGCCTGCGCCTCGCGCTGGATCTCGGCCAGACGGGCCAGTGTGTCTCCGGGCGCGACCGCGGTGTCCGCCTCCCAGCGGGCCACGTCCTCGGCCAGGTCGCCGCTGCGATAGCCCAGCCCTTCCAGCGCCCCGCGCAGATCGGCGCGATAGCCGTCGAGGATGTCGTCGGGGACCGGCGCCGGGTCCACCCGCAACTGATCCCGCAGCCGTTCGGCCAGCCCCATCCGCTGGCCCGAGAACATCCGCGCGAGCGAGCCCAGCGACAGGGTCATCTCGGTCAGCCAATCGGCCTCGTGCCCGGTCTCGGCCCCGGACCGGATGGTGGCGAGGTGGGCGTCGATGGCGTCGAGCGCCTCGGTCCAGTCGCGGAACGCGCGCGGCGCCACCTCGGCCACGGCCACGGGGATCAACCCTTCGCGGTCCAGCACGTCGTCCTGACCCAGCCCCGTGCGGTAGAGCAGATCGACGCCGGCGGTGATCTCGGCCAGGTCCTGTCCCAGTTTCATGCCATGCCCTCCAGGTCGGATTTGTAGAAGGTGCCGCGCGCCATGATCGCGCGGAGATGGGCGCCGTCGTCCTTGAGGAGGCCAAGGTCCTCCAGCGGGTTGCCGTCCACCACCAGCAGGTCCGCCGACGCGCCCGGGGCGATCACGCCCGCGGTCCCGGCTAGGCCGCAGAGGTCGGCCCCCACGGTGGTCAGCGAGCGCAGGATGTCGGCGGCGGACAGCGCCTCGGCCAGCAGGTCGATCTCAAGGCAGTGATACTTGCGCAACTCGCCCAGGAGGTCTGAGCCGAAGGCCATCGGCAGCCCCGCCTCGCGCAGGATCGACAGCGACCGGCGCCCGCCGTCGCGCACCGTGTCGATCTTGGCCACGCTGTCGGCGCCGAGACCCAGCGCGGCGCCCTCGCGCGCCAGCGCCTCGTAGGCGACGAGCGTGGGCACGGCGATGCAACCGCGTTCGGCGGCGCGGGCTGCGGTCTCGGCCTCGATCAGGTTGCAATGCTCCAGCGACCGGACGCCCAGATCGACGCAGCGGGCGATGGCGGCGTCGGTATAGACGTGGGCGGCGACGTAGAGCCCGGCGTTCTCGGCCTCCTCCACCGCCGCCGCGATCTCGTCGCGCGAGAACTGGAGCGCGTGGATCGGGTCGTTGGGCGAGCTGACGCCGCCGTTGGCCATGATCTTGATGAACTGCGCGCCCTCTTTGATGTAGGTGCGACAGGTCGCGCGCACGGCGTCGACCCCGTCCACCAGCACACCCATGGAGCCCAGGCGGTCGGACATGATGCCGGGGCGGTCGTCGGTGCGCTGGCGCAGGTCGCAATGGCCGCCGGTAGTGGACAGCCCCTTGCCGCAGATCACCAGCCGCGGCCCTGCGATCATCCCCTCCTCGACGCCCCGGACCAGCCCGTGATCGGCCCCGCCCAGGTCGCGGACGGTGGTAAAGCCGCGGGCCAGCGTCTCTTCCAGCACTCGCGCCGCCCGCAGAGCGGTCAGCGAGGTGGGCGCGATCATGTTGCCCCAGAGGTCCAGAGACCAGGCGACCACGTGCATGTGGCAGTCGATCAGGCCGGGCATCACCGTCTTGCCCGCGAGGTCGATCTTGCGCGCGCCCTCAGGGGCGTCGGCGCCTGGGGCCACGTCGGCGATGCGGCCGCCCTCGATGCGGATCGACATCCGGTCGTGCAGGCGTCCGGCGTCGGGATCGAGGACGCGGGCGTTGGTGAGGACGAGGGGGGTCTCGGTCATGGCGGGTCTCATCGGTTGTGACAGGCGACGACATGGCCCGGCGCGCGTTCGGTGGCCGGCGGCACCTCTTTGGCGCAGACCGCGGTGGCCAGCGGGCAGCGGGTGCGAAAGGCGCAGCCCGATGGGATCGAGGTGGCCGAGGGGATGTCGTCGCTGGCCACCTCGAAGCTGTGCCGCTTGCGCGGATCGAGCGACGGCATCGAGCCGAGCAGCCGCTCGGTATAGGGATGGACCGGGTTGGCAAAGAGCGTCCGCCGGTCCGCCATCTCGACGATCTTGCCCAGATACATCACCGCGACCTTTCGGGCGATGTGCTCGACCACCCCCAGGTCGTGGGAGATGAACAGGAACGCGACGCCCAGCTCTGCCTGCAAGTCGCGCAGCAGATTCAGGATCTGCGCCTGGACGGAGACGTCCAGAGCCGACACGGGCTCGTCGCAGACGATCACGTCGGGGTTCAGCATCAGCGCCCGGGCGATGCCGATGCGCTGCCGCTGCCCGCCGGAGAACTGGTGGGGATAGTTGCGGGCCTGGTCGGGGCGCAGGCCCACCCGCTCCATCATGTCCAGCACCATCTGCGGCCGCTCGGCCCGGGTCCCGATGCCGTGGATGTCGAGCGGCACGCGCAGGATGTCGGACACCCTCTGCCGCGGATTGAGCGACGAATAGGGGTCCTGGAACACGATCTGCATCCGCCGACGATAGGTCTGGAGGTCGACGCCGCTCTCGGACCCCACGCGCTTGCCGTCGAACATCACCGTGCCCTCGGTGGGCGGCACCAGCCCGGTCAGCGCCAGGCCGGTCGTGGACTTGCCGCAGCCGCTCTCGCCGACGAGGCCGAGGGTCTCGTTTCGCCCGAGGTCGAAGCTGACGCCGTCCACCGCGCGGACCGTGCCGACCTGGCGTTGCAGTACGCCGCGGTGGATCGGGAAATGCACCTTGAGGTCCCGCACCGACAGCAGAGGGATCTGGGGATCAGCCGTCATCGCGGACATTCCAGCAGGCGGCGCTGTGGCCGGGGCGATGCTCTTCCAGCCGGGGCCGCTCGGCCCGGCACCGTTCGGTCGCGCGGGGACAGCGGGGGGCGAAGGCGCAGCCCTGCGGCAGGTCCCACAGCGCCGGAACCGTGCCGGGGATGTCGGTCAGCCGGTCGGGCGCCCCAGTGGTCGGGATCGCGCCCATCAGGCCGAGGGTATAGGGGTGGAGCGGCGCGTCGAAGAGGTCGGTCACCGAGGCCTCCTCGACCCGCCGACCGGCATACATGACGATGACGCGGTCGGCGATCTCGGCCACGACGCCCAGGTCGTGGGTGATCAGCACCAGCGCGGTGCCCAGATCCCGTTGCAGGCTGGCGATCAGCCCGAGGATCTGGGCCTGCACCGTCACGTCGAGCGCCGTCGTGGGCTCGTCGGCCACGATGACCGCTGGGTCGCAGCAAAGCGCCAGGGCGATCATCGCGCGCTGCCGCATCCCGCCGGAGAGCTGGTGGGGATACTGCCGCGCGCGTTCCTCGGCGTCGGGCATCTGCGCCCGCTTCAGCGCCGCGACCGCATCGGCCCACCCCGCCTGCCGCGAGAGTTTGCGATGCCGCCGCAGCGCCTCGACGATCTGGGCGCCCACGGTCATCACCGGGTTGAGCGCGGTCAGCGGCTCCTGAAAGATCATCGCAATACGATTGCCGCGCAGATCCTCGGCCGCCCGTTCGGACAGGCCCAGAAGGTCCGTGCCGCCCAGCAGGATCGCGCCGCCGGACACGCGCGCGCCGTCGGGCAAGAGTCGCAGAAGCGACAGGGCGGTCATCGACTTGCCGCACCCGCTCTCGCCGACGATGCACAAGGTCTCGCCCGCGTCGACGCTCAGGCTCATGTCGTCGACGACGGTAAATCCGCCCGCGTCGCTGTCGATGCGGATCGTCAGATCGCACACCTCCAGCGCCGGCGCAGCGGCAGGGGACCGGCCCGCAGGGGTCAAGCCGTCGCTCCCTCCAGATTGCCGACCATCCAGCCGTAGTCGCCGGCCTCGACGAGGTTGCGCGTCAGGTGGCCCATGATCATGATCCCCTCGGCAAAGGGGCAGGCGACCTCTTCCAACACCTCGAACGTGTAAGGGCTCACCACGCGAAAGAGCGGCGATCCCCCCGCGACGGGCTCTCCCAACGCAGGCGACAGGGGCTCGATCCAGCCGCCGGTGCGGGGGCGGATCCCGGCGATCTCGTTCACCACGATCTGATCGGGGCGGGCGGCCTCGTCGCCCTCGATCACGCCCTTGTGGCGCAGCATGTTCAGCACCCCGGCGATGATCCGCTCGATATACGGGCCCTGGTCGACGATGCCGCCGCCCAGCTCGATCACCGCCGCGGGCACGCCCCGGGGCATGGTCACGTCCTTGGTCGTGCCGCTGAACTTGGTCCCCTGCTTGCCCTCGTCGGGGCGGTAGAGCACCTTGGAGCCAAAGGCGCGGCTGAACCCCTCGTCGTTCAACAGGTAGACGTAGTCGACGGTGGGCCGGTCGGTGCCCGAATGCAGGTCGATATGCATGTCGATCCGGCCCAGGAACTCTTCGGCAAAGGTCGCGGCAAGCTGCTGCGAGAAGGTGCCGCCGGGATCGCCGGGGAACTGGCGGTTGAGGTCCAGACGGTCGATGGGGTTGAACCGCGCGTTCACCGTCATCGCCCGGGCGTTGACCACGGGGACGAGGCGGATCGTGCCCTTGATCCGCATGTCCTTGAGCAGATGAAAGAGATCGACGATGGCCTGGCTGCCGCAGTTTTCGTTGCCGTGGACCGAGGCCGAGATGCCGACCATGGGCCCGCTCTCTTCGCCGACGAGGTCGGTCATGTGCAGGACCGCGTCCGTTCCGTCGGCGAGGGTCGTGATCTTGGGCGCATGGCGGACGATGTCTTTAACCATTCCTGTCTCCTTGGACGGTGGCGCGGCGGGGTCAGCCCTTGCCGCGGGTTTGCTGTCTGGGATCGAGCAGGTCGCGCAACCCGTCCCCGAGTAGGTTGAAGCCGAGCACCGTGACCATGATCGCGGCGCCCGAGATGATCGACATCCACGGCTCGTCGCGGATGAACCGGGTGCCGTAGCTCAGCGACCAGCCCCAGGTCGGAGCGGGGGGCGGCAGGCCGAAGCCGAGAAAGCTCAGCGCGCTCTCCCAGATGATCGCAGTGCCGAGGCCGAGAGAGGCCAGCACGATGATCGGGCCCAGGGAGTTGGGCAGGATCTCGCGAAATAGGATGCGCGGCCAGGAGGCGCCCAGCGCGCGCGCGGCCTGCACGTAGTTCTGCTCGCGCAGGGTCAGCGTGGTCGAGCGCACGACGCGGGCGTATTCCGTCCAGGACACCACCACCAGCGACAGCGCCACGTTCATCAGGCCCGGCCCCATGACCGCGACCACGGCCAGGACCAGGACCAGGGGCGGAAAGCCCAGAAAAACGTCGGTGATCCGCATCAGAACCAGGTCGATCCAGCCGCCGAAATAGCCCGAGATCAGCCCGACCAGCGTGCCGATGATGGCCGAGGCCACCACCGCGATCAGCGCGATCGACAGCGAGATACGCGCGCCGTAGACGAGGCGGCTCCAGATGTCGCGGCCGAAATTGTCAGTGCCCAGAAGGTGCTCCAAGGACGGCCCGGAGAAGCGGTTGGGCATGTCCATCTGCGCCAGGTCATGGGTCGCGACCAGGGGGGCGAAGATCGCCAGCCCTATGATCGTCAGCGTGATCGCCGCCCCGATCAGCAGCGAGGCGTTGCGCAACGGCTTGGGCAGGCGCAGGCGCCGGGCGCCGCGGGGGGCCGCCTGGGGGGAGGTCGCGGTCATGGCGTCACCTCAGCCGGATGCGCGGATCGACGGCCGCGTAGAGCAGATCGACCAAAAGCGTCACAGTCGCGTAGATCAGCGCGAAGGTCAGGACGATGCCCTGGATCAACGGGATGTCGCGCTGCGAGATGGCCGAGATGGTCAGTTGCCCCAGCCCCGGCCAGGCGAAGATCGTCTCGGTCAGGATCGCGCCGCCGAGGAGCGCGCCGAAGCGCAGGCCGATGACCGACACCACCGGCAGCAGTGCGTTCCTGAGCGCATGGCGCCAGATCACCGGGCCGCGGCGGATCCCCTTGGCCGCCGCGGTGCGGACGAAATCCTCGCGCAGCACCTCCAGCATCGAGGTCCGCACCAGCCGCGAGATGATCGCCGCCGAGTTCAGCGCCAGGGACGCGGCCGGCAGCAGGATGTGGGAAAGCGAGTCGACCAGCGGCGCAGGATTGCCGGTCAGCGCCATGGCCAGAGCGGTGGGCAGGGGCTCGCCCCGCCCAATGGCCGGCAGCCAGCCCAGATGCACCGCGAAGGCCAGCATCAGCAAGAGCGCCAGCCAGTAGACCGGCATGGAAATCCCGATCTGCGCCAGCAGCATGGTGAATGTGTCGATGATCCCGCCCTGGCGGTTGGCGGCGAGCACGCCCAGCGTCACGCCCACCGCGACGGCCAGGACCAGGGCGACCGTGGCCAGCTCGATGGTCGCGCCCAACCGGTCGAAGATGATCTCGGACACCGGCGCGTTCTGGAAGATCGACCGCCCCATGTCGCCCTGGAGGAGGTTCAGAAAATACCCTCCGAGCCGCACGTACCAGGGATCGTCCAGGCCCAGCGTCCGGCGCAGCGCCGCGATCCCTTCGGGCGTCGCCTCCTGGCCCAGGAGGACCGAGGCCGGATCCCCGGGGATCAGCAAGAGCAGACAGAACGTCACCACCACGATGCCGATGGCCATGGGGATGAAGAGCAGCAGCCTGCGGATGATGTAGTCGGTCATGCGGACGCTCGCGGGGATCGGGGGACGCCGGGGCGTCGGACCCGGGCCGGCCATGCGGCCCGGGAGGGGAGGCGGCGCGGCGCGGAGGGCGCCGCGCGCTTGCCCCGGTTCAGCCGGGCATACCGATCAGGCCGCGGAAGCCGCCGCGCGGGCTTGCCTCCACCTCGCCCAGCGCCTCGGGGTCGTAGAACAGCTGATAGCCCTGATACGAGATGATGTAGTAGGGCAGCTCTTCGGCGATGATCGTCGCGGCCCGGCGATAGGCGTCGGCGCGTGCGTCTTGGTCGAGCGCGGTGCGCCCCGCCTCCAACAGCCGGTCCACCTCGGGGTTGGAGTATCCGCCCCAGTTCAGTCCGCCGCCGGTGGTGAGCTGTCCATAGACCAGCCGGTCGGGATCGGTGATCCGCAGCCAGCCCAAGAGCGCCACCTGGTGCTCGCCTTGCTGCACGTAGCCGCTGGAAAAGGACGGCCAGTCGGTGATGCGGACGCTGGCGTCGATCCCGGCGCTTTGAAACATCGCCTGAAGGAATTCGACCGACTGGACCCGGTTGGGATCCTCGCTGTGGGTCGCGATCTCGATGGCCAGGGGCGTCCCGTCGCGGTCGCGAATGCCGTCGCCGTCGCTGTCGGTCCAGCCCAGGTCGTCCAGCATCGCCATGGCGCCCTCCATGTCGAAGGTCGGCTGCTGCACCGCCTCGTCATAGGCCCAGGACGACGGCAGGATGATCGAGTTCGCGACCTGGTCCACGCCTTCGTAGATCTGGTTCACGATGGTCTCTTGGTCGACCAGCATCGCCAGCGCCTGACGCATCCGCGGGTCTTGGAGCAGCGGATCGGTGGTGTTGAAGTTCAGATACGTCACGCCGAGCCCGGCCAGGATTTCCGAACCGACCGCCTCGTCGGCGGCGAACCGCTGGATATCGTTGGGCGACAGCGGCGACTGGATCACGTCCAAATCGCCCGCCTCGAACGCCTGGGCGCGGGCCGAGTTGTCGCCGACCACGCGCACGACCAGCGTGTCGACTTCGGGCGCCCCGGCCCAGTAGCTGTCAGATGCGGTGAGGACCAGCTCGCTCCCCCGCGTCCAGCTGTCAAGCACCATGGGCCCGGCGCCGACCGGCTCCAGCGCCATGTCGCCGTCGTAGTCGGACGGCACGATGCCGATGTCGAGATAGCTGAAAAGCGGCGCGTATGGTGCCGACAGGTTGAACTGCACCGTCCGGTCGTCAACCGCCTCCAGGCTCTCGATTGGGGTGAAAAGGCCGCGCTGGGGTGCGTTGAAGCTTTCGTCGAGGATGGTCTCGAAGGTGTAGATCACGTCCTCGGCGGTCAGCGGCGAGCCGTCGGAGAAGGTCAGGCCCTCGCGCAGGGTGAAGACCACGGTGGTATCGTCGGGGGTCTCCCAGCTTTCGGCCAGGTCGGGGACGGCTTCGAGGTTGGGCGTCAGATGCACCAGCCCCGCCGAGATCAGGTTGGCCACGCGATAGGCGGTGGTGTCCCGCGCCAGGCGGGGATCCAGCGTGCCGGCATCCACGTCGGCGCCGATGGTCAGGCTGTCCTGTGCGGCCGCGCCATGGGCGCCGGCCGCCAGCAGGGCAGCCGCCGCGACGCCGGTCCAGAGTTTCGTCTTCATTCCTCGATCTCCTGTTGGTGGTGGTGTCGGTCGCCCGGACGCGCCGTGGCGGGCGCGCCCCGGGCGATGTCCCGCGCCTCGCGCATCACGGCCAACCGCGGCACGAGATCGTTTTCCAGGACGGCGGGGTCGGGCGTGTGCCGGTATTCGAAACAGGTGACGCCGGGCGGCACCATCCGGCCGATGTGATCGGCGCCAGTGGCGTAGATCACCACATCCGACACCGCGATGACCGACTCGATGTCGGGGGCGTAGGACCAACTCACCTTGATGTCGGCCACATGGGGGGCGAACCGCTGCACGCTCGGGCGCATGATCGCGATGTAGTCTTCCAGCTGGGTGATCGCGGCCACCCGTGCCCGAGGGTCGATCGAGGCCAGCGCCTTGCGCGTGGCATTCGAAGGGATGAACCGGACCCCGATCACCCGCGCCTCGGGGATCACGCCCAGAAGTTCGGCCTCGCGGTGGAGAAAGGTCAGAACCGCGTCCGCCTCGCGGCAGGTGCGCCGCGCCCCGGCGCTCTCGCGGAGGTGGTCGAAGGTGACGATGGAGATGCGGTCGCTGGGCGACAGCACCCGCCGGATCTCGGCCACGTAGTCGGCCGCAGGCCCCTCGAACACGCCGACAAAGACGATCCGCAGACTGGGTCGCACCTGACGCAACTGCGCCTGCGCGCTCACCATGCTGACCAGCGTTCCGCGGTTGATGCCCAGCCTCTCGGCCTTGCTGAGCAGGATTTCGATCTCGCTGCGCAGCGAGCCGCGGTCGTGATCGGCCTGCTGCGGGATCGACAGGCAGGTGTAAGCGCCGCTGCCCTGGCGCATCTCCAGAAGGCCCGCGTCGCGCAGGTCCTGATAGACCTGGGCCACCGTCGCCTGGGCGATGCCCACGTCGCGGGCCATCTGCCGCACCGATTTCAGCTTGGTCCCCTTGGGGATGTCGCCGTGGGAGAGCTGGTAACTCAGCAGCCCATAGAGCTGGCGGCCGACGGGGACGGGCAGGGATTTGTCGATATAGCTGGGGTCGATGGCCAGGGGCAAAGTGATATACTCTTCTAGATCACTTCGATCGTAGAGCAGGATCTTGCGCCGGAGCAAGGGGATTCTTTTCGAAAGTGTGCTGGATCAGCATAATGCTTTAGACTCAGCAGCTTGGTGGGTCCGGTGCCGAGGTGCGGCGCGGCGGGCCGCGGCAATCACCGGAAAGAAAATGATTTTTCCTGGACCTGTTGTGGTAGAGCCGCCTAGTAAGGCACCTGACCGCGGCCGTGGCGAGATGCGCGCCGCCGCGCAACCGGACACAGACACGGAAAGGTGGTGCGACGATGGACTATAACAATTTGGGGCGCACCGGGCTCAAGGTTTCGCGGCTCGGCCTCGGCTGCATGACCTTCGGGTCGCCCGACTGGGCGCCCTGGGTCCTGGACGCCAGCGCCTCTCGCCCGATCCTGGAAAAGGCCGTCGATCTGGGCTTCAACCTCTTCGACACCGCCGACATGTATTCCAATGGCGCCAGCGAGGAGGTGCTGGGCGCGGTTCTGCTCCCGCTCCTGCCGCGGCACAGGATCGTGCTGGCGACCAAGCTCTACAATCCCATGAGCGACGACCCCAACGACCGCGGCCTGTCGCGCAAGCATGTGATGGGCTCGGTCGACGGCAGCCTGCGCCGGCTGGGGACCGACCATATCGACCTGCTGCAACTCCACCGCTTCGACTACGAGACCCCGCTGGAAGAGACGCTGGATGCGCTCAACGACGTGGTGCGCGCGGGCAAGGTCCGCTATCTCGGCGCGTCGTCCATGTTCGCCTGGCAGTTCATGAAGGCCATCGGCCTGCAACGCGCCAACGGCTGGGCCGAGTTCGTGTCGATGCAGCCGCACTACAACCTGCTCTACCGCGAGGAAGAGCGCGAGATGCTGCCGCTTTGTCGCAGCGAAGGCATTGGCGTGCTGCCGTGGAGCCCGCTGGCCCGTGGCCGCCTGGCGGGCAAGCGACAGTCGGTGCGCGCCGATACCGACGCGGTGACCGGAAAGCTCTACGACGCCTCCCGCGCACAGGACGACGCCATCGCCGCGGCGGTGGAGCGCGTGGCGGCAGAGCGCGGCGTGCCCATGGCCCAGATCGCCTATGCCTGGGTGGCCACGCGGCCCGGCATCACCGCGCCGCTGGTCGGCATTTCGCGGGTCGAGCTGTTCGAGGATGCTGTGGCGTCGCTGGAGATCGACCTGGCGCCCGAAGAGGTCGCGGCGCTGGAGGCCGCCTATCGCCCCAAACCCGTCGCCGGGCACGTCTGAACGCGACCGGCCGGGGAGGGCGCTGCGCGCCGCCGGGAGGCGCGGCGCGCAGGCTTTGGCTACTCGGTCAGTTCGGGATGACCTCGCCCGTCGGGCGCGGCGTCGACGACGTCTCGGGCGGCAGGATCGGATAGACCACCTCCGGGATCTCACCGGTGAGCGAGGTCAGGAAGGCGACGATGGCCGTCGTCTCCTGCGCGGCCAGGTCGGTGCCGAGCTGCGACGACGCCATGACCTCGACCGCCGTGTCCAGATCCCACACGAGGCCGGAGTGGAAATACGGCGCCGTCAGCGCGATGTTGCGCAAGGGCGAGGCGCGGAACACATACTCGTCCGACGCCGTCTCGGTAACCTGATAGCGGCCCTTGTCGTCCTCGGGCAGGATATCGGCGCCGGGCCGCTCCACCAGACCGAAGGGATAATAGCCGTTGCCGCCCAGGTTCACGCCGTTGTGGCAGGTGGCACAGCCCGCCTCGAGGAACACCTCCAGCCCGCGCTTTTGCTCGTCGGTCAGCGCCCGGTCGTCGCCGTTCAGCCAGGCGTCGAAGGGCGCGGGGGTGATCAGCGTGGCCTCGTAGGCCTCGATGGCCTTGGCGAAGTTATCGAAGGTGACCGGGCTGTCCTCGTCGGGGAAGGCCGCCACGAACCACTCGACGTATTGCGGCATCGACATCAGCGTCGCGATGACGTTGTCGGGGGTGTTGGCCATCTCGACCCCGGCCTGGACCGGGCCCTTGGCCTGTTCGGCGAGGTCGGCGGCCCGCCCGTCCCAGAACTGCGCCTCGTTGAAGACGGAGTTGAGCACGGTGGGCGAGTTGCGGGGCCCCATCTGCCAGCCATGGCCGATGGAGGTCGGCATGTTGTCGTCGCCTCCCGTCGCCAGGTTGTGGCACGAGTTGCACGAGAACACGCCCGACGCGGACATCCGTGGATCGAAGAACAGGGCCTTGCCCAGGTCGATCTTCTCAGGTGTGACGATGTTGTCGTTCAGTGCGGGAACCGTCGCCGGGACGGGGGTGAACATCTCGTTCGCCCATTCACGCAACTCGGTGTCCTGGCCCAGGGTTGGACTGGCCAACAGGGCGACGCAGATCGCCGGCGGCACAGATCTCAAGCGCATGGAATCATTCCTTTTTCCTTGGAGTTTCCAGTGCGCTTTACGAACGCCTCGGCAAACGAGAAATCTTTGATTTAGATCAATTCTAAACTGCGACCCTACCGCGCGGGTCCCTGGTTCGCTGCATGTGCCTCGGCGCGCGCGCCTCGGACGCCATGCCGACCGCCCGGTCCCTCTCCAGGGGCCGGGCGGAGCGGCAAGGCTGGCGGCGCGCATCGTGCGGCGTCAGGCCGCCGCGGCCTCCGGCGCGACGAAGGTGCGATGGTGTTGGATGTGCATCCAGTGCCCGTGCTCGCGCATCCATACCGAACTGCACGTCGCCCGAAACTCTTCTTGCTGGGCGGCGTGTGTGGCCGATACCTTGTAGGCCAGCACGGCCAGCCCAATGGCCTGGTAGGCCAGGTGACGGTCGTAGAGATCGACATCCTCCCAACAGGGTTCGTCGCGGTGGGCGGCGGCCAGGTCGGCGCCCTCCAGGATGCGGTCGGGCGCAAGGACGATAAGAGCGGACGGCCCGGCGGAGTTTTCGCGATTGCCCGATCCACACGCCCAGTATTCGCGCTCGAGGCGCCACAGTAGGTCCTCTTGATCCACGCTCGGCTCCTTATTGTCTTTTGATGATCCCAACGGCCCGGCAGGGAGTTTGGTTTCCGCGGCGGGGGGAGGGGCGGAAATAATGCCCGGTCCGCCAGTGCCACGGTTGACACTGCCCGGGCGCTTGCCTATCTCGGCGCCGTTAGCACTCAGGGAGGTTGAGTGCTAACGAAGAGACACGCAACGCAAATCAAGGAGCGTTCACAGATGGCATTCACTCCGCTGCATGACCGGGTTCTGGTCCGCCGCGTCGAGAGCGACGAGAAGACCAAAGGCGGCCTGATCATCCCCGACAGCGCCAAGGAAAAGCCCGCCGAGGGCGAGGTGGTCGCTGTTGGCGCCGGGGCCAAGGACGACGACGGCGACCGGATCGCCATGGACGTCCAGGCCGGCGACAAGATCCTGTTCGGCAAATGGTCGGGCACCGAGATCACGCTGGATGGCGAAGAGCTTCTGATCATGAAGGAATCGGACATTCTCGGCATCATCGCCTGAGCTGATCCGACCGACCTTTCACTTATCCGACAATTTATCCAAAGGAGCCCCTAAATGGCTGCGAAGGACGTCAAGTTCGAAACCGATGCCCGCAACAGAATGCTGCGCGGTGTCAACGTGTTGGCCGATGCCGTTAAAGTGACCCTGGGCCCCAAGGGCCGCAACGTGGTCATCGACAAATCCTTCGGCGCGCCGCGGATCACCAAGGACGGCGTGACCGTCGCCAAGGAGATCGAGCTGGAGGACAAGTTCGAGAACATGGGCGCGCAGATGGTCAAGGAAGTGGCCAGCCGCACCAATGACGAGGCGGGCGACGGCACCACCACTGCCACCGTGCTGGCCCAGGCCATCATCAAAGAAGGGCTGAAGTCGGTCGCCGCCGGCATGAACCCGATGGACCTCAAGCGCGGCATCGACCTGGCCACCTCCAAGGTCGTCGAGCACATCAAGAACGCCGCCCGCGACGTGTCCGACAGCGACGAAGTCGCCCAGGTCGGCACCATCTCGGCCAACGGCGAGGCCGAAATCGGCCGCCAGATCGCCGACGCGATGCAGAAGGTCGGTAACGAAGGTGTCATCACCGTCGAAGAGAACAAGGGCCTGGAGACCGAGACCGACGTGGTCGAGGGGATGCAGTTCGACCGCGGCTATCTCAGCCCCTACTTCGTCACCAACCCCGACAAGATGACGACCGAGCTGGACGACGCCATGATCCTGCTGCACGAGAAGAAGCTCTCGTCGCTGCAGCCCATGGTCCCGCTGCTCGAGTCCGTGATCCAGAGCCAGAAGCCGCTGCTGATCATCGCCGAGGACGTCGAGGGCGAAGCGCTCGCGACCCTGGTGGTCAACAAGCTGCGGGGCGGTCTGAAGATCGCCGCGGTCAAGGCGCCGGGCTTTGGCGACCGCCGCAAGGCCATGCTCCAGGACATCGGGATCCTGACCGGCGGCCAGGTCATCAGCGAAGACCTGGGCATGAAGCTGGAAAACGTGACCATGGACATGCTGGGCACGGCCAAGCGCGTGTCGATCACCAAGGACGAGACCACGATCGTCGACGGTGCGGGCGAAAAGGCCGAGATCGAAGCGCGGGTCGCCCAGATCCGTCAGCAGATCGAAGAGACCACGTCCGACTACGACCGTGAGAAGCTGCAAGAGCGGGTGGCCAAGCTGGCCGGCGGCGTCGCCGTCATCCGCGTCGGCGGCATGACCGAGGTCGAGGTGAAGGAGCGTAAGGACCGCGTCGACGACGCGCTGAACGCCACCCGCGCCGCGGTGCAGGAAGGCATCGTCGTCGGCGGCGGCGTCGCCCTGGTGCAGGGCGCCAAGTCGCTCGAAGGTCTGACCGGCGAGAACAGCGACCAGAACGCGGGTATCGCCATCGTGCGTCGCGCGCTGGAAGCGCCGCTGCGTCAGATCGCCGAGAACGCGGGCGTCGACGGGTCGGTCGTGGCCGGCAAGATCCGCGAGAGCGACGATCCCAAGTTCGGCTTCAACGCTCAAACGGAAGAGTATGGCGACATGTTCGCCTTCGGCGTCATCGACCCGGCCAAGGTGGTCCGCACCGCTCTGGAGGACGCCTCCTCCGTGGCGGCGCTGCTGATCACGACCGAGGCGATGGTTGCCGACAAGCCCGCAAAAGAAGGCGCGGGCGCCGGTGGCGGCATGCCCGACATGGGCGGCATGGGCGGCATGATGTAAGCCGACCCATCCGGTCGAAATGCGAAAGGGGCGCCTTCGGGCGCCCCTTTTTGCTTGTCCGAAGGGGCGGCGGACGGCATGGCTCGGGGCCATGCGCCTGATCCTCCTCACCGCCCTCGTCATGGTCGCCTTCGCCGCGAATTCGGTCCTCAACCGCGCGGCGCTCAGCGGCGGGGCCATCGGTGCGGGCGACTTCGCCGCGATCCGGCTCGCCTCCGGGGCGGCGGCGCTGTGTCTCCTGGTGGCGCTGCGCGACCGGGGCGTCGGAGCGCTCGCGGCCGGGGGCTGGCGCGGGGCGGCGGCGCTCGGGGTCTACGTGATCGGGTTCTCGCTGGCCTATCGCGGGCTCGACGCGGGGGTCGGCGCGCTGATCCTCTTCGGCGGGGTGCAGGTCACCATGTTCGCGGCCGCGGCGGCGCGGGGCGACCCGCTGCCCCCCACGCGGTGGCTGGGCGCGGCGTTGGCGCTGGCCGGTCTCGCGTGGATGCTGTGGCCCGCGGGTGCGGCGGCGCCATCTTGGGTCCATGGCCTGGCCATGACCGCGGCCGCGGTGGGGTGGGGCGCGTATTCGATCCTCGGCCAGGGCGCGCGCGACCCCCTGGCGGCGACGGCGGCGAACTTCGCCCTGGCGGCGCCGGCCGCGGTGCTCCTGACGCTGCTGCTGCCCGCAGGGGCGGGGGCGTCGGCGGCCGGCGTCGGGCTGGCCGTCTTGTCTGGAGTTGCGACCTCGGGCCTGGCCTATGCGCTATGGTATGCGGTGCTGCCGCGCCTGGCCACGTCTGTCGCCGCTCTGGCGCAGCTCACGGTGCCGGTGATCGCCGCCGCGGGCGGTGCGCTCCTCCTGGCCGAGGCGCCGACGCTGCGCCTGATCCTGGCCTCGGCCGTGGTTCTGGGCGGGGTGGCCCTGGGCATCGCCGCGCCTCAGCGCAGAAGCGGTTCCAGCGCGTCGTAGAGCACGCCGCCGGTCCCCCAGGCCGCCGCGGCCAGGCTGTCGGGCTTGTGCCGGAGCGCTGCCAACTCGTCGCGCGCCACCCAGCGCCGCCGGGTCACCACCCCCTCGGGGTCGGTCCAGCCGGGGTCTAAGGTCGCGTCGGAGGCGGTGCAGTGGAAATACACGTCGACCTGGTGAAACCGCCCGCCCGGATCGTGGAACTCGTTGACCAGGGCAGGGGCGCCCACGGTCACGGTCAGCCCGGTCTCTTCGCGCACCTCGCGGATCAGGTTGTCGGGCAGGGAGGCGCCCCGCTCGACCCCGCCCCCAGGCGCGCACCACAAGTCGCAGTCGGGATCGCGCCAGGCGTTCACCAGGAGAAGGCGGTCGTCGTGGAGGATCAGGCCACGGACGGCGAGGCGGGGGGACGGCATGACCCGATCATGACGCCACGGCGGCGGGGCTGCAACTGGGCGGCCGATGGTCTATCTCAGAGCGATGCGCGTGCTCGTCCTCTGTGCCCTCCTCTTCGTGCCGTCGCCCCTGTGGGCGCGGGACTGCGTGGTGCTCCTGCACGGGTTGGCGCGCACGTCGGCATCGATGCTGCTGATGGCCGAGGCGCTCCAGGCCGAGGGCTATGCCACGGCCAACGTCGACTATCCCTCGACCGAGGCACCGATCGACGCGCTGGTCTCGGCCGTGGGCGAGGGGGTCGAGGCGTGTGGGGACCGGCGCGTGCACTTTGTCACGCACTCCATGGGCGGCATTCTGGTGCGCGCCTGGCTGGAGGACCATCGCCCGGCCGAGATGGGGCGCGTGGTGATGCTGGGTCCGCCGAACCAGGGCAGCGACCTGGTCGACGCCTTCGGCGATCTGGGCGTGTTCGCGTGGCTGAACGGTCCCGCGGGGCTGCAACTGGGCACCGGAATGGGGAGCTATCCCAACCGCCTCGGCCTGCCCCGGTTCGAGCTGGGGGTGATTGCCGGGAACCGCTCGCTCAACCCGATCTATTCGGCAGTGATCGACGGACCGGACGACGGCAAGGTCTCGGTCGCCTCGACCGCGATCCAGGGCATGGACGATCACATCGTCCTGCCGGTCACCCATACCTTCATGATGATCAGCCCCCAGGTGATCTCGCAGGTGGTGGCGTTTCTGTCCCGCGGGCGATTCGCGCGCGACTGAGGCGCGGATGAACCGCCCGCCGGGCGATCAGTGGACGCTCACCGGCGCCATGTCGTTCTGCCGCGCCACGGCAAAGGCCAGGCGGCGGTCGGCCACCAGAGCCAGACGGTCGCCATCGGAGTTGTGCACCGCATAGAGGCGGTCGAGCCCCGCGGCCTGGGCGCGCAACTCCTGCGGCAGGTCGGCGATCTCGACGGGGCGGACATACACGATCCGCTCGCCGATGTCGGGGAAGAAGTCGGTCTTGGTCTGCATCGCGAGCGCCCTCCTCAGGACTGGTTAATCTCGATGGTGCGCACCACCCGTTCGGGCAGGGCACGCTCCAGGTCGAGGTGCAGCAGGCCGTGTTCCAGCGCCGCGCCACGGACCTCAACGCCGTCTGCCAGAACAAAGGTCCGCTGGAACTGCCGCGCCGCGATGCCGCGGTGCAGGAACAGGCGATCCTCTTCTGGGTCGGTCTGTCGTCCGCGCACGACCAATTGCCGGTCCTCCACGGTGATCGTCAGCGCGTCCTGGGAGAACCCGGCCACCGCCAGCGTGATCCGATAAGAGGTGTCCGAGGTCTGTTCGATGTTGTAGGGCGGATACCCGCCCGCGTCGGATTTGGCGGTGCGTTCCACCAGCCGTTCGAGGTTTTCGAACCCCAGAAGGAAGGGATGCGAGCCCAGAGCCAATTTCGTCATCGACACGTCCTTGCATAAGCGACAGTCCAAGCGGCGGTCCCGATCAGGCGGCCGCCGCGCAGGCCAGATATGGGTGCGCCGGGGCGGGGGTGCAAGATCCGCGGCGCTTGCCCCGACCGGGGGTTTGGGGCAGGATCCGGCCATGAACGGACCCCCCATGACCCCCCACGATGCGCAGATGGACAGCGACGAGGTTTTGCGCGTGAAGCTGGAGGTTCTGCGGCGCGAACATCGCGATCTGGACGAGGCGATTCACGCGCTCCAGGCCCAGGCGCGGTCCGACCCCTTGACCCTGCAACGGCTGAAGAAACAGAAGTTGCGGCTCAAGGACCGGATCGCGGCCATCGAGGACCGGCTGACCCCCGACATCATCGCCTGAGACGGTGCCGTTGCGGTGCCATTGCCCCCGCGGGTGCCATCGCTATAGTCCGCCCCGGTCGGACAGGGGGGCGCGATGGCGGCGGACGTGGGCATCATCATGGGCAGCCAGTCGGACTGGCCCACCCTGCGCGAGGCGGCGGCGATCCTAGACGAGTTGGAGATCGCCTATGAGACGCGGATCGTCTCGGCCCACCGCACCCCCGACCGGCTGTGGTCCTATGGGCGCGAGGCGGCCGGGCGCGGGCTCAAGGTCATCGTCGCCGGGGCCGGGGGGGCCGCGCATCTGCCGGGCATGATGGCGTCCAAGACCCGCCTGCCGGTGATCGGCGTGCCGGTGCAGACCCGCGCCCTCGGCGGGCTCGACAGCCTCTATTCCATCGTTCAGATGCC
This sequence comes from Rhodobacteraceae bacterium CCMM004, assembly GCA_004005435.1. Classification (GTDB taxonomy): domain Bacteria; phylum Pseudomonadota; class Alphaproteobacteria; order Rhodobacterales; family Rhodobacteraceae; genus CCMM004. Next base: position 1,362 of record RZWH01000002.1, on the reverse strand, counting down.
GCGCGGCTTTCCCGTCGCGACCATGGCCATCGGGGCGGCGGGGGCGGCCAACGGCGCGCTGATGGCGGCGGCGATCCTGGCGCTGGGCGATCCGGCGCTGGCCGCGCGGCTCGACGCCTGGCGCGCCGCGCTCAGCGAGGGCGTGGCCGAGGTGCCCCGCGATGACTGACCCGCTCGCCCCCGGCGCGACGCTGGGCATCCTCGGCGGGGGTCAACTGGGCCGGATGCTGGCCATGGCGGCGGCGCGGCTGGGCTTCGCCACCCATGTCTTCGACCCCGATCCTGCGGCGCCCGCGGCCCAGACCGCCTCGGCCCACACCTGCGCGGCCTACGACGATCCCGACGCGCTCGACGCCTTCGCCCGCGCCTGTGACGTGGTCACCTACGAGTTCGAGAACGTGCCGACCGACGCGCTCGACCGGATCGAGGCGGCGGTGCCGATCCGGCCGGGGCGCGAGGCGCTCAGGATCAGCCAGGACCGCCTGACGGAAAAGGATTGGCTGACCGACCTCGGCCTCGCTTGCGCGCCCTATGCCGCGGTGTCGGGGGCGGCCGATCTGGACGCGGCGCTGGCGCGGATCGGGGTGCCCGCGATCCTCAAGACCCGGCGCTTCGGTTACGACGGCAAGGGGCAGATGCGGATCGCCGCCCGCGAGGAGGCCGCCGCCGCGCTGGCCGCGCTCGACGGCGCCCCCGCCGTGCTGGAGGGGCATGTGGACTTCACCGCCGAGATCTCGGTGATCGGGGCGCGCAGTGCGGTCGGCGCCGTCGCCTGCTACGACCCTGGCGAGAACGTGCACCGCGACGGCATCCTCCACACCACCACGGTCCCCGCCCGGATCGGCGCGGGGCAGGCGGCGGATGCGGTGCTGATCGCCGGGCGCATCCTCAACGCGCTCGACTACGTGGGCGTGCTGGGGGTCGAACTGTTCGTCACGCCCGGCGGGCTCGTGGTTAACGAGATCGCGCCGCGGGTCCACAACTCCGGACATTGGACCGAGACGGGCTGCGTCGTGGACCAGTTCGAACAGCACGTGCGGGCGGTCGCCGGGTGGCCCCTGGGCGACGGGCGGCGCCACGCCAACGTGGAGATGACCAATCTGATCGGCGCGGACGTGGCGCGGCTGGCGAACTACGCTGCCGACCGCGACTGCGCCCTGCATCTCTACGGCAAGGCCGAGGTGCGGCCGGGGCGCAAGATGGGGCACGTCAACCGCCATCTCGGCCCCGCCGTCTGAGCCCCGGCCATCGCCTCAATACGTCACGACGGCGCGGATGGATTTGCCCTGGTGCATGAGGTCGAAGCCGTCGTTGATGTCGTCGAGGCTCAGGGTGTGGGTGATCATCGGGTCGATCTCGATC
>RZWH01000022.1 GCA_004005435.1 Rhodobacteraceae bacterium CCMM004 | reverse complement strand
CCGGCCATCGCCTCAATACGTCACGACGGCGCGGATGGATTTGCCCTGGTGCATGAGGTCGAAGCCGTCGTTGATGTCGTCGAGGCTCAGGGTGTGGGTGATCATCGGGTCGATCTCGATCTTGCCCTGCATGTACCAGTCGACGATCCGCGGCACGTCCGTGCGGCCCCTTGCGCCGCCGAACGCCGTGCCGCGCCAGACCCGGCCCGTCACCAGCTGGAACGGCCGCGTCGCGATCTCGGCGCCCGCCGGCGCGACGCCGATGATCACGCTCTCGCCCCAGCCCTTGTGCGCGCATTCGAGCGCGGTGCGCATCACCTCAACGTTGCCGGTGGCGTCGAAGGTATAGTCGGCGCCGCCCCCGGTCAGGTCGACGAGATGAGCGACCAGATCGCCCGCGACCTCGGACGGGTCGACGAAGTCGGTCATGCCGAAGCGCGTCGCCATCTCGACCTTGCCGGGGTTCAGGTCGACGCCCACGATCTGATCCGCACCGGCCAGCCGCAGGCCCTGGATGACGTTCAGGCCGATGCCGCCCAGGCCGAAGACCACGGCGCGGCTGCCGATCTCGACCTTGGCGGTGTTGATCACCGCGCCGATGCCGGTGGTGACGCCGCAGCCGATATAGCAGATCTTGTCGAACGGCGCGTCGGGCCGCACCTTGGCCAGCGCGATCTCGGGCAGGACGGTGTGGTTGGCGAAGGTCGAGCAGCCCATGTAGTGCAGGATCGGATCGCCATCGAGGGTGGAAAAGCGGCTGCTGCCGTCGGGCATCAGGCCTTGGCCCTGGGTCGTGCGGATCGCCTGGCAGAGGTTGGTCTTGGGGTTCAGGCAATAGTCGCATTGCCGGCATTCGGGGGTGTAGAGCGGGATGACGTGGTCGCCCGGTTTCAGCGAGGTCACGCCCGCGCCCACCTCCACCACCACGCCCGCGCCCTCATGGCCCAGGATCGCCGGAAACAGGCCCTCGGGGTCGGCGCCCGACAGGGTGAACTCGTCGGTGTGGCAGATGCCGGTGGCCTTGATCTCCACCAGCACCTCCCCCGCCCGGGGCCCCTCCAGGTTCACCTCCATAACCTCCAAAGGCTGCCCGGCAGCGACGGCAACGGCGGC
>RZWH01000021.1 GCA_004005435.1 Rhodobacteraceae bacterium CCMM004 | reverse complement strand
TGATCCTGCCCCGATTGAGTGGACACCCATGTTAGGCCTTCGGGCCAACGGAAGGAGTGTCCGATGGAGAAGAAGAAGCGCCGGTACTTTCCGGACGAGTTCAAGCGGCAGGCCGTGGAGCGCGTGGCGACGAGTGGGCTTGCGATCATAGATGTCGCGGCCGAACTGGGCATCCACGAGAGCCAGTTGCGCCGCTGGATACGGCAGATCAACGGGCCGGGGACGGGGTCTGCGCGGCACCCCATCACGCAGGCGCAGACCCCGTCCCCGGCCGACCTCGCGGCTGAGAACGCCCGGCTGAAGCGGGAGCTGCAGAAAGCCCAGACTGAGCGCGACATCCTAAAAAAGGCCGCGCTCATCTTCGGAGCGGCCACCCGATGACATTCGGGTTCGTTGATGAGCATCGACACCTCTGGCCCGTGCGCACCATCTGCGCGGTGCTCGGGATCTCGGCCAGCGGCTACTACGCTTGGCGGGGCCGGTCGGAAAGCCGACGCAGCGTGGAGAACCGGGCCCTTCTCGACAACATCCGTTGCGCCCATGCCGAGAGCGGCGGATGCTACGGTGCGCCGCGCATCCATGCCGTCCTGCGCGCGGCTGGGCGTCGCGTGGGTCGTCACCGCGTCGCACGCCTGATGCGTCTGGACGGCCTGCGCGGGCTGGCCGCGATCCCGCGGCGGGTGCGTACGACCGACAGCCGCCATGACTATCCGATCGCGCCGAACAGGCTGCGGAGGGCCTTCATGGCTTCGGCGCCGAACCAGGTCTGGCTCGCCGACCTGACCTACATCCGGACCGGCGAGGGCTGGCTCTTCCTTGCGGCGCTGATCGACATGCATACCCGGAAGGTCGTCGGCTGGAGCATGCGCGAGACGCTGCATGCCGAGATCGTCCTTGAGGCGCTCGAGATGGCCATCCAGCGTCAACGTCCGGCCCCTGGGTTGATCCACCACTCGGATCGCGGAGTCCAATATGCGGCTGACGAATATCGCCAAGCCCTTGCCGCGGCGAAGATAACACCTTCGATGAGCCGGAAGGGAAACTGCCTGGACAACGCACCCATGGAGAGCTTCTTCCACACGCTGAAGATTGAGCGCGTTCACCACCGCGTCTACGCCACCAGAGATGAGGCCCGCCGCGATCTCTTCGCCTGCATCGAAGGCTTCTACAATTCACGCCGCCTTCATTCCGGGATAGGCTACCGATCACCAGCCGACATGGAACGCATGGCGGCCTG
>RZWH01000020.1 GCA_004005435.1 Rhodobacteraceae bacterium CCMM004 | reverse complement strand
TGCGCCCCGATCACGTCCGTCAATGAGGTGTAATTTCGGTCTGGCTCCGGGTTCATCGGTTCAGGCGGCTTTGGGTGTGGGCGGCGGTGTGATCTGGGGTTTGGCGTTGCCCTCGATCTCGGGTTTGGCGTCGGCGTCGAGTTCGGCCATTCCTTCGATCTGCATGTAGCGGTGCTGGAGCTGCCAGTCGTCGTTCTGCTCGAGGAGGATGGCGCCGACGAGGCGCGTGATGGAGGCCTCGTTGGGGAAGATGCCGACGACGTCGGCACGGCGCTTCACCTCCTTGTTGAGGCGCTCGAGTGGGTTGGTGCTGTGCAGCTTCGTGCGGTGGCGGGCGGGGAAGGCCATGTAGGCCAGGACGTCGGCTTCGGCGTCGTCCATCAGCTTGCCGAGCTTGGGCCATCTCTCGCGCAGTTGGTCGGCCACGTGGCGCCAGGCGGTGGTGGCGCCTGCGTGGTCGGGCTGGACGAAGACCTGGCGTATGGCGGCGGCTACGACGGTGGTCTGCGCGCGCGGCACATGGGCCAGGGCGTTGCGCATGAAGTGGACTTTACAGCGCTGCCAGGTAGCCCCGCTCATGGTGCGCGTGATGGCGGCCTTCAGCCCGTCGTGTGCGTCGGAGACCACCAGCCGGGTGCCGGCCAGGCCGCGCTTGACGAGGCTGCGCAGGAAGGAGGTCCAGAATGGCTCTGCCTCCGAGGGACCGATGTGGAGCCCGACGATCTCGCGGCGGCCGTCGGTGTTGACCGCAACCGCGATTATGGCAGCCACGCTGACGATGCGCCCGCCCTCGCGGACCTTCAGATAGGTGGCGTCGAGCCAGAGATAGGGCCACTCACCGTTGAGGGGGCGCTCCAGGAAGGCCTGCACGCGGTCGTCGATCTCGCGGCAGAGCTTGGAGACCGACGACTTCGAGATCCCGCTCATGCCCATCGCCTGGACCAGCTCGTCGACCTTGCGGGTCGAGACCCCGGCGATCCACGCTTCCTGTATCACCGCCACCAGGGCCTTCTCGACCGGCTTGCGGGGCTCCAGGAAGCCCGGAAAGTAGGACCCCTGCCGCAGCTTCGGGACCTTCAGGTTCAAGGGCCCCAAGCGGGTCTCCAGCGTCCGGTCTCGGTAGCCGTTGCGCCACGTGGTCCGCTCGGCGTTGCGCTCGTGACGACCGGCGCCGATCAGGCCTTCGACATCGGCCTCCATGATGATCTGCAACACGGCCTCCGCGACAGAACGCAGGAAGTCGTCGTCTCCGCTCTTCGCGAGCAGCTCGGCAATCGGTCGTCTGTCCTCGGTCATCGGGTTCTCCTCGGGCTCTGCGGTGAAGCTCAGCAACTCCACCTTACCCGATGCGCCCGGTGGCCACCGCGGAACGAACAGCCGGGGGTGGGGCATGCCCCACCCCCGGCTGCACCGCGATCTGCACCAGAAATTACACCATTTGCGAGGACGCTAAC
>RZWH01000001.1 GCA_004005435.1 Rhodobacteraceae bacterium CCMM004 | reverse complement strand
CGATGACCCTGGCCGACAAGATCGTGGTGCTGCGCGCCGGCCGGATCGAGCAGGTGGGCGCGCCGCTCGACCTCTACCGCGACCCCGACAACCGCTTCGTCGCCGGGTTCATCGGATCGCCCGCCATGAACTTCGTCGAAGGCGTGGTCCGGGACGGCGCCGTCCGTGCCGACGGGTTCGGCGGTCGGCTCGACATCCCCGTCGCCCTGCCCGCCGAGGGCACCGAGGTCACGGTCGGTCTCCGCCCCGAACACGTCGCCCTCGATCCGTCCGGCGACACCCACACCGTCGAGCTGACCGAAGCGCTGGGCGGCGTCAGCTACGCCTACCTGACGGGCGACACCGGCGAGCGCCTGATCGTCGAGGAGCGCGGCGACACGCGGTCCGACGTCGGCGACCGCGTCTCCCTGACCTTCGAACCCCGCCGGCTTTACCTTTTCGACAACGCCTCCGAAGCCCGGATCCGCTGAAGGACGGCTGCCGGTTCGCCCCTCGCGACGACACGCGCTCGACGGCGGTCCTGCCCACCATCGCCCTCGCCGCGGACGTTCTCTTCCGTCTCCCGCACCGTGGGGAAGGCAACTCAGGCTCAGGCCCCATAGCCAACAGATGACGGTCGCGGCGAGCGCGATGGCTGAGCGGAGGGCCTTGGGGCATCTGTCGTATCGGAGTGCAATGCGGTGCCCGTTCGTGAGCCTGCCGAACACGGTCTCGATCCGGGTGCGCCGTTCGTAGCTGCGCTTGGCATGGTCAAATGGCGCCTCGCGCGGGCTCCGACCCGCGCTGAACCGCACGATCAAAGACGCCACCGTCAAGCGCTACCACTACGACAGCTATGATCAGATGTGCACCCATCTCGGCGACCTCATAGCGGCTCACAACTTCGGACGCAGGCTGAAGACCCGCGGCGGCCTCACGCCCTACGAATACATCTGCAAAATCTGGACATCAGAGCCGGATCGATCCGTCTTGAGTCCAATCCACGAAATGCCGGGACTGAACACCTAGGTCATGTTGACAAATGGCGGAGCCACAATCGGATGGATGTGATGTCGACGAAGCCGAGGAAGCTTTCTGCAGTTCTATCGTAAAGGGTGGCGACGCGGCGTGCATTCTCGAACTGGTCGAAGCAGCGCTCGACCAGGTTGCGCAGCCGGTAGAGGGAGCGATCCACGCCGACGCGCATCTTGCGGGACTTTCGCATGGGGATGATTGGGAGGACCTCGCGCTTCTCCATGGATTTTCGAATGCTGTCAGCATCATAGCCGCGGTCGGCGACCACGACGCTTGGTGTGGGTAGGTTGTCGGCCATCACCAGATCAAAGCCGCAATAGTCAGAAGTCTGGCCCGGCGTTCTCTCGTTCCTCATGGGGAGCCCGTGAGCGTTGATGAGGAGGTGGATCTCGGTCGAGCAACCACCACGAGAACGGCCGAAACCCTGTCGCGGAGTCCCCCTTTGGCGCCCGATGCCTGATGATGCGCGCGGACCACGGTGCCGTCGGTCATGCGGAGCGCGTCCGGCACGGCGCCGCTCCGGTTCAGCGCCTCCATGATGTCCTCCCAGAGCCCGGCCAGCGTCCAGCGTCGGAACTGCCGGTGGACGCTCGACCACTTGCCGAACTCTTCCGGCAGGTCGCGCCAGGGAGCGCCCGTGCGAGCAATCCAGAAAATCCCATCGAGAACAAGACGGTGATTGGTGGGCTTGCGCCCGTTCGGGGCGCGGAGGGCAGAGATGAACCGGTCAAAAAAGGCCCACTCGTCGTCCGACATAAGGTGTCGTGCCAAGCTGGTCTCCATCGCAGACACCAGCTTGACTCACGCATGACGGCGGCTGTGACTCCCTTTCGTCAACATGGCCTAATACTGAGAGAGGTCTCCCCATGCGCGTCGGCTATGCCCGTGTCTCGACCCAGGGTCAGACGCCGGCACTGCAGCTCAACGCCACCGGGGCGGCGGGCTGCGGGACGGTGTTTGTGGAGAAGGCCTCCAGCGCGCAACGGGACCCGCCGGAGCTCACGGTGGCGCTCGACTACATGCGCGATAGCGACACGCTGGTGGTGTGGAAGCTCGACCGGCTGGCCCGCTCCATGAAGCAGCTCGTGGAGACGGTCGAGGGGCTGGAGGCCCGCGGTGCGGGCTTTCGCTCGCTGACCGAGGCCATCGACACGACGACGCCGGGCGGGCGGCCGGTGTTCCACATCTTCGGGGCGCTGGCCGAGTTCGAGCGGTCCATCATCCGCGAGCGCACCTGCGCCGGGCTCGACGCCGCCCGGGCCCGGGGCCGCACCGGCGGGCGGCCGCGGAAGCTCACCGCGAAGACGACCTGAGGGCCGCCCGCGCGCTCCTCTCCGACGAGACCATCACGGTCGCCGCCATCGTCCGCCACGCTCTACCGCCACCTCCCCACGGCGCGGGCGGCGGCGGCGGGGTGACCGCAGAGAGCTGACCCTTGCGTGATCGGTTTTATGGACTAGGCCACACTCGCTAAACTAAGAAATCGGCCATGAAGACCGACAACATGCACGAGGCCAGGACGCACTTGTCGCGCCTGATCGAGGCGGCGGTTGCGGGCGAGGATTTCGTCGTCGCCCGCGCGGGCAAGCCCCTGGTGCGGGTCTCGCGGATCGACGCGCCGGAGCCGCGGCGCCCCGGAGTTCTGGCCGGACAGGCCGAGGTGCCGGAGGACTTCGACGAGATCGGTGCCCAGGAGATCGCCGCGCTGTTCGCCGGCAGCGCAGGGTGAACCTGCTCCTCGACACCCATGTGTTGCTCTGGGCCGCCTTCGTCCCCGATCGGATCCCCGAGCGCACGCAGGCCCGGCTTTTGGATGCGGGCAACGTTCTGTGGTTCAGCGCCGTGTCCATCTGGGAGGTGGCGACCAAGCGCGGCCTCGGCCGCCCCGACTTCACCGTCGATCCCGGTCGGCTCCGCGCGGGGCTCCTGCAGAACGGCTATGCCGAACTGCCGCTGGAGAGCCGCCACACCCTCGTCCTCGCCACCCTCCCGGACCACCACGCCGATCCCTTCGACCGGATGCTGGTGGTGCAGGCCGCGGCGGAGGGCATGGTGGTCCTGACTGCCGACCGCAACGTCGCCCGCGACGGCGGCCCGGCCGAGATGGTGTAAGCGGTCGAGATCGAGGATGCGCTTGGTCATGGCGCGTCGCATGTTCTCGATAAGCCGGCGGTGCGATAGAAAAATTCCCTGTCCTGCAAGGTGAGACGAAGTCCGTCTTCACAATGTGCGACCTCCACCGTCTCTTCACCGGTTAGTCCATGACACCAATGCGAAGGCGGGGCGATGGTCGAAACAGCCGCTCCAAACGGACCTACGGTGCCTTCGGGTAATTGAAGGATCGGGCCGCGGCTCCCCAGTCGTGTCTGTACCGCCTCATCTGAGCCAGGAAACGCGAACGGGAAGGGCGCGCCGCGATCGAGTATGACGATGCTTCCTGCGCGGCCCTCGGCGAGAGCCTTGGCGTCAACGCGCATACCATAGCCGGACCAGCCCATCTCGGCCTCGACTTTGGCAAGGGCGTCGGGATGAGTCGCAGTTTCAACAAGGCGCCGGTTGTCGGCCGGGATGCGCCAGGGTGCGCGATCCTCCAAACAACGGCGGGTCGCCTCGAGTATTCGCAAGTCCAGATAGATGCCCGCATAGCCATCTGCGACGGGCCAGGCCCCGAGGCCGTTCTCGAATCTCGGACCGTCTGCCAAGGCGGCGAGACCATTCTCCGGCACCATGATATCTGCGACCGCATCCTCAAAGCCGGCGGGGCGGTTCCGGTCGGAATGACGGTGCAGGCGCCCGATGCGTTGCAGAAGAACGTCCATGGGACAAAGGTCGGTGATCAGAAGATCCGCATCGATGTCGAGGGACTGCTCCAAGGTTTGTGTCCCGACCACGACGATGCCGCTTTCGTTGCTTTCGCGGCCAAGCGCGCTTTCGACCGCTGCGTCGAGGCCGCGTCGGTCTTCGGCGGCGAAGCGGGAGTGGTGCAGGGCGGGGCGTCCCGCGACCGTCAGGCACAGATCCGGCCGGGCGGCGACAGCGGCGCGCCAAGTCTCGACGGCGACATCGACGGTGTTGCGGATCACGAGCACACGGGCCCCGCGCGCCGCAGCCGCCACGGCGCGGCCTGCCGCCTCCGTTGCGTCCATTGTGGAGACGAGCCGGGGGCGGACCGTCTTGTGCCGTCCGACGGGGTCGGGCCGCAGGGGAACTGAAGGGGCCGCATCGTGCCAGATTGCGGGATAGGGAACCGCTTCCGCGTTCGCGCGAGGGGGGCCGTCTTGCTTGAGCCAGGCCGCGCGTTGCCCCGATCCCAGTGTGGCCGACATCAGGAGCGCATGGCCTCCCAGTGCGACGTGATCCGCTACGAGAGCTCGGCTGATGGCATTCATATAGGCATCGGAGGCGTGGACCTCGTCGATGACCAGGAGGCTGCGGGACAGGGCAGACGCGCGCAGCGGCGCGTGCTTAACGCGCAGCCCCGCGAGCAAGGCTTGATCTATCGTGCCCACTGCGACTGGGGCTGCCAGAAAGCGGGTCGGATGCTCCGCCGCCCAATGTGTCCGTTCATCATCCCAGAGCACTTGGAAGCCGGGCAGTTTTGCTCCTTCTGCCTCGCCGGCGCGCAGCATGCCGGGCACGGCGAGAACCCCCTCGGGCCCGCCGATGCGCGCCATCGCCTCATGGATGCGACGATGGAGTTGTCCGGCGGCGGCGCGGGTCGGCACCGCGAAGTACAGCGCGTCAACCTGCCCCCCTGACCGCAGCCGAGCGAAGTGCGCCAGTGCCGCCTCTGTCTTGCCCGAGCCGGTCTCGGCTTCGACGATGACAAGTCGCGCGGTCTCCGGCACATCCACGATCGCTTTCTGGACGCCACGAGGCGACGCATGGCCGGTGAGCGCCTCGAAACTTGGCGCTGTCTTGGGCCAAGGCGAGCCGCTCATTCCGACAGCCTTCAGGGCCGCAGCCACCCGAGAGCGGGCGACGGCCCCGTAGCCGGGATCGAAGTCCAGAACCTGCGGGAAAGCGCGGATGTCGGAGCCGATCCAGTCCGCCAGCGCCAGCAACCCGGCGAAGAGGTGCACCAGCCGCGACGATCTCAGGACCGCAGGATCCATTGCGATTTCGGGGAACCACAGGCGCAGCGCCTCGCCCATGCGCGCGTCCTCGGCACGCCAGTCGTAGCCCGCTACGTCGGGAAAGACGGTGCGAGGATCGGCAGGAGGCACGACGCTGTCGAAAGGCACCGGACGGCAATGATGCGCGAGGAGAACGCCGAACCAGACGTCCTCGACCTCCGCCTCGATCAACGGGTCGATCAGCGGCGCGGCAGCCCCGTCGAGCAGGGGCTGGCCGTCGAGCAGCCGGTCGGCCCAGACGAGGCCCTCGACCAGGTGACTGGCCGTCCCGCCGGGAAGGCCCATGGGCCATGCCTTGGCCTGGAAGCGTGGGGACAGCTTGCCGATGTCGTGGAGGAAGGCGAACGCAGCGAGCCATGACACCGCCGCCGGCCCCAGCGGGCCACCCGCGGCGGCCGTGGCACGGGCGGAGAGGACGGGGTGGTGGAGCAGCGCCTCCAGCACCGCGGCCACGTCCATGGAATGATGGGCGAGATGATGGGAGGGGTGACCGGATTCGTCGGTCTTGCCCCAGGCGGCGTTCGGCGTTTGGCGCTTCGACACTGTGACCTTGAACTCCCAACCCATCATGTGAGAATAATTTGGAGGGGGCGGCTTGTCATGGCCATCGCTTCGCTTTTGCGCCGTGGGCCGTGGTTTCGCGATGCTGATGGTTGATGGCGTGGGGGTGGATCAATGTCATGGGAGGTGAGCGTTAGCCTCGGAACCGCGCGGGCGAACCCCGTAGGGCAGCCGTGCCCGCAGCGGTGAACCTCCTCGCCGATCCGGTCTTCTCCCTCGCGCCAGGGGATCGGAAGACCCTGCCGGGCCTGTTCGCGGCACTCGCGCGCGACGAGGTCCGCACCTTCCTTCGCCTGCGCGCGCACCAGCGGGCGGCGTGGCACATGTTTCGGGTGCAACTCGCTGCGCTCGCCCTGGACAGGGCCGGGATGACTGCGCCTCCGGACGAAGACGCCGCCTGGCGCGACCTCCTCCTCGCGCTCACCGACGGGGCGAGCGAGCCATGGTCCCTGGTCGTACCGAACCGCAGCCGGCCCGCCTTTCTCCAGCCGCCCGATCCGGGCGGGCTGAAGTGGGAGCCGGTGCCGACGCCGGACGCTCTCGATCTGCTCATCACCTCCAGGAACCACGATCTGAAGGGGGCGATGGCCGCCGACGCCGCACCCGAAGACTGGGCCTATGCGCTGATCTCGCTCCAGACGTCGGAGGGCTTCGGCGGCCAACGCAACTACGGAATCGCACGGATGAACGGGGGATCGTCGAGCCGGGCCATGCTGGGGCTCGCCCCTGCCGGGCCGGACGGACGCCCCGACCCCTCGTCCTGGTGGCGGCGCGATCTGGACCTGGTCCTGCGCAACCGCACCGCACCGACGGTCGGGACACGCGGCGGTCCGGCACTGCTGTGGGTTCGGCCGTGGCCCGAAGGCCGACAGATCGATGCGCGCGAGATGGATCCGCTGGCCATCGAGGTCTGCCGCCGCATCCGGCTGCTGGACGCGGGCGGCGCGATCCGGGCCGAGCGGGCCGGGTCCGCGGCAAGACGGGTCGAGGCCAAGGCCTTTGCCGGCGTGCTCGACGACCCCTGGGCACCGGTCAACGTAAAAGGTGGGACGCCCAAGGCCCTGACGCTTGGCGAGGGTGGGCGCTTCCACTATCGCCGCATGGTCGATCTGTTGACCGATGGCGACTGGCAGGCGCCGGTGGCGGCCAGGCTCGACGCCGGCGAGGTGGCAGGCGACATGGTGATCGTCGCCGAAGCGCTCGCACGCGGAAACTCCAAGACCGATGGATTCCAGTCGCGCATCCTGCCGCTGCCGGCACGCGTCCGTCGGGCCAGGGACCTGACGGCCCGATTGTCGACGGTCGCGCAGGCGCAGATCGCCGAAATCCAGAAGGCCGATGCGGCCCTGCGCGAGGCCGTCGCGCTCTATGCGGCTGGCGGGGACCGCGAGGGCGTCGGCAAGCCTCAGCGCCAGCGCGCCGCCGAGGCCCGTCGTCGGCTGGACGCGCGCGCCGACCGCGTGTTCTTCGACCACCTCTGGGCGCGCATCGCGGCGATGGATGACAGCGAGGACGCGCAAGCCGCAGCGGCGTTGGCCTTCCGAGACACATTGGTCGAGGCGGCGCGCGCCGAACTCGAACGCGCCTTCGGGGCGATCCCCTGCGCCCGCATTCACGCCCCCCGCGCCCGGACGCGGGCGAGGGGCAGGTTGGAGCGGGCGCTGCGCAAGGCAAATCTGGTGGAGACGGCCCATGTCTGACGCTCACACCCCCGGGGCCACGGCCCTGTCGATCGCCGCAGGACTCAGGCGGCTCGACCCGGGCGCCCTGGCCGCGCTGCGCCGCATGGGGGACGACCGGGCGGTGCCCGCCTATTGGCGGCTGGCCGCCTCCCGCCCTGCGATGTCGGACCGCCCCGAGCGGTGGGCGCCCATCGTGCGGGCGCTGGCCATCCTGACGCCCAAGGGGGCGGCCGAGGACCGGGGCGACCTGCACGATCCGACGCGCCCCCTCGGCGAAGCACTCTGCGACGGCGGCAATCCGAGCTGGCCGGGCGCGCCCCGTCCGATGCTGAGCGAACGCCGCTTGGCACAGCTCATGGCCGCCCGTGGCGCTCAGCGGACCATCCTGCTGACCCGTGCGGTCCGCGCCCTCGCCGTGTCGAAGCCCGCAGCGGTGGGCCTCGACGTGCCCGACATCGCCTGGGCATTCCTCGACCCGGCCCGGCCGGAGAGGCTCGCCGCCCCCTACTACCGCCGCCTCGACTGCGCCGAGCGCGCGGCCGCCACCAAGGACACCGCCGCCGATGCCTGATCCCCGCTTTCTCCAGATCCACACCCTCACCTCCTACACCGCGGCGCTGCTCAACCGCGACGACAGCGGGCTGGCCAAGCGCCTGACCTACGGTGGCGCCCTGCGCACGCGGGTCTCGTCGCAATGCCTCAAGCGGCACTGGCGCGTGGCCGACGATCCCCATGCGCTCCATTCCATCGACGGGGCCGATGCGGCGTTCCGGTCGCGCGAACTGGTGACGCGCAAGGTTCTGGGTGGCCTCGGCCCCGACGACGTCGTGCAGGCCATTGAGCCTGCGTTTCAGAAAGCCGTCTACGGCGACAAGGGCACGACCAAGCAGAGCCGTCAGACGCTTCTCTTCGGTGCGCGCGAGATCGCCTGGCTGCGCGGCGAGGCCGAACGGCTGGTCGCCGAGGCCGAGGGCGACCCGAAGGCGGCGGCGAAGGCTACCGAGCAGTGGAGCAAGGACTTCAAAAAGAACATCGCCGCGATGCGCGAGGCCACCGCCTTGCCCGGGGGCCTGACGGCGGCACTCTTCGGGCGGATGGTGACGTCCGACACCGCGGCCAACATCACCGCTCCCGTCCACGTCGCCCATGCCTTTACCGTCCACGGCGAGGAGAGCGAGTCCGACTACTTTACCGCCGTCGACGACCTGAGCGAGGACGAGCCCGGTGCGGACACCATCCAGGAGACCGAACTGACTTCGGGCCTCTACTACGGCTACGTCGTCGTCGACCTGCCGGGCCTGATCGCGAACCTTGGGCCCGCCGCGCCCGACCTGGCCGGCCCTGTCCTGCACAACCTCGTCCACCTGATCGCCGAGGTATCGCCGGGCGCCAAGCTGGGCTCCACCGCGCCCTACGGACGCGCGGGGCTGATGCTGCTAGAGGCGGGCAACCGGCAGCCGCGATCTCTGGCCGAGGCGTTCCGCACGCCCTGCGCTCCCGATATGGCTGCCGCGACCGACGCCCTGACCGGGCATCTCGCGGCCCTCGACCGCGCCTATGCCACGGGCGAGGAGCGTCGGGTCCTCTCGGTGCGGAACGTCCCCTTCGAGGCGGCGGAATCCGGCACACTCAAGGATCTGGCCGACTGGGCCGCCTCCCTCCCCGCCCGACTGTCATGACCGGCGATGGGACGCGCTGGCTTGTCCTGCGCCTCCAGGCGCCGATGATGTCCTTCGGCGCGATCGCCATCGACCAGGTTGGGCCGACGGCGCGGTGGCCCGGCGCCTCGATGCTTACGGGGCTCTTCGGCAACGCTCTGGGGTGGGACTGGGACGACCGGGCGGCGCACCAGGCGCTGCAGGACCGGCTGCGGTTCGGCGCGGTGATCCTGCGCGAGGGCGAGGTCCTGACCGACAGCCAGAACGCCCAACTGGGCAAGGGTGACAAAGGCTGGACCACGCGTGGTGCCCCCGAGGGGCGGACGGGGGCAAGCTACGACGCGCCGCATCGGCGGCGGCGCGACTATCTCGCGGATGCGTCGCTCAGGGTCGTCCTGACGCTGCAGCCTGACGGCACGCCCCCCACACTGGACGATCTCGCCCGGGCCCTCGACCGCCCCGCGCGCCCCCTCTTTCTCGGGCGCAAGCCCTGCATGCCGTCCCTGCCCCTGAGCGGCGGCTTCGTCGAAGCGCCGAGCGCCCGCGCCGCGCTCGATCAATGGCAGGATTCGGGCCGTCGGCCGGCGATGTGGCCCGCGGACGACGGTCCGTCCGGCCGCCGCAGCATGGACGTCGCCGATACCCGTGTCTGGTCGAGCGGCCTTCATGGCGGGACGCGCACCATCGTGGAGGGGACGGTGTGACGCTCCACCTCGCCCGACTGCCAGTGGACCTGCCCGCGCTGGCCCGCGCCGCGGGAGAGCGCGGATGGACCCGCGGCCGCCGCGCCGCCTTCGACGAGGGCCGCGCGCTGCATCACCTGCTCGGCGAGGCGTTCGGCCCCGGCGCCCTGCAGCCGTTTCGCCTGGTCGTGGCACCCCGCGCCCGGGGCGGAACGCTCTGGGCCTACACCGAGATCGATGCGGATGCGCTCCGCGAGATCTCCGCACCCGTCGCTCTGTCGGAGGCCGCTGAGGCCGCCCTGCCGCTGGCCCGACTGGCGACGAAGCCAATGCCGAACATCGCCGTCCCCGGTCGCCGACTGGGCTTCGACGTCCGACTGCGCCCTGTGGTCCGGCTCGCCTCGGCCATCCCGCCGCCCGGCGACCGAACGGCGGGCAGGCGGCACGGATTCAGGGCGGGTGCCGAGGTCGACGCATTTCTTTCCGCTGCCTTGCGTGCATCCGACCGGGATGCAATCCGCATCTCGGGCGAAAGCCGTGAGTCCATCTACACAGAATGGTTTGCGGATCGGCTGGGCGAGGCCGCCAGGATCGAGGAGGTGAGCCTCGCCGCCTTCCGCCGCAGCTTTGCCGCCCGCGAGGGAGGTCGTGGCACTGACGGCCCGGATGCGACGCTTCAGGGGACGCTGGTGGTTTGCGACCCCGATGCCTTCAAAGACCGCCTCCGCCGCGGCGTCGGACGCCACAGGGCCTATGGCTACGGGATGCTGTTGTTGCGCCCGCCGGGCCGACCAGTGCAAAAAGCGTAAATCGATGCTGAAGGGGCGTCTCGGGCTCGACAGCGCGAAGGTCCCGCATGCGGACCGGGCCGGCCTACTCTATCTCGCGCGTGGTCAGCTTACGGCGCGCGACGGGACGCTCGCCTTTCTGCGCGGGGCCGCGACCGGACCCGATGCGCTCTCCCCGGGCGACCATGCAATCCCGCTTCAGGGCGTCTCGATGATCCTGCTCGGCCCGGGCTCGACCGTCAGCCACGACGCATTGCGTCTCCTGGCCCACGCGCGCACCGCGTTGGCTGCGGTGGGCGAGGACGGTGTCCGCCTCTACACCGCGCCGCCGCTGATCCCCGACCGCTCCGGGCTGGCGCGCATCCAGGCCCGGATGTGGGCCGACGAGGACATGCGGATCATGGTTGCGCGGCGCATGTATGCCATCCGCCTGGGCGAGGTCCTGCCCCATCGCAGTCTAGATGTTCTGCGCGGCATCGAGGGCGCCCGCGTCAAGGAGAGCTACAAGCTGGCCGCCGAGCGTTTCGGCGTGCCCTGGCGCGGCCGTCGTTACGATCGGGCGAACCCGCTGGCCGCCGATTTGGCCAACCAGGCCCTGAACCATGCAGCTTCGGCCGTTGAAGCCGCCGCGGCCATCGCCGTGAGCGCCACGGCGACCGTGCCGCAGCTTGGATTCATCCATGAGGATCCGGGTCAGTCCTGGGTGCTGGATATTGCCGATCTCTGGCGCGAGACGGTGACGCTGCCCTGCGCCTTCCGCGCGGCCAAGCGCGGGGCCGAGCGCCCCGACATGCCTGTCGAGCGGATCGCCCGGCGCCTTACCGGCGAGACGTTGGCGAAGGAGAGCATCATCCCTGCCATGATCGAGCGCATCAAGGTGTTGATCGAGGAGGGGCCATGAAGCGCCGCCCCGCGGCGGAGGAGGGTGCGGTATGCCGATAACGATGGTTGTCACGCGGGATGTGGAGCCCCGTTATCGCGGCTTTCTCACATCCATCATGCTCGAGGTCGCCTCTGGCGCCTACGTCGCGCCGAACCTGTCGGCAGGGGTGCGGCGGCGGGTCTGGGCCGTGCTGTCCGATTGGTACGAAAACCTGGGCCGTGGTGCCATCGTCATGGTATGGCGGGATACGTCGGCAACCGGCGATCTGGGTATGGAAATTCTAGGCGAACCTCTAAAGGAGATCGTGGACGCGGATGGCATACTGCTCGTAAAACGAAAATAGCTGGTGTTCTCACACAACTCTGCTCTTTGACATTGCTATATGAATCAACGCCTTTTGCCGTAGAGGCTCCCCCGCACCCGCGGGGATCGACCCCAGGCCTGGAACCCGCGCTCGGGCGCGAAGGCGGCTCCCCCGCACCCGCGGGGATCGACCCGGACGCGGCGTTCGGGAAGATGGCGAAGGACAGGCTCCCCCGCACCCGCGGGGATCGACCCACCGCGGGCGTGCGCGGCATCACGGTCGCGAGGGCTCCCCCGCACCCGCGGGGATCGACCCTGGATCAGGGTGGGCTCCACGAATCGCTGGCGGGCTCCCCCGCACCCGCGGGGATCGACCCGTCGTGGGCATCTTGGCCCACGAAATGCCGGCGGCTCCCCCGCACCCGCGGGGATCGACCCGTCAGGAGCTGGTCAGGGGCCGGTTCCCGATGGGCTCCCCCGCACCCGCGGGGATCGACCCTTGTTCCGCAAGGTGGGATCATGACCGAGCCGGGCTCCCCCGCACCCGCGGGGATCGACCCTCGCCAGGGACGCGGAAGTCTCCGGTGCGACCGGCTCCCCCGCACCCGCGGGGATCGACCCGGATGGAACGTGGCGGGCGCGGTCATGTCACAGGCTCCCCCGCACCCGCGGGGATCGACCTGACGCCCGTGGAGACATGGATGATGGGCGGCTGGCTCCCCCGCACCCGCGGGGATCGACCAGAGGTCGGCCCTTCCGCAGGCCTGCATGGCAGCATGCAGGCCAAACTACTTGGGGCCGATGTCGGCTTCCCACATGGCGAGAAAGAGCTTGGTCTTGGCGCCGCGCGTGAAACCGAACGCCTCGCCGGCGCGGGCGGAGAAGGCGGCATGGACCTCGGGGGGGGGTCTTGACCGGCAGCGGCTGCTTGCGGCCCTCGGCGGCTCTGGGGTCGGCGGCGACGACGCTTTCGGCGGAGGTCTCGCGCTTCGGGGGCTGACCCTTGCGCAGGCCGGCCGGCGGGTTCAGGCGGGTCAGTCCGGACGTGTCCGCCATCAGGCCGCCTCCCTTGTCCTTCGCGGCACCGCGCCCAGGCGGTCGACGATGGCCAGCGCCTCGGCCTTGAGATTGAGCGAGCGGTGCGTGGTCTCGGTCACCGACTTGCCGCGGTCGTGGGCGATCCCGTAGGCCGCGGAGACCGGCAGAAAGCCGTCGAGGACGGCATAGTCGGTCGCCCCGAGATCGGCGCGCACGGCCTCCCTCTCGGCCGCGCTGCCGGTGGTCCTGACCAGGGCGAAGGCCAGGCGCTCGGGCGGCGTGCCCGCATCGGTCAGGGTGTGGGCCAGCTTCACCGCCGGTTTCAGATCGTCCGTGGTCTGGCCCGTCGGGATCACCACCAGATCGGCGGCGCGGGCGATCTCGACGGTCTGCTCGGAGGACTGCGGGCGGCCGTCGAGGATGTAGACGTCGTAGCGGTTCGCCTCGCGCAGGGCAGTGACGAGCCGGCCGAAGGCCTGGGCCTGGATCTCGGCCTCGGCGCGATCGGCCGCCCACTCGGCGCAGGTCGTCTGCTGGGTGTCGAGGTCGGCGATCCTTACGTGGAAACCGTCGCGCGCCCGTTCCCTGGCAAAGAGGCGCGCCAGCGTGGACTTGCCGGCCCCGCCCTTCTGCGAGACCATTCCGATGATGCAGGCCATGTATCTGCTCGGTTCTGTGTCTCGTTATGCTGGCTTGCAGAAGTCTGCGCCGGGTTCGCCACAGATGGGTGCCCGACCAGGACGGCGGAACACGTCTGTCACATGCGCGCATGTGACCATGCCGAACAGACGATGTCGCCACCTTGAAATGTCCGACATTGTCCACACACTACAACAGAATGAAACTGCGCTGGGATCCGGCGAAGGAGCAAAAGCTCCACGCGCTCGACGACCGGTGTGGGGTCACCTTCGCAGACTGCGTCGTCGCCATCGAGGAGGGGCGGGTTCTCGACGACGTGCCGCATCCCACAAGGGACCACGAGCGTCTGCTGGTCCTGGCCATCGAGGGCTACGCCTACGTCGTGCCCTACGTCCCCGAGGCCGACGGCAGCCTGTTCCTCAAGACCGTCTTCCCCAGTCGCAAGCACACCGTCCTCGGTTTTGGAAAGCCCCCGCAATGACCCATTCCCCCCGGACGCCCAAGCCAATCGACGACGAGGAAAGCGCGCTGATGGAGGCCATCGACGGCGACGACTACGATCCCAGCGGATTGTCGGACGAACGGCTGGAGGCGCTGCGCGCCGCCGCCCGCAACACCATCTCGGAGCCGAGCATCAAGGTGTCGATCCGCCTGGCCGCGACGGATCTGGCCCGTCTCAAGGCTCGGGCCCTGCTGGAGGGTGTTCCCTACCAGACGCTGATCAAATCGATCCTGCACCGGTCCGTAAGCGGCTGACAAAGGGCATGGCAGCATGCGGGCGATCTGGCATGCCAGACTGCGCACGGAGAATGCTGTCAGTCGGGTCGTGGAGGAGGAAACACGTCCTCCACCGTTCCGCTGATGCGTGCCGAGCTGCCCACCCGGGGCCGCTGCGGCTCGGCATAGACCGCCTTCTGCGCCTCGACGTCCTTGAGGGTCCAGCCGATCATGATCCCTGTTACCCGCCGCCCGGTTTTCTGCGGCAGAACGGTGACGGGAACTCTGGGTCGTGTCTCAGTTTGAAATCCGGCGATGTCGACATCGGCGCTGGCTGGAAGTCGACGGTGATCCGGGCGGCACCTGACGAGAGAGCGCTCCGGGAACGGAAAAGCCTGCACTGCGAGAAGCTACAGGAAGAGATGAAAGGCTATCGGTCCATTAGGGTCAGGGCTCATAGCCGATAGATGACGAGTGCTGCGACGGCGATGGCTGAGAGGAAGACCTTTGGGCATCTGTCGTATCGGGTCGCCACACGCCGCCAATCCCTGAGCCTGCCGGACACGATCTCGATCCGGTTGCACCGTTTGTCGGACCTCACAGTTTGCTCGCGTTGTTTCCGGCCGGGGATACAGGCGCGTATCGGATTGTCTTTCAATGCGTCTCTGAACCCGTCGGCGTGATAGCCGCGGTCGCCGAGCCGCCAATCGACACCCGGCGGGCTGCTCGGAAACGCCCGCGCGCCGATGTCGTCGCTGACCTGCCCGGCGGTTATGAACAGGTCGAGAGGTCGGCCCTGGCTGTCGCAGATGGCGTGCAGCTTGGTGTTCATGCCGCCTTCCCAGTTCACCAGTCGGGAGTGGCAGACGCTTCTGCACCAGCAGAACCTGGACCCCAGCATGAGTAGAAGCGCCAACTGCCACGACAACGCAGTGGGAGAACGCTTCTTCCGGTTGCTGAAGCGTGAGCGGATCGGGCGTCGGACCTACCCAACCCGCGAGGCCGCGAGGCAGGATCTGTTCGAACACATCGAGCTGTTCTACAACCCGAAGCGCAAGCACACGAACAACGGCATGCTGTCGCCCGTTGATTTCGAGATCAGGCAACAGAAACCGAACCAGGCAGGTGTCTGGGAAACTAAGGGCACCTCAGCATGCGATGGCCAGAAGCCCCGGACGTGCCGAACGCCCGTGATCCGAAAACAGCATGTTGCTGATCTGAGGTAAAAATTTGTGGTAGCGGAGGAGGGACTTGAACCCCCGACACGCGGATTATGATTCCGCTGCTCTAACCAGCTGAGCTACTCCGCCAAACCGGCCTGCGGGATAGGCGAGGCGCCGCAGCGCGTCAAGCGCAAATCGCCGCCCCCGCGGACGCTCACTCGCGGGCCCGCAGAACCCGCGCGGGGCGGGCGGCGAGCGGGCCCCAGGCAAACGCCAGGCCGGCCAGGGTGGTGGCCGCGATCCCGCCCGCGACGATGGCCAGGGCCGACACCGGCTCGAAGGCAAAGTCGGTGTCCATCACGAACCGGCTCACGCCCCAGCCCGCGGCGCCCCCTGCGGCGATGGCCACCAGCCCCGCGGCCGCCCCCAGGAAGGCCGACCGCAGGGCGAAGCTGGCCAGGATCGTCCCCCGCGTCGCTCCCACCGTCTTGAGCACCGCCGCTTCGTAGGTGCGCGCGCGGACCCCGGCCGCGGCGGTGCCGATCAACACCACCGCCCCCGTTACCAGCGTCGCCAGCGCGCCATAGGTGATCGCCGCTGCGATCCCGGCCAGCACCTCGCCCACCCGGTCGATGGCGTCGCGCACCCGGATTGCGGTGATGTTGGGATAGGCCGAGGCCAGGTCGCGCAGGATCGCCGCCTCGGCCGCCTCCTCGGCATAGATCGTGGCGATGTGGGTGTGAGGGGCCGCCTGCAACGCCGACGGGCTCATCGCCATGATGAAGCCGATCCCGGCGGTGGAGAAATCGACCTCGCGGAACGAGGTGATCTCGCCCTCGATGTCGCGGCCGAGGATGTTGACGGTCAGACGGTCGCCGAGGGCGAGGCCCATTTCGGCCGCCTCCTCGGCGGCAAAGCTGATCTGCGGCGGGCCGTCGTAGTCGGCGGGCCACCAGGCCCCGGCCGTGACCGTGGTCTCGGGCGGCGGGCGGCGGGAGTAGGTCACGCCCCGGTCGCCCTGGAGCACCCAGTGATCGCCGGCCACCTCGCGCGCGGGCCGGCCGTTGATTTCGGTCACGATGCCGCGCAGCATCGGGGCGGTCTGCACCTTGCTGACACCGGGATCGCTGTCGAGCCGGGTGCGGAAGCCGTCGAGCTGTGCGGGCTGGATGTCGACCATGAAGTAGGAGGGGGCGACGTCCGGCAGGTCGCGGGCGATGGCGCCGCGCAGGTTGGCGTCGATCTGTCCCACAGCGGCCAGGACGGTGAGGCCCAGCCCGAGGCTCAGCACCACCGACGGCGCCTCGGCCCCCGGTCCGCCGACCGAGCCCAGCGCCAGCCGCACCGCGCTGAAACCCCTCAGCGCGCGCCAGCGGCCGAGCGCACGGGCGGCACGGCGGGCCGCCCAGGCCACCGCCACCAGCGCGACGAAGGCCACGGCGAGGCCGGCGGCGGTGTAGAGCGTCAGCGTCGCCAGGCCCGAGAGCCATGCGGCCAGACCCACGAGCAGGGCGAGGATCCCCGCCATCGCCGCCAGGAACGGCGGCGCCGGCCATCCCCGCCGCTGGCCCACGTCGCGGAACAACGCCGCGGCGCGGATGTCGCGGCTGCGGGCCAGCGGCCAGAGGGTGAAAAGGGCGGCGGCCAGAGCGCCATAGAGCGCGGCCTCGGCCAGGGGGCCGGGATAGACGGCGAGCGCGGCGGGGACCGGCAGCCGCGCCTCGATGGTCGGTGCCAGGGCCAGAGGGATCGCCGCGCCCAGCGCCAGGCCCAGGACGATCCCAAGACAGGTCAGCGCCCCGATCTGAAGCGCGTAGACGGCGAAGATCGTGCGGCTCTCGGCGCCCAAGGTCTTGAGCGTCGCGATGGTCGCGGTCTTTTCTTCCAGATGCGCCCGCACGGCCGCCGCCACGCCGACGCCGCCCACCGCGAGGCCGGCGAGGCCGACAAGGACCAGGAACGCCGCCAGCCGGTCCACGAATTCGGCCACACCGGGCGCGCCGTTGCGGCGGTCGCGCCAGCGGGCGCCCTGGACCGCCTCTTCCACCGCGGCGCGGGCGGCGTCGAGGTCGGACCCCTCGGGCAGTCGGACGCGATACTCGGTCTCGTAGAGCGTGCCGGGCTGGAGGAGTTGGCTGTCGGCGAGCGCCGCGGTCTTTACCAGTGTCCGCGGTCCGAGGCCGAAACCGCCCCCGGCGTCGTCCGGCTCGCGACTCAGCACCGCGGTGAGGCGAAAGTCCTGGACCCCCAGGCGAAACGTGTCACCGATCGACAGGTCGAGCCGGTCGATCAGGACCCGGTCCATAACCGCTCCGGGCAGGTCTCCCCCCTCTAGCGCGTCGGCCAGCGGCACCGACGGGTCCAGCGTGACCGTGCCATAGAGTGGGTAGGCCGCGTCGACGCCTTTCACCTGGGTCAGGGCGCGGTCGGCGTCGTCGCCCCGCGGCACCACGGCCATGGAGCGGAAGTCGACGATCTCGGACACGGTGCCCAGCGCCTCGAACGCCGCCCGCTCCTCGGGCGTGGCAAAGCGATAGGTCAGCTCGACGCTGGCATCTCCGCCGAGAATGGTCGCGCCCTCGCGCTCCAACCCGGCCTCGATGCCCTCGCGGACGCTGCCCACCGCGGCGATGGCGGCGATCCCCAGAGCGAGGCAGGCGAGGAAGACGCCAAAGCCCTTGAGCCCACCGCGGAGCTCGCGGGTGGCGATGCGGATGGCGGGGCTCACGATCCGACCTTTCGGGACGGCGGGCGGGGCGACGTGCGCAGCACGAGCGTCGTTCCGCCAGTTCTGCCAGGCCGCCGGATCATTCCGCCGCCCGAGCCACGTCGCCGCCGGCGATGCGCCCGTCCTCCAGCCGCACCGTTCGGCTGCACCGCGCGGCCAGGTCCGGCGCATGCGTCACCAGGATCAGCGTCGCCCCGTGCCGCGCATTCAGCCCAAACAGCAGATCCATGATCGTCTCGCCCGTGGGGCCGTCGAGGTTGCCCGTGGGTTCGTCGGCCAGCAGGATCTCGGGCCGGGGCGCCGCCGCCCGGGCCAGCGCCACACGCTGCTGCTCGCCGCCCGAGAGCTGCGCGGGATAGTGGCCGGTGCGCGGCCCGAGTCCCACCGCCTCCAACTCCGCCCGCGCCCGGTCGAAGGCGTCGTCCGCCCCGGCCAGTTCCAGCGGCGTCGCCACGTTCTCGAGCGCCGTCATCGTCGGAATCAAGTGGAAGGACTGGAACACCACCCCCATATGATTGCGGCGAAAGCGGGCCAGCGCATCTTCGCCCATCGCCGTCAGGTCCCGGCCCAATGCCGTGACCGTGCCGCCGGTGGCGCGCTCCAGCCCGCCCATCAGCATGAGGAGCGACGATTTGCCCGATCCCGACGGCCCGACCAGCCCCACCGTCTCGCCCCGGCCCACGTCCAGCGTGATGCCGCGCAGGATCTCCACCGGCCCGGCGTTGCCGTCGAGCGTCAGGCGCGCGTCGTCGAGGCTGAGAACCGGGTCGGCCATGGTCGTCTCCGTCTTGCGGCGTCTGGGGGCATATGGCGCGCAGGCCGCGCGGTGCAACCTCGCGGCGCTCGCCTTGGCCGTCCCAGCGGCCGCCGGTGCCGAAACCGTGACCGTCGCGGCGCTGGGCGACAGTCTGACCCAGGGCTACGGGCTGGCGGTCGAGGACGGGTTCGTGCCGCAGCTCGAAGCGTGGCTGGAGGGGCAGGGCGCGGATGTGGACGTCACCAACGCCGGAGTGTCGGGCGACACCACTGCCGGTGGGCTCAGCCGCATCGACTGGACCCTGACCCCCGACGTCGATGCCCTGATCGTGGCGCTGGGCGGCAACGACCTGTTGCGCGGGATCGACCCGGCGGCGAGCCGCGCCAATCTCGACGGCATTCTCTCGCACGCCGACGCGGCAAAGGTGCCCGTGCTCCTGGTGGGGATGCAGGCACCGGGGAACTACGGCCCCGACTACAAGGCGTCGTTCGACGCGATGTATCCCGAGCTGGCCACGCAGTACGGCGCGCTCCACGCCGAAAGCTTCCTGGCCGGGCTCGAGGCGCTGGAGAACCGCAGCGCCGCCGTGGCCGCCTACATGCAGCCCGACGGCATCCACCCCAACGCCGACGGTGTGGCGCTGATCGTGGAGGCTCTGGGACCGGTCGTCCTGGAGTTGGTGGAGCGCGCGGGGGCCCGATGATAATGACCGCCGCGAGGGCTTTCGAAAGCCCTTGCGCAAGCCGCTTCGAAGCGGCTTTGCCAAGCGATTTCGAAATCGCTTTGACCAAGGCGTTTCGAAACGCCTTGCACCGCCCCGTCCCGCAGGACCCTCTCGACGTGACAAGGGCGGACGCGCGCGGCACAGTGGCGCCGATCCCCGGGGAGGACGCCATGGACCTGATCGACCGCCTGCGCCACATCGTCGGCGACGCCCATGTTCTGACCGGGGCCGCGGCTGACCGCTATGGCCGCGACTGGACCGGCAAGTACGAGGGCCGTCCGCTGGCCGCCGTCCGCCCGGCCGACACCAGCCAGACGGCCAAGGTCATGCGGCTGGCGCACGAGACCGGCACGCCGGTCGTGCCGATGGCGGGCAACACCGGGCTGATGGGCGGGGCCCACGCGCCGGGGCAGCTGGTGCTGTCCATCGAGCGTCTCAACGCCGTGCGCGAGGTGCGCCCTGCCGCCCGCATCGCCATCGTCGAGGCCGGGTGCATCCTGTCTGACCTGCATGCCGCAGCCGAGGCGCACGACCTCGTCTTCCCCCTGACGTTCGGCGCGCGGGGTTCGGCGCGGATCGGCGGGGCGCTGTCGACCAATGCGGGCGGCTCCAACGTCCTGCGCTACGGCAACACGCGGGCGCTGACGCTGGGGATCGAGGTGGTCCTACCGACGGGCGAGGTGCTGGACCTGATGAGCGCGTTGCACAAGGACAACTCCGGCTACGACCTCAAGGACCTGTTTATCGGCGCGGAGGGCACCCTGGGCGTCATCACCGCCGCGGTGGTCAAGTTGGCGCCGAAGCCCCGCGCCTACGCCACGGCCATGGTGGCGCTGCCCTCGGTGGCCGACGCGCTGACGCTGCTCAACCGCTTGCAGGAGGCCACCGGCGGGGCGGTCGAGGCGTTCGAATACATGCCCGGCCATTACATCGACGCGCATTTGGCCCATGTCGACGGCGCACGCCCGCCCTTTGCCGAGCGCCACGAGGTCAACGTGATGGTGGAAGTCGGCGCCACTGCGCCCCGCGACGCCACCCCCTCCGACGACGGCAGCCTGCCCATCGTCGGCTATCTGGAGGACGTGCTGGCCGAGATGATCGAGGCGGGCACGGTCACGGATGCCACCGTGGCGCAGAACGAGGCGCAGCGGCGCGAGATCTGGGCCCGGCGCGAGGTGGCCGGAGAGCTGTGCGTGACCCGCAAGCCCGCGATCCTCACCGACGTGTCGGTGCCGACGGATCGGGTGCCCGACTTCCTCGCCCGCGCCAGTCAGGCGGTGGCGGCGCGCGACCCGGACTGCGCGGAGTTCGTCGTGTCGCACCTGGGCGACGGCAACGTGCACCTGACGCTCTGGCCCTCGCGCGATGACGAGGCCCATCTCGACGCGCTGATGGAGACAGTGGAGGACGTGACCCAGGGGTTGGGCGGCAGCTTTTCCGCCGAGCACGGCATCGGGTTGGGCAAGCGGGCGTCGATGGCGCGGCGCAAGGATCCGGTGGCCCTGGACGTGATGCGGCGGATCAAGGCGGCGCTGGACCCGGGCGGGATCATGAACCCCGGCAAGGTGTTGCCGTAAGGGCCGCCTAGCGCTCTGCCAAGCGTTCAAGTTCCGCCCCGCCGCACCACCGCCCAGCACAGGCGGTCGGCGTCTGACCGCATCCCACCTTCGCGCGATGCAGCCGGCACGTCTCGCGCAGCCCCCATGCCCCGCCCGGCGGGCACCGACGGGCGGCGCCGTCCCGCCCCCATGGGCCGGCGTTTTTTGCGCCTCCCCTTGGGAGGGCGCTACCCTTTCCGATCAGCGCAGGCGGCTCGAGTCTGAGGGCGGCGGGACGTCGCGAAGTATCGGGAGCGTCTTTAGCCCCACCGATCTGCTCTGCCCGGAACCGCCGAGCTCAGACGCTTCTGCCGCGGTGCCTGGCCTCAGCCCTGCGCGGTGGGCGGGTCGCGCCAGTCGAAGAAGTCGTCGCCCGCTCGATCCAGCAGCTCGCGCGCCAGGTCGCGGCCCAGGGCGGGGCCGTCCTCCATCGGGCCGCTCCGCCCGCCGGACAGCGCCTGGGTGCCGTCGGTGCGCAGGATCTCGCCCCGCAGATGCACGGTGCCGCCGTCGAGATGTGCCAGGCCCGCGATAGGCGTCTCGCAGGAGCCGTCGAGGGCGGCCAGGAACGCCCGCTCGGCCGCCAGCCGCTGGCCGGTGTCGGGGTCGTGGATCGCCGCCAGCATCTCGCCCGCGCGGTGGTCGTCGCCCCGTCGTTCGATCCCGATGGCGCCCTGGGCCACGGCGGGCAGCATGTCGTCCTCGCCGATGGGGCTGTGCGGCACCTCGGCGTCCATGCGCAGACGGTTCAGCCCCGCCATCGCCAGGAACGTCGCCTCTGCCACGCCCTTTTCCAGCTTCATCAGCCGGGTCTGGACATTGCCGCGGAACTCCACCAACCGCAGATCCGGGCGCCGGTTCAGCAGTTGCGCCCGGCGCCGCAGGCTCGACGTCCCGACGACCGCGCCTTCGGGGAGCGCCTGCAACGACCCTCCGTCCAGCGCCACGAAGGCGTCGCGCACGTCCTCGCGCGGGAGAAAGCAGTCGAGCGTCAGCCCCTCGGGCTGCAACACGGGCATGTCCTTCATCGAGTGGACGGCGATGTCGATGTCGCCGGCCAACAGGTCCTGCTCGATCTCGCGGGTGAAGAGCCCCTTTCCCCCGATCTCCTTCAACGGGCGATCGAGCACCTTGTCGCCCGTGGTCTTGATCACGACGATGGTGAACGCCTCGAACGGCAGGTCGAAGGCGCGGGCGAGCCGCTCGCGGGTCTCGTGCGCCTGGGCGAGCGCCAGCGGCGAACCGCGGGTGCCGATCTTCATCGGCTCGGCGGGGGTGGGTAGGGCGATGGTCATGGGCCATCCCTAGCGGTGTCACGGCAGCCTGACAACTGGCTTGACTTTCGCCCGGCCGGACCGGACCAAGGGCCGCGACAGGAGGGGTGCGGATGGCCGAGAAACTGTTGATGCGGGCGCTTGCGGGCGAGACGTTGCCGGTGCCGCCGGCGTGGATGATGCGGCAGGCGGGCCGCTATCTGCCCGAGTACAAGGCGACGCGGGCCGAGGCCGGCGATTTCCTATCGCTGTGCTACAATCCCGACCTGGCGGCCGAGGTCACGCTCCAGCCGATCCGCCGCTTCGGCTTCGATGCAGCGATCCTGTTCGCCGACATCCTGCTGGTGCCCCAGGCACTGGGCGCGGATCTGTGGTTCGTGACCGGCGAGGGGCCGCGGCTGTCGACCATCGAGGGGATGGACGGGGTGCGGGCGCTCAAACCCGCCGAGGACGTGCACGAGACGCTCGCGCCCGTCTACGAGACGGTGCGCATCCTCGCGCGCGAGCTGCCCTCCGACGTGGCGCTGATCGGGTTCGCCGGGGCGCCCTGGACCGTCGCCACCTACATGATCGCCGGGCGCGGTACGCCCGACCAGGCCCCGGCCCACGCGCTCAAGGATGGCGAGCGCGCCGCCTTCGACGCGCTGATGGCCCGGATCACCGAGGCGACGGTGCACTACCTCTCGGCGCAGATCGAGGCCGGCGCCGAAGTGGTCAAGCTGTTCGATTCCTGGGCTGGGTCGCTCAAGGGCGACGACTTCGACCGATACGCCGTTCAGCCCGCCCGCGCGATCATCGCGGCGCTCAAGGCGCGGCACCCGGACGTGCCGATCATCGCCTTCCCGCGTGAGGCGGGCGACGGCTATGTCGGCTTTGCCCGCGCCACCGGGGCGGACTGCGTGGCGCTCGACAACTCGGTGAGCGCGGAGTGGGCGGCGCGGGAGGTCCAGAAGGACGGCTGCGTCCAGGGCAACCTGGCGCCGGGCCACATGGTCACCGGCGGTCAGCCCCTGATCGACGACGTGCGCCGGATCCGAGAGGCGTTTTCCGGCGGGCCCCACATCTTCAACCTTGGCCACGGAATTACCCCCGACGCGAGTCCCGACAACGTCGCGCTGATGCTGGAGACGCTGCGCGAGGGCTGAGCGCCCCGGTTTCGCCGCCGCGCCGCCGCATCTCCGCCACACCTGGGTCGCAGCGTCCGGGCCACCGCCGACCGCTGCCCGGACCTGCCATGCCTCTGCCTATCCGCCTCGCCCTCGCCGCGCTGCGCGCCTGTGTCGCAGGGGTTGCGGTGGCGGTGACGGCATGGGTGTCTTTGGCCGGGCCGACCCCGCAGGAGCGCGCCGCGCTTGATCTGGCCTCCGGCGTGCCGACGGGTGACGACCGCGCCGCCCTGCGCTCCATGCGGCTGGCGGGCGCGGCCATGGCCGTCGCGCCGGAGATGGCTGTCGCACTGGTCCTGTCGAGGGCCCCCGCGGGCGTCACAGCAGCCGATGTGGAGCGCGCGTATCGTCGGATCGCCGCCGGAGACCGCGTCCCGCCTATGGCCCAACCGACCCCGACGGAGCATGCCGCCCGCGCAACGCCCGCGCGCCGCGACATCGGCGCGCGGTTCCTCACCCCCGGCGGTTAGCCGTCAGAAGCGGTAGTTCACCGACAGCGACAACGTCACCGCCTCGGCCTCCAGCCCGCCGAGGTCGAAGTCGTCGAACTCGTGATACAGCACTTCGGCGCCGACGGTGACGTCCTGGTTCAGGAACACTTCGTAGCCCAGGCCGCCGAACCAGCCGTCCGAGCCGCCGATGGCGCCGTTGTCGGTGTCGGCATAGGCATACCCGGCGGTGCCGTAGAAGAAGTTGCGGCCGCTGTCGACGCCGACCCGGGCGCCCAGGCGGAACACGCTGTCCACGGTGGCGACGCCGCCGAGATCGATATCCGTCCGGTCGTATTGCAGACCGACACCCGCGATGGCGGGGCCGAAGTCGTAGTCGTAGTAAGCGCGCAGACCGAAGGCCGGGCCATCGCCTTGCAGCGCCGGACCGGTCGTCTGGACATCGCCAAAGCCGAGCTGGGTACCGACCGACAGGCCGCTCCAGTCATAGGGCGACGGCAGCGCGACGGGAGCGGGCGCCAGGACGGGGGGATCCATGGGGACCGGCGTGGGACCGGCGGCCAGGGCCGGCATGGTGCCCACGACGAGCGCGGCAAAGCTGAGGGGGAGGAGGGAGCGCATGGAACAATACTCGCGAATAGGGGGAACACGTCTCTATCGCGGCAACCCCCGAGCGGTCTCCCGGTTCCGCCCCTCTGGACGGGAAAGCGATGGGTGCGGCGCTCAGACCCACTTGGCCAGTGGCGGCAGGCTCATCAGCACCGCGTCGGGGTCGTGGCCGGTGGCCAGCCCGAACTTGGTCCCCCGGTCGTAGACCAGGTTGTATTCGGCATAGAGCCCGCGATGGATCAGCTGAGTCTCCTTGTCCGCTTCGGTCCAGCCGTGCACCCGGCGCCGTGCGACCAGCGGGAGGTAGGCGGGTAGGAACGCGCGGCCGATGTCCTGGGTCAGCGCGAAATCCGCTTCCCAATCGCCGGTGCAACGGTCGTCCATAAAGATGCCGCCGACGCCCCGCGCGCGCTTGCGGTGGGGGATGTAGAAATACTCGTCGGCCCAGGCCTTGAGCGCGGGATAGTGCTCGGGTCCGTGGGGGTCGAGATGCGCCTGCTGCGTGGCGTGGAAATGGCGTGTGTCCTCGTCGTAGTCGATGCAGGGGTTGAGGTCGCTGCCGCCCCCGAACCACCAGGCGTGCGGGGTCCAGAACATCCGCGTGTTCATGTGGACGGCGGGGACGTGGGGGTTCTGCATGTGCGCGACCAGGCTGATCCCGGAGGCCCAGAAGCGGGGGTCGTCGGCCATGCCCGGCAGCCCCTTGCGCGCGGCCATCGCCGTCTGCGCCGCGGGGCCCAGAGTGCCGTAGACCTCGGAGACGTTCACGCCGACCTTTTCGAACACCCGCCCGCCGCGCATCACGCTCATCAGTCCGCCGCCCGCGTCGCCGCCGTCGTCGGCCGCGCGGCGGGTCTCGGTAACCTCGAAGCGGCCAGGCGCGGCGTCCGACAGCGGCCCGCGGTCATGGCTGTCCTCCAACGCTTCGAAGGCCGCCACGATCTCGTCCCTCAGCGCGCGAAACCACTCCGCCGCGCGCCGCTTCTCGCTGTCCATCATGTCCGTCATCCGCCGCTCCCGTTCGGTCCGCGCTCAGACGTAGCAGCCCGCCGGGACGAGGTCAGCAGGCAACCGCGCGCCTCACCCCAGGATGCCGGGCAGGCGCAGGCCATGCTCCCGCGCGCAGGCGATGGCGTCCTCATAGCCTGCGTCAGCGTGGCGCATGACGCCGCTGGCCGGGTCGTTCCACAGAACCCGCTCCAGACGCCGGGCGGCCTCGGGCGTGCCGTCGGCGACGATGACCATTCCGGCGTGTTGGGAGAACCCCATGCCGACACCGCCGCCGTGATGCAGCGACACCCAGGTCGCCCCGCTCGCGGTGTTGGTGAGCGCGTTCAGCAGCGGCCAGTCGCTGACCGCGTCCGAGCCGTCCTTCATCGCCTCGGTTTCGCGGTTGGGGCTGGCGACCGAGCCGCTGTCCAGGTGGTCGCGGCCGATCACCACGGGTGCGGACAACTCGCCGCTGGCCACCATCTCATTGAACGCCAGGCCCGCGCGGTGCCGGTCGCCGAGGCCGATCCAGCAGATCCGCGCGGGCAGCCCCTGGAACGCGATGCGCTCCTGCGCCATGTCCAGCCACTGGTGCAGGTGCGCGTCGTCTGGAAACAGCTCCTTCATCTTGGCGTCGGTCTTGCGGATGTCCTCGGGGTCGCCCGACAGGGCGCACCAGCGAAACGGCCCGACGCCGCGGCAGAACAGCGGGCGGATATAGGCGGGAACGAAGCCGGGGAAGGCAAAGGCGTTCTCCAGCCCCTCGTCCTTGGCCACCTGTCGGATGTTGTTGCCATAGTCGAGCGTCGGGACACCGGCGTCCCAGAAGTCCACCATCGCCGCCACGTGGACCTTCATCGAGGCGCGGGCGGCGGCCTCGACCGCGGCGGGGTCGCTCTCGCGCTTGGCCCGCCACTCGGCGAGGCTCCACCCCTGGGGGAGATAGCCGTTCAGCGGATCGTGGGCGCTGGTCTGGTCGGTGACGATGTCGGGCCGCACCCCGCGCCGCACCAGGTCTGGGAACACGTCTGCGGCGTTGCCGAGGAGGCCGACCGACTTGGCCTCTCCCGCCGCGGTCCAGCGGGCGATCATCTCCAGCGCGTCGTCCAAGGTATCGGCGCGTTCGTCCAGATAGCGGGTGCGCAGGCGGAACTCGATGCGGTCGGGATCGCATTCAACCGCCAGGCAGGACGCCCCGGCAAAGACGGCGGCCAGGGGCTGCGCCCCGCCCATGCCGCCGAGGCCCGCAGTGAGGATCCACCGCCCCGTCAGGTCGCCGCCGTAGTGCTGGCGCCCCGCCTCGGCGAAGGTCTCGTAGGTGCCCTGCACGATCCCCTGGGTGCCGATGTAGATCCACGACCCCGCCGTCATCTGCCCGTACATCATCAGGCCCTTGCGATCGAGCTCGTTGAAATGCGCCCAGGTGGCCCATTCCGGCACCAGGTTCGAGTTGGCGATCAACACCCGGGGCGCGTCGGGATGGGTGCGCACCACCGCCACGGGCTTGCCCGACTGCACAAGCAGGGTCTCGTCGTCCTCCAAATCCTTCAGCGTCGCGCAGATCAGGTCGAAGTCCCGCCAGGTGCGCGCCGCCCGGCCGATGCCGCCATAGACCACCAGCTCGTGGGGGTTCTCGGCCACGTCGGGGTGGAGGTTGTTCATCAGCATCCTGAGCGGCGCCTCGGTCTGCCAGCTCTTGGCGGTCAGCTCGGGCCCCGTGGGGGGATAGACGTCGCGGACGTTACGGCGCGGGTCGCTCATGCGGGTCTCCAATCGGCGAGGGTGGCGAGGATGCGGGCGAGGTGGCCGCGCAGGCAGTCGGCCTTGTCCGGGTCATAGCGCCAGGGCGGCGCCTCGGCGGCGAGATAGGTGGCCTGGGCCAGCTCCATCTGGACGGCGTGCCATCCGTCGTCGGGCCGGCCGTAGTGGCGGGTGGTCCAGCCGCCGCGGAACCGCCCGTCGACCACCATCGAATAGCCCTCCGCGGCGCGGCATCCGGCGGCAACGGCCGAGGCGATGTCCGGCGCGCAGGTGCGCCCGCCGTCGGTGCCGACGTTCAGATCCGGCAGCCGCCCGTCGAAGAGATGCGGCACCACCGAGCGGATCGAATGGCAGTCCCACAGGATCGCGTGGCCGTGCCGCGCCCGCACCCGCGCCATCTCGTCCGCCAGGGCGGCGTGGTAGGGAGCGTGGTAGGCGTCGCGCCGCCGGGCGATCTCGGCCCGGTCGGGGGCGGCGTCCTCCTCCCAGATCGGCGTCCCGTCGAAATCGGTGAGGGGGCACAGCCCTGTGGTGTTCTGTCCGGGATAGAGGCTGGCGCCGCCCGGGTCGCGGTTCACGTCTACCACGTAGCGGTGGACCCGGGTGCGCACCGTCGTCGCTCGCGGAGCGAGCCCGTCGTAAAGCCGCTCCACATGCCAGTCGGTGTCGGTCAGCGCCCGCCCCGTGGCGTTCAGCCCCTCGGCGATGTCGGTCGGCACCTCGGTTCCCGTGTGGGGCAGGCCCAGGACCAGCGGCCCGTCGCCGCGGGCGACCTCGATCACAGCTCCAGCTCCACGCCCGCCGCGGCGGCCAGCGCGTCGGAGCGCACGAGCCCCGCCGCCGCCTCCAGGTCGTCCGCCAGATAGCGATCCTCGGCCAGCGGCGCGACCTGCGCGCGCAAAACCTCCAGCGCCGCCTGCAACGGTGGCGAGGTGGTGAGGGGGGCGCGCGCCTCGATCCCCTGGGCGGCGCAGATCGCCTCGACCCCCAGGATCGTCGAGAGATTCCGCATCATCCGGTGCAGCCGCCGCGCCCCGTGGGCGGCCATGCTCACATGGTCCTCCTGGTTCGCGGAGGTCGGCGTCGAGTCGGTCGCGCAGGGGTTCGCCAGGTGCTTGTTCTCGCTCATCAGCGCCGCGGTCGTGACCTCGGCGATCATCAGGCCCGAGTTCAGCCCCGGTTCAGGCGTCAGGAACGGCGGCAGGTCGTGGCTGAGCGTCGGGTCGACCATCAGCGCGACCCGGCGCTGGGCGATGGCGCCGATCTCGGCCACGGCCAGAGCGATCTGATCGGCGGCAAAGGCCACGGGCTCGGCATGGAAGTTGCCGCCCGAGCGGATCTCGCCCGTCTCGACCAGCACCAGGGGGTTGTCGGTGACGGCGTTCGCCTCCACCGTCAGGGTCGCGGCGGCCTGGCGCAACAGCTCCAGCGCCGCGCCGGTCACCTGCGCCTGACAGCGGATGCAGTAGGGGTCCTGCACCCGCGCATCGTCCTCGCGGTGGCTCTCGCGGATGGCGCTGCCCTGCATCAGCGCGCGCATGGCGGCGGCGACGTCGATCTGCCCCCGGTGCCCGCGCAGGGCGTGGATCGCCGGATCGAGCGGTGCGGTCGAGCCCATGATCGCGTCGGTGGACATGGACGCCGTGACCGCCGCCGCGCGGACCAGACGCCGCGCCTTGAACAGGGCGGCGAGCGCCAGGGCAGTGGAGAACTGGGTGCCGTTGATCAGCGCCAGGCCCTCCTTGGGGCCCAGCACCACGGGCTCCAGCCCGGCCGCGCGCAGGGCCTCGGCGCCCGGCATCCGGGTGCCGCCGATCTCGGCCGCGCCCTCGCCGATCATCGCGGCCGTCATGTGCGCCAGCGGCGCCAGGTCGCCCGAGGCGCCCACCGAGCCCTGGAGCGGCACCACCGGAGCGACACCGGCGGCCAGCATCCCCTCCAACAGCGCGCAGATCTCCCACCGCACGCCGGAGGCGCCGCGGCCCAGCGACAAAAGCTTCAGCGCCATCATCAGACGGACCAGGCGCGCGTCCGCCGCCGGTCCGACGCCGCAGCAATGCGACAGGATGAGGTTGCGTTGGAGCCGCGCGGTGTCGACCGCCGGGATGCGCACCGAGGCGAGCTTGCCGAACCCCGTGTTGACGCCGTAGACCGGCGCGTCGCCCGCCGCGGCGGCGGCGACCAGGTCGGCCGAGGCGGCTATGCCCGCCCGCGCCGAGGGGTCCAGAGACACGGGGCCGCTGCCGCGCCAGATCGCCTCCAGTTGCACCAGGTCGGTGGTGCCGGGGACCAGGATCATGCCTCACCTCCATAGATCCGGCGGTGCAGGGGATTGCCGCCGATGCGATAGCTGAGTTCCGCAGGATCGGTCAGGTCCCACACCGCCAGATCTGCGCGCAGGCCCAGCGCGATGGTCCCGCAGTCGTCGAGACCGAGGGCGCTGGCGGCATGGCGCGTCGTCCCCGCCAGCGCCTCGGCCGGGGTCAGCCGGAACAGCGTGCACGCCATGTTCATCGCCAGGAGGAGCGAGCCCAGAGGCGACGAGCCGGGGTTCCAGTCCGTGGCCACCGCCATGGCGACGCCCTCGCGGCGGAACGCGTCCAGCGGTGGT
Organism: Rhodobacteraceae bacterium CCMM004; assembly: GCA_004005435.1. Taxonomy (GTDB): domain Bacteria; phylum Pseudomonadota; class Alphaproteobacteria; order Rhodobacterales; family Rhodobacteraceae; genus CCMM004. Next base: position 960,961 of record RZWH01000001.1, on the reverse strand, counting down.
GCCTGGGTCTCGCGCAGGGTGTAGAACGCGCCGGGCAGCAGGACGGCAACCGTCCCGGCGCGCGCCAGGGCCGCGGCGTCCTCGACGGACGCATACTCCACGTGATCGGCCGACAGCGCGCCCATCCGCGCCGCCAGCGCGGTGCCGCCCAGGTGGCTCAACTGCTCGGCATGGAGCTTGACCGGCAGGTTCAAATCGCGGGCCGCCGCAAACACCCGCGCGATCTGATCGGGAGTGAAGGCGATGCCTTCGCAGAACCCGTCCACCGCGTCGACCAGACCTTCGGCATGGGCGGCCCGCAGCGTGGGCAGGCAAACCTCGTCAAGATAGGCGTCGGCGTTCTGACCGGGCGGCACCGCATGGGCGCCGAGAAATGTGGTGCGCACCCGAACCGGCCGCTGCCGGGCGACGGCGCGGGCGGCGCGCAGCATCCGCAGCTCGGTTTCGCGGTCGAGCCCGTAGCCGGACTTGATTTCCACGACCGTCACGCCCTCGGCGATCAGCGTGTCGGCCCGGCTCAGTGCAGCGGCGGTCAGCTCCGCCTCCGTGGCCGCCCGGGTCGCCGCGACGGTGGAGGCGATGCCGCCCCCCGCCCGCGCGATCTGCTCATAGCTGGCGCCTTCGAGCCGCATCTCGAACTCCCGCGCGCGGCTGCCGCCAAAGACGATGTGGGTGTGGCAGTCGATCAGCCCGGGCGTCATCAGCCGCCCCCCGAGCCCGGTGCGCGGGGCCCTCGCCCAGGTGGCGGGCATCTCCGCCTCTGGGCCCACCCAGGCGATGCGCCCGTCTTCGACCGCGACGGCCGCGTCGCGGATCAGGCCATAGCCCTCGGCGCCGGTCTGCATCGTCGCGGCGTCGAGATCGGCGAAAACGGTCGCAGCCATCGTCGGGTCCTTGTGCCTGATCGCAAGGCCTTTAATATGTAGCTACATATTCGGCGTCAATGGAGGTCAGAGCGTGACGATCCTCAGAGCGCGGCAGGCCCTCACCCCGGCGGGCTGGGCCACGGACGTGGACGTGGAGATCTCGCCCCACGGGCGGATCGCGGCGGTCCGGCCCCAGGACGGGCCGGCCGACCACCGTTGCGACCTGCTTCTACCGGCGCCGGTGAACCTCCACAGCCACGCGTTCCAACGGGCCATGGCGGGGCTGACCGAGGCGCGCGGTCCCGATGGGCGCGACAGCTTTTGGACCTGGCGGCGGCTCATGTATCGCTTCCTCGACCGGCTGACGCCCGACGATGTCGAGGCGATCGCGGCCCAGGTCTATGTGGAGATGGCCGAGGCGGGCTATGCCGCGGTGGCCGAGTTCCACTATCTCCACCACGCCCCAGGCGGGCGGCCCTATGCCCGCCGCGCCGAGATGGCCGACCGGTGCGCCGCCGCAGCCGCCGAGACGGGGCTGGGTCTGACCCTGCTGCCCGTGCTCTATCGCTGGGGCGGCTGCGACCGGCGGCCGCTGGAGGGCGGCCAGACCCGGTTCGGCAACGACCTGGACGGTTTTGCCGACCTCCATGCCCAGGCGGCCGAGACGGTGGTAGCCGGCCCCGCGGACTGGACCATCGGCGTTGCGCCGCATTCCCTGCGGGCCGTGGGGCCCGAGGACCTGGACGCCGCCGCCGCGCTCGCCCCCGACGCCCCCCTGCACATGCACCTGGCTGAGCAGGTGGCAGAAGTCGCCGAGGTCCAGGCGCATCGCGGCGCGCGGCCGGTCCAGTGGCTCGTCGACGCGCAGGAGGTCGACGCCCGCTGGTGCCTGATCCACTGCACCCAGATGACGGCCACCGAAACGGCGGCGCTGGCCGGCACGGGGGCGGTGGCGGGATTGTGCCCGATCACCGAAGCGAACCTGGGCGACGGCATCTTCAACGGCACGGCCTATGCCCAGGCGGGCGGGCGCTGGGGTGTGGGTTCGGACAGCAATGTCCAGATCGCCCTGTGGGACGAGCTGCGCACGCTGGAATACAGCCAGCGCCTGCGCGACCGCAGCCGCGCCGCACTGGCCACCGCCAATGCCTCCACCGGCCGGGTGCTGATGGAGACCGCGGCGGCGGGCGGGGCTCAGGCCGCGGGGCGGGACGCCGGCGCCATCGCCGAGGGCCGCTGGGCCGACCTGGTCGCCGTCGAGACCGAGACCCCCTGGCTCGCCGGGCGGCGGCGAGATGCCGCGCTCGACAGCCTGATCTTCTGCGGCGGCAACGCGAGAGCGGTGCGCGACGTCTGGAGTGCGGGGCGCCACGTCGTCCAGTCCGGCCGCCACGTGGCGCGGGCCCGCGTCGCCCGCCGCTACCTGGCGACCATGGCGCGCCTGGGGCAGGACCTGTGACCGGCCGCGGCCCGGGGTGGAGCGCGGTGCGCGACCGTCTCCACGCCCGCATCCTCGACCGCACCTACGCCCCGGGGGCCAAGCTGCCCCGCGACGCCGACCTGGCGGACGAACTGGGATGCGCCCGCTCGACCGTGCAGCGGGCGATGCGCGCGCTGGACGAGGCCGGGCTGGTCGAGCGGCGCCGCCGCGGCGGCACCACCGTCCGCGCCGATCCGGTGCGGCGCGCGACCTTCGACATCCCGGTCATCCGCCGCGAGGTCGAAGGGGCCGGTCACCGCTATGGCTATGTCCTGAGATCCCGTGACCGAGCCGAACCGCCGCCCGCGGTCGCTCGCGCGCTGGGCGCGTCGGCCCCGATGCTCCGGGTGCGGGCGACCCACCTGGCCGACGGTCGCCCCTACATGGGCGAGGACCGCTGGATCAGCCTCGCCACCGTGCCCGAGATCGCCGCCGTCGACCTGGCGGCCGAGAGCGCCAACGCCTGGCTCGTCCGCCACCGCCCCTTCGACCGTTGCGACCTGGGCCTCTACGCCTCCGCGGCCGATGCCGAGGACGCCGCGGTCATGGACGTGGCCCCTGGCACGGCGCTGCTGATCGTAGAGCGTGCGACCTTCATCGCCGGGGCGCCCATCACCTGGGTCCGCGCGGTCACCGCGCCGGGCTACCGCCTGACCGCGACCGTGTGAGATTAGGGAAATCTGGTCGGAGTGGCGAGATTCGAACTCACGACCCCTGCCTCCCGAAGACAGTGCTCTACCAGGCTGAGCTACACTCCGACCGTGCAGCGGGGATTAGTCGGAACGCCGGTCCTTGGCAAGAGCCTCGTAACCCGGCGGGATGGCGGTGCTGCGGGCGCGGAGCATGGCGCTGATCCGCGGCATCGTGCCAGTCTCGGGCCGCGACTTGGTCTCCAGGACGGGGGTGTGGCGCGACACGCCCACCACGCTCTCGCGCACGACGATGTAAAGGCCCGACAGGATCACAATGCCCGCCCCGACCCAGGTCCAGGTGTCGGGGCGTTCGTCGAAGAACAGCGCGCCGAAGAGCGCCGCCCAGAGGATCTGGGAATACTGCATCGGCGCGACGACGGCGGCGTCGGCGCGGCGATAGGCGGCGATCATGCACAGCCCCGCGATGAAGGCCAGGACGGCGGCCAGCGCGCTCCATCCCAGGTCCACCAGCGGCATGGGACGGTAGACGAAGGGCAGGATCGCCGCCATCGCCGCCACGTTCGCGACCATGGGATAGAGCATCAGGACCGCGCTGCGTTCGTCCCGCCCGATCTTGCGCACGATGACCGAGGCGGTGGCCGATCCGACCGCGGCGACCAGCGCCGCCAAATGGCCCAGGCCGAGGCTCTGGGCGCCCGGCCTTAGGACCACCAGCACACCGATCAGCCCCACCGCGACGGCGGCCCAGCGGTGCGCGCCCACCCGCTCGCCCAGGATCGGGATCGACAGCACAGTGATGATCAGCGGCGCGGCAAAGATGATGGCATAGACCTGAGCCAGGGGCAGGGTGGAGAACGCGTAGAAGGCCGAGACCCCGACCGCCAGGGCCGCCCCGGTCCTGAGCGCGGTCCACCATGGATGCACCGGGCGCAGCGTGCCCGGCGCCGTCTCGCGCATCAGCATCACGGTCGCGAGCGGGAAGGCGAAGAGCACGTTGAAGAACACGATCTGAAATGGGGCATAGGACCCGCCCAGCACTTTGACGGTGACGTCATGGACGGCGAAGAGGGCGAAACCGGCCAGCGCGGTGGCGGCGCCCAGGAGGTTCGATCTGGCGGCGTCGGTCATGGCGAGGATCCTCGATCCGGCCAATGGGACGAGGAACCGGCACCGCGTCAAGGGCGCCGCGCGCATAGCTGCCATGCGGCGGCGTCATTGGCGCGGGGGCCGCGACTGCGGGTCCCCGCAGCCGTGGGCAATCCGGGCCCGTGCCGCCCGGGCGCGTCAGCCGCCGGCGGAGAGGGCCGCGACGACGGCGTCGCCCATCTCGGCGGTTGTGGCAGGCGTGCCGCCTTCGGTCTGCATCAGATCCGCGGTGCGCACGCCGTCGGCCAGCACCGTCTCGACCGCGCGTTCCAGCCGCGTCGCCTCGGCCCCCGCGTCGAAGCTGTAGCGCAGCGCCATGGCGAAGGAGAGGATGCAGGCGATCGGGTTGGCCTTGCCCATCCCGGCGATATCCGGCGCCGATCCGTGGACGGGTTCGTAGAGCGCTTTGGGTCGGCCGTTGGCCATCGGTGCGCCCAGCGATGCCGAGGGCAGCATTCCGAGCGATCCGGTCAGCATCGCCGCGAGGTCGCTCAACAGGTCGCCGAACAGGTTGTCGGTGACGATCACGTCGAACTGCTTGGGCCACCGCGTCAGCTGCATCGCGCCGGCGTCGGCATACATGTGGCTGAGTTCCACATCCGGGTATTCGGCCCGGCCCACCTCGGTCACCACCTCGCGCCAGAGGATGCCCGACTCCATCACGTTGGCCTTTTCCATCGAGCAGAGCTTGCCGCCCCGCTTCTGCGCCAGGTCGAAGGCGGCGCGGGCGACGCGGGCGATCTCGCTCTCGGTATAGCGCTGGGTGTTGATGCCGACACGCTCGTTGCCCTCTTTCACGATGCCACGGGGCTCGCCGAAATAGACGCCCGAGGTCAGCTCACGAACGATCATGATGTCGAGGCCCGCGACCACCTCGCGCTTGAGCGAGGAGAAATCGGCGAGCGCGTCGAAGCACTGGGCGGGGCGCAGGTTGGCGAAGAGGTCCATCTCCTTGCGCAGGCGCAGGAGGCCGCGCTCGGGTTTGACCGAGAAGTCCAGGTCGTCGTAATTCGGCCCCCCGACCGCGCCCAGCAGGACCGCATCCACCGACTGCGCCAGCGCCATGGTGTCGTCGGTCAGGGGGGTGCCGTGGGCGTCGTAGGCCGCCCCCCCCACCAGGTCCTCGCCGACCTCGAAGCTGAGGCCGCGGTTGGCGCCGAACCAGTCGATGACCTTGCGCACCTCGGCCATGACCTCGGGGCCGATGCCGTCGCCGGGGAGGATCAGAAGAGAGGGGTTGGGCATGGCGGGGCTCCGGCAGTGGGGTTGCGTCGCGGGCGGCCTAGCCCGCGGGGCGATCCCGGTCAAGCGAGCGCCCCCGGCCCCGTCCCTCGGCCTGCCAGTCGCCGAGGCGGGTGGGCAACGCCCCCGCTCGACCGACCCCGACCGGCGCCGACGATGGGGCGGCGGCGGAGTGGCGGGGTCCGGCACCGCCGCTCCGGACCGATCCACCCCGGGGGGGCGCGTGGTCCAGAAAGGGTGCGGCATGCCGTCGTCGAGTCATCGGGAGGGACGGGGTCCGCGTCCGTCTCGGCCGCCTGAAACGACGCGTCTTGCGTTTGATCCTCCGCCGGCGTGCCGAAACGTCGCGAAGGGACCGATCTCTGGGCCGCGGGGACCCCGCGGAGTTGCGCGTCGCGGTCGGCGGAGGGGCGACCCGGCGGAGGGTATCGCGGCAGCCATGCCATCGCTCGGGTCGAGGGCGCGGCCGCTTTCGGTGGTTTCGGGCGGTCGCCGGCCGGGGGGCGCTGCCCCCGTCGCCTGCGGCGACTCCCCCCGGGGTATTTGGACCAAGATGAAGGGAGGTGCCGTCCGCACCGGCGGTCCTCGCGCCCCGAGGGGGGGCGCAGAGGGGGTCTGCCACCTGGCGGGGCGTTCGGACCGGTCCGCGCGGGGGGGCGCCCGGGGGGTCACTCCTTGGAGGTGTCGAGCGGTTCGGGCGAACACGGTCTGGGCGTTGAGCGTGTGGTGGCGTGCGCTCGGTCGGGCGGAGAGGGGGATGGGGTCATTGCGCGGGCGCCCGGGTCGGGGCCGCGGGGGAGGTGGCAGGGGGCCAGGTCAGGTCGACCCAGACGAGGCGATGGCGGGGGCGACTGTCCAACGGGCCGAGGACGCGCGCGGCCTCGGCCGAGTCGGTGGGCCAGAGCACTCCGGAGGCGACCACCCGCCAGTCCCGCGACGGTAGAACATAGCTGACCCGCAGGTTGCCCGGCCCGTCGTCCGACCAATCCGCCGTGTCGTGTGCGGGGTCGCCGCGGTGGGTGCCGTTCACCCCGCCCTGGGTCGCCGCAGAGGCGGTGCCCCCCGCGCTCCTCGGCGCGGGATCGGTCAGGCGGGGATGCGTCAGAAGCGCGGCCAGCGCATCCCGGCGCCCCTCGCCGTCGGCGGGGTCGAGATTGGCGTTGCCCGCCAGGATCAGGGGGCCGGCCGGCGGGTCCGGCCCAAGGCTGCCGTCGAGATAGCGCAGCCACAGCGCCGCCTCGTCGCGGTTGCGTCGGCCGTTTCGGTCCTCCGGCCCGTCGAACACCGGTGGCGTCGCGTGCCATGTCAGCAGGTGAAACGTCGGGCCCCCGGCGCGTCGGAGCGGGACGATCCAGTGCCCGACACTCGACAGCCGCTGGACCGCGGCGGCCTTTGGCGACATCCCCTCGCCGGGGCCGGGCATGTCGCCGCCGGGAAGGTCGCGCCACAGCACCGCGGAGAGGTCCACCGCCCGACCCGCATCGACCGGCACGCGGGACAAGAGCGCCATGCCCCCGTGCCCGGCGAAGCGGCCGTAGCCCTGGGCGTCGCGCGGCGTGCCGGTGCGCCCATCGCCGTCCAGGTCGTGATCGGTCATCGCCCCCGCGTTGGGGGGGAGCGCGAAGCGGTGGGGATAGCGCACCCCGGCCTCGGCCAGTCGGTCGGCCAGGGCGGCGAGGGCCGCGCCGCCACGATCATAGTCGATGCCCTGGAGCACCAGCACGTCCGGCGCGGCCGCGGCCACCGTCGCCACCACAGCAGCGACCCGCCCCTCGGGGGGGCGCCGCAGGAGGTCGCGGAGGAGGAGGCCCGGACCGCGGGCCTGGAGTTCGGTGGTGAAGGTGGCGATCCTCAGCGTTTCATCCGCCGCCACCGGACCCATCGCTGCGGCCCAAACCCCCGCCGCGGCCCAGAGGCTTAGGCGGAGACGACGCCCGCGTTCAGAGGTGTCGCGCTGCGCCGCTTTTCGGCGATGATCGCCGCGATCCGCCGCATCGCCATGCCGCGCATGAACAACGATGTGGGGAGGAACACCCATGCCGCCACCGCCCAAACCAACGTCTGCGGATGTCCCAGCGACAACCCGCCGAAGACGCCCGCGGCGGCACTCACCACCGCCGGCATCAAGAATGGCAGCACAAGCCCTAACGCAATGTTAATGCGGCCGTCCCATTCCAGCCTCCGCACCACGTCGCGGCCGCCGGTGGGGTCGAAGGTCGGCAGGTTCACCCAGACGTTGAACGTGCCCTCGCCGAGCGGCCAGCGGCTGAACCGGATCAGGAGAAAGAACAGCGCCAGCGACAACAGGCCCACCGTCGCAGCCAGGCCGAAGGCTGCGGTGACCAGCGCAAGCTGCGCGTCGGGCGCGGTGGCGGGCAGCATCAGCACCACCAGGTCGAGCGGGCCGAAGCGGAACGACATCGCCTCGCCCAGGACGCTGCCGACCAGGGTCAGGAGAGTGGAGAACGTGTCCGGGTCGGTGGTGCCGCGGACGACCAGCGACAGCGCCCCGACGATGACAAAGAGCACGCCGAACCGCACGCGATTGAACGGCGGTGCGTCGCGGAACTCGAAGAGGCAGGGATAGGCGGCGGCATATTCGGCGAAGGTCAGGATCGCGGCAAAGATCGCCACCAGGGCCACCACCTGCCCGGTATCCGCCGGTGTCCCCGGCAAGATCAGCGCTGGTGTGGCGAGCATGAACGCCACCAGAAAGGCCCGCACCAAGGCGCCGGCGACTCGCGAGATCACTGTCCCGTTCCCTCGATCTGGACGGGTCCGATGCCTTGCCGGACCCTTGTTCCAATCTGGGCCCGCGAAAGGTGGCGGGCTGCCTCAATCTTGCCCCATTCTTGCCAACTTTCGCTTCGCCCTTCAAGCACCTGTTAACTTTGACGAAAATGTGCGGCGAAATCGGGGAGAGACTGGTGCGGCAATGCATCAATTGCAGAGCGGAAAGGGGGCAAAGGCGAAGGCGGCACAATATCTTGCGCCGCCTTGACTAGGAAACCACAACGCGCGGGTGCGCCGGCCGTGTCAGACCCAGGGGCGGGCCTGCTCGGCCTGCGCCTCGAAGGCGTCGATGGACGCGGCCTTTTCCAGTGTAAGACCAATGTCGTCCAGGCCGTTCAGCAGGCAATGCTTGCGAAACGGGTCGATGTCGAAGTGCACCGTGCCGCCGTCCGGTCCCTGGATCGTCTGGTTCTCCAGATCGACGGTCACGGTGGCGTTCGCCCCACGCTCGGCGTCGTCCATCAGCTTGTCCACGTCCTCCTGCGGCAGGGCGATGGGCAGGATGCCGTTCTTGAAGCAGTTGTTGTAAAAGATGTCGGCGAAGCTGGGCGCGATCACGCAGCGGATGCCGAAATCCAGTAGCGCCCAGGGCGCGTGCTCGCGGCTGGACCCGCAGCCGAAGTTCTCGCCGGCGACGAGGATCTGCGCCGCGCGATAGGCGGGCTTGTTGAGAACGAAGTCGGGGTTTTCCGACCCGTCGTCGAGATAGCGCATCTCGTCGAACAACCCCTTGCCCAGGCCGGTGCGCGCGATCGTCTTGAGGTACTGCTTGGGGATGATCATGTCGGTGTCGACGTTGACCATGGGCATCGGCGCCGCGATCCCGGTCAGGGTGGTGAACTTGTCCATGACATTTCCTTGGTAAGGGGAGCGGTTGTCGCGCGGGCTATGACAGCTCCCGCACGTCGGTCAGCCGCCCTGTCACACCGGCGGCGGCGGCCATGGCGGGGCTCATCAGGTGGGTGCGGCCGCCCTTGCCCTGGCGGCCCTCGAAGTTGCGGTTCGAGGTGGCCGCGCAGCGCTCGCCGGGGCTGAGCTGGTCGGGGTTCATCGCCAGGCACATGGAGCAGCCCGCGAGCCGCCATTCGAACCCGGCGTCCTGAAAGATCTCGGCCAGACCCTCTTCCTCGGCCTGGGCACGCACCAGGCCGGAACCCGGCACCACCATGCCGCGCACGCCCTCGGCCAGCTTGCGGCCCTTGAGCACCGCCGCCGCGGCGCGCAGATCTTCGATCCGGCCGTTGGTGCACGAGCCGATGAACACCGCGTCGATGGGGATCTCGGTGAGCGGCGTGCCCGCTTGCAGCCCCATGTAGTCGAGCGACCGCTTGGCCGCGCCGACCTTGCCGCCCTCGAAACTCTCTGGCGCGGGCACGGCGCCGGTGATCGGGAGCACGTCCTCGGGCGAGGTGCCCCAGGTGACGACCGGCGCGATGTCCTCGCCGCGGATCGTCACCACCTTGTCCCAGTGGGCGTCCTCGTCGCTGGACAGCGTCCGCCACCAGTCCATCGCCGCCTCCCACTGGGCGCCCTTGGGGGCGTGCGGGCGTCCCTTCACATACTCGAACGTCTTTTCGTCGGGTGCGATCAGACCGGCCCGCGCACCGCCCTCGATGGCCATGTTGCAGACCGTCATCCGGCCCTCCATCGACAGGGCGCGGATCGCCTCGCCCATGTACTCGATGACATAGCCGGTGCCGCCCGCCGTCCCGGTCTTGCCGATGACGCTGAGGGTGATGTCCTTGGCCGTCACACCGGGGCCGAGCGTCCCCGTGATTTCGACCTTCATGTTCTTGGACTTCTTCTGGATCAGCGTCTGGGTGGCCAGCACATGCTCCACCTCGCTCGTCCCGATGCCGTGGGCCAGCGCGCCGAAGGCGCCGTGGGTCGCGGTGTGGCTGTCCCCGCACACCACCGTCATGCCGGGCAGGGTCCAGCCCTGTTCGGGGCCGACGATGTGCACGATCCCCTGGCGAATGTCGCTGACGGGATAGTAGTGCACCCCGAACTCGCGCGCGTTGCGGTCCAGCGCCTCGACCTGGATACGGCTTTCCGCGTTGTCGATATGCTCGTCGCGGCCGGGCGTCGTCGGCACGTTATGGTCGGGCACGGCGATGGTCTTGTCCGGCGCGCGCACCGTGCGGCCGGTCATGCGCAGCCCCTCGAAGGCCTGCGGGCTCGTCACCTCGTGGACGAGGTGGCGGTCGATGTAGAGAAGGCAGGTGCCGTCGTCGGCCTCGTGGGCGAGATGGGCATCCCAGATCTTGTCGTAGAGCGTCTTGCCGGGCATCGGTGGGGTCTCCTGGCGGGGTCGGGGGAGGGGCGTGGCGGAGGCGCGCGGTCAGGAGCGCGCAGTGGCGGCCCGGGCGGCGCCGTAGAACCTCTCGGCCAGGCGGGCGCGGTCGCCCCTGTCGATCGTCAGTGCCATGGGCGGGATCTAGCGCCCCGGCGCCCCTGCCGCAAGGTGCGGGGGAACCGGCACGCTCGGCGGCGGTTGGACGGCGACCAAGGAGTATCCGCCCATGTCCATCTTCGAACGTCTCTACGATGCCTGGTTCCGCGATCCCCCCGACGCCGGCGAGCGCGGCCAGGGGAAGTACAAAGAGAACGAGGCCGCCACCTATACGGTCGATCAGACGGTCGACGGGGCCGAGTTGCGCCGCTACGACCCGATGATCCGCGCCGAGGTGCGGGTGGAGGGCGATCAGGAGACGGCGATGGACGAGGGCTTCGGCCGCCTCGCCGGCTATATCTTCGGCGACAACGCCGCCGAGGAGAAGGTGGCGATGACCGTCCCCGTGCTCCAGACCAACACCAACCGCGTCGACGTGACCGGGGGCGAGGGCGTCTGGACCGTCGCCTTCATGATGCCGTCGCGCTGGACCGTCGAGACGCTGCCGAGGCCGCAGGACGGCGGGATCGTCTTCGTCGAGGTGCCGGGCGAGCGCTGGCTCACTCGGATGCTGGAGGACCGCGCGACCCCCGAGGCGCTGGAAGAGGCCGAGGCCGACCTCCGGCGCATCGCCGAGGCCGAGGGGCTGACCCCCTCCGGGCCCGTGCGGTTTGCCTTCTACGACGACCCGCTGACGCCGTATTGGAAGCGGCGCAACGAGGTCGCGCTCCGGGTGAACTGAGCGCACGGCGGCCATTGCCGCCGCCGCGGCGCCGGGCCATGCTTGGGCCATGGACGGTGCGCTACAGTCGATCCTGGATCAAATCGAGACCTTGTGGGCGCTCCTGCGCCTGCAAGCCGACAATATGCTGCTGCCGTCGCGGCTGTGGCAGATCGCGATCCTCGCCGCCTGCCTGATCGCGGCGCTGGTCCTCGGCCATCTCACCTCGGACCGGATGCGCGCCTGGATGCGCACCCTCGACGGCTGGCCGCTCTGGCGGATCAAGTCGCTCCTGGTGGTCCACCGGCGCCTGCGGCTGATCTACTTCGTCGTGCTGAGCTGGACGGCGACCTGGATCATGCAGGCGATCCACCTCTTCCCCTCGCGCAGCTATCTGTTGGAGCTGGTGGCCAGCATCGCCCTGGCGCTGCTCCTGGTCGCGGTGGTGTCGCGCCTGGTGCGCAACCCGCTCCTGCGCTCGCTGGTGCGGTGGGGGCTCTGGGCCACGGTCATCCTCTACTACCTCGGCCTGACCAGCGAGGCGCGCGTGGCGCTCGACAGCCTCGCCATCGAGGCGGGCAATTTCCGCCTTAGCCTGTGGACGCTGCTCGGCGCGATGGTGACCTTGGGCATCCTCTTCACCGGCGCGCGCTTCGTCGCGCGGGTGGCGGGCGAGCGGATCCGCCGCAACGACGAGATCAGCCCGTCGATGCAGGTCCTCGCCGTCAAGGTGATGCAGATCGTGCTGTTCAGCGCGGCGTTCTTCATCGGGCTCAAATCGGTCGGCGTGGACTTGACCGGCCTGGCGGTGCTGTCGGGGGCCATCGGCGTCGGGCTGGGCTTCGGCCTGCAAAAGGTGGTGTCGAACCTGGTCTCGGGGGTGATCATCCTCCTCGACAAGTCCATCAAGCCCGGCGACGTGATCAGCCTGGGCGACACCTTCGGCTGGATCAACTCGCTCGGCGCCCGCTACGTCTCGATCACCACCCGAGACGGGCGCGAATACCTGATCCCCAACGAGGATCTGATCACCGGGCAGGTGGTGAACTGGTCGCACTCCAACGACCTGGTGCGCCTCGACATCTACTTCGGCACCTCCTACGGCGACGACCCCCATCTGGTGCGCCGCCTCGCTGTGGAGGCCGCCAGCGGCGTCGACCGGGTGTTGTCGCAGACCGCGCCGGTCTGCCACATCGTCGGCTTCGGCGACAGCTCGGTCGATTACATCCTGCGGTTCTGGATCCGCGACCCCAGCAAGGGGCTGACCAACATCCGCGGCAACGTCTACCTCGCGCTCTGGGACGCCTTCCGCGCCCATGAGATCACCATCCCCTTCCCCCAGCGGGAAGTGACCGTGCTTCCCGGATCGGTGGTCGAAACGGCCGGGGCCCGGGACTGACCCGCCCCGGACTTCCCCTTCCGAATATCCTCGCCGCAGGCGGAAGTTGCCCCGCAGGGCCGGTCCGCCCCATGGTGCGCGGCCTCAGCGGTCGCGCAGCGCCGCGATCAGCTCGTCCTTGGTCATGTCCGACCGTCCGTCGATGTCCAGCTCCTGGGCTCGCTCGTAGAGGTCGTCCTTGGTCCACTCCTCATAGGGCGGCGCCTTGCCGCCCTTCGCCGACGGGGTCATGTCGTCCGACGCCTGGGCGTTGGCGATGCGCGCCGCCTTCTCCTTGGACGCGCCGTCCTCGCGCAAGCTCTCGTAGGTGTCGTCGTCCTTGATCTGGGGGCCGTGGTCCTTGGTCATCGCTCAACTCCTGACTGGTCGCGCGTGTCCCAACCGCGGCGTGGCCCGCACGGTTCCGGGCGCGCCGGCCCACCCCCGCCGGTCACGGCGCCCGCCCCGATCTGCGGGTTGATCCACCGCGCGCGCCCTCCGCCCTCCCCGTCAGGTGCAGCCGGACCGACACATCCGGCGGCCTGCCGCTCACGATCGCGCCACGTGCGCATGTCCGCGCTTTTCAGAGATTGCGGCCGGGCCTATGGTGGCGCCATCGCATCGGGGGACACGCGATAATGGTGTGTAAGATCGGCCGCGCCATCGCGGTGCTGAGTATGATGATGATCGCGGCCCCGGCCCCCGCGATGGACAGGCTGGTGTTCGAGACGCCGGGCGCGTCCGAGGACCTGCGCCAGGAGTTGCAGGAGGCGTCCCTCCTCATCGCTGCGCGGAACGAGCAGGTGGGAAATGCCCAAGAGCTGCTGGCGGCGGCCCGGGCAGACTATGCCCGGCTGGTCGGCGCGCTCTATTCCGAGGGGCATTTCGGCGGCGTGGTCAACATCCTGGTCGACGGGGTCGAGGCGGCGGAGATCCCGCCGCTCACGCGTCTGACCTCGGTGGGGACCATCCGCGTTGTGGTGCAGCCCGGACCGACCTTTCGCTTCGGCCAGGCGCGGATCGCGCCCCTGGCACCCGAGACCGAATTGCCCGAAGGGTTCGCGGCTGGCGCGCCGGCCCGCACCCCGGTGATCCGCGACGCGGCCTCGGCGGCGGTGGACGGATGGCGCGACACCGGCCGCGCCAAGGCCGAGGTCGAGGGTCAGCAGATCACCGCCCGCCATGAGGAAAACCTGCTCAACGTCCAGATCGCCATGGCGCCCGGCCCGGTCGTGCGCTTCGGCGACCTGATCCTCAAGGGTGGCGAGAGCGTGCGCCCCGAGCGGCTGCGCGAGATCGCGGGGCTGCCCGTGGGCGAGATCTTCTCTCCCGCCGAAGTCGAGCAGGCGACCGAGAACCTGCGCCGCACCGGCGTGTTCTCTTCCGTCGCTCTGACCGAGGCCGAGCGGCTGGGCCCCGGCAACACCATGGACATCACCGCCACCCTGGCCGAGCAGAGACCGCGGCGCTTCGGCTTCGGCGCGGAGATCTCGACCATCGAGGGGCTGGCGCTCAGCGGGTTCTGGCTGCACCGCAACCTCCTGGGGGGTGCCGAGCGCTTGCGCTTCGACGCCGAGATCACCGGGATCGGCGGCACCACCGGCGGCCCGGACTTTGCCGTCGCGGCGAGCTTTACCCGCCCCGCCACGTTCGGCCCCGACACCGATCTGCTGATCCTGGGCGAGCTGGAGCGGCTGGACGAGCCCGACTTCCTCTCGCGCACCGGCAGCCTGGGCGTCGGCATCGTCCGACGCAAGAGCGAGAACCTGACCGTCGACGCGGGTGTCGCGCTGCGGTTCTCGCGCATCCGCGACGCGTCCGGCAGTCGAAACTTCACCCTGTTGCAGTTTCCCCTTGGCGCCACCTACGACAGCCGCGACGTTCAGCTCGACGCCAAATCCGGCTACTACCTCGACGCCGAGCTGCGGCCGTTTCTGGGCTTCGGCGATGCCGAGCATGGTGCACGGCTGACCTTCGACGCCCGCACCTACCGCAGCTTCGGCGCCGAGTCGCGGTTCACCCTGGCGGGGCGGGTGCAGGGCGGCTCGATCCTCGGCGCGGCGCTCACCGCGGTTCCGCAGGACTATCGCTTCTACTCCGGGGGCGGCGGGACCGTGCGGGGGCAGAACTACCAATCCCTGGGCGTGACGCTGCCCAGCGGGATCGAGTCCGGCGGCGCCTCGTTTCTGGGGCTCCAGGCCGAACTGCGTGGCGAGGTGACGGACAAGCTGGGGCTCGTCGCCTTCGCCGACTGGGGCTATGTCGGGACCGACAGCTTTGGCGGCACCGGCGACAGCCATGCGGGGGCGGGGCTCGGGGTGCGCTATCTGACCCCCATCGGGCCGATTCGCCTGGACCTCGCGGTGCCGGTGGGCGGCGGCGACGGGTTCGACATCTACGTCGGTATCGGACAGGCGTTCTGATGCGCCGCGTCCTCATCGCCCTGACCGCCGCGGCGGCCCTGACCCTCCCCGCCCCGGCGCAGGACTCGGACGAGGATGAGGGCGGGTTCCTGGAAAACCTGATCGAGGAACGGCTGTCGGGGCCGGGCTTCACCGTCGACATCCGCGGGTTCGAGGGCGCGCTGAGTTCGCGGGCGACCATGGCCCGCCTGGCGATCTCGGACGACGAGGGGCCGTGGCTGATCGTCGAGAACGCGGTTCTGGACTGGAACCGCTCGGCGCTCCTGCGCGGGCGGTTGGAAGTGCGCGAGCTGGCCGCCGGCAGGGTCGAGATGCCGCGCCTACCCCAGGCGTCCGAGGATGTGGACGTGCCGACGCCCGAGGCCCGGCCCTTCTCGCTCCCCGAGCTGCCGGTGTCGATCCAGATCGATAACCTCGCTTTGGAAGACGTGGTGCTGGGCGCTCCAGTGCTGGGCGAACAGGCGCGGCTGACGGTCGACGGCAACGCCAGCCTGGCCGGCGGCGAGGGCGCGGCGATGCTGGAGATCCGCCGCACCGATGGGGCCGAGGGCGCCTTTGTCCTAGACGTGGGCTATGCGAACGCGTCGCGGCAGCTGGACCTGGACCTGTCGCTGGAGGAGGGGCCGAACGGCCTGGTCGCCCGGCTGATCGACCTCAACGGTCGCCCGGCACTGGCGGCGTCGATCCGCGGGTCGGGCCCGCTCAGCGACTTTACCGCCGACATCTCGCTGGCCACGGACGGGACCGAGCATCTGGACGGCACGGTGCGGATCGCCGACGATCTGTCCCCGGCCGGCGGCCTGGGGTTCGCGCTGGACGTGGGCGGCGACGTCACCCCCCTCTATCTGCCGGGTTATCGCGAGTTCCTGGGCGATGACGTGGCGCTGGTCGCTCGCGGCTTCGTCACGCCGGAGGGCCGGGTGGAACTGCCGGAGTTCCGCCTGTCGGGGCAGTCGGTTGCGCTGGACGGCGCCGTCGTGATCGCCGCCGACGGCGCGCCCGAACGGATCGCGCTGAGCGGCCGCATCGCGCGGGAGGAGGGCGGGCCGGTCCTGCTCCCCCTAGGCGAGGGCGACACCCGCATCGGCCGCGCGCGGCTGGAGGTGGATTTCGACGCCACCGAGGGCGAGGCCTGGACGCTCGACATGGTGGTCGAGGACCTGTCTCAGACCGACCTCGATATCGCGGCGCTGCGGCTCACCGGCGGTGGCACCATCGCCGAGCGCGGCGACGAGTTGTCCGTCACGGCCGATCTGGATTTCTCGGCCGAGGGCGTATCGCTCGACGACGGGGGGATGCAGGCGGCGGTCGGGGACACCGCCAGCGGACGGGTCTCGCTGACCTGGTCCAGCGGCGCGCCCCTGATCCTCGACACGCTGGAACTGGCCGGCGCGACCTATGGCCTATCGGGCAGCGGCGAGGTGGATTTCAGCACCGAGGGCATCCCTGCACGCCTGGCCGCCAGCGTCGAGGCGGAGACGCTCGAACCGTTCTCCGGGCTGGCCGGGCGGCCCCTGGGCGGTGGGCTGAACGCCGACCTGGATCTGCGGGGGCGGGTGCTCGACAACGCCTTCGACGTTGCGCTCGACGGCACGTCCCGCGATCTGCGGCTCGACATCGACCAGCTCGACCGCCTGCTCGACGGCCAGACCGATCTGAGGTTGCGCGCCGACCGCGACGCCACCGGCACCCGGGTGACGGTCCTGCGCCTCGACAACGCAGCAATCACGCTCGACGGCGTCGCCGATCTGACCTCCGAGGCCAGCGAAGCGCGGCTGACGGTGGATGTGCCCGACTTGGCGCGGATCGAACCCAGCCTCGCCGGCCCCGCCGCGCTGGAGGCGACGGCGGTGCTGGAGGGCAGCATCTGGCGGGTGGACCTAACGGCCGAGGGCGCCGGCGTGCGCCTGGCCGGTCAGGGCAACGTCGACGACCTGGAGTCGGACGCGCCCTGGATCGGCGGGCGCCTGTCGCTGGAGGCCGACGACCTGGCGCTCTTCGCCACGGTCGCCGAGCGCGAGTTGGGCGGCACGCTGGACCTGACCGTCGAAGGGTCGGGCCGAAGCGATCTGAGCGAACTCGACGTCACGCTCGGCGGCCAGTCGCGCGACTTGGCGCTGGGCCAGCCCGATCTGGACCGCCTCCTTGCCGGGGTCACCGACCTGTCGGCCCAGGTGGCGCGGGTCGGCGATCAGTGGCGGCTGCCGCGCCTGTCGCTCGATAACCCGCAGATCGACGTCGCGGGCACCGCCCGCTACGGCGCGGGCGAGTTGGGCGGCGAAATCGAGGTCGCGGTGCCGGACCTGGCGGCCGTGGTGCCCGAACTGTCCGGTCCCGGGACCCTGCGCCTGACGGCCGACGCGCGCGGCACGGAATGGGACGTGGTGCTGGACGGGCAGGGCGGCGGCATCACGCTCGACGCCGACGTGGCGGTGTCCGAGCTCACCGCCTTCTCCCCCTTGCTCGACGGCACCGCGCGCGTGCGCATCGACGACCTGTCGCGGTTCTCGCGCCTGGCGGGCCGCGACCTGGGCGGTGCGGTGGACCTGGACGTGGGGGGGGCGGGGCGCGGCGATCTCAGCACCCTCGACCTGACCGCCCGGGGGCAGACGCGGAACCTGGCGCTGGGCCAGCCCGACCTCGACCGCCTCCTGGACGGGGTCACCGACCTGACCGCCGAGGTGGTCAAGGACGGGGATCTGTGGCGCCTGCCGCGGCTGGCCGTCTCGAATCCGCAGATTTCAGCCGACGGCAGCGGCCGCTACGGCAAGGACGAGCTGGGCGGGCAGGGAACGGTGCGCCTGCCCGATCTCGCGGCGGTGGTGCCCGAACTCACCGGCGCGGCCGAGGCGACGGTCTCGGCCTACCTGGTCGACGGCGCGTGGGAGGTCGAGGCCGACGCCGACGGCGGCGGCCTGACCGTCGACGCGGACCTGACCGTCGCCGACCTGGATCAGGCAGTGCCCCGCATCACCGGCGACGCGACGCTGAGGGCCGAAGATCTGTCCCGCTTTGCCAGGCTGGCGGGGCGCGACTTGGGCGGCGCGGTGGCGCTGTCGCTGACCGGGATGGGGTCTGCGAACGGCGCGGCGGCCGAGCTGCGCTTTGACGGCACCGCACGGAACCTGGCCCTGGGCCAGGCCGAACTCGACCGGCTCCTGCGCGGCACGACCGAGCTGAGCGGGATCGCCATCGTCGCCGAGGACAGCTATGCCGTGCGCGATCTACGGCTGACGAACCCGCAGGTGACGCTGACCGGGCGCGCGGACTATGGCGGTGCGGGGGCGGGGTCCGCCGACCTCATGCTCACGATGCCCGACGCCGGGGCGGTCCTGCCGCAGGTGTCGGGGCCGGTGCGCCTGGACGTCACCGCCCGCCAGCGGGGAGAGGTCTGGGACGTCACCGCCGACGGCGAGGGGGCCGGGGCGACGATCGACGCCGATGTGACGGTGAGCGGGCTCGACGCCGGGACGCCCACTGTCGACGGCGAGGCCGACGTTTCGGTGCGGACCCTCGCCGCGTTCTCTGGTATCGCCGGGCGGCCGCTGGCCGGGTCCGTGGACGTCTCGATGCGGGGCCGCGCGCAGGTGGACGGCAGTCGCTTCGACGCCGCCGTCGACGGCACCGCCACCAACCTCCGGTTGGGGATCGCCGACCTCGACCGGCTGTTGGCCGGACGCGCGACGTTCAGTGCGGACGTCGCCCGGACCGGGCCCGGCGCGCCGATCCGGGTGCGGCGGCTGTCGGTCGACGCTCCCGGCGCCGACCTGACCGCCGAGGGCCGCGTTCTCGGCGGCCAGAGCGACCTGACCTTCACCGCCCGGATCGCCGACATCTCGCCCTATGCGGCGGGCATCGTCGGACCGGTCAGCGCGCGCGGCACCGTCCGCGAGGCGGGGGCCGATCTGGCGCTGGACGTCGTCGCCGAGGGACCGGCCCAGATCCGAGCGACCGTCTCGGGCCGTATGTCCCAGAGCTTTGACCGGTTCGATCTGCGCATCGGCGGGCAGGCGCCCCTGGGCCTGGCCAACCGGTTCATTGCGCCGCGCTCGGTGGTCGGCACGGCGCAGTTCGACCTCACGCTGAACGGTCCTCCGGCGCTGGCGTCCCTGGGCGGGACGGTGGCGACCCAGGACGCACGCTTGGTCGCCCCCGCGCTCGACCTGGTGCTGAACGATATCAACGCGACCGTCCGGCTCTCCGGCAACCGCGCCGAGGTTCGCGCCACGGCGAGCAAACAGGCGGGCGGGCAGCTCTCGCTCGCGGGCGACGTCGGGCTGAGCGGCGGCTATGTCGCGGACCTGCGGCTCCAGGGCACTGGGCTGGTGATCCAGGATCCCGCCCTCTACCGCGCCACAGCGAACGCCGACGTGACGCTGACCGGTCCCCTGGCCGGAGGCGCGCGGATCGGCGGCCGGGTCGAGCTGTTCGAGACCGAGGTGCGGATCCCCTCTACCGGCCTCGGCGCGACCGGGCCGATCCCCGACAACATCCTGCATGTCGACGAGCCCGCGGCGGTGCGCGCAACCCGACGGCGCGCCGGGTTGCTCGACGGCAACGGCGCCGGGGGGAGCGGCGGCGGCGGCGGCCCGGCCTATGCGCTCAACCTCCTCATCGAGGCCAACAACCGCATCTTCGTGCGCGGACGCGGGCTCGACGCCGAGTTGGGTGGGCGGCTGCAACTAACCGGCACCACGGACAACGTCATCCCGGCGGGGCAGTTCAATCTGATCCGCGGGCGGCTCGACATTCTGGGAAAGCGGCTGGTGCTCGACGAGGGGCGGATCACGCTTCAGGGCGACTTCGTTCCATACATCCGGCTCGTCGCCGAGACCGAGGCGGGGGACGTCGTCGTCTTCGTCGTGGTCGAGGGCGAGGCGACGAGCCCCGACATCTCGTTCCTCTCCGATCCCGATCTGCCCCAGGACGAGGCGCTGTCGCGGCTGCTGTTCGGCAAGTCCATCACCGACATTTCGCCGCTCCAGGCAGCGCAGCTTGCGTCGGCGGTGGCCACTCTGGCGGGTCGCGGCGGCGACGGCCTGGTCGCGCGGCTACGGCGGAGTTTCGGCCTGGACGACCTGGACGTCACCACCGACGACGACGGCAATGTCGGCCTCCGCGCCGGGAAATATATTTCCGAGAACCTCTATACCGATATCGAAGTCAACGGATCGGGTGAGGCGGAAATCCACCTCAACCTCGACATCACGCCGAACCTCACGGTGCGTGGCGGAGCGAGCAATACCGGCGAGACGACGCTCGGCATCTTCTTTGAAAAGGACTATTGAGCGCCGCGCCGGGGAACGGCGCGGCGCAGCAGGTCAGTCGGCCACGCGGTGGTCGGGGCCGTCGGCGGCCAGGCTGGACTTGGGCGCGCTGTCGTCGCGCATCCGCTCCTCAGTCTTCTTCTTGGAGAGAAGCGCGAATCCGATGAACGCCAGAAAGGTCAACATGGCGAGCACGGGGACGATGAAGGTCAGTTCCATGGGTGGGGTCCTCGGGGGTTGAGCACGTTTCCCCCACAACCCGCGATGGACAGCCCTGTTCCGAACGCGGTTGTCGCACCGGGGGGGGGCAGCTCAGTAGGTGCCGGCAGCGCTGACCGCGGGGAGCTGCGGCCGCCCCTCTGCCGCCCCTGCCGCCGCCTCGACCAGACCGCGGAACAACGCGCGCTGGCGGTGGGCATAGAACAGGTGCTCGGGGTGCCACTGAACGCCGAGGGCAAAGGGCTCTTCGGTCCGCTCCACCGCTTGGATCATGCCCCCGGTGTCGCGGGCGGCGACGCGTAGGCCCTGGCCGAGGTCTTGCACCGCCTGGCTGTGCAGCGCATTGACCAGCATCGGCGCGGTGCCCGCCAGCCCGGCCAGCCGGGTATTCCGCTGCACCTCGACCTCCTTCTTCGGCAGGATGGTCCAATAGCGCTCGGACGCGGTGTAGGTGCCGTAGGCGTCCTGGTCCAAGGTGCCGCCCAGGGCGACGTTCAGCATCTGCGCCCCGCGGCAGATGCCCAGCACGGGTTTGCCCTGGGCCATCGCCTCGTCCACCAGCCGCCGCTCCATCGCGTCGCGGTCCGGGTCGAGACGGGCCGATGTGATCAGCTTGCCCCCGTAGAGGTCGGGCGAGATGTCGTCGCCCCCACCGATCACGATGCCGTCGACCGACGCGATGTCCGAGGGCCGCCCCGCCACCCAGCGCACCCCGCGGCCCCCGGCGAGCCAGAGGTTGAGGTTGACCAGGGGAAAGATCCGCCAGCCCGAGCGCGCCGAGGTGGTGACGCCGATGACCGGGCGGGTCACTGCAGCACCTCTTCCTCGGCCAGGATCTCGGCCGAGAGACCGCTCCAGCGACCGGGGATGGGGACCAGCCGGTCGCGGTAGCGCCGCCAGGCGGCGGCCAGACGCTCGACCGCGTCGGGCTGGGCCGCCAGCGCCTCGATCTCGCACCAGGTCGCCCATTCGCCGCTGACCGACCAGTCGGGATCGTCCACACGCGCGTCGGGGAGGCGGTAGTGATAGGCCGGCCGCGGCTTGATCGACTCGCTGCCCTTGATCGCGGCCGTCACGCGGTCGGAGTCCAGGTCGCGAAACAGCGGCAGCATGTCGAGCGCGTAGTTCCGCGAGGGCGCATGGTGGAGGTAGGCGTCGATCATCTGTCCGGCATCCCAGTCGGCGGAATCGGGCGCGGCCAGCGCGTCGAGGAGCCGCGGCGGATAGGGATCGACGAACGGCAGGAGGCGCCGGGACGGGTCGATGGGGGTGCGGGCGCGCAGCCCGTCCTCGGCCAGGGCAAACGCGCGCAGCACCGGCAGGATGTCCTCGGCCCGCCGTCCCGCCGCGGCGATGTTGAGATGCATTCCAAAGCCCAGGAGCATCCCGTCCTGGGTTCCCGTCGCCCCCGCCTCGGCCAGTGCGTCGCAGAACCGGTCGATGTCGCCCAGGGTCTGGGGCAACAGCGGCTCGGTCACGAACTCCACCGGGATCACGGCGCGACCGACGTCCAGCCCCGCCTTGGCCAGGGCGCCGCCGGCATGGTCGCGGAACGCGGTGTCCAGCATCACCTCGACGTCGCCGATGGCGGAATCGCGGAGGGTGTAGGTATAGGCGCCGGTCTGGTCGATCTCGCCGCCGAAGAGATCGGCGCCGATGTGCACGACTTGGGACTCGGTCAGCCCGCCCAGCTCGACCTCCACACCGACCCGGCGGGGCGCCCCGTCGGCGTCGTCGGGGATGGGTAGGGTCGCAGGCTCGGTCGGCGCGTGGGTCATGGTCACACCATCTCTTCGGGGATGCCCGGCGCGGGACGGCCGAACCGCTCGGCCGGGCGGCTGTCGTAGGGCAGGAGCAGACCACGCCGCGCATCGGGCACCTTGCGCACGTCGCTGGCCGCCGCCTCCCGCACGCCAGCGATCAGCCCCGCGGGGTTCTCGGCAGCCTGGGCCACGACCTCGGCCGGCATCCGCCAGTGGCTGAGCGCACGGCCCAGCGCATGACGGGTGAATGCCTCGTCCTGGATGCGCAGTCCCGCCTCGGTGTCCCAGCGCAGAGAGCGGCCATTGAGGTTGGCCGACGACACGATGGTGGTGCGGCTGTCGAAAATGCAGAGCTTGGCATGGACATAGATCAGCGGCGCGTCGGCGAGGATGTCCCGCCCGCTGACCGACCGGTGGTCGGCGCGGCGCGGCTGCGCGGGCGAGGCGAAGAAGGCGCGCGATCCGAAGGCACGGCGCACCTTGGCGATGCAATGGGCCTGGAGGAACTCGCCGTAGCGGGCGTCGAGCTTGCGCCGGGCCTCGAAGGCGACATCCTCGGGCGCGGCGGGCAAAACCATCAGCAGATGCAGATCGGGGCAGTGCCGCGCGGCGGAGGCGAGCCGCCGCGCCAGGCGACGGTCGCGAAAGAACTGGGTCTCCAGGTAGATCAGGCCGCGGCTTTTGGACAACTCGTCGTAGATCGCTGCTGCGATGCGCTGCCGCAGGGGCTGCGGCGACAGGTAGGGCAGCGATAGCCGGCGCACTCGCGATACCGTGGTGACCAGCGCGGGCGGCGCCGGCGGCAGGGGTGCGCGCCCGTGGACGGCATCGGGCACGGCCCTTAGATAGGTCTCGGCCGCCTCGGCGATCTCGCCCTCGGCGGTGACCTGGATGTCGTGCCAGGTCTCGTGTCCGGGGCGGTCGTGGTCGTGGTCGTCGAACCGCCGCTCGTCCAGGTCCAGACCGCCGATGTAGAGCAGCTTGCCGTCGATGACCGCCAGCTTCTGATGATGCGACGCGGGGTAGAGGCGCGGCGGCCAGGGATGGCGCAGACGCACCCGCCCGCCGTCGTCGAGCCACAGCCGCTCGGCCAGGCCGGGCATGTCGCGCAGCGCGGTGCGGCGCCCTTCGAGCGGCATCGCCTCCAACCGGCGCCGGACCTGGCGCAGCTCCGCCAGCACCCGAGGCCACAGGATGAGCCGGGGCAGAAGGCCGACCTCGGCGGGATGGCGGCCATGGTGGATGGTGAGCTTCGCCGCGTCGGGCCCGGCGATTTCGGCCGCGGCCCACAACCGACGCAGGCTCGACCACGTGGCCCGGTGGATCGGTGCGGCGACGATGGGGTCGAAGTCCGACAGTAGCAAATCGATGGATACGCCGCGGCGCAGCGTATGGACGATGAGGTCGAACCAGTCGCGCCCGATGGCCTGGCCCGCCGCGCTGCGCAAATGGGTGTCGGGGTCGAAGATGCGGAATCCGGCGACGATGCGCGACTCCGCCGCGGCCACCGCCTCCTCGAACGCGGGATAGGCTTCGGACGCCGTCATCAACAGGCGCAACCGGCCGAGGTCGGTGTCGATCTCGGCTGGCCAGTGGGTCGTGAGCTGCATCACGCCGCCTCTTCGGTGGATTCGAAGTTGGTGGCGGTGAAACGTATATCGAGCGCGAAACGATCCGCCTCGTCGACGGTTTTGGACAGCGCTCCCAGTTGCAGGACGAAGGCGGCGATCAACTGATTTCCCAGGCCGCCGCCGGGGTCCGGCCCCTCGTCGATGACCGGCGCGCCGCGCGAGTTCTCGACCACCAGCCGAATGCGCCCGGTGTCGGCCTCCTGGCTCATGGCGAGGTAGATATAGGGCCGCCCCTCCGGTGGATGGCCGAGATGTTTGAGCGCATTGTTCAGAGCCTCGGTCGCCAGCAGCGACAGGGGCACCGCCTGATCGGGATAGAGCGACACCGGCTCCAGTTCGATCCGCACATCGAACGCCTCGGTGTCGGGGGTGTGAGCCTCCACGATCTGCCGTGCCAACTCGCCCACCAACTCGTCGGCGCGGACGTTGGACAGGACGCTCGACTGATAGAGGCTGCGATGGATCGTCGCCAGGCCCAGAACACGGTCCTGCAACCGGCGCAGAACGTGCCGGGTCTCGGCGCTGCGCGCCTTGCGGATCTGCATATTGGTGATCGACGCGATCAGTTGCAGGTTGTTCTTGACCCGATGGTGGACCTCCTTCAACAGCACGGTCTTCTCGTGCAGGCTGTCCTCCAGGTCGGCCTCGTCGCGGGCGATCCGCTCGGTCATGTCGGCGAAGGCGCTGAACACCTCGCGCAGTTCCTGAGGCGCCTCGCTCTCGCTGTCGCGCAGGGGCAGGGTGGTGCGCGACATGGTAAACGCGCGGATCCGCTGGCGCAGGGTGCGGATGTGCCGGGTGACCAGGCGGTGCACGGCAAAGAATGCGACGGCCAGGCTGGCCAGCCACATCAGGAACGGGAACACCACCGCCGACATCGCAGTCAGGCCGCCGGGAGCCAGGGCGTCGGGCGGCCAGATCGACACCGCCCACATGGTGCCCGGCAGGATCGGGGCGACGGTATAGAGGTGCTCCTCGCCCGCGCGGTCGGTGTCGAGCAGATGCTGGGGCTTGTCCACGGCCAAGAGCGACAGCTCCAGGTTCAGGGGCAGCCGCTCATCCACCGTGTCGAGGTCGAGTTGCGAGGTCAGGACCACGCCGTCGCGGTTGATGGCGACAATGTCGACGGGCTTGACGGCAAAGCGGGTGGTTTCGGGGACGGACAGCGCCTGCTGTGGCACCGACACGGCGACATAGCCCGCGGGGGCGTCGTCGATCGCCACCGGCTGCACGAACATCGCGACGCTCTGGCCGGTCAGGACGCCGCGTCGCGTGGCGGAGAAAAACGCCGTGCCCAGCTCCTTGTAGCGTTGGTAGACCGGCGACGCGGCGACGCTGGCGCCGACATCGGAGCTGCCGCAGCCGACGATGCCCTCCTCGTCGATCCACCCGGCAAAGCCGATGCCCGCCCCGTCGCGCGCCAACGCCTCGAACTGTGCGGTGCAGTTCGCCGGATCGGCCACGATCAGGGGCACCAGATCGGCCAGCGCCTCGGCCTTCCCCCGCGCGCGCATGAGGAGCATCCGCTCTTGCAGCGTGGCCTCGTGCGTGACGCCGAGGAGCGCGGTTTCCAACCGCGCCTCGGAATCGTCGATCACCCGGTAGGTCTGGACCATCGCGATCAGACCGATGGGCAACAGTGCAATCCCCAGCAGCACGACGAGTCGCACGTCGAGCCGGTTTAGGCCACCGAAGCCTCGTCCGGGGACCAGCACGGGGTCAACCTTGCTGCGGGTGGGCGGCGATCACCGACGCGGACGTTGCATCGAGGATCGTGGGGTCCTCGCCTTCGGCCAACCCCATGAGTTCCGCCAGGCGGCGGCGTCCGCGGTTCGCCCGGCTCTTGATCGTGCCGACGGCGACGCCGCACATGTCGGCCGCTTCTTCGTAGGAAAACCCGGACGCGCCGACGAACATCAGAGCCTCGCGCTGCTCGATGGGCAGCTGCTCGAACGCTTTGCGGAAATCGTTCATCGCGAGCCGCCCGTCATGTGCCGGTTTCTCGGACAGCGAGGCCGCCATGGCGCCATCGATATCGGCGACCTCTCGCTTGGCCTTGCGGCGCGACGAGTAAAACGCGTTGCGTTGGATCGTGAAGAGCCAGGCCCGGAGGTTGGTGCCAGGCTCGAACTTGTCGATGTTCTTCCACGCTTTTTCGATGGTGTCCTGCACCAGATCGTCCGCAGCGGCCGAATTCCGCGTCAGCGACATGGCAAAGGCCCGCAGCGCAGAGAGATGTTCGACCAGCTCGTCCCGAGGGTCGATGTCATTTCGCATTCGACGCTTCCTGCTCCTTCAGCTTGGCCAGCAGCTCCTTGAACCTGTCGGGCACATCGTTGGTCTCGACGTCGCGATAGACCTGACGCAAATTTTCGTCGATCTGTTTCATCACGGACGAGACATCCTTGTTGTGAGTCATATGACGCTCGGACTAGGGGCCGTCTAGCGGCGAAGGCACGGAATTCGATCTGATTTCGGGAACCAACAGACGGGGCTGACGTTCGGTTCCAAAGACTTCTCCAATAATCAGGACATATCGCCCATGACCGACCCGACTGCGCAGGCAGACCTCGCGGCAACCATCGGATCCGACCTTCCATATCTGCGGCGCTATGCCCGTGCGTTGACCGGGGCTCAAGGGACCGGCGACACCTATGCCGCGGCGACGCTCGAGGCAATCTTGCAGGACCGGTCGATCTTCGACAACGACTTGGCGCCCAAGGTCGCTCTGTTCCGGGCGTTCCACCGGATCTGGATCACCGCCGGTGCGCCGACGGCGGATACCGAGGACACCGCGACCAGGTTGGAGAGCCGCGCGCTGGATCACATGTCGGGGCTGACGAACAACACCCGCGAGGCTCTGCTCCTGGCGACGATCGAGGGGTTCTCGTTCGCCCAGGTGGGTCAGATCATGGACGTCCCCCCCGAAGAGGCCGAGGAACTGGTGCAGATCGCCATCGCCGAGATGGAGCGGTCGATGGCCGGCCGGATCATGATCATCGAGGACGAGGCGATCATCGCCATGGACATCCACTCCATCGTCTCGGAGATGGGGCACGAGGTGACCGGCATCGCCCGCACCCGCGCCGCCGCCGTCGACCTGGCCGCGTCGGACAAGCCCGATCTGATCCTCTCGGACATCCAGCTCGCCGACAACTCGTCGGGCATCGACGCGGTGGACGACATCCTCAAGCAGTTCGGGAGCCTCCCGGTCATCTTCATCACCGCGTTCCCCGAGCGCCTGCTGACGGGGGAGAAGCCGGAGCCGGCGTTCCTGATCTCCAAGCCCTACAGCGAGGACCAGGTGCGTAGCGCGGTCAGCCAGGCGATGTTCTTTTCGTCGACGGAAACGCTTCAATCCACGTCCTGAACCGCGGCGCAGAGCCGATGTAAGTTGGGCCGGTCCATCTCTGGACCGGCCCGCCGTTTTTTGTCGTTCTGCTCCCTGCCGGCATGGCGCCTATCGGGTGAACCGAAAGATTGCAGCCAGAACGAACCCCGTGACGAACACGAAGAACAACAGCTGTGCGGGTCCCGCGAACGACGCTGGCGCGCCGCCGAACCCGGCCAATCCCGACACCAGTGCCAACATGAGGAACGCTCCGGCCAGGAGGGGCATCGCGTGTCCTTTCAGTGACGCTTGGTCGTGGTGTTGAGCGGACAACCGGCGGCGGCGCGAATTTGTTCCTCGTCCAGGGGGAACTTCGCCGGTGTCTCCGGGTTGCAACAATGGCTGTCCCGCCCGGCTCTCGCCGGGCCCTGCACGAATGGAGTTCGCCATGGCGCAAACCGCCAAGTTCAAATCCGAAAATGCCGAAACGGAGCAGGTGGCCACCGCCCCCAGCTCCGAGGATCTGTCCCGCCAGATCGAGATGCTCAAGGCCGACATCGGCAAGATCGCCGAGACCCTGACCGAAATGGGCCGCAGCCGCGGGCAAGACGTCGCCGACAAGGCACGCGCCCAGGCCGAAGAGCTGCAATCCAAGGCCGAGGCCCAGGCCGCCGCGCTGCGCAGCACGGC
Organism: Rhodobacteraceae bacterium CCMM004; assembly: GCA_004005435.1. GTDB lineage: Bacteria > Pseudomonadota > Alphaproteobacteria > Rhodobacterales > Rhodobacteraceae > CCMM004. Next base: position 932,966 of record RZWH01000001.1, on the reverse strand, counting down.
CGAGAGCGCGGTGGACGACGCCGAGCGCTATGTGCGCGCCAACCCGGTGACGGCACTGGGGATCGCCGCGGCGATCGGCCTCCTGATCGGGCTCCTGTCCGGGCGGCGGTGAGCCGATGATCGCAGCGGCCCTGCTTCAGGCCCGGCTGTCGGTGCATCTGGCGATGCGCCGGGCCGCCTTCACGGCGGTCGGTCTGGCCTTTGTCCTCGCGGGCGTGGCGTTTCTGGTGGCGGCACTGTGGATCGTCATCGCCGCGGCCATAGGCGCCGCGCTGGCGGCCCTGGTTATCGGCTCGATCCTGGCCGGTGTCGGCCTGATCCTGATCGGGCTGGGGCGTCGCAGGGTGATGATGATGCCGCCGCCCGTCGCGGCGGTCCCGCCGACGGCAACGGCGACGGCCGCAGCCGACCCGCTGACCGCAGCCGCAGGTCTGATCGACGCCTTTCTCATGGGCCTCGACGCTGGGCGCCGCGTCAGGACTGGCCGGCGCGACGGATCGCGTCCTTAAGCATATCTCCGGTGAAGGGGAGGGGCAGGAACACCGGCCCCACCTCCGCGTCGGGAGCGCCATCCGACGTGACGATGATTCGGGTGCGCGATTGCGCCAACTGGCGCATCAACTCTTCTGCGTCCGACAACCGTGGCAGTACTGCAAAATCCACGCGACTGATACGGGCCAGAACATCGCGCGCCTCTTCGAGCGAGCGGCACAGGGTCACCTCGGCATTTTCCGAAAATTCGCGGATCGTCTCCGCGATATCATCGGCAACGACGATGGAGTCCTGAACCACCAGATAGATCGGGTGCTGGTCTAGCGACATGATGGGTGCCATCCTTTCGGCGTCGATACTGGAACATTCGTCGCGGCATCTCATTAAACCACGACGTAGCCGGAAGGAATTTTCAATGGTCACCGCCTGTGCCAGTTGTCCGCTGCGCAAGATGCCCCTCTTCACCCCGTTCAGTGAGGAGGAAGTCGCGTTTATGCAGAAGTTCAAGACCGGCGAACTCACCGTCGACGGGGGTTCGCCGCTGCTCGCCGAGGGGTCGACGAGCCCGCAACTCTACACCGTCCTGGATGGGATGGGCTTACGTTACAAGACATTGCCGGACGGTCGACGCCAGGTCATCAACTTCGTCCTCCCGGGCGATTTCCTGGGGATGCAGTCCGGGATCCTGGGCGAGATGCAGCACTCGGTGGAGAGTACGACGCATATGCGGCTCTGCGTCTTCAACCGCTCAGAGATCTTCCACCTCTTCCGATCGCAGCCGCAGAGGGCGTTCGACCTGACCTGGCTCGTGGCTACAGAAGAACATTTTCTGGGCGAGGCCCTGGCGACCGTCGGCCAGCGCTCGGCCATGGAGCGAATCGCCTGGGCCTTCGTGAAGCTCTACGCCCGCATGACCGCGTTGGGTGGATTGGACGGCAACACCATCCGCTTTCCCTACAAACAGCAGGACCTCGCCGACGCGCTGGGCCTGTCTCTGGTCCACACCAACAAGACCTTGGCCAAGCTGCGCGAGCGGCAGTTGGTGACGTGGAGCAACGGCGAGCTGCGGGTGATGGAGCTGGAGGAACTCGCGGCCATCGCGCAGTTAGAGCTGGAGCCTGCGCCGATCCGCCCGTTGATGTAGCCGCTACAGCGTCTCTGCCTTTTCGCTCTCAGACATCGTCGGCGCGTCGGGATACTGTTCGCGCGCGGTCGCATCGTGGGCCAGGCTGTCGGCGGGCACCGCCCCGCGCTGACCCATAGGTTTGGCGGGGCCTACGGTGCTGTCCGACACTGTGCGCAGCTCCAACTCGACGTTCAGCACCGCACCGAGCAGGACGACAAAGGCGCTGATATAGAGCCACATCATCAGCGCGATGACGGCGCCCAAGGCGCCGTAGATTTCGTTGTAGTTGCCGAAATTGGCGATGTAGTAGGTAAACCCCCACGACGCAGCGGCCCAAATCACCACTGCGACGATGGCGCCGGGGGTGATCCACGCCGCGCGGGCATGGCGACGGTTCGGGCCGAAGCGATAGACGACTCCCAGCCCCGCCAGCACCACCGAGATCGCCACGACCCACCGCACGCTGGAGAGCGCGAGGCCCGTGAAATACCCCAGCGGGAGAAAAGCCAGAACGATGGGCAGGACCACAACGCTGGCCAGCGACACCAGGGCCACTCCGATCAGGAGGAAGGTGACGCCGAACGCGGCGATCATGTGCCGGATGCCCGAGCGGTTCCGCTCGCCATTGATGGAGTTGAGCCCGCGAATCAGCGCCGCGACCCCCGCCCGCGCCACCCATAGAGCGATCCCGGTCGAAATCAGCGTGGCCCAGCCCAGGTTGGTCTCCCGCGCCGCCAGGATCTGCGCGACCTGGTCTTCGATCATGGCCAGCGCGTCGGGGGGCGCGAGGTTGGTGAGGAGGGCGATCTGCCCTTCGACCACCACCGGGTCGGCGAACGTGCCCCAGACGGCGATGATCGCGCCCACGGTTGGGAACAGCGCCAGCATCCCGTAGAACGCGACGCCAGCCGAGATCAGCCCCAGATTCCGTTCGTCCATGCGGACGAACACGGCGCGCACGGCCCGCCACCAGTCCCGTCGGCTCAATCCCGGGTGGAGCCCGCCTGTGCGCCCCGCATTCATCGCGGGCCGGCGGGGGTGACGATCAGTTGAGCTCGGAGGCCGATTTCAGCACCCGGCTGCCGTCCTCCTGCTCGATCATATAGGCGGGGTCGTCCTCGGTCGCGTTGCGCGTGACCTCGGTGCCGTCGATGGTGCGCGTCACCTTCTCGGTAAAGCGCTCCTGGATCTTGCCTTCGCCGGTGCCGTTGCCCCAGTTCCATTCGACGTTCTCACCGATTTTGTATTGAACCATATCCTACCTCATACACGAAACACGATGGGAAAGCGTCGCAGCGCCCGGCGGTTCCGTGCCGTCCTGTGTGGTGAGACAATTGTTCTAGCGGCCCGAGGCGCCTATATTGCCCCCACGCCTTGCGCCGAGGCTATTGTCGGCGCGCTGCAAAGGAGGACGATGTCCTGTCTCTTTCGCACGACGCGGCCGGTGTTCGGGCCGCACCGGATGCTCGGTCCATGAGTGCCGATGCATTCAACCCGCTGAGCAGCGAAGCGCTGCTCAAGGTCATCCTCACATCGCTGGACGACGACAAGGCCGAAGATGTGGTCACCGTCGATCTGCGCGGCAAATCCGAAATGGCCGACTACATGGTGATTTGCTCGGGCCGATCCTCGCGGCAGGTCACGGCGATGTCGGACAAGCTGGTCGACCGGCTGAAACACGATCACGGCCGCCTCTCCAAGGTCGAGGGCAAGGATACCGGCGACTGGGTGCTGATCGACACCGGCGACGTCATCGTCCATGTCTTCCGCCCCGAGGTGCGCGAGTTCTACCAGCTCGAAAAGATGTGGGTGGGACCGGGTCAGGCGGCGGGCACCGCGGCGCACTGATCCCGCGGTGAAGGTGACGATCTGCGCCGTGGGGCGGCTGAAGTCCGGCCCCGAGGCGGCGCTGGTCGCGGACTATGCCCAGAGGTTTGGCCGCACCGGGCGGCCCCTGGGGCTCGGTCCGCTCGACATCCAGGAGATCGACGACCGCAAGGGCGGCGGCCCGGCAGCCGAGGCGGCGCTCTTGCGCAGGGCGGTGCCGCAGGGGGCGGTCGTCTGTGCCCTGGACGAGCGCGGGCGGCAGATGACCTCTCCCGCCTTCGCCGACACGTTGGCAGGGTGGCGCGACGGCGGACGCGCCGCCGCGGCGTTCCTGATCGGCGGTGCCGATGGGCTCGACCCCGCCCTAGTCGCCGAGGCCGACCTGCGATTGTCCTTCGGCGCCATGGTCTGGCCGCACAAGCTGGCCCGCGCGATGCTGGCCGAACAGCTCTACCGGGCCGCGTCGATCCTGGCCGGAGCCCCCTATCACCGCGGCTGAGGTTTCGCCCGCCCCGGCGACACGCTAGACAGAGCGCGTCATCTCGGAGGGAGCCGCCCATGCCCGCGCCAAAGCCTGTCGTCCTGTGCATCCTCGACGGTTGGGGTCTGCGCGACGACCGCGCCGACAACGCCCCGGCGCTGGCCGACACGCCCAACTTCGACCGCATCGCCCAGGCGGGGCCGCGGGCGCAGTTGACGACGCACGGGCCCGACGTGGGACTGCCGACCGGGCAGATGGGTAACTCCGAGGTGGGGCATACCAACATCGGGGCCGGCCGGGTGGTGGCGATGGATCTGGGGCAGATCGACCTGGCCATCGAGGACGGCAGCTTCTTCGACAACGCGGTCCTGCAAGACTTGATCGCCCGGCTCAAGGAGACGGGCGGCACGGCGCAGGTCATGGGCCTGGCCTCGCCCGGCGGCGTGCACAGCCACCAGGATCATATCGCCGCCGCCGCCCGGGCCATCGCCGACGCAGGGGTGCCGGTGCAGATCCACGCGATCACCGACGGCCGCGATGTGGCGCCCAAATCCGCCGCCGACCAGGTGCAGAAGCTGGCGGGCGACCTCCCGGAGGGGGCGCGGATCGGCACCGTCGTCGGCCGCTACTACGCCATGGATCGCGACACCCGATGGGAGCGGGTGCAGGAGGCGTTCGATCTGGTGGTGTCGGGCAAGGGCCGCCAGGCGGCCGACGCTCCCGCTGCCGCCCGCGCCGCGTATGACGCGGGCGTGACCGACGAGTTCATCCGCGCGACCGTGCTCGACGGCTATGTCGCGCCGGCCGATGGCGACGGCCTGCTGTTCGTCAACTTCCGCGCCGACCGGGCGCGCGAAATCCTTTCGGCGTTGGCCGATCCCGACTTTGCCGAGTTCGACGTGTCCGCCCGCCCAGATTGGGCCGCGGCCGCGGGGATGGTCGAGTATTCCGACCGGCACACCGACTTCATGCAGGCGATGTTTCCCAAGGCGGACATCGTCAACACCCTGGGCGCCTGGGTGGCCAGGCATGGGCTGACCCAGTTCCGCCTGGCCGAGACCGAGAAATATCCCCACGTCACCTTCTTCCTCAACGGCGGCAAGGAGACGCCCGAGGAGGGCGAGGACCGGGCGATGCCCAAGAGCCCCAAGGTCGCCACCTACGACCTGCAACCCGAGATGAGTTCGGTCGAGGTCACCGACCGTTTCGTCGAGGCGATCGCCAAGGGCTACGATCTCATCGTGTGCAACTTCGCCAATCCCGACATGGTGGGCCATACCGGCGATCTGGGCGCCGCCATCGCCGCCTGCGAGGCGGTGGACCGCGGCCTGGGGCGGGTCCTGGAGGCGCTGGAGACGGCCGGCGGGGCGATGATCGTCACCGCCGACCACGGCAACTGCGAAACCATGGTCGACCCGGAAACGGGCGGGCCGCACACCGCCCACACCACGAACCCGGTGCCGGTGATCATGGTGGGCGGGCCCGAGGGCGCGGCGCTGGCCGACGGGCGGCTGGCCGATCTGGCGCCGACGCTGCTCCAGCTGATGGGCCTGCCTCAGCCGGACGAGATGACCGGCATCAGCCTGATCCGCCGATGATTCGCGCGGCGCTTGTCGGCCTGCTCCTGGCCGGTCCGGCCGCCGCCGCCGACCCGGCGGACGCCGCCCGCCGCGCCGCCGCCGCTCTGGAGACGGCCGCGGCCGAGATGGCGGCGGCCGAGCGCCGGTCCGACCGGGTCGCGGCCCTGACCTCGGCCGTGCGCGCCTACGAGGACGGTTTGGCCGCGCTCCGCGGCGGGATGCGCGACGCGGCCGCCCGCGAGGCCGCGATCCGCGCCGGTTTCGACGCCGAGAGCGCGCGCCTGGCGCAGCTCCTCGGCGCGCTGATGACCCTGGGCGCCGCGCCCGAGGTGTCGCTCCTCTTGCACCCCGACGGGGCGGTGGGCACGGCGCGGGCCGGGATGATTCTGTCCGATGTGACACCTGCGCTCCGCGCCGAGGTGGCCGACCTGCGCGCCGATCTCGACGAGCTTGCCATGCTGATGGCGCTCCAGGAGAGCGCGGCGTCGACGCTGGAGACCGGGCTGGCCGGGATCGAGGCGGCGCGCCTGGCGCTCTCGGCCGCCATCGCCGACCGCACCGACATGCCCCGCCGCGCCACCGAGGATCCGGCCGTCCTGGGCGCGCTCATCGACAGCGTCGAGACCTTGGCGGGCTTCGCTTCGGGGTTGGCCGACCTGCCACCGGACCCGGCCGCGCCTGCGCTGCCGGACTTCGCCGCCGCGCGGGGCGATCTGCCGCTGCCGGTGGCCGGGCGCCTCCTGCGCGGCTACGGCGCGGCCGACGCGGCGGGGATCCGCCGCTCGGGCATTCTGCTGGAGGTCGCCCCAGGCGCGCTCGTCGTCGCGCCCTGGCCGGGGACCGTGCGCTATGCCGGCCCGCTCCTCGACTACGGAAATGTGATGGTTCTCGAGCCCGAGGGGGGATTTCTGCTGGTGCTCGCCGGGCTCGGAATGGTCTATGGTGCGCCGGGAGAGATCCTGCCTGCGGGCGCCCCGGTGGGCCTGATGGGCGGGCGCGATCCGGCGCTTCCGGCCGCATCGGCGGAGGATGGCCAAGCCCTGCGCGAGACGCTCTATATTGAGCTGCGAGTCGGGCAGGACCCGGTGGATCCCGCGCCGTGGTTCAGAGAGACGTTGGAATAGGACCCTTGGAATGAGAAAATTCGCACTGGCCGCCGCGGGCGGCACCCTCGTCGGGGTTCTTCTGACCACCCAAGTGGCCGGACCGCTGATCGCGCAGGAGAACGCCAGCAAAACCAGCGTCTACGAACAGCTGGACCTGTTCGGCGACATCTTCGAGCGGATCCGCGCGCAATACGTCGAAGAGGTGGACGAGGGCGACCTGATCGAGGCGGCCATCGACGGGATGCTGACCTCGCTCGACCCGCATTCCAGCTATCTCAGCCCCGACGACGCCCGCGACATGCGGGTGCAGACCCGGGGCGAGTTCGGCGGTCTGGGCATCGAGGTCACGCAGGAAGAGGGCTTCGTCAAGGTCGTCTCGCCCATGGACGGCACCCCGGCGGCGGCGGCGGGGGTCGAGGCGGGCGACTTCATCACCCATGTGGACGGCGAATCGCTCCTCGGTCTGACGCTGGACGAGGCGGTGGAGATGATGCGCGGGCCGGTGGGCAGCGAGATCATCATCACCGTGGTGCGCGAGGGGGTGGACGAGCCGTTCGACGTCTCGATCATCCGCGACACGATCAAGCTGACGGCGGTGCGCACCCGGACCGAAGGCCGCTCGGTCATCCTGCGGATCACCACTTTCAACGACCAGACCTTCCCGAACCTCAAGGAGGGGCTGGAGGAACAGATCGAGGCAGCGGGCGGGATGGACGAGGTCAACGGCATCGTGCTGGATCTCCGCAACAACCCGGGGGGCCTGTTGACCCAGGCCATCCGCGTGTCGGATGCGTTCCTGGAGGAGGGCGAGATCGTCTCGACCCGCGGCCGCGACCTGGCCGACAGCGACCGCTTCAACGCCACGCCCGGCGACCTGGCCTCGGGCAAGCCCATCGTCGTGCTAATCAACGGCGGCTCGGCGTCGGCGTCCGAGATCGTGGCGGGCGCGCTTCAGGATCACCGCCGCGCCATCGTCGTGGGGACCAAGAGCTTCGGCAAGGGGTCGGTGCAGACGGTCATGCCGCTGCGCGGCGAGGGCGCCATGCGCCTGACGACCGCGCGCTACTACACGCCGTCGGGCCGCTCGATCCAGGCGCTGGGCGTCAGTCCCGACATCGTGGTGCAGCAGCCGCCGCGCGATCCCGAAGCCCAGGACGAGGAGGAAGAGGACGGTCGCCCCTCGCGCTCGGAGGCGGACCTGCGCGGGTCGCTGGACAACGACAGCGTGACCGAGGAGCAGCGCGAGATCATTCTGGAAGAGCAGGCCAAGGCCGAGGAGGCGGCCAAGCTCCGCGACGACGACTATCAGCTCGCCTATGCCATCGACATCCTCAAGGGGCTGTCTGCGCTGGGTCCGGTGGACTGATCCCGTGACCGCCCCCGACCCCGCCTATCGGCCCTGCGTCGGCGTCATGCTGACCGATGGGCACGGGCGCGTCTGGGCGGGCGAGCGCATCGACACGCCGGGCGCCTGGCAGATGCCCCAGGGCGGCATCGACGCCGACGAAGAGCCGCGCGCCGCCGCCCTGCGCGAGTTGGAGGAGGAGACGGGGATCGACGCTTCGCAGGTCACGGTGGTGGCGGAGAGCGCCGACTGGCTGCCCTACGATCTGCCGCAGGACGTGGCGGCGCGGCTCTGGGGCGGGCGGTTCCGCGGACAGGCGCAGAAGTGGTTCCTGCTGCGCTATCACGGCGACGACGCGGCCGTCTGCATCGACCGGCCCGATCCCGAGTTCTCGGACTGGCGCTGGGTCGCGCCGGGGGCCCTCGTCGACCTGATCGTGCCGTTCAAGCGGCCGGTCTATGCCCGCGTTCTGTCCGAGTTCGAGGACCGGCTGTGAGGCGGTCGGCGCGGGCCCTGGCGCTGGCCGCGGCGCTGGCCGGAGCGGGCGGACCCGCCGGGGCGCTGTCCTGCCTGCGGCCCGACCCGGAGATGGCGTTCCAACGGGCGCTGAACGCCGAGGAGAGCTATCTCGTGGTGTCGGGGCGGTTCGTCTTCGACCCGGCCAAGATGCCCCAGGGCGGCGGCGACACCCGCGCGGTGTCGGTGCCCGCCCGGTTCTCGGGCTCTGCATTGACCCGCAACGGCTTCACTGTTCCGGTTTCGACCCGACTGACCCTGCGGGTGGAGTGCCTCGGCCCCTGGTGCGGAAGCCTCGACCCCGCCGAGCCGCACCTGGCATTCCTGGAGCGGGTGCCGGGGGGCTATGCGCTGGACGTCGCGGCCTGCCCGAGCTTCGCCTTCGCAAGACCCTCCGACGCGGTGCTCGACCGGATGCGCCAGTGCCTCCTCGGCAGCCCCTGCGGCAACGGCGGGTAGAGCGACGGGACCGCCCGTCTTCCTGATCATCCCATGAAGGCCAAGCGCGGTGCGCCCCCTGCACCGACGCGGATACGAGCATCGGCCATTGGCCGCGCCCCCCCACGGGGCAGTGCACTTGTCCCTTGCCTGGGGACGGCGGCGCCGCCACCGTGCCGCTCATACGGTTCAGCAAGGCGCCAAGCGGCGGTGATCCGGGTCACGCCGCGCCGGTGAAGGGCTCTCGGTGGCGGACGGGCCAATGGTGTTCCCCGCGGGGGGAGGTCGACGCCAGTGGCCATCGTCTCGGTCCGCCCAGCCCCCGCGCCGAGCCCGGCGAGCACCGCAGGGCAGGGCCGTTTCACCTCCCGGGGCGGCGCTCCTCGGCCACCCCGTGGACCGGAACTGCCGTCGTTTCGGAGCACGATCTGCTGGTCCCACGCCGGCCGGCGCCAAGCCGCATCGCATCTATGCCGGGACGCATTCATCGCGCTCCGCCCAGCCGCCAATGCCCCGCCCGGCGCTGCCCTCGTCTCTGAGCGGTGTCGGTCAACGCCCGTGTTCCCTGCGACGCGGAACCTGAGGACCTGGGCGCGTAGACGGCGCGGCGGCCGCTCTCGCGGCGCCCACCGGGGCTTGGGGCAGGGGATCAGTTGTTGCGGCCGAGGATGCCGCCGAGCACCTCCAGGATGATCCGTTCGGCCAAGTCCGGCTCGCGGCGCACCGGTTGCGGCTGCTGGACCGGCGCCGGGGCGGTGGCCACGTTGTCGGCCGGCGGCGGTGTGGGCGTGGGCGCCGGGGCGGCCGGCGCGTCCATGGGCAGCGGCCGCGCGGGCAGGCCCGCGTGCACCCGCTCCATCGTCTCGCGCCAGATCTCGGCGGGCAGGCCGCTGCCCGTTACCCCGGTCAGCGGCGTGTTGTCGTCATAGCCCATCCACACCCCGGCCACGTAGTCTGCGGTGAAGCCCAAGAACCATGCATCGCGCGCGACCTGGGTGGTGCCGGTCTTGCCCGCGGCCTCGCGCCCGTCCAGGCGGGCGCGGGTGCCGGTGCCCTCGGTCACCACCTTGTGCATCATCCAGACCAGATCGCGCGCCGCGCCCTCGGAGATGACGCGCTCGCCCAGCCCGCCGTCCTGGCCGATGAGCGGGGTGTCGGCGCCCTGGAGCCGCAGCTCTCTCAGGCCGTAGGCCTTGACCGACGTGCCGCCGTTGAGGATCCCGGCGTAAGCCCCCGTCATCTCGACCAGGGTGGATTCTGAGGCGCCGAGGGCCAGGGCGGGCCCGTTTGCCAGGTCGCTGACGATGCCGAAATCCTCGGCCACCTTGCGCACGTTTTCGCGCCCCACGGCCTCGCTGATCCGCACCGCGGACGTGTTCACGGAGTGCGCCAGCGCCGTGGTCAGCGTCACCGTGCCGCGATAGCGATTGTCGTAGTTCTTTGGCGACCAGGCGCCGGATCCGGGGATGTTCAGCGTCAGGGGGGCGTCCGCGACCGTGTCGCCGGGGCCGTATCCCAGCTCCAGCGCGGCGGCGTAGACGAAGGGCTTGAACGCCGAGCCGGTCTGCCGCTTGGCCATCACCGCGCGGTTGAACTGGCCCGCGACGCCCTTGAACTTGCGGCCGCCCACCATGGCGCGGACGGCGCCGTCGGCGCTCATCACTACGATGGCCGCCTGCGCCTTGGACCCCTCGCGCACCTTGGTCTCAAAGATATGGGCCAGCGCCGATTCCGCCGCCCTCTGGATCCGGGCGTCGAAGGTGGTGCTCAGGATCACGTCCTCGGTGGTCTTGCGCGTCAGGAACTCGGGCGCATCCCCCATCACCCAGTCGGCAAAGTAGCCGCCGGCGCGGGCCTCGGCCGCCTCGGACAGGCGCGCGGGGGCGGCGCGGGCGATGTCCGCCTCCTTGGCCGTCAGATAGCCCTGCTCCTGCATCAGCCCGAGGATAAGGTTCGCGCGTTCCTGGCTGCGGGCCAGGTTGTTGGTCGGCGCGTACCGCGTCGGCGCCACCAGAAGACCCGCCAGCATCGCCGCCTCGGCGGGGTTCACCTCGTTGGCGGACTTGCCGAAATAGCGCTGGGCGGCGGCCTCGAACCCGCGCGACCCGGCGCCGAGAAAGGCACGGTTCACATAGATCGTGAGGATCTCGTCCTTGGAGTACTTCGCCTCCATGGCCAGCGCATAGACCGCCTCCTTGATCTTGCGCCAGAGCGAGCCTTCGCGGCAATCGGCCTCGTAGGCGGCCTCGCTCTCCCACACGTCGGGATCGAACTCGACGCCGAGGCACAACAGCTTGGCCGACTGTTGGGTGATGGTCGAGCCGCCGTGGCCCGACAGCGGCCCGCGCCCCTCGCGCAGGTTGATGCGGATGGCGCTGGCGACGCCCCGCGGGTCGATGCCGAAGTGGCCGTAGAAGCGTTTGTCCTCGGTGGCGACGATGGCATGGCGCAGATGCGGCGAGATGGTCGCGGCGTCGATCTGACCGCCGAACTGCTCGCCCCGCCAGGCAAAGATCTCGCCGTCCCGGTCGAGGAGCGTCACCGACCCCTTGGCCCGCCCGTCGAGCAACGCGCCCACCGGCGGCAGGGTCGTGTAGACATACCATGTGCCGAGCGCCACCAGAGCCGCGACCACCAGCGCGCCCTTGAGCGCCAGGCCGAAGGTGAGGCGGATCAGCCAGCGGAACGGCGCCAGGATCCAGCCGACCGCGCCCTTGGGCCGCCGTGCCGCCCCACGGGCGGTTTTGCGCCGCGGCGCGGATCGCGGTGTGGCGCCGGTTTTTCGGCGCCGTTCGGCCACCAGCGGCGGCTTGCGTCTGCCGGTGCTGGCCATGCCCGGTCCTTTTCTTTGAAACTGCTCTTTGCGGCCCAGCATATAGGTATCCGGGCGGCGTGTTTAGAGGGGCCGCGCACCCGGCCCTCTTTTGTTGCGCGCACAAAAAACGGGCGCAGCGCCCCATTTGTGCAAAAATTGTGCAACTTATCCCTGTGGGGGGTCTCCTCATCCGCGCCCATCGCTTGCCCGCCGCGCCGCAGCACGCCCTCTTCTCCGCGTGCAAGTCGGTGCGGGCCCTGCCCCGCGCAGCAGAAGGGGACAGTCGTGAAACTCATCATCGCAGCGATCAAGCCGTTCAAGCTGGAGGAGGTGCGCGAGGCGCTCACCGCCATCGGCGTGCGCGGCATGATGGTCACCGAGATCAAGGGATTCGGCTCGCAGTCGGGCCACACCGAGATCTACCGCGGCGCCGAATACGCCGTGAACTTCGTGCCGAAGGTCAAGCTAGAGATCGTCGTGCCCGCGGGCATGGCCGATCAGGTGGTCGAGACCATCGCCACCACCGCCAAGACCGACAAGATCGGCGACGGCAAGATTTTCGTCCTCGACGTGGACAGCGCCGTGCGGGTCCGCACCGGCGAAACCAACGACGATGCCATTTAAGGGGCTGGGGTAACTGACTATGCGAAACCTGACATCACTTTTCACCGCGCTGGTCCTCGGACTGGCCGTGCTGACGGTGCCCCTGGGCGCCGCGGCACAGGACGGGCCATCGGCCGAAGCGACGGCCGCGGGCACCGCGGCGCTCCAGGCCATCGACGAGGCCATCTCGACCAAGCTGCAGGACGCCGCAGCGGCCGCCTATGACGAGGCCATCGGCGAGGGCGCGAGCCCCGAAGACGCCGCAGCCGCCGCCACCGACGCGGCGCTGGCGGAATACGCCCCTCTCCTGAACGGCGATTTCATCCTGACGAGCGTGCTGTTCCTGGTGGGCGGGTTCCTCGTCTTCTGGATGGCCGCGGGCTTTGCCATGCTCGAAGCCGGGCTGGTGCGGTCCAAGAACGTGACGATGCAGTTGACCAAGAACGTGGCGCTGTTCTCGCTTGCCGCGATCTTCTACTACCTCATCGGTTACAACCTCATGTATCCCTTGGGAGACTGGGCCATCGAGGGCTGGTTCTCGGCGCTGTTCCCGGCCGTGGGCGTGCTGGAGGCCACGGGCATCGCCGCGGCGGGGGCCGACGACATCGGCTATGCCTCGACCGCCTCGGACTTCTTCTTCCAGCTCATGTTCTGCGCGGCGACGGCGTCGATCGTGTCGGGCACTCTGGCTGAGCGGATCAAGCTCTGGCCGTTCCTGGTCTTCGTGATCATCCTGACCTCGATCATCTATCCGCTCCAGGCGTCTTGGAAGTGGGGCGGCGGCTGGCTGGACGAGGCCGGGTTCCTCGACTTCGCCGGATCCACGGTGGTGCACTCGGTCGGCGGATGGGCGGCTCTCACCGGGGCGATCATCCTCGGCGCGCGGATCGGCAAGTTCAAGGACGGCACGGTGCACCCGATGCCGGGCTCGAACCTGGCCCTGGCGACGCTCGGCACGTTCATTCTGTGGCTCGGCTGGTTTGGCTTCAACGGCGGCTCGCAGCTGGCCATGGGCACCGTGGGCGATGTCAGCGACGTCAGCCGAATCTTCGCCAACACCAACACGGCCGCGGCGGGCGGTGCGATCACTGCGCTGATCCTGACTCAGGTGCTCTACAAGAAGCCGGACCTGACCATGGTGCTGAACGGCGCGCTGGCCGGGCTGGTGTCGATCACCGCGGAACCGCTGACCCCGTCCCTGGGGATGGCCACCATCATCGGCGCCGTGGGCGGTCTGATCGTGGTCTTCACCGTGCCGATGCTCGACCGGATGAAGATCGACGATGTGGTCGGCGCCATCCCGGTGCACCTCTTCGCCGGAATCTGGGGCACCCTCGCGGTGGTCCTGACCAATCCCGACGCCAGCCTGGTGGCGCAGCTGACGGGCATCGTGTCGGTCGGCATCTTCGTGGTCGTCGCCTCGGCGGTGGTCTGGCTGATCCTCAAGGCGGTCATGGGCCTGCGGGTGGACGAAGAGGCCGAGATCACCGGGCTCGACGTGGCCGAACTGGGAATGGAGGCCTATCCGGACTTTACCAAGGGCTGACCTCCTTCCTATCAGCCCTTCTCCCTGGCCCGGGCGCGCACTGCGCCCGGGTTTTGCGCGTCCGGGTGCGGGCGGGGGGCAAGGCGCTTCGAAGCGCCTTGCAAGGGCCTTCCAAGGCCCTTGCCGCCCCGCTCAAGGGGTGACGCGCTTGGGGGCGCCGCTGCCCATGTCGGTGCCGATATGGGGCAGCTTGGCCTCCTTCCATGCGGCAAAGCCGCCCTCCATATGCGCCATCGGGGTGACGCCCGAGGCCAGCGCCTTTTGCGCCATCTTGCCCGACCGGGCCGACGAGCCGCAGTAGAGCACCAGGCGCTTGCCCTCCTGCGCGGGCAGGCGCGAGGGCTCGAAGAACGCCATGGGCAACAACATCGCGCCCTCGATGTGCTCGAACATGTACTCCTGCGGCGTGCGGACGTCGATCACGGCGATCTCGCCCTTGTCCAGCGCCTGGGCCACCTCCTGCGGGGTCCAGACTTCCAGCGGGCCGGCGTCGGTGTCTTGGGTTTTCATCGCGGTTCCTTTCCGAAACGGTTGGCGGGGATCTTGAAGTAGCTGTGGCCGTCGTCCTCGGGCGGGGGCAGGCGCCCGCCGCGCAGGTTGACCTGGAGCGCGTGGAGCATCCGGTCAGGCAGCCCCAGCGTCGCGTCGCGGTCGTCGCGCAGCGTGCAAAACGCGGCCTTGGACCGGCCGCCGCCCACATGGGGGTTGCCCGCGCGATGTGCGGCCACGGTCGCCTCCCATGCCGGGTCCTTGCGGTCCTTCACTGGGGGATAGTCGTGGCCTATGAACAGGCGTGTGGTGTCGGGCAGCGCCAGGATCTCCTGGATCGAGTCGTAAAGGTCCGCCGACGACCCGCCGGGAAAATCCGCCCGCGACGTGCCTACGTCCACATGCATCAGCGTGTCGTGGACGAAGGCCGCGTCGCCCATGACGAAGGTGATCGAGCCCAGCGTGTGCCCGTCCGACAGCATCACCCGCACATCCATCTCGCCGACCTGGAAGGTCTCGCCGTCCGCGAACAGGCGGTCGAAGTCCGCCGCCGGATCGAACGCGTCGGGCAGGTTGTAGTAGTCCCGCCAGAGCGCCGCGATCTCGGTCACGCGAGCGCCGATCGCGTGCGGCGCCCCGGTCTGCTCGGCCAGCCAGCGGCCCGCGGTCAGATGGTCGGCATGGGGGTGGGTGTCGAGCACCCACGCGACCTCCAGCCCCTCCTGCCGCACCCGGTCGAGGATCGCCTGGGCCGTCTCGACCCCGCTGTGCGCCGCCGCCGGGTCGAAGTCCTGCACCGGATCGATGATGGCGCACTTACCTGTGGCAGGGCAGGCGGCGACGTATTGGCAGGACCCGGTCGGGTCGTCGTAGAAGCCGATGACCCGCGGCGACCCCGGCCCTGTGGACGGGCTTTCCCGTGTGAACATTCTGTCCCCCTCCTGATATTCACGAGGGGGAATGTGTTGCAGGTCGCGCCGGTTCCGTCAAACCCCCACGTCGACGATGGCGCGGGCCAGCACCGGCACCGTCTGGGCGTTCAGGCCGGCGATGTTCATCCGGCTGTCGCCCACCATGTAGATGCCGTGGTCGCGGCGCAGCGCCTCCACCTGCGCGGGCGTGGCGCCGAGGCGCGAGAACATGCCGCGGTGCCGGGCGAGGAAGTCGAAGCGGTCCGAGTTCGACCGCTGCCGCAGCTCGTCGGCCAGCTGCCGGCGCAGGTCCAGCATTCCCGTCCGCACGTCCTCCAGCTCGGCCATCCAGTCGGCGCGCAGGTCGGCGTCGCCCAGGATCGTCTGCACCAGACGGGCGCCGTGGTCGGGCGGAAAGCTGAAGTTCTGGCGGTTGAGATGCGCCAGGTTTGTCTGCGCCAGCGCCTTCTGCCCGGCGTCCTCGGCCAGCGCCATCAGCAGCCCCGTCCGCTCGCGATAGATGCCGAAGTTCTTGGAGCAGCTCGCCGCGATCAGCATCTGCGGCAGCCGCCCGGCCAGAAGGCGCACCCCCGCGGCGTCGGCGTCCAGCCCGTCGCCGAAGCCCTGATAGGCGATGTCGATGAACGGCATCGCCCCCTTCTCGGCCAGGAGGTCGGCCACCTGCGCCCACTGCTCGGCCGTGAGGTTGGCGCCCGTGGGGTTGTGGCAGCACCCGTGGAGCAGCACCGCATCGCCGCGGCCGACCTTCGCCAGGTCGGCCAACATGCCGTCGAAATCCACCTCGCGGGTGGCGTCGTCGAAGTAGTGGTAGTCGCGCATCGGCATGTTCAGGTGCCGCAGGATCGACAGGTGGTTCGGCCAGGTGGGCGCCGAGACCCAGACCGTCGCGCCCGGGGCGGCCATCCCGATCAGCTCGAGCCCCTGGCGGATCGCGCCGGTGCCGCCCGGCGTGGCCACCGCGGCCAGGCGGTCCCAGTCGGCGGCGTCGCCCAGGATCATGCCGCCCAGGGCCCTGGCATAGGCCGGATCGCCCGCAAGCCCGGTATAGGCCTTGGTCTCCTGCGTCTCCCAGATGCGCTTCTCCGCGGCCTTGACCGCGCGCATGACCGGGGTGACGCCCGCGGCGTTGCGGTAGACGCCCACGCCCAGGTCGATCTTATCGTCCCGCGGGTCGTCGCGGAACGCCTGCATCAGGGCGAGGATCTTGTCGGCGGGTTGGTCCTTAAGGTTCTCCAGCATGTCAGGCGTCTCCTGTAGCGACGGGGAGGTCCGAATACGCGCCCCATTCCGACCACGAGCCGTCGTAGAGGGCGTGGTCGTCGTGGCCCAGGCGGGTGAGCGCCAGGCTGAGGATCGCCGCGGTCACCCCGGACCCGCAGGTGGTGATCACGGGCTTGTCCCGGTCCACCCCGGCGGCGTCGAAGACGGCGGCGAGGTCGGCTGTGTCCTTCATCGTGCCGTCGTCGTTGAGGAGCGTTGCGTAATGGACGTTCTTGGACCCCGGGATGTGGCCTGCGCGCATGCCCTGGCGCGGCTCGGCCTCGTCGCCGCGGAACCGACCCGGCGAGCGTGCGTCGAGGATCTCGTGATCCCCCAACTTGGCGGCGGCGGCGACCTGGGTGACGTCGCGGACGAGGCGGTTCTGCCGGGTGGCGGTGATGTGGCGGTCGCGTAGGACGGGGGCCATGTCCTCCACCGGGCGGCCCTCGGCCTGCCACTTGGGGAACCCGCCGTCCAGGACCGCCACATCGGTCTTGCCCATCAGCCGGAACAGCCACCAGACCCGCGCGGCCGAGAACAGGCCGGCGCCGTCGTAGACCACAACCTGGTGGCCGTCGCCCACGCCCATGGCGCGCATCCGACTGATGAACTTTTCGGGCGGCGGCGCCATATGCGGCAGGTCGGACCGGGCGTCAGACACGTCGTCGATGTCGAAGAAGCGGGCGCCGGGGATGTGCGCGGCGTCATACTCGGCCCGCGCGTCGCGGCCGGCGTCGGGCAGGTAGTAGCTGGCGTCGAGGATGCGCAGGTCGGGGCTGTCCAGGTGCGCGGCCAGCCACTCGGTCGAGACCAGGGTTTTCGGATCGTCGGCCATGGGTGGGCTCCTCGCGTCAACTCCTCGGCCGGGTTACGCGGATGCCGCCCCGCTTGCAAGATTCGGGGGCCGCCGCGCCGCCACGAAGCGATAGCGCGCCCGCGGGGGATAGTCGTGGGTCTCGACGATCTGGAACCCCGCGGCGGCAATGGCGCGGTCGAGGTCGGCAGGCGCCAGCGTCGCCATCGGCGGGGCCCACCCCACCAGCCGCAGGGCCGCGACCGCCGCGTGCACCACGGGGCCCTGACCGGCGAGGCACGGCGTCTTGGAGATCAGGTGCCCGCCGGGCCTGAGCCGGTCGTGCACCTCGGCCAAAGTCGCGGCCAGGTCGTCGACGAGGTGCAAGACGCTGAAGGCGAGGATTGCGTCGACTGGCCCCGGCGCCTTGGACCGGTCCGCGAGGTCGGCCTGGACGAAGCGCACGGCGTCGGCGCCGGGGCGCGCGCGGGCGATGGCCAGCATCCCCGCCGATGCGTCCAGCGCCACATACTCGGCCACTCCCGGCGCCAGGCGCACCGCGGTCATGCCGGTGCCGCAGCCGATCTCAAGCACCCGGTCCTGGGCGCCGAGCCGCGCACGGGTGCGGGCCAGCGTGTCCTCATAGGCGGCAGGGTCCGACAGGGGCCGCGCCGCATAGCGGGGGGCGAGCCTGTCCCAGAACGACGGCGGGGCGGGCATGGCCGGTCCTTTCGATCCGGGCGGCGGTGCGGCGGCGCGATCTCAGCCGTGCTCTTTGAGCAGGCGGGCCTTCTGCCGCTGCCAGTCGCGCTTGGCCTGGGTGTCGCGCTTGTCCGGCGCGGCCTTGCCGCGGGCAACGCCGATCTTGATCTTGGCGACGCCCCGGTGGTTGAAATACAGAACCAGCGGCACCAACGTCATGCCCTTGCGGCGGGTGGCGTTCCAGAGGTCGCTGAGCTGCTTTTTCGACACCAGGAGCTTGCGCCGCCGCCGGTCCTCGTGGCCGAACATCGCTTGCTCGTAGGGCGCGATATAGCTGTTGACCAGCCACAGCTCGCCATCTTCGACCGCCGCATAGCTCTCGGCGATGGCGGCGGAGTTCACCCGCAGCGACTTCACCTCCGACCCGGTGAGTTGGATGCCGCATTCCAGGTCGCTCTCGATAGCATAGTCGTAGCGCGCCCGCCGGTTCTCGGCGATGACCTTGTAGTTCTTGCTGTCGGGCGATTTGGCCATGGCCATCCCAGATAGGCGCAGGCGCGGGCGCTGTCCAGCGGCGGGGTTGACCCTGGCCGCGGCTGGGCCGACATCGGGGGTCATGGTGGTGCAACTCGCCCTCGGATCGCTGCTGATCGTGCTGACGGCCATGGCCAGCGGCGCGGCGGTCTGGCTTTTGGAGGCCTGGCTGATGCCGCTTAGGGGTTGGCTCCGGCGGCCCCCTTTGCGGCGCAAGCTGGCGTTGACGCTGGGCCTCGCCATGGTCTGGGCGGTGCTGGTGATGACCCTGGGCGTCTGGATCTGGGCGGTGGCGTTCCACCTGCTGGATGTCTTCGAGGATTTCGAAACGGCGCTCTATTTCGCGCTCGTGGCGTTTACGACCCTCGGCTTCGGCGACTTGCTGTTGCCGCCGGAGTGGCGGCTCCTGGCCGGGTTGTCGGCGGCGGCGGGGCTGCTGAACTTCGGCCTGTTGACGGCGATTCTGGTGGATGCGCTGCGCCTCACGCGCCAGCATCAGCGCGGCGATCCGCCCTGAGGGCGGCGCCTGGACGCCGCCCGGGGTGGTGTCAGCCGATGAGCCCGGCGCCGATCATCGCGTCCTTGACGGCCAGCTTGGTGCCGTCCGACAGACCCACCAGCGGCAGGCGCACCTCCGCGCGGCAGCGGCCGAGGAGCGACAGGCCGTATTTCGCCCCCGCCAGCCCCGGTTCGAGGAAGATCGCGGTGTGGAGCGGCATCAGCCGGTCCTGCAACTCCAGCGCCCCGGCGTAGTCGCCCGCGAGCGTCGCCGCCTGGAACTCGGCACAGAGCCGCGGAGCCACGTTCGCCGTGACGCTGATGCAGCCAACCCCGCCATGGGCGTTGAAGCCCAACGCGCTCGCGTCCTCGCCCGAGAGCTGGCAGAAGTCGGGTCCGCAGGCGGCGCGGGTGTGGCTGACCCGGGTGATGTCGCCCGTGGCGTCCTTGACCCCGACGATCCGCGGCAACTCGGCCAGCCGGGCCATGGTGGCCGGGGTCATGTCCACCACCGAGCGGCCGGGGATGTTGTAGATCACGATGGGGAACTCGGCGGCGTCGTGCAGCGCGGTGTAGTGTGCGATTAGCCCGTCCTGGGTCGGCTTGTTGTAGTAGGGCGTCACCACCAGGGCCGCGTCGGCGCCGACCTCGGCGGCGTGACGGACCAGGCGGATGCCCTCGGCGGTGTTGTTCGACCCCGCTCCGGCGATCACCGGCACCCGTCCCGCGGCGGTGCGCACCACCGCCTCCACCACCTGTTCGTGCTCGTCGTGGGTCAGGGTCGGGCTCTCGCCCGTGGTGCCGACGGGGACGATGCCGTTCGACCCTTCGGCGATCTGCCACTCCACCAGCTTTTTCAGCGTGTCGAAGTCCACGGCGCCGTCGTGAAACGGCGTGACCAGGGCGGGAAGGGATCCCTTGAACATCACACGCATCCTTTGCTCGCGCGGCCGAGACGACCGCCATTTTCATCGCGCGCGGACCCTATTGCAGGTGTCGGGCGTTGCCAAGTTCGTGTATTGAGGTTCATCCGCGAGAGCATATTTGATCGCAATGCGTTTTTTGCCGTCCCTCCTCGTCCTGGCGCTCACCGCCGGTCTGGCCGCCGCACAGTCCACACGCCCGCCGCCGCGCCCCGATCCGCCGGTGCCGCCCCAGGGGCTGGCCGCGGCGATGGAGGAGGTGCGCGAGGGCGACTGGTCCACAGCGTTCAGCGCGGCGGAGTTCGCCGGTCCCATCGCCCGCGACATCGTCGAATGGCACCGCCTGCGTGCGGGCGAGGGCAGCTTCGACGACGCGATGCGGTTTCTGCGGCGCAACGGCGACTGGCCAGGCCTGCCGCTCCTGAAGCGCCGAATGGAAAAGAGGGTGCCGCAGGACACCCGCGCCCCCGACGTCATCGCCTATTTTTCCGACACCGAGCCCGCGACCGGCGCCGGCGTCGTCGCTCTGATGCGGGCGTTCCGCGCCATCGGGGCCGACGGCGATGCCGAGGCGCTGGCCGCCTGGGCCTGGGTCGAGCGCTCGATGACCGCCGAGGCGGAGCGGTCGATCCTGGCGCTCTATCGCGATGCGGTCGCGCCCCTGCACCTCGCCCGTCTCGACGCGATGCTGTGGGAGGGGTCGTCGCAGGCGGCGCGGCGGATGCTCGACCGGGTGGACGAGGATCATGCCAAGCTGGCCGAGGCGCGTCTGGCGCTCCGCGGCGACGCCTCCGGGATCGACACCATCGTCGAGGCCGTGCCCGAGGCGTTGGCCGACGATCCCGGTCTGGCCTACGAGCGGTTCCGCTGGCGGCTGGGCAAGGACCGCGACGACGAGGCGGTGGAGCTGCTCTTGGAACGGTCGGTCTCCACGGCGATGCTGGGGCGGCCCGAGGCCTGGGCGCGCGAGCGGCGGCGCCTGGCGCGATCGCTCATGCGGGCGGGCGAGACCGAAACGGCCTATGCCCTCGCGTCGTCCCACTGGCTGGAAGAGGGCAGCAGCTTTGCCGATCTGGAGTGGCTGTCGGGCTACCTGGCGCTGACCTATCTCGATGCGCCCGAGCGCGCGCTCCAGCACTTCAAGCGGTTTCGCGGGGCGGTGGAGACGCCGATCTCGCTGGGCCGCGCGGGCTACTGGGAGGGGCGCGCGCACGAGGCGCTGGGCAATGCCGAGGCGGCGCAGAACGCCTACGCCTTCGGCGGTGAGTATCAGACGAGCTTTTACGGCCTCCTGGCGGCGGAGCGGGCGGGGATGCCCCTGTCGGACGAACTGGCCGGGCGCGAGGTGTTTCCAGACTTGCGCGAACAGCCCTTTCGCACCAGTTCCGTGCTCCGCGCGGGCCTTCTGTTGCAGGCCGCGGGCGAGCGTGACCTGGCCGAGCGGTTTCTCGTCCATCTGGGCGAGACGCTCACGCGCGAGGAGCAGGGGACGCTCGGCACCCTGGCGCTGCGGCTGGGCGAGCCGCACATCGCGCTGATGATCGCCAAAGGCGCCGCGCGGCAGGGGTATGAGATCTCGGGGCCCTATTTCCCGGTGGTCGACCTGGGCGTCGACGACCTGCCTGTCGCGCGCGAACTGGCGCTCGCCATCGCTCGGCGCGAGAGCGAGTTCGACCCCGGCGTGGCCAGCGGCGTCGGCGCCAGCGGGCTGATGCAACTCATGCCCGGCACCGCCCGGGACGTTGCCGGGGAGCTGAACCTGCCCTATTCGCGGCAGCGCCTGTTCACCGACCCGGTCTATAACGCCACTTTGGGGTCGCACTACCTCGCCGGTCTGATCGAGCGCTTCGGGAACAACCCGATCCTGGTCTCGGCGGGCTACAACGCGGGTCCGGGGCGGCCGTTGCGGTGGATGACACAGCGCGGCGATCCGCGTTCCGCCGGCGTCGACATGATCGACTGGATCGAGCATATCCCGTTCGACGAGACCCGGAACTACGTGATGCGGGTCGCCGAATCGCTGCCCGTCTACCGGGCGCGGCTGGCCGGGTCCGTGCCGGCGCCCGGACCGCTGCGGTTCCTCGACGAACTCAAGGGGCAGTGAGCCGCGCTCAGTCGGCGGCGGGGGCCTCCTCCGCCACGCCGATGTCGTCGGAGGTGGTGACCGTGCCCACCGCCGGATCCGCGCCGCAGGCATCGTATTTGAAGGCAAAGCCGTTCAGCAGCATGATCAGCCCGCCGTCCGCGGCGGTCATCAACAGCACCCGCTGGGTCCACTCGTCGCCCTCGCCGGTGCAGCGCATGTCGTAGAGAACCGCGTTCATGTCGCGCACGTTGACCGGCAGGGTCAGGTCGCAGGTGCTCTCGGCCCCGGTGAACGAGTCGCCCTCGATCTTCAGCGCGCCGCCGTCGCCGCCCACGCGGGTGCAGTCGGCGGTGGGGCTCGGTCGCCACAGACCGTCGAACGGCCCCGCCGCCGCGGGGGCGGCCAGCGCTGCCAGGCACAGGCCGGCGCGGATCATCCCGCGCGCCTCAGATCCGCGGTCAGCGCCGCGATGTCGCCGCGGCGGCGGTCGAACATCGCGCCGATCTCGGCCCGCTCGGATTTCAGCAGGCTCACGCCCTGGATCAGCATGTCGAAGAATCTGTCCTGCCCCGACCGGTCCGACACCAGGAAGGTCAGGTCGAACGGCGAGCGCCCGCGCAGCACCGCCACCGACCGCACCTCGTAGAAGCTCTTGACCTTGCGCGCGCCCTGGACCTCGATCCGGCCGCCCACCCATTCGCGGAACCGGCTGCCGTATTTCCGGGCGATATAGCCCTGGAAGGCGGCGGTGAAGTCGCGCATCTGCGCCGGGCTGAGCGCCCGTGCGTCGGGGCCGAGCGTCGTCCGCGCGATGGTGGGCACGTCGGCATAGCGCACAAAGATGCGCTCGAACTCGCGATACATGGCCTCGCGCGACCGGCCCGAGGCGATGACGGCGTTGATCTCGTCGACCAGCGCCTGGACCAGGGCCTGAGCCTGGGGCGTGGTCAGCGCCCGGAGCGGCGTGGCGGCGGTCAGCGCCGCGGCGGCGGCGCCGGTCAGCAGCGCCCGCCGGGTGGGGAGAAATTCACTGTGCATAAGGGTCCTCGTAAGGATCGAAATAATCGTCGTTCTCTGGTGCCGCGCCGCCACGCAGCTCGTAGCGGCGGCTTTCGAGATATAGGAGGCGCGCCTGGGCATATCCATCGGCGCTGTCGTTCACGATCGAATCGATGGTGTCGGCAAAGGCGGCGCGGTCGAGCGCGTTGTCGGCGAGGCTCACGCCACGGGCATAGTGCACCTCGGGGCGGGGCAGGACCCAGCCCACGGGGTCGAGCACCGTGTCGACGATCCGGCCGAAGGCGTCGCGCTCGGTCGACGGCCCGATCAACGGCAGCACCAGATAGGCGCCCTCCGGCTGGCCCCAGACATGCAGCGTCTCGCCGAAATCGCTCTCGCGCTCCTCCAACCCCATGGAGGTCGCCGGATCGAACAGCCCGCCAACCCCCACCAATGTGTTCAGCGCCAGGCGAAAGCCGTTGTGCACCGCGTCCTCGACATTGGCCTGGAGCACGTCGTTGACGATGCTGCGCGGCAGTTCCAGGTGGTTGGCCAGGTTCCCCACCGTCCGCGTCACCGGCTCGGGCACGCCGCCCCCCTCGCCCCCGCCGAAGGACAGCGCGGCGTCGACCCGCCGGTTCATCTCGAACGTCGCGCGGTTCTGCGCCTCGTGGGGGTCGGATATGCCGTCGGGGAGCGGCGCCCGGCCGCACCCCGCCACCGCCACCGCCACGGCGGCGCACAGGCCGATCCACGACCGTTGCGGCATGCCGACCGCGCGAAGTGCTGGCATCATCCTGGGCATCGTCGTTAATGTCGCGTTATCCAAGCCGGGGTAGAAGCGGCATGATACCCGCAAGGCGGCCAGGGGCAACCGCGGCCGGAGGGAGAGCAGGGTGAGACAGGCGCAGCAGAGCGACCGCGAAGGGGCCCAGGAACTCGTCGCCGTCCGGCGGGAGAGCCGGGCGCTGTTCTGGGCCGTTGGCGTCTTCAGCTTCTTCGTGAACCTGCTGATGCTGACCGGCCCGATCTTCATGCTCCAGGTCTACGACCGCGTGCTGGGGAGCCGGTCGGAGGCGACGCTCATCGCCCTGGTGGTGCTGATGGCGTTCCTGTTCTTGATCATGGGCATCCTCGACTATGCCCGCGGCCGCATCCTGGCGCGGATCGGGGCGCGGTTCCAGGACCGGCTGGACCGGCGGGTGTTCGCCGCCATGGTGCGCAAGGCGTCGCTGACCCAGGGCGCCGACGACGGCGCCAACCACCTGAGCGATCTGGAATCGGTGCAGCGGATGATGTCGGCGCCGGTGCTCACCGCGCTCTTCGACATCCCCTGGACCCCGATCTTTCTCATCGCCATCGCCATCTTTCACCCCTGGCTGGGCATCCTCGCCGTGGCGGGGGCGGCGGTGCTGATCGTCGCCGCCCTGATCAACCAGATCGCGACGCGCCAGCCCGCTGCGGTCACCGGCATGACCACTCAGCGCGCCGACCGGATGGGCGAGCAGATCCGCAGCGAGGCCGAGATGGTGCGCTCGCTGGGGATGCAGGACGCCGCCTTCACCCGCTGGCGCAAGCTGCGCAGCGATGCCCTGGCCGCGTCCATCCACACCAGCGACCTGGGCGGTGCCTTCACCGCCACGACCCGCACCTTCCGGCTGTTCCTGCAATCGGCGATCCTCGGCCTGGGCGCCTATCTGGTGCTGCAAAACGAACTGACGCCGGGCGGCATGATCGCCGCGTCGATCATGCTGGGACGGGCGCTGGCGCCGGTCGACCTGGCCATCGGCCAATGGCAGCTTGTGCAGCGCGCCATGCGGGGGTGGAGCGGGCTCTCCACGCTGCTCGGCATGGTGCGGCCAGAGCCGCCGCGCACCGCCCTGCCGCGGCCCCGCGCCCACCTGGTGGCGACCCAGGTGACGGTGATCCCGCCGGGCGAGCAGCAGGCGTCGCTTCGCATGGTGTCCTTCGATGTCAACCCGGGCGAGGCTGTGGGCGTGATCGGCCCCTCGGGCTCGGGCAAGTCGACGCTGGCCCGCGCCATCGTCGGTGTCTGGCGCTGTTCTGGCGGGCGCATCCGGCTCGACGGCGCGGCGTTGGAGCAATACGAGCCCGACGTGCTGGGCCGCCATGTCGGCTATCTCCCCCAGCGGGTGCAACTCTTCGACGGCACCATCGCCGAGAACATCGCCCGCTTGCGCCCCCTGGCCGACGACGCCGACATCGTCGCCGCCGCGCGCAAGGCCGCGGCCCACGATATGATCCTCAAACTGCCCGAGGGCTACGACACGGTGGTCAGCGCGGCGGGCGGTCGACTGTCCGGCGGCCAGATCCAGCGCATCGGCCTGGCCCGCGCGATGTTCGGCGATCCTGTGCTGTTGGTCCTGGACGAGCCCAACTCGAACCTGGACAACGAGGGCACCCAGGCGCTGAACGCGGCCACGCGCGAGATCAAGGCGGCGGGCGGCGCGGTCCTGATCATGGCGCACCGTCCGGCGGCGATCCAGGAATGCGAGCGGCTCCTGGTGCTCGAAGGCGGGCTGCGCCGCGCTTTCGGTCCGCGCGACGAGGTCTTGCGCGAGATGGTGGCAAACCATACCCAGATCCTGGGCAAGCCCTCGCGCGGCGGCGGCGTGGTCTGAGGAGGGACGGCGATGAACGACGCACCTGCGTGGTCGGCCCGGCGGCCGGTGATCCTCGGGATCCTGGCTCTGTTCCTCCTGGTGGGCGGGTTCGGCGGCTGGGCCGTCTTCACCCGCATCTCCGGCGCGGTCATCGCCGCGGGGCAGATCGAGGTCGAGCGCAACCGCCAGATCGTGCAACACCCCGACGGCGGCGTCGTGGCCGCGATCCTGGTGGACGAGGGCGACCGGGTGGAGGCGGGCGCGACCCTGATCCGTCTCGAACCGACCCAGTTGCGCACCCAACTCGCCTCGACCGAGACCCAGCTCTTCGAGGTGATGGCGCGGCGCGGGCGGCTGGAGTCCGAACGCGACGGCGCCGCCGACATCGTCTTCGATCCGGTCCTCGCCGAGGCGGGCGCGGCCGACCCCAAGGTCGCGGGGCTCATGGCCGGGCAGCAGCGTCTCTTTGCCGCGCGGGCCGAGTCGATCTCGGCCGCCGTCGATCAGCTCAACGGTCGCAAGGCCCAGATCGCCCGCCAGATCGAGGGCATCGCAGCCCAGCAGGCGGCGCTCGAGTCCCAGCTCGGCCTGATCGGCGAGGAGCTGACCGCCCAGCAATCGCTGCTCGACCGCGGCCTTGCCCAGGCGGGCAAGGTGCTGGCCCTGCAACGCGAAGAGGCACGCCTGCGCGGTTCGGTGGGCGAACTCCTGGCCTCGGCCGGCGAGGCGGCCGAGCGGATGAGCGAGATCGAAATCCAGATCCTGCAACTGGGCAGCGACCGGCGCGAAGAGGCGATCAGCCAACTCCGCGACCTCCAGGTGCGCGAGGTCGAGCTGGCCGAGACCCGCACCGGCCTGCGCGACCAACTCGACCGCCTGGAGATCCGTTCGCCGGTGGCCGGGATCGTTTACGGGCTGACCGTGTTCGCCGAACAGTCGGTGCTGCGCCCGGCCGAACCCGTGCTCTACATCGTGCCCCAGGACCAGCCCCTGGTCATCGCCACGCGGGTCGAGCCCATTCACATCGACCAGGTGTTCGTCGGGCAGGAGGTCGTGCTGCGCTTTTCCGCCTTCGACGCCCGCACCACGCCGGAACTCGTCGGCGTGGTCACCCTGGTCTCGGCCGACAGCTTCGTCGACGAGCAGATGGGCGTGGCCTATTACCGCGCCGAGATCCACCTCAGCGAGGGCGAGGCGGACAAGTTGCCGGGCCACCTGGTGCTGATCCCCGGGATGCCGGTCGAGGCCTTCCTGCGCACCGAGGACCGCACGCCCCTGGCGTTCCTGATCAAACCGCTCGCCGACTATTTCACCCGCGCGTTCCGCGAAACCTGACGCCGTCACAGAGGAAGACCCCGATGACCGGAAAAATCGAAGCCCGCCTGGCCGAGTTGGGCGTGAGCCTCCCCGACGCCCCGGCGCCCGCCGCCAACTACGTGCCCTTCGTCGTGATGGGCAGCACCGTTTACGTCTCGGGGCAAGTGAGCATGGAGAACGGCGGCTTCGTCACCGGCCGCCTGGGCGACACGATGGACGTGGCCGAAGGGGCGGCGGCGGCGCGGCTCTGCGCCATGTCCCTCCTGGCACAGGTCCGTGCGGCCTGCGACGGGGATCTCGACCGGCTCAAGCGGGTGGTCAAGCTCACCGGCTTCGTCAACTGCACGCCGGAGTTCACCGACCAGCCCAAAGTGGTGAACGGCGCCTCCGATTTCCTGGTCGAGGCGCTGGGCGAGGCCGGCCGCCATGCGCGCTCGGCCGTGGGCGCGACCCTCCCCCTGGGCGTCGCGGTCGAGATCGAGGGGATCTTCGAGATCGCATGACCCTGCCCGCGGCGTTCCTGGAGGTGCCTCTGGCGCACCGGGCGCTGCACGGCCCCGGGCGCCCCGAGAACAGCCGCGCCGCGGTCCGGGCGGCGGTGGCCGCGGGCTACGGCATCGAGATCGACGTGCAACTGTCGGCGGACGGCCAGGCAAAGGTGTTCCACGACTACCACCTCGACCGCCTGACCGAGGCGACGGGCCCTGTGCGCTTGCACACTGCCGAGGCGCTGGCGGCGATCCCGCTGAGGGGCGGCGACGAGGGCATCCCGCGGCTGTCCGAAGTGCTGGGACTCGTGGCGGGGCGGGTGCCCCTGCTGATCGAGATCAAGGACCAGGACGGCGCCATGGGCGGCGACGTGGGCCCCTTGGAGCGCGCAGTGGCGACGGCACTCGGCCCCTATCACGGCCCCGTGGCGGTGATGTCCTTCAACCCCGAGGCGGTGGCGGAGATGGCGGTCCTGCTCCCGGAGGTGCCGCGCGGCCTCACGACCTGCGCCTTTCGAACAGGCGAGTGGCCGCTTTCGGCCGACACCCGCGCGCGCCTCGCCGCGATCCCCGACTACGACCGCGTGGGCGCCTCCTTCGTCAGCCACGACTGGCGCGACCTCGCCATGCCGCGGGTGGCCGAGCTCAAGGCCGCGGGGGCGGCGATCCTGTGCTGGACCGTCCGCTCGTCCGAGGCTGAGGCCGAGGCCCGGCGCATCGCAGACACCATCACCTTCGAGGACTACCTGCCGCGACACTGACACCCCGCGGTGGCAAGGGAATTCGAATTCCCTTGCCAAGCGCCTTCGAAGGCGCTTTCCCCCGCCCCGGGGCGGGCGTCGCGCTTGATCCCGGCCGCGACCGCGCCAAGTATCGCGGCGATGCAGCAATCCAGCCCGTCCCCCCACGAGACCCCGGTTGAGGTCACGGCGCACGCCAGCTTGCGCGACATTCCCGCCGCCGCGTGGGACGCCTGCGCCTGCCCCGAGGCCGCCGACGGCGGGCGCCCGCGCGACCCCTTCACCACCCACCGCTTCCTCCTTGCGCTGGAGGACAGCCGCTCGGTCGGCACCGGAACGGGGTGGCAGCCGCGGTATCTGGCCGCGCGGGTGGAGGGGCGTCTGATCGCCTGCGCGCCGCTTTATGCCAAGGGGCACAGCCAGGGCGAATACGTCTTCGATCACAACTGGGCCCATGCCTACGAGCGCGCCGGCGGGCGCTACTACCCTAAGCTCCAGATCGCGGTGCCGTTCACGCCGGCCACGGGGCGGCGGTTCCTGACCTTGCCAGGGCTGGAGGATCTGGGCCGCGCGGCCCTGGTCCAGGGGGCGGTGCAGGTGGCCGAGCAGAACGGGGTCAGTTCGCTGCACGTGACGTTCTGCACCGACGCGGAGGCGGCGGCGGGCGAGGATCTGGGCCTAATGCACCGCACTGGGCAGCAGTATCACTGGGTCTCGGACGGCTACGCCGACTTCGACGATTTCCTCGCCGCGCTCTCCAGTCGCAAACGCAAGAACATCCGCCGCGAGCGGGCGCAGGCGCAGGCCTTCGGCGGCCGCATCGTGCAGCTGACCGGCGACGCCATCGAGGCGCACCACTGGGACGCCTTCTGGCGATTCTACCAGGACACCGGCAGCCGCAAGTGGGGCACGCCCTACCTGACGCGGGCATTCTTCGACCGCGCGCACGAGACGCTGCGCGACGACTGCCTGCTGGTCCTGGCGCTCGACGGCGACCGGCCGGTGGCGGGCGCGCTGAACCTGATCGGGCGCGATACGCTCTACGGCCGCTACTGGGGCTGCGTCGAGGACCACCCCTGTCTGCACTTCGAGCTGTGCTATTACCAGGCCATCGACTGGGCGCTGGCGGACGGCCTTACACGGGTCGAGGCCGGCGCGCAGGGCGAGCACAAGCTGGCGCGCGGCTACCTTCCGACGCCTGTGCACTCGCTGCACTGGATCGCCGACCCCGGCTTCGCCCGCGCGGTGGAGCAGTATCTCGTCGCCGAACGGGCCGCGGTGGACGAGGAGATCGAGGTGCTGACCGCCTACGGCCCCTTCCGCAAGTCCGAGGGAGAGACCCCATGACCGACCGCCTGACCGATGCCGAACGCGAGACCGAGCTCACACCTCTGCTGGAGGCCGGGTGGACGCTGGCCGAGGACCGCGACGCCATTGCCCGCACCTACGAGTTCCGCAACTTCGTCGAGGCCTTCGGCTTCATGACCCGCGCCGCGCTCCATGCCGAAAAGCTCAACCATCATCCCGAGTGGTCGAACGTCTACAAGACGGTCGAGGTGGTCTTGACGACCCACGACGCCGGTGGTTTGTCGCCGCTCGACGTGAAACTCGCCAAACGGATGGACACTCTCGCCGGATGATCCAGGACCTTCTGAACGCCGAGGTGGCCGCAGGCCGCACCGTCGCCGACTTTCTGTCTCTCGAGTTCCTCGCCGCCGTGCTGGGCGACGTGGTGGCCGCCGTAGTGATCCTGATCCTGGGCTTCGCCATCGCGGGCTGGGTCAGCCGGCGGATCCGCGGCATCGGCGGGCGGCACGCGCATCTGGACGTCACGCTCTTCAACTTCCTGGGCAACATCGCCCGCTACGTGATCCTCGGCCTGGCGTTCCTGATCATCCTCAACACCTTCGGGGTGCAGACGACCAGCGTCATCGCGGTCATCGGCGCCGCGGGCCTCGCCATCGGCCTGGCGCTCCAGGGCACGCTGTCGAACGTCGCCGCCGGGGTGATGCTGATCTTCTTCCGCCCAATCAAGGTGGGCGATTTCGTCGACATCGCCGGGTCCATGGGCACGGTGCAGGACATCACGCTGAACTACACCGAACTGGCCAATATCGGGAACGTGCAGATCATCATCCCCAACTCCGAGGTGTGGGGGAACACGATCGTCAACTACTCCGCCTATCCCAAGCGGCGGGCGGAGTGGACCTTCGGTGTCGCCTACGGCGCCGACCTGAAACGTGCCGAAGAGGTGATCCGCAACACCATCATGTCCGACCCGCGCAGCCATACCGAGCCCGAGCCTTTCATCCAGGTGAACGGCCTCGGCGACTTCTCCGTCGATTTCCTGGTCCGGGTCTGGTGCGATGCCTCGGACTATTTCGCCTACCAGGCCGACATGAAGCGCAAGGTGAAGGAGGCGCTGGACGCCGCCGGGGTGGAGATCCCGTTCCCCACCCGCACCGTCATGATGACCAAGGGCGACGCCGCCTGAGGCGGACCCGATCTCTGGCCAGAGATCGGCAGGACCCTGGCCAGGGTCCGGGCGCCGTCACGCCGCCTTGAGCCCTTCGCGCCCGTGCGGTGCGGTCCAGTCGAGCACCGGATTGATCGGAATGATCCGGTGCGGGTTCACCGTGTCGTGGCTGTAATGGTAGTGCCGCACGATGTGGTCGAAGTGGACCGTTTCGGCGATCCCCGGCCATTGGTACAGCTCGCGTGTATAGCCCCAAAGGTTGGGATGTTCGCGGACGAAGGCGCGGTTGCACTTGAAGTGCGTGTGGTAGACCAGGTCGAACCGCACCAGCGTCGAGAACAGCCGCCAGTCCGCCTCGGTCACGCGGTCGCCCAGCAGGTATCGGCGCTCGCCCAGCAGCGACTCCAGCCAGTCGAGCGTATCGAAGAGCGCGGTCACGGCGCTGTCATAGGCTTCTTGCGTCGTGGCGAAGCCGGACTTGTAGACGCCGTTGTTCAGCGTGTCGTAGATGCGGGCGTTGATCGGTTCGATCTCGTCGCGCAGCTCTTCGGGCCAGTAGTCGTCGGTGTTGCCGGTCAGGTGGTCGAAGGCCGCGTTGAACATGCGGATGATCTCGGCCGATTCGTTCGACACGATGGTCTCGCGCTGGCGGTCCCAGAGGATCGGCACCGTCACCCGGCCCGACACCTTGGGGTCGGCCTTGATGTAGAGGTCGCGCGCATAGGGCAGGCCGTAGACCCGGTCGCCGGTCGCGCCGTCGAAGTCGTCGCGGAACTCCCACCCCTCGCCCAGCATGTCGGGATGCACCACCGAGACGTCGATCATGTCCTCCAGCCCCTTGAGCGCGCGGAAGAACAGCGCGCGGTTGGCCCAGGGGCAGGCATAGGAGACGTAAAGGTGGTAGCGCCCCGGCGCCGCCTCGAACCCGCTTTCGCCCGACGGGCCGGCGCTGCCGTCGGCGGTGATCCAGTTGCGGAACTTGGCGGTGGAGCGGACGAACTTGCCGCCGGATTTGCTCGTGTCGTACCAGTCGTCGTGCCAGATGCCGTCGATGAGTTGGCCCATGGGGTCGGTCTCCTTGTCGCGTTGGAGCACACCTAGGGCGGCGGCGGCGCGGGTCACAGCCGCGTGCGGGCACGCCCGCCCTGCGTCCGCGCACATGTCGCGGTCGGCGTGCCGTGCGGCGCCTTTGCCGCTTTCCTCCCGCGCGGGGGCGGGGTAGACGGAACGCGACGAAGCCCCGGAGGGGCCGGACCGGTGGCCGCCGATGCCCGACCCAGACCGGGGGGCGCGAGGCGGCGTCGTCGGGCGCGGGTCTGCCGATCCGCCGCCGGTGCCTCCGCACGACCGAGAGGAGCCGCCGCCATGCGCCGCATCATCGCCGTCCCCGCCCTGATCCTGCCCGCCGCCGCCCTGGCCCATCCCGGCCACGTGGCCGAGAGCGCGGGCCACACCCACTGGATCGCCGCCGCCGCCATCGCCGCGGCCGCCGCCGTGACTGTCTGGCAGGTCCTGCGCATCCGCCGCCGCGACCGCGGCGCGGCGGAGCGCAAGGCGCCGCGCCCATGACCACCGGGGTCATGATCTGCGGCCACGGCTCGCGCAGCCAGTCGGGGGTGGACGAGTTCGCCACCCTGGCCCAGCAGTTGCCGCCGCTCCTGCCGCCCGACTGGAAGGTCGACTACGGCTATCTGGAGTTCGCCAACCCGGTCATCCGCGACGGCCTGGACCGCCTGCGCGACGGCGGCTGCACCCGCATCCTCGCGGTGCCGGGGATGCTGTTCGCGGCGATGCACGCCAAGAACGACATCCCCACCGTGCTGAACACCTATGCCGCCGAGCATGGGGTCGAGGTGCTCTATGGCCGCGAGCTGGGGGTGGACCCCAAGATGATCGCCGCCGCCGCCGCCCGGATCGAGGCCGCCGAGGCGCAGGCCAACGCCGCGCATGGCGCGGTCGCGCGCCACGACACCTGCCTTGTGGTCATCGGCCGCGGCGCTTCGGACCCCGACGCCAACGGCAACGTGGCCAAGGTGGCGCGGATGCTGCACGAGGGGCTGGGCTTCGGCTGGTGCGAGGTCGGGTTCTCCGGCGTCACCTTCCCCCTGGTCGAGCCCTGCCTGACCCATGTGGCGCGGCTGGGCTATGCCCGGGTCATCGTGTTCCCCTACTTCCTCTTCTCCGGCATCCTGATCGACCGCATCTACGGCTTCACCCGCCAGGTCGCCGCGCGCCACCCCGAGGCGCAGTGGGTCGAGGCGGGGTATCTGGGCGACCACCCCGGCGTCCTGGCGACCTTCGCCGAGCGGGTGACGGAACTCGTGGGCGAAGTGCCGCCGCCCAACTGCGCCATGTGCAAGTACCGCACCCAGGTCCTGGGCTTCGAGGCCGAGGTCGGCGCGGTGCAGGAAAGCCACCACCACCATGTGGAGGGGCAGGGGGCGCAGGCGCCAGGCTCCAACGTGGCCGACTGCGCGCTCTGCGACGACTTCTGCACCGGCCTCTGCCGGCTGGAGACGCAGGACGCGCACGACCACCACCACCACGGCGACCACGCCCATCATCACCACGATCATCATCACCACGACCACCACCACGCCCCCTATCCCCACGCCGACCACCCCCACGGCCCGGAAAGCGCGCGCAAGACCTCCAAATGATCGCGCCCATGACACCTTTCCTTTCCAAATATCCTCGCCGAAGGCGGCGCGACGTCCGCAGCGGGCGACCGGCCCGGGCATGAGACCCTACGAACGCGACCCCGCGGCGATCTACGCCCAGAGCTTCGCCACGGTGCGGGCCGAGGCGCGGCTCGACCGCTTCGATCCGGGGATGGAGGCGGTGGCGGTGCGCCTGATCCACGCCTGCGGCATGGTCGAGGTGGCCGACCGGCTGGCCCATTCCCCCGGTGCCGCGGCGGCCGGGGCGCAGGCGCTGGCCGCGGGCGCGCCGGTGCTGTGCGATTGCGAGATGGTGGCGGCCGGGATCATCCGCCGCCGCCTGCCGGCGCAGAACCCGGTGATCTGTACCCTGAACGACGCGCGCGTCCCGGCGATGGCGGCCGACCTCGGCACCACCCGCTCCGCCGCGGCGGTGGATCTCTGGTGCGACCGGCTGGAGGGCGCGGTGGTCGCCATCGGCAACGCCCCCACGGCACTCTTCCACCTGCTCGAACGGCTCGACGCGGGATGGCCGCGCCCGGCGCTGATCCTGGGCTTTCCCGTGGGCTTCGTCGGCGCGGCCGAGAGCAAGGCCGAGCTGGCGCGCGACCCCCGCGGGACCGACTTCGTCGCGCTCAGGGGCCGCCGCGGCGGGTCGGCCATGGCCTCGGCCGCGGTGAACGCGCTGGCCGGGATGGCGGCGGGAGAGCTGGCGCCATGACCGACATGTGCCCCGCCTGCGGCCACGTCGGCGGCCCGGCCGATGGCCCGGTCCACGCCTACATGACGTCGTCGCCTGGGTGCTGGGCGCGCTATGGCGAGGTGCTGGCGCGGGACTATTCCGATGCCGCCTACCGGGCCCACCATCGCGCCCTGACCGATGCCTGGAGTGTCCAGCATTCGATCTCGGACGACCGCCGGGCGCGGCAATCGTTCTACCTCCACCTCGCCGCGCTGGTCCTGAAGGTCGAGCGGGACGCACCCGACGCCGCCATCGTGGCGTTCCTGCGTCGGGCCGCCGCCTCGGGCCATCCCTTTCCCCACGTGCAAGCGCCGCCGCCCTGCGCCGAGGCCCGGCCGGACGCCGTCTACGACGCCCCCGGCGCCGCGGCGCACGCGGCGGCGGTCGACGCCTACGCCCGCGCCGTCCTGGCGCAGTGGGCGCCCCACCACGGCGCCGTCCGCGCCCTGATCGAGGAGGTCGGCCCATGACCGCCCCCTGGCTCCACATCGTCGGCATCGGCGAGGACGGAATGGCCGGCCTGCAACCCGCGACCCGCGCCGTGGTCGAGGCGGCCGAGGTCATCGTCGGCGGCGACCGCCATCATGCATTGTCGGACGCCGTGACCGCCGAGCGGCTGAGCTGGCCGCACCCCTTCGACGCGCTGATCGACACCCTGACCGGGTTGCGCGGCCGCCGCGTCGTGGTGCTGGCCACGGGCGATCCCCTGTGGTTCTCGGTCGGCGCCCGAATCGGCCGCGCCCTCGACGCGTCCGAGATCGTCTATCACCCCCAACTCTCCGCCTTTCAGCTTGCCGCCGCGCGGATGGGGTGGAGCCTCGCCGATGTCGAGACGCTGACCGTCCACGGCCGCCCGGTGGAGCAGATGATCGCCTTCATCCAGCCCGACGCGCGGCTCTTGATCCTGACCACCGGCGCCGAGACCCCGGCCCAGATCGCCCGCTTCCTGACCGACCGCGGCTTCGGGCGGTCGCCGATGACGGTGCTCGCGGCCATGGGCGGGCCGGACGAGGCGCGCTATGACGGCACCGCCGAGGGCTGGGACCACATCGTGCCCGCCTTCAACACCCTGGCCGTGGACTGCATCGCCGCCCCCGACGCCGCGCTGTTGCCGCGGGTTCCGGGCCTCGACGACGCGCTGTTCCAGCACGACGGCACCATGACCAAGCGCGAGGTGCGGGCCGCGACCCTGGCCAAGCTGATGCCGATGCGCGGCGCGCTTTTGTGGGACATCGGGACGGGATGCGGCTCGGTCGCGGTGGAGTGGATGCGCGGCGCCCGCTATGCCCGCGCCATCGGGATCGAGCCGCGCGCCGACCGCCGCGCCATGGCCGCCGCCAACGCGCTGGCGCTGGGCACGCCGCGGCTGGACCTGCGCGAGGGCGCGGCGCCCGCGGCGCTGGACGGGCTGGAGCCACCCGACGCGATCTTTGTCGGCGGGGCGCTCAGCGAAGAGGTCTTTGCCGCCGCCTGGGACGCGCTCAAGCCGCTGGGCCGCCTCGTCGCCAACGCCGTCACGCTGGAGAGCGAGGCGGTGATCCTGGCGCTGCACAAGCGCCACGGCGGCGACCTGGTCCGCCTGTCGCTGGAGCGGGCCGCGCCGGTGGGGCGGATGACCGGCTGGCGCCCGGCGATGCCGGTGACGCAATGGAGCCTCGTCAAGCGATGACCGGCACGCTTTACGGTATCGGCGTCGGACCCGGCGCCCCCGACCTCATGACCCTGCGCGCCGCCCGGCTCATCGCCGCCTGCCCGGTGGTGGCCTATCCCACGCTCGCGGGCGCCGACAGCTTTGCGCGGTCCATCGCCGCCGAGGTGATCGCGCCGGGGGCTCAGGAGATCGCCATCGACATCCCCATGACCACCGACCGCGCCCCGGCCCAGGGCGCCTACGACGCCGGCGCGGCGCGGATCGCAACGGCGCTCGACGCGGGCCGCGACGTGGCGTGCCTCTGCGAGGGCGACCCGCTGTTCTACGGCTCGTTCATGTACCTGCACGGCCGCCTCGCGGACCGCTACCGGGTCGAGGTGGTGCCGGGCGTGACCAGCCTCACCGCTTGCGCCGCCGCCGCCGGGTGGCCGCTCGCCGCGCGTGCCCAGCGGCTGACGGTGCTGCCGGGCCCCCTGCCGGAGACAGAGTTGCGCGAGCGCGTCGCCGGGGCCGAGAGCGTGGCGATCCTCAAGGTCGGCCGGCACCTGGAGAAGATCCGCGGCGTCGTCGCCGATCTGGGCCTCCTCGACCGGGCGGTGTTCGTGGCGCGCGCGACGCTGGCGGACCAGGCGGTGTGCCCGCTGGCCGAGGCGCCCGCGGCGGCGCCCTACTTTTCGATGATCCTCGTGGCGCGGGAGAGAGATCCATGGACGTGACCCCCGTGGTGCTGGCCCTGTCGCGGTCGGGCGAAGCGACGGCGCATCGTGTGGCCGCCGCTCTGGGCGCGCAGGTGCACGGGCGCGAGGGGCGGACCGACCGCGCCGACGCGATGTTCCCCGACGCGCTGATCCACGCGCGCGACCTCTTCGCCGCGGGCGTGCCGGTGGTGGGCGTCTGCGCCAGCGGCATCCTGATCCGCGCCGTGGCGCCGCTTTTGTCGGACAAGCGGGCCGAGCCGCCGGTGGTGTCGGTCAGCGACGACGGCGCCGTGGCGGTGCCGCTCCTCGGCGGGCACCGGGGCGCCAACCGGCTGGCGCAGAGGATCGCCGCGGCCACGGGCGGCACCGCCGCGGTGACGACGGCGGGCGACGTGTCGTTGGGCCTCGCGCTGGACGCGCCGCCGCCGGGGTGGCGGCTGGCGCCCGGGGGCGACGCCAAGGGGGCGATGGCGCGGCTCTTGGCAGGCGCGGGGGCCGAGGTGGCGGGGATCGCGCCCTGGCTCGACGGACTGCCGCCGGCGGGGAGCGATCCGGTGAGGCTCCACGCCGGGACAGGGCCGGCGGCGGCGGGGACCGACCTGGCCTATCACCCGCAGACGGTGACGCTGGGCGTGGGCTGCGCCCGGGGCTGCGACCCCGGGGAACTGGCCGAGCTGGCGCTGGAGACGCTGGCGCAGGCGGGGCTGTCGCCCTGGTCGGTGGCGGCGGTGTGCTCGCTGGACCTCAAGGCCGACGAGGCGGCGGTGAACGCGCTCGCCCGCCGCCTGGACGTGCCCTTGCGCCTATTCGACGCCGCGGCGCTGGAGGCGCAGACGCCGCGGCTGGCCAACCCTTCGGAGGTGGTGTTCGCCGAGGTCGGCTGCCACGGCGTGGCCGAGGCGGCGGCTCTGGCAGCGGCCGGTCCTGACGCCGCGTTGATCGCGCCCAAGGTCAAGACCGCCAATGCCACCTGCGCGCTGGCGCAGGCGCCCGCGCCCCTGACCGCGGTGCCGGGGCGGGCGCGCGGACGGCTGAGCGTCGTCGGCATCGGCCCGGGCCAGTCGGCCTGGCGCACCCCCGAGGCCAGCGCGCTGATCGCCCGCGCGGACGAGCTGGTGGGCTATGGCCTCTACCTCGACCTGCTGGGCCCGCTGGCCGCGGGCAAGCCGCGCGCCGAGTTCCCCCTGGGCGGCGAGGAGGACCGCTGCCGCCACGCGCTGGAGCGGGCGGGGGAGGGGCGCGACGTGGCGCTGGTCTGTTCCGGAGACGCCGGAATCTACGCCATGGCCGCGCTGGTCTGGGAGCTGATCGACCGCGGCGCCGGACCTGGCGGGGTGACCGACGCGGCGCGGCGGGTGGAGGTCACGGTGGCGCCCGGCATCTCGGCGCTGCAGGCGGCGGCGGCGCGGGTCGGCGCGCCCCTCGGCCACGACTTTTGCGCGATCTCGCTCAGCGACCTGCTGACCCCGCGCGAGGACATCCTGCGGCGGCTGCGCGCGGCCGCCGAAGGCGACTTCGTCGTCGCCTTCTACAACCCGGTGTCGCGGCGGCGCCGCACCCTGCTGGCCGCGGCGCGGGAGATCCTGCTGGCCCACCGCCCGCCGGAGACGCCCGTGCTGCTGGCGGTGTCGCTCGGCCGGCCCGAGGAACGGCTGGAGCACCGCACGCTCGCCACGCTGGCGGTCGACGAGGTCGACATGCTGACGCTGGTGCTGGTGGGGTCCTCGGCGACGAGGGCGGTGGCGACGGGGGACGGACCGCGGCTCTACACCCCGCGCGGGTATGCGGCCAAGCTGCGCACCGGTGCCGACGGCGGCGCTGGCGGCGGGTCTGAGGATGCCTTCGGCGAGGATATTTGAAAAGGAAAGTTGGCATGGGGTCGGTAAGGGGACCATCGAAGGGGTCGGACCGTGGCCGTTGAGGGCGGTTTGCGCCCGGCGGCTGGGGGCATGAAGGTCTGGTTCGTGGGGGCGGGGCCGGGCGATCCCGAGTTGCTGACGCTCAAGGCGCAGCGGGTGATCCGGTCGTGCCCGGTCTGCCTCTATGCCGGGTCGCTGGTGCCCGAGGCGGTGGTGGCCGAGGCCCCCGCGGACGCGCGGGTGCTGGACACCGCGCCGATGACGCTGGACGAGACCCACGCCGAGATCCTGGCCGCCCGCGACCGCGGCGCGGACGTGGCGCGGGTGCATTCGGGCGATCCGTCGCTCTACGGTGCCATCGCCGAGCAGATCCGGCGGCTGCGGGCGGACGGCATCGACTACGAAATCGTGCCGGGCGTGCCGGCCTATGCCGCCGCCGCTGCGGCGCTGGGACAGGAGCTGACCGTGCCGGGGGTGGGGCAGTCCATCGTGCTGACCCGGGTGTCGATGAAGTCGACGGCCATGCCGCCCGGCGAGACGCTGGAGGCCTTTGCCCGCACCGGCACGACGCTGGCGATCCACCTGGGCGTCCGGGCGCTGCGCGAGATCGAGCGGACGCTGGTGCCGCACTACGGCGCAGACTGTCCGGTGATCGTGGCCTACCGCGTCGGCTGGCCCGACCAGACCTTCCTACGCGGCACGCTGGCGACCATCCGTGAGGCGGTGCGCGCGGCCAAGATTACCCGCACGGCGCTGATTCTGGTGGGGCCGGTCCTGGGCGAGGTGCGCGACTTCTCTGATTCGGCGCTCTACGATCCGGCGCACCCCCATGTGTTGCGCCCGCGGCGCGGCGGCGTTTCCAATCCGCCCGATCCATAGGCGCGGACGCTCAAATCTTGACGCGCCGCGCAAGCGCCCCATCCTGTGATCGAGCGATGCGAGGAGGTGGCGATGGCCGAGGTCTTTCCTGCCGATCTGTCGGACCGTCTGTTGCGGGAGCGCCGGGAGGCGCGGCGCGCGGCGGGGCGATTGCGGCTGCGCGACGGCGAGGTCGAGGTGCCGGTGATCCGCTCCTGGTCGGGCGGTCTGGCGCTGAGCACCGAGGATTGCGCGGGCCTGCGCGGCAAGGTCGCGCTCTACGACGGCGAGGACTGCGTCGGCCACGGCCTGATCGTGGCCGTGGGGCAGGAGGGCGACGTGACCCAGTTCGCGTTCAAGCGCCTGGCGCCGCCCCAGGACGCGCCCCCGCGCGACTATGCCCCGGGCGACGACGACGCGATGCCCGGCCTCTGACGCCGCTGGCCAGCCGCACGGCGCGCCGGTAGACTCCCCCGGTCCAGACAGGGGAGACGGAGATGCAGGAGAGCTTTTCGCGCCGGCGGCTGGTCGGCCCCGAGGAGATGCGGCGCCTGACCCAGCGGTCGGACCTGGCCGGTGCGTTGCAACTGGGCAGCCATCTGGCCGCCATTGCCATGGCCGTCTGGCTGCACGCCCTGGCGATGGGGACGTGGTGGGTGCTGGCCACGGGCGCGGTGCTGGGCGTCCTGATCAACTTTCTCTACGCCGGGCAGCACGAGTTGAGCCATGCCACCGTGTTCCGCACCCGCAAGCTGAACGAGGTATTCGGTCGCCTGTTCGGGTTCGTCCTGCTGTTCCCCCGCGATTTCGACCAGGTGATGCACTTCGCCCACCACCGCCATACCCAGGACTGGGAACGCGACGGCGAGTTGGTGCGCGAGCCCTACACCCTGACCACCTATCTGCTGTGGCTGAGCGGGATCACCTATTGGCGCAACCGCGTGGCGGGCCTGATCCGGCGCGCCCGCGGCATCGTGGTCGAGCCCTACATCAAGCCTACGGACGAGGCGATGATCGTCCGCGAATCGCGGCTGCACCTGTTGGGCTATGCGCTGATCGCCGTCGTGTCGGTGGCGCTGGGCACCTGGGCTGCCGTCACCTTCTGGCTGCTGCCGATGCTGCTGACCAAGCCGGTGCACCAGTTGCAGAACACCATCGAACATCTGGGCCTCAGCCACGAGCCCGACATCCTGAACAACACCCGCTCGACCCGCACCAACGCGGTGATGCGCTGGCTGTGCTGGCAGATGCCCTATCACACCGCGCACCACACCTTTCCCGCGGTCCCGTTCTGGAAGCTGCGCGAGCTGAACGACCGGATCGAGGCGCAGGCCGGACCGGTGCACCGCATGGGCTGGATCGAGTTCCAGGTTGAGGTCATCGGCAAGCTGATGGCCAAGGACGAAAGCCAGTATCCCATGGACGAGGTCTGGGTGCTGCCGCGCGCCGGGGGACGGTCGCTCAGGGTTCCGGCCGAGTAGACGTCACACCCCTGTCACGCCGCCGCGCCATCGCGATTGACGCGGGGCGGGGGAGCGGCGACTGTGGCCCACGGGGGCGACAGGCGGGTGCCCCCTCAGGCGCGTGCCCAAACCCGCATCCTTTGGCGTGGAAAGGATGCAGATGGCACGGCACGACGAGATCTCCTGCGACGACTTGGCGACGATGACGGGGCGACCGGACGCCCCGAGTATTCTCGACGTCCGCACCGAGGAGGATGCGGGGGCGGATCCGGTGACGCTGCCCGGCGCGATGCGGGTGCGCCACGACGATGCCGGGGGCTGTCTGGCGCGGGCCTCGGCGCGGGGCACGGTGGTGGTCTGCCACCGGGGCCGCAAGCTGAGCCATGGCGTCGCCGCGCGGCTGCGCGACGAAGGGATCCCGGCGCGGGTCCTGGCCGGGGGCATGGTCGCCTGGCGTGCGCAGGGCCGGCCGGTGACGTGGCACGCAGCGGCGCACGCGGTCTGGGTGGCCGGGGCCGAGCGGCCCGACGTCGCCTGCCTGTGGTGGGCGATCCGCCGCTATGCCCGGCCCGACGCGCGTCTGCTGATCGTGCCCGCGGCCGAGGTCGCGGACGTCGCCGGGCGGTTCGCGGCGCACCCCTTGCCCCCGGACATGGCGGCGCTGACCGGTGCGCTGGGCCTGGACCTGCCGGGGCCTGGGGCGGTGTGGCGCGACTGGCAGGCGCTGGACCTGGGCGCGGCGCTGGCGCGGCTCTGGCCGGTGCCCGAGGCGCGGCTGGCACCCGCCGCCACGGTCTGCGACGTCTTGCTGGCCCGGGCGGCGGCATGAGCGCGCCCTCCTGGCGCCACCTCGTGGCGGTGTTCGGGCGCATCGGGGTGTTGTCCTTCGGCGGCCCCGCGGCGCAGATCGGCCTGATGCACCGCGTGCTGGTGGAAGAGGAGCGCTGGCTGGACGAGCGGGCGTTCTTGAACGCGCTGGGGTTCTGCACCTTTCTGCCCGGGCCCGAGGCGATGCAGCTGGCGACCTACGCGGGCTGGCGGCTGCGCGGGGTGGGGGGCGGCCTCCTGGCCGGGCTGCTGTTCGTGCTGCCGGGGGCGGCGGTCGTCCTGGCCTTGTCCATGGCCTATGCCGCCTGGGGCGACGTGCCCGCGCTGGAGGCGGTGTTCCTGGGCATCAAGTCTGCCGTTCTGGTGATCGTGGTCGAGGCGCTGTTGCGGATTGCGCGGAGGGCGCTGACCGGGGCCGAGGCGTGGGGCGTGGCCGTCGCCGCATTCGCCGGGCTGTTCCTGTTCGCGCTGCCCTATCCGCTGATCGTGGCGGCGGCGGCGGCCTACGGCGCGCTGCGCCTGACCGCAGCGACGGCGGAGACGGCACCGCCCCCGGCCGTCCGCTGGTCGCGCACGCTGGGGACGGTGGCGGTCTGGGGCGCGGTCTGGGCGGTGCCTCTGGCATTGGTCGGTCCGCTGACCGGGTGGCCGATCCTGACCGAAGTCGGCCTGTTCTTTTCGCAGCTGGCGGTCGTGACCTTCGGCGGCGCCTATGCGGTCCTGGCCTACATGGCGCAGGAGGCGGTGGTGGCGCAGGGCTGGCTGACCGCGGGCGAGATGCTGGACGGCCTGGGCCTGGCCGAGACGACGCCGGGGCCGCTGATCCTGGTGACGCAGTTCGTGGGCTATCTGGCCGGGCACGGGCAGGGCGGCTGGAGCCTGGGGCTGGCGGCGGCGGCGGTCACGCTCTGGGCGACTTTCGCGCCGTGCTTTCTGTGGATCTTCGCGGGCGCGCCGTATGTCGACTGGATCGCCGGGCAGAGGCGGCTGGCGGGCGCCATGGCCGGGATCACCGCCGCGGTGGTGGGAGTGATCGCCAACCTGTCGCTGTGGTTCACGCTGCACGTCCTGTTTGCCGAGGTTGCGCGGCGCGAGGCTGGCCCCCTGACCCTATGGGTGCCGGACCCGGCGACGCTGGACCCCCGGGTGCTGGCCTTGGCGGCCTTGGCGGCTGCACTGCTCCTCTGGCGCCGCTGGGGCGTGGCTCCAACGCTCGGAGCCTGCGCCTTGGCGGGGCTCGCCATCGCCGCGTTATGAGCCCGTCGCGGCGGCCCGGGATGCCAGGGGATCGGTCATCGCCACGCTGGAACCGCAGCGATGCCCGGTGCCGGGCGATGGCGCGCGAGACGACGGTTACCGGTCGTCGTCCTCTGGGTGAGGGTCGGACTTTCGGTCCCCGCGCACCGCGAGAGATGCGCGCCGCAGCGGGGCGGTGATCCGCCAAGAGGTGCTGTGTTCGAGCTGTTCGGCCCGATGGCGTGCCTCGTCGCGCTCGGCCTCGACACGACGCAACGCCGCCTCCATCTTCTTGAGGCTTTTCCGGCTGCTTTCGACCGTGGCGCGGACGATGAGACGGTTTCTCTCGTCTCCTCACCGAGGCGCTCCAGCGCGGTCGAGCGATCCGTCGCGGTGCCGCGCACGGCGATCAAATCGGCTTCGGTCGTGGCCAGCGCTCGCTCCAACACCTGGATGCGCTGCGCGAGCGCCGAATCGGCCGCTCTCGCCCGCGCCTTGGCCGACTCCAGCGCCTTGTCCAGATCCTGCGCGCGCCGTTCGGCAATGACCAGCGCATGTTCGAGACCGGTGGCGCGGGCGGCTTTCTCCTGGAGCGCGGTTTTCTGCGCGGCCAGGGCAGTTTCCAGGGCGCTGACGTCTTCGGCGCGCTGCGCCAGCGCCGCCTCCGCCTCTGCCTTCGCGGTCTCGATCTCGATCTCGGCGGAGAGATCCTGCGAGCGGCGTTCCGCGGCTGCAAGGGCCTGCTCCTGTTGGTCGCCGTGCGCTGTTTTCTCTTCGAGCGCGGCACGGGTTTCGGCAAGCGCGGTGTTCTGGGTCTCCAACTCCTGCCCCAGCGCCGCGATGTCGCCTATGCGCTGAGCCAGCGCGGTTTCCGCCGCTGCGGCCTGGGCGCGTGCGGTCTCCAGATCCTGGGCGAGCCTCTCTGCACGGCGTTCGGCGTCGGCGCGGGCCGCGTCGCCCGCGGCGGCACTGGCGGTTTTCTCTTCGAGCGCGGTCTTCTGCGCCTCCAACTGCTGTTTCAGCGCTGCGATGTCGTCGCCGTGCCGCGCTGACGCCGCCTTGGCTTGCGCCTTTTCGGTCTTCAGATCGTTGGCCAGGTCAGCGCACCGGCTTTCGCTGCCTTTCAGCGCCGACTCTAGGGTCGCGATGCGGTCCTTCGCCGCTTTCAGGTCGGTGTCGAGCCCACCTGCGCGCTTGCTAAGCTCTGCAAGTCGCGCTTGTGCATCTTCGACGGCGGCACTCTGCGACTGCAACTCCGATTTGGCCGCATCGAGGTCGGCTTGCAGGGTGTCCTTGTCCCGTTTCGCATCGACCAGCAGCGCGTTGGCTTGGTCCAGCTTGTCGGTCAGCGCCTTGGCCTCGGCCTTTGCATCGGCGCGCTTGGCGACGAGGGTGCGCTCAAGTTCCTCGGCACGGTCGGTCGCGATCCTCAGGTCGGCTGTGAGAGTGTCGATCCGGTCGGTCCGATCCTTCCGCAGGGCCTCCTGGCTGGCGGTCAGCTTGGCCGTCCGCTCGGCGGCCGCCTTGCGCTCGCCCTCCAGATGCTCG
This sequence comes from Rhodobacteraceae bacterium CCMM004, assembly GCA_004005435.1. Lineage (GTDB taxonomy): Bacteria > Pseudomonadota > Alphaproteobacteria > Rhodobacterales > Rhodobacteraceae > CCMM004. The sequence goes on along the minus strand of RZWH01000001.1, from coordinate 888,687 downwards.
GCACGCGAGACGGCGTCGCTCCGTGCGGCTTCCGCCTGTTCGACACGGCGTTTCGCGTCGGCGGTCTCGGCGCGTGCGGTTTCGAGTTCGGCTTGGGTCTCGGTCAGGGCCGCCTGTTTGGCCTGAACCTCGGCCCGAAGCTGGTCGAGGGCCGTCTTGCTGTCGAAGGCGTCTGACTGCGCCGACGCGACCTGGGCCGACTTGTCCTTGAGTTGCGCGGAGACGCGCTCGGCCAGTTCCGTTTGCTCAGCCAGTTGGGTCTGTAGCTCTTTCAGCACATTGGGCGCGGGCGCCCGCGTGCCTTCCTGGCCGTCCAGTTCGTCGAGCTTGACGGCGTTCTGGTGCAGTTCGCCGACCCTGGTAAAGACGTTGCGGACCGCCAGATAACCTGGCTTGCCGATCCCCAGTTGCGTCAACCGGCGGAGCCGGTCGCTGTGTTGGTCGCCGTGCAGCACCAGGCAGCAGGATCTTGCGGTATCGAGACAAAAACTGCCGTTGCCGCCGGACAGCCGGTCGGCATAGTCGCCCAACTGTTCACCCCCGGCCAGAAACAGGACGACACCGCGCTCCGAAAGGCGTGGCACCCAGTCACGGGTGATCATCTCCAGCAAGGATCGGTCCGCGAACTCGGTCACGAGCAGCATGTCGACGGATGACTCGTCGAACACGCCTGGGCCGGCGTCCGGGCCGTCGGCCAGGATCTGCGAGAACTCGGAATAGTGCCTGTCGTTGTAGCTCTGAACCTCGTGACGCGACGAACCGTCGTCCCCATCATCCCGCTCGGGCTTGGATTGAAGGTCGACGGCAAAGCACATGCCCTCGATACCCAGCTTCTCGACAGCCTGACACAGCGCAAAGTAGCCGACGGGATCGCGGGTGCCGAGGGCAACCGCCACTTGCGGCCGCAGGCACTCCGTCAACCAGAACACCAACGGCAGCGCCCCAGCACCGGCGAGGGTCGCAGGTACCGCGCCCTCCAGAACAAGGATTGGCTGGTGAAGGGGATGGATGGGTCAAGAGCCGACTCGGCAATATCGGTCTGCTTGCCGACTTCAATCGTGTTGCGCATGACGTTGAACGGTTCTGGAAAAATGGGGTTGGGCCCGTATAGCCGGGCAACGATACGACTGCTACGCCGGATTACCGGCTTCGTAGTATTTTTCGCCGCAGCCGTGAATCGAACCGACAAAGAACTGCCTAATCGCGAAACTGAGATCTTTTTTGCTCAGCATGTCGGGTTTCAGTTCGAACCGGGCCATGGTGCCGATCATCTCGGCCGGGGTAACCACGCGCTCGACGTCGCGGTAGAGCGTCCGCGCCCCGTAATCGTCGAAAAGGACCGTTACCGGCTTTTCGATCCGCATCATCGCGTGGACGAGGCAGGCACATCGCATGCGGCTGTCGATCAGGATCAGGTCGGGGTGACGGAAGAACGGTTCGTCCCAGATCGCCGTGCGATACCTCTGAAACCGGCGTCAATGCTCTTCGGTGAGGGGGCGGCCCCACGGACCGACCGGACTGATATCCACGGGATAGACCGTGACCGGCGAGACCGGAGGCAGGGCGTCGATCTCGGCTTGCAGAGCCACCGCCCACGCGAGGTCGCTCTCGACGTTGAAGATCCGCTTTCCCGGCATTCCAGCGGCGATCCGTGTCGAGCCGCCGACCCGTATTCGAGGATGACCGGGGGCGCGCGATACATCTTGGTGAGGAAATCGGCCTCTTCAGGCGATAGGAACGGGGCGTTGGCGCTGTCGATCTTGCCGTGTGCCCTGACCTTTGGGGTGTCACTCATCAACTCGTCCTTCCGGCACGCTCCTTAGGCGACGTCGGCGCGCCCTACATCCGTCGTTTACACCTCCGTCACAGGAAAGGCGCGCTTGGGCAGTGCAGCGCATCGAGAGGCCGAACCGCAGGCGCCGGGAAAGATCGGTCGGCCGTCGGTCCACCCACCCGACGCATCCGCCAAGGACGCCGACAAGGCGGAGTGCGGACGTGGCCTGCGGGCCGCGCGGACGCGGGCGCCTCGCGAGGGATTGGAGAGGGACGCGTCCGGTCACTCTGCGCACGTGGCGATCGGGAAGCGCCGGCGTGCGGGTCTTGGGTCCAACCGCCTGGTCAGCGGCCGAAAAGCCGTGCACGACGTCGGCGCCGAGGCGGGGCATCGACGATCACCGGTTCCGTGAAGCCCGAAGATACGAGATGGCGCGCCGTCGGACCGTCCGACCCTGTCCAGACGGGACAGCCATCGGCGACTGTGGGGGAGGTACGTGAGCGTTCGTTCATACGGCGACCTGTCTGCGAGCGTCAGACCGCTGGTAACGAAGTCCGAAGGGTCAGGAAAGGGGGGCGCGGCGCACGACCACCTGTCAGGAGAGATCCTGGAAGTTCGCGCGGAACCGGATGCGGTTGCCCTTGAGCGGGCCGAAAACGATGACCTGGGTGGGCTCCAGCGCATTGTGTCTGGGGCTGTACGCGCTCTTGAACGGTCCGTCCAAACCCGAGAAAACCCGCGCGTCGCCGACTTCCCCCGCGGCGACTCGGATGATCAGTTCCTTGGTCCTGCCGACGATCCGCGCCATTTTCGTGGTTGCGCGAACGGTCTTGTTCGCCGGGACGTGAAACTGAAATAACGTCTGCGCCTCAGGGTTCTGGCTGCGCACGGTGTCCACGATCTGGAACGTCTCGGCGCTTTCGATCACCACCGTGCGCGTCACCGCGGTGTTGCGATAGGCATTGGTCGTACCCCGGAAGACCACGGAGCCATCATCGGGCCGCTCCATGGTCAACGTGGGGGCGGCATCCGGTTCGGGCAGGGTCCGCGAAACGGGGCAGCCGCGGATGTGCGGGACGTTATGCGCAAGCTCAGAGCGCATGTATATCCGAACGGGGTCCATCTGGTTGTGGTTGTAGAGGCCGCTGTCGATCAGCCAGTGCTCGCCAAATCCCTGCAAGAGAACGGTCAGATCGTCGTCCTGGCGGTGATAGCGGCTGAGAAACCCCGACTTCATCGTCAGATGCACGTGATCGTTCCAGGGCGACCACCGTGAGCGATAGACGGCATAGCCGGCGTGGTCGAAAATCTTCGATGTGCCTTCCAGCGGCGCGCCGGACGTGCCGCCGGACGCGGCATAGAGCGCATGAGCATAGTTTGGAAAGCTGGACAGTTCGGTCGGGGGCAAACCGCTCCGTTCGGTCGAATCCCCCAGCATCGCGAGCCGCCGATCCGGCCCGATGATCCAAGCCGTGAACGCGAGCGCATCGTTCAGGAGCGTGTCGAAATCGAACTCCGTCTCGACCCCCGCCAGCGCCTTGACCAGCCGTGCCCGCACCAAGTTCGCCGTCATGCCCACATGATAGGCGGGGCTGTTCTCCACATGGACGCCGTCTGGCGTGAAGGCAAACTTGAGCTCGTCGATCAGCCGGGACAACCCCATCTCGGTCCAAGCGCTGGTGTCGATGTCCGCCTTGAAGGCATACGAGGCCAGCAGCAGTGCGAGGGCCTGATCGTATCCGTGGTTGGTATGTTTGCTGTAGAACGCTTCTTGCATCAGCACATCGGCATGGCGGGCGGCAAGGTCGGTAAACTTCGGTGTCTTGCTGAGGAGACGCAGAACGGAGAGCCGGTCCAGCCGGAGGGCGGTCGCGTGATCGTGCCAGGGGAAATCCCCCAGATCCTCCAGGTCGGGCGTCCCGAACGCGTCGGCCCACTCCCGCACGAGCGCCTGGGTTTCGGTCCATTCGCCACAGGCCATGAGCGCATCCAGAGGCGCGAAGCTGTGCAACGAGAACCGCCAGCTCCGGGCGCTATGATCACCACTGTGCCAAAACCAGTCGGCGATTGGGATCGACTCGTAGGAATGGACGGAGATGGTCGTCCGGTCGATGATCGCGCGCGAGGTGGAGCGGATCCTGTCGCTGGGCTCGGGAAGATACTTCGCCAGAACCTGCGTCAGTACGGGCGGTTGCCTATCCGTCATGGAGCGATCTCTGAGGGACTGCGGCACTCGTCGGACAAGCTGGCGACGAACTCGATATACTCGCTCTGGCTCTTGTCTCGAAACGCGGCAAACGTTCCTCTGTATTTCAGAGCATTGTCCGGGGTGATTTTGGAGACGACCTTTGCAGGTTGGCCTGCCACGATGGCGAGGGGCGGAACGTCCTTCAGAACTACCGCATTGGCGCCGACAATTGCCATCTTGCCGACCGTGACACCGCCAAGAATGCACGCTCCGGTCGCGACAAAGGCATGTTCGTCGATTAGGGGAACGTAAAGACGTCGCCTATCCGCCGTCAGCCGGAAGGGAGATCCAGGCGTTCCGCCCAGCGTGATGTCGGAGCCGATGCACGCATGTGCGGGGATTTCGCAGTCGTGGTGTACGATGATGCCGATGCCGCCATATGCGAAGCGTGCCCCTTTTCCCAGCTTGACGCTATTGGGCAGCGACGAGTTGTGTAGGACGTAATTCAGCTTCCTACACTTTTCGGCGGAAACGGGATCGCCGGCTTCGAGGAACTCCTGAGCGCGCCGCAAATCGCGGCAGCGGCAGGTATTTCGTTGTCTAGCAACGGTCCGAGAGCGGCCAACGCGGCTGTCACTCCATCGACCGGTGGCTTGCTCACGTTGTCCATCAACACGTCGCTTCGGCTTGCTGGTTGGTTTGGGATTGTCCGGCCATGTCGCATTGCAAGCGCGCGCGCAAGCAGAGCCGCGGCGCATGTCGCCCGGCGAACTCAATCATGATCCTTTTCGGTGTTCGCCTACAAAATCCTGGGGCCGCATCTTTACGTGCTGCGGTTTGATGTCGACAACGAATGCGCAACGGATGTCGCGGTGCGGAGACCTCGGATGGGAACCGGCGGGCTGCGTCCGATGCCGCCGACGGGCACAGTGACGCAGCCGAGGATGCCTGTCAGGGGGTGATGACGTAGAACATGTAGTACCGGCCGAGGTTGCTGTACATGTCGACCTCGCTCAGCGAGAACGGCAAACCGAGGTCTTCCAGTAGTCTCTTGTAATCCCAAGAGTAGCTGTACGGCGTGGTGTCGGTCACGGTTCCTGTGGGCGTCACGTTGCGGACGACTTTGCCCTCCTTGCCGAGCCAGGGCTCGCACAGGATCACCGCTTTTCGACTGATCCGGACCAAGTGTTTCAGAGCGTCCACGGGATAGGGCAGGTGATCGAGAACCGAGATGGTGAAGGACACGTTGAACCGGTCGTCGCCGATGAGGCCCAACACCCGATCATCGCCCAGGACGGCGTCAACGCCGGTTTCCCGGGCATAGAGGATCGCCCCCATGTTGATGTCGATGCCGGCAAGCTCGGCGTCGGGGAGGATGGACCGCAGATACTTGAGGTTCTTGCCCGCACAACACCCGAACTCGAACACCGAATCCGGCTTGTAGGGCAGGAGGAGCGCGCCCAGCTAGTGGGTCCAGACACGATCCCGCTTGTAGCCCTCGAAGTCCACGCCGCTCCAATACGTGATCGCCGCCGCCGCCTCGTCGGCGGGAAACGTCTCGCGGCTTTGGATCTTTGTTTGGTCGTCGAGATCGTTCATGTTCAAAACTCCCGATCATCGTTCGCCAGCGGGCTGCCGGGCACTGAGTCGTCCTCATCCTCCACGGCGCTGCCCGGGCCAGGCCGCGGATCACATCGCCCTGCGCAAGCGCGGCCCCGAGCCGGGGGGGATCGCCTCCAAGTCGGCAAACCCCAATGACGCGCGTTCACGTGGGGCTCGCCCGCCACAACGTGGCTTTCAGGTAGCCGAGGTCTCGGATGGTCCGCAAGGGTGAGGTCGGGCCGCGACAGGGCGGCTCTCGTACGGCTCACGCAGCCTGCGGTTGAAGGCTGCTTTCTTGCCACAAGTGTTACAGACCGCTAAAACGGAGGACTACGATTTACCTTGAGCGTTGCACGATGTGCAGATCGGCTCTCCGCGCGGGCGGGACACGCAGTACCGAGAAAATCGATGTGACAACCGTTGCGCTTCTTAGCGACACGGGTGCGACCGGCGGTGCGCTGGCCGGTGCTGATGTGTGCCGGCCGACCTCTGCGGCGCGGGTGGTGCCGAGCAAGCCCGCGACGGCGGCGGATTTGTCCGAGTTTGGAAGTCCGGGGACACCGAATGATCACGTTCATGTGAGAGGCCCAGGCCGACGCATAATTGCAAAAGTTTGCCGATACCAGTAGCGGTGCCGCCGCACGGGTGTGACGGCCCCACGCCCCGTGCGGTTGTAAGGATTAGTCATTTTTTACAAAGGTTTGGCCGCCTGCGGCCGAAACGTAATTCGCGGAGAAGATTTTGGACAACCTGTTCGTTAGCTCCGAAGAGACTACGAAAGCGGAAGACGGCCTGAGCCATGCGGCGAGCCTTTTGGCGCGCATTGGATGGCTGGACTCGGTCGTCGCCCTGCGAGAGCGACTGGCCCGCGCCGATCCCACGGTCGAGAACCTCCAAGCGTGGCTGGACGGGTGCAACGGGCGCAGCAGCCCGCCGCTGCGAAAGCGGCTTGGCAGGCGCTCGACGCTTTGCTGACGGCCGAAGGCAGGATCGACGAACGCCAGTATCTCGCCAACCATCGTCAGCGGTTCCTGGGCGCGCGCCCCGGTCAGGTGCCCCGGGTGGCCGGGATCATGGACGAGTTCACGACGGCCAGTTTCCAACCTGAATGCGTCTACCTGCCGATCATGCCCAATCGCGCCCTCAGGCAACTTGAGGCGTTCAAGCCCGATCTGGTGTTCATCGAGTCGGCCTGGCACGGCAACGACGAAGCGTGGAGCCGGATGATCAGCACGGTGTCGGACGCGGTCCGCGACGTGCTGGCCTGGTGCCGCGACAACGGCGTGCCCTCGGTGTTCTGGAACAAGGAAGACCCGGTGCATTTCGCCGGCCTCCTATAAGCGGCCGGTCTGTGCGATTTCGTCTTCACCACCGATATGGACTGTATCCCGGCGTATAAGAACGCGCTGGGTCACGACCGGGCCTTTCTTCTGCATTTTGCCGCTCAGCCTCAGCAGCACAACCCGATCGCGACGATGGAGCGGAAGGACGCCTTCAACTTCGCCGGATCGTATTATCTGCGCTATCCCGAGCGTCAGCGCGACATCGCCGCCATTCTCGATACGGTCAAGACGCTGCGCCCGGTGGAGATCTACGACCGCAACCACGGCAAGGATCACCCGCACTACCAGTTCCCTGCCGAGTATCAGAGCATGATCCTCGGGCGGCTGCCGTTCTCGGAGATCGACAAGGCCTACAACGGCTATCGCTACGGCATCAACATGAACACCATCAAAAAGTCGCAGACGATGTTCGCGCGACGGGTGTTCGAGCTGATGGCGTCGAACACCGTGGTCGTCAGCAACTTTTCCCGTGGCGTGCGGATGCTGTTCGGCGATCTGGTGATCTGTTCCGACAACGCCGACCAGATACACGCGCCGCTCGCACAACTGGCGGACGACGACATCCGCTATCGCAAGTTCCGCCTCCAGGGCCTGCGCAAGGTGATGCGCGAGCACACCTACAGCGCGCGGCTGGACTACATCATGTCCAAGATCCGCGGCGAGGCCTACACGCCGATCCTGCCCGGTACCGCAGTCGTGGCCCATGCCCGCTCCGCGTCCGACGCGCGGGTTCTGATCACGGCGTTCCAGCGCCAGACCCATTCCGCGAAGCATATGTTTCTTCTGTGCTCTGGCACCGCAACGGGGACCGCGAACACCGCAACGATCACGGCGTTCACCGAGCGCGATGCCCTGTGAGCTCGGCTCGACGCACATCCCGAGCCGCTGCCGTTCTGGGCGCTGCTCACTGCGACGACCACTATGACAAGAACTACTTGACAGATCTCGTGCTGACGTCGCGCTACAGCGATGCGGACGGATTTGGAAAGGCCTGCTTCTACGAGGCCGAGGGCCGCTCTGGACTGGTGCTGAACAACACCGCAGGCCGCTATCAAGAGACGGCGAGCCTGCCGCTGCGCGCGGCGCTTTTGCGCCGCGAGTTCCTGACCGCCGAACGGCTGAAGGCCGCGTTGGATACCCCTGCGGAGGCCGAGATCGCGGGACTATCCCTTCTGGGGACAGACGAGTTCAACTACTGCCGAAACGGGCGCGGCGCAGGCGCGAAACTCGACACGGTTCGCGATCTCGACCTGCCGTTTCGGGGCCTCTCGACCGCCGATCTCTACGCCGCCGCGGAAAGCCTGGCTCCGGCCAAGACCCGCATCCGGCCCCGTGCGGAAAAACTGCCGACCCTTACGGCCAAGACGATTTTCGGAGGCGCGGTCATTTCGCGGAGCATGCCTCTGACCAAGGCCATGGACGGCGACACGATGGTGGTCACCCGCGAGGAGGACACCGGCAAGCCCGCGTATATGTGGATGCGCCGCAAGTTCACGCGCCGATCCTTGGGCCTGACGGACCAGAGCATGCTGCGGTTCGACTTGGATCACGATATGCACCAGGCTCAACTGGTGGTCGAGTTCTATACCAAGGACGATGTCAAGATCAGCCACTCCATGCTGGGCCACGGCGGCAGCCACGCGCTGGCCATTCCCCGCGAATGTACGCAACTGCGGTTCGGCTTGAGGATCTCTGGCACCGGCCGGATGACCCTCGGCGACATTACCTTCGGTGAAGACAGCGCCGTGCCGCCCGCCATCGTCGGGCCGGCCGGCACGCTCGTATTGACCAAGCAGTACCCGGCCTACGACGACCTCTACAGATACGGGTTCCTGCACAGCCGCATCCGCGCGTATCGGGAGGCGGACGTGGGTGTCGATGTCTTCCGCCTGAATGCCACCGCGCCGAAGACCTACACGGAGTTCGAGAACATCGACGTTGCGAGTGGCGACATTGCGTTGCTGGACGCCACGCTCGCGACCGGAAAATACAAGCACGTCCTCGTCCACATGATCGACCCCACCATGTGGAAGGCGCTGAAACCGTGGCTTGATACCGTCAAGGTCACGATCTGGGTTCACGGCGCAGAGATCCAGGATTGGAAACGGCGCGCCTACGAGTTCCCGACGATGTCCGAGACCGAGGTCGCGGGGAAGAAAAAGCGCACCGGTGCCTACATGAAGCTCTGGCGGGAGATCTTCGGGTCCGCGCACAAGAACCTGCACACGGTCTTCGTGTCCGAGACGCTGTATCGGGAGGGGACGGAGGACGTGGGCGCCGCTCCGAAGAAGCCCCATTACTCGATCATCCACAACTATGTCAGTCCGGACCTCTTCGACTACGCGCCCAAAAGCGCAGAGCAACGCACCAAGATCCTATCGGTGCGGCCGTATTCCAGCATCACCTATGCCAACGACCTGACGGTCGCGGCAATTCTCGAACTATCCAAGAGACCGTTCTTTGACGAACTGTCCTTCACGCTGGTCGGCCAAGGCCCGCTCTTCGACGAGACGACCGAACCCCTCCGCGACTTCGGGAACGTGACCCTCGATAACCGGTTCGTTCTGCAACACGAGATCGCGGCCCTGCACAAACGACACGGCGTTTTGCTGGTGCCGACCAGAATGGACAGTCAGGGGGTTTCTCGCGACGAGGCGATGTCGTCCGGGATGGTGCCGGTTACGTCGAACGTCGCTGCGGTGCCTGAGTTCGTCGACGAACGCTGTGGGTTCCTTGCCCCGGCCGAAGATCACCTGAAACTGGCCGAGGCGATAGAGACGCTGTATCGCGATCCCGAGCTGTTTCTGAAGATGTCGGCTGCGGCGGCCGAGCGGGTGCGCAGGCAGTCGGGCTTCGACCAGACGATCGCCCGCGAGATCGCTTTGATCGAGGGGAAGGCGCCCAACACCTAAGGCGGGGCCGTCATCGTCCCGTCGCTCACCCGTTCGATGGGAATGCCTCGCCCGCTCGATACGTCGCCACGGTGATGGGCGCCGCGTGGGAAGGTGTCTCCGCGCAGCAGGGCCAGGCGGGCACCCGACGCCGTCCTCGCTGTCGAGCGACGGCTGTGGGACCGCTGGGCAACGTCAACCCAGCGGATGTCGCCGTCCTCTCGACCGATGGCGGTGGGCAGGATCAGGTGAACCCCTGAACGGGCGTGCGGAGACCGCCCTCGAGCTCCGCACCAACGCGCGTCCGCGTGACGGGGAGGAGGGGCGGTCTATTGCAGGTCCGAGAACGCCTCGGCCAGGCGGGCGACCGCCTCTTCCACCCGCGCGCGCGGAGTGGCGATGTTGAAGCGCAGCCAGTCCTCTCCGCCCTTGCCAAAGCTCGGACCGTGGTTGACGCAGATGCGCGCGTCCTTTTCCACGCGCCGGGTGAACTCCTCCCGCGCCATGCCGGTGCCGGAGAAGTCGACCCAGCTCAGGTAGGTCGACTCCAGCGGCATCGACCGGAGCCCCGGGATCGCGTTGACCGCGTCGTCGAACAGCCGCCGGTTGCTGTCGAGATAGCCGATCAGGTCGTCGACCCAGGCCGCCCCGGCGGGCGAGTAGACCGCGGTGACGACATGCAGGCCGAAGCTGTTGGGCGACATTCCCAGGGCCGCCATCCGCTGGGCGAAGCGGGCGCGCAGGTCCGGGTCGGGCACGATGACGTTGCCCACGTGGGCGCCGGCGATGTTAAAGGTCTTGGTCGCCGCCGTCATCATCACCAGCCGGTCGGCGATGCCGTCGATATGCGCCATCGGGATGTGGGTGTGGCCGGGATAGACCAGGTCGTGGTGGATCTCGTCGCTGACCAGGATCAGGTCGTGGCGGCGGCAGAAGTCGGCCACCCCCTCCAGCTCGGCGCGGCTCCAGACCCGGCCGCCGGGGTTGTGGGGCGAGCACAGGACCAGCATCCGCTCGTCGCCCGTCATCTGCGCGTCGAAGGCGTCGAAGTCGAGCACGTGGCGCCCATCCTCGACCCCCATCTCCAGCTCGACCAGCCGCCGGTCCGCGGCCCGGATCACCCGGGCAAAGGCATGGTAGACGGGCGTGAACAGGACCACCCCGTCGCCGGGAGCGGTATAGGCGTCGAGGCACAGGGCCGTGCCGTTGACGAGGCCCGCGGTGGTGAAGATCCAGTCGTCCTGCACCTCCCACCCGTGGCGTGCGGCCATCCACCAGCGGATCGCGGCCTTGTAGGCGCTGTCGTCGCCGAAATAGCCGAAGATGCCGTGATCGACCATCGACTGCACCGCGTCGCGGGCGGCCTGGGGCGGGCGAAAATCCATGTCGGCCACCCACATCGCCAGGCCGTCGTCGGCGGGGACGCCATAGATCGCCTCCATCATGTCCCATTTGACGCAGTGCGTGCCGCGCCGGTCGATGATCTCGTCGAAACTCATGGAAAATCGTCCCCCGTGTGATGGTGTGGCGCAGCCTAGCCCGCGGGGCGGCGGTGTCCAGCGTCCGGGGGCGTTTGGGGCAGGGCGAACAGGTCCTCGACGCGGCAGTTCAGCACCGCCGCGAGCTTGAGCGCCAGGACCGTGGAGGGGACGAACACGCCGTTCTCCACCGTGTTCACGGTCTTGCGGCTGACCTCGACCAGGTCGGCCAGTTCGGCTTGGGTCAGTCCAGCGGCGGTGCGGCGATCCTTTAGATGCACGACGAGGGCGCTCACGGACGGACCAGCCAGGCGCCCGCAAGGAACCGCACGAAGGGCGCGGCGGCAGTGAGCATCGCACTGACCAGGAACGCGGTGCCGAGGTCCACCCAGCCCGCCGCGACCATGTTGCCGAAGGCGACGAAGGCGAGGATGCCGACCCAATAGCCGGTCGCCTGCGCCCTGAGCCAGGCGTCCTGCGTGGCCTCGTCCCAGACGATGGCCGAGGACCGTCGCGGCGCGACCCAGCCGACGGCAAAGAGGGCGGCGGCGACGAGCAGTCCCACGGGCCCGGCGAGCCAGATCGGGTAGGCCCGGACGTCGTCGGTCAGGAGCGCCAGGGCGGCGACGGCGATGAAGGTGAGCGCCAGGGCCGCGAACGCGGCCTGGGTGACGAGCGAGACGACCTTGGGGGACATGGATAGCCTCCTGCATGAGTAACCTCAGGGTGACATAGCGCCTCCAAGGTGTTACGTCAAGGTTACATCTCGGGCACCGTCTTGCGTGGGCCGAAGTCCGCCGCTACATCCCTGCCATGGCCGTTCTACCGATCCTCATCCACCCCGATCCGCGGTTGAAGAAGGCCGCCGCGCCGGTCGCCGACATCGGCTCCGACCTGCGCAGGCTGGCCGACGAAATGCTCCAGACGATGTACGACGCGCCGGGCATCGGCCTGGCCGCGCCGCAGGTGGGCGTGCTGCAACGCCTGTTGGTGATGGACTGCGTCAAGGAAGAGGGGGCCGCGCCCAGGCCCATGGCGCTGGTCAATCCGCGCGTGACCTGGACCTCGGACGAGACCAACGTTTACGAGGAGGGGTGCCTGTCGATCCCCGAGCAATACGCCGAGATCGAACGCCCCGCCGAGGTGGAGGTCGCCTGGACCGACCTCGACGGACAGGCGCAGAGCGAGCGGTTCGCGGGGCTCTGGGCGACCTGCGTGCAGCACGAGATCGACCACCTCGACGGCAAGCTCTTCATCGACTATCTCAAGCCGCTCAAGCGGCAGATGATCACCCGCAAGATGGTCAAGCTCAAGCGCGAGTTGGCGCGCGCCGGTTGAGGGCCGTGTCGGCGATCCCCTGCCGCACCGCGGTGCCGTGCAGATGTCCGGTCGTCCTCGGGCACGGATGCGGCGCGGCCAGCGGTCGGGGTCTCGGGGCGGCAGTCGAGGGCAGGGCGTGACGGTCCGCCCGATCCTCGCCTGGCCGGACCCGCGGTTGGCGACCGTCTGCACTCCGGTCGGCGGGGCGCCGGACCCGGACCTGGTCCGCGATCTGTTCGACACGATGTATGACGCCCCGGGCCGGGGTCTCGCCGCGCCGCAGGTGGGTGTGCTGGCCCGCCTCTTCGTGATGGACACGGGGTGGAAGGAGGGCGCGCGGACCCCGATGGTCTGTGCCGATCCGGCGATCCTGGAGGCGTCGGAGACCGTGGAGACCCGAGAGGAGGGCTGCCTGTCGATCCTCGGCGTGACCGTCCCGGTGGCCCGCCCGGCCGAGATCACGCTTGCCTTCACCGACGCCGAGGGGGCGCGGAAGCAGATGCGGCTGAGCGGCTTTGCCGCCGCCTGCGCGCAGCATGAGCTGGACCATCTCGACGGCCTCGTCACCTTCGATCGGACCGATCCGGCCGAGCGGGCGGCGCTGATCGCGGCCTATCGGGCCAGGGCGTGAGCGTTCGCCCCTTTCTCGCTTGGCCGGATCCGCGCCTGCGCCGCACGGCCGCGCCGGTGGGGGCGGTGACGGACGAGGTGCGCGCGATCTGGGACAACATGATCGACACGATGGAGGCGATGCCGGGCCTGGGCCTCGCCGCACCGCAGATCGGCGTCATGCTGCGCCTCGCCGTGGTCGATGCCAGCGTCGAGCGGGGCCGTGCGGTCCGCCTGGCCGACCCGCGGATCGTCTGGGCGTCTGACGAGACCCGCGCCCACGGTGAGGCGTCGCCGAACCTCCCCGGCGTCTGGGCCCGGATCGTCCGGCCGCGGCAGGTGCGGGTGCGCTATCTGAACGCCGAGGGCGACGAAGAGGAGCGGCTGTTCGAGGACGTTTGGGCGACGTCGATGCAGCATCAGATCGACCACCTGGACGGGCGCATGTATGTCGACCGTTTGAGCCGGACCCGCCGCGCCATGCTGCTGAAGCGGGCGGCCAAGGCGGGTTGACCGCGAACGGGCCGAGGGGAAGGGCAAGGAGGGGTGCAGATGCGGATCGTTTTTATGGGCACACCGGCGTTTTCCGTCCCGGCGCTGGACGCGCTGGTCGCGGCGGGGCACCAGATCGCCTGCGTCTACACCCAGCCCGCGCGGCCCGCAGGGCGGGGCAAGAGGCCGCGTCCCTCGCCCGTGGCCGAGAGGGCCGAGGCGCTGGGCCTCTCCGTTCGCACGCCGCGCACCCTGCGCGATCCGGGGGCGCAGGCCGACTTTGCCGCGCTGGGCGCGGATGTGGCGGTGGTGGTCGCCTATGGCCTGATCCTGCCGCAGCCGGTGCTGGATGCCCCCGCCCGCGGCTGCCTGAACATCCACGCCTCGCTCCTGCCGCGCTGGCGCGGGGCGGCGCCGATCCAGCGGGCGGTGATGGCCGGGGATGCGGAGACGGGCGTGTGCATCATGGGGATGGAGGCGGGGCTCGACACCGGGCCGGTCTACCTGCGCCGCGCCACAGCCATCGGGCCCGAGGACACGGCCGGCGACCTGCACGACCGGCTGAGCGTGCTGGGGGCCGAGGCCATCGTCGCGGCGTTGGCCGGTCCCGATGAGCGCGTGCCCGAGCCGCAGCCGGAGGAAGGCGTGACTTACGCCGCCAAGATCGACAAGGCCGAGGCGGCGGTGGACTGGTCCCGCCCTGCGGTCGCGGTCGACCGGCAGATCCGCGGCCTTTCGCCCTTTCCCGGCGCCTGGACCGAGGTGGCGGGCGAACGGGTGAAGCTCATGCGGAGCCGCGTGGCGGAGGGTGACGGAGCCCCCGGCGCGGTTCTGTCCGGCTTTACCGTCGCGTGCGGGACCGGGGCGGTGGAGGTGACCGAGGTGCAGCGCGCGGGCAAACGGCCGATGCCGGCGGCCGACGCACTGCGGGGCTTGACGCTGCCTCCGCGCCTCGGCGCCCCGGCGTAAAGGGGGCCAGCGGGCGCCCAAGACGCCCAAAGCCTCGCGAGAGCGCGTTACCCAGCCCCACGCCGCGCCCGACGGGAACCGCCCGGCAGCGCCGTCCCGCCCTCCCCCGCCGCGGCGCTTTTGGCGAGGAGGGTGCGGCCGCCCTGGCGTCGCGGCTTGTCGCAGCCGCCCGCGCCGCCGGACCGCGCCCCGGTGGGACGGCGCCGTCCGTGCCTCCGAGAGCATCGGGGGTGATCGAAGGACCGCAGCCCCTGCCGGGTGATGCCCAGCGCGCAGTTCCCCTAGCCCTACTGTCCCCCCCGGCCACAGGCCGGGCAGCCCCCCAAGAGGCGGCGCTTTTTGCGAGGAGGGTGCGGCCGCCATGGCGTCGCGGCTTGTCGGCGCCGCCCTTGCCTCCGAGCGGATCGGGGGTGATCGAAAGGCCGCAGCCCCTGCCGGGGGATGCCCATCGCGCAGCTCCCCGAGCCCTACTGCCCCTCCCGCCACAGGCCGGGCAGCCCCCCCCAAGAGGCGGCGCTTTTGGCGAGAGGGTGCGGTCGCCATGGCGTCGCGGCTTGTCGCAGCCGCCCGCGCCGCCGGACCGCGCCCCGGCGGAACGGCGCCGTCCGTGCCTCTGAGCGGATCGGGGGTGATCGAAAGGCCGCAGCCCCTGCCGCGGGATGCCCATCGCGCAGCTCACCGAGCCCTGTCCTGACCTGCGTTCAACGCGCCTGCCCGCTGCCGGAGCGGCTCCGGCGGCGATGGTCGGGGAGGGACGCCGACCCCTATTCCCCCAGCACGTCGCGCCAATAGGCGCTGATCTTGGGGAACCGCCAGACGGTGTGATGGTGCTTGAAGCTCAGCCGCTGCCCCTCTTCCATCCGCGCCAGGATCTCGGGCTTCAGCGGGTCTCCGTGATAGGTCACGGCCACCTGTTCGCGGCGGCGGACCTGGGTGCCGGGCTGGGCCGTCTTCCACTCCGCCCAGGCGGCGGTGGGGGCCATGTACTCCTGGGTGAACTTCACCGCCAGATTGCGCGGGAACACCCGGCTGCGGTCGCGGACCATGGCGCTGACGATGCTCTCGTTGCCGCCCTCGAAGAGGCGCGCGACGAAGGGGTCGACACTGTTCGGATCGGCGGCCCAGTCGCGATAGCTCGTCAGGAACAGCTCGCCGATCTGCCAGGTGTCCTGGGGGCGGAACGCCATGATCGCGGTGTTGCCCAGGTAGTAGCGGTGGGGGAGGACCCGGTTCACCAGGCCCCGGACCCGCCAATAGGGCACCACGTGGCGCTGGAGCAGATAGACCGCGCCGGTCCGGCGCACCAGATCGGCCAGCCGCTCCACATCGCCGTGGATCGAGGTATCGAGGTCGAGATAGAGCGCCGGTTCCCCCGGATCGAGCTGCCCGCGCAGGAACATCGACATCTTGGGCAGCGATCCGGTGCGCGCCGTCAGCTCGGAGAGCGGCGTGCCGAGATCGGGGAACGGCCGGGTGTCGACCCCTTCCTGGATGTCGGTGGGATCGTCGGTGTAGCAGATCAGCCGATGAGCGGTCCGGCTATGCTCTCGCACGGCGCGGGCCAATCCGTTGACATAGGCGGCCGGATAGCGGTCGCCCCACTTGATCATCACGATCTGCGCCATCGCCGCCTCCGTTCGAACCGGGTCGTGCCTACTCCGCCCCGCCCAGTGTGACAAGGCGCAGGCCCGGCCCTGCGCCCCTGCGCATGGACAGCGCCGCGGCAGGCGCTAGGGTCGCCCTCGAACACGGGAGAGGCGCAATGTCCGATATCGTCGTGGTGCGGGATCTGGAGAAGACCTACGAGGGCGGCGTCACCGCGCTCCGCCGCGTGTCGCTGGACATCCGGCAGGGAGAGATCCTGGCGCTTCTGGGGCCGAACGGGGCGGGCAAGACGACGCTGATCTCCTGCATCTGCGGGATTTCCCAGCCGACCTCGGGCACCATCACCGTGGGCGGCCACGACACCATCGCCGACTATCGCGCCGCACGGGCGCTGATCGGTCTGGTGCCGCAGGAGATCAACCTCGAACCCTTCGAGACGGTGATGAACACCGTGCGGTTTTCCCGCGGGCTGTTCGGCAAGGGGTCGGACGACGGGCTGATCGAGCGGGTCCTGCGCCAGCTCAGCCTCTGGGACAAGCGCGACGCCAAGGTGATGGCGCTGTCGGGCGGGATGAAGCGGCGGGTGCTGATCGCCAAGGCGCTGAGCCACGAACCGCGCG
Source organism: Rhodobacteraceae bacterium CCMM004 (assembly GCA_004005435.1). Lineage (GTDB taxonomy): Bacteria > Pseudomonadota > Alphaproteobacteria > Rhodobacterales > Rhodobacteraceae > CCMM004. The sequence continues at coordinate 871,796 of RZWH01000001.1, read as the reverse complement.
TCCTGTTTCTGGACGAGCCCACCGCCGGGGTCGACGTGGAACTGCGCCGCGACATGTGGGACACCGTCGCGCGGCTCAAGGGCGAAGGCGTCACCATCATCCTCACCACCCATTACATCGAGGAGGCCGAGGCGATGGCCGACCGGATCGGGGTGATCGCTAAGGGCGACATCCAACTGGTGGAGGACAAGGAGACGCTGATGCGCCGCCTGGGGCAGAAGCAGATGACCATCGAGTTGCACGATACCCTCTCGGAGGTGCCGGCGGGCCTGGAACGCTACGACCTGGCGCTGGGCGAGGACGGCCACAGTCTGATCTACAGCTACGACACCCAGGGCGCGCGCACCGGGATCACAAAGCTCCTGTCGGATCTCGCCGCCGAGGGCATCGTGCTGCGCGACATCCAGACCCGACAGTCGAGCCTTGAGGACATCTTCGTCGGTCTGGTGCGGGAGGACGCGCCATGAACCTGCACGCCGTCGCGGCGATCTACCGGTTCGAGATGGCGCGCACGTTCCGCACCATCTGGCAATCCATCGTGTCGCCGGTGATCTCCACCGCACTCTACTTCGTCGTCTTCGGCGCCGCCATCGGCAGCCGCATCGACCAGGTCGAAGGCGTGTCCTACGGCGCGTTCATCGTGCCGGGGCTGATCATGCTGAGCGTGCTGGTGCAGTCGGTGAACAACGCCGCCTTCGGCATCTATTTCCCCAAGTTCATCGGCACGATCTACGAACTCCTCTCGGCGCCGGCCTCGTTTCTGGAGATCACGGCGGGCTATGTCCTGGCGGCGGCGACCAAGTCGCTGGCGATCGGCCTGATCATCCTGGCCACCGCGTTCCTCTTCGTCGATCTGACCATCCTGCACCCGGTGTGGATGCTGGGGTTCCTGGTCCTCACCTGCCTGTCGTTCAGCCTGTTCGGCTTCATCATCGGGATCTGGGCCCAGAATTTCGAGCAGTTGCAGCTGGTTCCGCTGCTGGTGGTCACGCCGCTCGTGTTCCTCGGGGGCGCGTTCTACTCGATCTCGATGCTGCCGCCGGTGTGGCAGACGATCACGCTGTTTAACCCGGTGGTCTACTTGGTGTCGGGGTTCCGCTGGTCGTTCTTCGGCATGGCCGACGTGGCGCTGGGGTGGTCGCTGGCGGCGATCCTGGGGTTCACCCTGGCCTGCGTGGCGCTGATCGGCTGGATCTTCCGCAGCGGCTGGCGCATCCGCACCTGAGACCGGGCGCCCGGCGCGCAACACTGCGCGACCGTGGCGCGCGGCGCCTTGTTGCCGGGCGCTGCGCGCTCTACATGGCGGGCAATGCGACGCTTCATCCCGTTCCTCAGTTCCGCCCCGGTCGTGTCGGTGCTCCGCCTCCAGGGGATCATCGCCAGCGGTGGCCCCGGGCGCCTGAACGACGCTGGCCTCGCGCCGCTGATCGAGCGCGCGTTCCGCAAGGGGCGGCCCGCGGCGGTGGCCCTGTCGATCAACTCTCCCGGCGGCAGCGCGGCGCAGTCGTCGCTGATCGCCGCCCGGATCCGACGGCTGAGCGACGAGCGCAAGATCCCCGTCCTGGCCTTCGTCGAGGACGTGGCGGCGTCGGGCGGCTATTGGCTGGCCACCGCGGCCGACGAGATCCACGCCGACGAGAACTCGATCGTCGGCTCCATCGGGGTGATCTCGGCAGGGTTCGGCCTGCACGAGCTGATCGCCCGACATGGGATCGAACGGCGGGTGTATACCGCGGGGCGCTCGAAATCCATGCTCGATCCCTTCCGCCCCGAGCAGGACGAGGACGTGGCCCGGCTTCGACGCCTCCAGGACCAGATCCACGACGCCTTCATCGCCCAGGTCAAACGGCGCCGGGGCGACCGCCTGGCCGACGACCCCGAGCTGTTTACCGGCGAGATCTGGGTGGGGGAAAAGGCACGCGAGGTCGGCCTGATCGACGGCATCGGCCACCTGGTGCCCGCGATCAAGGCCCGCTTTGGCGACAAGGTGCGGCTGAACCGCTATCAGCAGCGCCGCCCGTTCTTCGGCCGTCTGGCCGGAGCCGCCGCCGCCTCGGTCGCCGCGAGCATCGAGGAGCGGGCGGCCTATGCCCGCTTCGGCCTCTGACATGATCGTCAAGATCGTCTTTCTGTTCTTGATCGGCATGGGTGTGCTGGCGATGTTCGGCAAGCTGCGCTTTCCCGGACAAACCCGCCTCATGTCGATGAAATGCCCCAAATGTGGGCGCTATCGGATCGGCAAGGGCCCGTGCCCCTGCGGTAAGGGGACCGGCTGACATGGACTTCCTGTTTGCCGGGCTCGGCCTGGTGATCCTGCTGATGGCGGGCGATGCTCTGGTGCGCGGGGCGGTGAACGTGTCGCTCCGGCTGGGCGTGCCGGCATTGATCGTCTCGCTCACCATCGTCGCCTTCGGCACCTCGGCGCCGGAGCTGTTGATCTCGATCCGCGCGACCCTGGCCGACGCGCCGGGCATCGCCCTGGGCAACGTCGTGGGATCGAACATCGCCAACGTGCTCCTCGTGCTCGGGGTGCCGGCGCTGATTTCCGGTCTGAATACCAGCGACTGCCGAACCGAAAAGAGCTTTTGGATGATGATCGCCGCGACGGTTCTGTTCATCGTTGTCTGCTTTCTCGGCCCGATCACCTGGATGCACGGTCTGGTGCTGCTGGCCGGCTTGGTCTTGGTGCTGGGCGATCAGCTGCGCGAGGCGCTGGCCCACCGCCGCAACGGCGAGGACGACGTCGAAGGCGCCGACCCCGAGATGCGGTGGTGGAAGATCCTGATGTTTCTCGCGCTGGGCCTCATCGGCCTGCCCCTGGGCGCGGAACTCCTGGTCGACGGCGCTACCAGCATCGCCCGCACCTTCGGCGTCAGCGAGGCGGTCATCGGCCTGACGCTGGTGGCCATCGGCACCTCTCTGCCCGAACTCGCGACCACGGTGATGGCCGGGCTGCGGCGGCAGGCGGACGTGGCGCTGGGCAACGTCATCGGCTCCAACATCTTCAACCTGTTGGCGATCATCGGCATCACCTCGCTGGTCGGAACGGTGCCGGTCGATCCCGGTTTCCTGACCTTCGACCTTTGGGTCATGCTGGCGACGGCGCTGATCCTCGTGCCGTTCGTTCTCTACCGCCGCAACATGACCAAACGGTGGGGCACGCTGTTCGTTCTTCTCTACGCGGCGTTCCTGGTCGTGGTCATCTACTGAGGCGTGCAGGGCGTGGGCAAGGCACTCGTCACCGGCGCCGGCACGCGCCTGGGCCGTGCGATGGCCCTGTATCTCGCAGGGCGCGGGATCGACGTGGCCGTCCACTACAACACCTCCGCCGACGCGGCAGGTGCGGTTGCGGCCGAGGCCCGCGCGCGCGGCGTGCGGGCCGAACCCCTGGCGGCGGACCTCCTGGACTGGGATGCCGCCGAGGGGCTGGTGGGACGCGCCGCCGCGGCGCTGGACGGGCCTCTGACCGTCCTTGTGAACAACGCCTCGATCTTCGAGCATGACGCGGTCGGGACCGTCACCCGCACGAGTTGGGACCGGCACATGGGCGCCAACCTCCGCGCGCCGCTGCAGTTGCTCCAGAGCTTTGCCGCGCAAGTCCCGCCCGCCGCCACCGACGCCGCGGGAGAGCCCGTGGCCCGCGCCCTGGCGGTGAACGTCGTGGACCAGAGGGTGCGCAAGCTGACGCCGGAGTTCGTCACCTATACCCTGTCCAAGGCCGCGCTGTGGACGCTCACGCAGACCGCAGCGCAGGCCCTGGGCCCTGCCGTGCGGGTCAACGCCATCGGCCCGGGCCCGACCCTGCGGGGGGCCGAGCAGACCGCCGCGCAGTTCGCCCGCCAGAGGGCAGCGACGGTGCTGGGCCGCGGGGCCGATCCTGCCGACATCGCGGGCGCCTTGGGCTACTTCCTCGACGCGCCCAGCGTCACCGGTCAGATCCTCTGCGTCGACGGCGGGCAGCATCTGGCCTGGCGCACCCCCGACGCCGTGGGGGTCGAAGGCCCGAACGGCGCCGGGGACAGCCCGACGTAAGGGAAGTTGTGCACCGCGGCGAGGACTGTCACAGAGTCGTCATCGTTTCGTAAAGGAAATCAGATGCTTGCCGCCAAAAGCAAAAAATACTAAGCAAAATCAATACGTTGAAGTTTCGCCTAAAAAGTGTGCAAACCGGAGAAGGGTGCCGGATCGCTGCGAAAATCGCGGAGTCCCAAACCTTGTCCTCAGAGTTATCCACAGAATGCGGGGACGCCTTCGCCCTTGCGGAAATCTAAAACAGATTGCAGCGCCCCACCGAATCGCTCAGAGATCGGGCCGACCCCATGACCGATGCCGCCCCCACCGGACATGCCTGCATCCGCAGCTATCTGAGGACGCTGGAGACCGCTCCGGGCGTCTACCGGATGCTCGATGCTAAGGGGGCCGTGCTCTACGTCGGCAAGGCCCGGAACCTCAAGGCGCGGGTGTCGAACTACGCCAACCCCTCCGGCCACAGCCCACGGATCGCCCGGATGATCCGCGAAACGGCCTCGATGATGTTCCTGACCACGCGCACCGAGGTCGAGGCGCTGCTGTTGGAACAGAACCTCATCAAGCAGCTCAAGCCGCGCTACAACGTGTTGGCCCGCGACGACAAATCGTTCCCCAACATCCTGGTCAGCAAGGCCCACGCCTTTCCTCAGATCAAAAAGCATCGCGGCGCCAAGTCAGAGGCGGGCGACTACTACGGCCCCTTCGCCAGCGCGGGGGCGGTGAACCGGACGTTGAACCAGTTGCAGAAGGTATTCCTGCTGCGCAACTGCTCGGACTCGACGTTCGAGAGCCGCACGCGGCCCTGCCTGCTCTACCAGATCAAGCGGTGCAGCGCGCCATGCGTGGGCCATATCGACGAGGCGGGGTATCGCGGCCTTGTGCGCGACGCCGAGCGGTTCCTCCAGGGCAAGACCACCAAGGTGCAGGCGCATCTGGCAGAAGAGATGCGCGCCGCCTCCGAGGCGATGGAGTTCGAGCGCGCGGCGGCCCTGCGCGACCGCATCCGCGCGCTGACCCACGTGCAGGGGACGCAAGGCATCAACCCGCAGGGTGTGGCCGAGGCCGACGTGATCGCGCTGCACATGGAGTCGGGGCAGGCCTGCGTGCAGGTCTTCTTCATCCGCGCGCACCAGAACTGGGGCAACCGCGACTACTATCCCCGCACCGGTTCGGGCGCGGGCGCCGCCGAAGTCCTTCAGGCCTTCGTTGGGCAGTTCTACGACGGACGCGAGGCGCCGCGGCAACTCCTGCTGTCCGACGACATCGAGGATCGGGAGTTGATGGCCGAGGCGCTGGCCCAGAGGGCGGGCCGCAAGGTCGAGATCCTGGTGCCCCAGCGTGGCGAGAAGAAGGAGCTGGTGGCCGGCGCGCTCAGGAACGCACGCGAGAGCCTGGCCCGCAAGATGAGCGAGACGGCGACGCAGGGCCGCCTGCTGGCCGGGCTGGCCGAGGCCTTCGGTCTGGACGCGCCGCCGCAGCGAATCGAGGTCTACGACAACTCCCACATCCAGGGCGCCCACGCAGTCGGCGCGATGATCGTCGCCGGGCCCGAGGGGCTGATGAAGAGCCAGTATCGCAAGTTCAACATCCGCGGCGAGGACCTGAGCCCCGGCGACGACTTCGGCATGATGAAGGAGGTGCTCAAGCGCCGCTTCGCCCGGTTGCAGAAGGAGGACCCCGACCGCGACAAGGGCATGTGGCCCGACCTGATCCTGATCGACGGCGGCGCGGGGCAGGTGAGCGCGGTCCATGGGATCATGGCCGAGATGGGAGTCGAGGACATCCCGCTGGTGGGCGTGGCCAAGGGCATCGACCGGGACGCGGGCAAGGAAGAGTTCCACCGCACCGGCCGCCCGCCCATGGCGCTCAGGCACAACGACCCCGTGCTCTACTTCGTCCAACGCCTGCGCGACGAGGCCCACCGCTTCGCCATCGGCGCGCACCGGGCAAAGCGGTCCAAGGCGGTGGGCGCGACGCCACTCGACGAGATCCCCGGCGTCGGCGCCACCCGCAAACGCGCGCTCCTCAGCCATTTCGGCAGCGCCAAGGCGGTGAGCCGCGCCGACCTCGACGACCTCAAGGCGGTGGACGGGATCAGCCTCGGCCTGGCCGAGAAGATCTACGCCTTCTTCCACGACCGCGGCTGAGGGACCGAAATCCCCGCGGATTTCGGCAGGAAATCTCGCGATTTCCTTGTCCGACGGGGTGCGACGGACGGGCCCTGGCGCGAAATCCGGGAGGATTTCTGCCGGACATCGCGCGATGTCCGGCTGCGGTCAGCCGGTTTCCGTGCAATGGCGGCGAAACGCCCGTTTGAGCAGATCCAGTTCCGCGCGCAGGAGATCGACTTCGGCGCGCAGGTCCGGCTCCATGGGGTCGCCCAGGGCCACGGCGAAGCTGCCGAGCGTCGCCGCGGTCTCGGCGTCGGCGATGACGAAGGCGTGGACGCCGTCCGACAACAGATGCGCAGGGATCGGCACCCGCAGGCGCCAATGCCCGGCCGTGTCGGCGATGGGTGTCACCTCCACCCCCGGTACCTCCGCGTCGTGATGCATGACCCGCACGCGCGGCGGCGTGCCCACACCTCCGCCGTCACGCTGCAGGTCGCCCTCCCAGATCCCGTCGGCGATGCGCAGCTTGGTCAGGTTGAGATCGGTCATCGCGCCCTCCCCAGGGTCAGAACTCGGCCCGGGGGCGGCGGCTGAGCGTCAGGTCGCGCAGAGTGATCTGGTTCATCTCCGGCCCCTCGAAGATCAGATCGAGCCACGCCCCGGTCGCCGTGCGTTCGCCCAGACCGGTATAGTCCAGATCGAACTCGGCCGTCATCGCCGGGGCGTCCATCGGCAACTCGCGCACCACCTGTTCGACGTTGGGCCCGTGGCGGACGTTCATCCGGAGGAACACCTCCAGAGGCGTCTCGGTCTCGACCGTGACGTCGGCGCGCAGGATGTGGTGGCGGCTCAGATCGCGCAGGCCCTCGGGCGGCAGATCCAGCGCAAGGCTCAGAAACGACCCATCGAAGCGAAACACGTCCAGGCGCAAGCCGAACGGAGCCAGGTCCTCGGCCCGGCGATTGCGGACCTGGCGAAAGCTCAGCTCGGAGATGCGGCAGTCGTGGAACAGGGTCAGCGCCTCGCCCAGTTCCGCGCGAGTCTCGATCCCGGCGGCGCCGGGCTCGGGCATGCGGTGGCGCCAGGCGGGCGGGCGCCAGGCCCAATCGCTGTGCAGCGGCTTCTGGATCGCCGACGAGCCGACGCGGGGCAGGGCCAGGCGGTCCTCGGCCACGCGCAGCGCGCGGTCGACCCGCTGCCGCAGACCGGCGGCACGTGCATGCAGCGCCCTCAGCTCTGAGAGATCCATTTGCTCGGCCGCGCGGGCCAGGTCGCTCCAGCGCTTGAGCGCCCCCCGGTCGAGGAACCGCCCCAGCGCCTTGTCCCGGACCCGGTCCATGGCGCGGTCAGAGGTCCATATAGACGTGACGCTCGGCCTCGGCCCCGGGATGGGTCACCGCACCCTTGTAGGTCGGGCCGACGAGCTGTGCGAACTTCCACACCGCGCCCGAGGCATAGATCGTCTCGCGCGGGCCGCTCCACGCCGCCCGGCGCTCTTGCAGCTCCGCGTCGGTCAGATCGACGCTCAGTTCTCCGGTGGTGGCGTCGAGGGTGATCGTGTCGCCGTCGCGGATCAGCGCGATGGGCCCGCCCTGCGCCGCCTCGGGGCCCACATGGCCGACGCAGAAGCCGCGGGTCGCGCCCGAGAACCGCCCGTCGGTGATCAGCGCCACCTTCTTGCCCATGCCCTGGCCGGAGAGCGCGGCGGTGGTGGCCAGCATCTCGCGCATCCCCGGCCCGCCGGCGGGGCCCTCATTGCGGATGACGATCACCTCGCCCTCCTTGTACTCCCGCGCCTTCACGGCGGCAAAGGCGTCTTCCTCGCATTCGAAGACCCGCGCCGGGCCGACGAAGCGCTGGTGCTCCTTGGCCATGCCCGCGACTTTCACAATGGCACCCTCGGGGGCGAGGTTGCCTTTGAGCCCCACGACGCCGCCGGTTTCGGTCAGCGGCGTCTCGATGGGATAGATCACGCGCCCATCGGCCTCGCGGTCCACCCGGTCCAGCTCTTCGCCGATGGAGCGGCCCGAGGCGGTGATGCAGTCCTCGTGGATCAGACCGGCCTTGCGCAACTCCTTCATCACCACGGGCACGCCGCCGGCCTCGTAGAGGTCTTTGGCCACGAACTGGCCCCCGGGCTTGAGGTCCACGAAATAGGGCGTGTCGTGGAAGATCGCGCAGACGTCGTCGAGGAAGAAGTCGATGCCGGCCTCGTGCGCCATCGCCGGCAGGTGCAGGCCCGCATTGGTGGAGCCGCCGGTGCAGGCGACCACACGGGCGGCGTTCTCGAACGCCTCGCGGGTGCAGATGTCGCGGGCGCGGATGTTGCGCTCGATCAGGTCCATGACCGCCCGGCCCGACGCCTCGCCATACTGCGCGCGGCTCTCGTATGGTGCGGGCATGCCCGACGAGTTGAACAGCGCCAGGCCGATCGCCTCGCTGACACAGGCCATGGTGTTGGCGGTGAACTGGCCACCGCAGGCCCCGGCCGAGGGGCAGGCGACCCGCTCCATCACCGCCAGTTCCGCGTCGTCCAGCTCGCCCGCCTGATAGCGGCCCACCGCCTCGAACATGTCCTGGACCGTGATGTCGCGGCCCTGATAGCGCCCCGGCAGGATCGAGCCGCCATACATGAACACCGACGGCGTGTTCAGCCGGATCATCGCCATCATCATGCCCGGCAGGCTCTTGTCGCAGCCCGCCAGCCCGACGATGGCGTCGTAGCAGTGGCCGCGCATGGTCAGTTCGACGGTGTCGGCGATGGCCTCGCGGCTGGCGAGGCTCGACCGCATCCCCTCGTGCCCCATGGCGATGCCGTCCGTCACGGTGATGGTGGTGAACTCGCGCGGGGTGCCGTTGGCGGCCTTCACCCCGGCCTTGACCGACTGGGCCTGCCAGTTCAGCGCGATGTTGCAGGGCGCGGCCTCGTTCCAGCACGTGGCGACACCGACGAAGGGCTGGTCGATCTCCTCCTCCGTCAGCTCCATGGCATAGAAGTAGGAGCGGTGCGGCGCGCGCGACGGCCCCTCGGTGACGTGGCGGCTGGGCAGCTTGGATTTGTCTGCCTTGTTCTTCAGCATGGGGCGGCTCCGGTCGTGCGCATATGGGATCGTCCTCGGGTCTAGGTCAGCCGCCGTCACCCGGCAAGGGCGTTGTGGGGCGGGGTGCGGCGGCCCGCCGCAGACGGTCGTTGATGGCGGCGCCGAGGCCGGTTCCGGGGATCGGCGCGACGGCGATCTTCGGCGTGGCCAGGCGGTCGAAGGTCTGGAGATGGCGAAAGAGGTTGGCCGCCGCCTCCACCAGGTCGCCCGAGGGCGAGAGGTTCAGATCCGCGTGGCCGGGGCCGAAGCCGAGATAGGCCTCGTCCGTGGCGGGGGCGTCGGCGTTCAGACGCAGGGTGCCGGTCGGGGCATAGTGCGAGGCCAGTTGCCCCGGCGCGGTGGGCGCGGCCGACGCCGGGGCGGCGGCCAGGGGTCGGCCCAGGCAGGCTGACAGCGCCTCGGCGGGCAGGCCGCCGGGCCGCAACAGCCGGGGCGTGCCGTCGGTCAGCCCGACGATGGTGCTCTCCAGCCCCACCGCGCAGGGGCCGCCATCCAGCACCGCGGCGATGCGGCCGTCCAGGCCGTCCAGCACGTGGTCTGCGGTGGTCGGGCTGACCCGGCCGGAGGGGTTGGCCGACGGCGCCGCGACAGGCACCCCGGCGGCGGTCAGGAGCCGCGGTGCCAGCCGCCCGCCCGGCATCCTGACCGCCACGCTGGGCAGGCCCGCGGTGACCAGCGGCGACAGCCCCGCGCCGTCCCGCAACGGCAGCACCAGGGTCAGCGGCCCGGGCCAGAACGCCTGCGCCAGATCCCGCGCGGTGGGGGAGAAGACCGCCAGCGCCTCGGCCCGATCCAAGTCCGACACGTGCACGATCAAGGGGTTAAAGCGCGGCCGCCCCTTGGCCCCGTAGATCGCCGCGACCGCCCGGTCCGACCGCGCGTCGGCGCCCAGGCCATAGACCGTCTCGGTCGGAAAGGCGACGAGCGCGCCCTCGGCCAGCAGGGCGGCGGCCTGGGCGATGCCGCCGGGCGTGTCGGAGAGACGCAGAGTCGCCACCTGCTCGGACCTCTTTCGTGACGCCGCGTAGGGGTTGAAGGCGCCGCGCCGGGCCGCCATTCTCGGCAGACTGCTCTTGCTTAGACCGGTGGCGGCCGCGGTGCAAAGCGGTTCCGGACACCATTGGAGGATTGCATGACATATCGCGCGCCGACGCGGGATTTCGCGTTTCTGTTCGAGCATGTGGTCGACCTGGGGCGGGTCGCCGACACCGACCGGTTCGCCGAGGCGACGCCCGAGACGGCCGAGGCGATCCTCTCCGAAGCGGCCAAGCTGTGCGAAGAGGTCCTGTCCCCCCTGCAACGCAGCGGCGACACCGATCCCGCCCGGCTGGAAAACGGCGTCGTGCGGACCTCGCCCGGCTTTGCCGAGGGCTATCGCGCCATCGCCGAGGGCGGCTGGATCGGCATGTCCGCCAACCCCGATCACGGCGGCATGGGCCTGCCCCAGGTGCTGACCACCGCGGTCAACGAGATGATGTCGTCGGCCTGCCTGGCGCTGCAACTGAACCCGTTGATGACCCAGGGCCAGATCGAGGCGCTGGAGCACCACGCCAGCGACGAGATCAAGGCGCTGTATCTGCCCAAGCTCGTGTCCGGCGAGTGGTGCGGCACCATGAACCTGACCGAGCCCCAGGCGGGCAGCGACGTCGGCGCGCTGCGCACCAAGGCCGAGCCGAACGGCGACGGCACCTACAAGGTCACCGGGCAGAAAATCTATATCTCCTGGGGCGACAACGACTTTACCGAGAACGTGTGCCATCTGGTGCTGGCGCGGCTGCCCGGCGGGGCGCCGGGGACCAAGGGCATCAGCCTGTTCATGGTGCCCAAGCGTCTGCCGCGCGAGGACGGCTCGGCGGGCGAGACGAACTCCCTGCGCGTCGTCAGCCTGGAGCACAAGATGGGCCTCCACGGCTCGCCCACCGCGGTGATGGAATACGACGGTGCCACCGGCTGGCTGATCGGACAGCCGCACAAGGGCATGGCAGCCATGTTCACCATGATGAACAACGCCCGCCTGGGTGTCGGCGTTCAGGGCATCGGCGTGGCCGAGGGCGCCTATCAGCACGCGCTGGCCTATGCGCTCGACCGCAAGCAGGGCAAGGCCGAGGGTTCGGGGACCATCGTGGAACACGCCGACGTGCGCCGGATGTTGGCGGGCATGAAGGCCGAGACCTATGCCGCGCGCGGCATCGCGCTGATGTGCGCCGTGGCCATCGACATGGCCACCGCCACCGGCGATTCCGGCTGGGCCGCCCGCGCCGCGCTGCTGACCCCCATCGCCAAGGCGTTTGGCACCGAGACCGGCATCGCCGTGGCGCGCGACGGGGTTCAGGTCCACGGCGGCATGGGCTTTATCGAGGAAACCGGCGCGGCGCAGTATTCGCGGGACGTGCGGGTGACGGCCATCTACGAGGGCACCAACGGCATCCAGGCCATGGACCTGGTGGCGCGCAAGATGATGGACGGGGGCGAGGCCGCCTATCGCCTGCTCGACGAGATCGAGCATGGGGCCGAGGCCGCGCGCACCCGGTTCCCCGAGATGGCGCAGGCCGTGTGGGAGGCCGCAGAAACCCTACGCGAGACCACCGAGTGGCTGGTGGCGCAGAACGACATGACCCAGCGATTTGCCGGGGCGGTGCCGTATCTGCGCGCCTTCGCCCTGGTCCTGGGCGGGCATGTTCACCTGACCTCGGCGATGAAGGGCGACGCCCCGCGCGCCGCGCTCGCCACTGTCTTTGCCCGCCGCCGCCTGCCCGAGCACGCCGCGCTCCTGGCCGAGGTGATGGCCGGGGCCGAAGACCTCTACGCCCTCGACGCCGAAGCGCTGGCGGCGTGAGCGCCGCCCATAGGTCGCGCCGCCCGGACGAGAGCGGACCGGGCGGCGACCAGCGACCGACGCAGCGCGCCCCCAGCCACCCGGGCGATCCCCTCAGCCCACCTGTCCCCGCCCGGCCACAGGCGGGGCAACCCCTTCCCGCCATGGCCGTTAAAGCATCGGCCCGACCGGCAGTTCACCGTCTTCGCGCGCTTGGCGGCTCTCGTCCCGCCCAGCGGCACGCCGGGCAGCGCCGACCTGCCCCGCAGGCTGGCACGACCCTTTGCGCTCTTGATCGGCGCGTTCTGGACGAGAGGTCTTCGGCCCGGCCGAAAGCCAAACGTCTTCGCGCGCCAAGCCCCACTGCGCCCGCCCGGCGGCACTCCGGGCAGCGCCGTCCCGCCCCCACGGGGCGGCGCTTCGCTTCCGCCCCGCGGGACTGCGCTACCCTTCGCGCTCAGGACCAGCGGTCAGGATCGCAGGGGGGCCGTTCGCACCTCGGGGGCCCCACCTCGACGCGGCATCGCCTCGCGGGGGCTGCGCGATGATGGACGGCGCGCGGTCGGCCCTCGTCTACCCGTGGGAGACGCCGGCGGAGATCGGCGTGCCGCGCGAGGTGGCGCCGGGGATCGAGTGGGTGCGGCTGCCGCTGCCGATGGCGCTGGACCACGTCAACTGCTACCTCCTCGACGACGGCGACGGCTGGACCGTGGTGGACACCGGCTTTGACAGCCGCAAGACCCGCGCCCTGTGGGACACCGCTCTCAACGGCCGCCGGGTCCGCCGCGTGATCGTCACCCACCACCACCCCGACCACGTAGGCCTGGCCGGGTGGGTCATGGCCGAGCACGGGGCCGAGCTGGTTATGCCGCGCACCGGCTGGCTGATGGCGCGGATGCTGACGCTGGACGTGCAGGATCGCCCCGTCCCCGAAACCGTCGCCTTCTGGCGCAGCGCCGGGATGGACCCCGACATCCTCGCCGCCCGTCTGGAGGAACGCCCGTTCAACTTCGCCGACGCCGTCGCCCCCCTGCCGCTGGGCTATACCCGCCTGGTCGAGGGCGGCACGGTCGACGCGGGCGGCCGCCGCTGGACCGTGCGAATGGGCGACGGGCACGCGCCGGAACACGCCACCCTCTGGTCCGAGGACGGCGCACTGGTGCTGGGCGGCGATCAGCTCCTCCCGTCGATCTCGCCCAACCTAGGCGTCTACGCCACCGAGCCGGAGGCCGACCCAGTGGCTGACTGGCTTGCCTCCTGCGTCCGCCTCGCCGCGCACGCCACCGATGCGCATCTCGTCCTGCCGGGGCACAAGCTGCCCTATCGCGGGTTGCCGTTCCGCATGGGTCAGCTCACCGACAACCACCATCGCGCGCTGGAGCGGCTGGAGGTGCACCTCGCCCGACCGCGCACGGCCGCCGAGTGCTTTCTCCCGCTCTTCAAGCGGCAGATCGGTGGCGGCGAATACGGCCTTGCCCTGGTCGAGGCGATGGCCCACTGCCTGCATCTGTGGCACGCGGGGCGGGCGACCCGGCGGCGGCGCGCGGACGGGGCGTGGCTGTGGCAGGCGGTCAGTCGGCGCGCCACTTGATCGAGCAGCCCATGGACGGGACCTGGTCGCGGGGGCCGCGGCCGCTCTGTGCCACGTCGACCATCGCCTCGTAGAGATCGCGGCGCAGGTCCGGCGGACCGGCCTGGGCGCGGCTGGCGTCGAGCCGTCCGCGGTATTGGAGCGTCAGATCGGAGCCGAAGCCGAAGAAGTCCGGCGTGCACGCCGCGCCCCAGCCCCGCGCAACGCTCTGGTCGGCGTCGTGCAGATAGGGAAAGGGGAACTGCCGCGCCCGCGCCATCTCGGCCATCTTGTCGAAGCCGTCGGCGGGATAGCTCTCGGCGTCGTTCGAGCAGATCGCGGCAAAGCCCACGCCGTGGCTCTCCAAATCCCGCGCGTCGCGGACGATGCGGTCCAGCACGGCCAGCACATAGGGGCAGTGGTTGCAGATGAACGCCACGACCAGGCCGCGCGGGCCGCGGAGGTCGACCAGCGCATAGCGCTGACCGTCGGTGGCGGGGAGGTCGAAGTCCGGCGGTCTCCAGCCGAAGTCGCAGACGGGCGGTGTGGCGGCCATGGCGCGATCCTTTCTCAGCGGGGGTGGGCGGTCAGGGCGTCCCGGATCTCGATCAGGATTTCCTTTTCCGAGGGGCCGGAGGGGGCGGCCTCGGTCGCCTCCTTCTGGGCCTTGCGTTCGGTCGCCTCCTTGATCCGGTTCACCGCCTTCACGAGCAGGAACACCGCGAAGGCGACGATCAGGAACTGGATCACCGCGTTCAGGAAGGCCCCGTAGGCAAAGACCGCCGCCCCGGCCTCGCGCGCCTGGACCAGCGAGGCGTAGTCGCCCGGGCCCAGGACCACGAACAGGTTGGAAAAGTCGATGCCGCCGGTGAAGATGCCGACAGTCGGGTTGATCAGGTCGGTGACCAGCGAGTTCACGATCGCGGTAAAGGCGGCGCCGACGATGATCCCCACGGCCATGTCCATGACGTTGCCGCGGGCGATGAAGGCCTGAAACTCCTTGAGCATGGGGCTTCTCCCTGGGGCCGACGCCCCGGGCGGGCACGGCGGCGGTGACATGGAGATCCCATGTCACACCATGTCCCGGCCCCGCGCAACGGCGGCGTGGGCGGCCTGAGCCATTGGGCAGACACGGGGTTGGTGCTGGGCGCGGAGGGCGGCGCGTCCGGCCCCGGCGGGGCGGCGCTGCCGCCCGGCGGGACAGGGGGGCTGGACGAGGCCGCGGGGTAGCGATTGGGCGGACGCCCGGCGGAACGCGGAACTGCCGCCGATGCAGAACCGCGGCCTGGGCGGGGCTATTCTGCGGCCGCCGCGCGCCGGTCGGGCAGGGCACCGGTCAGGACATAGCGCAAGATCTCGACCACCTGGTCCGGGCGCTCGGCCACGGCCAGGGCGGCGGCGTCGACCTCCTTCAGCGCGTGGGCGTGTTCGGGCGGGTGCAGAACGATCAGCGCCTTGCCCTTGGCCGCGGCATAGCCCGCGTCGAAGGCGGCGTTCCACTGCTTGTATTTCTCACCGAACCGCACGACCACCACGTCTGCCGCCTCGATCCCGCGCCGGGTGCGGATGGCGTTGACCATCGCGCCCTTGTGATCGTGCCAATATTTGTCCGGTTCGCCGCCCAGGATTGCGACGCCGCAGTCGTCGCTGGCGCCGTGGTCGGTGACGGGACCGTCGAAGACGACGTCCAGCCCCTCGGCCCCGGCCGCGATCTGCGCCCGCCAATCGGTGTGGATCTCGCCAGAGAGATAGACCTTCAGCGTCATCGCTGCCTCCTCGCTAAGTTCGCAGGGTTGAGGTATGCTGCGGCCATTGTTCGTCAAACCGGCATGCCTTTTTCGCCGGGACTCCGCATTGGTGCCGGGGCGGTCCCGCCGCCCGCGGCCGCTCGATACAAGGAATAGTCTCCATGGTTTTCGATACGTTGGCTCTCGTCCGGGTCATTCGCGAGTTGCTCGCGGCACCGATCCGCTACGACATGACCGGGCTGAACGGCAAGGTGCGGCCCCTGACCAACGACGTCGGGCAGATCTCGGCGCTCGATTGCTCGGGCTTCGTGCAATACGTCGTCTACCAGGCGACCACGGCCAACGAGCGCATCCCCATGGGATCTCGCAGGCAGCGGAGCCATGTCCAGGACACCACCGCCCACATCGACTATCCCACCTTCGCGCCGTGTCACGACGACACCGTGCGCATCGGGTTTCGCGATGCGGTCTGGGTGGACGACCTGGACGGGAACGGACAGCAGCAGATCGACCGGGCCACCGGGCGGGTGAAACGCAAGCGCGATCCCGTCGGCCATGTCTGGCTGGTGATCAACGGTCGCACCTACGAAAGCACGCCACGGGGCGGGCGGTCGCAGGGCCCCAAGTCGCTGTTGTGGAGCGCGCGCACCGCCGACGCCAACCACTTCTTCCAGCTCGGCACCTGCACCGGCTTCGGCGCGGCGATGGCCGCGGCGCGGCTCTGGACCGCGCTGTCCGAGATGGTGCCGTAGCGGCGGGGCCCGGCGGCACGGCCGCCGGGTGCGGGCGGTCAGCCCCGCAGGGTGCCGCCCGTGGCCTTTTCGACCTTGGCCACGATCTTCTGTGCGACGGCGTCGATGTCGGCGTCGGTCAGGGTCTTGTCCCGGGGTTGTAGCCGGACGGCAATGGCCAGCGATTTCTTGTCGTCACCCAGCGCCCCACCCTCGAACTGGTCGAAGACGCGCACGGTCTCGATCAGCGCCTTGTCGGCGCCCTGGGCGGCGTTCACCAGGGTCAGGGCATCCACCTCGCGGTCGACCACGAAGGCAAAGTCGCGCTCGACCGCCTGGAGATCGACCAGGTCCAGCGGCGGCCGCGTGGCGCCCTGCTGCCGCGGCAGCGGCACCGCCTCGGGCCAGACGGTGAAGGCCATGGCAGGCCCCTTGACGTCCAGCGCGGCCAGAACGCGGGGGTGGACAGCGCCGAACACGGCCAGCACCTTCTTTGGTCCCAGGCAGATCGTGCCGTGCTGACCGGGATGCCACCACGCCGCCCCGCCGCGCAGGATCTGCGCTTTGGCAGGGGCGCCCAGGGCGGCGAGCACCGCCTCGGCATCCGCCTTGACGTCGTAGATGTCCACTGCGCGGCTTTCGCCCGCGACATCCTTGGGACCGGTGCGGCCGATCCTGAGGCCGGTGACCTGGGTATGCTGCTCGCCCGGCTCGCCGCCGTCGAAGGCCGGGCCCACCTCGAACAAGCCGAAATCGCCGAAGCCGCGCGCCTGGTTGCGCGCCGCGGCCTGCAAAAGGCCGGGCAGGAGCGCGGGCCGCAGATGGCTCATCTCGGAGGAGATCGGGTTCTCCAGCCGGGTGGCCTCGCCGCCGCCGCCGAAGAGTTCTGCGGTGGCCCGGTCGATGAAGCTGTAGGTCACCGCCTCATGCAGGCCCAAGGCCGCGCAGGTCCGCCGCGCCGCCCGCTCGCGCACCTGGCCCGGGGTCAGCACCGGGGGCGTCACCCCCGCCTGGGTCCGGGGCAGGGGCCGCGGCTCCAACTGGGTGAGTGAGGCGACACGCGCCACCTCTTCCACCAGGTCGGCCTCTCCCTGGACGTCGCGGCGCCACGACGGCACGGAAAAGCCGCCGGGCACGCGGTCAAAGCCCAGCGCGGCCAGGGTCGCGACCTGGGTGTCCTCGGGCAGGTCCATGCCCACCAGCGACGCGCATCGGGCGAAATCCAGCGGCACCACCCGCGTCTCCACCGGCGCCGCGCCGGCCTCGACCACCTCGGACGCCTCGCCGCCGCAGAGGTCGAGGATCATCCTGGTCGCCGCCTCAAGCCCCGCCAGGGTATAGGCCGGGTCCACACCCCGCTCGAAGCGGTAGCGCGCGTCGGAGTTGACTTTGAGTGTGCGGCCGGTGCGGGCGATGGTGATCGGATCCCACCAGGCGGACTCGAGGAACACGTCGGTCGTGCCCTCGGTCACGCCGCTGGCCGCGCCGCCCATGATGCCGGCGATGCTCTCGACCCCGTGGTCGTCGGAGATCGCCATCATGCCGGCGGCCAGGGTGTACTCCTTGTCGTCGAGCGCCGTTACCGTCTCGGCCCCCGCGGCCCGGTGCACGCGCAGGTCGCCCGACACCTTGGCCGCGTCGAAGACATGCAGCGGACGCGCCCGGTCGAAGGTGAAGAAGTTGGTGATGTCCACCAGCGCCGAGATCGGGCGCAGGCCGATGGCGCGCAGCCGATCCTGGAGCCACTGGGGCGACGGGCCGTTGCGCACCCCGCGGATCAGCCGCCCGGTGAAATGGGGGCAGCCGTCCAGCGTGTCGGCGTCGATGGAGACGCCGATGGGGCTGGCGAAGGCGCCCGGAACGGTGACGTCCTCCTCCGGCTTCAGCGTGCCGAGGCCGCGGGCAGCGAGGTCGCGGGCAATCCCGCGCACGCCCAGGGCGTCCTGACGGTTGGGCGTGATGGCGATCTCGATCGCCGGGTCGACGCGGGCGGGGTCGTGCTCGGCCAACCAGTCCGAGAACCGCTGACCGACCTCGCCGGACGGCAGCTCGATGATGCCGTCGTGCTCGTCCGAGAGCTCCATCTCGCGCTCGGAGGCCATCATGCCGTGGCTCTCGACCCCGCGGATCTTGCCCACCTGGATCGTGGTGTCGATGCCCGGGACATAGGTGCCGGGACGGGCGACGACGACGGTGATCCCCTCCCGCGCGTTGGGGGCGCCGCAGACGATCTGCTGCACCCCCTCGGCCGTGCGCACCTGACAGACGCGCAGGCGGTCGGCGTCGGGATGCGGCGCGGCGCTCTCCACATAGCCGAGGGAGAAACCGGCCAGCTGGGCGGCGGGATCGGTGACGCCCTCCACCTCCAGCCCGAGGTCGGTCAGCGTCTCGGCGATCTCCTCGACCGAGGCGTCGGTATCGAGGTGGTCCCTGAGCCAGGAGAGGGTGAATTTCATCGCGTCCGTCCCATCTGCGCGCCTGCTGCGCGGAGGTATCGCAGCGCCGCGCGGAAGGGAAGGGTCAGCCGCCCAACCGCTTGCGGATGCGCAGCGGGGCGGCGCGCACGTGCGGGAAGCGCCGCGCGATGGCCTCGGTCAGGATCCCGAGGTCGGTGCCATCGTAGTCGTGGCGCAGGATGTTGCCGATGCCCGCGATCTGGCGCCAGGCGATCCCGTGTTCCGTCGCCTTCAACTCGTCCGGGATGTGGAGCGACGCCTCGGACAGCACCTCGAACCCGCGCTTGATCGCGGAGCGCCGGATCCAGGGGTCGAGGTCCGCATCGGCATGGGCACGCACGACACCGTCCATCGCCGCCAGCTTGTCGTCGATGCACGCGGCGACGTCGCGGGCCATCAGAAGAGCTGGATCGCCTGGGCCTCGGCGCGCGCCCTTACCCCGGGGCGCATCTGCGGCCGGCAGACGAAATCCACGTCGAACTCGAACAGGTCTTCGGCGAGCAGGCGCAGGCCCGAATAGTCCAGAATGTCGAACCGCTCGATGGCGTGGTCGAACATCAGGTCCACGTCCGAGCCGGGGCCTGCCTCGTCCCGCGCGGTCGAGCCGTAGAGTCAGACATGGGTGACGCCTGCCCGCTCCAGATCGGGGCGGGCGCGGGCGACGGCGGCGATGACGTCGTCTCGGGTCATGCCCCGAATGTCGGGCCCCGCCGCCCCGGGCGCAAGGGTCAGCCCACGTGCACCGCCGGGACGTCCAGCGCGGCAAAGCCGTAGTGGCGCAGCCAGCGCAGGTCGGCGTCGAAGAAGGCGCGCAGGTCGGGGATGCCGTATTTCAGCATCGCCAGCCGGTCGATCCCCATGCCGAAGGCGAACCCCTGCCACTGGGTCGGGTCGATGCCGCCGGCCTCCAGCACCTTGGGGTGCACCATGCCCGAGCCCAGCACTTCGAGCCAGTCGTCGCCCTCGCCCACCCGGACCTGCCCGTCGGTCCAGGCGCACTGGATGTCGACCTCGGCCGAGGGTTCGGTGAAGGGGAAATGCGAGGCGCGAAACCGGGTCTTGACCTCGCGGCCGAAGAAGGCCGTGAAGAATTCTTCGAGCACCCACTTGAGGTTGGCCATGGAGATGTCGCGGTCCACCGCCAGCCCCTCCACCTGGTGGAACATCGGCGTGTGCGTCTGGTCGTAGTCGGCGCGGTAGACCCGACCGGGGCAGATGATCCTGAGCGGCGCACCGTGCTCCCGCATCGACCGGATCTGCACCGGCGAGGTGTGGGTCCTGAGCACGTGGGGCGGTCGATTGTCGCCCGCGTCCCGCGCCATATAGAACGTGTCCATCTCGCCCCGCGCCGGATGGTGGTCGGGGATGTTCAGCGCGTCGAAGTTGTACCAGTCGCTTTCGATCTGCGGCCCCTCGGCCACCGAGAAGCCCATGTCGGCGAAGATCGCCGTCATCTCCTCCCACACCTGGCTGACCGGGTGGACGGTGCCGCGGGGGCGCTGACGGCCCGGCAGAGTCACATCCAGCCATTCGTCGCGCAGACGCGCCTCCAGCGCGGCGTCCGACAGCGCCGCCTTGCGCGCCGTCAGGGCCGAGGCGATCTCGTCGCGCATGGCGTTGAGGCGCGGACCGGCCTGCTGCCGCTCTTCGGGGGTCATCCGGCCCAGCTGGCGCATGGCCAGGCTGACCTCGCCTTTCTTGCCGATGGCGGCCAGGCGGACGTCCTCCAGCGCGGCCTCGTCGGCGGCGTCGGCGATGAGGCCCAGATACTTGGCTCGCAGGTCGTCCATCGGTGCGGTCCCGTGCTGTCGGTGCGGCCTGTCGGTTAGCCCGGCCGCGGGCGGGGTGCAAGCGCGGTGTCGGAGAGGTGTGGCAGTGTCGCGGAGGGTGCGCGCCATCACTGCGCTGGTCCGCATCCGCATGATCGCCCGTCAGAGGCTCGCCTCGCACGCCCGCTGGTCCCCCCGTCCCACCCAGCGGCACCGCCGGGCAGCGCCGTCCCGCCCCCCGGGGGCGGCGCTTTAGCGACCGTGGTGCAGCCGCGGCGGCGTGGGTGGTTTTGGCTGGGTTCCGCGCCGCCCGAACCTGCCCCGACGGGACGGCGCTGCGCTCCGCTCTGGCTGAGGGACTGTCGCGCTGTTCTGGATGGTTTTCCGCGCCGCGCACAGCCCCCCGTCCCGCCCGGCGGCACCGCCGGGCAGCGCCGTCCCGCCCCCCCGGGGCGGCGCTCTTGGCAAGGAAGGCGCAGCCGCCACAACGAAGGTGCTTTTGAGCCGGTCCCGCGCCGCTCGACCGCGCCCCGGCGGGACGGCGCTGCCCTCGTCGCGGCGCCCCCGCCTCTCCCGCTGCAAATGCCTTTCACCCCGGGCGCGTCCTGCGATAGCGTCCGGGCCGAGGAGGACCCGCCGATGCCGCCGACCACCGCCTATGCCCTGACCATGCTGGCCGCTGGGGTGGGCATTCCGATCCTCGCGGCCCTGAACGCCGCGCTCGGCACGCGCCTCGGCTCTCCGGTGGCGGCGGGCGTGGTGCTGTTCTGCGTGGCGCTGGTGGCGTCGCTGGCGACGCTTTCGGTGACGGGGGGCAGCTTTCGCGGGATCGGAGGGGCGCCGCGGCACCTGTTCCTCGCGGGGCTGCTCGTCGCCTTCTATGTCCTGTCGATCACCTGGATCGCGCCCAAGTTCGGGGTCGGCAACGCGGTGTTCTTTGTCCTGCTGGGGCAGTTGCTGTCGGCCGCTGTGATCGACCACTTCGGGCTCTTCGGCGCGCGGATCTCGCCGCTGACGCCGATGCGCGCACTGGGGATCGCGCTGATGGGGGCGGGCGTCTTCGTCACCCAGATCGTCGGGCGGGCCTGAGCCGCGCCGCTCAGCCGCCGGCCGCGATGGTCCGCGCGATCAGGCGGCCGATGCGGGCCGAGCCCGCGGGCGAGGGGTGCACCAGGTCGCGGGCATAGAGGGCGGGGTCGCCGTCGAAGACGTCGCGCGCGGTGACATGCACCACGTCGGCGCGGCGCGCGGCCAGACGCGCCAGCCGGCGGTCCATCTCGGCGACCTCGTCGTTGCAGCGGTCGTAGCCGCCGCCGCGGCCGGTGCGCGCAGGCCCGTAGTAGCCCAGGATCAGCACCCGCGCGGCCCCCGCCGCCCGCAGCCGGGCGACCATATCGACCCAGGCGCCGCGCGTGCCGTCGCGGGTCAGAAGGCGGTCCAGTGTCTCGGGGCATCGGGCGCAGCCGCACAGCGCGTCCAGATCGTTGGCCCCGCCGTTGGCGATGGCCCAGTCGTAGCGCCCCGGCTCGATCTGCCCCACGATGGTCAGTCCGGCCAGCCCCGTGCCGGGCAAGAGGCCCGCGCCGGGCACGGCGGCGTTGCGGGTGGTCAGCCCGGTCTCGCGCGCGACGACCGCTGGGATCGACTGGCCTCCGGCGGCGTTCCAGGCCATCACCGAGTCCCCGACGGCCAGAAGCCGTGGCGGGCCGTCGCCGATCGTGCGGGCGCACCCGGCCAGCGCGGCGAGGCAGATCAGGGCGCCGACCGTCCGGCGGAGGAGGGTCATCCTGCGAACTCCCGTAGACGTTCCATCGAGAGACCTAGCGCGCGGCGGTGGCCGGTCAGGCCCCCAGACATGCGAAGGGCCGCGTCGTTCGGACGCGGCCCCTGCAATACCGGTGCTCGGCGCGGATCAGGCGGGCAGCGCCGCGCGCGCCTTGTCGACGATGGCGCCGAAGGCGTCGGGCTCGTGCACGGCCAGGTCGGCCAGCACCTTGCGGTCGACTTCGATCCCAGCGAGCGACAGCCCGTTGATGAAGCGCGAGTAGGTCAGGCCCTCGTCATGCGCTCGCACCGCGGCATTGATCCGCTGAATCCACAGGGCGCGGAAGTTGCGCTTGCGGTTCTTGCGGTCGCGGGTGGCGTATTGGTTGGCCTTGTCGACCGCCTGGGTCGCGGTCTTGAAGGTGTTCTTGCGCCGGCCGTAATAGCCCTTGGCGGCCTTGATGACCTTGCGGTGACGGGCGTGGGCGACGGTTCCGCCTTTGACTCTCGACATGGTCCGTCCTCCTCAGCGCGCGTAGGGCATGTATTGCTTGGCGAGCTTCTGGTCGGGCTCGCTCAGCACTTGGGTTCCGCGGGCGTCGCGGATGAACTTGTTGGATCGCTTGATCATGCCGTGCCGCTTGCCGGCTTGGCCACCCATCACCTTACCGGTGGCGGTGACCTTGAAGCGCTTCTTGGCGCTCGACTTGGTCTTCATCTTGGGCATTTCCGTCTCCTGTCTTGCGGTTGTCACGCGCGACTCGGCATGCCTCCGGCCGGCCCGCGTCCACGAAGGCGGTCACATACCGGGCGGCGGCGCGGATGGCAACACCCCCGGTTTGGGGTCAGTTCAACAGGCCGCCCACCACGCGGACGAAGACGTCGGGGATGTCGCCGAAGGCATAGCCGCCCGGCGTCGCGGTGATCGCCCAGGCGATCAGGCCGCCGCCCACCACCCCCAGGATCAGGGCGGTCCGAGGCGCTCGCGCTTCGGAGAACGCCGCGACCAGGGAGGGGAACGCCAGCCCCAGGCAGAGGATGCCGATCACCAGCGCCAGATCCGGGGTCATCGCCGCTCCTCCGCGTCCGCTCGGGCCCGAGGCTAGTCGGTGCCCGAGGAGTAGATCAAGCGCTCGTCGCAGGGCGCCACGCGCAGGATGTTCGTCGTGCCCGGCTGGTTGAAGGGGACGCCGGCGGTGATCACGATCTGATCCGACGCGGCGGCAAAGCCCTCGATCCGCGCGGCGCGGGCGGCGTTGACCACCGCCTGCTTGAACCGCCCGACCTCGCCCGACAGCACGCAGTGCAGCCCCCAGGTCAGCGCCAGGCGCCGCGCGGTGCCGCGCAGCGGGGTCAACGCGATCACGGGCACATGCGGCCGCTCGCGCGCGGTCAGCACGGCGGTGGTCCCGGTCTGCGAGAAACAGCAGATCGCCTTGATGTCCGTGGTCTCGGCGATTTCGCGGGCGGCCGAGACGATGGCGTCTGCCGTCGTCTCCTTGGGGCCGCCGCGGCTGGCATCCATCACCTCGCGGTAGGTCGGATCGCTCTCGACCTCCATGGCGACGTTGTTCATCGTCGTGACCGCCTCGACCGGATAGGAGCCGGCGGCCGATTCCGCGCTCAGCATGACCGCGTCGGCGCCCTCGTAGATCGCCGCCGCCACGTCCGAAACCTCGGCCCGGGTGGGCATGGGCGATTCGATCATGCTCTCCAGCATCTGTGTGGCGACGATCACCGGCTTGGCCGCGGCCCGGCATTTGCGCACCAGCCGCTTCTGAATCGGCGGCACGTTCTGCACCGGCAGCTCCACGCCCAGATCGCCGCGCGCCACCATGATCCCGTCCGAGATCGCTAGGATCTCGTCGAACGCCTTGACCGCGGCCGGCTTCTCGATCTTCGACAGGACCGCGGCGCGGCCCCCCGCCAACTGCCTGGCCTCCTCCACGTCGGCGGGCCGCTGGACGAAGCTGAGCGCGAGCCAGTCGACCCCGAGCTGGCAGACGAAGTCCAGGTCGCGGCGGTCCTTGTCGCTGAGCGCGGCGAGAGGGAGGACCACGTCGGGCACGTTCACGCCCTTGCGGTTCGAGATGGTGCCGCCCACGACCACCTCGCAGTCGGCGAAGTCGGTGCCGCAGTCCGTGACCTTCAACCGGATCTTGCCGTCGTTGACCAGGAGGGTAGAGCCGGGCTCTAACGCCTCGAAGATCTCGCGGTGCGGCAGCCGCACGCGGGTGGCGTCGCCTTCGGCCTCGTCGAGGTCCAGCCGGAACTGGGCGCCCTCTTCCAACTCGGCCTCGCCGCCGTCGAACGTGCCCACCCGCAGCTTGGGGCCCTGGAGGTCGGCGAGGATGCAGATCGGCCGCCCCGTGTCGGCCTCGACCTGGCGAATGATCTTGTGCCGCTCGGCGATCTCGGCGTGGTCGCCGTGGCTCATGTTCAGGCGGAACACGTCGGCGCCGGCCTCGAACAGGGCGCGGATGGTTTCGTAATCGCTGGATGCCGGACCGAGGGTCGCGACGATTTTGACGTTTCGGAGGCGTCGCATGGAGCGCTCCTTAAATGTGTTAGCGTATGACAGATCAAGCTGGATCGCGCGGGTTATGACCGAATTCCCGCCACGTGACAACTGGCGCTTTCCGCCCGCGTCTCCTATGGAGACGGCATGGCCAAGGATACCCTAACGAGCTACGACCCGTTCTTCGTCGACGGCGCGGATCGGCCCGCGCGCTGGCTGATCACCTGCGACCACGCCGCCAACACCGTGCCCGAAGAGATCGCCGGGGGCGATCTGGGCCTGGCGCCCGCGGACATGGAGCGGCACATCGCCTACGACGTGGGCGCCGCGGGCGTGGCGCGCGAGATCGGGCGCCTTCTGGACGCCCCGGTGATCTTGTCGAACTTCTCGCGGCTGGTGATCGACCCCAACCGGGGCGAGGACGACCCGACCCTGGTGATGCGTCTCTACGACGGCACCATCGTGCCCGCCAATCGCCACGTCACCGCCGACGACGTCGAGCATCGCAAGGCGCTGTGCTATCGGCCCTATCATACGGCGCTGGAGCGGCTGGCGGCGCGCCGCGACGACACGCTGATCGTGGCCGTCCACAGCTTCACCGCCCAGCTCAAGGGACATGCGCCCCGCCCCTGGGAGGTCGGCGTTCTGTTTTCCCAGGACGAGCGGCTGGCGCGGCCGGTGCTGGACCATCTGCATCGCCTGCCCCACGTGATCGGCGAGAACGAGCCCTATTCGGGGCATCTGCCCGGCGACAGCATCGACCGCCACGCGCTGACCCACGGGCGGCCGCATGTCCTGATCGAGGTGCGCAACGACCTGATCGTCACCGATGCGGAGCAGGTCGACTGGGGCGGGCGGCTGGCCGAGGCCCTCGCTGGGGCCCTGGCCGACGGAGCGGTCTAGGTCGGCCTCAGGCCAGGAGCCACAGTGCGGCATAGAGCGTTGCCGCCCCCGCCGCCATGGCGCCCAGGACGCTGCGGAACGCGATGCCGATCGCCAGCGTCGCCAGGGCCGCCAGGGCGCGCGCGGGGTCGAAGCTGCCGCCGGTGGCCGCGGGCGACAGCACCAGGGGCGCGACCATGCCCGGCAGCACCGCCACCGGCGTATAGCGCAGGAGCCGCAGCACCAGGGGCGGCAGGCGGCGGTTGCCGATCAGCCCGAGAAACGAAAACCGGATCAGGAACGTGCCCACGCCCAGCACGACGATGAGCCCCCAGATCTGCGCCTCCGAGTAGTCGATCATGCCGCGCGCCCCTCGCTCAGGCTCTCGACCGCGGCGCCCGTCGCCATCGCCGCCCCGCCCGCGATCAGGAGTCCCAGCCCCGAGGGCAGCCCCGCCAGAGCCAGCGCCACGATCACCGACACCGCCGCGGCGGCGGCGTGGGCGGGCGTCTTGAGCATCGGACCGATCATCGCCAGGAAGGTGATGGGCAGGGCGAAGTCCAGCGCCCAGCTTTCGGGGATGCGGCTGCCCGCAAGGGCGCCCAGGATGGTGAACCCGACCCAGCAGGGCGCGATCACCCCGGCGACGCCCAGGAAATACGCCGCCTTCTCCCGCGGGGTCATCGCGGGATGCGCCTCGTAGTGGACCACCGAGGCGGCGAAGGTCTGGTCGAAGTTCAGATGCGCGATCAGCGCCCTCTGCCAGAGGGGCACGGTCCCCACATGCGGCACCAGCGCCGCGGAATACATCGCCATCCTGAGGTTGACGGCCAGCGCCGTGGCCACGATGGCCCCCATGGCCGCGCCCTCGACCAGCAGTTGGAGCGCGGCGAACTGTGCCGCCCCCGCGATCACCACCGTGGAGAACCCCACCGTCGCGGCCAGGTCCAGGCCCGCCTCGGCCGCCAGCGCGCCGAACAGCACGGCAAAGGGCGACACCACCGGGACAAAGGGCAGCCCTGCCAAAGCCCCCCGCAAAAGCTGCGTTTTCCCTGTGGAGCCTGCCATCCCACCGCCCTAAAGTGCCCGTTGCGCCCCCGGGCTTTGCCCCAGCCGCCGCCGAGGTTCAAATGACTTTTCGTGATGACCGGCATCCCTATGTGATTGCCCCCGCCCCGGATGCGCCGCGGCTGACGCGCGCTGTGGAGGGGGTCGATCACACCGGCGCGGCCGCCACGCTGCGGGTGGTCGAGGAACGCCCGCTGACCATCTTTCTCAACGGGCAGGAGATCGTGACGGCGATGACCATCGGCGACTATCCGGCATATCTGGCGCTGGGCTTTCTACGGAACCAGGGGATGCTCCGGGACGGCGAAACGGTCACCGACGTGGACTACGACGAGGAGCTGGAGACGGTGGTGGTCCGCACCGACCGCCCCACCAGCCACGAAGAGAAGCTGAAGAAGAAGACGCGCACCTCGGGCTGCGCCGTCGGCACCGTCTTCGGCGACATGATGGAGGGGCTGGAGGGGCTGACCCTGCCCGCGGCCGAGCTGCGCACCTCGTGGCTCTATGCCCTGGCGCAGCGGATCAACACCACGCCCTCGCTCTATCTGGAGGCGGGCGCGATCCACGGCACCGTCCTCTGCCGCCAGGACCGGCCGCTGGTCTACATGGAGGACGTGGGCCGCCACAATGCGGTGGACAAGATCGCCGGTTGGATGCTGACCGAGGGCGAGGCGGGGGCGGACAAGATCCTCTACACCACCGGGCGGTTGACGTCAGAGATGGTGATCAAATGCGCGCATATGGGCATCCCCGTCCTGGCGTCGCGCTCGGGCTTCACCGCCTGGGGGGTCGAGATTGCGGCACAGGTCGGCCTGACGCTGATCGGCCGGATGCGCGGGCGGCGCTATGTCTGCGTCGCCGGCGCCGAGCGGCTGGTGCGCGACGCCGACCCTGACCAGGTCGCCGACGAGGACCGCCGCCATCGCCGCAAGGGTGCCCCGGCATGAGCGGCGCGCGAATTTTCGTCGAAAATTCGTGCGCGGGCGGAGGCGTGGCGTGAGCGCGCTTCTGGGGGTGATCCTGGCCGGCGGGCAGGCCCGGCGCATGGGCGGCGGCGACAAAGGGCGGACGCTGGTGGCGGGGCGCAGCCTGATCGACCGCGTCGTGGACCGCCTGGCGCCTCAGGTGGCGGGCCTGGCGCTGAACGCCAATGGCGACCCGACGCGTTTCGCCGACCTGGGCCTGCCCGTCCTGCCAGACAGCGTCGGCGGGCACCCAGGGCCTCTGGCAGGCGTTCTGGCTGGGCTCGACTGGGCCGCGGGGCAGGGCGCCGCAGCCATCGTCACCGCCGCCGCCGATACGCCGTTCTTTCCCGAAGATCTGGCCGCCCGGCTGACCGCCGCCGCGCAGGCCGCGGACACACCTATCGCGCTCGCCGCCACGCCCGATCCGGTGCGCGGCACCGTGCGCCACCCCACCTTCGGCCTCTGGCCCGTGGCGCTGCGCGACGACCTCCGCGCGGCGTTGGCGGACGGGGTGCGCAAGGTGGTCCTCTGGACCGACCGCCACGGCGCGGCCACGGCCCTGTTCGACGCCCCGGGCGAGCCCTTCTTCAACGTCAACACGCCCGAGGACCTGGCCCGCGCCGAGGCGCTGGCGCCGTGAGGGTCTACGGCGTCACGGGCTGGAAGAATGCAGGGAAAACCGGGCTGATGGAGCGTCTGGTGACCGAGTTCACCGCCCGTGGTCTCCGCGTCTCGACGCTGAAGCATGCGCACCACAGCTTCGACGTGGACCACGAGGGCAAGGACAGTCACCGCCACCGCACCGCGGGCGCGCATCAGGTGCTGCTCAGCTCCGCTCGCCGCTGGGCACTGATGACCGAACTGCGCGACGTCCCCGAGCCGCCGCTGGAGACTCTGCTGACCGCCCTGGCGCCGGTGGACCTGGTCCTGATCGAGGGGTGGAAGCGTGGCGGACACCCCAAGGTCGAGGCCTGGCGCCGCGCCGCCGGTCACCCGCTGATCGCGCCGGACGATCCGACAATCCGCGCCATCGCCGCGGACGCCCCGCCGCCGCAGGTCGCCGACCGCCCCGTGTTCGACCTCGACGACACGGCGGCGGTGGCGGACTTCATTGCCGCCGAGTTGGGCCTGTGAGCCGCGCGGGGGCGCTGGGCGGGTTCGACGCGGTGGCCGTGGTCGACTGGTCGGCGCGGTCGCGCCCGTCGCCCGAGGCGCCCACCGCCGATGCGATTTGGATCGGTTGGGCCGAGGACGAGGCGGTCGCCACTGCGTATCGCCGCACCAGGGCGGCCGCGATGGCGGATTTGGCGGCGCGGCTGACGGCGGCGCGGGCGGCCGGTAGACGGGTGCTCGTCGGCTTCGATTTTCCCTTCGGGGCTCCGGCGGGTCTGGCGCCGCGGCTGACGGGGCAGGCTGATGCCTTGGCCCTGTGGGACTGGCTGGCCCAGGAGGTCCGCGACGGCGACGACAACGCCAACAACCGCTTCGACGTGGCCGCGCGCATCAACGCTGCCTGCCCCGGTGTCGGCCCGTTCTGGGGGGTGCCGCGAGGGCGCAGCGTGGCGGGCGTCCCGGCGCGGGGGTCCGAGCGCGAGGGCCACGGCCTGCCGGAACGGCGGCGGGTCGAAGCGTCGGTCCCTAGGGCGCACCCGGTGTGGAAGCTCTACACCACGGGGTCGGTCGGCTCTCAGACGCTCCTTGGCCTGCCGTGGCTGGCGGCGCTGCGGCGGCGGTTCGGCGCGGACCTGACGGTCTGGCCGTTCCAGGCGCCCGAGGGCGGCATCGTGTTGGCCGAGGTGTGGCCGTCGCTGCTGTCCCGCGAGGTCGCGGCCGCGGCCGAGCCGAGCGTCGTCCGCGATAGGGTCCAGGTCGAGGTTCTGGCCGCGGCGCTGGCCCGCGCCGACGCGGAGGGCACGCTCGCCGACCTCTTCGCCGCGGCCGAGGGGCCGGACCTGGCCGAGGAGGGCTGGATCCTCGGCGTCGGCGCCGAGGACGTCCTGCGCCGCGCCGCACGGGCGGAGGCGCCGCCGCCGCTGGCGCCACCGCCCCTGCGCGACGACTGTTTCGCGCTGCCCGCCGGGGTCGACTGGACGCCAGTAGACGAGGCGCTGGCCCTGCTGCGGGCGCGCCTGCACCCTGTGGTGGGGACCGAACGTCTGGCCGTGGCGGATGCCGATGGGCGCTGCCTTGCCGGCGCGGTCACGGCGCCTCGGGCAAATCCCCCTGCCGCGAACTCGGCCGTGGACGGCTACGGCTTTGCCCACGCGGCGACGGGGGAGGGGCCGCAGACGCTGCCATTGGCGCTGGGCCGCGCCGCGGCGGGGGCGCCTCTGGGCGCGCCGCTGCCGCCGGGTCAGGCGGTGCGGATCCTGACCGGCGCGGTCCTGCCCGAGGGGGTGGACACAGTGGTGCTGGAAGAGGATTGCCGCACCGACGGCAGCCGGGTGGCGTTCCGCGGTCCGGTGCGCCCCGGCGCCAACACCCGCCGCGCCGGCGAGGACGTGGACGCGGGTGCCGAGATCCTGGCCCCCGGCCATCGGCTGCGGCCGCCCGACCTGGCGCTTCTCAGCGCGGTGGGGATCGCCGAGGTCGCGGTGCGCGCGCGCCTGCGGGTCGGGATCCTGTCCACCGGCGACGAGCTGGTGCCCGTCGGCGCCACCACTGACCCGGCCCGGACCTACGACGCCAACCGCCCGATGCTGTTGGCGCTGGCCGCGCGCTGGGGGCACGCGCCGGTGGACCTGGGCCATGTGGGTGACGACCGCGCCGCGCTGGCCGCCCGCCTGGATAGGGCGCGCGAAACGGCGGACGTCGTGCTGACCTCGGGCGGCGCCTCGGCGGGGGACGAGGACCACGTCTCGGCCCTGTTGCGCGAGGCCGGGGCGATGCAGGCCTGGCGCATCGCGCTGAAACCCGGGCGGCCCCTTGCGCTGGGCCTCTGGCGGGGGATGGCGGTGTTCGGCCTGCCGGGCAACCCGGTGGCGGCGCTGGTCTGTGCGCTGATCTTCGCGCGCCCGGCGCTGTCGCGGCTCGCCGGCGGGACATGGACGGCGCCGCAGGGGTTTGCCGTCCCCGCCGGGTTCGAGAAGCGCAAGAAGCCGGGGCGGCGCGAGTACCTGCGGGCCCGCATCGACGCCGACGGCCGGGCGGAGCCCTTCGCCTCCGAAGGGTCGGGGCGGATCTCGGGGCTGAGCTGGGCCGAGGGGCTGGTGGAACTGCCCGATGGGGCGGTGCATGTGCGGCCGGGAGATCCGGTGCGGTTCCTGCCCTATGCCGGGTTCGACGTCTGAGGCGGCTCAGCCGGTCCCGCCCTCCTCGGCCCCCAACCGCTCGCTGGCCCGTCGCATGAGCGCGTCGACCTCGTTGCGGAGCGCGTTGACCTGCTCGACATAGACGACGAGTGCGGGTTGCAGCCGCGGCACCGCCGCGGCGATCTGGGCGGCGTAGGCGTAGACCAGGACCGCGCCAGCCACCAGAAACAGAACGACCGAGAAACCTAGGCGAAATCCGCGGCGTCCCACCCTGCGGTCATGGGCCTCGGCGGTCTCGGGCGTGCCGCCCGCGTCGCGGCCTGACGTCGCGGTGAGGGTCGAGTTGATCTCTTCGATGTCGGGCAGGAGATCGCCGCGCGACGCGGCGGCGGCGCGGGGGTCGGGCGGCGGATCGGGCTCGCCCCTAAGCTTGGCCATCCGCCGCTTGGCGGCGGCGCCACGGTCCTCCTGGCCCAGGTCGAGGCCCAGGTCCGGCTGGGTCTCCAGAGCCTCGCGCTCGGCCCGGCGAACCGCCGCCTCGCGCTCGGCCTCCTCGCGCAGGATGGCGCGGGTGCCCGCGTCCAGCTCGCGCCGCCGCGGCTCGGTCGCGCCCGCCTCGTCCTCGGGATCGTCCTCGATGTCGTCCTCGTAAGACCGGTCCGCGCGCTCGGTCGCGCCCAACTCGTCGGCCAGATCGTCTTCGGCGGACTCGGGGCGCTGGAACCACGTGTGGCCGCAGGCCGAGCATTGCACGTCGCGCCCGCCCGCCGGGATCATCGCGGCATCGATCTCGTATTGCGCCGCACAGTTAGGGCAGATCAGCCGCATCTGGGCCCTCGCTCGCCATCCACGGCGCCGCCGATCCCCGGGCGCCGATCCCAGCACTAGCAAGCACGTGGCGAAATTCAAAGCGGCTCGGGCGCCGCGCATTGAACAAGCCCCGTGTCTGGGGCAAAACGGACCCGCACGAATGGGCCGGCTGCGAGGCCCGCCGCGGGGGCCGGCCGGTGATCGAGTTGCGGGACGTCAGTTACAGCTACGGCGGCGAGGCGCTGCTGCGCGACCTGTCGCTGGATCTGGGGCCGGGGTCGTTCCATTTCCTGACCGGCCCGTCGGGGTCGGGCAAGACCACGCTGTTGAAGCTCATGTATCTGGAGTTGGCCGCGACCGGCGGCACGGTCGAGGTGTTCGGCCGCGATGCCGCCGGGCTGGGGCGCGACGACATCGCGATGGTGCGGCGGCGGATCGGGATCGTGCACCAGGACTGCCGGTTCCTCGACCATCTGCCGGTGCGCGACAACATCGCCCTGCCGCTGGACACTGCGGGGCAGGAGCGGCAGGGGCACCAGGGCGAGCTGGACGAACTGTTGAGCTGGGTCGGGCTCAGGCCCCGAGCGGACGCCACGCCGCCCGAGTTGTCGGGCGGCGAACGGCAGCGCGCCGCCCTCGCCCGGGCGCTGATCCTGTCGCCCGACGTGATCTTGGCCGACGAGCCCACGGGCAACCTCGACTGGGAGATGTCGCTGCGGCTCTTGACCCTGCTGGTGGAGTTGAACCGCCTGGGCAAGGCGATCCTGATCGCCACCCACGACCTGAACCTCATCCGCCAGGCCAAGGCGCAGGTGGCCGCGCGGGTGATCCGTATCCGCAGCGGGCGGCTTGAGATGGCGGGGGCGGACCTGTGAACCTCGTCCCCCGGACCCTGGCGCTGCTGCGTGGCGATCCCCGTGCCGACCGGGTGGTGCCGCCCACCGGATTTACCGCGCATCTGACCGTGTTCACCGCCGCGGCGATGGCGTTTCTCGCGGTCTTTGCCCTGGCGCTGTCGCTCGCCAGCGCGCGCCTGGCCGACCGGTGGGGCGAGGCGCTGGCGCAGAGCGCCACGATCCGCATCTCGGCGCCGGCCGATCAACTGGCGGTCCAGACCGCGGCGGTGCTGCGGGTGCTGGAAGAGACGCCGGGCGTGGTCAGCGCGCGGCAACTCGACGATGCCGAACAGGCCCGGCTGTTGGAGCCGTTCTTCGGCCCCGACCTGCCCATCGGCAGCCTGCCCCTGCCGCGGCTGGTGGAGGTGGTCGAGGGGCGGCCGGGCTACGACGGCGAGGGCCTGCGCCTGCGGCTCAGAGCCGAGGCCCCAGGCGCG
The DNA here is from genome assembly GCA_004005435.1 of Rhodobacteraceae bacterium CCMM004. Lineage (GTDB taxonomy): Bacteria > Pseudomonadota > Alphaproteobacteria > Rhodobacterales > Rhodobacteraceae > CCMM004. Next base: position 838,875 of record RZWH01000001.1, on the reverse strand, counting down.
GTGCTCGACGACCACTCCCGCTGGCGGCGGCCGCTGGTGGCGGCTGCCGAGCGGCTGAACCGTCTGGGCCTCGCCGCGATCGGCCTGATTTCGCTGGCCATGGCGGCGATGATCACCTTGGCCGCCAACGCCGCGCTCAGCGCCAATGCGCAAGTGATCGGGGTTCTGCGCCTGGTGGGCGCCCGCGACGCCTATGTCGCCCGCGCCTTCGTGCGCCGGTTCACCTTGAGGGCGCTGGCGGGCGCGGCGGCGGGCACCGGGGCGGGGATGGCCGCGGTCGCGCTCCTGCCTCCCGCGGGCGAGGGCGCGGGGTTCCTGACCGGGCTGGGGTTCCGCGGTGCGGGCTGGCTGGCGCCCCTCCTGATCCCGCCGGTGGCGGGGGTGGTGGCGTTCTGGGCGACCCGCGCCGCCGCCTTTCGCGCGCTGAGAGAGGTGACATGATGGCCAAGGCGGTGCAGGGCGTCCGCTCGATCCTGTTCAACACGCAGATGTATGTCGCCATGCTGGTGATGGCGGTGCTGTTCCTGCCCCTGGCCCTGGCCAGTCGCAAGGGCGCGCGGTTCGCCTGCCACACCTATTGCCGGTGGGTGATCTGGACGGCCGCGTGGATGGTCGGGCTCAGGACCGAGGTGCGCGGCACCCCACCCACCGAGGAATGCGTGATCGCGGCCAAGCATCAGTCCTTTTTCGACATCATCGTGATCTTCGCCAGCGTGCCGCGGCCCCGCTTCATCATGAAGCGCGAGCTGATGTGGGCGCCGATCCTGGGGCAATACGCGCTGAGGATCGGGTGCATCCCCGTCGACCGGGGCGCACGGGGCAAGGCGGTGGCCAAGATGCTGCACGACGTCGAGCGCGGCCGCCTGGAGGCGGGGCAGTTGATCATCTATCCCCAGGGCACCCGCGTCGCGCCTGGCGAGGCGCTGCCTTACAAGTCCGGGACCGGCATCCTCTACGAGCAGTTGGGACAGCCGGTCTATCCCGTTGCCGTCAACGTCGGGGTGTTCTGGCCCAAGCGCGGAGTGATGCGCCGCCCCGGCACCGCGGTGGTCGAGTTCCTGGACCCGATCCCGCCGGGTCTGGACCGCGTGACGTTCACCCGCCGACTGGGGCCGGAGATCGAGGCGGCGTCGGACCGCCTGATGGCGGAGGCCGGGCTGCGCCTGGCGGCGGATTGATGCGGCGGATTGCCGATCTGGAGGCGCTGCACGCGCTCTACGGCATGCCTAAGCCCGCATCGACGCGCAAGGTCGCGGCGCGGCTCACCGACAGCTATGCGCGGTGGATCGCCGCGGCGCGGTTCTGCATCCTGTCCACCGTGGGGGAGGAGGGCACCGACGCCTCGCCCCGGGGCGACGACGGCCCAGTGGTGGCGGTGCTGGACCCGGGGCGGTTGGCGCTGCCCGACTGGCGCGGCAACGACCGGCTGGATTCGCTGCGCAACGTGGTCCGCGATTCGCGCGTGTCGCTGTTGTTCATGGTGCCGGGGTCATCGAACGTGGTGCGGGTCAACGGGCAGGGCTGGATCACCGACGACGCCGATCTGCGGGCTCGGTTCGCCCGCGACGGGGCGCTGCCGCGCAGCGTGCTGATCGTGGACATCGGCGAGGTCTATTTCCAGTGCGCCCGCGCGATCCTGCGCGCCCGGCTCTGGACCGCCGGGGATGAGAGCGCGAACCTGCCCACTGCGGGCGACATGCTGGCCTCGGCCTCGGGCGGAGACGAGGGCGGCCCGGACTACGACCGCACCTGGCCCGCCCGCGCGGCCCGCACCCTGTGGTGAGCCGCGGGGCACCGGAACGGCATAGGCCGAGCGCGAACGGCAGCGCCGTCCCGCCGGGGCAGGCCGAGCGGCGCGGGACGGTGCCGGAAGTATAGACGTCCCGGCGGCTGACCCAGCTTCGCCAAAAAGCGCCGCCCGGGGGGGCGGGACGGCGCTGCACGGCGTGCCGCCGGGCGGGGCGTGGAGGCTAAGGGACTGCGAGACCGACTTCTCTCGTCCACCTCCCCGCGGGGAAGGCGTTCGGATCGGTAGGCAAATGTCAACTGGTTTTGCGACCAAGAAGGGCCGCCGCCGGGCGGGGCAAAGGGCATGGGCGGGCTGCACAGGGGCATTCGGAACAGCGCCGACAGTCTCCTACCCGGTGCGGAGGGCAGCGCCGTCCCGCCGGGGCAGGGTCCAGCGGCGCGGGACGGCGCCAGAAGCATCCACGCCGCGGCGGCTGCACAACCTTCGCCAAAGCGCCGCCCCGGGCGGGCGGGACGGCGCTGCCCGGCGTATCCGCCGGGCGGGACTCAGGGGTTGGGTGATGTGATAAGTCTGGGCCCGTGAAACCTCAGTTAGTCTCGCCACGTCTACGGAATGGACGGTCGCGCCCGTCGGGGGGCTCGGTTTGGGTGACGTGAGCGGGGGGGGGCCGGAGCCGTCCCGCCAGCGGCGCGGCCCGTCGCCTGTCAGGCGGCGAGGCCCTGGGCGCCCATCTCGACGTATTTCCGGCGGCGGTCGGCGACCAGGGCGGCGCGGTCCATCCCATCGAGGTCGTCCAGCATCCGTTGCAGCGCGCGCCCCACCGACTGCATCGTGCGAGCCTTGTCGCGGTGCGCGCCGCCCACGGGTTCCGAGATGATGCGGTCGATCACCCCGAGCTGCTGGAGATCCTGGGCCGTCAGGCGCAGCGCCTCGGCCGCCTCGCGCATCTTGTCCGCGTCCTTCCACAGGATCGAGGCGCAGCCCTCGGGCGAGATCACCGAGTAGATGGCGTGCTCCAGCATCGCCACCCGGTTCCCCGTCGCCAAGGCCACTGCGCCGCCCGACCCGCCCTCGCCGATCACCACGCTGACCAGGGGCACCCCGATCTGGAGGCATTTCTGCGTCGCCCGCGCGATCGCCTCGGATTGGCCGCGCTCTTCGGCGCCCTTGCCCGGATAGGCGCCGGGCGTGTCGATCAGGGTCACCACCGGCAGGCCGAAGCGGTCGGCCATGTCCATCAGCCGGATCGCCTTGCGGTACCCTTCGGGACGGGCCATGCCGAAGTTGCGCTCCAGGCGGCTCTGGGTGTCGCTGCCCTTCTCATGGCCGAGCACCATGACAGGCCGGTCGTTCAGCCGCGCCAGGCCGCCCATCACCGCGGTGTCGTCGGCAAAGTTGCGGTCTCCGGCCAGCGGCGTCCAATCGGTGAACAGCGCCTCGATGTAGTCGACGCAGTGCGGCCGGTCGGGGTGACGCGCCACCTGGGTCTTGCGCCACGGCGTCAGGCCCGAATAGAGGTCGCGCAGCATCACCCGCGCCTTGTCGTCCAGGGCTTTGGCCTCTTTCTCGACGTCCATCCCCTCGCTGCGGCGGGCGAGCGCGCGGAGCTCTTCCGCCTTGCCTTCGATCTCAGCCAGGGGTTTTTCGAATTCCAGATAGTGGGTCATCGGCGCTCCTCGGACGAGAGCGTATATGACCTCATGCGCAGGCGGGTGCAACGGGGCGCGCCGTGGGGCGGGCGCGCTGCGCGAGGTATCCGCAGGAGGTGCGGCTGGGCGGCCCGGCGGGAAACGGGACGGGGCGCGCACCGGTCAGACCCGCCGCGGCCAGCATCGCCAGGACGGCGTCCGGGCGATAGGCGCGGTGACCCCAGACCCAGCGCAAGAGCGCGGTGCACCAGTGCGGCCGGCTGACCGCGAGGACCAGCCGGCCTCCGGGTGCCAGCCGCCCCGCCAGCCAGCGCAGGGCGGCGGCTGGGTCGTCCAAGTGCTCGATCACGTGGGCGCAGAGGATCGTGTCCGCCGCTCCGGGTGCGAACGCGGGCGCGCCGATCCCGGCCCGGACGGTCCGCACCGGCACCGGCGCGGCGGCAAAGCGCCGGGCGGCATCGGCCAGCATCCCCGCCGAGGGGTCGGCGAGGGTCAGCGCGGCGATCCGGGGCCCATGGCGGGCGAGCGCCGCGGCCGCCAGCGCGCCCGAGCCGCAGCCGATGTCGAGCACCCGGCCCGAGACCGGCGCCGCCTCTATCAGGTGGGCATAGGCCGTCGGGTAGCCCAGGCGCGCGATTTTTCCCTCCCAGGTCGGGGCGGCCGCCTCGTAGCGCTGCGCTAGATCCACGATGCCCTCCAATCGTCACCTAGGCTGACGATAGGTCGATCGAGGAAGTTGGTCAACCTAGTTGACGACCTTCGAGAGACTCGGCCGCCGCTTTGAGCGTGGCCCGCAGCGCGTTGGACCGCTCGGCGCCCAGCCCGCGGACGATGTCCGCGTCCAGCGCGGCCTTTACCCGGTCGGCGTCGCGGATCATCGCCGCGCCGGCTTCGGTAAACGCGACCCGCCGCTGGCGGCCGTCGTCCATTGCGGTGCGGCGGATCAGGCCGTCGCGCTCCAGGGCGTCGAGATGCTTCTGCACAGCCTGTTTCGACATGCCCAGGGCCTGCGCCAGGGCGGCCTGCGGGGTGCCCGAGCGTCCGATATGGGGCAGGATCGCCGCCCGCGCCTCGGCAAAGACGGGCCACCCTTGGGCCATCATGGCGGCGACAAACCGGCGCTGCCACGCCGCGGCGGCGCGCGCCAGGTCCCATCCCAGGTGGTCCGGCGGGTCGGTCATGGGCCCGAGGTTAGGCCGGCCGCGCCGGAGCGTCCATCAGCCCGCGATCATCTCGGACTGGCGCACGATCACCTCGGCCTGGCGGATCGAGGCGATGTCGACGAGCCGCCCCTTGTAGACTGCCGCGCCCTGGCCGGACGCCTTGGCCTCTTCCATCGCGGCGAGGATCGCGCGCGCCTCGGCCACGTCCTCGTCGGAGGGCGTGAACACCTCGTTGGCCAGCGCCACCTGCTTGGGGTGGATCGCCCACTTGCCCACCATGCCCAGCGTGGCCGAGCGGCGGGCCTGGGCGCGGAAGCCCTCCTCGTCCGAGAAATCGCCGAAGGGCCCGTCCACCGGCAGCACGCCGTGGGTGCGGCAGGCCGCGACGATGGCCGTCTGCGCCCAGTGCCAGGGGTCGGACCAGTACTTCTGGCCCTCGCGGTGCATGTAATAGTTCTCCTGCGTGCCGCCGATGCCGGTGGTCTGCATCCCCATGGACGCGGCGAAGTCTGCGGCGCCGAGGCTCATCGCCTGGAGGCGGGGGGAACTGGCGGCGATCTCCTCCACATGGGCGATGCCGGCGGCGGTCTCGATGATGACCTCCAGCGCGATGCGCTTGCTTCGGCCCTTGGCGGCCTCCACGGCCGTCACCAGCGCGTCGACCGCGTAGACGTCGGCGGCGCAGCCCGCCTTGGGGATCATGATCTGGTCGATGCGCTCGGATCCCTGCTCCAGCAGGTCCACCACGTCGCGATACCAGTAGGGGGTGTCGAGCCCGTTGATCCGCACGCTCAGATGCTTGGTGCCCCAGTCCACCTCGTGGGTGGCGGCGACGATGTTCTTGCGCGCGGCGGCCTTGTCGTCGGGCGCGACGCTGTCCTCTAGGTCCAGGTTCACCACGTCCGCCGCACTGGCCGCCATCTTCTCGAACAGCTGCGGACGCGAGCCCGGGCCGAAGAGCTGGCAGCGGTTGGGACGGGCGGGCGCGGCGGGCTGAACGCGAAAGGACATCGGAACCTCGGACAGTTCGTTTCGGGATCGTCTGCCGCGGCGATAGAATATTGCGCGAGTCTGCACAAGGTGCCGGGTTGACCCGGGCGATCATCGACACCCATGCTGAGGAACCGACACGGGAGGGTGCGATGCGTGGGGAACCCCTGACGGTCCGATCGGCCTTGGGGGCGGCGGCCTAGGATGCGGCGGCTGCGCATCTTCACCTCGCTCTGGGCGATGCGGCCGCACGATGCGAGCGGCGTCCTGCTGGACGATGCCGCTGTCTGCGAAAAGGTCGCCGCGGCGGGCTACGACGGCCTGGCCCTCGACCTCGGCGCGGCGGACGTGGCGCAGGTCCGCGCCATCGCCCCGCATCTGGAGCGCCATGGGCTGACGCCGCTGATCGTCGCCTTTCCCCCGACGGTGGACAGCCTGGGCGAGACGCTCGCCATGGCCCGCGACATGGGCAGCCCCTTTGTCGTGGTCATCGGACAGGTGATGCCGGTAACGGTGGACGAGATGGTGCCGGTCGTCGCCCGCTGGATCGCGATGGCCGAGGCCGCGGGCGTGCCGATCCAGTTCGAGACCCACCGCAACTGCATCACCAACGACCTCTACGCGACCCTGCAACTGATCGAGCGGCTGCCCGACATGCGGCTCTGCGCCGACCTGTCGCACTATGTCGTGGATCGCGAGTTCAAGCTGCCCCTGAGCGCGGAGCAGGAGGCGATGATCGCCCGCATCCTGCATCGCTCCGACAGCTTCCAGGGCCGGGTGGCGAGCCGGCAGCAGATCCAGGTGCAGCTGGACTTCCCCCAGCACGCCAAGTGGGTGGACCTGTTCCGCGGCTGGTGGCGGCAGGGGTTGGCGGACTGGCGGGCGCGCAATACCGAGGGCGACTGCGTGTTCCTGTGCGAACTCGGCCCGCCGGAATACGCCATGACCGATGCCGCGGGCCGCGAGATGTCGGACCGCTGGACCGAGGCTCTGACGATCAAGGGGTGGATCGAGGACGATTGGGCGGCGCTGGAGGCTCAGGGCGATCCCGCTTCCGCCTGACGGGTCGAGCCCATTGCCATCGCGCTCACCCCGAGGGCAGCGCCGTCCCGCCGGGGCGCGGTTGTGTGGTGTCCGACAGTCCCGCAAGCATCCGCGACGCAGCGATGGCACGGTCCTCGCCAGAAGCGCCGCCCCCGGGGGGGCGGGACGGCGCTGCCCGGCGGTGCCCGCCGGGCGGGAGAAGAGGGCTGAAAACGTCGCGGAGACTCGGGCCTTGCGATCCGGCGCACCGTGCCGGCCGAGGTGCATGGGGCGAGCCCCACCACGGGGGCGTCAGAGCGCCCTGACGCGGTTGTTGCGCGCGTTGTGCTCCAGTTCGACCCGGCCCATCATCTCCAGCACCGGCGTCACGTAGTTGGCGAACCGCCCGCGATAGCCCTTGCGCAGGCCGTAGTAGCCGCCCACCGGGTTGTCGGGGGACCGGGCCCAGGCCTCCAGCGTGCCTTCCTTCACTGGCTTGCCCTCGTCGGCGTTGCCCAGGGGCATCCAGTCGCCGTGCGCGGCCAGCATCTCGGCCGCGTCGTCCAGCGCCCGCCACTGGTAGGACAGGCGCGTCTTGCCCACCTGCACGGCCAGCGCGTCGCCGTCCCGCCAGGCGTGGTATTCCGACGTGCCGGGCGGCGTGCGCAGCACCCAGGGGTCGTCCTCGGTCCCCGACCCGTAGCTCACCAGCGTCATCGGCCTCTCCTTTCGTGTTGGCGGCGTCCTGAGCGTCCCCCTATAGAGGGGCATATGCGACATCTACTGTCGTATATCGGAGGAGAAAGATGCGCGCCGCCCGCATTCTGCACATGCTGCTCTTGCTCCAGAACCGGGGGCGGATGACCTGCGGCGCGCTGGCGGCCGAGCTGGAGGTGTCGCGGCGCACGGTCCTGCGCGACCTCGACGCCCTGACCGAGGCGGGGCTGCCGGTGATCGTGCATCAGGGCGCGCGGGGGGGCGTCGAGCTGGGCTTCGACTACCGCCTGCGGCTGGCGGCGCTCGACGCGGACGAGGCGGTGGCGATGGGACTGATCCTGGGCCATGTGCCCGCCTTCGTCGCCGCGATCGGGCTCGGTCCCGCCGCGCGGCGGGCGCAGGCCAAGCTGTTCGAAGCGTTCTCGGACCGGCCCCGGGCGCGCATGGCCGCGGCGCAGGCGGCCTTCGCCGATGACACTCTGGCGGCGCCGGTGGACGCCCGCGTGCCGGCCCTGGCCCGCGCGGTGCGCGAGTGCCGCCGCGTCCGCCTGCGCGCCTTCTCCGACCGGGAGGTCGAGGTTGCCCCGGTCGGGCTGTCCCTCACGGCGGACGGTTGGACTCTGGGCGATGACAAAGGTGGCAGCCATGCCCAGGACGCCTGGGGACGGATCAACATTTCGGCTCCGCGTCCGGGCTGAGGGGCGGCGGGACTCGACACGCGCACGCCGATCCGCTTTCCCTGGGCGGACCCGACGCGACGGAGGCCAGAGGTGATCGAGACCCCCTACCTGCTCTTTCTGGGTGACGCCCCGGACCAGCTCGCTGCCAAAGTGGCGCAGGGCATCGCCGACTGGCGGCCCGAGCACTGCGTCGGCCAGTTTCGCCTGCCCGGCTGCGGGGCGGATTGCGGCGTGCCGGACATGACGCTGGAGGAGGCGCGGGCCGAAGGCGCGCAGACCATGGTGATCGGGGTGGCCAACCGCGGCGGGCGGTTCTCTCCGGCCTGGCGCGACGCGATGGTCGCGGCGCTGGAGGCGGGCTACGACCTGGCTTCGGGGCTCCACACGCTCCTGCGCAACGACCCCGCGCTGGTGGCGGCCGCCGATGCGGCGGGCCGGGCGCTGCACGACGTGCGCCTGCCCGAGGACGACTATCCCATCGCCGACGGCACGCCGCGGTCGGGCAAGCGCTGTCTCGCGGTCGGCACCGACTGTTCGGTGGGCAAGATGTACACCGCGCTGGCCATGGACGCCGAGATGCGCAGCCGCGGCCTGCCTTCGACCTTTCGCGCCACGGGACAGACCGGCATCCTGATCACCGGCGAGGGCGTGCCCCTGGACGCGGTGATCGCCGACTTCATGGCAGGCGCGGTCGAATGGCTGACCCCCGACAACGATGCCGACCACTGGGACCATATCGAGGGGCAGGGGAGCCTCTATCACCCCTCGTTCTCCGGCGTGACCATGGCGCTGATCCACGGCGGCGCGCCCGATGCGCTGATTTTGTGTCACGAGCCGACGCGGACCCACATGCGCGGCCTGCCGCATTACGGCCTGCCGACGCTGGAAGCGCTGCGCGACACCGTCCTGCCGCTCGCCCGTATCGTCAATCCGGCCTGCCGGGTGGTGGGGGTGTCGCTGAACACCCGCGCGCTGGACGACGCCGCGGCGGCGCAGCTTGTGGCCGAGACGGGCGCGCGGATGCGTCTGCCCTGCACCGATCCCTACCGCTTCGGCGCGGGGCCGCTCGTCGACGCGCTGATGGGCACATGACCCGCCTGACGGTCGCCGCCGACACGTTCCGCCTGGCGCAGACCTTCACCATCTCGCGGGGCAGCCGGACAGAGGCCAAGGTGCTGACCGTCACCGCCACGCAGGGCGGCGCGACGGGGCGCGGCGAATGCGTGCCCTATGCGCGCTACGGCGAGAGTCTCGACAGCGTGACGGCCCAGATCGAGGGCCTGCCCGAGGGTCTGACCCGCGCCGCGTTACAGGAGGCGCTGCCGCCCGGCGCGGCGCGCAACGCCGCGGACTGCGCGTTGTGGGACCTGGAGGCCAAGGCCAGCGGCCGCCGCGTGTGGGAGGTGGCCGGCCTGCCTGCGCCCCGCCCCGTGACCACGGCCTTCACCCTCTCGCTCGACGCGCCCGAGGCGATGCGGGCCGCTGCCGCCCGTGTTGCGTATCTACCGCTCCTGAAGATCAAGCTGGGCACGCCCGAAGACATGCCGCGACTGGAGGCGGTGCGCCAGGGCGCCCCCAACACGCACCTCATCGTCGACGCCAACGAGGGGTGGACGGCCGAGGTCTATTCCGATCTGGCGCCGCATCTGGTGCGGCTCGGCGTGGACCTGGTGGAGCAGCCGCTGCCCGCGGGCGACGACGCCATGCTGAGCGAGATCGCGCACCCCCTGCCGGTCTGCGCCGACGAAAGTTGCCACGACCGCGCATCGCTGCCGGCGCTCAAGGGGCGCTACGACATGGTGAACGTCAAGCTGGACAAGACCGGCGGCCTGACCGAGGCGCTGGCCCTGGTGGCGGCCGCCCGGGCCGAGGGCTATGGCATCATGCTGGGCTGCATGGTGGGGTCGAGCCTGGCCATGGCGCCGGCGCACCTGGCGGCGCAGGGGGCCGAGGTGGTCGATATCGACGGCCCGATGCTGTTGGCCGAGGACCGCCATCCGGCACTGCGCTTCGAAGGCGCGCAGGTCCACCCGCCCGACCCGGAGCTGTGGGGATGAGCGTCGGGCACCGCATCCGCATTCGCGCGCGGGCGGTGCTGTCGGAGGGCTTTTCCCGCCTGACCCGCACGCATCTCGACTGGCGCACCGAGAGCGGTGCCTGGATCCCCCTGGAGCGCGAATGCCTGGAGCGCAAGGATGGCTGCGTGTTCCTGCCCTACGACCCCGACCGGCGCCGCGTCATGCTGGTGCGGCAGTTCCGCTGGCCGGCCTATGTGGCGGGGCGCGACGAACTCCTGCTCGAAGCGGCGGCGGGATATCTCGACGGCGCCGATCCCGAGACGCGCTGCCGGGCCGAGGCGCAGGAAGAGCTGGGCCTGACCCTGGGCGCGGTGCGGCCGGTCTACGATCTGTTGATGCTGCCCGGCACGGTCGCGGCGCGCCAGGTGTTCCTGGTCGCCACCTACGATGCCGCCGCCCCCCGGGGCCCGGGCGGCGGCCTGCCGCACGAGGGCGAGGAGGTCGCGCCGGTCGAAATGGAGTTCGAGGAGGCCCTGGCCGCGGTGGCCGACGGGCGCATCGTCTGCGCCAAGACGGTGATCCTGCTGCAATACGCCGCGCTGCATCTGTTCCCCGGCGGCGCAGCGGGCTAGAAGGCCCCGACACCAACGACCGAGGATCCGCCGATGAGCCGCACCGTCTATGTCAATGGCCGCTACCTGCCCGAGGAGGAGGCGACCGTCTCGGTCTTCGACCGGGGGTTCCTGTTCGCCGACGGGGTCTACGAGGTGACGAGCGTTCTGGACGGCAAGCTGATCGACTTTCCCGGCCACTGCGCGCGGCTCAACCGCTCGCTGACCGAGCTGGACATGGCCAATCCCATTTCGGACGACGATCTCCTGGAGGTGCACCGCAACCTGGTGCGCCGCAACGGCATAACCGACGGGCTGGTCTATCTCCAGGTGACGCGGGGCGCGGCCGACCGCGACTTCGCCTATCCCGACGACCCCGAGCCGACCATCGTGCTGTTCACTCAGGCCAAGCCGGGCCTCGCCGACAACCCGGCCGCCGATCGCGGCTTGCGTATCGTGACCGTCCCCGATCAGCGTTGGGGCCGCCGCGACATCAAAACCGTGCAGCTGCTGTATCCCTCCATGGCCAAGATGGCGGCCAAGGCCGAGGGTGCCGACGACGCCTGGATGGTCGAGGACGACCACGTGACCGAAGGCACCTCGAACAACGCCTACATCGTCAAGGGCGGCACCATCGTCACCCGCCAACTGGGCCACGAGATCCTACACGGCATCACCCGCGCGGCGGTCCTGCGCTTCGCCCGCGAGGCGCAGATGAAGGTCGAGGAGCGGGCCTTTACCGTCGAGGAGGCCAAGGCGGCGGACGAGGCCTTTGTCACGTCCGCCTCGGCCTTCGTCATGCCGGTGGTCGGGATCGACGGCGTGACATTGGGCGACGGCACGCCCGGTCCGGTTGCGCGGCGCCTGCGCGAAATCTATCTAGAAGAGAGCCGCAAGGCCGCACTCTGACCGCCGGAGGACGGACATGGAAGACCTCATCCTCGACTTTCTGTCGCGGAACCTGGTTCTGGTTCTGGTGGCGGTTTTCCTGCTGTTGTGCCTGCTCCTGGGCGTGCGCATCGTGCCGCAGTCGGAAAAACACGTGGTCGAACGCTTCGGCCGGTTGAAATCGGTGCTGGGCCCGGGGATCAACCTGATCGTGCCGTTCCTCGACGTGGTGCGACACAAGGTCAGCGTGCTGGAGCGGCAGTTGCCGAACGCGCAGCAGGACGCGATCACTTCGGACAACGTGCTGGTGCAGGTCGAAACCAGCGTGTTCTACCGCATCTTGGAGCCCGAGCGCACCGTCTATCGCATCCGCGACGTGGACGCGGCCATCGCCACCACCGTCGCCGGGATCGTCCGCGCCGAGATCGGGCAGATGGAGCTGGACGAGGTGCAGTCGAACCGCGCCGAGCTGATCCTCAAGATCAAGGCCCAGGTCGAGGACGCGGTGGAGGACTGGGGGATCGAGGTCACGCGGGCCGAGATCCTGGACGTGAACCTCGACCAGGCCACGCGCGAGGCGATGCTGCAACAGTTGAACGCCGAGCGCGCCCGCCGCGCCGCCGTGACCGAGGCCGAGGGGCACAAGCGGGCGGTGGAGCTGAACGCCGACGCCGAACTCTATGCCGCCGAGCAGGCGGCCAAGGCGCGGCGGATCGAGGCCGATGCCGAAGCCTACGCCACCGGCGTGGTCGCCGCCGCGATCCGCGACAACGGGCTGGAGGCGGCGCAGTATCAGGTGGCGCTGAAGCAGGTGGAGGCGATGGCCGACGTGGCCCGCGGTCAGGGCAGCCAGATGTTGGTGGTGCCCGCCGCCGCCGTCGACGCCTTTGGCGAGGCGTTTCGGATGCTCAAAGGGCGGGGCTGATGGCGGACCTGCACACGCTCTGGTGGGTCTGGATCGCGGGGGCGCTGGCGCTTGCGATCCTAGAGGTCTTTGCCCCCGCTTTCGTGTTCCTGGGCCTGGCCATCGGTGCGGCCCTGGTGGGTCTCGGCCTCGGCTTCGGCGTGCTCGGGATCGCCGCACCGTCGCTGGCCCTGCTCCTGGTCATCTGGGCGGGCCTGTCGCTGGCCGCTGCGGTCGTGCTGCGCCGGGTGCTGGGCGTGCGGCGCGGCCAGGTCAAGACCTGGGACACCGACATCAACGAGTGAGCGGCGGCGTCTGTCCACATGGGGCAGTTCGGGCACGGAGCGGCGCGCCGCCTCCATCTCCGCAGTGTTTTGCGGCGAATTCCGCTATTTCCCGACGTTGGCGGGGCAGCCCGCCGCGCGGGTCCGGCGCCGATGGGGCGGGACGGCGCAAAACCGCCCACCGAGTTGTCCACAGGGGGGAGGGACTCCTCCCCGCGGCGTCAGTGGTCCGGGTGGCTCTTGGCGAAGGCGGCCTTCTGAGCGTCGTTCGCTTCGGTCTGATGCTGGGCTCGCCACTCGTCGTAGGGCATCCCGTAGAACGCCGCGCGCCCCTCGTCCTTGGTCATCTCGATGCCGCGCTCGTTGGCGGCCTCCTGATACCAGCGGCTCAGACAGTTCCGGCAGAACCCGGTGAGGTTCATCATGTCGATGTTCTGCACGTCGGTGCGGTCGGCCAGATGGTCGCGCAGGCGGCGAAACGCGGCCGCCTCGAGTTCGATCCGGGTCTGATCGTCCATCGTCGTCCTCCTCGTCGGGCCCTCAGTCGATGGGGTCCTCTGCATATCTGCGGGTGAAAATCACGCCGTGATTGTCGTCGGCGTCCTCGTCGGTGATCGTGCGCGCCGTGGCGCCGGGCAGTTCGGCAAAGGCGTTCATCAGCGCCTTGGGGTAATAGCTCACCGGCATCCCGTCGAGGCCGGGCAGGGCATTCAGGATCTGCGCGGTGCTGATCGCGCACCGCGCGGGGCCCACCGGCCCGGCCTGCTGGGCCAGGCGGATCGCCTGGTCGGCCACCTCGCGCGGGACCTCCACCGTCTGTTCGACGACGCGAAAGGTGATCCGCGCGTGGTAGTCGATATAGACCCGCCGGATGTCCGGCGCGATGCCGTAGAGCAGGTCGTTCCGCTCGGGCGCGCCGGGGTGATAGAAGGATCCGGCCGGATCCCACAGCACCCGCTGGCTGCCGTTGATCAACAGGCCGGTATGGGCCCCCGATCCGTTGCGGTTGTTGATGACCGTATAGAGCGTGAGGCTGGACGGTCCGGGGTGGGTGTAGGCACGCGCCGCCACCTCCTCGGCCGGGGCCATCACCGACTCGCCGCAGCCCGCGAGGCCCGCGGCGACCGCCAGCGCGGCGATCAGCCGGATCGCAGTCGCCCGCATCCTAGCCGTTGATCAGCGCCAGCAGGATCAGCAGAACGATGATGACGATCGTGCTCCGCGTCACCCAAGACACGAATTTCTCGAATGTTCGTTCCTGCGCTTCGATGTTCATCGAGCCGTGTTCGTGCTGTGCCACTCTGGTCTGTCCCCGATTGCTGGTCTCGCGCCGGATCTAGCGCATCGCCGCGGCGGTGTCACGCGTGGCTCAAGCGCGCAGTTAGGCGTCGTCGGTCGCGCCCTCGGCCTCCAAATCCTCGGCCAGATCCTGGGCCAGGCGAAAGCCGATGCGCCGCGGCGCGTCCGCCGCCACCGCCTTGGGCAGCGCGCGCAGCAGGACGTTGAGCTGGCTCACATGCTGGATCATCTGGGTGCGCGCGCCGCTGGGATCGGTGCCGTAGAAGGTCACGATGTCGGGATCGAAGAACCCCATCCCCTCGATCCTCAGCACGCCCGACGCGCCGCCGGTGAAGCCCATGGCGATCTCGTGCTCGGCGTCGAGCTGCGACTCGAAGTTCTGGATGTAGAGCACGAGGCGTTCGTAGGCCCAGTGCGCAGGGCTCTTGCCGCGGTTCCCCGCGCGGGCGGCGGCGGCGGCCTGGGGGCGGTTCTCGGCGGTCTGGACGTCGGGGTCGCAGTGCACGGCGTGGGCGCGCGGCAGGGCGTCGGCCTCCATTGCCTCGGCGGAGGTGCGGATGGCGTCCGCCATGGCCGTCGGCTCGGTCCGGTCCGCGCCGCTCATATCACCGGCCGGGTCCTGAGAAACAGATACAGCGGCAACCCGCAGCTCACCCCGATGCAAAACGTCGCCGGGATCGCGATCAGAGCCAGCCAGTTGCGCCGCACCGCCGTCTCGGCGGCGATCCAGACGGTCAGCGTGATCGCCGCGATGGTCAGGTCCCAGGTCAGGCCGGTGGTCGAGGCGTTCACATACCAGGCGTCGATCAACCCGCCGAGCCCGGTGCCGGTCTCGGACATGTGGCGGACGAACCAATACATCGGATGCACCGCGCCCCAGACCGCCAGCGCGAGATAAACGATGCGCAGGGGCGACATGACGCTCAGAAGCTCCCCGAGACGCCGATGCTGGCGGTGCCAGTGACCTCCAGTCCCGGCGCGCGGTTCTCGGGCGGCTGCGGCGGGCCGTCGGCCCCGCAGGCGGAGAGCAGGATCGACAGTAGGGCGGCGGCGGGAACGGTGCGGCGCATGGATGGCCTCCTCTGTGCTCTCTCTCACCTACCGCGGCTGCGACGGATGTAAAGCGGCGGATGCCCCGCACCCGCTCCGGCGGCCCTCACCGTCTGTCAGGTTTCCACCGGCAGGGCGGCACGCCAGCGGGCGATCTGCTCGCGCACCCGCACCGGCGCCGTGCCGCCATAGGAGGTGCGGCTGCCCACCGAGTTCTCGACCCCCAGGACGTCGAAGACGCCCTCGTCGATCTCTGCGTGGACTGCCTGCATCTCGTCGAGCGAGAGGTCGGCCAGGTCCACGCCCCGCGCCTCGGCCCGTGCCACGAGCGCCCCGGTGACGTGGTGGGCGTCGCGGAACGGCAGGCCCAGCGTCCGCACCAGCCAGTCGGCCAGGTCCGTCGCGGTGGAGAACCCCGCCCCCGCGGCAGCCGCCAGCGCGTCGCGGTTCGCGGTCATGTCAGCGACCATGCCCGCCATCGCGGCGAGGGCCAGCATCAGCGTGTCCGCGGCGTCGAAGACCTGTTCCTTGTCCTCCTGCATGTCCTTGGAGTAGGTCAGCGGCAGGCCCTTCATCACCGTCAGAAGGGCGATGTTGGCACCGAGGATGCGGCCGATCTTGGCCCGGATCAGCTCGGCCGCGTCGGGGTTCTTCTTCTGCGGCATGATCGACGAGCCGGTGGACCACCGATCGGACATGGTGACGAAGCGGAACTGCGCCGAGGACCAGATCACCAGCTCTTCGGCCAGGCGGCTGAGATGCATGGCGCAGATCGAGGCGGCGGCCAGGAATTCGAGCGCGAAGTCGCGGTCGGATACCGCGTCGAGCGAGTTGGCGCAGGGCCGGTCGAAGCCCAGCGCCTCTGCCGTCATCTGCCGGTCGATGGGGAACGACGTGCCGGCCAGCGCTGCGGCGCCCAGGGGGCATTCGTTCATCCGCACGCGGGCGTCGGCAAAGCGGCCGGCGTCGCGGCCCAGCATCTCGACATAGGCCAGCATGTGGTGGCCCCAGGTCACGGGCTGCGCCGTCTGGAGGTGGGTGAAGCCGGGCATGACCCAGTCCGCCCCCGCCTCGGCCTGGCCGAGGAGTGCGCGCTGCACCTCGGCGATGCCCTGGGCCGCCGCGTCGCACTGGTCGCGGACCCACAGGCGGAAGTCGGTGGCGACCTGATCGTTGCGCGACCGCGCGGTGTGCAGCCGCCCCGCCGCCGGGCCGATCAGCTCGCGCAGCCGCGCCTCCACGTTCATATGGATGTCTTCCAGCGCGGTGGAGAACTGAAACGTCCCGTCCTCGATCTCTGACAAGACCGTGAGCAAGCCTTTCCGCATCGCCTCGGCCTCGCTAGCTTCGACAATGCCCGTGGCGGCCAGCATGGCGGCGTGGGCGCGCGAGCCCGCGATGTCCTGGGCGGCGAGGCGGCGGTCGAACCCGATCGAGGCGTTGATCGCCTCCATGATCGCGTCCGGACCGGCGGCGAACCGCCCGCCCCACATCGCGTTCGCTGCCTGATCGGTCATGGGTGCGCCCCCGGGGAGAATGTGAATGAAACGTGTCGCCGCCGTCCTTTATCTGGCCCTCGCCATGGGTGCAAACGCCGCTCCCGCCGATCTCGCGGCGCTGCGCGAGGGCGACATGAAGAAGCTCATGTTCCACGCCGCGCCAGAGGCGGTCTCGGACGTCGTCTTCACCGATGCCGCGGGTGCCGAGCACCGGCTGTCGGATTGGCGGGGCAAGCATGTGCTGGTGAACTTCTGGGCCACGTGGTGCGCGCCCTGCCGCCACGAGATGCCCGCGCTCGACGCGCTCCAGGCCGAGTTCGGGGGGGACGCGTTCGAGGTCGTGACCATCGCCACCGGACGCAACTCGCTGACCGGGATCGAGAAGTTTTTCGAGGAGGAGGGGATCGCGCATCTGCCGATCCTGCTCGACCCCAAACAGGCGGTGGCCCGCGAGATGGCGGTGCTGGGCCTGCCGATCAGCGTTCTGCTGAACCCCGACGGGGAAGAGATCGCGCGGATGCGCGGCGATGCGGATTGGTATAGCGACAGCGCCCGCGCCATCGTGGCGGCGATGATCGGGGGCGAGGGGGGGTGAGTTCGGGGCGGGATCGCGACGCTCGATCCCCGCCCCGCGCGGAACAAGGCCGAAGGCCGCCGCGCGACCGCCGACCCGCCCCAACGGGGCGGCGGTTGGGTGCCGTTGGTGCGAAGCTCTGAGGTGAAGCTACCACGGCAGCAATAAACCGCGCCGCTCAGGGGGCCAGACCGCCACCCCGCGGGTCGGCGGCCGCGCGGCTTCGCGCTCAAACCTCCCTTGGTCATTCTCCCGAGTGAAGGTCTGCAACGATACCCTTTCTAGCCGGTCGATTCCTTCCCCGCGTGGGACAAGGCCGAAGGCCGCCGCGCGACCGCCGACCCGCCCCCCGGGGCGGCGGTTGGCTGACGTCGGCGCGCCGCTGGAAGGTGGAGCTACCACGGCTGCCATAAACCGCGCCGCTCGGAGGGTAGGACCGCCACCCCGCGGGTCGGCGGCCGCGCGGCTTGGCGGGCGGTATCCCCGGGGCCGACCCGGCCCATCAATGCGCGGAGTGATCCACCACGTCGATCAGGGTGCGGCCGCCGTCGATGGTCAGGATCTGCCCGGTCATGAAGCCCGATCCGTCGGCGGCCAGGAACTGCGCCGCCTCGGCGATTTCTCCGGCGCTGGCGATGCGGCTGAGCGGCGTGCCGTCGATGATCTCGCGGCGCAGCCCCGACTGCTCCTTGATCGCCCCGCGCAGCGACGCGCTCATCACGCTGCCGAAGGCGATGGCGTTGACGCGGATGCGGTGGGGGGCAAGGGCCACCGCCATCGACCGCGTCGCCTGGTCCAGCGCCGCGGAACTAACGGAATAGGCCAGAAGGTCGGGCTGCGTCCGCCGCGCGGCGATGGAGCTGAGATTGATGATCGAGCCCGTGGGCCCCTCGTCCTCACCCTCGGCCTGGCGGATCATCCGCTTGGCGAAGGTCTGGGTCATCCTGAGCGAGGTCATCAGGTTCTGGTTCAGCAGCGCCACCACCGAATCGTCGTCCGGGTCCAGGGGGTCCGACACCGCCATCTGACGCGAGGCGTTGACCAGGATGTCGACCCGGTCGAAGGCGTCGAGCGTGGCCGACAGCAGATTCGCCACCGTCAGCTTTTCCCGCAGGTCGCCGGCGAAGTAGCGGGCGGTGCCTGCGTCCTCCTCGGTGTTGCCGACCTCGATCTCCAGCCGCTCTTCGTCCATGTCGGCGAACATCACGTTGGCGCCGTGGTCGACGAAGTGGCGGGCGATGGCCAGGCCGACGCCGTTGGCGGCGCCGGTGACAACAGCGGTCTTTCCGGTGATGGCAAAGGACATGGGCGATTCCCGTGGGTCAGGCGCGGCGGCGCTTGGGGCGCAGGGGCCGTGCGGCATGGGTCAGCTTGAACGCCGGGGTGCCCGGCAGCTCCCGCACCTCGGCGAACCGGGCGCGAAGGTCGCTCTCATAGGGCAGATGCCGGTTGGCGACCAGCCAGAGGTGCCCCCGCGGACCCAACGTCCGTGCGGCGGCGGCGATGAAGGCGCGCCCGACGCCGGGATCGGCGCGGCGGCCCTGGTGGAATGGTGGGTTGCAGACGACATGATCGGCAGGTGGGTCGGCGACATAGGTCGTGGCGTCGGCCCAGAAGAACCGCGCACGGGGATCGGCGACGTTCCTGCGCGCGCAATCGAGCGCGCGCGAATCGGCCTCGACCAGCGCGACCTCGGCGACCCCGGGCCGCTCCAGCACTTTCGCGGCGAGGTAGCCCCAGCCGGCGCCCAGGTCCACGACCCGGCCCGTCAGATCGCCCGGCAACGCCGCGGCCAACAGCGCCGACCCGGGGTCCACTCCGTCGGCCGAGAAAACTCCCGGCGCCGTGACCCAGCCGTCGCCGTTGGCCGCGGGCTCCTGCCGCCATTCGGAGAACTCGCCCCGGATCTCGGCGGCCTTGCCATGGGCCTTGGCGATTGTCTCGCCCACCGTGCCGACACGCCCCACCTCGCGCAGGAGCCCGTCGATCCCGTGCACCTTGGGGCCGTCGATCACCAGCGGTCCGTCGGTCAGCGCGGCGGCCCGGGCGATGCGGTCGCGGGCGGCGGCGCGGGCCCGCGGCACCATGACCAGCGCGGCGGCGAACCGGCCCTTGGGTGCGGTGACCACATCCAGCCCCGCCGCCCGCAGCGCGTCGTGGGCCACGCGGTCGGTCTGCACCACGGTCAGCGGCCGCGGCAGTGCCGCCAAGTCGGCGGGATCCTCTGCGCCCCAAACCAGGAGCGGCGCGCGCAACAGGTGCGCCGCGCGCTCCAGCCGTTGGGCGGACACCGTCGCGTCCCTATTCCTTTTCCATGGTGCATTGCAGCGGATGCTGGTGGCGGCGGGCAAAGTCCATAACCTGGCTCACCTTCGTCTCGGCCACCTCGAAACTGAATACGCCCACCACCGCCAGCCCCTTCTTGTGCACCGTCAGCATCAGCTCGAACGCCTGGGCGTGGGTCATGCCAAAGAACCGCTCCAGCACGTGGACGACGAACTCCATCGGTGTGTAGTCGTCGTTCAGCAGCAGAACCTTGTAGAGCGGTGGGCGCTGGGTCTTGGTCCGGGTGTCCAGTACGACATCGGCGTCGTCGCCCTGCGGGGTCTTGTCGGCCATGGAGAGAGGATCGGGGGTCACGAGTCGTCTCCGCAAGTAACTCTGGGCTGGGGCGCTGGGTGGACCGACTATATAATCGGCGCGATGGCGGTGAAAAGGGGGCCCGTCGTGCCCCCCTACCGCACGCGGGCGGGGAGGGACAATGACCGCGATCACCACGGTCGGTTTCGACGCCGACGACACCCTTTGGCACAACGAGAGCTTCTATCGCCTGACTCAGGCGCGATTCGCCGATCTGTTGGCCGATCACGCGGCGACCGAGGACCTGGAGGCCCGTCTCCTGGCTGCCGAGAGGCGCAACCTGGGGCGCTACGGCTATGGCATCAAGGGCTTCATGCTGTCGATGATCGAGACGGCGGTGGAGGTGACCGAGGGCCGCGTCCCCGGAACGACCATCGGAGAGATCATCGCGGCGGGGCAGGAGATGCTGTCGCATCCCATCGAGCTCTTGCCCCACGCGCGCGAGAGCGTCGCGGCGCTGGCCGAGAGCCACCATCTGATTCTCATCACCAAGGGCGACCTTCTGGACCAGGAGCGCAAGCTGGCGCAGTCGGGCCTGGGCGATCTGTTCGACGGCGTCGAGATCGTGTCGGAGAAGACGCCCGAGGTCTATGACCGCATCTTTGCCGCCCACGGCGCGGGTCCGGGCGCGGCGGCGATGGCCGGGAACTCCATGCGCTCCGATGTGCTCCCGGCGATCGCGGCGGGCGCCCACGGCATCCACGTGCCCCACGACCTGGAATGGGAGATCGAGCGCGCAGAGGCGCCGGACGGCCACGCCCGGTTCCACCGAATCGCCGACCTGGGCGCTCTGCCCGATCTGGTGCGGCGGATCGGGTAGGGCAGGCGGGGGCGGGGGCCGAGCTCTGAGGGCAGCGCCGTCCCGCCGGGGCAGGGTCAAGCGGCGCGCGACGGAGATGCAAGCCCGGGCGTCCCGGCGGCTGAACCGTCCTCGCCAAAGCGCCGCCCCGGGGGGGCGGGACGGCGCTGCCCGGCGGTGCCCGCCGGGCGGGACAAGGAGGCTGGGCGGAGCGCTTCTCGGCAAACTGTTCTCCGCGCGCGGGGAGACATGCCCCCACGACCTTGATCACCTCGGCCGATCTGGTGGCCCACCCGCGACTCCGCCCCCAGGTGTTGCGGCGTTGCATGAAGTCCACCGTCAAACCAATTGAAACGTGAGTGTTTTCCGTATTGCCGACCTGTGGTAGTTTTCTCGCCGATGGCGCAGACGGACGGTCAAGATCCGCACGCGCAGAGGCAGATCGAGGCAGTGAACGTGGATACACGGCTAATGCAGTGCGCCCGTCGAGCGGCGCTCTTCCTATTCATTCTGACCGTCGGTGTGTGGACGGCGGGGGCGCAGGCGGCGCCCTACGCTGCGATGGTGATCGACGCCCGCACGGGCGAGGTGCTGCACGCACGCAATGCCGACACCCGGCTCCATCCCGCATCGCTCACCAAGATGATGACGCTCTACATCGTCTTCGAGGCGGTGGAGAACGGCGAGTTGAGCCTGGACCAGAAGGTCCGCATCTCGAAACACGCCGCGTCCGAGCCGCCCTCCAAGCTGGGGCTGAAGGCGGGGCAGAGCATCGCGGTGCGGTATCTGATCCGCGCCGCCGCGATCAAGTCGGCCAACGACGCCGCCACCGCCCTGGGCGAGGCCGTGTCGGGCTCCGAGGCGGCGTTCGCCCGCAGGATGAACCGGACGGCCAAGGCGCTGGGCATGACGCGGACCACGTTCCGCAACGCCCACGGCCTGACCGAAAGCGGGCACCTGAGCACCGCGCGCGACATGACCACGCTGGGCCGGCGGCTGTTCTACGACTATCCCGCCTACTACAACATCTTCCAACGCCGCAGCACCGATGCGGGCGTGCGCAGCGTGAACAACACCAATCGCCGCCTGCTGGCCGCCTACCGGGGCGCGGACGGCATCAAGACGGGGTATACCCGCGCCGCGGGCTTCAACCTGGTGGCCTCGGCGGAACGGGGCGGCGAACGGATCATCGCCACGGTCTTCGGTGGGCGCTCGACCGCGTCGCGCAACGCCAAGGTCGCCGAACTCTTGGACCTGGGATTCGCCCGGGCGCCCTCGCGGGTCGCGGTGCGCAAGCCGCAAAAGCCGGTTTACGTGGGCAACGGCGACGGTGCGGCGGGCAAGACGATCCGGCTGGTCACTGCGGTGGCCCGCTCGCCGCGTCCGGCGCCTCGCCCGCTCCCGGCCCGTCCCGACGTTCTGGTGGCGCGCGCCGATTCGGCCACCGCGACGGCGTCGCTGGCCGTGGCCGCCGCGCCCGCCCCGGTGCCGCGCCCCGCGGACGGCCTGCGCGAAGTGGTCACGCGGGTCTCGACCGCGGGCGGGCGCCACTACGGCATCTCGCTCGGCCGCTTCGGATCGCGGTACCAGGCCGAGCGCGTGCTCCTAAAGATGGCGCTGATGGAAACGGGCATGTTGGACGAGGCGCTGCGCAAGGTCGTCGCACGCCAGGGCGGTTTCGACGCGAACTTCGTCGGGATGACCGAGGAGATGGCGGCACTGGCCTGTCGCAGGCTCGCCGCGCGCGACATGGCCTGCACCCCCTTCGGCCCGAGCTGAGCCGGGCGGCAATCAGGCGGCGTCGCCCTCGGCCTTGAGGTCGAAGGCGGCGGCCATCAGCGCGCGGGTATAGGCGGTCTTGGGCGCATCGAAGATCTCTTCGGCCGGCCCCGCCTCGACCACGTCGCCGCGGCGCATCACCATCACCTTGTGACTGAGCGCGCGCACCACCTTCAGGTCGTGGCTGATGAAGAGATAGGCCAGCCGGTGCTTGGCCTGGAGCGAGCGCAACAGCTCGACGATCTGCACCTGCACGGTCATGTCGAGCGCGCTGGTCGGCTCGTCCAGAACCACCAGCCGCGGTTGCAGGATCATCGCCCGCGCGATGGCGATCCTCTGCCGCTGGCCGCCTGAGAATTCGTGCGGATAGCGGTGCATGGTGGCGGGGTCGAGGCCGACCTCGGCCATGATGTCGGCCACCCTGCGGCTGCGCGTGGTCTTGTCGTCGCGGCCGTGCACGCCCAGCCCCTCGGCGATGATCTCTTCCACCGTCATCCGCGGGCTGAGCGAACCGTAAGGATCCTGGAACACGATCTGCATATCGGCGCGCAGCGGGCGGAGCTGCCGCGGCTTCCACCGCGAGATGTCCTTTTGCAGGAAGACGATGGGCCCGTCGGACGAGATCAGCCGCATGATCGCAAGCGCCAGAGTGGTCTTGCCCGACCCGCTCTCGCCGACGATGCCCACGGTTTCGCCCTCGCGGACGCTGAGCGAGGCGTCGTTCACCGCCTTCACGTGACCGACCGTGCGTTTCAAAAGGCCGCGCTGGATCGGGAACCAGATGCGCAGTCCCTCGGTGCGCACGATCTCTTGGGCGCCGTCGGGCACCGGGCCGGGCAGGCCCGTGCTCTCGGCGCTGAGCAGCATCTGGGTATAGGGGTGCGTGGGCCTGGCAAAGATGTCGTGGGTCGGGCCGTGCTCGACGATCTCGCCGTCCTTCATCACGCAGACCCGGTCGGCAATGCGCCGCACGATGGTCAGGTCGTGGGTGATGAACAGCATCGACATCCCCGCCTCGCGCTTCAGCTCGGCCAGGAGTTCGAGGATCTGCGCCTGGATGGTGACATCCAGCGCCGTGGTCGGCTCGTCCGCGATCAACAGGCCGGGACCGTTGGCCAGGGCCATGGCGATCATCACCCGCTGTCTCTGACCGCCCGACAACTGGTGTGGATAGGCGCCGAGGCGGGTTTCGGGGTCCTGGATGCCCACGTGGTTCAGCAGTTCCAGAATGCGCGCCCGCGCCGGAGCGCCGGTCAGACCCTGGTGCAGCGACAAGCTCTCGGCCAACTGCCGCTCCAGCGTGTGGAGCGGGTTGAGCGAGGTCATCGGCTCTTGGAAGATGAAGCTGATGTCGTTGCCGCGCACCTGGCGGAGTTTGTCGTCGGGGGCGTCGATCAGTTCGTCGCCGTTATAGCGCACCGAGCCCGCGACCTGGGCGCTGTCGGCCAGGAGCGACACGGTGGAGAGCGCGGTGACAGACTTGCCCGATCCGCTCTCGCCGACCAGCGCGACCGTCTCGCCGCGGCCGACGTCGAAGGACACGCCGCGCACCGCGGTGGTGAGCGCGCCGTCCTGGCGGAACGACACGGTCAGGTCGCGGACCGAGAGGATCGCGCTCATACCGTCGCCACCGCAAAGAGGGTCAGACCGGCCAGCATCGCGCCGGTGACGACGACCACGATCCGGTGGGCCGGGGTCGGGCTCTGCCCCTGCCGCCAGCGGATCGCATGGGACAAGAGCGCCATGCCGGGCAGGAGCGCCGGGAACACCCACTGGACGAACGCGAGGAAGGCGGCAAAGCCGTTGGACGCCATGGAGTTGGCGGTGGTGGCCACGAAGACCGCGTTCAGCGTCGCCACGAACATCAGCCATAGGAACGCGGCGGCGTGGACCGCCATGGCGATCCAGTAGGCCGTGCGCAGATACGGGATCGCCCCGGCGTCGGTCATTGAAAGGTCTTCCTGGGGTCGAAGGCGTCGCGGATCCCCTCGAAGATGAACACGAGGAGCGACAGCATGATCGCGAAGGTCGCGAAGGCGGTAAAGCCGAGCCACGGCGCCTGGAGGTTCTGCTTCGCCTGCAGGGTCAGCTCGCCCAGCGACGGCGCCGAGGACGGCAGGCCGAACCCAAGGAAGTCCAGAGAGGCCAGCGTCGCAATGGTGCCGGTGATGATGAAGGGCAGCATCGTGACCGTCGCCACCATCGCGTTCGGCAGCATGTGGCGGAACATGATCGTCCAGTTCGACACCCCGAGCGCCCGCGCCGCGCGCACGTATTCGAAGTTGCGCGCGCGCAGGAACTCGGCCCGAACGATGCCCACCAGCGCCGGCCAGCCGAAGAGCACGGTGACGAAGACCAAGAGCCAGAAACTTCGGCCCAAAATCGCGAACAGGATGATGATGATGTAGAGCGATGGGGTGGAGACCCAGATCTCGATCAGCCGCTGGAAGATCAGGTCGAGCCAGCCGCCGAAATAGCCCTGCACCGCGCCCGCGACGATGCCGATGATCGAGGTCAGGACGGTGACGATCAGGGTGAACATGATCGACAGGCGAAAGCCGTAGATCACCCGCGCCGCCACGTCCCGCGCGGTGTCGTCGGTCCCCAGGATGTGGTTGCCATCGGGGGGCGAGGGGGCCGGGCCGCCCACGTCCGAGATGGTGTTGTAGCTATAGGGGATCGGCGGCCAGAGGATCCAGCCGCTGTGGAAATCGTCGCCGGGCGTCCCGCCCGCGTCGACCTCGGCCAGCAGCTCTTCGGGTATGTCGAAGCAGTCGACGTTGCCCCCGGTCTTGATCAGGCACTGCACTTCGGGGTCGCCGTAGACCGCCTCGGTGCGGAAATCGCCGCCGAACGCCGTCTCGGGATAGAAGGCGAAGACCGGGGTGTAGAGGTCGCCGCGATAGCTGACCAGGATGGGTTTGTCGTTGGCGATGAACTCGGCCATGAGCGACAGCCCGAACAGGATGCCAAAGATCCACAGGGACCAGAAGGCGCGGCGGTTGCGGCGGAAATTGCGCCAGCGGCGCTGGTTCAGCGGGCTGAGGAACGGGCGCCGCCGGGCGGGGGCCACCGGCGGCGGGGCGTCGTGCCCACCCGCCCCCGGCTGAGGCGGCGGGGTGACGACGCCGGGCTCGGTCGGCGCCGCTGGGTCGTGGCGGAGGTCGGGATGCGCCACGGCTCAGCCCTCCCGCGTCTCGAAGTCGATGCGCGGATCGACCAGGACATACATCAGATCGCTGAGAATCCCGACGACCAGGCCCACCAGGCCAAAGAAGAACAGGGTGCCAAAGATCACCGGATAATCCCGTGCCACCGCCGCCTCGAACCCCAGCCGCCCCAGTCCGTCCAGCGAGAAGATCGTCTCGATGATCAGGCTGCCGCCAAAGAACACGCCGATGAACACCGCCGGGAACCCGGCGATGACGATCAGCATGGCGTTGCGGAACACGTGGCCGTAGAGGACCCGCCGCTCCTTGAGCCCCTTGGCGCGCGCGGTGATCACGTACTGCTTCTTGATCTCGTCGAGAAAGCTGTTCTTGGTCAGCAGCGTCAGCGTGGCAAAGGCCGAGATGGTGGAGGCCGTCACAGGCAGGATGATGTGCCAGAGATAATCCGTGACCTTGCGGAAGAGCGAGAAGTTCTCCCACCCGTCCGAGGTCAGCCCCCTGAGCGGGAAAATCTGGAAATACGACCCCCCCGCGAACAGCACGAGCAGCAGGATCGCGAACAGGAACCCCGGGATCGCATAGGCGACGATGATCAGCCCGCTGGTCCAGGTGTCGAAGGACGAGCCGTCCCGCACCGCCTTGCGTATGCCCAGCGGGATCGACACCAGATAGGCGATCACCGTCGACCAGAGGCCGAGCGTGATCGAGACCGGCATCTTTTCCAGCACCAGATCGACGACGCTGATCGACCGGAAATAGCTCTCGCCAAAGTCGAAGCGGATGTAGTTCCACATCATCGTGAGGAACCGTTCCAGGGGCGGTTTGTCGAAGCCGAACTCGCGCTCCAGCTCTTCGATGAAGTCCTGGGGCAGGCCGCGGGCGCCGGCGTATTCGGTGTCGTTGCTGCCCTCGAACTCCGGTCCGCTGCCCGAGAAGCTTTCGAACACGTTCCCGTCGCCCTCCATCCGGGCGATGATCTGCTCGATCGGGCCGCCCGGCACGAACTGCGTCAGAGTGAAGTTGATGACCATGATCCCGATCAGCGTCGGGATGATCAGCAGCAGCCGCCTGAGGATGTAGGCGCCCATGGGCTCAGAGCGCTCCGGCCTGTCTCAGTTCCGCGGCACGGTCGGCGTCATACCACCAGAAGTCGAGACTGCCGGTGCCGAACGGCGGCAGCTCCTCCGGGTGCTCGTAGACATCCCAATAGGCCACCAGGTTGTTGGGTTGGTAGAAATACGGAATGTCGAAGCTCAGGTGTCGCAGCACCCGGTCGAGCGCATTGGTCGCCGCGGTCAGGTCGTCCAGTTCGGTGGTGTCGTTGATCACCTCCAACAGCCGGTCCACTGCGGGGCTCTTGAGCCGCATGACGTTGCGCGAGCTCTCGTCGGCGCCCTCGGACCCGAACCACTGGCGCAGGCCGGTCGACGGCTCGAACCCCATCGAGAACCGCTGGTTGGTCAGGTCGAAGTCGTCGTTGCGGCGGCGCTCGACATACTGCGCGGTGTCCATCCGCTCCAACTCGCCATCGACGCCGATCAGCTCCAGGTTCGACAGGAACGGCGTGATCACCCGGTCGTAGCGCGAGTTGAACTGGATGAAGTTCAGCGTCAGGCGCTCGCCGTCCTTGCTGCGCACGCCGTCGGCGCCGACCTCCCAACCCGCCTCGTCCAGCAGGCGGTTGGCAGCGCGGATCAGGCCGCGCGACGGGCGGTTGCTGTCCACGCCGTGGGTTTCGGGCACGCGCGCCGGTTCGGTCAGGATCTCTGGATCCAGGAGTCCCTCGTCGACGAGCGGCTGCAAGAGTGCCAGTTCCGCCTCGGACGGGGTGCCCTGGGCCTCCAGGTCGGTGCCGGTCCAGAACGACACCGGCAGGCCGTAGTCGCCGTAATACAGCGTCTCGTTCGACCATTCGAAGTTGAACATCATGCCGATGGCGCGGCGGACGCGGATGTCCTGCCATTTCTCGCGGTTGAGGTTGAAGTTCCAAGAGAACCGTTCGGCCACATTGCCGTCCGGGATTTCCTCCAGGATCACATGGCCGGCGTCGACCGCCGGAAAGTCATACCCGGTGTTCCAGTCGGCGGGATCGCTTTCGAACCGGATCAGGTACTCGCCCGCCTTGAACGCCTCCAGCGCGGCGGAGGTGTCGGCGAAATAGTCGATGCGCACCGTTTCGAAGTTGTTGCGCCCGACGTTGAACGGCGCGTCTTCGCCCCAGAAGTCGGAATCCTTGCGATAGACCACGCGGCGGTTCCAATCGACCTCGTCCAGGACATAGGGTCCGGTGGCCATGAACGGGGTCTGCGAGCTCTCGTCGAGGCGCACCTCGTTCTCCTCGAACCACGCCTTGGAAAAGGCGGGCGTCGCGCCGGCCTGCTGCACCCGCACCTTGGGCGGCATGAAGTCGGAGAAGACGAAGCGGATGGTGTAGTCGTCGAGCACATCGACCGAGTCGTAGAACTGCACCGCCGATTGGCGGAACTCGGGAATCCCCTGCTCGATGAACAACTGAACGGTGAAGGCGATGTCGTGCGCCGTCATCGGCGTGCCGTCGGCGAAGGTCACGTCGCGGCGCAGGGTGAAGGTCGCGTAGGTCCGCTCGGCGTCGTACTCCACCGTCTCGCACAGGTAGCAGTAGCTGGCATAGGGGTCGTCCAGCGTCGAGGTCATCAGCTGCTCGACCCCGATCGTGTTCAGCGCCGCGGGCACGCCCGCGCGGGCGTATTGGTTGAAACTGTCGAAGTTCCCAAGGCTCCACGTGGAATACTGGCCGCCCTTGGGCGCGTCGGGGTTCACGTAGGCCAGATGCTCCATCTCGGGGCCGTAGAGCGGGGTGCCGAAGTTGGTGTAGGCGTGGCTGACGGTTACGGGGTTGTCGGCGCTGTCGTCGGACTGGGCCATGGCCATGGCAGCCATCGCCATCAAGGCGCTGCCGGTCAGAGCGAGGCCGGGACCGGCGGGCCGCACGACACGGGACAGGGCGAGGGCTCGGGCGGGACGGTCAAACATGCGCGGGCTCCGACGTTTGGAAACGGTCTCTTCAGGGACAAACTAGGCTAGAATCGCCGCTGTCGAACAATCAAGTTGCATGTACGTGAACGCGGGGTGAGAGCGTTGCGGTCCGACGACGCACGAAAAAGCGCCGAACCCGAGCACGGATCCGGCGCCATGAGGAGGTCTGGGCCCGCCGGGCAGGTCCGTGCCCGTCAGGATCCGATCGTATCGAGGTAGGCGATCAGGTTCGCCCGATCCTCGACCTTGGGCAGGCCGGCAAAGCCCATCGAGGTGCCGGGCGCATAACCGCGCGGATCCTCGAGAAAGGCGTTGAGATGCTCCGGCGACCACACGTCGGCCACAGCGCTCAGCGCGCCGGAATAGTTGAAGCCATCGACGCCGCCCACCGGGCGGCCCACCACGTCGTAGAGATGCGGGCCGGTGCCGTTGGCGCCGTCCTCCAGCTTGTGACAGGCCCGGCACTTGCCCCACACCCGCTCGCCCGCGCCGGCGTCGGCCGAGGCCATGACCGTGGCAAAGTCCAGCTCTTCTTCCGGCTCCGCGTCGCCGCCGCCCTCGCCGGTGTCGATCACGTATGCCTGCTCGGCCTCGCCGTAATGCCCGCCGCCCGTGTGGTACAATGTCTCGGCAGCCCATCCGCCCAGCAGGAAGACCAGAAGCGCGCCGCAAAAGCCGCCCACAAGCTTGGTCAGGGTCATTGTGTCGAACATGTCGCGCTGTCCTCGCCGTTTTTGATTGGCGCCTACCTATGCGCTTCCGCCCCCCGCGATCAAGCGATATGAGGCGCGACCAAATGTGCTGCGGTCGAAAACCGCGACGGCGGGGGACCAGCCATGACCGGACGCATCTCATTCCAGGGCGAACTCGGGGCCTATTCGCACCAGGCCTGCGTCGAGACCCATCCCGAGTTGGAGCCCTTGCCCTGCCGCAGCTTCGAGGACGCGCTGGCGGCGGTGCGCTCGGGCGAGGCCGATTTGGGGATGATCGCGGTGGAGAACTCGACCTATGGACGGGTGGCCGATGTGCATTCGCTGCTGCCCTCGTCGGAGCTGCACATCGTCGGCGAGGCGTTCGTCCGGGTCCACATCAACCTCCTCGGCGTCCCGGGGTCCAAGCTCGCCGACGTGCGCACGGCGACGACCCACACCGTACTCTTGGGCCAGTGCCGCGACTTCCTGCGCCTCCACGGCATCGAGGGGGTCACCGGCGCCGATACCGCCGGGTCGGCCCAGGCCATCGCCGCCCGGGGCGATCCCGCGCATGGGGCGCTGGCCTCGGAACTCGCCGCCGACATCTATGGACTGGAGGTGCTGGCGCGCCATATCGAGGACCACGACCGCAACACCACGCGGTTCCTGGTCATGGCGCGTGAACCCGACGAGACCCGGCGCGGCGAACACGGGATGATCACCAGCTTCGTCTTTCGCGTCCGCAATATCCCAGCGGCGCTCTACAAGGCCATGGGCGGGTTTGCGACGAATGGCGTGAACATGACCAAGCTGGAGAGCTATATGGTCGGCGGCGCGTTCACCGCGACGCAGTTCTATGCCGACATCGAGGGGCATCCCGACGACCACAACGTGCGCCTGGCACTGGAGGAGTTGGACTATTTCACCTCCGAACTGACCATGCTGGGCGTTTATCCCGCCGATCCGCGCCGTCACTAGACGGGCCGCACTTCTCGCGAAGTGCGGCGGAAATTCTCGCGAATTTCACCACCGCCCCACCGCGACCGGTCGGGACGGGAAATCGCGAGATTTCCCGCCGGACTTCGCGAGAAGTCCGCTCACGCCTTGGGATGGGCTCGGTCGTAGACCTCCATCAGATGCGCCGCGTCCACCGCCGTATAGGCCTGCGTGGTGGCCAGTGCGCTGTGGCCCAAGAGCTCCTGGATCGCCCTGAGATCGCCGCCGGCGGTCATCAGATGGGTGGCGAAGGAATGGCGCATGGCGTGCGGCGTGGCGGTGGCCGGCAGGCCCAGGAGCGCCCTTGCCCCCTCCATCGCGCGCTGCACCGCCCGGGGCGACAGGGGACCGCCGCGCACCCCGCGGAACAACGCCCCCTCGGCAGGCAGCGGGTGCGGGCAGGCCCGGCGATAGGTTTCGACCGCTTCGCGTGCCAGCGGCAGGACCGGCACCAGCCGCTCTTTGCCGCCCTTGCCCGTGATGCGCAGGACCTGGGGCAGGGGCACGTCCGCGCCGGTCAGCGACAGCGCCTCCGAGATCCGCAGGCCGCAGCCGTAGAGCAGCGTCACCACCGCCCGATCCCGCGCCGCAACCCAGCCCTCGGCCTGCTCGGCGACCGTGTCGAGCACCGCCGCGGCGGCGTCCTCGGCCAGGGGGCGGGGCAGCTTGCGGTGGAACTTGGGCGCCCGCACCGACAGCACCGCGGTGGGGTCGCCGCCGTCGCGCTCGGCCAGCCAGCGCACGAACGTCTTCACCGCCGACAGCTTGCGCGCCAGCGAGCGGGCGGAGAGCCCCCCGGCCCGTTCGGCCGCCATCCAGGCGCGCATGTCGCGGGTGGGGGTTGCCACGACCGTCGCCGCGCCCATGGGCCCGCCGCGGTGCGCCTGCTGGAACGCCAGCCACCCGGCGACGTCCGCGCGGTAGGCCGTGCAGGTGGCCTCGGCCGCCCCGCCGAGCGCGCGCAGGTGGTCGAGCCAGTCCGACAGCGCCGCCGACAGGCCCGGTGAGATCATGCCAGACAGCGGCGCATCTGCGCCTCGAATACCGCGCCCAGGAACGTCAGAAGGTCGGTGCCGTGCCCTGGGCTATACTGATGCGGATCCTCCGAACCGAGGACCAGCATCCCCGGCAGACGCCCCGTTCCGAGATCGAGCCGCAACAGCGCCTCGGAACGGATATGCGCGCCCGCCGCGCCATAGATCGCCGTCGGCCCGCCGTCGCACTGGCGCAGGAGAACCTTGCGCTGGGGCGGGTTGGGGCCCTGGTCGAGATAGCGTGCGACGAACCCCGCGCCGGCCACGTGCAGGGCCGGCCCCAGCGCCGCGTCCGCGGCGTCGGGCGCCCCGGCGGTCTCCAGCACCAGGCGCAGGCGCGCCACCTTGAGGATGTCGGCGAGCGGCCCGTCGAGATCGGCCAGGAGCGCCGCCAGATCCTGCGCCTCGATCAGCCGCAGCACCGCGCGATGCACCAGATTGGTCCCCGCGAGGTTCTCGTAGGCGGCGGCGATGACGCTGCGGTGGGTCTCCTCCAGCCGGTCGAGCCGGGATTCCAGCCGCTCCATGGCGATGCCGCGCAGGTCCACCACGTTGTCGCCGAAGGCCTTGTCGTTGGCCGCCACGAGGGCCCGCATGACGTCGATGTCTTCCAAGATCACGTCGGGCTGCCGAATGATCCGCTGCCGCAGATCGTCGGCCATCGCTGCGCTCTCGCCCATGTCCACCTCAATCGTCGTTATTGTTCGATTGGGACAAGCATACCTGACCAGCGATGTCGAAATCACGGCCAAAATGACACGGATGTGCAGGCGGCCGCGAACCGGGGCCGCGCGGACACAGGCTTTAGAGGATCGACTGACCGGTGCTGGCCCAATCCTTGAGGAAGGCATCGAGACCCTTGTCGGTCAACACGTGGTTGGCCATCGCCTTGATCACGCCGGGGGGGGCGGTCGCCACGTCGGCGCCGATCAGGGCTGCGTCCTTCATGTGATTGGGCGATCGGATGGAGGCCGCGAGGATCTGGGTCTCGTAGCCGTAGTTGTCGTAGATCGTGCGGATCTCTTGGATCAGGTCCATGCCGTCGATGTTCAGATCGTCCAGCCGACCGATGAAGGGCGAGATGAAGGTGGCGCCCGCCTTGGCCGCCAAGAGCGCCTGATTGGCCGAGAAGCACAGGGTGACGTTGACCATCCGCCCCTCGTCGGTCAGCGTCTTGCACGCCTTGAGCCCGGCCCAGGTCAGCGGCACCTTCACGGTGATGTTGTCGGCGATCTTGGCCAGCTCGCGGCCCTCGGCGATCATGCCGTCGGCGTCGGTGGCCACC
The DNA here is from genome assembly GCA_004005435.1 of Rhodobacteraceae bacterium CCMM004. Classification (GTDB taxonomy): domain Bacteria; phylum Pseudomonadota; class Alphaproteobacteria; order Rhodobacterales; family Rhodobacteraceae; genus CCMM004. Next base: position 806,366 of record RZWH01000001.1, on the reverse strand, counting down.
GTCTCGGCGCTGACCGGGCCGTCGACCATGGCACAGATCTCGGCCGTCACCTCTTTGATGTCGCGGCCGGACTTCATGATCAGCGAGGGGTTGGTCGTGACCCCGTCCACCATCCCGAGGTCGTTCAACTCGCGGATCGCGTCCACGTCGGCGGTGTCGACGAAGAATTTCATGGCGGGGCTCCCTTCCCTATGTCCGTCGCTTGCGGCACAGATAGCGCACCCGGCCCCGGATGAGAACGCGCATTCGCGACCGCCCGTCCCGCCCACGGAGACCGCGCCCCATGGACCTCTCGCTCTGGTTCGCCTTCGTCGCCGCATCGACGGCGCTGTTGCTGATCCCCGGGCCGACGGTGCTGTTGGTGCTGGCGCATGCGCTGGGCCAGGGGCGGCGGGTGGCGGTGCCCACGGCGCTGGGCGTGGCCGCGGGCGACCTGGCGGCGATGAGCCTGTCGCTGGCCGGGCTCGGGGCGCTGGTCGCGACCTCGGCCGCCGCCTTCACCGTGCTGAAGTGGATCGGCGCGGCCTATCTGGTCTGGCTCGGTGTCAGGATGATCCGAAGCGCGGGCAGCACGCTGTCGGTCGCGGCGGCGGCCCCGGTCAATGCGCGGCGCGCGTTCGGCCACGCCGCGGCGGTGACGGCGCTGAACCCCAAGTCCATCGCCTTCTTCATCGCCTTCGTGCCGCAGTTCGTGGACCCCGCGCACCCGTTGTTGCCGCAGTTCGCCATCCTGGTCGCGACCTTCGTCACGCTGGCGCTGGTCACTGCGCTGGCCTACGCGCTGGCCGCCGACCGGCTGCGCCGCAGCCTGCGGCGCCCCGCGGTCCTGACCTGGCTCGGCCGGGCAGGGGGCGGCGCGCTGGTGGCGATGGGCGTCGCCACGGCGCTCCTGCGCCGCCCGGCGGTCTGAGCGGGGGCGGTGTGGCGCGGGACAAGGGCTTCTACGACCCCGGCGACCTGATCGCGGTCCTGACGACGCAGCCGCTGCCGGGGTGCCTGGACTATCTCGCGCCCGAAGGCGGCGTGCCGGCGGGCGCCTTCGTCGAGGTGCCCCTGGGCCCGCGGCGGGTGCTGGGCGTCGTCTGGGGCGCGGGCGAGGGCGGCTATGACCGCAGCAAGGTGCGCACCGTCGCCCGGGTGCTCGACGCCGTGCCCCTGCGCGCGGAGATGCAGACGTTCCTGGCGCGCGCCGCCGACTACACGCTGACGCCGCTGCCGGCGATGCTGCGGCTGGCCACGCGGGCGCCGGGGCTGGGCGACCCGCCGTCGATGCGCAAGATCTATCGCCTCGGCGATGCCGAGCCGCCGCGGATGACCGACGCGCGGACGCGGGTGCTGGCCGTGCTGCGCGACCACGGTGGCCTGGCCTTCACGCTCAAGGAGCTGGCCGAGATGGCGGGCACCGGAACCGGCGTGGTCAAGGGCCTCGTCGCCGCCGGTGCCGTCGCCGAAGAGGACAGCCCCCGCGACACCCCCTATCCCCGCCTCGACCCGTCGCGCGACGGCGTGACGCTGACCGACGATCAGGCCCAAGGCGCGGCCGCCCTGCGCGCCGCCGTCGCCTCGGACCGCTACGGCACCACGCTCCTGCGCGGCGTCACCGGGTCTGGCAAGACCGAAGTGTATCTGGAGGCGGTGGCCGAATGCCTGTCCCGCGGCCGTCAGGCGCTGGTCCTTCTGCCCGAGATCGCCCTGACCGCCGAGTTCATCGCCCGGGTGCAGGCGCGATTCGGCGCCGCCCCGGCCGAGTGGCACTCCGGCGTCACCGTCACCGAGCGGCGGCGCTGCTGGCGGATGGTGGCCGAGGGCGGCGCGCATTTCGTCGTCGGCGCCCGCTCGGCGCTGTTCCTGCCGTTCCGCGACCTCGGCCTGATCGTCGTGGATGAGGAGCACGACACCTCCTACAAGCAGGAGGACGGCGTGCTCTACAACGCCCGCGACATGGCGGTGCTGCGCGCCTCGATCGCGGGCGCGCAGGTGGTGCTGGCCTCGGCCACCCCCAGCCTGGAGAGCTGGGCCAACGTGGAGGCGGGCAAGTATCGCCTGTTGCGCCTCTCCGCCCGCTACGGCGCGGCCGAACTGCCGGACATGCGCGCGGTGGACATGCGGACCGAGGATCTGCCCGCGGGCCGCTGGATCTCACCCACCCTGCACCGCGCGGTGGCCGACCGGCTGGCGGCGGGCGAGCAGGCGCTGCTGTTCCTCAACCGACGCGGCTATGCCCCCGTGACACTCTGCCGGGCCTGCGGTCAGCAGATCGGCTGCGACCACTGCGACGCGCGGATGGTCGAGCACCGGTTCCTCAAGCGCCTCGTCTGCCATCAATGCGGCGAGAGCCGGCCGGTGCCCACCGTCTGCCCCCATTGCGGCGCCGAGGACCGTCTGGCGCCCGTGGGCCCGGGGGTCGAGCGTCTGGCCGAAGAGGCGGCGGCGGCTTTTCCCGACGCGCGAATCGAGGTGCTGTCGTCGGACCTCTACGGCTCGGCCCGGGCGCTCAAGGCGCGGATCGAGGCCATCGCGGCGGGCGAGGCCGACCTGATCATCGGCACCCAGCTGGTGGCGAAGGGCCACAACTTTCCCCTGCTGACGCTGGTGGGGGTGATCGATTCGGACCTCGGCCTGCAAGGGTCGGACCTGCGCGCGGCCGAGCGGACCTTTGCCCTGATCCGGCAGGTGGCGGGCCGCGCCGGGCGGGCCGAACGCCCGGGACTGGCGCTGCTCCAGACCTACCAGCCCGAGCACCCGGTGATCCGCGCCATCCTCGGCGGCGACGAAGAGGCGTTCTGGCGCGCTGAAGCGGCCGAGCGCCGGGCGGCGGGCGTGCCCCCCTACGGCCGGATGGCGGGGATCGTGCTGAGCGGCACGGACGTCGCCGCCGTTTTCGACCTCGGCACCGAGCTCGCCCGGCGGGACGGGCCGCTGCGCCGCATCGGCGCGCAGGTCTTCGGGCCCGCCCCGGCCCCCATCGCGCGCATCCGCGGCCGCCACCGGGTGCGCCTGCTGGTCAAGGCCGAAAAGGCCGCGCCGCTGCAACCCGCGCTGGCCCAATGGGTCGCACAGGTCCGCCCCCGCGGCGACTTGCGCCTGGCGGTGGACATCGACCCGCAGAGCTTTCTTTGACAGACGCGCGCCGGGCGTCCCTACTGGCCGCACGACCCAAGGAGACACCCCCATGACCGGCACCCCCATCGTCCACCACATCCCCGTCTGTCCGTTTTCCCAGCGGCTGGAGATCCTCCTGGAGCTCAAGGGGGCGACCGACGCGCTCGACTTCCGCGTGGTCGACATCACCAAGCCGCGCGATCCCGAACTGTTGCAGAAGACGCGGGGGACCACGGCGCTGCCGGTGCTGGAGCTGCCGGACGGGCGCATCCTCAAGGAAAGCCTCGTCATCTTCGAGTATCTCGACCTGACCCTGCCGGGCGGCTCGATCCGCCGGGCCGATCCCTGGGAGCGTGCGGTCGAGGCGCTGGCCGTCACCCACGAGGGGCCGCTGACCGGGGCGGGCTATACGATGGTGATGAACCAGGACCGCGACGCCCGGCAGGCGCATCTGGACAAGCTCTTGAAGGTCTATGCCGCGCTCGACGGCCTCCTGACCGACACCAACCCGGACGGCACGTTCCTCTTCGACGCCTTCGGCTATGCCGAGTGCATCTTTACCCCGATGTTCATGCGGTTCCGGTTCCTCGACTACTACGACGGCTTCGCCTGGCCCGACGAGGGGTTCGACCGGGTGCGCCGCTGGCACGACGCCTGCCTCGCCCATCCCGCGGCGCAGCAGGTCAGCGAGGAGGAGATCGTCAAGCTCTACTACGACTACGCCATGGGTGCCGGGAACGGTGCGTTGCCGCCCGGGCGCACGGTGTCGAGTTTCGCGTTCGAGCCTCACTGGCGCGACCGCCCCTGGCCGCCGCGGCAGAAATACGAAGGCACCGCCAGCGACGCGGAACTGGGCCTGGTGCCCGTCTGACGGGCAGCGGTCGGCGGACGCTTGCCGACCGCGGGACGCCCCAGCCGGCGCCGTCGCCCGATCGCGCTTTCCGTGCTGAACTCGGGGGCATGGTCAGGCCATGGAGGTGTCCTATGCGCGCCGTCGTCCTCGCCCTCGCGCTCATTCTGGTCGCCGGGCCGCCGCCCGCCACGGCCCGCACGGCCGACGAAGTCGCGGCGGTCCGCGCCGCCGTCGCCCGTTATGCCGACTACGACGTCGCCCGGCGCGAAGGCTGGCGCCCCTTCGGCGGCGACGAACCGCTCATGGGGCGCCACTACCATCATCCCGACGGTCCCGACTACGTGCACGGCGACCCGCTGAACCTCACGCGGCCGTCGAACCTGATGTATGCCGATGTAGGTGGGCGCAAGGTGCTGACCGGCGTGGCCTTCGTCGTCCGGCTGGGGCGGGGCGAGCCTCTGCCATCGGGGTTCACCGGCCGCGCCGACCGCTGGCACGTCCACGACATGGAGCGCGCCTTTGCCGCCGCGACCGAGACCCGGCCGCTCCTGCGCGGGGTCGGGGAATGGTGGATGGACCGCAACTTCCGCGACCGGGGCGACAGCCGCGGGCGGCTGGCCATGGTGCATGTCTGGACGCTGCCCAACCCCGACGGCGCGTTCGCGTTGCACAACCGCACGCTGCCCTACCTGCGCCTCGGCCTGCCGGGCGAGACCGCGCGCGGGGCGAGCCTGGCGGCGGCGCGGGGTGTCGCGCTGGCCACCCCCGGAGGCTGCGCGCGGGCGACCGAGGGACAGTTCTGGGTGGCGCAGGTGCCCCGGCGCAGCCAGAGGCGCATCCTGAACGCCTGCGGCCAGGCGGCCGATTATGTGCGGGCGCGGATGGGGCAGGGTCCCGCGGCGCTGAACCGTGCGGGAGAGACCGCGTGGGCGGCGTTCGCGCGGCACCGGGACGGCATCCTCACGCCCGCCGAAAAGCGCCGGATCGCCGCCATGGCCGAGCACGACGGGATGATGCACGACCACTGACGCGCGCCGTGGAGGAGGTGGCGGGCGGTAACGGATCGTTCATTTTTCGTTCGCATGCTGGCGGGCATGTGGCTCCTCGTCTTCCTTGCGGCCCCGGTAACGTTCTGGACTCGGTATCGGGGCTCTGTCGCGCCGATCCTGGCCGCATTCGAGGGCCCCGGTCCGTCGCGCGGTGCGGCAGGGCCCCCGACGCGGGGGACTCCGCCCGATCGACCGCCGAGTGCCGACCGGGTCCGTGCGCCGCCGCACAGGGGGCCGTGCAGCCCGGGCGTCGGATGGGGCTAGGCAAGTCCGCCCCGCGGCGGTAGGTCCAACACCATGCGCATCGTTCCCTTGGGCGAGGCGCGCCACCTGCCGCGCTGGCGCCGCCCCACCACGCTTCTGTTCCTGATGGCCTTCGCCATGCCGCTGGCGTTTGCCACGTGGTCGGCGCTCTTGAACAACTTCGTGATCGAGGCGGCGGACTTCACCGGGGTCGAGATCGGATGGCTGCACACGGTGCGCGAGATCCCCGGCTTCCTCGCCGTGGGCGTCATCGCCCTAATCCTGTTCATCCGCGAGCAGGTGCTGGGCCTGGTGTCCCTGACACTCCTCGGGGTGGCCACGGCGATCACCGCATGGTTCCCCAGCCTGGGCGGTATCTTGACCATCACCATGCTCAGCTCGATCGGCTTTCACTATTACGAGACGGTGAACCAGTCGCTGCAACTGCAATGGCTGCCCAAGGAGCGGGCGCCCCAGATTCTGGGCTGGATCGTCGCCGCCGGCTCCGCGGCGTCGCTGCTCAGCTACGGCACCCTTGTCGCCACCTGGGACGTCTTCGACCTGAGCTACAACACCGTCTACCTGATCGCCGGGGGCGCCTGCGCCGCCATCGCGGTGTTCTGCATGGTCGCCTATCCGCAGTTCGAGTCGCCGAACCCGCAGCTCAAGCGCATGGTCCTGCGCCGCCGCTACTGGCTCTACTACGCGCTTCAGTTCATGTCGGGCGCGCGGCGACAGATCTTCGTCGTCTTCGCGGCGTTCATGATGGTCGAGAAGTTCGGCTTCGAGGTGCACGAGGTGACGGCGCTGTTCCTCATCAACTTCGTCGCCAATATGATCTTTGCCCCGCTGATGGGCCGCGCGGTGGGCCATTTCGGAGAACGCAACGCGCTGGCGTTCGAGTATGTGGGCCTGACCTGCGTGTTCCTCGCCTATGGCGGGCTTTACTACTTCAGCTGGGGGGTGATGCTGGCGGCGGCGCTCTATGTGCTCGACCACATCTTCTTTGCGTTGGCCTTCGCGCTGAAGACCTACTTCCAGAAGATCGCCGATCCCGGCGACATCGCACCAACAGCCGCCGTCGCCTTCACCATCAACCACATCGCCGCGGTGTTCCTGCCGGCATCGCTGGGCTACCTCTGGGTGACGTCGCCCGGGTCGGTTTTCGCCCTCGCGGCGGGCATGGCCTCGACCTCGCTGGTGCTGGCCCTGATGATCCCGCGCCACCCGGAACCGGGGCACGAGACGATCTTTTCCCGACCTGCGGCCGCCCCCGCCGAGTGATCCCCGGCGCTGCGGGCGCCGTCCGCGCGGGCAAGGATTTTCGAAAATCCTTGCCAAGGCGCTTCGAAGCGCCTTGCCGCTCCGCTCCGGCGTCTGGCGCGGGCGGGCGGCGGCCCTATATCCACGGTCGACACCGGCAGCGTGGAGGCGTCCCCATGTTCTTTATGACCCGCAACAAGACCGAGATGGTGTCGCCCGAGGACGCCCTGCCGGGCCGCGACTTGCCGATCCCCACCGACGAGACACACTTCGTCTCGGGCGTGCCGCTGACCGCCGAGGTGCCCGAGGGCCATGCGGTGGCGATGTTCGGGATGGGCTGTTTCTGGGGCGTCGAGCGGATGTTCTGGAAGCTGCCGGGCGTCCACATGACCGCCGTGGGCTATGCCGGCGGCTACACGGCCAACCCGACTTACGAAGAGGTGTGCTCGGGCCGCACCGGCCACAACGAGGTGGTGCGCGTGGTCTACGACCCGGCCGTCGTCACCTATGAGGATCTGCTCAAGGTCTTCTGGGAGGGCCACGACCCCACCCAAGGGATGCGGCAGGGCAACGACCGGGGCACGCAGTATCGCTCAGGCATCTACACCCACGACGACGCGCAGATGCGCGCGGCGGAGGCGAGCCGCGACGCCTTTGCCCCGCGGCTGCGCGAGCAGGGTTACGGGGCCATCACCACCGAGATCGTGCCGGCGCCCCCGTTCTACTTCGCCGAAGGCTATCACCAGCAATACCTGGCCAAGAACCCGGGCGGCTATTGCGGAATCGGCGGCACCGGGGTGACCTGCCCGATCGGCACCGGGGCCAGCGCCGCCTGATCCGCGCCCCGGTTGGCGGCGGCGTTGCGTCAGGATCGCGCGTTGCGAGAGCGGCCGCGGTCGCGTTATAGCGCGGCCGCAATGACCGATCACCTGCCCCTCTGCGCCCGGCCCGACACCGCGGCCTGCCGCGCCCGATGACCCGGCGCGTCCACGTTCTGGGGGCCAGCGGTTCGGGCACCTCGACCCTGGCGCGCAACCTCGCCACGGCCCTGGGGACCCAATCCTTCGACACCGACGATTTCTATTGGCGGCCCACCGACCCGCCGTTTGCCGAGAAACGGCCGGTGCCGCAGCGGCTGGCGCTGATGCGGGCGGTGTTCTTGCCGCGGTCGGACTGGGTGCTCGCCGGCAGCTTTGCCGGTTGGGGCGACGCCATCGTGCCGCGGCTCACCCACGTGATCTTTCTCACCGTGCCGCCGGCGCAGCGGTTGGTGCGCCTGCGCCGGCGCGAGCGGCTGAGGACCGGGGGGGCCGAAGGGCCCCGCCCGGCGTTCCTGAACTGGGCCATGGGTTATGACGACAGCGGCTTTCCCGGGCGTAACCGGACCGGCCACGAGGCGTGGCTGGCCGAACTGACCTGCCCGGTGATCCGCCTCGACGGCGGCGCACCGCCCGAGGCGCTGGCGTCCTCGGCGCTGGCCGCGCTTGACGACCGGGCACAGGCGTCCTAGCGGCTGCTCTGCCCCGCAGCGGAGACACGCCATGCCCACCTTCACCGCCCTCACGACGCTCCCCGGACCCGACGCCGCACAGGATCTGGGCGCGGCGATGGAGCGGCTCGACCCCGCACCCGACGGTGTCGGCGTGTTCGAGATCGAGGACGGATCGGGCCTGTGGGAGGTCGGCGGCTACTTTACCGCCGCGCCGGACGACACCGGGCTGGCGGTGCTGGCCGCGGCCTTCGGCGCGCGCCCCTTCACCGTGTCGGAACTGCCCGAGACCGACTGGGTGGCCAAGGTCCGGCGCGAGCTGGCGCCGGTGCGCGCCGGGCGGTTCTATCTCTATGGCAGCCACGACGCAGACACCGTGCCCGACGATACCGTGGCGCTGCTCGTGGACGCGGCGATGGCGTTCGGCACCGGGCACCACGGCACCACGCTGGGCTGTCTCCAGGCGCTCGACGGGCTGTTGGACGACGGCGTCCTGGCCGAGCGGGTGCTGGACCTGGGCTGCGGCACGGCGGTCCTGGCGATGGCGGCGGCGCGGGCGTGGCCCGGACCGGTGTTGGCCAGCGACATCGACGCGGTCGCGGTGGAGGTGGCCGCGGCCAACGTCGCGCTGAACGGGCTGAAGGGCCGGGTCCGCTGTGTCGAGGCGGTGGGCTTCGACCACCCCGAGATTGCGGACGCCGCGCCCTTCGACCTGATCTTCGCCAACATACTGAAAGGGCCGCTGGTCGCGCTGGCGCCCGACATGGCCACCCACACGAAACCGGGCGGGCACGTCATTTTGTCAGGGATTCTGACTGAACAGGCCGACGAGGTGATCGGCGTTTATGCGCAGTCTGGCTTCAATCTCCGCGAAAGGAGGGATATTGTCGACTGGTCGACCCTCGTTTTGATGGCAACGGGGGCCTGAATCGGGCGGTTTGGCCCGATTCGACCTCAATCGGCTCTATCTGCCCCATTCCCGCCACATTTCGACAGGATTCTCGCCTTCATCGGTGGGGGCCGATAGTCCGATTGAAAGAAGCTGCTGCCATGTTCACCACCACGCCCCAGACCTTCGACCAGCGCCGGATCTCGATCCAGAAGCGTGCGCGCAAGCTGTCCCGCGGTTCTGTCGCCACCATCGGTGCCGACGGCCTGATCATCGCTCGCCCGCGCCGTCACGGTAGCGGCTTTCCCTGGGGCACGGTGGTCGCGGTGGCCGGGGTGCTGTTGCTGGCCAAGGCCGTGATGCTGACCCATGTGGGTCCGACCGCCTACGACGAGAGCGTCGCGATGCTGGCCGGGGGCACCGTGGTCGAGCAGGCGGGCGCCTGGGTGATGCAGGCCGACGCGCTGACCGTCTGGCTCTCCGAACAGATCGCTTCGCTGCTGCGTTAAGGCCGGAGCGCGCCCGCGCCCGGCGAGGGGGCGCGGCGCCGACCGCCGACGCGAAACGGGCCGCTGCGTGGGGTGCGCAGCGGCCCGTTGAATTTCAGCAGTCGCAGTCGGGTTCAGCGTATCGCGGCGATGCTGTCGATGTCGCCGCGGATCAGGCCAATGTCGTCCAGTTCGCGATCCGTCAACTGGCCCAGCGTCTTGCGGGTCTGACGGGCATTGTTCCAATCGATCAGCGTGCGCAGGGCGCGCAGGACCAGAACATAAGCGCGGGTGCTCAGCGCGTTGCCGTCGGTGTAGGTGCGGGGGGCATCGAAGGCGGACATGGCGGGGATCCTTTGGGTGTGTCTGATGTGCGTCTCTTGGGGTTCCTCAGGCGGCGGACCGGGCTGAATATCCGGCAGCTAGTCGGCGCGCTGGCCCGCCGCAATAGGCGCCAAGACATGGCAGATATGCGTCCTCGGCATAGCGCTCAGATACCGGTAACGCATTGAGCTATTATGGTAAATTCGGCGTCATCGATGTCGCTTCCGACCCTCGCGGCGGCGCAAACGGACCTCGGCGCCGGGGTCGGGAGCGGGAAAAAATCTGGCGCAATGTTCGCGTTTCGTGCTAGGCGTTGCAAAACGGACGCACGAGGCCGGGCAGATGCGGGTGTTGGGAATCGATCCGGGGCTCAGGACCCTCGGCTGGGGGGTGGTCGAGTCGCGGTCCGGCCGCCTCAGCCATGTGGCCAACGGACAGTGCGTGTCGGGGCCCGGCGAGATGGGTCAGCGGCTCCTGGCGCTCTGGCAACAACTGACCGATGTGGTGGCCCAGACCCGTCCCGATTGCGCCGCGGTCGAGCACACCTTCGTGAACAAGGACAGCGCCGGGTCGCTCAAGCTGGGGCAGGCACGGGGCGTGGCCCTGCTGGTCCCTGCGCAGGCGGGGCTGGAGATCGGCGAGTATGCCCCCAATGCGATCAAGAAGACGGTGGTGGGCGTCGGCCACGCCGACAAGGCACAGGTGATGCACATGGTTCGGATGCAGCTCCCCGGCGCGGTCATCGCTGGGCCCGACGCGGCCGACGCCCTGGCCGTCGCCATCTGTCACGCGGTGCACCGGCGCCTGCCCTATCGGGGTGCGGCGGAATGATCGGCCGTGTCGCGGGGCGCATCGACTATCGCGGCGCCGACCACGTGCTGATCGACGTCGGCGGCGTGGGCTATGTGGTGCATGTGTCCGAGCGGACGCTGGCGGCGCTGCCCGCGGCGGGGGCGGCGGCCGCGCTCTACACCGACCTGATCGTGCGCGAGGATTTGTTGCAGCTCGTCGGCTTCCAAACCCTTGTCGAAAAGGAGTGGCATCGCCTGCTGACCGGGGTGCAGGGCGTGGGCACCAAGGCTGCGCTGGCGATTCTCGGCACGCTGGGCCCAGAGGGAGTGAGCCGCGCCATCGCCCTGGGCGACTCGGCCTCGGTGCGCGCGGCGCCCGGCGTCGGGCCCAAGATCGCCCAGCGGGTGGTCAACGAGCTGAAGGACAAGGCGCCGGGCGTGATGGCCATGGGCGCCGCCACGGCCCCACCGCCCGCCGTCGCCGGAGGCGATGGGCCGCCGCCGCCGCCCGCTGCGGCGGCGGCCGCGTCAGGCGCTGCCACCTCCGAGGCGCTGTCGGCGCTGTCGAACCTGGGCTATGCCCCGGCCGAGGCCGCGGCGGCGGTGGCCGAAACCGCGCGCGAAACGCCCGAGGCCGACACCGCCGCGCTGATCCGCGGCGCCCTGCGCCGTCTGGCCCCGGCGGGATGACCGACGTGTTGCGGCTCGACGGCCACCTTCGCGGGGCAAGGCTTGCAAGAGTGATGCCACACACCCCAAGTCACGGGCTCGTCGGATGACCGGCCCCGACCCGGCGCTCAGGCCCGAGCCGTTGCCCGAGGACGAGGGCCCCGCGCTCAGGCCGCAGACGCTCGACGCCTTCGTCGGACAGGCTGAGGCGCGGGCGAACCTGCGGGTGTTCATCGACAGCGCGCGGATGCGTGGGCGCGCCATGGACCACGCGCTGTTTCACGGGCCGCCGGGTTTAGGCAAGACCACGCTGGCGCAGATCATCGCGCGCGAGTTGGGCGTGAACTTTCGCATGACGTCCGGCCCGGTGCTGGCCAAGGCGGGCGACCTGGCCGCGATCCTGACCAATCTCGACGCCCGCGACGTCCTGTTCATCGACGAGATCCACCGGCTCAATCCGGTGGTCGAGGAGGTGCTCTATCCCGCGCTGGAGGACTTTGCCCTCGATCTGGTGATCGGCGAGGGACCGGCGGCGCGGACGGTGCGCATCGACCTCCAGCCGTTCACCCTGGTCGGTGCGACCACGCGCCTCGGCCTGCTGACGACGCCGCTGAGGGACCGCTTCGGCATACCCGTCCGGCTGCAGTTTTACACCGCCGAAGAACTGCACCGCATCGTCACCCGCGGGGCCGGGCTTTTGGGCATCGACGCCGAACCCGACGGGGCGGCCGAGATCGCGCGCCGGGCACGGGGCACGCCACGGATCGCCGGGCGGCTCCTGCGCCGGGTGGTGGACTTTGCCCTGGTCGAAGGGGACGGGCGGCTGACGCGGGACCTGGCCGACAGCGCGCTGACCCGGCTGGGGGTCGATGGGCTGGGCCTCGACGGGGCCGACCGCCGGTATCTGCGGCTGATCGCCGAGAGCTACGGCGGCGGCCCGGTGGGGATCGAGACGCTGTCGGCGGCGCTGAGCGAAAGCCGCGACGCGCTGGAGGAAGTGATCGAGCCCTACCTCCTGCAACAGGGCCTCATTGCCCGGACCCCCCGGGGCCGGATGCTGGCCGCCGCCGCCTGGCGCCATCTGGGCCTCGACGCGCCTCCGCCGGGGCAGGGCACGCTGTTGTGACAGACGATCTCGCGCGGGCAGCCCCTCGGCGAGGCGGCGGGCCTCCACGCCTCGCCCGGCGGCGCGCAGGGCAGGGCCGCCCCGCCCCACCGAGGCGCATCTTTTTGGCGAGGACGGTGTGGCCGCCGCAATGGGATTACCTCTGGGGAGGAGGTGTGACGTGCGACCGCGCCCCGGCGGGACGGCGCGGCCCTTCAGAGCGTGGACGATCTCGACCGAGCGGGCCGGACGACGGCCCGCCGGTTCTGCGGCGGCGCCCCTATCCCCAGGTGATCAGGAATAGGATCACGAACATCGCGGGCACGAACGCCACGAGGGGCAGATACAGCGCCAGCACGCCCCAGGTCATCACCGCCATGATCCAGACCGAGATCAGCGCCACGAGGGCGAAGTAGAGGTTCGCGCGGTCTCCGAACGCCACGTCGCGGGCCATCCACCCGATCAGCGGCACATGCAGCAACAGACGCGTGGGCCAGGGGGTCGCCGGAGGGATCGGGGTCAGGAATGCCATAGCGTTTCTCTCGGGTAAGGTGTGTTGACCCATATCTGGGCTGCCGCCCGGCGCTTTGGATGCGGCGCGACGCCGCGCGACCGGCCGCCCGCGCTTGCATCCCCCGCCGCGACGGCCTAGCCCCGGGGGCCATGATCCCGACCGATCCCGCCCGCTATTTCACGCGCGCCGACGGCAGCTATCTCTTTGCCCGGTGGGGGCGGCCCATCGCGCCGGTGGTGTTCGGTGTGGAGGATGCCACGCTGGCCACGGTGAAGGGCGCGTTGGAGGCGGTGGCGGCGCTCGCCGCGCATCCTCTGGCCGAGACCGACCCCGAACTCGGGGCGAACCTGATGATGTTCTTCTGCCGCGACTGGGACGAGTTGACCCAGGTGCCCAACCTCGACCGCCTGGTGCCGGACCTGTCCGCGCTGGTCGTCCGACTGGCCGAGGCCGAGGCCAACCAGTACCGCATCTTCCGCTTCGATGCGGAGGGGGCGATCCGCGCCTGCTTTGTCTTCCTGCGGATGGACGCGCATCTGAGCGCTGTCCCGGCCGAGACCGTCGCCCTGAGCCAGGCGGTGCAGTCGATCCTGCTGTGGTCGGATGCCGCGTTCGCCGACACCTCGCCGCTCGGGCGGCTCGACACCGGGGCCACGGTGCTGCGCCCCGAGGTGGCGGCAGTGATCCGCGCCGCCTACGACCCGGCGATGCCCGCGGCGGCCGGCGATCCGTCCCACGCCCTGCGGCTGGGCGCGCGACTGCCGCGCCCCGCATGAGCGCCCTCCCGCCGATGGCCGCACCCCACCGCTTCACCGTCCGGGTCTATTACGAAGACACCGACCTCGCCGGGATCGTCTACTACGCCAACTATCTGAAATTCATCGAGAGGGCGCGCACCGAATGGGTGCGGAGGCTGGGGATCGACCAAGCGGCGCTGAAGGCCGAGAGCGGCATCGTCTTTGCCGTGCGTCGGGTCGAGGCCGACTATCTCTCGCCGGCCCGGTTCGACGACCTGCTCGACGTCGAGACCGCGCCGGTGGACCTGCGCCTGGCGCGGATCGTCCTGAGGCAGACGGTTCTGCGCGGGCAAACGGCGCTCTTCGACGCGCGGGTGACGCTCGTGGCCCTGGGCGAGGACGGGCGGCCGCGGCGCCTGCCGCGGAACCTCACCGACCGCATCGGCGGCTGATCCGTTCGGGTTGGCAAGTCTCCGGGTTTTGCTGTAGCGTGCCAGCCACCGCAGACCGGCGCAGACCGGCCGCAAACAAAGAGCAGACGCATGGAACCCGAAACGCTTGCGCTCGCGTCGGAGATCGACTTCTCCATGTGGGGTCTCTTTCTCCGCGCCACGCTGACGGTCAAGATCGTGATGCTGATCCTGGTCCTGGCCTCGTTCTGGGCCTGGGCCGTGATCATTCAGAAGCTCCTGGTCTATCGCCGCGCCCGCAGCGAGGCCCGCCGCTTCGAAGACGCGTTCTGGTCCGGTGAGCCGCTGGACGAGCTGTATCAGAAGCTCGGGCCCGAGCCCGAGGGGCGCGCCGCCTCGGTCTTTGTCGCCGGGATGACGGAATGGCAGCGCAGCCACCGCGCCGACGGCGGCATGATCCCCGGCGCCCAGGCGCGCATCGACCGGTCCATGGACGTGGCCATCGCCAAGGAGGCGGAAAGCCTGGAAAAGGGGCTGCCGCTCCTGGCGACGGTGGGGTCGACCACGCCCTTCATCGGTCTGTTCGGCACGGTCTGGGGCATCATGAACGCCTTCATCGAGATCGCCGAGCAGCAGAACACCAACCTCGCCGTCGTGGCGCCCGGCATCGCCGAGGCGCTCCTGGCCACCGGCCTGGGCCTACTCGCGGCGATTCCTGCGGTGATCTTCTACAACAAGCTTTCGGCCGACAGCGAGCGGATCGTCGCCGGCTACGAGGCGTTCTCGGACGAATTCGCCACGATCCTGTCGCGCCAGCTGGACGGCTGAGATGGGCGCCGGGGCCATTCAGAAGGACGCCAGCGGACCGCGCCGGCGCCGCCGGTCGCGCCGCCGCCCGATGAGCGAGATCAACGTCACGCCCTTCGTCGATGTGATGCTGGTGTTGCTGATCATCTTCATGGTGGCCGCGCCTCTGTTGACCGTGGGCGTGCCCGTGCAACTGCCCGAGACGGCGGCCGAGGCGCTGCCCGTCGACCAGGAAGAGCCGCTGACCGTGACGCTGACCGCCGATGGCCGGGTGCTGCTCATGGACAACCGGTCGGAGTCCGACAACCTGATCGCGCAACTCCGCGCCATCGCGTCCGAGCGGACCTCGGACAAGGTGTTCCTGCGCGCCGACGGGGCCATCCCCTATGCCCGGGTGATGGAGGTCATGGGCGCGCTGAACGCCGGGGGCTTCCGCAACATCGGGTTGGTGACCGACACCGGCGGGCCGCGGTTGGACGGACGGGACGAATAGGGCGGCCCGGGTGAACACGGGCACCTATATCTCGGGGATCGGCCATCTGGGGCTGATTGCGTTCGTCCTCTGGGGCGACCTGTTCGCGCGCGATCCGCCGCCGCCGCCGCCGGTGGCCGACGTGTCGGTGATCACGGCCGAAGAGTTCGCCGCCCTGACCGGCGGCGCGGCGGCGACGCCGCCGGAGGTGTCGGACGCCCCCCCGGTGCTCGACACCAGCCCCGAACCCGCGCCCGCGACGCCGGAACCCGAGCCCGCACCGACCCCGCCGGCGGCCGAGGAGGCGCCGCCGGTCGCGCCGGCGCCCGACCCTCCGACGCCGTCCGAAGCGCCCGAGGCGCCACCCGAGCCGCTGGCGCCGTTGCCGCCCGAGGCCGACGTGGCCGACGCGCCCCCGGCCGAGCCCTCGGCGCCCCCGCCCAGCGAGGCGCCGCCTGCGCCCGATGCCAGCCCGCGGCCGACCCCCCGTGTCAGTCCCGACACCGCGCCGCCGCCGCCGCCCGAGGCCGAGCCGGCGCCGGATTTGGCCGAGACCACGGCGCCCGAGCCGTCAGAAACGCCGGTGGAGCCCATCGAGGACACCCCCGCCGCACCCCCCGAGTCCGCGCCCGAGATCGCCGTCGCCGACGAAGAGCCCGCCGCGCCAGAGGACCCGGCGACGGGCGAGGACAGCGCGGGCCTCGCGCCTGAGAGCGCGCCGCGCCCGCCGCGCCGTCCGCCGCCGCCCACGCGCACCGCCGAAGCCGAGACGCCCGCGGCCGAAGCTCCGACGCCCGAGACTCCCGCCGCCGAAGCCCCGGCGCCCGAGACGCCGCGCCCGACGATCCCCGGCCTCGAAGACCTCATCGCGCGGGAGGGCGAGGATCCCGGACCGCCGCTGACCTCCGCCGAGAAAGAAGCGTTTCGGCTCAAGGTGCGGCAGTGCTGGGTGATCGACCCGGGCAGCCAGGCGGCACAAATTATCGTCACCGTGCGGTTCTCGATGACCCGCGACAACGAGGTCGTGGCGAGCTCGTTACGTCAGATCGCGGCCACCGATGGGCCGGCCGCGGCCCAGCGTTCGGCCTTCGACGCGGCGCGGCGGGCGATCCTTCGCTGCCAGAACCGCGACGGCGGCTACAATCTGCCGGTCGACAAATACCCTCAGTGGCGCGAGATCGAGGTGACCTTCAACCCCAACAACATGCGCCTGCGATGATCAACGCGGTGCTGTTCTTTCTCGTCGTGTCGATGATGGCGCCGCCGCCGCCGCTGCCGCCTGCGGACCCGGCCGACGCCGTCCGCATGGGCCCTATCCCTGGCGCCGAGATCCCCGCGGCCACGGCCCGGCGCGTCGCGCGCTGCTACCCCCCCGATCCCGGCGCCGCAGCGGGCATGATCCTCGTCGCCTTCGCCGTCGACGCGGGCGGGCAGGTGGTCCCGGGCACGGTCGCGACCCTCGGCGCGGCGCCCGCCTCCGACGCGGCGCGCGCGCGTTTCAACGCCGCGCGGCGGGCCATCCTCGACTGCGCGCGCGACGGCTATCCGGTGGCCGGGTCGGCGTCGGCGGGCGGCGCGGACAGTCGCGTCATCCTGCGCTTCGACGCCGCCGGCGTATCCTTGCCATGAGGGCCGTTGCGGTGCGGGCACGCTTTGACCCGAGGAACGTCCGCCGCGCCGCCCGCATTGATTATCCGCCCCAATCCTCGAATATGGAGCCGTCATGACCCGGCTGCGATCCCTCCTCCCGCTTCTCCTCGCCGCGCTGGCAGTGCTGTCGGCCCCCGCGGCCCAGGCCCAGGGCCCCCTGCGGATCGAGATCACCGAAGGGGTGATCGAACCTCTGCCCTTCGCCATCCCCGACTTCGTGGCCGAGAACGCGGGCGCGCAGGACTATGCCAGCCGGATCAGCGACGTTATCGCCGCGGATCTGGAGGGAACGGGCCTTTTCCGCCGCATCCCCGCCTCGGCCTTCGTCGCTCCGGTAACCGAGTTCACGCCGTCCGTCACCTACGCGAACTGGAAGGCGATCAACGCCCAGGCGCTGATCACCGGCGCCGTGGTGGCCGGAGAGGGCGGGCGCCTGACGGTCAAGTTCCGCCTCTTCGACGTGTTCTCGGAGGCGCCGCTCGGAGAGGGGCTCCAGTTCGGCGGCTCGACCGACGCCTGGCGGCGGATGGCGCACAAGGTGGCCGACGCCGTCTATTCCCGCATCACCGGCGAGCAGGGGTATTTCGACAGCCGCGTCGTCTTTGTCTCCGAGGCGGGGCCCAAGAACGCGCGGCAGAAGCGGCTGGCGGTCATGGACTACGACGGCGCCAACGTCCAATACCTCACCGATTCGTCGGCCATCGTGCTGGCGCCCCGGTTCTCGCCCACCGGCGACCGGGTGCTCTATACGAGCTACGAGACGGGGTTCCCGCAGATCTATCAGCTCGACGTCGGCACGGTCAGCCGCGTGGCGCTGCCGGTCCCGGCCGAGACGATGACCTTCGCGCCCCGCTATGCGCCGGACGGGCGGACGGTGGTGTTTTCGGCCTCGCAGAACGGCAACACCGATATCTACACCCTGACCCCCGGCAGCCAGCCCCAGCGGCTGACGTCGGCGCCGTCCATCGAGACCGCGCCGTCGTTCTCGCCCGACGGCAGCCAGATCGTGTTCGAGAGCGACCGTTCGGGGACCCAGCAGCTCTACATCATGCCCGCGACCGGCGGCGAGCCGCGGCGCATCAGTTTCGGCCAGGGGCGCTATGGCACCCCGGTGTGGAGCCCGCGCGGAGACCTCATCGCCTTCACTAAGCAGAACGCGGGGCGGTTTCACATTGGCGTGATGCGGACCGACGGCAGCGAAGAGCGGCTCCTGACCGCGTCGTTCCTGGACGAGGGGCCGACCTGGGCGCCGAACGGCCGGGTGATCATGTTCACGCGGGAAAGCGCCGGTGCCGGGGGGCAGCCGGCGCTCTATTCGGTAGACATCTCGGGGCGCAACCTGCGGCAGGTTCCCACCGAAACGGCGGCCTCCGACCCCGCATGGTCGCCGCTGCTGCCATGACGGCGATACGTTAACATCGGCCCCGGGCGATGCTAGAGTGCCCGGCGAGCACAGAGCAGACCGCGCCGCGCGGCCCACGCGCGGCCCCAGACAGGCGACAGGAATGATGACGATGAAACTCGCAACGAAGGCAGGTGCGCTGAGCCTGCTCGTGGCCCTCGGGGCCTGCACCGACGCCGGCCGCTTCGGCGCGGGCGGGGACGTCCCTCCGGGCGGCTTCGGCACCGGCGCACCCATCGGCGCTCCACCGGTGACGGCATCGCCGATCGACCCCTCCTCGCCGCAATACTTCAACCAGACGGTCGGCGACCGGGTGCTGTTCGCGGTGGACCAGAGCACGATCAGCGAGACCGGCCGCCAAACCCTGATCGGGCAGGCCCAATGGCTCATGGCCAACCCGGCCTACACCGCCATCATCGAGGGCCACGCCGACGAACAGGGCACGCGGGAATACAACCTCGCCCTGGGCGAGCGGCGGGCGAGCGCGGTGCGCACCTTCCTGGTGGCCCAGGGCGTCCCCGCGGCGCGGCTCAGGACCGTGACCTACGGCAAGGAGCGTCCGATCGAGGTCTGCTCGACCGAGGCCTGCTATGCCAAGAACCGCCGCGCCGTCACCGTCATCGCCGCCGGGCCGGCCCTGTCGTGACGCTCCGGGCGCTGATCCTGGCCGCGGCGCTGGCGCTGCCTACGGCGGCGGCGGCGCAGGACGATCAGACCCTGGCGGACATCCGCCAGGAGCTGTCGATCCTCTTCGTCGAGTTGCAGACGCTGAAGCGCGAGTTGTCCACGACCGGCACGCCCTCGGTGAACCTGGCCGGGACCGGCGCGCTGGAGCGGATCGACGCGATGGAGGCGGAACTGCGCCGCCTGACCGCGCGGGCCGAGGAGTTGGAGTTCCGCATCGACAGCGTGGTCTCGGACGGCACCAACCGGATCGGCGATCTGGAGTTCCGCCTCTGCGAGCTGGAGCCCGACTGCGACATCGCCGCCCTGGGCGACACCCCGTCGCTGGGCGGCGTCGAGGTCGCGCCCGGCCCCGCGCCCGCGCCCACAACCCCGCCGTCGGGCGGCGCCGAACTCGCCATCGGCGAGCAGGCGGACTTCGACCGGGCGAAGGAGGCCCTCGACTCCGGTAGCTTTCGTGCCGCCGCTGACCTCTTTGCGGCCTTTACCGAGGCCTACAAGGGCGGACCGCTGACCGGGCAGGCCCATTTCTGGCGCGGTGAGGCGCTGACCGCCCTGGGTGAGACCGCCGATGCCGCCCGCGCCTATCTAGAGAGCTTCTCGGGCGCGCCCGACGGCCCCAAAGCGCCCGAAGCTCTGCTCAAGCTGGGGCTCGCGCTCGGCACCCTCGGCCAGCAGGCGGACGCCTGCATCACGCTGGGCGAGGTGTCGAACCGCTATCCCACCTCGACCGCGGCGATCGAGGCGGTGAACGCCCGCGCGCAACTGGGATGTGCCTGAGCCCGGCGGCGGCGCTGGGCCACACGCTGGTTCTCCATTTCGGCGACGATCCGCCCGCGCGGATCGGCCTGGCGGTGTCGGGTGGCGGCGATAGCCGGGCGCTGTTGGAGATCGCCGCGCTCTGGGCGCCGGCGTGGGGCGTCGCGCTGGAGGCGGCGACGGTGGATCACGGACTGCGCGCCGGATCGGCGGCAGAGGCGCGGGCCGTCGCCGCCCGCTGCGCAACCCTGCGCGTGCCACACCGCATCCTGCGCTGGGATCCGCCGACTGGCGGCAACCTCCAGGCCGCGGCGCGAGAGGGTCGGTTCCGCCTCCTGGCCGCCTGGGCGCGCGAGCGCGATCTGGGCGCCGTCCTGACCGGCCACACCCGCGACGACCAGGCCGAGACAGTGCTGATGCGCCTGGCGCGCGAGGCGGGGGTCGACGGCCTGAGCGGCATCGCCCCGCAGGTCCGGCGGCACGGTGTGACGTTCGCGCGGCCGTTGTTGAAGACCGGCCGCGCCGCGCTCCGCGAGATGCTGCGCGCCGAGGGCCATGACTGGATCGAGGATCCGTCGAACGCCGATCCGGCCTTCGCCCGCACCCGCGCCCGCCATGCGCTCGCCGCGCTCGCGCCGCTGGGGATCGGCGCCGAGACCTTGGCGGGTGTGGCCGAGAACATGGCCTCGGCGCGCGAGGTGCTGGACGCAGCGTTGTGTGCCGCAGTGGATCGGCACGTCCGCCAGGACGGCGGCGACCTGATCCTGGACGGGGCCGTCCACGCTCTGCCGGACGAGACCCGGCGCCGCCTGTTGATCGCCGGTCTGCGCTGGATCGGCGGGGGCTCCTATCCGCCGCGCCGCGCCGCGCTCGACCGGTTCGGGGGCGCCGCGGCTGGCGGGCAGGCGCCGACCCTGGCCGGCGTCCTGGCGCTCCCTCACGACGACGGCCTGCGCCTGACCCGCGACCCTGCCGCAGTGCGCGCCGCACAAGCCCCCGTCGGCGCGGTCTGGGACGGGCGCTGGCGGATCGAGGGCCCGCCCGGCACGGTGCGCGCCCTCGGGCCCCTGGGCCTGGCCCAGATCGAGCGGACCGCGCGCCCCGATCTGCCCCGCGCGGCGCTCATGGCGCGGCCCGCCGTCTGGGACGGCGACACGCTCCTGGCCGTCGCCGGGTCCCCCGGGCGGTGGTCTCTGCACCTCGTCCCCGATCGCGACGATTTCGCCGCAAACCTGCCCTCGCATTGAACCGGGGGGTTTGATAGCTACATTCCCAATCAAGGCGGCGCCCCCGGGCGACCGCATCCTGTAGTTGGGAGATTGCCTTGGGCAACGCGCGCAACATCGCCTTTTGGGTCGTCCTGTTCCTCCTGGTCCTGGCGCTCTTCAACCTCTTCTCGGGCGGGCAATCGTCCATGTCCTCCCGCTCGATCAGCTATTCCGAGTTCGTCGAGGCGGTGGATGCGGGCGACGTGGCCTCGGTGACGCTCGACGGCGAGCGGGTGCTGTTCCGCGGCGCCGACGGCAACGATTACGTCACCATCCAGCCCGAGGGTGCCGACATCACCGACCGCCTGATCGACCAGGGCATCACGGTCAACGCCAAGCCGCAGGAGCAGTCGGGGTTCACCACGCTGCTGATGACGTTCCTGCCGTTCCTGCTGCTGATCGGCGTCTGGATCTACTTCATGAACCGGATGCAGGGCGGCGGCCGCGGCGGCGCCATGGGGTTCGGCAAGTCGCGCGCCAAGCTCCTGACAGAGAAGCATGGGCGGGTGACGTTCGACGACGTGGCCGGCATCGACGAGGCCAAGGAAGAGCTGGAAGAGATCGTCGAGTTCCTGCGCAATCCGCAGAAGTTCTCGCGCCTGGGCGGCAAGATCCCCAAGGGTGCGCTGCTGGTCGGCCCTCCGGGCACCGGTAAGACGCTGCTGGCCCGCGCCATCGCTGGCGAGGCGGGCGTGCCGTTCTTCACCATCTCGGGCTCCGACTTCGTCGAGATGTTCGTGGGCGTCGGTGCCAGCCGCGTGCGCGACATGTTCGAGCAGGCGAAGAAGAACGCGCCCTGCATCGTCTTCATCGACGAGATCGACGCCGTGGGCCGGTCCCGTGGCGTGGGCTACGGCGGCGGCAACGACGAGCGCGAGCAGACGCTGAACCAGCTTCTGGTCGAGATGGACGGGTTCGAGGCGAACGAAGGCATCATCATCGTGGCCGCCACCAACCGCCCCGACGTTCTGGACCCCGCGCTGCTGCGCCCCGGCCGCTTCGACCGCCAGGTGCAGGTGCCCAACCCCGACATCAAGGGCCGCGAGAAGATCCTGGGCGTCCACGCCCGCAAGGTGCCCCTGGGCCCGGATGTGGACCTGCGCATCATCGCCCGCGGCACCCCCGGTTTCTCGGGCGCGGACCTGGCCAACCTCGTCAACGAGGCGGCGCTAATGGCCGCCCGCGTCGGCCGCCGCTTCGTCACCATGGACGATTTCGAGAACGCCAAGGACAAGGTGATGATGGGGGCCGAGCGCCGCTCGATGGTCATGTCCGAGGACGAAAAGAAGCTGACCGCCTATCACGAGGCCGGCCACGCCGTCGTCGGCCTAAACGTCCCGCAGCACGACCCGATCCACAAGGCGACGATCATCCCCCGCGGCCGTGCCCTGGGCCTGGTGCTCAGCCTGCCGGAGCGGGACCAGCTCTCGGTCAGCCTGACCAAGTACAAGTCCAAGATCGCCATGGCGATGGGCGGGCGTGTGGCCGAGGAGATCGTGTTCGGCGCCGACAACGTGACGTCGGGCGCGGCCAGCGACATCCAGCAGGTCAGCAAGATCGCCCGCGCCATGGTCACGCAGTTCGGGTTCGAGCCCGACCTCGGCTATGTCGACTATGCCAACGAGCAGCAGAGCTATCTGGGCGCCTACGGGGCCGGCACCAACCACTCGGCCGCCACGCAGAAGCTGATCGACGACAAGGTCAAGGAGATCATCGACGAGGGCTACGAGACCGCCAAGCGCATCCTGACGGAAAAGCGCGACGATCTGGAGCGGCTCGCTCAGGGCCTTCTCGAATACGAGACACTCACGGGCAAGGAGATCCTCAAGGTCGTGAACGGCGAGCCTCTGAACCGCGGCGACGACGACGACGAGACGCCGGATCAGGGCAACACCCCGTCGCTGACCGCGATCCCCAAGACCAAGCCCAAGTCCCGGTCGGACGGCGACGAGGGGCTGGAGCCAGAACCCTCGGCCTGATCAACCCGCCGCAGCGGCCGACCGGCGGCCGCTGCGATCCTGCGCCGCGCCCGGTCGCGAAACGAGACGCGCCATGGCCCCCCGCCACCTCTTGACGGGTCCGCGCCGTGTAAGGCCGCCCTGGCCTTCCTGGGATGCAGTTGCTGGCTGGCGGTTGGCACTACGCAACCCGCGGCGCCCTCATTCCGCACCACCAGGCTGCGCTGGGCCGCCCTTGGGACGCGCTGCCGCCCTCTGAACCGGTGCTCCTCGTCGGGTTCATGCGGGCGATCGGCGCCGCGCGTCTCGCTCTGGGCCTCGCCGCGCTCGCTTCTGCCTTCTGACTCTGGTCCCGCGCTGGCCGACCGCCGCCGGGCTGGCTGCCGCCGCGGTCTTGGCCGAGTTCTCCGCCGGCGCGCTGGCGGCGGTCCTGACCGTGGCGCGCGAGACCCCGGCGGAGCCGCCGATGGCCGCCCGCGCCGTGGCCGCCGGCTGCACCCTCCTGGCCGCCGCGCTCGCCCTAGGCGCCCCCGGTCCCGGGTCCGAGCCGCCCCGGCGATTGCCGCGCCGCGCCGGGCGGGGTAGCAAGCGGCGGC
This sequence comes from Rhodobacteraceae bacterium CCMM004, assembly GCA_004005435.1. Taxonomy (GTDB): domain Bacteria; phylum Pseudomonadota; class Alphaproteobacteria; order Rhodobacterales; family Rhodobacteraceae; genus CCMM004. Next base: position 782,844 of record RZWH01000001.1, on the reverse strand, counting down.
ACAGCCGACGGAGCCGCCCATGCCCGCCCTCGTCCCGACCGACCACCATGCCACCGTCGTCTGGCTCGGCCGCGTGCCGCACCGCGACGCCGACGAGATCGTGGGCCTGCCCCTCGACGCCATGACGCTAGATTGGGGCGGGCTCGTGGGCGAGGTCCATGCCGGGCGCACCCGCCCGTCGTGCAGCCGGGTCCTGGCCCAGCACCCCCGCGGCACCGAGATTGCCAATGTCCGGCAGCTCTCGCTCGTCTCGGCCGAAGAGCTGGCCGCCATCGCCGCCGAGATGGATATGGACGCGCTCGACCCCGGCTGGCTCGGCGCCTCGGCGGTGCTGGAGGGGATCGCCGACTTCTCGCACCTGCCGCCGTCGTCGCGGCTCCAGGGCCCCGACGGCACGACGCTGGTGGTGGACATGCAGAACCGCCCCTGCCACCTGCCCGCCAAGACCATCCGCGCCGCGGGCCACGATGCCGGGCGCCGGTTCAAGACGGCGGCCGCCGGGCGGCGCGGTGTCACGGCGTGGGTCGAACGACCCGGCACGCTGAGGATCGGCGAGCGGCTGCGCCTGCACGTCCCCGACCAGAGGCCGTGGCGGGGCGGCTGACCGGGGAGGGGGCTGTCTGCCCCCGCCCTTCGGGCCCTCCGAGGTTATTTTCGAGGCAAGGGGATGGGCGCTCCGCCTTAAACTTCCCGTGTCAAACATCCTCGCCGAATGCGGCCGGACGCTGGCCGCCCGGCGACCGTGTCAGGCCGTGAGGCCCTCGGGCGCAGGCAGGCCGTTGGCCTCGCAGCAGGCGGTGAGCGCGTTGGCCAGAAGGCAGGCGATGGTCATCGGCCCGACACCGCCGGGCACCGGGGTGATGGCGCCCGCGACCTGGGCGCAGCTGTCGAAGTCGCAGTCGCCCACCAGCCGCGTGCCGCCGTCGTCCTTGGCGATGCGGTTGATGCCCACGTCGATGACCGTGGCGCCGGGCTTGACCCAGTCGCCCGTGACCATCCCTGGCCGCCCGACCGCCGCGACCAGGATGTCGGCCCGGCGGCAGACGGCGGCCAGGTCGCGGGTGCGCGAATGGGCGGTGGTGACGGTGCAGTTCTCGCCGAGGAGCAGTTGCGCCATGGGCCGGCCGACGTTGAACGACCGGCCCAGCACAACCGCCTCGAGGCCGGTCATGTCGCCAAGTGTGTCGCGCAGGAGCATCAGGCAGCCCAAGGGCGTGCAGGGCACGAGGGCCGGGCGCCCCATGGCCAGACGGCCCTGGTTTTCCACGTGGAAGCCGTCCACGTCCTTGTCGCGTGAGATGGCTGCGATGACTTTGGCCTCCGAGATCTGCGGCGGCAGGGGGAACTGCACCAGGATGCCGTGCACCTGCGGGTCGGCGTTCAGCCGGTCGATCAGCGCCAGGAGATCGGCTTCGGCCATGTCGGCGTCGAAGCGGTGCTCGAAGCTGGCCATCCCCGCCGCCCGCGTCGCCTTGTTCTTGGAGCGGACGTAGACCTCGCTGGCCGGGTCCTCGCCGACGAGCACCGTGGCCAGGCCGGGAACGATGCCATGGGCCGCCGTCAGCGCGGCGACCTCGCGGGCGATGCGCGCGTGGATGTCGGCGGCAAAGGCCCGCCCGTCGATGATGTCGGCTGTCATGGGCGTTCTCTCACTTGCTGTCAGTCCTGCCGGGCCGCGACCGCCTCCAACGCCGCGCGCGAGCCGCGAAGCGAAAACCGCGCGACCCCGTCGCCGTCGCCCGAAGGGGCGTAGTTCACCGTCACGCGGGCGGCCGCGGCGATGCGCGCGACCAGATCCCGGGTCAGCTCGGGCAGGTCCAGGGTCACGGTGTCCGCGGCCGGGCCACCGCCGATGTCGCCGGGCCGGATGGCCGACAGCGGCACGTCCACCACGTCGGTCCCGAAGGTGAAGTTCATCGCCCCGACCCGCTCGGCCGGCAGGCCGCGGTCCATGACTTCGATCGTCCAGCCGCCATCGACGCCCAGGTGCAGCGCGAGGCGCCCATCGAAATAGGCATCCGAGCCCGGATCGGCAAAGGTCTGCACCGCCCGGCACGGTCCCGCGCCGCCGTCCGCGCACACCGCCAGCCAGTCGCCGTGATCGGCGCGCAGCTCGCCACTGTCGTGGAGCACCCACTCCTGGGCGGCGGCGGGGGCCGCGGCGAGGCAGAGGGCGAGGAGGGCAGCGCGCATCGGTTCAGAACAGTCCTTCGATCTGGCCCTCGTCGTTCAGCATGATGGCCTCGGCCGAGGGCGTGCGGGGCAGTCCGGGCATCGTCATGATCTCGCCGCAGATCGCAACCACAAAACCGGCGCCCGCCGACAGCCGCACCTCGCGCACCGGCACGATGTGCCCTGTGGGCGCGCCGCGCAGGGCCGGGTCGGTGGAGAAGGAATACTGCGTCTTGGCCATGCAGACCGGCAGCGTGCCGAAACCCGCCTCTTCCCACTGTTTCAGCTGCGCGCGCACCTTGGCGTCGGCGGCCACGGCGTCGGCGCGGTAGATGCGTTTCGCGATGGTCTCGATCTTGTCGAAGAGGCCCATCTCGTCGGGATAGAGCGGGGCGAAGGTGGACGCGCCGCTGTCGGCGATCTCGGCCACACGGGCGGCCAGGTCGGTGATCCCGGCCGAGCCGTCGGCCCAGTGACGGCAGACGAAGGCCTCGGAGCCCTGGGCGGCGACGAACTGTTCCACCGCGGCGATTTCGGCCTCGGTGTCGCCGGCGAAGTGGTTGATGCCCACCACCACCGGCACGCCGAAGCTCTTCACGTTCTCGATATGGCGGCCGAGGTTGGCGCAGCCCTCGCGCACCGCGTCGACGTTTTCGGCCCCCAGATCGGCCTTGGCCACGCCGCCGTTCATCTTCATCGCCCGGATGGTGGCCACCAGGACGACGCAGTCGGGGGCGATTCCGGCCTTGCGGCACTTGATGTTCATGAACTTCTCGGCGCCCAGGTCGGCGCCGAAGCCCGCCTCGGTCACCACGTAGTCGGCCAGCTTCAGCGCCGTGGTCGTGGCGATGACCGAGTTGCAGCCATGGGCGATGTTGGCGAAGGGGCCGCCGTGGACGAAGGCGGGGTTGTTCTCCAGCGTCTGCACCAAGTTCGGCTGCATCGCGTCCTTGAGCAGCACGGTCATGGCGCCGTCGGCCTTGAGATCGCGGGCGGTGATGGCCGTGCGCTCGCGCGTATAGGCGACGACGATGTCGCCCAGGCGCTCTTGCAGATCGGTGAGAGAGGTGGCCAGGCACAGGCAGGCCATGACCTCGGACGCCACGGTGATGTCGAACCCCGCCTCGCGGGGGAAGCCGTTGGCGACGCCGCCCAGCGACGCGGTGATCTGCCGCAGCGCCCGGTCGTTCATGTCCAGCACCCGGCGCCAGACCACGCGGCGGACGTCGATGCCCAGATCGTTGCCCCAATAGACGTGGTTGTCGATCATCGCGGCCAGCAGGTTGTGCGCCGAGGTGATGGCGTGGAAATCGCCGGTGAAGTGGAGGTTCATCTCCTCCATCGGCACCACCTGGGCATAGCCGCCGCCGGCCGCCCCGCCCTTCATCCCGAAGCAGGGGCCGAGCGACGCCTCGCGGATGCAGATCGCCGCCTTCTTGCCGATGGCGTTCAGGCCGTCGCCCAGGCCCACCGTCGTGGTCGTCTTGCCCTCGCCTGCCGGGGTGGGGTTGATCGCGGTGACCAGGATCAGCCGGCCGTCGGGGCGGTCGCGGGTGCCTTCGATGAACCGCTGCGAGATCTTGGCCTTGTCGTGACCGTAGGGCAGCAGGTCGTCCGGCCCGATGCCCAGCTTTTCTCCGATCTCCTGGATCGGGCGTTTCTGTGCGGCGCGGGCGATCTCGATGTCGGAGGTAAAGGCCATGGGGTCTCCGCTGGCGTGGGGTGTGGGTTCCCCGCCTATAGCGGCCGGGCCGCTGGACTAGGAGAGGATTTGCGACCTTTTGCGGCCGGGAATCGTCGGCGGAACTTCTGGCTGCGATCGGTGTTACATTGTCAAGCTAGTGTGGAGCACGTCGATGCTGAAACTGACCTTAACGATTCATGGCGCTTTTTTTGCCGGGATGATGCTGGCTTCTGCTGCGCTGATCTGAGCCGCAGCCACAGCGTAACGAGTGATAGGCCGTCGGGGAGGCACACCCCGGCGGCCTTTTTCGTGGCCGCCTCAGCGCGGCGGTCGTGACACCGGCACCATGGTGCCCTGCAACAGCGCCACATCTCCCGTTGGGTCCGAGACCGTCGCCGCGACCACCACCAGCCGCCGCCCGGCCCGCACCACCCTCCCCTCGGCGGTGAGCAACGGCCCGCGGGCGGGGGCAAGCAGATTGATCTTGATCTCCGCGGTCACGACCTCGACGTCGGGGTCCATCACCGACAGGGCGGCATAGCCCGCTGCGCTGTCGCCGATGGCGAAGGTCAGCGCGGCGTGGGCGGTGCCATGCTGTTGCAGGCTCGTCTCCAGCACCGGCGCCGTGATCACGACGCGACCCGGCGCCACCCGCTCCAGCCGCGCGCCGAGGGTGGCCATCATCGTCTGCCGGGCAAAGCTCTCGCGGATCCGGTCCTCGACGCTCACGCCGTGGCTGCGCGGGGCAGCGGCACGCAGGTCGGAACCGGGCCGGTCAGGATGGCGCGGGCCCCCTGGGCGAACAGGCAGGCGAGCGCCGGATCGGTCCAGTCGAGCCCGCCGGTATAGGTGCCATAGGCGGGCAGGATCGCCCGCGCGGTGTCGTGGATCAGACAGGGCCGCGACACCAGCTTGCCCCGGACCGATAGACGCGCCTTGGGGTGATAGTGCCCCGACAGCTCGGCCGTGGCGCCTGCCTGGGCGATGTGGCGGCAGGTGAGGGGACCCAGCCGGGCCTCGGCCACGGCGGTGCCGCCGGAGACGCTACCGGGATCGTGGTTGCCGGTGATCCAGATCCACTGCACCTGGGCGGCGAGGTGGGCCAGCTCGTCCCGGTCCGCCGCATCGAGCGCCTTGGCCGCGCGCAGGTCGTCGAAGCTGTCGCCCAGGCTCACCACCCGGTCGGCGCCGGTGCCGGCCAGATCGGCGGCGAGGCGGCGCAGGGTGTCTCGGGTCTCGTAGGGCGGCAGCATCGGGCCGCCACGCCGCGCCATCCGCTCGGACTTGCCCAGATGCAGGTCCGAGACGATCAAGGTGCCCGTCTCGGGCCAATGCACGCCGCCCGAAGGCAACAGCACCAGCCGCGCTCCGGCGAGGTCGAAGGGCCGTCCGTTCATCCTTTGTTCATACCGCGGCCGGAGCCCCGCGCAAGGGGCAAATCTTACAGGACGTCACGGAAAAGATATTTCGCAAGTGACCGGCAGGGGAGGTAAGGGTGCGGACATGACCGAGGTGACCTCCGCGCCCCCGGGGCCCCGCGTCCCATGGCCGCCGTGCGCCGTGCCGCGCCGGCCGCGCCGCTGGAGCTAGGGCGCATGTTCGATGCCCGTCTCAGGCCGCTGATCGACCCGCCGCTGGACCGCGCCGGGCGCATCCTTGCCCGTGCCGGGGCAACGCCCGATGCGGTGACCCTGGCGGGCCTGGCGCTGGGGCTCGCGGCGGCGGCCGCGGTCGCCGCGGGCTGCACCCTCCTGGCGCTGATCCCTCTGGCGCTCAGTCGGATCGCCGACGGCCTGGACGGCGCCGTCGCCCGCGCCACCCGATCCAGCGATTTCGGCGGCTATCTCGACATCACCAGCGACTTTTTGGTCTATGGCGCCATTCCCGCCGCCTTCGTCTGGCTCGATCCCGCGGCGAACGGGGCCGCGGGGGCGTTTCTGCTCCTCAGCTTCTACGTGAATGGAGCGTCGTTTCTGGGGTTCGCCATCCTGGCGGAAAAGCGGCGGATGCGGACCGACGCACGAGGGGTCAAGTCGCTCTATTTCACCGGCGGCCTCCTGGAGGGCGCCGAAACCATCGCCTTCTTTGCCGTTCTGTGCCTGTGGCCCGGGGCCTTTGCGCCGCTGGCCTGGGCTTTCGGGGCGCTGTGCTTCGTCACGGCGGGGGCGCGGATACTGTTCGCGCGGCAGGTCTTTCCGCCGCGCTCCGACGACAAGGAGACGACGCGGTGAGAACGATAACAGGGGCGCTGGCGGCACTGGCGATGGGCGGTGCGGCGTGGGCCGAGCCCGATCCGGCCGACTGGGACGCGGTCACCGAGACGGCGCGCGGGCAGACGGTCTATTGGAATGCCTGGGGCGGCTCGCCCACCACCAACGACTTCATCGCCTGGGTCGGTCGGCGCGTGGCCGAAGACCACGGCGTGACGCTGGAGCATGTGAAGCTGTCGGACACCGCAAGCGCTGTCAGCCGGGTGCTGTCGGAGAAGCAGGCCGGCCAGCATGCGGGCGGCGCCATCGACCTCATCTGGATCAACGGCGAGAATTTCGCGGCGATGAAGGCGGCGGATCTGCTCTTTGGCCCGTGGGCGTGGGAGCTGCCGAACTGGGCGCTCGTCGACCGCACCAAACCAGTGGACGTGGACTTCACCGTCCCCACCGAGGGTTACGAGAGCCCCTGGGCCGCGGCGCAGGTGGTGTTCATGTACGACACCGCCGACCTGCCCGAGCCGCCGCGCACGGTGCCCGCCATCGCGGCCTGGGCGGCCGAGACCCCCGGCCGCTTCACCTACCCCCAGCCGCCCGATTTCCTGGGCTCGACGTTCCTGAAACAGGCGCTCTACGGCGTCGTCGACGATCCCGCGCCACTGCTCGATCCCGCCGACAACGCCGACTACGACGCGGTGACGGCGCCGCTCTGGGCGCTCCTGGACCAGTTGACGCCGAACCTCTGGCGCCAGGGCCGCGCCTATCCCCAGACCGGTCCGCGCCAGATCCAGCTCATGGCCGACGGCGAGATCGACCTCGCCATCTCGTTCAGCCCGGGAGAGGCCAGCGCCGCCATCGCGAATTTCGAGCTGCCCGACACCGTGCGCACCTTCGTTCCCGAGGGCGGGTCCATCGGCAACGCCAGCTTCGTCGCGATCCCCTACAACGCCGCGGCCAAGGCGGGGGCGATGGTGGTCGCGAATTTCCTGCTCTCGCCCGAGGCGCAGGCGCGGGCGCTCGATCCGCAGGTGCTGGGCTACGGCACGGTCCTGGACGTGGCGGGTCTGCCGGACGAGGACCGGGCGCTTTTCGACGGCATCGACCTCGGCATCGCGACGCTGTCGCCGGACGAGTTGGGCACCGCCCTGCCCGAACCGCACCCCAGCTGGATGGAGCGGATCGAGGCCGACTGGACCGCGCGCTACGGCGTGGCCGACTAGGGCGTCTTGACCGACGTTCGCTCCCAGGGCGCGGCGCGGCACCGGCCGCAGCGCCGGCCCGCCCGGGTGCTGCCCGCGGTGCCGATGCTGGCCACCGCGTTCCTGCTCCTGCCGGTGGGGGCTGGGGTGCTGGGCACGTTGGCGCCCGCGTTCGGGGTGCTGCCCGCCGCGGGGGTCATGCAGCCGGGGCTTGGCGCCTTCGCCGACCTGGCCGCCTGGCCGGGTTTGCCCGACGCGGTGCGCCTGAGCCTGGTGGCGGGCGGGGTGTCGACCCTGCTCTCGCTCGCGGTGGTCACGGCGGTTCTGGCGGCGTGGAGCGGCACGCGCACCTTCGCCGCCGTGCGCGCGCTCCTGTCGCCGCTCCTGTCGGTGCCGCACGCGGCGGCGGCGTTCGGGCTAGCCTTCCTCATCGCGCCGTCGGGGTGGATCCTCAGGGCGCTGTCGCCCTGGGCCACGGGGTTCGACCGCCCGCCCGACTGGCTCATCGTCCAGGACCCCTGGGGGCTGACCCTGATCGCCGGGCTGGTGGCCAAGGAGGTGCCCTTCGTCATGCTGATGGCGCTCGCCGCGCTGGGGCAGGCCGACGCGGGCCGGGCAATGACCGTGGCGCGGTCGCTGGGCTACGGACGGATGACCGCCTGGGTCAAGGTCGTGTTCCCGCAGGTCTATCGCCAGATCCGCCTGCCGGTCTACGTGGTCCTCGCGTTCTCCATGACGGTGGTGGATGTGGCCATCGTGCTGGGCCCCAACACACCGCCCAGCCTGGCGGTGCAGGCGGTGAAGTGGATGGGCGATCCCGACCTCGCCATGCGTTTGCGCGCGGCGGCGGCAGCCGTGCTGCAACTGGCGTTGGTGCTCGGTGCGCTGGCCGCCTGGTGGCTGGGCGAGCGGGCGGTGGCGGCGCTGGGCCGCCGCTGGATCGCCGCCGGGGGCCGGGGCCGGCGCGAGGTCTGGGCCCGCCGCGCGGCGCTCGGCATCGCCGGGCTGAGCGCGGCGGCCGTCCTCGGCGGGCTGGCGGTGCTGGCGCTCTGGTCGGTTGCGGGGTTCTGGGCATTCCCCGATCCCTGGCCCAGCGGCCTGACGATGCAGAACTGGACCCGCCACGCCATGACCCTGAACGCCACGGTGGCGGAAACGGCGGTGATCGCGGCGGTCTCGACGCTGATCGCCCTGACGCTCGCCATCGGCTGTCTGGAGGCCGAGATGCGCCACGGTCTGCGCCTGGGCGCGGCCGGTCTGTGGCTCCTCTACCTGCCGCTCCTGGTGCCGCAGGTCGCGTTCCTGCCCGGGCTGTCGACCGCCATGCTGCTGGCGGGCGTGCAGGGGGGCACGGCGGCGGTGACGGCGGCGCATGTCCTTTTCGTCTTTCCCTACGTGTTCCTCGCGCTCGGCGATCCGTGGAGGGCCTGGGACCGCCGCTATGGCACGGTGGCCTCCGCGCTGGGCGCGGGGCCCGACCGGGTGCTGTGGAGCGTGCGCCTGCCGATGCTGCTGGCCCCGCTCCTGACGGCCGCGGCGGTGGGCGTGTCGGTCTCGGTCGGACAATACCTGCCCACTCTGTTGATCGGCGGCGGTCGAGTGCAGACCCTGACCACCGACGCGGTCGCGCTGGCCTCGGGCGGGGACCGGCGCGCCATCGGCGTCTTCGCCCTGGCCCAGACCGCGGCGGCGCTGGTGCCCTTTGCCCTGGCCATCGGGCTGCCGCGCCTGATCTACGCCCGCCGCGGAGGGATGCGACATGGATGAGGGGCTGTCGCTCGACCGGGTGCAGGTGCGGCTGAACGGCCGCGTGCTGTTGTCGCTGGACCTGGCCGTGGCGCCGGGCACGGTGACGTCGGTGATGGGGCCGTCGGGGTCGGGCAAGTCCACCCTTCTCGGCGCGGTGATGGGCACGCTGTCGGCGCCCTTCGAGGTGCTCGGACGGATCCGGCTGGACGGCGCCGACCTGAGCGGCCGGCCGCCCGAGGCGCGGGGGATCGGCATCCTGTTCCAGGACGATCTGCTGTTTCCGCATCTTTCGGTGGGCGCGAACCTGGCCTTTGGCCTGCCGCCGGGGCTGAGGGGCCGCGCGGCGCGGCGGGCTGCCGTCGACGCAGCGCTGAGCGAGATCGGCATGGCCGGGTTCGCCGCCCGCGACCCCGGGTCCCTGTCGGGGGGGCAGAAGATCCGCGTGGCGCTCATGCGCACGCTCTTGAGCGAGCCCCGCGCGCTGTTGCTGGACGAGCCGTTCTCCAGCCTCGACGCCGATCTCCGGGCGCAGATGCGGACGATGGTGTTCGCCCGGGCCCGCGCGCGGACCCTGCCGGTCCTGATGGTCACGCACGACGCCGAGGACGCGGCGGCCGCGGACGGTCCGGTCCTGCGGCTGGGCTGAGCGGCGTGGCGGCCATCTTGTGACCGCCGCTGCGCCGTCTTATCACCGGCGCCATGGGGATCGGGAAAACTCGGTGGAGGCGCATGGTGGCGACGGTCGCCCTGGGCCTGGCAGGCGGTTGTCTGTTCTGGTGGGCCAATCTGCCGCTGCCGTGGATGCTGGGCGCTCTGACGGCGACCCTGATCGCCGCCCTGGCGGCGGTGCCCCTGGTGCCGCCCGAGGGGATCCGGCCCGTGGTCGTCGCCGTGATCGGCGTGCTCCTGGGGTCGAGCTTTACCCCCGAGGTCGTCCAGCAGGCCGCGGGCTGGGCTCTGTCCCTGGCGTTCCTCGCCGTCTACTTGGTGATCGCCGCGGCACTGGTGGTGCCGTTTTATGTTCGGGTCGGGCGGATGGACACGGTGACCGCGTTCTTTGCGGCGATGCCCGGCGGCCTCAACGACATGATGCTGATCGGCGAGGCGATGGGCGGCGACGCGCGGCAGATCATCCTGGCCCATGCCGCACGCATCGCCGTGACCATCGGCGCCGTCGCCGTGTGGTTCCGGGTGATCCTGGGGCTGGAGGTCAGCGGCATCGCCGGGCTGAACGCTACCGGCGCGGCATTGGGCTGGGCCGACGCGGCGATCCTGGTGCTCTGCGGTGTGTGCGGGATCGGCCTGGGCCAGGTGCTGCGCCTCCCGGCGCCGACGCTTATCGGGCCGATGATCCTGAGCGCCGCGGTCCACGTGACCGGCCTGACCTACAGCGCGCCGCCCGCCCTGCTGGTGGTCGCCGCGCAGGTGGTGCTGGGCACGATCATGGGCTGCCGGTTCATCGGGTGCCCGCCGCGGATGGTGCTCAGGGCGCTGGTGCTGGCGCTGGCGGCGACGGTGATGACGCTGGGCGTCGCGCTGAGCTTTGCCGCTCTGTTCCACGACTGGTTCGGGCAGAGCGCGGCGCAGGTGATCCTGGCCTACGCCCCCGGCGGCCTCACCGAGATGAGCCTGGTGGCGTTGTCCATGGGCGAGGACGTGGCCTATATCGCCACCCACCACATCGCCCGGATCGCGATGCTCCTGGGCCTGGCGCCGGTGATCCTGGTGCCGCTGGCGCGGTGGCTGGGGGGCCGCGACTGAACGGCTCAGGCCAGCCCGGCGATCACCGCGCGCAGGGTGTCGATGCCCGTGCCCTTTTCCGACGAGGTCAGGACCAGTTCCGGGAACGCCGCGGGGTGGCGCGCCAGGACGGCGCGGGTGGCGTCGAGGATGCGGTCGCGGTCGGCGGCCTTGACCTTGTCGGCCTTGGTCAGAACCGTCTGGAACGGCACGGCGGCGCGGTCGAGGAGGCCCATGATCTCGTCGTCCACCGCCTTCGGCCCATGCCGGGCGTCGATCAGCAGAAAGGCGCGGCGCAGGGTGGCGCGGCCCGACAGGTAGTCCTTCATCAGCCGCTGCCAGCGCTCCACCACCCGGACCGGCGCGTTGGCGAAACCATAGCCGGGCAGGTCGACCAGATAGAGCTCGGCCAGGGTGAAATAGTTGATCTCTTGCGTGCGGCCGGGGGTGTTGGAGGCGCGGGCGAGGCCGCGGCGCCCGGTCAGCGCGTTGATCAGAGACGACTTGCCCACGTTCGAGCGCCCGGCAAAGCAGACTTCCAGTCGGTCGTCGGGGGGCAAGCCGTCCATGGCGACCACGCCCTTGAGGAACGTCGTCTCCTGCCGGAAGAGCGCGGTGCCGGCCTTCAGCGCCGCATCCGAGGGCTCGGCCAGGGGGAAGGGCAGGGCGGTCACGATGCCTCCAGCGCGGCGATGTCGCCCGACCGGATCGCCGGTAGGGCGGCGGTGATGCGGGGCGCGTCCCAGTCCCACCAAGCGATGGCCAGCAGGCGGTCGACGGTGGCGTCGTCGAAGCGGCGACGCACCTCGCGCGCGGGGTTGCCCGCGACGATGGCATAAGGCCGCACGTCGCGTGTGACCACGGAGCGGGCGGCGACCACGGCGCCGGCGCCGATGGTGACGCCCGGCATCACCATGGCCTCCGTCCCGATCCAGACATCGCCTCCCACGGTGGTGTCGCCACGGTTGCCCTCAACCCACGTCTCGGGGTCGAAGCCCTCGTCCCAGCCGTTCTCGAAGATCGCGAAGGGATAGGTGCTGAGCCCAGTCATCTGGTGGTTGGCGCCGTTCATGATGAACTGCGCCCGGGTAGCGATGGCGCAGAACGGCCCGATCCTGAGCCAGTCCCCGACGAAGGGAAAGTGGTAGCGCACGCACTGGTCGAAGAACCGCTGCGGCCCGGCGGGGTCGTCGTAGTAGGTGTAGGCGCCGATCTCAACGTTCGGCCGGTCCTTGGCCAAGGGGCGCAGGAACGCGACCTGGTCGGTGAAGGACATGGGGTGGAGCGTGTCGGGGTCTGGGCCGTGCATGGGGCGCCTCGCGCTGGCAGGGAGTCCCGGGGGTTCACACCCGTCGCCATCGTCGCTTGGAGCGATGGCGCGTCGATGGCAACTCCCGTGGGGTATTTGCACCAAGATGATGAGGGCGGGTCAAGTGAGGGTCGCGACGTCTCCCACCGCCACGGTGCCGCCCTCTGTCACCTCGGCATAGACGGCGAAGTCGGTATGGCCGTCGCGCTCGAGCGCGCCGAGCGTGTCGGCGTCGCGGCGGCCGGTCTGGGGGCTGGCGGCGGTGGCCAGGCAGCGGCCGGTGCGCTCGCGCACGGTCAGGACGGCGGTGCCGATGCGCACGCAGCGGCCGATCCACTCGAACTCCTCCCACGGGCCGAGGCCGTCCAGCCAGACGTTGGCGCGCCAGCGGTGGATGGACAGGTCCGGCCGGTCGAGGCGTCCGGCGACGACGCGGTGCGAGGCGAGGTTGGCGACGGCGACCGAGGCAAAGGCGCTGTCGGTCATCGCCCGTGTCTGCGCGCGGACCAGCCGGGCGGGGGCGGCGCGCCCCTCGGGCATCAGCGGATGCACCCAGTCGAGAAAGGCTGCGCGGTCGCGGTCGGGGTCGATGTCGAGGTCGGGACGGTCGGGATGGCTGAGGGTCATCCGACCCGTCCCCTCGTCGTAGCGGCTGTCGATCGCCTGGAGGCGGGGTGCCTTGGCCACACGGGTGAAGTTGGCGCAGGGCACCCATTCGGTCCCGTCCGCTGTGGACGCCTCATGCGCCACGGCCCAGGCCCGATCCCACGGCACGCCCTGACCGGGAGACAGAACGACACGCTCCAGCGCCTCGCGCCCATGGCTCTTGATCGGGTGGCGCCAGAGGCTGGCGACCGTGGCGGTCATTTGGTGTCGGCCGACTTGTTCCGCCTGAAGCTGCCAAGGATGTTGCCGAAGACGTCGGGCTTGTACCCCTGGCTGCGCATGATCAGGTATTGCTGAGTGAAGGTGATGACGTTGTTGGCGATCCAGTAGAGCACCAGTCCGCTGGCAAAGCTGCCCAGCATGAACATGAACACCCACGGCATCCAGGCAAAGACCATCGCCTGGGTCTTGTCCGTCGGGGCCGGGTTCAGCTTTTGCTGGAGCCACATGGACACGCCGAGGACCAAGGGCATGATCCCGATGAAGATCAGCGACAGGATCGAGTCGGGCGGCGGCGCGTTCCACGGAAAGAGCCCGAAGAAGTTGAAGATCGAGGAGGGATCCGGCGCCGACAGGTCGTCGATCCAGCCGATCCACGGCGCGTGCCTGAGCTCGATGGTGACGAAGATCACCTTGTAGAGCGAAAAGAAGATCGGGATTTGCAGGAGGATCGGCAGACAGCCCGAGGCCGGGTTCACTTTTTCCTTCTTGTAGAGCGTCATCATCTCCTGCTGGAGTTTCTGGCGGTCGTCGCCCGCGCGCTCCTTGATCTTCTCCATCTCCGGCTGGAGTTCCTTCATCTTGGCCATGGAGACGTAGGATTTGTAGGCCAAGGGGAACAGCAGCGCCTTGATCAGCAGCGTCAGGGCGATGATCGACCAGCCCATGTTGCCGATGTAGATGTTCAGCCAGTGCAGAACGGCAAAGATCGGTTTGGTCAGGAAAAAGAACCAGCCCCAGTCGATGGAGTCGAGAAACCGGTCGATCCCGCCCTCGTTCTGGTAGGCGCGGATCGTCTCCCACTCCTTGGCGCCGGCAAAGAGATGGGTGGTGACGGTGGCGGTCTGGCCCGGCTCGACGGTCAGCGCCGGCAGCCGCGCCTCGGTCTGGTAGATGTCGGCGTTGGCCACGTATTTCGACACGGCGGTAAAGGGCTGCCCGGGCGCGGGGATGAGCGTGGTCATCCAGTAGTGGTCGGTAAAGCCGATCCAGCCGTCCTGGGCCACGTCGGTGACCTCGGCCCGGGCGGCCTCGCGCTCGACGAAGCCGAGTTCGGTCACATCGCCGTAGTCGACCTCGTTCAACTCGCCGTCGGTCATCTGCACGACGCCCTCGTGCAGGATGAAGAACCCCATCAGGTCGTCGGGCAGGCCGTGGCGGGCGACGATGCCGTACGGCGCCATGCGGCGGGCGGTGTCGGTGGTGTTCTCCACCGACTGGGCGACGGTGAAGAGGTAGTCCTCGTCGACCGAAATCGTGCGGCGGAAGGTCAGCCCCGCGCCGTTGTCCCACACCAGCGTGACGGGGCTCGTGGGCGACAGGGTGTCGCCGCGTTCGACCTCCCACGGGGTGTTGGCGCCGGGCACCTGATCGAAGTCCAGCCCCGCGCCGGGTGCCCAGCCGTAGAGCGCGTAATAGGCGTCCTGGGTGCCCACGGGCGCCATCAGGCGAACGATGTCGGCGCCGGGCCGCGTGCTCTCGCGGTAGTTTTGCAGCTTGAGATCGTCGATGCGCCCGCCGGTGAGTGAGATCGAGCCCAGAAGCTTGGGCGTGTCAATGGTGACGCGGGCGGCGTCCGGTGCGGCCTCGCGCCCTGCGGGCGCCGCGGCGGGGTCGGCGGGCAGCGCGCCCGGCACCGGCGGCGTCGCGGCGATGGGTGTGCCGTCCTCGGTCGTCGTGGTGGCGACGGGGGCGTTTGGATCGACCACCGGGTCCTCCGGTGGAAAGACGACGAACCAGATGAGGATGACCAGGAAGCTCAGCGCCGTGGCGAGAATGAGGTTCTTGTTCTGATCGTCCATCTGGGCGGGTCCATCGCTGCGCGGAAGTCAGGCAGGTTCAACAGAAGCGGCGGCCGAAGGTCAACCCGAATCGCCCGTGACACTGGCGCCCGCCGCCGCGGCGTCGCGCGGCGGCAAGGCGCTTCGAAGCGCCTTGGCAAGGGCTTTCGAAAGCCCTTGCGCCTCAGTCCCCGCCGTCGCGCAGGGCAGGGTCGGGGCGGACGAGGCCGGCAAAGTCGAACAGGTCGGGATCCAACAGGTGCGACGGCCGCACCGTGGTCAGCGCCCGGAACACCTTTTGCCGCCGGCCGGGATGCGCCTTTTCCCAGCCGTCGAGCAGCGCCTTGACCTGCTGGCGTTGCAGCCCGTCCTGACTGCCGCAGAGATCGCAGGGGATGATCGGATAGGCCATCGCCCGGGCAAAGCGGTCGCAGTCGGCCTCGGCCACGTGGGCCAGGGGACGGTAGACGAAGAGGTCGCCCTCTTCGTTCACCAGTTTGGGCGGCATGGTGGCCAGGCGCCCGCCATGGAACAGGTTCATGAAGAAGGTTTCGAGGATGTCGTCGCGGTGGTGGCCGAGGACCACCGCGCTGCACCTCTCCTCGCGCGCGACGCGGTAGAGGTGGCCGCGGCGCAGGCGCGAGCACAGCGCGCAATAAGTGCGCCCCGCCGGCACCTTGTCCATGACGATGGAATAGGTGTCGCGGTACTCGATCCGGTGCGGCACGCCCATGCGCGCCAGGAACTCGGGCAGCACCGTGGCGGGAAAGCCGGGCTGCCCCTGGTCGAGGTTGCAGGCCAGGATCTCCACCGGCAGGAGGCCGCGCCATTGCAGCTCGGTCAGCGCGGCCAGCAGGGTATAGCTGTCCTTGCCGCCCGAGAGGCACACCAGCCAGCGCGCGCCGCGCTCGACCATGCCGTAATGCTCGACCGCCTCGCGCACCTCGCGCACGATCCGCTTGCGCAGCTTGCGGAACTCTGTGGTGGCGGGGGCGCCGTAAAACAGCGGGTGGATGTCGTCGCCTGCGTCGTCGTCGAGCATCGGGGCGTCCTGAGTGTCGGGGTCGCACCGTCATGCCAGACCGGGCCGGCAATGGCAAAGGGGCGCTGCGGTGCGGCCGGGCAGGAGGGGGCTCTGCCCCCGTCGCCTGCGGCGACTCCCCCGGGATACTTGCAAAGGAAAGTCGGGATGGGCGCGGCGCGGCCTGGCCGGGGGCGCGAGAGGGATCGGCGCGGCGGCCGGTCCCTCCCGTCGGGCTCACATCAGGTGGCGCTGCCAGGACTGCGCCTCGGGCACCGGGTCGAGGCCGATGTCGCGCCGCACGTGGCGGGTCAGGCCGCGCGCGTCGGGCGGGCGGTCGGGCTTCAGCGCTGCGCGCCGCATCAGCGCGGCGGCGGCGACGAGCAGCACCTGCATGGCGCCGTGGCGCTCGATGGCGGCGTCGATCAGGGACCGCGGCGGACGCGGCCGGATCAGGGTCAGGTTGGTCATTGGTCTGCCACCGGGACGGACTCCCGGCGCCTTTCGAGATGGTGGGTTGAGACGACCGCACGCGACCGGGCACGCCGAAAGGCGCGTCGGACGGGATGCGGAGGTTACGGGAGCGAGGCCTGCGGCCTCAGGCGAGGGTCAGCCCAGTCGGGCGGTCCACATGCGCAGTCGCATGTATCGCACACCGGGACGGCGACGGTTTGCAAAGATGCCAGTCATGCAGTCCCTCCCTCGGTTGGTGTGGCGACGGGCATCCCCTACACGGGAATCGGTCCTGCGCCAAGCCCTGCCGTGACGCGGTGTCGCATTTTTGCCGATCAGCGGCGCGGCGGCGGCACGTTGTCGATGCCCGAGCCGCCCCAGGGGTGGCACCGGCCGATGCGGCGGAGTGCCAGCCAGCCGCCGCGGAGCGCGCCGTGGGTGGCCAGCGCCTCCAGCGCGTAGGCCGAGCACGTGGGCTGGTAGCGGCAGTTGAAGCCCACCCAGGGGCTGAAGACCAGACGGTAGGCCCGGACGGGCAGGGCGAGGAGGCGGGCGGCGGGGCTCATGCCCTCACTCTGGCGTCCCGGCTCCGGCGCCGCAACGGGGATGGAGCACGGCCAGGGCCTGCTCCAGTTCGGCGCGCATCTGGGCGAAATCGCGGCCCGCGGTGACGCCCGCCCGGCCGATCAGCACATAGTCCCATCCCGGCCGCCCGTGGGCGGGCAGGGTCAGACGGGCGATCTCGCGCAGGCGGCGCTTGGCCCGGTTGCGGGCGACGGCGTTGCCCACCTTCTTGGAGCAGGTGAAGCCGACACGGGCGGCATCCCCGTCGCCGCGGTCGCGGGCCTGAAGGACGAAGCCCGGTGTGGCCTGCCTCAGCCCGCGCGCGGCGCGCAGGAAGTCGGGCCGCTTGCGCAGACGCTCCACGACCAAGGGCCCGCGCGACGGGCTGTCGGCGGGCGCATCGGTCGGCATGGGGCCGGGATCAGGCGCTGAGCGACTTGCGGCCGCGGGCCCGGCGGGCGTTCAGGATCTTGCGCCCGGCCTTGGTCGCCATGCGCGCACGAAAGCCGTGGCGCCGCTTGCGCACGAGGTTCGAGGGCTGGAAGGTGCGTTTCATCGCTCTCACTCCGTCATCCGCGCCGCGGCGGGCCTGACGGACCCGGGGCGCAGCTGCAACTGTCAATCGAAGCCCGGGCCATATCGCCCGCGCCGGGGCCTGTCAACGGTCCCGGTCTGCAACAATTGCCCCGACTCCGTGTTACAGGCGGCGGGGTTTCGGGGTCAAATCGCGCCCGCGGGGTCGCGGACGGTCAAGGGGGCGTGATCGTCCTGGGGCGGCGCTGGGGCATTGGCCATGTTGTGGCGTAGACAGGCCCAACTCCAGGCGCAAGGACAGGACGATGACCGAAATGAGCCACCCCGCAGAGAAACCCGCCTGGCTGAGACGCCTGCCGCTGATCGCCATCGGTCTGGTGGCGGTCGTCGGCGCCTTTACCCTGCGCGACTACCTCACCTTCGACACGCTGGCGGCGAACCGCGAGGCGCTGATCGCGGTCCGCGACGCCAATTACGGGCTGACGGTGCTGGCCTTCGTCGTCGCCTATGTGGCCATCGTCGCGTTCAGTCTGCCGGGCGCCACCGTGGCGACGCTGACCGGCGGGTTCCTGTTCGCCACCTTTCCCGGCGCGCT
This sequence comes from Rhodobacteraceae bacterium CCMM004, assembly GCA_004005435.1. GTDB lineage: Bacteria > Pseudomonadota > Alphaproteobacteria > Rhodobacterales > Rhodobacteraceae > CCMM004. Next base: position 764,951 of record RZWH01000001.1, on the reverse strand, counting down.
GTTCAACGTCGTCGCGGCGACGACCGGGGCCGTCGCGATCTTTCTCGCCGCGCGCTGGGGGCTGGGCGAGCGGCTGGCGGCGCGCATGGATCAGTCCGACGGCGCGGCGAAGCGAATCAAGCAGGCCATCGACGCCAACCAGTGGGAGGCGCTGTTCCTCATCCGTCTGGTCCCCGCGGTGCCGTTCTTCGTCGCCAACCTGGTGCCCGCATTGGTCGGCGTGCCGCTGTCGCGCTTCGCGGTCACCACGTTCCTCGGGATCATCCCCGGCGCGGTGGTCTACACCTCGGTGGGCGCAGGGCTGGGCGAGGTTTTCGCCCGGGGCGAGACGCCGAACCTCGGCATCATCTTCGAGCCGCATATCCTGCTGCCGATCCTGGGGCTCTGCGCGCTGGCGGCGCTGCCCATTCTCCTCAAGGCCGTGCGCGGCAGGAAAGGCGTCTGAGCCATGGACACGACCAAGATCGATACCGGCTCCGCAGCCCCCGCCACCAAGCGGCTCAAGGCCGACATCTGCATCATCGGCGCCGGATCGGGGGGCCTGAGCGTCGCCGCCGGTGCGGTGCAGATGGGCGCCAGCGTGGTCCTGATCGAGGGGCACAAGATGGGCGGCGATTGTCTCAACTATGGCTGCGTGCCGTCCAAGGCGCTGATCGCCGCGGCCAAGCAGGCCTACGCCATGGGCCACACGGGCGACCTGGGCGTGGCGCCGGTGGAGCCGCATGTCGACTATGCGGGCGCCAAGGACCACGTCGCCCGGGTGATCGAGACCATCGCCCCGGTGGACAGCCAGGAGCGGTTCGAGGGGCTGGGCGTGCAGGTCATCCGCGACTGGGGCCGTTTCGTCAGCGAGACCGAGGTGCAGGCGGGCGACACGGTGATCGAGGCGCGCCGCTTCGTCATCGCCACCGGATCGTCGCCGCTGGTCCCGCCGATCCCGGGCATCGCCGACGTGCCCTACCACACCAACGAGACCATCTTTGACCTGCGGGAGCGGCCCGACCACCTGCTGATCGTCGGCGGCGGGCCCATCGGGATGGAGATGGCGCAGGCGCATGTGCGCCTGGGCTCCAAGGTAACGGTGATCGAGGGCGCCCGCGCCATGGGCAAGGACGACCCCGAGATGGCGGCGATCGTCCTGGACAAGCTACGCGGCGAGGGGGTCGAGATCGTCGAGGAGGCTCAGGTCTCCGCGGTCTCGGGGACCGAGGGCGCGATCACCGTCGAGACCCCCAAGGGCAGCTTCACCGGCACCCACCTGCTGATGGCGGTGGGGCGCAAGGTCAACATCGACCGGCTGGATCTGGACCGCGGCAAGGTCGCCCACGACCGCGCGGTGAAGGTGGACGCCGGCCTGCGCTCGACCACGAATCGCCGCGTCTATGCCGTGGGCGATGCCGCGGGCGGGATGCAGTTCACCCATGTCGCGGGCTACCACGCGGGCGTCATCGTGCGGTCCGTCGTGCTGGGCATGACCTGGGCCAAGGCGCGGACCGACCACATCCCCTGGGCCACCTATACCGACCCCGAGCTGGCGCAGGTGGGCCTGACCGAGGCGCAGGCGAAGAAGGAGCACGGCCTCCACCTGGAGGTCGTCCGCTTTCCCTACGACGAGAACGACCGCGCCATCGCCGAGGGCAAGACCCGCGGCCTGATCAAGGTCATGGTCGCCAAGGGCCGCCCCGTCGGCGCCACCATCGTCGGGGCCCATGCGGGCGAGCTGATCGGGATGTGGGCCATGGCCATCGCCAACGGGCAGAAGATGTCGGCGCTCGCCAACACCGTCCTGCCCTATCCCACGCTCTCGGAGATCAACAAGCGGGCCGCCGGCGCCTATTTCTCGCCGCGCCTGTTTGACAACCCCAAGGTCAAGGCCATCGTGGGGTTGGTGCAGAAATACCTGCCCTGAGCCCCGAGGCACCTTGAGCCAGCCATGATGAACTCGCTCTCCGGACGTTTCCTGATCCTGACGACCGTGTTCGTCATGCTGGCCGAGATCCTGATCTTCGTCCCTTCGGTGGCGCGGTATCGCGAGGATTATCTGCTCAGCCGGCTGGAGCGGGCGCAGATCGCCTCGCTGGCGCTCCTGGCCGACGACATGATCGGGTCGGAGCTAGAGGAAGAGCTGCTGACGAACGCCGAGGTGTTCAACGTCGTGCTCCTGCGCGACGAGGTGCGGCAGTTGGTCCTGTCCTCGCCCATCCCGGCCCCGATCCACGCCACCTACGATCTGCGCGAGGCCGGGGCGTTCGAGCTGATACGCGATGCGATGATGGACCTGGTGGCGACCGAGGATCGGGTGATCCGCGTGATCGGCGAGCCGGTGCGCGAGGGCGGTCTCTTGATCGAGATCACCATGCCGACTGGCCCCCTGCGCGCGGCGATGATCGACTACGGCATCCGCATCCTGATCCTGTCGGCGATCATCTCGGTGGTCACGGCGCTGTTGTTGTTCCTCGCCGTGCGCCGGTTTCTGGTCAAACCGATCAAGGGCGTGGTCGAGGCGGTGCAGTCCTATGCCGCCGCCCCCGAGGACGCGCGGCGCATCATCACGCCCTCGGCCGGGGTCACCGAACTGCGCGACGCCGAGGTCGCGCTGCGGGCGATGCAGACGCAACTGACCGCCTCGCTGAAGCAGAAGGAGCGTCTGGCCCAACTGGGCAGCGCCGTCGCCAAGGTCAGTCACGATCTGCGCAACGTCCTGACCACCGCGCAACTCTTCACCGACCGGATCGAAGCGAGCGACGATCCGACCGTCCGGCGCATGGTGCCCAAGCTCGTGGGCTCGATCTCGCGCGCCGTGGCGCTGTGCGAATCGACGCTCGCCTTCGGCCGCGCCGAAGAGCCGCCGCCCGCGCTGACCCATGTGATGCTGGCCGGCATCGTCCACGACGTCATGGACGGCGAGCGGCTGGCCGCCGCGGGGCAGGACATCAGCTTTGCCGAGGATGTGCCGCCGGGGATGACCCTCCGCGCCGACCCAGAACAGCTCTACCGCATCCTGTCGAACATGGTGCGCAACGCCCGCCAGGCCATCGCCGTGAGCCACCGGCCCGGCGAGATCGCGGTCATCGCGACCGAGGACGACGACGCCTGGCGCATCGTGGTCAGCGACACCGGCCCCGGCCTCCCGCCCAAGGCGCGCGAGCATCTCTTCACCCCGTTCCAGGGGGGGACCCGCAAGGGCGGCACCGGTCTGGGCCTGGCCATCGCCGCCGAACTCGTCCGCGGCCACGGCGGCACGCTGCGCCTGGTCGAGAGCGGACCGGGCGGCACGAGCTTTGAAATCCGGCTGCCGAAGTCCCTGGTGAGCGCCGCGGCGGAGGCATGAGTTGCCCCTTGCGCTCGACGCGGACGCCCGCTATCTCCACCCCACCCCGCGCGCTGGTAGCTCAGTTGGATAGAGTACTTGACTACGAATCAAGGGGTCGGGGGTTCGAATCCTCCCCAGCGCGCCATTCCATTTTTCGGCATCTCAAATCCCCGCAACGCTTTGAACGGCAAGGCTAAATCCGGGGTTCGAACACCGGTCTTGCGGCTATAGGTAATCGGCCTCGCAAAGGCCAATCTGAGGACCGTTCGCCGCCAGTTGAGATCGCCCTTTGCCCATATATCCCAAGGGTTTGAGAGGAATCGCACAGCGAGTTCGAACATCTCCTCGTAGGCATGCACCGGTTTACCCCTGCGCGATGCCCTTTCGTCCAGAACCAGCTTCTCCTGTTCCAGATCGGCGATCCGTTTTTCATAGGCCGCAATGACCGAGTCGCTTCCGGCATCGACAATGCGGTCCAACAGCTTGGCGATCTGCCGCTCGATCGTCTGGGCCTGAGCCTTGGCCCTCTCGACGTTGGTCGCAGCCTGATCCAGGCGGGCCGTCCAGGCATCGCGGAACATGACCCCAACAAGCTTGGCGAAGGATTGCGTCGGTTGCAGAGCCTTCAGTTCCTCTTCGACTGCTCCATGCAGATCGTCCCGCCGGATCGACTTGCGATGGCTCGCGCAGCCCCGTGTCTTGCACCAGTAGTAAGCATGGCGCTTGCCGGTCTTGCTTGTCGACCAGCAGGCGGTGAGAGGCTTGCCGCAATCGGTGCACATCACGAATCCGCGCAAGGGGAAATCGGCATTGATGTCTTTGCGGATCGGCGCCTTGGCCGGTCCCGCCAGCCGCTCCTGAATGCGCTGGAAGGTCTCCACCGAGATCAGAGGCTCGTGATGGCCTTTGCGCGGAGAGACATGCCAGCTGGGGGCGGCGACCATCCCGGCATAGACCGGGCGCGTGAGCAGGTCCTGTATCCGCTGGTTGCGGATTTCACCGTTGGGCAGGTCCTTGGGATAGGCTGGCTGGCTCTCCAAGAACCGCTTCATCTCGACCTGGGTCTGGAAGCGCCCCAAGGCGTAGCCTTCCAACGCCTCAGCCAGGATCGAGGCCACAGGTTCATCGCGGACCAGCATGTTCCCGTGCCGGGCATCGCGCCGGTAGCGGTAGCCGACAGGCGCCTGGAAGACATAGTACCCCTTCTCGACCCGCGCCTTCATCTTCTGAATCGTCTGGCGCCGGTTTTGCTCGCGCTCCAGCTCGCCCTGCGCGGCGAAGATCGTCTCGGCAAACCGGCCTTCGGGCGTATCCTCGAACTTGAAGTTCAGGCATTCAACGGCAGCCCCGCGCCGGGCAAACTCCTGACGCAGCATGATGTGGAACTGCGTGTCGCGGGCAAACCGCTTGAGATCATCGAAGATGACCACGTACTTTCTGTCCGGCTGAGCATCAAGAAAGCTGAGTAGCGCGACCATACCCGGCCGCTTCATGAAGTCCCCGCCGCCGGAAGCATCATCGGGAAAGACCGCCGCGACATCCATGTTGTTTGACAGCGCATATTGCCGACACCGGTGTTCCTGGCTATCGAGCCCGCCGCCTGCGAGCTTCTGTTTCGCAGACGACACCCGGCAATAGATGACGGCGCTTTGTTGGGTTTGGTATGACTCTCCTTCTGTCATGACGGACTCCTTTCTCCAGCCTGAGAGACATCATCGTCCCGGACCGGTCTCTTCTCTGTGACACGTGGCGAAGGGCACCCCCAGGATAGCACAGCCGACAGGTCGGCTTCATCCTTTCCGGGACGTTGTCCACAAGCTTGGCGGGGGCCGTGCACATCGAAGCCGAGATCAACGAAAGCCACGACAATCGACCACAGACAGGCGATCATCTCCCGTTTCTCGGTGTCGCTGAGATCGCTGTCGTCCAGCATAGCCGCGTAGCGCTCCCAATCCACCGTCAGGCCCGGCTGTGCCTCCCCTTCGCTGTCATTGAGAGTGGCTGGCGGTGATGCGGGGGTCATGGCTTAGCGGTCCTTTCTGCCCTTTGGGGCGTCTTGTGCTGTGATGCGCGGCTCCTTTTTTGGGGCTGGCGGTTGGTGGTCTCAAAATGAGAACACAAAGAGAACATTATAGGACAAAAGTCCTATTTCTCAAAGCGTTATTTTATGGGACCATCCAACGCAGGCGCATTCGGCTCGGATACTAGCGTTTAGAATGCGCAGTCTTCCCGGGTGATCGCCGGGTCAAAGCGGGTCATGGTGCGGGGATGTCCGATGACGAGCCACCCGATTTCCAGGATGATCCCGACGGCACCCAACGCAAAGCGCTCTACCGCGCCTTGCGATCCGTTGCCGATAGTCTCGGGCGGCGGACCGATCTTCTGCTTGAGGAAATATTGAGCGTTCAGCTCGGGACCGACTACCTGTCCGTCGCTCGGCGGGGCCGGATGAGTGTGTCCCGCGCCAAGCGTATGCATGCGTGGCTGGCCGGACATCATTACGCAATCGCGGCGGCTGCCGCTCCTGAGCTGTTCCCCATCGAACCTGAGAGTGTCTGGGCTCTCTTTCTTCGTGATCGAGGACACCGTGACGGTGTCAGTGTCGTGCCCCTGGAGGGCAGCCTCGGCATTGTCCAGCGAGCAGCAGACGTTCAGAAGCCGGACGCCCTCTTGCGTCTCGGCCAGAACTTCACCTTCCGTGTGATGAGCCCATGGCCGGGACAGGCCGTCGCGTTTCAGGAATACAACAGGATTTGGCATCCGCTGCCGCTCGGTCGTAATGCGCGTCACCCCCGCGCCACCCTGACTACAGGACCCCAATATTGCCCACGCTTCCCGAACGGTGACCCCGTGCCGTTGGTGGAACAGGACCATACCGGCGATCACCGCTTCGTCTTCGTTCTTTCATGCAGCAGGCCCCTGCCGCTTGATCAGCCGGGCATCATGAAAGCGTGGTCGGACAGCGCAATGCGCGTCTTGATGATAACGCTCAGGATCGTCGCGTGAGATGGATGGGTCAGATCAGCCCCTGAAGACGGAGAAGCCGGTCATTCAGGGCAACCAACGACGCCCATTCCTGTCCGCCCGCCGTGACCAGCGATGGGAACTGGTCAACGTCCATCAGTTTGGCGATCTTGAGGTCATTGAAGAAACTCCGTTCGTCGCCCAGATCATCCGCGATAGCTGACGCACCGGCCAGCCGTGCCAGATGGACGGCATCACGATAGCACGGCAGGGTGACGGATGTTGCGAACGCCCGCTGCTCTTCGTCCGAAGGCAAGTCCTCCGGATCGATGGTCGTCTCCCCGCGCAGTTGTGCCTTCATCATGGCAGGGATCGTCGGCATCTCCATCACATGCCCCAGCAGCTGAAAGATGCGGGTCGCCGCCTTGGGGTGCGATCGAGGCATCCCTTCGGACACTTGTTCCGCAGTCTCGATAAGCACCATCATTCCGGAGACCGCCGCTGTACGGTACCGAATGGCGGGCCAATCATCCGGTGAGTAGGCATCCAACACCAGTTCGATCGCATCGTGATCCGCCTGCAACTCCAAGCAAGGTTCGACCAAAGGTCGATCTTGCCGTCTGACCTTCTGCACAGGCGCGGCGCTTGACGCCGCTCGGCTGAGCAATCCCATGCCTGGCTGCTGATCGGCCTCCGCAATGCGCTTGCGGCCCAGAAAGGCGAAATGATCCAGATCGGCATGCTGCATCTCGTGCATCAGCAACCAGACCAACGAGACGTGCGAGAACCAATCCGCATCGAACGGCAGGCTGTCATCGTTCGCATCAGCCAGCCAGGGGTCGGATACTGAGGTCTGCCATAGAGCCTCAACCGATGCGATCAGGCCGGAGGACACGGCGATGTTGAGCGCCCTAGCCGACTGGTCTGCACGGGCCCACAGAGCCTCGTCCGGAACCGTCTCGATTGTCGGAAAAGGCGCGAACGGACGGCCCAGCAGCTCCTCGTATTGGGCAAGGGATGCGGAGAGAGCGGTGTTGAAGTCGACCATGGCGGAGCATACTATCAACTTGCGAAGAACGCCGCTATCAAATTGACTAAGCACATAGTTCAAAATGACTCCGCGCAACGCCGCCCAAGAGAAACTGATGGATACTCCGGTGGCGACTGACCAAGCCCTATGAACGGCTTATCTATCGCTCGTACCTAACCGAACATGCTGTCGCGAACCTGCAGTTCGTCAGCGCTGTTCCTATGATGTTGACCGCGATGGGATCGCGAATACGCCCTAGTTTGGGTTTAGCAAGCCAGACTACACCTTACCGCGTCTGCTGTGAAGTTCTCACTTGCGCAGCTTTCCACCTTGTTGCAACTATCTCCAGATGGCTGATCTGAAAGCGCTACAGACAACACGCCTAGCCCGGATGCAGCACCTAGGAAGACACTAAGGAGCCCAGCAGATATGTGCGAGAGACGGTAATATGCTTCGTAAGATTCTAAGGTTTCTCGCTGACTATTGGATTCCATTATTAACTACAATTCTCGGACCGCTAATTGGTACGAGCCTCACTCTCTATTATTTCTACCTGGCCCCCGCTCCCCCAAATGGAGAAGAGAAAGACCTAGCCCTGGGGCTTGTAATTGGAATTACCGTGACGCTCATTACGTACATAGCGTCGCGAACTTTAGTATCATCTATTGAAACAAACTCTGTCAAGAAAAAAATAGAGAATACAGCTGATGACTTCAAGAGACTTTTGAGCGACGAGAGTGACAGAATTGCGAAGATAGAGATATTCGAGAATGTTGATGCAGAAAAAAAATAAATCTCGCAATTCGAGGGGCTACCACTGTAAAGAACACCTTCATTAACATGGCCTCGAAGTACAGGGCTATAGGCCACGGAAAGCAACATGCTATTGATGGGTACAATGAATTCTTCTCGAGCGAAGGTGGCGCATGGTATGACGTTTCTACAATAAGCGATGTCTTGGAAGGTCGGTATGACGAAATTGCGCCAAGTGAACCCAAATCGTCTGCCCTTCATGAGATCGCAATTATTGATGCTCCGATTGATATGATCAACTTTATCATAATCGAGCACCCAGAACAGCGAGCAGAAGTTTTCTTTGGATGGATATTCTCAGAAAGCGAACGCTTGACAGTATACCATACCCGCAGCCCGATCATTGTAGGGCTGTTTCAAGACTACTTCCGTCTATTGCTGGCAAGATCAAAAGAAAGAATTAGGGTGGATTATTCTAGCCCCGAGCGCAATATTGTAGCAGCGAAATCTAGATTGATGATAGGTACATGGGTGGTCATTCCAAAGCTAAGCAGTGTAAAGGCGCCCCAGGATTTCCTCAGTTATGCAATCCTAAAGATCGCGGCTACCGAGTACGATTGGCAGGTCTCGATTGATGTGTACTCGGTCGAGCGAAGCGTGAGAACTAGAGTTATCTCTGGCGACCGCGTCATTGCGTATGGCGACAGCGTATTCTATGAAGGGCTCTCGAAGGATGTAGACGGTATGTCGGCCATCGACACTGAGATTGGCTACTTCCGCGCGATAGATGGCAGGAATGACATGCTCTCCGGCCTCTATGTATCGAAGTCCAAGAGAAGAGTTATCAAAAACTATGCGGCGAGGCTAACTGAAAAAACAGATTTCAGTAAGCAGTATTCCTTTGAGGAGGTTAAGGCTTGCATTAGTGGAATCATTGAGATCAAAGAAATATTTGGTTCGCAAGATGAATCCGATGATCGGCATCTACAATATGATGATGCTGTGATTGAAGAAGAGGTTTTGGCGGCTATTGAGGAGAGTGGAATTAACGATCCAAAGGATGCTTGGATTGTCGTCAGAATGCTACGCAGAAACTATCCGTCGAGGAAAGGCGCACAGCACCTGAACGATCTAGTCCAAAGGGCGCTTGCTGACAAACAGCGCAGACAGTGATTAGATTTGATGTATACGAGATCTTCCGTAACCAAGCTAATGAATGGGGCGGTGCAATCGAGATATTTCGCGTTCTCGACGCCTTGCCTATCGCGAAATGTGGGTCATGCTGACCCGGTAGCGCTGCGACCCTGCGGGCACCTTCCATCATCAGAGATGCCGCAAGATGTGTGCGGTAGTACCGCACATCTTGAGAAGGGGGATGCTGCGCTCCCCCGTTCTATCCCCCAAGCCTATGGCCGGACCGGGCGTATGAGCCCTATCCGACCATGCAAACAGACCGGTGTTTGATCCCTCGCAGGGGAGATGTCTCTCTCCCCTGCACCCCATAGACTTGGGCGGCGGTCCTGCCCCCAAGACCCCTGACCAGGTCATGGAGACGATGTCATCGAGACCATGAGGGAGACGCCGCTCTCCCTGCCTGGACCACCCATCGGCCAACCCTGCGCGGATTGGATGCCGCCATCGTCTTACCGATGGATCACGCACAAGGGGCATCGTCCGCCCCTTGCAACCCCGCCCCGGCGCCCAACTGCTATATAGGTCTGGATGTGCGTCATCCGGGCCGCTGCCCACCTATTCGGCTTATCCGTTCCCCATAAGTCGGCGGCGATAGCTGTACACTGTGACAGGCATTCCATCAAATGCCTTTCGATTGCATTTCTTTTGACTTGGGGCTGCCGCCCCCGGCGCAGGACAAGGCGTGGGTCCTCGCCATGCTCGCCCGGATCACGATCCGGCCTGCGCGTGGCTCTGGTCCCGGGCAATGCCCTTGGCATCGCCCGGCCTTGTCCTTTGCACCCCCGCTTCTCGGCGAAGGCCAGTGGGTTGCAGGCGCAACCCAGTGCCTTTGATTAAGAGAAAGGACAAAGACCATGACACATCACATGCCATCCACTGCCGGACAAAGCGATAGTACAAGCCTTGTTCTCTACGCCCAGCCATACGACATCTCCGCAACGGGATTCTACTTTCATGACTATGCGGAGTATCGGAGCAAAGCCAAGACATGCCGGAATGCCTATGGTGATCCCGTCGAGGAATACGACCTCCAATTCATCGACGGAGAGCCGATCGACTGCGCCCTGGCCGCTGCCATCGGGCTCACACAAGCCAACTGCAAGGCGTTCTTCGAAGCGGTCAGGAGCTGGGATGATGATGATGACAAGCTCCGCGTGATCATCGCTGTCGGTGATTGCGGCTATTCCTTCGATGACAGCACCAAGGCCGACGACTTCGATGTCGATATCTACGATGTCGAGTCCTTCGTTGAGCTTGCACAGCTCTTTATCGATGAAGGGGTGTTCGGCAGCCTTGGTGATCTGCCTTACGCCTATATCGATTTCCAGGCGATCGCCCGTGACCTGACCATTGACTACAGTGAACTGGAAATCGATGGGCGGACCATCATCTATCGGTGCGGATGATCTGCCCGCTCAAAACAGCCGGGTTGCTCTGCCCGGCTGTCTCTATCTTCCTGCTCAATTAGAGTTCCGGGGCGTTGGCTCCGGCTGCGCCGAGGCGTTGCTGCGCCCGCGTGATCTCTTCATCCAACTTGGTCCGGCTCTCGCCCCAGATTTCTGTCGCGAGGGCGCGGTGATCGAAGAAAGTCGCAATGGCACTTTGCATCACACCATCCTGCCGCTGCCGCACGATGTATTCCAGCGTGTAGCCGCATCCGACCCTCGGCTGGAACGGCATCTGAACCGATCCCGTATCCAGACCGGCCCTCCCATCCTGATAGAACTCCAGCTTATTGAAGACCATGGCCATGACGCGCTGCGGGTTCTGATTGGTCATGCGTCGGCGGCAGGCCTGATCCGCAGCACCGGTTGCCGGTTGGCCATCGAGCCCAAAATGCCAGATCAGCTTCGTCTGCGGACCGCTGACATTGCGGTGCGAGGGAGACCCGTAGGCGTTGACAACCGCGTCGACAAAGGCGCTCGCCATCGGGGCATCCAATGGCGCCGGGGAGGTCGAGCGCAGGATGCCCATAACGCCCTCATTCGCGTCCCCAACGACACGGTACAGACCCAGATTGTCTTGACTGGCGTTTCTGTTTGCGAACTCTCCACCGTACGGTGCATAGGCCTGGATATACCACCCGTCGAGTTGCCGGGTGCCGCGCACCACATTGCTGGACGGGCGTGGCGATGTGGCGCTCATCTCCCGCGGCAAGGCCGCCAGCGCCTCGTCGAACGTCATACCCAGCCTGACGCCGCGTATCGCGATATCCGGGTACAGCCGCTCGCCTTGGGCCGGTCCCTGAGTCTGGGCCATCCGGGCGATCTTGCGCGGCCCCCATTGATCGACAAGCGTGGCCGAGAGGATCACACCCTCGCGAGTGATTTGGAGACGATCGTCTTCGCAGTCGCCGTTGCGGTCCAACGTGACTGACGCGTCATACACGCCCTCAGACGCAACGGCGGGCAGCACGAAGGTGCAGTCCATCGTCAGTTGCGTGATCTGGAACAGGGCGCCGGATGGCGTTGCGCTCAGGCTCGTGAACAAACCGCCGCCACTGCGGCCCTGCCAGACTCCCTCAATGGCAGCGGTGCTAGTGACAGGCGTTTGCGCGGCAAGCGGTTGAGCGAGACAGAGAGCACAGGCCCAGGTCAGCGCACGAAAGCGCGGTCGAGATGTCGGCATGGAACAGGGATACCCCTTAGCTACAAGCCTCGTGGCCGACCGATCAAAAGGGGTCCGTTTTGATAGGGGTAGGGGCACACCATCATCGCGCACCCCGAGGTCTTGTTTTCCACAGATTCTTTCCGGGGTCGATCTGCGTCCAACCCGCTTCAGGTGCCGCCGCCAGAAGGGACCCCTTTTGGAAAGACGAAATTGCCATGCCGAAGCCTTGCGCAACGCCCTGCACTCATTACGATTACACGGTGAACGAGTCTCAAGCCCCATCGGCTCGCCGCTTAGGCTATGTCCGTGTTTCCGATCAGGAGCAAACAGAAGCGCTGCAACACGACGCCTTGATCCAAGCCGGGTGTCACCTGATCTACCGCGATCACGGCATCTCCGGCACCAAGACCACCCGCGACGGTCTGGACCGGCTCCTGCAAGACCTGCACCCCGGTGATACGCTCATTGTGTGGAAGCTCGATCGTCTGGGCCGATCGACGCTCCATCTTCTCCAGCTCCTCGCCGAGCTGCAGGAACGCTCCGTCGACTTCATCGCCCTCACGCAAGGGATCGACACCACCACCGCCATCGGCCGCATGCTCTACGGCCAACTCGCAGTCTTTGCCGAGTTCGAGCGCGAGCAGATCAGCGACCGCACCCGGGCCGGTATGGCAGCAGCCCGCGCCCGGGGCGTCCGCATCGGCCGACCCCGCATCATCTCCACACGGCAGGCCCGACGCTATGCCACCCAGATCGCAAACGGTGACACAACCCTCTCCGCGCTCGCCGCACGCATCGGCGTCTCACCCCAGACCCTCGCCAGAGCCATCAGGGTGTGAGATAAAGAACTGCGAGGTTGATAGGTGGCAGGAAGCATGAAATAGGCGCGGTTGCGAAATGGTCTTTCCGAAGCGAAGACACCGGACATCCGATTGACGATTTGTGCGCCTTTTTTTCGCTCTGCGCCGATGATATTCCCCCGATACGCGCGGCATTGCTAGCTGGAATCTTCCATCTGTATTGGACGAAGAAGGGGTGCGCCAAAAGCCCGATCACCGCGAGCAGTGCAGGATGCACGAAATTGACGCAACAACTGGTAGATGGGTTGCACGTCAGTCACCCAATATATTGAGCGAGGCGCGAGATACTGGGGTCACAACGATGTGATCCTTTTGTCGCAGGTTATCAGCAACAAAACTCGCAAACCGAATTTATGTATGAATCTGAACGAGCTCTAGCAGCATGCTCAAAAAGTGCATCTGAGGGCAGAGCAATATGGCACTGGCAGCTGAACGACTGGAAACAGTCGTGGAGCATCTTGCATTGCGTCCCGGCCATGAGACAGTACGCGCTCTCCTTGCCGAGATGTGTGTTAACGCGCTTGATGTTCCGCAGGGTGATGTTGAGTTTGAAATTCGCATCCCGGAAGTTCGGGGACGCACCGACGGGCTTTTCGGCAGTACGGTCTTCGAGTTCAAACGTGATCTTCGGCGCGAAACTGACGACGCTGAAGAACAGCTCACTAGGGTCAGGATGCATTGATTTTCAATGCGCTGCGTGATTCACGGCTCGGAAAGCGGAGCGGTGACATGAGCGAACTCTACTGGCTGACCGACGAGCAGATGGCCAAGCTCGCCCCTTTCTTCCCCAAGTCCCACGGCAAGCCTCGGGTCGATGACAGACGGGTCTTGAGCGGCATTATCTTGGTCGTGAAACCACCCCGCGAACGGCCGAAACTCTATCGCGGAGACCCCTTTAGCGCCCGCTGCCTGACGGTGCGCGCCAACGACTGTGCTGTCGATCATTTGCAGGGTGTTCGGCGCCGCCCCGCTTTCGTTCAAGGCGTCCATGATGTCCTCCCAGAGCCCAGCCAGAGTCCAGCGCCGGGACTGGCGGTACACACTCGACCATTTGCCGAACTCCTCAGGCAGATCGCGCCATGGAGCGCCTGTCCGTGCGATCCAGAATATCCCATCAAGAACAAGGCGGTGGTTGGTCGGTTTGCGTCCGTTCAGAGCGCGGACAGCCAAGATGAAACGCTCAAAGAACGCCCATTCCTCATCCGACATCAGATCTCGTGCCAAGCTGGCCTCCATCGCAGATACCAGCTTGGATCATACGCAACAGCGACTGTGAATCCCTTTTGTTAACACGACCTAGGACTCACCGAAAGGAAACGTGAGCGAGGCGGCGCTTGCACTATCGGACGACATGCTTTTGATCTCGAGAAAGTAGTTGACATGGATAACACCACGACCATAGGTAGAGCAAAACGCGGGTGATTGAGCGACTAGATCGAGATCGGTAAGTGAGTACCGAATACGCAGACATCGAGATCTTGGTCGGTTGGTTTCCAGCAATACTCGGCAAGTGCGCAGAAGCAGCTCACACTGCTGCGTATTAATTTTGGATTGATCGGCGTGGGTGGCAATCTTGGAAGCCGTATGACGATTCCTAATCTAAATGGTTCAAGAGCGTCTAACGAAACCATGCTGCTGGCGGGCGAGCTACGCACAAACCCCTGATCTTATGTCGTGAGCTTCGCTCCCGTCAGGCTTTGTTTTGGATCCTAAGGCTATGTTTCTTGGCGGGGTGAGAGATCGAAAGGGGGTTGCTCTTGCCGCTTCCCTCTTCCTAACTTGGATCATCAGCTTGCTAGTGATTTGGCACTCATCTACGGCAGTATCCTTATCGCTTATTGCATTGAGCGTGGGCGTTACTACTTGCGGCGCTTGGCTTTTCCTGAAGATGCGAGAGACACTGCATTTTAACAACAGATTGTCCCGCGAGCATGCATTTCCGTCATCTGCTCGGGTAGAGCGCTTGGTATTTACAGCGCATTCATTGATCGTAATCTTCGTGTTCGTTCCAAATGCAATTTTATTGGCTATGAAGCCCGAAAACCTTGGCGATACAGCTACGGCAGCTGCGGTATCTATTATGTTTATCGTCGGGTTTTTGGGCGTAATCGGACTTTCTTTGCAGGCCCTAAGGAAGATTAAGGAACGGCAAGCATGACAGCGACGACTACAGGCGGAACCAATGAGGCAAGCAATCCTCTTGGCCTTCTACCGATACTAATTGAAACCGCCATTGGCATTGCGATTGCGAATGAGTATAAATCTCTGATCGAGAGGGGCATTAGTCCGAGTGCTGCTGCAGATCTGGTAAAGAACCATCCCGCGTTATCTGCCGCCTCGAAGGTCTTCGGTCCCATTGGGATCACTGCCGCTGCGCTTGCAGAACTTTCTGACGCAATCATTGGTGGAGATGGCGGGAGCGTCAACGACTATCTCGATGCGGCGGCAGGTTTTTTTGGGAGGGATTGGTGGCGGTGCCTTAGGGGCATATCTTGCTGCTAGCTACCTTGGGCTTGCGCCGCTCGGCTTGGGTGTGCTTCTCGCCGGTCTTCTCGGAGCCTGGGCGGGCGGCTTAGCTACCAAAGCAACTATGGACTTCCTTCAGGATCTCTTTAACCCGCGTCCGATCGACCCGTTGGTCATCGACCTGGACGGCGACGGCATCGAACTCACGGCGCTCGCGGACTCTCAAGCACATTTCGACCTCGACGGCGATGGCTTTGCTGAACGCACCGGATGGGTGGCCCCTGACGATGCGCTGCTCGCTGTCGATAGCAACGGCAACGGCCAGATAGACGACATCTCCGAGTTGTTCGGGTCTGCGACCCAGACGGGATACGAACAGCTTGCGCCCTACGATACGAATGGCGATGGCAAGATCGACGCGCAGGACGCGGACTTCGGCTCGTTGCTGATCTGGCAGGATCTCAACGGCGATGGGGTGTCCGATACAGGTGAGTTGGTATCTCTGAGTGTGGCTGGGATCGCGTCTATCAGTGTCGTCGCTACGGCCACCAACTATAGCGTGAATGGCAACGACATCATCGAAACGGCCAAGGTTGTCTTCGACGATGGAACGATCACGCAGTCAGGCGAAGTCCTGTTCGATCTGTCACAGGCGGAGTCGCAGTATACGCTTCCCGAGGGCTTCGAGTATGACCCTGATGTTTTCACCCTGCCCTCCCTGCGTGGGTTCGGGGAGATGCCGGACCTTTGGGTTTCCATGACCAATGACAGCGGCCTTCAGGTTGCGGCCGACGTTCTGATCGCCGATGCAAGGGCAGGGAAATTCGGTGCGTTCTTTAGCGGATTCGACGATTTCCTTGCGGATTGGGCAGGCGTCTCCGACACGCGATGGATGCAGGATGTGTCCGGTCTCGGCGTCTATTTCGCCTACCGCGCGGCGGATATCCAAAGCTGGCAGAGCGGAGACCCCGCTCCGGAAATCATGGGCTACGTGTTCGCCGAAGGGATCGACTCCGACTACAGCGGTGTTCAGGACTGGCTCGACGCGAACGGCTACGTCCTGCCATCCCGCGTCCTCTCTTCGTCGCCTTCGGAATACCCGACCTACGTATCGTTAAATGGGCCCAATTTTCTCAGTGTCAGTTCCGGGTCCGCGCGCGGTGTTACTGTCCTGGATTTCGGAGAAACTCAGGATTCCGATCCTGCTCCGGCCATGGATGCCAGCGCGTTTGCTTTTCTCCAGGTCCTGATGGGACAGGAGTATCGGGTTTCAGAGAACTTCATTTCACCTGAAGATATTCTGGTCTTTTCCCCGTCCGCTCAAGAGATTGCCGATCTCCAGGTAGCTTACGACGGTATGCGGGATTATATGGCATCCCGGTTCCTGGCGCAGGCGGCATGGTCGATATTGGGCGAAGAGGGTGAGAGCGCCGATCTTGGTGCACTCGCTCCTTTCAAGAACGTTTTCTTGAACCCGTTCACTGATGAAATCGCAGGGTCTGCAAGCAACCTGGTCCGCGACCTGATCGATGCGTTCAGAAGCGGAGGGCATGGTACGGATGCTGAGGCTCTAGGAATTCTCGCCATGTTTGAGAGAGATTTCCCCTACATCGGCGCTCTGGTCGCCGCCGAATTTCCGAACATCGATAGAAATCTCATTCAGTCGACCTTCGAGATCGGGACGATGAATGAAGGGACTGACGCCAACGACCAGCTTTCCACTGGCGGGGGCGGCATCCTTTTGGGTTTCGGCGGCGACGATACGCTGACCAGCCAGGACGACGATGTCATCTTGATTGGCGGCGCTGGGGACGACAGCCTTAACGGAAGTTGGGGGCGCGATCTTTATCTCTATCATGCGGGAGACGGAAGCGACACAATAAGCGATTTTTCCTACGACCTTTCGATTGATGATCGCTTAGTCTTCGCCGATATCAATGCAGCCGATGTTGCTTTCAACCAGAACGCTGGGCACGATCTGGTCATAACGCTTACTGATGGCTCGACGGTCACCATCACGGATCATTTTGATAGCATATATCAAGATATGGAAGTGATCGAGTTCGCGGATGGGACGATTTTGACCGGGCAGGCGATCAGGGATCGCTCGGTCGCCGATCAGAAGGCCAGTGGCATGGTGCGAGGTTCCGCGCACGTGGAAAACTATTACCATTCACTCGGCGATGGCTCCTACACGATTAGTGACTTCTCCTACGATCTCGCGGCCAATGACCGTTTGGTTTTCACGAACGTCAATGCCGACCAAGTGACCTTCGACCAGAACTCAGGCCGCGATCTCGTCATCACCTTGCCCAATGGTGAGACGGTCACGATCACCGATCATTTCGATGGCCTCTACGAAGACATGGAGGAAATCGAGTTCGCGGATGGGACGATTCTAACGGGTCAAGAGATTCGAGATCGCACGGTGGCGGATCAGAAGGCGAGTGGAGCTGTTCAAGGGGCCAGTGGACGGGATATCTTTGTACATTCTCTTGGCGACGGCTCCTATACGATCAACGACTTCTCCTACGATCTATCGGTCAACGACCGTTTGGTTTTCACGGATGTTAACGCGGATCAGGTGGCGTTCAATCAAAACGGTGGCCACGATCTCGTCATCACGCTGTCCAACGGTGAAACCGTCACGATTACGGATCATTTCGATGGCCTCTACGAAGACATGGAGGAGATCGAGTTTGCCGATGGGACGATTCTGACAGGCCAGGCGATCAGGGATCGATCGGTCGCCGATCAGAAGGCCAGTGGCATAGTGCGAGGCTCTGCCCACATGGAAAACTACTACCATTCACTCGGCGACGGCACCTATACGATCAATGACTTCTCCTACGATCTCGCGGCCAATGACCGTTTGGTTTTCACGAACGTCAACTCCGACCAGGTGACCTTTGGCCAAAACTCAGGACGCGATCTCGTCATCACCTTGCCCAACGGTGAGACGGTCACGATTACCGATCATTTCGATGGCCTCTACGAAGACATGGAGGAGATCGAGTTTGCCGATGGGACGATTCTAACGGAGCAAGAAATTCGGGATCGTTCCGTTTCAGATCAAAAGGCTGGCGGTATGGTACTGGGCTCTGCCTACGTGGAAAACTACTACCATTCACTCGGCGACGGCACCTATACGATCAATGACTTCTCCTACGATCTCGCGGCCAATGACCGTTTGGTTTTCACGAACGTCAACTCCGACCAGGTGACCTTTGGCCAAAACTCAGGACGCGATCTCGTCATCACCTTGCCCAACGGTGAGACGGTCACGATTACCGATCATTTCGATGGCCTCTACGAAGACATGGAGGAGATCGAGTTTGCCGATGGGACGATTCTAACGGAGCAAGAAATTCGGGATCGTTCCGTTTCAGATCAAAAGGCTGGCGGTATGGTACAGGGCTCTGTGTATTTGGAGAACTACTACCATTCTCTGGGTGATGGCTCCTACACGATTAACGATTTCTCATTCGATCTGGCTGTCGAAGATCGGATTGTTTTCTTGGACGCGAATGTCGGTGATGTTACATTTAGCGAAAACGCATCCAAAGATCTTGTCATCAGTTTCCAGAATGGCGAGACGGTAACTGTCATCGATCACTTCGACGGTGCTTACACCGATCTGGAGCTGTTTGAGTTCGCCGACGGGACTGTCCTTCACGCGAACGAGTTGACAATCATCTGATATTTCGGTTCTGATCACTCAGTTCAGCGATAACGGTTCGTCCTACGTGGCCGCCGATCTGGCGGATTACCTCTTAGACGAGGGCATGAGTCATGTCCATGGCGCACCGCATCATCCTCAGACACTGGGCAAGATCGAACGATGGCACCAGACCATGAAGAACCAAATGCTGTTGGAAAACTACTTCCTGGCGGCGACCTGGAACGACAGATCAGCGCCTTCGTCGACCACTACAACCACCATCGCTACCACGAGAGCCTGGCCAACCTGACACCGGCCGATGTCTATCATGGCCGCGGCGCAAAGCTCCTGAAGATGAGAGAGGAGATCGAGAACCCTCCGTGGCTCAAATACAATTCCATGGGATCGGATATGTAGCGGCGCTTCAAGGCTGCATGTCAGAGCCGAGATATTTGGGTCGGTGGAAGGCAAGCTACACATCAAGATTTGTCAGCCTTTTTTTTGTGCGCTGTACTGAGCGATATCTGGATGTCGGCGGGAAAATCGCATTCGTTATGCCTATGGCTGCATTGTCGCGTGGTCAGTTTAAAAAGTTCATGACGGGTTCCTTCATTGGAAGAGGCGACATTGAAAATGTTCGCGTGGAATTCTCGAAAGCCTGGAAATTCGATAGTTCGGTGAAACCGCTGTTCCCGGTTCCGTCATGCGTTCTGTTCGCCGCCCGAGTGTCTGATCCCGGTAGGCCGCTTAGTGCTATCACGGCATACACGGGCGAGCTACCGATGCGCGACAGTCACCTGATTGACGCCAGAAAGCACTTGACCGTGGTCGCCAACACGGCGCCGAAGTCAGCTTTCAATGGACATGCGCACTATAAGAGAAAGTTCAAACAGGGAGCGACCATCACGCCGCGAAAGTTCTTCTTCGTGGAAGAAGAACCGTCTGGAAGAATTGGATCAAACCGGCGCGCGCCTCTCGTGCGAAGCCGCGTAAGCAACCAGGACAAGAAACCTTGGAAAGACCTGCCGGGCCTTACCGGTAACATCGAAGCAGAATTTCTGCATCAAGTGGCGCTCGGTACGTCCATCGCTCAGTTTCGGTTGTTGACGACGCATCTTTGTATTCTCCCCTTGAAGCCTGATAGCGATGAGCTGATGGATTCATCTGCGGCCATGAGTGATGGCTTTTCACATGTTTCCCGCTGGATGGCGGATGCAGAGCGCCTTTGGGACTCCAACGGCTCGGGTCGTATGACTCTCAAAGAACAACTTGATTACTATGGCAAGTTGACTGCGCAATACCCGTTGGCTGCAAACAGGGTTGTCTACGCGAAAGCAGGAGTTCGCCCGGTTGCAGCCGTTATTTCCGATCCCCGCGTCGTGATCGATCACAAACTATATTGGGCCGAAGCTAGATCAAAAGAGGAAGCACAATACCTTAGCGGAATTCTGAATAGTGCCCTCCTTCACCAGCGCGTTGAGCATTTACAGGCAGAGGGTCAATTCGGAAAGCGTGACCTTGATAAGCTTATGGTTTCTTTAGATATTCCGAAGTTCTACGCTGAAAACAATGCTCAGGCGAGGATTGTTGCGATCGTCGCCCGTGCCGAGAGGATTGCCGCGTCAGTGGAAATCGATGAGCCGGAACGCTTTCAGGCGGCGCGAAAGAAGATATCAAACTCGCTTATTGAGGCAAATATCCTTGCAGAAATGGACATTGCCATTTCAGAGTTGATGCCAATATAGAATGGGTCGCCAGATTTCAAACCGGCGGCCAGATCAAGTTCAGCTTTAATATGCCAAAGCATTGCGCCGATAGAAGGGCTGTGCCGAACTCCGCTCTAGGCTTCCACCCTTCACGCATCGTTGGCGGGTTCGGCGTAGGTCTCGTAGCCCTCCGGGGGATGCGGGCTGTAGGTGGGGAGGCCTTGGCTGTAGCGGCGGCAGGCGTCGAGCCAGAGCCAGTACATGAGCAGGTGGGACAGGGTGAAGCCATCGCAGGGGTTCGCCTCACAGTGCAGAACCCATTCAGCGAAATTGATATCGCCCCCGGCTTCCAGCCAGTCGACATAGTCCCAGCTGGGCTGCGGCAGGCGGATCAGCTCGTCGATCCCGGCGGCATTCTTGTAAGCCCGGGCTGTCGACACGCGATCCGGGTCTCGGGCTTCGTGGTCTCGGAGATGCTTCATGAAGGCGATGTGATCCATAACAGACTGACAGGATAGCATATTGGACTGCTATCCTGCCATTGGATCATATTCCTAAGAGGGCTGCATCGCTGTCAGCGGCTGTGCCCGTGGTCTTTGCTGTTCGCGGTGTCGAAGCCTTGGAACCGCGTGGGACGGACATCGCCAAAGCCCTGTCGGATGCGGTGGACCGCCTCGACCTGTTCGGCGGTCTTGGGCATCTTGTCCCATCCTCGATTAAAGCTGGCCACCGTCGCACCGTCTTTGCGCAGATCGAGTCGAGTGATCTTGCCGCCTTCGATCCCCTGTTGCGAGCGTTCGGGCTCGATCCGCGCTACAAAGCTGTAGCCGGGCATGGACACAAGGCTGCCATCGGTCTGATAGGCGCCGCTTTCCATCCGGAGCGGCTCGCCCGGTTTCACGGCAATGGCAGATTCCTTCTTCGCCGCCGCATGCTCCAGACTGTCATCGAGGCCGGTGCAGATGCGATGGACTGCCATGTTGTCCGTCACGGTCCGGGGCGGGACCCGCCAGCCGACATTGTACCGCGCAATGATCTGATCGTCCTTCTTGAGCACCAGCTGATCAATGCGACCATTATACAGCGCCTGCGACGATGGTGTGTCCCGCAGATGGGCAACAAAGCTGTAGCCCGGCATGCTGACGATCCGTCCATCCGTGGTAAAGCCGGTGGCCGACCGCTGGCTTGGCCCGATTTGCAGGTCTCTCACCTGTGTCGGCTGCGGTTGCGGCGCAGGGTTCGACCGTCTCGATACAATGCCGCCCATGCCCGGAGGGGCGAGGTTCGGCGCCGGTTGCTGCGCAAAGTCCGGCTTGGGCGTCATGGCGGCATTGTCTTTGTCACGGAGAGGGCTGCCGTCCGGCTGGGTGATCGGCTGCCCTTTGTCGTCGTCGGTATCGTCCATGGGATAGCTCCTTGGATGGCGGGCGGGGATGGAGAGGAGATCGGCAGCGGGTTTCGCAACCGCTGCCAATCAGATCAGCGGTGCAGGTTCACGCCCTTGGTCTTGAGGACGGGGTCGTCGAACCACCGCCGCTTCTTGGCCAGGATCGGATCGGTGTTCTCAATCAGGATCACCTGATGGTCGATCGGCAGACGCATCAGCTCGTCGGGATAGGCCAGCTTGCGCTGCGTCGCCGCCCGGGTATCCGTCTCCGTCCGGCTCTTGCCGGAACCCTGACCCTGACAAAAGGTCGACGACACGGCATGCGCCACGGCGGAGCTGAGGTTCCAGACCGTCGTCACGCCACACAGGGCCGAGAAATACTCGGCACTCCGCCGGTCCGGCGACCCGAAATAGCTGATCGCCCCGCTATTGGCGATGAAGCTCTCATAGTCTTCACCGTAAATCCGGCGCAGCTGGCAGAGGTCTTGGACCACGCCCCAGAGTTGCATACCGAAGCCCGCCATCAAGCCATAAGCCTGTTCCACCATCGTCAAGCGACCCAGGGCGCCCATCTCGTCGAGCAGGAACAGCACCGGCTTGTCCGGTTTGACATCGATGTTGCGGGCGGTGACGGTGATCGCCTGTTGCACCAGCAGCCGGAGGAAGCCGCTGAAAGTCTCCAGGCGATCGGCCGGGAGGATCAGATAGACCGTCATAGCCTTCGTCTTCAGGTCCTCGAACCGGAAGTCCGACGCGCTCAGCGCCTCCTGCAAACGCGTGCTGTCCAGAATGTGCGTTTCCGCCTGCACCGAGGCCAGCACATTGGAGAGCAGCTTTTCGTCCTTCTGCAGGCTGCGGGCACCGGTGCTCGACACCACCTGATGCGGCGAGGACGCCATCCGCTCGAACAGCGCCTTCATGTCCGGCCCGCTGAGCAGCAGTTGCTGCCGCACGGTGGCCAGGGACCGGCGACCCTCATAGGTTTCGTCCAGGGCCACGTGCATGAGCAGGCCTTGCAACATCGCCTTGGCCTCTTCCCGGAAGAACGGATCGGTCTTTTGCGCGGGCGGTTTGACAATCGCATCGGTCAGCAGCATGGCGTTTTCCGTCATGTCGGCGTCCCCGGGCTGCAACCAGTCCAGAGGATTGAACCGGGCCGCCTCGCAGCCGGTCTGTTCCGTCGCGATCCCCCAGGGATCGACCAGAACGATGTCCTGGCCCATCGCCTTACGCGCCGCCGCCGTGGTCATCGCCAGTTCACCCTTCGGATCGATCACCAGAGCAGAACCGGTGTAGCTCAGAAGGTTGGGAATGATCTGCGACACACCTTTCCACGACCGGGTCGGCGCGACCGTGGTCACGTGCCTGTCGCCCTTGTAGGTGATGGTCCTCTCCGCCTCGCCGTCGAAGATCGTCCCGAGCATGATGCCTTCACCGCCCAGATGCCCGCGCTCGGCCAAATGCTCAGGGGTTGCCCACTTGGCCGAACCGAATGTCGTGGGCGCCCGGCCCAGGGCTCTTATGCCCCGGCCGATCCAGTATCCGAGCGCGGCGAAGAAGCCGACGAAGGCAACCAGAAGCGCCGTGCCCCAACCCACAACAGAATGGTCGAGGATGGCGATCCCGACAGCCAGAACGGCGAGGATCGCGAAGACCACCTTGCGGAACCGCCGCGCTTGCGGAGAGATAAACCACCCCAGGGCGAACCCTGCCGCAGCCGACAGCACCATGATGGCAATGCGCATCCACCTCAGTTGCCAGAGATAGGCATTGTAGCTCTGATCGTATTGCTCTCTCCAGTTCACGCTTTGAGCGGCCGTGTCCGTACCCAGCATGGCGGTGAAGAGCGCCACCAAGAGCACGGCGATAGCCGTGTGTTTCCGATTCATTGTGCTGTCCTTCCCTATGATGACATGGCAGTGCGCCGGTCATAGGAAGGATGCGGCCACCCCTGCGCGGGTGGTCGGGGGGTATCACCGGGTAGTTCTTGGCCTCTGTCAAAGCTCCAGATGCAGACCGCGCTCACGGGTCTGACGGTGCGATCGCTCAGGCGATCGCTCTGAGGCAAACGACCTGCGCAGATAGGCGGCAACGTCCCGGGCCATGATCCGACGCTCCTCAGCCTGCCGCCGCCGCTTCGTTGCGATTGTCCTTTGCAAAGCCTGCCTGTCTTGCATCTGAGCGAGGACCAGAGTCTCTCTCTGGCCCCGATCCCGCTTCAGGCAGGCCAAGGCCTCCTTGAGATTCCGATCCCTGACCCGCCGATGGTGGCCGGTCAGCCGATCGAACAAGCCCCGCAGACCACTATTCAGGCGATCCAGTCGGGCTTTCGTCTCCTTGGCTTCGCGGGCGGCTTGTTTCTTGGCCAGATGATCCCGTTCCCGCGCATGGTGCTCCGCCATTCTCTCACGCTCCTCCATCAAAGGCGCCATGTCGGCAGCGTGCTTCGCTTTGAACTGTTCGATGTAGGCCAGCATCTGACCTGTCCGCTGCCGACGCATGGCGTCCTTGACCTGCGAGACCGGTTCCAGGTCATCCCCCGATCCGCACCGGTTCCGTACTTCCTTCGTCTTGATCCCAGTCCAGCGAGCCAACGCATAGACCTCGCCGTGGATATCGACGGCAACAAGGCCGCGCCGGTCCCCCTTCGCCAGATACAGACCTCGTTCCTCCAACCCATGTCGCAACCCGTTGAGCGTATCCGATTGCGCCCAGGCCTCCCGGAAGACCTGTTTCAGCTCTCTGGCATCCATGCCCTGCCGTTTGGCTTGCTGCCATTCGGCCAGCGTGAAGTTCAGAGGATTACCCCCGCCATAGGTCTGGAGACCTCGCGGCAACGTCCAACCATGATCGAGAAACAGGTCTCGCGACAGATCGCGCAAGCGGACCTTGTCATGAGACAAGTTCACGGCTTTCAGCGTGTCGGTATCGATGCGCGACCACACGGCATGGGCATGGCGGCGGCCTTCTTTCTCGTGGATGATGATCGCCCGGGGCTGACCGCTCAGGCCAAGAGTGGCACCGGCTTTGTCTGCCGCATCGATGAAGTCCTTCTCACCGAGACTGTGATCCGGCGGCGGATTGAGGCTGAGCGAATACAAATATTGCTTGCACCGCGTCACCGACGCGATCGCCTGCACCTCTTGCAGGGCCTCGTGCAGGTCGCCACCGGCAAAGCCGTCGAGTTCCAAAACCGTGACGTGATCGTTATCCCGGGTGTTCATCAAATGATCGGCAAGCGCCGCAGCCCCGGCCCGTTGCGACCCGACCAGGATCATCGGTGCGGCCCTCGGCGATCACGGTCCCGGCCCTTCAAACCGAGAGCCTTCACCAGTGTCGCCCGTATCCAGGCCACCTCGGCACACGCCTGCCGCAGGTCGGCGTCCAGCTCCTCTTCGAGCATCAGCGTTCCCTGATTCAGATGTTTGGCGATCTGATTGAGATTGGCCGCCGAACGGCTTGCCCCAAGCCGCGCCAGTATCTCGGCCAGAAGCCGTTGATCGTTATCAGCGAGCCTCCGGCGCCTGCGATACTTCGGAGCGTCATCGGCCAACACGACCGACTTGATGTAGGCCCCAACCGGCATCGACCCGGCCCGCGCCTCCACCAGTTCCCGTTCATCGTCGCTCAACCGGATCGAGAACGGTGCCGCCCGCTGCTTCCGCGTCGGTTCCGTCACGCCCGTCATGGACGCGGTCCCGGCAGCGGCTTCGGCTTGGCCTCGGTCAACGCCCGCAGCGCATCCCCCTGCGGCGCCAAGACAGCATTCCATTCGGCCAAAACATCAAACACCGCGTTCGATGTTTCTCCGTCTAGGCGCGCCACTTCCTCTCCAAACAGTATCGATGATGTCCGTAGCCTAGGCTGACCTGCGCGTGCGGGCCGGGCTCTCGCGTTGCCAGAGGCGCGCGGCGTGCCTTCTGACCGGCGAAGGCGCTACTTGCAGAACCGTGCAAGTAACTTTATAGACTGTTATTTGCACGAGCAGGAAAGTACTATGTCATCGGACCGATTGAGCATCACCTTCGCTGCCCTGGCCGACCCCACGCGGCGGGCCATTCTGGCGCGGCTGACGGAGGGGGACGCGACGGTCACCGACCTGGCGTCGCCGTTCGACATCGGCCTGCCTTCCGTCTCCAAGCATCTCAAGGTGTTGGAGCGGGCGGGCCTCGTCTCCAAGCGTCGCAGGCGGCAGGAGCGGTGGTGCCGTCTCGACGCGGCGCCGCTCCGCGATGCGCACGACTGGTGCGCGATCTACCGAGCCCATTGGGACGGCAGCCTGGCCAAGCTGGCTGCCCATCTGGACGAGGAGAAAGACCCATGAGCGACGCGATGAAGGCCGGAGCGCTGGAGATCGTCCGGCGCTATCCCCATCCGGTCGCGGCGGTGTTCGGCGCCTGGTCGTCGCCGGAGGCGGTCAAGCCCTGGTGGGGCCCGGCCATGTTCGCAGCCACCGCTTTTGCCTGCGACTTCCGCGAAGGCGGGGCCTGGAGCGCGGTGATCGTCGGCCCGGACGGGACACCGCTCGGGCAGAGCGGCCGCTACACCCGGATCGAGCCCGACCGCCTGATCGCCTTCACCTTCGCGTGGGACGACGCGGACGCGCCCGAAACCGAGGTCACCGTCGCTTTCGCGGCCGAGGGCGAGGGCACCCTCGTGACCTTCCGCCAGGCTCCGTTCGCGTCGGAGGGCGGCCGCCTGAGCCACCAGGAGGGCTGGGGCGAATGCCTCCACCGCCTGTCCAGCCACCTGGGAAGGCGGGCGCCATGACGACGCTCAGGGGCAGCTGCCACTGCGGCGCGGTCGCGTTCGAGGCCCGCACGGAGGGCGACCTGGCGACGAGCCGTTGGAACTGCTCGATCTGCGCCAAGAGCCGGGTCTGGGAACGCTGGTCCCGACCGAGGCCTTCACCCTGTTGAAGGGCGAGGACGCAGTCCGCACCTACGGTTTCGGCCCCGAGGCCCTCGCCGCCCTCCCCGTCACTTTCGAAGACGGCCGCCACGACGCCCATGACCGGGCCCCGGAGGTGACGGCCCATCTGTGAGGGGTGTGCCGGGTCTGGGTGCGGTCCCAGCGTGGTCGCAAGCCAGGGGTGGTGTGAACGTAGGTGTATGGACCGCCGCAATTGCGGCGCCGCCGATGATTTGGAACATGCAAATGACGGCGCGCTGAACTCGGCGCCGCTCACTCATCCTCTGGAGAAACCACGGAAGTTACAACGTAGTCCGAAGCCCGCGCCGCCTCACGGGTCGATGGCCCGCCCCCCGACGGTGAACGTCTTCGACCGCCAGAGGAGATGCTGGGTGCCCTCGTCGTGGCCGTGCATCGCCTCCGCGACGATCTGGATCAGCCCCCTTTGATGCGCCGTGGTTAGCCCGCCGTCATCGACCGTGGCGTGGACGCCGTCGAAAGCGCGGCGCAGCAGCGCATCCATCCGCTCGTGCAGCGGAAACATGCCGTCCAACCCGTAGAGATCGCCGGACGGCAACTCCTCAGCGATTGTCCGCAAGGCTTCGACGCATCTCGCCTCCATATCCGGTAGCCGACCGAGCGGGACGTTTGGTGCGCCCCTCCGGCGATACTCCGAGCCGAGAGGAATCTCGCTATCCTCATGCAGCGCGCGACGCGCGGCCTCCTGTCCAGACCGTTCGAGGGCCGCGAGTTCCCGAAAACTCAGAAAGCAGAATGCCGCGATCCGGGCGCGCGTTGTGGGATCGAGTCCGTCCCCCGTTCCTCCGATGTTCGAGATGAGCCCCGAGATCGCGACCGCGTCGCAGGCCATCTCGACGATCAGGTCCGACCGGTAGGTCCGCGCCCATCTGTCGAGGCGCACGCCCATTCGCCCGCTGTTCAAAGTGCGCAACTCGGTCTCCCAGGCGGCACCGAGACGATCGGCGAAATAGTGGTTCATCTCGTGCAAATTGAGGATGCTTGTCATCGCGTTTGCGATCTTGCCCGCAAGATCCGTATCGGCTTTGTCGAAAACATCCAGCATTACGTTCTGCTCAAATAGTAATGTCTCCAGGAGCAGTGCACGACCGATGAAGCAGTTGCCCGCCCCGAGGCAGCATTCAGCATAGAATTTTTTGCAGTTGTATCGAAAGGCTCGTTCTAGACGGCCGAGATCGTCTCGCAGAACGATGTTGCTGAGAGCCAGATTGTAAATGTGCGATTGGAGGAAACCGTTCGAAAGGACGAAGGAATATCCGTAGCGCGTGAGAAAGTGGTTGCCGATCCGGTGCGCGTAATAGGAGACATATTCGAAAGTAGCTGGACCGTCATGCGCATCATCACCGGATACTTCGCCAAACTCGACGTGCCGGGCGCCGACCAGTTGTGCTTCGACCCGTCGTCTTGCGCGCGCGCGTGTGTCCGCCTCCATCGGTGCTAGTCACGCTGTCGCGCCAGTGCCTGCTGCACGGCCGGTGAGTTTAGAAGGCGCTCGGCATCGTCTGCGGTGTAGCCAGACAGTGTGATATCGTCCTTGCCGATCCTCAGGGTCGTTGGCCCCAGGCGTGCCTCGCGGGCATTGATGAACGACAAGACAGTTCTCAAGACCTGGTGGGTAAGCCCGACAAAGATCGCAATCGTGGCGCCGCCTACGGCATTGTCGCTCCCCTCCACGTCCGCATTGGGGAAAGCTGTACGCGCCTCCTCTTCGACCGCTTTGTCATGCGCTTGCAGAACAAACGCGACTTCATCGAGGTCATTCATCATATCTGCTCCGTGATAGCGCTGTCCGGATAAGATGCTGGGTGATGCACGAATAGACTGCAAACGTTTTCGACCGGAATCGGACGCCCGACCGGGTTCCCGGTCGGGCCCACCTCAGCCCACGGCCTGCAGCCGGGGGCGCTGGGCGGTGTCGCGGGGCACCTCGGTCCACTCCAGATCGCCGGCATAGCGCCAGGCCATCTGCCCCGCGTCGTCCAGCGCGAAGAGGTGCAGCCAGCGGTTGTCGAACAGGGCCCGCACCCCCTCGTGGCGCTTGAGGATGTCGGTCATCGCCTCCCGCGGGGCCTCGATGCAGACCGACAGGCGCAGGGGCTCGTGGATATAGGCCTCGCCGTCGTGGACCGACTGCCAGGGCAGACCCGCGCGCAGGTTGCCGCCGTTGCCCTCCAGCACGCCGATGCCGCCGACCACGTTGTGCAACAGCTTGTCCCCCGAGCCGAAGAGCCGCGGCGCCACGGTCGAGCCGTAGTATTGCAGGCTGATCCAGCTCGCCACGACCACCGGCGCGGTCATGATCAACTCTAGGACGCCGAAATCCTTGTCCTCGGTCCAGTCGTAGTCGTGCAGGAACGCGCGGCCCTCCAGGCTCTTGCCCAGGCTGCGCTGCCGGGGGGCGGCGACAAACGCCTTGCACCCGGCCAGGGCCCATTCGGGCCGCACCTCGGCCCAGTCGCGGCTGCGCAGGTCGATGTCCGCGGCGCCCTCGGCGCGGGGAAGGCGCAGCGCCCGCTCGGCCCGCGCCACCCGGCCCGCCGCCCGCAGCCAGCCGCGCACCGCGTCCAGATCGTCGCGATGCTCGGGCGAGGGGTGGTCCGCAGCGTAGAGCGTCACCGCGTCCGTGGTGGTGTCGTGCAGGCCGCCGACGAACAGGGTGTCGGCCGGGATGTCGATGCCCCGCGGGCCCAGGCCCTGCCGCACCTCGTCGTCGTTCAGGAGCGCGGCGAGGAGCCGGGCGTTCACCTCGCCCGAATACCCCCCGCAGGCGCCGCAGTGCAGGCCGCTGGCGTGGGGGTTGTTCACCACGTTGGCCCCGTGTCCGGCCAGGAGCACCACGCGGGCAAAGCCGCCCGTCAGCGACATCGCCCTGAGCACGGTCTCGGCCGCGTCGGTCCGGGCGTCGAGATCGACGGCGGGGTCGAGCTGCGGGGCCGGGTCGTCGGGCACGGGATTGGCCGACAGGCCCAGGGCGTCGCGCACCAGTTTGCCCGCATAGATCGGCCCCGTCGCCTCGACGAAAGCGAAGGAGGACACCGCCGCGAGCTTGAACCGGCCCCAGGCGCGGTTGGCGCGGGCGCGGAACCGGGCGGCCAAATCCGCCTCGGCGTCGTCCGCCGTCCCCGAGACGGTCGTGAGACCGGGGTTCAGGAGCACGGGCAGCCGCAACTCGACCACGTCCGAGGCAAAGCTCCGGTGCGCGGCGGTCAGCCCGAAGAAGCCGGCAAAGCCCAGGGTGCGGATGCCTGGATCGACGCCTTCGAGCGCGCGGCGGAACACCTCGGACCGCACGTCGATGCAGAACGCCGCCTGGAGTGCGGGGCGCGCGCCCGGCGCGGCCGTCTCGACGGGCGCGGCGAAAGTTGCGGCGAGGTCCCGCTGCCCCGCACGCTCGGCCGCGTCCTGGAGGATCGCGTCGATCCGGTGGTCCTCGGTGGCCTCGACCGGGGCGGCGTGGGCCGCGAGCGTCTCGTGCCACCGCTCCGCGATCCGATCCTCGTAATGGGAGAACAGCGCCTGTTCCCACACCAGCCGGATGGCCAGCAGATCGGCGAGCGCGGTGTCGGCCCCTCCGCCCAGCTCGGCCTGCCAGAGCAGATAGCGGGCGTATTGGGCCCAGCCGCCGAGGCTCAGCAGCACCTGGTGCAGGTATGTGGGCAGCGCGGCCTCGGTCAGGCCGAGGGCCGTCGCCGCCTGTGCCGTCGCGGTTTCGGCGGTGTCGGGGGCGTCGGCGACGAACTGGGCGAACCCCGGAAGCCCGGCGATCTCGGGCGTCAGATCGTTGGTCGCGATTTGCTGCCAGGCCGGATAGGCCCCGCGCCGCCGCGGCGCGGCCCATAGGGCCTGGCCCTCGTCGAAATGCGCCCCCGCCCAGACGCCCAGCCGGTCGGCGATGATGCCGGGCCAGTCGATGCCCGAGACCTCGGCCGCCAGGTCGGCGACGGTGGGCAGGGGTGCGGGCGCAGGCGCGGGCCGTGCCAGCGCCGCGCGGACCGCGGCCAGGTCGAGGCCGTCCTCTCCTGCGGCCGTCAGCGCCGCGGTCAGGTCCTCGTCTGCGATCTCGCCTCTCTCGACCTTGGCGCGATACCAGTCGCGGGGCATGGTGACGGCGACCCCGGCGACGCGGCCCAGCCGCGCGGCGACCTGCGCCAGGCTCTCGCCGGTTTGGCCGAGGAAGGGGTTGACGGCCACGGACGAGGCCAAAGGCCACGCCGGCGGGATCGCCCGGCCAGCGGCGTCGCAGGCGTCGGCGAGGATTTGCGGCGGCAGGGTGTGCGGGGTGTCGGACAGGGACATCGGGAAAACCTCCTGGGGCGTCGATCAGGACGAGGGCTTGTGGGACCAGCCGCCCAGCAGGCGGTCGAAGACGGCGTTGGCGTAGAGCCCGTTGGACAGATGGACCCTGAGGCCCGCCGCCGCCGGATGATACGCCCAGAGCGGGAACATCGCCTGGGCGATGGCCACCAGGCCGAAGCTGAAGAGCGCCAGCACGATCAGCGCCCATTCCAGCGGCCCCGGCGCGGGCGTCGGCGGCAGGGTGCCCGCCATCAGCCATTCGGACCCCGTTTGCAGGGCGAAGTAGCCCACCGCAGCGGCGACCGAATAGACCGCCGTGCGCCGGGTCAGCTCGCGCGGGGCGGCGTCGGCCAGGCCCTGCGCCAAGAGGTAGGCGACGCCGAAGATCAGGATCGCGCCCAGGGCGATGGCCTGGGGCGACTTGCCCCCGATACCGAAGATGAGGCCGACCACCGCATAGATCGCCAGCGCACTGAGAAAGGCGCGGCCGACCGCTCCGGCATCGGGGATCGCGATGGGCCCCGGCCGCCGGATCGCCGCGACGCCGTCCACAGCCATTCCCGACGCCAGGAAGGCGTGCGCCTTATAGAGCGAATGCGCCACGATGTGCAGGAGCGCCAGGGGGAACAGCGCCAGACCGCATTGCAGGATCATGAACCCCATCTGCGCCACGGTGGACCAGGCGAGCGAGGTCTTGACCGCCGGTTGGGTTAGCATCACCAACCCGCCGAAGAGCGCCGTGAACCCGCCGATCATCACCAGGAACGCCAGCACGCCGGGCGACAACAGCAGCACGTCGGCAAAGCGGATCAGAAGGAATCCCCCGGCGTTGATCACCCCTGCGTGCAGCAGCGCCGATACGGGGGTCGGCGTCTCCATCACTTCGGTCAGCCAGCCGTGGGTGGGGAACTGCGCCGACTTCAACAGCGCCGCCAAGGCCAACAGCGCAGCGATCCAGCCGGTGCCGGTCGGGGCCACGCCGTCGCGCGCGGCCGCCAGGATCTGCGCGATGTCGCCGGTGTCGTAGGCGACGTAGGCCACCACCGCGGCCGCGATCAGCGCGGCATCGCCCAGGCGGGCGGTCACGAACTTCTTCCGCGCCGCGCGCTGCGCCGGGACCCGGTCGGGATAGTGGAGGAGCAGCCGGTGCAGAAATACGCTGGTGCCGATCCAGGCGAGGACCAGTTGCACCAGGTTGCCCGCGGTGACCAGCAGCATCACCGCCGCCAGCGTGGCGCAGAGCCAGCCGGTGAAGGCGCCCTGCCGCGGATCGCCGTCGAGATAGGTCGCCGAATAGCGCAGCGCGACCCAGCCCACGAAACTGACCAACAGGAGCATCACCGCCGACACCGCATCGAGCCGCGAGGACAGCCCCAGACCGCCCGCGCCGAACAATGCGCTGGTGGCCGCGCCCTCGGAGATCAGGGCGAGCGTGGCGATGGCGGCCACGGCGAGGGCCGCGACGGCCAGCCCCTCGGCGATCTTGGGCAGGGGCGCAGGGCGCAGCCCCGGCGACCGGACCGCGAGCGCGGCCGCAGCCAAGAGCGCCAGCGGCGCCAGGTAGGTCAGAAACGGAAACAGCATGGACGGGCCCTCTGTGAACGGCAACGGGTCGGACGGGGGACGATCTAGCAGGGCGCCTGAGATATAAAAATTCTTTGTTTGTATGAAATCGTTCTATTTTATATATCATCATGGTGGATCTGAACTATCATCACCTGCGGCTGTTCCGGGCGGTGGCGCACGACGGCAACCTGACCCGCGCCGCGGAGCGTCTGAACCTCTCGCAGTCGGCGGTGTCCGTGCAGATCCGCAAGTTGGAAGAGCAGTTGGGCCACCCGCTCTTCGAACGCCGGGCGCGGCAGTTGCACCTGACCGAGGCGGGGCGGATCGCGCTCGACCACGCCGACGCGATCTTCGCCACCGGGGGTGAGTTGCTCGGCACCCTGCGCGGCCACCGACACGCCAGGCAGGCGCTGCGCGTGGGGGCGCTGGCTACGCTGTCGCGGAACTTCCTCATCGGCTTTCTGCGCCCGGTGCTGGGGCGGCCGGACGTGGAGGTGGTGCTGCGCTCGGGGACATCGGCCGACCTGCTGATGGCGCTGGAGACGTTGAACCTGGACATCCTCCTGACCAACCGCGCCCCGGCGCGGGACGCGGTGACGGCGTTCGTGGCGCACCGCCTGGTGGAGCAGCCCGTGAGCCTGGTGGCGGTGCCCGAGCGCGCGGCGCCTGACGCGGACCTCCTCGGTCTCCTGCGAACCCAGCCCGTGGTGCTGCCGACGTCGGACACCGGCGTGCGCATCGGCTTCGACGCGCTGGCGGACCGTCTGGGCGTGCGGCCCCAGATCGCGGCCGAGGTCGACGACATGGCGATGATGCGCCTTCTGGCGCGCGAGGGCGTGGGCCTGGCGGTGCTGCCGCCCATCGTTGTGCAGGACGAACTGGCCAGCGGGCGGCTGGTGGAGATCGACCGCCTGCCCGGCATCTCCGAGACGTTCTATGCCGTCACGGTGGAGCGGCGGTTCCCCAACCCCATCGTCGGCACCCTGCTGGAGGCGGCGCGGCGGGAGCGGCCGGACGCTGAACAAGGCGCCTGACGCCGCCCGGCCCGCAACACCGCGATTGCCGCAACGGGGCGCGAACCGCTAAGCTCGCCCCCGGTATGGCAGGAGAGGCTGGGAGGACGCGGTCGGTGCACAGCCTGCGGTGGCTCTTGGCGGCCCTGTGCGCGACGGCCGCGGCGGTCGCGCAGGCCCAGACGCCGATCCTCGACCTCGACACAGGCGGCCATCGCGCCAAGATCCGCGGGCTGGCCACCGACGCCGCTGGGACGACCCTCCTGACCGTTTCGGACGACAAGACGGCGCGGGTCTGGGACCTGGAGACCGGGCAGACCGCGCGCGTCCTGCGCGGCTATGTCGGGCCGGGCAGCGACGGGCAGATCGCCGCCGGGGTGCTGTCGCCGGACGGCCGCTATGCCGCCGTCGCGGGCTATTTCGGGCCGCACCTGGCGACCGACCCGCCGTTCGGGGATGTGCGCGTCTTCGACACCCGCAGCGGCCGGATCGCCGATGTCCTGCGCGGCCACCCCTGGGTCGTCGACGCCCTGGCCTATGCGCCAGAGCGCGACGAGCTGGCGGCGGCGGGGCAGGGCGGTGTGGTGCACCGCTGGCGGGCGCCCTTCTCCGGCGCGGCGGAGGCGCTGGAGCCCCTCGACAGCGGCACGCGGCGCATCCTGGGCCTCGGCTATGCGGCGGGGGGCACGCGGCTGGCGGCGGCCAGCCTCGACTGGGGGCTGCGCCTCTGGGACGCCGAGACGGGCACGGCGCTCGATTTGGCCGACCCCGACGGCCTGGCCACGATGCCGCTGGTCGGTCTGGCGGTGTCGGCGGACGGCGCGCACCTGGCCCTGGCCGGGCGGGACGGCGGCGTGGAGGTGCGCCGCGCCGTGGACGGCGCGCGCCTCGCCACCCTGCCGCCGCGGCCCTTCCGCCCCGACGCGCTGGCCTTCACCGGCGATGGCGCGACCCTCGCGGTGGGCTGCGCGGACCGGTGCGGCGGCGTCTTCGACGTGGAGACCTGGGACTGGGCCGCGGCGCGTTTGACCGGCCGCTATGCGGGGCACGACGGTGCCGTCTCGGCCGCGCTGCCGCTGCCGGGCGGTGCGCTGGCCACGGCGGGCGGGCACCGCCCCGAGGTCCATCTTTGGCGCCCGGGCGACGCGGCGGCGCGGCGCTTGACGGGGATCGGCGCTCCGGTCACCGCGGTCGGCCTGTCGCCCGATGCGGGCACCGTCGCCTGGGGCACGGGCGATCCCTGCCCGGCGCAGGGCGTTTGTCCCATGACCCTTGGGTCGCTCACCCGGGCGCTCGACCTACCGCTGAAAGACCGCGGCTTCGGCCGCCCCAGGCCCGTCGAGGCGCCCGACCGCTTCGTCCGCGCTGCGCTCTCGGCGGGGCCGGTGGCATTGGGGGTCGAGGACGACCCGGGAGACGGGTTCACCGCCGCGATCCTGACGGCGGCAGTGCCGGACGGGCGGCTCCGCGTGGTCCGCGGCGGGACCGACGGCTACTACCACGCCGCCGCGACGCTCGTTCCCGGCAGGGGAGAGGTTCTGAGCGGCGGCGGCAACGGGGTGCTCCTGGCCTACGACCTCGCGGGTCGGGTGCGGGGGGAGTACGTCGGCCACCGCGGCGACGTCCTGGCGCTCGCCGTCGCGGGGGCGGGGCCCGAGGACTGGCCCGCTCCGCCGACGCCCGCCGCGCCGCCGATCCTGGGCGGCCCGGACGGTCCGAGCGCAGCCCCGCCGATCCTGGGCGGCCCGGCCCCTCCCGCCGGCGCTCCGCCCCCGATCCTCGGCGGCCCGCCTCCCGCCGCGGCGGCCGACCAAGTGCCCCCGGTGACCGGCGGTCGGCTGCTGTCCGGGGCGGCGGACCAGACCATGATCCTCTGGGACCTCGACACCCGCCAGGTGATCGTGCGCATGTTCTTTGCCGGGGCCGACTGGATCGTCTGGACGCCCGAGGGCTATTTCCACGCCTCCCCCAACGGCGACCGCCTGGTGGGGTGGCAGATCAACCGCGGCCGCGACGCCGCCGCGCGCTGGATCACCGCGCGGCAGCTCCGCCAGCACCTGCACTCGCCCGAGATCGTGCGCCGCGCCATCCTGACCGGCGATAGCGCCGCCGCCGCGCGCGACCTGCGCGGCCGCGACGACGAACTGGGCGCGCTGCTCACCCGAGACCCCCCGGCGTTCGAGATCCGCCTGGCCGAGGAGCTGGACCTCCCCGACGGCGTTGCCGCGGTCGAGATCGTGGGCCCGGACCTGGAGGAGTTGGAGTCGTGGGGCACCGCGGTCCTGGTCAACGACCGCCGGGTGCCGCCCCGCCGCCTGCCCGACCCCGAGGGGCGGGGGCGCGCGTTCTACCAGGTGCCGTTGGAGCCCGGCGCCAACGCCATCACCGTCTCGGGCGAGGACGGCTTCGGCTACATCACCGAGCGGGCGGCGGTGGCCCTGTCGACCCGCGCGCCACCCCCGGCCAAGGGCCGGCTCTTCGTCGCCGTGGTCGGGGTCAACGACTACCCCAATCTGCCCATGGCCTGCGCCGGGCGCTCCTGCGACCTGGCCTATCCGGTGATCGACGCGGTGGAGTTCCTGGCCACGATGGCGGAGGTCGCCGCGCCGCTCTACAGCGGGATGGAGACCCTGGTGCTGCTGCCGCCCGACACGCTGGAGGCGCGGCCCGACTGGGCCCGGCGGCTGTCGGGCGTGGTGCCGGCCGACGCGGCGATCCCCCCCGAGGCCGCGGCGATCGAGGACGAGTTGGCCGCGTTCCTCGCGCGCCCTGGTCCCGACGACACCACGATCCTGTTCGTCGCCGGGCACGGCATCAACCTGGGCGAGGACTACTTCTTTATCCCGTCTGACGGCGCGCAGCGCGACAGCCGGTGGCGCAAGCGCTCGCTCGTCGATTGGGCCGTGGTGCAGGAGGAGATCGGGTTCGCCGTGGGGCGGCGGATCCTGTTCGTCGACACCTGCCACGCCGCGGGTGCCTTCAACGCCCGGCTGGAAAAGGACGCGGCCGACGCGCGGGTCATCGTCCTGTCGGCCACCGCGCCCAACAGCGTCGCGCAAGAGCGGCGGGACCTGGGCCATGGCCTCTTCACCTATGCGGTTCTGGAGGGGCTCAGGGGGCGGGCCGATTCGGGCGACGGCGTGCGGCTCCTCGGCCTGGCCGATCACGTGGACAGGCAGGTGAGGGCGCTGTCGGACGAGCGCCAGGCGCCGTTCTTCCACATCTCGCAATCGCCCAACATCCTGTTGGCGCGGCCATGAGGGCGGCGGTTCTGGCGCTGGCGCTGACCACGGGGGCCGCCGCGGCGGAGTGCCCGGAGGGCGCCGCACCGTTCCCGCCCTTCTACCGCGATGTGTCGCTGTTCGAGACGGCGCTGGAGGGGGCCGCCGACAAGGGCCCGGCGCCGGATCCGGTGGCCGGGGTCATCGTGCCCCACCACCTGGAGGTGCCGGACTTGATCGCGGCGGGCCTCGTGCGCGCGTCGGCCGACAGTCCGCGTCGCATCCTGGTGTTGTTTCCCGACCACTTCTTCGCCGCCGAGGCGCCGCTGTCGACCTCGGCACGGGGGTTCGACACGGTGCTGGGGCCGGTGCCGGGCGATCCGGCGGCCGCGGCCCTCATCGCGGCGGGGGAGATGGCCGAGGCGTGCTGGTTCCACCCCGAGCACGGCGTGCGCGCGGTCCTGCCGTTCCTCGCACGGCTCTTTCCCGGGGTGCCGGTCCTGCCGGTGGGGATCGCGTTGGGATCGGACCGCGCCGACTGGACCACTGGAGTGGAGGCGCTGGCGCCCCTCGCCGGTCCCGGCACGCTGATCGTGCAGGCCACCGATTTCTCCCACTACCTGCCCCACCATGTCGCGCGTCAGAGGGATCAGCAGGTGCTGAACCTCCTCGCCGCCAGCGACCGCGAAGGCATGGCGCAGCTCAGGCAGCCCGACCACGTGGATTCGGTCGGTGCGCTGTGGATGGCGGCGACGCTGGCGGCCCGGCGGGGGGCCGCCCCTGTGGTCCTGGCCAGCCGCAACCTTGCCGAGGGGCAGGCCAGGCCCCTGGCCGAGACCACGAGCTACCTTGTCGCGCTGTTCCAAGGGCCGGGCGCCGATCCGGGGCCGCCGCTGGCCCCCGGCGACGGCGCGGTCATGGTGGGCGGCGATGTGTTTCTGGGCCGGGCCTGGCCGCGGCTGATGTCCGATGAGCTGGTCGTGCGGCGGGTTGCGGCAGCGGCGACCGGGGCGACCCGCGGTCTGCCGCTGATCGCCAACCTCGAAGGCGTGCTTCTGCCGCATCCGCCCTCGACTCTCGCGCCTCTGGTCCTGGCGATGCCCACGGACCTGCTGACCGAGTGGGCGGGGCGGTTGAACCTGGTGGCGGTGTCGCTGGCCAACAACCACGCCCGCGACGTGGGCGAGAGCGGCCTGGCCGAGACCCGGGCCGCGCTGGCGGCAGCGGGGGTGGCTCACGCCGAGCAGGGCGGGCGGCTGGAGGTGCCGGGGGTGACGCTGGTGACGTTGACCGATCTCGACGGGCGGTCGGTGCCGGCGCGTGGGCTGATCGACGACGCGCTCCTCGACCGGACGGTGCCGCGCGACGCCGCACGGCCCACCGTCGCCCTGGTCCATTGGGGGCGGGAGGGGCAGGCGGCGCCCGGCCCGCGCGAGCGGGCGCTGGCCGAGGCGCTGCGCCGGCGGGGGGTCGCCGCGGTGATCGGCGCCCACCCGCATGTGGCCAGCGCCACGCCCGAAGCCCTGGCCGGGGGCGACACGCTGCTGATCTATTCGCTGGGCAACTTCCTGTTCGATCAGGGGCCGGAGACGTCGTCGGGCGCGCTGGCCGAGATCCGCAGCTTCGCCCAGGGCACCGT
Source organism: Rhodobacteraceae bacterium CCMM004 (assembly GCA_004005435.1). Lineage (GTDB taxonomy): Bacteria > Pseudomonadota > Alphaproteobacteria > Rhodobacterales > Rhodobacteraceae > CCMM004. The sequence goes on along the minus strand of RZWH01000001.1, from coordinate 726,322 downwards.
GTTCGTCCGCCAGGTCCCGCTCACGCATCTCTACGCCGTCGCCCGCGGCGAAAACGGCTTGGCCGCCGGGGTGGGCGGGCGCTAGGCTCTCCCCCGTCGAGGAAGAGGAGCCCCGCCATGCCCCGAGCCCGCCTCCGCAGCGCCCTGGCCGCGCTGATCCTCGCCACCGTCCCGGCAGCGGCCGAGCCGGTGTGGGTCGAGCGGCCCCATGTCCTCTACGATCCGGTCACGCGCGAGGTGGTGCGGGCGCCGGTGCGCCTCGCCGACCCGCACCCAGAGATGGCGCTGGAGTTTCTGTGGGAACCGGCTGCGGGCAACTGGCCCGGTGTGACGCCCGAGGGGCTGGCCGACGGTCCTGGCGCGGTGACCTGGCGCGTGCCCGGAACGGCCAGCTACGACCCCCGCGCGGTGCATCACCGCTACGAGGGCACGCTGCGGGCGGGGCTGTTCCACGGCGAGGGCACCCTGCGCTATCGCGACGGCGGCATGTCCCAGGGCACCTGGCGGGCGGGGCGGCTGGAGGGGGAGGGGCGCCGGATGGACGCCGACGGCAACCTCTACGAAGGCCGCTTTGCCCAGGGACGGCCCGAGGGCGAGGGCATCTGGCGGAACCGCGACGGGCACATCTACGAGGGACCGTTCGTCGCCGGTTTGCGCCACGGGCCCGGTCGGATCACCGAACCGGGCGGTCTGAGCTATGCCGTCGTCCACGACATGGGGGTGGAGATCGCCAGCGACCGTCCCGCTCTGGGCGACCCGATGATCGGCGGGCTCCTCCCAGCCCAGGGCGGGGGCGATGCGGCCCGGATGACCCTGAGCCTGGTCTCGGACCAACGCATCGCCCAGCAGCAGTCCATGATCTACACCCACTACGTGGACCAGGGCGGGGTCTATTTCTATCCACAGGACGAGACGTTGCAGGGGCTCTGGGCGGGGACGATCCCCATTGGCGACGCCTGGCTCCTGGGCGACATGACCGATCCCGACTGGGACGAGACCCGCGCGTATGCCCTGGTGGACCTGTCCAGCACCGATGGCGGCCCGGCGCGGCTGGAGGGGATGGACCTGGTGGTCGCCGAGAGCGTGCCGCATCTGCAACCCATGCTGGATCTGGAGGTCCATACCGGCTGCGTCGGGTTCCGCCCCAGCTTTAGCCTGCTGAACTACGGCTGGGGCGCAGTGGATTCCGGGACGGTGCAGATCCGCTTTGCCCACCCCGACAGCTACGACTGGAACAACCCCCAGGCCGAGCGTCCCGGAACCGGCTGGTATCAGGCGCCCGCGGCCGGGTTCGACGCGGGCACCGACGTGATGCTGCGCGACCTGCTCGCCGCGGCGGGGGTGGATGTGGCGGCGCTGGAGACCCGCCGCTTTACCTGCCTCAGCGCCGATCTGTTGGACCGCTGCGGCGCCGACGCCATCGCGTCGGTGGAGTGGGGACAGCTCACCGGCCTGGTCACGCACACCTACGGCAGCCTGGCAACCGAGGCCATCGGACAGTTCACCTACGACTGGACCGACGCCACGGGCGCGGCCCAGCGCAGCACGCAGCCCTTTCGCGTCTGGCTGACGCTGGGGCGGATCGAGGTGCCCACCGCGCTGGCCGAATGCGGTGCCGGCGGCGCCTACACCACCGAGGCTCCGCAGTTCGTGGACATGGAGCTGCCCGTCGAGGGGCGGGACTATCGCATGACCATTCCGTTCCGCGGCAACCCGGACGTGATCCGCGTGGTCAGCGGGCTCAAGCTCTGGTCGCGCCGCAGCGCGTTCCACCGGATGCATGTCGAGGCGCGGTTCGCCGACGGATCGGTGCGGCGGTCGCCCGAGGCGCAGCTCTTCTTCCTCCGCCCGCGGGTGGGCGGGTTCGTGAGCCAGGCGCGGCCGGCGCAGTGCTACCTGGACGACGCCGCGATCCCGAGCTGTTAGCGATACCTGAGCGACCGGCCACGCCCAGGCCCGATGCGGCGGCGCTGCCCTCGTGTCTCGGCACGGACCTGCAACCCCGAAAGGCGCAGCGGGCCGCCGCCGAAAGTTGCGCCGACGCTTCCGGTCTCCGATCTTTTGCGGCTCGCCATCGGCGCACTCCGCCCAGCCCCCACGTCCTGCCCGGCGGGCACCCCCGGGCAGCGCCGTCCCGCCCCCGCCTGGGGGCGGCGCTTCTGGCGCGGACGGTCCGGCCGCCGCGGCGTGGGTGCTGATGTCCCTGCCACGCGCTGCCCGACCGCGCCCCGGCGGGACGGCGCTGCCCTCCTCGCTGAGCCCATGCAATGCGGTCCGGTCGCGGCGGCGCGCCCGCTTACGCCGCGGCGGGGGGGAACCAGGAGGTGTCGATGCTGTCGAAGATGCGGCTGTAACCCACCTGCCGCTCCATTCCTTCGCGATCGAGGATGCGGACATAGGGGCGGTCGACCTCGATCCGCCCCTCCTCGCGCAGCTTGCGCATGAGTTTGTTCACGTAGACCGGGGTGAGGCCCAGGAAATCGCCGATCTCGCTCTGGCTGAAGGGCAGTTGAAAGCGGTTGTTGTTGCCCACCCGCGCGATGTCCAGACGGTCGCGCAGCGTGATGAGGAACTCGATCATCCGATGCTCGGCGGTCATTCGACTCAGCGCCACGACCCTTTGACGCAGCGAGAGCTGATCGAGGCTGCTGATCGAAGTCAGGAGCGCGGACAGCCGCGGGGCCTCCTTGAACATCTCGGCGATGGCGGTGCGCGGGAACGGGCAGACCGTGCCGTCGGTCTGCATCACCAGCCGATGCAGCGCCTCGCCCCGCCCGACCTCGGCCAGGCCGATGACCTCTCCCGGGAGGTAGATTCGCAGAATCTGCGACCGCCCGCGCACCTCGGCGCTGCGCACCACCGCCCAGCCGTATTTCAGCACGTAGAGGTTCTGCACCGGGTCGCCGATCTCGTGCAGCGCCTGGCCGGATGAAACGAACCGCTCGTTGCGCTCCATTCGCGCGACGAAGGCCATTTCGCCCTCCGAGAGATCTACGAACCGGCTCAGCCGGGACACCAGGCAACTTTTGTCAGGCATGTTGGTCACAAAGCGTGTTAAGGTGAATTTACAGTGTAACGCCAAACATGCGCACGGGTTCCCCCGACACTACGTCGGGGGACATGGTCGTTAAACTGGTTGAGGATTCGACCTGCTTTTCTCTGGTCAAACCTCGCAAACACGTGCCCCAATACCCATAATCGCGCTTTGCCCAAAAAGGTTCCGATGGAAGACGTCTCGCCAGTCCATACCGACAGTCTGGTCCCCGACAAGCCCGAGTTGGGCGGGGCCGTCGCGTCGTGTCCGATCGTCGGTGTCGGCGCCTCGGCGGGCGGGCTTGAGGCGTTTCAGGAGTTCTTGGGCGCGGCCGATCCGTCGGCCGGTCTGGCCTATGTTCTGGTGCAGCATCTCGACCCCAATCACGAAAGCATGTTGCCCGAGTTGCTGTCCCGGCGGACCAAGCTGCCGGTGAATGCCATCACCGACGGCATGACCGTGGCGCCCGACACCGTCTACCTCCTGCCGCCGAATCGCGAGCTGCGGATCGAGGACGGCGTTCTGCGCTTGCGCGAGTTCGTTCAGCCGCGCGGTCAGCGGCGGCCCATCGACACCTTCTTTGCCTCGCTGGCCACGGACCAGACGGTGAACGCCGCCTGCGTGGTGCTGTCGGGCACCGGCGCGGACGGCTCCGAGGGCCTCCGCATGGTCAAGGAGGCCGGCGGCCTGACCGTGGCGCAGAGCCCGTCCGAGGCGAAGTACGACGGGATGCCCAACAGCGCGGTATCGACCGGCCTGGTCGACCTGATCCTTAGCGCCGACGAGATGCCGCGCAACCTGGCCAACTATTTTTCCGCCAGCCGCGGTGCGTTGGGGCTGGGCGACAAGATCGAAGAGACGTTCCTCAGTCGGGTCAGCGACGCGGTGCGCTATCGCACCGGCCACGACTTCAACAACTACAAGCCCTCGACGGTGCAGCGCCGGATCGCCCGGCGGATGCAGGTGGTCGGGCTGAGCGACCGTTCGGAGTACATCAAGCACCTGATGACCAACGGCGACGAGGGACATCTGCTGTTCCGCGATCTGTTGATCAACGTCACCAGTTTCTTTCGCGACCCCGAGGCGTTCCAGGCGCTGCGGTCCAAGGTGCTGCCCGACATTCTGGAGGGCCGCGGCGCCAACGAGACGGTGCGCATCTGGGTCCCCGCCTGCTCCAGCGGTGAAGAGGCGTATTCCATCGCGATCCTGCTGGCCGAGATGCTGGACCGGGTCGAGACGCCGCCCTCGATCAGCATCTTCGCCACCGACATCGACCAGACGATGCTGTCCATCGGGCGCGATGCCATCTATCCGCCCTCGGCCGTCGGCGACGTGCCGCCCGAGTTGCTGGACCGCTACTTCATCGGCGAGGAAAAGGGCTATCGCCTGACGCCGCGGATCCGCGACATGGTGCGGTTCTCCGAACACAGCGTGATCAAGGATCCGCCGTTTTCGCGGCTCGACCTGATCTCGTGCCGCAACCTGTTGATCTACTTCGAGGCCGAGTTGCAGGGCCGGGTGATCCCGGTGTTCCACTACGCGCTGCGTAAGGGGGGCTACCTGTTCCTCGGCCCGTCCGAGAATCTGGCGGGGCACGATGAGCTGTTCCGCACGGTCGACGGGCCGTGGCGCCTCTATCGCAAGGGGTCGATGCGGTCGCAGCCGCTCAGCCTGCCCATCGATCTGCGCCGTCGCACGCCGGGGCGGCGTGACACCGCCACCGCCGCCCGGGCCATGCCCCAGGCCGTCGACGAAGAGCTGGTGCGCCGCCGCGTGGTCGAGCGCTATGCCCCGCCCTTTGTCCTGATCGACCGGGCGGGCAGCGTGGTCTATTCGTCGGGCCGCACCGGCCGCTACCTGGAGTTCTCTGGCGGCAAGCCGTCGATGAAGCTCTTGGACCTGGCCAAGGACGGCCTGCGCTCGGCCCTGCGGGCGGTTCTGGGCAGCGACGGGGGCGAGGCCCGGCGGCTGGTCAAGCGCGACGTGCCTCTGGAGGTCGACGGCCAGGTCTTCATGATCGACGTGAGCTGCGAGCCCATCGGCCGGCAGATGCGCCTGATCGTGTTCCAGGATACCAGCGAGGCGCGTGTCGACCAGGACGGCGACGAAGACGTCGAGATCACCCAGTTCACCGACGACATGCGCATCCGCGAACTGGAGGACGAACTCAGCGAGAGCCGCCAGGTTCTGCGCACCACCATCGAAGAGCTGGAGACGTCGAACGAGGAGCTGAAGAGCTCCAACGAAGAAATGATGTCGATGAACGAGGAGTTGCAGTCGGCCAACGAAGAGCTGTCGACCATCAACGACGAGTTGAAGACCAAGATCGACGCGCTGGCCGAGGCCAACGACGACATCCGCAACCTGCTCGAAAGCACGCGCATCGCCACCATGTTCCTGGATCAGAATCTGAGGATGCGCAGCTTTACCCCCGAGGCGGCGCGCGTCCTGCGCCTGTCGGACGCCGACAAGGGCCGGGTGATCGGCGACATTCGCACCCGCCTCGACGACATCGAACTGGGGCGGGCGGCCGACGAGGTTCTGCGCACGCTGGAGCCGTTCGACGCGACCGTCGAGCAGGACGAGACCGGCCGCGTGTTCCTCCTGCGGATGATCCCCTACCGGACCCTGGACGACGAGATCAAAGGCGTGGTGATCGTGCTCACCGACGTCACCGACCTCACCTCGGCCGTGTCGCGACTCGAAGACGCCAACCAAGACGCCGAGAATCGGCTGGAAGAGATCGAGCGCATCTATGCCCAGACCCCGGTTGCGATGGGTCTGGTGGACCGCGACATGACCTACTTGCGGCTGAACCGGCGGCTGGCCGAGGTCTATGGTCAGCCCCCCGACGCCATCGTCGGGCGGCAAGTGAGCGACGTCGTGCCCCACATCGCCGAGCTGATCGCGCCGGTGATCGCACAGGTCTTCGAGACCGGCGAGGGGCGCCACGACGTCGAGATCATTGGCGAGACGGCGGCCCGGCCGGGCGAACCGCGGGTCTTCATGACCGACTGGCATCCCTACACCCGCGATGGCGAGGTGGTGGCCGTCGGCTTTGTCTTCGAGGACATCACCGAGACGCGGCAGCGGGACGAGCACCTGCGCCAGTTGATGTACGAGTTGCAGCACCGTGTGAAGAACGTGCTGGCCAACGTCCTGGCGCTGACCCGCCAGGCCCAGCGATCGGACAAGCCGCCGGCGGTGGCGCTGGAGCGGTTGTCGGACCGCATCCAATCCATGGCCCAGACCAACAACCTGTTATCGGCCCAGGACTGGCGCTTCGTCGCGCTGGAAGAGTTGCTGCGCGCCGAACTGCCGTCCGTCTACGGCGAGGACGTCTGCACGCTCAAGGGACCCAAGATCCAGGTCGGATCGCGGGCGGCGGTGGCTCTGTCCATGGCCATCCACGAGATGGCGACCAATGCGGCGAAATACGGATCTCTGTCCGCCAAGGGCGGACGGGTGGACGTGTCGTGGCGGCTGGAGGACCGCGGCCAGGGCCTCACCCTCCTTCTCGATTGGGAAGAGAGCGGCGGCCCCGAGGTGCCGCCGGAGGCCACCGGCAAGGGCTTCGGCTCGACCCTGATTCGCGCCACGATTGAACAATCTCTATCGGGCACGGTTCGGCGAGACTTTGCCGAAGGAGGCGCTAGATACGCCATCACCGTGCCGTTCAACGCATTGGAAACGGTCGCAGACGAAGGGGAAGACAGGATTGCGCATTCTGATCCTGGAGGACGAGGTACTGGTCGCTCTTGACCTGGAATCCGAATTACAGAGCATGGGGGTCGAGGACGTGGACCTGGCTCATACGCTCGAAACCGCCCACCGCCTCTGCGACCAACACGCATACACCCATGCGTTTCTAGACTGGAATCTCGGCGACAGCGATTCGTCCGAGATCATCGAGCGGCTGCGCGCCACCGGTTGCCAGCTCGTTCTGATCACCGGCTACGACCTGCGCCCTGAATTTCTGGAAGCCATGGGCGCCCTGCACATGTCCAAGCCGTTTCGCCGCAGCGCCATTGGGGCGGTGCTGGCCGCGGGGGGAACCGCTCGCACTTAGAGCAGGATGCGGACGACCGGCGTCGCGCAGCGCCCAAGCCCACGCCCTGCGGCACGCCGGGCGTTGCCGTCACGCCCCCACCGGCCGCCGCCTCCTGTTCGAATGGGGGCGTTTTGCGCCAGCCGCAGTCCGCTCTAGGATCGGCCAAGCATCTCTTCGGCAAAGGACGGGTGGACACCGGTGGCGTTGGACAGATCCCGCACCCCCGCACCGACCAGCGCGGCAAAGGGCGCGATCAGTTCCGGCGCGGCCTCGCCGACCAGGGCCACCCCGGCGAGCCGGCCGTCGCGGCGGCAGAGCTTGTGAAACTGGGTCTCCTCGCGCATCTCTTCGCCGCCCAGGACGCCCGCCTCCAGCGGCGCGCCCGTGGACGTGTCGACCGTGTCGCCGTCGAATGAGCCGACCTGCGCCATGGGCGGGAGGGTGAAGGCCGCCGAGGCCACCAGCCCCAAGTCCACCGCCTCGCCCCCGTCGCCGAAGAGCATCGCGGCCAACGTCTCGCCATCGCGCGTGGCCACCGGGGTCAGCGGCAGACGGTCGGCCGCGTCGCCGATGGCATGGACCCGGTCGAGCGAGGTGTCGAAGCGGTCGCCGATGGCCAGAGCGCCGCTGTCCGCCGTCTCCAGCCGCGCAGAGATCGGGCCCAGGGCGTCGACATTGGGGGTGCGGCCCACCGCCTGGACCACCCGCGCGGCGGTCAGGGTCCGGCCGTCGTCCAGCCGCACTGCCCGCTCCGCCCCCGTCTCGGACACCGCCTCGGGGGTTCGTCCCAGGATCACCACGATCCCCTGCCGCTCCAGCGCTGCGGTCGCCACCGCCACGGCGTCGGCGTCGAACTGAGTCAGCAGGCGGTCGCTGGGGTCCACCACGGTGACGCGCGCGCCCAGGGCGGCAAAGATCGCCGCGAACTCGCAGCCGATATAGCCGCCGCCCAGGATCACGATGCTCTCGGGCACGGACCGCCAGGACAGCACGTCCTGCGACGTGTCGGTCAGCGCCTCGCCGGCCATGCCGGCCTCGGCCGGCCGCGCCCCGTTGGCCAGCACAAGCCGCCCGGCGGCCAGGGTCCGGCCGTCCACCTCTACGTCGTCGGGTCCCGAGACGGCCGCCGTGCCGCGGATCAGATCGACGCCCGCCTCCGCCAGGTCGTCGACGAACCCGTCGCGGATCCCCGCGATCTTGTCCCCGATCCGATCCTGGAGCGCGGCGAAATCCACGCGCGCATCGGCCCCGGCGCGGCGAGCCTCCTGCACGTGGTGGGCCGTCTTCCACAGGAGTTTCTTGGGCACGCAGCCTCGGTTGACGCAGGTTCCGCCCAGGGCGTCGCGCTCGATCAACGCGACCGTGGCGCCGTTGCGGGCCGCCGCCTTGGCATAGGCCAGTCCCCCGGATCCGCCGCCGATCACAACGGTGTCGTAACGCTCGCCCATGGGACCTCTCCGTTCTGGCGCTGGAGCCTAGGCAACCACCCTGGGCGGGGTCGTGTTCCGCCGCGATCTCAGCCCGGCCGCACGCCATAGCCGAACGGCCCCACCGACCAGGGGCGCCCGCGCGCCTCCGGTCCGGCGTCGAGCCCCACCTCGGCCATCAGCCGCTCGGCCTCGTCGGCCAAGAGCCGCTCGGTCGCGGCGCCGTCCACCGGCACGCGGCCCACCTCCAGGAACAGGGGTGCAGCCAGCGGCGTCACCCGGTCGAGCGTCACGTGGTCGATGCGGCCCCGCGTCCGCGCCAGCATCTCCTCGATCCGGCCGAAGTCCACGAGGCCCTTCAGCGCCTCCTCGCGCGTGATCTGCATCAGCACATGGTCCGGGTCGTAGCGGTGCAGGGTGTCATACAGGATGTCCGACGAGAACGTCGCCTGCCGCCCGGATTTGCGCTGGCCGCGCGTCACGCGGTCGATCAGGCCCGCGATCACCGCCGACTGCTTGAACGTCCGTTTCATCACCGCGTTGCCCGCGAGCCAGGTCTCGAACCCCTCGCGCAGGTCGTCGCCGTCGAAGAGGGCGCCGGGATCCTCCACCATGTCCAGCCCCCAGATCAGCACGGCATAGTCCGACGCGACAAAGCCCATGGGGTGCAGCCCCAGCGCCTCCATCCGCGCCGTCACCAGCAGGCCAAGCGTCTGCATCGCGTTCCGGCCCGCAAAGCCGTAGACACAGGTGTGGGCGCGGCCGTCGTGGGGAAAGCTCTCGACCAGCAGGCGGTCGGCCTGGGGCAGCCTGGACCGCGCGCGTTGCAAGTGCAGCCACTGGCGCGTGTGGTCGGGCAGGGCGGGCCAGTCCTCCTGCCGGAACATCTGGAGGATCCGGTGGCTGAGCTGGGTCGAGGTGGCGAACTTGGTCCCCATGAAGGTCGCGATCCGCGGCTCCTTGTCGGCGCGGCGCGTCACCTCCACCGTCATCTCGCGCAGGCCCTCGTAGCGCACCACCTGCCCGCCGATCAGGAATGTGTCGCCGGGGGTCAGGGTCGCGGCGAACCCCTCCTCGACCTCGCCCAGCGGGGTGCCGCCCATGCGATTCCTCAGCCGCACCTTCAGCAGGTCGGTGTCCATGATCGTGCCGATGTTCTGGCGGATGCGCTGGGCGGCGCGGGGGTCGCGCAGATGCCAGAGCCCGTCCTCGCCCTGCTTGAGCCGCTGCCAGCGGTCGTAGGCGCGCAGCGCGTACCCCCCCGTCGCGACGAAGTCGAGGCACGCATCGAAACGGTCGCGCGCCAGCGCTGCGTAGGGCCCGGCGGTCATCACCTCGGCATAGAGCGCGTCGGCGTCGAACGGGCCCGAGGCGGCGCGGATCAGCATGTGCTGGCACAGCACGTCGCGGGGGCCGGGGCCGCGCGGGTCGCCGTCGAGATCGCGGTCGTGCACCGCCTCCAGCGCGGCGACGCACTCCACGATCTCGAACCGGTTGGCCGGGACCAGCAGCGCCTTGGACGGCGCGTTGTAACGGTGGTTGGCGCGGCCGATGCGCTGGACCAGACGCTTGACGTTCTTCGGCGCGCCGATCTGGATGATCAGGTCCACGTCGCCCCAGTCGATGCCGAGGTCCAGCGTGCCGGTGCAGACGATGGCGCGAAGGGTCCCCGCCGCCATCGCCGCCTCGACCTTCTGGCGCTGCTCGCGCGCCAGACTGCCGTGGTGGATGCCGATGGCCAGCCCCTCGTCGTTGGCAAGCCAGAGGTTGTGAAAGAAGATCTCGGCCTGCGCCCGGGTGTTGTGAAAGATCAGCGTGGTGTTGTGGCGCCGCACCGCCTCCATCACTTCGGGGATGGCGTAGGCCGCGCCGCCCCCCGACCACGGCGGCGGCAGCTCGGTCTGCAACATGGCGATGTCGGGGTCGGGGCCGGGATCGGCGGTCAGGATCTCGCACGGATCGGGGTGCCGGGCGAGGAACCGGGCGATGGCCGCAGGATCCTCCACCGTGGCCGACAGGCCGACGCGGCGCACCCCCGGCACCAGCGCCTGAAGCCGCGACAGGGCAAGCATCAGCTGGTCGCCGCGTTTCGACTCTGCCAGCGCATGGATCTCGTCCACCACCACCCGCTGCACCCCGGCGAAGGTGCGCGCGGAGTCCTCGTAGCTGGTCAGCAGCGCCAGGCTCTCGGGCGTCGTCAGCAGGATATGCGGCGGGTCGGCGCGCTGGCGCTTTTTCTGCGTGGGCGAGGTGTCGCCGGTGCGGTCCTCGACGCGGATGGCCAAGCCCATTTCGGCGATGGGGGTGCCGAGGTTGCGGCGGATGTCGGCCGCCAGCGCCTTGAGCGGCGAGACGTAGAGCGTGTGCAGCCCCGGCCGCGGGTCGCGGGCCAGGTCCACCAGCGTCGGCAGGAACCCCGCGAGCGTCTTTCCCCCCCCGGTGGGCGCGATGAGGAGGAGCGCCGGCAGGCCGGCTCGCTCCAGCATTGCCTGCTGGTGCGGGTGAGGGGCCCATCCGCGCGCGGCGAACCAGGACTCGAAGGCGTCGGGAAGCTGCATGGAGCCCCATATAGGGCCGCCGCCGCGGCGCGCCGGACTTCGACGCGAAGTCCGGCGGGAATTCTCGCGAATTCCGCGGCGCGCGACGGGGACGTGGCGGAAAATCGCGTCGATTTTCGGCCGGACTTCGCGTCGAAGTCCGGCTTGGCGGTTAGCGGACGATGTCTTCGTCGTGGACGAACATGTTCGACCAGGCGCGGTCGATCAGCTCGGGCGTCATCTGATAGGGAAGGCCCTCGAAGTCGCAGATCGCGGCCATCTGGTCGACGAGAAAGATCGGCTGATAATTCGCATAGACGTTGTCGATGGTCGGGTATTTCTTCTTCAACAGATGGACCAGCGCAGGTTCGCTGAGCGGCATCTTCCGCTTCTTCGCGACCATTGCGAAGATCTTGAGGTAGTCGGACTGGGTCGGCCCGTCGATCTTGATCTTATAGAAAATCCGCCTCAGCGCGGCCTGATCGAAGATCTTGTTGGGATGGAAGTTGGTGGAGAAGATCACCAGCGTGTCGAAGGGCACTTCGAACTTCTCGCCCGATTGCAGCGCCAGGATGTCCTTCTTCTCCTCCAACGGCACGATCCAGCGGTTGATCAGGGCCTGGGGTGGGTCCTCCTGCCGACCGAGGTCGTCGACGATGAAGATGCCCCCCGTCGACTTCAACTGCAGCGGCGCTTGATAGGTCCGCGCGGTGGGGTTGTAGACCAGATCGAGCATGTCGAGCGTCAGCTCGCCCCCCGTCACCACGGTCGGCCGGTCGCAGAGCACGTAGCGGGTGTCGAACCGGGTGGTGCGGCGCAAGCTCGTAGGGTCGTCCTCGGCCGACTCGGCGGCGGCGTGGACGATGGGGTCGTAGACGGTGATCACCTGCCCCGAATACGCGATGGCGCGCGGCACGTAGATGCGGTCGCCCAGGGCATCGCGGATCCCGTTCGAGATCGACGATTTGCCGTTGCCGGGCGGGCCATACATCAGGATCGACCGGCCAGCGCCCACTGCCGGCCCGAGATTGTCGAGCAGGTCGTCGGGCAGGATCAGGTGCCCCATGGCCTGGGTCAGTTGCTGGCGCGTGATCTGGATGTTGCGAACCGACTGCCGCTCAACCTGCTGGGCGTAGACCTCGAGCGGCACCGGCATGGCGCCATAGTATTCCGACTGGGCCAGGGCGTCCTGGGCCCGCGCCTTGCCCGCATCCGAGAGCTGATAGCCCATTTCCGACGACGACGTGGCGTGGAGCGTCCCTGTCGCCTCCACCAGCTTCTGATCGCGCGCCAGGTCGATCAGCTCTTGCGTGACCGGCACGGGGAGACAGATCGTCCGGGCGATCGCGCTCACGTGTTCGAGGTTCTGGCGGAACATCGTCTTGAGCAGGATGTCGCGCATCATGACGATCGGCAGGCGCATGGCCTCCAGCGTCTTTGGGGCGGCGGGGGCGATCACCCCGGCAGTCTCCATGTTCATCGGCGCACCATCCTTTTCGGCCGCATTTTGGCCTTTATGCTCTGGCAGGGGTTTCCCGAGCGTGAACGTGCCCTTTCAATGTGGCCAAATGATGGACGAGGCAGCAGGCGACGGCAGGCGGACCCCCGCATGGGCGGCGGCGTTGGGCGGCACCGGCGCGGCCTTCGCGCTGTTGGCGGGCGCGCTGCTGGTTCAGGACGGGCTCTATATCGACCAGCACGACGGCGACATGCTCCACCTCTTGGAGATCGTCATGCGGATGGCCCAGGGGGACCGGCCGCACGTGGACTTCCAGACGCCCATCGGGGTGCTGGCGAGCTGGCCCATCGCGGCAATGGTGGAGACCGGGGCCGGAGTCGGCCGCGCGATCCTCTGGGCGCAGATCGCGGTGGCGGCCCTCCTCCTCGGTCCGGCGGTCTGGGTGGGCGCGACGCGGCTCACGCCGGTTTGGGCGGCGGTCTTCGGCGGCATCGTCATGGCGTTGTGCCTGGGGCTGATCGCGGGCGGGGCGGAGGCCAAGCTGTCGGTCTCGATGCACTACAATCGCTGGGCCTGGGCCATCGCGTTCATCGCCGTTGGACTGGCCTATCTCCCGCTCAGGCGGCCGGGGCCGGTGTGGGTCGATGGCGTGCTCCTGGGCCTCTGCATGGCCGCGCTGACGTTGATGAAGGTGACCTACGTGGTGGCGCTGACCCTGCCCATCGCGGTGACGCTGCTGGCGGCGGGGCAGGGCCGGACGCTGGCCATCGGCGTGGCGGCGGCCGCGACGGCGCTGGTGGCGGCCACCCTGGCGTTGGGCTGGGCGTTTTGGCCGGCCTATGTCGGGGACCTCCTGACCGTCGCGCGGTCGGCGTTCCGGGATTATCCCTCGGCCCCGCTGGCGCAGGTGCTGTCGGGTCCGGCGACGCTCGCCGGGACGGTCACGGCGACGCTGGGGGTGATCTGGCTCCGGCGCGGCGGAGCGACGGCGGCGGGGCTCGGTCTGCTCCTGCTGATCCCTGCGGGGGCCTACATCACGTTCCAGAACTACGGCAACGATCCCAAGTGGTTCGCTTTGGCCGGGCTGATCCTCCTGGCGTGGCGGGACCGCGCCGCGGCGGCCGAGGTGCCGCGGCTCACGGTCAGCGCGGCGGTGCTGTTGGCTCTGGCCGCGCCGTCCTTGACCAACATCGCCCTGTCGCCTCTGCGCCACATCCCCCAGGGGCCGGACGACCATGTGCAGGTGTTCCCCGTCCATCCCCGAAACGGCGACCTGTGGGTCTTCGACGAACAGGCGTTGCAGTTCGACAAGACGGTGCGCGGCGACGGGCCCGGATCGGGGATGGAAGCGGTGGCCGACGCGGTCGAGCGGCGCGGCGACGACACCACGCTGATGGGCGAGCCGCTGGCCTATTGCGCGATGAACCAGGGCCTGATCGCCTGGATGCAGGCGCTGGCGGCGGACCTGAGGGCGCAGGGTTTCGCCGATGGCAGCCGCATCCTGGCCGCCGACCTTTTGTCGAGCTTCTGGCTCTTCGACGAGGGGCTCTTGCCGGTGCCGGGGGCGGCGCCCTGGATCTACGGCGGGCTACCTGGGATCGGCGCGGCGGACTATGTCTTGGTGCCCACGTGCCCGGTTACCCCGGTGGTGCGCAAGCACATCCTGGACGAACTCGCGGCGCGCGAGATCGGGCTGACCGAGGTGCATCGCGGCCCGCTCTATATCCTCCTGGCGGTGGATCAGGCGACGGCGGCGAGCGCGAGATAGAACAGAAGCGTCGGACCCAGCGCCAGGCCCAGGGGAAACTTGGCGTGCGTCCAGCTCGCCCAGTGGGCGGTGCGGCGGCGCAGCGGCGGCAACGCGCGGGCCAGGCGATGGGTGGCGAAGGCGGCGAGCGTCGCGGCGCCGAAGAGAAACAGCACGACGCCGATATCGGCGCTCAAGACGAAGGGCGCGGCGGCGGCCGCGAACTTCGCATCCCCCGCGCCGAGGCCGCCGGCCACGTTGAGGACGAACCCTACGGCCAGCACCACGGCGAGGTGCAACCACTGCCACGCCCAGACCTCAAGCGGCAGTGCGAGGGGGCCCACGACGAGGAACACCGCAGCCAGAGCCAGCACGGCCTTGTTGGGGATCTTCATCGTGGCCATGTCCGACCACGCCACCCAGAGGCAGATCGGCAGCACGAAGGGCAGGAACCACCACGCCGCCGCCGCAGAGAGCGCCACGGGGCCTAGTTCGTGACGTTGGCTTCAAGCGCGCGCAGCGCCCGCGCCGCGGCCTCGAAGTGCTGCGGATGGGTGTCGATAGCCTCCCGCAGCAGACCCTTGCCGATGGCGACGTCCCCCTGCTTGATGGCCGAGAGCGCCATGCTGTGCAGCAGTTGCGCCTGCTCGGTCTGGGTCATCGGCACCACGGGCAGGTCGTATTTCCGCTGCGCCCCGCGGGCGAGGACCAGGTTGTTCTTGGCCGTAAAGAGGTCGCGGTCGTGGGTGATCGCCTCGGTGAACAGCCGCTCGGCCGCCCCGTAGTCGCCGCGCACCAACTTGGAATAGCCCCAGTTGTTCAGGACGCCGGCAGGGGTCGTCGTTAGGCTGGCGGCGGTTTCGTAGAAATGGTCGGCCTTGTCCCATGCCTGGTTCTTGTCGGCGATCATCGCTTCGAGCCGGTAGCGGCGGTAGGTCTCGTGGGTCGGCGGGATCGCGTTCAGACGCTGTTCGGCCGTGTCCCAGTCGCCCGCCCGGATCAGCGCGTCGGCCAGCGCGACGGCGTCCGCCGGCGTCGCCTCCGGGTGGGCGACCACCTCGGTCCAGACCTGGGCCGCCTCGGCCGGACGCTTGGCCCGGATCAGCGACTTGCCCAGCCCGCGCTGCAGGTCGATGCGGCTCGGGTCTGCGGCGGCGGTGCGGCGGAAATGGTCCACCGCCTCGTTCGGGTCGGCCACCGTCAGCATGATGTCGTTGAGGTTCGACTCATCGATGACATTGACGTCCTTGATGGCGCGCTCGACGTCGGCGTCGCCGGTCTGCCCGCAGGCCGACAGCAACGCCGCAGCACTCACCGAGAGCGCGGCCACGACAATATGGCGCATCTTTTGCGTCCTTTATCCTGCTCGTCCTCGCGATCCCGCTTCTGTTTTTTCAGAGCGGCGAGCGGATGGCATAGCTGCCCGTCCCCTGCCGCACCAAGGCGAAATTCGCATCTGCGTCCGCATGATAGGTGGGATCGTCGCGTTTTGCGAGGGCCAGGGAAAGATTGGCGCGCATGTCGTCACTTTCGCCACTGTCGAGCGCGACGGCCCGGCGGAACACCAGCGCGGCTTCGGCGACGTGGCCCCGCTCCATCAGCACGACGCCCAGGTTGTTCCACGCCTCGGCGAAACCCGGATCGACCTCGACCGCGCGGCGCAGCAGGCGTTCGGCCTGGCCGAGGCGGCCGAGGCCCAAATTGGCGGTGCCGAGGGACGACAGGACCTCTGCGGTCTCGCCCTCTTCGGCGGCGGCACGCAGGAACGCCTTCAGCGCCAGTTCGTATTCCCCCGCGGCCATCAGGCGGTGCCCGACCGTCAGACCCTCGACCGCGGTGCCGCGGGCGACGCCCGGGGGCGGACCGGCCCGGTCGCCCCGCACAGCCTGGCCGCCCGCGGGGAGGCAGGCGGCCACGGCCAGGGCGGCGGTCAGAGCGGCGGCAATGCGCACGGCGGTCGGCGGGCCCTCAGATTTTGAATTTCCCCAGCGTCTCGACGATGTTGTAGATCGACGGCCCGAGCAGGATGATGAGAAGCGGCGGAACGGTCAACATCATCGTCGCCAGGGTCATCTTGGTGGGGAGCGTGTTGGCCTTTTCCTCGGCGCGCATCACCCGCTTGTCCCGCATCTCGGCGGCATAGACGCGCAGCGCCTCGGCCACACTGGTGCCAAAAGTCGCCGACTGGATCAGCACGGTGACGAAGGACGCCACGTCCGGCACCCCCGCGCGTTCGGACATGTCGCGCAGGACCGCGACCTTGTCCTTGCCCGCCTTCACCTCGTGGCTGACGATGTCGTATTCCTCGGCGAGCGCGGGAAAGCCTGCGCGGATCTCCTTGGCCACCCGGTTGATCGACTGATCCAGGCTCTGGCCCGCCTCGACGCAGACCAGCATCATGTCGAGACTGTCGGGAAAGCCGTTGGTGATCTCCTGCTGGCGCTGCTGGAGCCGCTTGGTGATCCAGTATTTGGGGGCGTAGTAGCCGATGCCGCCCGGGATCAGGATCGACATGATCAGCATCTGCGTCGACGGCTCGCCGGTGGCCGAGGTCAGGAGGGCATAGGCCACACCTACGCAGAGCAGGCTCAGACCCAGCGCGAACTGGGCAAAGTGAAAGGTGCGCACCGCGTTCTTGGAGCGATAGCCGGCCTGGAGGAGCTTGAGCCGGATCGCCGAGAACTCCTCTTCGTCCTGGGGTTCGAGGAAGGTGGAGTATTTCTCCAGCTTGTCCTTCTTGCCGCCGATCCTGAGGGCGGGCGCGCCGGGTTCGGCGGCGCGTGCGGTCGCCGCCTGCTTGAGCTTGTCGAGCGGGTCGGCCTGGCGCTTGAACACGAAGGGCAGCGCGGCCAACACCAGAAGGAGACCCAGACCGCCCATCGCGATCAGCGGTCCCAGCGGGCCGAGGGCCTGGACTAGCATGTCGTTCAGTCCGGCCATGACGGCGGTGACGGTGTCCATGTCGCGGCCCTCCTCAGACCTTGATGTCCACGAGCGCCCGCATCACGAAGATGTTGGCGACCAGGAACCCGGCGACCACCAGGCATGCGGGGATGAAATAGGCCGTGTGTTTGACGTCGTCGTAGTAATTGGGCTGGATCACGTTGATCATGACCAGTGCGCCCAGCGGGAACACCGACAGGAACATCCCCGACCACTTGGCCTCGGCGGTGATCGCCTTGACCCGGCGAAACAGCTTGAACCGCGCACGGATGACCCGGGCGAGACCGGCCAGCACCTCGGCCAGGTTGCCGCCCGACTGCTGCTGGATCGTCACCGCCACGGCGAGAAAGCGCAGATCCTGCATGTCCAGCCGTTCGGCCATGGCCTTGAGCGCCTCGCCCGCGTCGCGGCCGTAGGCGGACTCGTCGGCGATGACGCCCATTTCCGAGCCCAGGGGGTCCGGCACCTCCTTGGCCACGATGTTGATCGCGCTCGAGAACGGGTGGCCGACGCGGAGGCTGCGCACCATCAGCTCGACGGCGTCCGGCAACTGCTCTTCGATCAGGGCCAGACGCTTTTTGGCCTTGCCGTTGATCCAGACATAGACGCCGCCGACGCCCATGGCGACGGCCACGGCGATGCGGATCGGCGTCGACGCCTGGGTGCCCACGGTCAGGCCGAGATAGGCCACGGTCCCCAGCACGATCATCACGATGATGAGCTGCGTGGGGGTGAAGGCGATGTTGGCCTTCTGTGCCTTTTCCGCCAGCAGCGAGTAAAGCGGGATGCGCTGGCTCTGCATGTGCTGGCCCATCTCCTTGCGGAGTTGGTCGAGCACCTGCTCGCGGCCCTTACCCTTTTCCAGCATCTCCAACCGGCGATTGACCCGGTTGTTTAGGCTGATCGACTTGCCGAAGACGGTCAGATAGATGCCTTCGACCAGCACCAGGACGGCGACGAAGATCAGCCCGTAAATCAGCGGTTCGGCGGAAATCATGGGTGCGCCCTCAAGGCTGGAACGGCTCGAACAGTTCGGCGGGCAGGTTGTAGCCCCACATCTTGAACCGTTCGGAGAAATGCGACCGCACGCCGGTCGCGGTGAAGTGGCCGACGATCTTGTTCTCGGGGGTCAGGCCCACGCGCTGATAGCGGAACACCTCCTGCATCGAGATGACCTCGCCTTCCATGCCGGTGACCTCGGTGATCGAGACCATGCGGCGCGAGCCGTCCTGGAGGCGGCTGGCCTGGACGATCAGGTGCACGGCGCTGGCGATCTGGGCGCGCACCGCCTTGAGCGGCATCTCGATCCCGGCCATGGCAATCATGTTCTCCAAGCGGCTGACCGCGTCGCGGGCCGAGTTGGCGTGGATCGTGGTCATCGACCCGTCGTGGCCCGTGTTCATGGCCTGGAGCATGTCGATGACCTCTTCGCCGCGGGTCTCGCCGACGATGATGCGGTCGGGGCGCATCCTCAGCGCGTTTCTGAGGCAGTCGCGCTGGGTCACCGCGCCTTTGCCCTCCACGTTGGCTGGGCGGCTCTCCATCCGGCCCACATGGGTCTGCTGGAGCTGGAGTTCTGCGGTGTCCTCGATGGTCAGGATCCGCTCGCTGTTGTCGATGAAGGACGACAGCGCGTTCAGCGTCGTCGTCTTGCCCGAGCCGGTTCCGCCCGACACGATGACGTTGAGGCGGGTCGACACGGCGGCCTCCAGATACAGCGCCATTTCTTCGGTGAAGGCGCCGAACTTGACCAGGTCGTTGATGCCCAGCTTTTCCTTCTTGAACTTGCGGATCGACACCAGGCTGCCGTCGACCGCGATCGGCGGCACCATCGCGTTGAAGCGCGAGCCGTCGGACAGGCGCGCGTCGACATAGGGGTTCGATTCGTCCACCCGCCGACCGACCGCGCTCACAATCTTGTCGATGATCCGCAGGAGGTGGCGTTCGTCCTTGAAGGTGATGTCGGTCAGGGTCAGCTTGCCGTCCCGCTCGACGAAGATCTGCTGCGGCCCGTTCACCAGGATGTCGTTGACGTTGTCGTCCTTGAGCAGCGGCTCAAGCGGGCCCAGTCCCTTGACCTCGTCAAACAAATCCTGGTTCAGCGCCTGCCGCTCGTCGCGGTTCAGGACCACGCCCATCTCGTTCAGCGCCTCCGAGGCGATGGCGGTGATCTCGGTCTTGAGATCGGATTCCGCGGCGTTCTCGATGGCAGAGAGGTTGAGGTTGTCCAGCAGCTCCTTGTGCAACTGAACCTTGATCTCGGACAACCGCTCCTTGCGCTTGCGCTCCTTGTCGGCGGGAGTGGCGCGGGCGGCGGCCGAGCCGCCGCGCGGCGGCGGCGGCGCCTTGTCCACCTTCGGACGGTGGGCGGGCTTGGGCGGGTCGATGGCCGCGATCTTCTTCGACACCTTGTTCAGCGGCGGCGGCGCCGGGGAGGCGTCCACCGGACTGGCCGGCTGTTTGCGATAGCGCGAAAACATGACTGTCTCCCTTTCAGACCGCCGTGACCGTGGCGCGGTTCAGCTCGTGTGCCGATGCGGCCAGCTTGGCGATCTCCTTGCGCAGCGGGTTCTTCTTGGCCGTCTCGGCCAGGGGCGTGCCCTGGTCGTTGGCCTGGGTGATCTGCTTGCCCCCGTCGGGGAGCTGCACCTCGATGGAGATGTCGAGGCTCTCGGCCAGGCGCTTGACGCGGCTTTTGCCGGTCAGGTCGGTGAACTTGGGCGCCCGGTTCAGCAGGTAGCGCAACTTCTCGAACGGCAGCTCTTCGGCCTTGAGCGCGCGGATCAAGCGCAGGGCGTTCTGGGCCGAGCGCATGTCCAACTCCATCATCGCGAAATAGACATGGGCGGCGTTCAGCACGGTTTCGGTCCACTGAACCACCGTCGACGGCATGTCGATGACCACGTAGTCGAAGTTGCACCGCGCGACCTCCAACAGACGCTCCACGTCCTCGGGGGTGATGAGGTCCATGGGGATCATCTCGGCCGGGGCCGTCAGGACGTGCAGCCGGTCGTTGTAGGTCAGGAGCGCGTGCATGAAGCTTTCGCTGTCCATCGCCTCGGTGTCCGAGAGCAGCTCGAACACCGCCTCGCGCCGGGGCAGGTCCAGGTAGGTGCTGACCGCGCCCAACTGCATGTCGAAGTCGATCAGACACACTCGCGGCTCGCCATCGGGGTCGATATTGGCCAACTCCCACGCCAGATTGACCGCGAACGTCGTCGATCCGACCCCACCGGCCAGTCCCTGCACGGGCAGGACCACCCCCTCGCAATCGCCCGTCGGCTTGATCTGGGCGACGTTGGCGGGGTCGGCGGCCGGCGCCTGCGGCGCCCTCAGCCGTTCGATGGCGTCGTGCAGGGCCCCTTCGGGCAGGGGGTAGGGCACGAACTCTTGCGCGCCGAGTTTGAGGAGTTGGTGCAGCACCATCGGGCTGACCTCCTCGGCGATGACCAGCACCTTGATCTCGCGCGCCACCGCGGCCTTGATCAGGTCGACGATGGTGCCGACCTCCTCTTCGTCGTCCTCGTCCATCGCGACGGCGATGAACTCCAGATCGCGCGCGTCCGGTTGCGCCAGAAAGACCTGGGCGTCGTCGAAGGACAGATCGCCCCATCCCTCTCCCAGCTCGGTCTCCATGTCCTCGATCAGGAGGTCGAAGTTCTGCACGTCGCGGCAGACGGTGCAGGCCCGGATCGGGGCGGGCTCCTGTTTCAGCGCGGCGTTGCTCGTCATGGCCTCACGTCCTCTTCGGTCGGGGACGGGCCTGGGGCGCGCTGGTCTAGCGCGGTCCGGCCGGTCCCGGAATCGCGACGCGGTCGCGACTCATATGTGCAGGATCCGTTCTGCCGGAGGATGTTGACGACATTGGGGCTAAAAAATCGTAATTATCCGCGGAAATGAGACGATACCGTCCCGTGGGCGGATCAGCCGTCGGCGGCGGCGGCGATCTCGGCCAGGCCGTCCTGTTCGCTGACCGGGAGTTCGGTCGCGCTTTCGACATATTCGCGGAAGATCACCTCGGCATACTTGCCGTTCAGGACCCGCCCGCTACCCGCGCCGACGAAGCCCGACACCTCGGTCACGGTGCGCCGGTTGGCGCGCGCGCGTCCCTGGGTGACGATCAAGGGCTGGGTTTCGCCGAAGGACACCACCGCCTGGAGCCGCGAGCGACTGACCCCGTGGGCGACGAGGAAGTTCACGACCGCATGGGCGCGGCGCAGGCCCAGACGCTTGTTATAGGCCTCGCTGCCGACCAGGTCGGTGTGGCCGTAGACGCGGAACGCGACCTCTGGGAACTGGCGGATCCAGTGCGCCTGCCGCGCCAGGATCGTGCGTGCCGTGGCATCCAGGACCGCGCTGTCGAAGGCGAAGGTCACCGTCGACTCCACCTCGGTGGAGAAGCGGTTGTTGAGGCCGGTCAGGGGGCTGATCTGGCCGGTCTGCACCAGCATGTTGTTCATCGTCGGATTGCCGAAATTGCCGCTGTCGAGGAACGCGCCCGCGGGCTGGTCGAAGCTGGTGAAATAGTTGGTTTCCTGGGTGCAACCGGCAGCGGCGAGGGCGGCGAGGGACAGGCAGAGGGCGCGCATCGTCATCACTCCATCACGTAGCCGTAGGAGCCGGAAAAGTCCTGCCGCGCCACCTCGGCCGCGGCACCCTGACGCGGCGTGCGCGGGTTCGGCGCGCCCCCCACGGTCCGGCCATACAGGAACAGCTCGCTCTCGGTGGGGATCGTCACCCGGTCGGTGGGCAGGGCCAACGCCTCGCCCCGCGTCGGCGTCACCAGGTGCGCCGAGATGATGATCACCAGCTCGCTCTGCTGGCGCTCGTACTCGGCGGACCGGAACAGCGCACCAAGGATCGGGATGTCGCCCAGCCAGGGCACCTGGCCGCTCATGTCCTGGAAATCGTCCTCCAGGAGCCCGGCGATGGCAAAGCTCTCGCCGTCCCGCAACTCGACCGTGGTGGAGGTCTCGCGCCGGCGGAAGGCGTTGACCGAGAACCCCGACTGCTCGAACGTCACGGTGCTGTCGAGGCCGGAGACGGCGGCGTTCAGGGTGAGGTTGATGAGGTCCTTGGCCACCACCCGCGGGGTGAATGTCAGCTCGATCCCGAAGGGCTTGTAGTCGATCGTGACGCGCCCTTCTTCGCCCAGGACCGGCACCGGATACTCGCCGCCGGCGAGAAAGCTCGCCTGCTGGCCGCTGAGCGCGGTCAGGTTCGGCTCGGCCAATGTGCGCACGACGCCCTTGGTTTCGAGCGCCTCCAACAGGATGCCCAATTGCAGGCTACCCGAGCCGAAGCGCAGCCCCAAGACGCCGTTGCTTTCGACGCTGGAGGTATACTGGTTTTGGCCGACGAAGGTGTTGCCGTTGTTGTTTTCGGCCAGCGTCCCCGATTGAACGTTGGCCTTGACGTTGCCGATCTCGCCGCCCACCGCGACGGACCCGGACAAGGTCTTGCGCACCGACCGCTGCATCTCGGCGAAGCGGACCTTGAGCATCACCTGCTGGGTGCCGCCGACGTTCATCAGGTTCGACACCCGCCCCGGGGCATAGCGTTCGGCCAGGTCCAGCGCGCGGTCCAGGGCGACGATGCTGGTCACGGTGCCCGACAGGACGATGCCGTCGTTGGCGGTGCGGACCTCCACATGCTCGCCGGGCAGGATTTGGCGCAGCCGTTCCTTGAACTCGGCGACGTCGGGGACGACCTGCACCTCGACATTCGTGATCAGCCGCCCCTCGGCGTTCAGCAGCGTCAGCGTGGTGCGCCCCGGCGCCTTGCCCAGCACATAGATGGTGCGGTCCGACAGAGTGGAGATGTCGGCGATGGCGGGGTTGGCGATCGACAACTCGGCGAAGGGCACGTCGCTCTCCACCACCACGGCGCGGTTCATGGACACCCGCAGGTCGCTCGACACCGATCCGTTCATCACCCGCAAGGTCTCGGCCCAGCCGGCGGCAGGAACCGCGGTCCACGCCAGCGCGACGCCGACGAGAGACGCTTTCAGTAATCCGTCAATCCGCATGAATTCTGCCTTCTGCATCGCTCGAACGGCGGATCTGACGCCCACCTGTGCAACGACCATGCGCTAATCGCAGTTTTTTTTCAACAATCAGCGGCTTGTCGGGGGAAACTCATGTGCCCTTGCGGCAACATGCGCAGAGTATCGGACGAAACAGCCCGCGTGGCACCAGATACGGTGCCGCGCGGGCTATCGTTTTTCGATCAATTCGTGCAGGGGATCGGGATCTCGACCACCTCGGCGCCGCGGCGCGTGCGGATGGTGCAGACCTGTTCCTCTTCGATCTCGACGACGCGCTCTTCCTCGATCCCGAAGAGCACACGCTGGTCGACCTCGACCGCCTCGGCGACGGTTTCGTCGCGAATGCCGACCAGGCTCAGCGACAGCCGCCCGGTGCTCTCGGCCTGCGCCAGAGCGGCCACCTGGGTGGGCGTGACCTCGACCGTGACGGTGCGGGCGACGGTGGGGCCCGAGCGGTCCTCGTCCGCCGATTGGTCGATGGCGACGATCCGAACGCCCGGCTCGATCAGCGTCGTCACGTCGCGACGGTTGCCGTTCGGAGCCGGGAGCGTCCCGGTCCAATAGACATCCACCCGGTCGCCCGGCCGGAGAAAGCCCGAGACCCCCGAGGACACGTCCACGCTGATCGCGAAGGCGCGCATCCCGACGCTCAGCCGGGCGGAGACGCCGGCGTCCTGGCCGGGTGCCGAAACCTTGACGGCGAGCACGGCCTCGTTCGTCTCCATCGCGCGGAGAACCGCGCGCGGCGTCGTCTCGCCCATGGGGAACAGCGCCTCGACGTCCGAGAACGTGCCCTCTGGCATGGACTGCACCGGAAACGGCACCAGCTTCACGTCCTCGGGGGTGAGACGCTCGCCATAGGCCAGCGGCCGCGCGGCGACATAGACGTCCTGGGTCTCGATGGTCTGCGCCGCCTTCTTGGCGCGTTCGGCGTCCAGCGCGGCCTGGTTGGCCGAGATGAAATCCCTGGCCATGTAGACCGCAAATCCGGCGAGGCCGACGCCGAGTATCAGGACCAAGCCAAAGATCACTCGCATGACGTTTCCTTTCCTGCCTGTCTCTGCCGCGGGCCTGTCGGATCCGGCCCGTCGACCATGGGAGACTGGCATTCGAATGGGGCGAAATCGCGCCAGGGCCACGACGTCGGCGCGGCAAGCGCGGCAAGTTGCGCGGACGTGGCGGGGGCTACCAGTTGTAGGTCAGGGGCCGGGCCGCGACCTCGTCGCTGACCTCCTCGGTGATGCCCTTGGTGCCCGAGATCATCGCACCGGTGACCGCGAGGCTCAGCGACATCAACCCGGCGGTCAGGAGCACCCAGTCGACGGTCGTGCCGTCTTCGGCGTCGCGAAAGCGTTTCAGTCGCTCGTTCATCGCGGACCTCGCAGACTGGCGGTTCCCGGTCCTCGACCGGATCTTTGCCCCAACTGCGGCTATCGCAAACGAATGGGGCCAAAATGGGGCGCGGCCGCTCCGGAGCCCCGGTGCGGCCGCCAAGCTCTGTGGCGCCGGATCAGAAGGTGGTCGTGACCTTGGTGCCGTTCAGGTGGGTCGAGACCGCTTCGGTCACGGTCTTGGTGCCCGAGGTCACCGACGTCAGCACGGCGATGCCCAGGCCGACGATGGCGGCGGTCAGCACCACCCAGTCGACGGTGACGGCGCCATCTTCGTCCTTTCGGAAGGTCTTGGCAATTTTGAACAGTTTCATGACGGAACCCCTCTCTGGTTGAACGTCTGGATTTGGGAGGTGCCGTTGTCGACGGTGTCGGCGGACGGTGTATCCCGGTGATGGTGATGACTGTATCGCCCGCGTTTGCGTCGTGAATAAGGACGGCGGCGGGTCATTGCGTGACCCTCGCGGGCCGGTTTCGTGGCACTGGGCGCGGTGCGCCCCACACGGGCGGAGGGCCGCGCCCCTCTGGGCGCGACCCCCGCAATCGGTCCTGGACCTTCTGGGACTTAGAAGGTGGTCGTGACCTTGGTGCCGTTCAGGTGGGTCGAGACCGCTTCGGTCACGGTCTTGGTGCCCGAGGTCACCGACGTCAGCACGGCGATGCCCAGACCGACGATGGCGGCGGTCAGCACCACCCAGTCGACGGTGACGGCGCCGTCTTCATCGTTGCGGAATCTGCGGGCGAGTTTGAAGATTTTCATGTCGTAGGTCCTTTCGCGTATCGAAACAGTGTCCCTTCAGTCCGATCCGAGACACTGCTCGTTTCGGATGGCCCACAGACAGCCAGCGAAATCTGGCGGGAATGGGGCGGCAATTCGGTGATATCGCGCGCTGTGGGCGTTAAAACACATGCACCCGTTAACCCACTGTTAGGGAAGCAAGTTTCATGCTTTCCAGTGAGGGGCGGCAGCGGACTATGGTGCGGATGGGGCACGGCGTTGCGACCATTGGATGCGCGATTGGCAAAGATCTGGCCCGCTCTCCGGGACTTTGCGAAAATAAGGAAAAATAGAACCGACCCGAGGCAGACAGTGACCCCACGCATCTTGCGGGCGGCGGCATGCGCGTGCCTGGCCGTCCTTGCGGCGCCCGCGCCGGCCGAGAGCCCGCCGCCCTTCGCCGATTTCACGTTCAAGCGGGTCAAGCCGCCGAAGCCGGGTCAGACCCGGCGGATCACGGTGCAGATCGCGCCCAAGGCCCCCGAGGCACCGGCCCCCGCACCCAAGGCGGCGGCTCCGGCCGCCCCCGGCGCGCCGCTGCCCTATGCCTGGTTCTGGGACGCTGTGCCGCCCGCGGGGCCTGGGCTCGGCGGGGTCGAGGCGGCGCTGGCCCTCCTGCGGCAACCGCCCGCCGGGGCCAGCGCGGTCGCGGCGCCGCGGCTCGACGCGCTGCGGCGGATCGCCGAGACCCATGGCGTCTCGATCCTCACCGCGACTGTGGGAACCCGGATCTCGCCCGCCCTGGTCCTGGCCGTGATCGCCGTCGAGTCGGCGGGACAGAGCGACGCGGTCAGCCGCGCCGGCGCGACCGGTCTGATGCAGCTCATGCCCGCGACGGCCCAGCGCTTCGGCGTCGCCGACAGGCTGGTCGCGGACCAGAACATCCGCGGCGGTGTCCGCTATCTGGACTGGCTGATGGACCATTTCGACGACGACCCTGTCCTGGCCCTGGCCGGTTACAACGCCGGAGAAGGCGCGGTGCGCAGCCACGCCGGCGTCCCGCCTTTTGCCGAGACGCGGGGTTACGTGCCTAAGGTGCTGGCGGCCTGGTCCATCGCCCGGGGTCTCTGCCTGACGCCGCCGCGGCTGATCACGGACGGCTGCGTGTTCGTGACCCGGCGGGCGGCGACGAATGGCTGACAGCCGCCCCCTGGTGGTCGAGGCGCCCGCGCTCCTGGCGACCGATCTGCAGTGGGAGGCGTTCTGGCACCGCCTGGGGCGCGACCCCTTGGGGGCTCTGACCGGGCGCGGAGCGGCCCGGGTGCCGCCCCTGCGCGCCGACCTCCTGCCCATCCGCCCGGACGGGGCGGCCGCGGTGGCGGCGGCCCGGCGGCAGGGGCGGGCGGTGCATCTGGCCGCCCCGCGCGAGGGCCTGCCGCTGGCCGAGGTGGCCGAGGCCCAGGGTCTCGACGCCCGTGCCGTCGCGGCGCGGGGGCGGCAGGGGCTGGTGCGCAGCCTCGCCGCGACCTTCGGCGCCGGGGCCTACGAGGTGCTGCCCGCGCCTGCGCGCACCTGGTCGGCCAGCGCGCTGATCCGGGCGCTGAGGCCGCACCAATACGTCAAGAACGTCCTGCTGTTTCTGCCGATGATCGCCGCCCATGCCTTCGACCTGGCCACCGCGACTTGGGTGGTCCTGGGGATCGTCGCTTTTTCGGCGGCCGCGTCGTCCATCTATGTCGTCAACGACCTCCTGGATCTGGAGGCCGACCGCCTCCACCCGACCAAGCGGCACCGTCCCTTCGCCAGCGGCGCGGTGCCGATCCGGGTGGGGATGGTGGCGGCGGCGGCGCTCGCCCTGGCCTCCCTGGCGCTGGGGCTGTGGATCGGCGGCGACTTCGCCCTCGTGCTCTGCGGCTACATGGCGCTGTCGCTGGCCTATTCCCTGCGGCTCAAGCGGATGCGGTGGGTCGACGTCTTCACCCTCGCCGCGCTCTACACGCTGAGGGTGGTGGCCGGGGCGGCCGCCGGCGGCGTCGAGGCGTCGATCTTCATGCTGGTCTTCGTCTTTCCGGTGTTTCTGGTCCTGGGCATCGTCAAACGGCTGACCGAGCTGGCCAAGGCCGAGGGGACGGCGCCGCTCCCTGGCCGGGGCTACGGGCGGGGCGACCGCGACGACCTCCTGAACATGGCGGGGCTGGGGACGGCGGGGGCGCTGGTGATCTTCTGGCTCTACATCCGATCCGAGCAGGCGGCGGTCCTCTATCCCACCGAGTGGATCCTCTGGCTGGCGCTCCTGCCCATCGCAGTGTGGCTGATGCGGATGATCGCGCTCGGCTATTACGGGCGGATGGACTACGACCCCATCGTGTTCGCGCTGAGGGACCGGCTGGGCGTGGGTCTCCTGCTGATCATCCTGTCGCTGATGTTCTACTCCGCCGGCCTATGGGCCGAGTGGTTCGGTTAGGCGCTGGGGCGGAGTCGCGCGTCCGCCGACCCGCGGGGCGCGGCGGTCCGATCGGACGAGCGGCGCGGTGTATGGTCGCCGTGGTAGCTCGACGCCCGTGCGCGCCGCCAATGCTGCTGACCGGCTTCCATGTCTCTCCCAGGCAATGGACCCGCAGAGCGGAGCCGCGCGTCCGCCAACCGGCGGGGTGGCGACCCGAACCCCTGAGCCACGCGGTTCATGGCAGCGGGGTAGCTCGACCTTCGAGCGTTGCGCCGACGTCACCCGACCGCCGCCCCGGGGAGCGGCGTCATGCCGACGGCATTCCTTCGGCGTAACAGTGGTGTGTCGGCCTGCGGCCTTGTTCCGCGCGGGGAAGGGATCTCACCGGTGCGTGCCGATGGCACGGGCCGGCCCCCTCATCCCTGCAAATACCGGAACACGGCCGAGGCGCCCCAGCCGGCGGCGATGGCGATGGCGAGCGACATCAGCCCGTAGACCAGCGGCTGCTCGTGGGCGAGGGTATAGAGGAACCGCTCCAACCCGACCTTCTGCACGTAGATCAGCGTCTCGGCCTGCGAGACAACGGCACCGTCGCGGGTGAGGAAGAACCGCGCGCGGTAGTTGCCCTCGACCAGGTTCGCGGGCAGGGCGATGGAGGTGTTGAACAGGGTCTCCTCGCTGATCTCCACCGTCCCGGGCTTGATCTGATAGAGGTCGGCGCGCTCGCGGATGCGGATCAGCGCCTCGGTGAAGTTCGTGGGGTCGGCGATCTCCATCGGCGCCCCCACCGACCGGATCGCCCGCCGGATGGTGATCGAGTGTCGCAGGTCCTCGACATCGCTCAGCACATCGTCCAGCGGCCCCGACGTGGCCACGGCATAGAAGCTGGGCGCCCGGTCCACCTCCAGCGCCTCCTGGTTCACCCAGATGATCGCCCAGCGGTCTTTGCGGCGGACGGTCACCGGCTCTTTCGGGCCCTCCAGGGTGATGACCACGCCCATGGCGGCCGCGCCGGGCGGCGGCGCCTCGCGCTTCACCGCGCCGAAGATCAGGATCTCGGACCCGTCGAAATTCGCGGTGATGGCGATGCGGTTCTGGCTGAGCCCCGCCACCACCTGTTCTGCGCGCGCGGGCAGGGCCAGCAGCAGCAGGAGCAAAAGCCACCGCATCAATGCCCGCCCCGTCCGATGGAGTAGAGCTCGGACGGCATCACCAGGAGATCGAAGGCCAGCTTGCCGCAGACCGCGAGCACCATGATCGCCAGGAGGATGCGCAACTGTTCGGCCTTGAGATAGGTGCCGAGCCGCGTGCCGACCTGCGCCCCCACCACACCGCCGATCAGCAGGAGCACCGCCAGGAGCATGTCGACGGTATAGTTCGTGGTCGCGTGCAGCAGCGTGGTGAACGCAGTGACGAAGATGATCTGGAACAGCGACGTGCCCACCACCACCTTGGTCGGCATCCCGAGGAGATAGATCATCGCCGGAACCATGATGAAGCCGCCGCCGACCCCCATGATCGCCGCCAGAATGCCGACGAAGACGCCCACCAGGAGTGGTGGGATCACCGAGATATAGAGGCCCGAGGTGCGGAACTTGACCTTGATCGGTAGGGCGTGGATCCAATTGTGCCGCCGGCGCTGGGCCGGTTTTCCGCCCTTGCGGGACTTGCGGATGGCGCTCAGGCTCTCGATGAACATCAGCCCACCGATGATGCCGAGAAACACGACGTAGCTCAGCCGGACCAGCAGATCGACCTGCCCGATCTCGCGCAGGGCATTGAAGATTTGCACGCCGACCGCCGCGCCGATCAGCCCCCCGATCAACAGGACGGTGCCCATCCTGAGGTCCACCGTCTTGCGCCTGAGATGCGCCAGCACGCCGGAAAAGGACGAGGCGACGATCTGGTTCGCCTCGGTCGCCACCGCCACCGCCGGGGGGATGCCGATGAAGAACAGCAAGGGCGTCATCAGGAACCCGCCGCCGACCCCGAACATCCCCGACAGGACGCCTACCACGCCGCCCAACCCCAGGAGGAGAAACGCGTTCACCGAGACCTCGGCGATGGGGAGGTAGATTTGCATGTTCTTGGGTCCGCTGGGCCTGTCCGCATTTAGGCGCGGCGGCGCAGCGAAGACCATCCCCGGGGGCGGTTTTTTTACGCCGCTGTCACCGCACCGTCGCGCAGCGCCCGGCGCAGCACCTTTTCCAGCTTGGCCGCCCCAAGGGGCGCCATCGCCTTGGTATGTTCGTGGCCGATGGTCTCGTCGCTCAGCCCGGCGGCCATGTTGGTGATCGTCGAGATCGCGGCGCAGCGCAGGCCCAGGAACCGCCCGAGGATCACCTCGGGCACCGTCGACATGCCCACGGCGTCGGCGCCCAGGGTGCGGATCGCGCGGATCTCGGCCGGCGTCTCGAAGGACGGGCCCGAGTACCAGGCATAGACGCCTTCGGGCAGGTCTACGTCCTCGGCCTCCGCCGCGTCGGACAGCGCCTCCCGGAGGCCCCGGTCGTAGGCGTCCGTCATCGGGACAAAGCGGGCGTCCGTCGGCTCGCCGATCAGCGGGTTCAATCCCGAGAAGTTGATGTGGTCGGAGAGGCTCATGAGGCTGCCCGTGGGCATATCCTCCCTCAGCGACCCCGCGGCGTTGGTCAGGATCAGGGTCTCGGCGCCCAGGGCGCGCAGCACCTCAAGCGGTAGGCGCATGGCGTCGGCGCGACCGGATTCGTAGTAGTGCGCCCGCCCGCCCAGGACGGCGACCCGGACGCCTTCCAGATCGCCGATGACTAGGCGCGGGCTGTGCCCCGAGACGCCGGCATGGGGAAAGCCGGGCAGCGCGGCGTAGTCCAGGCTGACCCCGTCCACCGCCTCCGCCAGATGCCCCAACCCCGACCCCAGGATCAGGCCGACCGCAACCTTCGCGCCGCCAGCGCGGTCGCGGATGTAGCGAACGAGGTCGTCGGCGGCACGGTTCATCCCTCAGCGCTCCTTGACGTAGGGCGCGCCGCCCGCGCGCGGTGGGATCGCCTTGCCCACGAAACCGGCGAGGATCACCACGGTCAGGATGTAGGGCAGGGCCTGCATGAGCTGGGTCGGCACGTTGATCCCGATCACCTCGACGTTCTGGAACCGGTTGCCCACCGCCTCCAGCAGACCGAAGAGCAGGCAGGCGCCCAGCGCGTACCACGGCCGCCACTTGGCAAAGATCAGCGCGGCCAGCGCGATGAACCCCCGCCCGGCGGTCATGTCCTTGACGAACCCCGCAGCGAGACCGGTGGCCAGGTAGGCCCCGGCCAGCCCGCACAGGAACCCGCAGATGATGACGGCGGTATAGCGCAGGCGCACCACGCTGACGCCCGCCGTGTCCACCGCGCCCGGGTTCTCGCCCACCGCGCGCAGCCGCAGGCCGAACCGGGTGCGGAACAGCACATACCAACTGAGCGGCACCATCAGCAGCGCGACGTAGACCAGGACCGTGTGCCCCGACACGAGGTCGGAATAGATCGGCCCCACCACGGCGCTGTCCCTCAGCGCGTCGGCGCCCGGCCACTCCAGCGGGCCGAAGCGGGCGTCGCCCGACAGGCTGGGCGTGCGGCCGCCCTGAGAGAACCAGTCCTGCGCGATCAGCACGGTCATGCCAGAGGCCAGAAAGTTGATCGCCACGCCCGAGATCAGCTGGTCGCCCCGGAATGTGATCGAGGCCAGCCCGTGGATCAGCGCAAAGACGATGGAGGCGGCGATCCCGGCCATCAGGCCCAGCCAGACCGACCCGGTCATGAAGGCGACGGCGGCCGAGAAGAAGGCCGAGACCAGCATCTTGCCTTCGAGCCCGATGTCGAACACCCCCGCCCGCTCGGAAAACAGCCCCGCAAGGCATGCGAGCAGCAGGGGCGTGGCCAACCGCACGGTGGAGTCGAGGATTTGGACGATGGTGACGAAATCCATGGGGCGCTAGCTCCGGTCGGTGGCGAGTCGCAGGGCGAACCCGGCGAACAGGGTGCCGAGGCCGGCCTCGACCCAGCGGCGCGCTCTGGCATAGCCCCGGCGCACGGGCGACGAGGACAACAGCACCGCCCAGGCGCCATGGCAGAGAAACGAGATGGCGAAGGCACCGACCACGAAGGCGGCGACCACGGCCGGGCCGCCGCCCTGGGTCGCGCCGATGGCCGCGATCGCCAGCCAAAAGACGATGGCCTTTGGGTTGGTGATCTGGAGGAGCAGCCCGGTGGCAAAGAGCCGTGGCAGCGTCATGCGGGCCACCTGCGCCGCGACGACGGTGGGCGGGGCCACGGCCTTGCGAAACGCGCTCCAGGCCAGCCATGCCAGGTAGGCGGCCCCGATCAGGCGCAGGATCTGCATCGCCCAGGCCGCCTGGCTCAGCAACAGGCCCACACCCGCCAGCGTTGCCAGATTGATCGCGACGCTGCCCGTCGCGATCCCGGCCGAGGCGGTTAGGGCGGCCGTGCGCCCCTGCGTCGTCCCGATCCCGAGGAGCAGCGCCACCGCCGGTCCGGGCGACGACGCCGCCACGAAGAGGATCGCGTAGGCGGCGGCGAAGGCCGGGAGGTGTGGCAGGAGCGTCTCGATCATTCGCCTACTCCGCCGGGACGCCGGGCTTGGGTTGCTTGCGGAAGCGCAGGAACGCCTTTTCCAAGGGCCCCCGCACCATGCCGTCGAGCGCGCCGGTAAAGAGGATGACCAGCGCCTGGATGACCACGATCATCTCCCGCGGGACGCTCGTTTCGAACTCCAGCTCGGCGCCGCCCTGGTAGAGCGCGCCGAAAAGGACCGCGGCCAGCAGGACACCCACCGGGTGCGACCGGCCCATCAGCGCCACCGCGATGCCCACGAAGCCCGCGCCGAGGACGTTGTCCTGCAACAACCGTTGCTGCTCTCCCATGACCGCGTTCACCGCCATGAGGCCGGCCAGGCCACCGGAGATCAGCATGGTGATCATGGTGATGCGGAAGGGGTTGATCCCGGCATAGACGGCCGCCGACTCCGAGTGCCCGAAGGCGCGGATCTCATAGCCGAGGCGCGTGCGCCACATCAGCAGCCAGACGCCGAACGCGGCGATCAGGCCCACGACGAAGGAGACGTTGAGCGGCGTGCGGGCAAAGGTCAGGCCGACCCAGCCGAACACCTCGCGCGCCGTCGGCAGGAACGTCCCCTCGGGGAAGCGGGCGGTCTCAGGCGCCATCGAGCCCGGCACCTTGAGCGGCCCGACGAGCAGATAGACCAGCAGCGCCGAGGCGATGAAGTTGAACATGATCGTCGTGATGACGATGTGGCTGCCCCGGCGGGCCTGCAGGTAGGCCGGGATCGACGCCCAGGCCGCGCCGAACAGCGCCCCGCCCAGGATCGCGAAGGGGAGGGCGAGGATCCAGTGCGGCCAGGGCAAGGCGAGACAGACCAGACCGACGCCCAGCGCGCCCAGCTGCGCCTGCCCCTCGCCGCCGATGTTGAACAGCCGCGCGTGGAACGCGACCGCGACGGCCAGGCCGGTAAAGATGAAGTTGGTGGCGTAGAACAGGGTATAGCCCCAGCCATAGGTCGAGCCCACGGCGCCGCGCACCATGATCTGCATCGCCTCCACCGGGTCCTCGCCGATGGACAGGACCACCAGCCCCGACACGATCAGCGCCAGCAGCAGGTTGATCAGCGGCACCAGGGCGATGTCCGCCCACTTCGGCATCTTGTCCATCAGGTGGCCCCCGATTTGAAGTCGGTCAGAAAAACAGGCGTGCCACACCGATGACGGCAAGGAGCGCGCCGGTCACCACCACGACGGGATACAGCGCTCGCTCGCGGCGAAGTTTCTCTGCCTCTGCCTGGAACTTCACGGTCTCTGCAGTCAGTCGCTCCAACTTGATCGCCTCCCGCTCCGGCGGGCCTTTCGGCGACATTTAAGATGCGCCGTCCAGCACGAGGGCAATAGCGATGCCCACCACCACGATGACGATGCCCACCGCTACCATGACCAAGGTCTGTTTCAGCTCTCGACCGAAGACCTTGTCGGTTTCCTCGATTTCCGCTTCTAGGCGCGACTTCTCCGCCTTCAGGCGCAGGTTTTCGAGTTCGGCCCGGAGGCGGGCGTTTTCGCTTTCCAGGTCCGCTGTGGACATCGTTCTCTTCTCCAGCAACCTTCGCCAAACAAGATAGGCGTCCGGCCAACACGCGGCAACGGGCCCTCACCTTACCGCCCCCGCGCTCTGGGCGAGGTTTTCTGCGACCTCCTTGGCGGTGGGCTGTCGGTCGGTGTCGGTGATGCCGGCCATCATCAGGCCCAGCTCGCGCTCGTCGGTTTCGGACGGCAGGCGCTCGCCCATGATGCGGCCGTCGAACATCACCGCGATGCGGTCGCTGAGCGACAGGATCTCGTCCAGCTCGACCGACACCAACAGCACCGCCTTGCCCGCGTCGCGGAGGGCGACGATCTGCTGGTGGATGAACTCGATGGCGCCGATGTCGACGCCGCGGGTGGGTTGGCCGACCAGCAGGAGGTCGGGATTGCGCTCCAACTCGCGGGCGATGACGATCTTCTGTTGGTTGCCGCCGGAAAAGTTCTTGGCCGTCTGCCAGCAGTTCGCGGGGCGGATGTCGAATTTCTCGATCTTCGCTTCGGTGTCGCGGCGGATTTCCGCATTGTCCATCAGTAGGCCGCGGTTGTAGGCGTCGGCGTCGTGATAGCCGAAGGCCATGTTCTCCCATGCGTGGAAGTCCATGATCAGGCCCTCGCGCTGGCGATCCTCGGGGACGTGGGCGATTCCGCGGGCGCGGCGGGTCCGGGCGTCGGATTTGGTCCCGGTCAGGTCGATCTCCTGACCGTTGATCCGCACCGACCCGGTGGCGCGCTGCATCCCGCCCAGCACCTCCAACAGCTCGGACTGGCCGTTGCCCGCCACCCCGGCGATGCCCAGGATCTCACCCGCTTGGACGTGGAGGGAGATGCCGCGCAGGCGCTCGACCTTCTTGTCGTCGACCACGCGCAGGTTCTCGACCTCCAGCACGGTCTCGCCGGGCTGCGCCGGTTTTTTGTCCACCCGCAACAGCACCTTGCGGCCCACCATCAGCTCGGCCAGTTCCTCGGGCGAGGTCCCTTCGGTCTTGACGGTCGCCGTCATCTCGCCGCGGCGCATGACGCTGACGGTGTCGGTGATCTCCATGATCTCGCGCAGCTTGTGGGTGATCAGCACGATGGTCTTGCCCTCGCGCTTGAGCCCTTCGAGGATGCGGAACAGGTGGTCCGCCTCGGCGGGGGTCAGGACGCCGGTGGGTTCGTCAAGGATCAGGATATCCGCCTGGCGGTAGAGCGCCTTGAGGATCTCGACCCGCTGCTGCATCCCCACGCCCAGATCCTGGATCAGAGCGTCTGGATCGACATGCAGCTCGTATTCGTCGCTGAGATCTTTCAACAGCTTGCGCGCCTTGGCGAGGCTCGGGCGCAGCAACGCCCCCTCCTCGGCCCCCAGCACGACGTTCTCCAGCACGGTGAAGTTCTCCACCAGCTTGAAGTGCTGAAACACCATGCCGATCCCGGCGGCGATGGCGGCCTGGCTGTCGGGGATCTCGGTCCTCGTGCCGGCGATGAAGATCTCGCCCGCGTCGGCCTTGTAGAACCCGTAGAGGATCGACATCAGCGTCGACTTGCCCGCGCCGTTCTCGCCGATGATGCCGTGGATCGTGCCCGGCATCACCCGCATGGTGATGTCCTTGTTGGCCTTCACCGGCCCGAACGCCTTGGAGATGCCCTTCAGCTCGATGGCGGGAACGGCACCGTCGCTCATTCCATGAACCCGACCAGGCGGGTGATGCGGCCGTCGCCGTCGAACTCGGCGACGTAGTCGCCCTTGGCCATGGGGGTGTCGCCCTTGAACAGCGTGAACGGGATCTTGCCGTGGGCGTGGTGTCCCTGCATCGCGCCGAGGTTCATCTCGGCGTCCGGCAACGCGCCCGTGAATCGGTCCAGGAACCACTCCAGCCCGGCGCGGTCGGTGACCGGCTCGGGCACATGCGGATCGCAGTAGTAGAAGTCCTGAGGCGACACCGTCGCATCGAGGATTTCGGCGCGGTCGTCTTTGACCGGGTTGGTCCAGGCCGACAGGAGGCGGGTCAGGTTGGCTTCGCTCATGGCCGCCTCCTGTCTTCTCTCATCTCGATCCAATCAGAAGGTCAGGGCCGGGCAGCTGTCGTCCGAGGTGTAGTCGTGCACCTCGATCTCGCCCGCGATGATCTTGGCCTTGGCGTCGTCCACGGCCGTCTGCATCTCTTCGCTCACCAGATCGGCGTTGTGTTCGTCCATGGCATAGCCGACGCCCTCGGACTCCAGGTCCAGCACCTGGATGCCGGTGGCGAAGTTGCCTTCGGCGGCCGACTGGAAGGCGTTGAAGACGGCGTTGTCCACGCGCTTGGTCATCGACGTCAGGACCGACCCGGGGTGCAGATAGTTCTGGTTGCTGTCCACGCCGATGGCCAGGATGCCCTCGTCGGCGGCGGTTTGCAGGACGCCCACACCGGTGCCGCCCGCCGCGGCATAGACCACGTCCGAGCCTTGGGAAATCTGCGCGCGGGTCAGTTCGCCGCCCTTGACCGGATCGTTCCAGGCCGCAGGCGTGGTGCCGGTCATGTTGGCGATGACCTCGATATCGGGGTTGGCCGCCTTGGCGCCCTGGGCGTAGCCGCAGGCGAACTTGCGGATCAGGGGCACGTCCATGCCGCCGATGAAGGACACCGTCCCGCTCTCCGACGCCATGGCGGCCATCATGCCCACCAGATAGCTGCCCTCGTGCTCGGAGAACACGATCGATTGCACGTTGGGCTGATCCACCACCATGTCGACGATGGCAAAGCTCGTCTCGGGATAGTCCGGCGCGACCTTTTCCAGGGTCGACGCGTTGGCAAAGCCCAGCACGACGATGGGGTTCGCGCCGCGCTCGGCCATACGGCGCATGGTCTGCTCGCGCTGCGCCTCGGACTGGAGCTCGGTCTCCATGTAGTTGCCGCCGGTCTCTTCGACCCAGCGCTGGGCGCCATTGAAGGCGCTTTCGTTAAAGGATTTGTCGAACTTGCCGCCCAGGTCGATGATCAGGCCGGGATCGGCGAGGGCCGCGCCGGCGGTCAGCGCGGTGGCGGCGGTCGCACCGAGCAGGGTCTTCATGAAGGTCATGGTTCTCTCCCAAGGTTGTCTCGTCTTGGGGGTGCGGCGGTGGGCCGATCCCCGGCGGACGCCGGAGGGCCCCCGGCGCCGCATCACGGGCGATTAAGGCCGGAGCGCCCCGAGGGGGTCAATAGCCAAAGTTCATGTTTGCGCCTGGATTTCGGGCCCGCGCCGTGGAAACGGGCGGGTGACGGAGGGTCAGCGCCCAAGCGGGCGCGCATAGATCAGAGCATCGACGGCACGGCCGTCCGCGGCGCGGTAATAGCCGGGCCGCCGCCCGCAAGGGGCATAGCCCCCCGCCGTGTAGAGCGCACGCGCCGCGGCGTTGTCCTCGGCGACCTCCAGCACGCCCCGCACCGCGCCGCGCGCCGCTGCCGCGGTCTCGTAGGCGGCCAGGCAGGCGCGACCGATCCCGCGGCGCCGATGGCCGGGATCGGTGGCCAGGGTCAAGAGCTCCGCCTCGTCCAGCACAACCCGCCCGAGCGCAAAGCCGTGCGGGCGACAGGCGAGGAGCGTGGCGGGATCGGCGAGCAGCGCCGCGAACTCGGCCGCCGTCCAGGGCCGGGGCACGGTCATCGCGGCAGCATGGAGCGTGGCCAGCGCCGCGGGGCTCACGGCAGGAGCCTCGGCGCGGCGTCCCGCGGCGGGGCGGCGTCGGCGGGGCGGAGATACAGCGGCGCCGGACGCGCCGCGGGCGCCCCCCGCCCCATGGCGATGCGCGCCATCGCCGCCACTGTCTCGTCCAGCGGCGGGCGGGGCAGGGGCGTCGCACCCAGGCGCTCGGCCACCGCCTCGGCGCGGTCGCCGATCACCCCCAGTCCGGGGCAGGCCAACTCCGGCGGCAGCGCTGCGATCGGGTGAAGTGCGGCGGCCACCGGCGTCGCCCCGAACCGCTCGGCATAGACCCGCTCGCGGCGGGCATCGGCCACCGCCAGCACTGGGCGAGGCAGGCCATGGGCCAGCGCCTCCAGCGTCGACACCCCGTGCCCCGGCAGGCCGGTCGACAGCATCAGCCCCCGCGCCGCCGCCACCGAGATGCGGATGCCGGTAAAGTTGCCCGGCCCCACCCCCACCGCCAGCGCCGATAGGTCGCGCCAGTCCAGCCCTGCGTCCGCCAACAGTTCCAGCAGCAGCGGCATCAGCCGTTCCGCCTGTCCGCGCGCCATCTCTTCGACCCGCGCGCCGACCACGCGGTCGCCCGAGACCAGCGCGGCGGCGCAATGCGCGGCCGACGTGTCGAAAGCCAGGATCGGGCTCACGCGGTCCGGTGAAAGGTCAGGGGACGGGTCGGCAGGCGGGCCACCAGCCCCCGCGCCTCAAGGTCCAGCTGCACGCATTTCTGCCACCAGCCCAGCGTCTTGCCCTCCGGGAACAGGTCCTGCGGCAGGCCGGGACGGATGGCGTCTTTGAGCGCGGCGGCGGTTATCCCCGGCGGGCCGGGCGGCAGCGCCGACAGGGTCAGCGTGCGCACCGCCTCGTACTTGGCGCGGTCCACGCGGGTGACGTGGTGCGGCGCGTTGACGTTCAGCACCTCGACCTTGTCGCCCGCGTCGCCCATCTCAGGCGGCGACGGGGCGCACCTCGACCACTTCGGGGATGTAGTGCCGCAGCAGGTTCTCGATCCCCATCTTCAGCGTCAGGGTAGACGAGGGACATCCGGCGCAAGCGCCCTGCATGTGCAGGTAGACGATGCCGCGGTCGAAGCCGTGGAACGTGATGTCGCCGCCGTCCTGGGCCACCGCCGGGCGCACCCGGGTGTCGAGCAGTTCCTTGATCTGGCCCACGATCTCGGCATCTGGACCGTCGTGCGCGGCGTGGCCGCCCGAGCTGGCGCCGCCGTCGCCCTCCAACACCGGCTGCCCGGACTGGAAATGCTCCATGATCGCGCCGAGGATCGCCGGCTTGATGTGGTCCCACTCCACCGTCTCGACCTTGGTGACCGTGACGAAGTCGTTGCCGAGGAACACGCCGGAGGTGCCGTCCACGGCAAAGATCCGCCGCGCCAGGGGCGATGCGGCAGCGGTGTCGCTGGTGGGGAAATCGGCCGTCCCGCTCTCCAGCACGGTCTGGCCGGGCAGGAACTTGAGCGTGGCGGGGTTGGGCGTCGATTCGGTCTGGATGAACATGCGGGCGTCCTTTCGGGTCAGACCACCGATATGCGGAGCGACGGGGCGGCAGTCAAGGAGTTGGAACGATTCTAAACTACCCGGGCCACCCAAGTCCAGCCAATGAGCAGGGTCAGGAGCACCGGCTGGTGCACCAAATAAATCCACAGCGAGTTGCGGCCGAGCCAGGCCAGCGCGCCGCCCGGGCCCGGCGTCGCCTTCGGCGGCGGAGCCAGGCGGGCGGCGGCGACCCCCGCCAGGGTCGCGGCGAACCAGGGAAAGATCGGCTCGTAGTCGAACGACGGCATCGGCGCGGGCGAGAGGCCCAGGGGGTAGAACCACACCGGCTGGAACATCGGGTGGGTCAGGACCCAGGGCGCCACGAACACCGCCGCCGCCGCCCCCACGATCAGCCAGATCGGCGCGCGCAGGAAGGGGATCGCCAGGACGCTGAACGTGGCGATGGCGTGGAGGATGCCGAACCACACGGGATAGGGCATGGCGATGGCGGTGCCGACGGTCACCGCGGCGGCGGCGGCCGCGATCACCGCCAGCCGGCGCAGGAACGGGCGCCAGCGGACCCCGCGGCCATGGGCATAGACCAGGCTGACGCCCACCAGAAACAGAAACGTCCCCGCCGTGGCCATGGCGAAGGCGCGCCAGGCCGGATGGCTGCCGACCGGCCAGTCGGTCAGCCCCAGAAAGCTCAGGTCGAAGGAGAAGTGGAACACGACCATGGCGACGATGGCCACGCCCCGTGCGCGGTCGAGCCATTGGATGCGCGGCCGCGGGGCGGCGTCGGCGCGGGCGCTCAGGTCACCGCCTCCAGCGCGTCTTTGCTCAGCCCTCCCGGGACCAGAGTGATCGGCACCCGCAGCGTGCCCGACAGGCGGACCAGTTGGGTGATCAGGGGCCCCGGTCCCCCCTTGCCGGTCCCGGCGCCCAGGACCAGCACGCCCACTTCCGTGTCCTCCCCGACCTGGGCGAGGATCTCGGGCAGGGGTTCGCCCTCGCGGATCACCAGCTCGGGGTCGACGTTCTGGCGGTCGCGCATCCACTTGGCGAAGACCTGGAAATGCGCGTTGATCCGCTCGCGCGCCTCTTCACGCATGATGTCGCCGACGCCGATCCAATGGTTGAACTCTTCGGGCGGGATGACCGAGAGGATCTGCACCCCGCCGCCCGTGCGCGCCGCCCGCATGGCGGCAAAGCGCATGGCGTTCAGGCACTCGCGGCTGTCGTCGAGGATCACCAGAAACTTGCGCATCGCGGGCCTCTGTGGCTGCTCAGGGCACCTTGTGGCACGGTCCGGCGCGACCTGTCCATCGCCCATTGAGGCCCGGCGCGGCGGACGCCCCGCCCGGGGTGCGGTCCGACGCTCCCTCCCTCAGCCCCACGCCCCGCCCGGCTGCACGCCGGTCAGCGCCGTCCCGGCCCCCCCCCCGGGGCGGCGCTTTGGCGAAGGCGGTGCAGCCGCTTCAACGTGGATGCTTGCGTCTCCGACATGCCCCGCCCAATCCCGCCCCGGCGGGACGGCGCTGCCCTCGTTTCGAAGCGGGGACGTCTGCTATGCTCTTCGGTGCAGGCCTGACGGTGTCCCCGCCCGCCCCATCACCGAACCGCCCGCCTGAGCGCCCAGAGCGCCAGCGCCACGAGCTGCGCGCCGAGAGCGGCCAGCAGCGCCAGGGCGGCCAGCGCCAGGTCGGTCAGACGGTGCATCATGCGCAGCGCCCGCGCCTTGCCCAGGGCGCGGAGCGTGGCCGCGGTGTCGCCGCCGCGCACGTCGGCCAGCCGGGCCAGGGTGGCCAGTTCGGCGGGCGTGTCGGCGTGGCGGATCAGGACCACCGCCTCTGCCGGGGAGGTGCGCGCGGCGATGCGGCCGAGGTCCGTGGCCATCCCGCCCATCACCGCCACCTTTGTGGGGTCGGCCACCCGCTCCAGCGGTAGATCGCCAGACAGCCAGCCGCCCAGCCGCGCCCGGTCGATCCCCAGATCGGCGTTCTGCCGCACCACCCGGGTCAGCCCGGGGCTCAGCGTCCCGGCCCGCCGCGCCAGGCGCAGCGCCGTGGCCCCCGCCTTCACGACCGCCGACGACCCGGCCGTGGCCAGGACGGCCGCCGACGCCGCCAGGCCGGTGACGGCGAGCCCTACTTCCAGCCTGTCGACCTCGGCGCCCCCCGCCCAGGCCGCGGCGTTGCGGCGCAGGGCATTGGCGTCGCCCAGGGGCGTCACCTCCACCGGCAGGGCGCAGGCGGCGATCAGGGCGACGGTGGGGCATTGGGCGATGTCCCAGGCGCAGGCGGCGCAGTCGGCCATGCGGCGGCCGGGGCTCTCGGCGGCCTCGGCGGCGGCCAGGGCGCGCTCCATCAACGGGCGCGGCAGGGCCAGCCCCCGCTCGGTCGCCAGCGTCGTGGCGTGGAGCAGCCGGTCCATGTCGCCCGCGGCGAGGGCCGCCTCCACCTCGGCCGCGGCCCATTCCGGCGTCACGCGGAGGGTCAGCGCGCGGTCCAGCGCGGCGGCCGCCGCCTCGGCGCTGCGCGCGGTGAGCGGGGCGGCAAAGGGGTTCTGCGCCAGGACCCAGAGGCTCGCCGCGAGCGTCAGCGCGCTGGAGAGCGCCAGGGCCAGCCCCGCCAATCGCCGCAGCGGGCCGCGACGGCGCCGCGCCGGCGTCGGTCGGCGGACGCGTATCGGCACAGGGGCCCGCAGTGCCGCGACGGGACCGGCCGGGCCGCGCGGACCCGCCGGGCCGCGGGGACCGCGGGGCGCCGCCATCTCAGGCGGCGGCGGGGCGCTGCGCCCCCGCCGTCATCCGGCGGTCGCGGCCCAGTCCCAGTACATCTCGCGCACCCGACGGGTGACGGGACCGACCTGGTACTGGCGGTCGTCGAAGGCGGTGACCGGCGTGACCTTCATCATGTTGCCGGACAGAAAGACCTCGTCGGCGCTGGCCACGTCCTCGAAGGTCAGCACCGCCTCGGTCACCGGCGTGCCGTCGGCGGCGAGGTTGGCCATGTGCCGCGCCCGGGTGATCCCGGCCAGGAAGGTGCCGTTGGGAATCGGCGTCAGCACCTCGCCGTCGCGGACGATGAAGACGTTGGCGGTCGCGCTCTCGGCAACGTTGCCCATGGCGTCTGCCACCAGCGCGTTGCCGAACCCCTTGCCCCGCGCCTCGGCCAGCATCCGCGCGTTGTTGGGATAGAGGCACCCCGCCTTGGCGTTCACCACCGCGTCCTCCAGCACCGGGCGGCGGAACCGCGTGCGGGTCAGCGTGGTGGACGCCTCGGGCGGGGCCATCGGGATGACCTCCAGACACACGGCAAAGCCGATGTCCTCGTCCAGGGGGACGATGGCGGAATGCCCGCACTGGGTCGCCCAATACATCGGCCGGATATAGACGGCGGCGTCGTCGGGATAGGCGGCGAGCCCCTCGCGCACGATCTCGACCATGTCCTCGGGATCCACGGTCGGGGTCATCATGAGCGCCTCGGCCGAGCGGTTCACCCGCTGGCAATGGGGCAGGAGGTCCGGCGCCAGGCCGTTCACGCAGCGGGCGCCGTCGAAGACGCTGCCGCCCAGCCAGGTGCCGTGGTCCGCCGCCTTGAGGATCGGGATGTCGCCGTCGTGCCAGCGGCCCTCGTAATACGTCCTGATGTCCGTGCCCGTGGCCATGCCCCGCCTCCTTCGTTTCTCGGCGCGGAGTGTGCACCGCCGCGCAGGCGGGGTCCAGCCGCCGGGCGTTGCCCGGCGCGCCGCCGTGGGTGTAGGCTGATGGCATTTGAGACGGAGATTTGAGCGATGAATTACGAGGCGATGAAGATCGCGCTGCGCCGCATGGCGCAGGAGGTGGCGGGCGCGCGGCTGGAGATCCTGTCCCGCCCCTCGCACGACCCCGTCACGGCCTCGCCCAAGGCCCGGGCCGAGATCGCGGCGCTGATGGCCAAGATCGACGGGTGGCGTCACCGCCTGACGGGGATCGGTCGGCACCTCAAGGGCCGCCAGGGGATGGTCGACCTTCAGACCGCGGGGCGGCCCGACTACCGCACCCGCCAACGCGCCGCCGCGTGGCAGCGCAACATCGACACCCTGTCCGCGGCGGTGGAGGCGCTCGGGGCCGAGATCGACGGGCTGGTCGACGACCTGGTGCGCGAAGACGCGATCCTCAAGGCGCTGGCCGACGCCTTCAAGGAGGTGATGGAGGCGGCGCCGAACGACGCAGGCGGGTTGGACACCGCGATGCGCGAGGTCGAGGCATTGGTCGTGCAGGCCGATCCCGGCGGCCCCGGCGGCGGACCCGGGACCCCGCCCGCCAGCCCTGTCGCGGCGTTCCTCATCGCCTTCCTCGCCGTTTGGGCGCTCCTGCGTCACCGCGGCGACGGCTGAACCGCTCCGGGAGCACGCGCCCATCGCCGCCGGACCCCTGCTGGACTGCTCGGCGCCCACCTGCGAACGCCCTGCGAGGCTTTCCTCTCCTACCGACCCGCCCGTGCAGCGGGACGCGGCACACGGTGACCGAGCGGGTCGCGCTGCGGATGGGTGGGCG
The DNA here is from genome assembly GCA_004005435.1 of Rhodobacteraceae bacterium CCMM004. Lineage (GTDB taxonomy): Bacteria > Pseudomonadota > Alphaproteobacteria > Rhodobacterales > Rhodobacteraceae > CCMM004. The sequence continues at coordinate 682,721 of RZWH01000001.1, read as the reverse complement.
CAAATGGGATACCTCCGGCGGGATAGAACCGCCTCCTAACGAGGGCCGCAGAGCCGCCCCCCCCCGGCCTAGGGTGTCTGCGGTGAAGGCGCCTGGCCCGCGGGACGGTGGCAGACCGGCGCCGGGAGCAGGCCGATCCGCCGCTCCTGGCGCGGGCGGGGGGCGCCGGCCCGCACGGCGTCGGCGTGGACGACGGGCCGTGCCGTCCTTTGCCCAGCCCAGGGCGGCGCGCGGGGCCTGGGGGATTGGCGGCACGCGCGCCCGAGACGCCTCTCACTCGCCCAGGCGTCATACGCCTGTGCATATTCACCGCGCCGCCGGGTCAGGCCGTCGCCGCCCGCCCCTCCGCGACCAGGCCGGCGACGTCGAGCGGCCGGTTGACCATCGCCAGGCGGCCGTCCGCGCCGCGGGGCCATGCCGCCTCGGGGCGGTCGCGGTAGAGCTCTACGCCGTTGCCGTCGGGATCGTCGAGATAGACCGCCTCGCTGACACCATGGTCCGCCGCGCCGGTCAGCGTCAGCCCAGCGTCCAGCACCCGCCCCACCGCGCGGCCCAGGCTCGCCCGGTCGGGATAGAGGATCGCGGTGTGATAAAGGCCGGTATGCCCGGGCGGAGGCGGGGTGGCCCCCGCACTCTCCCACGTGTTCAGGCCGATATGGTGGTGATAGCCCCCCGCCGACAGAAACGCCGCGCCAGACCCGTAGCGCTGCGTCACCTCGAACCCCAGCACACCGCCGTAGAAGGCGATGGCGCGGTCGAGGTCGGCGACCTTCAGATGCACGTGGCCGATGCGCATGGTGGGGGGCGGGGTCATGGCGGCGCTCCTCTGGTTGGGCGAGGGCACACATACATCCGCGCGCCGCCCGCCATCAGGGGCACCGGCGCGGAGACCCTGCGCGCCGGCGCACAGGCGGCACGGGACGATTGGGGGATGCCCCGGCGCTCCTCCGCGCCGAAGGTGCGATCCGCGCTGCCCAGCGCCTCCGTCCAATCCAGTTCGGCGGCCGTCTCGTCCGCCCGCGCCTCCACGAAACAGCTCTCCAGCGCCCAAGCCGCGCGTCGCCCTGCTCAAGACGGGGCACCCGTGCACAACAGGGCGCCCCGCGCCGTCGCCCCCCGCCGACCATCCGGCCCGGCCCGGGACCGCCACGGTCGGGGACCACCGAGCGGGGCACCTCCAGCCGCAACGGTCGGTGGGGTGGGCGAAGCGGTTCCGCGGATCGGCGAAGGCGTCATACCCTGGCAGATCGCGCCGCCACTCTGAAAGCATGGCCCTTGAGGCGACGGAAAAAGGGGGATCGCCGGAGGCACCGTCCGCCTGCACCGACCGGACGGTGCAGGCGTCACCGCCGACGCGCAGACTGCTACCGGGCACCAGAACAGCATTGGCGCGTTCGCGTCCGTTAACCGGCCGACTCGTGCGGCCCGCCCGGCGCCTGATCTGCATTGGGCCGCACCGTCTCGAACGAGGGGCGGCCCCGCCGCCCGGGCGCGGACCCCGGTGCCGGTGAACGGCCCCGAACCCGGACGGGCCGGGGACGTCCCGGGCGCCTAGCGCACCATGCCGACGATGTCGTAGGTGCGGTCGAGGATCGGCCCGGCGATGGCGCGCGCCCGCTCGGCGCCGCGGTTCAGGATCGCGTCGATCTGCGCGGGGTCGTCCATGAGCCGCGTCATCTCGGCCGAGATCGGCGCGAGTTTTTCCACCGCCAGGTCCGCCAGCCGCGGCTTGAACTGGGCAAAGGGTTGGCCGCCCACCTCGGCCATGGCCTCTTCCATCGTGCGGTCGCCCAGGGCGGCGTAGATCGCCACGAGGTTGCGCGCCTCGGCCCGGTCCGCCAGACCGTCGACCGTCTCGGGCAGGGGCTCGGGGTCGGTGCGTGCCTTGCGGAACTTCTGCGCGATGGTGTCGGCGTCGTCGCCCATGTTGATGCGGGACATGTCCGAGGGGTCGGACTTGGACATCTTCTTGGACCCGTCGCGCAGGGACATCACCTTGGTCGCTACGCCCTCGATCACCGGCTCGGTCATCGGGAAGAACTCCACGCCGTAGTCGTGGTTGAACTTGGCCGCGATGTCGCGCGTCAGCTCCAGATGCTGCTTCTGGTCCTCGCCCACGGGGACGTGGGTGGCGTGGTAGATCAGGATGTCGGCCGCCATCAACGCCGGATATCCAAACAGGCCCAGCGAGGCGTTCTCGGCGTTCTTGCCCGCCTTGTCCTTGAACTGGGTCATCCGCTTCATCCAGCCCATGCGGGCCACGCAGTTGAAGATCCAGCCCAGTTGCGCGTGCTCGGGCACCTGGGACTGGTTGAAGACGATGGAGCGCTCGGGGTCGATGCCCGACGCGATCATGAACGCGGCGAGCTGCCGGGTGTTCCGGCGCAGCGCCTCGGGGTCCTGCCAGACGGTGATCGCGTGCAGGTCCACCATGCAGTAGAGCGTCTCGACGCCCCGCTCCTGCATCTCGACGAAGCGTTTCACCGCGCCCAGGTAGTTGCCCAGCGTCAGGCCGCCCGAAGGCTGGATCCCCGAAAACACGCGGGGGGTGAAACTGGCCTCGGCCATCGGCGCCGCTCCATGCTGGCAAATCGGGTCGCGACGGCTTACCCATGGCCGCCAGAGAGGTCAAGGAAGCCCCCGATGAGCAGCGATCCAGACGCCAACCCGTTCAACAGCCTACCGGCGGCGGTGCTGATCCTCGCCGCGATCGTCGGCGGGATCGAGCTGGTGTTCCAGGCCGGCGAGCGCGGGCTGGCCGGCGGCGATGCCGCGGTGGGCTGGCGGCTGGAGGCGCTGAATGCCTGGGCGTTCTCGCCCGCGATCTGGGACCGGATGGCAGAGATCGGCGTGTGGCCGCCGCGGCAGGTGGTGCGGATCGTCACCTACGCGTTCGTGCATCTGGGCTTTGCCCATGTCTTGTTCGTGCTCGTGTTCCTTTTGGCCTTGGGCAAGATGGTGGGCGAGATCTTCGGCGACCTGGCGGTGGTGGCGATCTTTGCGGTGTCGGGGGCGGTGGGGGCGGTGGCCTATGGCACGTTCCTCGACGATCCCATGGCGCTCGTCGGTGGCTATCCGGCGGTCTACGGGCTGATCGGGGCCTACACCTTCATCCTGTGGGTGGGCTTGGGCGCGATGGGACAGCAGCGCGCCCGAGCCTTCACCCTCATCGCGTTCCTCCTGGCGATCCAGTTGATCTTCACCCTGCTCTTCGGCGGCGGCAACACCTGGGTCGCGGACGTGGCGGGGTTCGCGGCGGGGTTCCTTCTCAGCTTCGTCCTGAGCCCGGGCGGGTGGCGGCGGGTCCTTGAGCGGCTCAGGCAGAGATAGGCGGGCGGGATCGCCCGGGACCGGCGTGCGCCTTCGGCGAGGCTATTTGACCAGGGAAGTTGGCCATTGGGCGCACCTGCCCCGACGTCCCTTGCCCCTCCCCCCCCCCGAGGGGCGGGTCGCTGCCGGGCCGACGGCCGGGGGTTCAGGCGCCGCGGCGCAGGCTGCGGCGGAGATCGGCAAGCGACAGCGCGCCGATGAGATGCCCGAGGCCGAAGTAGCCCAGCGCCCCCACCGCCACCAGCGCCGCCAGCGCCAGGTAGCGCCAGAGAGGCAGGCCGAAGGCAGGTCCGAGCACCAGCGTCGCGGCCCAGAGCAGGACGCCCATGCCGAGCGCGGCCAGGATCAGGCGCGGCACCCGGCGGCGCAGGCGGGCGTCGGTCTCGGCCGCCGGGCCCATGGAACGGGCCCCGCGCCAGAGCAGCCACACCATCGCCCAGCCTGCGAGCGTCGTGCCGAGGGCTGCGGCGAGGAACCCCATGACCGGCGCCAAACCGATGGCGACACCGGCGTTCACCACCAGCGACACCAGGGCGTAGTAGAACGGCCGCCGCGTGTCCTCGCGCGCGAAGTAGAGGGGTTGCAGCACCTTTTGCAGGACGAAGGCCGGCAGACCCAGTCCGTAGATGGCCAGGGCCAGGGCGGTGGCGGCGGTGTCGTCGGCGCCGAAGGCGCCGCGCTGGAACAGCACCGACACCAGGGGGAGGGGCACCACGACGAAGGCGACGGCGGCGGGCACGGTCAGCAACAGCGCGAACTCGGCGGCGCGGTTGGCGGCCGCTTGTCCTCCTGCGCCGTCGCCCGCGCGCAGGCGGCGCGACAGGTCGGGCAGGAGCACCACGCCGATGGCGATGCCGACCACGCCCAGCGGCAACTGGTAGAGCCGGTCGGCATAGTTCAGCCACGCCACCGCGCCCTCGAAGAAGCTCGCCACCTGCCGCCCGACCAGCAGGTTCACCTGCACCACACCGCCCGCCAGCGCCGCGGGTGCAGCGATGATGGCGAGCCGCCGCAGCTCGGGCGTCAGACGCGGCCAGGTCGGGCGCAGGTCGAACCCGGCGATCCGCGCCGCCCGCCACAGCAGCGCGAACTGCGCGATCCCGGCCAGGATCACGCCCACGGCCAGCATCGTGCCGTGGTGCAGGCCGTCGGCGGCGATGGCGGGCAGGACCACCGTCTCTTCCAGAACTGCGGTTTCGGCGAGGAACAGCATCGCGATCAGGATGACGTTCAGCAGGACCGGCGCGGCGGCGGCGGCGGCAAAGCGGCCTGCGGCGTTCAGGACGCCCGACAAGAGCGCCGCCAGCGAGATGAAGAAGATGTAGACGAAGAGGATGCGCCCGAACCCGACCGCCAAGTCGAAGCGTACGTCGCCTGCGAACCCCGACGCCATGGCCAGCACCAGCCACGGCATCCCCAGCGTCGCCAGCGCGGTGAACACGACGAGGATCGAGGCCAGGCCCGCCAGAGCGTCGCGGGCGAAGCCCTCGGCGTCCTCGCCGCCCTCCAGCCGCTTGGAGAACATCGGCACGAAGGCCATGTTGAACGCGCCCTCGGCAAAGAAGCGGCGGAACATGTTGGGCAGGGCGAAGGCCACCAGGAACGCCTCGGCCACCGGCCCGGCGCCGAGGATGGCGGCGATCAGGATGTCGCGAACGAAGCCCAGCACCCGGCTGAGCATCGTCCAGGCCCCCACGGTCAGGAACCCCGCGATCAGCGAAATCGGTCGCATCAGCCCTCGGCCCGCCTGGCGCCGCTTTCGATGGCCGCGCGCAAGCGTTTCTCCAGCGCCCTCTGCTTGGCCTCGCTGGCGATCTTCAACCCGAACATGTCCTTGACGTAGAAGGTGTCGACGGCCTGCGCCCCGTAGGTGGCGATCACCGCGCTGGAGATCGACACGTTCGCCGCCGCCATGGCCCGCGTGAGGTCGTAGAGCAGGCCGGGACGGTCGCGGGTGTCGACCTCGATCAGAGTGTAGATGTCCGAGCCGTCGTTGTCGAAGGCCACTGTGGTCGGAACGCGGAACCCGCGCTCGCGCTTTTTGATCTTGTCGCGGGGGGCCAGCGCCTCGCGTGCGACCACCTCGCCCTTGAGCGTCCGGTCGATGGTCCGGCGCAGGCGCGGCAGGCGCGCGGTCTCGTAGGGGCTGCCCTCGGCGTCCTGCACCCAAAAGGCGGCGGTCGCGTAGCCGTCCTTGGACGTGTAGGTGCGCGCGTCCACGACGTTGGCGCCCACCAGGGCCAAAGCGCCCGCCAGGCGCGAGAAGATGCCGGGATGGTCGGCCATGACAAAGGCGATGCGGGTCGCGTCGCGGTCGGCGTCCTCGGTCACGTCGATGGCGATGGCGTCGTCGGTGATGTCTTTGAGCAGGCGGGCGAAGATGCGGTGCTCCTCCAGCCCCAGGCCCTGCCAATAGGCATCGTAGTGGCGCTGGGTCTCGGCGCGGACGTCCTTGCGGTCCCACCCCTCCAGCGCCTCGCGCAGCGCACGCTTGGCCTCGGCCCCGCGGGTCTCGCGGTTCAGCGCCTCCAGCCCGTTCTCCAGCGCGTTCGCGGTCTCGCGGTAGAGGTGGCGGAGGAGCTGCGCCTTCCAGTTGTTCCAGGTGCCGGGGCCCACGCCGCGGATGTCGCACACGGTCAGCACGGTCAGCAGGTCCAGCCGCTTGCGCGTCTTCACCGCCTTGGCGAAGTCCCTGATGGTGCGGGGGTCCGCCAGGTCGCGTTTTTGCGCCATGTCGCTCATCAGCAGGTGGTGGCGCACCAGCCATTCCACCGTCTCGACGTCGGCCTTGGACAGGCCCAGGCGCGGTGCGACCTTGCGCGCGATGCGGGCGCCCAGGATCGAATGGTCCTCGTCCCGCCCCTTGCCGATGTCGTGCAGCAGCAGCGCCACATAGAGCACGCGGCGGTTCACCCCCTCCTTGAGGATGCGGCTGGCGATGGGCAGGCTCTCGACCAGCTCCCCCCGCTCGATCTGCGCCAGGGTCGAGATCGTCTGGATGGTGTGCTCGTCCACCGTGTAGTGGTGATACATGTTGAACTGCATCATCGCGACGATGGGCTCGAACTCGGGGATGAAGGCGGCCAGCACGCCCAACTCGTTCATCCGCCTGAGCGCGCGTTCGGGGTTCCCGTGCTTGAGAATGGTGTCGAAGAAGATGCGCCGCGCCTCGGGCGTCGTGCGGATCCGGTCGTCGATCAGGTGCAGGTTGGCAGAAATCAGCCGCATCGCGTCGGGATGGAGAAGCAGTCCGGTCCTCAGCGCCTCTTCGAAGATGCGTAGGATGTTGAGCGTGTCGTCGAAGGCGGCGTCGGGGTCGGCAAAGGTCAGGCGGTTCTGCACGATGGCATAGCCCTTGCGCGCGCGGCGGCGGCGGAACAGGCCCAGGATTCGCGGCGCGGCCTTCTTCTGATCGGCCTCCAACGCGGTCAGGAGGATGCGCGTGAGTTCGCCCACCTTGGTCGCGTGGCGGAAATAGGTCTGCATGAAGTGTTCGACCGCCCGCCGCCCGCCGCGGTCGTCATAGCCCATGGCGGCGGCCACCTCGACCTGCATGTCGAAGGTGAGCTGGTCCGTCGCCCGACCGCTGATCAGGTGCAGGTGACAGCGCACCGCCAGCAGGAACGATTCGGCCCGGACGAAGGCCGCGAACTCGTCGGCGGTATAGGTGCCGCGGTCCACCAGGGCGGCGACGTCCGAGACGCCCTCGACGTATTTCGCGATCCAGAACAGGGTTTGCAGGTCGCGCAGGCCGCCCTTGCCCTCCTTGACGTTGGGCTCGACCACGTAGCGCTGGCCGCCCTGCTTGCGGTGGCGTTGGTCGCGCTCTTCCAGCTTTGCGGCGACGAACTCGGCCTCGGTGCCTTGGAACAGGTCGCGCCGGAGCCGGGCGGTCAGGTCGTCGGCCAGGGCGGCGTCGCCGGTCAGGAACCGGTGTTCGAGCAGCGCGGTGCGGATGGTGTAGTCGCCGCGGCCGAGGCGGATGCAGTCCTTCACCGTGCGGCTGGAATGCCCGACCTTCAGGTGCAGATCCCACAGGATGTAGAGCATCGATTCGATGACGTTCTCGGCCCAGGGGCTGAGCTTGTAGGGGCTGAGAAACAGCAGGTCGACGTCTGAAAAAGGCGCCATCTCGGCCCGGCCGTAGCCGCCCACCGCGAACACCCCCAGCCGCTCGCCCTCGGTGGGGTTGTGGCGCGGGTGCAGGCGGTCGAGCACCACGCGGAACGCCTCGGTCACCACGCAGTCGGTCAGATAGCTGTAGGCCGCGACGGTGGGCCGGGCCGCGGTGGGGCGGGCGGCGAAGCCGGCGGCGATGGCCGCGCGCCCGTCCTTCAGCGCCGCGCGCAGGTGGCGCACGGCGACGGCGCGCACCGCCTGGGCGTCGGCGGCGCCGGCCAGGTCGGCGTCGATCCGAGCCTCCACGGCCGCGGCGTCGTAGACGCGCCGCGGGTCGCAGATCAGCTCGGCTGGGGCTCGGTGGGTGTCGTCGGGCGCGGCCGGCTCAGAAACCGGCACCGCCGAAGCGTCTGGGGGCAGGGTCAATCACAACCACCTGATTGTTGCGGATCTCCGCGACGGCCAGCGCCCGCTCGTTGGTGCGGTTGGCCAGGAGGCGGAACGCGCCCGAGGCCCCCGCGAACCCGCGGTTCTGGGTCAGCGCCGCCGCCGTCAGCGCGTCGCGGCGCCCCTGAGCGATGAGCGAGCCCACGGCCTGGATCGCATCATAGCCCAGACCGGCCAAGGGATGCGGCGCACTGCCGTAGGCGGCGGCGTAGCGCGCGTCGAAGGCGGACTGCACCGCCTGGTCGGGCAGGGTGAACCAGCCGCCCTGGAGCCCGCGGATGCTCAGCGCTTGGGGCAGGCTGTTCCAGCGGGTGAGGCCCATGTAGCGGGTCGTCGCCGGGTTGACGCCGTTCTCGGGCAGCGTGGTGGCGATCAGCGGCAGGTCGCTGTCGACATTGGCGGTGAGGAACACCGACTGCGCGCCCGAGGCCTGAACCGCCTGGGCGATTCGCGGACCCGCCGCGGTGATGCCCTGCTGGGTGAGGGGATAGCTCTGCACCGTCGCGATGTTCAGCCCCGTGCGGCTGGCGGCCTGGACGATGGCGGTCCGCCCCGCGACCCCGGCGAGCCCGTCGGCATGGACCACCGCGACGCTCTGCACCCCTTGGCGCCGGGCGAACCCGGTCAGCCGTTGGGCCACGTTGTCGAAGGTCTGGCCGAGGACGAACACGTTGCCCCCCGCCACCGCGGTGTTGTTGGAAAACGACAGCATGTTGATGTCGCGGCCCGCGATCACCGCCGTCGCCGCGCTGGTGGTCTGGGTGTAGAGCGGGCCGAGGATGATCTTGGCGCCCTCGTTCACCGCGCGGGTCGCGGCGGCCGCGGCGGTGCCGGGATCGCCGCCGGTGTCGTAGACGCGCAGGTCGATGCGGGCGCCTTGCAGATCGGCGACGGCCAGGCGGGCGGCGTTCTCCAGCCCGCGCGCCACGAGGTCGCCGCCAGCACCGCCCGAGCGCGGGATCAGCATCGCCACCGGGACGGGCTGGCTGGGGTCGATGGACGCCCCGGTATTGGCGCCGCCCAGGCCGGGCAGCGACACCTGCTGACACGCGGCCAGCGTCAAGGCGGCAACGAGCGCGAGGGCGCCGCGGGCGAAGGACTTGCGGTTGGGACGGGAAGGGGCAAACATCGGGCTCTGACCTCTGGCACACGCGGGACGAAGAACGTGACAGACCCTAGGCGCGTGCGGCGCGCGTGTAAATCGGCGGCGGTCGGAATGCGCCGATGAGCGGCGATCCGGCGGGGCCGCCCGTGCTGGCGCCGGGGCTCTATCTGGTGGCGACGCCCATCGGCAACGCCCGCGACATCACGCTCCGCGCGCTCGACACCCTGGCCGCGGCCCAGGTGCTCGCGGCCGAGGACACGCGGACGCTGCGCCGCCTGCTCGACATTCATGGGCTGCCCCTGTCCGGACGGCGGCCCGTCGCCTATCACGACCGCAACGGCGCGGCGGTGCGGCCCAGGCTCCTGGCCGCGCTGGCCGAGGGACGCTCGGTCGCGTACGTCTCCGACGCAGGCACGCCCCTCGTGGCCGATCCCGGGTTTCCCCTGGTCCGCGCGGCGGTCGCGGCGGGCCACCCCGTCACCGCGGTGCCGGGTCCCTCGGCCCCCCTGGCCGCGCTCTCCGTCTCCGGCCTGCCGAGCGACCGGTTCCTCTTCGTGGGGTTCCTGCCGCCCGCCGCGGGCGCCCGCCGCCGCGCGCTCGAAGACCTCCGCGGCGTGCAAGCCACTCTAATTTTATTCGAATCCGCGAGAAGAAGTGCTCGGACGCTGGAGGAAATTGGGGCAACATTGGGATACGACAGACAGGCGGCGATGGCGCGGGAACTGACCAAACGGTTCGAAGAGGTGCGCCGCGGCACGGTGGCCGACCTGATCGCGAGCTGCGCGGCGGATCCACCGCGCGGAGAGGTCGTGCTGCTGGTCGACAGGCCCGGCTCTGGCGCGGGGGATCCCGCGGATCTGACCGCCGCGCTGGAGACGGCGATGGCCGATGCGTCGGTCAAGGATGCGGCACGCGAGGTGGCGGAGGCCCTGGGCCTGCCGCGCCGCGAGGTCTATGCGGCGGCGCTGGCCTTGCGGGCCAAAGACGGCACGCCTGACTGATCGGGGTGTGTGCGGACGATTGGGACACTGTCGTTGAGGAGGAGGCGGAGATGGCGATACGGACGGCGTCGGCCGGCGTTCGGCGGGGGCAGGTCTCCCACGCCAAGGGCGCGGCGGCCGAGGAGCGCGTGGCGGCGCTCTACGGGCGGCAGGGCCACCGACTGGTCGGGCGGCGCTGGCGGGGTAAGGGCGGAGAGATCGACCTCATCATGCGGGACGGTGACACGCTGGTCTTCGTCGAGGTGAAGTCCAGCCGCAGTTTTGACCGAGCGGCCGAGAGGATCACGGCCCGGCAGATCGCCCGCATCTTCGACGCCGCAGGCGAGTTTGTGGCCAACGAACCCCAGGGTCTGAACTCCGACATGCGGTTCGACCTGGCCCTGGTCGACGGGCGCGGTGCCATCGAAATCCGCCGCAACGCGTTTCTCTAGCGCGCGGCGCAGGCGGGCCATTGCCCCCCTCCCGCGGTTGCGCCATGTAGGTCCGGCGGTGAAGCGGGGAGGGCCACATGTCGCTGAACGTCGCCATTCAGATGGACCCCATCGAGGCCGTCGACATCGACGCCGACAGCACGTTTCGGATCGCCGAATCGGCGCAGGCGCGGGGTCACGCGCTGTTCTACTACACCCCCGACATGCTGAGCTGGCGGAGGGGGCGAGTGATTGCGCGCGGCCGCCCCTTCACCGTGCGGAGGGTGCGGGGCGACCACGTGGCCCTCGGGGACTGGACCGAGGTGGATCTGTCGGAGCAGGACGTGGTCTGGCTGCGCCAGGACCCGCCGTTCGACATGGGCTACATCACCACCACCCACCTGTTGGACCTGGTCGGCCCGGGCACCCTGATCGTCAACGATCCCTTCTGGGTCCGCAACGCCCCGGAAAAGCTCCTGGTCCTGCAGTTCCCCGACCTGATCCCGCCGACGCTCATCGCCCGCGACCTGGGCGCCCTGCGCGCCTTCAAGGAGACCCACCGCGACATCATCCTCAAGCCGCTCTACGGCAACGGCGGCGCAGGCGTCTTTCGCCTGACCGAGGACGACCGCAACCTCACCTCGCTGCACGAGCTCTTCTCCGGCATCAACCGCGAGCCGCTCATCGCCCAGGCGTTCCTCCCCGACGTCTCGAACGGGGACAAGCGGGTGATCCTGGTCGACGGCCACCCGGTGGGCGCCATCAACCGCCGCCCGGCCGAGGGCGAGACCCGGTCGAACCTGCATGTGGGCGGGCGGGCCGAGCCGGTGGCGCTGACCGACCGCGACCGCGAGATCTGCGCCGCCATCGGCCCCTGGCTGCGAGAGCACGGCCAGGTCTTTGTCGGCATCGACGTGATCGGCGACCGCCTGACCGAGATCAACGTCACCTCGCCGACCGGCATCCAGGAGCTGGAGCGCTTTGACGGGATCGACGTGGCCGGCGCGATCTGGGACGCCATCGAGGCACGGATCGCCGCCCGCGCCGCCTGAGCCCCGCTCAGCCGCCGGGTGGCCCGGCGGTGAGGCGAAAGCTCAGGGCCTCGGCCACATGCGGCGCCGCGACCGCGTCGCACCCCGCCAGATCGGCGATGGTGCGCGCCACGCGCAGCACCCGGTGATACCCCCGGGCGGTCAGGCCGAACCGGTCCCCCGCACGGGTCAACAGGGCGCGCCCCTCCGCGTCCGGCGCCGCCACCTCCTGGAGCACCGCCCCGGCGGCGTCGGCGTTCACCCGCACCCCCGCGCAGTCGCCATAGCGGCACGCCTGGACCTCCCGCGCCGCCGCCACCCGGGCGGCGACCTCGGCCGAGCGCTCGCCGGCCGCCGGCAGGTCCAGGTCTTCCAGCGCCACCGGCGGCACCTCGACCCGCAGATCGAAGCGGTCCATCAACGGTCCAGAGATCCGCCCCAGATACTCGGCGCCGCAGGCCGGCACCCGCGCGCAGGCCCGCGCCGGATCGGTCATGTAGCCACAGCGGCACGGGTTCGCCGCCGCCACCAGCAGGAACCGGCAGGGATAGCGCACATGGGCGTTGGCGCGGGCGATGACCACGTCGCCGGTCTCGATCGGCTGGCGCAGGGTCTCCAGCACCGGCCGCGCGAACTCGGGGAACTCGTCCATGAACAGCACGCCGTTGTGGGCCAGACTGATCTGCCCGGGCTTGGCGCCCTTGCCGCCGCCGACGATGGCGGCCATCGAGGCGGTGTGGTGCGGCTCTTGGAACGGGCGGGTGCGGGAGATGCCGCCGTCGTCCAGGAGACCGGCCATGGAGTGGATCATCGACGTCTCCAGCGCCTCGCCTGCGGTGAGCGGGGGCAGGAGGCCGGGCAGCCGCTGGGCCAGCATGGATTTCCCCGACCCCGGCGGGCCGACGAGGAACAGATGGTGCCGGCCGGCCGCGGCGATTTCCAGCGCCCGCTTGGCGCGCTCCTGTCCGCGCACCTCTTGGAGGTCGCGGGCGGCGGGGGGCGCGGTGACGTCGCCCGGTTCGGCGGGGCTGAGCGGCGCCTGTCCTGTGAAGTGCTGGATCGCCGCTGCGAGGGACGGCGGCGCGATCACGCGGGTGGCGCCGACCCACGCAGCCTCGGCCCCGCAAGCGGCCGGGCAGAGGAGCTGCCGGTCCTCCGCTGCCGCGGTCATCGCCGCAGGCAGGGCGCCGATCACCGGCCGCAGCGCGCCGTCGAGCGCCAGTTCGCCCAAGGCCAGGGTCCCCTCGACCGCGTCGTGGGGCAGCACGTCGAGCGCGGCCAGCAGCGCCAGCGCGATGGGCAGGTCGAAATGCGACCCCTCCTTGGGCAGGTCGGCGGGCGAGAGATTGACCGTAATGCGCTTGGAGGGCAGGGCGATGGCCAACGCCCCCAACGCCGCGCGCACCCGCTCGCGCGCCTCGCTCACCGCCTTGTCCGGCAGGCCGACGATGGCGAAGGACGGCAAACCGGCCGACACCGCGCACTGCACCTCGACCGTGCGCGCCTCTATGCCCTCGAAGGCCACCGTATAGGCTTTGGCCGTCATCGCCCGCCCCCTCGCGTCATGGTTAACGGCTAGGGCGGGGGCATTGAGGAAAAGTTAACGGGCGGCGGCGACCATGGCCTGGAACGCGGGCCAGGCGGCGGGGTCGGCCGCAGTCTTGTCCCGGCAGAAGGCGTTGCAGAACCCCCAGACCCGGCCGCGATACCGCAGGTAGTGGCTGACGGGCTGTCCCGAATAGGGGCAGGCGTCGTTGACAGAAGGGCCGTCGGCCGCGGCCGCGTCCTCGGGCGCCGGGCCGGGCCATGGTGCGGCGGCGTGGTCCTGGGCATACCAGGGCAGGTCCGGCCCCTCGACCAGCGCCATGGCGCGCCAGCGACGAAAGGCGGGATCGGCCAGATGCGCGGCGACATAGGCCGCGGCGGCGTCGGAGACGGCCAGGCCATAACCCGCGATCCGCGCCGCGACCGGGGCGTAGAAGGCGTCGGCGACGCTGTAGCCGCCGCAGAGCCACGGCCCCGCGCCGCCGCAGACCGCGCGCGCGTGCGCCCAGATCGTCTCGATCCGCCTGAGATCGGCCGCCACCGCGTCCGGCACCGGGACGTCCGCATAGGCCCGGCGCAGGTTCATCGGGCACGCTTCCCGCAGCGCCGCGAACCCGCTGTGCATCTCGGCGGCGAGGCTGCGCGCCGTCGCGCGGGCCAGCGGGTCGCCGGGCCAGAGGCCCGCGTCGGGGTGGCGGTCGGCCAGCCCTTCGGCGATGGCGAGGGAGTCCCAGATCACTGCGCCCTCGCCGGTCAGCAGCGTCGGCACGGTGCGGGCCGGGGACTGGTCGGCCAGTTGCTCGGCCACGGACGCATCGAGGAACCCGACAAAGCGGGTGCGGGCGGGCAGGCCGAACCGCGAAAACAACAGCCAGGCGCGGAGCGACCAACTGCTATAGGCGCGGTCGCCGAGGATCAGGGTATCGTTCATGGAGATGGACTCTAGCCCGGGCGTCCCGGCCCTGGCCAACGACATTTCGGCATGGGCGCGGTCACGGGCGGTGATTGATCGGTCCGGCCTGCCAGGCGCGGCCGTCCCATGTCAGGCGGGTGACCGACAGCGTGTCGATCCTCTGGGCAAAGGCGTCGGGGCCTTCGGTGCCCTCGGCGCGCTGGACCTGGCTGAGGATCGCGCCGAAATGGGCGACCGCGATCACCGCTCCGCCGCGGGCGGTCAGGCGGTCCGCAGCGGCGTCGACGCGCGCGCAGAGCTCGGCCCAGCTCTCGCCGCCGGGCGGCCGCACGGCGGTCGGGTCGTCCCAGAAGGCGCGGGCGCGCGCGGGGTCGGACGCCTCCAGCTCGGCGGCGCTCTGCAACTCCCAGGCGCCGAAATGCATCTCGCGCAGGGCGGGATCGTTGGGCAGGCGGGGGCGCCCGCAGGCGATGGCGTCGGCCGTGGCCACCGCGCGCGACAGGTCGGACGACACCACCGGTGCGCCCGCGGGCAGGTGTGCGGCCAGCCGGGCCACTGCGGCGGTGTCCGACAGATCCGCGGGCAGGTCGCTCCACCCCACCATGGACTTGGCGTGCGTCGGGCCGTGGCGCACCCACCAGATCGCCGCGCTCATGCCAGCGCCCGGGGCAGCGTCCCCTTGAGCGCGAAGGGCAGCCCCGCCATCACCCCGACGACCGGGTCGGCCACCGCCGCCAACCGCCGGTTGAGCCGCCCCTGGGCGTTGCGGAACCGCCGCGCCAGCGCGTTGTCCGGCACGATCCCCTGTCCCACCTCGTTGGAGACCAGAGCCACCCGCCCCGCCGCCGCCGCCAGCGCATCGAGGAGCGCCGCGGTCTCGGCGTCGGGATCGCGGCCCGCGAGCAAGAGATTGCTCAACCAAAGGGTGAGGCAGTCGACAAGCACGAAACTGTCACTTGCCGCCGCGCGCAGGGGCGTGACAAGATCGAGGGGCGACTCGATTGTATCCCAAGTCGCGTCCCGCGCCGCCCGATGGGCGGCAATCTTGGCCCGCATCTCGTCGTCGAACGGCTGTGCCGTGGCGATGTAGACGGGCCTGAGCCCCGAGGCCAGAACGACGGTCTCGGCGACGTCCGACTTGCCCGACGCGGCGCCACCGAGGATCAAAGCAATTTTAGGCATGAAATTGGGGAACTTTCTTTGATCCAGTTGCGTCACCCTTTCGTAGCAACCCCTAAACGAACAGTTAAGGGCGTGCTGCACCGCCCAAGAGACCGGAGGACATGACCATGGCACTCGATGGGTTTTCCGACCAGACATTGTCTCGCAGGGCGATGCAGGCCGAGCTTCTGGATGCAGAAACCGAGTTGCGGCTGGCCTATGCCTGGCGCGACGAACGCGACGAAGAGGCGCTTCATCGCCTGATCACCGCCTATATGCGTCTCGCGATCTCCATGGCCGCCAAGTTCAAGCGCTACGGCGCGCCGATGAACGACCTGATCCAGGAGGCGGGCCTGGGCCTGATGAAGGCCGCGGACAAGTTCGACCCCGACCGCGGCGTCCGGTTCTCCACCTACGCCGTCTGGTGGATCAAGGCGTCGATCCAGGACTACGTGATGCGCAACTGGAGCATGGTGCGCACCGGCTCTACCTCCTCGCAGAAGTCGCTGTTCTTCAACATGCGCCGGGTCCAGGCCCGGCTGGAGCGCGAGGCGGCCGCCCGGGGCGAGCGCCTGGACAAACACCAGATGCGCCAGATGATCTCGACCGAAGTGGGCGTGCCGCTCCACGACGTCGAGATGATGGAAGGGCGGCTGGCGGGCTCGGACTATTCGCTCAACGCCACGCAGTCGGTGGACGACGAGGGGCGCGAGTGGATCGACGCGCTGGAAGACGAGAGCGAGCAGGCCTCCGAGACGGTCGCGCGGGACAAGGACATGGGCGTCTTGCGCTCCTGGCTCGCCGCGGCGATGTCGGGCCTGAACGAGCGCGAGCGCTTCATCGTCTGCGAGCGCAAGCTGCGCGAGGCGCCGCGCACGTTGGAGAGCCTGGGCAACGAACTGGGCCTCAGCAAAGAGCGGGTGCGTCAGCTGGAGGCCGCGGCCTTCGGTAAGATGCGCAAGAGCCTCGAAGGACAGTCGCACGAAGTGCACCACTTCCTCGCGTGAGGCGGGCAGGCGCCGCCCTGTTGGCGGCGGTCTGGATCGCCGGTGTCGCGGGGGCTGAAGAGCGGGCGCCGGAGGCGGTGGACCTCTCCGGCGCAGATGTCGTTCTGCTGGGCGAGTTGCACGACAATCCCGCTCATCACGCCAATCAGGCGCTGTGGGTGGCGCAGATGCGCCCCGCCGCGCTGGTCTTCGAGATGCTGACGCCGGACCTGGCGCTGGTGGCGCAGGGGGCTGCCGACCGGCCCCCGGCGCAGCTTGGCGCGCTGCTGGAGTGGGAGGCGCGGGGCTGGCCCGACTTCGCCATGTATGCGCCGATCTTCACCGCCGTTCCGGGGGTGGCGATCTTCGGCGGCGGCGTCCCGCAAGAGGACGCACGGCGCGCGGTGCGCGAGGGCGCGGCGGCGGTCATGGGCGATTCGGCGCCGCTCTTCGGTCTGGACGAGGACCTGCCGGAGGAAGAGGCCGACACCCGCATCGCCGGTCAGGCCGCGGCCCATTGCGACGCCCTGCCCGATGACCTGTTGCCGGGGATGGTCGAGGCGCAGCGCCTGCGCGACGCCGCTCTGGCCCGCGCGGTCATCGCCGCCATGGCAGAAACCGGCGGCCCGGTCGCCGTCATCACCGGCAACGGCCATGCCCGCCGCGACTGGGGCATCCCGGCCAAGCTGGCGCGCGCCGCGTCCGACCTGACCGTGCTGTCGGTGGGCCAGTTCGAGGCGCCGCCGGAGGAGGGCGCCCCCTTCGACGTCTGGACCTTGTCGCCCGCACCGCCGCGGGGCGATCCCTGCGACGTGTTCCGCTGAGGGCTCAGCCGATCAGCGTGTGCCACCGCCTCTGCCGGTGGGCGTAGAACACCCCGGCGAAGGCGGCGACGGCGGGGGTCAGCAGCCCCGCCTCGACCTCGACGGTATCGGTGTAACGGGTCCCGTCGCCCTCGGGCGCCACCTCGATCACGTGGTCCCAGCGCCGCGCCAGCGCCCCGCGTCCGTTGTCGCGCACCCGCCGCACCGGCGGGTCGGCGGGGGGAAACGATATGCGGATCTCCTGCCACCCCATCGGCACGCCGCCGAGGCCGCGCACCCGCACCCGCCATGTCCCCTCGTGCCACGTCTCGGGCCACGGGCCGCCCACCGGCTCGAACCGCATCAACGGTGCGCTGACATAGGCCAGTGTCTGGGGCCGCTCCAGCAGGGACCACACCCGCTCGGGCGGGGCGGGCAGCCATGTGGAGCGAACGATGCGACGGGGTTGCATTGTGCGGAGGCCGGGTCGGGGCTAGGTAGGCGGGACGGGGCGCGGGACCGAGGCTAGCAGATGCTCAGCGGCAAGCACATCCTCCTGATCGTCGGCGGCGGGATCGCCGCCTACAAGGCGCTGGACCTGATCCGCCGCCTGCGCGAGCGCGGGGCCGAGGTCACGCCGGTCCTGACCCGGGCAGGGGGCGAGTTCGTCACGCCCCTGTCGGTGTCGGCTCTGGCCGGGCGCAAGGTGTTCTCCGACCTCTGGGATCTCACCGACGAGGCCGAGATGGGGCATATCCAGCTCTCCCGCGCCGCCGACCTGGTGGTGGTCGCCCCCTGCACCGCCGACCTGATGGCCAAGATGGCGGGGGGGCACGCCGACGACCTTGCTTCGACCCTGCTGATGGCCACGGACAAGCGGGTGCTGATCGCGCCCGCCATGAACGTGCGCATGTGGGAGCATCCCGCCACCCGCCGCAACCTCGCCACGCTGACCGGCGACGGGGTGCTGGCCGTCGGCCCCAACGCGGGCGACATGGCCTGCGGCGAGTTCGGGCCGGGCCGCATGGCCGAACCGCTGGAGATCGTGGCCGCCATCGACGCCGCGCTGGACGGCGGGCCGCTGGCCGGGCGGCACGTTCTGGTGACGTCGGGGCCCACGCACGAGCCCATCGACCCGGTGCGCTACATCGCCAACCGCTCGTCGGGGGCGCAGGGCACGGCGCTGGCCCGGGCGCTGGCCGACCTGGGCGCGCGCGTCACCTTCGTCACCGGTCCGGCCAGCGTGCCGCCGCCGCAGGGGGTGGACGTGGTCGCCGTCGAAAGCGCCGCCGAGATGCTGGCCGCGGTCGAGGGCGCCCTGCCCGCCGACGCCGCCGTCTTTGCCGCTGCGGTCGCCGACTGGCGGGTCGCCGGCGCGTCGGCGCAGAAGATCAAGAAGGGCGCGGGCGGCCTGCCGCGGCTGGAGCTGGCCGAAAACCCCGACATCCTGGCCACCGTGGCGCAGCGGACCGAGGGGCGGCCGCGGCTGGTGGTGGGCTTTGCCGCCGAGACCGAGACCGTCGTGGCCCACGCCACGGCCAAGCGGGCGCGCAAGGGCTGCGACTGGATCGTCGCCAACGACGTCTCGCCCGGCACTGGCATCATGGGCGGGGCCGAGAACGCGGTGACGCTGATCACCGCGGACGGGGCCGAGGACTGGCCGCGCGCGTCCAAGGCCGAGGTGGCGGCGCGGCTGGCCGCCCGCATCGCCGAGGCGCTGGGATGAGCCTCACCGTCCGCGTCCTGCGCACGCCCGACGCCGACCCGGACGTGCCCCTGCCGGTCTACAAGACGGCCGGCGCGGCGGGGGCGGACCTCTACGCCAACTTTCCCGAGGGCGCGCGGGGTGGCGTGACGGTGCCGCCCGGCGGCCGTGTCCGCGTGCCCACGGGCCTGATCCTGGAGCTGCCCGAGGGCCACGAGGGGCAGGTGCGCCCGCGGTCCGGCCTGGCCTGGTCCGAGGGGCTGACCGTGCTGAATGCGCCCGGCACCATCGACAGCGACTATCGCGCCGAGGTGATGGTGCTGCTGGTGAACCTGGGCGCCGCGCCCGTCGTCGTCCGCCACGGCACCCGCATCGCGCAACTGGTGCTGGCGCCGGTCACCCGCGCGACCTTCGCTGCGGCGGACACGGTCGGCGCCACCGCCCGCGGCACCGGCGGCTTCGGCTCCACCGGGCGGGACTGATGGCGCTGGTCATCGTCCTGGCCGTCGCGCTGTGGTATCTCGGCCGCTGGCGCGGGGTCGACACCCAGGCGCGCTGGACCGCCATCGCGCTCCTCTATCTGGCGGTGTTGGCCGTGAATGTGGCGCTGCCGCCGAACCATCCGCTGCGCGCGATGACGGGCGGCTCGGCGGGGGAATGGCTGGTCCTGGGCGGGCTGGCCGCGCTGGTCTGGGGCTACAAGCGAGTGCTGGGCCGGGTGCGCACCAGCGTCCGGCCAGAGAACCGCCCGGCGGCCGCCCCCGCGCCGGGCACCGCCCCGCCCGGGACCGCGGGCCCCGCCTATGCGCCGGGCGAGGTGGAGCGCTATGCCCGGCACATCGTCCTGCGCGAGATCGGCGGGCCGGGCCAGAAGCGGCTCAAGCAGGCGGCGGTCCTGGTGGTGGGGGCGGGGGGCCTCGGTTCGCCGGCCCTGCTCTATCTCGCGGGGGCGGGGATCGGCACGCTGGGGGTGATCGACGACGACGCCGTGGACGCCACCAACCTGCAACGCCAAGTGATCCATGCCGACGCCCGCATCGGGATGCCCAAGGTCTTTTCCGCCGAACAGGCCATCCGCGCCCTGAACCCCTACGTCCACGTGCGCCCCTATCACCGCCGCCTGACCGAGGACATCGCCCGCGACCTGGTGGGCGATTACGACCTGGTGCTCGACGGCTGCGACGACGCCGCCACCCGTTATGTGGTCAACGCCGCCTGTGCGGCCGCGCGGGTGCCGCTGATCTCGGGCGCGCTCAGCCAGTGGGAGGGGCAGATCACCACCTTCGCCCCCTGGGACGGCACCCCCTGCTACCGCTGCCTGTTCCCGAAACCGGCCGCCGTCGGGCTGGCGCCGTCCTGCGCCGAGGGCGGCGTGCTGGGGCCGCTGCCGGGCGTCGTCGGCGCGATGATGGCGGTTGAGGCGGTGAAGGAGCTGGTGGGCATCGGGCAGGGCCTGCGCGGCCGGCTCCACGTCCACGACGCGCTCTGGGGCGAGCATCGGACCATGGCGATCCGCCCCGACCCGGACTGCCCCGTGTGCGGCGATGCCCAGGCAGCAGGCAGCGCCTCCGGCTGACCCTGCGCCGTATGGGCTCGCCCATAGACAGGGCGCGCGGCGCTTCCTACGCTCGGCTCCGGACATCAACAGGAGCAAGCCCCCATGCGCATCCTCACCGCCGCCCTGGCCGCCCTGGCCCTGACCGGCCCGGCGCTCGCCGACAGCCACCTGCCCGACCTCGACGGCCGCACCGTCGTCGTCGTGACCGAGAACGCCTATCCGCCGTTGCAGTTCGTCGATCCTGCGACGGGCGAGGCCGTGGGCTGGGAATACGACGCCATGGCCGAGATCGCCGAGCGTCTGAACATGACCGTCGAGTACGAGAACATCTCGTGGGACGCGATGATCGCCGCCGTGGGGCAGGGCCAGTACGACATGGGCATGACCGGCATCACCATCCGCGAGGACCGCGCCGAGGTGGTGGACTTCTCCGACCCCTACATGCGCTCGGAAATGGTGATGCTGGTGCGGAGCGACGAGGCGCGGTTCGATTCGGCCGAGGCCTTCGCCGCCGACGATGACCTGCTGATCGCCGCCCAGCCGGGCACGACGCCCTTCTACGTCGCCGTCTACGACATGCTGGACGGCAACGAGCAGAACCCGCGCATCGTGCTGTTCGAGACCTTCGGCGCCGGGGTGCAGGCGCTGCGCACCGGCGACGTGGATCTGGTGCTGACCGACGGGACCGCGGGCGAAGGCTATGTCGCGGCCAGCGAGGGCGGGCTCAAGATCGTGGGCGAAAAGCTGGGGACCGAGGACTTCGGCTTCATCTTTCCCAAGGGGTCCGACCTGGTCGAACCGATCAACGCCGCCATCGCCGACATGAAGGCCGACGGCACCATCGACGCCCTGAACAAGACGTGGTTTTTGGACTTCAAGGTGGGCGGCTGAGGGCGTGACGCGCCCCCTCGACGGCCGGCGTGCCCTCGTGACCGGGGGCAGCGGCACGCTGGGGCGCCGCATCGCGGCCGCCCTGGCGCGGGAAGGCGCGGACGTCGCGCTGACATGGCGTCAGGGGAAGGACCGGGCCGACGGGACGGCCGATGCGGTGCGGGCCGAGGGCCGCCGCGCCGTGGCGGTGCATCTGGATCAGAGCGATCCCGATGCCGTGCCGGGCGCCGTGGACCAGGCGGTGGCGGCGCTCGGTGGGCTCGACATCCTGGTGCTGAACGCCGCCGTCGCGGGCGGCGGCCCGCCCGGCGACCTGGAGGCGCTGAACGCCGAGGTGTGGGACGGGCTGATGGCCGCGAACCTGCGCGGCCCCTACCTCGTGGCGCGCGCCGCAGCGCCGCACCTGCGCCGCACCCAAGGGCATATCGTGACCATCGGGTCGGTCGCCGGCACGACGCCCGCCAACAGCGCCTATGCCTTTTCGGTGAGCAAGGCCGCCGTGGTGCCGCTGACCCGGTTCCTGGCCGCGGCGCTGGCGCCCGAGGTCAAGGTGAACTGCATCGCGCCCGGCCTGATGGAGGGCACGGGCCTCAGCGCCGGTGCCTCGCCCGACTACGTCGCGGGCTGGCGGGCGCAGGCGGCGCTCGCCCGCACCGCGTCGCTGGACGATGTGGCCGCGCTGGCGGTGCAGATGTCGCGGGTCGAGGCGGTGACGGGGCAGGTGGTGTATGCCGATGGCGGCATCCGGTTCCCGTGACCGCCCGGTGCACCCCGCGCCCCTTGGCGCCGTGAGGCCGTCGCCGTGACCCCGCCCCCCGACGACGAGTTTCCCTGGTGGCTGCTGCTGGCCGCGGGGCTGGCGGCGTGGTTCCTCTGGCAGATCGTCACCGACGATCTCTATGCGCAGGTGTTGCAGACGCTGCTCAGGGGCGCCTGGATCACCCTCTTCGTCACCTTCGTGGCGTTCGGGGCGGCGACCCTCCTGGGCCTGCTCCTGGCCGTCGCGTCCCTGTCGCGGTGGGTCGTCGTGCGGCAGATCGCCCGGTTCTATGTCGAGATCATCCGCGGTGTGCCGATCCTGGTCCTGTTGCTCTATGTCGCCTTCGTCCTGGCGCCCGCGCTGGTGGCGGCGTGGAACTGGGTGACGGGGCCCCTGGGGCTGGAACCGGCGCGGGTGCGCGACTTCGGCCTGCTGTGGCGGGCGATCCTGGCGCTGGTCATCGGCTATTCGGCGTTCATCGCCGAGGTGTTCCGGGCGGGGCTGCTCAGCGTCGACGGCGGCCAGATCGAGGCAGCCAAGGCGCTGGGCCTCAAGCCCTGGCACCGCTTTCGCCTGATCGTGCTGCCGCAGGCGATCCGCACCATCCTGCCGCCCCTCGGCAACGACTTCATCGCGATGATCAAGGATTCCAGCCTGGTCAGCGTGCTGGGCGTCCTCGACATCACGCAACTGGGCAAGCTGACCGCCGCCGGCAACTTCCGCTATTTCGAGACCTACAACGTCGTCGCCCTGCTCTACCTCCTGCTGACGGTGACGCTCAGCCTGGCGCTGCGGCGATTGGAGGCGCGGATGCGGCGACGGCCGGGATAGGGGCGCGGGCGGGGCCGTGGTAGTCTGGCGCCGGAACCAGGGAGGATCCGCCATGAAGCACCTGATCGCCGTCGCACTTCTGGCCGCCGGGCCGGTCTTTGCCCAGGGCACGCCCGCGCCCGAGGGGGTCGAGCTCTACTTCGTCACGCCGCAGGACGGCGAGACGGTGTCGTCGCCCGTCACCGTCCGCTTCGGCCTGTCGGGCATGGGCGTCGCGCCCGCTGGCACCGAAAAGGACGGCACCGGCCACCACCACCTGCTCTTGAACCGCGCGCCCTTCGGCGAGGGGGAGTTCGGGGAGGAGGAGTTCGTGCTGGCGGTTCCCGCCGACGACAACCACATCCATTTCGGGGGTGGCCAGACCGAGGTGACGCTGGACCTGCCGCCGGGCCAGCACACGATGCAACTGGTCCTGGGCGACCACGGGCATGTGCCGCACGACCCGCCCATCACGTCCGGGGTGATCACCGTCACGGTCGAGTAGGGCTGGCCCCGCGCCGCGCGGCGGCCTAGATCCCGGGGGACCGATGGAGGATCCCCCGATGACCAACCCGCTGCTCGCCCACTGGAACACGCCGTTCGGGCTGCCGCCCTTCGACGCGATCTCGGACGACGACTTTGGACCCGCGGTCGACGCCGCTCTGGCCGAGGCGCGCAAGAACGTCGCCGCCATCGCCGCCGACCCGGCCGCCCCGACCTTCGCCAACACGGTCGAGGCGCTGGAGACGGCGGACGCGACGCTGGGCCGGGTGCTGGGGGTGTTCTACAACCTCGTGGGCGCCGACTCGACGCCCGCGCGCGAGGCGCTCAGCCGTCGGTTCTCGCCCATGCTGGCCGACTATGCCTCCGAGGTGGCGACCAATGCCGACCTCTTCGCCCGGATCGAGGCGCTGTGGCAGGACCGCGACGCGCTGGACCTGACGGCGGAGCAGGCGCGGCTTTTGTACCTGACCCGGCGCGATTTCGTCCGGCAGGGCGCGCTCTTGGAGGGGACCGCGCGGACCCGGCTGGGCGAGGTCAAGGCGCGGCTGGCCAGCCTCGGCACGCAATTCACCCAGAACCTCCTGGCCGACGAGCGGACATGGGAGCTGCCTCTGGCCGAGGCCGATCTGGAGGGGTTGCCCGGCTGGCTGATCGCGGCATTGCGCGAGGCGGGGCACGAGCGCGGCGAGGACGGTCCCGTCCTGACCCTGTCGCGTTCGGTGATCGTGCCGTTCCTTCAGGATTCGCGCCGCCGCGACCTGCGCCAGACCGCGTGGGAGGCGTGGGTGGCCCGCGGCGCGAACGGGGGCGACACCGACAACCGCGCCATCGCGGCCGAGATCCTGGCACTGCGCGAGGAACGCGCGCACCTTCTCGGCTACGCCAACTTTGCCGCCTACAAGCTTGAGACCGAGATGGCGGGGACGCCGGATGCGGTGCGCGATCTGCTGAAGCGGGTCTGGCGGCCCGCGCGGGCGGCCGCGCTGGAGGATGCCGCGGCGTTGCAGGAGATGCTGCGCGCCGACGGCGTCAACGACGACCTCGCGCCGTGGGACTGGCGGTATTACAGCGAACGGCGGCGGCGGGTTCTGCACGACCTCAGCGAGGACGAGATCAAGCCCTATCTGCAACTCGACCGGATGATCGACGCCGCCTTCGCCATCGCCGGGCGGCTGTTCGGACTCAAGGCCACGCCGATCGACGTGCCGCGCTACACCCCCGAGGTCCGCGCGTGGGAGATCACCCGCGACGGGCGGCACATGGGCGTGTTCCTTGGCGACTACTTTGCCCACGCCGCCAAGCGGTCGGGCGCCTGGTGCTCGACCTTCCGCGATCAGCGCAAGCTGGGGGGCGAGGTGCGCCCCATCGTCGTGAACGTCTGCAACTTCGCCAAGCCAGAGGCGGGGCAGCCCGCGCTGTTGAGCTACGACGACGCGCGCACGCTGTTTCACGAGTTCGGCCACGCGCTGCACCAGCTCTTGTCGGACGTGACCTACGAGCGGATCAGCGGCACGTCGGTCGCCCGCGACTTCGTCGAGCTGCCCAGCCAGCTCTACGAACACTGGCTGGCCCTGCCCGAAGTGCTGGCCGAGTTTGCCACCCACGCCGAGACCGGCGCGCCGATGCCCGAGGCCCTGCGCGACCGCCTGCTGGCCGCGGCGACCTACGACACCGGGTTCCAGACGGTGGAATACGTGGCCTCGGCGCTGGTCGACCTGGCGTTCCACGACGGACCAGCGCCCGCCGATCCGATGGCGCGGCAGGCCGAGGTGCTGGCCGAGATCGGGATGCCCGACGCCATCGTCATGCGCCACGCCACCCCGCACTTCGCCCACGTCTTCGCCGGGGACGGCTATTCCTCGGGCTATTACAGCTACATGTGGTCCGAGGTGATGGACGCCGACGCCTTCGACGGCTTCCGCGAAGCGGGAGACCCGTTCGATCCCGAAACGGCGGCGCGGCTGGAGCGGCACGTCCTGGCGGCGGGCGGATCGGCCGAGGCCGAAGAGCTCTACACCGCGTTTCGCGGGCGGATGCCGGGGGTCGAGGCGCTGCTCCGCGGCCGGGGCCTGGCCGACGCGGCCTGAGGGGCGGCACGCGACGCCCTTTGCGCCGGACGCGCGGGCGGGTAGGCTCGCGCCGATCCTGTCCATCGGCCGCGCCCAGGAGGCCCCATGCCGTTCCGCATCGCCGCTGCCGTGGCACTGGCCGCGCTGACCGCCTGTTCGGCGGTGAACCCGGCCCTCAACGTCCCCGTGGCCCGCGCCCAGAACGCGCCGCTGGTCGACGCGGATGGGGCGGGGGACGAAAGCCTCTGGATCGGCCTGGCGTTTTCCGGCGGCGGGATGCGCGCCTCGGCGTTCGCCCATGGGGTGCTGGAGGCCCTGCGCGATGCCACTGCCGGGCCCGACGACCCCGACGGCCTCCTCAGCGAGGTGCGGCTGGTGACGGGGGTGTCTGGCGGCTCGGTCACGGCGGCGCATTTCGGGCTCCATGGGCCCGCGGGCGTGGCGGGGTTCCGCGACCGCTATCTCCTCACCGACGCCGAACGCTATATGGCCAACGGGCCGTTCAACCCCTTCACCATCGTGCGCGGCCTGTCGGGCGGGGCCAACGACCAGACCACATTTGCCCGCTACCTCGACGAGACCCTGTTCGGCGGCGCGACCTTCGGCGATCTGGCGGCGCGGTCGCGGGTGCGCACCTGGATCAACGCCAGCGACGTGGCCAACAACGTCCCCTTCCTGTTCTCGCCCGAAACCTTCGACGCTCTGTGCTCGGACCTGTCCCGCTATCCGCTCAGCGCGGCGGTGGCGGCCTCGGCGGCCTTTCCTCTGGTGTTCTCGCCCATCGTGCTGGAAACCCATTCGTGCCGCTATGCCGAACCCGACTGGCTGACCGCCGCGCGCAACAACCCCGAGGCGACGGCGGCGCTCCGGGCCCATGCGCAGGCGCTCGACAGCTACACCGACCGCGAAAAGGTCAAGTTCGTCAAGCTGTTGGACGGGGGCATCACCGACAACTTCGGCACCACCGGGCTGAGCGTGGCGCGCGCCCGGGCGCCGGACGGTCCCGCGCCCCTGACCCCGCGGCAGGCGGTGCGGCTGGAGCGGTTGCTGTTCCTCGTGGCCAACGCCCAGGTCGCGCGCAACTACGCCTGGACCCAGAAACCCGCGGGACCGGGGGGGCGTGGAACTGGCCATGTCCATCGCGCGGTCCTCCATGGCGGCGGCCAGCCGCACGGGATACGACGCGATGCGCCTGCAACTGGCGGATCTGGAGCGCGATCTCATCGCCTATCGCTGCGGCCTGCCTCGGTCCGAGGTTCTGCGGCTCCGAGGCAGCCTCGCAGGCTGGGATTGCCGCGACATCAAGCTTTTCGTCGGCGAGGTCGGGTTCGACCGGCTGCCGCCGGGCCTGCGCGACGGGCTCGACGAGATCCCCACGCGGCTGGCGCTCGACCCCGCGCAGGTGGACCGGGCGATCCAGGCGGGGCGGATGGCGACCCGGGAGACGCCCGAGTTCAACGGTTTTCTCAGGGCCGCGGGGGGCGGGGCGGAGGTGCCTTCGGGTGCGCGCCTCATCGTGCCGGTGCGCAACTGATGACAAGTGCCGTCACCGGCGGCCTCGCCGCTTGCCTGGTTCGCTGCGAGACCCTTAACTGAGCGCCATGGGCGGTTTGCGTCATATGATCCTAGGGCTCTGCGCCGGACTCGCCCCGCTCTCTGCGGGGGCCGAGGTGCGTGCGCTGCTTGTGGGCGTGAGCGACTATCTGGTCCTCGATGCCGATCTCCGGGGCCCGGCCAACGACGTGCGACTGATGGCCCGCACTCTGGCCGCCCGGGGGGCAGACCGCATCACCGTCCTGGCCGACCCCACGCGGGTGCCCGAGGCCGAAGAGGCGCCGACGCGGGCGGCGATCCTCGCTGCGCTGTCGGCGCTGGGCGAGGGGCTCGGCCCCGGCGACACCGCGATCTTCTACTTCTCGGGGCACGGCAGTCAGGCGCCCGATCTCAACGGCGACGAGGCCGGGGGCTACGACGAAATCTTCCTGCCTGCCGACGCCGCGGGCTGGAGCGGCAGCACCGGCACGGTGGAGAACGCCCTGGTCGACGACGAACTGGGCCCGATCTTTCAGCAGATGCTGGACCGGGGCGTGCAGGTCGTCGGCCTGATCGACGCCTGCCACAGCGCCACCGGGTTCCGCGCGCTGGGTGACGCGGCGGGGGTCGCCCGCTACGTGCCGCCCACGCTCCTCGGTCTGCCCGCCGAGGCGGCGCCGGTCGCGGGCGGCCAGGCCGCTCCGCCGCTCACCGGCGACTTCGCCTTCCTCTACTCGTCGCAGTCGGATGAGCGGTCCTTCGAGTTCCCGCTGGGCGACCCCGAGGATCCCTCGACCTGGTACGGCGATTTCACCCGGAGCCTCGCGGCGGTCCTGGCCGGTGTGCCGGACCTGACCTGGGGCCAGGCGCTGGAGGCCGCGCGCGACGCCATGCGCGGCGGCTCTGGCGGCGCGGTGCAGGCGCCCGATGGCGAAGGGCCGGGGCTGGCCTCGCCCGTCTTCGGCGGCGCCGCGGCCGAGGGGCGCCTGCGGATCGAGGGTGGCAAAGTGCAGGCGGGCCTCCTCGACGGTCTGGCCGAGGGCGCGGTGGTCGCGGTCTATGCCGGTGCGGCCGGGGGCGAACCGCTGGGCCGGGCGACGCTCGCCTCCGTCGGGCCGACCACGTCCGAAGTCGGTGCGCTGCCCGAGGGTGCGCGCTTTGCCGAGGTCGTGCAGCCGGGCGCCCCCCGTCCCCTGCGCCTGGCGCCGCCGGTCGCCGCCGATCCCTCCGACCCGGAGTCGGTCGCCCTGGCCCGCCGCTTCGCCGAGGCCGCAGCGACGCTCGACGGCGTGGCGGTGGCCGGCGGCCCGGTGGATGCCGGGGTCGTGGTGACGGGGGGTGTGGCCGTCCTCACCGGCCCGGGCGGGGTCGTCGACCCCCAGGGCCCTGGCAGCAGCCCGCGCCTGACCGGCGACCCTGCGGCGGCGCTGGACCGTGCGGCGCGGGTTCACCGGCTCTATGCGGCGCTGGCCTTGGCCGCCGGCGGTGCCCGCGGTTTCACCATCCCGGGGGTCGGCCTGACCGCCACCGCGACACGGATTGCGGGCAGCCCCGCGGGCCCGGACTGCGGGCCGACCGACGCCCCCGAGACGCCGTGGCGCGAGGGCGAGATCGTCGGCCATTGCGATCAGATCTGGCTGACCCTGTCCAACACCGCGATCGAGGCCCAGGACGTCACCGTGCTCTATATCGGCCGCGACCTGTCGATCTCGCCCATCTGGCCGCCCTCGGGCCTGTCGAACCGCGTCGCATTCGGTGAGAGCCAGGAGATCGGCATGGAGATCCGCGCCCCAGGCGGGGGCCCGGGCACCGAAGAGATCGTCGTCATCGCGGTTCCCGCCGGGGCGAATGCGCCGCGCACCGTGCTCACGGGCCTGGCCGACGCCGCGCCGACGCGGGCTCTGGGCGAGGGGGCGCAGGCGCTGGAGACCTGGCTGCTCAGCGCCGCGGACCCCGAAACGGTGACCCGCAACTTCGGCTTTACCGGCGCGCTTCCGCAGCCCAAGATCACCCGCATCGGGCTCAGCCTTGGGACCCAGGATTGACTTACGAAATGCAGTCGCATCAAAGGAGTAGAGACATGCACATCCGCAGGAAGACCCTCGTCGCAGGGGCCCTGATCGGGCTGGCGGCCGGCGCTGCGGCCGTGGCGCAGGAGGCCGCGCTGTCCCTCGACGCCGCCGCGCCGTCGCCCGGCCCCTCGCCCTTCGAGTTCGCCCAGAGCGGGGCCAAGGCCAAGGCGATGGAAGAGGCCGCCAGCGACGACAGCGCCGGCCGGGTCATCGGCGGGGTCGAGGCCGCGCCCGGCGCCTGGCCCTGGCAGGTGGCGCTGGTGGACGCCTCGCGTCCGGTCTCGCCCGAGTCGCAGTTCTGCGGCGGCAGCATGGTGCTCGACAACTGGGTGCTGACGGCGGCGCATTGCGTCCGCTGGCCCACCGACACGCCGGGCGAGACGGTGGACCTGGCGCCCGGCGTCTTCGACATCGTGGTCGGGACCAACGTGCTGGGCGAGGGCGGCGACAAGGTGCCGGTGGAGGCGGTGTTCATCCACCCCGATTACCGCCACGACGTGTTCGACTACGACGTCGCGCTGGTCAAACTCGCGCGCACGCCGACCGCGGACTACAAGACGATCCAGATCCCCGATGAGCAGTTCGGCGACATCCTGGATCAGCCCGGCATCCGCACGATCGTCACTGGATGGGGTCTGACCAACGGCCAGCAGCGCCCGGCGGCGATGCGCGAGGCCGAAATTCAGCTCCTCGACCGCAACCAGTGCAACGGCGTGGCGATGCAGAACCGCGCCGGGATCGCCGCCCGCGCGTTCATGCAGGCGGTCGACGTCTTCGACATCCCCGATGATGGCGCGCAGACGGCGTGGGAGGCTCTGGTGCAGCAGGCGCCGCCGGCGCTCAGCGAACGCCAGCTCTGCTCGGGCACCTTCGAAGGGGGCAAGACGTCGTGCTCGGGCGACAGCGGTGGGCCCCTGGTAACCCCGTTGGAGGACGGTACCTACATCCAGATCGGCGTGGTGAGCTGGGGGATGAGCAGCTCCGACGGCACCGGCTGCTACGAAGAGGCGCTGTTCTCGGTCTATACCCGCGCGGTCGCGTTCCTGCCCTGGCTGGAACAGACGATTGGCGCCAACTGAGCGCAGATATGGGCGCCGCGGTCTCTGGGCCGCGGCGCTGGCCGGGGCGGTGGCCCTGGCACCCGCGGCCCCGGTCCTGGCACAGGGGTCGTGGGGGACGGCGATCGACGGTCCCGCCCGTGTCACCGACCTGGTGGCCCAAGGCGCGGCGGCGCTGAGCGAGGGGCGGATGGACGAGGCGCTGCGCCTCTTCGACGCCGCCAACGACCTGACCTACGAGATCGAGGATTTGCCCGCCCTGGTCCTGCACATGCCGAACCTGGCCCAGGCGCGCTACTATACGATGGTCGAGAACTGGACCAATGCCGGGACCTTCGCCTCGTCGGTGGCGACCGCGCTCGATACCCCGGAACACGAACATCACCCCTACCGGACCGAGGCGCTGGCGCTCCAGGGGATTGCCGCCTATCGGCTGGGCAGGCTGAACGAGGCCGACCTGACGCTGCGCTCGGCGCTGCCGGCGGCGCGGGCGGCCGGGATGGACGGCGTGGCGGCCGAGACGTTGCATCACCTGGCACTGACGGCCACGGATCTCTCGGCGCCGGACGCCGCGGCGCTGCGCGAGGAGACGGTCAACAGCTGGACGCCGGACAGCCCGATCCCGGCGCCCGAGGTGCTCTACGTCTTCTACCGCGATCTCAAGGCCGAGCGTGCGGGCGGGGCCGACCCGGCCGACCTGCTCCCGGTGGCCGAAGAGTTCCTGCGCCTGGTGGACGGCGTCGACGGCATCGACCCGATGAGCCGGTCCACCTATCGCGGGGTGGTGGGGTTGTTGATGTCCGAGGCCGGGAACTGGGAGACCGCCCGCCCGATCTTCGAAGAGCGCCACGCCTTCCTCACCGAGGCGGAGGCGTTCGATTTCGACTACTACTGGAACGTGCAGTATCTCTCCTACGCCATGGCGATGGGCGAGGAGTATCAGGCGGCCATCGACTTTGTCTCCGAGATGGTGCCGCACCAAGAGCGGCACCTGGGCGCGCCGCTGATGGACGCCACGCTGCGCGCCGACATCGGCCTCTTTCACAACCTCGCGGGGGACGAGGCGGCGGCCCAGGCGGCGTTCCGCGAGGCCTACGGCATCATGCGCAGTGTCCACGAGGCCGACGACCGGAGCGTGCTGCGGCTGCGCGAGTTCATCGACCCGGAGGATCCCGGATACGCCGGGTTCGCCTACGCCCACGAGGTGTCGGGCGATGGCGCGGCGGATCTGGCACTGACGCCCGATGGCGCGGCGGTGCTGGCGTCGTTCTTCTCCGGCCGCTACGTGACCCTCCGCTCCGCGCTCGCGACGGCCGAGAGCGGCGAAGACGCCGTCTATCTGGCCAATCTCGCGCTCTATCATGCGCTTACCGGCGCCCAGGACGACGCCCGCGCCGCGGCCCGCCGTGCCAGGGAAGCCGCCCGCGCCGCGCCGGAGGGCGTTCTGTCCCCCGACGCGCCGGTGCTCGACATCGCCGAGGTCATCGCCTTGATCTGGGGTAACAACCGGGGCGCGGCCGAGGCCGACGCGCCCCTCGCGGCCCTCCTGGCCCGGGCCGAATCGTTGGAGCCGGGGATGCGGGCGACGGTCCACGCGCTCGCCGCCTACCGCCGCTGGGGCCTGAGCGACAATGCAGGGCTCCGCGATCAACTCACGCTGTGGCAGGCCGCAGCGGGCCCCCCCCGCGACGACATCTGGGACATTTTCGCGGCCTCCGCGCTCTACGAGGCCGTGTTCTCGGCCGCGGATGCCGAGACGGTGGCGGCACTGCGCGACCGGCTCGACGCCGCGCTGGCCCAGCGGCCCGACCTGACCTTGATGCACGACTATGTGGAGCTGAGCCGCCTTCTGAACTCCGAGAACGCCATTGCGGGGGACGAGGGGCTGGCCGCGCTCGTCACCCTGACCGCCCGGGTCGCGGCGCAGGTGCCGTCGGACCATTCCGTCGTCACCGGCGCCTACTGGGGCCTCGCCGTTGCCTACCAGTGGCGCAACCGGGCCGACGAGGCGTTGCAGTGGATGCGCCGCGCCACCGACTCCCTGCGCCGCAACCGCTATCACGATCCCGAGGTGCTGGCCTATCTCACGTCCGAGCAGGCGCGGCTCCTGTTGTCGATGAACGAGGTCAACCGGGCCGCCCACCTGGCCAAACAGGCCTACGACATGGTGGATTTCACCGGCGAACTCGGCGCCAACACGCCCTCGGTGCTGGAGGTCTATGCCAACGCGATCTGGTGGCGCAGCGGATCGGCCGAGCGGGCGGCCGAGATCCTGGAGGCCCATCTCGAAGACCCCACCTATTTCGACCGTCTCCCGGAGTTCTGGAAGGTGCGCCAGCTCCAGCAATACGCCAGCGCGCTGAAAGAGTTCGCCGGCTACGAAGAGGTCGTGTCGGTGCTGGAGCGGGCGCTGGCGGCGATTCCCGACGACGACGTGATCGACTGGCGCAACCCGCGGTCGGTGATCCTGTGGACCCGCGCCATCGCCGCCCACCACGACGCCCGGCCGGGCGAGGCGTTCGCCGCGATGACGCGCGCCAACGACATCTATTACGACTGGGTGTCCGAGATGCTGCGCGAGGGCGCCAGCGGCGACATCACCGCGGCCGCGGCCGCCGACCGGGCCGAATGGGAGGCCGCCATCGGCTGGAACTACGCCAGCGCGCTGGCCGACGACTGAGCCGCGTTCAGCGCGCCCGGTCGTCTCCGCCCTCTCCCACCACCACGAACGGCGCCCAGAGGCGCGGATGGGCGAAGCGGTCCTCCGAACGGTCCTGGAGCAAATCCAGCATCGACGCCTGGAGCGCTTCGGCCCGGCGGCGCGGATCGTCCCCGGTCATCCGGTCCAGCATCCCGGTGGTCAGCACCGAGGCGGCAAAGTCGTCGACGGGCCAGTGGGACACCAGGATCGCCCGCGCGCCCGCGTAGATAAAGGCGCGGGCGAGTCCCGACAGCCCCTCGGCCCCGGGCGTGCCGTCCGACCCCGCCGTGTCGCAGGCCGACAGGATGACCAGCCGCGCCGACAGCTTGAGCTGCGCCGCCTCGCTGGCGGTCAGGAGCGCGTCGTCCTCTGTGGTGGGCGCCGCGGGCGGCGTGAACACCAACGCCGGTTCCGACAGCCCGGGCAGGCCGTCGGCCAACAGGCCGTGCGTGGCGAAGGCGATGACGTCGACGCCGCCGAGATCGGCCTCCTTGACCGCCGTTTCGGTCGCGCCGGGCCCCAGGTAGAGCGCGCCCTCGTCCGCGCCCATCGTGGCGGCCAGGCGCCGCAACTCGCGCGCGGTGTTGGGCAGCGGCGCAAGGTCGGCCACCTCTCGCACGTCCTCGTACACGCCGCGGGTGACGACGGCGTCGTCGGGCACCGGGACCTCGCTGCCGTCGAGCGCGGCCAGGCGATAGCCCAGGACCGGGTCGCCGAAGCCGACGAAGGGGCGCCGGGCTGCGGGATCGGCGGGCGCGGCATCGCGCGCGCGGCGGAGGACCTTGAGCGCCGAGACACTGGGCAGCGTGGTCAGCGCGTGCCGTTTGATCAGCCACCCGGTCTGGCGCAGCGCCTCGGGGTCGGCGTCGTCGCCCGCGGGCGGATCGGTGATCAGGACAGACAACGGCAGGCTGGTCCACGGCCCGTCGACCACGGCGATGACATGGGCGGCGTCGCGGAACACGTGCTCCAGCGGCTGGAACACTTGCGCGTAGAGCCCGTGTGCCGTCCCCCGGTCGAACCCCTGTCCCCGCCGCCGCGGTGCGTTGATCGCCACCCCCGCGCGGGTGCCGTCGTCGCCCGAGAGCTGTGCCCTGAGGCTGCGGATGCGGTCGTTCACGTCGCTGTCGGGCAAGGGCGCGCGGGTCCAATCGGCCGCGGTCTTGCTCACTGCCCAGAGATAGGTGAACTCGTCGTCGGTCAGGGTCAGCAGCAGCGCCTCGTCGGGGTCGAGCGCCGCTTGCACCTCGTCCACCGTCAGGGGCTGCGGATCGGTCAGCTCGCGGAAATCGGGAAACTCGTCGGTCAGCCGGGCGTCCATCTGCGCCAGAGCCGCCCGTTGATCGCGCACCTCGCGCTCCAGGCGCCGCACCTCGGCCTCGGCGTTGGCGCCGCTGCCCTGTCCGGCGACGGCCAGGTCGGCGACCAGCCGGTCCAGCCGGTCGGCCCCGTCCTGCCGCGACCTGAGCAGCGCGGCCAGCGCGCCGCCCCCCGCCGCCGCGCGCACCGCCGCCTGGGCCAGCGCCCGCCCCGCCGCCGTGGTCTGCGCGGTCTGCGCCGTCAGGAACACCCGGTCCCGGATCTCGGCGCGCAGGGCCGCGCGCTCGGCTGGGGTCAGGTCGGCGGGCTCGGGATAGCTCTGCGCGCCGAGCGGCGTGGCGAGGACGATGAGGCAGAGGGCGACGAGGCGCAGCATGAGCAGGGCGGTCGGTTGCGGATGGCGGCGCCAGCGTGGCCCATTTCCCACCGTTTGAGAAGGGTGCCGCGGATGACAAACCCCGTCATCGCTCCGATGGCTCAGAGGCTGCGCAGCTCGATCCCCGCGGCCTCCAGTCCGCGGCGCACAGCAGCGGCGCTCTGCACCGCGCCTGGCGTGTCGCCGTGGAGGCAGATCGTGTCGATGCGCGCCTCGATTCGGGCACCCGAGACGGCCAGGATCGCCCCCGCCTCGACCATCCGCACGATCCGCTCGGCCGCCTCGTCGGGGTCGTGGATCATGGCGCCGGGGCGGCTACGGTCGACCAGGGTGGCGTCGTCCTCGTAGGCGCGGTCGGCAAAGATCTCGGCCGCCCAGGCACAGCCCAGGGCTTCGGCCGCCGCCTGCATCGGGGTCGCGGCGAGCACCATGATGACCAGGTCCGGGTCGATCCCCAGTGCCGCGTCGTAGAGGCGCCGGGCCAGCTCGCCGTCCTCGGACGCCATGTTGCTGAGCGCGCCGTGGAGCTTGAAGTGCCGGACCGTGCCGCCCGCCGCGGCCGCCATCGCCCGCGCCGCGCCCAGCTGATAGCGGATCGCGTTGCATAGCGACGGCACCGGCACCGACATCCGGCGCCGTCCGAACCCCTGAAGGTCGGCAAAGCCGGGATGGCAGCCGATGCCGACCCCCCGCGCCACCGCCGCCGCCATGGTCGCCGCCATCACGTCGGGGTCGCCCGCGTGAAATCCGCAGGCGATGTTGGCCGACGTGACGATTTCGAGGAGCGCCGCGTCGTCGCCCATGGTCCAGGGGCCAAAGCTCTCTCCCATGTCGGCGTTGAGGTCCACATGCGGCATCGGGGGCTCCTTTCAGGGCGGCGGGTCGCCGGCGGTCACGCCGCTGACGAGGGTGTAGGACAACAGGTCGGGGATGTCCGCGGGGTCGCGGCGCAGGGGCTGGACGGCCCGCGCCAGCCGCCGGACCCAGTCGTCGGGCGTGGCGTGATCGGCCAGCGCCGCCTCCAACGTCACGAAGTCAAAGCGGAGCGGCGCGCCGGGCGGTGCCTGCGCCACCCGCGGCAGGTCGACCGGCGCGACGGTGCCGATCCGGGGATAGCCGCCGATGGTTTGGCATTCGGGCAATAGGACGTAAGGCTGTCCGCTGCCGGTCATCTGGACGTCGCCGGGCACCACGACTTCGGACACCAGATCGAGCTGGCCCTGGGCGGCAAAGAGCGCGCCGTCGTGGTCGAGCGCGATGCCCTGACGGTTGCCGCGCGCGCCCCGGCGGAACCCCGTGGCGGCAAAGCGCGCGCGGTCGTCCTCGGAGAACAGGGCCGTGTGCACGCCGGGCAGGATGCGCACGGGCCCCCCGCCGCAACGGTCGGCGATCTCCAGCCGCATCTCCGTCGGCCCACCGGGGTCGTCGCCCAAGGGCAGGGCGGCACCCGCCTCGATCCGCAGCCCGAGGCCCAGGGACAGATGTGCGGCGCGGCTGCCCAACTGGGGCGGGGTGGCGATCCCTCCGCCCAGGTGGAGATAGCTCCACACCCCCCGCGCCGGCGCCGACACCGCGAGCTGGGCGTCGCGGTGCAGGAGGTGGCTGGCGTTCCAGGCCAGGCGCCGCCCGTCCACCTCGGCCCGGGCCGGGGCGCCGGTCAGCGCGATGCGCATGTCCGCGCTCGCCCGAAACACGCCCCCCGCGGCCATCTCCAGCGCGGCGGTGCCGACCTCTTGACCCAGGAGCGCGGCGCCCTCGGCCAGGGCCAGCCGGTCGGCAGCGCCCCCCTGCGGCACCCCTTGGGCCAGCCATCCGGGCCGGCCGAGGTCCTGCACGGTCAGGCCCGGGGGGGCGGTGACCACGGTGAGGCTGCGGCTCATTCCGTGGGCGTCCAGGTCGCGCCGCCCAGGCCCTCGGGGTCGTCCTCGGCCCGCCGCTCCAGCGTCTCGGCGTCCACGGGGTCGAAGCGCACTGCGTCGCCGGGGGCCAGCGTGATCGGCCGGTCGGGGTGATCGGGGCGGAAGCAGACCAGGCGGGTCTGGCCCACGTGGCGCCAGCCGGTGGGCGCCGCGGCGGCAAACACGATGGCCTGCCGCACGGCAACGACCAGGGCCCCGGCGGGAACCGTGGGGGTCAGCCCGGTCTGCCGCGGGATCGCCCACGCCTTGGGCAGGGTGCCGAGATAGGCTTGCCCCGGCGCGAATCCGAGGGTGAGCGCGCGCAGGGGCGCAGCGGTCAGGTCGGCCACGGCCTCCTCCGGGGTGCGGCCGGCCGCCGCCGCCGCCTCGGCGAGTTGCGGCCCAGACCCGCCGCCGAAGACCGCGGGCACCCGCCACACCCGCCGCCCCTCGGGCCACGCCGCCGCGCGCCAATCCCGCGACGCGGCGAGGTCGGTCAGGCGCGCCGTCAGCGCCGCGTGGTCCAGAACCCGCGGGTCGAAGGACACGTACGTGGAACAGAGGGCCGAGGAGACTTCGCGCACGCCGTCCCACCCCGCGGCCGCCACCGCCCCGCGAAAGGCGACCGCGGCGCGATTGGCGGGGTCGGTCAGCCGGTCGGCGAACCGCACCGCCAGACCGTCGAGGCCGACCGGGACGATGTCGACGGAAGAGGCGATCATGGGGCGGCGCAGGTCATGGCCGGTGCAAGGTTCCAGACCCGCGGCCCGGTGTCCATGGCCCCCTGCCGAAAGCGAGATCGCCACGCGGGCGGGCGTGGCGATCGCGTCCGAAGCATCTCACATACGCTGTTCGACAGGGTTCTCCGAGGATGAGGCGCTGTAGACTGGCTTCGATTGGCCTATCATATCACATCGGCGGCCGAGTCGCATCCGTCTCGTGCATCCTGGGGCCCGACACCCGCCTCAGAACGCCGGGCGGCGGCGGCGCGTCACCTCGGCCAGTAGGCTGTAGATCGTGGTCTGCGAGGTGCGGGCGTTGCCTGCGGTCGGCGCGGCTTCGATCTCGATGGCGAATCGGCCGAGCGGCGACACCGCTTCGTAGGCGTGGCGGTTGCCCGCCGCAGCGGGGTCGGCGATGAGCACGACCTCGGTGGCGTCGAACCCCGCCCCGGCCAGGGCCAGCGCGGCGGCGACGTTGGCGTTCTTGGGAAACCGCAGGGCGGCGGTGCGGGCGCTGCCGTGAAAGACCGTGGCGGGCGCGGTCAGCGCGGCCAGGTCGCAGACCTCTTCGGCCGGGGTGCCGGCCCAGGCGCGCGGTGGCTTGGTGCCGCGGTAGCGCACGGTCAGGTCGCCCCCCACGGCGAGCGCCGCCAGGAGGTCGAGCCCTCCGATGGCGCCAGAGGGCAGGATCGCGCGGCCGCCCCCCGCCTCGGCCGCAGCGCGCAGGGCGTCCCGGGTCGCGGGGTCGGCGAGGGCGCCCACCGAGGCGATCACGGTGTCGATGCCCGCGGCCAGGAGGGCGGGCACGACGTCTCGCACCGCCCCCTGCCCGGCGCATTCCACCACCAGATCGGGGGCCGCGGCGATCAGGTCGGCGGCGTCCTCGACCACCTCCACCGCGGCGGCGGCGGCGGTGGGCACGGGTGTGGCGGGGCCCCGCCCGGCCCGCACCAGCACGGTCAGCCGCCCCACCGGGTCTGCCGAGAGCGCGGCGGCCAGCCCGGCGCCGATCGGCCCATAGCCGACGATCCCCAGATGCACCCGCCTCAGCCTCGCGCCGCGCGGAACCAGCGCACGATGGCCGCCCGCGCTTCCGGGTCCATCTGCACCGCGTTGGGCGGCGGCATGGCGTGGCTGACCCCGGCCTGGAGGTAGATCTGGCCTGCGTGGCGCGCCACGTCGGCCTCGGTCTCCAGCACGACGCCCTTGGGCGGCCACATCATCCGGCCCCACACCGGCTCGCGCGCGTGGCACATCGAGCAGTGGCCCAGCACCGTGTCGTAGGCGTCGGCAAAGCCCTCGGCCGACACGAACCGCGCCTCGGCCGGGGTCAGCGCCCGCGCCTCGCTTTCCTCCCAGGTGTCGCCCATGTTCGCCGTCGACAGCCAGGCGATGACGAGAAAGATCACGACCGTCGCCGCCCAGGTCCAGTTCGGCCGCCCCTTTCGCGCGTGCATCGAGTTGAAGTAGTGGCGGATCGTCACTCCCATCAGGAACACCAGCGCCGCGATGATCCACGCGTGGTCCGTGGCAAACGCCAGCGGATAGTGGTTCGACAGCATCAGGAAGATGACGGGCAGGGTCAGGTAGTTGTTGTGGGTCGAGCGCAGCTTGGCGATCTTGCCGTATTTCGGGTCCGGGGTGCGCCCGGCCTTGAGGTCGGCGACCACGATCTTCTGGTTGGGGATGATGATGAAGAAGACGTTGGCGGTCATGATCGTCGCGGTGAAGGCGCCCAGGTGCAACAGCGCGGCGCGGCCCGTGAACACCTGGTTCAGCCCCCAGGACATGGCCACGATGATCGCAAAGAGGACCAGCATCATCGCCGTAGGGCGGTCGCCCAGGGCCGATTTGCACAGTGCGTCGTAGAGCAGCCAGCCCAGCGCGATGGTCGCCGCCGAGATGCCGATCCCCTGCCACAGAGCCAGGTCGGCGCGGGTCGGGTCGAGCAGGAATAGCTCGCCCCCCACCCAGTAGACGATCATCAGCAGCGCGGCGCCGGACAGCCATGTGGCATAGCTCTCCCACTTGAACCAGGTCAGGTGGTCGGGCATCCGCTCGGGCGCGACGAGGTATTTCTGGATGTGGTAAAAGCCGCCGCCGTGGACCTGCCATTCCTCTCCGTCGGCGGGACCGGGGATGTTGCGGTTGAGACCGAGATCGAGCGCGATAAAATAGAACGACGAGCCGATCCAGGCGATGGCGGTGATCACGTGCAGCCAGCGCACGGCAAAGCCGATCCAGTCCCACATCACCGCTATGTCATACATGCCCAGCCTCTCCTGCGCCCCGGCGCTACCAAACAGCATCCCGCGGGCGGCGACAATCGCCCAGGGCCGCGGGCCGGGCCGTGTCGTGTCCCACCAGTCCCGCCGCCGAGCACGGGCAGGGACTGTGCGCCAGCCTGATCCTGCGTCGGCGCTCGCGAGGGTTGGCCGGCGCCGCGCCTCGAAGTCCCAATGCCGGACAGTCTCAGCGCGACATCGCCATGCGCCCTCCCGTGGGGATGGCCGGGCGCGCTCTGGGGTTCCCCCGGGCAACGCGGGTGGGACCGGCCACGGGGCCACTCCCGGACGGGAGGCCCAGACCCCTCGGTTCGGGCGCCGCGCGGAGGGGGGCACGCGCCCGACCCTGGGTGGGCGCTCCCAAAGGTTGGGCGGCGCCATGCCTCGAAGCCCCGATGCCGGACGGGCTGTGCACGACACCGCCATGCGCCTTTCCGCGGGGAGGGTCGGGCGGCGCCCGGGGTGAGACGGGTGGGGCCGGCCACGGGGCCACTCCGGCGGGATACCCAGATCTCTCGGTCCGGGCGACGTCCGACATGCCCCCGGATCCGGGGGCGCGGGGGCGCCTCGCGCTTGGGCAGCCGGGATCGCGTTTGGCGCCGGACGCCCCCCTTGCCGCCAGCGGTTTCGCGCGCGACGCGACGGCGGAGGGCCATGGCGATTGCCACCTATCCCCTGCCGCCCTAGACCGGACGAGGCGTAGAAAGGACCGACGATGCCCCGCTATCCCCGCGACCTTGAAGGCTACGGCGCCACGCCGCCCGATGCCGCATGGCCGAACCGCGCGCGCATCGCGGTCCAGATCGTGCTGAACTACGAGGAGGGGGGCGAGAACAACGTCCTGCACGGCGATGCCGCCTCCGAGGCGTTTCTGTCCGAGATCACCGGCGCTCAGCCCTGGCCGGGGCAGCGGCACTGGAACATGGAATCGCTCTACGACTACGGCGCAAGGGCCGGGTTCTGGCGGCTCCAACGGATGCTCGGCCACCTGCCGGTTACGGTCTATGGCGTTGCCACCGCCCTGGCGCGCAGCCCCGGCCAGGTGCGCGCGATGCAGGCCGCCGGCTGGGAGATCGCCAGCCACGGCCTGAAATGGATCGAGCACAAGGATATGGCCGAGGCCGAAGAGCGGGCACAGATGGCCGAGGCGATCCGCCTGCACACCGAGGTGACGGGCGCCAGGCCCCGAGGCTGGTATACGGGCCGCTGCTCGATGAACACGGTGCGGCTGGCGGCCGAGGAGGGCGGGTTCGCCTATGTCGCCGACAGCTATGCCGACGAGTTGCCCTACTGGATGCGGTTCGGCGACCGCCACCAACTGATCGTGCCCTACACCCTTGACGTCAACGACATGCGCTTCGCCATCCAGGCGGGGTTTTCCGAGGGCTATCAGTTCGAGCACTACATCAAGGACAGCTTCGACACGCTCTATGCCGAGGGGCAGGCGGGGCGTCCGCGGATGCTGTCGATCGGACTGCACTGCCGCATCGCGGGACGGCCGGGGCGGGCGGCGGCCCTGGCGCGCGCGCTCGCCCACATCGCCGGGCACGAGGGCGTCTGGTTCGCCACCCGGCTGGAGATCGCCGAGCACTGGACGGCGCTGCATCCCCCAGCGCCGGGGCCGCGGCCGTCCGAGATGGAGCGCGACGGCTTCGTCGCGGCGTTCGGCGGAGTGTTTGAGCATTCGCCCTGGATCGCCGAGGCCGCCCACGCGCTAGAGCTCGGCCCGGCCCACGACACCGCCCTGGGCCTGCATTCCGCCCTGGCCCGCGTGTTCCGCAGCGCGCCCGAGGAGCGCCGCCTCGACGTCCTGCGCGCCCATCCCGACCTGGCGGGCAAGCTCGCCGCGGCCCGCCGTCTTACCGCCGCCTCGACGGCGGAGCAGGCGTCGGCCGGTCTCGACGCCCTGACCGACGAGGAGCGCGCCGCGTTCACCGAGTTGAACGACGCCTATGGGGACAAGTTCGGGTTCCCCTTCATCATCGCGGTGCGGGACCACGACAAGCGGGGCATCCTCGCGGCCTTCCGCCGCCGGCTGCGCAACGACCGCTGCGCCGAGATCGCCGAGGCCTGCCGCCAGGTCGAGCGGATCGCAGAACTGCGGCTCAAGGGGCTGCTGCCGTCCTAGCCCGCCCGGCTCAGGGCAGGCGCGGGTGGCGGTTCACGTCCTTGTAGAGCAGATAGCGGAACGGCCCCGGCCCCCCGGCATAGCAGGCCTGCGGGCAGAACGCGCGCAGCCACATGTAGTCGCCCGCCTCGACCTCGACCCAGTCGCGGTTCAGCCGGTAGACCGCCTTGCCCTCCAGCACGTAGAGGCCGTGCTCCATCACATGGGTCTCGGCAAAGGGGATCACACCGCCGGGCTGGAAGGTCACGATGTTGACGTGCATGTCGTGGGCCAGGTCGCCGGGGTCGACGAAGCGGGTGGTGGCCCAGGCGCCGTCGGTGTCGGGCATCGGCACCGGGTCGACATCTGCGTCGTTGGCGACGAAGGGTTTGGGCGCGGCGATCCCCTCCACCGGCTCATAGCGCTTGCGGATCCAATGCAGCGTGGCCGGTCCGTCGCCCATCACCGCGAGCTTCCACTCGGCCCCGGCAGGCACGTAGGCATAGCCGCCCGGCCCCAGCGCCCGCGCCGCCCCCGCCAGTTCCAGCGTGACCTGCCCTGCGACCACGAACACCACTGCCTCGACGCCGGGGTCGGGCTCGGGCCGGTCCGAGCCGCCGCCCGGCTGCACCTCGCAGATGGCATGGGCAAAGGTCTCGGCAAAGCCGGACAGCGGCCGGGCGAGGATCCAGGCCCGCGTGCCGCGCCAGCCCGGCAGGGTGGAGGTCACGATGTCGGTCATCACGCCGCGCGGGATCACCGCATAGGCCTCGGTGAACACCGCCCGCCCGGTCAGAAGCTGGCTCTGCGGCGGCAGCCCGCCCGCGGGTGCGTGATAGTCCATGGCCGCCTCCCTCTCGTGCCCCGCCGTGATGTCAGAGCCACGCGGCGCCGTCCAGTGCGCCGCGCCTCAGCGGCCACACACCCACCCGCCGGGCGAGAAGGGCCGCGCGCTCCCGCCGCGGCCCCTGCTGAGAGATGAGGGCAGCGCCGTCCCGCCGGGGCGGGCCCGGGCGGCGCGCGGCGTTCCCGTAAGCGCCAACGACGCAGCGGCTGCATCGCTCTCGCCACAAGCGCCGCCCCGGGGGGGGGGGGGCGGGACGGCGCTGCCCGGCGGTGCCGCCGGGCGAAACGCGGGACCTGAGGGAGGCACGCATATTTCGTCCGGCCTAGCGGCCATTCGCC
Source organism: Rhodobacteraceae bacterium CCMM004 (assembly GCA_004005435.1). Lineage (GTDB taxonomy): Bacteria > Pseudomonadota > Alphaproteobacteria > Rhodobacterales > Rhodobacteraceae > CCMM004. The sequence goes on along the minus strand of RZWH01000001.1, from coordinate 640,316 downwards.
AGCTTCACCCTGCCTTCTGGACTGGAAGAGCAGCCCCGCCTTACGGCAACGCTGCCCGGCGGTGTAGCCGGGCGGGACGTGGGGGCCGGGCGCGGCGCCCAAATGGCCCCGGCGTCAGAGCCGACCGCCGTCCGGGGTCAGCGGACGGACGCACAGGCTGTCTCCGGCCGGCGCGCCGCCCGCCGCTGCGACGGCCAGCCGCGCCAGGTGATGGTCCCAGCCGCGCCCCGCCATCGCGCCCACGCCGTCCGGCAGGCCGCTATGAGTCAGGGTCAGGCGGGTCCCGCCGGCCTCTGCCGCCAGGACGATCTCGATCCGGGAGGGCGCCTGCCCGGGCACGCCCACCTCCTGCACGATGAGGCCGGGCGTCACCGTCACGAACCGCCCCGCGAACACCCCCGCACGGCCCATGTCCAGGCGATAGATGCCGCCCGGGCGGGGATCCAGATCGGCGCCGCACCCCGCCCAGGCCGCAATCCGCGCCGGGTCGGTGAACTGCCGGTGGACGACCTCTGGCGGCGCGTCGATCCACAGGCTGCGCCGGACCTCAGCCATCGCCGCGCGCCTCGGCCTGGGCTGCGTGCTTGAGCCGCGCCAGCCCGTCGTCCCAGAACCGGGCGAAGAACCGCGCCATGTCCGCCAGCGCCTCGGTATCGGCGCGGTAAAGCCGCGTCGTCCCCCGCGCGCGCACCCGCACCAGCCCGGCCTCGCGGAGGATGCGCAGGTGCCGCGATACGCCCGGGCGGGTCATGGCGAAGGCGGCGGCGATCTGGCCCGCGGGGCGCTCGTCGTCGGCGATCAGCGCCAGGATGCCGCGCCGCGTCGGGTCGCCCAGGGCGCGAAAGCGGTCGCCCCGGGGATCGGGCGCAGGCGTCACTTGACCCATTCGGGGTGGGCCATGGCCATCGTGGGCGGTCCGTCCAGCAGCGGGCCCGCCGCCTCCATATACGCGGCGCACCAGGGCGCGGCGGCGTTCGCCTCGAAGGCGTCGCGCCGCTCGTAGACCTCGGCGATGTGGATCACGTCCCCGTCTTCCGCGTCCAGCCCGAGGATGTACCGCGACTGCGCGGCGTTTTCCGCCGCCCGGGGTCGCAGATGCGCGCGCCGCAGCGCCACCAGGTCGTCGCGGCGCCCGGCCTTGGTGCGGACGGTCACGAACAGGGCAAGTTCGGCCATGGGCGAGTCCTCTACGAGTAAACGATTCGTTACGTAACGATAGCGGCAACTACTGGATCGGTCGAGGTCGCTTTCGCCCTGCGCGGCGGCAGGCTATAGCGTCGCCGGTCGGAACGAGCGAAGCGCAGGGAGTTGGCATGGCGAACGTGGTGGTGGTTGGCGCCCAGTGGGGCGACGAGGGCAAGGGCAAGATCGTCGATTGGCTGAGCGAGCGGGCCGACGTCATCGCCCGCTTTCAGGGCGGCCACAACGCGGGCCACACGCTGGTCATCGACGGCACCGTCTACAAGCTGCACGCGCTGCCCTCGGGTGTGGTGCGGCCGGGTAAGCTGAGCGTGATCGGCAACGGCGTCGTGCTCGACCCCTGGCACCTGGTGGGCGAGATCGAGGGCATCCGCGCCCAGGGGGTCGAGATCACGCCCGAGACGCTGATGATCGCCGAGAATACGCCGCTGATCCTGCCCATCCACGGCGAACTCGACCGCGCCCGCGAGCAGTCGAACGCGGTGGCCAAGATCGGCACCACCGGCCGCGGCATCGGCCCGGCCTATGAGGACAAGGTGGGCCGCCGGTCTGTGCGGGTGGCCGACCTGGCCGACGACGCCACGCTGGAGCGGCGGGTGGACCGGGCGCTCGTGCACCACGACGCGCTGCGCCGCGGACTGGGCCTGCCCGAGGTGGACCGCGACGGCCTGCTCGCGGCCCTGCGCGAGGTGGCCCCGCAGATCCTGCCCTATGCAGCCCCGGTGTGGAAGGTGCTGAACGAGCGGCGCCGCGCGGGCAAGCGCGTGCTGTTCGAGGGCGCGCAGGGGGCGCTCCTCGACGTCGATTTCGGCACCTATCCCTTCGTCACCTCGTCCAACGTCATCGCCGGGCAGGCGGCCACGGGCACCGGCGTCGGTCCCGGCGCGATCGACTTCGTCCTGGGCATCGTCAAGGCCTACACGACCCGCGTGGGCGAGGGGCCGTTCCCGACCGAGCTGACCGACGCCGACGGCCAGCGCCTGGGCGAGCGCGGGCACGAGTTCGGCACGACCACGGGGCGCAAGCGGCGCTGCGGCTGGTTCGACGCGGTGCTGGTGCGGCAGACCTGCGTGACCAGCGGCGTGAACGGTATCGCCCTGACCAAGCTGGACGTCCTCGACGGGTTCGAGGAGTTGAAGATTTGCACCGGCTACGACCTCGACGGGCGGACGCTGGACCACCTGCCCATCGCCAGCGAGGAGCAGGCGCGCTGCACGCCGGTCTATGAGACCATGCCGGGCTGGAGCGAATCGACCGAAGGGGCGCGGTCCTGGGCCGATCTGCCGGCGGGCGCGATCAAGTATGTCCGCCGGGTGGAAGAGTTGATCGGCTGCCCGGTCGCGCTACTGTCCACCTCGCCCGAGCGCGAGGACACGATCCTCGTCACCGACCCGTTCGCGGACTGACCCCGAGGAGGCGCCATGGCGCTCAGCCACAAGGCCAAACGGCGCTGGTCGCTGGTGATCCTGCTGATCGGCCTGCCGCTCTACATCGCCACGGCGCTGTGGGTGGTGTCGCTGTTCGACCGCCCCCCCGTTCTGGTGGAGTTCGCGGTCTACATCGTCCTGGGCTTCGTCTGGGCGCTGCCGTTCCGCGCGGTGTTCCGCGGCGTCGGCCGCGCCGACCCCGACGCCCCGCGCGACTGAGCCTGGGGCGGGCGAATTTTCGACGAAAATTCGTGACGATCTTTCGTCGAAAGATCGCGCCAGGATCAGCCGCCGTGGGCGCGTGCCTTTTCCGCAAGGGGCGTGTCGTCGGACAGGGTGAAGACCCCGCGCTTGAGCTTGCGGATGCGGCCCGATCTCAACAGGTGGCCGAAGCTCTTGAGCCCCTGTTCCCGTGTCGGCGCGTTGTCGGGGTCCAGCGCGGCGACGCGGCGCATGATCTCGGTTCGTGACACCTCGGACTTGCCCTCGACCATCTGCGCATAGGCCGCCGCCGCCTCCAAGAGGTCGGGCAGCTCGGTCGCGCCCATCTCTGCGGCGAAGTCGCCAAAGCTGCGGACGCTGGGCGCTGCTTCGGCCGGGCGCGCGTCGGGTGCGACGATGCGGCGCGGGCGGATCGCCTGGGGTCGGCCGTCTGGCGTGTCGACCCTGAGCGAGGACACCAGCATCAAGGGCGCCGGTCGCTCGGCGGTGGGGTCGGACGGGCGCCGGGGGGCGGCGTCCCGGCCGCGCAGTTCGGCGGCCGCCGGGCGCCGCGGGCGGACCACCTGGGCCAGGTCGTCGCGATAGCGGTTCAACGTCTCGGCGTCGTTTTTCTGCCGCACGTTGCGCAAGAGGCGGTCGGCCTTGGTCGCGGCGACCGCGGCCTTGAGATGAGCGATGGCCGAGCGGCGGCGGTTGCCCTCGCTGTCGCCGAGTTTGGCGTTGGTTTCGCTGAGCAGCCGGTCGAGCGCCTGTTCGCCCTCGTTTGCGGCGGGTGCGGTATCGGCGGGCTCGTCGTCATCCTCGTCCAGCGCGGCAGCCGCGGTCTCGGCGCTGCGCCGCTCGGCCTCCATCGCCTCGCGTTCGACGGCGGCGAGTTCGGCGGCGAGCTCCGCCTCCTCCTCGGGGTCGAGCGAGCTGTCGCCGATGATGGTGCGGATGTCGGCGGTCAGCGCGTCGTCGTCCTCGTCGGCCTCCGCGGCGACCGGCGCGTCGGTGTCGTCGTCGGCCGGGTCGTCGACGTCGGCCAAGAGATCGTCGTCGTCGTCGTCCTCGTCCACCTCTTCGATGTCGCCCGCGGCCAGGGCCGCCTCGAAGTCGCTGCGCTTGAGCTTGACGATCCGGGCATGGGGCCGGCGCGGGGTGACGACGGGCCGAGGCTCTTCCGCGACCTCTTCGGCGACGTCCTCCTCCTCGTCGTTGTCTAGGGTGGCGGCGACGTCCGGCGTGTCCTCTGGGGCGGCGTCGGCCTCCTGAACCTCCGCCCGCACCTCGGGGGTCAGCCGCAGGGGCACATGGTCGTCTTCGTCGTCGGTTTCGTCGCCGTGGCCGGGCTTCATCAGCGCCGACATGTCCACATCGGGGTCGTCGGCCGCCGCCGCGGCGGCCGCGGCCGCGGCCTTGAGCGCCTCGGCGGTGGCGGCCTCCTCCTCGGTCTCGGACGACGGGGCCTCGTCGTCATCCATCGCCGCGACGGGTGCGGGCTCTCTCCTTTCCGCGGCGTCTGCGGCCCCGGTCGGCGCGTCCGCGGCCTCCACCGCTGCCGCGAGGGCCGCGTCGGTGCCTGTCTCTTCGGAGCCGTCAGTGTCGACCGCCGGAGCGGTCTCGGACGCCGCACCGTCGTCGGCGTTCGGCGCCGTTTGCAGTGAAACGTCGTCCTCGTCCCCGTCCTCGAACGGGCCCTCCGCACTGGTGTCGGCGCCCTCGACGTCCGGTGCCGAATCGGCGTCCGCATCCTCGGAGACGTCCATACCGACTGTGTCGGTCGCGTCCGCCGCTGCGTCGTCCCGATCGCCCGGCGCGTCGATATCTGCCGCGGTTTCCGCGCGGGCGAGAGCGGCTGCCACCGTCTCCGTGGCCGGCTCGTCGTCGTCCCGGGGCAGGTGGGCCGCGATCCCCTCGGGGTCGACCTGGGGCAGAGGCTTGGCAGTGTCGGTCTCTGTCACGGCTTTGTTCGCCGCGGCCCGCGCGCTGTCGGTGTCGTGCTGGTCTGCTGCGTCCTCGTCTGCAACCGCGCCGGAGTGCAGGGCGTCGGGCAGGTGGACGGCGATCCCCTCAGGGTCGACCTCGGGTAGGGCGTCCGCGGTGTCCGCCCCGGCGGCGGCCTCGTCCGCGGCCTCGGTGTCGGGGAGATCGGCCATGTCCGCCGCGTCCTGGTCGGCCGGAGCGTCGGAGGAGAGGGCGTCGGGGAGTTGGGCGGCGATGCTTTCGGGGTCGACCGCCGGCAGGGCATCGGCGGCGTCCGAACCGGCGGCGGCGGCGGCAGCGGTCTCGGCGGCGTCCAGCTCAGGCGTCCGGTCCTCTTCCGGAGCCGTCTCGACGTCGTCCTCCATCGCCTGGAGCGCGGTCCAGGCGGGTTCGGACTCGTCCGACGTCTCGGCCAGTCCGGCGTCGGCCGTCCCGGCGTCGGGCGCGGCGGCGTCGTCGACCGCGGCAAAGGCCGTCTCGATGTCGCCAGACAGGACGGACGCCTCGACCGGCTCGTCCTCTTCGTAGTCGGCGCTGCGCGCGGCGCGGGCCCGGGCGACCACGGCGCGGATGCGGCTGAGCTTGGCCGCGACGCTGTCGCCGTCGATCTCGACCTCGAAGCCGGGGGTCTCCAGGTCGTCGCCGCCATCGTCCCCGGCATAGGCCGGCGCGGGGGTGCGGCGGGGCGTCGGGTCGCGGGGCCGCTCGGGCGCGGCAGCGGCGGGCGCAGGGGCGGGCAGCCGGTCGGCCCCGGTCACCGGAGCGGGGCGCAGCACGACGCCCCCCTTCTCCACCCGCGCCTCGACCCGCCGCTGGATCTCGCGCTCGGCGATCCGGTGCAGCATCTCGGCGTCGGGCTGCGGCGGCTCGGCGCCGAAATAGCGATCGTCCGCCGCGAGATCCCGGAAATATTCCGCAATCTGCTGCATCGTGCTAAACGGCTGATCGAAGCCCTCCAGCGTGCAGGAGAAGGTGCCGTAGGACACCGTCAGGATCTTGTTGGACCCAACCATCGCTTACTCGCTTTCTTCCCCCAGGATTGCGTCGATGCTTACCATGCGGCGCGGCGGCAATGGGAACGGAACTGCGCAATCGCCGCGATCATTTGCGGACCAGAATGTGATCTGTCGCCAAATATAGTGTTAATCCGGCCCTGATGGCAGTGATTGTCGACGCAGAGGCTCCGATCACGCTTCTGGGCGGGGGAGCGTTCGACCCCGCCGACCTGGCGGCGGCGCTGGCGCGAGGGCCGCGACTGGTGGCCGTCGACGGCGGCGCGGACGCGGCGCTCGCGCTCGGCCACAGGCCGGAGGCCGTGATCGGAGACTTCGACTCCGTGTCGTCGGCGGCGCAGGCGGCGCTGGGGCCCCACCGCCTCCACCGGGTCGACGAGCAGGAGAGCACGGATTTCGAGAAATGCCTGGCGCGGGTGTCCGCGCCCCTGGTCATCGGCGTCGGGTTCCTGGGCGCGCGCGCCGATCACAGCCTGGCGGCGTTCAATGCGCTGGTCCGCTGGCCGCACCCCTGCATCCTGCTCACCGCCTGGGACGTTGTCTTCCATGCCGGCAGGGGGCTGCGGCTGGACCTCGCGGCGGGCACGCGCCTGTCGCTCTTTCCCATGCGGCCGGTGACCGGGGTGTCTGAGGGGCTGCATTGGCCCATCGAGGGCCTGCACTTCGCTCCCGACGGTCGCATCGGGACGTCGAACCGGGCGTGCGGGGGACCGGTGCGGCTGAGCTTCGATGGGCCGGGAATGCTGGCGATCACACCGCGGGCGGCGCTGGACGCGGTGGCGGCGGCGCTGATGGCCGGGTGAGCGCCCGCTCGCGCAGAACGATGTAGAGCCCCGCGGCCACGGTCACGCAGATGCCCGCGGCGGCCAGCCCGTCGGGCAGGTCGCGAAAGATCGCCCAGCCCACGAGCGTTGCCACCGGAATCTCCAGATACTGCATCGGGGCGAGGGTGGCGGCGGGGGCAAAGCGCAGGCTCCACGTCATCAGGAGATGCGCCAGGGTCCCCAAGACCCCGAGCGCGGCGAGGAGCCACAAGTCCCCCGCGGTCGGCATCACCGGCACCAGCGGCGCCCACCCCGCGGCCCAGCCGAGCGCCGTCACCGGCAGCAGCACCGCCGACGCCATGACGCCGCTGACGAGTTGCAGCGCGATCGGATCGACCGCCTTGGCGACCGTTCGAGTGGTGAGCATGAAGAGGGCAAAGACCACCGCGACCCCGAGCGGCAGGAGCGCCGGGGGGCCGACCTCGGCAAAGGTGGGCTGCACCACCATCAGAGTTCCCGCGAAGCCCACGGCGCAGGCGGCGAGGCGGCGCATCCCCACCTCTTCGCCCAGGACGGCCCAGCCGAGGAGCAGCATGATGAACGGCATGACAAAGGCGATGGCAATGGCCTCGGCCACCGGCAGATAGGTCAGCGCCAGGAACATCATGCCGATACCGGCGATGTGCAGGACGGTGCGCAGCGCGATCAGCCCCAGGATCCGGGTGCCCCGGGGCAGGGCCAGGCCCAGGGCCAGGAACGGCGCGAGCAGCAGCGCCTGGATGACAAAGCGGACGGTGACGAGCTGCGCCACCGGGACGGTGTCGCCCAACAGTTTGGCCATGCTGTCGCCCAGCGGCGCGGCGACGCAGAAGCCGAGCATCAGCAGGATGCCGAGGAAGGGACGGTCTTGGGCCATGGCGGCGACGCTAGAGCAGGACGCGCCCGAGGTGAAACGCAATCGCCCCAAGGATCGGCCCGCAACCTACCCCGCCTCGGCTCGGAAACAAGGGCAGCGCCGTCCCGCCGGGGCGGCCCGAGCGGCACTCGACGGTTCCAAAGGCCTCACCCGTGCGGCGACTGAACCACCTTCGCCATAAGCGCCGCCCCCGGGGGGGGGGCGCGACGCGCTGCCCGGCGTGCCGCCGGGCGGGGCGTGGGGGCTGGGCGCGGCGCCGTGGGCAACCCGCGATTGGAAAGGGGGGCGAAGAGGCCGCGGCGCCGATGTCTTGTCCAACTCACGGTGAGAGCAAAGCGCTTGTGGATCAACGGACCGGGGCGCGGGCTGCGCGTTTCGGCTCAGAAACGAGGGCTGCGCCGTCCCGCCGGGGCAGGGTTGGGCCGCGCAGGGCGGTCCCACAAGCATCCACTCCGCGGCGCCTGCACCGTCTTCGCCAAAAGCGCCGCCCCGGGGGGGGGCGGGACGGCGCTGCCCGGCGGTGCCCGCCGGGCGGAGCGAGGGGGCTGGGCGCGGCGCCTCTCGGCGGACCGAACCACTTCCCGCGACCGTTTCCGCCCGAGATCCCCGCCCTCAGCAGTTCGGCACGTTCACCGCGAGGCCGCCCAGTGCGGTCTCCTTGTACTTGTGGCTCATGTCCTCGCCGGTCTGGCGCATGGTCTCGATGGCCGCGTCCAGCGGCACGAAATGCGTCCCGTCCCCGCGCAGCGACAGGGACGCCGCCGACACCGCCTTGATCGCGCCGAGGCCGTTGCGCTCGATGCAGGGCACCTGCACCAGCCCCTTCACCGGGTCGCAGGTCATGCCCAGATGGTGCTCCAGCGCGATCTCGGCGGCGTTTTCCACCTGCGCGGGGGTGCCGCCCATGACGGCGCAGAGCCCGGCCGCCGCCATGGCGCTGGCGCTGCCCACCTCGGCCTGACAGCCACACTCGGCGCCTGAGATCGAGGCGTTGTGCTTGACCAGCCCGCCGATCGCCGCCGCGGTCAGCAGGAACTCGGGCACCCGCGCGGTCGACGCCCCCACCACATGGTCCAGCCAGTAGCGGATCGTCGCCGGCACCACCCCCGCGGCGCCGTTCGTGGGCGCGGTCACGACCTGCCCTCCGGCGGCGTTCTCCTCGTTCACCGCCATGGCGTAGACGCTCATCCAGTCGTTGATGGCGTGGGGGGCGGCGCGGTTCAGCCCCCGCTCGGCCAACAGCGCATTGTGGATCGAGCCCGCGCGGCGCCGCACCTGGAGCCCGCCGGGCAGGATGCCGTCGGCGGCCAGGCCCCGGTCGATGCAGTCCGACATCACTGCCCAGATGCGGCCGAGCCCGGCGTCCAGATCGGCCGCAGGTCGGCGGCTCAACTCGTTGGCGCGCTTCAACTCCGCCACCGACTGGCCCGTCTCGGCGCACATCTCCAGCATCTCGGCGGCGCTTTTGAACGGGTAGGGAACCGGCGGGCCGTCGTCGGTGTCGCGGCCCTGGGCCAACTCGTCCTCGGTCAGGACGAAGCCGCCGCCCACCGAATAATAGGTCTCCTGCACCAGGACGTCGCCCTGTGCGTCGGTGGCGGCGAGGACCAGACCGTTGGCGTGGCCCGGCAGCGGGGCATCGTAGTCGAACGCCAGATCCCGGTCGGGGGCGAAGGCCAGCGACGGCAGCCCCTCCGGCGCCACGCGGCCGTCGGCGCGGATCTGCGCCAGGGCGGCCTCTGCGGCCTCTGCGTCGTAGTCGTCGGGCCGAAACCCGGCGAGGCCCAGGATCACCGCGCGGTCGGTGGCGTGGCCGACGCCGGTGAAGGCGAGCGAGCCGTGCAGGACGGCGCGCACCCCGTGGGGCGAGAACGGCGAGGCGCGCAGGCCGTCGAGAAACCGCGCGGCCGCCACCATCGGCCCCATCGTGTGCGACGAGGACGGCCCGATGCCGATCTTGAAGAGGTCGAGAACGGAGATGAACATGGGCGGCCCTTTCGCTCCGTCGATCCCTAGCGTCCGGGGCGCGGGGGCGGCAAGTCCCGCTGCGACCTTAATGCGCTGTTAACCGAAGGGCGGCACAGTGGGTGGGGCAAAACGGGAACGGAGGTGGCGGCGATGTGGCGGACCTGGCTCTGTCTATGGCTATGGGCCGCGGTGGCGGCGCCTGCGGCGGCGGGCGGGAGCGCGGCGGCCCTGGCCCAGCGGATGGCGGAGCGGCCCGACCGGGTTCTGGAGGAGGCCGCGGCGCTGATCCTGGGGCACGGCCAGGACGGCCTCTTGGGCCCCGACGGCGTTGCGCGGCACGTGGCGATGGTGCGCGCCCGGATCCGCGCGCGGGAGGTGCGGCGGTTGCGCGAGGCCGATCTGGACGGCGATCTTCAGGTGTCGGCGGAGGAGCTGGCGGTGGTGCAGTCGGTGTCGACCCCCGGGGTCCGTGGGCGGCTGGCGCTGGCCTTTGCCGACGCCGACCGCGACGGCTCGGGCGTCGCCGATCCGGCCGAGATCCACGACCGCGCGGGCCGCGTGGCGATGAAGGAGGTGGACGCCGGCGACGTGGCCGCGCTGATGGCGCTGTTGACGCTCGACGGGGACGGCGACGGGCTGCTGTCCCTGGCCGAGGTGGTGGCCGCGGTCGCGACCCTGCGGCAGGAGACCTGATGATCCCCTGCCGCTGCGGACCGGGCGCTCGCCGCCCCGCGAGGGAGGGGCGCAGGGACGGACTGCCCGATGCCCGATCCGCCGGGACCTCAGTTTCGGGCGGGGCCGAAATGGGCGACGATGTTGCCGCTGTCGCCCTGGCTGCGCCGGGGCTCGAAGGGGTCCAGTTCGACCCGGGCATAGACCTCGTCCTTGTTGCCCCAGACCCAGCCGAGGACGATGGTGTCGGCGTCTTCATCCAGGCTGGAGGTGGCGACCACGGCGCTGACCGACCGCTCGACACACCCCTGGGTTGCTTTGACGCAGCTGGACCGGAGCGTCAGGAGGTGGTCGTCCCAAACCGGATCGTCCCCGCGGAGGGTCACCCGCTCGCGGAAAACGGTATTCGCCATCGCCTCGCAACTGGAATAGCAGATGCGGTAGCGCACGGTCACCCGGCTGCGGCGGCGGTCGACTTCATCGATGTCCAAACGGACGTTGCTCACGGTTGCCATGAAAAGCTCCTTGATTTCAAAAGCGTTCTTCACCCCGCCGAAAACCGTGGCGGGACCCCTCGGAGCTTAGGCGATTCCCCTCCCGCCGGCAGCGGCTCGATCCGGCAAAAATCAACCTTAGCGTGATTTACTCGACTGATGTTCGTGATAAGGCTGTGACGGTCCCGGGTCCGCGGCCGAATTCGGCCCTCGCCCCCGGCGTGCGGACTGCGTATAACCGTGCTCAACCTCGAAGGAGCGCCCATGGCAGGTCATCTGTCCCCCATCGACACGGCCAAGTTCGTCGCGGCCAAGCGGGCCTGCGACTTTGTCGAGGACGGTATGCGCGTCGGTCTCGGCACCGGCAGCACCGCCGCCTGGCTGGTGCGCTGCCTGGGCGAGTTGGTGAACCGCGACGGCCTGCGGATCACCGGCGTGCCCACCTCGGCGCGCACCGCCGAGCTCGCCCGCCAGGTCGGCCTCAAGGTCGTGTCGCTGGACGAGGCGCGCTGGCTCGACGTCACCATCGACGGCGCCGATGAGTTCGACCCCGAACTCAATCTGATCAAGGGCGGCGGCGGGGCGCTCCTCCAGGAAAAGATCGTGGCGACCGCCAGCGACCGCATGATCGTCATCGCCGACCGGTCCAAGCAGGTCGACACGCTGGGCGCCTTCCCCCTTCCGGCGGAGGTGGTGCCCTTCGGCTGGCAGACCACCAAGGCGCTGATCGAGGAGACGCTGTCGTCCATGGACGTCCTGGGCGAGAGCGTGTCGCTGCGCCTGAACGGCGACCGCCCCTACGTCACCGACGAAGGCAACCACATCCTGGACCTGCACCTGCGCCGCATCGGCAATGCGCGGCAATTGGCCCTGATCCTCAACCAGATCCCCGGGGTGGTCGAGAACGGCCTGTTCATCGACATCTGCGACGTGGTGGTGATCGGCCACGGCGACGGCCGGGTCGAGGTCCGCGACATCAATGCGGGCACCCGCGAGGAGGACCGCATCGCCTTTGTCGACGACGACAACCTCTTCTCGGACCTCGGCGACTGATCCGCGCGGCGGCGCGTCCGCCCACCCCCGGGGCCGCGCGAACGCGCCGCAGGCCCGGACCTGGCCCATGGGGCGGCCCAGACCTTCCCTCCCGCCCGCGGCCATGCCAGAAGGGGGCGCCGCAGCAGATGGAGCCCCGACCATGGCCGACTTCGACTACGACCTCTTTGTCATCGGCGGCGGGTCCGGGGGCGTCCGGGCGGCGCGCACCGCCGCGGCGACGGGGGCCAAGGTCGGCCTGGCCGAAGAGAGCCGGATGGGCGGCACCTGCGTCATCCGCGGCTGCGTTCCGAAAAAGCTCATGGTCTTCGCCTCGACCTATCGCGACACCTTCGCCGACGCGCGCAGCTATGGCTGGGATTTCCCCGACGGCACATTCCGCTGGGCCCCCTTTCGCGACAAGCTTCATGCCGAACTCGACCGGCTGGAAGAGGTCTATCGCAGTCTCCTGGACAAAAGCGGCGTCGATATCCACGACGCCCGCGCGTCGCTGGCCGACCCCCACACCGTGCGGCTGGACGGCGGCCGGACGGTGACGGCCAAGCACATCCTGATCGCCGTCGGCGGCCACCCCGTGCGCCCCGAAATCGCCAACGCGCATCTCGGCCTGGTCTCCGACGACATCTTTCAACTCGACGCGCTGCCCAAGTCCGTGCTGATCGTCGGCGGCGGCTACATCGCCTGCGAATTCGCCTGTATCCTCAGCGGCCTGGGCGTGGAGGTGACGCAGCACTATCGCGGCGCGCAGATCCTGCGCGGCTTCGACGACGAGGCGCGGGGCCTGATTTCGGAGATGATGCAGGCCCGCGGCATCGACCTGCATCTCGGCACCAACATCGTCGACCTGCGGCCCGCGAGCGAGGCGCCCGAGGGCCCCGTGGGGACCGGGTCCGACGCCGCCATGGGCGCCCCCGTGGGCGTCGGCGACGCCACCGCGACGGTGGTGGAGCCCGCCCGCCCCTCGGCGACAGCGCGTCCCGGCGGGCCGGTCTGGGTCAAGGCCACCAACGGCAGCGCGCGCAGCTTCGACCACGTGATCTTTGCCACCGGGCGCGCGCCCAACACCTCGGGTCTGGGCCTGGAGGAGGCCGGCGTCACGACCGGGCGCCGCGGCGAGATCCTGGTCGACGACTACAGCCAGACCAGCGTGCCGTCGATCTACGCCATCGGCGACGTCACCGACCGCATCCAGCTCACCCCGGTGGCGATCCGCGAGGGCATGGCGTTCACCGAAACGGTGTTCAAAGGCAACCCGACCAAGCCAGACCACGCGCTGGTCCCCTCGGCGGTGTTCACCCAGCCCGAGCTGGGGACCGTCGGCCTGACCGAGGAAGAGGCCCGCGATCAGGAACCGGTCGACATCTACTGCACGTCGTTCCGCCCGATGCAGCAGGCCTTTGCCGGACGCCAGGACCGGGTGCTGTTCAAGCTCGTGGTGTCGAAGGACAGCCGCCGCGTGCTGGGCTGCCATATCGTCGCGGACCATGCGGGCGAGATGATCCAGCTGGCCGGAATCGCGGTCAAGGCCGGGCTGACCAAGGAGCAGTTCGACGCGACCTGCGCCGTCCATCCCACCGTCGCCGAAGAGCTGGTGACGATGGCTGTGCCGATCCGTAGCGCTTGAATATGTCCGCGATCGCCACACCTATGACCCATGAGATGTGCCGGCGGCCAGGCCCCGGCTGTGCCATTATCATCCGACGATCACTGAAGGGACGAGACCAGACCCATGGCAGGTAACAACGGCGGCCCCTGGGGCGGCGGACCGCGCGGCGGCGGGGGCGACGACCGCCGCCCAAGCGGCCCGCGCCGGCCCGGAGAGGGCCAGGTGCCCGACATCGACGAAATCGTGAAGAAGGGGCAGGAGCAGTTGCGCGTCCTGATGGGCGGCCGCGGCGGCGGACGCCCGAACGGCCCCGGCGGCGGCGGCGGTGGCGGCGGAGTGAGCCGCGGCACCTTCGTCATCGGCGGGCTGCTCTTGGTCGGTCTGTGGGTGTTCGCGAGCTTCTACACCGTCCGGCCCGAAGAGCAGTCGGTCGAGCTGTTCCTCGGGGAATACTCGGCGACCGGCAATCCCGGGCTGAACTTCGCCCCCTGGCCCCTGGTCACGGCCGAGGTGTTGCCGGTGACGCGCGAGAGCACCGAGGACATCGGCGTGGGCCGCGGTGCCGGGCGCGACGACGGCCTGATGCTGACCACCGACGAGAACATCGTCGACATCGACTTCCAGGTCGTGTGGAACATCTCGGATCCCGCCCTGTTCCTGTTCAACCTCGCCGAGCCGCAGCAGACCATCCGCGCGGTGAGCGAATCGGCCATGCGCGAGGTCATCGCCCAGTCCGAACTGGCGCCGATCTTGAACCGCGACCGCGATCTGATCGCGTCGACCGTGCAGCAGCTGATCCAGGACACGCTCGACACCTACGATTCCGGCGTCAATATCGTCCGCCTCAACCTCGACAAGGCCGACCCCCCGAACGAGGTGATCGACGCCTTCCGCGACGTTCAGGCGGCCGAGCAAGAGCGCGACCGGCTGGAGCGTCAGGCCGACGCCTACGCCAACCGTGTGCTCGCCGGCGCCCGCGGCGAGGCGGCGTCGCTGTTGGAACAGGCCGAGGCGTATCGCGCCCGGGTCGTCAACGAGGCCCAGGGTGAGGCCAGCCGCTTTTCCGCCGTTCTGACCGAGTATCAGCGCGCGCCCGAAGTGACGCGCAAGCGGCTTTATCTTGAAACCATGGAAGAGGTGTTGGGCCGCGTGGACAAAGTGATCCTCGACGAGCAGAGCGGTGGCGGCCAGGGCGTCGTGCCATACCTGCCGCTGAACGAGTTGCGCCGCGGCACGAGCGGGGGGTCGAACTGATGCGCAAAGCGACCATACTCCTCCCGATCATCGTCATTCTGGGCGCCATCGGCCTCAGCTCGGTGTTCATCGTCGACGAGCGTGAAAAGGCGCTGGTCCTCCAGTTCGGCCAGATCCGCGCGGTCAAAGAAGATCCGGGGCTCGCCTTCAAGATCCCGCTGATCCAGGAGGTCGTGCGCTACGACGACCGGATCCTGTCGCTCGACACGGATCCGATCGAGGTGACGCCGTCGGACGACCGCCGACTGGTGGTCGACGCCTTCGCCCGCTACCGCATCGCCGATGTCGAGCAGTTCCGCCGCGCCGTGGGCGTGGGCGGCGTGCGTGCGGCCGAGAACCGGCTGGCGTCGATCCTCACGACCCAGACCCGAGCGGTTCTGGGTTCGGACGGGGTGACCTCGAACACCATCCTGTCGGCCGACCGTGCCGCGCTGATGGTGCGGATCCGCGACCAGGCCCGCCTGCGATCCCAGGACCTGGGGCTGGAAGTGATCGACGTGCGGCTCAAGCAGACCGCGCTGCCCGATCAGAACCTCGCGGCGACCTTCGACCGGATGCGCGCCGAGCGCGAGCGCGAGGCGACGGACGAGCGTGCCCGCGGCGAGGAGGCGGCGCAGCGCGTCCGCGCGCTGGCCGACAGAACCGTGGTGGAGCTCGTCTCCGAGGCCCAGCGCGAGGCCGAGATCACCCGAGGCGAGGCCGATGCCGAGCGGAACCGGGTGTTCGCCGAAGCCTTCGGCCGAGACCCGGAGTTCTTTGAGTTCTACCGCTCGCTTACCGCCTATCAGCGGTCGCTCCAGGGCGAGAACTCGACCTTGGTGCTGTCCCCCGACAGCGAGTTCTTCGACTATCTCAAGTCCGATCAGGGCCGCCAGATCACGGCGCGCGAGGATCAGCGCGACGCCCAGACCCTGGCCGAGACCGCGTCGCCCGAGACGGGCACGCCCGCGGCTCCGGCCGCCGAGGACGAGCCGGCGCCCGAGGAGGACATCCCGGCCGACGAGACGACCGAGACGCCCTCGAACTGATGGCCTGGATCGTCCTGGCTCTCGGGCTGGTGTTGGTGGTGGAGGGGCTGGTGTTCGCACTGGCCCCTTCGCGTCTGGACGAGGTGCTGGAGGCGATCCGACGCGTGCCGCCGGAGGCGCGCCGCCTCATCGGCCTCTTGGCGCTGGCGGTGGGCGTGGCGCTCGTCACCCTGGCGCGGAGCCTCGGGCTGTGACCCGGGCCCTGCGCACGGCCGCCTCACGCGCTGTTGAGAACCCCGGCGCAGGGTTTGCGTTGCACTTTGCACCGCCTATCTACAGAAACCTAAGGATCGTTGCGCCCCGGCCACAGGCCCCACCGCCACGCGGGCCCGGGCGCCGCTAGACAAGACACCCGCATGGTTCAAAGGAGACCGGTGTGACACCCAAAACCCTTTCCCAGACCGTCGCCCGCCCCGCGCCGCACCGGGCGCTGGCCGCCCTGGTCTTCGGCCTGGCGTTGGCGTTGGCGCAGGCCCTGGCCACGCAGGCGCAGAGCGCGCCCGAGAGCTTTGCCCCCTTGGCCGAACAGATCTCCGATTCGGTGGTGAACATCACCACCTCCACCACCGTCGCCTCGCGCGGCGGGCCGCTGCCGCAGGTGCCTGACGGCTCGCCCTTCGAGGATTTCTTCCGCGACTTCCAGGACCGCAACCAGCAGGGCGACCGCGACCGTCCGCGGCGCAGCCAGGCGTTGGGCTCGGGCTTCGTCATCTCCGAGGACGGCTATATCGTCACCAACAACCACGTCATCGACGGGGCCGACGAGATCAACATCGAGTTCTTCAACGGCGAGGAGCTGGTGGCCGAGATCATCGGCACCGACCCCAACACCGACATCGCACTGCTCAAGGTCGCGTCGGACGCGCCGCTCAAGCCGGTGCCGTGGGGCGACAGCGATTCGATGCGCGTGGGCGACTGGGTGATGGCCATGGGCAACCCGCTGGGCCAGGGCTTTTCCGTCTCGGCCGGGATCGTGTCGGCGCGCAACCGGGCGCTCAGCGGCACTTACGACGACTACATCCAGACGGACGCCGCCATCAACCGCGGCAACTCTGGCGGCCCGCTCTTTAACATGGAGGGCGAGGTGATCGGAGTGAACACCGCGATCCTCAGCCCCAACGGCGGTTCCATCGGCATCGGCTTTGCCATGTCGTCGAACGTCGTGACCAGGGTGGTCGATCAGCTCCGCGAGTTCGGCGAGACGCGCCGCGGCTGGCTGGGCGTGCGCATCCAGGACGTGACGCCGGACATCGCCGAGAGCCTGGGGCTGGAGGCCGCCGCCGGCGCGCTGGTCACCGATGTGCCCGAGGGTCCTGCCGCCGAGGCGGGGATGGAGTCGGGCGACGTCATCATGTCCTTCGACGGCGTCGACGTGGAGGACACCCGCGACCTGGTCCGCCGGGTGGGCAACACCGCCGTGGGCGCCACCGTGCGGGTCAAGGTCTGGCGCGACGGCTCGACCGAGACGCTGCGGGTCACGCTCGGCCGCCGCGAAGAGGCCGAGGCGGTGCCGGCCTCGGCCCCCGCCAACGAACCGCTCGAGGACGAGGTCCTGGGCCTCACCATCTCGTCGCTGACCCCCGAACTGCGCGAGCAGCTCGGCCTCAGCGAGGGGCAGGACGGTCTGGCCGTCATGGACGTGGCCGAGGACAGCGAAGCCTATGAGAAGGGCATCCGCTCGGGCGACGTGATCACCGAGGCGGGCCAGCAGAAGGTGGCGAGCCCCGCGGATTTGGAAGAGCGGATCGAGGCGGCGCAGGATGCGGGGCGCAAGTCGATCCTGCTCCTCATCCGCCGCGACGGCCAGCCGAGGTTCGTGGCGCTGCCCGTGGGCTGACCGCAAACACCTTCAGGAAATCGGGAGGGGGCGCCGCCGGGCGCCCTTTTCGCGTTGGGCGGTTCGCCCTATGATGGTGCGACCTGACCGAGGATCGGCCCATGGCCGTCGTCGACGCCGCCCCCATCGTCGAGATCGACCCCGACGACGCGGGGACCGTCATGCGCGCCTTCCGCGACACCTGCGACCGTTGGGCGACCGCGCTGGAGATCGGGGGCAGCGCCACGGTGACCTGGGCAGACGGCCGACAGTCCGACGTGGCAGACATCGCGCGCAGCGCCGCCGACTTCACCACCGACGACGAATCCTGGCCCGAACGCCCCGAACCGCCGGACGACCGCCTCTTCGCCTACATGATGGACGGCCAGCCTGCGGGCCTGATGCTGTGCGGCTACCGCAACGGCGTCTACATGCATGTGGAGTCGCTCGCCTGCAACTCGGGTTTGGCGATGTGCGCAGGCGCGCTGCTTGAGCGCGCGGTGGACGTCTCGGTCGCCATGGGGCTGGGCGGCAAGCTCTGCATCTGCGGCGGCACCGATGCGTTGATGGGGGTCTATCGCCGCTACGGGTTCACCCCCCGCAACGAGGGGATGGCGAACATGGTGCTCGTCCCCGCGGGCTCGCCCGCTTGGGCCGCGGTGGAGGACAGCTATCGCCTGTCGCCCCCCTTGAGCTACCTCGGCTGAGCCTGGCGTCAGCCGGGCAGGTCGTCGCGTTCGTAGATCAACAAGCCCAGCCGCTTGGCCCCGGCTGTGCTGAGCTTGTCGGTGTTCAGCCCCTGGTCGCGCTGGAACGCCCTGAGCGCCCGCCGCGTGCGGTCGTCCATCTCGCCCGTCGCCGGGCCAGCCATCAGGTCGCGGGCGATGAGCGCCCGTTGCAGCGAGGCGATGAAGTCTTCGGTAAAGACCCAGCGGCACGGCGTCTCGAACCAGATCGGCGCGCGGCCCTCGACGATGCGCTGCTGGGTTTCGGTGCGATAGCGGGCGGGCGTGACCACCGCGCCGTCGGCGTCGACCACCGCCTCGGCCACCAGGCGCTGTTCGGTCACCGTCTCGATCACCGCCGGGGTGTCGTCGCGGGCATGGCAGACCGACGGATCGGCGTCGTCTGGCGACGGCGCCCCGGTGGGGGCCAAGGCCGGTTCGGCGAACCGCGCGACCTGCGGCTGCGGCACGCAGGCGGCGAGCGCCAGCACCGCGGCGAGGGAAAGTCTGACCATGCTGCTCGTCGGCCTCTCTGGGCGTTCGGCCGGGACATTAGCGCAATCGCGCCGCCGTCGAAACCCTCGCGCCGCGGTGGCTCTGCGCATTTCGAATCGGGGTGGAAGCGCTCCGGGCCCCGCATTAGGAAGGGCGGGACACTTTCGAGGGATGCGAGATGGCCAAGATCACTTACATCGAACACGGCGGCAAGGAGCATGTCGTCGAGGTCGCCACCGGGCTGACCGTCATGGAGGGCGCCCGCGACAACGGCATTCCGGGGATCGAGGCCGACTGCGGCGGCGCCTGTGCCTGCTCGACCTGCCACGTCTACGTCCACCCCGACTGGGTGGAAAAGCTGCCGCAAAAGGACGCGATGGAAGAGGACATGCTGGACTTCGCTTACGAGCCCGATCCCGACCGCTCGCGCCTGACCTGCCAGCTCAAGGTGTCGGACGCACTCGACGGTCTGGTCGTGCAGATGCCGGAAAAGCAGATCTGATGCGGCGTGCGGCGGCGCTGATCCTGGCGCTGCTGCCGATTCCCGGGGCGGCGGCGGGGGTGCCTGCCGACTGCCTGGACCGCGTGGCCGCCGCTGCCTACGAGGCGCCCACCGACCGCTATCCCCATGCCGTTCTGGGCGACGACCTGGAATGGGGCGGGCTGCGGGTGACGGTGACGCTCAAGCTGCCGTGCCGGGCGGGATCGGCCACCTTTCGCGCCGTTCTGCCCGACGAGCTGGTGTTCGAAGACACGGCGCCGCGCATCGTCGACCTGGACGGCACGGGCCTGTTCGACGTCCTGACGGTGGAGAGCCACCGCGACCGGGGCGCCCGCCTGACCGTTTGGCGGATCACGGCCGAGGGGCCGGTGCGGGCCGCCGCGACCCCGTTCATCGGCACGCGGTTCCGCTGGCTCGCTCCGGTCGGGGCCGCGGACCTGGACGGCGACGGCGCGGTCGAGGTCGCCTATGTCGACCGCCCCCACCTGGCCAAGACGCTGAGGGTCTGGCGGTGGCGCGACGGGGGGCTGCACCCGGTGGCCGACCTGCCGGGCGTCACCAACCACCGCATCGGCGAGACCGACATCGCCGGGGGCATCCGCGACTGCGGCCAAGGCCCCGAGATGATCGTGGCCGACGCCGGGTGGGCGCGCCTCCTGGCCGTGACGCTGGTGGACGGGCGGCTGACCGCGCGCGACATCGGCCCCCACCGTGGGCGCGCGAGCTTTGCCGCCGCGGCGGAGTGCCGCTGACGCCCCGCGCCGCCCCTCACACCGTGCGGGACAGGTCGCGCGCGCGGACACGGTGGATCTTCTGCCCCGGCCGATAGGTCCAGGCGATCGTGGCGCCCAGCGCCGCCAGGACCGCCACCGAGACGGCCGTGCCGTCCAACGCCCCCTCGACGGCCAGGAGAATGCCCAGCCCGACGCCCGCGAGCGCGGCAAAGGCCCCGGCCCCGAACAGCGCCCAGCGCGCCGCGCCCTGCACCCCGACCTCGACCGTCGCGTCGGGCTGCGCCTCGGCCAGCGCGCTCAGCACCCGCGACGCCGCATCGGAGAACGCCGCGCCGCCAGCCCCCCTGGCGGCCATGGGGGGCAGGTTCTGGCTCAGCCGCCGGCGGGTGCCGCGATGATAGAGATCGAGGGTCCGGGTGAGGGTGCTGCCGACGTTGGTGCGGGCGTAGGTCGCGCGCTCGACCTCGCCCAGGTCGAGTGTCCACGCAGTGCCGCCGCCCGCGCGGATCAGCGACAGGCGCGGGCCGTCGATCTGGATCGACACCGCCCGGCGCAGGAGCGCGGGCTTGTAGCTCGGGCGCGCCCCGGGCTCAGTCATCGCCCAGCGCGCGCCATCCGATGTCGCGGCGATAGCGGCCCTCGGGCCAGTCCACCGCCTCGGCCAGCGCATAGGCCCGGTCGCGCGCCTCGGCCAGGGTCGCCCCGCGCCCCGTGGCGTTCAGCACCCGGCCCCCCGCCGCCGTCCAGCGCCCGGAGACGCAGGCCGTGCCCGCATGGAACATCATCTCGAACGAGGTCTCGGGGAGGGTGTCGAGCCCACCGATCACGGTCCCCTTGGCATAGGCGCCGGGATAGCCTTCGGCGGCCAGCACCACGCACATGGCGTGGTCGTCGGCCCAGTTCACCCGCATCTCGCCCAGCCGCCCCTCGGCGCAGGCGTGCATCAGGTCCAGCGCCTGCGCACCCAGCCGCATCATCAGCGCCTGGCACTCGGGATCGCCGAAGCGGACGTTGAACTCCACGAGCCGCGGCCGCCCCGCCTCGATCATCAGCCCCGCATAGAGCACGCCGGAATAGGGCGTGCCGCGCCGCGCCATCTCGGCCAGGACCGGGCGGACGATCTCGTCCAGGGCCGCCTCGGCGACCGCGTCGGTCAGGACCGGCGCGGGGGAATAGGCGCCCATGCCGCCGGTGTTGGGGCCGGTGTCGCCCTCGCCCACGCGCTTGTGATCCTGGGCGGTGCCGATGGGCAGAACCTCTTCGCCGTCGCAGAGGACAAAGAACGACGCCTCTTCGCCCGCCATGAACTCTTCGATCACCACGGCGGCGCCTGGCGCGTCCAGGGCCGCATCGACCGCGGCACAGGCGCTGTCCACATCCTCGGCCACGGTCACGCCCTTGCCCGCGGCCAGACCGTCGGCCTTGACCACGATGGGGGCGCCCTGGGCGCGGATATGGGCGTGGGCGGCGGCGGCCTCGTCGAACCGGGCCCACCGCGCGGTGGGCGCGCCGCAGGCGTCGCAGATCTCCTTGGTAAAGGTCTTGGACGCCTCCAACTCGGCCGCCGCCGCCGAGGGGCCGAAGACGGCGATCCCGGCGGCGCGCAGGCGGTCGCCCACCCCGGCGGCCAGGGGCGCCTCGGGTCCGACGATCGCGAAATCGATGGCATTCTCCTCGGCGAACACCACCACCGCGCCGGGGTCGAGGATGTCGAGCGTGGCGCAATCGGCGATCTCGGCGATGCCCGCGTTCCCCGGCGCCACGATCAGCCGGTCGCATTTGGGATTCTGCATGACGGCCCAGGCCAGGCTGTGCTCGCGCCCGCCGCCGCCCAGGATCAGGATGTTCATCGCCGCCGCCCCCGTCGTCGTCCGATCCGGGGGATAGCGGCCGTTCCCGCGGGGGGCAAGCGGCCCGGCCGTCATGCGCCTGTCATCTGCGCGGGCTCTGATACCGGCGGGGTGCAGCGAGGAGAGCCGACGTGGAACAGGACTATTTCGTGGCCGAGGCCGCCGACCGGACCGGCGCGCATTTCGTCCACCGCGGCGATTGCCAGGTGATCCCGGACGAGGGCATGATCGACCTCGGCCGCTTCGAGGACTGCACGCCCGCCCTGGCGGCGGCCCGCGACCGGGACGTCGGCCCGGTGGACGGCTGCGCGCTCTGCTGTCCCGACTGCCACGGCGGCGATTGACGGTTCAGGTCGCCGTCCAGCCGCGCTAGGCTCGGCCGCGATGGACCTGATCGACGACCCCCGCCCGGGCGAGAACGCCCACGACTACACAGTGTCCGAAATCTCCGGCGCGGTGAAGAAGGTGCTGGAGGGCGAGTTCGGCCGCATCCGCGTGCGGGGCGAGGTCGGGCGGGTGTTCCGCGCCCGGTCGGGGCACCTCTATTTCGATCTCAAGGACGACCGCAACGTGTTGGCCTCGGTGGCGTGGAAGGGGCAGATCGCCCGCCTGACCGCCGCGCCCGAGGAGGGGATGGAGGTGGTCGCGATGGGCCGCCTGACCACCTTCGGCAGCCAGTCCAAGTATCAGTTGACGGTGGACGACCTGCGGCCCGCGGGCGTCGGTGCGCTGATGGCGATGCTGGAAAAGCGCAAGAAGGCGCTGGAGGCCGAGGGTCTGTTCGACCCTGCGCGCAAGCGGCCCTTGCCCTATCTGCCCGAGGTGATCGGCGTGGTGACGTCGCCCGGCGGCGCGGTGATCCGCGACATCCTGCACCGCCTCCGCGACCGGTTCCCGCGCAAGGTGTTGGTCTGGCCGGTGGCGGTGCAGGGGGCGGCCTGCGCGCCCGAGGTGGCGCGCGCCATCGCCGGGTTCAACCGGCTGTCGCCCGGGGGCGCGGTGCCGCGACCCGACCTGATCATCGTCGCCCGCGGCGGCGGCTCCATCGAGGATCTCTGGGGCTTCAACGAAGAGATCGTGGCGCGCGCGGCGGCAGAGAGCGCCATTCCCCTGATTTCGGCCGTCGGGCACGAGACCGACACGACGCTCATCGACTATGTCGCCGACCGGCGCGCGCCGACACCCACCGCGGCGGCCGAGATGGCGGTGCCGGTGCGGCTGGAGCTGATGGCCTGGCTCGACGGGCAGGGCGCCAGGATGAGCGGCGCCGTGGGCCGAGGGGTGGCGCAGCGGCGGCAGCGGCTGGGCGATCTGTCGCGGGGGCTGCCACGGCCCGAGGGCCTGACCGCGCAGGCGCGGCAGCGGCTCGACTGGGCCGCCGACCGCCTGCCGCGGGCCCTGACCGCGGGGGTCGAGCGGCGCCAGGCGCGCCTCGCCACGCTTGCGGTCACGCTCAGGCCCGGGGCGCTCGCCCGGCGCATCGCCGACCACCGGCGCGCGGTCGACCGGACCGCCCAGAGGCTGCTGCCCGCGTTGGCGCGCGCGGTGTCGCGGCGGCACGACATGCTCGACCGGGCGGCGGCGCGGCTGGTCCCGCGGAACCTGGCCCGCCGCGCCGCGCAGGGACAGGAGCGGCTGAACGACCGGGGGCGGTCGCTGGACCGGGCCATGGCGGCACGGCTGGAGCGGCTGGAGCAGCGGCTCGCGGCCCAGGGGCGGCTCCTCACCTCCCTCGGCTACGAGGCGACGCTGCACCGAGGGTATGCCGTGGTGCGCGCCGACGGGGCCGTGGCGATGGACAAATCCGCCGCCGAGGGCGCCAGGAGCCTGGAGATCCAGTTCCGCGACGGCCGCCTGACCCTCGGCGCCCCCCCGCGCCGCAAGTCGGCGTCGCCGCCCAAGGGTCAGGGGGAGCTGTTCTAGAACGGCGTGCGGCGGTGCGGCGCAGAAAGTGACCCGGAGAGCAGACAGTCGCTTACTCAATGAAATCGACGTTGGACCCCCTCCCCGCGCGGAACAAGGCCGTCAGGCCGCCGCGCGACCGTCATGCCGAAGGCATGCCTTCGGCATGACCCCGCCCCCCCCGGGGCGGTGGTTGGGTGCCGTCGGCGCGGAGCTCTGAGGTCGAGCTACCACGGCGGCCATAAACCGCGCCGCTTCAAGGTCCGGACCGCCACCCCGCGGGTCGGCGGCCGCGCGGCTCGGCGCCAAGGGGCGGGGCCCGCACGCAGCCGGGGCTCGGGCCCTGCCTCACACGCCGATGCGCGGGCCGGTGCAGATCATCTCGCGGTCGAGCTGCCGGGCGCCGTAGAGGTCGCTCTGCGCCGAATCGCCGCGGAACCGCGCGCGCAGGCCGTCGCCGTCGCGAAAAAACTGCCAGCATTGCGGGCCGAGGCCGTTTTCGTAGGCAAAGCAGATATAGCCCGCCTCCTCATACCAGGTCCCGTCCTTGCACTCGTCGTCCAGAAACGACCAGCGGACGCGGCGGCCGGGCAGGTATTCCTCGACCCCATAGGTGATGCCCCCGGCCTCGTACCACAGGGTCTTGCCGGTGGTGAACGCCTCGAACTCGGCGGCCGACAGCGGGGTTTCGGCCCGCACAGGCAGGGCGGC
Organism: Rhodobacteraceae bacterium CCMM004; assembly: GCA_004005435.1. GTDB lineage: Bacteria > Pseudomonadota > Alphaproteobacteria > Rhodobacterales > Rhodobacteraceae > CCMM004. The sequence continues at coordinate 615,999 of RZWH01000001.1, read as the reverse complement.
GAAGACGAGCAAAACGAGAAGGCGCAACAGGGTCATGGGGCGCAACGTGGCACAGCGGGGCGGGCGTGACCAGCGCTCAGGCGGCGTCGGCTCGGCGGTCTTGCGCCGCCCAGGCGCGGGCGCGGGGATCCATCATCCGCCGCCAGATCGGCGGGACCAGCGCGATGGTCGCCATCGCGGGGAGCGAGTAGGGCAAACGGGGCGCGTCCTCCTCGTCCGGCAGCTCCAGCGCGGTCCAGGGCCGCGTCGGTCGGGCGTGGTGGTCCGAGTGGCGCGGGGCGTTCAGCATCAGCGCCGAGGTGGCGCCGTGGCCCGCGTTCCAGGAATGCTGGGGTCCCACGGGGGCGTATTTGCCCGGCGCGATCTCGGCCCGGCGCAGACCGTAGTGCTGCACGTAGTCGGACAGCAGGATCTGCGACTGCGCATATCCGGCCAGCGCCAGATACCACAGAACCCCGGCGACCCCGCCCAGGAGTGCGCCCGCCGCCAGGCACAGAACCGCCCCGAGGGCATAGAGCGTATAGGGATGATACCGCCACCAGCGATCGCCGTGGCGCCGTTCGAGGAGCGCGCGTTCGGCGTGGAACCCGGCCCGGAGATTGCCGCGCCAGGACCGCAGGAGAAAACGGTAATAGCCTTCGCCCAGCCGCGCGCTGCTGGGGTCGCGCGGGGTCGCGACCCAGGGGTGATGGACCTGCCGATGCGCCGAGGTGTGGTGGCCGAAGAGCAGCGTGATGAACAACGCCCGGCCCAGGCGGAACAGCCGCCGGTCGCCGCGGTGGATCAACTCGTGCGCGTTGGCGTTGCCGACCTGGCCCAGCCACAGACCGGCGGCGAGGAAGATGGCGACCTTCTCGGCGGGATGGACGTCGCCCTGGCTGCTGAGGGCGAGGACGGTCAAGGGGATCAGCACGATCTGCACCGCTCCGAGGGTCACGCACAGCCGGTCTCCGGCGGGGAACTCGGCGCCCGGCGGCACCTCCCGCGGCGTCTCGGCCCAGCGGATGAAGTGGTCGAGGAGCCCGGTGAGAAGGGTCATCGACAGGAGCGCCACCACGGACCACACCCCGCCGATCAGAATGGCGAGGCCGATCGCGGCCGCGGGGGCCAGCGTGGCAAGGGCAAAGAGGGGCGGTGTCAGGCGCATGGCTCGGATCTGGTCAGGGCGGTCTGTGCAGTCTATCACGGACACTGCGGCGGCAGGAGGGCGTCCGGGTGCCGCGGCTGCGGCAATCGTCGTCCATTCGCAAGGGGCCGCGCGCCTGCAACATGCGCGAAGGTGTCGCTTTTGCGCGGTGGCCGCGCGGCGGACGGCGTAATCTGCGCCCCAAGGCCAAGAGGGAGCGGACGGGCATGGCATTGGACAGCACGGCGCGGGGCGCGGGTCCGTCGGGGCGGCGCGGGCGGGCGACGCCCAAGGGGCGGCAGGTGGACGATGCGGCCTGGGCCGAGGTGCGCGCGCTCCTCGGCGACCGGCCCCGGCGGCGCGACCTCTTGATCGAGCATCTGCACCTGATCCAGGACGCCCACGGCCACCTCTCGGCGCGGCACCTGCGGGCGCTCGCCGAAGAGATGCGCCTGTCCATGGCCGAGGTGTGGGAGGTGGCATCGTTCTACGCCCATTTCGACCTTGTGAAGGAAGGCGAGACGCCGCCGCCCGCGCTCACCGTCCGGGTCTGCGACTCGCTGTCCTGCGCGCTGGCCGGGGCCGAGGCGCTGAAATCGGCGCTGGAGGCGGGCCTCGACCCGGCCGAGGTGCGGGTCGTGCGCGCGCCCTGCATGGGACGCTGCGACACCGCCCCGGTGTGCGAGATCGGACACAACCACATTGACGCCGCGACGCCCGAGACGGTGGCCAATGCGGTGCGCGAGCGTGCGACGCACGTGCAGATTCCCGACTATCAAGGGCACGACGCCTATGTCTCCGATGGGGGATACAGCACTCTTGCGACAATCCGCGCCTCCGGCGACTGGGAGGAGGTGCAGGCGCGGGTCCTGTCCTCCGGCCTGCGCGGGCTCGGCGGTGCGGGCTTCCCCTCGGGCAGAAAATGGGGCTTCGTCCGCGCTGCGTCGGGGCCGCGCTACCTGGCCGTGAACGGCGACGAGGGCGAGCCCGGCACGTTCAAGGACCGCTACTATCTGGAGCGGACGCCGCATCTGTTCCTCGAAGGGATGCTGATCGCCGCCTGGGCGGTCGAGGCCGACCGCTGCTACATCTACATGCGCGACGAGTATCCGGCCGTGCTGGAGATCCTGCGCCGTGAGATCGCCGCATTGGAGGCCGCGGGCACCGTCGCGCCGGGCTACGTCGAGCTGCGCCGCGGCGCGGGCGCCTATATCTGCGGCGAAGAGTCGGCGATGATCGAGTCGATCGAGGGCAAGCGCGGCTTACCCCGGCACCGCCCGCCCTATGTGGCCCAGGTCGGGCTCTTCGGCCGCCCCACGCTGGTCCACAATGTCGAGACGCTGCATTGGGTCGCGCGGGTCTGCCGCGAGGGACCGCAAGTGCTGTCTTCGGTGGAAAAGAACGGTCGCACCGGCCTGCGCAGCTACTCGGTTTCCGGCCGCGTCGCGCGTCCGGGGGTGCATCTGCTGCCCGCCGGATCGACCATCCGCGACGTGATCGACGCCGCAGGGGGCATGGCTGCGGGCCACGACTTCTATGCCTATCAGCCGGGCGGCCCGTCCTCGGGGCTGCTGCCGGCCAGGCTGGACGACGTGCCGCTGGATTTCGACACCTTGCAACCCCACGGCAGCTTCATCGGCTCGGCGGCGGTGGTGGTTCTGTCGACCCAGGATCGCGCCCGCGACGCCGCACTGAACATGCTGCGATTCTTCGAGGACGAAAGCTGCGGACAGTGCACGCCGTGCCGGGTCGGCTGCGAAAAGGCGGTGAAGCTGATGCAGGCCGAGACGTGGGACGCCGACCTTTTGGGCGACCTCTGCGACGCCATGGCGGATGCCTCGATCTGCGGGCTGGGGCAGGCGGCGCCGAACCCGATCCGCCTGGTGCTGGAGCACTTCGGCGACGAGGTCGGCGGCGACGGGGCCGCGCCGCGCGAAGACGGCTACGACACGTCTCAGTCCCTGGAGGGCTGAGCGAAGGCGGCGAGCGTCGGCGCCACCGCCCTCCATTCCTTGCCGCGGCCCTCGGGGCGCGTCGCGGCCACCCAACGGGCCAGGGGCGCGACCCAGGCCAGCCGCCGCACCAGCCGCGCCGCGCGGTCCCAGGTGCCCATCCGGTCGGCGGCGCGGTAGGCGGCGACGGCCGCGCCCGTCTCGGGGCCATCCCCGGCCAGCGCGTGCAGGCTGAAGACGAAGATCGCCAGATCCCAGGCGTGGCCGCGCGGGGTGTTGCGCGCCTCGGCATAGCGTTCGAGGTCCAGCAGAGCGATGCGCGTGCCGTCCCAGGCCATGTCCTTGGGCGCCGGGCGCCCGTGGCTGAACCCCGCGCGGTGCAGATCGGCCAGCGCGCGGCCCGCGGCGGCGAACGCGCGGGGCCCCTCCGCGCGCCCCACCAGACGGTCGAGCGTGATGCCGCATTCCTCGGTCGCGAACCAGTCCGCGCCCTCGTCCACGATCCGCGGCACCGGCGCCCCGGCGGCGGCCAGCGCCTTGAGCGCGCGGCGTTCCGCCTCGAACCCGGCGCGGGCGTCGCCCTTTTGCAACCGGCGCAGCCAGCGCAGCCGCTCGGGCCGCTTGACCCAGGCGTGCCCGTCAGCGAGGGCCACCCGCTCCAACCGCGGGGCGGCGGTGTCGCCAGAGTTTAGCAGAACCGTCATGAAACTGTCATATGGCGCGGCGGGCGGCGTGGCAAACCCCCGCCCTTCCATCCGCGCGGCAAACCGACTACCTCCCAGGATCAGGCGGAGGCGGACCCAATGTCGTTTTTCAACAAGCTGAAGACGCGGCTCTTCAAGAGTTCGTCCAAGATCGACGAGGGGCTGGAGGCCATCGTCGAGGAAGGCGGGTCGGCAGAGCCCCCCGCCGACCCGCCAGCGCCCCCCGTGCCCACGCCGGACGTGCCGCCGTCGCCCGCGCCGGACCCGACGATGCCCCCCGCGGACGTGCCGCCGCCCGCCGATCAGCCGGAAGAGACCGCGCCGCCGGCCGGGCGCCCTGGTCTGCTGGGCCGGGTTTTCGGCGGCGGGCGCGACGCGGCGCCGGTGGTGCGCCGGGTGCTGGACGACGACATGCTGGAGAGCCTGGAGGACTTGCTGATCACCGCCGACATGGGCGTCGACACCGCCGCCCGCGTCACCGCCAACATGGCCGAGGGGCGCTACGGCCGCCGGCTCTCCACCGACGAGATCAAGGCGCTCTTGGCCGAGGAGGTCGCGCGGATCATGGAGCCGGTGGCGCGCCCCATGCCGCTCTATCAGAAACGGCCGCAGGTGGTTCTGGTGGTGGGCGTCAACGGCTCGGGCAAGACCACGACCATCGGCAAGCTGGCCAGCCAGTTCCGCGCCGCGGGCAAATCGGTGGTGATCGCCGCCGGCGACACCTTCCGCGCCGCGGCGGTCGAACAGTTGCAGGTCTGGGGCGACCGCGCGGGCGTGCCGGTGATGACCGCGCCCCAGGGCACCGATCCGGCCAGCCTGGCCTTCGATGCCATGACCCGGGCCGAGGCCGAGGGTGCGGACCTGTTGATGATCGACACCGCCGGTCGGCTCCAGAACCGCGCCGATCTGATGGAGGAGCTGGCCAAGATCGTGCGCGTCATCCGCAAGAAGGATCCGTCGGCGCCGCACAACACGTTGCTGGTCCTCGACGCAACCACCGGGCAGAACGCGCTGAGCCAGGTGGAGATCTTCCAAAAACTCGCGGACGTCTCCGGCCTTGTGATGACCAAGCTCGACGGCACCGCCCGGGGCGGCGTGCTGGTGGCGCTGGCCGACCGCTTCGGCCTGCCGATCCACGCCATCGGCGTGGGCGAACAGATCGACGACCTGGCCCCCTTCGACCCCGAGGAGTTCGCCCGCGCCCTGACCGGGGCCGCTCAGTGAGCGCCCACCGGTTGCGCGATCCCATGGACGGGGAACCGGGCGACCTCCACCGATGCGGCGGAGATCGCCGCCATGGTGATTCGACCCGCCGCCCGGGTCCGCGCGCCGGTGGGAGGGGTCTCGCCGGCTGCAAGGGATCGCTGCGAGCGTCCGCTCCGCATACGGCCGCATCGGATCGCCGCCAGGGGGCGTGTGAACGTTACCGTCCGCGGGACGGCGGGCACGTCGGCCATGACGGCGCCGGTCCGGCCCCGCGCCGCCGTCCGCCGCTCGCCGCGCCGCGGTGGCCGTCGACCGGCCCGGGGCGGACAGGCGGGCCCGGCGGACAGGGGTGAGCGACTGGCTGATCTCGCTCGAAGGGACCGAGGCCGGGCACCGCGCGGCGCTGGTCATGGCGCTCATGGCGGCGTTTCTCCACGCCGTCTTCGGCGCGCTGCAGAAGGGCCGCCACGACCCCTGGCTCAGCCGCGGCGCCATCGACGTGAGCTATGGCCTGTTGGCGATGCCTCTGGCGCTGTTCGCCGTGCCGTGGCCCGAGCCGCACATGTGGCCGATCTTTGCCGGCGTCCTGGTGATCCATACGGGATACAAGCTGAGCCAAGCCTTCGCCTATACCAAGGGCGCCTACACGGTCGTCTATCCCGTGGTGCGCGGCACCGGCCCCCTGGTGACCGTTCTGGCGGCCAGCGTCGTGTTCGGCGAGAGCTTTACCCCGGCTCAGTGGATGGGCGTCGCGGTGCTGCTCGCCGGGATCTTCGGGCTCGCAGGCTATAACCTGCTGTTTCTCGATGTGGACCGCCACACCCTCCCGGCCGCGCTGCGCCTGGCGGTTCTGACCGGGCTGTTCGTGGCGCTCTACACGACCTACGATGCCTACGGGATCCGCGCCACGGCCGACCCGCTGACGTTTCTCGCCTGGTTCTTCTTCCTCGACGGGCTGGTGTCGGTGATGCCGCCCCTGGCGCTCCACCGCTGGCGGCGGATGGCCGATCCCCCGCCTCTGGGACCGCTGGTCGCGCGCGGGCTGGTAGGGGCGGTGGTGGCCTTTTTCAGCTTCGGTGCGGTAATGCTGGCCACGCGACTCGACAAGGTGGGCGAGGCGGCGGTTCTGCGCGAGACGTCCACCGTCTTTGCCGCATTGATCGGCTGGCTGGTGCTGGGCGAAAAGGTGGGGCCGCGGCGGGCGTCGCTGATGGCGCTGATCGCGGCGGGTGCGGTGATCGTGGAACTGGGTGGTTGAAGGGGCGAGACATGTCGGACGGAGACGAAGCGGGGAAAGAGCCGGGCGGGGGGCTCAAGACGCTGCTGGAGCTGGGGCCCATCGCGCTGTTCTTCGTGGGCTACCTGGCGCTGCGCGACCGGAGCTTCGAGATCGGGGGCACGGCCTATTCCGGGTTCATCCTGATCACCGCCGCGTTCATCCCGCTGATGGCGCTCAGCACCTGGGCGGTGTGGAAACTGACGGGCAAGCTCAGCCGGATGCAGATCGTCACCCTGGTGCTGGTGGTCGTCTTCGGCGGTCTCACCGTGTGGCTGAATGACGAGCGGTTCTTCAAGATGAAGCCGACGCTGATCTACCTGATCTTCGGCGGCCTCTTGGGGATCGGCCTCCTGCGGGGCGAGAGTTGGCTCAGGGCGGTTCTGGGCGAGGCGATCCCGCTGACGCCGGAGGGCTGGATGATCCTGACCCGGCGGTTCTGCGCGCTGTTCTTCGCCCTTGCCGTGGCCAATGAGGCGGTGTGGCGCACCATGTCCACCGACGCCTGGGTGAACTTCAAGACGTTCGGGCTGACCGGGGCGATCTTCGTCTTCTTCATTTTCCAGGGCAAGCTGTTCGAGCGCCACGGCACCGGCGATAAAGACGCCTGAGGGGGGCCGGAGCGGGCCGCCCGCCCCGAAGCCCGCCGACCCCGTCTGCCGTCCCTGCACCGGACCCGCCCCCACGCCCCGCCCGGCGGCACGCCGGGCAGCGCCGTCCCGCCCCCCGGGACGGCGCTTTGGCGAAGGTGGGTAAGCCGTCGCGACGTCAATGCTTCTGGGACCGTCCCACGCCGCTCGACCGCGCCCCGGCGGGACGGCACTGCCCTTACCGGGAGGGCGCCAACGGTTTGCCACACGGCAACGGCGACCGTCCCTGCACCACGCCAGCCCCCGACTCCCGCCCGGCGGCACGCCGGGCAGCGCCGTCCCGCCCCCCCGGGGCGGCGCTTTTTGGCGAAGGTGGTTCAGCCGCCGCGGCGTGGATGCTTCCGAGCCCGTCCAGCCCCGCTCCACCGTGCCCCGGCGGGACGGCGCTGCCCTCACCGCGAAGCACGGCCGGTCCTTCTCGCTGCCGACCCCGTCTGCCGTCCCCGCACCACGCCAGCCCCCGACTCCCGCCCGGCGGCACGCCGGGCAGCGCCGTCCCGCCCCCCCCGGGGCGGCGCTTTTTGGCGAAGGTGGTTCAGCCGCCGCGACGTGGATGCTTGCGTCGTTGGCGCGTTCCGCTCTACCCGCCCCGGCGGGACGGCGCCGCCCTTCCCGCGAGAAGACCCCGGCGCCGCGGGAGGCAGCCCTACGTCGGCTTGGGCGGCTCGCGGCGCAGGTCGGCGTGGACGGCGCGGCCGCGCTGAACGGCAGGGCGGGCGGCCATGGAGTCGAGCCAGCGGGACAGGTGGGGTTTATCGTCGAGGGTCTGCTCCTGCCCCTCCCACAGAGACGCCCAGGGCCAGATCGCCATGTCGGCGATGGTCGGCTCGGGGCCGGCGACGAACGCATTGCGGCCCAACTGCGCATCGAGCACGCGGTAGAGCCGTGCCGTCTCGGACCGATACCGGTCCTGGGCGTAGGGAATCACCTGCGGCGGATCGGCCACCGGCGCGAACTTGAGGAAATGGTGCGCCTGACCGGCCATCGGCCCCAGGCCGCCCATCTGCCACATCAGCCACTGGTCCACCGCGATGCGCTCGCGCTCGGTCGCGCCGCCGAAACGGCCGGTCTTGCGGGCCAGGTATTGCAGGATCGCGCCGGACTCGAACAGCGAGATCGGCGCGCCGTCCGGCCCCTCGGGGTCGACGATCGCCGGCATCTTGTTGTTGGGCGCGATCTCTAGGAACGCGGGGGCGAACTGGTCCCCCCGGCCGATGTCGACCAGATGGACGCGATAGGGCAGGTCCATCTCTTCCAGTGCCACGGTCACCTTCCACCCGTTGGGGGTGGGCCAGTAGTAGAGGTCGATAGGCGCGGGCATGGGGCTCTCCGGTTTGCGGCGGTGGGGGCCAGGGTGGCACCCTTGACCGGGGCGTCAAGGGCGCAGGAGCACGCCGCCCTGGGCTGGCCGCGGCGGCAGCAGGCGCGACCACCGGGGCGCCACGCGGGCGGGCAGCGCCGCGCGCAGATCCGACAGGGGCAGGGTGCCGGGCGCCAGCAGCAGACGGCGGTAGAGACCGAAGAGCCCTGGCGTCAGATACGGCGACCAATGGCAGACCCGTGCGGGCCGGGTGCGGATCGGATGGCCCAGCCGGGACAGGGCGGCGCCGGTCTCGGGCGCGCCGATGTCGAGATCCGCCCAGCGGCGATGCGGCGCGGACAGACCGGCCCCCAGGCTGCGATCGCGCAGCCCCAGAGCGAGCTCCAAAGCCGCGTCGAAGAGGTCGTTTTCGCGGCTCGCGACGCTCACGGCCTCCAACCCCGGCACGGCCAGGGCCGCCGCGGCATCCTCCTGCGCCGCCGCGGCGGACAAGAGGAGCAGGCGCCCGACGCTGCCCGCGGGGGCCGCCGCCGCGGCGCGCAACGCGACACGGGCGCCCAGGGAGTGAGCCAGGCCATGGACGGGGGCGCCTCGCCGCGCGGCGATGGCGCCGATCAGGTCGGCCACGGTCCGGGCCGTCGTGTCGGCGCTGCGCCACGCCTGCCAGATGCTGCCGCCCGCGGGCCAGCCGACGGCGACGCAGAGGGGCGCGGCGGGATCCCGTCCGACGCCCAGGTGGCGCGGCCACGATACGCGCCTGCGGCCGCCTGGATCGGGCCGCAGCGCCAGGATATGCCGATGAGGACAGCGGCGCGGATCGCCCGGCCGGTATTTGAACCCATGGATGAGCAGCACCACGGGCCGCCCCCGGGGCAGGGCGTCCAGGGCCGATGCCAGCCCGTCCGCTCCGTCCAGGCCGCCCGCCTGGGTTACGGTGATCGCCGCCAGGGGCATGGCGCTCTCCCCTACATCTTGTGGGCGTCGGATCGCCCATACATACGACACAGGGGTGACGGACAGATTACGCCCCCGTGACGATGCTTGACCGCCACAGGCAACGGCGCTACGCCACGCGGCGTGGCGATTTGTTCACCGGATTGCGGGCCACGTTAAACATGCCGCTAAAGAGGTCGGGTCCCACCCCGGCAGCGTCGGTGGTTGGGAACTGGAAAGGACACTCCCGTGAGCGACGATTGGAACGACCGCACGAGGCTGGTCCATGGCGGCATCCGCCGGTCCGGCTATGGCGAGGTGAGCGAGGCGATCTTTCTCACCCAGGGATTCGTCTACGACAGCGCCGAGGCGGCGGCGGCCCGGTTCGAGGCGGCGGGCCCCGACGAGTTCATCTACGCCCGCTACGGCAACCCCACCGTGGCGATGTTCGAGGACCGCATCGCGGCGCTGGAGGGGGCGGAGGCGGGCTTTGCCACCGCCAGCGGCATGGCCGCGGTCAGCGGCGCGCTGACCTCGATGCTGCGCGCGGGCGATCACGTGGTCAGCGCTCGGGCGCTCTTCGGCTCATGTCTCTATATTCTGGAGGAGGTGCTGGCCCGCTTCGGCGTCGAGGTGACGTTCGTGGACGGCACCGACCTCGACGCCTGGGCGGCGGCGGTGCGCCCCGACACCCGCGCGGTGTTTCTGGAGACCGTGTCGAACCCCACGCTCGAAGTGATCGACCTGGCCGGCGTTGCGGAGATCGCCCACCGGGCGGGCGCCACGGTGGTGGTCGACAACGTCTTTGCCACGCCGATCTTCTCCCGCGCCCTGGCGCTCGGGGCCGACGTGGTGGTGTATTCCGCGACCAAGCATATCGACGGGCAAGGACGGGCGCTGGGCGGCGTTATCCTGGGCACCGAGACCTTCGTGCGCAAGACGGTCGAGCCCTACATGAAGCACACGGGCGGGGCCATGTCGCCCTTCACCGCCTGGGTGATGCTGAAGGGAATGGAGACGCTGGATCTGCGCGTGCGCGCCCAGGCCGCAGGGGCGCAGACCCTGGCCGAGGCCCTGTCGGGCCACGACAAGCTGGCACGCACCATCTATCCCGGCCTGCCCGACCACCCCCAGCACGCCCTCGCCATGGCGCAGATGGGGTCCGGCGGGACGGTCCTGTCGCTGGACATCGCGGGCGGGCGCGCGGCGGCATTCCAGTTCCTCAACGCCTTGAAACTGGTGACGATTTCCAACAACCTGGGCGATGCCAAATCGATCGTGACGCACCCCGCCACCACCACCCACCAGCGGCTGAGCGAGGAGCAGCGCGCGGCGCTCGGGATCGGGCCCGGCCTGGTGCGGCTGAGCGTGGGGATCGAGGACCCGCGCGACCTGCTGACCGACGTGCTGGGGGCGCTCGACGCGGTCTGACCGGGTGGGGCGCAGTTGGACGGCAGCCGCCCTGCGCCTATATCGACGGTCTGGTGTTCCCCGAGGGAAGAGGGCCCTTGAGATGAACGTGCATTCCAAAGATCTGACCGCCGCCCCCGATGCCGAGACCGCGGCGGAGGCTCTGGCGACGCTGCGGCGGTGGGCGGCCAGCGCCGATCCCGCCGAGGTCGCGGCGCTGGGCCCCGAGGCGGCCGGGTTGGTCCCCGGCGCGGCGCCCGCGGCCTATCCCGTCCTGGACCGCGCCTATCCCGAGGGGTTCGTCGCCGACGCCGCCTATCGCGCCACGCTGCCCGATCTCCAGAACGGGCCCGCTTCGCTGATCGCTGGTGCGCGCCGCCGGATCGAGCACGTGGGCATCTCGAACTTTCGCCTGCCGATCCGCTATGCCCTGCGCGGCGGCGAGACGGTGACGCTGGAGACCTCGGTGACCGGCACCGTTAGCCTGGAGGCCGAGAAGAAGGGCATCAACATGTCCCGCATCATGCGCAGCTTCTACGTCAGCGCAGAAGAGACGACCGGATTCGCGGTGATGGAGCGAACGCTCGACGCCTACCTGGCCGACCTCGACAGCCTCGACGCGCGGCTGGCCATGCGGGTGTCGCTGCCGCTCAGGCAGCAGAGCCTGCGCTCGGGTCTTTCCGGCTGGCAATATTACGACATGACGCTGGAGGTGGTCGAGACGGCCGGGCGGCGCCTCCGCCTGCTGCATCTCGACTACGTCTACTCCTCGACCTGCCCGTGCTCGCTGGAACTGAGCGAGCACGCGCGCCGCACCCGCGGGCAGCTCGCCACACCGCATTCGCAGCGGTCGGTGGCGCGGCTCTCCATGGCGCTAGACCCGGCGGCGCCGGAGATGGCCCTGGAGGACGCCGTCGACCTGGCGCGCGGTGCGGTCGTCACCGAGACCCAGGTGATGGTCAAACGCGAGGACGAACAGGCCTTTGCCGAGCTGAACGCGGCCAACCCGGTCTTTGTCGAGGACGCCGCCCGCCTCTTTGCCGCCGCGCTGGATGCGGATGCCCGGGTCGGGGATTTCTGCGTCGTGGCCAGCCATCAGGAGAGCCTGCACAGTCACGACGCGGTGGCGGTGCTGACCCAGGGCGACACCTTCGTTTCGGAGAGCCTCGATCCGGCGCTCTTTGCCGGGCTCTACCACACCGGCTGAGCCAGCGGCCTCGCACCTCGCCGTCGCCTGTGGCAAGTTGCGGGCGACGCGCAAAGGAGGCGAGAATGACGGCGACCTGGACCTGCCGCTGCGGCGCCACCGCCCTGGAGGTCTCTGGCGTGCCGCAAGGCGGCGCGCATCTGCAATGCTATTGCCGGGACTGCCGGGCGTGGGCGCGGCTGCACGGGGCCGAGGAGACGCTGGATGCCAGCGGCGGCATCGGGCTCTACCAGACCGTGCCCGACCGTCTGCGCCTGCTGCGCGGGACCGAGCACCTGCGGGCCGAGCGGCTGACGAGCAAGGGCCCGTTTCGCTGGTATGCGGCATGCTGCGGCGCGCCCGTGGCGATCACCATGCCGACCCGCGCCGTGCCCTTCGCGACCCTGCCCGTCGCCGGGTTCCAGCCGCCCGGCGTTGCGGGACCGGTGGTGGCGACGGTGAACCGCGGCGGCGCGACGGGGCCGGTCGAAACCGTGGGCAGCCTGCCGCGAGTGATCGCCGCCTTCGCCGGGCGCACCGTCGGCACCTTGTTGCGCGGCGGTCGTCGACGCACGCCGTTCTTCGACGCCGAGGGCCGCCCCGTCGCCCCCGTCACGCGCCCCGAGGCCGCGGCGCGGGAGGCGGCCTACAACGACAGCTGAGCCCCGAGTCCCCGACCCGGCGGGCTGGGGCCACGGGCCGGGTTGACAGGGGCGGGGCGGGCGGCCAAGCCTCGGCCTCATGCTCGACCTCCGCCCCGTCGGATATGTGATCGGTCTCCTGGTGGCGGCCCTCGGCGCGGCGATGACGGTGCCGCTCCTGGTCGATTGGAGCAACGGCAACGGCCACTGGCCCGTGTTCCTGCAATCGGTGATCGTGACCACGCTGTCGGGCGGGCTGATCGCGCTGGCCTGCGCCAACGGCGTCTCGCGCGCCCTGTCGCTCCAGCAAACCTTTCTGCTCACCGTCACGGTGTGGCTGGCGCTGCCGCTCTTCGGTGCGCTGCCCTTCGTGCTGGGCGCCACCGGGGCGCGCACGGTCGACGCGCTGTTCGAGGCGATGTCGGGCCTCACCACCACCGGCGCCACGGTGTTCTCGGGGCTCGACGAGTTGCCGGCGGGCCTCCTCCTGTGGCGGTCGATGCTGCAATGGTTCGGCGGAATCGGGATCATCGTCGTCGCCATGGTGTTCCTGCCCGAACTGCGGGTCGGGGGGATGCAGATCTTCCGCTCCGAGGCGTTCGACACGATGGGTAAAATCCTGCCCCGCGCCGCCGAGATCGCCAGCCAGATCAGCTGGATCTATGTCGGGCTGACCTTCGTGTGCTTTCTGACCTATCTCGGGCTGGGCCTGTCCAGCTTCGACGCGATCAACCATGCGCTGACGACGATCTCGACCGGCGGCTTTTCCACCACCGACGCCTCCTTCGGCGCGTTCCAGGGCGCGCCGGAGTACATGGCGTCGGTGTTCATGATCTTGGCCAGCCTGCCGTTCGTCCGCTACATCCAGTTGATCGCGGGCGCCTCGCGGCCGATCCTGTCGGACACCCAGGTGCGCAGCTTTCTCGCCCTGCTCGCGGTGGCGATCCTCGGTCTGACCGTCTATCAGATGCTGGCTCTGGAGCGGGCGGTGGAGCCCGCGTTCCGCGAGGCGCTGTTCAACGTCGTCTCGATCACCTCGGGCACGGGATATGCCAGCGTCGACTACCAGCTCTGGGGCGCCTTCGCGATGGTCGTGTTCTTCTGCATCGGGCTGATCGGCGGCTGCGCCGGGTCGACCTGCTGTTCGATCAAGGTCTTCCGCTACCAGATCTTGATGTCGGCCATCGGCGCGCAGATCCGGCGGCTCTATTCCCCGAACGCGGTGGTGCCGCCGCGGTTCGACGGCCGCCCGGTGAGCGAGGACGTGCTGAGCTCGGTCATGGCGTTCTTCGTCCTGTTCATCGTGTCGCTCGGGGTGCTGTCGGTGGCGCTGGGGATGACGGGGCTCGACTTTACCACGTCGCTGTCAGGGGCGGCGGCGGCCATCGCCAATATCGGTCCCGGGCTCGGCCCGATCATCGGGCCTGCGGGCAATTTCGGCGCGCTGAACGACACGGCCAAGTGGCTGTTGATCGTCGGGATGCTGATCGGGCGGCTGGAGCTGATGGCGGTCTACGTTCTGTTCACGGTCAAGTTCTGGCGCGCCTGAACTTACACGATCCGCTGGTCCAGCTCGGACGGATCGGCCACCTCGACGTGCCAGAAGGCCGTCGATCCCTCGGGCAGCCGGGCCAGCACCCGGTCCAGTTCCGCCTGCCGCACCGACCGGCGCAGCGCCCAAGCGGTGGCTTCGATGGCGGCGTCGGGGGTGAGGTTGTGGTTGCGGCGCAGCGCCTGCGCCTCCCGCGTCATCTCGTCCCGGGAGGCAAAGGGCACCGGCGCCCCCGGCGTCCACTCCTGGACGAAGATCGCCCGCAGCACCGACGGCAGCACCCCGGCAAAGACCAGCGCCTCGTCGGCCGTCAGGCGGCGGCGGAAGGTGCGGAACACGCCGTCCACCGCCGTATAGGCCATGTTGTCCGAGGTCAGGCCGGTCCGGTCCTTGACGTCGTCGAGGAACGCGCGGAACTCGCGCGAGGCGTGGCGATAGGTCCAGGGCATCGGCATGGACCTACCCCCCTCACTCCCAACAGCCGACCAGAACGGTCATCTCGCCCGCGAGCCGGTTCAGGTCGGCCTGGGCCAGGCGTGGGCCACGGTCGGCGGCCGCCGGAGTCACGCCCGCGCCGCCGAGGAAGGTCGATATCGTCTCGACATCCGCGGCGAAGCTGACCGTGGCGGGCAGGTCGCGTGCGCCGTCGCCGGTGCGAGGCAGCATCATCCCCATGACGGCGCCGGATTCGTCCAAGATCGGACCGCCCGCGTCGCCGTCGCGCGCTTCCAGGTCGAAGCGTTTGATCCGCTCGTCCCCGTCGAGCCCGCGCAGATCGGCCAGCGCTCCGTAGGTCAGCGACGGCGCGCCCAGGATCCCCTCATAGGAGTAGCCCGCCAGCACGACCTTGGACTGGAGCCGCGGCACCTCGACCAGGAACCGCGCATAGCTGCGCGGCGCCAGGGCCTGGGACGGCCGGAGGAGCGCCAGCCCGGAGGCGGCGTCGCGTGCCGCCACGGTCGCCTCGATCTCTTCGTTCAGCGTGATCCGTCCGCAGGCGGCCACAGCGTCGGCGGTGGTCAGCACCTCGCCCCTGGGCGAGACGTAGAAGCCCGAGCGCGACACCTCCGGCCGGCGGATCTCCAACCCCGCAAGCAGGTCGATGCTCTGCTCCTCGCCCGGCGCTACGTCGTCCAGCACTTGACCGGGCAGCGCGACGAAGCTGTCCATCATCGCGTTGATCACTCGGGTGCGCCGCCGCTCGTCGTCGCGTGGCCAGATGAGGGTGAATCCCTTGACCGTGCCGTCGCGCACCATCGCCTCTGTCTGGCTGACAAAGTCGCGGCCCTCGCCGACCAGTGTGAAGTTGCGGTCGCGTTTCTCGCGCGCGCCGGTCTCGGGCACGATCGCCAGGGTCTGCATGATGTCGTAGAGGCCGTGCAGGGTGGCCCGGTCGCCCTCCTGGCTGATCAGCAGCACACGGTAGGGCGCGTTGGGGTCGACGCCCTCGTAATGGGCGAATGGCGGCTCGTAGCGGTCGAAGCGCACCAGCTCGGTGGGCATCTGCACCTCGATCCCGGCGGTATCGTCGCGCACCACGCGCATCCCGATCCCGTCGAGCACCGCGTTGTAGGCGGCCAGCAGCTCGCGCCGCTGCCCGGTGGTCAGGACACCGGTGGCGTCATAGCCCTGTGCCTCCTGCCAGGCGGCCATGGCCGCGCGGGTGCCGCGGCCGAAGGCGCCGTCGATGGCGGCTGTGTAATAGCCCTCCCATTGCAGCGCGATCTGGAGCGCGCGACGCTCCTCCGCGGTGAGCGTCCGCTCCGACCGGCGCGCCTCGGCCGGGGTCTCGTCCGGCGGCGGCGGCGCGGGGGCGGCGGCGGTGTCGGCGGGCTCGGCCGCTGTGTCGGCGGGCTCGGCGGCGTCAGGCGTGGGGGTCTCGTCGAGGGGGGCGGCCGTCGCCGGCGGCGTCTCGACGGCCGCGGTGTCCGAGCCCAGCGGCCAGAACCTTTGCCGAAAGCTTGCGCCGTCGGTGGTAAAGCTGTCGGCGGGGATCAGCCTCTGCGCCCGGAGCTGCTGTCGCACGCCGGCCGCCTCGTCCTCGCCATAGGGCCCCAGAGCGATGGCATACCAGTTGGTCGAGCCCAGGCGGAACCCGCTCACGTCCGGCAGGCGCTGGGCATAGCGGCTGGCCGCCTGCTGCGCGCGGGTCAGGCCCGGCTGCGCCTCGATCTGCAACCAAACCTGCTGTTGCGCCATGGCGGCGCCACCGGCCCACGTCAGCGCTATCGCCACCGACACCAGCCATCCGGCCGCGCGCAGTCTCATCGTCGTGTTACTCACTGATCGCACCCTCGCGGCCCATTTCGCCTTATCCAAGGGAAAACCTCGGAAAGGTCAAGAAACCCCCAGGCGGCAATGGGGCGCGATTGACCCTTGTTGCCCTTCTGCCTATGAGGGTCGCGCCGTTGCGCCGGGGCCGACCGGCCGCGCCACCCAGGGACCCGCCCGATGACCACGCCGCGCTGTTTCCAGGATATCGTCCTGGCGCTCCAGGCCTATTGGGCCGAGGCCGGCTGTGCCATCCTGCAACCCTATGACATGGAAGTGGGCGCAGGCACGTTCCACCCCGCGACCACGCTGCGCGCCCTGGGCGACACCCCATGGGCCGCGGCCTATGTTCAGCCCTCGCGCCGTCCCACCGACGGGCGCTATGGCGACAGCCCGAACCGCTGGCAGCACTATTATCAATTTCAGGTGATCATCAAACCGTCGCCCCCGAACCTCCAGGATCTCTACCTCGGCTCGCTCAAGGCCATCGGCATCGACGCCGACCTGCACGACATCCGCTTCGTCGAGGACGACTGGGAGAGCCCGACCCTGGGCGCCTGGGGCCTGGGCTGGGAGGTCTGGTGCGACGGCATGGAGGTCAGCCAGTTCACCTATTTCCAGCAGGTGGGCGGATACGACTGCCGCCCCGTCTCGGGCGAGCTGACCTACGGGCTGGAGCGGCTGGCGATGTATGTCCTCGGCCATGACGACGGCAACGCCATGCCGTTCAACCCGCCGGGCAGCCCGATCCCGCTGACCTATGGCGACATCTTTCGCGAGGCCGAGGCGCAGTATGCGCGCTGGAACTTCGACGTGGCCGACACCGACCTGCTGCTCCAGCACTTCGTGGATGCCGAGGCCGAGTGCGCGCGCATCCTGGCGCAGCCCGCGCTGGACCCCAAGACGGGCCGCCGCATCGTCATGGCGCTGCCGGCCTACGACCAGTGCATCAAGGCCAGCCACCTGTTCAACCTGCTGGACGCGCGCGGCGTGATCTCGCCCACCGAGCGGCAGGCCTATATCGGGCGGGTGCGGACGCTGGCCAAGGCCTGCGCCGACGCCTTCGTCCAGACCGAGGCGGGCGGCTGGTCCGCAGACGCGGCGTGAGCGGCAAACTCCTGGGAGCGCTGATCGTGACCGTCGCCCTGATCGCCGGCGTGGCGATGTATTACCTCCAGATCTACGCCTTCTACGACGAGGTCTCGGCGGAGGCGACGGACCTGCGCCTGACCCCCATGGTCACCGGCGCGGCCGAGCCGATCCTGGCCGATGCGGTCGAGGCCATCGACGCCGACAGCTCGCCCCTGCGGTTCCGCGCCTGTTTCACCGTGCCGATGAGCCAGGCGATGCTGACCGAGACCTATGCCCCCTACGACCGCCCCGAGCCGCTGAACGCGCCGCCTTGGTTCGACTGCTTCGACGCCGCACGGATCGGGGCCGACCTGGCCTCGGGCGAAGCCCTTGCTTTTCTTGGGGAAAAGAATATCGCCTATGGCGTCGACCGGGTGGTGGCGATCTACGGCGACGGGCGCGCCTATGCCTGGCACCAACTGAACAATTGCGGCGAGACCGCCTACGACGGCTCGCCGGTGGGCGAGGAATGTCCGCCGCGCGAGGAATGACATGCCCGACCTGCTGATCGAACTGTTTTCCGAGGAGATTCCGGCGCGGATGCAGACCCGCGCGGCCGCCGACCTGCGGCGTCTGGTAACCGAGGGCCTGGTCGAGGCGGGTCTGACCTATGGCTCTGCTGGTGCCTTCGCCACGCCGCGGCGGTTGGCGTTGACGGTCGAGGGGCTGCCTGCCCGCTCGCCCGACACCCGGGAGGAGCGGCGGGGACCGCGAGTGGGCGCCCCGGAGAAGGCGGTCGAGGGGTTTCTGCGTGGCGCCGGCGTGGCGCGGGAGGATCTGGAGCAACGTTCTGAGCCAAAAGGGGAATTCTGGTATGCCGTGATCGCGCGGCCCGGGCGCGAGGCGGCCGAGATCGTGGCGGAGGTGCTGGAGCGGGCGGTGCGGGACTTTCCCTGGCCCAAGTCCATGCGCTGGGGCACGGGCAGCTTGCGCTGGGTGCGGCCGCTGCACCGGATCGTCTGCATCCTCCACGACGAGGCGGGGAGCGAGGCGGTGCCGCTGGACATCGACGGCCTCGTCGCGGGGGACCTGACCGAGGGCCATCGCTTCATGGCGCCGGGGGCGTTTTCGGTCACGTCGTTCGAGGATTACCGGGCCAAGCTCAAGCGCGCCTTCGTGGTCCTGTCGGCCGAGGAGCGGGCCGAGGTGATCGCCCATGAGGCCGCGCAGATGGCGTTCGCGGCGGGGCTGGAGGTGGTCGAGGACCGCGGACTGCTGGCCGAAGTGGCGGGGATGGTCGAGTGGCCGGTGCCGCTGATGGGCGAGATCGAGGCGCGGTTTCTGGAGTTGCCCCCTGAGGTTCTTCAGACCTCAATGCGAGAACATCAAAAGTTTTTCTCCGTTTTGGACAAAAAATCCGGCCGGATTGTCCGGTTTGTAACAGTCGCCAACCGCGAGACCGCGGACGACGGCGCGACGATCCTGGCGGGCAACGCGCGGGTGCTGGCGGCCCGGCTGGCCGACGCGGCGTTCTTCTGGGAGAACGACCTGCGGACCGTCCGGGCGAAGGGGCTGGAGGGGATGGCCGCACCGCTCGCCCAAGTCACGTTCCATTCCAAACTCGGCACCCAGGCCGACCGCGTCGCCCGAATCGCCGCGCTGGCGCGCGAGATCGCCCCGGCCGTGGGCGCGCCGCCCGACCTGGCGGCCGAGGCGGCGCGGGTGGCCAAGGCCGACCTGGCGTCCGAGATGGTCTATGAGTTCCCCGAGTTGCAGGGGACTATGGGCAAGTATTACGCCCGCGCCGCCGGCCACGACGACGGCGTGCCCGAGGCCTGCGAAGAGCACTATGCGCCGCTGGGCCCCTCGGACGCGGTGCCGACCGCGCCGGTGTCGGTGGCCGTGGCGCTGGCCGACAAGTTGGACACGCTGGCCGGGTTCTGGGCCATCGACGAAAAGCCCACGGGGTCGAAGGATCCCTTTGCGCTGCGGCGGGCGGCGTTGGGGGTGATCCGCATCCTGACGGACAATGGGCTGCGGGTGCCGCTGGCGCAAATTTTCGACGAAAATTTGTCGCCCGCCCAGGCGGCCGACCTCATCGCCTTCTTCCACGACCGGCTCAAGGTCCACCTGCGGGACGAGGGCATCCGGCACGACGTGATCGACGCGGTCTTGGCGATGCCCGGCTCGGACGACCTGACGCTGGTGGTCAAGCGGGCGGAGGCGCTGGCGGCGTTCCTCAAGACCGAGGACGGCGAGAACCTGGTGCAGGGGTTCCGGCGGGCCAACAACATCCTCACCCAGGCCGAAGAGGCCGACGGGGTGGAATACTCCTTCGGTGCGGACGCCAAGTTCGCGGTGACGGACGAAGAGCGCGCGCTCTTCGACGCGCTCGACGCGGCCCAGGCGCGGATCGGCCCGGCGATGGAGGCCGAGGACGTCACCGCGGCGATGGCGGCCATGGCCGATCTGCGTGCGCCGATCGACGCCTTTTTCGAGGCGGTTCAGGTGAATGCCGACAGCGCCGTGCTGCGGCGCAACCGGCTGAACCTGCTCAGCCGGATCCGCACCGTCTGCCTGCAGGCGGCCGATCTCACCCGGCTCGACGGTTGACGCGCCTCTTGCACCGCTAGGGGTGCGGCGTATGCTGCGGCGAAGGAGTGCCGCAGTGCAGAAAATCAGCGACATCGCCGGGGTGACCGAGATCACCCCAGACGCGCCGATCTCGGGCCGTCAGCACGGCAGCCGGGCCAAGTGCCTGCAACGGCTGATCCGCATGGGCCTGCCGGTGCCGCAGACCCTGGCTCTGGACGTGGGCACGGTGCGCGGCATCGCGGCGGGGCAGTTCCCCGACACCGCGCAACTGCTCGGCGTCTTTCCCGACGGGACGCTGGTGTCGGTGCGGCCCTCCAGCGCCGATCCCGATTGGGGTGGCCCGGGCACGGTGTTGAACATCGGCATGAACGACGCCCGCCACGCCGATCTGTCCCAGCGGATCGGCCGGCCCGCGGCCGACGCGCTCTACCGCCGGTTCATCCAGTCCTACGCCACCGAGGTCGCGCGTCTGGACGCCGACCTGTTCCAGGACGAGACCGACATCGCCGCCATGTGCGCCGCCTTCGAGGCCGAGACGGACGACCCCTTTCCCCAGGATCCGGCGCGGCAACTGGCCGACATTCTGCGCGCCATGGCGCGGGCCTGGGAGGGGACCAGCGCGCGCCTCCTGCGCCAGGCCAAGGGCGCGCCGGCGGACGCGGGCCTGGGCCTCGTGGTCCAGGCGATGGTCCTGGGCGTCGGCGATCCGGCGGGGGGCGAATACGGCTCGGGCGTGATCCAGTTCGTCAGCTCCGCCACCGGCCTGCCTCAGATCACCGGCCGTTATCTGAGCCAGAGCCAGGGGCGCGAGGCGCTGCTGCCCGGGGCGGGGGCGCTCTATCTCACCCGCGACGCGCGCGGTGCGGCGCTGGAGGATCTGGCGCCTGACGTCTTCGACATGTTGCAGACCCACGGCGCGGCCTGCCGCCAACGGCTGCGCGAGGAGATGCAGATCGAGTTCACCATCCAGGGCGGGCGGCTGAACATTCTCGACGCGGTGCGGGTGCGGCGAACCTCGCGTGCCGCCGTGCGGATCGCCGTGGACCTGGCCGACGACGGCGTGATCCCGCGGGACGAGGCGGTGCTGCGGATCCTGCCCAGGGCGCTGTCCGACCTGCTGCATCGCCAGGTCGATCCCGAGGCGCACACCGACAGCTTTGCACGCGGGATCGCCGCCAGTCCCGGCGCGGCGACGGGGCGGCTGGCGTTCTCGGCCCGCGCGGCCCAGGCCTATGCCGCGCGCGAGGAGCCCTGCATCCTGGTCCGGCGCGAGACCCGCCCCGAGGACGTGCGCGGGATGCATGCGTCGGTGGGCGTTCTCACCGCGCGCGGCGGCATCACCAGCCACGCCGCGGTGATCGCCCGCGGCCTCGGCCTGCCGGCGGTGGTGGGCGCCTCGCAGATCACCATCGACCGCAAGGCGCGGGCGCTGACCGGCCCCGACGGGCGGCGGTTCCGCGAGGGCGACGTCGTCACGCTCGACGGCTCCACCGGGCGACTGATCGTCGGGGCGGCGCCGCTGTTGGAGCCCGCGCTGGACGACGCGTTCCAGAGCCTTTTGTCCTGGGCCGACGACCTGCGCGACATCGGCGTGCGGGCCAACGCCGATACCCCCGCGGAGGCGACACAGGCACGGCGGTTCGAGGCCGAGGGGATCGGCCTGTGCCGCACCGAGCACATGTTTTTCGAAGACGACCGCCTGACCGTCATGCGCGAGATGATCTTTGCCGAGCGGACCGAGGATCGGGCGGCGGCGCTGGAGCAACTCCTACCCGTGCAGCGCGCCGATTTCGCCGCGCTGTTCCGCATCATGCGCGGACAGCCGGTCTGCATTCGCCTGCTCGACCCGCCGCTGCACGAGTTTCTGCCCGCCGACCGGACCGGCATGATGGACCTGGCGGGCGCGCTGGGCCTGCCGCTGGCGCAGGTGGGCGAGCGCATCGCCGCGCTGGGCGAGTTCAACCCGATGCTGGGGATGCGGGGCGTGCGTCTGGGCATCGCGGTGCCCGAGATCTACGACATGCAGGCGCGCGCGATCTTCGAAGCGACGGTGGAGAGCGGGACGGGCGTGGTGCCCGAGGTGATGATCCCCCTGGTCTCGGCCCGCCGCGAGGTCGAGCTGGTCAAGGCGCGGGTGGACGCGGTGGCGGCGCAGGTGCGGACCGCGACGGGCGAGGACTTTGCCTATCGCCTGGGGGTGATGGTCGAGACGCCGCGGGCCTGCCTGCGCGCCGACGAGATCGCGGAATATGCGACCTTTCTGAGCTTTGGCACCAACGATCTGACGCAGATGACCTATGGCCTGAGCCGCGACGACGCGGGGCGGTTCATGGGTGCCTACGTGCAGCAGGGGGTGTTCACCGAGGATCCGTTCCTGCGGCTCGACCTCGACGGGGTGGGCGAGTTGCTGACCATGGGCGCCGAACGCGGGCGGCGCACCAACCCCGACGTCATCTTGTCGGTTTGCGGCGAGCATGGCGGCGACCCCGAGAGCATCGCGTTTTGCCGCGCCGCCGGGTTCGACTATGTCTCGTGCTCGCCGTTCCGTGTGCCGGTGGCGCGCCTGGCCGCGGCGCATCTGGCGATCCGGGACCGCGGGTTCCCCGGCGCAAAACCCCCCGACAGATAGGCAAATCGGCAGGTTCCCGCCTGCGACGGCCTGACCGCTTTCGCTCCGCCTGACGTCCAGGTAAGCCCAGCCCCGCTTGCAAAGACGACTTGCGGCGCGCCCTGGGACGCGCGCCCGCGACGATTGGGATGAGGGGTTGAAGAGATGATGCCACGCGCTCTGCGCTGGGCGCCTTTGGGCGCTGCGATTTTTGCGGTCACAACCATGGCCGGGGCCGCCGCCGCCGATGTGGTGATGAGCCAGTCCAACGACCCCTCGGTGCGGATCGAGCGCAACCTCGACAGCCTGCTCGGCCCCGACCGTCCCGCGGTCGAGCCGCGGCGCGGCAACTTCCTGGCGCGGATCTTCGCCCCCAAGGCCAAGGCCAAGGCGGCGGCGCCCGCCGCGGTGGCCGTGGACTACAGCCGCCGGTTCCTCGACCGCCAGCCGGTCGCCAGCGGCGGTGCCGAGTGGCAGTGCCTGACCGAGGCTCTTTATTTCGAGGCCCGAGGCGAGACGGTGAAGGGACAGTTCGCCGTGGCCGAGGTGATCCTCAACCGCGTCGACAGCGGCCGGTTCCCCGGCACGGTCTGCGGCGTGGTGAACCAGGGCACGGGCAAGAAGTATCAGTGCCAGTTCACCTATACCTGCGACGGCCGGGCCGAGGTGGTGCGCGAACCCGGGGCCTGGCGCCGGATGGGCAAGGTGGCGCGGCTGATGCTGGACGGGGCGCCGCGGGCGCTGACCGCCGGGGCCACGCACTATCACACCCGCGCGGTCAATCCGCGTTGGGCGCGCAGCTTCGACCGGACGGCGACCATCGGCGCGCACCACTTCTACGCCATGGGCTGAGGCCCCCCGCGGGGCGCCGCCCGTCGGTTTCGGCCGCGACGGCGGCGCCTGCGCTCTTTCGTCCGGGGGGCCGGGGCGGTATTGCGGGGCCACGCCGCCGCGGGAGCCCGCCCATGCCCAACGACCTGCCCACCGCCTTCGATCACCCCGAGGCCCGCGCCCGCGCCACCGCGCCGGATGCCCGCCGCGACCGCATCTCGGTGCGCGACCATGTCGTCGAGGTCGAGATCGGCGCCTTCCAGGCCGAGCGCGGGCGGACCCAGCGGGTGCGCTTCGACATCGTGGTCGAGGTGCGGCCCCACGACGCCGCCCGTTCCGA
The DNA here is from genome assembly GCA_004005435.1 of Rhodobacteraceae bacterium CCMM004. Lineage (GTDB taxonomy): Bacteria > Pseudomonadota > Alphaproteobacteria > Rhodobacterales > Rhodobacteraceae > CCMM004. The sequence continues at coordinate 592,326 of RZWH01000001.1, read as the reverse complement.
CGACGTCGACCGTATCCTGAGCTACGACACCCTGACCGACGCCATCGCGGCCGAGCTGGCGGCGGAGCGGCTGAACCTCCTGGAGACCCTGGCCGAGAGGATCGCCGCGCGGATCCTGACCGCGCCCCAGGCGCTGCGCTGCTTCGTGCGGATCGAAAAGCTCGACCGCGGCCCCGGCGCCCTGGGGGTCGAGATCGAGCGTGCGGCCGCGCCCACCCCCCGCCGCGTCGCCGACGACATTCCGCACCCGGTGGTGGTCTGGCTGTCGAACGCGGCGCTGAGCGGTCCGGCGCTGGCCGAGTGGCTCGACGGGCTGGAGGCGGCGGAGGCGCCGGCGATCCTCTGCGTCGGTCTGCCGGACGGGCCGCGCCCGGCCAGCGCCGTCGCGCCAGCGCAGCGGCGCATCGACCTCCTGGCCATCGAACAGAACGCCTGGGTGCTGGCGGGCCGCGACCGGCGCTGCGTCGTGACCCACAGCCGGACCGAGCTGGAGTGGGCCATGCGGCAGGGGCGGATCAGCGTCTGGGCGCCGTCCAAGCTGGTTCTCGACAGCGTCGCGCCGCCCGAGGCGGGGCCCGAGGACGGCCCGGGCCTGGCCGCCTGGCTGGCCACCGAGTTGGGCGCGCGCGAACTGGTGGTGGTGGGCGGGCCGATGCCGGCGACGGACCTGGCCGTCCGCGCGGTCGCCGCCGACGCCGCCCTGCTGGTCTGAGCCCGGTGCCCGAGGCCCGCTATCAGCCCCTGGTGCAGGTGGGGCCGGTGCGGCCCGAGGGGGCGCTGCGCCTCGCCGGGGGCTGGGGATGGTTCACCCACGCGCTGCGCCGCACCCGCGGCGAGGGGGCCGTGCCGATTCCGGCCGAGGCGATCCCCGCCGCCGCCCGCGCCGCGCTCACCGCCCCCCGGCCGTCCGTCGCGGGGGTCGAGATGGACCTCCCGCGCCTCATGGCGATCCTCAACGTCACGCCCGACAGCTTTTCCGACGGGGGCGTGCATCTGGACGACCCCGCGGCGGCGGCGGCCCGGTTGGTCGCGGCGGGGGCCGACATCCTGGACGTGGGCGGCGAGTCGACCCGTCCGGGCGCGGCGGAGGTCGCGGCCGCCGACGAGATCGCCCGCGCCGTGCCCGCCGTGGCTGCGGCCGTGCCCCTGGGCGTGGCCGTCTCGATCGACACCCGCAAGGCCGCCGTCGCCGAGGCCGCGGCCGACGCGGGCGCGGCGATCCTGAACGATGTCACGGCTTTGAGCTTCGATCCGGGCATGGCGCCTTTGGCCGCCGCGCGCGACCTGCCGGTGGTGCTGATGCACAGCCAAGGATCCCCGGAGACGATGCAGGACGCGCCGCGCTATGACGACGTGCTGCTCGACGTCTACGACCATCTGGAGGCGCGCATCGCCGCGGCCGAGGCGGCCGGGATCGCCCGCGCGCGGCTGGTCGTCGATCCCGGCATCGGGTTCGGCAAGACGCTGGCACACAACCTGACGCTCATGGCCAATCTGTCGCTGTTCCACGGGCTGGGCTGTCCGGTCCTGCTGGGCGCGTCGCGCAAGCGGTTCATCGGCACCCTGGCCGGGGACGCGCCCGCCACCGCCCGACTGCCCGGCTCGCTCGCGGCGATGCTGGCCGCGGTCGCCCAGGGAGTGCAGATCGCGCGCGTCCACGACGTCGCCGAGAGCCGCCAGGCCCTGACCCTCTGGCGGGCCGCAACGACGGGGGCCGCGCCATGACCCGCCGCCTCTTTGGCACCGACGGGGTGCGCGGCACCGCAAACACGGCGCCGATGACCGCCGAGACCGCGCTGCGCCTCGGCGCGGCGGTCGGGCGCTATTTCCGCCGCAAGGGCTCGCCCGCCCACCGCGCCGTCATCGGCAAGGACACGCGCCTGTCGGGCTACATGTTCGAAAACGCGCTCACCGCCGGGCTGACTTCGGCGGGGATGAACGTGCTGCTCCTTGGGCCGGTGCCGACGCCCGCGGTGGGGATGCTGACCCCGTCGATGCGCGCCGATGTCGGGGTGATGATCTCGGCCAGTCACAACCCGGCGCAGGACAACGGGATCAAGCTCTTCGGTCCCGACGGATACAAGCTGAACGACGCTGCGGAGGCCGAGATCGAGGCGTTGACCCTGAACGGGGTGGAGCCCGCCGCCGCCGACCGGATCGGCCGAGCCAAGCGCATCGACGACGGCCGCTTCCGCTACAACGAGCGGGTGAAGTTCAGCTTTCCCGAGGGGCGGGGGCTGGAGGGGATCCGGGTCCTTGTGGATTGCGCCAACGGCGCCGCCTACCGCTGCGCGCCCGAGGTGTTGTGGGAGTTGGGCGCAGATGTGATCGAAATGGGCGTGCGCCCCGATGGCCACAACATCAACGACGGCTGCGGGTCGACCCACCCAAGGGCCGCGGCGGCGCGGGTGCGGGCCGAGGGCGCGGACCTGGGCATCTGTCTCGACGGCGACGCGGATCGGGTGGTGATCGTCGACGAGGCCGGAGAGATCGCCGGCGGCGACCAGATCCTGGCGCTGTTCGCGGCGCGGTTGGCGGCCGAGGGGCGGCTGGCGGGCGACACCCTGGCCGCCACGGTGATGAGCAACCTCGGCCTGGAGCGGTTTCTGGAGGGGCGGGGCCTGTCGCTCCTGCGCACCGCGGTGGGCGACCGCTATGTGGTGGAGGCGATGCGCGCGCGCGGCCTGTCCCTGGGCGGCGAGGCGTCGGGGCACATCGTCCTGGCGGCGCACACCACCACCGGCGACGGGCTGGTCGCGGGGTTGCAGTTCCTCGCGGCGATGGTCGAGACCGGGCGCCCTGCCTCCGACCTGGCGCGGCAGTTCGATCCCGTGCCCCAGCGCTTGAAGAACGTCCCCGTGCCCGCGGGCGCGTCCCCCCTGGACGCCCCGGCGGTCCGCGCCGCGGTCGCCGACGCCGAGGCGCGGCTCTCCGGCACCGGCCGGCTTTTGATCCGGCCGTCGGGGACCGAGCCCCTGATCCGCGTCATGGCCGAGAGCGAGGACGCGGCCCTGCTCGCCCAGGTGGTCGACGCGGTGGCCGATGCCATCGCCGCCGCGTCGGGGCAGACGAGGGTGTGAGTTGAGAGGAATGCCGTAGCCCCCTGTCCCGCTCGGTGGGCCCCGGAGGGCAGCGCCGTTTCGCCCAAGGCGGCGCTTCTGCGGACAGCGGGGCAGCTACGGCGACGCCGGTGCTTGTCAAACCGTCCCGCGTCGCCCAGCCCGGCCCCGGCGGGACGGCGCTGCTCTCCGCGCTCAGCGGGTGCGTCGCTTCCCGCGTCGCCCTGCGGTCACCCCCGCCCGGTCAGGAGCGGCCTGAGCGCACGCCACTGGCTGACGGCGAGCCCCGTCAGGATCAGCGCCAGCGCGGCGAAGAACCGCCAGGGCAGCGCCTCGGCCAGGACCAGTGCGCCGAAGGCCATGGCCCAGAGCGGGACCTGATAGTTCACCAGCGTCATGAACACCGATCCCGCCGAGCGGATCGTGTGGACCCTGAGCAGCGTCGCGAACGCCGTCGGCACCAGGCCCAACAGCAGCAGCGCCAGATCGGGCAGGCCGCCCGCAGGCGTCGGCACCCCTTCGAAGATCAGCGCCGCGGGGACCATCACCACCGCGCCCACCGTCAGCGTCATCGCAGACAGCGCGACCGAGTCCACCGGTGGGCAGCGGCGGGTCAGGATCGACCCCATGGCATAGCTGAACGCCGCGCCGAGACAGGCGGCCTGGCCCCAGGGCTCGGCCGTGCCGCCGCCGAACTGCCCCAGGCCCGGGCCGATCAGCACCAGGGCCCCGGCAAACCCCAGGAGCACGCCGCCGAACGCGCGCCCCGACAGCGGCTCGTCCGAGAACAGATGCGCCAGCGGCAGGACGAACAGCGGCAGCGCCGCCATGCTGAGCCCGGCGAAGGCCGAGCTGACATATTGCTGCCCCCAGCCGAGGAGGAAGAACGGCACCGCGCTGGTGAAGAGGCCCACCGGCACCGCGTAGGCCCAGACCCGCGGCGTCCGCGGCCAGGGGCGGCGGAGGATCGTCGCCAGTGCCGTGAGGGACACCGCCCCGAGGGTCGCCCGCGCGGCGCCGATGGTGACCGGCCCATGCCCGCGCAGGGCCAGTTCGATCACCATGAAGGTGCCGCCCCAGACCACGCCGAGGACGGCGATGGACAGCCAGTTGAACGGGGTGGGGGTGGGCGCCATGGGGCCTCGTGGATGAACCGCGCCGGGACGCATGAGCGGCGACATGGGGCGCGGGGCGGCGGCGGCCAGGATCGGCCGCCGCCTCGGGGGGCGGGGCGGAGGCGCGCGTCGCGCCCCCACTCCGCCCGCGGCGTCAGTTCTTGGCCTGGTCCACCAGCTTGCCAGCCGAGATCCAGGGCATCATCGCGCGCAAGCGCTCGCCCACCTCCTCGATCTGGTGTTCGTCGTTCAGGCGCCGCGTGGCTTTGAACATCGGCTGGCCCACCGCGTTCTCCTGCATGAAGTCGCGGACGAAGCGGCCGGTCTGGATGTCGCGCAGGATCGCCTTCATCCGCGCCTTGGTCTCGTCGTAGGGCAGGACCCGGGGGCCCGAGACGTATTCGCCATATTCGGCGGTGTTGGAGATCGAGTAGTTCATGTTGGCGATGCCGCCCTCGTAGATCAGGTCCACGATCAGCTTGACCTCGTGCAGGCACTCGAAATACGCCATCTCGGGCTCGTAGCCGGCCTCGACCAGCGTTTCGAAGCCCATGCGGATCAGCTCGACCAGGCCGCCGCAGAGCACCGCCTGCTCGCCGAAGAGGTCGGTCTCGCATTCCTGGCGGAAGTCCGTCTCGATGATGCCCGAACGCCCGCCGCCGATGGCCGAGCAGTAGCTCAGCCCGATCTCCAGCGCCTTGCCGCTGGCGTCGTTCTGCACCGCCACCAGGCAGGGCACGCCGCCGCCCTTGACGTATTCGCCGCGCACGGTGTGGCCGGGGCCCTTGGGCGCCATCATGATGACGTCGATGGTGTCGGGCGCCTCGATCAGACCGAAATGCACGTTGAGACCGTGGGCGAAGGCGATGGCGGCGCCGTCGCGGATATGGTCCTTGACGTAGCGCGTCCAGGTGTCGGCCTGCAGCTCGTCGGGCATGGTGAACATCATCAGGTCGCACCAGGCGGCGGCCTCGGAGATGCCCATGACCTGAAGCCCCTCTCCTTCGGCCTTCTTGGCCGAGGGCGACCCCTCGCGCAGGGCGACGGCCACGTTCTTGGCCCCAGAATCGCGCAGGTTCAGTGCGTGCGCGTGGCCTTGGCTGCCGTAGCCCAGGATCGCCACCTTCTTGTCTTTGATCAGGTTGATGTCGCAGTCACGGTCGTAATAGACGCGCATGGGTCCCTCCTTGGGTCGTCGATGGCGCGCAGCATAAGCGGCGTTCACCGGAGAGGAAGCGGTGGAACCCCGTGTATTTCGGGCATACATGTGCAAATCTATTCTTGCTTTCTCATCTTGGCATAAATACCCATGCTCGACGATATCGACAGGCGCCTCCTGCGGCAGTTGCAGAACGACCCCTCCGCGACCACTGCCGCCCTTGCCGCGCGGGCGGGTGTCGGCAGTGCGCTGGCCACCCGGCGGCTGGACCGGATGCGCGCCCGCGGCGTCCTGCGCGGTCAGCGGGCGGTCATCGATTGGCGCGCGCTGGGCTACAGTGTGCAGGTCTCGCTACGCTTCACTTTGGACAAGGGCGCGCCGAGGGCCTTCGACGAAGTCATCGCGGCGGCGCGCGGCATACCCGAGGTGATCGAGATCCAGACCTTTCTCGGCCGCGTCGACCTGCGGCTGGCGGTGATCGCCCGCGACCTGGCGCACTACCAGGACATTTATCGCCGCCGGATCCTGGCTCTGCCGCACATCGCCGAGATCGAGGCGCTGATGCATGTGGCGACGATCAAGACCGACGAGAGGCTGCCGCTTTGACCCCCGACGCCACGGATTTGGCGCTGCTCCGCGCGCTGTCGGCGGATGCCGAGCTGTCGGCGGGGGCGGCGGGCCGTGCTTGCGCGCTCAGCCAGCCGGCGGCGTGGCGGCGCATCCGGCGGTTGCAGGAGGCGGGCATCCTGGCGGGGCGGCGGGTGGATCTGGACCTCGACGCCCTGGGCTTCGGCGTCACGGTGTTTCTGGGGGTCAAGCTGGCGGCCAAGGGGCGGGTCAGCCTGGACGACTTCGAGCGCGTCCTGGGCGCCATCCCGGAGGTGCAGACGGTCGAGCATGTGCTGGGCGTCTACGACTATCGCCTGCGCGTGGTGGCCCGCGATCTGGCGGATTTCGAACGGGTGCTCAGGCGGCGCATCCTGTCCCTGCCGGGGATCGGCACCGTCGAGGCCAACGTCCTCCTCAGCGAGGAACGGCTGCCGGGACCGCTGTGAGAGCGGCGCCCCTGCCACGGATGAGCCCTTCCCCGCGCGGGACAAGGGCGTCAGCCCGCCGCGCGACCGTCATGCCTCCGGCATGACCCGACCCCCGTCATGTTCTGAGTGAGCGCCCCGAGCCGCTCCCCGCGCGGGACAAGGCCGAAGGCCGCCGCGCGACCGCCAACCCGCCCCCCGGGGCGGCGGTTGGGTGCCGTTGGCGCTTAGCTTTGAGGTCGAGCTACCACGGCGGCCATAAACCGCGCCGCTCCGCGGTTCGGTTCGCCACCCCGCGGGTCGGCGGCCGCGCGGCTTGGCGCCAATGGGTGAGCCGCTCCCCGCGCGGGACAAGGCCGCAGGCCGCCGCGCGACCGCCGACCCGCCCCCCGGGGCGGCGGTTGGGTGCCATCGGCGCGCCGCTCTGAGGTCCAGCTCCCACGGCAGCCACGAACCGCCCCGCTCAGGGGGCCGGACTGCCACCCCGCGCGTCGGCGGCCGCGCGGCTGCGCGCTCAGGGGCCGCGCAGCTCAGCCGTCTTTGCGCGGCGTTCCCCGCCACATGGGCACGCCGGTGCGGAGCGCGGCGCGGCCGATCATGTGGCCCGCGATGGGGGCGGTCATCAGGAGGAACACGATGATCGCGATGCAGCGCACCGCGACGGCCAGTTCGATGAAATGCACCGCCACGGCCGCCATGGTCAGCCCGCAACTGAGGGTGCCGACCTTGGTGGAGGCGTGCATGCGGATCAGGACGTCGGGAAGGCGGATCAGACCGAGCGCGGCGATCACCGCCATGCCGCAGCCGATGAGGATCAGGACGCCTGAGATCACTTCGGTCATGACAGCTCTTCCTCTTCGCCGCTCTCGCGGGCCTGGCGGCGTTCGGCAAAGCGGGCCAGCGCCACGGTCGCCAGGAAGCCCACGAGCGCCATCACCACCGCCACATCCAGGAAGGCCCGGTCGTCGGTGCGGATCGAGGCGAGGCCGCAGAAGGCCACCACCGCCACGGTCATGAAGTCCAGCGCCACCACCCGGTCGGGCAGCGACGGCCCCCGCATCAGCCGCCAGAAGGCGAGGATCAGCGCCACGATCACCAGGCCGAAGCCGATGTCGACGCAGATCAGCAGAAACTCGGTCCCGGTCATCGGTCCTCCACGGCGTCGATCACCCACCGCTCCATCCCGGACTTGAGCTGGTGGACGATGGCTTCGGGGTCTTCGGCGAACATGGCGTGCACCCTCAGCACCTTGCGATCCGGGGACACGTCGATGCTCAGCGTGCCGGGGGTCAGCGAAATGAGGTTCGTGACCAAGAGGATCCCGGCGTCGGATTTGACGTCCAGGGGGACGTCGATCACCGCCGGAGTCGACAGGTGCTGGGGCGTCAGGATGTCCCAGATCACCCCGAGACTGGAGACCACCAGTTCGTAGTGGAACATCACGATCAGCTTGATCCAATACCACACGCGCAGGAAATAGCTGTCCGGCCCGCCCACCAGCGGTTGCAGCACCCACAGGATGGCAAAGCCCAGGACGAACCCGGACGCCAGGGTGAAGAGGCTCAGCGAGCCCATGAGCATCGCCCAGGCCACGGTCAGCAGGATATTGGCGGCGAATGTCTTCATCCCGGGTCGCCCAGCACGGCGGCGACATAGGCCGCGGGGTCGAGGAGCTGCGCCGCCGCCCGTTCGGCGAACTGGACGAAGGGTTCGGGGACGAGGCCGATGATCACCGTCAGCGTCGCCAGCCCGCCGATGGCCAGCAGCATCGGCCGCCGGTGCGCCTGGGGCATGTCGGTCAGCCGCGGCTGCCGGCCGTCTGGATGCGCCTTCCAGAACGCCTCGGCCCAGATTTTGGTCATCGAATAGATGGTCATCAGCCCCACCGCCAGTGCGATTCCGGCGATGAGCCACCCTTGGGCCTCCAGCGCCGCCTTGACGATGATGTATTTCGCCCAGAACCCCGACAAGGGCGGAAAGCCCGCGAGCGAGAAGGCGGGGATGATGAACAGCACCGCCAAGAGCGGCGCGGACTTGTAGAGACCGCCGATCCGATAGACGTCCGAGCCGCCGGTGATCCGCTGCGACACGCCCGCGATCAGGAACAGGTTCGCCTTCACCACGATGTGGTGGACCAGGTAGAACACCGCGCCGACCAGGGCCATCGGCGTGTAGAGCGCGAGGCCGAGGATCATGTAACCGATCTGGCTGACGATGTGGAACGACAGGATCTTGCGGAAATCGCTCTGCGCCGCGGCGCCGAGGACGCCGGTGACCATGGTGAACGCGGCGACCCACAGCAGGATCGTGTGGGTGAACCCGGTGTCGTGGTCGAAGATCAGGGTGAACATGCGGATCAGGGCGTAGACCCCCACCTTGGTCAGGAGACCCGCGAACACCGCCGAGACGCTGAAGGCCGGGGTGTGATACGCGGCGGGCAGCCAGAAGAACAGCGGGAACACCGCCGCCTTGACCCCGAAGGCGATCATGAAGGTCATGGCCACGACCGTCAGCAGGCCCTGGTTCTCGACCCCGTCCACCGCCTGCGCCAGGTCGGCCATGTTCAGCGTCCCGGTCATCCCGTAGAGCAGGCCGATGCCGGACAGGAACAGGATCGTCGAGACCAGGTTCAGAGTGACGTATTTGATCCCGCCGTCGATCTGCTCGGGCTTGCCGCCCAGGATCAACAGGCCGAAGGACGCGATCAACATCACCTCGAACCAGACGTAGAGGTTGAAGAGGTCGCCGGTGAGGAACGCGCCGCAGACGCCCGCGATCAGCACGTTGAAGAGCGCGTGATAGCCCAGGTACTCCTTGCGCTCGTTGATGTCGCCCAGGGCGTAGACGGACACGGCGAGGCCGGTGATGGCGGTGATCAGCACCATCACCCCGCTCAGCAGGTCGGCGACGAGCGTGATGCCGAAGGGCGCGGGCCAGCCGCCCATCTGCGCCGCGATGACGCCCTCGTTCCACACCGTGCCCATGAGCAGGACCGCGGCCACCAGGAGCGCGGCGTTGCCCGCGACGCTGAGCCAGCGGCCGGCGGCGCTGTGCCGGGCGAGAAAGGCCAGGACCGCCGTGGCGAAGGGCACGGCGATGGGAAGGGCGAGGATCCAGCTCACGGGGCCGCGCCCTCGTCGGGTTCGGCCACGCGCATCCGGTCGCTCTCCAACGTGCCGAGAGTCGCGTAGGCGCGGAACACCAGCACCAGCGCAAAGGCGAAGAGGCCGAAGCCGATGACGATCGCCGTCAGCACCAGCGCCTGGGGCAGGGCGTTGGCGACCACGTCGGCGGGCGCGTCGGCGCCCTCGGGGATCAGGGGCGGCGCGCCGGGGGTCAGCCGCCCGGCGGTGAAGATGATCAGGTTCGCCGCGTTCGAGATCAGCACCAGCCCGAAGATGAATCGCATCACGTTGCGCGCCAGCATGAGATAGACGGCGGCCCCGATGAGGATGCCGACGGTGACGGCCAGCAGGGTTTCCATCAGATCTCTTCCTCCATGGCGAAGACCAGGGTGAGGATCGCGCCGAACACCACCAGGTAGACGCCGATGTCGAACACCAGGACGGTGGAGAGGGGCAGGCCCTTGTCGCTGGGGTCGCTCTTGTCGGCGCCGAGAAACAGCCACTGGCCGGTAAAGAACGCGTCGCCGAAGAGTCCCGCGATCAGGCCCGCGACCAGGGCGATGCCGAGCCCCACCATGGCGATGGACTGGGGCATGACCCTGAGCGCCGCGCGGGCCTCGGCGGTGCCGCAGCCGATGGCGTAGAGGACGAAGCCGGTGGAGCCGATGAGCCCGCCGATGAAGCCGCCGCCGGGCTGGTTGTGCCCGCGCAGGAGCATGTAGACCGAAAAGAGCAGCAAAAGACCCACCAGATAGCGGGTGCCGACGCGGAGGATCACCGATCTCATGGCCGCCTCCCCGCGGTCGTTCTGAGCAAGGCATAGGCGGCGAGCGCGGCGATCACCACCACCGCGATCTCGCCGAAGGTGTCGAGCGCGCGGAAGTCCACGAGGATCACGTTGACCACGTTGCGACCGAAGGCTTCGGGCCAGCTCGCCGTTTCGAAGAAGTCGGTGAGGCGCCGGTCGAGCGGCGTCTCCAGCACTGCCAGCAGGATCGCCGTCACCGTCGCGCCCAGGGCGGTGCCGAGCAGCAGGTGACCGGGCCGCCAGTCGGACTCGCCCTTGCGGTCCAGGAACGGCAGCCGCAGCATTGCCACCGCCACCAGCACCACCACCAGCGTTTCGACCAGGAGCTGGGTGATCGCCACGTCCGGCGCGCCGAAGACGATGAACACCATCGCGACGCCGATGCCCACGACGCCCAAGCCCGCGACCGCGGTGATGCGCGAGCGGGTGAACGCGGCCAGAAGGGTGCCGCCGATGATCAAGAGCACGATGGCGATGTGCGACCAGCGCACCTCGCCCACCTCCGGCGCCGCCGGCCAGACCTGCCGCGCCAGCATGGTGCCTCCGAGGGTCACCAACACGACGGCGAAGGTGATCGTGAGATAGGATTGCAGGCGGCCGTTCTGGATCGTCCGCGTCTGCCAGGCGCTCAGGCCCTTGACGGCGTCGAGGAACCCGTCCCAGCGTCCATCGAGGCTGATCATGCGGGCAAAGAAGGCCTGGAGCCCACGCCGCAGCGGTCGGTGCACGGCATAGAGCAGGAGACCGAGGACGAAGGTGGCGATGCTCAGGATCAGCGGCATGTTGACCCCGGCCCAGAGCTTGAGCTCCTTGGCCTCCAGGTCGCCGCCGGTCACCGCCTGAACCGTGCGGTCCACCAGCGTCGTCTGCAACAGATCGGGCCAGAGGCCGAAGAGCGCGCCGAGGATCGCCAGGATCACCGGCCCGGCCAGCATCGGCCAGGGCGCCTCGTGGGGCGCGCGGGGCAGGGGCTGTTCGTTCCGGCGCCAGAAGGGGCGGAACGCGACCACCCCCGCCACCGCCAGCATCAGCGCGTTGGAGAGCAGGACCGCGCCGGCCACGAACATGGGTTCGGAGGCGACGGCCAGCGCGCCGGCGTATTTCAGCTCTTTGCCGATGAAGCCCAGGAAGGGTGGGAAGCCGGCCATCGACAGCGCCGATAGGGCGGCGGCGGCCGCGGTGATGGGCATCGCCCGGGCGAGCCCCCCCAGCACCTCGGCCTCGCGCGTGCCGGTGGCGTGGTCGATGCAGCCGACCACCAGAAACAGCGCCGCCTTGTAGAGCGAATGCACGATCAGGAACGTGGCGAAGGCGGTGATCGCATAGCCCGATTGCTGCCCCAGAAACAGCGTCAGCGTGCCCAGCGCCATCAGCGTGGTATAGGCCAGCGCCTGTTTCAGGTCGGTCTGGCTGAGCGCCTTGAAGCTGGCATAGACCGCCGTGACCGCCCCCGCGATGGTCAGCGACCACAGCCAGGCGTCGGTCCCGCTGAGCGTCGGGTGCAGCCGCGCCATCAGGTAGACGCCCGCCTTGACCATGGTGGCCGAGTGCAGGAACGCGCTGACCGGCGTGGGCGCGGCCATGGCGTTGGGCAGCCAGAAGTGGAACGGCACCTGCGCCGACTTGGTGAAGGCGCCCGCGAGGACCAGGATCAGGATCGCGGTATAGTGCTCGTGCGCGCGGATCTCGGGGCCCATGCGCAGGATATCGGACAGCTCGAAACTCCCCGCCGCGCGGCCGAGCAGGATCAGGCCCGCCAGCATCGCCAGCGCCCCCGCCCCGGTGACGAACAGCGCCTGGAGCGCCGAGCGGCGCCCCTTGGGCGTCTCGTGCCCGAACCCGATCAGCAGGTAGGAGGTGATCGTCGTCAGTTCCCAGAACACGAACAACGCGATCAGGTTGTCCGACAGGACGAGCCCCAGCATCGCCAGCATGAACGACGTCAGGAACAGCGCGAAGCGGGCGTATTGCGGGTGCCCGCGCAGGTAGCTGTTGGAGTAGAGCATCACCAGCGTGCCGATGCCCGAGATCAGCAGCGCGAAGGTGAGGCTGAGCCCGTCCAGCCGCCACGACAGCGCGATGTCGAGAGACGGCACCCACTGCCAGTGGATCACCAATGCGCCCGAGGCGGCCACGTCGGGGATCATCGCGAGGAAGTAGAGAAACAGCGCCGCGGAGATTGCGATGGGCAGAACGCCTGCCAAACCGTTGCCGCGCCGACCGCCTGCCATCCCGTCCCCCGTCTTGGCCGGCTGTCCGGCTCTGCCCGGGTGTATTTAGGCGAAAACCGCCGTAACGCCAGAGCAAATCCTGCCGCGCCCCGCCCCGGCGCCCGCCGCTGCCTCGCAACCGGACCGCGGCGCCCAAGGGATCATCGCTCGCGGCACGGCGGCGCAAGCTATGACGGCACCGCCGACGTGCAGTCCAGGAACGCCGCCACCGCCGGCGCCGCGCCCGCCAGGGGGAGCCGCGCGGCGATGCGTCCGTCGAAGGCCAGCTCGGCCGCTCCGCCCGACGCCAGGCCGCCCAGGACGTTGCCGAAGCCCGCGTCGATCACCGCCAGCACCGCCGGATCGCCGTCGGGGGCGAAGTGGTCGCGTGTGGTGATGGTCAGGGCGGCACCGGTGAAGCGGATCGCGAACACGCCCGCCTGGGGCCACGCCTCCTCGCGCCGTGTGAGGCGGAGGGTGTAGAGTCCGGCGACCGGGAAATAGGCGATCTCGACCGCCGCCGCAGGGGTGTCGGCGACGATCCGGCAAGTCTCGCCGCTCCGCGCCTCCCAAGCCGCGGCGGGCAGGGGCGCGCAGATCAGCGCACAGAGGAACAGGGTGGAGCGCATGGGGGTTGAGATAGGGCGGAGACGCGTCGGGCAAACCGGCGTTGCGGGCCCCGCGCCGTTCTGACGGGAGACAGATCATGGAAGGACTGTTCGAAGCGCTGGGCGCGGTGTCCTTGGCGCTGCTGGCGATCGTGGGATTGGCCGCAGGGCTGATTGCGGGCGCCGTCGCGGGGCGGAACAAGCTGCTCTATGCCGTGGCGGGCGTCGCGGGGGCGGTGGCGCTGCCCTTTCTCTTGGCGGCGCTGGGGGTGACGATGATCGCCGCCGGCGGTATCCTGATCCTGCTGGTGTTCGCGCTGGTCGGGGCGGGGGCGATCCTGTTTTTGATCGGCTTGTTGACGCGCAACAAGGGGTGATTCCCGCTTAACCCTTTGTTAACGCCGTCGCCGCAGGGTGATCCCGGATGGGATGAGGACGAGGCGACACATGCGCACCCTGGCGGTTCTGGCGCTGGCGGCCCTTGCGGGCTGCGGCGGAACGATCGAGATGGCGACCCCCTTCGACGCGCGCGAGGTGGCCTATGTCACCCGCAGCGGCGCGGCGGATGTGACCGGGCAGGCCTTCTTTCGGCAGCGCGGCGGCGGTGTCGTCACCTGCGCGGGCGAGGAGGTCGCCCTGATCCCCGCCGGTGCCTACATGCGCGAGTTCGTGACCAAGGGCTTCGGCCGCGTCGAGGGCGGCACGATCCCCGCCATCATGGCCCCCCAGGTCTCGCACCCGCCCGAGTTCGCGCAGTACCGCCGCACCGCCACCTGCGACGCCGAGGGCGATTTCGAGTTCCGCAACGTGGCCAACGGCGACTACTACGTCACCTCCATCGTGCTGTGGACCGTGGGCGACCAGATCATCCCCGAGGGCGGTGCGCTCGCCAAGCTGGTGCAAATCCGCGGTGGCCGCGACCAGCGGGTGATCGTGAGCTAGGGGGAAGATAAAATAGCTGCTAAAAATAATTTTCTTCGATGCATCGCAAAACGCTATCGGAGAACTCCAGACTTGCCTCGGCGCTACTGAACTTCAGAATACCTGTTCCATCGTCAAAACCGATTGCGAAACGGAAATCGAATTCCGCCTCCTTCGGAGCCACTTGCCCATCCTTAAGCTCGAACATTTCTTCAACCAGAAGAGATCCACCAAGCGGAAAGTCGAACCTATGGGTATCGAAGCTTCGCGCCATAGCCGCATCAATGATCGGCCCATCCTCGTCGAAGTTGTCGTAGAAATGCATCTCCCAATCGCCGTCTTTGATCACTCGGTAACGATCGCTAGAGTACTTGGTACCTACAAGGATCACTACGATTTCAACCTTGCCGGTCGAAGTATTCCTAACAGAAGCATCCACTCGAACCCAGCAAACCGTGCCGTAGGAGAAAACTTTCTCGGAATGGAGTTCGGCTTCATCTGAAAGGATCGATATTTCGAAGCTGCCCTCCACAATGGTGTCGTTGGTTGCTTCAAGGAAGCGTTCCTCCATTTCTTCGCGAAATAGGTTGAATTGCTGCTCGGTGCGCGATGCGCGTTCCATTACTGAGAGCTTGAGATCCTCTAGCTCATCATGAATACTTTCTTCAATTTGGTCCCTGGCGTTCTCAACCATGAGATAAACTGTTGCCAAAGAGCCAAAGGAAAACGCTCCAACCAGTATGACGATCAGCGTAATCAGGGCTATTAAGTTGCTAGTTCTTCCATTTTGAACTGTGGCGAACTGAGCGAGCGCGTTTCGCATATCATCGTGGTTCTCGCGCTCTGAACTGCCCTTCTCTGACATAAGCGGACCCCTGTTCTGCTAGCGGCAAAAAGACGGCTGGAATACTTATTAGCTACTAGCTCGATATTCTTCAGTCTACCGCTTCTTCCGCCGTTTCACATTCCCGCCCCTCTGCCCCGCACGGCCCGCCGTGGACCGGCCGGAGGACTTGACGGCGGCGTCGGAGGCGGCCTCGATGGCGGACTGGCGCGCGAGCGGGTCGTCGGCGACGGCCAGGTCCACCGCCTCCAGCCGCTTGATCTCGTCGCGCAGGCGGGCGGCCTCCTCGAACTCCAGGTTCTCGGCGGCCTTGCGCATGTCGGTCCTGAGCCCGTCCAGCACGGCCTGGAGATTCGATCCCGCGGCGGCGGCCTCGATTTTGGCCGTCACCCGGTTCATGTCGACGTCGCCCTTGTAGAGCCCCGACAGCACATCCTCGACGTTCTTCTTGACCGTCTCGGGGGTGATGCCGTGCTTTTCGTTGTAGGCGATCTGCTTTTCCCGCCGGCGGTCCGTCTCGCGCAGGGCCCGCTCCATCGACCCGGTGATGCGGTCCGCATACATGATGACCCGCCCGTCGGCGTTCCGCGCGGCCCGGCCGATGGTCTGGATCAGCGAGGTTTCCGAGCGCAGGAACCCCTCCTTGTCGGCGTCGAGGATCGCCACCAGACCGCATTCGGGGATGTCGAGCCCCTCGCGCAGCAGGTTGATGCCCACCAGAACGTCGAAGGCGCCCAGCCTCAGGTCGCGCAGGATTTCGATCCGCTCCAGCGTGTCGATGTCGGAGTGCATGTAGCGGACCTTGATCCCCTGTTCGTGCAGGTATTCGGTCAGGTCCTCAGCCATGCGCTTGGTCAGCGTCGTGACCAGTGTGCGATAGCCCGCCTGCGTGACCCGCCGGATCTCGTCCAAGAGGTCGTCCACCTGGGTCTCGACCGGCCGGATCTCGACCTGCGGGTCGAGCAGCCCCGTGGGGCGGATCACCTGTTCGGTAAAGACGCCGCCGGTCTGCTCCAGTTCCCACGCCGCGGGGGTGGCGGAGACGAACACCGACTGCGGGCGCATCGCGTCCCACTCCTCGAACTTCAGCGGCCGGTTGTCCATGCACGAGGGCAGGCGGAACCCGTGCTCGGCCAAGGTGAATTTGCGGCGATAGTCGCCGCGATACATGCCGCCGATCTGCGGCACGCTCACGTGGCTTTCGTCGGCAAAGACGAGGGCGTCATCGGGGATGAACTCGAACAGCGTCGGCGGCGGCTCACCCGGCGCGCGGCCGGTGAGATAGCGCGAGTAGTTCTCGATGCCGTTGCACGACCCCGTCGCCTCCAACATCTCCAGATCGAAGTTCGTGCGCTGCTCCAGCCGCTGCGCTTCCAACAACTTGCCATCGCCCACCAGTTGGTCGAGGCGCTGCTTGAGCTCCTTCTTGATGCCGATGATCGCTTGCCGGAGGGTCGGGCGCGGGGTCACGTAGTGGCTGTTGGCGTAGATGCGGACGCGGTCGAAGGTGTCGGTCTTCTGCCCCGTCAGGGGGTCGAACTCGGTGATCGATTCCAACTCTTCGCCGAAGAAGGACAGCCGCCAGGCCCGATCCTCCAGGTGCGCCGCCCAGACCTCCAGCGAATCGCCACGGACGCGGAAGCTGCCGCGCTGGAACGCCTGGTCGTTGCGGCGGTATTGCTGGGCCACCAGGTCGGCCATGACCTTGCGCTGGTCGTAGGCGCGGCCGGCATGGAGGTCCTGGGTCATGGCGCCGTAGGTCTCGACGCTGCCGATGCCGTAGATGCAGGAGACCGAGGCGACGATGATCACGTCGTCGCGTTCGAGCAGCGCCCGGGTGGCCGAGTGGCGCATCCGGTCGATCTGTTCGTTGATCTGCGATTCCTTCTCGATATAGGTGTCGGACCGCGGCACGTAGGCCTCGGGCTGGTAGTAGTCGTAGTAGCTGACGAAATACTCCACGGCGTTGTCGGGGAAGAAGCCCTTGAACTCGCCGTAGAGTTGCGCGGCCAAAGTCTTGTTGGGGGCGAGGATGATCGCCGGGCGCTGGGTCTCTTCGATCACTTTGGCCATGGTATAGGTCTTGCCCGTGCCGGTCGCGCCCAGGAGAACCTGGTCCCGCTCGCCCGCGCGCACGCCCTGCGAGAGTTCGGCAATCGCTGTGGGCTGGTCGCCCGCCGGGTTGAACTCGGTCTGCATCCGCAGCGACCGTCCGCCCTCCAGTTTTTCCCGCGTGCGCACGGGGCCGGACGGCGCATGGGTCAGCGCGGGCATCTGTTCGGGCGAGTTGTTGTGCATCGGCGACTCCTGGGATGGGACATAGATGCGCGCCTGGGCGGCAGGATCAACCCGGCGGGCGCGATGCTGCTGACAGGGGTTGCACCGGCGGTTCGGCGCCGACTCGGATCCAGGCATCCGGCAGACTCCGGCCACCCCGGGATGCGACGACTTTGTCACAACCTTTGCGGGAAGAAAGCTCTTGCGGTCGCCTCGACAACCTGTCTAAATAGTCAGGCAAGCAGCAGACGGCCTGCCGACCGGGGCGCTCACCCCACCACCCCTCGCTCCAAGGTGCTCCGGTCGGCAGGATCTTCTCCTCCTCCCCCAGTCGTCACTCACGGGACCGCCGCCGGATAGGGCAGGCGGCGCTTGCACCTTTCAGGCCGTTGCCGGATAGTGCAGCCGCAACTTCGGAAGGTCTGACCGCGATGATCGCCCGCATCTACCGCCCCGCCAAATCCGCCATGTCCTCGGGGACCGCCAAGACCCGCGACTGGGTGCTTGAGATGCTGCCGGAGGCGCGGCGCGAGGTCGATCCGCTGATGGGCTGGACGTCTCTGTCGGACACCTCGGGGCAGGTGCGCATCCGATTCGCCTCGCTCGAAGAGGCGCAGGCCTTTGCCAAGGCCAAGGGGATCGACGCGGTGGTCACGCGGCCCAAGACGCGGCGCACCAATCTGCGCGCGCGCGGCTACGGTGAGAACTTCGCGACCGACCGCCGCGGCGCGTGGACCCACTGACGCCACCGATTCGGCGGGCCGACCCCGCGGACCCGGCCGTCGCCGCTCTGATCGCGGCGCATCGGGCCCATTCCGACGCGTCCTATCCCGCCGAGAGCAATCACAACCTGGACGCCGACGGTCTGGGATCTCCGGTCGTGACCTTGTTCGCGGCGGTGGAGGACGGCGCCTGCCTGGCCATGGGCGCGCTCAGCGCCATGGGCCCCGCCGACGCCGAGATCAAGTCGATGCACGTGGCCGAGGCGGCGCGCGGCCGCGGTCTGGGCCGCGCGATGCTGCGCCATCTGATCGCCGCGGCGGGCGACCGGGGGCTGTGGCTGGAGACCGGCAGCCGCGACGCCTCGGCCGCCGCACGAGCCCTCTACCGCGCCCACGGTTTTGCCGAGTGCCCGCCCTTCGGCAGCTACGCCGCCGACCCCGAAAGCGTGTTCATGCACCGCCCCCGCGGCTTGCACACCGCGCCCGATCCGTGACATTCCGGTCTGCGAGCGGCCCCTTAGCTCAGTTGGATAGAGCAGCCGACTTCTAATCGGCAGGTCGAGGGTTCGAATCCTTCAGGGGCCGCCAGTTGGGGGAGGGATCCATGGCGAAACCGTGCATCATCTGCGTGGCGATCACCGGCTCGGTGGCGCGCAAGGAGAACAATCCGGCGGTGCCGATCACCGTCGCCGAGCAGGTGGAGAGCACGCAGGAGGCGTTCGAGGCAGGGGCGTCCATCGCCCATTTGCACGTGCGCAACGACGACCAGTCGCCGTCCTCCGACCCCGAGAGGTTCGCGCGGCTCAAGGAAGGGATCGAGGCGCATTGCCCCGGTATGATCGTCCAGTTCTCCACCGGCGGGCGGTCGGGGGCGGGCAAGGTGCGGGGCGGGATGCTGCCCCTCGCGCCGGACATGGCGTCGCTGACCGTGGGGTCGAACAACTTTCCCAACCGGGTCTACGAGAACCCGCCGGACCTGGTGGACTGGCTGGCGGGAGAGATGAAGACCTACGGCATCAAGCCCGAGATCGAAGCCTTCGACCTCAGCCACATCGTCCACGCCGCGCGGATGGCGGAGGACGGGCGGTTGGCCGCGCCGCTCTATGTCCAGTTCGTCATGGGCGTGAAGAACGCGATGCCGCCGGACGAGGAAATCTTCGATTTCTACGTCGCCACGCTCAAGCGGTTCGCGCCGGATGCGGAATGGTGCGGGGCGGGCATCGGCGCGGCGCAGCTCACGCTGAACGAATGGTGCATCACCCGGGGCGGGCATTGCCGCACGGGAATGGAAGACAACGTGCGCCTGGACCGCGAGACGCTGGCCCCTTCGAACGCCGCGCTGGTGGCGCGGACGGCCGAGCTCTGCGCCCGCCACGGCCGCCCGGTCGCCACCCCGGCCGAGGCGCGGCGGATCCTGGGCCTGCGCCCCGCCGCGTAGGGACGAGGGCAGCGCCGTCCCGCCGGGGCTGGGTCGGGCGGCGCGGGGCGGTTCCAGGAGCATCAACGTCCCGGCGGCTGTGCGACCTTCGCCAGAAGCGCCGCCCCGGGGGGGCGGGACGGCGCTGCCCGGCGTGTCCGCCGGGCGGGGCGCGGGGGCGGGGCAGAGCGCCGGGTGACCATCTGCTGATGATCTTCGGCGACGTGGGGGAAACGGGTCATTGGCGAGCGAAGGGCAGCGCCGTTCCGCCGGGGCGCGGTCGGGCGGCGCGGGGCAGCCTCAGGAAGCATCCACGCCGCGGCGGCCGCCCCACCTTCGCCAGAAGCGCCGCCCCCGGGGGGGGGGGCGGGACGGCGCTGCCCGGCCTGCGGCCGGGCGGGGCGTGGGGGCGGGGCGGAGCGCGCGGTGGGTCGCCCGTCAAGGATGGCGCCCGCCGGGACCGGGCCCCGAGCGCTGCCCTCAGCTCCCCCGGTAGGTGGAATAGCCGAATGGGGACAACAGCAGCGGCACGTGATAGTGCCCCTCGCGCATGGCGAAGCGGATGGGGATGTCGGTCAGGAACCGCGGGCTGCCGCCCGGCGCGCCGATGGAGTCCAGATACGCCCCGGCGTGGAACACCAGCTCGTAGATCCCGGGCTGAAAGGCGTCGGGGGGCAGGATGGGCGTGTCGGTGCGCCCGTCGGCGTTGGTCATCGTCCGGGCGACCTGGGCCCGCTCGTGGCCCTCGATCCGGAACAGCTCCACCTGTAGGCCGTCGGCGGGCAGGCCGCGGGCGGTGTCGAGAACGTGGGTCGTCAGATAGCCCTCAGCCATGGCGCGCCTCTCTTGCCTTGCCGCTATCCACTCGGTCTAAAAGGCTTCCAGACGGAACGGAAGCCTGAGCCAGATGCGCGACCGATTGAGCCCCCTTGCCCCATGCCCCTGCCGAGCGCCGCAGGAGCCCGCGGCATGATCGTGGCCCAGCCGATCTCGCCCGAGGATTTCGCCCCCTTCGGCGACGTGATCGAGGCCGCGGGACAGCCGGACCGGATCATCAACCAGGGGCTCTGCGGCCGCTGGCACGATCTGGCCCGCGTCGACTTCTCCGAGGGCCGTGCCGGGATCAGCGTGTTCCGGGCCAAGCCGCGGGCGCTGCCCTATCGCATCGAGATGATGGAGCGGCACCCCGCGGGCAGCCAAGCCTTTGTCCCGATGTCGCTGACGTCGTTTCTGGTCACCGTCGCGCACGATCAGGGGGACCGGCCGGGGCTGCCGCGGGCCTTTACCACCGCGCCGGGGCAGGGGATCAACCTGCACCGCGGCACCTGGCACGGGGTGCTGACGCCCTTGCACGCGCCGGGGCTCTTTGCGGTGATCGACCGGATCGGCCCGGGCGCCAACCTGGAAGAGCATTGGTTCGACGTGCCGTTCCGGGTGGTGGGGCCCGAGGGGCTCTGACCCCGGGCGCCGCTCAGCCGCGCGCGACCCGCCGGGCCGAGGCGCGGCGCGTCAGCACCTGCCGCCGGGCAAAGGCCGCGAGGAACAGCGCGGTGAGGATCAGCACGATGGTGGGCGCCGGCGCGCTGTCGAGCCAAAAGCTCGCGTAGACGCCCGCGACCATCGACCCCATGCAGACCGCGACCGAGACCCAGAGCATCGCGCGGAACGTCCGCACCGTCAGGAACGCCACCGCCCCCGGCGCGATCAAGAGGCCGATGGCCAGGATCAGGCCCGCCGCCGACAGGGTCGCCACGATGGTCAGCGACAGCGCCGCCAACAGGCCGTAGTGCAGCACCGCCACCGGCAGGCCCACCGCCCGCGCCTGCGCGGGGTCGAAGCTGTGCAGCAGCAGATCCCGCCACTTCACGATCAGCGCCGTCGCCACCGCGGCCGAGATCAGGCCCGCCGTCCACAGATCCTGCGCCCCCACGCCCAGGATGTTGCCGAACAGGATGTGGTCGAGATGGGCGTTGGTCTCGATCGAGACGTAGAGGACGATGCCGATCCCGAACATCCCCGAGAACACGACGCCCATGACCGTGTCCTGCTTGACCCGGCTGTTGCCCGCGAGATAGCCGGTGGCGACCGCGCAGAGCATCCCGGCGGCAAAGGCGCCCAGAATCAGCGGCAGGCCCAGGACATAGGCCAGGACGATGCCGGGCAGCACCGCGTGTGCCACCGCGTCGCCCATCAGCGCCCAGCCCTTGAGCACCAGAAAGCACGACAGCAGAGCCGTCGGCACCGACACGATCACCGAGATCAGAAACGCGTTCTGCATGAAGCCGAAGCGGAAGGGCAGGGCGAGGGTTTCGGCGATCTCGATCATGCCGCCCGCTCCTCGGCCGGGCGGTCGCGCCGCAGCGCCGCCCGCGCTTTGCGCCGCGCGGCCAGGAGCCCGTGCTTGGGCGCCAGCACGAAGGCGGCGAGGAAGATCGCGGTTTGCAGCGATACGATCACGCCCCCCGTCGCCCCGTCCAGGAAATAGCTGACATACGCCCCGATGAAGCTGGTGCCGGCGCCGATGGCCACCGACACCGCGATCAGACGGGGAAACCGGTCGCAGAGCAGGTAGGCCGTGGCGCCAGGGGTCACCACCATGGCGATGACAAGGAACGCGCCCACCGTCTGCATCGCCGCCACCACCGAGGCCGACAACAGGACGAAGAACACCGCCTTGAGCCGCTGCGGGCGCAGGCCGATGGTCCGCGCATGGGTCTCGTCGAAGAAGACCACCATCAGGTCCTTCCACTTGGCCAGCAGCACCGCCAGCGACACCGCCCCGATCAGCACCAGTTGCAGGGTGTCCTCGGGGGTGATGGCCAGGATGTTGCCCATGGTGATCGTCTGCACCGACACCGACATCGGGTTCAGCGACACCATGAACAGGCCGAGGCCGAAGAAGGAGGTAAAGATCAGGCCGATGATCACGTCCGGCTTCAACCCCGAGCGGTCGGAGAGAAACAGCATCGCCGCCGCCGCCAGCCCCCCGGCGAGGAACGCGCCCAGCGCAAACGGCAGGCCCAGCATGTAGGCCCCCGCCACCCCCGGCACCACCGAATGGCTGAGTGCGTCGCCGATCAGCGACCACCCCTTGAGCATCAGATAGGCCGACAGAAAAGCGCAGACCCCGCCCACCAGGGCGGAGACCCACATCGCATTGGTCATGTAGCCGTAACCGAAAGGCTCGATGAGCGAACTCAAGAGGGGTCGTCCGATGTCTTTTGCACGATTTCGCCGTATTGCACGAAGGGGCGTTCGTCGTCGGTCAGGATGGTGACGCTGCGGGCGTCCTCGTCGTCGTGCAGGTCGGTGCCGCCCAGGGTGAAATGGCGCAGAACCCCGCCGAAGGCGCGTTCGAGGTTGTCGCGGGTGAACACCTCTTCGGTCGGGCCATGGGCCAGGACCGTGCCCTTGACCAACACGGTGCGGTCGCAGAACTCGGGCACGGACCCGAGGTTGTGGGTGGACACCAGCATCACCCGCCCCTCGGCGCGCAACTCGCGCAAGAGCGCGACGATCTGCTCTTCGGTGCGCACGTCGACGCCGGTGAAGGGCTCGTCCAGCAGGATGACCTGGCCGTCCTGGGCCAGGGCGCGGGCGAGGAACACCCGCTTGCGTTGCCCGCCGGACAGCTCGCCGATCTGGCGGTGGCGGTGGTCGGCCATGCCCACCCGGTCGAGCGCCGCGGCGACGGCGGCGCGGTCGGCCCCCCGGGCGCGGCGAAAGAACCCCATATGCCCGTAGCGGCCCATCATCACCACGTCCTCGACCAGCACCGGAAAGGCCCAGTCGACCTCTTCGGCCTGGGGCACGTAGGCGACGAGGTTGGCCCGCAGCGCGTCGCGGACCGATCCGCCCAGGATCTCGATCTCGCCCTCGGCGGTGGGGACGAAGCCCATGATCGCCTTGAACAGGGTCGACTTGCCCGCGCCGTTGACCCCGACCAGGGCGGCGACGCTGCCGCGCGGGATGGCGAAGCTCGCGTGCCACAGCGCGGTGTGGCCGTTGCGGTAGGTCACGGTGACGTCGCGCGCGGCCAGCCCTGGCGCCGCGCCGAGCCCCGGCGCCGCGGTGCCGGGCAGGGCGGCGGCGGCGGTATCGGCGCTTGCGCTCATCGCAGCCCCGCCGTGAGGCCCTCGGCAACGGTGGATGCCGTCACCCGCAGGAGATCGAGATAGGTCGGCACCGGCCCGTCCGGCTCGGACAGCGAGTCGACGTAGAGCACGCCGCCATAGGCCGCGCCCGTCTCGCGCGCGACCTGTTCGGCCGGGGCGGTGTTGACCGTGCTTTCGCAGAACACCACCGGGACGTCGTTCTCGCGCACCCCGTCGATGACGGCGCGGACCTGTTGCGGCGTTCCCACCTGGTCGGCGTTCATCGGCCAGAGATACAGCTCCCTCATCCCGAAGTCCCGGGCCAGATAGCTGAACGCGCCCTCGCAGGTGACGAGCCAGCGGCGGTCCTCGGGGATCTCCTGGATCGCCGCGCGCAGGGGTTCGATGGTCTGGCGCAGGCGGGCGGCATAGGCCGCGGCGTTGGCGGCATAGGTCTCGGCATTCTCGGGGTCGTGCTCGGCCAGGGCGTCGGCAATATTGTCGATGTAGACCAGCGCGTTGTCGAGCCCCATCCAGGCGTGGGGATTGGGCTTGCCCTCATAGGCGCCGGCGCCGATCGGGATCGGGTCGATCCCGTCGGTCAGAGTGGCCGAGGGCACGTCGCCGAGGCTGGTCAGGAACTGCTCGAACCACAACTCCAGGTTCAGGCCGTTCCACAGGATCAGATCGGCGTCGACGGCGCGGACGATGTCGCGCGGGGTCGGCGCGTAGCCGTGGATCTCGGCCCCCGGTTTGGTGATCGACACCACGTCGGCGGCCTCTCCGGCAACGTTGGCGGCCATGTCCGCGAGGACGGTGAAGGTGGTCACGACCTTCAACCGCTCCCCGTCGGCGGCCGCGGGGAGCGCCAGGGCCCCGGCCAGGGCCGCCGCCGCCAAGATCGCCTTCGTCGCCATCGTCGTCCTCCCATCCGCTGCTGTGGTGCCCCAGCTAGTGCAGATCGGGGGGCGGCGTCAACTGTTTTGCGACTAATTCGCAATTGCAAGCGGGCTGCGCCGGCGCCGCTCCGCGACAGGCTCGGCGGGTCGGGTCAGCGGTCGCGCGGCGCGGCGAGGCGGCTGAGGATGGATGCGCGGGTGACGCGGCCCAGCGCCCGGCCCTCCTCGGCCACGGTCAGCGACGCGGCGTGGTCGTCGCCCAGGGTCTCGATCAACGTCGCGATCGGCACCTCGGGCGCCACCGTGGCCCCTCCGGCGGTCCCCGGTTCCATCACGTCACGGGCCGTCAGCACACCGAGCGGGTTCATATTGGCCACGAAGTCGGCCACATAGTCGTTGGAGGGGTTCTGGTAGATATCGCGCGGCGTGCCGTGCTGGACGATGCGCCCGCCCTCCATGATGGCGATGCGGTCGCCGATCTTGAACGCCTCGTCCAGGTCGTGGCTGACGAAGACGATCGTGCGGTGCAGACGCTCCTGCAGGTCCATCAACTCGTCCTGGAGGCGGGTGCGGATCAGCGGGTCGAGCGCCGAATAGGGCTCGTCCATCAAAAGGATCGGCGCGTCGGTGGCGAACGCGCGGGCGAGGCCCACGCGCTGCTGCATCCCGCCCGACAGATCGCCCACCTTGCGCTCGGCCCAGTCGCTGAGACCCACGAGGTCGAGCTGCCGCGCCACGCGCTCGGCGCGTTCGGAGCGGGGCACGCCGCCCAGTTCCAGCCCCAGGCCGACGTTCTCGCGCACCGTGCGCCAGGGCAGGAGGCCGAACTGCTGGAACACCATCGAGACACATTCGCGGCGCAGGCGGCGCAGATCCTGCCGCCCGGCCCCGCCGACCTCGCAAGACCAGTCGCCGTCGTGGACGGTGATCGTCCCAGCGGCCAGCGGATTGAGCCCGTTGATCCCGCGCAGCAGGGTGGATTTGCCCGAGCCGGACAGGCCCATGAGCACCAGCACCTCGCCCTGGGCCACGTCGATGGTGCAGTCGTGCACCCCCAGCACCTGGCCCGTGGCCGCCTGGATTTCGGCCCGGCTCTGGCCCGCGTCCATCATCGGCAGCGCCTCCTCCGGCCGGGGGCCGAACACGATGGAGACGCCCGCGATCCGCACCGCCGGGGTCATGGCGCGGCCCCCGAGGCGGCCGGACTTCTCGCGAAGTCCGGCGGGAAATCTCGCGATTTCCGGTCTCCTGCGGCGACGGTCGGGCCTGCGCGGTGGGGACGTCGCGAGACGTCCTGCCGAAAATCGCGCGATTTTCGGGCCCCGCTCATCGCTCGCGCACCCGGAGCATACGGTCGAGCATGATCGCCACCACCACGATGATGAAGCCGCTCTCGAACCCCAGAGCGGTGTTCACCTGGTTCAGCGCCCGCACCACCGGCACGCCCAGGCCGTCGGCCCCCACCAGTGCCGCGATCACCACCATGGACAGCGACAGCATGATGGTCTGGTTCAGCCCCGCCATGATCTGCGGCACCGCCGAGGGCAGTTCGACCTTCCACAAGGTCTGCTGCCGGGTGGCGCCGAACGCCTCGGCCGCCTCCAACAGCGGCCGGGGCGTCGAGGAGATGCCGAGATGCGTCAGCCGGATCGGCGCCGGCAGGACGAAGATCACCGTAGCGATCAGGCCGGGCACCATGCCGATGCCGAAGAACACGATGGCCGGGATCAGGTAGACGAAGGTGGGCAGCGTCTGCATCAGGTCCAGAACCGGCCGCATCCAGGCATAAAGCTTTGGTCGGTGCGCCGCGGCGATGCCGATGGGCACGCCCACAGCCATGCACACCACGCAGGCCGACAGCACCAGCGTCAGGCTCTCCGTCGTCTCCTCCCAGTAGCCCTGGTTGAGGATGAACAGGAACCCCAGCGTCACCAGAACGCAGGTCTGCCAGCTGCGTTGCAGCACCCAGGTCAGCGCGACGAAGGCGGCCACGACGATCAGCGGATGCGGCGTCTGGAACACCCACAGGATGGCGTCGATCAGGGCCTCCATGCTGTCCGACAGCCAGTCGAAGAAGAAGGCGGCGTTGACCTGCAACCAGTCGAACATCGCCGCGGCGCCGTCGCCGATGGGGATCTTGTGGTCCGTCAGCCAATCCATGCACGCTCCTGTCCCTGCTTCGGCCCGGACCTTGACCGCTAACGTCCGCGATGTGAAGACCATAGGCAGGAGGACCGCGCCATGACCGATCTGACGCTCTACACCAATCCGATGTCGCGGGGCCGCACCGCGCGGGCGATGCTGGAGGAGGTCGGTCAGCCCTACGCCGCGCGCATCGTGCCCTACGGCCCCGAGATGCAGAGCGCCGATTATCGCCACATCAACCCCATGGCCAAGGTGCCCGCTCTGGTCCATGGCGAGGCGGTGGTGACCGAGGTGGCGGCGATCTGTGCCTACCTCGCCGACGCCTTTCCCGACGCGGGCCTGGCGCCGCCGCCCGGAGACCCCTCGCGCGGGCCCTACTATCGCTGGCTGTTCTTCGCCGCGGGGCCGTTCGAGATGGCGATCACCGTCGACGCCATGGGCTGGGACCTGGCGCCCGAGCGCGAGGCGACGGTGGGCTGGGGCTCGACCGGGCGGATGCTCGACGCGCTGGAGGGGATGCTGGCGGATACCGAGTGGGTGACGGGGAGGTTCAGCGCGGCGGACGTCTTTTTGGGATCCAGCCTGGCCTTCGCCCTGCGCTTCGGCACGGTCGAGGCGCGGCCGGCGTTCGAGGCGTATGCGGCCCGGGTGACGGCGCGCCCGGCCTTCCTGCGCGCCGCGGCGGCGGACGACGCGGCGATGGCGGGCGCGTGACCTCGGGCGGCGCCGCGCTATCTCTGCCGCCACAGCCGTCCGTTACGAGGTATCGCCCCATGCTGACCCGCCGCCGTTTCCTGTCGTCGACCGCCGCCACCGCCGGCGCGGTCACCGTCCTGCCCTATGCCGCCCTGGCCGAGGCCCATATGGGCCATGTGTTCGAAACCGCGGCGGGCCCGATCACCGTCCACCCCGTCAGCCACGCCTCGTTCGTGATGGAGACGCCAGCCGGCGTGATCTATGTCGATCCGGTGGGCGGGGCCGATGCCTATGCCGATTTGCCCGGCGCCGACCTGATCCTCATCACCCACGAGCACGGCGACCACTACGACGCCGAGACGCTGGAGGCGCTGCACGGTCCCGAGACCCGGTTCGTCACCAACCCGGCGGTGGGCGGGATGCTGCCCGAGGCCATCGCCGCCAAGAACCAGGTCATCGCCAACGGCGAGGCGACCCGCGACCTCGGCGTCGAGATCCTGGCGATCCCGGCCTACAACATCACCGAGGGGCGGCTGAACTTTCACCCCCAGGGCCGCGACAACGGCTATGTGCTGAACTTCGAGGATTTCGTCGTCTACGTGTCGGGCGATACCGAAGGCGTGCCGGAGATGCGCGCGCTGGAGGGGATCGACCTGGCCTTTGTCTGCATGAACCTGCCCTTCACCATGGCAGCCGAGCAGGCGGCCGATGCGGTGGCCGAGTTCGCGCCCGCTTACGTCTTCCCCTACCACTACCGTGGCCGCGACGACGGCACCCAGGATCCTGAGGAGTTCGCGCGCCTCCTGGCAGAGGCGGGGGCGATTACCGAGGTGAGGATGGGCGCCTGGTACTGACAACGACGAGACAGTGGGGAACCGGGGGACCAGCGCCAAGCCCCTCCCCACGCGGACCAAGGCCGCCGGGTCGTCATGCCAAAAGCATGTCACCGGCATGACCCCGCCCCCCCGGGGCGTCCGTTGGTTGCCGTTTGCGCACAGTTTGGACATCGCCCTATCGCGGCAGTCTTGTAGTGCGCAACTCCGGCCGTGCTCCGCCACTCGGCGCGACGGCGGCCGCGCTCCGTCTCATCCGGGACTCGACTCCTCCCCGCGCGGACCAGGGCCGCAGGCCGCCGCGCGACCGCCGACCCGCCCCCCGGGGGGTCGGTTTGCTCAGGTAGACGCATAGCCCGGGCATTGACCGATCACGGCCGCCATAAAGCGCGTCGCTCCGGGCGTGCGCCGCCACCCCGCGGGTCGGCGGCCGCGCTCCGTTGTTCCCCGGACCTGACACCCCCCGCGCGGGACCAGGCCGCTAGGCAGCCGCGCGACTGTCGTTTCGCATACGTTCGGCATCACCCCGCCCCCAGGGAGGCGGTCGATTGACGCATAGCCATAGCCCGGGCCCCGTCCGGTCGCAGCCGCCACAAGGCGCGCCACTCCAGCGTGGACCGCGACCCCACGGGCCGGCGGCCGCGCGGCTTGGCGCTGTGCAGCGGGGACAGTGCCTAATCAGCGGGCAGGGGCCAGGTGGTAAGGGGGGTGTAGATCGGGCCATCTGGGGTGAGAGTGGACTCGTAGAGGGTCAGGGCCGGGGCGGGGACGGGGCCGAGGTGCAGGTTGCCTGCCGCGGTCAGGAACGCGGCCAGGCGCCCCGCGGCGTCGGGGCTCAGCCGCCTGCCGCCAAGGCGGGCGAGCGTCACGTGGGGGACGAATCGGCGGTGGGCGAGGGCCAGCCCTGCCGCCCGCGCGGCCGATGCTGCCCGCCGTTCGGTGCCGATCAGTTCGAGGTCCGGCGCCACCGCCGCGTGGACCTGCCGCGGTGCGCCGGCGCCGAAGACGCCGAGGCCGGTGACGGTGAGCGGGACCGGCCCCCAGGGCAGCGCGTCGAGCGCGCCCGCCACCTCTTCCAACGCCGCCAGGGGCTGATCGCCCAGAAAGGCCAGCGTCAGGTGCAGGTTGTCCTCTGGCACCGGGCGGCCCAGCGGCACCCGGTCGGCGAGGTCGGCCAGAGGCGCACACAGCGCCTCCGGCAGTTCCAGCGCGACGAAGCTGCGGACCCCGCCGCGCCCCCGGCTCAGAGGCCCAGCGCGGCCCGGACCGCCGCTTCGGCGTCGCCACCGTCCATGGTCGTCACGCCGTCGAGCCAGCCGCCCATCACGCCGGGATGCTCGCTCAGCCAGGCGCGCGCGGCCTCCTCGGGGTTCATGCCGTCGTTCAGGATCATGCCCATCACCTCGTTCTCCAGCTCAAGGCTGAACACCAGGTTGCGCAGGAACTGGCCCAGGTTCGGGCAGTCCTTGGTAAAGTCCTTGGTGACGTTGGTGTAGACCGTGGCGCCGCCGAAGTCGGGGCCGAACCAGTCGTCGCCACCCGACAGATAGGTCATCTCGAAGGCCGCGTTCATCGGATGCGGCTCCCAGCCCAGAAACACCACCGGCTCGCCGCGGCGGTTTGCGCGGGCGACCTGGGCCAGCATCCCCTGTTCGGAACTCTCGACCACCTCGAAGCCTTCGAGGCCGAAGGCGTTGTCGGCGATCATGTCCATGATCAGGCGGTTGCCGTCGTTGCCGGGCTCGATGCCGTAGATCTGGCTCTCCAGCGCCTCGGCGTGCTGGGCGATGTCGTCGAAGCTGTCGATGCCCAGCTCGGCCGCGGCGGCGTTGACGGCGAGCGTGTACTTGGCGCCCTCCAGGTTGGCGCGGACCGTGTCGACGGTGCCGGCCTCCCGGTAGGGGGCGATGTCGGCCTCCATCGTCGGCATCCAGTTGCCCAGGAACACCTCGATGTCGCCCTCGGCCAGGCTGGTATAGGTCACCGGGACGCTCAGCACCTTGATGTCGGTGTCGTAGCCCAGCGCTTCCAGCACGACGGTCGTCACGGCGGTAGTGGCGGTGATGTCGGTCCAGCCGACATCGGAAAACGTCACCGTCTCGCAATCGGCAAAGGCGGCGCCGGCGGTCAGCGCCAGCGCGGCGAGGGGGGCGGTCAAACGCATGTGATAATCTCTCCCGTCGTTTTGTTGATTGACGAGTCAATCAAAAACCCGTCAATGGATGGCCGACACCCCGGAGACCCCAAGATGCCCAAGCTCGGAATGGAACCTATCAGGCGCGATGCCCTGGTGAAAGCGGCCATCGCCGAGATCGGCGCGGCCGGCTCGCTGGACGTGACCGTGGCCCGGATCGCGCGACGCGCGGGCGTGTCGACCGCCCTGGCGCACCACTATTTCGGCGGCAAGGAGGCGCTGTTCCTCGCCACGATGCGGCACATTCTGTCGCTCTATGGGGCCGCGGTGCGGCAGGCGCTGGTTGCCGCGCCGACGCCGGAGGCGCGGCTCCAAGCGGTCGTCGCGGCCAGCTTCGGTCCCGAGAACTTTGCCCCGGCGACGGTGTCGGCGTGGCTGAACCTCTACGTCCATGCGCACGGCAGTCCCGACGCCCGACGCCTCCTGCACGTCTATCAGCGCCGGCTGCGGTCGAACCTGCGCCATGCGCTGCGCCCGCTGACCGTCGACGCCGAGCGGCTGGCCGACACGGCGGGGGCGCTGATCGACGGTCTCTATATCCGGGCGGCGCTGGGCCAGGACGTGCGGGCGGCGGAGGCGACGAGCCAAGTCCTGGCGGCCCTGGGACAGACCCGATGACCCATCCCAACATCTTGATCCTGATGGTGGATCAACTGAACGGAACGCTGTTCCCCGACGGCCCGGCACCCTGGCTCCACACGCCAAATCTGGCGCGGCTGGCGGAGCGGTCGGTGCGCTTTGCCCAGACCTATACCGCGTCGCCGCTGTGCGCGCCGGGGCGGGCGTCGTTCATGACGGGGCAGCGGCCGTCGCGCACCGGCGTCTACGACAACGCCGCCGAGTTCCGCGCGGACCTGCCGACCTATGCCCACCACCTGCGGCGGGCGGGCTATGCCACCTGCCTTTCGGGCAAGATGCACTTTGTCGGGCCGGACCAGCTGCACGGGTTCGAAGAGCGGCTGACCACGGACATCTATCCGGCGGATTTCGGCTGGACCCCCGATTACCGCCGTCCGGGCCAGCGCATCGACTGGTGGTATCACAACCTCGGCTCGGTGACCGGGGCGGGCGTGGCCGAGATCACCAACCAGCTCGACTATGACGACGAGGTGGCGTTTCGGGCGCAGCAGAAGCTCTACGACTATGCCCGCGAGGGCGAGCGGCCGTGGTGCCTGACCGTCAGCTTCACCCACCCCCACGACCCCTATGTGGCGCGGCGCCGATACTGGGATTTCTACGAGGGGTGCGATCATCTCCAGCCGAGTGTGGCGGCGCTGGCCTACGACGATCACGACCCACATTCGCAGCGGATCTTCGACGCCAACGACTGGCGCAGCTACGCCATCGCCGCGGACGACGTGGCCCGGGCGCGGCGGGCGTATTTCGCCAACCTGTCCTATCTCGACGATAAGATCGGCGAGATCCTGGGGGTGCTGGAGGCGACGCGGCAGGAGGCCATCGTCGTGTTCCTCAGCGACCACGGCGACATGCTGGGCGAGCGGGGCCTGTGGTTCAAGATGAGCCCCTATGAGGGGTCGTCGCGGGTGCCGCTGATGGTGGCCGCGCCGGGGCTGACGCCGGGGCGGGTGGACGCGCCGGTGTCGACGTTGGACCTGTGCCCGACGCTCTGCGACCTGGCTGGCGTGGACATGGCCGAGGTGGCGGACTGGACGGATGGCGAGAGCCTGCTGCCGGTCGCCGCGGGCGCGCCGCGCGAGGCGCCGGTGGTCGTGGAATACGCCGCCGAGGCCAGCGTGACGCCGCTCGTCACCCTGCGCCGGGGGCGGTGGAAGCATACCCGCTGCAACGCCGATCCCGAACAGCTGTTCGATCTCGACGCCGATCCCGACGAGCTGGAGAACCTGGCGGCGGATCCTGAGCGCGCGGAGCCCTTGGCCGAGATGCGGGCGGCGTCGGAGGTGCTGTGCGACCTCGACCGCTTCGACGCCGATGTCCGCGCCAGCCAGGCCCGCCGCCTGCTGGTCTACGACGCGCTGCGGCGCGGGGGCTACTACCCCTGGGATTTCCAGCCCCTGCGCGCCGCCTCCGAGCGGTTCATGCGCAACCATCTCGACCTCAACGACCTCGAAGACCGCCGCCGTTTCCCGCGCGGCGAATGACCGGAGCCCGCCCATGGACGCCCAGCCGACCGCCAGCCACCACATCGCCGGAGGCTATGCCGACGACCCCGAGGGGGCCGAGATCGCTTGCATCTATCCCGCATCCGGCGAGGAAATCGCCAAGGTTCGCGGTGCCACACCTGCCCTGATCGAACAATCGCTGGCCGCGGCCGATGCGGCGCGTGCCGAGTGGGCGGGGCTGAGCGGGACCGAGCGGGGGCGCATCCTGAAACGCGCCGCCGAGGCGATGCGGGACCGCAACCGCGAACTGAGCACGCTGGAGACGCTCGACACCGGCAAGCCGTTGCAAGAGACGCTGGTGGCCGACGCCACCTCCGGCGCCGACGCGCTGGAGTACTTCGGCGGGCTGGCCGGCAGCCTCGCCGGGACCACGCACCAGGTCGGCCGCGACTGGGTCTACACCCGGCGCGAGCCGCTGGGCGTCTGCGTCGGCATCGGCGCGTGGAACTACCCTACCCAGATCGCCTGCTGGAAGGCCGCGCCGGCGCTCGCTTGCGGCAACACCATGGTCTTCAAGCCCTCCGAGGTCACGCCGCTCTGTGCGCTCAAGGTGGCCGAGATCCTGACCGAGGCGGGCCTGCCCGCGGGCGTCTTCAACGTGGTGCAGGGCCGGGGCGACGTGGGCGCGGCATTGGTCCGCGACCCCCGCGTGGCCAAAGTCTCGCTGACCGGGTCCGTCCCCACAGGGGCCAAGGTCTATGCCGCGGCCGCCGAGGGCATCAAGTCGGTGACGATGGAGTTGGGGGGCAAGTCGCCGCTCCTGATCTTTGACGACGCCGATTTGGAGGACGCGGTCTCGGGTGCGATCATGGCGAACTTCTATGCCTCGGGGCAGGTCTGCTCCAACGGCACGCGGGTGTTCGTGCAGGACGGGATCCGCGACGCCTTCGTCGCGCGCCTGGCCGAGCGGCTGAAGGGCGCGGTGATGGGCGATCCCATGGACGAGGCCACGAATTTCGGCCCCCTGGTCAGCGCGGCGCAGATGGAAAAGGTCCTGGGCTTCATCGACAGCGGCCGGGCCGAGGGCGCGACCCTGGTGACCGGCGGCCGCCGCGCCGAGCGCCCGGGGTTTTTCGTCGAGCCCACGGTGTTCGCCGACGTCACCGACGACATGACCATCGCGCGGGAAGAGATCTTTGGCCCCGTGGCCAGCATCCTGTCCTTTGCCGACGAGGCCGAGGCGGTGGCGCGGGCCAACGCCACGCCCTACGGGCTGTCCGCAGGCGTGTTCACCCGCGATCTGGCGCGCGCCCACCGCGTCGCCGCCGCCTTCGAGGCGGGGAGTTGTTTCATCAACGCCTACAACCTGACGCCGGTGGAGGCACCCTTTGGCGGGACCAAGCTGTCAGGGGTGGGGCGCGAGAACTCGGCCGCGGCGATCGAGCACTACAGTCAGCTCAAGTCGGTCTATGTCGGCATGGGGCCGGTCGAGGCGGCCTATTGATGCAGGCCGATTACGTCATCGTCGGCGCGGGCAGCGCCGGGTGCGCCATTGCCTATCGCCTGGCCGAGGCGGGGCGCAGCGTCGTGGTGGTCGAGCACGGGGGCAGCGATGCGGGGCCGCTGATCAACATGCCCGGCGCGCTGAGCTTTCCCATGAACATGGCGCGCTACGACTGGGGCTACCGGTCCGAGCCCGAGCCGAATCTGGGCGGCCGGCGCATGGCGGTGCCGCGGGGCAAGGTTATCGGTGGGTCGTCGTCGGTCAACGGCATGGTCTACGTCCGCGGGCACGCGCGCGACTTCGACACCTGGGCGCAGATGGGTGCGCGGGGGTGGAGCTATGCCGACGTCCTGCCCTATTTCCGGCGGATGGAGACGTGGCACCCCGATGCCGCCGGAGGCGACACCTCGTGGCGCGGGACGGACGGGCCGCTGCACGTCACCCGCGCTCGCGCCGACAACCCCCTGACGCGCGCCTTTGTCGAGGCGGGGCGGCAGGCGGGCTATCCGGTGACCCCCGACTACAACGGCGCGGCGCAGGAGGGGGTCGGCACCTGGGACGCCACCATCCGCGGCGGCCGCCGGTGGTCGGCGGCCAGCGCCTATCTCCGCCCCGCCCGGCGGATGGGCGCCCGGGTGGTGCGGGGGCTGGTCACCCGGGTCATCGTGGAAGGCGGGCGCGCCACGGGGGTGGAGATCCGCCGCCGCGGCCGCCGCGACGTGGTGCGCGCGGGGCGGGAGGTGATCCTCGCGGCCTCGGCGATCAACTCGCCCAAGCTGTTGATGCTGTCGGGGATCGGCCCGGGCGAGCGGCTGCGCGATCTGGGCATCGCGGTGCAGGCGGACCGGCCCGGCGTGGGCGCCAACCTCCAGGATCACCTGGAGCTGTATGTGCAGATGTCGGCGACCGCGCCGGTGTCGCTCTATGCCCATTGGTCGCTCTGGGGCAAGGCCATGGTCGGCGCGCGCTGGCTGCTGGGCCGCCGCGGGCCGGGGGCGTCGAACCAGTTCGAGGCGGGGGCGTTCCTGCGCAGCCGGGCCGGGATCGAATACCCCGACCTGCAAATCCACTTCCTGCCCATCGCGGTGCGCTACGACGGGCGGATGGTGGCCGACGGCCACGGCTATCAGGCCCATGTGGGGCCGATGCGGTCCAAGTCGCGGGGTGCGGTGACGCTGAAGCGCCCGGACCCCGAGGCGGCGCCCGAGATCCGCTTCAACTACATGAGCCACCCCGACGACTGGGCCGAGTTCCGCACCGGCATCCGCCTGGTGCGCGAGATCTGCGCCCAGCCCGCTCTGGCCCGTTTCACCGGTGGCGAGATCCTGCCCGGCGCGGGGATCGAGAGCGACGCGGCGCTGGACGACGCCATCCGCGACCACGCCGAGAGCGCCTATCACCCCTGCGGCACCTGCCGCATGGGGGCCGCCGAGGACCGGGGCGCGGTGGTCGACGCGCACTGCCGGGTGATCGGTGTCGATGGGCTGCGCGTGGCCGACTCCAGCATCTTTCCCCAGATCACCAACGGCAACCTCAACGCGCCCTCGATCATGGTGGGCGAGAAGGCGGCGGACCATATTCTGGGCCGCGCGCCCTTGCCCCGCGACGACCGCGCGCCAGTCTTGAACGAGCAATGGGCCGTGGCGCAGAGGTGAGATGGACGACGATCTGAGCCTGGAGCGGCGCACCGGCCTGCCCGACGCCCTGCGCGTCCTGGCCGAGACGCTGCCGCGCGACGGGTGGGAGGGGCACGACAACTTCACCGCGCTCACCCGTTTCTGGCTCGACCGCCATCTGATGTTCCGCGACGTGCTGGGGCGGCTCAGAACCGGCGCCGAGGCGTATCTCGACGGGCGCGCCGAGGACAGGCGGCACGCCGGCGAGGTGGCGCGCTATGGCGGGTTCCTCCTGAACGAACTCATGGCGCATCACCATATCGAGGACGCCCACTATTTTCCGCAGCTCTCGGAGTTGGACGCGCGCCTGACCCGGGGCTTTACCCTGCTCGACGCCGATCACCACGCGCTCGACGATCATATCCGGGGGCTGGCCGACGGCGCCAACGCCTATCTGACGGCGCAGGGGCGCGACACCGCGGGGGCGCTGCACGCAGGTCTGGGGCGGTTCGAGACGTTTCTCGACCGCCACCTCACCGACGAGGAGGATCTGGTGGTTCCGGTGATCCTGACCTACGCGCCGCCGCTGGGCTGAGCCGCCGGGCCTAGGCCTCGGGCCCCTCGACGCGTGCCTTGAACCGGTCGAAGAACTCGTCGGCCATCTTGCGCGCAAAGCCGTCGATGAGGCGCGAGCCGAGCTGCGCCAGCTTGCCCCCCACCTTGGCGTCGACCGCATAGCCCAGTTCGGTGCCCTCGGCCACCTCGGCCAGGGTCACGTCGGCGGCGCCCTTGGCAAAGCCCGCCACGCCGCCCTTGCCCTCGCCCGAGATCGTGTAGCTCTCGGGTGGGTTGACGTTGGACAGCGCCACGCCGCCCTTGAACGTCGCGCGCACGGGGCCGACCTTTTGCTTGACCACCGCCTCGAACCCGTCCTCGGGATTGCCGGTCAGCTCTTCGCAGCCGGGGATACAGGCGCGGAGCGTCTCGGCATCGTTCAGGTGGCGCCACACCGTCTCGCGGTCGGCGGCGATGGTTCGGGTGCCGGACATTTCCATGGCAGATCCTCCCTTTGGCGGCGACGGTAGGGGGCGCCGCGGGACCGGGCAAGCCTCATTCGTCGGCGGCGGGCGGGTCGGTCCAACCGGCCTGGCGGCGGATGTTTTCGAGCTTTAGCGGCAGCGTCAGCGTCTCGTAGTGCAGAAGCCACTCGGCGTAGTCGCGTGCGCCCTCCTCCTTCAGCCCCCGCACCGACCCGCCGTAGAAGGCCCCCATGGAGGAAGACAGCATCATCGCGGCAACTCCCACCAGGAGGAAGGATCGGAGAAAGGCCGGGGCCTCGCCCGGCGCGGCATCGTCGAGGAGCGTCATCACCCCGCGCTCCACGTCGCGGGGAAAGAGGTAGACGAAGAGCCCCGACAGCGCCGCGACGATGGCGGGGAGGTAGGCGCCGACTGCGGGTTCGCGGCTGGCCCCCAGCATGACACCCAGCGACGCGCCGACCGCACCGAAGAACAGGGCGAAGCCGAAGAGGTTCAGCGCGTGGGGCACCAGCGCCACCCGCACCACCAGACCGACGATCAGCGCCACCAGGAGCGCGATCGCCAGCACCGGCACGAGGCCCAGGAACACCGCGTTCAAGAGGTGCCCGCCGGTCGCGGTCAGATAGTCGTCGAGCACGGGCTCACCCCCCCGGCGCGGCGACGGTCGTGGACATCTCGCGCAACCGGTCGGTCAACGTCGGATGCAGATCGCCGCCCCCCGTCGGCACGCTCGGCACCTCCTCGCAGATGTCGATGCCGCCGACCATGCAGGGGTCGAAGCTCTCCTGCGCCGTCCCGAGGGTCGGGAGCAGCGCGATCAGACCTGCCAGCACCCGCATGATGGCCCCCTTTTTCGCTGTTCCGGGTCTGAGGCTAGCGCAGAGGGTGGCACGGGGCCAGTCCGGGATCAGTCGGCGATCTCGTAGGGCAGGAGGCCGCGGCGGTTGGGGTCGACGGCCAGTTGCCGCTCCAGGGGTGGGACCGAGCGCTGGTGGCAGTTGCGCCGCTCGCACAGGCGGCAGGAGATGCCG
The DNA here is from genome assembly GCA_004005435.1 of Rhodobacteraceae bacterium CCMM004. GTDB lineage: Bacteria > Pseudomonadota > Alphaproteobacteria > Rhodobacterales > Rhodobacteraceae > CCMM004. The sequence goes on along the minus strand of RZWH01000001.1, from coordinate 554,894 downwards.
ATGGGTTCGTAGGCGCCGGCGTCGTCGGGGCGGAGCCCGTCGCCATACACCACCGCCGCGGCGTGGCGCACCTCGCAGCCAAGGCCGATGGCGTAGCGCCGGGTGGGGCGGTCCCAGCCGCCTCCAGGCTTGGACACGTCGCGGGCAAGGCAGAGATAGCGCACCCCGTCCGGCGTCTCGGCCAACTGCCGCAGGAACCGCCCCGGCGTCTCGAACGCGCGATGGACGTTCCACAAAGGGCAGGCGCCGCCGAAGCGGGCGAATTGCAGCCGCGTGGCCGAGTGCCTTTTGGTGATCGTGCCGGCCTGGTCGACGCGGACGAAGAAGAACGGGATGCCGCGGGCGTCGGGCCGTTGCAGGGTGGACAGGCGGTGCGCCACCTGCTCGATCGACGCGCCGAAGCGGTCGGCCAGCCGTTCCAGATCGTGGCGCAGCTCGCGCGCGGCCTGGGCGAAGGGTCCGTAGGGCAAGAGCGCGGCCCCGGCGAAATAATTGGCCAGCCCGATCTCGGCGATGTCGCGGGCCGCCTCGGTGTGGAAGCGGGCGAGGTCCAGCGTGGCGCCGATCAGATCGGCCTGGGTCAAGAGCGCCAGTTGCAGGAGCGCCTGGAACCGGCGCGTCGCCGGGGTGGCCTGGGCCGACAGGGTCAGCGTGCGGCTTGCCGGGTCGTAGTGGCGCAGGGGCCCATCCTCGGCCAGGCGGAGCGCGACGCCGTGCGCCTCCAGCGCCGCCTCGGGGGCCTGGCCGGTCCGGGCCATGCGCTCGGCGGCGCGGTCGACGCTGTCGATGTAGTTGTCGCAGTAGTGGAAGAAGTCGCGCACCTCTTCCCACGGCGAGGGCTCCAGGCGGGCGTCGTCGCGGTCCAGCGCCTCGTCCAACGAGGCCAGCCGCTCGTGGGTCTGGCGGTAGGCGCGGTGCAGGTTGAGAAAGGCGCGGGCCAGGGCCGGGGCGTTCGAAGCGGCGAGTCGCAGGTCGGCGAGCGTCGGCGCCTCGGCGGCCAGCACCGGGTCGGCCAGCGCCTCGCGCATGTCCGAGACCAGCCGTTCGGCCTCGCCCGTCCCCAACTCGGTGACGTCGAAGTCGAACTCGCGCGCCAGCGACAGCACCACCTGGGTGGACACCGGGCGGTGGTTGTTCTCCATCTGGTTGAGATAGGGCAGGGACACGCCCAGGCGCTCGGCAAACAGCTTTTGCGTCAGACCGGCGCGCTGGCGGATCTCGCGCAGCTTGACCCCGGCATAGAGCTTCTGCGGCGGCATCGGTGCGGCTCCGGCTGGACTTCGCTGCGGCAAACCTGCCTTTGCAAAGCCGCGGAGGCAAGGCTCAGGAGGTCACCTGCGCCTCGCGCCGGATGGTGTAGACGATGGCGACCACCGACAGGAGGCTGGTCGCCAGCATCACCAACAGGAGCGGCAGAGCCCCGGTGCCCATGACCAGGAGCGTGCCGGCGAGGGCCGACAGCGCCGCGCCGCCGCCGATCATGATCGCGCCGCCGAGGCCGCTGGCCGTGCCCGCCAGATGCGGCCGCACGCTCAGCATCCCGGACGTGGCGTTGGGCAGGACCATGCCGTTGCCCAGGCCCACGAAGGTCATGAAGCCGAAGAAGACCCAGACCCCGCCGAGCCCGGCCAGGGTCAGGAGCGTCGCGCAGGCCATGCCCCCCGCGGTCAGGAGCGTCCCTGCCAGGATCATCCGGTTGATCCCCAACGCCACCGAATAGCGCCCGGAGATATAGTTTCCGAACATGTAGCCCACGGCCGGCGCGCCGAAATAGATGCCGAGCGTGGTGGGGTCGAGCCCGAAGACCTCGGACCCGACATAGGGCGCTCCGCCCAGATAGGCGAAGAACGCGCCCGAGCCGAAGGCGGCGGCGGCGCAGTAGCCCCAGAACCGGCGCGAGCGGAGGAGTTCGGGGTATTCCCGCACCTGGTCGGCAAAGCTGGCGCTGCGCGTCGTCGCGGTCTCGCCGAGGTCGCGCCAGGCGAGCCACAGCGCGGCCGCCCCGGCGATCGCGAGGAACCAAAAGCTCGCCTGCCAACCGAAGGTCTCGTCCAGGAACCCGCCGAGGGCGGGGGCCAGCATCGGCGCGACCGCCATCCCCATGGTGACGTAGCCGATCATCGACGCGGCCTGTGCCTGGGGCACCATATCGCGCACGATGGCCCGGCCCAGGACCATGCTGGCGACGATCACGGCCTGCATCATGCGGAAGGCGAGGAAGATCTCCACCGTCGGCGCCAGGATGCAACCCACCGAGGCGACGACGAACAGCACCACCGAGGTCAGCAGGACCGGCCGTCGCCCGTAGCGGTCCGAGATCGGGCCGATGACGATCTGGAGCGCTGCGTTCACGGCCAGATACAGCGCCACGGAGAGCTGCATCACGCGATAGTCGGTCTGGAAATGCTCCGCCATGTGGGGCAGGGACGGCAGGAACACGTTCATCGACAGCGCGCCCACCGAGGTGAGCAGGATCAGCGTCGCGATATGCGGCGGCGTCCCCCGGTCCAGAAAACGGACGGTGGGTTTGGGGGGAAGAGCGGCGTCGGACATGTCCGGCAGGTAGAGGAGACACCCCGACCTGTCCAGCCGCCGCGCCGCACAGGTCAGTGTGCCGCCGCGCGCAGATAGGTTTGCAACACGTTGAGTCAGCAAGCTAACGACTTTGCAAATTTGCACCTTCCGCCTTTCGCCGGGTCCTCCAGTTGCCTAAAGTGCGCCGCAACCGGCCGGACCAGGGAGGGGCGCGATGAAGGACATCCTGACGCAACTGGAGGACCGCCGTGCGCAGGCCCAGGCCGGCGGCGGGCCCCGCCGGGTCGAGGCCCAGCACGCCAAGGGCAAGCTGAGCGCCCGCGAGCGGATCGAGCTGCTCTTGGACGAGGGCAGTTTCGAAGAGTTCGACATGTTCGTGACCCACCGCGCAACCGACTTCGGCATGGCGTCGAACAAGGTCGCGGGCGACGGGGTGATCACCGGCTGGGGCACGATCAACGGGCGGCAGGTTTATGTGTTCTCGCAGGACTTCACCGTGCTGGGCGGTTCGGTCAGCGAGACCCATGGCCAGAAAATCTGCAAGATCATGGATATGGCCGTCCAGAACGGCGCGCCCATCATCGGCATGAACGACTCGGGCGGCGCCCGGATCCAGGAAGGCGTCGGCAGCCTGGCCGCCTATGGCGAGGTGTTCCAGCGCAACATCCTGGCCTCCGGCGTGGTGCCGCAGATCTCGATGATCATGGGCCCCTGTGCAGGCGGCGCGGTCTATTCGCCCGCGATGACCGACTTCATCTTCATGGTGAGGGATTCCAGCTACATGTTCGTGACCGGCCCCGACGTGGTCAAGACGGTGACGAACGAGGTGGTGACGGCCGAGGAACTGGGCGGCGCCTCGACCCATACGCGCAAGTCCAGCGTGGCCGACGGCGCCTTCGAGAACGACATCGAGGCGTTGGCCGAGGTGCGGCGCCTGATCGACTTCCTGCCTGCCAACAACCGCGCGGGCGTGCCGCGGCGGCCGTTCTTCGACGATCCCGCGCGGGTGGACGACAGCCTGGACACGCTGATCCCCGCCAACCCCAACACGCCCTACGACATGAAGGAGCTGATCCTCAAGGTCGCGGACGAGGGGGATTTCTACGAGATCCAAGAGGATTTCGCCAAGAACATCATCACGGGCTTCGTCCGGCTGGAGGGGTCGACCGTGGGCGTCGTGGCGAACCAGCCGATGGTGCTGGCCGGGTGCCTGGACATCGACTCGAGCCGCAAGGCCGCCCGTTTCGTCCGATTCTGCGATGCGTTCGACATTCCGATCCTGACCTTCGTGGACGTCCCCGGATTCCTCCCCGGCACGGGGCAGGAATACGCGGGCGTCATCAAGCACGGGGCCAAGCTCCTCTATGCCTATGGCGAGGCGACGGTGCCGAAGGTCACGGTGATCACCCGCAAGACCTATGGCGGCGCGTATGTGGTGATGAGCTCCAAGCACCTGCGCGGCGACATCAACTATGCCTGGCCCACCGCCGAAGTCGCGGTCATGGGGGCCAAGGGCGCGGTCGAGATCCTGTATCGCTCGGACCTGGGCGACACCGACAAGATCGCCGCCCGCACCGCGGAATACGAAGAGAACTTCGCCAATCCGTTCAAGGCCGCCGAGCGCGGCTTTATCGACGAGGTGATCATGCCGCATTCGACCCGCCGCCGGGTTTGCCGCGCCTTCGCCTCGCTCAGGGGCAAACGGGTGACCACCCCGTGGAAGAAGCACGACAACATCCCGTTGTGAGCCGAGGAGGGGCAGGGCGATGCGACGCGCCGCAGGGATCGCCATCCTGGCCGCCGGGCCGGCCTTGGCCGCCATCGAGGAGCCGCTCCAGGTGCCCTCGGGGCAGGTGGTGATCTTTCACGAGGTGATCGCCGATGCGCCGGGCGGGGGGCTGACCTATCGCTTTCGCTTCCTCGCGCCGGGAATCGGCGGGGACGTCGATTTCGCCGCCGCTTCGCCGGACATGCAGCACCTGTGCGACGTTTTCGCGCTGGACCGGCTGCCGGCGACCGGCCCCCGGCCCACCCAGATCGTGATCTCGCTGGCCGACCGGCCGGTGGAGTTCGGCGTGATGACGCCCGAGGCGGTGCAGTTCTTTGAAATCTACCGCCCCGACGCGGCCGCCTGCATCTGGGAGCCGTTCTGATGCGGCCATCCCCTGCCGATGATGCACCGCCGCCACAGGGCCGAGCCCCGAAAAGGACGAGGTGTCAAAGCCCTGCACCATGCGCTATTGTGCCCCCGGGCTATCTGCGAGAAGCTCAACAGAGGAACGAGGGGCAAGGAGCCGGGCTGAGCCGCGCGACCACCCTTCGCAACGGCAGTAGGAGTTGTCTATGTCGAAGACCGTCAAGCTGGTCATGGCTCTGGGTGTGGTGGCGTTCGCCGCTGCCTGCGCTCAGGAAGAAGAAGAAGTCGTGTTCGTCGAACCCGCGCCGATCGTGGCCGAGCCGACGTTCAACAAGTACTGATCTTGTTCGCGGACGGGCCGCGAGGCCCGTCCGCCACCCAAGCCTGAGCGGACCGGCCCGGGGTCTGCCATGCTGAAACACCGCGGCTTTCCCGGCCGTCTCCCCGGCACCGATTTCCAGTTCACGATCCGCCGCGCCAACCCCAAGGGCGCGACGCCGTTGATCCGGCGCGAGCGATTCGCCGACCGCAGACCGGCCGACCGGCGCGCCGACGCGGCGTTCCTGGCCGCGCTGTGGGATCACTTCGGCGACGCGCCGTTCGAGCGCGGCAATCTCGACGCCGGGCGTCTGTCGTGGCTGTTCGGCCGCGAGGTTCTGCCGGCCGAGGATCCCTTCGACCCCGCCAGCTATGACGCGCTGCTGGTGGTCGACCGCACCGCCGCCGCGGCGGGGTTTCCCGACCTGTTCGACGACGCGGGGTCGGCATGATGCCGCTGCCCCGCCGCCGCCGTCGGCAGAATTTGGCGCACCCTCGGGGCGGGCGGCGATGCCGCTTGGCGCTGGCGCGACTTGCGCCCAATCTCGTCGTCGAAGGTGCCGCCTTCAGCACGGGCGCGTCTTCGAGTTGTCAATACCGTTACCCTTCCCCTTGGTGGCTCGATCGTTCCTCGATCGGGTCACCTCTTTCGTTGCGTCGGCGGCGGCATGGGCGAAAGTCGGCCTGCGCGGCGCCGCCGCCGCATCCGATGCTTGCGATGCGGTCTCCGGGCGGTGTTACTCGCCGCGCACCCGTAACCCGTGCCATCGGAGGCCAACGAGCATGTTCAAAAATACGCCCCTCACTCTCACCGCCGTCGCCCTGGTCCTGTCGGCCTGCGGCACCAACGACCTCGAGCGCGGGGTCAGCGGCGCGGCCATCGGTGCCGTCGCGGCCCAGGCCACCGGCAACAATGCCGCGACCGGCGCCGCGGTGGGCGGCGCCGCGGGCGTCTTCTGCGACGACGTCGTGCCCGAACTCTGCCCGCGCTGACGCGCGGCCGTTCCACCACCAGCAACCTGCAACCGAACGGGCGGGGCCGCGATCTGCGGCACCCGCCCGTTTGCCGTGCGGCGCCGCCGTGCCGCCAAACCGAAGGACCCGGGGATGTTCAAGAAAATCCTGATCGCCAACCGCGGCGAGATCGCCTGCCGCGTCATCAAGACCGCCCGCCGCATGGGGATCGCCACCGTCGCCGTCTATTCCGACGCCGACGCCGAGGCGCTGCATGTGCGGATGGCGGACGAGGCGATCCATATCGGCCCCTCCCCGGCCAACCAGTCCTACATCGTCATCGACAAGATCATGGAGGCGATCCGCAGCTCGGGCGCGGAGGCGGTGCATCCCGGCTACGGCTTTCTGTCCGAGAATCCCAGGTTCGCCGAAGCGCTGGAGGCCGCGGGCGTCGCCTTCATCGGTCCGCCCAAGGGCGCCATCGAGGCCATGGGCGACAAGATCACGTCCAAGAAGATCGCCGACGAGGCCGGTGTCTCGACCGTGCCGGGGCACATGGGGCTGATCGCCGACGCCGACGAGGCGGTCCAGATCGCCGGGCAGATCGGCTATCCGGTGATGATCAAGGCCAGCGCGGGCGGCGGCGGCAAGGGGATGCGCATCGCCTGGGACGAGGCCGAGGCGCGCGAGGGATTCCAGTCGTCCAAGAACGAGGCGGCGGCGAGCTTTGGCGACGACCGCATCTTCATCGAAAAGTTCGTGACCCAGCCGCGGCATATCGAGATCCAGGTGCTGGCCGACACCCACGGCAACGCGGTCTACCTGGGCGAGCGGGAATGCTCGATCCAGCGCCGCAACCAGAAGGTCATCGAGGAGGCGCCGTCGCCGTTCCTCGACGAGGCGACGCGCCGCGCCATGGGCGAGCAGGCCGTCGCGCTGGCCCAGGCCGTGGGCTATGCCAGCGCCGGGACGGTGGAGTTCATCGTCGACGGCGACCGCAACTTCTATTTCCTCGAAATGAACACCCGCCTCCAGGTCGAGCATCCGGTGACGGAGCTGATCACCGGCGTGGACCTCGTGGAACAGATGATCCGCGTGGCCGCCGGGGAAAAGCTGGCGCTGAGCCAGGACGACGTGACGCTCACGGGCTGGGCGATGGAGAGCCGCCTCTATGCCGAGGATCCCTATCGCGGGTTCCTGCCCTCGATCGGCCGCCTGACCCGCTATCGACCGCCGCAGGAGGTCGCCGCCGGGCCGCTGAGCGAGGGGGGCAAGTGGCTGCCGCAGCCGGGCGGGGCCGAGGCGCCCACCGCCGAGACCGCCGTGCGCAACGACACCGGCGTCTACGAGGGCGGCGAGATCTCCATGTTCTACGATCCGATGATCGCCAAGCTGTGCACCTGGGGCCCAGACCGCGCTGCCGCCATCGAGGCGATGCGCGTGGCGCTCGACAGTTTCGAGGTCGAGGGGATCGGCCACAACCTGCCGTTCCTGTCTGCGGTGATGGACCATCCCAAGTTCGTGTCGGGCGACATCACCACCGCCTTCATCGCCGAGGAATACCCCGACGGCTTCGACGGCGTGACCCTGCCGCAGGGGGCGCTGACCCGGGTTGCGGCGGCGGCCGCGGCGATGCACCGGGTGGCCGAGATCCGCCGCACCCGCATCTCGGGCCGGATGGACCACCACGAGCGGCGCGTGGGCACCGATTGGGTGGTCCGCGCCCAGGGCACCGACATGGCCGTGGTGGTCGACGCCGACCGCGAGGGCGCCACGGTGACCTTCGACGACGGCGCCACCCGCCGCGTCGCCTCGGACTGGACGCCGGGGCAGAGCCTGGCGCGGCTGGACGTGGACGGCGCGCCCCTGGTTCTAAAGGTCGCGCGCATCCCCGCGGGCTATCGCCTGCGCACCCGCGGCGCCGATCTCAAGGTGCACGTCCTGTCGCCGCGGCAGGCCGAGTTGTCGGCGAACCTGCCGATCAAGGAGCCGGCAGACACGTCCAAGCTCCTGCTCTGCCCGATGCCGGGCCTGATGGTGAAGCTGAGCGTGGCGGTGGGCGACGAGGTGCAGGAGGGCCAGGCGCTCTGCACGGTCGAGGCGATGAAGATGGAGAACATCCTGCGCGCCGAGCGCAAGGGAACGGTCGCCGCGATCAACGCCGACGAGGGCGACAGCCTGGCCGTGGACGATGTGATCATGGAGTTCGAGTGACATGGCGAAGATCGAGAAGATGCGGCAGCTGGGCATGGAGCGGACCAAGGTGCATGACCCCGCCGACGCCTCCTACACGCTGTTTCGCGCCGAGGACGGCGAGCTGATCCTCCAGATCGACACCTACGGATCGGGCAGCCGCGGCCAGCCGGGAAAGAAATCCCAGACGATCCAGTTCGGCCACGACGGCCTGGAACAGCTCAAGGGCATCCTGAAGAACATCAGGGAGGAGTAGGCGGCGATGGACGACACGGCCGGTTGGTGGGGGATCGACGCGCGGATCTGGCAGGCGGTGCTGGCCGGTCTCTTCGTCGCCGCCGGCTGGCTGGTCAACGGCTGGCAGAACCGCCGGGAGGAGGCCGCGCGCCGGGCCGAGCGCCTGCGCGACACCCACCGCGCGCTCTATGCCGAGATCGGCGCCTATCTGGGCAATCTCGGCTCGCTGGAGGCGCTGGAGGCGGCGCGGGCGGCGATGGTGGCGCGGATGCGGGCCGAGCCCGATTTCGTGCCGTTCCTCGCGCGCGAGGAGCACGGCCACCTCTACCGCGCCATCGTCGCCGACATCGCCGTGCTGCCCCGCAGCTCAATCGACACGGTCGTGGCGTTCTACACCCAACTCGGCGTCATCGCGGCGCTGGTCGAGGACATGCGCGGGCCGGGATATGCCGCCCTGTCGACCGAGCGGCGCATCGCGATCTACGAGGATTTGGCGCGGTCCAAGATGGCGGCGTGGCTCTACGGCCGCGAGGCGTTGGACCTGATCGACATCTACGCCCGCCACGGGGCGCAGGCGGCCCGCGACCGTCAGGACGCGTTGAGGGCCGCGCGGGTCAATAGCCCAGAGGACGCGGCCCCAGACGGGCCCAGTCGGGGAGGGGGATCGGCGTGAGCGGCAGCGGCTTTGGCGCGTCGTCTTTGGACTGCGGCATGGGGCATCCTCCTGAAGCGAATATAGGCGCGCGACCGCGGCGCCGCAATCGCGCTCACTGGTTGGCGTTCTGGCGGTCGCGGATTTCCTGCTTGCGCAGCGGCATCTTGTCGATCGTCCGGGTGATCTCGCGCACGTCCCAGGGGAAGGGTTTGCGCAGCTTGACGCCCCCGTCCTTGCCCAGGATGGCCAGCATGAACCCGCGGGGCCGGAGCTTGCGCCGCAGGTCGGACAGCGCCGCGGGGTCGGTATCGGTGATCACCACCACGTCGCGGACGGCCAGGTCGTCGGCCCGCCCGGCGAGCAGGTCGATCTGCTGTTGGAACGCCGGGTCGGCGGGGGTGTCGGCGAACACCACCACGGGCCGGGCGATCCACTGGAACGCCGCGAGGTCCACCTCGACCGCATCCATCACGACCTTCGGATCCTCGCGCCAGCGGTCCACCGGCGCCAGCAGAACCGGCGTCTCGGTCGCGGGTTCTGAGGCCGCGGGGTCGGGGCCGGTCGCCGCCGCCGTTTGCGCCGTCTCCTGTGCGGCGAGCGGCATCGCCACCGCCGGGACCGCCAGCAGCAACACGCGCAAGACTTGGGAAATCGAACTCATCGGGCCTCCTGTCACCGGATACATAAGGCAGGCCCCGGGAAATGCGAAGAGAGCGCGCCGCCGGGTCACATCCCCGTGTGCGGCCTGCGCGGGAAAGGAGGCACCATGACCGACTGGAAGACTTTGGCCGAGAAAGAGCTCAGGGGCCGCCCGCTGGACGATCTGACCTGGCACACCGCCGAGGGCATCGACCTCAAGCCGGTCTACGGCCCCGAGGATCTGGACGGATTGCCGCAGATGGGCTCGATGCCGGGGCAGGCGCCGTTCACCCGCGGACCCCGCGCGACCATGTATGCCGGGCGTCCCTGGACGATCCGGCAATACGCGGGGTTCTCCACCGCCGAAGAGTCCAACGCCTTCTATCGCCGGGCGCTGGCGGCGGGGCAGCAGGGCGTCTCGGTCGCCTTCGACCTCGCCACCCACCGCGGGTACGACAGCGACCACCCGCGGGTCGAGGGCGACGTGGGCAAGGCCGGCGTCGCCATCGATTCGGTCGAGGACATGAAGATCCTCTTCGACGGCATTCCCTTGGGCGAGATTTCCGTCTCGATGACCATGAACGGCGCGGTGATCCCGGTGCTGGCGTCTTTCATCGTCGCGGGAGAGGAGCAGGGCGTGGACCGCGCCCAACTGTCGGGGACCATCCAGAACGACATCCTCAAGGAGTTCATGGTCCGCAACACCTACATCTATCCGCCCGAGCCCTCGATGCGGATCGTGGCCGACATCATCGACTACACCAGCCGCGAGATGCCGCGCTTCAACTCCATTTCGATCTCCGGCTACCACATGCAGGAGGCCGGGGCGAACCTGGTGCAGGAGCTGGCCTTCACCCTCGCCGACGGCAAGGAATACGTCAGGACCGCGGTGGCCCGCGGCATGGACGTGGACAAGTTCGCCGGGCGGCTGTCGTTCTTCTTCGCCATCGGCATGAATTTCTTCATGGAGGCGGCCAAGCTCCGCGCCGCGCGGTTCCTCTGGCACGAGATCATGGCGGAGTTCGATCCCAAGAAGCCGGGCTCGTCCATGCTGCGCACCCACTGCCAGACGAGCGGCGTCAGCCTGGCCGAGCAGGACCCCTACAACAACATCGTGCGCACCGCCTACGAGGCGATGAGCGCGGTCCTGGGCGGCACCCAGTCGCTGCATACCAACAGCTTCGACGAGGCCATCGCGCTGCCCACCGATTTCTCGTCGCGGATCGCCCGCAACACCCAGCTCATCCTCCAGAACGAGACCGGCGTGACCAACGTGGTCGATCCGCTGGCCGGCTCCTACTATGTCGAGGCGCTGACCGCCGAGCTGATCGCGCAGGCCCGCGCGCTCATCGCCGAGGTGGATGAGTTGGGCGGCATGACCAAGGCGGTGGCGTCGGGGATGCCCAAGCTGAGGATCGAGGAGGCGGCGGCCAAGAAGCAGGCCGCCATCGACCGCGGCGACGAAGTGGTTGTCGGCGTCAACAAGTTCCGCCTGGAGAAGGAAGACGACCTCGACGTCCGGTTCATCGATAACGCCGGGGTGCGCACCAGCCAGGTCGCGCGGCTGGAGCGGATCCGGGCCGATCGCGACGAGGACGCTTGCGCCGCGGCGCTGACCGCGCTGGAGGACGGCGCGCGGGGCGATGGCAACCTGTTGGACCTGGCGGTGGAGGCGGCCCGCGCACGGGCCACGGTGGGAGAGATCAGCATGGCCATGGAAAAGGTCTTCGGCCGGCACCGCGCCGAGGTGAAGACGCTGGCGGGCGTCTACGGCGCCGCCTACGAGGGCGACGAGGGGTTCGCGCAGATTCAGCGCGACGTCGAGGCCTTTGCCGAAGAGGAGGGGCGGCGCCCGCGGATGCTGGTGGTCAAGATGGGCCAGGACGGCCACGACCGCGGCGCCAAGGTGATCGCCACGGCCTTTGCCGACATCGGCTTCGACGTGGACGTCGGCCCGCTGTTCCAGACACCCGAGGAGGCGGCGCAGGACGCGGTGGACAACGACGTGCATGTCGTCGGCATCTCGTCCCAGGCGGCGGGCCACAAGACCCTGGCGCCCAAGCTGATCGAAGCGCTCAAGGCGCAAGGGGCCGAGGAGATCCTGGTGATCTGCGGCGGGGTGATCCCGCAGCAGGATTACGCCTTTCTCAAGGAGGCGGGGGTCAAGGCGATCTTCGGCCCCGGCACCAACATCCCCGTGGCCGCCGCCGACATCCTGGCCCTGATCCGCGCCGCCCGTCCCGACGCCGCCGCCTGAGCGGGGGGCGATTTTTCGACGAAAAATCGTATACACATCTTCGACGAAGATGTGTGGGGGAGCGCGGCGATGGCTAAGGCGGGCAGGGTGACGGGGATCGGCGGGCTGTTCTTTCGCGCCCGCGATCCAGAGGCATTGACGGCGTGGTATCGCGACAACCTGGGCGTGGCCGAGATCGGGCAGTGGCGGCAGGACGAGGGCCCAACGGTCTTTGCCCCGTTCCCCGCCGACACCGACTACTGGGGCGCCGGGCGGCAGTGGATGCTGAACCTGCGGGTCGATGCGCTCGACCCGCTGCTCGACCGTCTGCGCGCGGCCGGGGTGGAGGTGATCCGCAAGGACGATTGGGACACCCCCGGCATCGGCCGCTTCGCCCGGATCCACGATCCCGAGGGCAACCCGGTGGAACTGTGGGAGCCCGCCCCGGAGGCCCGATGAAGCGCCGCGGCATCGCGCTGGGCATGGCGGCGGGTGCCGTGTGGGCCGTGGCGCTGGTGTGGCTGGGCGTCGCCGTGGTCGACATCCCGGTGTTCTTGCTGGCGCCGTCGCTCGCCTTTGCCTTCCTCGGGCCGGGGCTGGTGCTGGCGGCGCTGATCGCGCGGTTTGCGGCGCGGCGGTTCTTCGACGACGCGCTGATCGACGGCGCCGCGCCGCCGCCCGGCAGCGCCGCCGAGGTCGATCTCCGGGTGCTGCGCAACACGGCGGAGCAGCTGCTCCTCGCGCTCTGCCTCTGGCCGCCCACGGCGTGGCTCCTGGTGGGGGACGGGCCTGGGGTGGCGGTGACGCTGGGCGTGGGGTTCGTCGTTGCCCGGGCGGCGTTCTGGATCGGCTATCGCACCATGCCCCCCTTGCGCGCGTTCGGTTTCGCGGCGACGTTCTATCCGACGCTGGCCGCGGCGCTGTGGGCCGGGCTGCACTGGATGCTGTGAGGGGCGATGCTGGAACTCGATCACCTGGCGGTCGCCGCCGAGACGCTGGAGGCGGGCGTGGCCCATGTGGAGGCGGCGCTCGGCGTGACCCTGCCCGCCGCCATCGGGCGGCATCCCCAGATGGGCACCCACAACCGGCTGCTGTCGCTGGGGCCAGGGGTCTATCTGGAGGTGATCGCTGTGGACCCGGACGCCGACCCGCCGGGGCGTTCGCGCTGGTTCGACCTCGACGCCTTCGTCGGTTCGCCGCGGATCGGCAACTGGATCGCCCGCACCGACGACCTGGGTGCGGCGCTGGCGCACGCGCCCTTTGCCATGGGCACGCCCACGGACTTCTCCCGCGGCGACTATCGCTGGACCATGGCGGTGCCGGAGGACGGCCGGCTGCCCTTCGGCGGTGCCGCGCCGGCGCTGATCGCCTGGGACGGGACGGCGCACCCGGCCGACGCGCTGCCGGAAAGCGGGTGCCGGCTGACCCGGTTCGAGGTGGCCCACCCGCGCGGCGGCGACATCGCCGCGGCCTGGCCCGCGCTGGCGGCGATCCCCAATGTGGCGCTTCGCGCCGGTCCCCCGGGCGATCGGCCCAAGTTCCGCGCCGAGATCGCCACCCCCGAGGGACCGCGGGTTCTGACGTGATCCGCGACGCCCGCAAGGACGACGCCGCCGCCGTGGCGGCGCTGTGGAACCCGGTGATCCGCGACACCGCGATCACCTTCAACCGGGTCGAGCGGACGGCCGGCGAGGTCGCCGACCTGATCGCCGCGCGGCACGGGTTCTTCGTCGCCGAGGCGGAGGGGCGGATCACCGGCTTTGCCTATTACGGCCAGTTCCGCGGCGGGATCGGTTATGCCCATACCATGGAGCACACGGTGCTGGTGGACGACGCGGCCCGCGGCACGGGGGTGGGTCGGGCGCTGATGCGGCACCTGATGGACCACGCCGCCGCCCGCGGCGCCCACAGCCTCTTTGCCGGGGTGTCGGGCGAGAACCCCGCCGGCGTCGCCTTTCACGCCAGGCTGGGGTTCGAGGAGGTCGCGGTGCTGCGCCAGGTGGGGCGCAAGTTCGGAAGGTGGATGGATCTGCATCTGATGCAGAAACACCTGACCGCGTCCCAGCGCCTGCCCGACACGGGCGGCCAACCCCGCTAGACCGGGAGGCCGGCGAGCGGCCGCGTCCAGCCCACGAGCCCCCGCCCGGCGGCACGCCGCGCGCCGCCGTCCCGCCGCCACGGACCGGCGCGCTCTGCACGCCTCCGCGCGACGGCGCCGCCCATTTCCCCGGGCGGGCGAGCTTCAATCCGGGCGCGTCCTGCTCTAGCATCCGCGCCATGTCGATCTGGGACCGCATCGCCGACGCGCTCTCCGCGCTGACCTCCGGCGAGGGGCTGGCGGCGGTGTTCGACCGCCTGCGCACCCCGCCGGAGCGGTCCGTGGGCTTTACCATCGCGGTGATCGGCCTGGGCGCCAAGATGGCCAAGGCCGACGGCCGGGTGACCCGCGACGAGGTCGCGGCGTTTCGCGAGGTGTTCCACATCCCCCAAGCGGCCGAGGGCCACGCGGCGCGGGTGTTCGACCTGGCCCGCCAGGACGTGGCGGGCTACGAGGTCTACGCACGGCGGATCGCGACCATGTTCGGCCCCGGCGACCCGGCGCTGGGCGATCTCATGGAGGGGCTCTTTCACATCGCGATGGCGGATGGGCGCTATCACCCCGGCGAGGACGATTTCCTGGCCACGGTGGGCGACATCCTGGGGCTCGACGCGCGGGCGTTCCGGGCGCTGCGGGCGCGGTTCGTCCCCGACGCCGAGCCCGACCCCTGGGACGTGCTGGGCGTCGATCCGGCGCAGGGGCCCGAGGCGGCCCGCGCTGCGTGGCGGCAGGCGGTGCGCGACAGCCATCCCGACCGGATGATCGCCCGAGGCCTGCCCGAAGAGGCGGTGCGCATGGCCGAAAAGCGGCTGATCGCCGTGAACCGGGCGTGGGAGGAGATCGCCGAGGGACGGGCGTGAGCCGCCGTCTGCGGTTCGCCACCTACAACGTCGAGTGGTTCAATGCGCTCTTCGACGACGCCGGGCATCTCTACGACGACGGCGCCTGGTCGTCGCGCCGGGACGTCACCCGCGCCGACCAGACCGCGGCGCTGATCGCGGTGTTCCGGGCGTTGGACGCCGACGGGATCACGGTGATCGAGGCGCCGGACCACAACGGCCGCCGCTCGACCGTTCGGGCGCTCGAAGGGTTCGCCGCCTGTGCCGGGCTGCGCGCCCGCAGCGCCGTCATCGGGTTCGCCAACGACACCCAGCAGGAGATCGCGTTCCTCTACGACCCCGACCGGATCGCCGCGCGCCACGACCCCGTGGGCAGCCCCACCGCCGACCGCGCCGCGGACGAGGCGCCGCGTTTTGACGGCACGTTCCGCATCGACCTGGACATCGACGCCACGCTGGACACGGTCCGCTGGTCCAAGCCGCCGCTGGAGCTGGCGGTCGAGGTGGCGGGTGGCGGCGCGCTGCGCCTGATCGCGGTGCACGCCAAGTCCAAGGCGCCGCACGGCGCGGCCACGCCCGAGGCGATCATGCGGGTCTCCATCGCCAACCGGCGCAAGCAGTTGGCCCAGTGCATCTGGTTGCGCCGCCGGGTGGCCGGGCACCTGGCCCGCGGCGAGCCACTGATCGTCATGGGCGACTTCAACGACGGGCCGGGGCTCGACGAATACGAGCGGCTGTTCGGGCGCTCGGGGGTGGAGATCGTCATCGGCGGGCCGGGAGAACCGCAGCTCTACGACCCGCACGCCCGCGCGGCACTGTCGCGGCGGCTGGGCGCGGCGCCGTCGACCGCGCGGTTCTATCTGGCCCACGAGGGGCGATGGCTGTCGGCGCTCCTGGACTATGCGATGGTGTCGCCCGAACTGGCGGCGACGCGCCCGCGCTGGCGCATCTGGCACCCGTTCGACGACGCGGGCTGCTACCGCGATAGGGCGCTGCGGGAGGCGTTGCTGACCGCGTCGGATCACTATCCGGTGACGGTGGACCTGCCGGTGGGGACTCCCAATCCCGCCGCATCGGACCTATCTTAGGGGAATGAGACGCATCGCGCCCACCCTGCTGGCGGCCCTCCTGGTCGCTGCGCCCCTCTCCGCTCAGGAGACGCCCGAAGGCGACATGTCCGACGGCGCCGACCTGCTCAAGCGGGGGGCGGAGCTGTTCTTTCGCGGGCTCCTGGACGAGGTCGAGCCGAAGATGCAGGAGATGGCCGAGGCGCTGAAGGAGTGGAACCTCCACGGGCTGACCATCGACGACATCGACGCTTATCACCCCCCTGAGAAGCTGCCCAACGGCGACATCATCATCCGCCGCAAGGTGCCGCTCGACCCGCTCGATCCCGGGCCCGAGGGCGACGAGATCGAGATCTGAGGCCGCAGGATGCGCCGGCGCGGGGTCAGAACCCGGCGCCGCTGCCGCCGCGGATGTCCACCGCCGACCGGCTCCGCCCGACCTTGAAGGCGTCGTAGAAGGCCACCAGCGTCGGCTTGGGGCGGCTGCCGTGCACGCTGTCCCACCGCTTGGTGTAACTGGCAAAGATGCCGCGGCGGTGGTTCGGCGCCGCTCCGGTCGCCGCGCTCTCGGCCGAGATCACCGGCCCGCGATAGTCGCAGACCTGGCGCCCGTTGACCCACACCCGGACATAGCCGTCCGGCCCGGCGGAGAAGTTCGAGTTGACCACCAGGTCGGTCCAGCGGCCGTGGACCGCGCGCATGGAGAACAGGCGGCACACCAGGCCGTCGTTCTGCCGGGGGCCCCAGCGGTCGGCCTGGGCGACGTCCTGAAGCTCCAGCGCCACATCCCAGGACCGCTCGCCGCCGCGGAAGCACACGGCGGGATCGCAGCCCCGCCAATTGCCTTCGCCCACGCCGGTCTGGACCAGGCGGAACGCGGCCCGCCCCGAGCCCACGCGCCACTGGCCGAAGACCAGCTTGAGCGCGCTTTTCTCGCGGAACGACGGGATCGCGGCGTTGAAGAAGCTCCAGCCATACCAGGTGTCCTGGCCCAGGCGGGTCTGCTCGCGGCCCGCCAGCATCCGCACCTCGCTGCGATAGCGGGGGTTGGTGCAGTCGCTGCCGCCACAGTCGGTGCTGCGCAGCTCGTAGCGCTCGCTGCGGCGGCCGGTGCGCACCGGCTCGTCCCCTTGCGACCAGCGAAAGGCGTGGGCATGCGGGCTAAGATTGGCGTCGTATCCGCGCGGCGCGGTCTCGGCCGCGGCGGCGCCGGCCCCCGCCGCCAGCGCCGCCGCGATCGTCAGGGCGGTTCGTATCGTCTTGCGCAACATATCCATCGCTCCGTTCCTGCTCGTCCCCTGGGCCTTGGCGACCGTCCCCGGCTCGGCGGATTGACGGCCCGGCCCCTTTCGATCCCCGGGACTAGGCAGGCATTGTGGCGATTTTGAGGACAATTGCCCCGATCCCCCCGGCGGCGGCGGCTCAGGGGTCGCGGGCGAGCGTGGGGTCCAGCCGGTCGCGCAGCGCATCGCCCAGCAGGCTGACCGACAGGGTGGTGACGAAGATCACGGCCCCCGGCATCACCGCCAGCCACCACGCCCGCCCCAGCGAATCGCGCCCCTCGCCCAGGAGTTGCCCCAGGCTGGTCAGCGGCGGCTGGATCCCGAGACCGAGAAAGCTCAGGCCGCTCTCCAGCAGGATGGTCTGGGGAAAGTTCAGCGTGGCCTGCACGATGATCACGTTGGCCACGGTGGGCAGGACGTGGCGCCGGTCGATGGTCATCGGGCCCACGCCCATCGCCCGCGCCGCGTCGACGAAGGGCAGGGTGCGCGCCGACAGGGCGCTGTTGCGCACCAGGCGGGCATAGCTCTCCCACCCGTAGACGCCGAGGATGGCGACGAAGAGGGCGAGCGAGCTGCCGAAGATCGCGACTGTCGCCAGCGCCACGATCATGAACGGGATCGCCGCCTGGAGGTCGATCAGCGCCAGGGTGATCCAGTCGACCGCACCCGCGCCGCGCGCCGCCAGGAGGCCGAGGACGGTGCCCAGGATCATGCCGATGACGGTGCCGATCAGCGCCAGACCGATGCTGATGCGGGTGGCGACCACCATCCGGGCCAACAGGTCGCGGCCCAGCCGGTCGGTGCCCAGGGGGTGGTCCCAGTCGCCGCCGGCAAAGACCGGCGGCCGGTTCCGCTCCAACAGCGACGAGGCATCGTAGGCGTGCACGGTCAACAGCGGCCCGAAGACGGCAAAGGCGATCACCGCGACGAGCAGCGCCAGCGGCACCCAGACCCGCGCCCGCCTCATCCCGCCGACCGCCGCGCGCTGCCGATCCGCGGGTCTAGCCAGCCCAGAGCCAGGTCCACCAGCGCGTTGGTCGTCGCCATGGTCGCGGCCGACAGGATCACGATGAGCTGCACCACGGCCAGGTCGCGCTCGGCCACCGAGATGACCAGGAGGAGGCCGATCCCGGGCCAGGAGAACACCGTCTCGGTGACGATGGCCCCCGCGATCAGCGCTCCGATGGAAAAGCCTAGGAGCGTGACGAGAGGCACCAGGATCGCCCTGAGCCCGTGGACGAAGATGCGCCGCCCGGGCGGCATCCCCTTGGCCCGCACGGTCTCCATGAACGGTGCGGCCAGGACCTCTAACAGCGCCGAGCGGGTCAGGCGGGCATAGGCGCCGGCGGAGGCCAGGCCGAGGGTCAGGGCGGGCATGATCAGGTGCAGCGGCCCGGCGAAGCCGCCGGAGGGCAGCCATTGTAGCGTTAGGGTGAACAGCAGGATCAGCAGGATCCCGAAAAAGAAGTTCGGCATGGCAAAGCCGAAGACGGCGAGGCTCATCACCGCCCGGTCGGGCAGCCGGTTGCGATGAACGGCGGCGAGCAGGCCCGCGGGCACGCCGACCAGGATCGCGACGCCCAATGCGCTCGCGGTGAGGATCAGCGTGGCGCCCAGCCGTTCCATCACCAAATCCAGCGCCGGGCCGTTGGTGCGGAAGGAATAGCCGAAATCGCCCTGCACGAGCGCGCCCATGTAGGACAGGTATTGCCCCCAGAGCGACCGGTCGAGGCCCAGGCGCACGCGGTAGGTGTCGATGATCTCTTGCGGCAGGTCGGCCGGCAGAAGCGCCGCCAGGGGGTCGCCCGACATCCGCAGCGCCACGAACACCAGCGTCGCCGCGGCCCAGACGGTGACCAGCACCCGCAGGAGCCGCACCAGGAAATACGTTGCCGACACCCGCGATTTGTCCCGATAGTTGCCCTCGCTGCCGCAGTTGTCCCGAAGGAGCGCCCGTTGTCCAGCAATGCCCCCGCGATCGCCTGCACCGATCTGACGATCCGCTTCGGCGCCACGCCGGTGGTGCGGGGGGTGAGCATGGCGGCCCAGACGGGGCGGGTGACCGCCATCGTCGGCGAGAGCGGGTCGGGCAAGAGCCAGCTCGTCAAGGCGCTGACCGGGCTCAGCCCCGGGGCGGTGTCGGGCACCGTGACGGTGGACGGGGCGGCGATCCCGGCGGGCGACCGGCGGCGTCTCTCGGCGCTCCGGGGCGCGCGGGTGGCCTATGTCTTTCAGGATCCGATGACGGCGCTCAATCCCTATTTCCGCATCGGCCCGCAACTGGCCGAGGTCGCGCGGGTGCATCTCGGCCTGTCGCGGAGGGCGGCGCGGGCGCGGGCGCTGGAGATGCTGACCCGTGTGCGTCTGGCCGAGCCCCAGCGGCGTCTCGACGCCTATCCGCACGAGCTGTCCGGCGGGCAGCGGCAACGCGCGGTGATCGCCATGGCGCTGATGGCCGAACCGCGGCTGTTGATCGCCGACGAGCCGACGACCGCGCTCGACGCCACCGCCCAACTCGGGATCCTCGATTTGGTCCGCGCGCTCTGCGACGGGGGAGAGGTGGCGGCGATCTTTATCACCCACGACATCGCGGCGGCCGCGCGGATCGGCGACCGCATCCTGGTGATGCAGGCCGGGCGGGTGGTGGAGGAGGGTGCGGCGCGCGCCGTCATCGCCGGCCCCGGCCACGCCTACACCCGCGCGCTCATCGCCGCCACGCCCAGCCTGGCAGCGCCGGCCGCGGCGGCGCGCGCGCAGACGGCTGCGGCGGCGATCCTGGAGGTCCGGGGCCTGCACGTGGCCTATCCGGGCGGCGGCGTCCTGGCCCGTCGCGCGCCGGTGTGCGCGGTCCGCGGCGTCGATTTCGCGGTGGCGCGGGGCGAGACCTTGGGCCTCGTGGGCGAGAGCGGGTCTGGCAAGTCCTCGGTGGCCCGAGCGCTTCTGCGGCTGGCGCCGGTGACGGCGGGGGAGGTCCGGTTCGACGGCCGCGCGGTGCAGGATCTGTCCACCCGCGATTTCGCCGCCGTGCGGCGGGGGATGCAGATGGTGTTCCAGGATCCCTTCGCCTCGCTGAACCCGCGGATGCGGGTGCGCGATCTGGTGGACGAGCCGCTGCGCACCCATCTGCGCGACTGGTCCGCCCGGCGCCGCGCCGATGCCGCGGCCGAGGCGCTGGACGCCGTGGGGCTGGCGCCGGATCTGGCAGGGCGGTTTCCCCACGAGCTCTCTGGCGGGCAGGCGCAGCGGGTCGGCATCGCCCGCGCCATCGTCACCGAGCCCAAGGTGCTGATCTGCGACGAGGCGGTGTCGGCCCTCGACGTCAGCGTGCAGGCCCGGATCCTGGACCTCATCGCCGAGGTGCAGGCGCGGCGCGGGCTGGCCATCGTCTTCATCACCCACGACCTGGCGGTGGTGCGCCAGATCGCCGACCGCATCGTGGTGATGAAGGACGGCGCGGTGGTGGAGGCGGCGCCGCGCGACCGCCTCTTCGCCGCCCCTCGCCACGCCTACACCCGCCGCCTCATCGACGCCGCGCTGAAGATCGAGGCGTAAGGGGGCGGAGGGGCGCGCGAACGGGCAAAGTCGAGAGATGAGGGCAGCGCCGTTCCGCCGGGGCGGGTGGAGCGGTGTGCGACGGCTCCAAAGAGCATCGACATCGCGGCGGCTGAACCACCTGCGCCAGAAGCGCCGCCCGGGGGGGGCGTGACAGAGGGGCGGCGAAACGCGTGGGGTGTCGGCGCGAGGAGACGCCCCAGATCGACCATGTGTCCTGAGCGCGAAGGGCAGCGCCGTTCCGCCGGGGCAGGGTCGAGCGGCTTGAGACGCTCCCCGAAGCATCCACGCCGCGGCTGCTGCACTGTCCTCGCCAAAGCGCCGCCCCGGGGGGCGGGACGGCGCCGCCCGGCGGTGCCGCCGGGCGGGGCGTAGGGGCTGGGCGGGGCGCGGTAATTGGATCCGGCGCGAGGAGACGCCCCAGATCGACCGCGTGTCCTGAGCGCGAAGGGCAGCGCCGTTCCGCCGGGGCAGGGTTGAGCGGCGTCCGACTCTCCCAAAAGCATCCACGCCGCGGCGGCTGAGCCGTCCTCGCCAAAAGCGCCGCCCCGGGGGGGCGGGACGGCGCTGCCCGGCCTGCGGTCGGGCGGGACAGAGGGGCTGTGCGCGCCGCGATGGTGGCAGCCGCAGGAGGCGCCGCGCCGGAGGGGGTTCGTTTCGGGGACGTGACGCTCTAGGCTGGGGGGAGAGGGGGACGTTCCGCTGACCGATCCGACATCGCTGCCCGCGCTCGTGGGCTTCGCGCGCCGCCATGCGCGCCACCACGCCACGCCGATGGACGCCGACGCGCGGGCGCAGGCGATGCTCCTGGCGCTCGATACCTACGCGGTGGCCCACTACGCCCGTGCCCGCCGCATCGGCGGCGCCGCGGTCGACGCGGCCATGGGCGGGGCGCCGGGCGCCTGTGCCGTGTGGGGCGGGCGCGGCCCGACCGACGCCCCCGCGGCGGCGTTCCTGAACGGCGCGGCCGCCGAGGCGCTGGACTTCCAGGAGGTGCTGATCGACGGGCGCAACAACGGCCACGCCGCCGTGGTGATCGTGCCCGCGCTGGCGGCGCTGGCCGCGGAGGCGGGGGCGGATGCCGAGGTGCTCCTCGCCGGGCTGCGCACCGCGCTCGTCGCCAACGTCGCGCTGGCCAGGGCGCTCGGCCGTGGCCACCGGGCTGGGCATATGGGGTTCCGCACCACGGCGCTGGTCGCCCCCATCGCCGCCGCCCTCGGCGGCGCGCTGACCGTCGGGGCCGGCGCCGACCGGGCCGCCGCCGCCGCGGCGCTGGCCGCCAGCACCCTCCCCGCGGGCCTCCTGGCCGCCATGTCGCCCGAGGCCGGGGCCTTCACCGCCGACAAGGATCTCTCCGTGGGCTTTTCCGCCCGTCATGCCGTCGACGCCGTGCGCCTCGCCCAGACCGGCGCCACGGGGCCCCTGACGGTGCTCGACGGGCCGCGCGGCTGGCTGCCCACTTACGGCCAAGGGACCGAGGACGCCGCACATCTGGAGACCCCGCCCGACGACGCGGTGCTCGCCCAATACGCGCTCAAGCTCTATCCGGCCAACTTTGGCTGCCAATGCGCCATCCGCCTGGCGCTGGACCTGCGGGCCGAGATCCCGCCCGCCCGCATCGCCGCGGTGGAGGTCCGGGTGAAGGCGTCGAGCGCGCAGTCGCTGTCGGCCCGGACGATCCCCAGTCACGTCGCCGCGCGGTTTTCGCTGCCCTATGCCGTGGCCAGCGCCATGCTGCGCGGCCGGTCGGTGCTGGCCGATTTCGAAGGCGCGGCATTGGCCGATCCCGAGGTCCATGCCTTCATGGAGCGCATTGCGCTGGTCGGCGACGACGCGCTGGAGGCACAGCACCGGGCCGAGGGCGTGTTTCCCGCCGTGCTGACGGTCACGGACACCGAGGGCGGGCGCCATGTCCGCCGCCTGACCGCGCCGCAGGAGGCGCAGTCCGAGGACCGCCGCCGCGCCGATGTCGACGCCAAGATCCGCTCGCTGCTGCCCGCGCCATTGGCCGACGCGATGCTTGCGGCCTATGCGCGGAGCGATTTCGCCGCCATGATCGACCACATACAGACCCCGACGGAGGACACCGACCTATGCGCACCCTGAGATGGATGGGCCTCGCCGCCGCCCTGGCCGCCGCGCCGCTGAGCGCCGCGGCCGAGACCCGACCCGACATCGTCGTGGCGGTGGGCGGCATTTTCCGCACCATGGAGCCGATCATCGGCAACTCGACCAACGCCGCCCGGATCATGCCCAACATCTTTGACCAGGTTGTCGCGCGGAACTTCGACGAGGACCCCGAGGGGGGCGAGTTGCGCCCGGGCCTGGCCACCGCGTGGGAGCAGGTGGACGACACCACCTGGCGGTTCACCATCCGCGAGGGGGTGACGTTCCACAACGGCGATCCGATGACCGCCGAGGACGTCGCCTTCTCCCTCGGGGCCGAGCGCATCTGGGGCGACGACGCGCTGGTGCCGGCGGGCAAGCGCTATACCTCGTCCTTCGTCTCGGTCGAGGCGCTGGACGCCACCACGGTCGAGATCGTGACCGACGTGAACGACCCGAACCTGCCCTACCGCTTCATCACGCCGCTGGGCTATGTGGTGCCCAAGGACCACTACCTGGAGGTCGGTCCCGAGGCGTTCGGTCAGGAGCCCGTGGGCACCGGCCCCTACCGGGTCACCGGCTACGACGCGACCGGGTTCATCAAGCTCGAAGCCTTCGACGACTACTGGGGCGGCACCCCGCCGCTGGCGTCGGTGGAATACCGCGCGGTGCCCGAGTTCTCGGCCCGCCTGGCCGGGATGGTGGCCGAAGAGTTCATGATGATGGCCGGTGTGCCGGTGGACGAGGTCGAGACGGTCGAGAGCTACGACACCCTCACCTACATCGCCCGGCCCGTCGGCAACTACGTGATGTTGGCCTACAACACGCTGGACCTGCCCGAGTTCGGTGACAATCCGGTGGCCGACCGCAACCTGCGCTATGCGATGACGGCGGCCATCGACCGGGACGCGCTGGTCTCGGCGCTGTGGGGCGACGACACATTTGCCCCGGCCCCGTTCAACTTTCCCGACTTTCCCGACTACTACGACCCCGATATCGCGCCCAAGATCGGTTACGACCCGGCGGCGGCCAAGGCGTATCTGGAGGCGTCGGACTAC
Organism: Rhodobacteraceae bacterium CCMM004; assembly: GCA_004005435.1. GTDB lineage: Bacteria > Pseudomonadota > Alphaproteobacteria > Rhodobacterales > Rhodobacteraceae > CCMM004. The sequence goes on along the minus strand of RZWH01000001.1, from coordinate 530,987 downwards.
GACGGCGAAGAGATCGTCGTGAACGTCACCCGCGGCGCCTATGCCAACTTCGACCTCGCCACCGAGTTCCTGGTGGAGCAGTGGAACGCCATCGGCATCAATGCGCGGCTGAACGTGCTCGACAGTTGGGCGTTGGCGCTCCAGCATCCCTTCGGGCTGTTGAACATGTCGATGACCACGACGTTCGACGGCACGCCCACGCGGGCGATCTGGGGGTTTTGGGGCCCCGACTCGGCCCGCGCCACGCGGGAGAAGGACAAAAGCTGGGCGCCGCCGGCGGAGTTCGTCGAGCTGGGCGAGCGTTACCTCGCCGAGACCGACACCGAGGCCAAGCGCGCGCTGTTCCGCGAGATGGTGGACATCTGGGAGACCGAGCAGCCGGCTCTGATCCTGTGGCGCAACGTCAACAACTGGGTGGTCAATGACCGGCTGGACTGGACGCCGACGAACAGCAACTGGATGCTGCTCGGCCCGGGCTATCTGACGGTCGACTGAGGGCCGCGCCCGCGCCCCCGGCGGGGTCTCCGCCGGGGGTGACACCGCCCCGGCGATGTGGTCTGTCGGTGTCGACCGCAGACCGGATCGAGGGGGGCGACATGGGCGAGATTGCGATGACCGTGAACGGCAAGGAGGTCGCGGCCGAGGCCGAAGACCGCACCCTGCTCGTCGAGTTCCTGCGCGAGGGGCTGGGCCTGACCGGCACGCATCTGGGCTGCGACACCTCGCAATGCGGTGCGTGCCTGGTCCATGTGGACGGCGCGCTGGTGAAGTCCTGCGCCATGTTCGCCGCCGAGGCCGCCGGGCGCGAGGTCACGACCATCGAGGGCATGGCCGGCAAGGACGGCACACTGTCGCCGGTGCAGGCGGCGTTCCGCGACCAGCACGGGCTGCAATGCGGGTTCTGCACCCCCGGCATGGTGATGGCGACGGCCGCGCTGCTGCAAGAGGATCCGGCTCCGGATGTGCCGCGGATCCGTGCCTATCTCCAGGGCAATATCTGCCGCTGCACCGGGTATCACAACATCGTCCGCGCGGTGCTCCAGGCCTCGGGCCAGGATCCCGACCGCGCGCTGGCGGCCGAGTAGGGGGGACACGGCATGTATGACTTCGACTTCGTGACACCGGCCTCCCTGGCCGAGGCGGCGGCGGCGCTGGAAGATCCGGAGGCGATGGCGCTGGGCGGGGGGCAGACGTTGATCCCGACGCTCAGGGCGCGGCTCGCCATGCCGTCCAAGCTGGTGAGCCTGGCGGGTCTGGCCGAGATCCGCGGCATCTGCGAGGACGACGACGGGCGGCTCTGCATCGGCGGAGCCACGACCCACGGTGCCATCGCGCGCGACGCGGCCGAGCGGTTTTCGGGCCTTGCCGGGCTCGCCCAGCGGATCGGCGACCCGGCGGTGCGCAACCGCGGCACGCTGGGCGGATCGGTGGCCAACAACGACCCCGCGGCGTGCTATCCCGCCGCCATCCTGGCCACCGGCGCCACCGTCGTGACCCACCGGCGGGAGATCGCCGCCGGAGACTTCTTCCAAGGCATGTTCACAACGGCGCTCGACGAGGGCGAGATCGTCACCGAGGTCCGCTTTCCCGTGCCGCGCCGGTCGGCCTATCAAAAGTTCGAGCAGCCCGCCTCGCGCTTTGCCCTCGTGGGCGTGTTCGTGGCCGAGATGGCGGACGGCGCGGTGGGCGTCGGCGTCACTGGCGCGGCCGAGGAGGGCGGGTTCCGCTGGGAGGCGGCGGAGGCGGCGCTGGCCGCGCGGTTCGATCCTGCCGCTCTGGAGGGACTGTCGCACCCCGCCGAGGGCCTGATCTCGGACATCCACGGCGACGCCGCCTACCGCGCCCACCTCATTGGGGTGATGACCCGCAGGGCGGTGGCCGCGGCGGCCTGATCCGCCGCGCCTACGGGGTGCGCTGGCACGCCAGCCACCACGTGGTCCCGCAGGGGGCACGCACGCCGCCGCGCCGGTCGCCGTCGTCCTGATCCGCCACCGCCTGAACCGCGGTGCCGCCGGCCGCCAGCGCGCCGTCGAACGCGGCGTCGGGATCGGCGAGGTAGAGGTGCAGATGCGCCGCGGACCGCCCGTCGCTGCCGCCGACCATCAGGACGGTGTCGCCGATCCGCGCCTCGGCGTGCATCACCGTGCCGTCGGGGCGGGTGATCCGCCGCAGGCGCTCGGCACCGAAGGCGGCGACGGCGAAGTCGAGGCAGGCGTCGGGATCGGCCACGATGAGATAGGGCGCAAGGTCGGTATAGCCGTCGGGCTTGTAGGTCATGCTGCGCTCCAAGGTCCGTGGCGGATGTCGCGCCCGTCGATCCGGTCGAAGCCGTGGGCGCCGAAGTAATCGCGTTGCGCCTGGATCATGTTCGCCGTCCCGCGCCCGGTGCGCAGCATGTCGAAATAGCTCAGGTTGGCGGCCAGGGCGGGCACCGGCCAGCCGTGGCGCACCGCGACCGCGACGGTCTCGCGCAGCGCGTCGTGGTGCCGTTGCAAAAGCGCCGAGAAGTGCGGGGCGAAGAGCAGGTTGTCCGCGCCGTCCTCCAGCGCCGTCGCCATGTCGTCCAGCATCGCCGAGCGGATGATGCAGCCCGCCCGCCAGATCCGCGCCACCGTGGGCAGCGGCAGCTCCCAGCCGAACGCCTCGGACGCCGCCGCGATCATCGCGAAGCCTTGGGCGTAGGTCAGCACCTTGCCCGCGATCATCGCGCCCTCCAGCGTTTCGACGCCGATCTCGCCCCTCCGCGGCGCGGCGCCGAAGGTCTCTTGGGCCCGCTGCCGCGCGTCGTGCCGCGCCGAGAGGTTGCGCGCCGCCACGGCCGCCTCGATCCCGGGCACGGGGGCGGCCAGGTGCTGGGCCTCGATGGCGGTCCAGCGGCCCGTGCCCTTCTGCCCCGCGCGGTCGAGGATGACGTCGAGCATCGGGCTGTCCGTCTCGGGGTCCACTGCGGCCGCCACCATGGCCGTGATCTCGGTCAGGTAGCTGTCGAGCGGCCCGTCGTCCCAGCGGGAGAAGATCGCGCCGATCTCGGCCGCCGAACGTCCGGCGCCGTCGCGGAGGATCCCGTAGACCTCGGCGATGGCCTGCATCTCGGCGTATTCGATGCCGTTGTGGACCGTTTTCACGAAATGGCCTGCGCCGCCCTCGCCCAGCCAGGCGGCACAGGGCGTGCCGTCGTAGTCCGCGGCGACGGCCGTGAGGATCGGCGCCACCCGGTCCCACGCCTGACGCGGCCCGCCGCCCATGATCGAGGGGCCGTTGCGCGCGCCGTCTTCGCCGCCCGACACCCCGACGCCGAAGAACGCCACGGGTTCGGCCTCGGCCACCCGCCGCGCGGTGTCGTGGAAGTTGGCGTTGCCGCCGTCGACGATCACGTCGCCCGGCGACAGGAGCGGGCGCAGCGCCGCGATCTGTTTGTCCACCGCCTCGCCTGCGGGGACCATCAGCAGGACGGCGCGGGGCGGCTTCAGCGCCGCGACCAGCGCCTCGGGCGTCTCGCAGGGCACGATGCGGTCGGCGAGCGGTCCGGCGGTTCGATGGAACGCCCCGACCTTCTCGACCGTCCGGTTCCAGACTGCGACGGCGAACCCCTTGTCGGCAATGTTCAGCGCCAGCGCCGCGCCCATGGTGCCGAGGCCGATCAAGCCGATCTCTGCGTCTGCCATGGTCTGCGTCTCCTCTGCCGTGCGGGATATGACGGCAGTGACGCACAGGCGCGCACGCCTTGCAAGCGGACCCGGGTGGGCGCGCGGCGGGGCAGAGCCCGCGTCTGGGCTCAGCGCCCCTCGGCGATGCAGTCCAGCGCGTCGGGCGAATCGACGGTCACGGTGTGCACGGTTTCGAGCCCGATCACCCGGCACTGGCGCAGGTGGGTCAGAACACGGCTGACCGTCTCGGTCGTCAGTCCGAGGAAATCGGCAATGTCGGTGCGCGACATGGGCAGGCTGAGGGTCAGCCGTCCGTCGACCTGGCGCCCGGCCCTGCGGGCCAGCACCGACAGGAACGACGCCACCCGCTCGGTCGCGGACTTGCGCCCCAGCATCAGGAAATGGTCCTGCATCCCGCCGATCTCGCGCAGGGCGGCGTCCAGGAGATAGGCGTGGAGGTCTGGGTCGAGGCTGGGACAGTCGAGGATCCGCGCCGGGTAGGCGACGAGCCGCACGGGCGTGAGCGTGTCGCCGTCGCAGGTGTGCCGTCCGGCGACCGGGAACCCGACGACGTCTCCGGGATAGCCGAAGGCGATGATCTGCCGCCGTCCATTCTCCATCACGCGGCTCAGGCGCACGACGCCTGCGGCGATGCCGTAGAGCGCCGTTGCCGCGTCTCCGGCGCGGAACAGGGCGGTCTCGGCGCGGCGGCTGGAGGTCGTGGTCTGGACCAGCCGTCCAGGCAGGGGCGCGGCGTGGGTGCTGACCGCCGGCGCATCGGGAAGCGTGACATACATGGCAGGGGTCCGCCTGTGGTTGGGTCGATCCGCCTGCAACTTTAGGGGGATCGCGTCACAGTCGTGTCGGCGCCCGTGTAACGGAGTGTAACCGCGCCGCGGACCGCCTAGCGGCGGCGCAGCGCGCGGTGGATGGCGTCGGCCAGCTCGGCCTGGCGATAGGGCTTGCGCACCAAGGGAAAGGTGCGGGCGCCGTCCTGCATCATCATTTCGTTGGAATAGCCCGAGGTCAGCAGGACCGCGATGCGGGGCCAGTCGCGGGCCACCTGCCGCGCCAGGTCCAGCCCGTTCATCTCGCCCGGCATGACCAGGTCGCTCAGCATCGCGTCGATCCCCGGGGTGCGGGACAGAAGCGTCAGCGCAGATGCGGCGTCCGGCGCCTCGACGGTCCGGTAGCCCAGCGCGCGCAGCCGCTCGACCGTCAGGCGGCGCACCTGGGCGTCGTCCTCGATCACCGCGACCAACTGTCCGGTGCCGCGGGGCAGGGCGCCCGACGGCGCCTCGGCCGCGTCGGCGGCGCGCCCCTCGACCGCCGGGAAGTAGAGACCGAAGCTCGTCCCCTGTCCCGGCTCGCTGTAGAGCGTCACGTGCCCGCCGCATTGCCGCACGAAGCCGTAGACCATGCTGAGCCCCAGGCCCGAGCCCTTGGCCTTGGTGGTGAAGAACGGTTCGAAGGCGTGGCGCTGCGCCTCGGCGCTCATGCCGATGCCTGTGTCCGAGACGATCAGCCGGGCATAGCGGCCCTGGCTGACATCCACCTCCTGGGCAAGATAGCTGTCGTCGATCTCGACATTGGCGGTCTCGACCACCAGGCGGCCGCCCTCGGGCATCGCGTCGCGCGCGTTCAGCGCGAGGTTGACGATGGCGCTCTGCAACTGGGTGGGGTCCAGGGTGACGGGATCGAGATCGGGGGCGAGATAGGTCTGCACCTCGATGTCGGCTCCGAGGATGCGGCGCAGGAGGACCAGCGAGTCGCGGCAGACGGCGTTGAGGTCGCTGACCTGCGGCGCCACCTCGCCCTTGCGCGCGAAGATCAGCAGCCGCCGGGTCAGGTCAGCGCCCGCCTCGGCCGCGGCCAGGGCGTCGGTCAGCATCGGCGCCGTCTTGGTGTCGGGCTCCTGCATCTGGGCGAGTTCCAGATTGCCGATGATGATCGTCAGCAGGTTGTTGAAATCATGGGCGATCCCCCCGGTCATCCGGCCGATCGCGTCGAGCCTCTGGGACCGGGCCAGCGCCGCGTCCACCTGCTTGCGCCGGGTGAGGTCGTGGAGCGTCACCACGGTCAGCGGCGCGGGACCGGCGGTGCGGATCACCGCGCTCTCGACCGGCACGGTGCGGCCGTCGATGCGGCGGCCGTCGAGGGCGTGGGCGCCCGCGGGCGGGGCGTCCCCCCAGGCGGCGGCGGCGGGCAAGAGGTCGGCCAGGGACGGGGCCGCGTCCGGCCCCAGACCGAAGAGCGTCCGCGCCGCGGAGTTGGCGCGGACCACCCGGCCCTGGGCATCGGCGACCAGGATCGCATCCTGCACCGCCGACAACAGCGCGTCGAGCAGGGCGTCGGTGGGGTCGGTCTCAGGCATCTGGGGCGGGGCAGCGGCACATGGCCGCGACGATTGCCTCCCGGCGTGCAAAGCGCAAGAGCCGGGCTTGCCCCCGTCGGGGCGCTGGGTCAGGTTGGCGCCCGGTCCGTGAGCGCAGGAGACACCGATGGCCGACCCGCCCGCCTGGCGCAGCCACTTTCCCGGCCTGGCCCAGCTCGCCCCCGAGATGGCGGCGCTCTTGGACCGGCGTGCCCGGCGCGTCCGCTTCCGCGCCGGCGAGACGCTGTTTGGCCCGGCCGAGGCGCCGCAGTCCCTGCTCCTCCTGATTTCGGGCACCGTGCGGGTGCAACAGGTGAGCGAGTCGGGGCGCGAGATCGTGCTCTATCGCGTCCATGGGGGCGAGAGCTGCGTGCTGACGACGGCCTGCCTCCTGGCGCACGAGGATTATCTGGCCGAGGGCACCGCGGAGACGGATGTGGAGGCGATCGCCCTGCCGCGCGACGCCTTCGACCGTCTTTTGGCCGAGAGCCCGGCATTCCGCACCTTCGTGTTCCAGACCTACTCCCAGCGCATCACGGACCTGTTCCTGGTGATCGAGGAGGTGGCGTTCAAACGGGTGGACATCCGTTTGGCCCAACGGCTTTTGGCCCTGGCGGACGCACAAGGGCACCTGCGGGCGACCCATCACGACCTGGCCGTAGAACTCGGCACCGCCCGCGAGGTCGTCAGCCGCACGTTGCAGGAGTTCCAGCGCCGCGGTTGGGTGATCCTGGCCCGCGGCAGCGTCGCCATCGCCGACCGCGCCGGGCTGGAGGGGCTGGCCGACGAAGGCGCGCGATGAGCGGCGGATCGCCCCGGCCTACGGTGACTTGATCACCGACAAGACGCCCCACGACATGGCATGTCAGGTTCAACAGATCATTCAGGAGACTGCCATGACCCCCAATGTCGGAACCACCGAGCGCGTGATTCGCCTCCTCGTCGGCGTAATCCTCATCGCCCTGCCCCTGTTCGGCGTGCTGCCGCTGGCGGGCGTGTGGGGCTGGATCGCGCTGATCGCCGGGGCGATCCTCGTGCTGACCGCCGCGATCCGTTACTGCCCCCTGTCGCAACTCTTCGGCATCAACACCTGCGAGCGCTGAGTCGTGGAAACCGCGTTCACTCCCGTCGCGTCGACGCTGGGCGGGGCGCTCATCGGCCTGGCCGCGGTGATGCTGATGGCGCTCCGCGGGCGCATCTTCGGTGCCACGGGGCTCGTCGCCGGGCTGTTGCGGCCCGCATCGCGCGGCGACTTCGCCTGGCGGGCGCTGCTGTTGGCCGGGATGGTCACCGGGCCGCTCGTCTACCGGCTGCTCTTCGGCACGCCGATGGAGTTGACCGTGCCCGTGGGGCCGCTGGCCTTGGTGCTGGGCGGTCTCTTGGTGGGCATCGGCGTGACCTACGGGTCGGGCTGCACCTCGGGCCATGGCGTCTGCGGGTTGGCCCGCCTGTCGCCCAGATCCCTGGTGGCGGTGCCCGTCTTCATGGCGTCGACGGCCGCGACGGTGTTCGTCGTCCGGCACGTGCTGGGGGCCTGAGATGAAGCATCTGGCGACCTTCCTCACCGGGGCGGTGTTCGGCCTGGGGATCGCGATCTCCGGCATGGCCAACCCCGCCAAGGTGGTCAACTTCTTCGACGTCGCGGGGGCCTGGGATCCCAGCCTCGCCTTCGTCATGGGCGGCGCGCTGATCGTGACCGCCATCGGCTACCGCCTGGTCTGGCGCCGCACGCGTCCGGTCTGGGCGCCCACCTTCGACCTGCCGCAGTCGCGGCGGATCGACCTGCCGCTGGTCGGCGGCTCGGCCCTGTTCGGGGTCGGCTGGGGCATCGCCGGGTTCTGCCCGGGCGGCGCCCTGCCGGCGCTGGGCACGCTGGAGCCCGCCGTCCTGCTCTTCACCCTGGCGCTGATCGGCGGGATGCTGATCGCCCGCGCCCTGATGCTGGTGGCCGCGCGCCGCGCGCCGGCCGCCGAACCAAACAGGAGTCTCACATGAGCACCGTTTCTCCCGACGTCACCATGTTCTTTGACGAGGACAGCAACACCTTTTCCTATGTGGTCAAGGACCCCGCCAGCGACGCCTGCGCCGTGGTCGACAGCGTGATGGACATCGACTATGCCGCCGGGCGGCTGAGCTATGACCACGCCGACGCCATCATCGCCCATATCGAGGCGCAGGGGCTCAAGCTGGAATGGCTGATCGAGACCCATGTGCACGCCGACCACCTGTCGGCCGCGCCCTATATCCAGGAGCGGTTGGGCGGCAAGCTGGGCATCGGTCGGCAGATCGTCGTGGTGCAGGACACCTTCGGCAAGGTCTTTAACGAAGGGACCGAGTTCCAACGCGACGGCAGCCAGTTCGACGCCCTGTTCGAGGACGGCGATACCTTTACCATCGGCGGGATGGAGGTGCGGGTGATCCACACCCCCGGCCACACGCCTGCCTGCCTGACCTACGTGGTGGGCGACGCCGCCTTCGTCGGCGACACGCTGTTCATGCCCGACGCAGGCTCGGCGCGCGCCGACTTCCCCGGCGGCGACGCGGGCGACCTCTACGACTCGATCCAGAAGGTGCTGGCGCTGCCCGACGACACCCGCCTCTACATGTGCCACGACTATGGCGCCGGCGGCGCCCGCGAGGTGCAGTATCTGACCACCGTGGCCGAGCAGAAGGCGCAGAACATCCATGTGGGCGAGGGCAAGACGCGCGAGGACTTCATCCGCTTCCGCACCGAGCGCGACGCGCAGCTCGATATGCCGCGGTTGATCATCCCATCGTTGCAGGTGAACATGCGGGGCGGACAGCTCCCGCCCGCGGACAAGGATGGGCGGCAGTTCTTCAAGGTGCCGCTCAACACCCTGTGACCCCCAAAGGAGGGACCGGTATGGAGGTTACCCGACTCGATCCCGACTACGGCGTCGCGGGGCAGATCGCCGCCAAGGACATGGCGGTGATCCACGCCCTGGGCTACCGCACGGTGATCTGCAACCGGCCCGACGGCGAGGCGCCCGAGCAAGAGTTGTTCGCGGCGATCGCGGCGGCGGCCGAAGGGGCGCGGCTCACCGCGCTCTGCCTGCCCTTCACCGGTGCGCCGCCGCCGGAGGACACCGTCGACGCCCTGGCCGACGCCTGGCCCGACCTGCCCAAGCCGGTGCTGGCCTATTGCCGCTCTGGCGCGCGCAGCACCGCGCTGTGGCACGCGGTCAAGGACCGTCTGGAGACCTGACATGACCGACAGAGTGTCGGTGGCGGCGCGCCTCGGCGCGGCGCTGCCGGTATTGGACTGGGGCCGCCGCTATTCCCGCGCGGACCTCGCCGGCGACGGCCTGGCCGCGGTGATCGTGACGATCATGCTGATCCCGCAGTCGCTGGCCTATGCGCTGCTCGCGGGGCTGCCGCCGGAGGTGGGGCTCTACGCCTCGATCCTGCCCTTGGTGGCCTATGCCGTCTTCGGCACCAGCCGGACGCTGGCGGTGGGGCCGGTGGCGGTGGCGTCGCTGATGACCGCCTCGGCGCTGGCGCCGCTGGGCCTGACCACGGTGGCCGAGGCGGTGGCGGCGGCGGGTCTGATGGCGCTGATGTCGGGGGGGATGCTGCTGGCCATGGGCGTGCTGCGCATGGGCTGGGTGGCGGATTTCCTCAGCCACCCGGTGATCGCGGGGTTCATCACGGCGAGCGGCATCCTGATCGCGGCCAGCCAGGCGCGGCACCTCATCGGCGTGTTGGGCGGGGGCCATACGCTGCCCGAGATCCTGCACGCCCTGTGGGAGGGGCGGGGGGCGGTCAACCTGCCGACGCTGGCGCTTGGCCTGCCGACGCTGGCGTTCCTGCTCTGGGCGCGGCGGGGGCTGGCCCCGGCGCTCCTGAGGACCGGGATCGGACCGGCCACGGCCACGGCGCTGGCGCGCACGGGCCCGGTGCTGGCGGTGGCGGCGACGACCGTGGCGGTCTGGGCGCTGGATCTGGGCGCGGCGGGCGTGGCCACGGTGGGCGCGGTGCCCGGCGGACTGCCTCCCCTGGGCCTGCCTGTGCTCGACCTGGGGCTGGTGCAGGCGTTGGCGCTGCCCGCGCTCCTGATTTCGATCATCGGGTTTGTCGAGAGCGTGTCAGTGGCGCAGACGCTGGCGGCCAAGCGGCGCCAGCGCATCGACCCGAACCAGGAGCTTCTGGGGCTCGGCGCGGCCAACGTGGCGGCGGGTGTCTCCGGCGGCTATCCGGTGACGGGCGGGTTCGCCCGGTCGGTGGTGAACTTCGATGCAGGCGCACGGACGCCCGCGGCCGGGGCGATGACGGCGGTGGGCCTGACCTTCGCGGCGCTGTTCCTGACGCCGCTCCTTTACCACTTGCCGACGGCGACGCTGGCGGCGACGATCATCGCCGCGGTCCTGAGCCTCGTGGATCTGTCGATCCTGCGCCGGGCCTGGGCCTATTCCCGCGCCGACTTTGCCGCCGTCGCCGTGACCATCGCGCTGACCCTGACCTTGGGGGTCGAGATCGGCGTGGGCGCGGGGGTGGCGGTCTCGCTGGCGCTGATTCTGTGGAAGACGGCGCATCCCCACGTGGCCGAGGTCGGGCGCGTGCCGGGAGGCGAGCATTTCCGCAACATCCTGCGCCACGCGGTCGAGACCGATCCGGGGGTGCTGACCCTCCGGGTGGACGAAAGCCTGACCTTCGCCAATGCCCGCCGTCTGGAGGACCTGATCCAGGCGCGGGTGACGGGCGACGCGGGCCTGCGCCACGTCGTTCTGATGTGCACGGCGGTGAACGAGATCGACCTGTCGGCGCTCGAATCGCTGGAGGCGATCAACGCGCGCCTTACCGACCTGGGCCTGACGCTGCACCTCAGCGAGGTAAAGGGGCCGGTGATGGACCGGCTGCAACGGTCGCACTTCCTCGACCAGCTTACGGGCGAGGTGTTCCTGTCGCAGCATCAGGCGTTCGAGGCGCTGCGCGGGGCACCGCCTCGGGCGGCGTGAGCCGTTCGGACCGCGCCAGCGCCCACTGGGTGCAGACCGGGCCCACGATCTCGAACACGATGGTCGACGCGATGGTGATGGCCATGATCTGGCCCGCAAGGTCCGGCACCCGGTCCTGCGCCACCAGCGCCATGCCGATGGCCACCCCGGCCTGCGGCATCAGCGCCACGCCGGTCAGCATCCCCTCTGGCGGAGCCAGCCGCCCCAGCCGCCCGCCCAGTGCCCCGCCCACGGGCCGCGCGACGAAGCGCAGGACGACATAGGCCGCGCCGATCAGGCCGATCTCGCCCAGATACTCCATCTCCAGCGATGCGCCGGCCATGACGAAGAACAGCAGGACGAAGGGCCATTCGATCCCCTCCAGCGCGTGGAAGGGCCGTTCGTGGTGGCGGGCGACGTTGACCACCACCGCCCCCGCGGTCATGCCCGCCAGAAGGAACGACACCTCCAGCCACAGCGCCAGCCCGGCACAAAGAAGGACGACGCCCACCGCCTCCAGCAGCGTCGGCTCGCCGGGCTTGAGCCGTCCGGTCAGGTAGGCGCCGGGCAGGCCGATGGCCGCCCCGAGGAGGAGCGCGCCGCCCACCTCCCACAGCCCGTGCAGCATCGCCGCGGCGTCGTGGGTGCCCGCCACCGCGCCTGCGGCGGTCAGCATCACCGAAAACGCCAGCAGCCCCCAAGCGTCGTCGATGGCGACGATCCCGAGGAGGTTCTCGGCGAACGGCCCCTTGGCCCCCGATTGCCGCACCACGTCGCGGGTGGCCGCCGGGGCCGTCGCGGCCGAAATCGCGCCGAGGATCAGCGCCAGCTCGACCGGGGCGCCGATCAGGATCAGGCCGCCTGCGACCAGCGCCACGGACACCAGGACGACCACGATGGAGATCGACAGGATCGCGCGGCCGTGGGTTTTGAGCGTGTCGAGCTTCAGCGACCCGCCCAGCAGGAACGCCACCATGGTCAGCGCGGCCGAGGCATAGAGGTCGCCCGAGGCGAAGATCGCGTCGGGCAGGACGTCGAGAAGGGGCGGCCCGAGGACCGCCCCCAACAGGATCAGCAGCGTGACCCGCGGCACGTGGACGATGCGCCCGATCTTGTCGAGCGCCAGGCCGCCGAGGAACAGCAGGCCCAGCGCGATCAGGACGGTGGCGCCCTCCACGTCAGGGGCGCGTCAGGCCGGCCATGTCCACGTCGACCGCCTCGCCCAGGTCGGCCAGACTGTCGTGCAGCAATTGCAGCGCGTAGTGCGGGTTGTGGGCGTGGGCGCCGGTGTCCTTCTTGACGAACTGGTAGTTGTAGGCGGCCTTGAGCAGGCGCGGCGTCCAGGTCTGGTAGCGGTTGGGATAGATCGCCTCGCCCTCGCCGGCGGCACCGTCCGCGTCGGTGTCGATGAAGAAGTAGGGATAGGCGTTGCCATAGACGATGGCCGTGCCCGCCACTTCGGTCGCGTAGGCCGCGATGGCGTCCGACAGGCGGCCGTGCAGGGTGGCGATGGGATCGGCGATCCCCTCGGTCACGTCGCCGTCGCCGTCGAAGTCCACCTTGGAGGTGCGGATGTCGGTATACTCCTCGGCCTCCTTGTGGCAGCTCGCGCAGGCTGCGACCGGCACGGGCTTCAGCGTGTGGGGGCTGTGGCAGTCGGTGCAGGTGGCCAGGTCCTTCACATGGGTGAACGTGCCCTTGTAGTCGCGGCCCTCATACTCGTAGCCGCCCTTGGCGGTGCCGCCCATGATCGTCGCGGCGGCCGGGGTGTAGTGCACGTTGATGAAGGACAGATCCGCCGTCACCGTGTCGGCCTCCATCCCCTCGGCGGCGGCATCGACGGTGCCGCCCCAGGCGCGGCCCTGGTGGCAGACCGCGCAGGTCGCCTCGGACCCGGTGCCGAGGGCGTCGACCAGAACGCCGGAGGGGAACAGCACCGCGGTCAGCTCGGCCGCGCCTTTGGCGTGGCAGGCCGCGCACGACACGTTCTGGCCGATGGGCACCGGGTGGTCGATGGCGCCGGGCGTGCTCATCGGCCCGGCCATGTAGTCCACCGCGCCCTGGGTGGTGTGGCAGACGGCGCAGCGCCCGGGCACCATCCCGTCCTCTTCGTCGTTCCAGTGGGTGAAGGCATCGGCGGTGCGGTCGGCGTGGGGCGAGGCCAGCCACGCCTCGGTGATCTCCGCGAGGCTGGGGCCCCCCGCCTGCTGCGCGACCGCCGGAGCGGCCAAGGCCGCGGCGGCCCCGAGGGCGAGGGTCAGAAGAAACGATCGGATCGGCATGGCGGGCTCCCGGGACTGAACGGCGTTCGGTCCAGACCGCCACATTTCGGGGGGCGGGGTTTTGACGGAAATCAACCGCGCCCGCGTTGCAGTGCGGTGTTGACCAGCGCATCGGCCAGCGCCAGGCCGACCGTCGGCCCCTTGCCGTGACCGATCAGCATGTCGTTGTCGCGGCTCGACCCCTCGCGCAGCGAACAGCGCCAGTGACCGTCCGGCTCGTGCGCCTTGCCCCTCAGCGCGATGGTCCAGCCCGGCAGGCAGACATCGATCAGGTGCAGTGCGGCGTCGGTCAGGTCGCCCTCGGGCACGTGGCTGAGATCGGCGCGGGGGAACACCGGCGCGATGCAGCTCGCCACCGTCTCCAACATCGAGCGCTCCAGCCGCGGCGCCGCCTCGATCTCCTTGGACAGGGGTTTCAGCGTTTCGATGCTCATGGCGCCGCCCTCCGTTATGCCTCGCTGGCGCGGTGCCCAGACCGCAGCCGCCACCTTGGTGCCGTTTGCGTCCGGGGCGTGCCTTGACGGAAATCAATTGGCGGCCCGGACGGGCGGCGATAACGGGCTGACCCTATTCAAGGAGCCCCCCATGCCCGACACCGCGACCGTGCCCTCCGTCCTTTGGTTCGAGACCCTGAAACGGGGCGACGTCGCGCTCGTCGGCGGCAAGAACTCCAGCCTCGGCGAGATGGTTCAGGAGTTGGGCGCGCGCGGCATCCGCGTGCCCCCCGGCTTTGCCACCACGGCCGAGGCGTTCCGCGCCTATATCCGCGCCAACGACCTCAACGAGTTCATCGCCGAGACGATGGAGCGGCTGGCGGCGCACAAGGTCACGCTGGCCGAGGCGGGCCGGGCGATCCGCACCGCCATCGCCCAGGGCGACTTTCCCCAGGCGATCCGGGAAGAGATCGCGGCCTCCTATGCCGAGTTGTCGCGCCGGGCGGGCAAGGACAACGTGTCCGTCGCCGTGCGCTCGTCCGCCACGGCCGAGGACCTGCCCGACGCCAGCTTCGCCGGCCAGCAGGAAACCTATCTGAACGTCGTGGGCGAGGCCGAACTGATGGCCGCCTGCCGCAAGTGCTATGCCTCGCTGTTCACCGACCGGGCGATCACCTATCGCACCGTCAAGGGCTTCGACCACAACCAGGTGGCCCTGTCGATCGGGGTGCAGCAGATGGTCCGCGCCGACACCGGCGGGTCCGGCGTGATGTTCTCCATCGACACCGAATCGGGGTTCGACAAGGTGGTGCTGATCAACGCCGCCTGGGGCCTGGGCGAAAACGTGGTGCAGGGCGCCGTCGATCCCGACGAATACCAGGTCTACAAGCCCTTCCTCGACCGCGACGGCATCGACCCCATCGTGCAGAAGACCCGCGGCGCCAAGGAGATCAAGATGGTCTACGGCCGTGGCGGATCGCAGCAGACGCTGAACGTGCCGACCTCCAAGGCCGAGCGTGCGGGGTTCGTCCTCAGCGAGCCCGAGATCGTCGAACTGGCGCGCATGGCCGCCACCATCGAGGACCACTACGGCCAGCCCATGGACATGGAGTGGGCGCGCGACGGCGACACGCAGGAGCTGTTCATCGTGCAGGCCCGCCCCGAGACGGTGCAGAGCCGCGCCGACACCGGCGCGCTCAAGTCCTACAGCGTGGCCAACGCGGGCAAGGTGCTGGTCACGGGCCTGTCGGTGGGGGCGGCCGCGGTGGCGGGGCGCGTCTGCCTGATCGAGCATGTGGCCGACATCGACCGTTTCGAGGACGGCGCGATCCTCGTCACCGGCACCACCGATCCCGACTGGGTGCCGATCATGAAGCGGGCCGCGGCCATCGTCACCGACCACGGCGGCCGGACCAGCCACGCCGCCATCGTCAGCCGCGAGCTGGGCGTGCCGGCCATCGTCGGCTGCGGCGACGCCACCCACCTGCTCCACGACCATCAGGAGGTGACGGTGAACTGCGCCGCGGGCGAGGAGGGCACGGTCCACGAGGGCCTGGCCGACGTCAGCGAGGAAGAGCTGGATCTGGACCACGTCCCAGAGACCAAGACCAAGATCATGCTGAACCTCGCCAACCCCTCGGCCGCGTTCCGCTGGTGGCGTCTGCCGGCCGAAGGCGTGGGCCTGGCGCGGATGGAGTTCGTCGTGAACAACGCGGTCCAGATCCATCCCATGGCGCTGGTCAACTTCGACACCCTGCGCGACCAGGAGGCCAAGGAGAAGATCGCCGAGATGACGCGGGGCTACGACGACAAGCCCAGCTATTTCGTCGACACCCTGGCCCGGGGGCTCAGCCGGATCGCGGCGGTGGCCTATCCCAAGCCGGTCATCGTGCGGATGAGCGACTTCAAGACCAACGAATATGCCGAGCTGTTGGGCGGGACCGACTTCGAGCCCAAGGAAGAAAACCCGATGATCGGGTTCCGCGGCGCCTCGCGCTATGCCTCGCCGCTCTACCGCGAGGGCTTTGCGCTGGAGTGCCGGGCGATGGCCAAACTGCGCAACGAGATGGGCTTTGACAACGTGGTGATGATGATCCCGTTCTGCCGCACCGTGGCTGAGGCGGACGGCGTGCTGGAGGTGATGGCCGAGAACGGGCTGCGCCGCGGCGAGAACGGGCTCCAGGTCTTCGTCATGGGCGAGATCCCGTCCAACGTGATCCAGGCCGAGGCCTTCGCCGAGCGCTTCGACGGCTTCTCCATCGGGTCCAACGACCTGACCCAGCTGACCCTGGGTATCGACCGCGACAGCGAAGCGCTGGCGGGGTCGTTCCGCGAGGACGACCCGGCGGTCCTGTGGATGATCACCCACCTGATCGAGGCGGCGCACAAGGCCGGCGCCAAGGTGGGCCTCTGCGGGCAGGCGCCGTCGAACGATCCCAAGTTCGCCAAGTATCTGGTGGAGGCGGGCATCGACACGATCTCGGTCACGCCCGACAGCTTCCTCGCGGTGAAGCAGCATGTGGCCGAGGCCGAAAAGGGCTGAGGGGTCAGGCGGGGGGCGGGGCACCGGCCCCCCGCCCCCGGGACCGCCACCCTGCCCGGCGGACGGTGTTCACGCGGTTTGCGTTGTTTCGGGGTTTGTGGCGCCGTTTGGGGAGTTCCGTGACGGAAAATCAAGGGGGTAGGCGGGATATCGTGGGGCGATTTGCCCATGACCCACGATCTTTTGGCCCTCGGTTTCGGTGCGGTCCCGCGCCGATTTGACAAGGTCCGCCGCTATAGCGCGCCGATGTTCGGATATCCCGCCCGCCGTGCGCTCAGCACTCTCGACGCTTGAAAGGAAGTCCAGCATGGCGGCCGCAGCAAGCCCGTGCTTCCGGTTCTCTGTGTCGCGGGACTCCTCCAGTTCATCTGTGATCCTGAGAACCGTGTTGTAGGCGATCCAAGCATACTCCTTGGTCTGGCCTGCTGAGGTGCTCCCCGATCTTTGGACAGGATCTGACGGTTTCTAAGCTACTCTCCGGGTCTCCTGGTCGGGTTGCATGATTGTCTTGCTAGCGCGGTAGAACACGTCCGGCCACCGTCTGCTCGGCCTTCAGCGCTTCGAGCGCCACCTTCGCCTTGAACGCCGCCGCATGCCGCTTCCTCTTCGCCATCTCATCCGTCTCCTTCTCGAAGACCAGGATGACCTCAGATCGTAGCTTCCGTCAGTGTCCAATTTCCGGGGAGCACCTCATGCTGCCGGTTTTGTGGACGGCAACTAAAGCTTTCATAGCTCGCTCCTCGAATGTGATAGGGCTTAGATAGCCGTTGTGATCCTGCCCCGAAAAAGTGGACGGGATCAGACCGCCACCCCGCGCCTCGGTGCTGTCGGTGGTGGACGGGCGCGCCGGGCGAGGTCTCCGCCAGGGCGCTCCCGCCCAAATCCTGACCGTTTTGCTGCGCGGCTTGTCGCAGGGGGCCGGAGAGTCGCGCGACCTGCGGGCGGGGTCGTTGACCCCGGCCGTCTCCGGCCACAGGTAGGTCCCGAACAATCCACAGTCGCGGGAGACAGCGCATGAAGATCGGCATCGTCGGGGCAGGGCAGGTGGGCAGCGCGGCGGCCTACGCCATGACGCTCATGGGTGTGGGCAGCGAGATCGTCCTGGTGGACGCCAACGCGGACCTCGCGGCCGCGCAGGCCCAGGACATCGTCCACGCCACGCCCTATGCCCACCCCATGGTCGTCCGCGCGGGCGGCTACGGGGCCCTGACCGGTGCGGCTGTGGTGGTGCTGGCCGCGGGCGTCAGCCAGAAGCCGGGCGAGAGCCGCCTGGAGCTCCTCGACCGCAACGCCGAGGTGTTTCGCCAGATCGTCGGCCGGGTGATGGAGGCGGCGCCGCGGGCGATCCTGCTGGTGGCCTCGAACCCGGTGGACCTGATGACCTATGCCGCGCAGGCGATCTCGGGCCTGCCGTCCAGCCGGGTCATCGGCTCGGGCACGATCCTCGACACCGCGCGGTTCCGCCAGCTCCTCGGCGCGCATCTGGGCATCGCGCCGCAGTCGGTCCACGCCAACGTCTTGGGCGAGCATGGCGACAGCGAGGTGGCGGTGTGGTCCTCGGCCATGGCCGGGACGGTCCCGATCACCGAGTTCGCCGAGCAGGTGGGCACCCCCCTGGGCCACGACGTGCGCACGCGGATCGCCGGCGAGGTGCGCGACGCCGCGCAGACCATCATCCGCGGCAAGGGGGCGACCTGGTTCGGGATCGGCGCGGGGCTCGCGCGGATCGCCGAGGCGGTGCTGGGCGACGAGCGCGCGGTGCTGAGCGTGTCGGCGATGACCGACGAGGTTGCAGGCGTGCGCGAGGTGCCGCTGTCGCTGCCGCGGATCGTGGGCTCGGGCGGCATCGTCGGCGAGCTGCGCCCGCCCCTCGACACCGACGAGCGCGCGGCGCTCAAGGCCAGCGCCGAACAGATCGCCGGTCTGGCGCGGCAGATGAGCGTCTGAGGGCGGCACGGGGCGGCGGCTCTCGCCGCCCCGACCGGTGCCGCGTGGATGGCCCCCGTTCTTGGGTATTTTTGCCAAGATGAAGGGGCGGGCGGGGCTCAGGCCGGGGCGGGGTCGGGCGGCGCAGGGGCGGCGCGGCCGCGGCGGCGGGTGCCCAGCATCAGCATCGCCGGGGTGAGGATCAGCGTGAGCAGGGTGGCGACGACGAGCCCCCCCGCGATGGCCGACGACAGTTCCGTCCACCACTGGGTCGAGGGCGCGCCGTAGACGATCTCGCGCCCGAAGAAGTCGATGTTGACGCCGATGACCATGGGCATCAGCCCCAGCGCCGTGGTCACCGAGGTCAGCACCACGGGTCTCAGACGCTGGGCCCCGGTGCGCAGGGCTGCCTCCAGCGGCGGCTGGCCCGCGGCGCGCAGGACGTTGAACGTGTCGATCAGCACGATGTTGTTGTTCACCACGATTCCCGCCAGGGCGATCACTCCGATCCCGCCCATCACCACGCCGAAGGGGCGCCCGGTGACCAGGAGCCCCAAGAGCACCCCCGCGATGGAAAAGACGATGGCCGACATGACGATGAGCGCCTGTTTGAAGCTGTTGAACTGCAACAGCAGGATCACGAACATCGACCCGATCGCGGCGATGAAGGCGCCGATGAGAAACGCCATGGCGTCGGCCTGTTCCTCGGCCTCGCCGGCAAAGCTCCAATCGACCCCGGGGGGCAGGTCCAGCCGGTCGAGCGCGGCGCGCAGGGCGACGATCTGATCGTTCACCAGCAGGCCCGGCGCGACGTTGGCCTCGACCGTGATCACCCGCCGCTGGTCGACCCTTTTGATCGTGCCGGTGCGGGGCTCGGGGGCGAAACTGACGAAGTTCGAGATCGGCACCAGTCCGGCCGCGGTGGGGACCCGCAGCGCCTGGAGGTCCTCCAGCGTGCGCGCGTCGCTGGGAAACCGGACCCGGATGTCGACCGGCCCGTCGGCGTCGCCGGGGCGGTAGTCGGCCACGACGATGCCCTGGGTCAGAAGCTGCACCGCCTGGCCGAGGAGCGAGACGTCGGCGCCGAAGCGGGCGGCCTCGGACCGGTCGAGCCTCAGCCGCCACTCGACCCCCGGCAGGGGGCGGGTGTCGGTCACGTCGGTGAAGCCGCCGATGCGGTCCATCGCCGCGCGCACCGCCTCGACCGCGACCGACTGCACCGCGGGATCGCGGGCGCGGACCTTGAGCGACACGGGCTTGCCCGCCGTCGGGCCGCCCGACTGGGTCTGCACCTGCACGTCCACGCCCGCCAGGTCGGTCATCGCGGTGCGGATGCGTTCGCCGATGACGGCGGCCGTGGGGCGGGTGTCCCATTCGGTCAGCTCGATCTGGATGGTGCCGATGACCTCTTCGTCCGAGCGGTCGGAGCCGCCGGAGCGGGCATAGACGCTCTCGATCCCCTCGGTGCCGAAGAGGCGCTCTTCGACCACCCGCACCAGGGCGTCTTTTTCGTAGATGGAGAAGGTGTCGCGGGCGCGGATCTGCACCTGCATGAACTCGGGCTCGACCTCGGGAAAGAAGGTGACGCCGCTGCCGAGCTTGGCATAGGCGCCGAACGCGCCGAGGAGCAGCGCGACGGCCAGAAGGACGGTGGTGAGCGGGCGCAGGATCGACCAGTGGAGCAGCCGGACGTAGAGCCCCGTCGCCCCGCCCAGGTCGCGGGGGTCGCCATGTTCGGCGGCGTGGAGCGCGGCCTTGTCCGCCGCCGATTGCGGCGATCGGCGGCCGATGACCCCGCCCAGGACGGGGATGAAGATCAGCGCCATGAACAGCGACGCCGCGAGCGTCAGAAGGACGGTGATCGGCAGGAACTTCATGAACTCGCCGACCACGCCGGACCAGAACAACAGCGGCACGAAGACGCTGAGCGTGGTCGCGGTGGAGGCGATGATCGGCCAGGACATGCGCTTGGCCGCGTCGGCATAGGCGGTGCGGGGGTCCGCGCCCTCCTGCAAGCGGCGGTCGGCGTATTCGGTGGTGACAATGGCGCCGTCGACCAGCATCCCCACCACCAGGATCAGCGAGAACAGCACGATGATGTTCATGGTGTAGCCCATGAGGTTCAGCGCCAGGACCCCGGTGAGAAACGCGCCGGGGATCGCCAGTCCGACCAGGAGGGCCGAGCGCAGGCCAAGCGCCCAGACCACGACGATCATGACCAGGATCACCGCGGCGATGACATTGGCCTCCAGGTCCGACAGCATGGTCTTCACCGCCTCGCTCTCGTCCTGCATGTAGTTGACGGTGACGCTCTCGGGCCAGTCGGCCGAGACCTCTTCGACCGCCGCCTTCACCGCGTCCACCGTCTCGATGATGTTGGCGCCGACCCGTTTCTTGACCTCCAGCGCCAGCGCAGGCTGGCCATCGATGCGGGCAAAGCCGGAGGGATCCTGGAACGTGCGCCGCACCGTGGCCACGTCGGCGAAGGTGACGACGGTGTTGCCGCGCACCTTGACCGGCAGGGACATGACGTCGTCCACGTCCTCGATCAGGCCGGGCACCTTGAGCACCACGCGCCCGGCGGCGTTCTCGATGGCGCCGGCGGCGACCAGGCGGTTGTTGCGCGAGATCTGCCCGATCAGTTCCTCGAACGAGATGTTGTAGGTCTCGAACACGGTTGGGTCGATCAGCACCTCCAGCAGATCGCCGCGCTCGCCGCCGATGTCGACCTCCAGCACCCCGGGCCGCGCCTCGATGGCGTCGCGCAGATCCTCGGCGATGCGGTTGAGCGTCCGCTCGGGCACCGGGCCCGACAGGATCGCCGTCAGGATCGGAAAGAGCGCGGTGTTGATCTCGGTCACGATGGGGTCGGAGGCGTCGTCCGGCAACTCACTCCGCGCCCGGTCGACGGCCTCGCGCACCTTGTCCAGCGCTTCTTCGGGGTCGAAGCCGGGTTCGAACTCCAGCACCACGCTGGCATAGCCCTCGGCGGCGGAGGCTTCCAGGCTCTTGAGCCCGGTCAGGGTGCTGAGCTCGGTCTCCAGCGGCTCGACCAACAGCCGCTCGCTGTCCTCGGGCGAGATGCCGTCGATCCCGGTGGTGACATACATGGCCGGGATCGGGATTTCCGGCGAGCTCTCCTTGGGGATCGAGACATAGGCCATGGCCCCGGTGACCAGCACGAAGAGCAGGGCGAGGACCACCACCCGGGTGCGCGCGAAGGCGAAGTCGATGATCGGGCTCATCCCTCGGGCTCCGGTGCGCGGGCGGTGACGCTTTCGGGCTGCGGGTTGACCGTCTCGCCCGCGTTGACGAAGCCCTGGCCGACGACGATGACCCGCGCCTCTGGCGGCAGGCCGGTGACCCACAGCCCGTCGGTCTGGGCGCGCACGATGTTCACGGGGTAGAAGGCGACGACGTTGTCGCCCTCGACGATCTTGACCCCCAGGGTGCCGTCGGCGCCGAGCGACAGCGTGGCGGGCGACAGGAAATGCGCCACCTCCTCGCCATAAACGATGCGGACCTCGGCGCTGACCCCGGCGGGGATCGCGCCGCCCGCGTTCGGCACCTCGATCTCGGCGGTGAAGGTGCGGGTCTGGGCATCGGCGCTGGCGCCCACGAACACGACCTCGCCGGTCGCCGTCTCGCCGGTGATGAACCGGACCTCGGCGGCCTGCCCCTCGCGCAGGGCCGAGCGCGACTGCTGGGGGACCTGGATGTCGACGGTCAGAGGCTGGGTGTCGACGATGCGGGCGAGGGGGCTGCCCGCGGCCGCGAACTCGTTCACCTCGACCATCACGTCCTCGACCAGACCGGCGAAGGGCGCGCGCACCACGGTGTCGTCCAGCGCCTGCCGGGCGGCGGCGAGACCGGCGGTGGCGGCGGCGAGCCCGGCGCGCGCCTCGGCCACCCGGTCGACGGTGGCGGTGCCCCGGTCGAGCAGGGTGGAGGCGTTGTCGAACTCGCGCTGGGCGCGGTTCAGCTCCTCTTCGGCGCGGGCGGCGTCGGCCTCTAGCCGGTCACGGTCGAACTGGGCCAGGACGTCGCCGGCCGCGACCTTGGCGCCGCGGACGGCCGGGACGGCGACGATCTGACCGGTCAGTTCGGCGATCACCGTGGTGTCGCGGGCGGGGAGCGCCTGGCCCTCGGCGACGAAGACCTGAGGCACCGGCCGGGCGGCCGAATCGCGCACCGCGACCGCCACGGGCTGGCGCACCACGCCCTGGTCCTGCGGCGCGGGCGGTGGCGGTCCGGTGAAGAACCCGCTGCCCATCCAGCCGACCAGCAGCAGGATCAGTGCGGCGGCGACCCATTTGGACCGGCCCGCGCCGCGGTCGCTGGCGAACTCCAGCCGGGCGGTCTGCGATTGCGGTGCGTCGGACATGTCCGGCCTCGTGTTAGCGGTCGCTCTGCGCCCGTGTCCTAACACCATCTGCGGCGAAACCGCACCCCCCGCGAGGGGGCCCGGGACGGACGGGTGCGGGCGCCTCCCGCGTCGCTCGCTCGGCCGGCGCTGCCCCTCTTAGATGTCGCTCGGGCGCGGCGATACAATGGGGGTGGGGTTTCAGCCCGTTCCGCGGCGGCGCAGGCGCATCAGCAGCCACGGGATCAGCACCGTCAGGACCAAGAGGCGGGTGACGTGATGGGCGGCCACGAAGGTCGGCTCGACCCCGATCAGGACCGCCATCGCCGCCATCGCCTCGACCCCGCCGGGGGCGAAGGAGATCAACAGGAGCGCGGGCGACAGATCCAGCACCGCCGCCACCGCCACCGCCGCAACCCCGGCGATGACGCAGGCGATGAGCGTCAGGGCTGCGCCCGCCGACAGGGCGCTGCGCACCTCGGCCCAGGCGAGGCCCCGGAACCGCGTGCCGATGATCGCACCCATGGTGGCGAAGGCGGCGACGGTGATCGGCTCGGGCATGGCGCCGGGCGTCAGACCAGTGACGTGGCCCGTCGCGGACACGGCCATCCCGGCCAGGAGGTAGGCCGCGGGCACCGACCAACGTTTGAACGCCAGGCCGACCAGCACCGACCCCGCCGCCAGCACCCCCAGAGATATCAGGTTCAGCGACACCACCGGTCGAGCCACGACGCCCCCCTCGACCCCCCAGAGGGTCAGGAGGATCGGCACCATCAGGGTCAGGAGCAGCACCCGCATCGACTGCACCAGTGCGATGCGGGAGACGTCGGCCCGCAGGTCCGCCGACAGGCCGAGGATAAAGCTCAGGTGCCCCGGCGTCGCGGACAGCAGCGCCGACAGCCGGTCGAAGCCATAGACCCGCTCAAGCACCCGGCGGCAGACCCACAGGATCGCCAAGATGGTGATCGCCAGGACGGCAAAGCTCAGGGGCCAGGTGATCGCGGTGGTCAGCACTTCAGGCGTGACCGACGCGCCGATGCCGATGCCGATGGTCAGAAAGCACAGATCGCGCAGGGGCGCCGGGATCGCCACCGGCACCCCCGCGAGCGCGGCCAGCGTCACCGCCAGGGCCGGGCCGGTCAGGAACGGCGCGGGAAAGCCCACGAGCGCGAACAGCGCCGCGCCCGCCGCCGCCACGGCCAGGGTCGCCAGCCATGACAGCGCTGGCGCCATCTCAGTCGCCGTCGGCGACGCCGCGCTGGCGGTCCCGCGCCCGCTTGGCCCGGTAGGAGGGCAGCAGCACCAGCAGCAGCGCCAGCACCAAGAGCGCCAGCGTCATCGGCCGTTCCCAGACAAAGCTTATGCCGTCATAGAGCTGCATCGAGCGCGAGAAGTTGTCCTCCAGCATCCGTCCCAGGATGAACCCGATCAGAAGCGGCGCAAGCGGATAATCGGCAAAGCGCAGAATGGTCGCACAGACGCCGAAGCCCACGAGGATCAGCAGTTCGGTGGAGTTGTTCTGGCCGATGTAGCTGCCCATCAGGGTAAAGAACAGGATGAACGGGATCAGGTAGGCGCGCGGGATCGACAGGATCTTGGCGATATAGGGGATCAGCGGCAGGTTCAGGATCAAGAGCACCAGGTTGCCGATATACATCGATACGATGACCGCCCAGAACACCTCGGGCGCGTCCACCATCAGGCGCGGCCCCGGCGTGACGTTCAGCGCGATCAGCGCGCCCAGCAGGATCGCCGTGGTGCCCGACCCGGGGATGCCCAGCGTCAATAGCGGCACGAAGGACCCGGTGCAGGCGGCGTTGTTGGCGGTCTCGGGCGCGGCGAGGCCCTTGACGCTGCCCTTGCCGAACTCTTTTTGCTCTTCCGCGCTGGCGATGTTGCGCTCGACCGCGTAGCCGAGGAAGGACGCGATGGTGGCGCCCGCGCCCGGCAGCACGCCGATGAAGAATCCTTGCACCGACTGCCGCCCGATCACCGGCAGGATCGCGCGCCCCTCGGCGCGGGAGAACCGCAGGCCGGTGATCTTGCCGTCGCCGCCCTTGTCGTCGGGGGTGTCGGCGCGGCGGGGCTTGAGCACCAGGAACATCGCCTCGGGCAGGGCGAACATCGCCATGGCCAGGGTGATGAAGCTGAAGCCCGATTGCAGGTCCATCATCCCCATGGTGAAGCGCGGCATGTTGAACAGCGCGCCTTCGCCCACCGTCGCCATGATCAGCCCCAGGAGCGTCATCATCAGCGCCTTGCCCACCTGTCCCGTCCCGGCAAAGGCGGCGATCGCCGACAGGCCGACCACCATCAGGGCAAAGTACTCGGCCGAGTGGAACAACAGCGCGACGCTGGACAGGGCCGGGGCGAAGATCATCAGCAGGATCGCCCCGATGGTGCCCCCCGCAAAGGACGCCACCGCGGCGATGGTCAGCGCCTTGCCCGCCTCGCCGCGTTTGGCCATGGGATAGCCGTCGAACGAGGTCGCCACGGTCCCCGCGACCCCCGGCGCGTTCAGCAGGATCGACGAGGTCGAGCCGCCGAAGATCGCGCCGTAGTAGACGCCCGCCAGCAGGATCAGCGCCGCGGTCGGGTCGCCGAGCGTGATCGCGACGGGGATCATGATGGCGATGATCGACATCGGGCCGAGGCCCGGCAGCATCCCGATGAAGGTGCCGATCAGACACCCGCCGACCACCATCATGAGGTTGATCGGCGAGAGCGCGGTGCTGAGGCCGATGAGCAGTCCTTCGAGCATCAGGGCCTCCGGGTCAGAGAAATGCGGGGTAGGGGCTGAGGAAGATGCCCAGCACCTCCTGCACCAGATACCAGACGATGCCGGTGGCCAGCGCCGCCACCGGGATCAGGATGTAGAGCTTGCGCTCGCCCAGGATCATCGCGCCGGCCGACAGGAACAGCACCGTCGCCGCCAGAAACCCGATGGGGCGCAGCAGCAAGGCATAGGCGACCATCGCAGCGAGCAGGGTCAGCGCCTGCCCCAGCTTGTAGTCGGTCAGGCGGCGGTAATCGATGTCGGGGGTGCGGTCGGCGGCGGTGGGGTCGGGCTTTTCCAGACCCAGCAGGACCACCAGCCCCGCGAGGATTCCCATCACCGCCAGCACCTTGGGAAAGGTCGAGGGCCAGATCGGGTTGCGCTGCATGAACGGCGGCAACAGATCGTCCATGGTGAAGAAGGCGGCGTATGCGTAGATGCAGCACAGCACCACGAAGATCAGCGCGATCCAACGGTCGAGCGCCATGGGCGGGCCTTTCGCTCCGGGACGGAAGGACGCCCGGACCCTTGGGGTCCGGGCGCCGGGGCGGCTCAGAGGAAGCCGAGCTTCTTCATCAGGTCGCCGATCTGCTTTTCCTGGGCCTCCAGGAAGGTGCGGAAGTCGTCGCCGGAGTTGTGGATGTTGACCCAGCCGTTGCGGGCGCGCACCTCTTCCCAGGCCTCGGTCTCATACATCTTGGTGATGGCGTCCTGATAGGCGGCCAGCTGCTCTTCCGGCAGGCCGGGGGCGGCGAAGAACCCGCGCCAGTTCACGAACTCGGTCTCGAGGCCCTGCTCCATCATCGTCGGCGCGTCTGGCATGGCGTCGACCCGCTCGGGTGCGGTGACGCCGAGGATCTTGACCTCGCCCTGGTTGGCCAGGTCCACCGCCTCGGAGAACCCGGTGCTGAGCGCCTGGATCTCGCCCGACAGCAGACCCGCCATCGCCTTGCCGCCCGCGTCGTAGGGGATGTACTTGAACCCGGTGGGGTCCTCGCCCGCGGCTTCCATCACCATGGCCGCGACCAGGTGGTCCATGCCGCCGGGCACCGATCCGCCGCCGATGGCGACGCCGCCCGGATCGGCACGGTAGGCGTCGATCAGGTCGTTGATCGAGTCCATCTCGGCATCCGCCGGCACGACGATGGCGGCATAATCGCCGATGGTCCCGGCCACCAGCGTCAGATCGCGAAAGCTCTGCGGGAACACGCCCGTCAGCGAGCGGATGACGATGGGGGTCGAGTTGACCATCAGCGTGCCGTGGTTGCTCTCGGCGTTCTCGATGAGATAGCCGATGGCCTTGCCGCCGCCGCCGCCCGACATGTTCTCGTAGCTGGCCGTGCCCACGAGGCCCGCCTCAGTCAGCGCCTCGCCGGTGCCCCGTGCGGTGCCGTCCCAGCCGCCGCCGGCGCCGCCGGGGATGAGGAAGTGGATCGAGTCCACCACCTGGTGGCTCCCGGCATGGGCCGGTGCGCCGAGGCTCAGGGCCACGGCGGCGCCGGCGCCCAGCAGGATCCGGCGGGTCAGGGTCAGTATCGTCATGTGCGTCCTCCCAAAGACATCAGTGCGGGCGGGTCGTCCCGCCTCGTTCAACGGGCCCATGCTAAACGGACTTATCCCGCGGACGCATCCCCTAAATGTTCCGCCCGGCGCCGGGGCGGCAGCGGCGGCCCTTGGGTGAGCGTGTCGACGGCGTAGAGCCCGGTCGAGGCGGTCACGAAGAGCCGCCGCATCCCCACTCCGCCAAAGCAGAAATTCGTGGACTTCTCCGGCGTCGCGATCACCCCCAGCTGGGTGGCGTCGGGGGCGAAGACGTGGACGCCGCCGGGGCCGTTGCAGAACACCCGGCCCGCGATGTCGATCTTCATCCCGTCGGGTACGCCCTCGCCCGGGCCGGTGACCGTGGCCCAGACGGCGCCGCCCGACAGGCTGCCGTCGCCGGCCACGTCGAAGCGGCGGATCGTCGGCCCCCAGCTGTCGTTGACGAAGAGCGTGCGCTCGTCCAGCGACAGGCACAGGCCGTTCGGCTGCTGGAAGTCCCGCGCCACGCAGGTCAGGACGCCGTCCGGGTCGCAGCGGAACACGCCCTGGAACGGCAGCTCCTGGCCGCGCAGCACGCCCAGATCGGCGCGCAGCCGTCCGAAGGCGGGGTCGGTGAACCACAGCCGCCCGCGGCTGTCGCAGATCACGTCGTTGGGCGAATTCAGGGCGCGGCCCTCGTAGCGGTCGGCCAGGATGCGCACCCGCTTGCCCCCGTGGTCGTGGACCACCAGGTGCGAGGTGGCGTGCTCGCAGCTCACCACCCGGTGGTCGAGGTCCAGGCAGTTGCCGTTGGCCTGGTTGGACGGCTGGCGGAACAGGGTCACGCCGCCTCCGGGGGTCCAGAGATACTGTCGGCTCTCGGCGATGTCGGAGAAGAGGAGCCAATGGGCCGTGGGATGCCACACCGGCCCTTCGAGGAAGGTGAAGCCGCCCGCGATCCGCTCCAGCACGGCACCGGGGGCCAGGACGCCGGGGATCTCGGGCTGGACGGTCATGGCGGCTCCTGTGTCGGGCACGGGGCCGTGATAGACGACAGGGCGGCGGCGGGACAACACCGCGCCGCCCAAACCGGAGGACCGCCGATGCCCCAGCCGACCGCCCTGCCGCACGCGCCGCTCTCGGGTCTGACCCGCCTGGTGGCGCATCTGGGCGTGCCCACCCGCAGCTTCACCGCGCCGCGGATCCTGAACCCGTGGTTCGCCGCCGAGGGGATCGACGCGGCGGTGGTGCCGCTGGGCTGCGGCCCCGCGGACTTTCCGACCTTCCTGCCGCAGGTTCTGCGCCTGTCGAACGTCTTGGGCGCGCTGGTGACGATGCCGCATAAGGCGACGGCGGCGGGGCTGGCGGCGCGGCTGGGGCCGATGGCGGCGGTTTGCGGGGCGTGCAACGTCGTGCGCCTGAGCGCCGACGGGGCGGTGGAGGGCGAGATGTTCGACGGTGCGGGCTTCGTCCACGCGGCGGGGACGGGGGCTGTCGCGGGGCGCACGGGCCTGGTGGTCGGCGCGGGCGGGGTCGGCGCAGCCATCGCCGCGGCGCTGGCCGATGCGGGGGCCGCGCGGCTGATCCTGAGCGACGTCGACGCGGCGCGGGCGCGGGCGTTGGCCGCGCGACTCACCGCCGCGGGGTGGCGGGCGGAGGTGGGACCGCCCAACGCGGCCGCCGCCCAGTTCGCCGTCAACGCCACGCCCCTTGGCATGGCGGCAGGCGATCCGATGCCGTTCGACCCCGCGGCCTTGCCGCCCGGCGCCCTGGTGGGCGACGTGGTGCTGGGGGCGGGGCGCACGCCGCTCCTGCGCGCCGCCGACGCGGCGGGCTGCGCCACGGTGGACGGCGAAGAGATGCTGCTGGCGCAACTGCCCGCCTGCCTGGCCTATCTGGGCCTGCCGGTGCCGCCGCCGGGAACGCTGCGCCGGCCGCCGCCGCCCGACGTCTGAGCCCACCGCGCCTCAAAGATCGAGGAACACCGTCTCGCCCGGACCCTGGAGCCGGACGTCGAAGGCATAGGTGCCCTCGCCGGTCCGCTGAGCGATCAGCGTCTCGGCGCGGGGCCGCTGCTCGATCCGCGCCAGGAGGGGGTCGTCCGCGTTGTCCTCGTCGTCGAAATAGATGCGCGTCGCGAGACCGATGTTGATCCCGCGCGCGACGATCCAGAGCGCGATATGCGGGGCCTGGGTGCCGCCGCCGCGCATGGGCACCCGCCCGGGCTTGATCGTGGCCAGACGGAACAGGCCGGTCTCGGCATCGGCGGCGAAACGGCAAAAGCCCCCCACCGCGGGATCGGCGCCGGGCTGGCCGGGATAGAGCCCCGCCGCGTCGGCCTGCCAGCTCTCCAGCATCGCGTCGCGCAGGGCCCAGCCGGTGCCGTCGTAGATCGAGCCGGTGACGACGATGCGCGTCCCCGCCGCGCCCTCCGACATCGGCGCGGCCCCCAGGGGGCGGTCATAGACGTCGCCCAGCCCCGCCGCCGCCGGGAGGCACCCGATATGCACGTAGGGCCCCGCGGTCTGCGCAGCGGTTTCCCTCAAGCCGGTCGTCGGCTCAGCCATGGTCACATCCCCTCGGGTCGGTTTTCGAACCAGCTCTGCCGCCGCCCCCGCAGCACGATGTCGAAGCGGTAGGCCAGGTGGTCCATCGGCCGCGCCATCGCCATGTCGAGCGGCGCCACCAGGCGGTCGATCTGGCCGCGGTCCTTGATCGTCGCCACGATCGGGCAGCGGGCGATCAGGGGGTCGCCCTCGAAATACATCTGGGTGATCAACCGCTGGCCAAAGGCATGGCCGAACACGCTGAAATGGATATGCATCGGGCGCCAGTCGTTGCCGCGGTTGGGCCAGGGATAGGCGCCCGGACGGACGGTGAGGAACCGATACCGTCCCTCGGCGTCGGTCAGCGTCCGCCCACACCCGCCGAAATTCGGGTCGAGCGGGGCGAAGTAGGTGTCCTTGACATGTCGATAGCGCCCCCCGGCATTGGCCTGCCAGATCTCGATCAGCGTCTCGGGCACCGCCCGCCCGGTTTCGTCCAGCACCCGGCCGTGGACCAGGATGCGCTCGCCCAGCGCGGGGGCCGCGCCGCCCGTCCAGTTCAGGATCAGGTCGTTGTCCAGGGGGTCGATCACACCGTGGCCAAAGCGGGGGCCGGTCTCTTCGCTGGCCGTGCTCTCCATCGACAGCAGCGGCTGCGACGGCGACCGCGCCACCGACGTCTTGTAGTCGGGATCGAGCGCGACGGGATGGGCGGTGCGGTCGCGGGGCAGGAGCGGGGCGGGCGGCTCAGCCATCGTCTTCGGCCTCCATCTCGGCATAGGTGCGCTTGGCCAGAGCGAGGGCGCGGTTGGCCCGCGGCACCCCGGCATAGATCGCCACGTGCTGGAACGCCTCGGCCACGTCCTGCGGGGTCGCGCCGGTCTGGCGGGTGGCGCGGATGTGCATCGGGATCTCGTCGAAATTGCCGCAGGCGGCCAGCAGCGCCAGGGTCAGCATCGACCGCTCGCGCCGCGAGATGCCGTCCGAGGCCCAGACGGTGCCCCAGGCCGCCTCGGCGATGAGGTCCTGGAACGGGGCGTCGAGCGGTGTGCGCGCGGCGTCGGCCCGGTCCACATGGGCATCGCCCAGAACCTGGCGCCGCACCTCCTGTCCGCGGGCATGGCGGTCGGTCATCGCCGCGCCCGCCCGGTTTCGGCTCTCTGCCTGTCGCAGCCCATGCCGTGCTCCTCTCCCGCCGTCGCCCCGTTATCGCCAATGGGGCGCGGTCGGTCCAGGGCCGGGGTGCCGGACGGGGCTGGACGGGGGCGTGGCGGGGCGGCAGGCTGGTCCCGGTTGGCGGAGCGGAGCGGGGGCACGACACGATGGGCGGAGCAGAGCCGGGTCGCTGGGCATGACGACCTTTTCCGCCAATCTGGGGTTCCTTTGGGCCGACCGGCCGCTGCCCGAGGCGATCCGCGCCGCCGCCGCGGCCGGGTTCGCCGCGGTGGAGTGCCACTGGCCCTACGACGTCCCCGCCGCCGCGATCCACGCGGCGCTGGCGGAGACCGGGCTGCCGATGCTGAGCCTCAACACCCTCCCGGGCGGTCCGGGTAAGCGGGGGCTGTCGGCCCTGCCCGGGCGCGGGGACGAGGCGCGCGCCGCCATCGACCGGGCGGTGGCCTATGCCGCCGCTGTGGGCTGCGCCCAGGTCCACGTGATGGCAGGGACCGCCCAGGGGCCCGCGGCCGAGGCGGCGTTCGTCGAGGCGCTCCACTACGCCTGCGACCGCGCCGCGCCCCACGGCATCGGCGTTCTGATCGAGCCCCTAAACCCTTACGATGCGCCGGGGTATTTCCTGTCCGGCACGGCGCAGGCCGAGCGGCTGATCGCCCGCTGCGGGCGGGCCAACCTGGCTCTGATGCTCGACTGCTATCACGTGCAGATCCTCGACGGCGATCTCAGCCGTCGGATCGCCGCGCTCTTGCCCATAACGGGTCACGTGCAGTTCGCGGGCGTGCCCGACCGCGGGCCGCCGGATCGGGGCGAGGTGGCCTATGGGCACGTCTTCGCGCTCTTCGACCGGTTGGGATGGGAGCGGCCTCTGGGCGCCGAATATCGGCCCGGTGGCGACACCGATGCCTCTCTCGGCTGGATGCGCGGGCTCGTGGGGTGAGGGTCAGGCCCGCGGGGTCATCGCCCGGCTGAGCGCCATGGGCACCCTCCGCCCGCTGCCCGGCGTGGCGCGCAAGGTCCCGTCGGCCACGACCACTTCGCCCCGCCGCAAGACGGTCTCGGGCCAGCCCGTGACGCGGGTGCCCTCGAACGGGTTGTAGCCCACGTTGTCGTGCAGCGCGCCCAGCGTTTCCTGCCGCTCGGGATTCCACAGCACCAGATCGGCGTCGCAGCCCGGCCGGAGCGCGCCCTTGCCCGTCAGGCCGAAAATCCGCGCCGGCGCCGCCGCGGTCAGCTCGACGAAGGCCGAGAGGCCCAGGCGCCCGCGGCTGACCATCGCGTCGAACAGCAGCGGCAGGCGCACCTCCAGCCCCGGCTGGCCGTTGGCCAGTTGCGGGAAGGGCGCGTCACGGCCGTGGCGGAACTTGCCCGTCTCGTCCAGCCGATAGGGGGCGTGGTCAGAGGTGACGAGGCTCAGCGCCCCGGTCTCCAGCCCGTGCCACAGCGCCTCGCGGTCGGCCGCGGTCCGCTGCGGCGGCGAGCACAGGAACCCCGCGCCGCCGTTCAGCGCGTCCTCGGTCTGGAACAGATAGTGGGTGCAGGTCTCGGCCCAGACGGGAACGCCGCGGGCGCGGGCGCGGCGCACCACGTCGATGCCCTCGGCGGTGGAGATGTGGAACAGCATCACCGGCTGGCCGGTGTATTCGGCGAAGCGGCAGACCCTCTCCAGCGCCTCGATCTCGGCCAGGCGGGGGTGCGAGGCGGCGTGGTCGCGCGGGGCGGTGCGCCCCTCGGCCAACAGGCGCCGTGTGGCGTGGCGGATCAGCGCGTCGGTCTCGGCATGAACGCAGACCAGCGCGCCGTGGGCGCGGGCGGTGTCCATGACGTCCAAGAGCGCGGCGTCGTCCAGCCGCACCTTGTCGTAGGTGGTGAAGGCCTTGATCGAGCGGTGCCCGGCGTCGATCAGCCGACCGAGGTCGGCCAGGTTGTCGCCAGACACGTCCGACACGATCATGTGGAACGCGTGGTCGGTCATGGCACCGGCCTTGGCCAGCGCGGCATAGTCGGCCACGACATCGCCCACCCGCATCCCCGGATGCTGTGCGGCAAAGCTGACCGTGGTGGTGGTGCCGCCCATGAGGGCCGAGCGGGTGGCGGTCTCGAACGTGTCGGCGTTCATGATGCCGGCGCCCGACACCTGTTCGATGTGGCAATGGCTGTCGACGCCGCCGGGCAGCACCAGCCGACCCGCGGCGTCGATCTCGTCGGCGCCGGGGCCGAGGCCCGTGCCCACCGCGGCGATGCGGCCGCCGCTGATGGCGATGTCGCCCTCCCAGTCGCCCGAGGCATCGGCCAGCCGCCCGCCCCGGATCACCAGATCGTAGTCCGCCATGTGCGTCACCTCCCGGCTATGCGGGCGAGCATACGCATGGTATACCGTCGCTGGCAATCGCCCCGGATCAGGGGCGGCGGTCGAGGGGGAGGGGGCCGATGGACGACGCTGCCGCCGCGGGGCGGACGCTGGCAGAGACGACGCTCGACCGGCTGAGGGGCATGATCCTGTCGGGTGAGTTGCCGTCCGGCACGCGGCTTCAGGAAAAGGCGTTCGCGGATCGGCTGGGCGTGTCGCGGACGCCGGTGCGCGAGGCCATCGCGCGGCTGGTGACCGAAGGTCTGGTGACGCGCGCGCAAGGCGGCGTGCCCACGGTCCACAGCCTGACCGTGACCGAAGTGATCGAAATCCTGCACGTCCGCCGCCTGCTGGAGGCCGAATCGGCGCGGCAGGCGGCGCTGGTGCACTCCCCGGCCGAGCCCTGGATACGCCTGAAAAACAGGCTTTCCGCCTTTCTCGATGGCGAGCGGCCCACGGCCGCGGCGCATGCCGATCTGGATTTCGACCTGCACATGACCATCGCCCGCACGGCCGGATCGCGTCTGTTGGCCGAGATGATCGAGGGGTTGAAGATCAAGACCCGGATCTATGACCAGGGCGAGATTCCCGACCGCTTTCAGCCCGGTGTGCACGAGCACATCGCCATCCTCGACGCCGTTCTTGCCCGCGATGCCGACGCCGCCGCGGCGGCGATGCGCACCCATATCGACCACACCCGCGAGGCCATCCTCGGCCACATCCACCGCCTGACCTGATCGGCGACGGCAGGATTGACAGACCATACTGGTGGTATACCGTCGCGCCACCGACAGGGGGACAGCATGACCACATCCGATCCCGCGGCCCGGCCCGAGGGCGCCGCCGAACTGGCCATCACCTTTCTCTACTTCCGCGATGTTCCCGTGGCGCAGGCGTTCTACGAGCGGGTGCTGGGGCTGGAGCTGGCCATCGACCAGGGCTGGTCCAAGATCTATCGCCTGACCGGCGCCGCCCATGTCGGGCTGGTGGACGAGACCCGGGGCGCCCACCGCGCCAGCGACACCAAGCCGGTGCAGCTGTGCCTGCGGGTGGCGGACGTCGACGCCTGGCACAAATGGGTCGCCGGCTGCGACGTGGCCGGACTGACCGCCCCCAAGGATGTCGAGAGCCTGGGCATCCGCGTCTTCGTCTTCAACGACCCCGAGGGCCACCAGATCGAGATCCAGACCGCTACGCGCTGACGCGGCGGCCAAACCACAGGGCGGCCCACCGCCCGGACCTTTCCCAACAGGAGACCCCCCATGACACGCCATCTGATGAGATCCCTTGCCGGCTCGGTCGCCGTCGCCGCGCTGGCCGCCGGCGCCGCGCTCGCCGACGGGGACAAGTCGCTGACCATCGCGCTGACCGCCGACGCCTCGCACATGGACCCGCAGGCGGGCGAAGAGCTGTCGTCGAACATCATGTTCTACCACATCTACGACCCGCTGGTGCGCCGCGACGCGGACCTCCAGTTCGGGCCGGGCCTGGCCGAAAGCTGGGAGCTGGTGGACGACACCACCTGGCGGTTCAAGCTGCGCGAGGGGGTGAAATTCCACGACGGCGACACGCTCCAGGCGTCGGACGTGGTGTTCACGCTGGACCGGCTCAAGGCGTCGCTGATGTCGAACCTGGCCGCCAACATCGCCAGCTACAGCGCGGTGGACGACCTGACGGTGGAGATCGTGACGCCGCAGCCCTATGCGGCGCTGCCCAACGACCTGGCCGCGATCCTGATCCTCAGCGAGGACCACCTGGCCGAGGTGGGCGACGACGGATTGGAACGCAACCCGATGGGCACCGGCCCCTACAAGCTGGTCGAGTGGGTGCGCGAGGACAAGGTCCAGCTCGAAGCCTTCGACGACTACTACATGGGCGAGGCCGAGGTGGAGCATGTCACCTTCCGCCCGATCACCAACCCCGCCACCCGGACCGCCGCGCTGTTGACCGGCGAGGTGGACATCGTCCAGGACCTCGCGGTGCGCGACGTGGACCGGGTCAAGAACGAGGAGGGGTTCGAGGTGGTGACGCGGCCGTCGCTGCTGAACCTCGTCCTGGCGCTGGACATGCGGGAGGAGAGCCCGACCATCGAGGGGCCGAACCCGATGACCGACGTGCGGGTGCGCGAGGCGATGGCACGGGCCGTCGACGTCGATACGCTCAGCAAGGCGATCATGAACGGCCTGTCGACGCCCTCGGACCAGTACGTGCCGGCCAGCCATGTGGGCCATGTCGACGGCCTGAACTTCCGCGAAAAGTATCCCTTCGACGTGGACCGGGCCAAGGAGCTGATGGCCGAGGCGGGCTATCCCGACGGCTTTACCCTGACGCTCGACGCCACCAACAACCGCTATGTCAACGACGCCCAGATCGCCCAGGCGCTGGCGGCGATGCTGGCCAAGATCGGCGTGACGGTCGAGCTGAACGTGATGCCCAAGTCGAACTTCTGGGGCTACATCCGGGTGCCGACCGAGAACTCGTCGTTCATCATGTCGGGCTGGGACGTGCCCTCGGGCGACGCAGGCAGCATGTATGGCGCGCTGTTCTACACCCGCGACACGCGCGAGGGGTACGGCCAGGTGAACCGCGGCAGCTATTCCAACCCGGAGGTGGATGCGCTGGTCGACAAGGCCGACTCGACGGCCAAGATCGACGAGCGGGACGGCTATCTGCAGGAGGCCACCAAGATCCTGATGGACGAGATCCCGATGATCCCCGTCCACTACGAGCAGGACATCTATGCCGCCCGCGACGGGGTCGCGTTCACGCCGCGCACCGACAAGTTCCTGTGGGCCTACAGCATGGACGTGGCCGAGGAGTGATCCCGGCCTGAGCCGATCCGCCGGGGGCCCCACGCGGGCCCCCGCCTTTTCCTTTCGTCGGGACCGCCACGCGTGCTGGGATACACCCTCAAGCGTCTGTTGCAGATGATCGTCGTCCTCGGGGCGGTGTCGGTCATCGTGTTCCTGATGATGAGCTTTACCGGCGACCCGGTGTTCATGGTCGTGCCGATCGACGCCACCGAGGCCGAGATCGCCCAGGCGCGGCGAATCCTCGGGCTGGACCGCTCCATGCCCGAGCAATACGCAATCTTTCTCAAGGGGATGCTGCAGGGCGACTTCGGCCGCTCCTACGTGTTCCGCGAGCCGGCTCTGGACCTGATCCTCGAACGTCTGCCCGCCACGCTGGAGATCGTGGTGGTCGCGATGCTGATGTCCGCCGTGGTGGCGATCCCGCTGGGCGTCTATGCCGGCGCCAACCCGGGCCGCACCGAAAGCCGGGCGATCATGACCGGGTCGCTGGTGGGCATCTCGCTGCCGTCGTTCTGGGTCGGCATGATGCTGATCTTCCTCTTCGCGGTGAAGTGGAACGTCTTTCCCTCCTCCGGGCGCGGCGACACGGTCGAGGTCATGGGCACGCGCTGGTCGATCTTTACCGCAGACGGCTGGCACCACATCATCCTGCCGTCGCTGACCCTGTCGCTGGGCACCATGGCGATCCTGCTCAGGATCACCCGGGCGGGGATGATGGAGGTCACGCGCCAGGACTACATGAAGTTCGCCCGCGCCAAGGGGGTGTCGCGGCGCGGCGTGCTCTACGGTCACGGACTGCGGAACGCGCTGATCCCGGTGGTCACGATCTTTGGCCTGCAACTGGGCGATCTCATCGCCTTCGCCACGATCACCGAGACGATCTTTGCCTGGCCGGGCCTGGGCAAGCTGCTGATCGATTCGATCTACCGCGCCGACCGGCCGGTGATCGTGGTCTACCTGATGCTGGTCGCCACGATCTTTGTCGTCATCAACTTCCTGGTCGACATCCTCTATACGTGGATCGACCCGCGGATCCGGGTGAAGTGAGATGACCGCGGCCTTCCTCTCTTCCGAGTTCGTGCACAACTATCGCCGCAACCCCTCGGCCATCGCGGGCAGCGCGATCCTGGTGATCTTTGCCGTGATCGTGACGCTGGGGCCGTGGCTCGTCTGGCAGGACCCCTACGACATCGCCAGCCTGAACCTGCTGGACAGCTACAAGCCGCCCATGTGGCTGCCGGGGGGCGACGCGGCCTATCCGCTGGGCACGGACGGGCAGGGGCGCGACCTGCTGGCCGCGATCTTCTACGGCACGCGGGTCTCGGTGATGATCGGGCTGACGGCGATGGCATTCTCGTGCCTGCTGGGGACCGCCGCGGGGATCCTCGCGGGCTATTACGGCGGGGTCATCGACAGCGTGCTGATGCGCATCGCCGACGTGCAGCTGTCGTTCCCGTCGATGCTGATCGCGCTGTTTCTGATGTCGGCCTTCGGCACCGGGGTCGACAAGGTGCTGATCGCGCTGACCGCGGTGGGCTGGGTGGTCTACGCCCGCACCGTCCGCGGCCAGACCCTGTCGGAGATCGAAAAGGAGTATGTGCAGGCCGCCCGCGTCGCCGGGCTGTCGGACACCAAGATCATCCTGCGCCACATCCTGCCCAACGTGACCACGCCGCTGATCGTGGTGGCCACGGTGCAGGTCGGCACCTTCATCCTGATCGAGGCGTCGCTGTCGTTTCTGGGCGTGGGCGTGCCGATCACCCAGCCGTCGCTGGGCCTGTTGATCAAGAACGGCTTTGACGTGCTGTTCTCGGGGCTGTGGTGGACCTCGGTGTTTCCGGGGCTGTTCATCATGGCGCTGGTCTTTGGCATCAATCTCTTCGGCGACTTCCTGCGGGACGAGCTGAACCCGAGGCTTAAATGACCGAGGCCCTGTTGCAGGTCGAGGGGCTGCGCACCCATTTCCACACCTTTTCCGGCACAGTGCGGGCGGTGGACGGCGTCAGCTTTGCCGTGGGCCGGGGCGAGATCATGGGGCTGGTGGGCGAGTCGGGCGGCGGCAAGTCGGTGGTCGGCTTTTCCCTTCTGGGGCTGATCGACCCGCCGGGCCGGATCGAGGGCGGCACCATCCGCTTCGACGGCGAGGATCTCACCGCCGCGGGCGAGGCGCGGATGCGGCGCATCCGCGGGCGCGAGATCGCCATG
Organism: Rhodobacteraceae bacterium CCMM004; assembly: GCA_004005435.1. Lineage (GTDB taxonomy): Bacteria > Pseudomonadota > Alphaproteobacteria > Rhodobacterales > Rhodobacteraceae > CCMM004. Next base: position 493,080 of record RZWH01000001.1, on the reverse strand, counting down.
GTGTTCCAGGACCCGATGACCTCGCTCAATCCGCTGCACACCGTGGGGCGGCAGATGGACGAGGTGCTGCGCCTGCACACCGACCTCGACGCCGCCGCCCGCCGCGCCCGCTCGGTCGAGATGCTGGAAAGCGTCGGCATCTCCCGCGCGGCCGAGCGCCTGTCGGCCTATCCCCACCAGTTCTCGGGCGGGATGCGCCAGCGCGTGGTGATCGCCATCGCGCTGTTGGCCAGCCCCCGCCTGATCGTCGCGGACGAGCCGACGACGGCGCTGGACGTCACCATCCAGTCCCAGATCCTCAAGCTCATGCGCCGCCAGATCCGCGAGCGCGGCGCGTCGATGATCCTGATCACCCACGACCTGGCCGTGGTGGCCGAGATGGCTGACCACATCACCGTGCTCTACTGCGGCAAGGTGGTCGAGCGGGGGCCGGCCGACACCGTCCTGCGCCGCCCCGCCCATCCCTACACCCGCGGCCTGATCGACTCGATCCCGAACCCGGCCCTGCGCAAGGAGCGGCTGAACCAGATCCCCGGCATGGTCCCCGACATCCGCAACCTGCCCGTGGGCTGCAACTTCCGCGACCGCTGCCCCCGCGCGACGGCCCTCTGCGCCGAGGTCGAGCCCGCGTTGCAGGACCGCGGCAGCGGACAGTGGGCCGCCTGCCACCACCCTCTGGACGCGGCCCCATGACCGCGATGCTGGAGATCGAGGGGCTGGAGCAACGCTTCCACGTCGGCGGCGGCATCTTCGAGCGGATGCGGGTGGAAAAGGGGCGCCTCCGCATCCCCGACCGCATCGTCCACGCGGTGAACGGCGTGTCGCTCAAGGTCGCGGCGGGCGAGGTTCTGGCGCTGGTGGGCGAGTCGGGCTGCGGCAAGTCCACCGTGGCCAAGACCGTCGCCCGCATCTACAAGCCCACCGCGGGGACGATCCGCATCGACGGCACCGACATCTCGGGCCTGGGCCAGCGCGCGCTGCTGCCGGTGCGGGCCAAGATGCAGATGATCTTTCAAGACCCCTATGCCTCGCTGAACCCCCGGCAAAAGGTGCGCGACATCGTCGCCGAGCCGCTGTTGCAGCAGACCCGCGGCCGCGCCGCCCGGGCCGAGGTGGCGGGCCGCACGCTGGCGCTCCTCGAACGGGTGGGCCTGAACGCCGAGCACGCGAACCGCTATCCGCACCAGTTCTCGGGCGGCCAGCGGCAGCGCATCGGCATCGCCCGCGCGCTCAGCGTGAACCCAAGGCTGATCATCGCCGACGAGCCGGTGTCGGCCCTCGACGTGTCCATCCAGGCGCAGATCCTGAACCTGATGAAGGACCTCAGGGACGAGTTCGGCCTGGCCTACCTCTTCATCACCCACGACCTGAGCGTGGTGCACCACATCGCCGACCGGGTGGCGGTGATGTATCTGGGCTTCGTGGTGGAGGAGGCGCCCCGCGACACGCTTTTCGCTGCGCCCCGCCACCCCTATACCCGGGCGCTCCTGTCGGCCGCGCCCGCCATCGACCCCGCCGCCCGCAAGGACGAGATCGAGGTGACGGGCGAGGTGCCCTCGGCGCTGGACCTGCCCTCGGGCTGCTGTTTCCGCACCCGCTGCCCCTTTGCCTGGGAGCGCTGCGCGGCGGAGCGCCCGGTCCTGCGCGACGCGGGCGACGGCGCGCGGGTCGCCTGCCACCTGCTCGACGAGCCACAGAGGGACGCGCCATGACCCTGACCATCGCCCAGTCCCGCGTCACGCCGGAGGATCCCCACGACTGCACCGACGCGGGCGACGAACTGGCGCTGTTCCAGGCGTTCTACGACACGCTGCTGCGGCGCGAGGGCGGGCGGACGGTGCCGGGCCTGGCCGAGGCGTGGGAGGTGTCGGAGGACGCCCGCCGCTGGACGTTCACCCTGCGCGAGGGGCTGCGGTTCCACGACGGCACGCCCTGCGACGCCGCCGCGGTGCAGGCCAACCTCGACCGGATGGCGCGGCCCGACAAGGGCTACGCGCTGGGCTCCCCTGCCGTCTGGCGGCAGTATCTCGGCGGCGCGGACTATACCGCCGAGGGCCGCACCCTGACGGTGACTTTGGCCGAGCCCATGGCCGACTTCGCCGACGTCCTCGTGCAGGGCTTCGTCGTGGCGCCGTCCGTCTTCGCCCGCCTCGACGCGGGCGACCTGCGCGCCATCTGCGGCACCGGCCCCTACCGCCTGGCCGAGGGCGGGGCGCTCAGCGCCGAGGCCGTCACGGACCACTGGAGCGGCCCGTCCGCCAACCCGCGCCTGACCTGGGTGGCCGAGCGCGACCCCGCCCGCCGCCTCGCCCTGCTGGCCGAGGGCACGGCGCAGGTGGCCACTGTCCTCGACCCCGCCGCCACGCCGCCCGCGGGCGTGACGCTCCACCGCTACCGCGCCCCGGTGGCGATCATCTACCTCCTGAACGCCGCCAGCGGCCCCCTGTCCGACCCCCGCCTGCGCCGTGCCCTGACGCAGGCCGTCGACCGTCCCGCCCTGATCGACACCGTGCTGAATGGCCAGGCCGAGCCCTTGCGCGGCTTCGTCAGCCCCGCCCACTACGGCGCGGGCGACACCCCCGGCCCGGCCCACGACCCCGACGCCGCCCGCGCGCTGATCGCCGCGGCCGGGCATGGCGACGGCCTGACCCTCACCGTCGACTGCCCCACGCGCCTCCCCGACGAGGCCGAGCGCCTGACCGCCGCGCTCGCCGACCAGCTCGCCGCGGTCGGCATCGCCCTCGACGTCCGCCTGCACGAGGACCGCGAAGCCTATGCCCACATGGTCCGCCGCAAGGAGATCGGGGACATGGCCGTCTTCGATTCCAGCCCCCTGTCCACCTTCCGCGTGCTCTACGAAAAGATCGACAGCCGCATCGCCGGGGCCTGGTGGCAGGGCTATGCCAACGCCGACGTCGAGGCGCTGATCGACGTAGGCCGCCGCACGCCCGACGACGCCGCCCGCGCCGCGCTCTGGCGCCGGGCCTACGGGCTGTTGCAGGACGATCCGCCCTGGCTGACGCTCTACAACCCCTTCCGCGCGGTGGGCCTCGTGGGCGCCCATCCCGCGCTCGACTGGCCAGGCGACGGGGTGCTCGATGTGCGCCGCCTGCCGCGGATCGGGGGCGGAGATGGCTGACCTCCTGATCACAGGCGCCACGGTCATCGCCATGGACGCCGCCCGCCGCATCCTCCCCGACGCCGCCATCGCCGTGGCGGACGGCACCATCCTTGCCGTCGGTCCCCGCGCCGAGGTCGAGGCCGCGCACCCCGCCCCGACCCGCATCGACGCCACCGGCAAGGTCGCCATCCCCGGCCTGATCGACGCCCACGCCCATGCCGGCCACGGGCTGATCAAGACCATGGCCATGGACGACGGCGATGCGTGGGAGGACCTGTGCGGCAGGGTCTACACCACCGGCTCCACCCCCGACTTCTGGTATGCCGAGGCGCGGCTGGCGGCGCTGGAGCGGTTGCGCTTCGGCGTGACGACCGGCGTGTCCCTGCTGGGCGGCGGCGACACGATCATGCGCACCGACGATCCCGCCTATGGCGATGCGCACTGCACCGGTGTGGCCGAGGTCGGCACCCGCTCGGTGGTGGCGGTTGGCCCCACCCGGGCGCCGCACCCCCTGACCTATGCCGACGGCGGCGCCGATCCGCATCCGGTGACGTTCGACACCCAGGTCGCCACCTGCGAGACCCTGCTCGACCGCTGGCACGGCCGCGGCACCCTTTCCATAGCGCTGCTCTACCCCGTCCTGCGCGACGAGCACGAGGCGCGCATGACCCCGGCCGATTACGCCGACGCGGGCGCCCAGGCCGCCCGCGTCGCCGACATGGCCCGGGCCGCCAGCGTCGTCTTCACCCAGGACGGCCACCAAGGCGGCTCGGTCCGGCGTGCCCGGGCGCTGGGCCTTCTCGGGTCGAACGCACTCCTGTCCCATGCCGTCGACCTCCACGACGACGAACAGGCGATGCTGGCCGAGACCGGCACCGCCGTTGCCCACAACCCCTCGGCCGTCGCCTCGGTCCTCGGCCGCTGCCCCGCGGTCGAGCTGATGGACCGCGGCGTCACCGTCGCCCTGGGCTCGGACGCCACCGCGCCGGACCGCTCGGGCGACATGTTCCGCCACATGCAGCAGGCCATGCACTACCACCGCCGCCACTTCCGCGACCCGTCCGTCCTGCCCCCCGGCCAGGCGCTGGAGATGGCCACGGTCCACGGTGCCCGGGCGCTGGGCATGGAGGACAGCATCGGGTCGCTGGAGCCGGGCAAGGCCGCCGACATCGTGCTGGTGGACATGGCGCGCCCGCACCTCTATCCGCCCAACATGCCGCTCCACCGCCTCGTCTGCTTTGCCAACGGCAACGACGTCGATACCGTGATCTTGGGCGGCGAGGTGCTGTTGCAGGACGGCCGCCCCACCCGCGTCTCGGCCGAGGCGATCCTGGCCGACGCCGCCCGCGAGGCCGAGGCGATGATCGACCGCACCGGTGCCGGCGCCGCCCTCGACGTCCCCCCAGGCTGGAGCGCACTACCATGACGCGCCCTTGCAAGCTTTCCTTTCCAAATATCCTCGCCGAAGGCGAAAACTGCCCCGCAGGGCCGCTCTCCACCGACACCCCGGCCCAGGGGCATCGCGCATGACCATCCACGTCCTCAACCCCAACAGCACCGCCGCCGTGACCGAGGGCATCGACGCCGCCATCGCGCCCATGCGGGCCGTCGCGCCGGTGCCGATCCGCTGCCACACCCTGGCCGAGGGCCCCCCGGGGATCGAAAGTCAGGCCCATATCGAAGGGGTGGTGCAGCCGCTCCTGCGCCAGGCGGCGGGGCTGCCGGACGCCTCGGCACTGGTCGTCGCCTGCTTCTCCGACCCCGGCCTCGCCGCCCTGCGCGAGGCGCAGCGCGTGCCGGTCCTGGGCATCGCCGAAAGCGCGGTGCTGACCGCCATGACCCTCGGCCATCGCTTCGGCATCCTCAGCATCGGCCGCGCCTCGATCCCCCGGCACCTGCGCTATCTGGGCGCCATGGGAGTCACCGACCGCCTCGCCGCCGACCTGCCCATCGGCATGGGGGTGGTCGAGCTGGCCGACGAGGACCGCACGCTCACCCGCCTGACCGAGGTGGGCACCACCTTGCGCGAGGCCCATGGCGCCGACGTGCTCATCACCGGCTGTGCCGGCATGGCGCAATACCGCGCCCGACTGGAGGCCGCGACCGGCCTGCCCGTGGTCGACCCCTGCCAGGCGGCGGTGGCCATGGCCATCGGGCGGCTGGCGCTGGCCGCCTGCGACCCTAGGGAGGATCCATGACCCGACTGACCGAAGCGGCCCAAGGCGTCTACGTCATCGCCGCCACCCCGTTCCTGCCGGACGGCGCGCTGGACCTGGAGTCCTGCGACCGCATGACCGATTTCTATCTCGACGCGGGCGCCACGGGCCTGACCGTCCTGGGCATGATGGGCGAGGCGCCCAAGCTGACGGTGGAGGAGTCCCGCACCGTCGTCCGCCGCATCCTCGCCCGCGTCGATGGCCGGGTGCCGGTGGTGGTGGGCGTCTCGGCCCCCGGCTTTGCCCAGATGCAGGCGCTGAGCGCCATGGCCATGGACGACGGCGCCGCGGGGGTGATGATCGCGCCGCCAGGGTCACTGAAGACCGACGACCAGATCGTCGCCTACTACACCCAGGCGGTGGAGTTCATCGGCGACGCGCCCTTCGTGCTCCAGGACTTCCCGCTGGTGACCGGGGTGCAGATCCCGGTCTCCGTCATCGCGCGGATCGTCCGCGACCTGCCCACCTGCGTCTGCCTCAAGCACGAGGACTGGCCGGGGCTGGCCAAGATCTCCGCCCTGCGCGCCGAGGGCACGCTCGACCGCCGGATCTCGATCCTGTGCGGCAACGGCGGGCTGTTCCTGCCCGAGGAGGTGGCGCGCGGTGCCGACGGGGCGATGACGGGCTTTTGTTATCCCGAGATGATGGTGGACGTGGTGCGCGAGATGCGGGCGAGCAACGTGGACCGCGCCCGCGACCTGTTCGACGCCTACCTGCCGCTGGCGCGCTACGAGCAGCAGCCTGGGCTGGGCCTCGCCTGCCGCAAGTATGTCCTGGCCCGGCGCGGCATCATCGCCCACGACACCCTGCGCAAGCCTGGGGCGGGCCTGGCGGCGGCGGCGCGGGCCGAGGTAGACGCGCTGATCGCGCGGCAGGAGCGGCGGCTGGAGGCGTTGGGCTGATGGACCTGGGATTGACGGGCAAGAGGGCGCTGGTCCTGGGGGCGAGCCGGGGCCTCGGCGCCGCCATCGCGCGGGCTCTGGCGGCCGAGGGGGCCGAGGTGATCGGCGCGGCCCGCGGCGGCACCGCGCCCGAGGGCGTGACGCCCCTCGCGCTGGATTTGTCCGATGCGGCCGCGGTCGATGCGGCGCTCGACGCGGTGCTGGCCGAGGGCGCCATCGACGTGCTGGTCCTCAACGGCGGCGGACCGCCGCCGGGCAGGGCCACCGACGCCGACCGCGCCACCTGGATCGCCCAGTTCGACACCATGGCGGCCACGCTGATCCACATCGCAGGGCGGGTCCTGCCGGGGATGCGCGCGGCCGGCTGGGGCCGGATCGTCACCGTCGCCTCGTCGGGCGTGGAACAGCCGATCCCGAACCTGGCGCTGTCGAACGGCATCCGCTCGGCGCTGGTCGGGTGGTCCAAGACGCTGGCCGCCGAGGTCGCGGCCGACGGCGTGACGGTGAACGTGGTGCTGCCCGGCCGCATCCACACTCAGAGAGTCGACGAGCTGGACGCCGCGGCGGCCGCGCGCACGGGCAGCCCGGTGGAGGAGGTCGCCGCCGCCTCCGCCGCTGCGATCCCCGCCGGGCGCTATGGGCGGCCTGAGGAGTTCGCCGACGTCGTCGCGTTTCTGGCCTCGACGCGCGCGTCCTACGTCACCGGATCCAAGATCCGGGTGGACGGCGGGGCGATCCGCGGGGTCTGAGCGCCCCCATCGGGGCGGTCAGAAGAACGCCTGAAGCCCCGTCTGCGCCCGCCCGAGGATCAGGGCGTGGACGTCGTGGGTGCCCTCGTAGGTGTTCACCGTCTCCAGGTTCACCATGTGGCGCATGACCTGGAACTCTTCGGAGATGCCGTTGCCGCCGTGCATGTCGCGGGCCATCCGCGCGATGTCCAGCGCCTTGCCGCAGTTGTTGCGCTTGATCAGGCTGATCATCTCGGGCGCCGCCTCGCCCGCGTCGAGCAGTCGCCCGATTTGCAGCGCGCCCTGGATGCCCAGGGCGATCTCGGTCTGCATGTCGGCGAGTTTCTTTTGAAACAGTTGGGTCTGGGCCAGGGGCCGCCCGAACTGTTTGCGGTCGAGGCCGTATTGCCGCGCGGCGTGCCAGCAGAACTCGGCCGCGCCCATGACGCCCCAGGCGATGCCATAGCGGGCGCGGTTGAGACAGCCGAACGGCCCCTTGAGCCCCTGCACGCCGGGCAGGAGCGCGTCTTCGCCCACCTCGACCCCGTCCATCACGATCTCGCCGGTGATCGAGGCGCGCAGCGACAGCTTGCCGCCGATCTTGGGCGCCGACAGGCCGGTCATGCCCTTTTCCAGGACAAAGCCGCGGATCTTGCCCTCGTGCGCCTCGGACTTGGCCCAGACGACGAAGACGTCGGCGATGGGGCTGTTGGAGATCCACATCTTGGAGCCCGACAGCACGTAGCCGCCCTCGGTCTTCTTGGCCACGGTCTTCATGCCGGCGGGGTCCGACCCGGCGTCGGGCTCGGTCAGGCCGAAGCAGCCGATCAACTCGCCGCTGGCGAGCTTGGGCAGATACTTGGCCTTCTGCGCATCCGATCCGTAGGCGTTGATCGGATACATCACCAGGCTCGACTGCACGCTCATCATCGAGCGGTAGCCCGAGTCGACGCGCTCGATCTCGCGCGCGATCAGGCCGTAGGTGACATAGCCCGCGCCGAGCCCCCCATGGGCCTCGGGCACCGTCACGCCGAGGAGCCCCGCCGCCCCCATCTCGGCAAAGATGTCGGGGTCGGTGACCTCGTCGCGGTAGGCCGCCACGACCCGCGGCGCCAGCGTGTCCTGGGCGAAACTGCGGGCGGCGTCGCGCAGCATCCGCTCGTCCTCGGTCAGTTGCCCTTCGAGCCGGAGCGGATCGTCCCAGTCGAAGCGGCCGAGGTCCGGCGCATCCTTGGCGGAGATGGCGGCGGTGATGTTCATGGCGGCCTCCCTGTCGGTTGGCCGGTGTTTAGCTTGCGCGGGCCGGGGCGTCCATGGCCCGGAGCGGGCGCCCGCGCGGACCGGCCCGCCCCGGCAGGAACGGGGGTTCAGAACCTGGCCCCCCCGTCCTATGATCGCGCATCGGCAGGCGGGATGGAGGCGCGCATGGCCACGGAGTTCGACGACATCCCCGAACGGGCGCTGGCCTGGCACCGGGACGGGCGGGGCGCGGCGCTGGCCACGGTGGTCGAGACCTGGGGCTCGGCGCCGCGCCCTGTGGGCAGCCAACTGGCCATTTCCGGCGCGAGCGAGATCGCGGGCAGCGTCTCGGGCGGCTGCGTCGAGGGGGCGGTGGTGGTCGAGGCGCTGGAGGCCATGGAGGACCAGGCCGGCGGGCGGATTCTGGAGTTCGGCGTCAGCGACGACGACGCCTTTGCCGTGGGCCTGGCCTGCGGCGGCCGCATCCGCGTGATGGTCGAGCCGGTGGGCGCGGTGCTGCCGCCCGATCTGCTGGAGGACCTCACCGCGCGGCGCGCGGCGCGCGAGGCGGTGGCGGTGATCACCGATACCGAGGCTTGGACTCACGACCTGGCCGGGCCCGACGCCTTTCCCGACCGATTCCGCATGGACCGCTCGGGGTTCGAGGAGGGCGGCGCCCGCTTTGTCGCCGTCCACAACCCGCCTCTGCGCATGGTCGTGGTCGGCGGGGTCCACATCGCCCAGCCGCTCCTCAGGATCGCCGCGCTGGCGGGCTATGACTGCGTGCTGGTCGACCCGCGCGAGAGCTTTGCCTCGGCCGAGCGGTTTCCCGACGTGCCGCGGGTCCACGACTGGCCCGACGCGGCGCTGGAGGCGCACGCGCTCGACGCCCGCACCGCTGTCGTGACCCTGACCCACGATGCCAAGCTCGACGATCCAGCCATCGCCGTGGCACTCCGCTCGCCGGCGTTCTATCTGGGCTGCCTCGGTTCGACCCGCACCCACGCCAAGCGGCGCGCGCGGCTGGAGGCAGAGGGGTTCGGCGCCGAGGATTTGGCGCGCATCCACGCGCCCGTGGGCCTGGCCATCGGCGCACGCTCTCCGGCCGAGATTGCGGTGGCGGTGATGGCCGAGATCACCCAGACCCTGCGGCAGCGCTGATGCGCTTCGGCCCGGTTCCCGTGGACGCGGCGCTGGGCACCATCCTGGCGCATTCCCAGGCGGTGCCGGGGGGGCGGCTGAGGAAGGGCCGGGTGCTGGAGGCCGAGGACGTCGCCCGCCTGCGCGCGGCCGGGCTGACAGAGGTGACCGTGGCGCGGCTCGATCCCGGCGACTGGCACGAGGATGCGGCGGCGGCGCACCTCGCTGCGGCGCTCGTGGGCGACGCCTCTGGTCTGCGCCTGACCGCGGCCGCGACGGGCCGGGTCAATGTCTATGCCGAGGCGCCGGGGCTCCTGCGTCTGGACCGCGCCGCGGTCGACGGGTTCAACGGGATCGATCCGATGATCACCGTCGCGACACTGCCGCCGCTGGCGCGGGTGGCGCCCCGCACCATGGTGGCGACGATCAAGATCATCGCCTACGGCGTCGGCGGCGATGCCGTGGCCGCGGCCGCCGCGGCGGGGGAAGCGGGGCTGTCCCTGGCGCCGGTGGCGCTGCGCTCGGCCGGCCTGATCGTCACCGCGATGGACGCAGGCCCGGGCGACGGCAAGGGGCGCAAGGCGGTCTCCGACCGCCTGGCGGCGCTGGGTATGGACCTGGCCGCGGCGGTGACGGTGCCGCACGAGGCGGGCGCGATCGCCCGCGCTTTGGCCGACCTGCCGGGGGAGCTGGCGCTGATCCTCACCGCCTCGGCCACCTCCGACCCCGAGGACGTGGCACCCAGTGCGGTGCGCGCCGCGGGCGGCACGGTGACCCGGTTCGGGATGCCCGTCGACCCCGGCAACCTGCTGTTTCTGGGCGAGGCGCAGGGGCGGCCGGTGATCGGCCTTCCCGGCTGTGCCCGCTCGCCCGCCCTGAACGGCGCCGATTGGGTGCTGGAGCGGGTCGCCTGCGCGGTCCCGGTGGGCGGGGCCGAGATCGCCGCCATGGGCGTGGGAGGGTTGCTGAAGGAGAGCCCGGCCCGCCCCGCCCCCCGCGCCCGCGCCGCACCGGGATAGCGCGGCCATGCCGCCAGACCGCCCCGTCGCGCGCGCCCCTCCAGGCGGCCGACCCGACGCGGGAGACCCACGGAGCGCCGCGGCGGTCCCCCGTCGGCGGTACGCCGTCGAGCGGGGGCCCCTGGAGGTCGGCAGATCGCGGTTCCGCCGCGCTGGATCCCACCCCCTTTTCCGATCGCCTAGAACACATGGTCTGAGTGGCAGACACGCAGAACTCCGCGCTGGCGAGTCGGGCGCGGCCAAGCTGCGAGCTGGTTCTGGGCCATCGCACTACGACGACGTGTCGTCCCTGTCCGCGGACGCGAGCGTCACAGGCTTTGACCGCGCTGGCGCCCCATGAACGCGCAACGGGGCGGGATCGATAGCGATGGCGCTATCGGAAGCATGAGCAGCGGACGCGTCGAGCACGACTGAACCCTCCGCGGACGCCGCCTTTTTCGCACTCAACGATCCTTCGTGAGTGCGTCCAGCCGCTTCTGCAGATAGCGCCTGAGGGGTGGCTCGGCGGTCAGGGATATGGCTCTTTCATATGCACCGATCGCCGCTGCGCCGTCGCCGAGATCTGCATACAGCTTGCCGCATGCAGCCCAATAGGGCTGAAAGGCGCGTGTGACCTTGTCGTCAAGGCGTGACAGGGCGTCGAGAGCGGCGCGAGGACCATGGCGTTCGGCCAGCACGACGGCCCGCGCAACCGACGCACCGAGCGATGGACTGATCTCGCCCAGCGCGTAGTAGAGCTTGTCGAGCGCCAGCCAATCGATCCGACCGGTCTTGGCGCGGTCCAGGTGCAGACCCTGGATCGCCGCCTCGATCTGGAACCGGCCGGGAGACGCCAGCGTCTGCGCTGTCGCAAGCGCCTGCTGGCCATAGACGATCAGCTGCCCGTCCCACAGCCGTGCATCCTGGTCCTCGAGCGGCACCAGCATCTCGTCCTGGATGCGCGCGTGCCGGCGGGCGTGGCCGAAGGCGATCAACGCGGCGAGGCCGTGGGACTCGGCATCGTCCCGCACCAGATGGCGCAACAGATCGGCGAGGTAGAGCGCTTCTCGCCCCAGCGCGTCGGTCGGAGCCAGCCAGTCGAGGGCATGAGCGGCATAGATCGCCTCGTGCACCGCCCCGATCCGTTCGGGCAGATCGGCATCATCCGGGATCTGAAAGGGGATGCGCGCGTCTCTGATCTTGCGCTTTGCGCGCACCAGCCGCTGCGCCATGGCCGATGGCGCGACCACGAAGGCACGCGCGATGTCGGCCGCCTCGACGCCCAGGACGGTCTGCAGCATTAGTGGGGCGTGCAGGTCGGCCGAGAGCGCCGGGTGGGCGCAAACGAGCATCAGCGAGAGCCGTTCATCGGCAATCCGATCGCCTGCGCGCGCGGCTTCGGGCATGTCGGGCATCGCGGCTGTCTCCGGAAAGCGCAAAAGGCGACGCTGTCGGTCCGTCAGTCGGTTGCGCGCGGCCGTCAGGAGCCAGGCTTCGGGATTGTGCGGCACGCCCGTTTCCGGCCAGTTCGCGAGCGCCTTGGCAAAGGCGTCTGCCAGCGCGTCCTCGGCGCTGGCGATGTCGCCGCTGCGCTTGGCCAGGATGGCGATCAGCTTGCCGTAGGAGGCCCGCGCCGCGCCTTCGGCGGCGCGGGCCGCCTCGGTCATTCGCCGCCCATGGCCGAGGCGCGGATCTCGACCTTGCCGGACTTGGCGGCGGGGCACGTCTCGGCCCAGGCCAAGGCGGCGTCCAAATCGGGAACGTCGATCACGAAGTAGCCGCCCAACGTTTCCTTGGTGTCGGCGAAGGGGCCGTCCTGCACCGTCTTGCCGCCGCTCTTGAGGCTGAGTGTCGTCGCGGTTTCCACCGGCTGAAGCCAGTCGGTGTCGACGAAGACGCCTGCCTCCTTGAGCGCGCCGATATAGGCGCCGTAGACCTCCTGCATGGCGACCCAGTCTTCTTGGGTCATCTCGGCGAAGTCGGCGGGATCGGAATAGAGAAGGAATGTGTAACGCATCTGTATGTCTCCCTAGGGATGCGGCTAGGCCGCGGTTTCCAGATTGGCAAGGCCGCGCTCGAACGTCGGGCCGACCATGCGGTCCATGAACAGACCCATGACCCGGCCGACCGGATTGAACCCCATATCGGCCTGCATCGACCAGGTGACATGGGCGCCGTCGGCGCGCGGTTCGGCACGGATCGTCTGCTGCGGCCGTCCCATCGCGCCGAGATCGATCTGATAGTGCACGGTGCCGCCGGTGACGGCCGAGACGGTTTGGCTGCCCTTGCCCTCCTTGCCGGCGAAGTGAAAGCCCGATCCGACGCCCGAGGCCGGCCCGAACAGCGTGATCGACAGGTCCGGATCGGTGGAGCTGTAGGGGTTGAAGCGCTGATAGCCTTCACCCGAGGCCGCCAGCGCGAGCACGGCCGCGGCATCGGCGTCGATCACCGCCTGGCGCTCGACATGAACATGGCGCGGCAGCAGCAATGTGGAGGCGACCAGCACGGCGACCACCGCCGCCGAGCCAGCCAGGATTTGCATGAGTGTCACGGTCTTTGGTCCTTTCATCGGGGCGAGAGCAACGGCGCTCTCACCCCCATGACGAACGACCCGGAGGCCAATCGACAGGCGCCCGAAATATCTGTCGCTTTCGCCCGGTGCTCGCAGAACGCACCCGTGTCCGCCCCGCCATTGCAGCTCTGGTCGGACTGACGATCTGGGATCGCGTCACGGCGGTCACAGTGACCAACCCAACCGCCGCTGCGTCGCAAGTACGCGGCCCTGACACAGGGACCGCTTTGAACGACTGCGAAAAAGTGTGGCGGAGGAGGTGGGATTCGAACCCACGGTGGGCTTGCACCCACGCCGGTTTTCAAGACCGGTGCAATCGACCACTCTGCCACTCCTCCGGCATCCCGGGTGATAGGCGGCGGCGCGGGCGGGGGCAAGGATGGCGGACTTTCCTCCGGGGCCCATCCGCGATAGAGTGCGGCCAGAGCAGGCAGGGCGTGTCAAACGTCCGCGACTACTGGAGGCACCCATGGCTTCACTCGGCGTGATGCGGTTCTCTGTTTGTATCGGCGCGGTCCTCGTCCTTTCGGCGTGTCAGACCGCCACGGACCTCGTGTCGGGCGGAGACCGTGCGGATCGGGCCGCGGTCGCCCCCGCCACCGTCCGGCTGGTCGAGCGCGACGTCGAGGCGCCGGAGGTGTTCCAAGTGGCCGAGGCCGGGCTCTGGGACGGGCGGCCGTCGCTGGGCGGGGTCTGGGTCGCGCATCCCGAGGCCACGGATCCCGAGCGGGTGATCATCCGCAACGAAACCAACGACAGCTTCGTCATCGGTGCGCTGTTCAAACGCGAGCGGGACAATCCCGGCCCGCGGGTGCAGGTCAGTTCCGACGCGGCCGAAGCTCTGGGGATGCTGGCCGGACAGCCCGTCCGCCTGGACATCACCGCGCTCCGCCGCGAGGAGGTGGAGGAGGCGCCGGAGACCCCGGCCGCCGAGATGAGCGCGGACACGGACGCCGGCCTGCCGGAGGCCGAACCGATCGAGATGGCCAGCCTCGACGCGCCGGCCTCCGGCTCCGACGCCGCCGTGCCGGTCACCCCGGTCTCGGCCCCGGTCGCGCCGGATGCCGCCCCGGCGGCCTCGTCGCTCGCCAAGCCTTTCGTCCAGATCGGTATCTTCAGCGTCGAGGTCAACGCACGCAACACCGCGACCGCGCTGGGGCAGGGGGGGCTGAGCGCACGGGTCACCGAGCAGACCAGCCGGGGCAAGACGTTCTGGCGCGTCGTGGTCGGCCCCGCGGCGACGGCGGCCGAGCGCCGGCGCGCCCTCGACAAAGTGAAGGACATGGGCTTTACCGACGCCTATTTCGTGCCCAGCTAGTCCGCGACCGATTCCACGGAGATCGCCCATGCGCCGCCTCTTCGCTGTCCTGACCCTCGCCGTCACACTCTTGGGACTTGGGGGCCCGGCGACGGCGGCGTTCGAAACCCGGGCGACGGCCGCCTGGGTCTACGACGTCACCACCGACACGGTGCTGATGTCCAAGAACGCCGAGACCCCCCTGCCGCCCGCATCGATGTCCAAACTGATGACGCTGAACATGCTGTTCGAGGCGCTGCGCGACGGGCGGGTGACCATGGACACCCAGTTCGGCGTGTCCTCCCGGGCGCGCGCCAAGGGCGGCTCGACCATGTTCCTCAACGAGCGCGACCGGCCGACGGTGGAGCAGCTGATCCAGGGCATCATCGTGCAGTCCGGCAACGACGCCTGCGTGGTGGTGGCCGAGGGGCTGGCGGGGACCGAGGAGGCATTCGCGCGGATGATGAACGCCCGCGCCAAGGACCTGGGCATGGACCAGTCCAACTTTGCCAACAGCTCGGGCTGGCCCGACCCCGATCACCGGATGTCGATGCGGGATCTGGGGATCCTCGCCACGCGGCTGATCACCGAGTTCCCCGAGTATTACGGCTACTTCGCGCAGAAGGAGTACGAGTTCGACGGCCGCGCGCCGCAGAATCGCTTCAACCGCAACCCGATCCTGGGCCTGGGGATCGGCGCGGACGGGCTCAAGACCGGGCACACCCAGGAGGCGGGCTATGGCCTGGTCGGGTCGGCGGCGCAGGGGACGCGGCGGATCGTGTTCGTCGTCACCGGGCTCCAGACCGATACGGCGCGGGCCGAGGAATCCGAGCGCATCGTCAACTGGGCCTTCCGCCAGTTCGTGGAAAAGACCGTGGTGCAGAAGGGGCAGAAGATCGCCGAGGTCGAGGTGTTCCGCGGGACCGCAGACACTGTCCCCCTGGTCGCGGCCGAGGAGGTGCGGGTGCTGATCCCGGCGCTGGAGCAGGACACGCTCGACGCCGAGGCGATCTATTCCGGGCCGCTGGAGGCGCCGGTGGCCGAGGGGACCGAGATCGGCCGCCTGGTGATCAAGCTCGAAGGTCTGCCGGACGCCGAGGTGCCCCTCTTGACCGGCGCGGCCGTGGCCAAGGGCGGGTTTGGCGCGCATCTGCGGACCGCGGCCATCGCCCTGGTGACCCAGGTGATGGGCGAAGAGGCGGCGTCGGTCCTGGAGTGAGCGGGCGGGGGCTCTTCGTCACCTTCGAGGGCATCGACGGGTCGGGCAAGTCCACCCAGGCCAGGCGCCTGGCCGACCGGCTCCGCGCCGAGGGCCGGGAGGTGGTGTTGACCCGCGAACCCGGCGGCAGCCCGGGCGCCGAGGAGATCCGGCGCCTGGTGCTGGAAGGCGACCCGGACCGCTGGTCGGCCGAGACGGAGCTGTTGCTCTTCACCGCCGCGCGGCGCGACCATCTGGAGCGGACGATCCGCCCGGCACTGGCCGCGGGAAAGGTCGTGGTCTGCGACCGCTTTGCCGATTCCACGCGAATGTATCAGGGCCTGTCGCGGGGCGATCTGCGCGAGACGGTCGACCGCTTGCACGCCTTGATGATCGGGATCGAGCCCGACGTGACGTTCCTCATCGACATGGATCCGGGCATCGGCCTGGCGCGGGCGCTGTCGCGGCGGACGGTGGAGGAGCGGTTCGAGGGGTTCGGCCAGGACCTTCAGGCCCGGATGCGGGCGGGGTTCCTGGCGCTGGCCCAGGAGTTCCCTGACCGCATCGTCGTGATCGACGGCAACCGCCCGGCCGACCGGGTGGCCGAGGATGTGGCGGCGCGGCTGGCCCCGGCCCTGACCGCATGAGCGCCGCCCCTCCGCCCGAGTCCGACGCCGTCGAGGGGGCGCCGCATCCGCGGCTGACGCCCCGCCTCTACGGTCAGGAGGCGGCCGAGGCGGCGTTTCTGGACGCCCTGGGCACGGGGCGTCTGCACCACGCCTGGCTGATCTCCGGGCCGCGCGGGGTGGGCAAGGCGACGCTGGCCTGGCGCATCGCCCGTCGGCTCGTCGCCGACCCGCCCGCGAGCGCCGACGGCCTGTTCGGGGCCGAGGCGCCGCCCGTCGGCCTGGATCTCGACCCGGACCACCCTGTCGCCCGGCGGATCGCCGCGCTGGGCGAGCCGGGCGTGTTTCTCCTCCGCCGCCCCTGGGACGACAAGGCCAAGAAGCTCAAGTCGGTGATCACCGTCGAGGAGGCCCGCGCGCTGCGCACCTGGCTAAGCTATGCCGCCCCCGACGGCGGGCGCCGGGTGGTGGTCATCGATGCCGCCGACGAGATGAACGCCAGCGCCGCCAACGCGATCCTCAAGCTGTTGGAGGAGCCGCCCGCCCGCACCACGCTTCTGCTCATCAGCCACGCGCCTGCGCGCCTGTTGCCGACGATCCGCTCGCGTTGCAGGGTGCTGCGCTGCCGCCCGCTCGGCCCCGAGGACATGGCCGCGGCTCTGGCCCAGGCGGGACAGGATCCCGAGGCCGCCGCCGCCCTGGCCGAACTGTCGGCCGGGTCGGTGGGCGAGGCGGTGCGGCTGGTCCAGGAGGACGGCGTGGCGACCTATACGCGGCTGGTGTCGCTGTTGTCCGATGCGCCCCGGCTCGACCGCACCGCGGCGATCAAGCTGTCCGAGGGCCTGGCCGGGGCGGCCAATGCCGGGCGCTACGACGTCACCTTGCGGCTGATCGACCTCCTCCTCGCGCGGCTTGCGCGGGCCGGGGCGGGCCAGCCGCCGCGGGCCGAGGCGGCGCCCGGCGAGGCGGCGCTGCTGGCGCGCCTGGCCCCCGACGCGGCCGCGGCGCGGGACTGGGCCGCGGCGCAGCAGAGCCTCGGCGCCCGCACCGCCCATGGCCGGGCGGTCAACCTTGACCCCTCCGCGCTCATCCTGGATACGGTGCTCAGGATCAACGAGACGGCGGCGCGGTGCGCCCCCGCGTAGGCGCCATGACCCCCATCACCGACAGCCACTGCCACCTGGACTTTCCCGACTTCGACGGTCGGGTGGGCGAGGTCGTGGCCGAGGCGAAGGGTGCGGGCGTCCACCGGATGGTCACGATCTGCACCCGCCTCAGGACCGAGCCGCAGGTGCGCGCCCTGGCCGAGGCGCATGACGCGGTGTTCTACGCCGCCGGCACCCATCCGATGAGCGCGGGCGACGAGCCGATGGCGACGGTCGAGGCGCTGGAGGCCATCGCCCGCCACCCCAAGATGGTCGGCATCGGCGAGAGCGGGCTCGACTACCACTACACCGCCGAAACCAAGGCGGCGCAGCAGGAAAACCTGGAGATTCATGTCGAGGCCGCGCGCCGCACCGGCCTGCCCTTGATCATCCATGCCCGCGACGCCGACGACGACATGGCGCGGATCCTGACCGGGGCGTGGCGGGCCGCGCCCTACACCTGCGTCATGCACTGCTATTCGTCGGGGCCGGCGCTGGCGCGCGCCGCGCTCGACTGTGGGTTCTACCTGTCGATGTCGGGCATCGCCGCGTTCCCGAAGTCCCAGGAGGTGCGCGACATCTTTGCCGCCGCGCCGCTCGACCGGGTGCTGGTCGAGACCGACAGCCCCTACCTGGCGCCGCCGCCGCACCGGGGCAAGCGCAACCACCCGGCCTATGTGGTCCACACCGCCCGCCGCGGCGCCGAGATCTGGGGCCTGTCCTACGAGGACTTCGCGGCGGCGACCGAGGCGAATTTCGAGCGGCTGTTCTGGAAGGTGGCGGCGTGGAAGGCCGCCGCGTGAGCGGCGAGATCCGGTTTACCATCCTCGGCTGCGGGTCGTCCGGCGGCGTGCCGCGCCTGGGCGGGCAGTGGGGCGACTGCGACCCCGCGAACCCCCGCAACTGCCGCCGCCGCTGTTCGATGCTGATCGAGCGCGAGACGGCCGAGGGCATCACTAGGGTTCTGATCGACACCTCGCCCGATCTGCGCGCCCAGCTCCTGGACGCCGGGGTGGGCGAGCTGGACGCCGTGGTCTGGACCCACGCCCATGCCGACCACACCCACGGCCTCGACGATCTCAGGATGATCGTCTTCAACATGCGCCGAAAGCTGCCGGTCTGGGCCGACCTCGCGACCCAGGGCGATCTCTACGCCCGCTTCGGTTACGCATTCGAGACGCCCGCGGGCTCCACCTATCCTCCGATCCTGGACATGCACACGATCGACGGCGACGTGGTGATCGACGGGGCGGGGGGCGCCGTGATGCTCAGGCCCTTCGCCGTCCCCCATGGGTCCATACACGCACTGGGGTTCCGCATCGGCGGGCTGGCCTATCTGCCCGACGTCGCCGAGATGCCCGACGACGTCTGGCCGATCCTGGAGGATCTCGACTGCTGGGTGGTGGACGCGCTGCGCCGCACGCCGCACCCGACCCACGCGCACCTGGACAAGACGCTGGAGTGGATCGCCCGCGCCGCCCCGCGCCGGGCGGTGCTGACGAACATGCATGTGGACCTGGACTATGCCACCGTGGCGGCCGAGACCCCTGAGCACATCGCCCCCGCCCATGACGGCCTGATCCTGCGCTATCCGCTCTGATGGCGGCGCTGCTCGACGTCATCCTGCCTGTGTTCCTGGTGATCGGCGCGGGCTACCTCGCGGTGTGGCGGGGCCTGTTCAGCGAGGCGGGCGTCGACGGGCTGATGAAGTTCACCCAGAACTTTGCCATCCCCTGCCTGCTGTTCCGCGCCATCGCCGGGCTGGACCTGGGCGCGGGGTTCTCGGTGCCGCTTTTGGCGTCGTTCTACGCGGGCGCGACGGCGGGGTTCCTGGCGGGGCTCTTGGGCGCCCGGTTCCTCTTCGGGCGGCCGTGGGAGGACGCGGTGGCCATCGGGTTCGGCGGGCTGTTCTCGAACTCGGTGCTCCTGGGCCTGCCGATCTCGGAGCGGGCGTTCGGGGCCGAGTCGCTCCAGTTCAACTTCGCCATCGTCGCCCTGCACGCGCCCTTCTGCTACGGCCTGGGCCTGACGGTGATGGAGGTGGTGCGGGCCCGCGGCGCCCCGGCCAGGGCCCTGCCGGGGAAGGTGCTGGGCGCGATGTTCCGCAACGCGCTGATGATCGGGATCGCGCTGGGGTTCGCGGTGAACCTGACCGGGCTGCCGATTCCGGCGGTGTTGGGCGATGCGCTGGACCTGATGATCCGGGCCGCGCTGCCGGCGGCGCTGTTCGGGCTGGGGGGCGTGCTGGTGCGCTATCGGCCCGAGGGGGACCTGCGCACCATCGCCTTCGTCTGCGCGGTGTCGCTGGTCCTGCACCCGGCGGTGACGCTGGGACTGGGCCTGGCCATGGGGCTGGGCGTCGATCCGCTGCGCGCGGCCGTGACGACGGCGGCCATGGCGCCGGGGGTGAACACCTACATCTTCGCCAACATGTATGGCCGGGCGCGGCGGGTGGCGGCGTCGGCGGTGCTGATCGGCACGGCGGCGTCGGTGCTGAGCGTGTGGCTGTGGCTATTGGTGCTGCCGTGAGGGGTGCGGGGCCTGAGCCTTTGCCCGCGCGGAACAAGGCCGAAGGCCGCCGCGCGACCGCCGACCCGCCCCACCGGGGCGGCGGTTGGGTGCCGTTGGTGCGAAGCTTGGGCGTCGAGCGACCACGGCCACCATAAATCGCGCCGCTCAGGCGTTCGGACCGCCACCCCGCGGGTCGGCGGCCGCGCGGCTCTGCGCCGACTGGTTCGGTATGATCGTTGGGCGGCCGCGCGGCACGGCGCTCATCCCGGCGACATGCCCCGCAGACGTTCGGAGCGGCGGCGGAGAAGCTCCACCGTGGTCAGGAGCGCGATGGAGATCACGACGAGGATCGTCGCCACGGCCAGGATCGTCGGGCTGATCTGCTCGCGCAGGCCGGTGAACATCTGCCACGGCAGTGTCTTCTGTCCCGCCGAGCCGACGAACAGCACAACCACCACCTCGTCGAACGAGGTGATGAACGCGAAGAGGCCGCCTGAGATCACACCGGGCAGGATCAGCGGCATCTGGATCTTGAAGAACGTGCGCACGGGCCCTGCGCCCATGTTCGCCGACGCCCGCGTCAGCGACCGGTCGAAGCCCACGAGCGTCGCCGTCACCGTGATGATGACGAACGGAATGCCCAGCGCCGCGTGCGCCAGAACGACGCCCAGATAGGTGCCCTGCAGGCCCACGCGGCTGTAGAAGAAATACATGCCCGCCGCCGAGATGATCAGCGGCACGATCATCGGCGAGATCAGGATCGCCATGATCGCCCGGCGAAAGGGCACGTGGGACTGCGACAGGCCCACCGCCGCCAGCGTCCCCAGCGACACCGACAGGAGCGTCGCCATCGGCGCGATCTTGATCGAGTTCCACATCGGCTGCTGCCAGTCGGGGTTGGTGAAGAAGTCGCGGTAGTGTTTGAGGCTGTAGCCTTCGGGGTCGAAGGCCAGCATCTCGGGCGTGAAGGTAAAGAAGTCCTCGGCGTTGAAGCTGAGCGGGATGATCGTGAGGATCGGCGCGATCAGGAAGAAGAAGATGGCGCCGCAGATGAACAGGAACGTGTTGTGCCAGATCACCTGGCCGGTGGAGGCGTAGGGGGGCAGGCCGCTGCGATAGCCCTGCCGCGCGATCCAGTAGTGCAGCCAGCCCAGGATGACGCCCCCGACCGTGCCCAGCGCCGCGCCGGTGGCACCGCTCAGCGCCAGCCCCACGACGAGGCCCAACGCCGCCGCGATCAGCCGGCCGATCAGACGGTTGCCCGGCACCAGGCGGTCGAGCACGGCCCATGTGGCGGCGCCCTGAACCGCGCCGGCCAGCGCGCCCAGCAGAGCTACGCCGCCGGCATTGCCGACGAGCGCGCCGAAGACGAGACCGACCAGGACGAGGGTTGCGAGGGGCCGCCAGTCGAACCCCTCGACGGCGGAAGCGGCGGTGGAGTCGGTCATGGCGTTACCCCAGGCTCACGTTGTCGATGCCCACGATCCGGTCGTAGACCCAGTAGAGCAGCAGAACCACCGCCAGGAGGATCGACCCCAGCGCGGCGGCCAGGCCCCAGTTCAGCGACGACGAGATGTGATAGGCGATCCGGTTCGAGATGAACGTGCCGGTGGTGCCGCCCACCAGTTCCGGCGTGATGTAGTAGCCGATGGACAGGATGAAGACGAGGATGCAGCCCGCCCCGATCCCCGGCACCGACTGCGGAAAGTAGACGCGCCAGAACGCGGTCCAGTCGGTGGCACCGAGCGACTTGGCGGCGCGGACGTAATAGGGCGGGATGGTCTTCATCACCGAATAGAGCGGCAGGATCATGAACGGCAGCAGGATGTGCGTCATGGCGATGATGGTGCCGGTCTGGTTGTTGATCAGCTCCAGCCGGTTGGCATCGGACACCAGCCCCAGCCAGACGAGCGTGTCGTTGATGACGCCCTGTTGCTGGAGCAGCACCTTCCAGGCGCTGGTGCGCACCAGCAGCGACGTCCAGAACGGCAGCAGGACGAGGATCAGCAGAACGTTCGAGGTCCTGAGCGGCAGGTTCGAGAGCAGAAACGCGATCGGATAGCCCAGCAGGATGCAACTGACCATGATCGTCAGCGACATGAACAACGTGCGCTGAAACAGCAGGCCGTAGATTTGCTGATCCTCGGGCTGCCGCTCGATCCCGTCGGGCGTAAGTTGAAAGTCCGCCGCGGCGAGGAAGTAGCCCGAGGTATAGGTCGACGAGAACGCCTCGATCGTGCCCCAGACGTCGTGGTCGTCCCAATCCTCGTCGATGTCGAGGAACGCCGCGCGGATGTCCTCGTCGGGGAAGTCCGGGACCGCGGCGGCCGCCGCCGCGACCAAGTCGGCATTGCCGCCCGCGAAGGCCTGGGCGGCGTCGGGGTTGTCCCGCAGGTCGCTCCAAAGCGCACGATAGACGATGTTCCAGGGTTCTTCGGTGGCGGGGCTGTCCTCGTCCTCGATGCGGATGACGCGGGCGAACTCGGCAAAGATGTCGGCGGTGCGGGGAAGGGCGGTCGCGACCCCGTCGCGCAGCTCGAACGCCGGCGGCAGAGTGCCGTCCTTGGCCGCGCGCCACACCGCCTCGTCGGCGATGTAGTCCTCGCTGGACATGAGCGCGAGCCAGGTCTCGGCCTCCTCCCACAACGGATCGAGGTCGGCGAAGGCATCGGCATGGACCTCGCCGATGTCGTCGACGCCGCGGCCGGATTTGCGGAACAGAGACGAGATCCCCGTGGTCTCGTAGTTCAGGCGGCTGCCCAGGCGCGTGTGGTTCTTTTCCTCCGCGGCGATGGTCAGGTCGTAGGCCAGCGCCTCGAACGCCGCGTCGCCCGGCACGCCCTCGCCGTCCCAGTCGTCGAGCGCGGCGACAGTGCGCGGCAGGGTTTCGCTCACGATCTGGTTCTCGACCGAGCGGAACAGCATGTCCGCGATCGGCGCGATGAACGTCACCAGGATGAAGATGAGCAACGGCGCGATCAGCCCCAGCGCCCGCAGCTTCTGCGCCCGGAGCGCACGGTTCAGGGAGCGCTTGAGCGGGGTGCCGTCGGCGGCCAGCATCGGGCCGTCGGCACGTGCTTCGCCGTCGGCGTCGCGCAGGGCGTTGTCGGGGGTCGGGCCGGTGAACTGGTCGGGGCCTGTGGTGCTGTCGGTCATGTGCGCCCCCCGCTCAACCGCTGCCGCCCATGCCGGGCCTGCGTGGGGGCTGTCTGCCCCCACACCCCCGAGGATATTTGACAAGGAAAGTTGGGCAGGGTCATTCCGTGCCCTCGACCATGATCAGCGTGCTCTTGGCGCAGCGGCGGCGGATCTCGGCCACCTCCTGATACTCCGGGTCGTTCCAGGCTGCGCGGGCGGCCTCGATGGTGGGGAACTCGATCACCACGTGGCGGCCACCGGCCGTGCCCTCCAGCACCTCGGACGGACCGCCGCGCACGATGAAGTGGGCGCCGTGGCGCTCGAGGATCGGCGTGTCGCGGCGAACGTACTCGGGATACCCCTCGGGGTCCGTCACCTCGATATTGCCGATGATGTATCCCTTTGGCATGGCGCTGGCCCTCCTCAGGCCGGGTCGAGGGACCGGACGGCCCGCGAGAATGTCATGTGTTGCGCCCGCACCCAGCGGATGGCCTCGGGCCATTGCCGGCGCACGGTGACGCAGGCGCGCGGATTGTCCTTGCGGAACCAGCGCCGCGCGGCGGCCTCGCCGCTGGCCTGTCCCGGGACGGTCCTGAGCCCGAGGGCCAGCGCGTCGAGATGGTCGGCGATCCAGGCGCGCGCCGCGTCGGAGCGGCCGACGAGGTAGACCGAGGTTTTGTCCTGCGACAGCGACACCACCAGCCGCACCTGTCCGCCCAGGGCCAGGGGCAGCTCCTTGTCCCAGCCGGTGCTGGGCACGATGCCGAACTCCGGCGCGGCCTCGGCCAGGGCGGTCCAGAGTGCCTGGCGTTCGGCGCAGAGCGTGTCGTGGGTGTCGGTGCGGGCCATGGCGCCTCGGTGCGGATTGGAGACGGGCGCCGGGGCGCCCGCCTCTTTAGGTCGGCTTATTGCGCCAGCCACGCCTGGAACTTGGCGTCCAGGTCGTCGCGATAGTCCGCCCACCACTCGTAGTTGTAGAGGAAGGTGTTGGTGGCGTTCGCCGGGTCGGTCGGCATGTGCGGCGCCATCTCGATGCCCAGCTCGGCATGGGTCGACACCAGCGGCGCCGAGGACATGCGCGCAGGGCCGTAGGAGATGTACTTGGCCTGGTCGGCCAGCCGCTGGGTGTCGGTTGCGAAGCGCACGAAGTCCAGCACGCGGTTCAGACGGTCCTCGGGCAGTCCTTCGGGGATGATCCAACCGTCGAGGTCGAACACCTGCGCGTCCCAGAGCATCGCCACCGGCTGATCCTGCTCTTCGATCACGCTGAACAGGCGGCCGTTATAGGTCGAGCCCATGACCACCTCGCCGTCGGCCAGGAGCTGTGGCGTGTCGGCGCCGGCCGACCACCAGATCACGTCGTCCTTGATCGTGTCGAGCTTGGCAAAGGCGCGGTCCTGGCCTTCTTCGGTTTCGAGCACGTCGTAGACGTCCTCCTTGGCCACGCCGTCGCAGAGCAGCGCCCATTCCATGTTGTTGATCGGACGCTTCTCCAGGCTGCGCTTGCCCGGATAGGTCTCGGTGTCGAACACCGCGCAGACCTCGGTGGGGGGCGTGTCGCCGACCATGTCGGTGCGGTAGCCGAAAGTGGTGGAATAGACGATCTGCGGGATGAAGCAGTCGCTGACGATCAGGTCGCCGAAGTCCTCTGAGGCGGTGGTGCCGTCGGGCGCCGGTTCGAGCATCTCGTCAAAGTCGATCTCCATCGCCAGGCCCTCGTCGCAGAGGCGGATGGCGTCGGAGGCCACCACGTCCACCAGGTCCCAGGTCACGTTGCCGGCCTCGGCCATGGCGCGCAGCTTGGCCACCGCCTCGTTCGAGCTGGAGTCCCAGGTGGCGGTGACGCCGGGGTGCATCTCCAGATAGGGCTCGACATAGGCCTTCTGCTGACTCTCCTGATAGGCGCCACCCCAGCTCACCAGGGTCATCTCGTCGGCCATCTCCTGGGCCAGGGCCGGTGTCGCGGCGACGGCGGCGCCGGTCAATAGCATCAGTGTCTTGAGTTTCATTACACAGGTTCTCCCGTTTCACTCGTGCCCGGTATTGTGAATGTCCCCGCGCCGCCCGGGCAGGCGGCGGGGGCGGCGCACGCTCAGGCGTCGAGCGCGCGGCAATCCTGCGGCAGCCAGCCGATCTTGATCTTCTCGCCCGGCTTGAGGCGCACCTGGTCGGCGCGGTTGCGCGTCTTGACGATGAAGTCGTCGCGCCCCGCGGTGCGGAGTTTGGTGCGAAAGGTGTCGCCCATGTAGATGAACTCCAGCACCTCGGCGTCGAGCGTGTGGGCATCGGGGCCTAGGTCGGGGTTGATCTCCACCCGCTCGGGGCGGATCGACACCAGCGTGCGGTCGCCGACCCCTTCGACATTGACCGGAACGGCGTCGATCTCTTCGCCGTGGTCGAGGGTGACGATGCAGCGCTGGCCGTCGATGGATTTCACGTTGCCCGTCAGCGTGTTGTTCTCGCCGATGAACTGAGCGACAAAGCTGTTCTCGGGCCGTTCGTAGAGCTCGTCGGGCGCGGCGAGCTGCTGGATGCGCCCGTCGTCGAACACCGCGACCCGGTCCGACATGGTCAGCGCCTCGGTCTGGTCGTGGGTGACGTAGACGGTGGTGATGCCCAGCTCGTGCGCCAGGTTGGTGATCTCGAACTGCAGGGTCTCGCGCAGCTGCTTGTCGAGCGCGCCGAGGGGTTCGTCCATCAGCACCAGCTCGGGCTCGAACACCAGGGCGCGGGCCAGCGCGATCCGCTGCTGCTGTCCACCCGAGAGCTGGGCCGGACGGCGTCCGCCGAAGTCGCCCATCTGCACCATGTCGAGCGCGCGCTTGATCTTCTTTTCCCGATCGGCCTTGCCGATCTTGCGCACTTCCAAGGGAAAGCTCAGGTTCTCGGCCACCGTCATATGCGGAAACAGGGCGTAGTTCTGGAACACCATCCCGATGCCGCGCTTGTGCGGGGGGATGTTGTTGATCTCGCGCCCGTCCAGACGAATCTCGCCATAGGTGGCGGTCTCGAACCCCGCCAGCATCATCAGGCAGGTCGTCTTGCCCGATCCCGAGGGACCGAGCATCGTCAGGAACTCGCCCTTGGCGATGCTGAGGTTCAGATCCTTCACGACGAGGGTTTCGCCGTCATAGCTCTTCTGAACGCGCTCGAATGCGACGAAGGCCGCTCCGTTCTGGGTGGAGGCCACCAAATACTCCCCGTGTCCGGGCGTGCTTGTTCGCACGCTCTCTCGGCTGGGAACTAAAACGCGGGCGGGGCGGCAATGCAAGAACCGTCACGAAAATCTATGTGAGGCGCCCCGAACTCGGGACGATCGCCCGCCGAGCGGTCGATCGCAGGCGATCCGCCCGGAAAACGGGCCGCCTGGGTGCGATCTCGGGGGCCGGTCGGGGTAGAACGGCGGTTGCCCAGGCGCCGTTCCCATGACGTCTTACTCCTGCCGCGTTAGGCTGGCAGAGACGCCGGTGGCTGAAGCGAGGGACCGGAATCATGAGCGCAGAGCGGATCCGCCTCGGCGTGATCGTCGAGGATGCGGCGGCATTGCCGCCCGACGCGGCGCGGCTGCTGGACCATCTGGCGGGCGACGCGCGGTTTCGCATCGCGGTGGTGATCGAGGGGGCGGCGCCCCCCACCTTGGGCGGCGCGTGGGGCGCGGTGCTGGCGGCGGAGACGCGTGCGCTGCCGCCCCCCCCAGCGCCGCCGACACCCGCCTGGACTGCCCTGCGGGCCGACGTCCCGCACCAGCCACTGAGCGCGGCGGCCGATCTGCCCGCCGACCTGGACGCGCTCATCGACCTGGTCCAGGATCCCGGGGCCCGGCGCCTGACGCCGCACGCCCGCTGGGGCCTCTGGCAGGTCAGCGCACGCGACGCCGCCGCGGGACTTGCCGCGCCGCGCGACGGCGCCGCTGCGACCACCGTGGTCCTGCGCCGCTATGCCGACGCGACGGCTGCGCCGCGTGCCGTCCTGCGCGCCGACTACGATGTGAAGTTCATGGCCGCCCGCAACGCCGCGTTCCTGAGGGAAAAGGCCTGGCAGATGATTCCGCCCTCGCTGATCCGTGCCGCGCGCGACGGCGCGCCGCCGGACCTCGGCCCGGCCGAGCCCCAGACGCCGCCGCCGTCGGCGGCCGGCGTGCCCCGCTATGCGGGGCGGGCGGCGGCCGAGGTCGCACGCCGCGCCCGGCACCGGCGGGCGGCGGGTCGGGGTGGACGCCCCTGGCCCTTTACCCTGCGGATCGGACGGGGGGGGCCGACGGACTTCGACGTCGCGTCGGCCGACGCCGTTCCGATCCCCGGCAATCGCTACTGGGCAGACCCGTTCTTTGCCGCAGAGGGGGGGCGGACCTGGCTGTTTTTCGAGGACTACGACTATGGCACCCGGCGCGGCCATATCTCGGTCGGGCGCGTCGAGGGCACGAGCCTTCGCGACGTTGTCCCGGCCATGGAGGCGGCGCACCATCTCAGCTATCCCTTCGTCTTTGCCCATGGCGGCGACATGTGGATGCTGCCCGAGACGCACGAGGCGGGACGGCTGGAGTTGTGGCGCGCCACCGACTTCCCCACCCGTTGGACCCTGGAGCGAACGGCGCTCGACGGGGTGAGCCCGGTCGACAGCGTTCTGGCCGAGGTCGAGGGGCAATGGTGGCTCTTTGCCAACATCTGCCGCGACGGGTTCGGCGAGCACTGTTCCGAACTGCACCTGTTTCGCGCCGACGGGCCACAGATGACGCGGCTCGACCCGCATCCCTTGAACCCCGTCGTGCTGGGGTCGCGCCAGGCGCGGGGTGGCGGGCGGGTGTTCCGCCGGGACGGGCGGCTCTTTCGCGCTGCCCAGGACACCGCCTATGGCCGCTACGGCTATGGGCTCAAGATCATGGAGATCGAGCGCCTGACCGCCGACGACTATGCCGAGCGCTGCGTGCGGCACGTGACGCCCGACGCCATTCCCGGCGTCATCGGCTGCCATCACGTGGATTTCATCGACGACCTGTTTGTCGCCGACGTGCGCACGCGCTAGGGGGGGCCGATGAATCCGTCCGTCGAGATCCTGGTGGTGAGCCTGCCCGAAAGCGCCGAGCGCCGCCGCCGGGTGACCGAGAATCTGTCCCAGGGTGGAGAGACGTGGGCGTTCGTCGACGGCTGCCGGGGCGACGCGCCCAGCCCGTTGACCGCCGATCCGGCGCGTCAGACCCGCGCCTTCGGTCGGCCGCTGACCGCGGCGGAGACGGGGTGTTTCAAAAGCCATATGAAGGCGCTGGAGCGGTTCGACGCGGCCGACGCCCCCGACTGGCTCTTGATCATGGAGGACGACGTCTGGCTCGATCCCGACTTCGACGTCGCTGCGCTGGCCGCGCGGCTCGCGGCCGATGGGATCGGGTTCTGCCGCCTCTTCTGCCGCGAATGGCGGCGGGCCACGGCGGTCGCGCGTCTGGGCGAGCGGCAGATCCTGCACGTGAAATCGGACCCCTACGGCACCCAGGGCTATCTCATCTCGCGCGCGGCGGCCGCGCGGTTCCGCGAGACGGTGACGGCCATCGACCGGCCGATCGACGACCAGATGGGGCGGTTCTGGGAAAACGGGCTCGACATCTTCATGCTGTTTCCGTTCCCCATGGTCGAGCGCGACGTCGCCTCGACCATCGCCGGGGACCGCGACACCGCCCGCGGCGCGCGGCGGCGGCAGAGCGCGGCGCGGCGGTGGACCAAGCTCAGGGATGCCGCGGCCAAGCGGGTGTATCTCGCCCGCAACCGCCGCTGACGCAGCGCTCAGGTCGGGGTCACCGACAGCCCCTCTGCGGCCAGGGCGCGGGCGATGCCGTCGCGGAACGCCGCACCGTCGAAGCGACGGGCGTGGGCGACGAGCCGCGCGGGATCGACCTCGGCCAGGCCCGCCGCTTCGAACCGCTCCAAAGCGTCGGCCAGGCCCGCGATGCTCTGGTCGCGGAATAGGAGCCCCGTCTCGCCGTCGATGACGCTGTCGCAGGCGCCGCCGCGGCCGTAGGCGATCACCGGGCGGCCCGAGGCCATGGCCTCCACCGGGAGGATGCCGAAGTCCTCTTCTCCGGGAAAGATCAACGCCTTGCAGGTCGCCAGATGCCTCTTGAGCACGTCGAAGGGTGCGTGGCCCAGAAAGGTGACGTTGGCGGGTGCGCCGTCCGACAGACGCGTCACCGTCGCCGCCGGACCGCCGATCACCACCAGCGGCTTGCCCAGACGGCGGAACGCCTCGATGGCGATGTCCGGCCGCTTGTAGGGCGCCAGTTCGCCCGCCCAGAGGTAGAAATCGCCGACCTCCTCGGCCGGGGCGGGGGCGAAGTCCTCGACCGCCACTGGCGGGTGGACGACATCGGCCTCGCGGCGCCAATACTTGTCGATCCGCGCTGCCACATGGGTCGAGTTGGCGACGAAGCGGTCGACCCGCGCGGCGCTGGTCACGTCCCATTGTCGCAGGCGGTGGGCCAGCGGCGGCATCAGCATGCGGGTGAGCCACCCCGCGCCGTCCCGGTAGGTGTGATACTGATCCCAGAGATACCGCATGGGCGAGTGACAATAGCACAGGTGCACCGCGTCGGGCGGGGCGATCACCCCCTTGGCCGGCCCGGCCTCGGACGAGATCACCAGGTCGTAGCCGGTGAGGTCCACCTCCTCCAACGCCCGCGGCATGAACGGCAGATACTTCTGATAGAGCCGCGGCGCCATGGGCAGGCGGGAAACCGAGGTGGTGATCACCTTGTGGCGGCGGATCGCCTCGCTGACCTTGTCGGGCACATAGACGTGGGTGACGATGTCGGCCTGGGGAAACATCTGGAGGAGCGCCTCCAGCACCTTCTCGCCGCCGCGCATTCCGACCAGCCAATAGTGCACGATGACGACGCGCAGGTCCGCGGTCGGCCGCAGCGGCGCGCGCGTGCCCGCAGGCACGGCCTCATGCTTCATAGGTATAGCCTTCGGCGTAGGGGTCGGGCGAGCGGCGGGCGTCGACCTTGTTCAACACCATGCCGCTGACCGGCAGGCGCAGTTCGGCCAGTTTCGCCAGACCCTGGGCCACCGCTGCGCGCGGCGTGCTGTCCCAGCGCACCATGTAGACGCGGGTATCCACCACCTGGGCCAGGATCAGTGCGTCCGAGACGGCCAGGACCGCCGGGGCGTCGATCAGCACCACGTCGTAGACCCTCTTGAGCTCGTCGACCACGGGTTGCAGCCACGTCGCCGACAGCTCTTCGGCCGCGTCGGCGCGCGGGCCATTGGCGGCTAGGACGTCGAATCCCGCGTCGTCGGGCACATAGATCGCGTCGCTCAGGGTGGCGTTGCCCTGGATGAAGTCGGCAAAGTCGGTCTCCATCTTCCATCCGAACGCCTTTTGCAGCGACGAGCGGCGCAAGTCTGCGTCGATGACGATGACCGACTTGCCCGCCAGCGCGCTCATCTCGGCCAGCGCCAGGGTTGTCGTCGTCTTGCCCTCGCCCGGGGCGGAGGACAGGATCAGGATCGACCGGGCCGTATCCTTGCCGTCTCGCATCAGGATCGCGGTGCGCAACTGTCGGATGCGTTCGCCATAGGCGCCGTAGGGCGAGGCGCGCAGCGCCGCCAGGCCGGCACGCGGGTTGCGCCAGCGCTCTACCGGGATCGACGACAGGACCGGCAGGCCGGTCTCCGTCTCGACCTCGCGCGCGGTGCGGAAGGTGGTCGCGGTCATTTCGTTGAAGAAGACCCAGGCGGCCATCACCATCGCCCCGACCGTCGCCGCCAGCGCCGCCATCAGCTTGGGCCGCGGGGCGGAGGGGGCGCCGGGCACCGTGGCGCGCTCGATCAGTTTGGCGTCGGGCTGCTGCAACTGCTCTTGGGTGCGGGTCTCGGTGACCCGGGTGAGGAGCGATTCGTAGGTCTGTCGCGCCGCATCGGCCTCGCGTTCGAGCTGGCGCAAATCCAGGTTGTTCTGGGTGATCGACAGAACCCGGGATTCGGTCCCGGCGATGCTCTCCAACAGGCTGGTCTCGCGCAATTGGGCGATCTCGAAGTCGCTGCGCCGGACTTGCAGCACCTTGTCCAGTTCCGAGCCGATGTCTGACTCGATCTGGTTCAGCTCGTTGCGGATCGCAACCCGGCGGGGGTGGTCGGCGTCGAAGCTCTGGGCCCACTCGGCGTCCTGCTGGCGCAGCGCCAGTTGCTGATCGCGCAGGGTTTCGATCACCGGGGTGGTGACGATCCGGGCGGCGGCGACGCGGCCCTCGCTCTCGACCACCGAGACCAGCTGGCGATACCGTGCCTCCGCCTCGACCCGGGCGGCGCGCGCCTCGATCAACTGGCCGTTCAAGGAGGCCAGTTGCTGGCTCGCCGCGTCCAGGGTGCCGCCGTCGGTGACCAGGCTCTCGGCCCGGTAGCGGGCGACGGCGGCCTCGGCGGCCTCGACCTGCCCGCGCAGCGTCTCCAGCCGCTCTTCGAGATAGGTGGTGGCCTGTCCCACCGCATCGCGGCGGCCGTCCAGTTGCAGGCGGATGTATTCCTCGGAAATGGCGTTGGCGAGCGTCGCGGCCAGGACCGGCGCGCCGGCCTCGATGCGGATCACGATGACGTAGCTGTCGCTTTCGGAGAAGACCGTGAGCATCTGGCGCACCGCCCAGGTGAGGCGCCGCACCCTCTGGTCCTCGGCGTCGGCGGCGCTGGGTTCGGCCGCCGGAGGCGGTGCCAGCCCAAGCCGTTCCTTGGCCCCCCCAATCAGGGTGTCCAGGGCGCCCGGCGGGGCATTGGCGGGGTCGATCTCGTCGATCACCTCTGGCGGCAGGTCGGCGATCACCTCTTCGAGCAGAAGGTTCGATCTGAGCGTCGCGATCTCGCCGTTGACGATCTGTTCGGAGGGGTCGAGGTCGGCCACGACCTCGACCGCGGTGATGATCTGCGCCTTGCGCGGGTCGAGGATCACCTTGGACTGCGCGGTATAGACGGGCGCCCCGGCGCCGACGGCCAGATAGGTCGCGATGCCGCAGACCAGCATCGCCGCCAGGATCCACCAGCGCCGTTTCCAGAACGTCCGCGCCAGAGCGCGGATGTCGATCGTGTCGGGATCGCCGCCGCGTCCCCGGCGGTCGCCGAGGAACGGGAGCGTCTCGGACGGAAAGATCCTGCTGTTCATTCGTTCATCCACAGTCGTCCGCCAGGGCGGTTCGGGGTCCCGTCATCGTGCAGGCCCTCCAATGGGGACTATACCGCAACAATGGCATCAATGAGGTCATAACCGTATACCGCGTCAATCCGCAGGGGCGCACGGCCCAGTTTCGCACCGAGGCCCGTAGAGAACCCGGTCTTCGCGCCCCGATTGTTGCGCGCCTGCGGACAGATCGCCGTGCCCCGCTGACGCCAAGCGGCGGATTCGCCCGGCTGTCAAGGCCCTAAAGAGACCACAATTGGTGCTGGAGCGGAAGGGCCGCTTGCGGCACCCTGGGGCGGATGACGCAATTCGTCACGCGCCCGCCCGGGCGGGGCCGCAGAACCGCCCCGCGCGCCCGCCAGGATCGGCCCGCCACCACAGAGGTTCCGCCCCGCGCCCATGCAGATCGTCCCCAGCACCTTTATCGCGCTCCTGGCCATCGTCGTCCTGGCGATGCGCGGGCCGCAGCGGGCGTTGTGGGCCTATTTCGCGCTGATCCCGTTCGGCGCGGCGGCAGCGTTCAACCTGCCGGCGCTGGGCGGGGCGACCATCGGACTCAAGGAGCTGGCGTCGGTCGCGATCCTCGCGCTGATCTTTCTGACGCCGGGCGGGCCCAACCGGCTGGCCGGTGCGCTGAGGCCGGGGCAGCCGGGGTTCTGGCTCCTCCTGCTGATGCTCTACGCGATCTTCTCGGCGCTGTTCCTTCCGGTGGTCTTTCGCGGCGAGACCGAGGTGTTCGCCATCTCGCGCAGCGCCAACGAAAAGGGCATCATCGCCATCCCCCTGCGCCCGACCACAGGCAACATCACCCAACTCTTCTACATGACCCTGGCGGCGCTGGCGTTCATGAGCCTGTCGACGCTCTTCCGCGCCAATCCCGACACGCGGATCGCGTTGGTGGCGGTGGCCACCGCGACGTCCGTGAACTTCGCTCTGGGCTGGATCGATGTGCTGTCGGCGGCGGTGGGGCTCGACATGCTGCTCGACCCGATCCGCACCGCCAACTACGCCATCCTGGCCGAGCACCGCATGGCGGGGCTCAAGCGCATGATCGGCGGATTCCCCGAGGCGTCGGCCTTTGGCGCGTTCAGCCTGGGGATGTTCGCCTTTTGGCTGCAATACTGGGTGACCGGGCCGCGGTCGCGGCTGGCGGGGATCATGCTCTTGATGTCGGCCATCGTCCTTTTGCGCTCGACCTCGTCGGGGGCCTACGTGGCGACGGTGGTGTTCCTCGTCGGCTTTGCGATGACCACCGGCCTGTCGCGCACGCGGGCGCGGGTGCCGCGTCGCCTGGCCATGGCGATGTTCGGCCTGGTCCTGGCGCTGTGGGGGGCGAGCCTGGTGCTCTTTGCCGCTTACGAGCTGGTGGACCCGGTGACGGCGTTCTTCGACCGCGCGGTGTTCGACAAGCTGGAGACCGACTCGGGTGTCGAGCGGATGAGCTGGAACGCCCAAGCCTTCCGCAACTTCGTCGACACCAAGCTGTTGGGCGCCGGGATCGGCAGCGTGCGGGCCTCGAACTGGTTGCTCGCGGCGCTGGGGTCGCTGGGGCTGATCGGGACGGCGCTCTACCTGACCTTTCTCGCCGCGCTGGGGCGGATGCCGGTGGGGCCCGCCGATCCCGCCACCGCCGCGACCGTGGGCGCGTTCAAGGCGGCCTGCGCGGCCCTGTTCCTGAACGCGTTGCTGACCGGGGCGACCCCGAACCTGGGCGTCACCTTCTTCTCCCTGGCCGGGGTCTGCGTGGGTCTCGCCCGGGGGGCGCAGATCGCCGCCCGGACGCCCCGCCGGACCGCGCACCGTCCCGCCACAGGAACACCACATGCGCTGTGATCACGCTGGCCACCGCCATCTCGCCGCCGTCCTCGATCAGATCGGCGATGCCGGCGCCATAGCGCCAGTCCTCGAACGGCGCGTGGAGCGCGTCGAACACGCCGCCGAAGAGGGCGAAGACCGCGATCAGCCCGGTCAGGCGCAGTGCCATCCACCGACCCTGGGGCGGCGCGGTCCAGACGCTCCACAGGATCGCCGGGGCCAACGCGGCGCCGAACGCGGCCAGCACGATGACCTCGCCCAGGCTCTGGGCGTCGACCGCGCCGAGCTCGCCCAGCCCCGCCGCCCGGCTCAGCCGGTGGCCCAGCGTCTCGTGGAACTGCAACCCGTCGTCGGCCAGCATCAGCGTCAGAACGGCGGCGAAGGCCAGCGCCACCGCGCCACCGCCCCGGAGCGCGCAGAGCGCCAGGAGGATCGCCGAGACCGCCCATTTGCCATAGCCGACGGCCTCGGCCAGGCTGGTCTCGCGGGCGATGTGGAACAGGTCGGGCACCGTCGGCAGGGTCAGCCCGAGGATCCCGTGCAGTCCGATCAGCGCCGCATCCACCGCCAGGAGCGGCCCCAACACGCCCCAGGCGACCCCCGGCCGCCAGTCGCGCCGAGCGAGCATCCCGGAGCGATGCGGGGGGGCGGTGTCGTCGTCCATCGGCGGGGCCTCGTCTTGCGGCGCCCCGCGTTCGGTGTCGAACGGCGCGGCTGGGTTTGGAGTAATGCGGCCGCGAGTACCGCCGTCAAGATCCGCCGGGGCCTGGCCGCCGCCCTGGCCGCGCTGACCCTGTCCGCCCCGGCGGGGGCCGAGCCGGTGGGACCGATCCTGTCTGCGGCCAGCAACTTTGCCCAGGTCTGGCGCCCCGCGGATCTGGACGCTGCGGCGGCGTTGGGCGTCCGCGACCTGCGCGACGCGGTCTATTGGGCCGAGATCGAGCGGCCCCTCGGCCGCTACGACTGGTCCCGCTTCACCCGGTCGTGGCCCGCGCTGCTGCCGCCGCGGGACATGACCATGAGCCTCACCGTCAACAACCCGCACCCCGACGTCGACGGCGGCGAGACCCCGCATACCGACGCCGGGCGCGCCGCCTGGGCCGCCTTTGCCGCCGCGGCCGCGGTGCGGTTTCCCGCCGTCCACAGCGTCGAGGTCGGCAACGAGATGAACTCGGCCCGCTTCGTCTCGGGTCCGTTGGAGACGGCCCCCCTGGCCGAGCGCGCGGCGCTCTACACGGCCCTTTTGGCCGAGACGGCGCGGGCCGTGCGCGCGGTCCGCCCCGAGGTGCGGATCCTGGGCGGCGCGGCGCATTCGCTGTCGCTGTCCTGGCTCGGCGCGCTGGCCGAGGCGGGGGCGCCGGCGCATATGGATGCCCTCGCGGTCCATCCCTACACCACCGACCCCGAGCAGTTGGCGCCGCAGGTGGCGCTGCTCCGCGCGCTGCCGGGCTTTGCCGACATGCCGCTGGAGGTGACCGAGTTCGGCACCGAGGATGCCCTGACGGCGGCCGACGATTTCCTCCGCGCCTACTGCCAGATGGGGCTCGTGGGCGTGGTGCGGGCGGTCTGGTATCCGCTGACGGCGCGGGGCGACGGGCTGATCCCGCTGATGGAGGGAGGGGCCGCGACGGATGTGGGCCTGGCCTATCGCCTGGCCGCGGCGCGGATGGAGGGCCGCGCGCTGAGCGATGCCGCGCCCGACCCTTTCACCTACGGCTGCGCCTACGAGGGCGGGGCGCTGGTCCTCTGGGGCGCGCCGCGGTCCGTCACCCTCGCGCCCGGCGTGCGCGCGGTCGACGCCACGGGGGCAGACTGGACCGGTCCTCCGACGCTCTCCCGCGATGGGGTGCTGGTGTTGCTCGACGACGGCGCGGCGCCGGTTCTGGGCGACACCGTGCGCCTGGCGCCCCAGCGCCTCCGCGCCGACAACGTCGATCAGTTTGCCTATCCCGGCCAGCCCGGCGATCCGTTCCAGCGGGTGCTCCGCCAGAGCGGGCGGGAGTGGCCGCTGGAGCTGCGCCCCGGACAGGAGAAGCCCGGGGTGCCCTGGACGCCCTACCTCGCCACCGCGCGGGACGGCGTTGCGCGGGCCGGTCCCGGTTGGGTGCTGCCGTCACGGTGGGACTCGGGGCCGCTCGACATGGTCCAGCGGCACGTGGCCTCCGAGGCCGGGCGCCAGGACGTCACGCTGGAGGTGGAGGTGGCCGAGCGCAGCGAGGACGGCATCGACCTCCGCGTCACGCTGGACGGAGCCGACCTGCTGGTGCGGCGGATCGACGGGGCCGAGCGGATCGTCCTCGCGGACGTCGCCCGCGCGGCGGGCAGTGTCCTGGAGGTGGTCGTCGGACCGGGAGACAGCGCGCGCGGCGACGTAACCGCGCTGCGCATCACGCTCAGCGATCCGGCCGGGCCCTGAGGCTCACGCCCCCGCAGCGTGGGTGAGGAGAGCGGCGAGGCTCGCCTGGGTCTCGTCCAGCACCGCGCGGTGGCGGGCGGGGTCGATCCCGGCCGCCAGCGCCGCGACCGCCGCCGCGGCGATGTCGCCGGGCGTGCCCGCGTCCGCTCCGGCGAAGGCGTGGTCGAGGTCGACGGAGCGGCAGAAGCTCTCGACCTTGGCGTCCCAACCCAGGCCGAATGGGACCCGCCCATAGGCGTAGGCGACGATCAGCGCGTGCAGGCGGTGCGCCACGACCCCGCGCAGCGGCGCGATCGTCGCGGCCAAGTCGGCGGGCGTGTCGGGGTCTGGGGCGCGGTCGATCCGGCCCGACGCCAGCGGCGCCGCCAGGTCGGGGTGCTGGAGCAAACGGGCCAGCGCCGCCCGATCCTCGGCCGCGCCGTTGGTGAACAGCGTCACCGGGGCGTGCTCGGCCAGCGCCGTCGCCAGCGCGGCAAAGAAGTCCGGCGCGCCGCCCCCCGCCACGCCGCGCTCGGCGTGGTAGCCCAGGATCTCGGGCGCGGCGACGCCCAGGCCCAGCCGCGCGCCCTCGGGCACCGGTCCGTAGCAGGCGGCGGCCAGAAGGCCGGGATCGCGGGTCAGGTGCGGCGCGGGTCCACGCCCGCCGGTCTGCGCGATCCACGCGTCGCGCGAGGGCGCGTCGCGCAGGCCGACCGCGCGCAAGTCGGTGTCGAAGAGGTCGGCAAAGAGCGCGGCCCCCTCCGGCGACCAGTTCCGCGACACCCCCGCCGCATGGATCGCCGCGGGCGT
Source organism: Rhodobacteraceae bacterium CCMM004 (assembly GCA_004005435.1). Lineage (GTDB taxonomy): Bacteria > Pseudomonadota > Alphaproteobacteria > Rhodobacterales > Rhodobacteraceae > CCMM004. Next base: position 456,079 of record RZWH01000001.1, on the reverse strand, counting down.
GCCGCTCTGCGCCAGAACGCCCGCGACCCGGGACAGTTTCAGCGGAAAGTTCAGGTCGGCGTCCGACAGGATCTGCCCGCCGCCGATCACCGCCAGGTCCGCCCCGTCCAGCGCCTGCGTCCAGTCCGGGACAACGCGGTCCAGCAGCGCCCCCAGCCGCCGGCGGATCAACGCCAGGCGCAGGGGCCGGGGCAGGGCGGCCAGCACTTTCAGCACCGCACCGCGGTTGCGCACCGTCACCGCGCCAAAGCCGTCGCGCCCGGAGATGTCCACCGTGCGCACCTCGACCCCCGGCGCGGCGGCGCGCAGGCCGTGGGCCAGGCATTCGGCGATGATGCCGTCGCCCACGTTGGGACTGTAGTGCAGGCCGAACTGGACGATCTTCATCTGCCGCGCTCCTCGTCGATCCGGGCTCCGCCTTGGCTGGGCAAGGGGACCGGGGTGTGACCCCCCGCGGGCGGGTTTGGGGCGGCGGCGGAAAACCGCGCCTTGCCGCGGCGCGGGCCCTCGGCCGCCGCAGCTTCGCCCGTTTTTGACTATACTCCGCCCGGTGCGCCCTGCCCACGGGGCGGCGGCCGAAACCAGCGGAGACAGCCATGACGCCCGACCGAGTGGTGATCCTGAACGATGCCAGCGTCGCTCGCGGCGGCGCCACCGGTCTGGCGCTGTGGTCGGTGCGTCTGCTCCGCGCGCGGGGCGTCCCCGTCACCTATGTCTGCGGCGACGGGGGCGACGACGGGGCGGTGGCCGCGACGGGGGCCGATCTGGTGGCTGTGGGCGGTGCTGCGCTGCTCCAACGCGGGCGGGCGGCGGCGCTGCGGCAGGGCATCTACAACGCCCAGGCGCGCGATGTCGTGGCCCGCCACGTGGCCGAGTGCGACACCCCCGGCACGGTCTACCACGTCCACGGCTGGGCGCAGATCCTCTCGCCCGCGCTGTTCGATGCGCTGGCGCCGGTGGCGGCGCGGGTGGTCATCCACGCCCACGACATGTTCCTCGCCTGCCCCAATGGGGTCTATATGGACTACCCCCGTGGCGAGGTGTGCACCCGTGTTCCCCTGTCGGCGTCCTGCCTGACCACGAACTGCGACAAGCGGTCCTATCTGCAAAAGGGCTGGCGGGTCGCGCGGCAGATGAGCCTGCGCCGGACGCTGGATCTGTCGCTGCCCTGGGCGCGGATCCTGGCGATCCACCCCGGGATGCGGCCGCGGCTGATGCGCGCCGGCTATCCCGAGGGTCTGATCGGGGTCCTGCGCAATCCGGTGGCGCCCTGGTGCGACCGCCGGGTCGCGGCCGAGGACAACCACGGGCTGGTCTATGTCGGGCGGCTGGAGCGGGACAAGGGGATCCTCGACCTCTGCGCGGCGGCGCGGCGCACCGGCATGGCGCTGACGGCCGTGGGGGACGGCGCGCTCAGGGCCCACATCGCCGACGCCTATCCCGAGGTCACCGTCACCGGCTGGATGCCGCGCGAGCGGATCGGCGGCATGGTCCGCGGCGCCCGCGCCCTGGTCCAGCCCGCGCACCACCCCGAACCCTTCGCTCTGGTGCTGCCCGAGGCGATCTTCAGCGGTCTGCCGGTGGTGACCTCCGACACCGCGCTCATGACCCCCGAGATCGTCGAGGCCGGCCTGGGCCTATCGGCGGCGGTGCAGGATCCGGCCGACTTCGACGCTGCGCTGGTGCGGATGCGGGACATGGACCGCGGCGCGCTGGCCGAGATGAGCCGCCGCGGCTACGACCGGGAGGTGGCCCTGGGGCTGACGCCCGAGGCGTGGGCCGACGGCCTGCTCGCCGCCTACGGCGCGGCGCTGTCCGACCCGGCCCGCCCGGCCAGCGCCGCCTGAGCGCCCGCCGCGATCAGAGGTTCAGGATGCGGTCGGGGGCGGCGCGGCCGCGGACCAGATCGGCCAGCGCCAGGAGATTGCCGCGGAACCGGCCGCGGTAGTCGACCCAAGGCGGCGGTCGGAGGCTGCGCAGCCCGTTCGACGCCAGCGCCCGCAGGATCATGTCGCGGGCGTGCTTGCGCCCCATGGTGCCCTTGCGGCGCAGATAGACCGGGTTGACCACCTGCGAGTAGCCCAGGCGCACTCCGGGCGTGCGGCCCGCCTTGGTCCCCAGATGCACACCGCGCATGGCCCCGGCCCTCAGCACCCGGCCGTGCGGACGCAGCCGAGCCGAGAAATCCACGTCCTCCAGCCACGAATAGAGCGGCAGCGCCTCGTCGAAGGTCAGCCCGTGGTCCAGAACCGGCGCCATCCGCAGGGCCATGTTGCAGCCGTAGCCCGACAGCCGGGGGGTCAGCGTGTCCTCGGCCGGGCGCGTCAGCCCCTCGGCCAGCCGCGCGTCGCCGCCGGGATGGTCGAGGCCGGGGCCGAGGATACCGTCGAACAGCACCGTCCCGGTCAGCAGGGCGGCATCGGGATGCCTATCGAACAGGCGCAGGGTCTGCGCGATGTAGTCGGGGGCGAGCAGGAAATCGTCGTCGATCAGCAGCAGGATGTCGTCCCGGCGGCATTCGGCGAGGATGCGATTGCGCTGGAACGTGGCGCCCTTGGGGCCCGTCAGGACGCGGACGGGAAACGGCGTGTCGATCCCGTCGAGCGCCGCGGCGTCGGCATCCTCGGCGACCGAGACCAGAACCAGGTCGGGCAGCCGGGTCTGCGCCTCCAGGCGTGCGACGGTCCGCGCGAGGATCTCGGCGCGGCCCACGGTGGGAATTCCGACGATGAAACGTTTGGTCATGGCCGGGACCATGTAGGGGGCCGGAGCGACGCTGGCAATCGCTCCGGCCGGAACTGCGATGGACGTGAAAGGGAGGGGAGGGAGAGAGGGGGAGGAGCGGGTGGTGGACCCGCCGACCCTCAGCGGGCGCCTTTGCCGAAGAGGACGACGCCCACGGTCTTGTAGAGGATGGCCAGGTCGCGGCCGAAGCTCCAGTTCTCGACATAGTCGACATCCATCGCCACACGCTCGGCATAGGTGGTGTCGCTGCGGCCGCCGACCTGCCACGCGCCGGTGACGCCCGGACGCACCGCGGTGTAGTGGGCGTAGTGCCGGCCGTAATGCGCGGCCTCGGCGGCGGTGATCGGACGCGGACCGACCAGCGACATCTCCCCGCGCAGCACGTTGAAGAGCTGCGGCAGTTCGTCGAGGCTCGACCGGCGCAGGAAGTTGCCCAGGGGGCTGACGCGCGGATCGTTGGTCAGCTTGCGAGTGGTGTCCCACTCGTGGCGGGCGACCGGGTCGCTGGCCAACAGCACTTCGAGCTGACGATCGGCGTCGCGCACCATCGAGCGGAACTTGAGGCACTTGAAGCTGCGCCCGCCGATCCCGACCCGGGAGTGGCCGAACACCAGAGGCGTGCCGTCGAGCAGGAACATCGCCACGGCGACGGCCAGCATCACAGGCGCCAGGATCACGATGGCCACCAGGGCAAGCAGCTTGTCCATCGCGACCTTGATCCAGGGCAGCGACTGCTCCCGGGAGGTATCGGCGTAACCATGCGCATCGGCGCCGGCATAGGCAACGGCCTGCGCCGCCATGTCAGAAGTCATTGTCATGTCCACCAAGGCCGTTCGGAACGGCCCTCCCTCGATCAAAGTCGTCTGTCCCCACGGCCAATTTATTGCCATGAACCGGACAAATTTAGCGATGATCTACGCGGCAACAGTCTGTTCAGCAACTTAACACAAAGGACAGGTTGCGTTGGGCTGGAGAAGTCTAACCTGCTGAAAACAATACATTGTGGTCAGAGACCATTAATCAGAGGTCCTTCGTTACGCGGCGGAACTCGCCTAAGGGTTGTGGAGATCGATTTTAGTCGCCGCCCGTCTGTTCTCGGATCCGGCAAACTATGGCCCCAATAGGGGGCTATTGTCCGCAAGTCGATCACAGTGGCCAGATCGTGATCGACACCCTATCCCGACTCCGGGGCGGGCTGTTAAGCTTGACGAGGCCAGAAAGAGGGTGCGCCCATGACGTCCATATTCTCCTACGACCCCGCGGAGGCGGCCGACCGCCTGTCTACCGACGGTTATGTCCATCTCAAGGGACTGCTTGCGCCCTCGTTCGTCGACTACCTCCAGAGTTTTCTCGCGAACGCCATCGCCGAGGCCGACCGCGAGGCCGCGGACTGGAAGATCGCGGGCAAGAAGCGGCAGTTCGTCTTCGACTTTCCCTCGCCCGAGGCGGCCGAAGAGTTTCGCAGGGGCATGGCGGCGCTGACCGGTCTCTCGGCCGAGACGCTCACCGTGTCGGAGCGGCACCTCAAGGTTTACGACGACGCGGCCGAACCCTATCCCGCGCCGCACAAGGACCGGTCGGCCTCGCACTACTCCATCGGGCTGCCGGTGCATTTGGGCGAGGGCTCGACCGTCTGCATCTTTCCCGACCTGGACCCCGGCCCGAACCAGGAGGAGCGGGCGGTGTTCCTGACCTCCCGCGACCGCGACGAGATCTACGGCACCGAACACGCGGTGATGCTGAATGAATCGGTGGGCGATCTCGTCGCCTTCCTGGGCTCGGCGCTCTATCACGAGCGCGTCCGCGGCGCCGGCACGGCGGTTCTCTATATCAAGGTGAACGACGAGGGCGACGACCCGTTGGGCGAAAACATCTTCGGCGACGGCCGGGCGATGGCCCAGGCCTGATCCGGCGCGGCGGCGGGCGCGCGCGGGCCCCGACGGGTCCGGGCGCGGCCCCGCCGCCGCCCGCGCGCCGCCGCTGAAGGGATCGCCGATGCCGTCCGGCCCCCCCGAGGGCTACCGACCGGACATTGACGGCCTGCGGGCCGTCGCCGTCGTCGCGGTGGTGCTCTATCACGCCGATCTCGCCGGACTGCCCGGCGGGTTCGTCGGCGTCGACGTCTTCTTCGTCATCTCCGGCTATCTGATCGGCAGCATCGTCATCGGTGCGCTCGCGCAGGGCCGGTTCTCGCTTCTGCATTTCTACGACCGGCGCGCGCGCCGGATCCTGCCGCCCTTGATCGTCGTGGTCACGGCCACGGCGGCGGCGGGATGGGCGGTGATGCTGCCCGGCGCCTATCGCGACTTCGGCCAGAGCGTCCTGGCCACCGCGGTCTTTGCCAGCAACGTCCTGTTCTTTCGCGAGGCGGGGTATTTCGACGCCGCTGCCGAGACCAAGGCGCTCCTGCACACCTGGTCCCTGGCCATCGAAGAGCAGTTCTACGTCGTCCTACCCCTGGCGATGATGGCGCTGGTGCGGATCGGGCGCGGCGTGTGGCCCTGGGCCGTGGGCGCTGCGGCCCTGGCCTCGCTGGCCGTGGCGCAGGCGGGGCTGGCGGACCGGCCCGATGCCGTCTTCTACCTCCTCCACACGCGCGCGTGGGAGCTGGCGCTGGGCGTCCTTCTGGCGGCACCCGCGCTGCGGCGGCAGGCGCCGGGTGCGGTCCGGGCCGTGCTGGCGGCGCTGGGCGCGGGGCTCGTCCTGTGGCCGATGCTGACCTATGGGCCGTCGACGCCGTTTCCCGGCCTCGCCGCGGTGCCGCCCTGCCTGGGCGCGGCGCTCCTGATCCAGACCGGGCTCGGGGGGACGTGGGCGGCGCGGGCGCTGTCCTGGCGTCCGGCGGTCGCGGTCGGCCTGATCTCGTATTCCCTCTATCTCTGGCACTGGCCTGTGCTGGTGCTGGCGGGCCAGGCGCTGGCGCGCGAGCTGACCCTGGCCGAGAGGATCGGCGCCGTGGCTCTGTCCGTCGTTCTGGCCGCCGCGACGTGGCGCTGGGTCGAGCGGCCCGCCCGCCGGAGCCGCCGCCTGTCGGGGCGGGGGGTCCTGGCCGCGGCCGCCGTGTCGCTCGGGGCGATGGCGGCGCTGGGCCTGGCGCTGCACGCCACGGGAGGCGTGCCGGGCCGTATCGACCCCGCGCGGTTGGCACTGGCCGAGGACGACGCGTTGATGCACGGCCACCGCCACTGCCACTTCGCCTCGCGCCTCACGGTGCCCGCGAACCTCTGCCGCCGCGGCGGAGACGGAGCGCCGCGGGTCCTTCTCCTCGGCGACAGCCACGCCGACATGCACGGGCCCGGCCTGTTCGCGGCGGCGGCCGACGCTGGGCAGGCCGGGATCCAGATCACCGATTCGGGCTATGTCCCGGCGCCGGGGGCGTTCCGCGCCGGGATGCGCGCCCGCGACGCGGCGAACCACCGTCTGGTCGAGGCCGCGTTGGACGCGCATCCCAGCATCGACACGATCGTCGTCGGCCAGTTCTGGGCGCAGTCGCGGCGCTATACTCTCTATCCCAAGGGGGCGGGGCCGCTGACCGCCCCGGTCGACCTGACCGCGGCCCTCGACCGGCTGATCGCGCGCTGGCCCGACAAGCGCTTCGTCCTGATCGGGCCGGTGCCGACATCGTCCCGCTTCGGCGCTGCGGGGGCGGTGCGGGCGCGGCCGGTGGCGCCGCTCTCGGCCGGGGCGTTTGCCGCCCAGCGGCGGGCGGTGGCGCCGGTCCTCGACGCCCTGGCCCGGCACGACAACGTGTCGGTCCTGGAGGTGTGGGATGAGGTGTGCAGCGCCGGGGGCTGTCCGGCGGAGGCGCCCGGGATCGGGCGGCTCTACCGCGACGAGGATCACCTGTCGGCCGCGGCCTCCCGCGCCATGGCACCGCGGTTCCGGGCGGCGCTGAGCGGGCCTTGAGCGCTCAGCCGGGCCAGGCGACCCCGTAGCGCGTCGCCAGGTCGCGCAAACCGGCTTCGGTGGCGGGAGCCAGGGCGAGGCCGTCGCGGCGGCTCGCCGCCATAGTCTGCCACCGCGCCGCGCCCGGCAGGCGCACCGCGCCGTCCGGGCCGGATGCCTCCAACTGCGCCCGGAGATCCTCCATCCGCGCGGCAAAGGCGTCCGCGTCCATCCACCGCCCGATGTCCACCGCGAGAAAGAAATGGCCGCTGTCGCCGCCCCGGTCGAAGTCGCGGTAGAGCGAGCCGACGCCGGCACCGATCCCGGCCCCGGTCAGGACGCCGGCCAGGACCTCGACCAGCAGCGCCAGGCCGAACCCCTTGACCCCAGCCGCAGGCAAGAGCGTGGCCTTGGCCGCCGCAACGGGGTCGGTGACCGGGGTGCCGCGCTCGTCCACGGCCAGCCCCTCGGGCAGGGGCGTGCCCTCGCGGACATGGGCGCGCAAGGTCGACCCCGCCAGCGCCGCGGTGGACATGTCGACCAGGAGCGCACCGCCCGGCGCCGGAGCGCCAAAGGCCAGCGGGTTGGTGCCCAAGACGGGACGATGTCCGCCCGCCGCCGCCACCTTGGGAAACGCGTTCGACAGGGCCAGGCCGATCATCCCCGCCTCGGCCGCCAGGTTCACGAAATAGGCGCCGGTGCCGTAGAAGTTGCTGTCGCGCACCCCGACCGCGCCGACGCCCGCACCGCGGGCCAGCGCGATCGCCTCGTCCATGCCCAGGCGCCCCAGATGCTGGCCGAACCCGTTGGCGCCGTCGATGCGCGCCGCCGCAGGCGCGATCCGCGTGACCTGTGCGGGGCAGGGACAGGCGATCAAACCCTTCGCCGCGCGCTCGATGAGGATCGGCAACCGCTCGACCCCGTGGTTGCGGCGCCCCGCCAAGTCGTTCCAGACGAGGTTGTCGGCCAGGCTTTCGGTCTGCGCCGGGTCCACGCCCGCGGCGGCGCAGATGCCGCGGACCAGGGCGCCCAGCGCCTCGGGCGTCATAGCCCGCCGCGGCCGCGCCTCCCGCGGAGCGCGCGTCCCCCTTCGTCGACCAGCCGGCGGATCGACGGACCGGGATCGCGCCATTCGAAGAGCGGCATGACCTTGGGCCCCCGCGCCACGCTCTTGAGCCATCCCCCCAGGCCCAGCGTCCCCCGCCCGGACATCTCGCGATAGGCAAGAAAGTCGCGCGGCGGGTTCCACATCCGCACGTTCTCACGCAATCGGCCGGGGCGCGGCACGGCTTGTCCCGTCAGGTGGCAGTAGATCATCAGATCCAAGGGCAGCCCCGCCGCCGTCAGCAGCCGATGCGCGGCGGTAAAGCGCGGATTGACCTCGATCACCTTGAGCCGTCCGTCGCGGACGTCCCGCTTGAACTCGATGTTGCCGATCCCGCGCCAGGGCATCCCGCCGAAGAACCGCCGTCCCTCGGCCGCGGTCTCGGGCAGCCATTGGGACAGGTGATAGCACCCGCCGCCTCGGTTCACCGGATAGCGGCGGATGATGCTCTTGGTGTAGTGAAACAGCGGCAGGCCGGCCGGAGTCGTATAGGTATAGTAGGACGACAACAGGTCGTCCGGCCCCGGGATCATCTCGACCACCATCACCTCGAGCCCGTGGTCGTGGGCGCGGCCGACCGCCTCGCGGACCTTGTCGAAACCGTCCTCGATGATGAACAGCTTGCGGCCGAAGACCGGGATGAACAGGTGCGAATGGATCGGCTTGACCATGACGGGAAAGGTCAGGCGCCCCTCCAGCGCGGCCAGGTCGTCGGCGGTGCGCACGGTCCAGAAGTCGGGCGTGGCGACCCCGGCGGCGCGGGCGATGCGCAGCGTCTCCATCTTGTCGAGCATGGCCGACCGCAGCCGCGGATCGCAGTCCTCCAGCCGGTAGCGGGCCGACAACGCCGCGTGGTGGCGGCACAGGAACGCGATGGAGTCGTCGCAGAGCGCAAAGACGACGCTGCCGTCGTGGCGGCGGTCGCTGCCCAAAAGGCGCTCTTCCCAGAACGCAGCGAGGTCGGCGCCCGGCGGCGCGCCCAGACGCTCGGCGCAATAGCGCGAGGACATGCCCCAGGCGTCGGCGTGCCCGGCCATGGTCACCCGGATCCCGCGGCGGCTGAGGTTGCGGGCGGCGGCCACGGCGTTGCCGCCGCCGCCCAAGAGCAGCACCGGCACCGAGGCGTCGAAGGGGGCGGACGCATCGGCGTCGAGAGGCAGGGGGGTGGTTGCGCGCGCGTTCATAGCTCTAGGGCTCCTTCGCCGCTGTCGAAGATGTGGTCGAGGATCCGCTCGGCCACCGGAACCCGGGCGGCCGGGTCCGAGACCAGGACATGGTGATGCAGGCCCGGGGCCACGTTGATCTCGCCGAACACGCCGCCGGACCGGGCAAGGGGGACGTCGAGGGTGGGGGCCATCAGGTCGACCCCCGCCAACCGCACCCCGATGCGGCGCACCAGGTCGCTCCCGGCGGTGGCGATCTCGGGGTGGACGGCGGTGCCGTGGGTGTGGTTCTGGGCGGCCGCGTTCTGGTTCACCACACGCTTGACCACCACGGTCTGGCCGGCCGTGGGCACGTGGCCGGGGCCAAGCCCGCGGGCGGACAGGTGCAGCCGCGCATCCGCGTCGAGCGTGAGCGGATTGAGCGCGGTCACCGGATTCGCGGCGCGGCGGCGGCGGCTCTCTTCGGTGATGAGCTGGGCCACGCTGCGGCGGCCGTCGCCCGTCACGGCGGGCGGGTCGCGCCGCACGGTGTCGATCAATGTGCCGTCGAGATAGAGAAGCCGCCAGGACGCGCCCTCCAGCACGGGCTCGGCCAGGAGGCGGGGGTTGAACGCAGCGGCGTGCCGGGCGGCGCGGCGCAGCGCGGCCCGGTCGGCGATGCCGGTGGTGACGCCGTGGCCCGCGCCGGTGCCCGCGGCAGGTTTCACCACGATCCCCCCCGGCGCCCGGCGCAGCAGCGCCTCGGCCGGGGACAGGTCGGAGAGGTCGAAGGCGGCGTGGTCCGGCACCGGCACGCCGATCTCGGAGAACAAGGCATAGCTCAGCGCCTTGTCGGCCAGCAGCCGGTCGGTGAGGGCGCCGTCCAGCATGGTCTGGGCCCGCAAGACATAGGTGCGCCGACGCCCCCGGCGCAGTTCGGTCATCCCACCCGGCGCGGGACGTGCCTCTGCGCCCACTGCCGCGGCGGCGGCCGCCCAGAGGTCGCGGTAGAACCGGTCGCGCAGCCCGGCGAAGCTGCGCCGCGCCAGCACGCCCCGCCAGTCCCCCAGCTTGAGCCCCGCACGGATCAGTCGCGCCATGGGGAGGGGACCGGAGGCCGCCATCGCCGCATCAGTCACGGATGATGCAGCCGTCGGCGGTCAGTTGCGCGTCCACCCAGGCGTTGGAGAACTCGCCCCGCTTGACCGCCTCTGTATAGGCGGCCAGACGGGCCTGGCCGGCGTCGAGCAGGTCCAGCGTCTCGCGCGCCGCGAACTGCGGCACGACGGTGACCCCGGAGCCGTCGGCGGTGATCACGTCGCCCGGATGGACGACGATGCCGCCGCACGACACCGGGTGGTTGATCTCGCCCGGGCCCCGGTGCAGGGGGCCGAAGGGCGTGAGCCCGCGGGCATAGACAGGCAGCCCGCACTCCACGAGGCCCGGCAGGTCGCGCACCAGGCCGTCGACCACGAACCCGGCGATGCCGCGATGGCGCGCCTTGTTGGCGACCAGATCGCCCAGGACCGCTGCCGTCCTCGACTGAGAGCAGTCGACGACCACCACGTCGCCGGGTTCGGCCACGTCGAGCGCGGCGTGCACCATCAGGTTGTCGCCTGGGAACACCTTGACCGTGCAGGCCGGACCGACCAGAGGCGCGTCGTTCACGAGGTTCCTGAGCGCCCCGCCCATGGTATACATGCGGTTCAGCATGTCGGACACGTCGGTGGTCTCGTAGCGGCGGTAGCCGTCGATGACGTCGGCCGCGGGCCGTTCGATGCGCCGGCGGATCATGAATCCGGGGCCGGGCCGCATCTCGGCCGATTTCGGTTTGGTCTCCATCAGCCTGTCCCTTGTTCCGTCCATCCGATCCGTCCCCCACGCCCCAGCCGCGAATAAGCTGGCAATTTCGTCCCTCGGGGGCCCTCGCGTCAATGGCCTTGTTGCCGCCTGCCTGCGCAGGAAGGTTCGTAAGTTATTGTTTTGGAATGTATAAGTCTCGTTTCCGGGGCGGCAGGGCCTGTTGGCGCGCGGGCTGGGAGGAAACGGGGGGCGGTCGTGGGGCCCCATTGTTGCCCGGACCTCACTGGGTCTCCCGCGTAAGTTGTCTACGTCGGCGATATGCCCCCGGCGTCGCGCCGTAGTTTTGCCGGAAAACGCGGTAGAAATGGCTGAGATTCTCGATCCCCACGTCTTCGGCGATCTCCGAGACCGTCATGTCGGTGCGGCCCAGCAGCATCGCCGCGTGCTCCATCCGGATCCGATTGACATAGGCGGTGGGGGTCATGCCCAGGTGCTGCCGCGCAATGCGGCAGACATGTTCGTGCCCGCGTCCGGCCACGGCGACGAACCCGGCGGCGCCGCCCCGAAACACGCTCTTGGTCCGCGCCGCGCGGCACGCCCGCAGCAGCCATTCCGGCGCGCCCTGCCGGGCGCCGTCCTGGATGTCGACCACCCGGCCCATGATGGTCATCAGGAAGGTCTCGATCTGCAACAGGCCCCGGCGCGCGCCCTGGACCTCCAGCGCCACGTTGATCGCCCGCTCCAGCCGCGGCCCCTCCAGGTGATAGCTGTCGGGCTCGGTCCCCGCCCGCCAAAAGAAGCGGCCACCCAGGTCGTCGCCGTAGCGCGCGATCAGCGCATCGGCGGTGGCGCTGCGAAACATCACGTTCAACAGGCCGCACCCCGCGCGGTCGGCGCCTGCCAGGGCGTGGCAGTCGCCGGGGCGGACGAAGACCAGGGTGCCGGTGGGCAGAACCTCCTGCCGGCCGTTGATCGCGTGGCGCGCCAGCCCCCGCTCGACCAGGAACAACTCGTAGCAGTCGTGGCTATGGGGCGAACCGGGATCGCCGCCGGCGAGCTGGCGGCGGGCGAAGTGAAACGCCTCGTCCGGCCCGGCATAGCTGTCGAAGGTGAATTTCCGCGTCGCCATGAAAGCAATCTGGCACAAACGGGCGGCCGTTTGCGCCAACAAAGTCAAGAGAGCACAAAAAATTGTCAACATGCGCCGTCATGTGACGCCGCGGCAGGCGCTAAGGTGATCTTCGCCGGACGGGCAGGGGCCCCGGCGGGAGGAGACCATGATCGACGCGCAACTGGACTTGGGCTTCCGCCCGGTGGAGCGGGCGGCGCCGCGGCGCCTGACCGCTGCCGAGATCGCCCACTACAACGCTCACGGATACGTCCAGCCCTTCGACATCTTCGGCGCAGGCGAGATCGCCGAGATCCGGGCCTATGTCGACGGACTGATGGCCGCCATGGGCGACCGCGGCGCCTATGGGATCAACTGCTACCAGGCGCGGCTGGCGGGACTCTACGACATCGCCACCGATCCGCGCATTGTCGAGCATGTGGCCGACATCGTCGGGGACGACGTGCTGTGCTGGGCCACGGCCGTCCTCAGCAAGGCGCCCCACGACCCCAAGCAGGTGCCGTGGCACCAGGATGCCAGTTTCTGGAAGCTCTCGCCGGCGCGCACCGTCACGGTCTGGTTGGCCATCGACGATGCCGACGCGGCGAACTCGACCATGCGCTTCATCCCCGGCAGCCACGACAAGGGCGCTCTGGCCGTGCGCGGCACCGGCGCCGACAGCGTGTTCCACCAGGAGACCGCGGATGCCGAGGCGCTGGGCGCGCCCTTCACCAACGCACTGCGGGCCGGGCAGATCTCGCTGCACGCCGACATGCTGGTCCACGGGTCGCTGCCGAACCGCTCGGACCGGCGCCGCTGCGGGCTGACCCTGCGCTACTGCCCGCCGGAGGTGCGGATGACGGATCCGAAATGGGCCGCGGGGGTCGAGGCGATCCTCTGCCGCGGCGACCCCGGCGACTGGACCGTGCATCCACGGCCCGAGAACGACGATATAACGGCGACGTCGAGCCCCCACGTCGTGGGCAACAACTGAATGGAGGTCGTGTGGTATGGCCACGCGGCCTTCGGCCTGACGCCCGAGAGCGGCGGGCCGCGGATCGTCACCGACCCCTACACGCCAGAGGGCGTGGGCTATGCCCCCATCGCGGACACCGCGGACCTGGTCATCGTCTCGTCCGACGACGACAGCGCCCATTGCCGCGCCGACCTGATCGCGGGCGACCCGCAGGTGATCAACGCCCTGACCGTGGCGCAGTCGGGTGGCAGGACCACCGCGTGCGGGATCGAGATCGCGGCCATCGAAGCGGCCGAGTGGGACCACCACCCCGAACACGAAGTGCCGGGGCAGAACGGCATGTACCGGTTCACCCTGGACGGCGTGCGCTGCGCGCATATGGGCGACGTGGGCAACCCGCTGACCGCGGCGCAGGAGGCGTTTTTCGAGGACGTGGACGTCCTCTTCGCGCTGGCGGGCGGCTATCTGACCATCGAACTGCCCGATCTCATGGGCATGATCCGGCGGATGCGGCCCCGGCTGGTGATCCCGATGCATTTCCGCACGCTGACCTACCGCCCCCGCAACACCATGTGGATCGAGAGTTTCCTGAGCCATTTCAAAAACGAGGACGTGGATTTCGCCTTCGGCCCCCGGGCGCGGATCGGGCGGGACGACCTGCCGCAGGACACCCGCGTCCTGGTGATGGACTACCTGAGATAGAATGGCCGGCAAACGGCACACCTAGACAACGACGGGCGCCCGCGACGGCGCCGAGACACCACGGGAGGACACGCATGTCATCGACCAGAACGCTCGCCTTGGCCTCGGCCATCGCACTCGCCGCCGGCGCCGGCTGGGCCCAGGACCGGGCCGATACGGTGATCTTCGATCTCGACCGGACGATCAAGGACCCCGAGAACTTCAACTGGTTCACGCCGGGGACCAAGCGGATGCACGGCGCCCATCAGGCCATGTGGGAGCCGTTGTTCATCCTCAACTACGGCACCGGCGATCTCGACCCCTGGCTCGCCACCGGATACGAGCAGAACGACGACTCGACCGAGTTCACCATCACCCTGCGCGACGGCGTGGAGTGGTCCGACGGCGAGGTCTTCGACGCAGACGACGTGGTCTTCTCCGTCGGCATGGCGCTCGAGAACGAGGAGATCTCGTCGCGCGAGGCCTCGACCATCCGCGCCCAGGTGGCCAGCGTCGACAAGGTCGACGACCTGACCGTCAGGTTCACCCTGACCGCCCCCAACCCGCGCTTCATCGTCGAGAACTTCGGCGTGCGGATCTTCGGGTCGTTCCTGATCATGCCCCAGCACATCTGGGAGGGCGAGGATCCGGCGACGTTTGCCTTCTATCCGCCGGTGGGGACCGGGCCTTACACGCTGTCGAGCGTGGCCACCAACCGCGCCATCTGGGAGCGCAACGACGACTGGTGGGGCGCCAAGACGGGCTGGATGGACCTGCCCGCGCCTGCGCGCGTGGTGTTCCTGGAAACCGGCGGAGAAGAGAGCCGGGCCCAGCTCATCGCCGCCAACGAGCTCGACGCGGCGCAGAGCGTGTCGGTCGGCACCTTCGAGGCGATCCAGGCGCAGAACCCCGCCGTCACCGCATGGTATCCCAGCTATCCCTTCGCCGTCTCAGACCCCTGCGCGCGCCAGCTCGAAATCAACACCACCGTCGCGCCCTGGGACGACCCGCGGATGCGCCGGGCGGTGGCGCTGATCATCGACCGCACCCAGATCGCCAACGTCGCCGCCGAGGGCGCCACGGTGCCCTCGCGCACGATGTTCGCGCAGTTCGGCTCGATGGAACCCTTCATCGCCGCGGTCGAAGAGGCGGGCCTGGGCCTGCCCGCTCGCGCCGACGTGGAGGCGGGACAGGCCCTGTTGGAAGAGGCGGGCTGGACCCGCTCTGGCGACTACTACGAAAAGGACGGCGAGACGCTGAGCGTCGACATCCACGTGAACTCGGCCTCGACGGAATACACCCGCACCATCGACGTGGTGGTTGAGCAGCTCCAGCGCGCGGGCATCGACGCCAAGGCGGTTCCGGTCGAGAACGGCGTGTTCTGGGGCGAGGTGCTGCCTTTCGGCCAGTACGAGATGACCTATTCCTGGCTGTCGTGCGGGTCGGTGAACGAGCCCTGGGCGTCCATGGGCCGCTATACCGTGGACGACGTGGTGCCGGTGGGCGAGCGCAGCCCCGGCTTCAACAACACCTCGCGCTGGGACAGCGAGGCGGCCGAGAAATACACCGCCATCGTCAAGGAGATCGGGGACAAGGCGCTGAACGACCCCGAGGTGCCCGCCATGGTCGCCGAAGCCTACGCCTATCTCGACGAGGAGATGCCGTTCATCCCGCTGGTGCAGTCGTTCAAGCTGGTGCCGTTCAACACCACCTATTGGACCGGCTGGCCCACGGACGAGAACTATTACAACCACCCGTTCTTCTGGTGGAACTCGGCGCATCAGATCATCCACAACCTGGAAAAGGCCGAGTGAGCACAGCCGGGGCGGCGGGCACGGTCCCGCCGCTCCACCCGGTTCGACCGCCCCGACAGAGGGCGGCGGCCACCCACCGACAGGGGGATCGGCGATGGGACGCATCCCGCGCAGCTATCTGATCAACCGGCTGATCACGCTCTTTCTGACGATCCTGATCGCGGCGACGTTGATCTGGGTGATCCCGCGGCTCAGCCCCGTGGATCCGGCCGACATCATGCTGGGCCGCATGGCCGCGGGGGCCGGGTCGGTCGCCAACGCCGACCAGGTGCTGGCGCAACTGCGCGAGTCCTTCGGTCTCGATCAGCCGATGATCGTCCAGTATTTCAAGTATCTCGGCAACACGCTCCTGTTCGACTTCGGCCTGTCCACCGCGTCGTTCCCAACGCCGGTGTCGAGCCTCATCGCGCGGGCGTTGCCTTGGACGCTGGGACTGATGATCCTCAGCGTCGTCATCACCTTCGTCATCGGCAACGCACTCGGCGCCTTCATGGTGTGGGAGCGGTCGCCGAAGCTGGTGAAGGTCGCGATCCCGGCGGCCATGGTCTTCACCTCGATCCCGCCGATCCTGTCGGGGCTCCTGCTGATGTGGATCTTCGCCGCGCAGCTCAGGTGGTTTCCGCTGACCGGCGCCTACGGCCTCATGGTCGAGCCGGGATGGACATGGGACTTCGCCCTTTCGGTCCTGCACCACGGGTTCCTGCCTGCGCTCAGCATCGTCATCGTGACCTTCGGCTTCTGGGCGCTGGGGATGCGCGGTCTGATGATCACCGTGCAGGGCGAGGACTACGTCAAGCTGGCCGAGGCCAAGGGGCTGCGCCCGCGCTACATCCTCTACCGCTACATGATCCGCAACGCGATCCTGCCGCAGGTGACGGCGTTTGCGCTCAAGATCGGCCTGCTGATCGCGGGCCAGGTGCTGGTCGAGAGGATCTTTGCCTACAACGGCATGGGCAAGCTGCTCTACGACGCGATCCTCGATCAGGACTTTCCGGTCATCCAGGGGGTCAGTTACGTCATCATCCTGATGACGGCCCTCAGCGTGTTTCTGGTCGACCTGATCTATCCGTTCATCGACCCCCGCATCCGGCACGAGGGGTAGGGCCATGACCGAATACTCCACCGACGACGACGTCGCGCCGGCCGAGCACGGCCTGACCCGCGAGGACCGCCGCCGCGCCCGCCGGATGCGGCGGTTCGACAACCCCTGGCTCAACCCCAAGCTCTACTGGGGCGGGGGGCTTCTGCTCGGCATCGTGCTGGTCGGGATTCTGGGCCGGCTCCTGTGGGATCTCGACCTGGTCTTCACCGGATCGGGGATGCTCAAGCTGCCGCCGGTGGGGTTCGAGAACCTGCGCGGTCAGGAGGGGACATTCGCCAACCCGCTGGGCACAGACGGGGCGGGGCGCGACATGCTGGCCCTGATCGTGATCGGCGCGCCGAACTCGCTGTTCGTGGGGCTCTTGGCGTCGCTGATCGGCATGTCCATCGGCATCTTTCTGGGCTTCACCGCGGGCTATGTGGGCGGGCGCACCGACGACATCATCCGGGTCCTGTCGGACGTGATGATCACCATCCCGCCCTTGCTGATCCTCGTCGTGTTCCAATCGGCCTTCGGCGACGTGTCGCTGACGATGATGGCGCTCCTGATCGCGGGCTTCGTCTGGCAGTCGCCCACGCGCCTGATCCGCGCGCAGGTCCTCAGCATGAAGTCCTCGGGCTACGTGCAGATGGCCAAGCTCTCGGGCGCGTCGACCTTCGACATCATGTTCCGCGAGATGCTGCCGAACCTGATCCCGTACCTCTTCGGCTCGTTCATCGCCAACGTCACGACCTCGATCGTGACGGCGGTGGGCCTGGAGGTGCTGGGCCTCGGCCCCCAGAGGGTGCCGACGCTGGGGCGCACGATCTACGAGGCGATCAACGCCGGCGCGCTGATCCAGAACCTGTGGTGGTGGTGGGGCATCCCGACGCTGCTGCTCGCGGCGATGTTCATCGGACTGCTGCTGATCAACCTGGGCCTCGACGAGGTCTCCAACCCGAGGCTGCGCAAGGCATGAGCACACGAATTTTCTGCGAAAATTCGCCGCGATCCTTCGTCGAAGGATCGTGCAAGGCCCTTCGAAGGGCCTTGCCAAGCGCGTTTCAACGCGCTTGCCCCCGCCCGGAGGCAGGCCGATGACCGAACCCCGCAACGTGGTCCTGAAGGTCCGGGGGCTGAGCGTGTTTTACGCCACGCCCACCGGCGACGTGCGGGCGACCGACGACGCCAGCTTCGACCTCTACGAGGGCGAGACGCTGGGTCTGGTGGGCGAAAGCGGGTCGGGCAAGACCACCGCGACGTCGGGTATCCTCCGCATGGTTTCTTCGCCCGGGAGGATCGTGGCGGGGTCGGTGGAACTGGACGGCGTGGACCTTCTGGCGCTCAAGGAGGAGGACCTGCGCCGCCAGCGCTGGTCCAAGCTGGCGCTGATCCCGCAAGGCGCGATGAACTCGCTGAACCCGACGATGAAGATCTCGGCCCAGATCGCCGACGTGATCCGCACCCACACCGGCAAGACGCCGCCCAGAGACCGCATCCTGGAGCTGTTCCAGATGGTCGGCCTGCCGGGCCGTATCCACGACATGTATCCCCACGAACTGTCGGGGGGCATGAAGCAGCGGGTCTGCATCGCCATGGGCATCGCGCTGAACCCACGGGTCATCATCGCCGACGAGGCGACGTCCGCGCTCGACGTGGTGGTGCAGCGGGTTGTGGCCCAGACCATGGCCAAGGTCCGCGACGCGCTGGGCGTGTCGATGATCATGATCGGCCACGACATGGGGCTGATGGCCCAGATGGTGGACCGTATCGCGGTGATGTACTCGGGTAAGATCGTCGAGATCGCGCGCGTGGCCGACATGTTCGCGCGGCCCGCGCATCCCTATTCCAAGATCCTCATCGACAGCGTGCCGTCGCTGACCCAGCGCCAGGCGCTCCGGATCACCGGCGGCATCACCCACGATCCGCGCAACCCGCCCAAGGGCTGCATCTTTCAGCTGCGCTGCCCCTACGCCGCGCCGCAGTGCCGCGAGCCGCAGCCCCTGCGCGAGATCAACCCCGGCCAGCTGGCCGCCTGCTGCCGCGCCGAGGAGATCCTCGCCGGCACCGCCCAAGCGCGGGAGATCGCCGATGCCTGACGACCCGCTCCTCGACATCCGCAACGTCCGCAAGGTCTATGGCGGCCCCGACGGGCTGGTGGCGCTGAACGACTTCTCGCTGCAGATCCCCCGCGACGAACCGCAGATCGTCACCATCGCGGGCGAGAGCGGGTCGGGCAAGTCGACGCTGGCCAACCTGGTCCTGGGCTTCACCAAGCCGACGAGCGGGCAGATCGTCTTTGACGGGATGGACGTGGGCCGCCTGTCGTCGCGCGAGATGGCGCAGTACCACCGCAAGGTGCAGGCGGTGTTCCAGGACCCTTTCGGCAGCTACAACCCGTTCTACCGGGTGAGCCACGTCTTCGACATGGTCATCAAGAACTTCAAGCTGGCCGACACCAAGGCGCAGGCGCGCGAGATGATGGAGGAGGGGCTGAACGCCGTTGGCCTCAAGGGGTCCGACGTCCTGCGCAAGTATCCCCACCAGCTGTCTGGCGGGCAGCGGCAGCGCATCATGATGGCCCGCGCCTATATGGTGAAGCCCAAGCTGATCGTGGCGGACGAGCCGGTGTCGATGGTCGACGCGTCCCTGCGCGCCTCGATCCTCGACGTGATGATGAAGCTGCGCGACGAGGGCGGCATCAGCTTTCTCTACGTGACCCACGACCTCTCCACCGCCTACCAGATCGGCGACAAGATCGTGCTGTTCTACCAGGGCACGCTGGCCGAAGAGGGCAACGTCACCGACGTCATCACCAACCCCAAGCATCCATACGTGCAACTGCTGATCGACAGCGTGCCGCAGGCCGACCCGACCCGCCGCTGGCAGGGCGAGATCGAGTTGCCGGCCGAGGAGGAGCTCAGGACCGCGCGGGCCACCGGCTGCCGCTTCGTCCCGCGCTGCCCGCACGCGGCCGAGGTGTGCAAGGCCGCTCTGCCGCCCCTGCACCCGGTGGGGGCGCCGGGGCACCGGGCGTCCTGCACGCTTTATGGACCCGAGCGGGCCGCAGCCGAATGAGCCACGCCCTTCGCTTCACGGCGGAGAAGATCGAGCAGCGGCTGCGCCTCATCGGCCCCCGCGTGCACCGCCGCGCGGTGCCCTTCGGCCCCTTCCGCCTGCTGGAACTGCCCGACGCCCGCACCGACCCGCCGCTGGACGCCGACCCGTCCGACTGGCCCGTTCTGGTGCCGAACGAGTACTGGGGGCGGCAGAACCTCAACTTTCTGATGATGGCCGACGTGACGCTGCCGCGGGACTGGCCGGCCGAAGCGGTGCGCCTTCACCTGCCGCTGGGCGTCGCCGGCGACATCTTCAGTCACCCCGAGGCGCTGGTCTATCTCGACGGGCGGCCACTGACTTCGTCGGACCGCTATCACCACACCCTGCCGCTGCCCGAGGCGGCCTTCGACGGGCGGCCCCACCGCATCGCGCTGCACGGCTGGACGGGGCTGGCGGGATGGCCGCCCGACCCCTCGGACCCCGGCAAGCTGATGATGCGGCAGCCGCAGGTGGTGGAGGTGGACGAGCCCCTGCGCGACTTCGTCGTCTCCGCCGAGATCGCGCTGCAATCGGCGATCATCCTGGGCGAACGGCGCCCCGAGAAGCAGGCGATCCTCGACGCGCTCGATAGGGCGTTCTTGGCGCTCGACACCCGCGACCCCCTGGGCGACGGCTTTTACGCGTCGGTGCCCGAGGCCAAGCGCGTGCTGGCGCAGGGGCTCAAGGAGGGGGGCGCGGGCCTCGACGTGACGCTCCACGCCATCGGACACGCGCATATGGACGTGGCCTATCTGTGGCCGGTCAGCCAGATCCGGCGCAAGAACGCGCGCACCTATTCCAACGTGCTGCACCTGATGGAGCGGTTCGAGGACTACCGCTTTTCCCACTCGCAGCCGCAACTCTACGAGTACACCCGCCGCGACTATCCCGAGATGTTCAAGGCCATCAAGGACCGCGTGGCCGAGGGCAAATGGGAGCCCATGGGCGGCATGTGGGTCGAGCCCGACGCCAACATCCCCGGAGCAGAGAGCTTGGTGCGGCAACTGCTGCTGGGGCGGACCTGGTTCGCCGAACAGTTCGGCGAGGCCGAGACGCCGGTTCTGTGGCTGCCCGACACCTTCGGCTTTCCCTGGTGCCTGCCGCAGCTCATGCGCCAGGCGGGGCTGAGGTGGTTCGTCACCAACAAGGTCAACTGGAACCAGTATAACCGCATGCCCGCCTCGACGCTCACCTGGCAGGGGATCGACGGGACGGAGGTGCTGGCGCATTTCCTGACCACCCCGCGCAAGGTCCAGCACCTGCCGTTCCCCACGAACTACAAGTCCGACCTGACCGCGCCGGAGGTGTTCGGCACCTGGGACAACGCCACCCACCGCGGCGGCGTGATGAACCTGCCCATCGCCTATGGCTACGGCGACGGCGGCGGCGGCCCGAACGAGACGCTGCTGCGCCGGGCGCGCGCGTGGAAGGGGATGCCGGGGGCGCCGCGGCTCAGGATGTCCACGGTGCGCCAGTGTTTCGAGGCGATCGAGGGCGAGGCGGCGTCGCTGCCGCGCTGGAACGGCGAGTTGTATTTCGAGGGGCACCGGGGCGTGCTGACCAGCCAGGGCTGGATCAAGCGCGCCAACCGCCGCGCCGAGGGGCTGATGCACCTGGCCGAGTTCGCCGCCGTGCTGGCCGGGACCGAGGGCCCCCCGCGCGAGGCGTGGGAGCTGATCTGCCTCAACCAGTTCCACGACATCCTCACCGGCACCTCGATCCGCGAGGTGTTCGAGGACGCCGAGGCCGACTATCTGCGGGTGTCCGAGCTGGGCGAGGCGGCGGTGCACCGGGCGGCGGTCGCGCTGGGCCGCCGGATGCCCGAAGGGACCGACGCACTCGCGCTGAATGACCTGCCGGTGCGGATGGACCGCCTGGGCTTCCTCCCGGGCGGGGAGGGGACCGGGCCGGGGGTGCAGGCGGTGGCGGGCGGTCTGTTGGTCGCACTGCCCGACCTCGCCCCGCACGCCGCGGTGCCGGTGCGGCTGGCCGAGACCGTGGCGCCAGACGTCCCGGTGACGGCCACGGCCGACGCGCTGGGCGCCACGCTGGAGAACGCCTGGCTCAAGGTCCGCTTCGACGGCACCGGCACCCTGCGCGAGATCCTCGACAAGGAACACGGCCGCCAGGTCCTGCCCGCCGACGAGACCGCCAACAAGCTGCAAGCCTTCGAGGATCGCCCGATCAGCTGGGACGCCTGGGACATCGACGCCTTCTTCGAGGACCGGGGCGAGCTGGTGCGCGGGCTGGTGCGCATGGACGTGACCGAGACCGGCCCCCTGCGCGCCTGTCTGGAGATCGAACGCCAGTTCCGGGGCAGCCGCATCGTCCAGCGCATCCGCCTGACCGCGCAGTCGCGGCGCATCGACTTCGCCACCGAGGTCGACTGGCACGAGACCCACACGCTGCTCAAGGCGGCGTTCCCGGTGGACATCCTGACGCCGCTGGCGACCTACGAGATCCAGTGGGGCCAGCTCATGCGCGCCACCCACCGCAACACCAGCCACGACTACGCCCGTTTCGAGGTACCGGCGCAGAAATGGGCGGACATCAGCGAGGGCGACTATGGTGTCGCCCTGCTGAACGACTGCAAATACGGCTACGACGTCCGCGACAACGTCCTGCGGCTGTCGCTGATCAAGTCCGCGACGATGCCCGACCCCGCCGCCGACCAGGGCCGGCACGCGTTCACCTATGCGCTGCTGCCCCATGCGGGCGGGCCGATGCCGCTGGTGGGCCACGCCGCGCGCGACCTCAACGCGCCCCTGCGGCTGATCCCGGTGGCGCCCGGCGGAGACACCCCGCCACCGCCGCTGGTCGAGGTCGTCGCCGGGAGTGCGATCGTCGAGACGGTCAAACCTGCGGAGGACGGCGACGGCTATGTGCTGCGGCTTTACGAGAGCGCGCGGACCCGCGGCGCGTCGGTCCTGCGCTTCGGCAGCGCGCCCGCGAGTGTGCACCGCTGCGATCTGTTGGAGCGTGACGGGGCCGCCCTGCCGCTCGACGGCGCCACACTGACCCTGCCGCTCCGCCCGTTCGAGATCGTGTCCCTCCGCTGCCGCGGCACGTAGCGCGGCCGGTCGTGTTGAGCGATGGGCCCAGCCCTTGCGCCCCGCCCGGCGGCACGCCGGGCAGCGCCGTCCCGCCCCCCCCGGGGCGGCGCTTTTGGCGAGGGCGGTTCGGCCGCCGCGACGTGGATGCTTTCGACACCGCCCCGCGCCGCCTAACCCGCCCCGGCGGGACGGCGCTGCCCTCCGTTCGGAGGGTGGATCGCTCGCCAGCCCGACCCCGTCTCTTTGCGCGCGCCCTTTGGCCAGCCCGTTTGCCATCCTGTCCCGCCTGGCCGCAGGCCGGGCAGCGCCGTCCCGCCCCCCCGGGGCGGCGCTTTTGGCGAGGGCGGTTCGGCCGTCGCGGCTTGGATGCTTTCGAAACCGCCCCGCGCCGCACGACCCCGCCCCGGCGGGACGGCGCTGCCCAGCGCCCGCTGGGCTCTACAGGTCCACAGACACCGTGCCGCCGGGCTCGGCCGAACGGCTCTGGCAGAGGATCATCCGCGCGCGCCGCTGGGCCGCGCTCAGCACGTGGTCGCGGTGGTCGACCGCTCCCGCCGTCACCCCGCACTGGCACACGCCGCAGAGCCCGTCGGAGCACTTCAGGTCCACCGGCACGCCCGCGGAGATCAGCGCGTCGGCCGCGCTCTGCCCCTCGGCCACCGCCACCTCGCGGCCAGAGGCGAGGCGCAGGGTGAACGGCCAGGCCGGCGCCTGGGGCGTGTCGGGCACGGCAAAGAACTCCTGATGCCGCGCCTCCTCGGGCACGCCCGCCGCCTCGGCCGCGGCCATCACCGCCGCCATGTAGCGGTCGGGGCCGCAGGTGTAGACATGGGCGCCAGGCGGCGCGCCGGCCAGGATCGCGGGCAGGTCGGCGCGCCCGGCCTCGTCCTTGAGGTGCAGATGCGCCCGGTCCGCCCAGGACGCCGGCGCGATGTCGCCCAGAAACGCCGCCGTCCCGCGCCCCGCCGCCGAGTAATGCAGGGCGAAGTCCGCGCCGATGCCCGCCAGCCGGTGCGCCATGGCGATCAGCGGGGTGATCCCGATCCCCCCCGCCATGAGGAGCGAGAACGGCGCCTCCTCGACCAGCGGGAAATGGTTGATCGGCGGCGCCGCGAACACCCGCTTGCCCGGCCGGAAGATGCGGTGGAGCAGGTCCGATCCACCCCGCCCCGCCCGCTCGCGCAGGACGCCGATGCGATAGACCGAGGGGTCCGCGGGATCGCCGGTCAACGAGTATTGCCGCAGGAATTCGGGCGACACGACGATGTCGAGATGGGCCCCCGGCGCCCAGGGAGGCAGCGGCCCGCCGTCGGGGCGGGCGAGGTCGTAGACCGCGATCTCGGGGGTCTCGTGGCGCACCGCGGCGACCGTCAGCTCCAACACCGGGCTGTCGCCCGCGGCGCTGTAGCGGTGGAGGACGCTGTCGTCTCCGGCGGCCCGCGCGGCGCGGTGCGTCTCGGCGCTGACCAGGGCGCGGTGCGCGGCGATGCCCGCCTCGCGGTCCATCGGATGAGGATAGGGCCAGGGATGCGGCGCCAGGGGGGCGGGATAGACGGCCAGCGTCTGATCCTCGGGGCGCAGGGTGAGGCCGGTGTTCAGACCGCGCGCGTTCGGTGGCCGGCGGGCGGGGCGATAGCTGCCGTCCTCGCGGAGCTCCAGGTCCCACCACCACTTCTTGACCGGGTTCAGCCCGCCGCGGCCCAGCGCGTCGTCCAGCCGCTGGAGCAGGGGCGCGGCCTGGGGCAGGTGCATCGCCGTCCACCGGAACGGCGCCTCGGCGAACAGCCCCTCCAGATTCCACGGACAGGTCTTCATGCAGCGGCCGCACATCGCGCCGCCCTGGTCGGTGATGCGGTAGGTTGCGCATTTCTGGCTGTCGGATTTCCAGATCTCGTAACCGTTGAACATCCGCTTGGGGCCAGCGGTGATCGCGCCCGAGGGGCATTCCCGGGCGCATTTGTTGCAGCCCTCGCAGAACCGCTGGAGCCCGAAATCCACCGGCCGATCGTGGGCCAGGGGCATGTCCGTGGTCACCACCCCGGACTTCAGCCGCGGGCCAAGGAACGGGTTCAGGATCACTTCGCCGATGCGGCTGACCTCGCCCAGCCCCGACAGAAGCAGGAGCGGCGGTTGCAGCACGTCGCCGTCCATGGCCGTGTGCGCCTTGGCTCCATAGCCCATGTCGCGGATCAGCCGTGCCAACACGCCGCCGATCAGCGAGAACCGCAGATAGGCGCGCATCGACTGCGCGACGCTGATCCAGTCGTCGCCGCTCGCCCCCTCCATGGTCTCCCATCCCTGGTCCACGATCATCGAGATCGCCTGGTCGTGGGGCGGGTCGACCGGAGTGCCGGCGGCATCGTGGGAATACCACGCCCATTGGGGGCAGCGGCTGATGCCTGCCGCATCGATTCCCAGCCAATAGGCCGTCGCCTTGACCAAATCCGCGTTGGCGCGGGGGTCGGCGGGGCGGGGTCCGGGCCCGGCGGGCCCGTCCTGCACCAGGGTGAAGGCGGCGAGCATCCGCCGCTGTGCCCACGATACTGGCGCTTTGCGGACAAAGCGGCCGCCGGTCGCCTCGCGCTGGACCTTGGGGCCGAGATCGCCGAACTGCGCGCGGGCGAAGAGGTCGGCGCGCTTGGGCAGGCGCGGCACGGCGTCCTCGTCGATATAGGTCGTGGGGGTGTCGCGGCGGCGCAGGGTCTCGAACGGGTGCGGCCCGTCGCGAAAGGCGCGCCGGTCGTAGGGGTCGGCCATGCGGGTGCCGCGGCGTCCGCTTTTCCGTCGCCTGAGCACGCCTGGGGGCTGTTCCGCCGCCGCGGCCAGCGGCAGGTCGTGGGCCAGGTCGAGGTCGGTGGTCACGACCGCCAGGGCATGGTCCGCGCCCAGCCAGGGCAGCGTCGCACCGCCCCCCTCGGCCCAGGCCAGGCCCGCCGCCACCGCCAGCCGCGCCAGGCTGACGTCCGAGGCTGTGGCCGTGTGCGCCTTGGCGTCCCGGCCGAGGAGGCGCAAATACTGCGCCAGGACCACCGCCACTTCGGCAGCGCGGAGGGCGCCCGCGTGGCGCTCGGCCCCGGCGACCCAGTCCATCCCCGGCTCGGCCCGCCGCGGCGCCCGGGGCAGGGCGCAGGCGACGACGACGGCGCTCCGGTGCCCGCCGATGCCCGCGGGCCGCGCCTCGGTCGCCTCGCGCAGGTCGGCCATCACCGTCTCGATCCCCGCCGAGAGGGTGCGGCTCTGCCGCGTGCGGATCGTCTCGGTCAGACGGACGACGTCGGGGTTGCGCCAGGGAACGGCGAGGCGGGCGGCGTCCGGGACGGGGCCGATCCCCACCATCGCCGCGTCGCTGAAATAGCAAAACGCCTTGAGGTGTTCCGCGCGGGCTACGGGATCGTCCGGCACGTCGGCGCGGGCGCGGTTCACGGGCCCATCGGCGATGGCGTCCATGATCGCGCGGTGGTCCGCCATGGCGGCGACCACCGGCGCCACCGGATCGGCGGGGTCGAGCGGGGCGCCCTCGGCCACCGCGTCGACCGGCGGCATGGCCATTCGGCGCCGCAGCCCCTCCAAGGGGTAGGGGCCCAGATGCACCGGCCTGTCGGCGCTGGAAAAGAACCGCTGCATCATCCTCGGCGCCCCCTCTCGCCCGCGCCCGACCCTAGAGCAGGACGCGCCGCGGGTGAAACTGATTTGGTGGCGGCCCCGCCCAGAGCTGAGAGCGAAGGGCGGCGCCGTCCCTCCGGGGCGGGGTCGGGCGGCGCTCAGCAGGGATGTAAGCAGTGAGGCTGCGGCGGCTACACCGTCCTCGCCAGAAGCGCCGCCCCGGGGGGCGGGACGGCGCTGCCCGGCGGTGCCCGCCGGGCGGGGCGTGGGAGCGGGGCGCGCGGCTGGTTGGTCGGGCGAGGGAGTGGTTTGCCACTATTGCCGGGCCGAGCGACGTGCGAAGGGCGGCGCCGTCCCGCCGGGGCAGGTCGGGCGGCGCGCGGCAGGGATGTAAGCCCCAACGCCGCGGCAGTTGAACCACCTTCGCCAAAAGCGCCGCCCCGGGGGGGCGGGACGGCGCTGCCCGGCGTGCCGCCGGGCGGGGCGTGGGGGCTGGGAGGCGGAGCCGCATGTGCGGGGCGGATCAGAGGGCCTTGGCCACCCGGTCGAGGGCGGCGAGGGCGGCGACGGTGGCGGGCATGGTGTCCAGGCGCTGCATCACCGGGCCGTCCGAGGGCGCGCGGTCGGGATCCTCGTGCACCTCCATGAACACGCCGGCCACCCCCACCGCCACGGCGGCACGGGCCAGGATCGGCGCCATCCCGCGCGTGCCACCGGACGCAGCACCCAGCCCGCCGGGCGCCTGCACCGCGTGGGTGGCATCCATGATCACCGGGCAGCCGGTCTCGGCCATAACCGCGAGCCCCGTCATGTCCGCCACCAGGCGGTTGTAGCCAAAACTCGCGCCCCGCTCGGTCACCGCCACATCCGCGCAGCCGCCGCGGCGCAGCTTGTCCACCACGTTGGCCATGTCCCAGGGGGCCAGGAACTGTCCTTTCTTCACGTTCACCGGCCGCCCCGTCGCCGCCGCAGCCAGGAGCAGATCGGTCTGGCGGCAGAGGAAGGCGGGGATTTGCAGCAGGTCCACTGCCTCGGCCGCCTCGGCGCAATCGTCGGGGCTGTGCACGTCCGTGGTCACCGGCACGCCGACGGCGCGGCCGACCTGGGCCAGCATCTCCAGCCCCGCCGCGCGCCCGGGCCCGCGGGCGCCGTCGACGGAGGTGCGATTGGCCTTGTCGAACGACGCCTTGAAGACGTAGCCGACGCCATGCTGGGCACAGATCTCGGCCATCCGCCCAGCGATGGCCTGGGCGTGGTCGGCGGTCTCCAACTGGCAGGGCCCGGCGATCAGGACAAGCGGCTGCGCATTCCCCAGACGCACGGCGCCCAGGGCGATGTCGTGCATCAGGCGGACACCTGTTCGCGCAGGATCGACGCGGTGAGCGAGATCATCAGGTAGATCCCGGCGAAGACCAGGAACGACAACAGCGTGTTCTCGAAGGCGCGGGGATAGGTCGGCTCGTCCGGCGCCACCGGAGTCACGCCCAGGGACAGATAGCGCACCTGTCGGTTGGCCTCGATCCGCGCGGTCTCCAACTGTTGCAGCGCCTGCTGCATCATCAGCGTGCGGGTCTGGAGGTCCACCTCGGCCACCCGCAACTCCGACGTGACGCGGGCCAGCGACGACGTGCTGCCGCTGCCGTCGGTGAGGTCGGCGCGCAGCTCGGCCACCAGCGCCTCCAGGCGCGCGATGTCGCCCTCGACGCCTTCGACGCGGGCCTGGTTCGGCCGTCGGTTGGACAAAAGCTGCGCCAGCTCCAGCCGCTTTTGCCGCAGTTCGGTCTCGAAGACGCTGATCTGGCTCATCACCGACGCGCTCTCCGAGGCGGGGTCGAGCACGCCCAACTGCTCTTGCAGCTCCAGCACGCGGGCCTGGGCGGCCATCATCTTGGCCTCCGCCTCTTCGAAGCTGTCGCGCGCCCCGGCCATCTGGTCCTCGCGCAGGCGCTGGGTCAGGTTGTCCACCCGCTCTTCGGCATAGGCGATGAGGCGCCCGGCGTACTCGGCGCTGACCTCGGGTTCGGCGGCGATCACCTCCATTTTGACGATGCCCTCGGTGGGGTCGTAGCCGATCTTCACGTTGTCCTGGTAGAGGCCATAGGCCTCTTCGTTGGTGGCGCCGTCGGGCAGGCGCTGGATCGGGTCGATCCAGGGCTGACTGAAGTGGTCCTTGTAACCCAGTTCCTCGTCGAGCCGCAGCATGGCGTCGCGCGATTGCAGATAGGACTGCACGGCGATGGAATCCTGGCTGGTGGCGAAACCGGTGCCGGAGAACAGGCCGCCCAGCGCCCCCGGAGACGCGCTGTCGGCCTGCTGGATCACGAACTCGGTCTTGGTGGCGTACATCGGCGTCGCCATGGCGAAGAAGTAGTAGCCGGCGAGCGCCGTGGGCAGCGCCACGAACATCGTCAGGCGCACCGCCAACAGCGCCAGCTTGCGCCGGCGGCGGCGGGCGATGTCGCGGCGGATGTCCGCGATGTCGCGCGACTGGGGACGGATCGGCGGCGGCGGGGCCGCCCGCTCGGTGCTGGGCACGAGGTCGGGATCGACGGTCTGCGGCAGTTGCACCCGGGGGCCGCTGCGGCCGTCGGCGCTGGGCACGACGAGTTCCAGCATGTTCGCCCGTTCGAAGGGGTCGATGCCGCGCGCGCGGAGCTGGCGCACCGCGTCGAAGTCCGAGGTGGCCGCGATCCCGTGCTTTTGCGCCAGCCGCCGGGCCATGCGCAACTGCCGCCCGGTCAGGCCCTCCTTGCGGATCGCGGCGATGTCGTCTTCGGCGCGGACGACTTCGGGTTCGTCCACGCGCGCGTCCTGGGCGGCCCTGGCGGTGGGATAGGGGTCCTGGCCGAAGCCGTCCTCGGTCGGCCCGGACATGAGCGTATCGGCGGCGGAGCGGTCGGCCGGCCGATCACGCCGCGGCGCCGGATCGGCGGTAGGCGCCTCCTCGGGCGTGGCCGCCGCGCCCTTGCCCAGACCGGCGGCGAGCGGGCTGTCTCTGCGGATGCGAAACTTCTTAGCTTTCGGTTTCGTAGTCATAAAGCTGCTTCGCCTCTTCCAGAGTGTCGAATATCTCGAGCTGCCCATCGATCAGGACGGCGGCCGAGCGGCAGAACTTCTCCAGCGTCTGGGCCTGGTGCGAGACCACCACGATGGTCGCCTGCTCCAGACGTTCGCGGAGGATTTTGCCCGCTTTGCGGTTGAAGTCCACGTCAGTCGTGGACGGCATCCCCTCGTCGATCAGGTAGATGTCGAAGTCCAGGGCCAAGAGCAGCGCGAAGCTCAGTCGCGACCGCATCCCCGCCGAATACGTGCCCACCGGCATGTCGAAGTACTCGTCGAGCCCGCACAGCCAGCGGCAGAACGCCTCCATATAGTCGGGGTCGATGCCGTAGAGCTTGGCGATGAAGCGGACGTTTTCCGTCGCCGAGAGGCGCCCCACGACCCCGCCCATGAAGCCCAAGGGGAACGACACGCGGCTGGTGCGCCGGATCTCGCCCTCGTCGGGTTTTTCCAGCCCCGCCATCATGTTGATCAGCGTGGTCTTGCCCGTGCCGTTCGGGGCCAGGATGCCCAGCGAGTTGCCCAACTCCACCCGGAACGACGCCCGGTCGAGGATGACCTTGCGCTGTTTTCCGGTCCAGAAGGACTTGGAGACGGTGTCGAACTCGATCATCGGGCGGTCGTTACTCACGGGGACTGTGGCGCATCGGGAGAGCATCTCGCGCCAATGCGGCAGAATATGGCCGCAGATCGTTCCCTAAAGCAACGACTCCCGCAGTTTCGGGGCGGTTACGCCGAACACAGGACCGCGATTGTCCCCCTGAGGAGGGACAATCGGACGGCGAGGTTCGATTTGTGCAAGTCGGCGGAAGGGAATCGATCCCTCCCGCCGCGCCTGCCTAGAGGTTCTGTTTCTTCACCCCGGTGAGGATGCCCGCGGCGATGGAGATCAGCGCGCCGCCGAAGCTGAAGAGAGCGCCCATCTTGGCGGCGTCCTGGACCGGGCCGGCCGGGAACGCCACCGAGGCGACGAACAGCGAGACGGTAAAGCCGATGGCGGCGACGCAGCCGATCACGAAGAGGTCGATGGTGCGCATCCCCGCCGGCAGGCCCAGGCGCATCGGCCCCGCGGCCAGCCAGCCGAACAGCATGATGCCCAGGGGCTTGCCCACGACGAGCCCGGCCAGCACCAGCCAGGTGGGCGCGCCGATGGCCGAGAACTCGACCCCTGCGTTGCACAGGCCGAAGAGGAACAGAACCACCTCCACCGGGTGCTTCAGCAGGTGCTCGATGTGGTTCAGGAGGTCGGTGAGATACTGCTCGGCCTCGGAAAAAATGCCGAAGGCGCGGTCGGCATGGGGAATCGTCGGCACGATGGGCAGAAGGCCCAGCGCGGGGTGCAGCCCGCTCTCCTGAAACCCATACCAGGACACCGCGCCTGCGATCAGGTAGGGCCAGAAGCCCAGCTTCTCGCGCATCCAGGTCGACTTCGGGCGGAGTTGGTTGCCCCGGTCCAGCCGCCGCGGCAGCCAGTTGAAGACCACGAACACCACCACCGCGGCGGCCAGCGACAGCAGCAGCCACACCGGCAGCACCGCGTTCTCGGGATAGAAGATCGCCAGGATGATCAGGCCCGCCGCGTCGTCGGCGATGGCCAACAGCAGCAGGAACCGCACCGCCGGGTGCCCGGCGCCGAACACGATCCGCCCGACCAGATACGAGAACGCGATGTCGGTCGCGGTTGGGATCGCCCAGCCGCGCGCCACCGCATCGTAGACGTCCGAGCCCAGGATCGCGGCGAGCCCCAGGTAGACGGCAACGGGCCCGAACATCCCCCCCGCCGTGGCGACCAGAGGCGTCGCTGCCTTCTTGCCCCTGAGCGAGCCGTTCTTGAGGATGATCGCCTCCCACACCTCCTTGGCCGCGATGGCAAAGAAGAAGGCCATGAGCACGTCGTTCACCAGATAATGCAGCGTGAGCGTCCGGTGCCCGTCGTGCAGATGACCGATGGGCGCGTGATCCCAGATCACGAACTCGACGAAGTCGTGGTAGGAGGAGGCGTCGATGTTGGCCCAGACCAGGGCGATCAGCGCACCGCCGATCAGCAGCAAGGAATAGTTGGCAACAAAGTTCCAAACGCGATACATGGGATCTCCCGGGCCAGGGCTCAAGTCTGGCCATCGTTAAATCACATCATCCCATGGGGCAACGCCGGACTGCGGCGAGACGTCTCAGGCCAGGGCGCCCCAGGCCAGACCGGCCAGCACCGACCCGACGAGGGCGATGGCGAGGTAGGCGCCGAACACCCGCGGCTTGACCAGCGCCCAGACGGCGACGGCCGCGGGGATGCAGCTCACCCCCCCGGCGAGCATGAACGACATCGCCGCCCCCTGCGCCATCCCCTGCTGCAACAGCGCGTCGACCAACGGCACCGCGGCATAGCCGTTGAGGTAGGCCGGCGCCCCGACCAATGCCCCCATCAGCACCGGCCAGACCCCGTCGCCGCCCAGCACGCCCGCGACCGCCTCGGCCGGGATGTAGGCCAGCATCAGCGCCTCCAGCATGTAGGCGATGAGCAGCCACTTGGTCAGGAACAGCGCGTTCGACAGCGCCGTCGTGCGGAAGGTTTCGCGCCGGTCGGCCGCCTGCCAGAACCGCCAGACGGGCGCGCCGGAGAAGGGCTTGCGCGCGCTGCAACAGCCGCCGATGGCGGGGCGCTCGCGCAGCGGGTCGGCAAAGAGCGGCCCCTTGGCCCAGCCCATCACCGTCAGTCCGCCGAGGATGCCCAGGCCGATGGCGGCCGCCGCCTTGGCCAGGGCGAAGTCGACGCCCAACGTGCCTGCGGTGATGGCGAACTGCGCGGGATCCATCAGCGGCGAGGACAGCCAGAACGCCATGACCGCGCTCAGCGGCGCGCCCACGGCCAGCAGCGCGGCGATGAAGGGGATCACCTCGCACGAGCAGAACGGCGCCAGCCCGCCCAGCATCGCGGCCAGCACCACCATGCGCAGCTGCGGCCCCTCGAAGGCGCGCGCCAGCAGCCTCTCGGCCCCGCTGGCCTTGAGATAGGCCACGGCGAAGACGGCGAAGGCGATGAACGGCATGGTGTGCAGCAGAGCATCGACGCCGAAGCGCGCCGTCTCGACCCCCTGCGCGGGATCGAAGAGCGCGATGGCGATGGGCAGCGCGGCGGCGAACAGCCACACGCGGTCCAGGCGGTCGCGCAGGCGGGGGGCGGGGGCGGCGGCGTCAGTCATGGCGGTGGCCCTCCTCGGCCCCGGTGTCGGCACAGCATTCGCGCAGCAGGAACGCCGACAGGCGCTGCACCCGGTCGTAGGCGGCGGCGGCGCAAATGATCTGCCGGCCGCGGCGTTCCTGCGCGACCAGTCCGGCCTGGGCGAGGATGCGCATGTGATGGGTCAGGGTCGACCCGGTGACGCCGCAGCGTTCGCCCAGCGCACCGATGCTCAGGCCCTCGGGACCGGCCCGCACCAGGGCGCGCAGGACGGACAGACGCTGCTCGGACCCCAGCGCGGCAAAGGCGCTGGCCGTCTCGGTCAGTTCGAGGTCGGTGAAATCGCTATGTTTCATGATTCGAGAACTATCGAAACGATCCGCGCCGGGCAAGACATTTTCACAAGTGTCGAAATGTTTCCCGGCGGTGGACGCGGCGCGGTGCCCGCCCTAGGGTCCGCCGCGCCATGGACGCCCTGATCTCCGACCTCTCCGCCTGCCGCCTCTGCGCCGACCGCTTTGCCGCGACGGCCACGGCGCACCGTCCGAACCCGGTGGTGTGGTTCCGCCCCGGCGCGCGCCTGCTGATCGCCAGTCAGGCGCCGGGGATGCGCGTCCACCGCGCCAACACCCCGTTCTGGGACCAGTCGGGCAAGCGGCTGCGCGAGTGGCTGGGGCTGGACGAGGCGGCGTTCTACGACCGGACGCGGGTGGCCATCGTGCCCATGGCCTTCTGCTTTCCCGGCTACGACGCCGCCGGGTCGGACCTGCCGCCGCCTGCCGTCTGCGCGCGCACCTGGCGCGACCGGGTGCTCTCGGGCCTCGACACGATCCGCCTGACGGTGCTGATCGGCGGCTACGCGCAGAAGTGGCACCTGGGCACCCGCGCGGGGGTGACCGAGACGGTGCGCGCCTGGCGCGACCACGCGCCCCGGGTCTTTCCCCTGCCGCACCCGTCCTGGCGCAACACCGCGTGGCTCAAGCGCAATCCGTGGTTCGCCGACGAGCTGCTGCCCGCCCTGCGCGCCCGGGTGGCCGAGGTGATGGCGTGACGCCGCTGGACGCCGCCCACGCCGCCATGGCCGCCGCGCCGGGGGATGCGGCGGCCGAGCGCGCCTTCTACGCCCGCCTGGCCGAGGCCGAGCTGTTCCTGATGCTGACGGCCGATCCCGACGGCGACCGCATCGACCCCGCGGTGTTCGAAACCGGCGACGGCGCCTTCGCCTTGGCCTTCGACCGGGAGGATCGGTTGGCAGAGTTCGCGGGCCACCCGGTGCCCTATGCAGCGCTGTCGGGGCGGCGTTTGGCGGCGCTGCTGGCAGAGGCGGCCATCGGCCTGGCACTGAACCCCGGGGGCGCGCCGTCCGAGACCGTGCTGACGGCCGAAGCGCTGGCCTGGCTCGCCGAGACCGCGGGGGCCGATCCGCGTGCGGTGACGGCGCGGCTGACGGCGATCCATCCGCCCGCGGGCCTGCCCCGGGACCTGTTGACGGCGCTCGATGCCAGGCTGGCGGCGGCCGAGGGACTGGCCCGCCTGGCCTATGTGGTGGGGACCGAGGCGGAGGGCGGGGGGCAGGGCCACCTCGTGGCCTTTGTGGACGCGGTGGCCGGGGCCGAGCCTGCATTGGCCCGCGCGGTGTCCGAGGCCCTGGCCTTCTCCGGGTTGGAAGCGGGCGCGCTGGACGTGGCGTTCTTTGCCGCCGAGGCGCCCATGGCGGCGCGGCTGGCCCGGCACGGCCTGCGCATCGACTTGCCGCAGCCCGCCGCCCCAACCATCCCCGGCGGCGACCCGAACGCCCCGCCACGCCTGCGCTGAGCCGCCGCCGGGGGTCCGGCCCCAAGCGATCGCGCTCGCCGTCTCGGCCGCCGAGACCCGTCCGGCTCGCGCGTGGCCCCGCGTCGCCCGCATGGACACCGGCCCAGTGATCGCTTCGTCGGCCCACGGCCACCGGGCGCCCCTGGCCAAGGCCAAAATGGTCCCAGGTCCTTGCGCGCCCCTAGCCACGCGCCTCACGCGCCGCCGCACTTCGGCTGACCTGTCGCAGCGACTGTCAGGCCCGCCCTCCGACCGCGCTCCGGTGCCGGAACGCGGCCAGAGGGGCGCCGAACCATGGGGGGGGGGGACCGCGCCCGCATGGGGCCGCCGGCCGCGGAAACGATCCGCGGACCCTGCGCTCCGGGGATCACCGGGATGCCGAGCGAGGCCGCTCCGAGGGGAGGATAGGCCCTCAACCCGACCCGACCCGCCGTCGGCAAGACGACGACCGACCCGCCGCCCCATGCCCGCGCCATCCCGCCGAGATGGCGGTCGGCTTTGGGATCGCCCTGCGCCGGCGCGCCCTGCGCGACGCCCCCCGCCGATCCCCTCCCGTCCTGAGCGGCAACCCCGAGCTGGTCAGCGCCGCCGCTTGACCTCGCTCGTCGCCTCCAGCGCCGAGACCAGCGCGCCGAACCGTGACTGGGCCACCTCGCCGAAGAGGACGTCGGCCTGCGCGCTCAGCCGCAACTCCAGGTGCCGCCTCTTGGGGAACCAGCGCAACTGCCCCAGACTCTCGGGCGTGTCGGTCGAGAACATCGCGCCAAAGCGCATGGCCCGGCCCAAGACCTCGCCTTGACGGATCTCACGGTCGCTGAGGATGCCCAGGAGCTCTTCGAACCGGCTGCCCGAGCGCGAGTTCTTGTAGCGGTGGAGGAGCGCGAGGCCCAAGAACACCCGCTCGCCATGGGTCAGACCGCCGAGGTTCGCCCGCGTGGCGTTGTCGAAGCACGCCTCGTGGCGATAGTCCGGGTGCGCCCGCCAACTGACATCGTGCAGAAGGCACGCCGCGCGGATCACCCGCAGACGATCCGCGCCCTCGCCCTTGAACAACGGCTCGACGAAGCGATAGAGCGCGCGGCCGAAGCCTGGGATGCGCGCGTCCTTCTGCTCGGCAAAGCGGCACGCCTCGATCAGCGGGTCGCGGTCGCGCAGGCGCTGGGGCATCTGTTCGTAGAGCAGCCCCTCGCGGATGCCGTAGCTGGAGATGGCGATCTCCCGCGGTTTGAGCGCGCGCACCAGCGTCTTGAGCACCTGGCTGGCGAGCGGCACCAGGGCCATCCGCGCCTCGCCGATGCCGGTCAGGGCCCGCAGTTCGTCGGTGTCGTGGGTGGCGATGAACTTGGCCGTGGCGCCCACGGCGGAGGGCTTCATCCGGTATTCGTGGAGGACGTGCAGGGGATAGCCGGTGCGCTCCATGTCGATGCGGGCGATGGCGCGCCAGGATCCGCCCACCAGGAATAGGCGGCCGGGGCCGGTGCCCATGGTCTCGACCAAGTCGGTCACCACGCGGTCGATCTCGGCCTTGATCCCCTTCTTGCCGCCCGGCACACCCTGGAGCCGCAGCGGTCCCAAGGGCGAGGTCACACGCTGGCCCACCCGGCCCTCCGAGATCCGGGCGAGCTCCATCGACGACCCGCCGATGTCGCAGACCAGGCCGTCCGCCCCGGGCCAGCCCAGGAGCACGCCCTGGGCCGACAGCCGCGCCTCCTCGCGCCCGTCCACGACCCAGAGGCGGATGCCGGTGGCCGCCTCGACCTCGGCGCGGAAGTCCGGGCCGTCGCTGGCCTCGCGCACCGCCGCCGTGGCCACGGCGGTCACCGGCGTGGCGCCCATCCCCTCGGCCAGGCGGTGGAAGCGGCGGATCGCGGACAGCGCCCTGGTCCGCCCCTCGGGGTTCAGCCGCCCGGTTTCCGAAAATCCCGCCCCGAGCCCCGCCATGACCTTTTCGTTGAAGAAATAGGCCGGGCTGCGCGCGGCGCCGTCGAAGACGACCATCCGCACCGAGTTCGAGCCCACGTCGATGACGCCGACCCGGCTCAGCGCCCGCGCCGAGGGGTCCTCGAACAGCGGCCGACCGAAGGGCCCCCACTCGTCGCTGGCGGTGGCGTCGTTCATGGCGGCTCCTCCCGGGTCGGCGCGCGCACCGTGCCAACCGGGCCGCCCCCCGTCAACGGCCGTGCGCGCGGGCGGGCCGCCGGGTGCAAGCCGCTTCGAAGCGGCTTGCCAAGGGCCTTCGAAGGCCCTTGCCCGCGCAAGATCGGCAGGTCAGTCCTGGGAATGGGTCAGGTCGGGGACGTCCGCCGCGCCGGCCGAGCCGCGGCCCGACAGCGACGGGTTCTCCATGAAGAAGCGGTGGCACGAGAACGGCGCCACCTCTTCGGAGATGTCGGGGCGGGCGAAGCTGCCGTCGGGGGCCATCAGCCAGCTCTGCGCCACGTCGCGCATGTTCGCGGCCATGATCTGGCTGACAATCTGGGCCTTGACCGTGGGGTTGGTGCATTCCACCAGCGTCTCGACGCGACGGTTGAGATTGCGGCCCATCCAGTCGGCCGACGAGATGAACACCCGCGCCTTCTTGGACGGCAGCTTGGAGCCGTTGGCGAAGCAGACGATCCGGCTGTGCTCCAGGAACCGCCCGACCACCGATTTCACCCGGATGGTCTCGCTCAGGCCCGCGATGCCGGGGCGCAGACCGCAGATGCCGCGGATCACCAGGCTGATCTTCACCCCGGCCTGGCTGGCGCGATAGAGCGCGTCGATCACGTCGGCCTCGACCAGGGCGTTCATCTTGGCCCAGATGCCGGCCGGTTTGCCGGCCGCCGCCGCCTCGGCCTCGGCCTCGATCATCTCGATCAGCCGCGTCTTGAGCGTCAGCGGCGAAATCGCCAGGTTCTCCAGCCGGTCGGGCTGTGCGTAGCCCGAGAGATAGTTGAACACCCGTGTGGCGTCGCGCCCCAGTGCGGCGTCGCAGGTGAACAGGCTGAGGTCGGTGTAGATGCGCGCGGTGATCGGGTGATAATTGCCGGTGCCGTAGTGGGTGTAGGTCACCAGATCCCGCCCCTCGCGGCGCACCACGGTCGAGATCTTGGCGTGGGTCTTGTAGTTCAGAAAACCATAGACGACGTGGGCACCCGCGCGCTCCAGCTTGCGGGACTGGCGGATATTGGCGGCCTCGTCGAACCGCGCCTTTAGCTCGACCAGCGCCGTCACCGACTTGCCGTCCTCGGCCGCCTCGCACAGCGCCTCGACGATGGGCGACTGTTGGGAGGTGCGATAGAGCGTCTGTTTGATCGCCACCACGTTGGGGTCCGCGGCGGCCTGGGCCAGAAACCGCACCACCATGTCGAAGGTCTCGTAGGGGTGGTGCAGCAGCATGTCCTTTTGCCGGATCGCCGCGAACATGTCGCCGTCGTGGTCCTGCACCCGCTCGGGCACGCGCGGCGTGAAGGACGGCCAGAGCAGGTCGGGGCGTTCGTCCAGCACCAACTCGCTCAGGTCGGCGACGCCGATCAGGCCCTCGATCTCGACCACCTCGTCCTCGGAGACGGGAAGTTCCTCCATGACGATGCGGCGCAGCTCTGGCGGGGCGCCGGCCGAGATCTTCATCCGCACCACCTCGCCCCGGCGGCGGCGCTTGAGCGCGATTTCGAACTCGCGCACGAGATCCTCGGCTTCGTCCTCGACCTCCAGGTCGCTGTCGCGCAGCACGCGAAAGGCGCAGTGCCCCTTCTCGCTATAGCCCGGGAACAGGCTGTCGAGGTGCAGCAACAGGAGCTCTTCGAGCGGCAGGAACCGGTGCTGCCCCTCGGGTGCGGGCAGCCGCACGAAGCGGTCGATCTGGTGCGGGATCGGTAGGAGCGCACGCAGCTTGCGCTTTTCGCTCTTGGACTCGAGCTGCAACGCCAGGGAAAACCCGGTGTTGGGAATGAACGGAAACGGGTGCGCGGGGTCGATGGCCAGGGGCGACAGGATCGGAAACACCTGCGCCAGGAACACATCGCTCAGATGCGTGGCGTCCTCGTCGGTCAGGCGGGTGCGGTCGAGGATGCAGATCCCCTCGGCCTCCATCTCGGCCCGGAGCGCGTCGAAGGTCGCCTGTTGTCGCTCCATCAGCACCCGCGCGTCGCGGTTGATCTGCCGCAACTGCTCGGCCGGGGTCATGCCATCGGCGGCGGGCGTCGTCTTGCCCGCCTGGGCCAGCTCGCGCAGACCGGCCACGCGGACGGTATAGAACTCGTCGAGATTGGTCGCGCTGATCGACAGGAACCGCAGCCGCTCCAGCAGCGGCACGCGCGGGTTCTCGGCCTCCTCCAGCACCCGCCAGTTGAAGCTGAGCCAGCTCAACTCGCGGTTAAAGAACCTGGCCGGGCCGGTCAGATCCTCGTCGGGGGCGGGCTGTTGCGCCTCGGGAAAAGGCGCTTCGAGAAAGTTCGTGGCGATCATGGCGGCCCTTATGGGCAGGAAATGTAACGACTATGCGCCGTCGCCTCCGGCAGAGTCCAGGGCGGCCAGGGCGTCGCGGGCGAGGGGGACGGTAATCGGCCGCCGCTGGGCGAGGGCCCGCCGGTCCAGCTCGGCGGCGAGCGCACGGGCGGCGGCGGCGCTGCGATGCATCCGCGGGACCACGTAGGACAGCACCGCGGGGGGCACCAGCAACTGGCGGTCGGCGAACTGCTTGGTCAGCAGGGCGGCCAGGAGGTCGTCGTCGGGCGGCTCCAGCGCAGCTAGGGTGCAGGCCTGCAGTCGGCTCACCAGGTCGGGCAGGCGCAGGGGCCAGCGCGACGGCGCCGTGCGGCCGGTGACCAGGAGCCGCCCCTGACCGCTGCGCAGGAGGTTGTGGAGGTGAAAGAGCGCCGCCTCGGCCCGGGCCACCCCGGCGATGTCGGGCACGTCCTCCACCGCCACGCGGCCCGCCGCGGCCAGGGTGGGCACGTCGAGCTGCGGCAACTGCGCGGCCTCGACCACCACCGCGTCCGCCTCGGCCGCCCAGACATGGGCCAGGTGGGTCTTGCCCGATGCCGCGGGGCCGATCAACGCCAGCTTGCCCCCCGGCCAGGGCATCGGTCCGGTGGCGAGTGCCAGCGCCGCGGCGTTCGCGGGCGAGACGAAGAAGTCCTCGCGCCCCAGCGCCGCCCGGTGCGGCAGATCCAGCACCAGTTGCGTTTCCTTCGGCGCCGCCATCTCAGGGGCCGTCCGACCCGTCCCCGCCCTCGCGGGGGGCGTAGCCGAGGTAGAGCTTGCTGTCCTTGTAGCGCGCGATGGCAAAGCGGGTGATCACTCCCAGCGCCGCCGCCACGGGCACCGCGACCAAGAGGCCGACGAAGCCGAACATCGCGCCGAAGGCCGACAGCGCGAAGATCAGCCAGACCGGGTGCAGGCCCACCGACGAGCCCACCAGCTTGGGCGTCAGGAAATTGCCCTCGACGAACTGGCCCGACTGAAAAATCGCCCAGACCGCGACGATCCAAATCCAGTCGCCCCAGAACTGGAACAGGGCCAGGCCGATGGCCAGACCCCCGCCCACCAGCGCGCCGACATAGGGGATGAAGGTCAGCAGACCGGCGATGGCGCCCACCACCACCCCGAACTGCAATCCCACCAGCATCAGTGCCACGGCATAGTAGATGCCGAGGATCAGGCAGACGGTCCCCTGACCGCGGATGAAAGAGGCCAGCGTCCGGTCGATCTCGGACGCCAGTTGCCGGATCGTCGGGGCGTGGTCGCGCGGGAGCAGCGCGTCGATGCGCGCCACCATCCGGTCCCAATCCATCAGCAGGTAGAACGCCACCACGGGCACGATAACGAAGAGGACCAGCGTGTTCACGAGGCCGCCCACCGAGCCCAGGACCGCGTTCAGCAACTCGCCGCCGCGCGACTGGATCGTCTCGCCCAGGCCCACGAGCGAGCGCCGCAGCGTCGAATCGCTCTCCATGATCGAGGGGAACCGCTCGGTCAGGAACGCCTGGAGGTTTTGAAAGATCCGCGGCGCGGCGTCGATCAGGGCGCTGGTCTGGTTCACCAGCGTCGGGATCACCAAGAGGATCAAGGCGCCGAAAAGCAGGAGCGCGAAGACGGTGATCAGCGCTGTCGCCAGCACCCGCCCCAGCCCCAACCGCTCCAGCGCGTCGGCCACGGGGTCGAGCATATAGGCGATGGCGCCGCCCAGGACGAAGGGCAGGATCACGTCGCCCAGAAACCACAGAAGCAGCAGGAACACCGCCGCGGCGATGCCCCAATACTTCGCCTGTTGCTGAACCGGTAGTGCCATGTCCGGGGGCCTCGCTCCGCGCCGCCCTTATGTGCCCCCGGCACCGCAGCGATGCAAGGCGCCGGGCGGATTGATTTCGGTCAAGGCACCGCCGGGCGGAACTGCCAGCTTGGCCGCAGGAGGCCCGCCATGCCCGCCGCCACGGACAAGACCGCACTGATCGCGGTGACGGATCGAGAGCTGGCCAAGCTCTCCGCGTCGATCGCCGACATCGACGCCCAGACGGCCTGCGCGCCCGACGACGACGGGACCGCGATCAAGGATGTGATTGCCCACCGCGCCCATTGGATCGACCTGTTTCTCGGCTGGTGGCGCGAGGGGCAGGCGGGCGGCACCCCAGAGATGCCCGCCCCGGGCTACACCTGGCGCGATCTCAAACGCTACAACGCCGACCTGCGCGCCCGCCAGGCGCATCTCGACTGGGACGCGGTGCGGGGGCTCCTGGCCGAGCGGGCGGCCCGGCTGCGGTCGTTCATCGAAGGTCAGGACGACGCCGCGCTCTACGGCGGACCGATGCCCGGCGGCGGCAACGCCTGGACCACCGGCCGCTGGGCCGAGGCGGCGGGCCCGAGCCATTACCGCTCGGCCACGAAATACGTCCGCGCCCGCCTCCGCGCCCTGGGCCGGACCCCACCGCGCGCCTGAGCCCCGGGGCCGAGCCGAACGGTGGGGTCATCCCGACGCCGGACGCGCCATACCGGCGCCAGCCGACCCCGTGGGACGGGCTCCGCGCGGCAGGTGGGGTCTTCTGGTCCGACGCATGGGCACGAGGGACGCCGCCCGTTGCGGGCTCCGCCGGACACCGCCGCCCGCCCGGGGGCGGCGCGCCTTGGGGTCATGGGCCGATGCCGAACCGGCCGCAAAACGGTGCCGCGCCCGATGCGCGCCACTCCCCCGAGTCCTGCGCCCTCAGTCGCGCATCGCCTCCCCGTTCGGACCGGGATCGCGGGCGGGCCACCGCATCGCACCGTGGGCGCCGCGCCGCCGCGCGTTGGCCCGGCAGGCGCCGCTCAGAACCGGTCGCGCCGCTTCATTTCCTTGGCCTCGCGGACCATCCGGCCAAAGACCTTGGCGCCCCTGCGCCGCTCGACCAGGCTGCGGCTGTTATGGGCGTCCTCGGCGGAGAGCTTGCGCCAGCGGGCCAGCCGCGCGGGGTCGAGCCGCCCCGCCGCCACCGCGTCGGCGACCGCGCAGCCCGGCTCGCCGTCGTGGGCACAGTCGGCAAAACGGCAGTCCTGCGCCAGATCGGCGATGTCGTCGAACACCGCCTCCAGCCCGGCGGCGACGTCCGCGAGCGACAACTCCCGCATCCCCGGCGTGTCCAGCAGCCACGCGCCCCCCGGCAGCGGATGGAGCTGCCGCGTGGTGGTGGTGTGGCGGCCCTTGCCGTCGCCCTTGCGGGTGCCCGAGGTGGCGATGCCGAGGCCGCCGAGGGTGTTGGCCAGGGTCGACTTCCCTACCCCCGAAGAGCCCAGAAGCGCCACCGTCTGCCCGCGGCCGAGCCAGGGCGCCAGCACCCCGACCGTCGCCGGATCCGGCGCCGTCACCGCCTCGACCGGCACGCCGCGCAGGGCGGCGCGGGCGCGGGCGGCCACCCCGTCCGGGTCCGGCGCCAGGTCGGCCTTGGTCAGGACCACCACCGGCAGCGCCCCGGCATCGCGGACCAGGACAAGATAGCGCTCCAGCCGGGCGATGTTGAAGTCCTGGGTGCAGGTGGAGACCAGGAAGGCCGTGTCCACGTTGGCCGCGATCAGCTGCACCCGCAGCTCGGTGCCGGGCGCGCGGCGCTTGAAGAGGCTCAGCCGGTCCAGCCGGCGCAGCGCCGTCGTGCCGTCTGCGTCGAGGAGCAGCCAGTCGCCCACGGTCGCCGCGTCCTCGGGGTCGTCGGTGGGCGGCAGCGGCGGCACGGTGAGGTGGGTCAGCCCGGGCGCCAGGGCGCCGGGCGGGGCGGCGCACGGCACGGCCACGTCCAGAGAGCTGCGGTGCACCGCCGTCACCCGAGCGGGGTGCAGGGGGTCGAGGTCGGTCGCGTCGAGCTGGGCGGTGAAGAACTGCGACCAGCCGGCAGCGGCGAGGTCGGTCGGGGAAGCCTTGGGAAGCATCGGTGTGTATCCGGAATGATGGGCCGGGGCGGCGCCCGGCGGACAGGCATGACAAGATCGCCGCCGGGACAGCGCCCGCGACGTCCTTCGATCCGTCCCGGTCCTTGCCGCGCGCGGGCGCAGCGGCTCAACGTTCGGGAACGGACCCGCCTGTCAGGGTCTCGGACACACACCCTCCCATTCCGATGGTTGCACCGCGACGCTACCACGGCGGCGCGGTCAGGAGAAGCGCTCCCACGCCGCCTGCCGCGAGATGCCGAGCGCGGCGCCGATGCGGGACCAGCTCACCTCGCGCGCGCGCAGCGCCTCGACCTGCGCCTGGAGCACGCCGCGCGTGGCCTCGACCGAGGCGCTGGCGACCGGCAGCGCCGCCAGGAGCGCGTCGTCGTCCATCTCCTTCCACCGGGCCGGGCCAGCGGGCACCGCGCCCAGGATGTCGGTGCAGACGCCGACACAGGCGTCGCAGATATGCGCCCCTGCCGCCCCCGCCATCAGCCGTCCGACCACATCGGCGCCCTTGCCGCAGAAGCCGCAGGTCAGGGCGACCTCGCGCTTGAAGGCTGCGATCATCGGTGCCTCCATCGT
The DNA here is from genome assembly GCA_004005435.1 of Rhodobacteraceae bacterium CCMM004. GTDB lineage: Bacteria > Pseudomonadota > Alphaproteobacteria > Rhodobacterales > Rhodobacteraceae > CCMM004. Next base: position 412,976 of record RZWH01000001.1, on the reverse strand, counting down.
GTGTCAAGGATCGCCCGGCGCTAAGCGTTCGCGCCACACCTGTCAAGAATGCCCTGACGCCCTCCGCGCCGCTTGCCCCGCCCCCGGCGATGGCCTAATCCGGCCCGGACCGCTTTAGCCCCAAGGCCCGCCCATGCGACTGTCCCGCTACTTCCTGCCCGTGCTCAAGGAGACGCCGTCCGATGCGCAGATCGTCAGCCACCGGCTGATGCTGCGGGCGGGCATGATCCGCCAGCAGGCCGCCGGCATCTATTCGTGGCTGCCTCTGGGCTACCGCGTCCTGCGCAACATCGAGCGCATCGTCCACGAAGAGCAGCAGCGCGCCGGGCATATCCCGGTGCTGATGCCCACGGTGCAGCCCGCCGATCTGTGGCAGGAATCCGGCCGCTACAATGCCTATGGGCCGGAAATGCTGCGCATCCGCGACCGCCACGACCGCGACATGCTCTATGGGCCGACCAACGAGGAGATGATCACCGACATCTTCCGCACCCATGTGTCGAGCTACCGCGACCTGCCGCTGACGCTCTACCACATCCAGTGGAAATTCCGCGACGAGGTGCGCCCGCGCTTCGGCGTGATGCGAGGGCGCGAGTTCCTGATGAAGGACGGCTACACCTTCGACGTCTCCAAGGAGGCGGCGTTGCACGCCTACAACCGCCACCTGGTCAGCTATCTGCGCACCTACGAGCGCATGGGCCTCCAGGCGATCCCGATGCGGGCGGATTCGGGGCCCATCGGCGGCGACAACACCCACGAGTTCCTGGTGCTGGCCGACACGGGCGAGTCGGAGGTGTTCTACGACAGCGAGATCACGGATCTGCGCTTCGGCGATCGCGACATCGACTACGACGACCCGGCCCAGTGCCGCGCGGTGCTGGAGGAGTTCACCTCGCGCTACGCCCGCACCGACGAGACCCACGACCCCGAGGCGTTTGCCCGGATCCCGACCGAGCGGCAGCGCACCGCCCGCGGCATCGAGGTGGGGCAGATCTTCTACTTCGGCACCAAGTATTCCGAGCCCATGGGCGCAATGGTGCAGACTGCCGACGGGATCCAGGTGCCGGTGCATATGGGATCGCACGGGATCGGGGTCAGCCGCCTGGCCGGCGCGCTGATCGAGGCCAACCACGACGACCGCGGCATCGTCTGGCCCGAGGAAGTGGCGCCGTTTCCCTGCGGGATCGTGAACCTGCGCCAGGGAGACGGCAACTGCGACTCGGTCTGCGAGGCGATCCACGGCCAGCTCTCTGCCCGCGGGCTGGAGCCGCTTTACGACGACACCGACGAGCGGGCAGGGGCCAAGTTCGCCTCGATGGACCTGATCGGTCTGCCCTGGCGGATCACCGTAGGGCCGCGCGGGCTGAAGTCCGGGACGGTCGAGGTTACCTCCCGGCGCACCGGAGACAGCGAGGAGATGTCGCCCGAGGCCGCTGTCGCCCGCATCGCCGACATCTACGGGCGGGGCTGAGGCGCCGGAGTTCCCGCGAACTCCGGCAGAAATTCTCGCGAATTTCCGCCGCGGGGCGGCAGGCGTCGCGCGCCGCGGTAACCCCGGGCGCCGGGGGGGCGTTACGAGATGTTCCTGCAGCGCGGTGGCGCTTCTGGGCGGAGAGGGAAATCGCGCGATTTCCCGCCGGAGATCGCGTGATCTCCGGCCCTGCGGCCTCACGCAGTCGTCATGGCGGGGCGCGCGCGAAGAGCTACCTTCCCGGTTGAAATCGTCATCCCAGGAGGTCCCATGTTCCGACTGACCCTCGCCGCCGTTCTTCTGGCCGCCCCCGCGGCCGCTCAGCCCGTCGATCAGGGGCCGAAGAACGTCCCCGAGTTCGCACCCGCCTTCGAAAACCAGACCCGCGCCCCCGCCATGGCGGCCGATGTGGCGCTGTCTGTCGAGACGGTGGCCGAGGGCCTGGCCCATCCCTGGGGGGTCGAAGCGCTGCCCGGCGGCGGCTATCTCGTCACCGAGCGGCCGGGGCGGCTGCGCCATATCGACGCCGACGGGCAGGTGGGTCCCGAGATCGGCGGGGTGCCCGCGGTGTTCGACCGCCGCCAGGGCGGCCTCCTGGACGTGGCCTTAGCCGAAGATTTCTCCGAGAGCCGTAAGGTGTTTCTGACCTATTCTAAGCCGATGGACAGCGGCCTCTCGGCCACTGCGGCCGCCCGTGGCACGCTGTCGGCGGACGTCTCCGACCTCACCGGCGTCACCGACATCTTCGTCCAGGACCCGCCGTCGCCCACGCCCATGCATTATGGCAGTCGCATCGTGCTGGACGGCACCCATGCCTATGTCACCACCGGCGAGCATTCCCGCCCGGCGGAGCGGGTCTATGCCCAGGATCTGGACAAGACCTATGGCAAGATCGTTCGCATCACGCTGGACGGCCAGGCGGCCGAGGGCAATCCGTTCGCCGGGCAGGAGGGCGCGGTGGACACCATCTGGACGCTTGGCCATCGCAACATCCAGGGCGCCGACATCCGGCCCGCCGACGGCAGCCTCTGGGCGCTGGAGCACGGCCCCGCGGGCGGCGACGAGTTGAACCGGATCGAGCCCGGCACCAACTATGGCTGGCCCGTGGTCAGCTACGGCGAGAACTACAACGGCACTCCCATCGGGTCTGGCGAGCCCCGCGCCGAAGGTTTTGCCGAGCCGCGCTACTATTGGGATCCGGTGATCGCGCCGGGTGGCTTTGCCTGGGTCGAGGGCGCCATGTTCGCCGACTGGGAGGGCGATATCCTGGCCGCCTCGCTCAATCCCGGCGGCATCGTCCGGCTGCGTCTCGACGGCGACACGGTGGTGGGCGAAGAACGACTCCTGCCCGACCTCGGCCGCGTCCGCGACATCGAGATCGACAGCGACGGCGCCATCCTCGCCCTGATCGACGCGGCGAATGGGGCGCTGGTGCGGATCACCCCCGCCCAGTGATCCGCGAGGGGTGTCGTTCGCCCCGCAAGGGATGCTAGGTCGGGGCCGAGAGACCGTTTCGACGAGGCCCCGACCGTGATTTCCATGGCGCTCACCGCCGTCGCCTATGCCCTGACGGCCTTCTTTGCGGCCGTCTGCATCTTGCCGCTGACCGGCAGCCACAAGTGGTGGATCCGCGCGATGGACTTCCCCCGCGTGCACTACCTGCTGGTGCTGGGGCCCACTGCGGCCTTCGTCGCCTGGGCCGCGCCGCCGGGGCGCTGGGCGCTCCTGGCGCTGCTGGCGGCGGCGTTCGTGTATCAGGCGTGGCGGATCTGGCCCTACACGCCGCTCCACGGCAAGGAAATCCGCTTTGCCGCCGAGAACTCGGGCAGCCCCGCCCCGGTGATCGAGGCCATGGCCTCGAACGTGCTGATGGAGAACGAGGACCACGAGGCGGTCCTCGCCGTTTTGCGCGACCGCGACCCCGACATCGCATTCTTCATGGAGACGAACGACCGCTGGGCGGAGGCGCTGAAGCCGGCGCTGGACCGCTATCCCCACGTCACCTGGCACCCCAAGGACGACTACTACGGCCTGATCTTCGCCACCCGGCTCAAAGTGCGCGAGATGGACATCCGGTATCTCACGGTCGAGGAGACACCGACGCTCTTTGCCGAGTTGGAGGATGCCCAGGGCACCGTGTTCCGCTTTGTGGGGATGCACCCAAAGCCGCCGACCCCCGGCGTCGACACCGAGGAACGCGACGACCAGCTCTACTATTCCGCCCGCTTCGCCCGCGACAGCACGGTGCCGGTGGTGATCATGGGCGATTTCAATGCGGTGGCCTGGTCGCACCCGGCCCACAAGTTCAAGCGCATCGGCGAATACCTCGACCCGCGCATCGGCCGCGGACCGCTGCCCAGCTTCGACGCCACCAGCCGGCTGATGCGGTTTCCCATCGACCAGCTCTACATCACGCCCGACATCGCGCTTCTGTCGTTCTCGCGCGGGCCCGAGGTGGGGTCGGACCATTTCCCCATGTTCGCCCGCTTCCGCATGGACAAGGGCGAGGCAGCGCGGCTGAACGCGCGGCCCTGGGTGCCGCCCGACGACTACCGCGCGACGACCGAGGCGCGGGTGGCCCGCTACCGCGAGCGCTTGCAACTGACGCGCAGCGACGACACATAGGCCCGACCCTTACCCGCAGGAGCGCGCCTTGGCCGGTTCCACCGCCCCCTTCGCCCGATTCGAATGGCTGATCGCCTGGCGCTACCTGCGGGCCAAGCGCGCCGAGGGTGGCGTGTCGGTGATGACCTGGATCTCGCTGGTCGGGATCACCCTCGCCGTCTTCGCCCTGATCGCCACGCTGGCGGTGCGCTCGGGCTTTCGCGAAGAGTTCGTGGACACGATCCTGGGCGCCAACGCGCACGTCACGCTCTATTCGACCACATACGTCAACGAGGCGGGGCAGTCGACGCGCGTGATCCCCGACTACGACCGCTGGGTCGAGGCGGTGGCGGCGGTCGATGGCGTGACCCGGGTGGCGCCGCTGATCAAGGGCCAGGTGATGGCCACCCACCGCGGCGCCAACAGCGGGGTCGAGGTCTTCGGCATCTCTGCCGAGGATCTGGCCACGATCCCCCGCGTCGCCGACCCCGAGATCTCGGCCGGCGACATCGGCCGCTTCGGCGAGGGGATCGCCATCGGCTCGGGCGTGGCGCGCGAGCTGAACCTGATGGTCGGCGATCGCATCCGCCTGATCTCGCCCGACGGCGCGCGCACGCCTTTCGGCACCTCGCCACGGGTGTCGTCCTACGAGGTCGTCTATGTCTTCACCGCCGGGCGCTACGACATCGACCGCACCCGCGCCTACCTGCCCTTTGCCGAGGCCCAGACCTACTTCAACCGCGAAGGCGTGGCCGACGAGCTGGAAGTCATGGTCGCCAACCCCGACCGGGTGGACGAGATGGCCATCCCGCTGATGCACGCGGTGGGCGACCGGGCGCTGGTCTGGACGTGGAAGGACGCCTCGTCGGGGTTCCTGCGCGCCCTCGACATCGAGGACAACGTGATGTTCATCATCCTGTCGATCCTCGTGCTGATCGCGGCGATGAACATCGTCTCGGGCCTGATCATGCTGGTCAAGAACAAGGGCCGCGACATCGGCATCCTGCGGACCATCGGCCTGTCCGAAGGGTCCGTGCTGCGGGTGTTCTTCATCTGCGGGGCGTTCACCGGGCTGATCGGAACCGCGCTGGGCGTGCTCCTGGGCTGCGCCTTTGCGATCTGGATCGACCCGATCTTCTCGGCGGTGAACTACTTCTCGGGCGGCGGCGTCTGGGATCCGTCGATCCGCGGCATCTATGCCCTGCCGGCCAAGCTCGAATGGGCCGACGTGCTGTCGGCGGTGGCGCTCTCGCTGGGCCTGAGCTTTGTCGTCACCATCTTTCCGGCGCGGCGGGCGGCGCGGATGAACCCGGTCGAGGCGCTGCGCTATGAGTGAGGCGACGCTGCGCCTCGACGGGCTGGAGAAGGTCTATAACCGCGGCCGCCCCAACGAGGTGCAGGTGCTGCGCGGCGCGTCGCTGGACGTGGCGCCGGGCGAGGTGGTGGCGCTGACCGCGCCGTCGGGGGCGGGCAAGTCCACGCTGCTGCACATCGCCGGCCTGCTCGACGCCGCCGACTCCGGGCGGGTGGAGATCTGCGGCCAGGACATGACCGGCCTCAGCGACCGCCGCCGCACGCGCGCGCGCCGGGCCGACATCGGCTTCGTCTACCAGTTCCACCATCTGCTGCCCGAGTTCACCGCGGCCGAGAACATCGTCCTGCCGCAACTCGCCGCCGGGGTGGCCCGCGACGTGGCCGAGGCGCGGGCGGCGGACCTGCTCGCGCGCGTCGGCGTCGGGGCCCGCGCCGACCACCGCCCCTCGGCCCTTTCGGGGGGCGAGCAGCAGCGGGTCGCGATCTGCCGCGCGCTCGCCAACGCGCCGCGGCTCCTTCTGGCCGACGAGCCCACCGGCAACCTCGACCCCGGGACCTCCGAGACGGTGTTCGCCGCTCTGATGGAGCTGGTGCGCGAGACCGGACTGGCCGCGCTCATCGCCACCCACAACCTCGACCTCGCCGCCCGCATGGACCGGGTCGTGCGGATGCAGGAAGGCCGCCTCACCCCCGCCTGACCCGCGATCCCCGTTTTGGAAACGGTGTTTTTCCGCGACTGGCCCCCGTCGCGGCAAAAGTTAATATATGGTTAATTTCAGGTGACAGCGTTTGGGGGTGTGTCATGTTTGCCTTGCTTGTGCTCGGCGGTGTTCTGCTTGCGTGGAGCCTGGTCGAGATCTTCGACGACAGCGACAACGGGGACGGCGCCGACGATGCCGATTCGCCGGATGTGGAGACCGGCGGCATCGCCGGCGACGATGCGCTTACCGGCACGTCCGGGCCCGACCTCCTGGAGGGGTTCGGCGGCGACGACACGCTGGACGGTCTCCAGGGCGACGACACGCTCTTCGGCGGCCTCGGCAACGATGTGCTGGAAGGCCGGATCGGCGACGACCTGTTGCGCGACGACGAGGGCGGCGACGACTTCCTGCGCGGGGATCTGGGACGCGATACGCTCGAAGGCGGCCCCGGCGACGACACTCTCAACGGCAACGGCGGGCGCGACGTGCTCGATGGCGGGGACGGCGACGACTATCTGTTCGGCGGACCGCAGAGCGACACCATGAGCGGCGGCTCCGGCGACGAGTTCATGGACGGCGGTGAGGATCGCGACCTGATGGAGGGTCGCGCAGGCAGCGACCGGCTGGAAGGCGAGGGCGGGTCCGACACCCTCGACGGTGGCGGTGGGGCCGACACGCTGATCGGCGGCGACAACGGCGATACCCTGATCGGCGCCGCGGGCAAGGACGTCCTGCGCGGCGGCGAGGGGCCTGACAGCCTGCGCGGCGGCCTGGGCGACGATTCGCTGGGCGGCGGCATCGGCGACGACACCCTGATCGGCGGATCGGGGAGCGACGTTCTGAACGGCGACGTGCAGAACGACCTCCTCGACGGCGGCACCGGCAACGACGTCCTCGACGGCGGCGACGGCGACGACACCCTGGACGGCGGCGACGGCGCGGACAGCGTCTTTGGCGGCGAGGGCGACGACCTGATGGCGGGCGGGCGCGGCGACGACCTCATGGCCGGCGGCCCGGGCAACGACACGCTCGACGGCGGCGAGGGGAACGACAGCATGCGCGGCGGCGCCGACGACGATACGCTCTCGGGCGGCGACGGCGACGACACGCTCGCCGGGAACCTGGGCGACGACGTGGTCGCGGGCGGCGACGGGGACGACCAGGTCAGCGGCTTGGACGGAGACGACACCGTTCTCGGCGAGGCGGGCGACGACACCCTCTCTGGCGAGGCGGGTGCGGACGTGCTGGACGGCGGCGACGGCGACGACTTGCTCCTCGTCGACACGAGCGACACCGCCACGGGCGGCGCGGGCGCGGACACCTTCGGGGTGGGCGACCTGCTAGAGCCGGAGGGCGCGCAGGCGGCCATCACCATCACCGATTTCGACCCGGCCGAGGACATCATTCTGATCGAAGTGCCGCCGAACTCACCGCCCGGACCGGATGCCGACGGCTATGCCGCGACGCAGACGGTGACCGATGCCGGTGTCGAAATCGTGCTGGCGGAAGGTCAGGTCTTGGTCCTTTCGGGCCTGACCGCGCCCATTCCCGCCTCGGCCATCGCGGTCAGCGTCCCGTAGGGCCGAACCCCGGCCGCCATTGTCGGCGGCCGAGAAACAGTCTGATCGCGGAATTCGATGGAATTTCGTGCCCCTTCCCCATGCGATGGGGTAGGGTGCGGCAGTCAAATTCTGCGGGGGCAGACCGATGTATGCGTTGCTCATCCTTGGGGGGGCCCTGATCGCGTGGGGCCTGGTCGAGGTCTTCGACGATAACGACGACGACAACGACGACGACAAGGACGATGTGCCGGATACCTCCCAGGGCGGCACCGAGGGCGACGATGTGCTGACCGGCACCCCCGGTCCCGACCTCCTGGAGGGCTTCGGCGGCGACGATTCGATCGTCGGTCTGAACGGCGACGATACGCTCTCGGGCGGGCCGGGCGATGACACGCTGGTGGGTCTGAACGGCGGCGATGAGCTCTCGGGCGGTGCGGGCGATGACTTGCTCCAAGGCGGCATCAGCAAGGACACGCTGAGCGGCGGCGTCGGCGACGACACGCTGGAAGGCGACAGCAACTCCGACATTCTGCGAGGCAACGACGGCGACGACAGCCTTGACGGCGGGAGGGACAAAGACCGGTTGGACGGCGGCGCAGGGGACGACATCCTGGATGGCGGCGCAGGGTCGGACCGGTTGTTGGGCGGGGACGGAGCCGACACGCTTCTGGGTCAGGGCAACGGCGACACGCTGGAGGGGGGCACGGGCGACGATGTGTTGCGCGGCGGACTCGACAGGGATGTCCTCCGGGGCGAGGCGGGTGCAGACACCCTGTTCGGCGGCACGAACAAGGATGCGCTCTCCGGCGGTGCGGACGACGACGTGCTGTTCGGGGGCCGCGACATCGACACGCTGCACGGCGACGGTGGCAGCGACACACTGGACGGGGGCGGCGAACCCGACCTCCTTTTCGGTGGCGAGGGCCCCGATGAACTGCGCGGCGGCGCCAAGGCGGACACGCTCTATGGCGACGAAGGCGACGATCTGCTGATCGCGGGCTTTGCGCCGGATGACGATGCCGATGCGGGCGACGAACTCTTCGGCGGCCCCGGCGAAGATACCCTCGTCCCGGGCGTGGGCGACACGGCCACCGGCGAGTCCGGAGCCGACACGTTCCAGATCGCCGACGACCCCGACGCGGGCCTGGGCGACGACACGATCCGCATCGCGGACTTCACCGTGGGCGAGGACGTGCTGGTGATCACCTATCCCGACATGGTGGGCGACCTGCCCGACGCCGCCGACTATGCCGCGGCGCAGATGGTCACCGACGACGGGATCGAGATCGTGCTCGACAACGGCGGCGTCCTGCTGCTCGAAGGGCTGACCGAGCCGATCCCGGAGAGTTCTATCGCCGTCACCATCGTCGCGGCCTAAGACCTGAGGGCGCCGCCGCCTCCGCCTCACATGTTGCGGCGGAAGCGGTGGAAGTCCTGGTCGATCAGCAGAATGTCGCGGCTGAGATCCTCGACCCGCTTGACGCCGCAGAGCGCCATGGAGATGTCCAGCTCCTTGTGGATGACCTCCAGCGCGCGGGTCACGCCCTTCTCGCCCATGGCACCCAGGCCGTAGACGAAGGCGCGGCCGATATAGGTGCCCTTGGCCCCCATCGCCAGCGCCTTGAGCACGTCCTGCCCCGAGCGGATGCCGGAATCGAGGTGGATTTCCACCTGGTCGCCCACCGCCTCGACGATCTCGGGCAGGACCCGGATCGAGCTGAGCGCACCGTCGAGCTGCCGGCCGCCGTGGTTTGACACGACGATGGCGTCGGCGCCCACGTCCAGGCTGCGGCGCGCGTCCTCGGCGTCGAGGATGCCCTTCAGGATCAGTGGGCCGCCCCACATCTCCTTGATCTTCTTCACCTTCTCCCAGTCGAGCCGGGGGTCGAACTGCTCGTTGGCCCAGGACGACAGGGACGACAGGTCGCTGACCCCCTTGGCGTGGCCGACGATGTTGCCGAACTGCCGCCGGTGGGTCTGCATCATGCCCAGGCCCCAGCCCCACTTGGTCGCCAGGTCCAGCGCGGTGCGGGGCGAGGGGCGCAGGGGCACGGTCAGCCCGTTCTTGAGATCCTTGTGCCGCTGGCCCAGGATTTGCAGGTCGAGCGTCAGCACCATGGCCGAGCATCCCGCGTCCTTGGCCCGCTGGATCATGCTCGCCACGAACTCTTCGTCGCGCATCACGTAGAGCTGGAACCAGAACGGCTTGGTGGTGTGGCGCGCCACGTCCTCGACCGAGCAGATCGACATGGTCGAGAGGGTGAAGGGGACGCCGAACTTTTCCGCCGCCTTGGCCGCGAGGATCTCGCCGTCGGCGTGCATCATGCCGGTCGACCCGACTGGGGCCAGCGCCACCGGCATCGTCACGTCCTGCCCGATCATCGTCGACGCGGTCGAGCGGTCGTCCATGTCCACCGCCACCCGCTGGCGCAGGCGGATCAGGTCGAAATCGGTGGAGTTCTCGCGGAACGTCTGCTCGGTCCAGGACCCGCTTTCGCAGTAGTCGTAGAACATCTTGGGGGTGCGGCGGCGGAACATCCGCTTGAGATCCTCGATCTCGGTGATCACGGGCATAGGGCGTCTCCAAACTGGTAAACATTTCTTACCACTCGGGTGGGCCGATTTCAATTGAAGAATGCAGCGTCCAGAAATCTTGCATGTAGTTCGACATCGCATTAAATAATGCGACGTCGAACTAGAGAGGTTTCCCATGTCCCTTACACGCAGACAGACCCTCGCGATCCTCGGCGGCGGGGCCATTGTCGCTGCCGGCACCGGCGCCGGCGCGGTCATCACCCGACAGCCCGGCGGCGCCCGGGCGCCCTGGGCGGCGGCAGGCGGCTACGACGAGCCGCGGATGCGCGCGCTCAGCCATGCCATCCTTGCCCCCAATCCGCACAACCGGCAGCCCTGGCTGGTGGACCTGGGGACGCCGGGGGAGGTGACGCTCTATGCCGACACCCAGCGCCTGCTGCCCCACACCGACCCGCACGCCCGGCAGATCGTCGTGGGCCTGGGGTGTTTTCTGGAGACCCTGCGCGTCGCCGCGGCCGAGGACGGCCACGACGTGACCTTCGACCTGTTCCCCGAGGGCGGCAACCCCGACCGCCTTGACGCCCGCCCGGTGGCCCGCTGCACCTTCGCCCCCGGCGGCACGGCCGAGCCCGACCTCTTTGCCGCGATCCCGCACCGCCGCTCGACCAAAGAGCCCTACGACACCGCCCGCCCCGTCCCCTCCGACGCGCTGGCCGCACTGACCGCCGCTGCCCGCCACAACCAGGCCGCCGCCACTGCCGATCCCGACCGGGTCGCCGCCCTGCGCGACCTGACCGCCGATGCCTTCTCGGTGGAGTTCGCCACCGACCGCACCTATCGCGAATCGGTGGACCTGTTCCGCATCGGCGCGGCCGAGGTGAACGCCAACCCCGACGGCATCGACTTGTCCGGCCCGCTGTTCGAGACCCTGCGCCTGACCCGTTTGTTCACCCGCGACAAGGCGCTCGACCGCGACGGCATGAGCTATGCCCGAGGGCTCGACATGGTCCGCGCCAACGCGATGACCGGCATGGCCTATGTCTGGTTGACCACCCCAGGCAACACGCGGGCGGAGCAGATCGCCGCGGGCCGGGACTGGATGCGGGTGAACCTGGTCGCCACGGCCCTCGGCCTCGCCGTCCAGCCGATGAGCCAGGCGTTACAGGAGTTCCCCGAGATGGCCGATCATTATGCCCGGGCCCACGCGGCCCTGGCGCCCCGTGGCGGAACCGTGCAGATGCTTGGGCGCCTGGGCTATGGACCCCGGGTGCCGGTCAGCCCGCGCTGGCCCGTGGAGGCAAAGGTGATTGGCTGACGACGACCTCAAGACCTGGTTCGCGGTTTTCAACGAGATCGCCATCGTGGCGCAGCTCAGCCGTGCGCTGTTCGAGGCGCGGCTGCCCGACGGGGTGGTGGTGCCGCAGTTCGCCGTGCTGAACCACCTGGTCCGGGTGGGCGAGGGGCCGACGCCCCTCGACCTCGCCCGCGCGTTCCAGGTGCCCAAGACGACGATGACCCACACCCTGGCGGGGCTGGAGCGGCGGGGCCTGGTCGAGATGCGGCCGAACCCCGCCGACGGGCGGTCCAAGACGGTGTGGCTGACCGATGCGGGCCGGGCGTTCCGCGAGGAGGCCATTGCCCGGCTGGGGCCCGACGTCGCCGCCCTGGCGCGCGCGCTGCCGACCGAGCGCTATGCCGCGCTGCTCCCCGAGTTGGAGACGCTGCGCCGCACGCTCGACGCGATGCGCCCCTGATCCGGCTCAGGCGCTGTGTGCGCCCTCGGCCAGCCCGCGGACGAAGGCCAGCGTCTCGTCCACCGTCCGCCCCGACGCCCGCTCCGCCACGATGGCCGAGCCCACGACGCAGCCGTCCGCGACCCCCGCGATCTGGCGCGCGGTGTCCGGCGTGCGGATGCCGAAGCCCACGATCACCGGCAGGTCGGTCGCCGCCTTGATCCGCGCGACTTCGGGGCCCACGTCGGCTGCGTCCGCCGCCGCCGCCCCGGTGATGCCGGTGATCGAGACGTAATAGACGAACCCGCTGGTGTTCTGCATGACCTTGGGCAGGCGCGCGTCGTCGGTGGTCGGCGTGGCCAGGCGGATGAAGTCCAGCCCCGCCGCGCGGGCGGGCAGGCACAGTTCTTCGTCCTCTTCGGGCGGCAGATCCACCACGATTAGGCCGTCGATCCCGGCCGCCTGCGCATCCTTCAAAAACGCCTCGACGCCATAGATGTAGATCGGGTTGTAGTAGCCCATGAGCACGATGGGCGTCGTGTCGTCGTCCTGGCGGAACCGCCGTGCCAACTCCAGCGTGCGGGTGAGCGTCATCCCCGCCTCCAGCGCCCGCTGTCCGGCCACCTGGATCGTCGGGCCGTCGGCCATCGGATCGGTAAAGGCCTGGCCCAGTTCGATCACGTCCACCCCGGCCCCCGGCAGGCCGCGCACGAGGTCGAGCGAACTGTCGAAGTCCGGGTCGCCGGCCATCACATAGGCGACGAAGGCCTTGCGGTTCTCCGCGCGCAGGCGGGCGAAGGTGGCGTCGATACGGCTCATGCGGGCGGTCTCCAGTCGCGTCGGCGGCCGGTGTGCCGGAGCCGCGGCCGCTTGTCCATGCCTCAGAACTTGCGGTGCAGCCGCAGGGTCAGGGCGTTGAGCCCGGGGTTGATGTCGCCCAGGCCCGCGTTGGACTTGTGCTGGAACGCCAGCGACAGCGATGAGGTCGGCGTCAGGTCGTAACCCACGGCGATCTGGCTGCGGAACTCGAAGGCGTGGCCGAGATCGGTGTTCGCCCGCCCCGCGTCGTAGTAGCCCGGCATCACGCTGCTTTCGAGGAACCAGGCGCCGCCCAGCCGGGCGGTGTTGACGAGCCCCGCACCGACCCACAGATCGCCGGTGTCGTGGACGGCCCCGGCCACGCCGAAGGCGACGTCGAACGGCCCCAGGCGCGTGAAGGGGGCAAAGCGATACTCGACCTCGACGATGGCGGCCTGGCCGGCATTGCTGTGAAAGTCGACGATACCGCCGCCGAACACCAGTTCCTGGGCGGTGGCAGAGCTGGTCGCGCCGGCCAAGGCCAGTGCCAGAACGGTCGTTCGGATCATGGGCGGTCCCTCGTGCAAGCGCGCCGACAGGGTAGCCCCGTTTCGCCGGCCTGAGCAATCGGCGGCGATTGCACCGCGAGATTTGCACCCTATATGCGGCCCATGAACTACATTCTCGCCATCTTTCTGCCGCCGCTGTCGATCCTTTTCGCCGGCCGGCCCATCGTGTCCATCCTGACGTTCCTGATCTGGGTGCCCGCCATCATCTTCTCCGGCGGCCTGACGCACCCGATGTTCGTGCTGTTGGCGTGGTTCATCATCTTTCAGAAACGCGAGGACCGGCGCGAGCGCCGCTACTGAGCGCTCACCGCCCCGAGCCGTCGTCCTGCATGATCATCCAGCGCACGCCGTGGCGGTCGGTCAGGGTGCCGAAAAGCGGCGTCCAGAACATCGGTTGCAGGTCCACCCCCACCTCGCCGCCCTCGGCCAGGGCGTCCCAGACCCGCCGCGTCTCGTCCCCGTCGGGCAGGGTGACGGCGACGTTGCACCCGGCCATGGCGGACGTGGTGCCCGAGGGATCGTCGCTGGCGTAGATCCAGCCGTCCCCGACCTGGACCGCGGCGTGCATCACCGCGTCGGGGGGCACACCGGGCATCGCCGCGCGTTCCGCCTCGGGCATTGCCGAAAACGGCATGATCTCGGGTGTCGTGCCGAACACCTGTCCGTAGTGCTCGACCGCTGCGCGGCAGCCGTCGGTGAAAAAGAGATAGGGGATCGGTTGCATGGATGCGTCCTCCGTCCGCGTGCCGATGGGCGATCCTAGTCCCGCCGCCCTGCCTGCGGCAACGGTTCGGGCGGTTGCGGCGGGCCGGAGACCCCCGTAGAAGGCGGCGATCTTGGGACCGGAGGGATGCCGCATGGGCTTTCGCATGGGGATCGTCGGACTGCCCAACGTGGGCAAGTCGACGCTGTTCAACGCACTGACGCGGACCGCCGCGGCGCAGGCCGAGAACTTTCCGTTCTGCACCATCGAGCCCAATGTGGGCGAGGTGGCGGTGCCCGACGCGCGGCTGCCGCGCCTGGCCGACATCGCCAAGTCCAAGGCGGTGATCCCCGCCCGCATGACGTTCATCGACATCGCCGGGCTGGTGAAGGGGGCGAGCAAGGGCGAGGGGCTGGGCAACCAGTTCCTGGCCAATATCCGCGAATGCGACGCCATCGCCCACGTGCTGCGCTGTTTCGAGGACGCGGACGTGACCCATGTGGACGGGCGGGTGGACCCCCTGGCCGACGCCGAGACCATCGAGACCGAGCTGATGCTGGCCGACCTCGAATCCATCGAGCGGCGGCTCCAGAACCTGGTGCGCAAGGTCCGCGGCGGCGACAAGGAGGCGGTGCAGGCCGAGCGGTTGCTCAAGGCCGCCCAGGCCGCGCTGGAAGAGGGGCGGCCGGCCCGCACGCTCGACATCGCCGCCGAGGATCTCAAGGCGTGGCGGATGCTGCAACTCCTGACGGCCAAGCCCGTGCTCTACGTCTGCAACGTGGCCGAGGACGAGGCGGCGTCGGGCAATGCGCTGTCGGCCAGGGTCGCCGAGATGGCCGCGGCCCAAGGCGCGGGCACCGTCGTCATCTCGGCCCGGATCGAAGAGGAGATCGCCCAGCTCGACCGCGAGGAGGCGGCCGAGTTCCTGACCGAACTGGGTCTGGAGGAGGCCGGCCTCGACCGCCTGATTCGCGAGAGCTATCGGCTGTTGGGTCTCCAGACCTTCTTCACCGTCGGCCCGAAGGAGGCGCGCGCCTGGACCGTGCCGGTGGGCACCAAGGCCCCCCAGGCCGCGGGCGTCATCCACGGCGATTTCGAGCGCGGTTTCATCCGGGCCGAGACCACCGCCTACGACGACTACGTGGCGCTGGGCGGCGAACAGGGCGCCCGCGACGCGGGCAAGCTGCGCGTCGAGGGCAAGGGATACGAGGTGCGCGACGGCGACGTCATGCATTTCCTCCACTCCGGCTGAGGCCGTCCCGGCGGCGGCTGGCCCCCGGGGGGCGCGCGGGCTATTCCGGGCGGTGTCCCGACCCCGGAGCCCGCACCGATGCACGCCCCCCTTCCCCTGACACGCGACATCGTCCTGATCGGCGGCGGCCACGCCCACGCTCTGGTCCTGCGCCGCTGGGGGATGACCCCGCTGCCCGGCGCGCGGCTGACGGTGATCAATCCGGCCCCGACCGCGCCCTATACCGGAATGCTGCCGGGGTTCGTCGCCGGTCACTACGGCCGCGACGAGCTGGAGATCGACCTGGTGCGCCTGGCGCGCTTTGCCGGAGCACGGATCGTGCTGGGCCATGCAGACGCGCTGGACCGCGGCCGAGGCGAGGTCCATGTCGGCGCCCGGCGCATCGGCTATGACGTGGCCTCCATCGACATCGGCATCCATTCGGACATGCCCGACCTGCGGGGATTCTCCGAACACGGAGTGGCGGCCAAGCCCCTGGGACGCTTCGCCGCGCGCTGGGCGGCGCATCTCGACGACCTGCGCAGCGGCCGCGCCGATCCCGAGGGCGGCCTGGCGGTGCTGGGCGCCGGGGTCGCGGGGGTCGAGCTGGCCATGGCGATGGCCCATGCCGCCCGCGCCGCGGGGGCGACCGGGCCGGTCCACGTCATCGACGCCGCCGACGCGCTGGGCGGGATCGGCGGGCGGGCCGAGGCTCTGCTGCGCCGCCGCCTGGACGAGATGGACATCGCGCTGCGCGAGCACGCCGCGCCCGAGGCGGTGACGGCCGACGGGGTGCGCCTGTCCGGTGGGACGCTCCTGCCCGCCGCCTTCGTCACCGGTGCCGCCGGGGCGCGGCCCTATGCCTGGCTGTCCGGGACGGGGCTCGCCCTGCACGACGGCTATGTCGCCGTGGACGACAAGCTGCGCAGCGTCACCGACCCCGCCATCTTTGCCGCCGGGGACTGCGCGCACCTGACCCACGCGCCGCGGCCCAAGGCCGGTGTCTTTGCCGTCCGCCAGGCGCCGGTCCTCGACGCCAACCTGCGCGCGGCGGTGGGCGGCGGCCTCTGGCGCAGCTACCGCCCGCAGCGCAGTTATCTCAAGCTGGTGTCGCTGGGGGACAGATCGGCCTTGGCCGACCGGGGGCCGGTGCAGGTCGCGGGGCCCTGGCTCTGGCGGCTCAAGGACCGGATCGACCGCCGTTTCATGACCCGACTGGCCGACCTGCCGCCGATGCCGCCGCCCGCGCGGCCCCGCACCGCCGCCGACGGACTGGCCGAGGCGGTGGGTGGCGGTCAGGCGCCCTGCGGCGGCTGCGGGGCCAAGGTCGGGGCCGACGCCCTCTCGGCCGCGCTGGCCGCGTTGCCGCACGCCCGGCGCGACGATGTGCTGCGCGGCGCGGGCGACGACGCCGCGGTGCTGAGCCTGGGCGAGGTGCGGCAGGCGCTGACGGTGGATCAGCTCTCACCGGTGACGCTGGACCCCTGGCTGATGGCGCGCATCGCAACGCAGCACGCGCTGGGCGACATCTGGGCCATGGGGGCGGCGCCGCAGGCCGCGCTCCTGTCGTTGACCCTGCCGCGGCTGGCACCGGCGCTGGAGGCCCGCACGCTTGCCGAGATCATGCAGGCCGCCGGAGAGGTCCTGACCCAGGCGGGGGCCGAGATCGTCGGCGGCCACACCGCCACCGGGCCGGAGCTGGCCATCGGGCTGACGCTGACGGGGATCGTGCCGCGGACGGCGACGACGCTCGACCGGGCGCGGCCGGGCGACCGCCTCATCCTGACCCGGGGGCAGGGGTCGGGCACGGTGATGGCCGCGGAGATGGCGCTCAAGGCCCGCGGTCCCTGGGCGGCGGCGGCCTGGGCGGCGATGGCGGAGGGGCAGGGGGCCGCGGCCGCGGCCCTGGAGGGGGCCCACGCGGTGACCGACGTGACGGGCTTCGGCCTGGCCGGGCATCTCATGGCGCTCCTGCGAGCGTCGGGCTGCGGCGCGCAGATCGACCTCGGCGCGGTGCCCCTCCTGCCCGGGGCGTTGGCCCTGGCCGAGGCGGGCGTGCGCTCGACCCTCCACGCCCGCAACATGGCCGCCTTGCCCCCCGGCACGCTGCCCGATGGCCCCCGCGCCGCGCTCCTGGCCGATCCGCAGACCTCGGGCGGGCTCCTGGCCGCGGTGCCGGAGGCGGTGACCGCAGCGGCGCTGGAGCGGCTGACCGCGGCAGGATACCCCGACAGCGCCGTCGTGGGCGAGATCGTGGACGGCCCGCCGCGGATCGAGACCGTGGACGGCCCGCGGGCCGCCTGACCCGCGCGCTACATCTCCGCCAGCGTCTCTGTGAGCCGCTGCGCCAGCTCCGCCCGGCCCGCGGCGTCCAGCCGTGCCGCGCCGAGGCGGGCCACGGGCGCCTGGCCGTTTCGCGCCTGCTGCCGGGTGTAGCGTGGATCGTAGTGGTCGCGCATCAGCTCTTCGGCCAGCGCGGTCAGCCGGCCGTCGCGGGCCATCTCACGCCACGCTGCCACCCGTGCGTGCCCCTGCAACCGCGTCAGCGCCGCCAGCGTCGCGTCGAGCCGGTCGGGGTCCGCGACGATGTCGGCATAGGCCTCCAACAGATAGGATGCCCGTGCGCCCAGCGGCGCCTCCACCAGCAACCGGGGCGCCGCCGTCATCGCCTTCCACAGGGCCGGGGGCAGGGTGAGGACGCCGATTCGGCTCGATTCGGCCTCGACCAGCACCGGCCGGTCGGGATCGAGCCCCACCAGCGCCATGGCCAGCGCGCTCTCGAACGCCTTCTGGTCCGGTTGGCCCCCCCTCACCGCGCCGAAGACCGAGCCGCGGTGACGGGCGAGCCCTTCGAGATCCAGGATCTGTCCGCCCCGCGCGGCCACGCCGTGGAGCAGCGCCGTCTTGGCCGTCCCGGTCAGTCCGTCGAGGAGCACCAGGCGGTGGGGCAGGGCCGCGTCGTAGAGCGCGGCCGACACCGCCCGGCGATAGCTGCGATAGCCGCCCGCGACCACTTCGACCCGCCAGCCGATCTGCCCCAGGATTGCGGCAAAGCTCTGGGATCGTTGCCCGCCGCGCCAGCAATAGACCAGCGGCCGCCAGCCGCCGTCGTGGTGGGCCAGCGGCCCCTCGATATGCGCAGCGGCGTTGCGGGCGACCAGGGCGGCGCCGATCTTGCGTGCCAGGAACGCGCTCTGCCGGGTGTAGACGGTGCCGACGCGGGCGCGCTCGGCGTCGCTGAGGACCGGCAGATTGACCGCACCGGGCAGGCGGTCGACGGCGAACTCGGACGGCGCGCGCACGTCGATCACGGCGTCGAAGCCGTGGTCCGCCAGGGCGGAGAGGGAGGCGATCTCGTAGGCCATGGTCCCGCCCTAGCGCGCCGGCGGCGTCAGGGAAAGGTGGCCAGGAGGTGCGCGGCCATTGCGCGGCCCGACAGCCAGGCGTGTTCGGCGCGGTCGCCCAGGGCCCAATCGCCCCCTGCCACGAGCCCGTCGCCGCAGTCGAGGAACGGTCGGCCCAGGGGACGCGCGGTCCGGGCATAGCGCCAGCGATGGACGGCGACGTGGACCGGCGGCGCGTCGTGGCCAAGTGTGGCGAGAAGCGCCGCCTGCACCGCCTCGCGCGGCGCCTCCAGGTGGGCCGTCGACCACTCGGCGGTGGCGTGTGCGACGATCCGGCCGGGCGCGCCGCGCTGTGGGATGAGCGTCTCGATCGGGTCCCGGGCGGGGGCAAGGCCCTTGGAAGGGCCTTGGCCAAGCGCCTTCGAAGGCGCTTGCCCCAGCATCAGCGTCCAGCGTGGGGCCATCTCGACGGTGTCCAGCGGGGCCGCCACCGCCTGCGGCAGGCGCGCGCGCGCCTGCGGCGCGGGGATGGCCAGCGCGACGGCGCGAAACGGGCCGTGCACGGAGCCGTCGGTGTCGGTCAGCCGCCAGCCCGTGTCCGACCGCGCGATCTCGGCGATCTCGGTCGCGGTGCAGACCGTCAGGCCTTCCGCCAGCGGCTTGACCAGCCCGCTCATTCCCGGCCGTCCGGCCCAACCGCCGTCCGCTCGCTCGGCCGCGCCGCGAGCGGCCAGATCGGCGAGGAGGGCGGCGAACGCCGCCTCGCGCGCGTCCACAGCCGGGGCGCCGTGGTCGAAGGCGCCGGCGGGCCCCCGCCGCGTGGCCAGCCGCCCGCCGGTGCCGCGGCTCTTGTCGAACACCGCGACGCCCCGCCCGGCGTCGGCCAGATGCCGCGCCGCGGTCAGCCCGGCCAGTCCCGCGCCGACCACCGCGATTGTCTCGGGTCTGTGCTGCATGGCCGGGCAGCTAGACCGCGCGCAGCGGGGGACCAGGGCGGCCGGGCGAATTTGCCCGTTGGCGGCGGCGGCCCGGTGGTTGTAGGCTCGCCTGCGACAGTTCGCTGGTATCGGAGAAAGTTTCATGTTCGTCGTCGTTCGCCATCTCGCCGCCGCTGCGGCCGCCCTGACCCTCGGCGCAGGGGTCGCCGCCGCTGCCTCCTGCGGCAACTCCGCCTCGGGCTTCGACACTTGGAAGCAGGACTTCGCCCGGGTCGCGGCCGCCCAAGGGGTGGGCCAGCGCGGGCTCCAGGCCCTGGCCGGGACGCGCTATGCGCAGAAGACCATCAACGCCGACCGCAACCAGAAGAGCTTCAAATACTCGTTGCAGAAGTTCATGCAGGTCCGCGGCGCCGACACGATCGTCGCCCAGGGGCGCCAGCGGCTCCAGCAGAACCCGGGCTTCTGGCAGTCGCTGGAACGCGGCTACGGCGTCCCCGCGGGCGTGCTGATCGCGATTCACGGGATGGAGACCGGGTTCGGCCGCTTCATGGGCGACAGCAACGTCCTGTCGGCCATCGTGACGCTGGCGTACGACTGCCGCCGCCCCGCGTTCTTCACCCCCCATGCGCTGGCCGCGCTGCAACTGGTGGACCGCGGTGCGCTGAGCGCCGGGACGGTGGGCGCCCGCCATGGCGAGGTCGGGCATACCCAGTTCCTGCCGGGCAACGTCCTGCGCTACGGCGTGGACGCCGACGGCAACGGCCGAGTGGACCTGACCAACGTGACCGATGCCATGGCCTCGACCGCCAATTTCCTGCGGCGCAAGGGCTGGCAGCCCGGGGTGGGGTATCAGCAGGGTCAGCCGAACTTTCGCGTGATCCAGGAGTGGAACGCCGCCAGCGTCTACCAGCAGGCCATCGCGATCATGGCGGCGCGGATCCAGCCGACGTCCTGACCGGGCTCGGAGGCGGGCCCGCGTCGCGCCGCTCAGGGGGCGCTGGACGGCGCCTCTCGCCGCACGGTCGATAGCGCCTCCGAGGCGCTGGGCCCCCCATGGGTGCGGACGGCCATCCAGGCGATCCGCCCAGCCGCCACGCCCCGCCCAGCCATAGGCCGGGCAGCGCCGTCCCGCCCCCGGGGCGGCGCTTTGTGGCGAAGGTCGTTCAGCCGCCGCAACGGGGGTGCTTGCGAGACTGTCGCGCACCGCCGGACCGCGCCCCGGCGGGACGGCGCTGCCCTCCGCACGGAGAACCGGTGTCGGGTCTTGGTCAGTCGCGGGATGGCGGCTGCCCGATCTCCCCCCTGTCCCGCCCGGCGGGGACCGCCGGACAGCGCCGTGCCGTCCCCCCGGACCGACGCTTCTGGCACGTGTGGTGCCGCTGCCGCGGCGTGGATGCTCATGGAACTGTCGCACCCCGCCCGGCCGCGCCCCGGTTGGGACAGAGCTGCCCTCCGTTCTGGGTTGTGACCTGTCGGCGATTCCGAGGATGCCCTCGCGCGACCCTTCCAGCGCCCCCGATGCCCCCCGACGCCATCGCCAGACAACGCCCTCCCAACCGGGGCGGCGATTTTGGCGAGGACAATGGGGCCGCCCCCGCGTTGACGCGTCTGAGATCGTCGCGCGCCGCTCGACCGCGCACCGGCGGGATGGCGCCGCCTCACGCTCTCGGCCTCTCCTGAGCGCCTTCCTTCGCCCCGGCTCAGGGGACCAGCCACCGCCCCGCGAACCCCTGAGCGCGGTCGAAGCGGGCGCGGCGGTGGGGCAGGCCGGCGAGGCGCAGCGTTTCCAACGATACGATGCGGGCCACGAGCACGGCGAAACGGTCCGCCTCGACACCGGGCCGGTGGGCGTCGGGGGACGCGATGGGGGTGCCGGGTGGCGGGGCGCCGCCGTAGTTGCTCCGCGCCGCCTCGGGCATCCGCGCCCAGCGTTCGGCGGTCGCGGCGCCGTCCAGGATCGCGACGTCCGCCACGGCGCGGAGCTGTAGGCCGCGGCCCGGATCCCAGAACACCAACGTCGCCCGCGGGGCGGCGCGCAGCTCGGCGATCTTGCCAGATCGCGCGTCGGTGTGGATCTCCAGCGTCCCGGCCGCGCGGTCGGCCCCGCGCAGGACGACCATGCGGGCCGCCCCGCCGCCGCCCTGCGCTCCGGTGGCGAGCACCGTCAGCCGCGCCGGGGCCTCGGCCTCGCGCACCCCGGTCTCCAGCATCTCCCACGCCGCCGCCCAGGTGGCGGCCAGGTCGGCGTCCGCCTCACTCATAGCCCGTCATCTCCAGATACCCGACGCCACCGTGGCTGCCCTCCACCGTCACCGGCCCCTCCCAGTAGGGGAACGACAGGTCCATCCAGGCCGCGCGGTTGAGCGCGCGCACCTCCACGTCCAGCGCCTTGGACGGCAGGGACACCCGCCAGACCACGGGCACCGACCGGCCCGCGACCTCCGCCGTCTCCACCGGCGTGGCGCGGAAGGCGCCGTCGGGCATCGGCGTCGGCGTGCCGTCGGGGGCGATCCATGTCGCGGCGGTGAACGCGCTGCCGTCCGTCTGCCGCAGGCGGAAGCCCATCACCTTGTCTCCGCTGTCCAGGGAGAGCGAGAACCAGTCCCACCCGCTCTGGTCCGCCTCCAGGGGTTGCGACGACCACTCCCGATCCAGCCAGGCTGTGCCGGTCACCGCGACCTCGCCCTCGGGCAGGATCAGGGTGCCCGCGACGGTGTAGAACGGCTGCGAGTAGTAATAGCTGGCCTGCCCGGACGCCGACTTGACCGAGTAGCCGCCGTCGCCCTGGGGCACGAAGGGGCGGTCGGACGAGAGGGTCAGGCGATAGGCGAAGTCGGGCGCGGAGGCAGTCAGGGTCACGTCCGACAGGGTGGGCCCCGCCATCTCCCATTCGTCGATCCAGGCGCGGAACGGTTGTGCCTCGACCCCCGCCTGGCCGGTGCCGCCGCGGGCCAGGCGCTCGGCGGCGCGATGGGCGTCTGGGGTGGTGAGCGCGGCGTGCCCCATCCAGACCTGCGGCGCGGCGGGGTCGGCCCCGGGCGGCGACAGGGCCGAGCGGAACAGCGTCCACTGGATGCCGTAGGGGGTGCTATCGGGACCGTTCAGGTTCGCCGTCACATACCACCATTCGATCCGGTAATCGGGATGCGGCCCGTGATCGGCGGGGAAGGCGAAGGGCACGCCCCGCTCCGGTACGGCAAAGCCGTCGGCCTCGGCCCCCAGCCCGGCGAACCCCTGCGCCGCCGCCGCCCCAGCCCAGACCAGTGCGACGAGGCCCGCGGCGACGGCCCGGTGGAGGCGGCGGAAGAGGCGCTCAGCGTTCATCGGCAAAGACCTTCAGCAACTGCGCGGGCGGCATCCGCGCGATTCGCCGGGCCGGACCCAGCGCCGCCAGCGCCGCCGCCGCCAGCGACAACAGGCCCAGGACCGCCCAGTCGCGGGGAAAGAGGTGCATCGGCAGGCGCCAGCCGAACGCCTCGACGTTGATCACCGCCAGGAGCACCCAGGCCAGCAAGAGACCCACGGGCAGCGCGCAGAGGAAGGTCAGCGCGGCCAGGAGCGCGGTGCGCATCAGCTCCAGCCGCGCCAGACGCCCCCGGGTCAGGCCCAGCGCCCAAACGGGGGCCACCTGCGGCAGCCGCATCGCCGACAGCGTCAGGAGGCTCGTCAGGATGGCGAAGCCGGCCACGCTCAGCGTCAATACGTTGAGCGCGCCGGTGATCGTGAACGTCCGCTCGAAGACAGAGAGCGAAAATGCCTTGATCTCGGCCTGGTCGATCATATTGCCCGGAGGCAGGCCGAACTCGTCGATCAGAGCCGCGGCCAGCGCCCCCGCTCTCTCGGGCGCCACCCGCAGGCCGAAGCGCAGCCGCGGTGCCTCGGGGTAGAGCGCGTCGAACCGGCCGAGGCCCAACAGCGCCTGCGCCAGGGGGTTGCCGTAGTCGCTGTAGACGCCCGCCACCGGCGCGTCGGGCCAGCCCGGCAGGCGCACCCGGTCGCCGGGCCACAGGTCTTCGCGCCGGGCGAGCTGTTCGTTGATCAGCACGCCGTCCCCGGCCGCCACCCGATCCCATACGTCCGGCAGGGCGGCGATCAGCGGCCAGTGATCGCGATAGGTCGGGTGGTCGGCGACGCCGTAGACCTCGCCCGGCAGGCCGTAGAGCGTCGCATCCACGTTCCAGATCGGCAGCACGGCGTCGGTGCGGGGGACCAACCAGGTCTCCAACGCCCGCGCCTGGGCCTCTGTCTCGGCGGTGACGTAGAGCTCGGAGGCCAGCCTCTGGTCCAGCCACCCGGTGAAGGTCAGGCGAAAGCTCGACACCATCGTGCCGACGCCGATATTCGCCGCCAGCGCCAGGAGGAGCGCCATCAGCGCCAGGGCGAGCCCCGGCACCTGTTGGCGGGTGTCGGCCCAGAACCACTCGGCGACCGCCCCCCGCGCGCTCCGGGCGCCCAGGGCGAGCGCGGCGTGCAGCACCGCGGGCAGGGTCAGGGCCGCGGCGATCAGGAGCGCGCCCAGGAGAACGAAGGCGCCGATCAGCCCACCGCCCAACAACCCCGCGGCCAGCGCGACCAGGGCCAATCCCCCGGCCGCCGCCAGTTGCCAGCGCAGCGCCGCGGCCGACCCGCGCGCCCAGGCCCGCGGCTGCGCCGGCGCCAGGAGCGGCAGGCGCCAGAGCTGCCAGAGCGCGCCCGCCGCCGCCACCGCCGTGCCCAGCATGGCGATGCCGAGGCCCGCCAGCCACCAGGCGGGGCGCAGCGACAGGCTGCCGTCGACGCTGGCGCCGTAGAGGCCGCGCAGCGTCGCCGCGACGTCGGGCAGAAGCAGCGCCGCGATCCCGTAGCCCAGCGCGATGCCCGCAGCCCCGGCGATCAGGGCAAAGACCGCCAGTTCGCCCACCAGGAGGCCGATCAGCGTCCGGCGGCTCAGACCCAGCGCGCGGAGCGTGCGGAACACCGGTCTTCGCTGCTCGAACGCCAGGCCGATGGCGCCCCGCACGATGAAGAGGCCGACCGCGAAGCTCAGGAGCCCGAACGCCGTGAGGTTGAGGTGGAAGCTGTCGGTCAGCCGCGCGAGGTCGCCGCCGGCGGCGTCCGTCGCGGGCTCGATGCGGAGGTCGGGGGTGATCTCGCTCAAGGGGCGCTGCCCGATGGGGGCGGGTCCGGTGACCGTCAGGTACGAGTGCCGCCCGTCGAGCCCCGCCAGCCGCTGCACCGTGGGGATGTCGCCGTAGGCCACGCCCGGGGGCGCGCCTTCGACGGCAATCAGCGGAGGCAGATCGGCGGCGGCCAGGCGCTCGGCCGTGGCGGGCGCGGCGATCAACTGCCCCGGCGGCGTGACGAAGGCGGCGTCGAACCCGGCCCCGGCCACCTGCGGCACATCCTGGGGCGGCAGGGTGAAGGGGTCGATCCCGATCAGCCGCAGGGGCCCTGCGCGGGTGGGGATCGTGGCCTCGATCACGGGCGTCACCGGCCAGCTCGCCCGCCGCAGCGCGACGAAGAGCGCGGCGTCCATGGGCTGGCCGTCGGCGGCGGCGATTCGGTCCCGCCGAGTGGGCCCGAGCGCGGCGGCGGCGCGGTCGTAGCTGACCCGTGCCTCGGCGTTGATCGCCTGCACCGCCGACCATAGCGCCGTGGCCGTCGCCAGCCCCAAAAGGAGCGTGAGGAGCTGGAACGGCCGCCGCCGCCAATGCGACAACAGTGCCGCGAGACCCGCCCCGATCATCGCCGACCCCCGGACAGGGCCAGATTTTTCGCCGAAAAATCTGGCCCCTCGCCCCCCCGCGCGCGCAACACACCATCGCCCTGGACGGGGCCGCCGAGGGAGAGGCCGTGTGCGGCGTTGACGCGATCCCGCGGCGTCGGGCGGGGCCGATTTTTCGGCGAAAAATCGCGTCCCGCGGCGGCGGTCACGGCGACACCTGGCCGTGGGCGAGGTGCAGGCGGCGGTCCATCCGCGCCGCCAGACGCTCGGAATGGGTCACGGTCAGGAGCGCCGCGCCGGTCTCGGCGACCAGGTCCAGCATCAGCGCCAGGACCGCCGCGCCGGTGTCCTCGTCCAGGTTGCCCGTCGGTTCGTCGGCCAGCACGAGCCGCGGGCGCACCGCCAGGGTGCGGCCGATGGCGACCCTCTGCTGCTGTCCCCCCGACAGCTCCTCGGGGTATTTCCGAAGATGCGCGGTCAGTCCCAGCCGGTCGGCCAGCACCGCCGTCCAGGCCGGATCCTCTGCCCCCGCCAGCCGCGCCTGGAACGCCAGGTTGCGCGCCACGTCCAGCGACGGGATCAGGTTGAACTGCTGGAACACCACCCCCACCGTGCCGCGCCTGAGCCGCGCGCGTCCGACATCGTCGAGGGCGGTCAGCTCGACCTCGCCCAGGCGCACCGTCCCCCGATCGGCACTGTCGAGCCCGCCGATCACGTGCAGAAGCGTCGACTTGCCCGACCCGCTCTCGCCGGTCAGGGCCAGGGTCGCCCCCGCGGCGAGCTCCAGCGACACGCCGCGCAGGATCGCCACCGGCCCATCGGCGCCGGGATAGCTCTTCCATAGGTCGGTGACATGCAGCATGGGCCCCTCGCTCTTGGCCGCATCACCTAAGCCGCCGGGCCGCGCCGGCCAGCGGGCTGCGGCGACGGGGCCGGGGTCAGTCGACGGGCAGGCCGCTCGGCACCGCATGGGGGCGGCCCAGGGGACGGGTGCGCGCGGTGTCGCCGGTCAGCGCCTTCAGGAACGCCACCAGCGCGTCGAGATCGGCGTCGCTCAGCGCCACGGCGGTGATGTCCACCGCCCGGCGGTGGCGGGCGGCCTCGCGCGGGTCGGCGGCGGCGGCGAAGTCGGCGGGCGAGAGCCAAGGTGCCTCTGGCAGCCGCGCCAGGTCCGGGGTCCAGCGGTCCAACGCGCCCAGGGGGTCGGCATGGTGCGCCACGATGCCGCGCAAGGTGGGATAGGCCCCGTTGTGCCCATAGGGCGCGGTCAGGGCGACGTTGCGCAGCGACGGGGTGCGGAACCGATAGGCGTCCTCCAGCCGGTCACTCTCGCCCATCCGGCCCACGTCGCGGGGATAGGGGTCGAAGCGGCGGGTGCGCCCGGGCCCGATCTGCGGCAGGGCCAGGGCGTGAAACCCGTGATCGGTCAACAGAGGCCCGGCATGGCAGGTCGCACACCCCGCGCGGCCATAGAACAGGTCCATCCCGGCCCGGGCCGCGTCGCTCAGCGCCGTCGGATCGCCCGCCAGGTGGTGGTCGAAGGGGCTGTCGTGGTTCCGCCACTCGGAGGCGATGAAGGCGCCGAGGGCGTTGCCGATTTCGACGATGCTCACCTGTTCCGGCCGCTCGATGTGGTCGAAGGCATCGACGAACATTCCGCCATAGGCGGGGATCGTGCGCACGCGCTTGGCCAGGATCGGCCAGGCCGCGTCGATGCGGTCGTGGACGGCGCCCGCGATCTCGTTCTCGCGCGGGTTGCCGGCCATCTCGAACTGCGCCACCAGCGGGAACAGCGCCTGCGCGGCGAGAGGGGTGGCGAGGCCCGGGGGCAGCCATTCCTCGGCCGGGGTGTCGAAGCCGTTGCCGAACCGGTCCGACCGCGACAGCCGCCCGTCGTGGAACAGGGTTTCGACCTCGCGCGCGCCCAGGTTCCACAGCCCCGGGGCGTTGCGCGGCACCCTCTTGCGGATCGCATCGGGGCCGGTCCCGGCGGTGCGCCGGGGCCCCACGCCGACGCCGCCCTCGCCGATCCCCAGCGACAGGCCGTCGCCGCCGCCGTGGTCGTGATGGTGGCAGGTGCCGCAACTGACGTTGCGGTTGCCCGACAGGATCTTGTCGTAGAACAGAAGCTGCCCCAATCTCGCCTGCGCCGACTCCACCGGGTCGAAGTCCGCGTCGCTCAGTGGGCGGGGCAGATCGGGGCCGGCCGCCGCCGGCAGGGCGAGGCAGACGAGGAGGGCGCAGAGATGCGGCAGACGCGCTGGCATGGGCGCATTTTGGCCATCGGACTGGGCCTGTCCAGCCCCGCCCTGGCCGACGTGGAGACCGGGCGCGACCTGATGGAGGCAGGGCGCTTTGCCGAGGCGATGGAGACGTTCCTGCCCGCCGCGCGCTCGGGCAACGCCGATGCCGAAGAGTTGATCGGCGTCATGTACGCCATGGGGCTGGGGGTGCCGCGCGACGACGTGCGCGCCTTCGAATGGTATCTGCGCTCGGCGATGAAGGGGCACGCCGGCGCCCAGTCCGGCATCGGCTGGTATTACGAGGTGGGCCGCGGGCTCACCGCCCCGGATCTGGTGCGCGCGTATATGTGGTATACTCTGTCGGCCATCGGCGGCGACCCGGACGCGGCCATCAGCCTGGAAGAGGTGGTCAAGAAAATGACACCCGAAGAGATCGAAAAGGCCCATATCCTGGTGTCCGATTACAAGACCTGGATGTATCCGTTCCGTTGACGAGGTTGCGATGACCCGACTGTCCCGCCGTTTCCTGCTCGTGGGCCTGCCCGCGTTGGCCGCCTGCGGCCGCCGCGAGGAGGTGACCCGCCGCGCCCCCGCCGCCGTCCCCGACCTCTATCCCGGCGAAACCCCGCAGATGCGGCGGCTGGTGAACAAGTGGGCCGCGATCCACGGCATCCCCCGGTCGCTCCTGCACCGGGTGATCCAACGCGAGAGCGATTATCGCGCCCACGCCCGCAACGGCCCGTATTGGGGGCTCATGCAGATTCTGCCGCAGACGGCGCGGACCATGGGCCACCGCGGCCCGCCCCAGTCTCTCCTCGATCCAGAGGTGAACCTAAAATACGCGGGCAAGTATCTGCGCGGCGCGTGGATGGTTTCGGGCGGCGACGAATCCGAGGCGGTCATGTGGTACGCCCGGGGCTATTATTACGAGGCCAAGCGGTTGGGCCTGTTGGAGGCGACCGGACTGCGGTGACCGCCCGGACGGGTTCCGGGGGCGCGCGACCGCGGCTGTTCTGCTGGCGTGGACAGTTCAAACGTTTGCTGGACGGCGCTCCGCGGGGGCGCTAACGCAGGGTCTATGTGCAGCTTTCCGTTCGGGCAAGCGCCGGGGCGGCCGTCGAGTCCGGCCGCCGGCGCGCAGATCGCGGCCGCCCGGCCGGAGGGGCCGGGGCGCGGCCCCCTGCGCGCGGATCGCCGGACCCCTAGCGACGCGCCCGCGCCGCCGACCGGGCCGGTCTCCGCCACGCCCGGCAGACCGGCGGCGCCCCGCCAGGCCCAGGGATGAGCGCGCCGCCGCGTCCCGTGGCGGGCGTTCTGTGGATGCTGCTGACGGGCATCCTGTTCGTCGGCGTCACCGCAGTGGTCAAGCATCTCGACGGCCGGGTGCCGGCCGCCCAGGCGGCCTTCCTGCGCTACCTCCTCGGTCTGGTCTTTCTGATCCCGATGCTCGGCGTGCTGCGCCAGACCCGCCTGAGCCGCCCAACTCTGGGGCGCGTCGCCGCCCGGGGCGCGGTGCACACGGTGGGGGTGGCGCTGTGGTTTTACGCGATGACGCAGATCCCCATCGCCGAGGTGACGGCGATGAACTATCTCACGCCGGTCTACGTGACGCTCGGCGCGGCGCTGTTTCTGGGCGAGAGCCTCGCGGCGCGGCGGCTGATCGCGGTCGCCGTGGCCCTGGCCGGCGCGCTGTTGATCCTGCGTCCAGGGTTTCGCGAGATCTCGCCCGGGCACCTGGCGATGCTGGGCACCGCGCTGGCCTTTGGCGCGTCCTACCTGTTGGGCAAGGTGTTGGCCGACGAGGTGGCGCCGCAGGTGGTGGTGGCGATGCTGTCGGTCACCGTCACTGTGGGCCTGGCGCCGCTGGCCGCGGCGGTGTGGGTCTGGCCCAGTTCGGGCGACCTCGCCTGGCTGTTCTTGGTGGCGTCCCTGGCCACGGCGGGGCACCTGACGATGACGCTGGCCTTCCGTGCCGCGCCCATCGCGGTGACCCAGCCGGTGACGTTCCTGCAACTGCTTTGGGCGACGCTGTTGGGCTGGTTCGTCTTCGGCGAGGGGATCGACCTCTACGTCGTCCTGGGCGGGTCGGCGATCCTGGGATCGGTGGTGTTCATCACCCTGCGCGAGGCGCAGTTGCGCCGGCGCCGCGAAGTCCACGGCGCACCGCTCCCCTGACCGGCGGGCGGTGCGCCGCGGAGGCTTGGGTCAGTCCAGCACCTCGTCCAGCGCCGCCCGGGTCACCTCGCAGATCGTGTCGGCCTCGGCCCGGGTCAGGCAGAGCGGCGGGGCAAAGCCCAGAACCTCGCTATGGGGCATCGGTCGGGCGATGACCCCGCGGGCGGCCATCGCCGTCGTCACCTTGGCCGCGATGCCAGCCCCTGCGGGATAGAACGTGCCCGCTTGCGGATCGGCCATCAGCTCGACCGCCGAGAGCATCCCGACGCCCCGCACCTCGCCCACTGCCGGGTGATCGCTCACCGCCTGGGCGAGACCCATGGTGAGGTAGGACCCCACCTCGGCGGCGTTTTCGACCAGCCCCAGCTCGTCGATCAGCCGCAGATTCGCCACCCCGGCGGCAGCGCCCAGGGGGTGCGCGGCGTAGGTCCAGCCGTGGCCGAGGGGGCCGGTGGCATCCGTGCCCTGTTCCAGCACCGACCAAACCCGGTCCCCGACCACGCTCCCCGAGAGCGGCGCATAGGCCGAGGTCAGGCCCTTGGCGATCGTGATGATGTCGGGCTTGAGCCCGTAATGGGCCGACCCGGTCATCGAGCCCAGGCGGCCGAAGCCGGTGACGACCTCGTCGGCGATGAACAGGATGTCGTGGCGGTCCAGCACCTCCTGCACACCCTCCCAATAGCCCTCGGGCGGCGGCACGATCCCGCCCGTGCCCAGCACCGGCTCGGCGACGAAGGCCGCGACCGTCTCTGGCCCCTCCCGCAGGATCATCGCCTCCAGCGCCTCGACGCAGTGGGCGGCGAACTGCGCCTCGTCCTGGTCGCGGTCCTGACGGTGCATGAAATACGGCGCCTCGGTATGCAGCACCCGGTCGAGCGGCAGGTCGAAATGGGTGTGCCACATGGGCAGGCCGGTCAGCGAGCCCGACATGATCCCCGACCCGTGATAGCCGCGGTGGCGCGAGATGATCTTCTTCTTCTCCGGGCGGCCGAGGATGTTGTTGTAATACCAGACCAGCTTGACGTTCGTGGTGTTCGCGTCCGAGCCGCCGAGGCCGAAGAACACCTTGGACATATGCGCCGGCATCCGCTCCATCACCATATGCGCCAGGGTGATGGACGCCTCGGTGCCGTGCCCGGCATAGGCGTGGTAATAGGCCAGCTCCTGCGCCTGATGGGCGATGGCCTCGGCGATTTCGGTGCGCCCATAGCCCACGTTCACGCAGTAGAGCCCGGCGAAGGCGTCGAGGAGGCGCGTGCCGTCGCGGTCCTCGATATAAACCCCGCTCGCCCGCTGGACGATGCGATTGGCAACCTCGCCGCGGGCGTGCTTGGCCAGGTGGGTCGAGGGGTGGAGAAAGCTCTCGCGGTCCCAGCGGTCGAGAGTGTCGTTGATGCGGTCGTCCATGCCTGCCCTCCCTCAAGACGTCGTGCTGTCCTTCGACCACATCGCGCCGAGATTGAACAGGGGCACCGTGCCGGGTGTGGAGGCCGCCAGCGGCCATCCGCAGGGGGCGGACCGCGACCCCAGATGCGGCGCGCGGCGGAGGGCACCGCCGCGGGTCCGGTGCCTCCGGCGGCGGCGGCGGCGAGGGCCGGGTCCACGCGGTCGGACATGCGCCTGCGGGGCCAGGGGGCGGGGTGCGGATTGGTAGGCCCGGAGGGACTCGAACCCCCAACCAAAGCGTTATGAGCGCTCTGCTCTAACCAATTGAGCTACAGGCCCCCGCCGTCTCGGAGTAGCATGGCAGGCGGCCGGGTCAAGCGCGGCCACCGCGCCGTTGCCGTCCGCGGCGGGATCGGTTAGGCCGCGGCGCAGCCGCCGCGACGGAGACAGCGATGCCCGACCGACCGCCCCCCCTGACCTATGCCGATGCCGGTGTCGACATCGCCGCCGGCAACGCGCTGGTCGACCGCATCGGCGCCGACGCGGCGCGCACCCGCCGCCCCGGCACGATGGCCGGACTGGGCGGCTTCGGCGCGCTGTTCGATCTGAAAGCGGCGGGGTTCACGGACCCGATCCTGGTCGCCGCCACCGACGGGGTCGGCACCAAGCTCACGCTGGCCACCGAGACCGGGATGCTGGACGAGATCGGCATCGATCTCGTCGCGATGTGCGTCAACGATTTGGTGTGCCAGGGCGCCGAGCCCTTGTTCTTCCTCGACTACTTCGCCACCGGCAAGCTGGACGTCGATGCCGCCGCGCGCGTGGTCGCCGGGATCGCCGAGGGCTGCGCCCGGGCCGGCTGCGCCCTGATCGGCGGCGAGACGGCCGAGATGCCGGGCCTCTACCGGCCGGGCGAGTTCGACCTGGCCGGGTTCGCCGTCGGCGCGATGGAGCGGGGCGGCGGCCTGCCGCGCGAGGTGTCCGAGGGCGACGTTCTCCTCGGCCTCGGCTCGGACGGGGTGCATTCGAACGGTTACTCGCTGGTGCGCAAGATCGTCGAGCGCGAGGGGCTCGCCTGGACCGATCCCGCCCCGTTCTCAGGGGCACCGCTGGGACGCGCGCTGCTGGCGCCGACGCGGCTCTATGTCCGTGCGGCGCTGGAGGCGCATCGCGCCGGGGGGCTGCGGGCGCTGGCCCACATCACCGGCGGCGGGCTCAGCGAGAACGTGCCGCGGGTGCTGCCCGAGGGCCTGGGGGCCGAGATCGATCTCGGCGCCTGGCCCTTGCCCGGCGTCTTCGGCTGGCTGGCCGAGGCGGGGGGGCTGGTCCAGGACGAGGCGCTCAGGACCTTCAACTGCGGCATCGGCATGGTCGCGGTGGTGGCGCCGGATGCGGCCGACCGCCTGGAGGGCGTGCTGAGCGCGGCGGGCGAGAACGTCTCGCGGATCGGCCGCGTCGCCGCGGGCCCGGGCGTCCGTTTCACCGGCCGGTTGGGGTGAGCCGCCGGGTCGCCATCCTGATCTCGGGCGGCGGGTCGAACATGGCGGCCCTGGTCGACAGCATGACCGGCGACCATCCGGCGCGCCCGGTGCTGGTGGCCTCCAACGTGCCCGGCGCCGGTGGGCTGGCCAAGGCCGAGGCCAGGGGCGTGCCCACGGCGGCGCTGGACCACCGGGCCTATCCCGACCGGGCGGCGTTCGAGGCGGCGCTGTCCGATGTCCTGTCCCGGGCAGGCCCCGACCTGATCTGCCTCGCCGGGTTCATGCGTATCCTCACGCCCGGCTTCGTCGACGCCTGGGCGGGGCGGCTTTTGAACATCCACCCGTCGCTCCTGCCGAAATACCCTGGCCTCGACACCCATGCCCGAGCCTTGGCCGCGGGCGATGCCGAGGCGGGCTGCACCGTGCACGAGGTGACCGCCGACCTCGACGCCGGACCCATCCTCGGCCAGGGGCGTGTGCCGGTGCGCCCCGGCGACACGCCCGAGCGCCTGGCCGCGCGGGTTCTGGAAATGGAACACCGGCTCTACCCGGCGGTCCTGCGGCGGGTGGCGGCGGGCGACCGCACGCCGCTTTGGCTCTGAGCGCTTCCGTTTCGGGGCGTAGTGGGGTATCGCAGGACGGCTGCCGACCGCGGCAGACCAGACAAGAGCGCCATGATCACCATCACCACGACCGAGGGTCTCGCCGCCTTCTGCGAGACCGCCGCCCGCCACCCCTACGTCACCGTCGACACCGAGTTCCTGCGTGAACGGACGTACTATTCCAAGCTGTGCCTGGTGCAGCTCGCCGTCCCTGGCGACGGCGACGATAGCGCGGTGCTGATCGACCCCCTGGCCGGGGACTTGGCGCTGGAGCCGCTCTATGCGCTCTTCCGCGACCCGTCGGTGGTCAAGGTGTTCCACGCTGCCCGACAGGATCTGGAGATCTTCTGCGTCGACGGCGGAGTGATCCCCGCGCCGCTCTTCGACACCCAGGTCGCGGCCATGGTCTGTGGCTTCGGCGAGCAGGTGGGTTACGAGACCCTGGTGCGCAAGATCGCCAAGGCCGGGCTCGACAAGACCTCGCGCTTCACCGACTGGTCGCGGCGTCCGCTGACCGAGGCGCAGAAGGCCTACGCCCTGGCCGACGTCACCCATCTGCGGGACATCTACGAGCATCTGAGTTCCGAGTTGGCGCGCAGCGGCCGCACCGCCTGGGTCGAGGAGGAGCTGGCGGTGCTCAGCGACCCCGACACCTATCGCGTCGACCCCGACGAGGCGTGGAAACGGGTGAAGACCCGCACGCAGTCCGGCCGCTTCATGGCGATCCTGGCCGAGCTGGCCCGGTTCCGCGAAATCTATGCCCAAGAGCGCAACGTGCCCCGCAACCGGGTGTTCAAGGACGACGCGCTGATCGAGCTGGCCTCGACCAAGCCGCAATCGCCCCAGGACCTGGGCCGCGCCCGCCTCTTGCTGCGCGAGGCGCGCAAGGGCGACATCGCCGAGGGAATCCTGGCCGCGGTCAAGGCGGGGCTGGAGAGCGATCCGGCCACCCACCCGCGCCCCGACCGCTCGCGCGACAAGCTTCAGGTCAACCCGGCGCTGGCCGACCTCCTGCGCGTGTTGCTGAAGGCCAAGAGCGAAGAGGCGGGCGTGGCGCAGAAACTGATCGCGACGGCGGCCGATCTGGATCTGATCGCAGCGGGCGAGCGCGAGGTGCAGGCGCTGCGCGGTTGGCGCTCGCAGGTGTTCGGCGAGGATGCGCTGCGGCTCGTCCGGGGCGAGGTCGGGCTTAGGGCCAACGGTGCCGCGGTCGAAGTCTTCCCGGTCGGCTGAGGCTCAGCGGCGGACGGCGCGGGCGTTGCGGGCGGCGACGACGCGAATCTCGCGCACCCCGCGCAGCGCCTGGTTCGACAGCGCGACGGCCACGACGATCTCGCGCGACCGCTGGGTCGACAGGCGCGTGGGGCGGAACGGCGGCCGGGCGTAGAATCGGTATTCCAGAACCCCGTCCACCGCGCGGCCGCGATTGCTGGCGATCAGCTCGCCATCGAACCAACCCTGTTGCGGCGGCAGACCGACGGCGTGGACCACCGCGCCCCCCGGCGTCGCGTCCACCCGGAGCGACACCACCTGGTCCAAGAGCGGGCGCCCGTCGATCAGGCTGTCGGGCGTGATCGCGATGGCCTCCACCTCGCGCGACTGGCCGAACCAGTTGAAGGGGTTCAGTCGCGACTCCGACACCGCGGCACAGCCCGCCAACATCCCCGCCACCAAAACCGTCAGGATCAGACGCTGCGCCATGATGCCCCCTCGCACTTCCTCGCCCCGTGGGTTAGCCCATTGCCGCCCTCTTGGAAAGCCGCTGGGCGGGCTTGCGCCCCGCCCTTGTGGTCCTTAGGTCGCGGGGCGGGGCAGCAGGAGAGAGGTCATGGCCACCGACGCCTTCGAAGAGATCGCCGAGACGTTCGAGTTCCTGGACGATTGGGAGGACCGCTATCGCCACGTGATCGAGTTGGGCCGGGCGATGCCGCCGCTCGACGAGGCGCTCAAGGTGCCGGCGACCAAGGTGACGGGCTGTGCCAGCCAGGTCTGGCTGGTGCCGCGGATCGAGGGCACGGGGCCCGAGGCGCAGTTCGGTTTTGACGGCGACAGCGACGCGATGATCGTCAAGGGGTTGATCGCCATCCTCCGGGCGCTCTACGGCGGGCTGAGCGTGGCGGAGGTGGGCCGGGTGGACGCGGCTGCCGAGATGGCTCGCCTGGGCCTCGACGAGCACCTGTCCTCGCAGCGGTCGAACGGGCTGCGCGCCATGGTCCAGCGGGTCCGCGAGACGGCGGCGCTGGCCGCGGCGTGACGGGAGTCAGGCCTGCCGCGCCAGCTCGGTCGCCAGATCGCCGAACCCGGTGAACCGCTGCTCGAACGCCAGCCCCAGGCGGTCGGCGGCAGCCCGGGCGCGGAGGGTCAGGTCGGCGTCGTCGGTCTGCGCGAGATAGATCAGCCGGTCGTAGTGGCCGAAATACATGTCGCGCAGCTCTGGGTGGCGGTCGAGGCCCAGGGGCCGCACGACGAAGGCGTCGAACTGTCGGACCAGGAAGTCGGTGAGGTAGAACGCGGTGAATTCGGTCTCCGTCCGCGCCGTGAACGCCTCGACCCCGTCGAAGAACGCGTAGCAGTGCGGCCCCGCCACCATCTCGACCCCCAATCGGTCGCAGAGCGCGGCGAGCGCGCCGCCGGTGCCGCAGTCGGCATAGACGACGAAGATGCGCTCATAGGCGGCGCGGTGCCGGGTCACCGCCTCTTCGACCGCGGGGGGGATGCGGTCGGGGTGGTTGTGGAGGATCGCGGGCAGGCAGGCGAGGTCCATGTGCTCCCACCCGTTCGCGGTCTTCAGCGCCAGGATCTCCCGGGCCAATGCGCCGCACGCCAACAACAGCACGCGGCCCCGGCCGTCCGGGGCGCGTCCGGTTGAGGTGAGGAGGGCGTCGTCGGGCGTCATTCCGCGCCGAGCCCAGGGCGAAACCGCGCCGGTGTCAAGCCGCTGGGCGACCGTCCGCCCGCCACGAAAAAGCGCGCGCCAGGCGGGTCCGGTCGGACCTCGGGGCGCGCGCAGCACTGAAACGCTCTGTCACTGGTCACGTCGAGACCGACCCGGACGGGGCGATCCCGTGCGGGTCCTCAGACCTCTTCCTTGTGCTCTTTCATACGGGCGTGCGATTTCTCGAACTCCTGCATGAACTCGCGCAGCATCGCCTCGTCGCGGCTGCTGTCGGGGTGGTGGATCGCCTCGCGGAACGCGGTCAGCGTGCGATCCTCGTGCTCTTCCAGCCCGTGGACCAGGTTCGTCTCGGTGTCGCCGAAGATCGCGCCGACCGCGGTTTTCACGCCATGCAGCTTCTCCGTCGGGGCCGCGGAGGCCGGTTCGCCCCCCGCCTCGTCGACCATCCGCGACAATTCGCGCGCCACGTGTTCGCGCAGCTCGGCGTGCTCGACGAACACTTTCTCCAGTTCCGCCTTGGACGTCTTGCGCGCCGCCGAGCGATAGGATTCGGCACCGCCCCACAGGACACTGATGATCTTGTTGAGATTGTTCAATCGTTGCGACATGTCAGGGGTATCCTCGTTACAATGGACGCGGGGCTATGGTTGGCGGCAAAACCCGCCATCGGGCCTCGCGGTTCCCTGCCAATCGTCATCCGCGCCAGCGCAGGAGGGCCACGGCGGCCAACGGGACCGCCGCCGCGACCGCCGCGGACACCGGGATCCAGGACGCCGCGAAAGCGCCCAGGGCGACGGTCGCCGCCGCCGCGCTCAGTGCCAGAGCGGCGATGGCGAGATATCTGCGATGGGGCATCGGGACCGGGCCTCCTCCGCCCCGATGTGGGGGCCGAGAGGGCCGGGCGCAACCGCCGTCAGCCGGCGGCGAGTTGGTTGTGGCGCCGCGAAATCAGGTCCTTGGCCGTTTCGACCGCCACGGCGGCATCGCGGCAATAGGCGTCCGCCCCGATGGCCCGGCCGAACTCCTCGTTCAACGGCGCGCCGCCCACGAGGACGATATAGTCGTCGCGGATCCCCTGGGCGATCATGGTGTCGATCACCACCTTCATGTAAGGCATCGTGGTGGTCAGCAGCGCGGACATCCCGACGATATCGGCCTCTTCGCGCGCCGCCGCCTCAAGATAATTTTCCACCGGGTTGTTGATGCCGAGATCCACGACCTCGAAACCCGCACCCTCCATCATCATCGACACCAGGTTCTTGCCGATGTCGTGGATGTCGCCTTTGACCGTGCCGATCACCATCTTGCCCATTCTGGGCGCGCCGGTTTCGGCCAAGAGCGGCTTGAGAATCGACATCCCGCCCTTCATCGCGTTCGCCGCCAGCAGAACCTCGGGGACAAAGAGGATGCCGTCGCGAAAATCGTTGCCCACGATGGTCATGCCGGCGACCAGAGCTTCGGTCAGCACCCGGTAGGGCGCCCATCCGCGACCGAGCAGGATATTCACGCCCTCTTCGATCTCGTCCCTGAGACCGTCGTAGAGGTCGTCGTGCATCTGCAGGACCAACTCGTCGTCGGGCAGGTCGGCCAGGATGATGTCGTCGTCTTCGTCGGCCATGGCGCAAGCCCTCCGCAGGCGGGTCGTTCCGGGATCACTAGCGGCAGCGGGCCGCGATGCACTGCATCAGTTGCGACATGGCCGATAGCGACACCGACCAATAGCGGCCTTTTGCGGAATGGGAAAATGATCATATCGCATGACGATCTTGAGCCCGACCCGGGGTTGCGTCGGGTGCCGTTTCAGGTGTTCTCTAAATGTTCTAGATTTCGCCGGGTCAGGAGGAGGGAGGCGCCGATGCGAACACCGACCCCGGGCCGGGGCGCGGCGAGCAACCCCGAGACCCGGTTCGACGCCCATACCCGGGTGGCCGAGGACGACGGGTGGGTCGGCGACGGCGAGCTGCCGCCGCCCCTGAGGACCGAGGTGCGGGACGAACGCACCGGGCGCGCCATTACGCGCAACACCTCGCCCGACATCTCCTTCGACCGCTCGGTGAACCCCTATCGCGGCTGCGAACACGGCTGCATCTATTGCTTTGCCCGGCCCAGCCATGGGTATCTCGGCCTGTCGCCGGGGCTGGACTTCGAAACCCGGTTGATCGCGCGACCGGGCCTCCCCGCGCGGCTGGAGGCAGAGTTGCGCGCGCCCGGTTACCGGCCCGCGCCCCTGGCCATCGGCACCAACACCGATCCCTACCAGCCGCTCGAGCGGGACCGCAGGATCATGCGCGCGGTGCTGGAGGTGCTGGCGGCGTTCCGCCATCCGGTGACCGTGGCGACCAAGGGCACGCTGATCGAGCGGGACGCCGATCTCCTGGGGGGGATGGCGGCGGAGGGCCTGGCCGCGGTGGGCATCTCGGTCACCACGCTCGACACCGACTTGGCGCGACGGCTGGAGCCACGGGTGCCCGCTCCGGCCCGCCGGCTCCGGGCCATCGAGACGCTGGCGCGGGCGGGCGTGCCCGTGCGGGTCATGGTCTCGCCGGTGATCCCCGGCCTGACCGATCACGAGATCGAGGCGATCCTCGCCGCCGCACGCGATGCCGGCGCGGTCGCGGCGAGCTGGATTATGCTGCGCCTGCCGCGGGAGGTGTCCGAGCTGATGCAGGACTGGCTGGAGCGCCACGTGCCCGGGCGGCGGGAGAAGGTTCTGGCGCGGCTGCGCGAGATGCATGGCGGCGCGCTCTACTCCTCGGACTGGGGCCGGCGGATGCGGGGCGAGGGACACCATGCCGAGCTGATCGCGCGCCGATTCGACCTAGCGGCGGGGCGGCTGGGTCTGGTCCGCCGCCTGCCCGGTCTGCGATGCGATCTCTTCGCCCCGCCGCTGGCGCGCGACGGACAGCTGGCCCTGTTCTGAACGGGCCGCGTTTGCCCTCGGGCGCGGCGGAGGCTATCGAGCGGCATAGGCAGAGGAGACCGCGGATGAACTGGGACCGCCGCTACGACCGCGACGACTATCTCTTCGGCACCTGCCCGGCGGCGTTCCTGGAGGTGCAGGCGCACCGGATCCCGCCAAGCGCCGAGGTGCTGTGCGTCGCCGACGGCGAGGGGCGCAACTCGGTCTGGCTGGCGGGGCAGGGGCACCGGGTGACCGCCTTCGATCCCTCCGCCGTCGCTCTGGACAAGGCGCGGCGCCTGGCGGCCGAGGCGGGGGTGACCGTGGACGTGCACCGTGCGGATGTCGAGACCTGGGACTGGGCGCGGCCGTTCGATGCGGTGGTCGCGATCTTTATTCAGTTCGCGGGGCCGGATCGGCGCGCCGCGATCTTCCGCGGCCTGCGCCGGGCGGTGCGGCCGGGCGGCGTGCTGCTCCTCCACGGCTACGCGCCGCGGCAGGTGGGGTATGGCACCGGCGGCCCGCCCCACGCCGAAAACATGTACACCGAGGACCTGCTGACCGACGCCTTCGGCGATTGGGAGGTTCTGCGCCTGGCCGACTACGAGGCCGAGATCGCCGAGGGCACGGGCCATGCGGGCCGCTCGGCTCTGGTCGATCTGGTGGCGCGGCGTCCGGCGGACGCCTGAGCCTCCCGACCGGGCGCGTCAGCCCCTGCGCCGCCGCCGACCGCGGGCCGCTCCGGCCGCACCGGCATCCGCGCCGGTGCCGTCGGCCGCGGACGAGAACCCGCCCAGCCGCGCCGCGATCTGATCGAGGGTCGGGCGCGGGGCGGGTGCCGTGGTCTCCAGCGCCGCGCGCATGGCCACCAGGTGCTCGGGTGTGGTGCCGCAGCAGCCGCCGATGATCGTGGCGCCCGCGTCGCGGGCCAGCACCGCATAGGCGGCCATCAGGTCGGGCGTTCCGTCGTAGTGGATGTGCCCGTCCACGTATTTCGGGATCCCGGCGTTGCCCTTCGCAATGATCGGCCGCTCCGACCCCTGCGCGGCAAAGCCCAGGACGGTGCGCAGCAGATCCGACGCGCCGACCCCGCAATTGGCGCCATAGGCCAGGGGGCGCGTCGTCTTCAGCGCCTCGACCATGTCGACCATTCCGGCGCTGGTCAGGCCCATCATCGTCCGCCCCGCGGTGTCGAAGCTCATGGTCCCGCACCAGGGTATCCCGGCCAGGTCGGCCGCGGCGGCCGCGGCCTGGTATTCCTCGGCCGCGCTGATCGTCTCGACCCACAGGACGTCGGCGCCCCCGGCCTTGAGCCCCTCTGCCTGCTCGTGGAACATCTCCACCGCGGCCTCGTAGGTCAGCGACCCCATCGGCGCCATGATCTCGCCCGTGGGCCCCATCGACCCCGCCACCACCACGGGACGCCCGGCGCGGTCGGCGACCTCGCGGGCGATCTCGGCTCCGGCCCGGTTCAGCTCGCCCACCCGGTCCTGCCCGTCATGCAGCTTGAGCCGCGCGGCGTTGCCGCCAAAGGTGTTGGTGAGGAACAGGTCGCTGCCCGCGTCGACCGGACCGGAATAGAGCGCGCGGATCTTGTCCGGCGCGTCGACGTTCCAGAACTCGGGCGCGTCGCCCGACTGCAGACCCATGTTGAACAGGGTGGTCCCGGTCGCGCCGTCGGCGAGTATCCAATCGCGGCTCTTCAGCAGCCGGCTCAGTGCATCGCTCATGGGGGGGCTCCTAAAATGACGCACGGGGCGCACACGGGCGCCCCGGTCGAGCTGTGGCGGTGTGTGCCATGGGCGACGGCGCGGTGCAACGGCCGTCTGCCCCGCGCGGCCGGGGCGGTGCGGCCCGCAGGGCCGGCTCAGACCTCGTCGATGATCTGGGCCTTGGCGACCGTCATCAGCTCGGACATCTTGGCGCGGATCGTGGCCTCGTCGGCCTTGTCGCCCAGATCGCCCGCGACCTTGCGATAGACGTCCTCGTCGCCCGCCTCTTCGAAGTCGGCCTTGACCACTTCGCGGGCATAGGCGGCGGCGTCGTCCCCCTCCCTGCCCATCAGCGATGCCGCCCAGAGACCGAGCAGGCGGTTGCGCCGCGCCTCGGCCTTGAACTGCATCTCGGCGTCGTGGGCGAACTTGTTCTCGAACGCATTTTCGCGGTCTTCGAAAGTGGGCATCGGGGTCTCCTGCTTGGCTAGGGGCCGTCGCCCCTGATATGCCCACCGCACCCGGTCTTGCCAAGAGGGCGTTCTTGCCCGCCTGGGTCGGATGCCCTATGAGGGCCGCGGAAACGGGGTCGCGCCGATCGGGCGCTCGGGCCCCATGGAGCTATTATGGCACGTCGCAAGAAAGTCTACGAAGGCAAGGCCAAGATCCTCTACGAAGGACCCGAGCCCGGCACCCTCGTGCAATACTTCAAGGACGACGCCACCGCCTTCAACGCGCAGAAGAAAGCGACCGTGGAGGGCAAGGGCGTCCTGAACAACCGCCTCAGCGAGTTCTTCATGAAGGGGCTGACGCAGATCGGCGTCCCCAACCACTTCATCAAGCGTATCAATATGCGCGAGCAGCTGATCCGCTCGGTCGAGATCATTCCGCTGGAAGTGGTCGTGCGCAACTTCGCCGCCGGGTCGCTGTCGGCGCGGCTGGGCATCGCCGAGGGCACCGCGCTGCCGCGGCCCATCGTCGAATTCTGTCTCAAGGACGACGCTCTGGGCGATCCTCTGGTCAGCGAAGAGCATATCATGGCCTTCGGCTGGGCCACCCAGCAGGACCTCGACGATATGGTGCAGCTGGCGCTGAGAGTGAACGACTTCCTCTCCGGCATGATGCTGGCGGTGGGGATCAAGCTGGTCGACTTCAAGATCGAGGTCGGGCGGTTGTGGGAGAACGACTATCAGCGCCTGATCGTCGCCGACGAGATCTCGCCCGACAGTTGCCGCCTGTGGGACATCGAGACCGGTCAGAAGCTCGACAAGGACGTGTTCCGCCGCGACCTCGGCTCGCTCTCCGACGCCTATACCGAGGTGGCGCGGCGTCTGGGGGTTCTGCCCTCGAACGTCACCCACGCGACCAAGCCCACGCTGATCAACTGACGGCCATGGGGCGCGGTCGCAAAATCGCGCTCTTCACTCTCGGCACCCGGGGCGACGTGGAGCCGTTTCTGGCCCTGGCCCTCACCCTGGCCGGGCGCGGCCATGCGGTGACGCTGGCCGGTCCAGACGATGCCGCCCCTGCCGTGGCCGCCGCGGTGGCGCAGGCGCGGGAGGCCGGGGCGCTGCCGCGGGGCGCCGACGTCGC
Organism: Rhodobacteraceae bacterium CCMM004; assembly: GCA_004005435.1. Lineage (GTDB taxonomy): Bacteria > Pseudomonadota > Alphaproteobacteria > Rhodobacterales > Rhodobacteraceae > CCMM004. The sequence continues at coordinate 370,782 of RZWH01000001.1, read as the reverse complement.
CTTCGCCCCCATGGGCACCGACTTCGCCGCCCTGATCGACACCCCCGACGCGCGCCGGGCGGTGCAGGGCAACGCGTTGGCCGCGCTGCGGCTCTGGCGCCGCCACACCGGGCCCATGGTCGCCGCGGCGCTCAGGACGCTGTGGACGGTGGGGCAGGGGGCCGACATCCTGATCCACCACCCCAAGGTCGTGGGCGCAGCCGACGTGGCCGAGGCGACCGGCGCCGCCGTGGTCTGCGCCTCGCCGGTGCCGATGGTGCCCACCGCCGCGATGCCCTTCATCGGCATCGGCCGCGACCTGGGCCCGCTGAACCGGGCGAGCTGGTCGGCGCTCCGGCTGGCGCGGCGGGCCTATGGCCGCTGGCTCAACCCCTGGCGGCGCGAGAGCCTGGCGCTCGACCGCCCGTTCCGCCGCCGCCCGGGGACCGACCCCGTCTACGGCGCCGATCTGCGGCTGATCGGGGTGTCGCCCCACGTGGTGCCGCGACCCGACGATTGGGATCCGGACACGCACCTGACCGGCTACTGGCGGCTGCCGACGGTCGAGCCGGCACCGGACGCCGCCGTCGCCGCCGCGTTGCGCCCCCCGCCCCCGGTCCATGTCGGCTTCGGTTCGATGCCCGTCTCCGACCCCGCGCTCCGCGATACCGTCACGGCCGCGGCCGAGCAGGCGGGGGTGCGCGTGGTCATGGGCGGCCTGCCGGCCGGGGGCGCGGGGCCGGTCGCGGCCCTCCCGCCCTTGCCTCACGACTGGCTCTTCCCGCGCGTGGCGGCCGTGGTGCACCACGGCGGCGCGGGGACCACGGCCGCGGTCCTCATTGCCGGGCGTCCGTCGCTCGTCTGCCCGGTGGGCGTCGATCAGCCGTTCTGGGCGCGGCGCGTGGCGGCGCTGGGCTGCGGACCGCCGCCGCTGCCGTTCCGCCGCCTGACCGCACCGCGCCTAGCCGCGCGGCTCGCCGATCTCACCAGCGGGCGCTACGACGCAGCGGCGGGGGCGCTCGGCGCGCGCCTCCGCGCCGAGGACGGCTGCGCCCGCGCCGCGGACGCGATCGAGGCGCTCCTTGCCCGCGGCGGAGCGACGGGCTAGGCACGGACCCGCAGCAGCCGGAGGACAACGCGATGAAGGCCCGCGTCGAAGTCATGCTCAAGGACGGGGTTCTCGACCCCCAGGGCGAAGCGGTGCGCCACGCCCTGGGCGCGATGGGCTTTGCCGGCGTCGACGGCGTCCGCCAGGGCAAGCTCATCGAACTCGACCTTGCCGACGGCGACCCCGCCGCGGCCGAGGCGCAGATCCGCGAGATGTGCGAAAAGCTCCTGGCGAACACCGTGATCGAAAGCTACCGCATCTTGGTCGACGCCGGCTGACGCAGCCCCTTCCGTCTTCAGCTTGGGCCAAATACCCTCTGGGGGTCCGGGGGGCGAAGCGCCCCCGGGGTCCGACACCTGGCCTGGGAGCTCTCCGATGCGCGCCGCCGTCCTGCGAGACTACAACGCCCCCCTGTCCATCGAGGACGTCCCCGACCCCGACTGCCCCGACGACGGCGTGGTGCTGAAGGTCGCGGCCTGCGGCGTCTGCCGTTCGGACTGGCACGGCTGGACGGGCGAGCATCCGCGGGTCAAGCCCGGGCAGATCGGCGGCCACGAATACTGCGGAGAGGTGGTGGCGGCGGGGCCGCAGGCGCGGCACCGGGTGGGCGACCGGCTGGTGGCGCCGTTCATCCTGGCCTGCGGCGCGTGCCCGTCGTGCCAGTCGGGGCACCAGAACACCTGTCCCAACCAGCGCCTGCCGGGGTTCGTCGAGCCCGGGGCCTTTGCCGAATATGTCGCGGTGCCCTTCGATCACAACCTGTCGCCCCTGCCGGACAGCCTGTCGCCCACGGTGGCGGCGGGGCTGGGGTGCCGGGTGACGACGGCCTGGCATGCGCTCACCGGCCGCGCGGCGCTGGCGGCGGGCGAGTGGCTGGCGGTGCACGGGACGGGGGGCGTGGGCCTCTCGGCGCTGCTCCTCGGCCGGGCGCTGGGGGCGCAGGTGGTGGTGGTGGACGTGGTGCCGGAGAAGCTGACCCACGCGCTGGGCCTCGGCGCGGCGGCGGCGCTGGACGCGCGCGAAGGCGACACCGCGGCGCGGATCCGCGAGATCACCGGCGGCGGCGCCCATGTCAGCGTCGAGGCTCTGGGCATCGCCGAGACGGTGAACGCCTCCATCGAATGCCTGCGCCCCCTCGGCCGGCACGTGCAGGTGGGCATGCCCGTGGGCCACACCGCGCGGATGGAGATCAACATGAGCGCGGTCTACCAGGGCAACATCGCCCTCTTCGGCACCCGCGGCATGCCCTCCTGGCGCTATCCGAGCCTGTTGTCGCTGATCGAGCGGGGGGCGGTGGACATGACCCCGCTCATCGCCCGCGAGATCGGGCTGTCGGGGGTGTCCGAGGAACTGGCCGCCTTCAACGGCCCGACACCGCCCGGCGTGGCGGTCGTCACCGACTTCTCCACCTGACGCGGGGGCGCCGAGCGATTGTTGCATTGCTGCAAGTGACATGATCGGAAAGCCAGCCTTCGCGGCATTGGCTCGCACCGAATGTCGGACACGTGCAAATAGGGACAAACAGTCACGAGGTTTCCCAAGATGAAGACACTGCGCCCCGCCCTCCTTGCCGCGGCGGTCTTGAGCCTGGCGGCCTGCGTTCCGCAGACGCCCTACGAGCGGTTCCAGTCCGGTGAGGTGCTGCGCGGCATCGCGTGGAAACCGGGCGTGACCCCCACTGTCGCAACCCGCCAGCGCACCGATTGCGAGGTCAAGGCCGTCAACGACGTCCCTGCGAACGCCCAGGTGCGCTCCACGCCCAGCTACGCGATGCCGTCGCAGACCGTCTGCAACCGCGTGGGCGGCCAGGCCTTTTGCAACACCTATGGCGGCGGCGTGCAGGGCGGCCAAACCTACAGCGTCGACGTCAACGCCGATCTGCGCCAGCGGGTCTATCGGCAATGCCTCGCCGACAAGGGCTTTCAGATCGTGGACCTGCGCCCGTGCCCCGATGGGGTGACCCCGCAGCCGCAAAGCGACAGCCAGCGGCTTCCGCGGCTCGGCGCGAACGCCTGCTACCGCGTCTACCCCAACGGATTGGTCGGCTATCTCCCCGGCTGATCCCGCCCGGGGCTAGACCGGCCGGGCGGCGGTGGCGTCCTGTGCGTCCGCCGCGCCCGCGCCCGCCAGGAAGTCGGCGACGGTCCGCTCCAGCGCGCCCCAGTCGGTGAACTCGGCGTCGTCGCCGGCCACCGCTGCCTCGCGCCCGCGCAGAACCACGTGACGGATCACCTGCTGGGCGAAGTAGTCGTATTTCCGGCTGCGGACCGCTCCGGCGACCAGCGCCTCGGCGGCGGGCGCCAGGCCGGTGCGCAGCTTCATCTCGTCGACATAGTCCTGCGCCTCCTCCAGCCCCTCGGGGAAGGCGGCGCTGATGCTGACCGACAGCATCAGGCAGCGCCGGGCGTTTAGGTCGTCGCGGTGGGCGCTGAGGAACACCTCGAACGGCACCGGGTGGCGGCGCTCGTGCACCGAGGCCGCCAGGATCACGGCGTCGACGCCGGTGAAGTCGACCTCGCCGGTCTTGTCCCCCGCGTCGAACAGGGTCGCGTCGTGCCCAGCGGCCGCGACCTGGCCCTCGACGGAGCGGGCGATCTTGCGCGTCTGCCCTTCGACGGTTCCGTAGACGATCAGCACGTGCATGGCGGTCTCCTCACTCGGGCATATGCGCGGACAGTCTGGGACAGGGCGCCGCAGCCGCGCTTTGTCATGGATCAATTCGTGCGGCCGCAGGCGGGACTGGTCTCGGCCGTTCGAATCGGGCAGGAGAGACGCCATGAAAGCCGCCGTCGTCGTCTTTCCCGGGTCGAACTGCGACCGGGATCTGGCCACCGCCCTGCGCGTCGCGGGGGCGGAGGTCGCCATGGTGTGGCACAAGGATACGGCCCTGCCCGCGGGGACCGACCTGGTGGGGCTGCCCGGCGGCTTCAGCTTTGGCGACTACCTGCGCTGCGGGGCGATCGCAGCCCGCGCGCCGATCTGCGCCGCAGTGGCCGAGCACGCGGCGCGGGGCGGCTATGTCCTGGGCATCTGCAACGGGTTCCAGGTGCTGACCGAGACGGGGCTGTTGCCCGGCGCGCTGATGCGCAACCGCGCGCTGAAATACATCTGCCGCACCGTCCCCCTGACCGTGGCCACGGCCGACAGCGCCTTTACCGCCGGCTACGCCTCCGGGGCGCGCATCGCGCTACCCATCGCCCACCACGACGGCAGTTATGCCGCCGACCCCGACACGCTGGCGCGGCTGACGGGCGAGGGGCGGGTCGCCTTCGCCTATGACGACAATCCCAACGGGTCGGTCGCGGACATCGCCGGGATCCTGTCGGACAACCGCCGGGTGCTGGGGATGATGCCCCACCCCGAGCGGGCGGCCGATCCCGCTCACGGCAACACCGACGGTGCGCGGCTTTTCGCCGGTCTGGTGGAGACGCTGGCCGCTGCGCCCGCTTGAGCGCGCCCCGACGCAGGCGTAGCTTGGGATCCATGGCCGACGGGACCGCCTTACTGGATCGCGACGTCCGCCGGTCGAAATGGCCGATGCGGGTGACGGCGATCGCGCTGATCGCCCTGGCCACAGGCGTGGTGTGGTTCACCAACCAGTTCCTGACCGAGCGCTATACCGAGAGCACGCGCAACCGCGCCGAGGTGCGCCTGGCGCTCTATTCCGGCAACCTGATGAGCGAGTTGCGCCGCGCAGCCGTGGTGCCGCTCCTGCTCAGTCGGGATCCGGCGCTGATCGGGGCGCTGAACTCGGGCGACTTCGCCCAGTCGTCGCAGCGCCTGATCGGCTATACTCAGGAGATCGAGGCGGCGTCGCTGATGCTGCTCGACCGCGACGGCCGCACAGTGGCGGCGTCCGACCGCAACCACCTGGGCACCAATCACCGCGCCGACCCGTTCTTTCTGGACGCGCTGAGGTCGAACGACACCGTCTTTACCATCATCCAGCTCGACAACGGCGCCTTCGCCTTCAACTACTCGCGCAAGATCGAGGTCGGGGGGCAACTGGCCGGCGTCATCGTCGTCGGCGTCGACCTGCGCCAGTTCGAACAGAGCTGGGCGGGGTTCGCCGACGCGGTGTTCGTCACCGACAGCGAGGGCCGGATCATCCTGTCCACCGAGAGCCGCTGGCGCGGCCGCCCGGAGGCCGAGGCGCTGGTCCTGCGCTCGCCGCCCTCGGCCATCCGCCGGGCGATCCAGGCGACCGCCGATTGGACCGCGTTGCCCCCCGACGCCTATCTCTCGGGCGAGGCGGTGATGCGGCAACAGGCCCGCATCCCGTTCCGCGGCTGGCGGATGACGAGCTTTACCACCTATGCCAGCGTGCGCGAGCGGGTGAACGGCGTGCTGGCGCTGGAGATCATGGGTTTTGCGCTTTTGCTGGCCGGCGGCTTCTACCTGGCCAGCCGCAAGGCGACCTCGCGGCTGTTGTTCTTCCAACGCGAGTCGGCGGAGCTGCGGCAACTCAACGATGCGCTTCAGCGGGAAATCGCCGAGCGGGAAAAGGCGGAAAAGAACCTCGAAGTGGCCGAGCAGACGGTGGCGCAGACGTCGAAGCTGGCCGTGTTGGGTGAGATGTCGGCGGCGGTCAGCCACGAGTTGAACCAGCCGCTCGCGGCGATGAAGACCTATTTGGCCGGCGCGCGCCTGCTGGTGCAGCGCAAGCGCCCGGAAGAGGCGCTGTCGTCGTTCCAGCGGATCGACGACCTGATCGAGCGGATGGGCGCCATCACACGGCAGCTCAAAGGCTATGCCCGCAAGGGCGGCGACGGGTTCGAGCCGCTGGACATGCGCACCTGCCTCTCGGCCGCCCTGTCGATGATGGAACCCCAGCTCAAGAGCCACGGCGTGGAGATCGCCAAGACCATGCCCGCCCGCCCGGTGATGATCCGCGGCGACCGCATCCGAGTGGAGCAGGTGGTGGTGAACCTCTTGCGCAACGCCATCGACGCGACCAAATCCCAAGAGCGGCCGCGGATCGATCTGATCCTGTCGGCCGGAGACACCGCGACGCTGACCGTCCGGGACAACGGCACCGGGATCGCCGACCTGGAGTCCCTGTTCGAGCCGTTCTATACCACCAAGGCCCCGGGCGACGGCACCGGCTTGGGGCTGGCGATCTCTTCGGGCATCGTCGCCGACCTCGGCGGTCGCCTGACGGCCCGCAATGCGCGCGGCGGCGGGGCGGTGTTCGAGATGCAAGTGCCGATCCAGACCGACGGGCTGCAGGCGGCGGAATAGGGAGCTTAGGCATGGCCCAGACCATGAAGATCGCGATCGTCGACGACGAACAGGACATGCGCCAGTCGATCAGCCAGTGGCTGTCGCTGTCGGGCTTCGACACCGAAACCTTTGCCAGCGCCGAGGAAGCGCTCAAGACCGTGGGCGCCGACTATCCCGGCGTGGTGGTGAGCGACATCAAGATGCCGGGGATCGACGGCATGGGCCTGCTCAAGCGGCTGATGAGCGTCGATTCGTCCCTGCCGGTCATCATGATCACAGGCCATGGCGACGTGCCCATGGCGGTCGAGGCGATGCGCGTCGGCGCCTTCGACTTTCTGGAAAAGCCGTTCAACCCCGACCGGATGACCGAGCTGGCCAAGAAGGCGACGGTCAAGCGGCGGCTGACGCTCGACAACCGGGCGCTGCGGCGCGAGCTGTCGGACGGCACCGGCATCATGCGCAAGCTCATCGGCTCGTCCCCGGTGATGGAGCGGCTGCGCGAGGACATCCTGGACCTGGGCCAGGCCGACGGCCACGTGTTGATCGACGGCGAGACGGGGACCGGCAAGACGCTGGTGGCGCACGCGCTGCACGCCGTCGGTGCCAAGGCTGGGCGCAAGTTTGTGCTCTTCTCGGCGCTGGGCCGGGACGAGGCGGCGCTGATCCAGCGGCTGTTCGGGCCGATGGGCGACGACGGGCAACTGCCGCTGCTGGAGGAAGCGCGGGGCGGGACGCTGGTGATCGAGGACGTCGATGCCCTGCCCGAGACGGTGCAGGGGCGGCTTCTGAGCTGGATGAACGACCAGGGCACCCCGGCCGAGACGCGCATCGTGGCGGTGTCGAATCTGTCCGAACAGGGCAAGACCTGCGAGGACGTGCTGCGCCCCGACCTCTACTATCGCCTGGCGACGATGAAGATCACGGTGCCGCCGCTCCGCACCCGGGGGGAGGACATCCTCACGCTGTTCACCCGCTTTTCCGAGCAGTTCGCCGAGGAATACGGCTGTCCCGCCCCAGAAATCAGCGCTCAGGAGGCGGCGCAACTCCTCCAGGCGCCGTGGCCGGGCAACATCCGCCAACTGATCAACGTGGCCGAGCGCGCGGTTCTGCAAAACCGCCGCGGCACCGGCACGATCTCGTCGCTCCTGATGGCCGACAGCGAAGAGGCGGGGCCGGGCATGACCACCGAGGGCAAGCCGCTGAAGGAGTATGTCGACGCCTTCGAGCGGATGCTCATCGACAACACCATGCGCCGCCACCGCGGCTCCATCGTCGCGGTGATGGAAGAGCTGTGCCTGCCGCGCCGCACCCTGAACGAGAAGATGGCGAAATACGGGCTCAGCCGCTCGGACTATCTATGAGGGTCGCGCGCGGGCCGGACTAAACCGATCATTTCAGGCATTGTCATTTCATGCCGCCCCCCCTTATGGTCGCCCCGAGCAGGTGTGCGCCGCCAGGGCGGTCCGCCTCTTGAGAATTCACCGCGTCGGCGCATGGCCCTTTGGGGCCGGACGTTCGCGCCGTTCCGGTAGATCGGCCGCAAGGCCAGGCAATTGCCCGCGGGCCGCATGACGGCCGGGCTGTGAATGGGCGCCCCAATCGGCGGCGCCGGAGAAGAACCGCGATGATGCGCGCGCGACGAACACGGCAGGAGGGAACGGCCGCAAGGCCCGGTCCCGCACGCCGCTGCGCGGTGTTGATCGCCCCCAGACAACGCCGCCATACCCCGCCCGGTCCGCCGGGTTCGAGGATGTGGACGGCGCGAAAGCCACTCAATGTCAAAGAAGATGCTCATCGACGCCACCCACCCGGAAGAAACCCGGGTGGTCGTGGTGGACGGAAACAAGGTCGAGGAATTCGACTTTGAAAGCGAAAACAAGCGGCAGCTCGCCGGCAACATCTACCTCGCCAAGATAACTCGGGTCGAACCGTCGCTTCAGGCGGCCTTCGTCGATTACGGCGGCAATCGTCACGGGTTCCTCGCGTTCTCTGAGGTGCACCCGGACTATTACCAGATCCCGGTCGCCGACCGCGAGGCGCTGTTGGCCGAAGAGGCCGAACTCGCCGCCGAGGCCGAGGCCGAAGAGGACCGGCCCAAGCCCAAGTCCCGCAGCCGGAGTCGCAGCCGCAGCCGCGTCGCCGCCAAGACGGCGGCGGCCGACGACGCCGTCGACAGCGTCGCGCCCGAGGCAGATCCGGGCGACACGCCCGACACCGCGTCCGATGGCGAGGCGGATGCCGACGCCCAGGCCCGGACCATGGCCATCGCCGCCGAGATCCCAGGGATGGACGTGGTCGACGTCGTCGCCACCGATGCCCGCGACGACGCGCACGAGGACGACGCGCAAGAGGCGGATGCCGAGACCGACGAGGCCCCGGCCGATGACGCCGCGCCCCAGGACGACGATCCGCAGCCCTACGTCGCCGCCGACGAGGCCGCCGAGCGGGACGCCAACATCGAATCCGTGGCCGACGACGATGTCACCGACGAGATCCGCCGCCCCCGCAAACCGCGGGCGCGCAAATACAAGATCCAGGAGGTCATCAAGGTCCGCCAGATCATGCTGGTCCAGGTGGTGAAGGAAGAGCGCGGCAACAAGGGCGCCGCGCTGACCACCTATCTCAGCCTTGCGGGCCGCTACTGCGTGCTGATGCCCAACACCGCCCGCGGCGGCGGCATCAGCCGCAAGATCACCAACGCCGCCGACCGCAAAAAGCTCAAGGAGATCGCCGCCTCCATCGAGGTGCCGCGCGGCGCCGGGTTAATCGTCCGCACCGCCGGCGCCAAGCGCACCAAGACCGAGATCAAGCGCGACTACGAGTATCTCCAGCGTCTGTGGGAGCAGATCCGCGAACTGACGCTCAAGTCCATCGCGCCCGCGCCGATCTATGAGGAGGGCAACCTCATCAAGCGGTCGATCCGCGACCTCTACAATCGCGACATCGACGAGGTGCTGGTCGAGGGGGCCGAAGGCTATCGCACGGCCAAGGACTTCATGAAGATGATCATGCCGTCCCACGCCAAGAACGTGAAGAACTACCACGACCAGATGCCGCTCTTCGCCCGCCACCAGGTCGAGAGCTACCTGGGCGCCATGTTCAACCCGACCGTTCAACTCAAGTCGGGCGGCTACATCGTCATCGGCGTGACCGAGGCGCTGGTCGCCATCGACGTGAACTCGGGCAAGGCGACCAAGGAGGGCTCGATCGAGGAGACCGCGCTCAAGACCAATCTGGAGGCCGCCGACGAGGTCGCCCGCCAGCTCCGTCTGCGTGACCTCGCCGGTCTGATCGTCATCGACTTCATCGACATGGAAGAGCGCAAAAACAACGCCGCCGTCGAGAAGCGCTTCAAGGACAAGCTCAAGACCGACCGCGCCCGCATCCAGGTGGGCCGCATCTCGGCCTTCGGCCTCTTGGAGATGTCGCGGCAGCGCCTGCGGCCGGGCATGATCGAGGCCACGACTCAGCCCTGCCCGCACTGCCACGGCACGGGTCTGTTGCGCTCGGACGACAACCTGTCGCTGAACATCCTGCGCCAGCTCGAAGAAGAGGGCGTCAGGAACCGCACCAAGGAGGTCCTGGTGACGGTGCCGGTGGGCATCGCCAACTTCCTAATGAACCACAAGCGCGAACACATCGCCCAGATCGAGGCGCGCTACGGCATGGCGGTGCGGATCGAGGCCGACGCGATGCTGATCAGCCCCGACTACAAGATCGAGAAGTTCAAGACCCAGAGCGGGCGGGTGGTCAGGCAGACCGCGCCGGTGGTGTCCGTGGACGCCCAGGTGATGAGCGAGATCGACGCCGAGGAGGCCGCCGAGGCCGAAGAGGCGGCAGCAGCGGTCGAGGAGGCCCCTGCCGCGGCCGAGGCGACCGCGGAAGAGCGCAACGACGAAGGCCAGACCAAGAAGCGCCGCCGCCGCCGCCGCCGCCGCGGCAAGGGCTCGGGCGCCGCGACCGACGGCCAGGCCGGAGCCGAGGAGGCTGCGGAGCGCGAGAGTGCCTCGGAGGAGGGCGCCGTCGACAGCGAAAGCGCTCCCCAGCCGGTGGCATCCGATGACGATGCCGCGCCGGTCGAGGCGCAGTCCGGGCCGGACGACGATGCCGCGACCCCGTCCGAAGGGGCCGAAGAGGCGCGAGTCCCTGACGCCGCTCCGGCTGCTGAAGAGGGGGCAGCCGCGCCCGAACCTGCTGAGGACACGTCTGCGGACGAGGCCACAGCGGGCGCCGCGGTGCCCGAGGAGGTGGCCGAGCGGATTTCCCAAGACGCCCCCGTCGCGCCGCCGCTGCCCGAGGAGGCCGAACCCGCGTCCGACCCCGAGCCCGCCCACGCGGCCGGGAACGGCGCCGATCCGTCCGAAGCGCCCGAGCACGAACCGGAGCCCGAATCCGAGGCCGCGGACCCCGCGCCCGAGGACGACGCCGCCGCCGCGGCGGCAAAGCCCAAGCGCCGGGGCTGGTGGTCCATGGGCCGCTGAGGCCGGCGCGGGTCCGCCGGTGCCGGGTCTGGATCTGCTCGCCGCCTTCGCGGCGGCGACCCTGATCTTCGCGGCGATGCCTGGCCCGGCGATGCTCTACGTCGCCGCGCAGACCGTCGCCCATGGGGCGCGCGGCGGTCTGCGCTCTGCCCTCGGCGTCCATCTGGGCGGCTACGTCCATGTGGTCGCCGCCGCGCTCGGCCTCGCGGTTTTGTTCCAGACGGTGCCGGCCCTCTACCTGGCGTTCAAGCTCGCCGGCGCCGCCTATCTGTGCTGGCTCGGCCTGACGCTGATCCTCGGCGCGACCCCGCACCCCGACGCGGCTGTGCCGCCGCCCGCCCCCGGCGGGCTGGGGGCCAGCGCCCTCGTCGAGATCCTGAACCCCAAGACCGCGTTGTTCTTTCTCGCCTTCCTGCCGCAGTTCACCGACCCAAGCGCCGCGCTGCCGCTCTGGGCCCAGCTCGCCGTTCTCGGGGCGGCGGTGAACCTGGCGTTCAGCGCCGCGGACCTGGCGGCGGTGGCTCTGGCCGCCGGTCTGACCCGGCGGCTGCGCGATGCGGTGCGGACACGGCGCCTCGCGGCACGGCTGGGCGGCGGGACGCTGATCGGCCTCGGCGTCCACCTCGCCACCAGCCGGACCTGAGAACGGCGCCGCGGGGTCGGCCGCGATCGCCACCGGTGTGCCCGCGGCACCCCCACGTCCCGCCCGGCCTCAGGCCGGGCAGCGTCGCCATCGTCGCTCGGCCCGATGGCGCGATCATGGCGACTCCGCCCCCACGGCGCGGCGCTCCCCCTGTCTCGCAGATGGATCGAGTTGTGAGACGGGCAGTTCCCGTCGACTCGGACGGTCGGCACCGTGACGCCGCCCGCCTCCCAGAGCACGGGCGCCTCAGACGCCCGCCCGGCCCTCGCGCCCGTTGCGGAGGAAGTAGTGCTGGGCGGCATCGTGCTCTTCGACGTGCAGCATCTCGTGCCCCGCCTCGGCGCAGAAATGGGGGATGTCGATGGCCGCTGCGGGATCGTCCGCCCGCACCCGCAGCACCGCACCCGGTGCCATCGCGCGAAGCCGCTTGCGGGCCTTCAGAACCGGCAGCGGGCATAGCAGCCCCAGCGCGTCGAGATCGGCGTCGTAGTCCATTGCCGCTGACGCTGCCCGACGGGCGACGCATTGTCCACGCCGATGTGACCGCCGCCCCCGTGACGCCGCCTCCGTCCCGGTCTAAGGAGAGACATGTTCGGGATCGAAATCATCGACGCCGCGCTCCTGCCGGCGATGCTCGTGGCACTCACCGCCGGGGTCCTGAGCTTTCTCAGCCCCTGCGTCTTGCCCATTGTGCCCCCCTACCTGGCCTATATGGGCGGCATCTCGATGACCGAGATGGACGCGGGCGAGGTGCGGGCGCGGCGGCGGGTGCTGCTCTCGGCGACGTTCTTCGTCCTCGGCCTCTCCACTGTGTTTTTGTTCCTGGGCTTCACCGCGTCGGCGTTCGGCAGCTTCTTTCTGTCGAACCAGGATTGGTTCGTCATTGCCGCGGGGATCATCGTCATGATCTTTGGGGCCCATTTCATCGGCATCTACCGCATCGGCTTCATGGACCGAGAACTGCGGGTGGACGCGGGTGACCGGGGCGGATCGGCCTTCGGCGCCTATGTGCTGGGCCTCGCCTTCGCCTTCGGTTGGACGCCCTGTATCGGGCCGCAACTGGGGGCGATCCTCAGCCTGGCGGCGTCCGAGGCGTCGCTGACCCGCGGCACCACGCTCCTGGGCGTCTACGCCCTGGGGCTCGGCATCCCGTTCCTGCTGGTGGCGGCGTTCTTTCCGCGCCTGCGCGGCGTCATCGCCTGGATGAAGCGCCACATGGAGCGGATCGAGCGGGTGATGGGTCTCCTGTTGTGGACCGTGGGGCTGATGATGCTGACGGGGCAGTTCACGGCGTTTTCGTGGTGGCTCCTGGAACAGTTCCCCGCGCTGGCGACGCTGGGATAGGGCGGGGCCAAGGCGGTTCGAACCGCCTTGACCCAAGGGCCTTCGAAGGCCCTTGGCCCCGGACCCCCAGGCCGCTCTCCCGCGTTGCGCTAATGCAACCCGAGGGAGGACCGACATGTTTCTACGAACCCTTTCCGCCGCGGCGCTGATCGCCGCCCCGGCCCTGGCCGCCGACCCGGTGGGGATCGACGCCGACCGCCTGAGCGTGACCGTCGAGACCCCGGACGGCCCGGTGGAGATCGCGCGCGACCCGAACCCGGACGCGATGCTGGAGGGCGAGTGGGCGCGGACCTCCCGCGCGTGCCCGCCGTTCTGCATCCAGCCGATGGCGCCGGCGGACGGGGTCGAAACCATCGGCGAGTTGGAGCTGCTCGACGCGCTGGCGGACCCCGACGTGACGGTCGTCGACAGCCGCACCTCCGACTGGTTCGAGGGCGGCACGATCCCGGGGGCGGTCAACATGCCCTGGGACCGGATGACCGACCGGCTGGGCGAGCTGGGCTGCGAGCCGGACTTCGACGGGTGGGACTGCACGGACGCGGCCCAGGTCGTGCTGTTCTGCAACGGGCTCTGGTGCGGACAGTCGCCCACGGCGATCCGCCAGATGATCGCGGCCGGCTATCCCGCCGAGCGTATCCGCTATTACCGCGGCGGGATGCAGTCGTGGCGGATGCTGGGTCTGACCGTCACCGGCAGTTGAGCGGACCCGGACCCTGCGCAGGGTCCGGCCGGACTTTGCGCAAAGTCCGGCGCCCTCAGTAGCCCGTGTCGCGGTCGACCAGGTGGAGGAAGGGGGCGCCCTCTTCGCCGCGCCGGATGTTCTCGGCGATGGCACGGGCGGCAGTCGCGGGACGGGTCTCGGACGCGATGTGCGGCGTGACCGTGACTCGCGGATGCGGCCAAAACGGATGCTCCGGCGGCAGCGGTTCCTCCCGAAAGACGTCGAGCGTGGCGTGGCCGATCCGCCCGGCGTCGAGCGCGGCGAGGAGGGCCTCGTCGTCGATCAGCGGGCCGCGGCCGGGGTTCACGATCACCGCGCCCTCGGGCAGCCGCGCCAGCCGGTCGGCGTTCAGGAGGCCCTCGGTCTCGGGGGTCAGCGGCAGCAACGTCACCACGATCTCGGACCGGGCGAGGACCCGGCCGAGTCCGCCGTCGCCGGCATGGCAGGCGATCCCGGGGAGGGACTTTTCGGATCGGCTCCATCCCGCCACGTCGAAGTTCAGCCCGGCCAGGGCCCGGGCGCAGGCGGCGCCCAGCGCGCCCAGCCCCAGGACGCCCACCCGTCGGTCGCGGGCGAGCGGCGGCGCCGAGGGCCGCCAGGTGCCGTCCTGGCGGAGGATGTGCGCGTCGAGGCCCAGGTGATGGCGCAGGACGTGGCCCACCACGTATTCCACCATCCCCTCTGTCAGGCCGACGTCGACCATCCGGCAGAGCGGCTGGGTCAGGGTCGGGTTGCCCACCACGTCCTCGACCCCGGCCCAGAGGTTCAGCACCGCCTTGGCCCGCACGAAGGGGGTGAAGTCCGACACCGGCCCGTTCGGCGCGTAGACGATGTAGTCCACCGCCTCGGGCGGATGGTCGGTGCGGAGATCGGCGGCGACCCCCGCTTCGGCCAGTGCGGCGGCGAGGGGCGCGCGGTAGTCCTCCCACCGGGTGGGGCCGCCTGCGAAGAGCACTTTGATCATCGCGTCCGTGGCCTGTGGACATGGGCCGACTGCGCCAGGCCGAAGGCGCCCATCAGCACCAGCATCGCCGAGCCGCCGTAGCTGACCAGAGGCAGCGGCACGCCCACCACCGGCGCCAGCCCCATCACCATCGACATGTTTACCGCGAAGAACAGAAAGAACGTGGCCGCGACGCCCAGGGTCAGGAGCGCACCGAACCGGTCCTTGTTGGTCATGGCCGACACCACGCAGAAGAAGATGATGAGGGCGTAGAGGACGAGAAGGGAGAACGCCCCCAGGAATCCGAACTCTTCGGCCAGGGTGGTGAAGATGAAGTCGGTCTGCTTTTCCGGCAGGAAGTTCAGCCGGCTCTGGGTGCCTTGCATGAACCCGCGGCCGGTCCAGCCGCCCGAGCCCAGGGCGATCTTGGACTGGGTGATGTGATAGCCCGCGCCCAACGGGTCCGACGAGGGGTCGAGGAAGGTGTCGATCCGCCGATACTGGTAGTCCTTGAGGAGTTGCCAGGACGTGCCCCGCGAGGTGAAGACGGCACTGACCAGGCCCACCCCCGCGCCGATCACGGCGACGAAATACCACCACGACACGCCCGCCAGGAACATCACGATGCCGCCCCCCGCCACGAGCAGGATCGCGGTGCCCAGATCCGGCTGGGCCAGGACCAGCATCGTCGGCACCAGGATCAGCACCAGGGGGATCAGCACCCACAGGGGCCGCGAGACCTTTCGCACGTCGAGCCAGTCGTAGTAGGCGGCGAGGATCATCACGAGCGTGATCTTGGTCAGTTCGGACGGTTGCAGCCGCATGAAGCCGAGGTCGATCCAGCGTTGCGCGCCCATGCCGGTGGTGCCCACCACCTCGACCGCGACCAGAAGGACCAGGGAGCCGCCGAAGGCGATCCCGGCCATGTTGCGCCAGAACCAGATGGGCACCATGGCGACCACGAACATGATGACGAGACCTATGGCAAACCGCTTCATCTGCGGTTCTGCCCACCGGCTCAGATCGCCGCCCGCCACCGAATAGAGCATCAGGAACCCCACCGAGGCCACCGCGATCAGCAGCACCACCAGCGGCCAGTTCATGTGCAGGATCTTGGCCGGCCCGGTGGGCACGGTCTTGACGTTGTATTCGAGATAACTCATCGCGCCTCAGGCCTGGGTCTTGCGGTCGCTGGGGCGGAAATCCTGGCGCAGGCGTAGGGCCGACTGAAGCTGCTTGATCTTGGACCTCTGGCTTTCGGGATAGCTCTCCAGCGGCGGCATCTTGCCGTGGAGCGCAAAGAGCAGGATGTCGCGCGCCACCGGGGCGGCCGCGGACGAGCCGCCGCCGCCATGCTCGACCACCACCGACACGGCCACCCGCGGCGCGTCGTAGGGCGCGTAGGAGACGTAGAGCGCGTGGTCCCGCCGCTCCCATGGCAGGTCGGCGTTCGAGACGACGCCGCGGGCGCGCTCGGCGGCGGTGATGTTGCGCACCTGGCTGGTGCCGGTCTTGCCCGCGCAGCGGATGTCGCCCACCAGACGGCTGCCGAAGGCGGTGCCGCGGCGGGTGTTGGTGACCGAATACATCCCCTTTCGCACCAGGCGGAGGTGGTTTTCGTTGAAGGGCAGCTTGTCGGTCCCGAGGATCGGCGCCTCGACCCCGTTCACCGATTTGACCAGCCGCGGCATGATCCCGGTGCCGGCGGCCAGCCGTGCCGTCATCACCGCCAGTTGCAGGGGCGAGGACAGGACGTAGCCTTGTCCGATCGAAGCGTTCAGGCTGTCGCCGATCCGCCAGTCCCGGTCATAGCGCGCGGTCTTCCACGCCTTGTCCGGCATGATCCCGGCCGTCACCGCCGACATCGGCAGGTCGAACCGTTCGCCCATGCCGAAGTGGCGCGCCACCTCGGCGATGCGGTCGATCCCCACCCTCTGGGCCAGGTCGTAGTAGTAGACGTCGCAGGACTGTTGCAGGCTCTTGTCGAGGTTGACCCAGCCGTGGCCGCCGCGTTTCCAGCAGTGGAACCGGCGATTGCCCAGCTCCATGTGGCCGGGGCAATAGACCGTCTCGTCCGGCCCGATCTCGTCGTAGTGCAGCGCCGCGAGGGCCACCAGCATCTTGAAGGTCGAGCCGGGGGGATAGGCGCCCTGCACCGCCTTGTTGGACAGCGGACGATACTTGTTCTCGGTCAGCTCGCCATAGTCGGCGACGGAAATGCCGCGCACGAACTTGTTGGGATCGAAGGTCGGCGCGCTGCCCACCGCCAGCAGATCGCCGTTGCGGGGGTCCATCACCACTGCGCTGGCCGAGTTGCCCAGCGCCAGCCGCGCCTCGACAAAGTTCTGGAGTCGGCTCTCGACAGTCAGTTGCAGGTCGTGGCCTGGGATGCCCTCGTCGCGGCCCAACTCGCGCATGACGCGGCCTGCGGCGTTCACCTCGATCCGCTTGGCGCCCGCCTTGCCCCGCAGGTCGCGTTCGTATTTGGCCTCCACCCCGGTTTTGCCGATCTGGAACTTCGGGATCTGGAGCAGGGGATCGGGATCCTCGATCCGGCTGAGGTCGAAGTCGCTGACCGGCCCGACATAGCCCACCACATGGGCGTAGTCGCTGTCGAGCGGGTAGTTGCGGGTCAGCCCGACGTCCGGGGTGATGCCGGGCAGGGCGGGCGCATTCACCGCGACGGTTGCGATGTCCTCCCAACTGCGCTGGTCGGTCAGGGTGATGGGGACGAAGGGCGAGCGGCGCTCCATCTCGCGCAGGGCCCGCTCCAGTTCGCCTTCGTCGAGATAGATCAGGCGCCGTAGCCGGGCGATCACCTCGTCCACGTCGCCCGCGTCCTCGCGCACGATCACCACCCGATAGTTCTGGGCATTCTCGGCGAGCGGGATGCCGTTGCGGTCGAAGATCAGGCCGCGGGCCGGCGCCAGAAGCCGCATGTTGATGCGGTTCTCCTCGGCCAACAGGCGGAATGCGTCGGCCTGGTCGACCTGCATCTGCCGCATTCTGAGGCCTAGCACGCCGGCGAAGCCCAATTGCAGCCCGCCCAGCACCAGCGACCGGCGGTTGATCCGGCGGGCGGACAGCTCGGTATCGCGCGGCGACCGCTTCACAGTCGGTGCCCCAGCGCATCGACCTCGCCCGGCGCCGTCTTGCGCACCCCGTAGATCGCCGCGCTCAACAGCACGACGGCCGGGTAGGCGACGATGGTGGTCAGCGCGTGCAGCGCGGTCTGGGCCACTGTCGGCTGTTCGACCATCACCACCGCCAGGATGACGGCGTGGAGCGCGGTGATGCCCGCCAGCACCAGCGCCACCATCGCCCACTCCACGAGGACGGGCAGGCCCCGCGACAGGCCCACGCGAGAGCGCAGGAACTCGACCCCCAGGACCACCAGCGCCGACCACAGGCCGGGCGGCCGCATCAGCATCAGATCGGCAAACAGCATGGTCAGCGCCACCAGCCACACCGGCACGTAGTCGGGCCGCCTGAGCACCCACGCAAAGGCCAGAAGCGGGAGGAGGTCGGGGCCCGGCACGCTGGGATCGCCGATGCGGAACGGCAGAATCTGAACAAAGATCACGGCCAGCGCCGACGCCGCAAAGAGCCCGCGATAGACCCAGTTGGCCGAGGTGACGGGATCAGCCATCGGCCGCCTCCGCGCTGGCCGGCGTCTCTTCGACCGCCGGCTCCGGCGGGCCGGGGGGCACGGCGGGGGCGACCAGGGCGCCGGGGTCGCCGATGCCCTCGCCCGGGTGGCTGCGCAGCACCCGCAGGAACTCCAACCGTTCATAGTCCGCCGCGAGCCGCACGCGGAGGAGCCCCCCCGGCCCCTGCGCCACCTGACCCACCAGCAGGCCTGCCGGGAACACCCCGCCGTCGCCCGAACTGACCACCCGGTCGCCGGGCCGCACCGCCTCGGGCGCCTCGACGAAGTCTAGCGGCGGCAGCGCGGTGTTGTCGCCCGCGAGGATCGCGCGCTGGCCCGAGGGCTGCACCATCACCGGAATGCGGCTGTTGGTGTCGGTCAGCAGGATCACCCGAGATGAGTTCTGCCCGACGCCCGAGACCCGCCCCACCAGGCCCAGCCCGTCGGTGGTGGCCCAGCCGTCGCGGATGCCGTCGCGCGCGCCCACGTTCAGCAGCACCGACTGCCGAAAGGGCGAGCCCGAATCGGCCAGCACGACCCCGGTGACGAAGGTCAGCGCCGGATCCAGCCGCACCTTGTTGAGGTCCAGAAGCTTGGCATTCTCCTGTTCCAATTGCAGCGCGGCCTCCTTCCACGCCTTCATCTGTTGCAGCTCGCGGCGCAACTCCTGGTTCTGCTCGTAGATGCGGCTGTAAGACTGGAAATTCTCGACCATGCCGACCACCCGCGTCACCGGCACCAGCATCCAGTCGAAGGAGGGCACGACCCGGTCGACGATCTGCGCGCGCACCCGCTCGGCCCGGGGGCTGTCGATGCGCCAGAACAGAAAGATCGCCAGGAGGCACAGAACCAGCGTGCCGATCAGGATGCGCCTGACCGGGCGGGTGTAGCTGTCGCTGGTGCCGCGCTCGACCGCCATGGTCCTCCGTCAGCTTTCGTAGTCGATAACGTGCCTGAGCTGTTTTTCGTATTCCAGGGCCTTGCCAGTGCCGAGCGCCACACAATTCAGCGACTCGTCGGCGACCGAGATGGCAAGGCCCGTCTGTTCACGTAGCGCCAGATCGAGATCGCCCAAGAGCGCGCCGCCCCCGGTCAGCATGACGCCGCGGTCGACGATGTCGGCGGCCAGGTCGGGCGGCGTGGCCTCCAGCGCGATCATCACCGCCTCGCAGATCGCCTGCACCGGCTCGGCCAGGGCCTCGGCCACCTGGGCCTGGTTGATCTCTGTCTCCTTGGGCACGCCATTCAACAGGTCGCGGCCCCGGATTTGCAGTGCGGCGCCGCGGCCGTCGTCGGGCATCCGGCTGGTGCCGATGGTGGTCTTGATCCGCTCCGCCGTCGATTCGCCGATCAGGAGGTTCTGCTGGCGGCGCAGATAGCTGACGATGGCCTCGTCCATGCGGTCGCCGCCGACCCGGACCGAGCGGGCATAGACAATGTCGCCCAGGGACAGGACCGCGACCTCGGTGGTGCCGCCGCCCACGTCCACGACCATGTTGCCGGTGGGGTCGGTGATCGGCATCCCGGCACCGATCGCTGCGGCGATGGGCTCGGCGATGAGACCGGCGCGGCGGGCGCCGGCCGACAGCACCGACTGACGGATCGCGCGTTTTTCGACCGGGGTGGCGCCGTGGGGCACGCAGACGATGATCTTGGGCTTGGAGAAGGTCGTGCGCTTGTGCACCTTGCGGATGAAGTGCTTGATCATCTCCTCGGCGACGTCGAAATCGGCGATGACGCCCTCGCGCATGGGGCGGATCGCCATGATGCTGCCGGGCGTGCGGCCCAGCATCAGCTTGGCATCCTCGCCGACGGCCAGCACCTGCTTGCGCCCGTCCTTGACGTGGTAGGCGACGACCGAGGGCTCGTTCAGGATGATGCCGCGCCCCTTGACGTAGACCAGCGTGTTCGCCGTTCCCAGGTCGATGGCCATGTCGGATGAAAAGATGCCCGTCAGACTGCTCATGGATGTCCCCTCGTCCCCCGGATCCGCGGATGGCCGCCATCGCGCCACCGGGTGCAAACGCGAGGCCTTATAGACAGCGCGCCCTGCGGACAAAAGGGGCGTGCGCCGTTCGCGTCGGCGAGGCAGCGCCGAGGGGCGCGGCGCGCGCCGGGTCCGAAAACGACCGAATGCATGAGACGCACAAAACCAGCCAGATTATCTCTGCCAAAACGCTTAGGATTGTTCGATTTGTGTAAGTCCGCGACGGCGCGTCACGGGGCGAAAATAGTTGTCTTCAGGTTGGCGGGAGGGGGCCAAAGCGCCCTCCCGCCCGGGTGACTCAGCCTGCGTCCTTGTAGCTCACCGTTTTGATGTCCGAGCCTTCGGCCGTGGTCCGGCGCTTGACCATCAGCCGGTTGAGCGCCGAGATATAGGCCTTGGCCGAGGCGACGACGGTGTCGGTATCGGCCGATTGCCCGGTCACGATCCGCCCCTCCTCGGCCATGCGGACGGTCACCGTGGCCTGCGCGTCGGTGCCCTCGGTCACCGCGTGGACCTGGTAGAGCTGCAGCCGCGCCTTGTGCGGCACCAGCGCCTTGACCGCGTTGAACGCCGCGTCGACGGGCCCATCGCCCTGGGTCGTCACCTGGTGGTCCACGCCGTCGATGGTCAGCGTCATGTCCGCCGATTGTGGCGCCTCGGTGCCGCAGATCACCCGCAGGAACTTGAGCCGGATGGCCTCGTCCGCCGCGCCCTGGTCGCGCACCAGCGCCTCGATGTCCTCGTCGTAGACCTCCTTCTTGCGGTCGGCCAGCGCCTTGAACCGCACAAAGAGGTCGCCGAGTTGGTTGTCCGCCACCTCGTAGCCCAGATCCTTGAGCTTGGCCCGGAGCGCCGCGCGCCCCGAATGCTTGCCCATCACCAGGCTCGTGGCCTTGAGCCCGACATCCTCGGGGCGCATGATCTCGAACGTTGCGGCGTTCTTGAGCATCCCATCCTGGTGGATCCCCGATTCGTGGGCAAAGGCGTTCTTGCCCACGATCGCCTTGTTGAACTGGACCGGAAATCCCGAGACCGTCGCGACCCGGTGCGAGATGTGCATCAGCTTGCGGCTGTCGACGCCGGTGGTCCAGGGCATGATGTCGCCCCGCACCTTCAGCGCCATCACCACCTCCTCCAATGCAGTGTTGCCCGCACGCTCTCCCAAACCATTGATTGTGCACTCGATTTGCCTGGCGCCGCCGGCGACCGCCGCCAGGCTGTTGGCCGTCGCCATGCCCAGATCGTTATGGCAGTGCGTGGCGAAGACGACGTCTTCGGCCCCCTCGACCTCGGCGATCAGCCGCCGGATCAAGTCCGCCGATTCGACCGGCGCGGTATAGCCGACCGTATCGGGGATGTTGATCGTGGTTGCCCCGGCGCGAATCGCGATCTCCACCGTTTGCTTGAGGAAATCCCACTCGGTTCGGGTCGCGTCCATCGACGACCACTGCACGTCGTCGCAGAGGTTGCGCGCGTGGGTGACGCAGTCGTGGATCCGCTCGGCCATCTCCTCGCGGGACAGGTTGGGGATCGCCCGGTGCAGGGGCGAGGTGCCGATAAAGGTGTGGATGCGCGGACGCCGGGCATGCTTCACCGCCTCCCAGCACCGGTCGATGTCTTTGAGGTTGGCGCGGGCGAGGCCTGCGATCACCGCGTCGTCGGCGCGTTTGGCGATCTCGGACACGGCGGCGAAATCGCCTTCGGAGGCGATGGGAAAGCCCGCCTCGATGATGTCCACGCCCATCTCGTCGAGGAGCTGGGCGATCTCCAGCTTTTCCGAATGGGTCATGGTCGCGCCCGGCGACTGCTCGCCGTCGCGCAAGGTGGTGTCGAAAATGAGCACGCGGTCGCGCGCTTGGGTCTCTTGGGTCATGGGAACCGTCTGTCTGCTGGTTTCGTCTGTTCGGCGCTGTCCCACCCTGAGCGGCCGCGCCGAAGCGCGCTCAGGTCAGACTAAGCAGCAGCAGGCCGCGCAGGGCCGGAGAGTCGATATGTATCGGCGCGGTCATGACGCGAAAGACTACCTGAATGCGACCGAATGAAAAGTCTGTTTTTTACATCCGTCGGTCTCGCTCCAGGCTCGCCGCCGCGGCGGCACGCCCTAGATCGCGGGGCGCCGGAACTGGACGGAGTGAGGGATGGAGCGCGCGGTGGTGATCGGAGCGACCGGTGGGATCGGCGGCGCGGTGGCCGAGACTCTGGCGTGCCGCGGCGCCGAGGTGATCGGGCTGTCGCGACGGGATGGGCTCGACGTCACCGACGAGGCGTCGGTGGCGCGGGCCCTGGGCGCGCTCGATCCGCCCGTCGACCTGATCTTCGTCGCCACCGGCGCGCTCACCTCCACGGGCAGTGGGCCGGAAAAGACGCTCGGCGCCTTTGCCGCCGACGAGCTGACGGCGCAGGTCCGGCTGAACGCCTCCGGTCCGATGCTGGTGCTGAAACATGGCCTGCGCCTTTTGCCCAAGGACCGCCGGTCGGTGGTGGCGGCGGTGTCGGCGCGCGTGGGCTCGATCGGCGACAACCGCCTGGGCGGCTGGTACTCCTACCGGGCGTCCAAGGCGGCGCTGAACGCGCTCTACCATGGCGCCGCGATCGAGGTCGCGCGCAGCCACCCCCGGGCGGTGCTGGCCTGCCTGCACCCCGGCACCGTCGACACCCCCTTCACCGCCGCCTATGGCGGACGCGAGAAACTGGCCCCCGGCGACAGCGCGCGGCGTCTGCTGGCGGTGCTCGACGGGCTCGACCCCGGCCGCTCCGGCGGGTTCTGGGACTACGACGGCCGCGAGGTCCCCTGGTGACACGCCTGGTCCTGATCCTCGGCGATCAACTGACCGAGGGCGCCGCCGCCCTGCGCGCCGCCGGGCCTGACGACGTGATTCTCATGGCCGAGGTCGCGGACGAAGCGGCCTACGTCCCCCACCACCCCAAGAAGATCGCCTTCCTCTTCGCCGCGATGCGCAAGTTCGCCGCCGCGCTGCGCGAAGCGGGCCGGCGCGTCGACTATGTCGCCCTCGACGATCCGCACAACACCGGCTCCATCCCCGGTGAGATCCTGCGCGCCGCCGACCGTCACGGCGCGACCGAGGTTCTGGCGACCGAGCCGGGCGAGTGGCAGCTGATCGGTCTCTTGAACGACCTGCCGCTCACGGTGCGCCTGTTGCCCGACGACCGGTTCCTCTGTTCCCAGTCCGAGTTCGCGCGCTGGGCCGAGGGGCGCAAGGAGCTGCGGATGGAGTGGTTCTATCGCGAGATGCGGCGCAAGACGGGCCTCTTGATGGACGAGGGCGCGCCGGCGGGGGGGCGCTGGAACTACGACGCCGACAACCGCAAGCCGCCGCCGGGTGAGGCCGATCCGGCGGCGCCCATGCACTTCACCCCGGACGAGGTGGTGGACGAGGTGCTGAACCTGGTCGAGGCCCGCTTTGCCGACAACTTCGGCACCCTGCGGCCGTTCTGGTTCGCCACCGACCGGGGCCAGGCACGCCGCGCGCTGGCGCATTTCGTCGCCACCGCCCTGCCGCGCTTCGGCGACTACCAGGACGCGATGCTGCGCGGCCAGCCGTTTCTCTGGCACTCGGTCCTGTCGCTCTACATGAACGCAGGGCTTTTAGGGCCGATGGAGGTCTGCCGCGCGGTCGAGGACGCCTGGCGCGCGGGCGACGTGCCGCTCAACGCCGCCGAGGGCTATATCCGCCAGATCCTCGGCTGGCGCGAGTACATGCGCGGGATCTACTTCATCGAGGGCCCCGACTACACGTCGCGCAACGTCCTGGGCCACGGCCGCGCCCTGCCGCCGATGTACTGGGGCGCCGAGACCGACATGCGCTGCATCGCCGAGACCGTGGCCCAGACCCGGGACGAGGCCTATGCCCACCATATCCAGCGGCTGATGATCACCGGCAACTTCGCCCTGATCGCCGGGATCGACCCGGCCGACGTGCACCAATGGTATCTCGCGGTCTACGCCGACGCCTACGAGTGGGTCGAGGCGCCGAACGTCATCGGCATGAGCCAATACGCCGACGGCGGCATCGTCGGGTCGAAACCCTACGTCTCGTCCGGCAACTACATCGCGCGGATGTCGAACTACTGCAGCGGCTGCGCCTACGACGTGAAAACCAAGACGGGGCAGGGCGCCTGCCCCTTCAACCTGCTCTACTGGCACTTCCTCGACCGCCACCGCGAGAGGTTCCAGGGCAACCCGAGGATGGCCAACATGTACCGCACCTGGGACCGGATGGACGAAGAGCGCCGCGCCACGGTCCTCGCCGAGGCCGAGACCTTCCTCAACCGCATGGCCCAAGGCGCGCGGGTTTGACGACGCGCGACACGGCCCCGACTTTCCTTTCGAAATATCCTCGCCGAAGGCGCACGCCGCCGTCCCGCGATCCCGCCAGGACACTGGCGGGCAAGCGCCTTGCAAGGCGCTTGGGCAAGGATTTTGCAAAATCCTTGCCGCCGCTTTATTCCGAGACGGGCGCGGGGTCGGTGAGCGCACCGCCCTCCCAGGTGCCCGATTCCACCTCGCCCGAGGCATAGCGGATGGTGCCCTGGCCCTCGCGCTTGCCCGCGACGAAGGACCCCTCGTACACGTCGCCGTTGGCATAGGTCGCCACGCCCTGGCCCTCGATCTCGCCACCCTTCCACTCGCCTTCGTAGCGGAAGCCGTCGGCCATCACGATCGTCCCCGTGCCCTCGCGCAGGCCCTCGACGAAGCCGCCCTCGTAGACCGAGCCGTCGGGATAGGTCGCCTTGCCCTCGCCATGGCGCTTGCCGTCCTGCCAGGCGCCTTCGTAGGTATAGCCGTCGGGGTGGGTCATGGTCCCCTGGCCGTGGTTCTTTGCGTTGCGGAACCCGCCCTCGTAGACCATGCCGTTGGCATAGGTCGCCACGCCCTGGCCCTCGATCACCCCGGCGGCCCAGTCGCCCTCGTAGGTGTTGCCGTCGGGATAGACGATCTTGCCCGTCCCGTCCGCCAGGTCGTCGCGGAAGGTGCCCTCGTAGACGGCGCCGTCGGGATAGGTGACGCGGCCCTGGCCCTCGATCCGGCCCGCGACCCACTCGCCCACATAGGCGTAGCCGTCGGCGCCGGTGAAGGTGCCTTGCCCCTCGCGCTTGTCGGCGCGGAACGCCCCCTCGTAGACGTCGCCGTTGGCGTAGGTGACCTTGCCCGTCCCCTGCCGCTCGCCGTTGACCAGCGCGCCCTCGTAGACGTCGCCGTTGGGCTGGGTCAGGACGCCGGTGCCGGTGATCTGCCCGTTCGCCCAATCGCCCTCGTAGACCAGCCCGTCGGGCATCTCCAACCGCCCGGTCCCCTCGCGCGCGCCGGCCACCATGGTGCCCTCGTAGATCGCGCCGTCGGGATAGGTGATGGTCCCCTGTCCCTCCTTGACGCCGTCGACCCACTGGCCGTCGTAGACATAACCGTTGGGGCTCTCCATCCGGCCCAGCCCGTGGTGCTGGGCGTTGCGAAAGCTGCCCTCGTAGCGGGTGCCGTTGGCGTAGACGGCCACGCCCTGGCCCTCGATCCGGCCGTCGACCCAGTCGCCCTCATACGTGCCGCCGTCGGCGAAGGTGATCTTGCCCTGGCCCTCGGGCTTGCCGGCCGCGAACTGGCCCACGTAGACCGAGCCGTTGGGGAACCGCGCGGTGCCCTGGCCGCGGATCTCTCCGTCGACCCATTCGCCCGTGTATTCATAGCCGTTGGGTAGGCGGTAGGTGCCGGTCCCGTGCTGCTTGCCGTCCTTGAAGGTGCCCTCGTAGACGCCGCCGTCCTCGTATTGCTTGGTGACGATCTCGCCCTCGTCCTGGGCGGCCGCGGGGCCGCCCATCGCCGCGGCGCCCAGACCGGCCGCCACCAGGATCGTCAGGCGATTGGCCCGCTTGTGTTGCACGATGTGCCCCCAATCCGCCCATGCAGGACGGTTTTTGCCTTCGAATTTGGGCCAAACCTACCGGGCGCCCCCGAGGCCCGCAACGGTTTTTGCCCCGGCGCCGCTTCCCATCGGGCGGAGTTCTGCTAAGTCCGGGCCGAAGCCGAGGGGAGTGCCCATGTCCGACCGTTTCCGCCTGACGCTGGCGCAGTTGAACCCGACGGTGGGCGATCTGGAGGGCAACGCGGCGCTGGCGCGCGCGGCGTGGGCGGCGGCGCGGGAGGCCGGCGCCGACATGGTGGCGCTGCCGGAGATGTTCGTCACCGGCTACCAGTGCCAGGACCTGATCATGAAGCCCGCCTTCGAACAGGACGCGGTGCGCCACCTGACCGCCCTGGCCGAGGCCTGTGCCGACGGGCCCACGATGGGCATCGGCGGGCCGTGGGCCGAGGACGGCAAGCTCTACAACGCCTATTGGATCATGACTCGCGGCCGCGTCGTCAGCCGGGTTCTCAAGCATCACCTGCCCAACGAGACCGTGTTCGACGAGGTGCGCCTCTACGACAGCGGCCCCTTGGGCGGCCCCTACAGCGTCGGCAACACCCGCATCGGCACGCCGATTTGCGAAGACGCCTGGCACGAGGACGTGGCCGAGACCCTGGCCGAGACCGGGGCCGAGTTCCTGCTGGTCCCCAACGGCTCGCCCTACTACCGCGGCAAGTTCGACCGGCGCATGGGGCACATGGTGGCCCGCACGGTCGAGACCGGGCTGCCGCTCGTCTACCTCA
Source organism: Rhodobacteraceae bacterium CCMM004 (assembly GCA_004005435.1). Taxonomy (GTDB): domain Bacteria; phylum Pseudomonadota; class Alphaproteobacteria; order Rhodobacterales; family Rhodobacteraceae; genus CCMM004. Next base: position 344,043 of record RZWH01000001.1, on the reverse strand, counting down.
ACATGGTGGGCGCGCAGGACGACCAGGTGTTCGACGGCGGATCGTTCGTGCTGAACCCCCATGGCGAACTGGCCGCGCTCCTGCCGGTGTTCGACGACTGCACCGCGCATGTGGACTTCGTCCGTGACGGTGCGGGCGGATGGCGGGCCGAGACCGGGCCACTGGCCGTCCACCCCGACCCGTGGGAGCAGGACTATCGCGCCATGGTCCAGTCCCTGCGCGACTACTGCGGCAAGACCGGGTTCGGCCAGGTGCTGTTGGGCCTGTCGGGCGGGGTGGACAGCGCGCTGGTCGCCACCATCGCCGCCGACGCCTTGGGGCCGGACAACGTGCGCTGCGTGATGCTGCCGTCGAAATACACCGGCCAGGCGTCGCTGGACGATGCGGCCGAGGTGGCACGGCGGCTGGGCTGCCGTCTGGACACCGTGTCGATCGCCGCCCCGGTGGACGCGGTCGAGGGCTCGCTGGCGCATCTGTTCGAGGGCACCGACCCGGGCCTGACCGAAGAAAACATCCAGTCCCGCCTGCGCGGCGTCGCGCTGATGGCGATCTCCAACAAGTTCGGCGAGATGCTGCTGACCACCGGCAACAAGTCCGAGGTCGCGGTGGGCTATGCCACGATCTACGGCGACATGGCGGGCGGCTATAACCCGCTCAAGGACCTCTACAAGACGCGGGTGTTCCAGACCTGCCGCTGGCGCAACGCCCAGCACCGCAACTGGATGATGGGGCCCGCGGGCGAGGTGATCCCGCCCCAGGTGATCGACAAGCCGCCCTCGGCCGAACTGCGCGAAGACCAGCGCGACGACGACAGCCTGCCGCCCTACGAAGTGCTGGACGTCATCCTGGAGCAGCTCATCGACCGCGAGGCCAGCGTCGCCGAGGTGGTCGCCATGGGCCACGACCGCGAGACGGTGAAACACGTGGAATGGCTGATCTATCTCAGCGAATACAAGCGCTTCCAGTCTGCTCCGGGCACCCGTCTGACGCCGCGGGCGTTCTGGCTCGACCGCCGCTATCCCATCGTCAACCGCTGGCGCGACCCGACCTGACGGGGCGCCTCGGCCGCCCGTCCAACGCGCTTCGGTGGAGGGCATGGGCGGACACCGCAGACCTTGCCGCCTGCGAGTTTCCCGACGATCCACCGCCGCCCGCCCCCGGAGACAGACCCGACGCGCGCCCGAGCGACGACCGCGGCGCCGCCGCTTGGTCCGGGGAGGAGAGAGGGGTCGGGCACGCCCGGACCCGTGGCCGAGACCGCGAGAGGCCGACCGCCCCGGCATCCGGGCCGGATGTCGCGCGACGGGGTCCGCGCTCTGTGTGGACCCGGCCGGGCCCCGGTCTCCGCGTCTCATCCGCGGCGCGGTGCGATCGAACCCTTCGGGCCGCTGCTGCTCCGCATCGCCGCACGTGGCGGACCCGGGCCTAGCAGGCCGCGTGGGTCGGACGATCCCGCCCGGCGATGCGTGGCGCCGGACCGGCCCGTGTCGCTGACCGCCGCCGCGGCCGGGGCTATCGGGCTACGAGCTGCGGGCGCGGTTCGGCGCCGTCGGGGGTGGGGGCCAGGATCCGGCCGGGCAGGGTGATGGTGACCGTGGCGCCGCCGAGGCGGCCCTCCGGCGCGACTTCGATGGTGCCGTCGCGCGCGGTGAGCAGCGCCGCCACGGTCTGGAGGCCGAACCCGCGCCCCGCCGCATCCTCCAACCGCGGCGCGGTCAGCATCGCGATGTCGTCCCCCGACGCAAAGCCGGGCCCGTCGTCCGACACCGTCAGGGCGATGCGATCCGGCGTGTCGGCCTGCGCCACCTCCACCGCGATGCGGGTGCGGCAGAACCGGCTGGCGTTGTCCATGAGGTTGCGCAGCGCGGTTTGGACAATGGCGTGGTCGCTCTCGACCCGCGCCTCCGGCATCGCGATCTCCAGCCGTCCGGCCGGATCGGCCAGCGTCGCCAGATCGCGGCACATGTGGCCCAGGTCGATGACGCTGCGCACGACACCCACGCGGTTCAGCGCGGTGACGCGGGCCATCACGCGGTCGATGGCCTCAAGCCCGGTCTCGGCGACCTCGGCGCATTTCTCGATCAGCCGCCTCTTGCCATTGCCGTGGTCGGTGAAGTCGTCGAGGATCAGGTCGATCAGCCCCACGAGGTTGCCCAGCGGGCCGCGCATGTCGTGCGCGGTCAGTCCGGCAAAGGCGCGGATGTCGTCGAACAGCCCCTTCATCCTGGCGATCTCGGCGGTGTCGCTGAGCTGCTGCGCCTTGTCCGCGGTGATGTCGCTGGCCACGCCCAGGACGTGGGCGGCGCCATCCTCGGGCGTGGGCAGGGGGGTCAGCGTGGTGCGCCACCACGCCTCGCGTCCGCCGATCCGCAGCATCTCCTCATAGGAAAACGGCGCCTGCCGCGCCAGGCAGGTATCGTAGTTGGCCGCCAGCGTCGCCGCCATCCGCGCCGGCAGGATCGTGTCCATCGGTCGGTTCGCAACCGCGGCATTGCGCAGCCCGACGGTGGTTTCATAGCATCGGTTGAGCCGCGCGAGGGCGTAGCGCGAGGGTCCGATCCGGCGGACCACGAAGACAGGCAGCGGAATCTGGTCCATCGCCCGGCTCAGCCTGTCGAACTCGACCGGAGCCGCCAGGTCCAACATCATCGCAAACTCCCTCTCGTCCGCAGAGCGAGGGTGGGGGAGATTGATTGACAATGTCTTACTGCCCGACGATTTCCTCTACCGGCTCGGACCTTTGGCGTGGCGGCTCACAGTTTCCGCAACGTGCAGTCGCGCAACAGCCGGTCGGTGGTCTTGCGGTCGCACAAGCGGGTGGCCTCGGTCATCACAGCGTTCGACGCCGCCGCGACCCCGAAGCGCAGCGCCTCGGGATAGCTGCGGTCCTCGGCCAGCGCCAGGGTCAGCGCGCCGACGAAGCTGTCGCCCGCGCCGACCTTGCTGAGGACCGACACCGGCGCTCCGACCGAGTGCCACGAGCCCTCGGCGTTCGACAGGACCGATCCGTCCGCCCCCCTGGCGACGATGACGTTGCGCGCGACCCCCTTGGCCACCAGCCCCTCGGCAAAGGCGGCGGTGTCCTCGACCCGCGGATGGGCCGCGCGGGCCAGTTCCTCTCCCTCGACCGCGTCCATGCGCAGCACCTCGACCGACCCATGGGGGTCGTCGATCAGGTGGTGCAGCGCCGGTCCCGACGTGTCGACGATCAGCCGCGCCTGCCGGCTCACCACGTGCTGGGCCAGGATCGAGGGAAAATCCTTGGCCACGCCGGGCGGCTGGCTGCCGGACAGGACCACCAGCGTGCCGTCCCCGGTGGCCTGGTCGACCGAGGCGAGCGCGCGCGCGACATCCTCCTCGCGCCACGAGGGCCCGGGCATGACAAACCGGAGCTGCTGGCCGCTGGCCGTTTCGATCACCGAAATCGACTGCCGCGTCTCGCCAGGGCCTTGGAAGGCGACGGTGGCGACGCCTTCGAGGCTCAGCATCTGCAAGAGCTGCGCGCCGGTCGACCCGCCGATGGCGACCAGGGCCACGGCCTGTCCGCCCAGGAGGCGGATCGCGCGGGCCACGTTGATGCCGCCGCCGCCGGGGTCGATATGCGGCTCGGTGCAGCGCAGCTTGTCTCCGGGAATGAACTTCTCGGTGGTCGAGGCGAAGTCGACGGTGGGGTTCAGCGTGATGGTCAGGATATGGGCGCGCATGGAGGGGTCCGGGACTGGAGGTTTGCGCAAACAAAGGCGGGTTGGCCGGGGGCGTCAAGCGGCGACTGACGCGGCGGCGGCGCTTTGACACCGATGGTGCGGCCACCTACGTCTTGCGCGCCGCACACTGCCGAGGGCCGCCATGCAGATCCATGCCGATTTCTCCCGCCGGGTCGTCGTCCATGCCGACGCGGTGCCGTGGACGCCCTCGCCGATGCCCGGGGTCGACCGGCGGATGCTCGATCGCATCGGCGGCGAGGTCGCCCGCGCGACCTCGGTCGTCCGCTACGCGCCGGCGCGCGCGTTTTCCGCCCATGTCCATGGCGGCGGTGAGGAGTTCGTGGTGCTGGAGGGCGTGTTCCAGGACGAGCACGGCGACTACCCGGCCGGGACCTATGTGCGGAACCCGCCGACCTCGTCGCATACGCCGGGGTCGGCGCCCGGCTGCACGATCCTGGTCAAGCTGTGGCAGTTCCATCCCGACGACCGCACCCATGTTCGCATGGACATGGCCGGGGCGCTGGGCCGCCCGCTCGACGGCGTGGCGTGCGCGCTGCTGCACCGCGATCCGCGGGAGGAGGTGACGTTCCACCGGCTGGCGCCCGGTGCGGCGCTGACCTCGTCGGGGGCCGGGGGGACGGAGCTGCTCGTTCTCGCGGGAGCGCTGACCGAAGGCGGCGAGACGCTGGGGGTGCAGGGCTGGATGCGCCTGCCCGAGGGCCGCCCCCTCGCCGCCGCCGCCGGCCCCGAGGGCGCCGACGTCTGGATGAAGACCGGCCACCTGGCCCACGCCGCTGCCCCGCCCGGGTAGCGTTCCCTGGCCGGGGAGCGGGCGCGGTTCGCGCCCCGCTTCCCCCCGAACCCATAAGCTCAAGACTGCTGGGGTCTGCCCCACGCGGGCCCCGCGCCCCGCCCGGCGGGCACCGCCGGGCAGCGCCGTCCCGCCCCCCCGGGGCGGCGCTTCTGGCAAAGGTGGTTCGGCCGCCGCGGCGTCGGGGCTTGTGTCGCCGTCCCGCGCCGCCCGACCGAGCCCCGGCGGGACGGCGCTGCCCTCCGCTTTGAGAGGGCGGGGTCGGTTCATATCCCCCAGCCGAGTTGCGCCCCGCCCAGCCCCCGTGGCCCGCCCGGCGGCACCGCCGGGCAGCGCCGTCCCGCCCCGCCGGGGCGGCGCTTCTGGCGACGGCGGTTCAGCCGTTGTGACGTCGGGGCTTGCGGGACCGTCCCACTCCGCTCGACCGCGCCCCGGCGGGACGGCGCTGCCCTCGGGGGTTGGCGGAGCGGGTGGACCTCGCGGGGCACTCAGTCGTCAGAGGGGTGTCGCAGCACCGCTCCGGGCCTGGGCCCGGTCTCGGGGCAAGGCGTGCGCCGGACCGCCGCTCACTCCCACCACTTGTCGATGGTGGCGATGTCGGCGTCGGACCAGCCGAAGTGATGGGCCAGTTCGTGGACATAGACATGGGCCACCAGATCGCCCAGCGCCACGTCCCCGCGCGCCGCCCACTCGTCCAGGATCGGACGGCGGTAGAGCCAGATCGTGTCCGGCGCGAGCGGTTGATCTGCCACGGATTTCTGCGTCAGCGGGATGCCGTCGTAGAGGCCCGTTAGGTCGAAGGCGTCCTCCATCTCCAGGTCGTCCAGAACCGCGTCGGTGGCAAACTCCTCGACCCGCAGCACCACCTTTGCCGCCTCGGTCCGATAGGGCTCGGGCAGGGCGGCGATGGCGGCGCGGGCCATCTCTTCGATCTCCTGGGCGTCGGGGGCGATCATCGGCGGTCCTTTCGCCTCGCATAGAGCCCAGCCTGCGGGCCAGGGCAAGGGCCCGCACCTGGACAACGCCGCGCCCATGTGGAACAGCGGCGCGGCCAAGGAGACGCGCCCCATGACCACCACCCGCTTCGCCCCGTCGCCCACCGGCTGGCTGCATATCGGCAACCTGCGCGCGGCGCTCTTCAACTGGCTGATCGCGCGCAAGGCGGGGGGCACGTTCATCCTGCGCTTCGACGACACCGACCCCGAGCGGTCCAAGCCCGAATACGTCGACGGCATCCGCGAGGACCTGGAATGGCTGGGCCTGACTTGGGACCGCGAGGAGCGGCAGTCGGCCCGGCTCGACCGCTATGCCGCCGCCGCCGACGATCTGCGCGCCAAGGGGCGGCTCTACGAGGCGTTCGAGACGCCCACCGAGCTGGACCTCAAGCGCAAGAAGCAGCTGAACATGGGCCGCCCGCCCGTCTACGACCGCGCCGCTCTGGAGTTGAGCGACGCCGACCGCGACCGCCTGCGCGCCGAACGGGGCGGGCACTGGCGGTTCAAACTCGACCATCGGCGCATCGAATGGCAGGACGGCATCCTCGGCGCCGTGTCCATCGACGCGGCCAGCGTGTCCGACCCGGTGCTGATCCGCGGCGACGGCCAGGTGCTCTATACCCTCGCCAGCGTGGTCGACGACGTCGAGATGGGGATCACCGACGTGGTGCGGGGGCTCGACCACACCACCAACACCGCCACCCAGATACAGATCGTCGAGGCGCTGGGCGGCACGGCCCCGCGGTTCGCCCACCACTCGCTGTTGACCGGGCCCCAGGGCGAGGCGCTGTCGAAGCGCCTGGGCACCCTGGCGCTGCGCGACATGCGCGCGGCGGGGATCGAGCCGATGGCTGTTCTGAGCCTGATGGCACGGCTGGGCTCGGCCGATCCGGTGGAGCTGCGCCTGGCGCCCGAGGACCTGATCGCGGGGTTCGAGCCGGGGCGCTTCGGCTCGGCACCGACGAAGTTCGACGTGGACGACCTGCGGCCGATGACGGCGCGGCTCCTGGCGCAGATGCCGGTGGAGGCAATGGCGGGCGATCTGGCCGCCGCAGGCGTGCCCGAGGACCTGCGCCCCGGCTTCTGGGCGGCGGTGCGGGGCAACGTCGCCACCCGGGCCGAGATCGCCGAGTGGTGGGCGCTGATGCGCGACGGCGGCGCATCGGAGGTGCCCGAGGAGGACCGCGCCTTCGTGGCGGAGGCGCTGGCGCTCCTGCCGCCCCACCCCTACGGCCCCGAGACCTGGGGCACGTGGACGGCGGCGGTGAAGGAGGCCACGGGGCGCAAGGGGCGGGGGCTCTTCATGCCCCTGCGCCTGGCGGTGACGGGCCGCGCCCGGGGGCCAGAGATGGCCGATCTCATGCCGCTCCTGCAACGCCCCGTTCGGGGGATCGACGCCGGCTGAGCGGCGCAAACCCCCCAAGACGTGGGGGACGTGGATCGCGGGGGAATGGGCGGGCCTGTGGGATAGGGTTTCGCCTTGCGGCGACCGACCGGGGGACCAGCCCCCCGGGCCCCCCGGGATGTTTTGCAAGGCAAGTTGGGGGGCGCATCCCCGCAAGGGGGACTCGGATCAGACCCGGGGGCGCGCTCTCGACAGGTGAGGCATCGCCCCGACGGGCGGACCTGGGACGGCGCCCGGCCGCGACCGGGTGCCGGGTCCGCGCTCAGCCTGCCCCACGCCCGGGACGGTGCGCCGTCCTCGCCGCTGGCGGGGGCAAGACCCTTGCAAGGGTCTTGCAAGGTCCTTCGAAGGACCTTGCCCCGAGACCAGGATGCCTTTGGAGATCGCCGCACCGGCTTGGCCAGAAGGACGCCGCCGCGTGGGGCTGAGGGGGCGTTCTGCGGCGTCCTGCGCTAGCTTCGGCCGTGGGGCGGGGCGGTCCAGCGCGGCAGGTTCGGCACCCCGCGCGTGAAGAGCCAGGCCATCACGCGCGGCATCCCCTTGGCTGCCAATGCCTCCATGCAGTGGCGCTGGAACTCCTCGGCCGTCGCGTCGGGGTGGCGGAACGCGCCGCGGTCGTAGCAGAGCGAGCAGTAGCGGATCGAGCGGCTCCCGTCGGCCTCGCGGCCGCCGCCCTCGGGATCCTTGCTCAGCGGCATCCCGCAGCTCTCGCACCGTCCCGCCATCGCCGTGCCCTTTCCGCGGCACCCCCTGGTCGCGGGGGTTGGGGCACGGTAGGAAGAACCATCGAGTCGAGTCAACGGTTTTCGGAGGGCGGCCATGCGCATCGGCGATCTGGCGCGGCAGAGCGGACTCAGCCGCGACACCATCCGTTATTACGAGCGGCGGGGGCTGATCGCCTCGGCGCCCGAACCGGGGGGCACCAACACCTATCGCAATTACGGCGCCGACACCTTGGAGGCGCTGGCCTGGATCCGCCAGGCGCAGGCGGCGGGGCTGAGCCTCGACGACCTGGTAACGCTGATGCGGCAACTGAGCGCCGCGGACGGCGCCGACTTCGACGGGATCGCGTTCCTCGACGCCCGCATCGCCGAGGTTGAGGCGCGGCTGGCGCGCACCCGGCGGGTACGCGACACTCTGCGCCGGACCCGCGCGGCGCTGATCCGCGCGCCCTATCCCGACGGGGCCGGGCCTGGGTCTGACGGGGTCTGACCCGTCGGTGCTGGCCCGCGCCCGCCGGAGCCGCGAGACCCGGCGCGCCGAGTGCCGTCCGCTGGAGGACAGCGGCCCGCGGCGGCTGGCCCCCCGGGGGCCGAAGAGGTCTGGCCCGCCGCGTCAGGCTTCGGCCCGCCCGAGAGGACGGCCGCGCCGGGCCTGGGATCCCCCGCCGGAGGGGACCGGTCCGCCGCACCCGGCGCGACCCGCCGGAGACGATCCGTCCATGGGGCTTGGCACCGCCTGCGGACGGGACGGGTCCGCTGCGCCGGCCGCCGTCTGCCGGAGGGGACCGCATCGCCGCGCCCGACCGCCGCCAGCGGAGGAGGAACGATCGGCCCGCCGCGGGCCGCTCGCTTGCCAAGACGGCGGCGGCGCGGCTGGCATCGCTCGCGGGACAGGCCCTATCCCGCCGCCCACCGCCACCCGCCCGAGAGAACGGCCGCGCCGCGCCCGGCACGCCCCAACTGAGACAACCGGTCCGCCGCGTAGGGCGCCCCGCTCGTGCAGGGCTGGCTCGGCGGAGGTGAAAGGGGCGGTGCCTCTGCTCTCGCCGAAGGGGCGTTTTTCCTCTACGGCTGGGGCGACGCGGAGATCCCCATGGCCGAACCGGCGAAATTCCTCACGGGCAACCTGTTCCGCCACGTGTCGGTCATGTCGCTGACGGCCAGTGTGGGGCTGATGGCGATCTTCGCCGTCGACTTCATCGACATGATCTTCATCTCCATGCTGGGCAAGGCCGAGCTGGCGGCGGCGGTGGGCTATGCGGGGGCGATCCTGTTCTTCACCACCTCCTTCGGTATCGGCATGGCGATCGCGGCGGGCGCGCTCGTGGCGCGGGCGCTGGGGGCGGGGGACGCCGACACCGCGCGGCGCCGGGCCACCCATTCGCTGATCTGGGGCGTGGGGTTCGGCGCGGTGTTCTCGGCGCTGGTCTGGGCCAATCTCGCCCCCATCGCCCGGGCGGTGGGGGCCAAAGGGGAGACCCTGGACCTCGCCGTCGGCTACCTGGCGATCATCGTGCCGTCGCTGCCGCTGTTGATCGTGGGCATGATGGGCGGGGCCATCCTGCGCGCCCACGGCGATGCGCGGCGGGCGATGTCGGCCACGCTGATCGGCGGGGCGGTGAACGCGGTCCTCGATCCGATCCTGATCTTCGGCCTCGACCTGGAGCTGACCGGCGCGGCCCTGGCCTCGGTCGCGGCGCGGGTCGCCATCGCGGCCACCGCGCTCCTGCCGCTCTTGCGCCACCACGACGGGCTCGCGCGGCCCGAGGCCAAGGGGCTGGCCCAGGATCTCGCCCCGGTGGCGACCATCGCCGCGCCGGCGATCCTGACCCAGCTCGCAACGCCGGTGGGCCAGGCCTACGTGACCCGCGCCATGGCCGAGTTCGGCGAGGCCGCGGTGGCCGGCATGGCCATCGTCGGGCGGATGACGCCCCTGGCCTTCGGCGTGGTCTTCGCCCTGTCTGGCGCGGTGGGGCCGATCATCGGACAGAACTTCGGCGCCCGGTCCTTCGCCCGGGTGCGGCGCGCCTACCGCGACGCGCTGATCTTCACCGCGCTGGTGGTCGGCATCGTGGCGCTGGCGCTCTTCGCTCTGCGCGGACCCATCGCGGCGCTGTTCGAGGCCGAGGGCGTCACGCTGACCCTCATCTACCTGTTCTGCGGGCCGCTCGCCCTGGTCTGGTGGTTCAACGGCGCGATCTTCGTCTCCAACGCGGCGTTCAACAATCTCGGCCGGCCGCTGCATTCGACCTGGATCAACTGGGGGCGGCACACGTTGGGCACCGTGCCGCCCGTGATCCTGGGTGCAGCACTGTTCGGAGCGCCCGGTGTGCTGATCGGGCAGGCAGCGGGCGGCGTCGTCTTTGCCCTCGTCGCGCTGTGGCTGGCGCGGCGGGTGATCGACGGGGCCGAGACCCGCGCGGCCGAACCGACCGCGCCCTTCGCCCGGCAATCGCGCCTCCTGCGGCTCTGGAACGCTCGGTTCTGACCGGGACGCGGCGCTCAGCGCCAGCCGCGCTCGCGGAAATAGCGCTCGGCGCCTGGATGGATCGGCGCGATCAGCGCGGTGGTGGCCATCGCCTCGGGGTCGAGATCGGCGAGCGCGGGGTGCACCGCGCGGAACGTCTCGAACGCCTCGAACACCGCGCGGACCAGGGCATATCCCGCCGCCTCGCTCAGCGCGTCGGTGGTCACCAAGGTTGCCCGCGGGCCCCAGGTGGCGATGTCGTCGGGGTTGCCGCGATAGAGCCCGCCGGGGATCGTCGCCGCGCCGTAGTGGAAGCTGCCGGCCAGGAGGCCTGCGGTTGACGGCCCGTCGAGCGGCACGATGCGGACGTCGCACGCCTCGGTCGCGTCGGCGGTGGCGCCGTTCGGCACGCCCGCGGTCCAGACCGTGGCGTCGAGCGTGTCGGCGCAGAGCGCCTTGGCCTGTTCGGAGGGGAGCAGCTCGGCGGCGACCGCCAGGTCGTCGGCCGACAATCCGGCCGCGGCCAGCAGCACCTCGGCGATAACCCGGCTGCCCGAGCCCTCGCGCGCCAGGCTGACCCGCTTGCCCGCCAGATCCCCGGGCCCGGCAATCCGGGCGTCGCCGCGCACCATCAGATGCACCGGCTCGGGATGCAGAGAGAACAGCGCGCGGAGCTGCGGCACGCCGGCGCCGCGAAACACCCCTGCGCCCGACACCGCCATCGCCTGGACGTCCGATTGGACGATGGCCAGCGACAGCTCGCCCTCGGCCAGCCCGCGGGCGTTGGCCACGGAGCCTTCGGTCGCCACCACCGAGCAGCGCAGCCCGTGATCCCCTCGCGTGCGGTTGACCATCCGGCACAGACCGCTGCCCACCGGATAATAGACGCCGGTGACCCCACCGGTGCCGACCCGGATGTCTTCGGCCCCTGCGGCGGCGGTGAGCCCGGCCCACAGCGCCACGGCGATGGCCACGGTGCGTCTCATGCGTTCCTCCCCGGTTTTCCGCCGAAGCTGACGCAATCGGCGCCCGTTGTCACCTCCCACGCGGTTGGACACCGGCGCGCCGCCGGGCTAGGTCCAGGACGACCGGGAAGGGGAGGACGGCGCCGTGGCCGAGCGACCGCACGACATCGACGCCACCATGGCCATGCTGGCGGCCGAGGACTATGTCTGCGGCCGCGCTCTGGGCTGCGTCGCCTATCTGTCTCTGGCGCTGGGCAAGCCCCTGTTTCTGGAGGGCGAGGCCGGCACCGGCAAGACCGAGATCGCCAAGGCGCTGGCCGCGGGGCTGGGCCGCCGGCTGATCCGCCTGCAATGCTACGAGGGGCTCGACGCGGCCAGCGCGATCTACGAGTGGAACTTTGCCGCGCAGATGATCGCGATCCGCACCGCCGAGGCGGCGGGCGGGGCCGAGCGGGGCGCGCTCCAGGACGAGCTGTTCTCGGACCGCTACCTGATCCGCCGCCCATTGCTTCAGGCGATGGAGCCCCATGCCGAGGGTCCGCCGGTCCTGCTGATTGACGAGGTGGACCGCACCGACGAGCCGTTCGAGGCGTTTCTGCTGGAGGCGCTGAGCGACTTCCAGGTCACGATCCCCGAGATCGGGACGGTGCGCGCGCCCGAGCCGCCTGTGGTGGTCCTGACGTCGAACCGCACGCGCGAGGTGCACGATGCGTTGAAGCGGCGCTGCCTCTACCACTGGGTGGATTATCCCGCATTCGACCGCGAGATGGAGATCCTGCGCGCCCGGGTGCCGCAGATCGACGCGCGGCTGTCGGCCGAGGTGGTGGCCTTCGTCCAGTCCCTGCGCGACCTCGATCTGTTCAAGAGCCCCGGCGTGGCCGAAAGCATCGATTGGGCGCGCTGTCTCATCGCGCTCGACACCGTGTCGCTGTCGCCCGAGGTGATCGCCGACACCCTGGGCGCGGTCCTGAAGTATCAAGACGACATCGCGCGGGTGCGGGGGTCGGAGGTCGCGCGCCTGCTAGACGAGGCGCGGGCGCGGCTGGGCAGCATGACGTGACCCGCGCCGCGCCCTTGCCTCAGACCGATGGGCGCCTGACCGAGAACGTGGTGCATTTCGCGCGCGCCCTGCGCCGCGCCGGGGTTCGCGTCGGCACCGCCCAGGTCGAGGACGCGGTGCGGGCGGTGGCCGCGGCCGGGTTCTCGCGCAAGGTCGACTTCTACCACACGCTCAGGGCGACGCTGATCACCCGGCCCGAGCATCTGGAGCTCTACCACCAGGTCTTTGCGATGTTCTGGCGCGACCCGGAGTTCCTGGAGCATATGATCCACCTGATGTCGCCCGCGGTGCGCCGCGACGACGAGAGGCCGCGGCCCAAGAGCGCCGAGCGGCGCGCGGCCGAGGCGCTGACCGACCGGCCCGAGCCGCCGCGGCGGCCCGACCCCCCCGCGCGGCTGGAGGTCGAGGCGCATGTGGCCTGGTCCTCTGGCGAGACCCTGCGCGCCCGCGACTTTGAACAGATGAGCGCCGAGGAGGCCGCGGCGGCCGCGCGCATGGTCTCCCGGCTGGCGCTGCCGGTGCCGCCGGTGCGGGTGCGGCGGTGCCGCCCCGCGTCCCAAGGCCCGCGGCCCGATCTGCGCGCGACGCTCCGAGGTGCGCTGCGCCGGGGCGGCGAGGTCGGGCGGATCGTCCGCCGCCGTCCGCAGACGCGGCCCCCCGATCTGGTGGCGCTGGTCGACATCTCGGGTTCCATGGCCTCCTACAGTCGGATGCTGCTGTTGTTCCTGCACGCGCTGGCGACGGCGCCGGGGGACGGCTGGGGACGGGTCCACGGGTTCACCTTCGGCACCCGCCTGACCGACGTGAGCCGGGCCTTGCGGGGCCGCGACCCCGACGCGGCGCTCGCCGAGGTCGGGCGCGAGGCGCAGGATTGGCAGGGCGGGACCCGGATCGGCGCGGCGCTGGAGCGGTTCAACAAGGACTGGTCGCGGCGGGTGCTGGGGCGGGGGGCGACGGTGCTTCTGATCACCGACGGGCTGGAGCGCGGCGACGCCGACCTCTTGGCGCGCGAGGCCGAACGGCTGCACCTGTCGTGCCGGCGGCTGATCTGGCTGAACCCGCTCCTGCGGTGGGAGGGGTTCGCGCCCAAGGCGCGGGGGATCCGCGTGCTGTTGGACCACAGCGATCTGTTTCTGCCCTGCCACTCGCTCGACAGCCTCGCCGCGGTGGCTGACGTCCTGTCCTCCGACCGCGCGCCGCGGGGCTGACCGGCGGCCCCGGGGCGGGCCGGATTTCGCGCGAAATCCGGCCGGAAATCGGACGATTTCCGGCGCCCGTCGATGCCGCGGTGCCGCGAACAGAGGTGTTGATTTGCCGTCCCCGTCGGATAGGCTCGCCCGGTGACCGGACCCGTGCCGCGGCGCGGGCCAATGCGGGCGCCAGACCCGCCCATGGGAGGACCCAAATGACCGACCTCACCCTCACGGTGAATGGCAAGCGCGTGACCCGCGACGTCCCCGGCGAAACGCTGCTGAGCGAGCTTCTGCGCGAGACCCTGCGCCTGACCGGCACCCATGTCGGCTGCGACACGTCGCAATGCGGGGCCTGTGCGGTGCACATGGACGGCAAGGTGGTGAAGGCCTGCACGATGCTGGCCCACCAGGCCGCAGGGACCGAGATCACCACCATCGAGGGGCTGGCCAATGGCGAGCTGCACCCGATGCAGAAGGCGTTCAACGACAACCATGGCCTGCAATGCGGGTTCTGCACGCCGGGGATGATCATGGCGGGCGTGGACATGGTCCAGCGCTACAAGGCCGAGGGCAAGACGCTCGACGAGGCGGCGATCCGCCACGAGCTGGAGGGCAACCTCTGCCGCTGCACCGGCTACCACAACATCGTCAAATCGATTCAGCAGGCCGCCACCGAGATGTGAGCGGCCGGGGCCGTCCGCGGTCCGTCAGGGAGGAGACAGCCATGAGCGACACCGGCATCGGTGCGCGCGTCAAGCGCAAGGAAGACAAGCGGTTCATCACCGGCAAGGGCCGCTATACCGACGACGTGCGGGTGGACAACCAGGCCTACGCCGCCTTCGTCCGCAGCCCCCACGCCCACGCCCGGGTGAACGGCATCGACACCTCAGCCGCCGAGGGCATGGAGGGCGTCATCGCGGTGCTGAACGGCAACCAGCTGACCGGCGACGGCATCGGCAATCTGATCTGCGGCTGGGCCGTCAGCTCCAAGGACGGCAGCCCGATGAACATGGGGCCGTGGTCGGCTCTGGCCACCGACCGGGTGCGGTTCGTGGGCGACGCGGTGGCGGTCGTGATCGCCGAGAGCCAGGCGCTGGCCCGCATCGCCGCCGAGGCCGTCGAGGTCGACTACGAGGAGCTGCCGGCGGTGGTGCAGGCCGACAAGGCGCTGGCCGACGGCGCCCCGCAGGTCCACGACAACGCGCCGGGCAACCTGATCTACGACTGGGAGATCGGCGACGCCGCCGCCACCGACGCCGCGCTCGAAGGGGCCCACCACATCACCGAGATGAAGGTGGTCAACCAGCGCCTCAGCCCCAACCCGATGGAGCCGCGCAGCGCCGTGGCGATCTTCGACACGGCCGAGGACCACTACACCCTCTACACCACCAGCCAGAACCCCCATCTCGCCCGTCTGGTCCTGTCGGCGTTCTACAACGTCGCGCCCGAGCACAAGCTGCGGGTGATCGCTCCGGATGTGGGCGGTGGCTTCGGCGCCAAGATCTACATCTATCCCGAAGAGATCACCTGCCTCTGGGCGTCGATGAAGACCGGGCGCAGCGTCAAGTGGACCGGCGACCGGGCCGAGTCCTTCATGACCGACATGCACGGCCGCGACCACATCACCACGGCGCGCATGGGCTTTGACGCGGACGGCAAGATCACCGGCTTCAAGGTCGACACCATCGCCAATTTCGGCGCCTACATGTCGCTGTTTTCGTCCGCGGTGCCCACGTATCTCTACGCCACGCTGCTGTCGGGCCAGTACGACATCGCCAACATCCACTGCAACGTGCGCGCGGTCTACACCAACACCGTGCCGGTGGACGCCTACCGCGGCGCCGGGCGGCCCGAGGCGTGCTTCCTCATCGAGCGGATGATGGAGACGGCGGCGCGCGAGATGGGCACCGACCCGGGCGAGCTCCGGCGCAAGAACTTCATCGACACGTTCCCGCACGAGACGCCCGTCATCATGACCTACGACGCGGGCGACTTTTCCGGCAACCTCGACAAGGCCAAGGCGGCGGCGGACGTCGCAGGCTTCGCTCAGCGCCGCGCCGAGGCCGAGAGCCGGGGCAAGCTGCGCGGCCTGGGCTACTCCTGCTACATCGAGGCGTGCGGCATCGCGCCCTCGGCGGCGGTGGGCAGCCTCGGCGCCGGTGTGGGCCTGTGGGAATCGGCCGAGGTGCGGGTGAACCCTGTGGGCACCATCGAGGTCCTGACCGGCAGCCACAGCCACGGCCAGGGGCACGAGACCACATTCGCCCAGATCGTGGCCGAGCGCTTCTCCCAGCCGATCGAGAACGTGTCGATCGTCCACGGCGACACCGACAAGGTGCAGTTCGGCATGGGCACCTACGGCTCGCGTTCGGGCGCGGTGGGCATGTCGGCCATCGTCAAGGCGATGGACAAGGTCGAGGCCAAGGTGAAGAAGATCGCGGCCCACACGCTGGAGGCCAGCGAGGACGACATCGTCATCGAGGGCGGCGTGGTCAAGGTCGCGGGCACCGACCGTGAGATGGGCTGGCACGAGGTGGGCCTGGCCGCCTACACCGGCCACAACTTGCCCGACGGGATGGAGCCGGGGCTGAAGGAGGGGGCGTTCTACGACCCCGTCAACTTCACCTTCCCCGCCGGGTGCTACATCGCCGAGGTCGAGATCGACCCCGACACCGGCGACTGCAAGGTGGTGCAGTTCACCGCCGCCGACGACTTCGGCACGATCATCAACCCGATGATCGTCGAGGGGCAGGTGCACGGCGGCGTCGCCCAGGGCATCGGCCAGGCGATGCTGGAGCGAGTGGTCTACGACGACGACGGCCAGCTGATCACCGGCAGCTACATGGACTATCAGATGCCCCGGGCCGAGGACGTGCCGTTCCTGACCATCGAGCACAACACGACGGTCTGTCCGAACAACCCGCTCGGCATCAAGGGCTGCGGCGAGGCGGGGGCCATCGGCGCGCCGCCGGCGGTGATCAACGCGATCACCGACGCCATCGGCGACAACGACATCCAGATGCCCGCGACCGCGCAGAAGATCTGGCGCGCGCTCAAGGGCCGTCAGACCGCGATGGCGGCGGAATAGGGAGGGGCGACGATGTATCCGGTCAAGTATCACAGGGCCACCAGCGTCGACGAGGCCAAGGCGGCGTTTACGTCCGCGTCCGAGGCGCGCTTTCTCGCCGGGGGGCAGACCCTGCTGCCGACGATGAAGCAGCATCTGGCAGCCCCCTCCGACCTCATCGACCTGCGCGGGATCCCCGACCTCGCCGGGATCTCGGCGGACGGCGACGGGGTGAGGGTCGGGGCCATGACCACCCACGCCGAGGTGGCGCAGAGCGCCGAGGTGAAGGAGGCGATCCCGGTCCTGGCTCACATGGCCTCGACCATCGGCGACAGCGCGGTGCGGCACCTGGGCACCATGGGCGGGTCGCTGGCCAACAACGACGTGGCCGCCGACTATCCCGCGGCCGTCCTGGGCCTGAACGCCACCGTCGTCACCGATCGGCGCGAGATCGCGGCCGAGGACTACTTTCAGGGACTGTTCGCCACGGCGCTGGAGGAGGGCGAGATGATCGTCGCCGTTCGCTATCCGCGGCCCGAGCGCGCGGGCTATGCCAAGCAGACCAACCCGGCCTCGCGCTATCCCATGGTCGGCGTCCTCGTGGCGAAGACCGGGGGCGGCGTGCGGGTGGCCGTCACCGGCACCGGGCAGGACGGCGTGTTCCGGCATCAGGGTCTGGAGCAGGCGCTGTCCTCGGACTGGTCCCAGGGCGCGGTCGACGGGGTCGAGATCGGCGAGGAGGGGTTGATGAACGACATCCACGCCTCTGCCGACTACCGCGCGCACCTGATCCGCGTGATGGCCAAGCGCGCCGTCGCGGCGAGCTGACGCGGGCGGCGCGGCGCATGGCGGCCGCGCCCCTGTTGACCGACGGGCCTGCCGGGGCGCCGACGATCCTCTTGGGTCACGGCGCCGGCGTGGCGATGGACGCACCCTGGATGGCGCAGATGACCGCGGCGCTGGTCGTCGTGGGGTTTCGCGTGGTCCGCTACGAGTTCACCTTCATGGCCGCGCGCCGCAAAGGGTCGCGCCGTCCTCCGCCGCGGGCGGAGGCGCTTTTGGACGAGTTGCGCGCGACCGTGGACGCGGTGCCCGACCGGCCATTGATCCTCGGCGGCAAGTCGCTGGGCGGCCGGGCGGCGACGCTCGTGGCCGACGACATCGTGGCGACAGGGGTGGCGTCCGGGGCGGTGTGTTTCGGCTATCCCTTCCACCCGCCCAAGCGGCCCGAGACCCTGCGCACGGCACATCTGGAGACTCTGTCGGCGCCCTGCCTGATCTGCCAGGGCACCCGCGATCCCTTCGGCAGCCGCGACGAGGTGGCGGGCTACCGGCTGAGCCCGGCGGTCACGCTGCACTGGCTGGAGGACGGCGACCACGACCTGGCCCCGCGCAAGCGCTCGGGTCACACGCTGGACGCGCACATGGCTTCGGCCGCGGAGCGGACGGCGGCCTGGGCGGCGACGCTGCGACGCGGCGGAGAAGCGCCTTGATTGACGTACCTCAAAGGCGCCATCCTGCCCCTGCCGCAGGAGACCGCCGTTGGGAAAGCCCACCGTCCACGACATCGCCAAGGAGGCCGGCGTGAGCCTGGCCACCGTGGACCGCGTGCTGAACGAACGCCCCGGCGTGCGCGACCGGACGGTGCAGCGGGTGCGCGCGGCGGTCGAGCGGCTGGGCTATGTGCGCGACCTGCACGCCGCCAACCTGGCGCGGCAGCGGCAGTACCGCTTTGCCTTTCTCCTGCCCGAGGGCGACAGCCAGTTCCTGGAGATGCTGCGCGCCGCCATCGCCGAGGCGGCGGGCGGGTTGACCACCGACCGCGCGCTTCTGACCGTGCGCGACGTGGCGCTGGACGACCCGCTGGCGCTGGCCCGGGCGCTGGCCGCGCTGGAGCGGGCCGAGGTCGACGGGGTGGCGGTGATGGGCACCGAAACGCCGATGATCCGCGACGCCATCGACCGGCTCAAGGCGCGCGGGACGGCGGTGGTCACGCTGGTCACGGACCAGCCGCAGTCGCACCGCGACCACTTCATCGGCATCGACAACGTCGCCGCGGGCCGCACCGCGGGCAAGCTGATGGACCGCTTCTGCGCGCCGCGGCAGGCGGGGCGGGTGGCGGTGCTGGTCGCCTCGACCTACGCCCGCGACATGGCCGAGCGGCGCCTGGGCTTTGACCGGGCGCTGGCGGCGGGGCGGACCGGTCTGCGCGCCCTGCCGTCGCTGGAAGGGCGCAATGACCCGCGCCGCGCCGAGGCGCTGATCGCCGGGACGCTGGCCGCGCATCCCGACATCGTCGGCGTCTACTGCGCGGGCGCGGGCCTGCGCGGTGTCGCCCGGGCGGTGCGCGCGGCGGGTCGGGCGGGCGACCTGACGGTGATCTCGCACGAGCTGACCCCCCACGCCCGCGCCGCGCTGGAGGAAGGGGTGCTGGACGTGGTCATCAGCCAGAACGTCGGCCACCTGGTGCGCTCGGCCGTGCGGGTTCTGCGCGCCGAATGCGACGGCGCGCCGCTGATCGCCAGTCAGGAGACCATCCGCATCGAAATCGTGCTCAAGGAAAACCTGCCGGGACCGGCGGGGGAGGAGGAGGGACCATGAAGACCATCAAGGGGCCGGCGCTGTTCCTGGCCCAATACGCAGGCGACGCCGCGCCGTTCAACGACCTCGCGTCGATCTGCAAGTGGGCGGCGGACTGCGGCTATGTCGGCGTGCAGATGCCCTCCTGGGACGGACGCCTGTTCGACCTGGGACGCGCGGCCGAGAGCCGCGACTACTGCGACGAGGTCAAGGGGATCGCGGGCGAGAACGGGGTCGAGATCACCGAGCTGTCGACCCATCTGCAAGGGCAGCTGGTGGCAGTGCATCCCGCCTACGACGCCGCCTTCGACGGCTTTGCCGCGGCCGAGGTGCGGGGCGATCCCAAGGCGCGGCAGGCCTGGGCGGTCGATCAGGTGCGGATGGCCCTGACCGCCAGCCGCAACCTCGGCGTCACGGCGCACGCGACCTTCTCGGGCGCGCTGGCCTGGCCCTACATCTATCCCTGGCCGCAGCGGCCCGCGGGGCTGGTGGAGGCGGCGTTCGACGAACTGGCCGCGCGCTGGCGCCCGATCCTCGACCACGCCGAGGAGATGGGGGTGAACGTCTGCTACGAGATCCACCCCGGCGAGGACCTGCACGACGGCGTCAGCTACGAGATGTTCCTCGACCGGGTGGATGGGCACGCACGCGCGATGATGCTCTACGATCCCAGCCACTATGTGCTGCAGGCGCTGGATTACCTCGACAACATCGACATCTACCATGACCGGATCGGCATGTTCCACGTCAAGGACGCCGAGCTGAACCCCACCGGGCGGCAGGGCGTCTATGGCGGCTATCAGTCCTGGGTGAACCGCGCCGGCCGCTTCCGCAGCCCCGGCGACGGGCAGGTCGACTTCGGTGCGGTGTTCTCCAAGCTGTCGCAACACGGCTTCGACGGCTGGGCGGTGGTCGAGTGGGAATGCGCGCTCAAGCACCCCGAGGACGGCGCGCGGGAGGGCGCGGCCTTCGTCCGCGACCACATCATCCGGGTGACCGAGACGGCGTTCGACGACTTCGCCGCGGGCGGCGCGGACGATGCGGCGAACCGGGCGATGCTGGGGCTGGACCGCTAGCGCGGGGCGGCGAGACCCGGGGGGCGCTTCGCCCCCCCGGACCCCCCAGAGGGTATTTGGACCAAGATGAAGGGGCAGGTCTGGCCCCGCGGGAGGACGATCATGGGCGGACGGATTCGGTTGGGGATGGTGGGGGGAGGGCAGGGCGCCTTCATCGGGGCGGTGCACCGGATCGCGGCGCGGCTCGACGACCGGTTCGAGCTGGTGGCGGGATGCTTCAGTTCGACCGAGGAGAAGAGCCGGGCGTCGGGGGCCGAACTGGGGCTGCCGGAGGACCGGGTCTACGGCGATTTCCGCGAGATGGCGCGGCGCGAGGCGCGGTTGAAGGCCGGGGTAGAGGCCGTGGCCATCGTCACGCCCAACCACATGCACGCTGCCCCGGCGCGGGAGTTCCTGCGCCGCGGCATCCACGTGATCTGCGACAAGCCGCTGACGGCGACGATGCAGGAGGCGCGGGTGCTGAAGAGTGCGGCCGAGCGGGCCGACGCGCTGTTCGTCCTGACCCACAACTATACCGGCTATCCCATGGTGCGGCAGGCGCGTGAGATGGTGGCCGACGGCGCGCTGGGCGCGATCCGGGTGGTGCAGGTCGAGTATCCCCAGGACTGGCTGAGCGAGGCACTGGAGGAGACGGGGCAGAAGCAGGCGGCGTGGCGCACCGACCCCGAGCGGTCGGGGGCCGGCGGCTCCATCGGCGACATCGGCACCCACGCGCTGAACCTGGCGCTGTTCGTCACCGGCTTGACGCTGGAGGAGCTGGCGGCGGACCTGGCGACCTTCGTGCCGGGGCGGCGGCTGGACGACAACGCCCACGTGATGCTGCGGTTTTCGGGCGGGGCGCGGGGGATGCTGTGGTGCAGCCAGGTCGCGCCGGGCAACGAGAACGCGCTGCGCCTGCGGGTCTACGGCGAGAAGGGCGGCCTGGAATGGGCGCAGGAGACGCCCAACGCGCTGTGGCATTCGCCGCTGGGCGAGCCCGCGCGGCGGCTGACCCGGGGCGGACCGGGCACGGGCGCGGCGGCGGGTCGGGTCACGCGGATCCCGCCGGGGCACCCGGAGGGGTATCTGGAGGCCTTTGCCACGCTCTACTCCGAAGCGGCGGAGGCGATTCGCGCGCATCGGGAGGGGCGTGCCCCCGATCCGGCCGTGACCTATCCCGGCATCGCAGACGGGATGGCCGGCATGGGCTTCATCGACGCCTGCGTGACTTCGGCCCGGCGGCGCGGCGCCTGGGTGCGGGTGCAGGGCCAACCCCCTGCCGGGGAACCGGAAACATCCGGCGACGGTGGCTGACCGAGCGGCGACATACGTGGGCGGATGGGGAAATGATGCACGTACCTCAGAATGCCCCTTTACCGAGGGGCAGCCGGGTCGCTAAGGTTCGGACATGCACGGGCGCCGCACGTGAGGGAGCGCGCCGGCAGCATCAGGGAGGATGTGCGATGAACCCCACCAAATATCTGGCGGCGACCGCGCTGGCGGCCGGCACGCTGACAATGGCCCACGGCGCCGCGGCGGAAGAGCTGACGCTGTGCTGGGCGGCCTGGGATCCGGCCAACGCGCTGGTCGAGCTGAGCAAGGAGTTCGAGGCCGAGTCGGGCCACACCATGAACTTCGAGTTCGTGCCCTGGCCCAACTTTGCCGACCGGATGCTGAACGAGCTGAACTCGGGCGGCAAGCTGTGCGATCTGCTGATCGGAGACAGCCAGTGGATCGGCGGCGGCGCCGAGAACGGGCACTACGTCAAGCTGAACGACTTCTTCGACTCCGAAGGGATCAGCATGGACGACTTCGCCCCGGCGACCGTCTATGCCTATTCGACCTGGCCCAAGGGCTCGCCCAACTACTACGCCCTGCCGGCGATGGGCGACGCCAACGGCTGGTTCTACCGCAAGGACTGGTTCGAGAACGAAGAGATCCGCGCCGCCTATATGGAGGAGACGGGCGAGGAGCTGCGCGAGCCGCAGTCCCAGCAGGAACTGATGCAGATCGCCAAGTTCTTCCAGGAGCGCGAGATCGACGGGCAGACCCGCTATGGCGTGTCGATCTTCACCGAGCGGGGGTCCGAAGGGATCACCATGGGCGCCACCGGCGCGCTCTATGCCTGGGGCTTCAAGTACGAGAACGAGCCCGGCAGCTATGACATGGAAGGCGCGGTGAACTCGCCCGAGGCGGTCGAGGCGCTGGAGTTCTACAAGGAGCTCTACCAGTGCTGCACGCCCCCGGGCTATACCGACGCCTACATGGAACAGTCGCTGGACGCCTTCAAATCGGGCCAGGTGGCGATGGCGATGAACTGGTTCGCGTTCTTCCCCGGCCTCTATGCCGATCCGAACACCGGCGGCGACAAGATCGACTTCTTCGTCAATCCGCCGCAGAACGTGGCCGCCTCCACGCTGGGCGGGCAGGGGATCAGCGTGGTCAGCTACTCCGACAAGCAGGACGCCGCGCTGGAGTACATCAAGTGGTTCGCGCAGCCCGAGGTGCAGGCCAAGTGGTGGGAGCTGGGCGGCTATTCCGCGCACAACAGCGTGCTCCAGGGCGACGGCTTCACCGACAGCGCGCCCTTCGCCGGCGACTTCCTCACGGCGATGGACGGGGTCCAGGACTTCTGGCAGGAGCCGGCCTATGCCGAACTGCTGCTGGCGATGCAAAAGCGGCTCCACGACTACATCGTGGCCGACCAGGGCACCGCGCAGGAGGCCCTCGACAAGCTGATCGAGGACTGGACCGAGACCTTCGAGGACGAAGGCAAGCTGTAATCCGTCAGGATTGCAGCCCCGGACCCGATCCGGGGCCCCGCTGAGCCGGGGCCCCGGGCGGAGCCGACCGCAGACGTCCCGGGCCTTGTCCCGGGGCGCCCCTCCCGCCGGGAGCCGTTCGAGATGACCGACAGCCAAGCCATGCCCCCGACAGCGCCGACGGCGTCTTGCGACGACGACCTGCGCGGCGGCTACGGCGCGATGGGTCTGCGCGCGTTCGTGGCGAGGGCCGGCTGATGACCGACGGCCTCGCCACCCGCGCCGCCCGCGCCACGCCCCCCGCCGCCGCTCGCAAGATCCGCGGGCTGAGCGACCGGGCGATTGCGTGGATCTTCGTGGCGCCCACGATCTTCCTGCTGCTGGCGGTGAACATCTTTCCGCTGATCTGGACCATCCGGCTGTCGTTCACCAATTTCCGCGCCAACCGGAACCGCGAGGTCGAGTGGGTGGGGCTGCGCAACTACGAGCGCATCCTGACCGACAGCGACATCTGGCTGACGATGCAGGCGACGGCGCATTTCCTGTTCTGGACGATCTTCTTCCAGGTGCTGATCGGCTTCGCGCTGGCCTACCTGATCAACAAGAACTTCCGCGGCAGCCCGTTCTGGACCACCGTGATCGTGCTGCCGATGATGCTGAGCCCGGCGGTGGTCGGCAACTTCTGGACGTTCCTCTACCAGCCGCAGATCGGGCTGTTCAATTACGTGGTCGAGTTCTTTACCGGCATCCCCGCCTCGTCGTTCGAGATGATCGGGTCGGTGAACCTGGCGCCGTGGTCCATCGTCATCGTCGACACGTGGATGTGGACGCCCTTCGTCATGCTGATCTGCCTGGCCGGGCTCAGGTCGATCCCCGCCTACATCTACGAGGCGGCCGAGATCGACCGCGCGTCCAAGTGGCGGCAGTTCTGGACGATCACGGTGCCGATGGTCCTGCCCTTCCTGATGCTGGCGGTGCTGTTCCGGGGGATCGAGAACTTCAAGATGTTCGACCTGGTGGTGCAGTTGACCGGCGGGGGGCCGGGGTCGGTGACGGAGCTGACGTCGATCAACCTCAAGCGCGAGGCGTTCGAGAAGTGGCGGACGGGCTATGCCAGCGCCTATGCGATCATCCTGTTCGTGACGGTGTTCGGGCTGGCCTCGATCTACGTCAAGGCGCTGAACGCGGTGAAGGAGCGGTGATGAGCGTCCGGACTCCCCTTTTCGCACCCGGGACGCGTGCGTCCCGGGTGACGGCCGCACCGCCCCCCCGGGGCGGCCGTTCCGGCCACCCCGCGGTGCGGCCGTCACCCTCTGATGCGCTCACGTGTCCAGGGGTTCATTCATGAGCAGCTACTCCATCACCGAACCCTCGCCGCGGCAGAAATGGGTCGCGGGCACGCTGGTCATCCTCTACGCGGTCATCACCATCCTGCCCTTGGTCTGGATCATCGCCACCGGGTTCAAGTCGCCGTCCGACGCCATCTCCTACCCGCCCAAGATCGTGTTCGAGCCGACGCTCGAAGGCTACGTCAACCTCTTCACCACCCGCACCCGCCAGACCGAGGAGTATCTGGCCGCCAACCCGCCCCAGACCTGGGCGGACGAGATCGTGCGCCAGTACGACATGGTCATCGTCGGCCCCTCGCGCTACGGCGAGCGGTTCCTGAACTCGGTCATTATCGGCTTCGGCTCGACGTTCCTCGCGGTGTTCCTCGGCACCATGGCGGCCTATGCCTTCTCGCGGTTCCGGGTGCCGCTGAAGGACGACCTGATGTTCTTCATCCTGTCCACCCGGATGATGCCGCCCATCGCCGTCGCGATCCCGATCTTCCTGATGTTCCGCAGCCTCGGCCTCAGCGACACGCATCTGGGGATGATCCTGCTCTACACGGCGGTGAACATCTCGCTGGCCGTCTGGCTGATGAAATCCTTCATCGACGGCATCCCGCGCGAATACGAGGAGGCGGCGCTGATCGACGGCTACACCCGGTTCCAGGCGTTCATGAAGGTGGTGCTGCCCCAGGCGGCGACCGGCATCGCGTCGACCGCGATCTTCTGCCTGATCTTTGCGTGGAACGAATACGCCTTCGCGGTCCTGCTGACCTCCGGGACGGCGCAGACCGCGCCGCCCTTCATCCCGACGATCATCGGTGTGGGCGGACAGGACTGGCCGGCGGTGGCGGCGGGCGCGACGCTGTTCCTGATCCCGGTCATGGTCTTCACCATCCTGCTGCGCAAGCACCTGCTGCGCGGGATCACATTCGGAGCCGTCCGCAAATGACCCGGTCCCCCTTCGACCCCGACGAGAGCCTGACCGACGCGCAAGAGCGGCGCGAGGCCCGGGGCACGCCCAAGCCCGTGGTCGAGGACACCCGCGGCGAGCCCGACGCGGGCTACCGCGCGCACCCTGCGTCCCGCATCTTCATCCGCGGCCCGTGGGAGATGGCGGCGTCGATCACCATCGGCGTCGGCGTGGTGATGCTGATGCAGCCCTTCGCGCTGTGGCTCTACACCTACAGCTTCATCGTCATCCTGATCGGCACCGTCGGCTTCATCGTCGTCAGCCATTTCCCCGAGGGCGACTGAGCATGGACCTGACCGCCATCTATGCGCAGCTGTGCTGCCGCGATCTGGCCCGGGCGCGTCCGTGGTTCGAGACGCTGTTCGGCCGCCCCGCGGATGCCGAGCCGATGGAGGGCCTCGCCGAATGGCACCACGGCTCTGCCGCGGGCCTGCAACTGTTCGAGGATTCGCAGAAGGCGGGCCGGGGGACCCTGACGCTGATCGTCGGGGACCTCGCCGCCGAACGCGACCGGCTGGACGGATCCATCGTCGAGACCGCGGCGGTCGAACCCGGCGATGCGGTGTCCGTCATGCAGCTGACCGACCCGGACGGCAACCTCGTGGTCCTCGCCCAACCGCGGACGGACCGCTGATGGCCGACATCGAAATCCGCAACCTGCGCAAGGACTTCGGCGACTTTACCGCGGTGCAGTCGTCGTCGTTCACCATCCGCGACGGCGAGTTCTTCATGCTGCTGGGGCCGTCCGGCTGCGGCAAGACCACGACGCTGAGGATGATCGCGGGGCTGGAGCTGCCCACCAGCGGCGAGATCTACATCGACGGCGAGGACGTGGCGCAGCGGCCCGCCAGCCAGCGCGACATCGCCTTCGTCTTCCAGATGTTCGCGCTCTATCCGCACATGAACGTGCGTCGCAACATCTCGTATCCGCTGGTCAGCCAGGGGATGAAGCGCGCCCGGGTCAAGGAAAAGGTGGCCGAGGTCGCGCGCATCCTCGGGATCGAGGACATCCTGGACCGTCCCGTGGGCGGCCTGTCGGGCGGCGACCGGCAGCGCGTGGCGCTGGGCCGCGCCATCGTGCGCGAGCCCAAGGCCTTCATGATGGACGAGCCGCTGGGCGCGCTCGACGCTGAGTTCCGCGAGCGGATGGCCGAAGAGCTGCGCGCGCTGCACGACCGGATGGGGGCGACCACGGTCTATGTCACCCACGACCAGCTGGAAGCGATGCAGATGGGCGACAAGATCGTCGTCATGAACCACGGCGTGATCGAGCAGTTCGGCGCGCCGCAAGACATCTACGACAAGCCCGCGACCCTGTTCGTGGCCGAGTTCATCGGCTCGCCGCCGATGAACTTCCTGCGCTTTGCGGGCAGCGTCGAGGCGGGGGCGACCCATGTGGCGCTCAAGGGCCGGGACTTTGCCGTGCCCGAGATGCGCGAGCCCTTCGACGGCGACATGGTCTTTGGCGTGCGCCCCGAACATGTGCACCTGTCCGACGAGGGCGCCTATCGCGGCCGGATCCTGGCGACCGAGTATCTGGGCACCACCCAGATCGTGACGCTGGAGACGCCCAACGGCGAGGTCAAGGCGCGCATCCCCTCGGACCGCCCCGCGGCCGTGGGCGACCTGGTCGGCGTGGACTTCAACGGCGCCACGGTGACGCTCTTCGACCGCGCCTCGGGCCGCGCCCTGCGCTCGGACCTGAACGAAGGGGTGCTCCATGGCTGAGGTGCGGCTGACCGGCGTGACCAAGCGGTTCGGCCGCGACGTCGGCATCGAGGACGTGACGCTGACCGTGCCGGACGGCGCCTTCGTGGTGCTGCTGGGGCCGACCGGCGCGGGCAAGACCACCACCCTGCGCCTGATCTCGGGGCTGGAGACGCCGGACGCGGGCGAAATCGCCATCGGCGGGCACGTGGTCAACGACCTGACCCCGGCCCAGCGCGACGTGGCGATGGTGTTCCAGCAGTACTCGCTCTACCCGCACATGACGGTGCGCGACAACCTGGCCTTCCCCCTGCGCTCGCCCATCCTCAAGACGCCGAAGGACGCGATCGCGGCCCGCGTCCGCGAGGTGGCCGAGGTCCTGCACATCGCCCACAAGCTCGACAACAAGGCCACCGCGCTGTCGGGGGGCGAGATGCAGCGCGTGTCCATCGGCCGCGCGCTGGTGCGCCAGCCGCAGCTTTTCCTGATGGACGAGCCGCTGTCGTCGCTCGACGCCAAGCTGCGCTCGGACCTGCGGATCGAGCTGAAACGTATCCAGGCCGACCTCGGCGCGACCCTGCTCTACGTCACCCACGATCAGATCGAGGCGATGACCATGGCGACCCATGTGGGGGTGCTGGACCGCGGGCGGCTGGTGCAGTTCGGCCCGCCCAAGGAGATCTACGAAAACCCCGCCTCGCTCTACGTCGCCGGGCGGCTGGGCCTGCCGCGGATCAACGCGCTGCCTGCGGGCCTGTTTCCCGGGGCGCCTGCGGGGGCCAAGACCATCGGCCTGCGCCCCGAGCACATTGCACAGGGCGAGGGTCAACCGGCGCGCGTCGTCCGGGTCGAGCACCTGGGCGACCAGACCCGCCTGCACCTGACCCTCGACGGCCACGACGTGATCACGCTCACGGACGTCCACACCGACCTCGGCCCCGGCGACACCGTCGCGGTCGCCCCCCGCAACCCGCTCTATTTCGACGCCCGCGGCGCCCGCATCACCTGAGGAGACGGCGATGGCCCAGTTCATCAACCGCAAGGAAACCCTTGTCACCGAGGCCATCGACGGCTTGCTCCGCACCGCCGGGGGACGCCTGGCGCGGCTCGACGGCTATCCCCACATCAAGGTGGTGGTGCGCACCGACTGGGACCGCTCCAGGGTCGCGCTGGTCTCGGGCGGCGGGTCGGGGCACGAACCGGCTCATGCGGGCTTCGTCGGGCAGGGGATGCTGACCGCCGCCGTCTGCGGCGATGTCTTCGCCTCGCCCTCGGTCGACGCCGTGCTAGCCGGGATCCTGGCGGTGACGGGCAAGGCGGGGTGCCTGCTGATCGTCAAAAACTACACCGGCGACCGCCTGAACTTCGGCCTTGCCGCCGAGCGGGCGCGCGCCTTTGGCCTGCGGGTGTCGATGGTGGTGGTGGACGACGACGTGGCGCTGCCCGACCTGCCGCAGCCGCGCGGGGTGGCGGGCACGCTGTTCGTGCACAAGATCGCGGGCGCCCTGGCCGAGGACGGCGCCGACCTCGACACCGTGACCGACGCGGCGCAGCGGGTGATCAAGGGTGTCGTCTCCATCGGCATGAGCCTCGACACCTGCACCGTCCCCGGCTCGCCCAAGGAGGACCGCATCGCCCGCGGCAAGGCCGAGCTGGGCCTCGGCATCCATGGCGAGGCGGGGGCCGAGCAGGTGGACTTCGACGGCGCGGCCCAGGCGATGGAGATGGTGGTGGACCGGCTGGCGCCGAACATCGGGTCGGGGCCGCATGTGGCGCTGCTGAACAACCTCGGCGGCGCGACGCCGCTGGAAATGGGCGTGCTGGCCGAGGAGCTGGTGCGCTCGCGCATCGGCGGGCAGGTGCGGTGGCTGGTGGGACCCGCGCCGCTGATGACGTCGCTCGACATGCAGGGCTTTTCGGTCTCGCTCCTCCCGGTGGGCGGCGCGGACGAGGCCGCGTTGCAAGCGCCGGTGGCGCCCTGGGCCTGGCCCGGCTGCCACGCGGTGGGCGACGTGGCGACGGTGCCGCTGCCCGACGGGCTGGCCCCGATCCAGCCCATCGCCTCCGAGGACGCCGCGACCGAGGCGTTCCTGCGCGACGTCTGCACCGCGCTGATCGCGTGCGAGACCGATCTGAACGCGCTCGACGCCAAGTCCGGCGACGGCGACACCGGATCGACATTGGCCGGGGCCGCGCGGGCGTTGCTCGACGCGATGGACCGGCTGCCGCTGGCGGACCTGACGCAACTCTACCGCGCCATCGGGCTGGAGCTGAGTCAGACCATGGGCGGCTCGTCTGGGGTTCTGTTGGCGATCTTCTTCGCCGCCGCCGGAGACGCCTCTGGCGGCGGGCGCGACGCTACCGGCGCGCTCAAGGCCGGGCTCGACCGGATCCAGCAGGTGGGCGGCGCCCGGCCCGGCGACCGCACGATGATCGACGCGCTCCTCCCGGCGCTGGAGGCGCTGCCCCAGGGCCTCGGCCCTGCGGCGCAGGCCGCGCGCGAGGGCGCCGACCGCACCGCCCAGATGACCCGCGCCAAGGCGGGGCGCGCCAGCTACGTCTCGGAAGACAAGCTCGCGGGCCACAACGACCCCGGCGCCGAGGCGGTCGCGCGGCTCTTCGAACACATCGCCGGGCGCGGGTGAGCCGTCCGGTCCTCCGCGCCGGCCGCTTCCCCGGGCCGATGGCCCGGAATTCCGGCAATCGGCGAATTCTTCGGCGCTTGCGGCGCCTCGCCGCCCATGCCTAGACTGCGGCCATGGCCCCCGGCGCCGCTGCCGGGGGGGCCGACCACCACACCGACGGGGATGCACATATGACCGATCTCATCTCACGGGCCCTTTGCGGCACCGCCACCCTTGCGTTGCTCGCCGCCCCGGCGGCGGCCGAGACGCTGACCGTGTCGTGGTGGGGCTTCAACGGCGACAAGCTCGACGAGTTCATCGTCCAGCCGTTCCAGGAGCAGTGCGACTGCGAACTGGTGTTCGAGACCGGCAACAACGCCGACCGCCTGAACAAGGTCAAGATCCGCGGCGGCTCGGGCGTCGACGTGATCTATCTCACCGACAGCTTCAGCCAGCTCGGCATCGCCGAGGGCCTGTTTCAGCCCATCGACCGCTCCAAGATCCCCAATATCGACGGGCTCTACGAGATGGCCCAGGCGCCCCAGGGCGAATATGGTCCGGCCTATACCGTGGGCCGGATCGGCATCGTCTACGACGCCGCCCAGGTCGACCCGCCGATCACCTCGTGGAACGACCTGTGGCGCGA
This sequence comes from Rhodobacteraceae bacterium CCMM004, assembly GCA_004005435.1. Lineage (GTDB taxonomy): Bacteria > Pseudomonadota > Alphaproteobacteria > Rhodobacterales > Rhodobacteraceae > CCMM004. The sequence continues at coordinate 313,976 of RZWH01000001.1, read as the reverse complement.
GGATCTGGCGAGCGCGGTCTCGCTGCCTGGGATCACCACGACCGCGGGGCCCATGGTGGTGATGCTCGCCGGCGACAAGGCGGGGGTCGATCCGTTCGAGGACGCCGACGCGGCCTTCGCCGAGGTGGAAAAGCTCAAGCCCAACGTGGTCAAGAACTACAACACCGGCTCGGAGATGATTAACCTCTTCTCCACCGGTGAGATTGCGGTGTCGATGGTCCAGGACTTCGCCCTCGGCCGGCTGAAGGCCGCTGTGCCAACCGTGGAATGGGCGGACCTGGCGGACGGCGACATCGCGGTGCTGAACACCGTGAACATCCCCACCGGCGCCGCCAACGTCGAACGCGCGCACGAGTTCATCAACTTCATCCTCGACCCCGAGCGGCAAAAGATCCTGGCCGAGAACGGCGTCGACGCGCCCGTCGTGGCGTCGGTCGAGCTGTCCGACGAGGCCGCCGCGGGCTGGACCTATGGGGCGGAGATGATCGAGGGGCTCAAGCGCATCGACTACGAGAAGATGAACGCGGCCAAGTCGGGCTGGATCGACCGCTGGAACGAGATCTTCGGCCTCTGATCCAGGACCCCGGGCGATGAAGCGGCTGGCGGGATGGACCATGTCGGCGCCCGCGACCTTGCTGGTCGCGCTGTGCCTGATCGTGCCCGTCACCGCGACCATCGCCGCCACCTTCGTGACCGGGCAGGGGCCGTTCGCGGCCTATGCCGCCTTCTTCGGCTCGGGATTCCGGCGCGCGGTGCTGATCCGCACGCTGGAGATCGCGGGCGCCACCACCATCCTGTCGCTCCTGATCGGGTTCCTCACCGCCTACGTGGTCAGCCGCGCGCCGCCCAGGTGGCGCTCGATCCTGATCATCATGGCGGTGTTTCCGCTGCTGACTGGGGTGGTGGTGCGGTCCTTCGCCTGGCTGATCATCCTGGGCCGCAACGGCATCGTGAACAACACCCTGGTGGGTCTCGGCATCACCGCCGAGCCCTTGCCGATGATCTATACCCAAGGCTCGGTGATCGTCGCGATGGTCTATCTCTTCGTGCCGTTGATGGTGTTGACTCTGGTGGGGGTGCTTGAGAACATTCCCGACGACGTGATCCAGGCCGCCCAGTCTCTGGGTGCCGGGCCGTTCGCCACCTTCCGCGAGGTGATCTTTCCGCTCGCCGTGCCGGGGCTGATCGTCGGCGCGGTCCTGGTCTTCACCGGCTCGTTCACCTCCTACGCCACGCCGCAGCTTCTGGGCGGCGAGCGGCAGATGGTCATGGGCACGCTCCTGCACCAGCGGGCGATGGTCGCCTTCGACTGGCCCGGCGCGGCGACGATTTCCGCGATCATGGTGGCGGTGACGCTGGCGGTGGTCCTGGGCATGACCCGGGTGGCCAAGCGGCTGAACCCGATGGCCACATGACCGGCCGACTGCATCCGGGGCTCATCGCCTTCGCCGTGGCGGTCTACATCTTTCTGATGGGACCCTTGGTGATCGTCATCGGCGCGTCGCTGAGCGACACCACCTATCTGACCTTTCCCCCCCAGGGCCTGACGCTGCGCTGGTTCGAGCGGATTTTCGAGATGTCGGCCTTTCGCCGCACCATGATCACCTCGTTCCAGATGGCCACCCTGTCGACCCTGCTGGCGCTGTTGATCGGCATCCCGGCGGCCTATGCGCTCAACCGTTTCCGCATCGCGCTGCCGTCGTGGCTGTCGACCCTGTTCGTGCTGCCGGTGCTGGTGCCCGAGATCGTGCTGGGCTTTTCCCTGCTGCGCTCGGTGCAGGTTGGGGCGGGGGTGCCGGTGTTCTGGGCGCTCCTCATCGGCCACACGCTGATCGTCCTGCCCTACGCGGTGCGGGTGGTGTCGGCCGCGCTGGCCTCCTTCGACTTCTCCATCGAAGAGGCTGCGATCTCGCTCGGGTCGCCGCCCGTGAAGACCTTCTTCACCATCGTGCTGCCGAACGTGCAGGCGGGGGTGATCGCGGCCTTCATCCTCGCCTTCATCACCTCGATCAACGACGTCTCGGTGTCGCTCTTTCTCACCGGGCCGGGCATCTCGACCCTGCCCATCCAGATCCTCGCCCATGTGGAGCAGTTCTTCGATCCGGTCGTCGCCTCGGTCTCGGTCCTTCTGATGGTCCTGACCGTGGCGGTGATGGCGGTGGTCGAGCGCACGCTGGGCCTCACGTTCCTCGCCAAATGACCGCAGCCCTGACCCTCGACGGCCTCACGGCCCACTACGGCACGACCAAGGTTCTGGACGACCTTTCGCTGGACGTGGAGGCGGGCGAACTGGTGTCGCTCCTCGGCGCGTCGGGCTGCGGCAAGACCACGACGCTGCGCCTGATCGCGGGGTTCCTGGCGCCCACCGCGGGCCGGATCGCCCTGGGCGGCACCGACCTGACCCGCCTGCCGGCGCACAAGCGCAACATCGGCCTGGTGTTCCAGAACTACGCCCTCTTCCCGCATCTGAGCGTGCGCGAGAACGTCGCCTTCGGGCTCAAGCAGCGCGGCATGGGTGGCGCCGAGCGGCGGGCCAAGGCGGACGAGATGCTGGCGCGCGTCGGCCTCCAGGATCTCGCCGCGCGGCTGCCGGGCGAGCTGTCCGGCGGGCAGAGACAGCGCGTGGCCCTGGCCCGCGCGCTGGTGATCGAGCCGCCGCTTCTGATGTTCGACGAGCCCTTGTCCAACCTCGACGCCAAGCTCCGCGTGGACATGCGGGTGGAGATCCGGCAGCTTCAGCGCCAGAACGGCACCACCAGCGTCTTCGTCACCCACGACCAGGAAGAGGCGTTCTCGATCTCGGACCGGGTGGCGATCATGGACGCGGGCCGGATCCGGCAGCTCGACACGCCCGAGGTGCTGTATCAGCGGCCGGCCAACGCCTTCGTCGCGCGGTTCGTCGGGTTCGAGAACCTGATCCCGCTGCGCGTCGCCGCGCGCGACGGCGCCGCCGTCACCGCCGAAGGGGCGGGCGGGGCGACGGTCACGCTGGACCAGGACGTGCTGGGTCCGATCCCCGACCGCTTCGTGCTGGCCACGCGGCCCGACGGGTTGAGGATCGCCGAGGACGGGATCCCGGCCACCTTGGGCCTCAGGACCTATCTCGGCCGCAGCTATCAGTATCGGGCCGAGACCCCGGCGGGCGCCTATGTCGCCTCCGGCCCCCTGTCGGCCCCGCGAGACATGGGCGACCGCGTCCACCTCGCCCCCTGGGCCGAGCAGTGCTGCATCCTGCCGGACGAGGCGGCGGCGTGACGACGACGATCCGCAACGCCACGGTCCTGCCCTGCACCCCCGAGATGCCGGTGATCGCGGGCGGCCACGTTTCGGTCGACGGCGCGCGCATCGCCAGCGTCGGGCCCGGTCCCGGGCCGGAGGCGGACGAGGTCATCGACGCGGACGGCGACGTGGTCATGCCCGGCATGGTCAACCCCCACGCGCACCTGCCGATGACGCTGTTTCGCGGGCTGGGCGAGGATGTGGACGACCGCCTGTTCCGCTACGTCCTGCCGCTCGAACGCCGCTTCGTCACGCCCGCGATGGTGCGGATCGGCACGACGCTCGCGGCGCTGGAGATGATCCGCGGAGGCGTCACCTGCGCCGCGGACATGTACTACTTCGAGGCCGAGGTGGGGCGCGTCCTGGACGCCGCCGGCCTGCGCGGGGTGGTGGGCCAGACGCTCGCCGACTTCGACCCGCCCGACCATGCGAGCATGGACGAGGGGTTCGCGCTGACTGCGGCGCTGGCGGACGAGTTCGCGGGCCACGACCGCATCGTCGCCTCCATCGCGCCGCATGCGCCCTATTCCACCGACATCCCGGTCATGGCGCGGGTGGCCGACTGGGCGGCGGCGCGGCCCGAGGTCCGGGTGCAGATCCACCTGGCCGAGATGACGTCCGAAATGGAATGGGCGGACCGGACCCACGGCTGCCGCCCGGTGGCGGTGGTCGACCGCGCGGGCCTCCTGATCCCCGGCCTGATCGCCGCGCACTGCCTCTACCTGAGCGAGGCCGAGATTGCGCGCCTGGCCGAGGCGGACGTGCGCGTCGCCCACAATGCCCGCTCCAACGCCAAGGCGGGGCGGGGCATCGCCCCGGTCGCCGCGCTCCGCGCGGCCGGCGTGCCGGTGGGCATCGCCACTGACGGCCCGATGAGCGGCAACACGCTCGACCTTTTCGCGCAGTTCGCACCGGTGTCGATGTTTCAAAAGCTACTGGGCCGGTCGCGCGGGCCCATGCCCGCGGTCGACGTCATCGCCATGGCGACGCGGGAGGGGGCCGAGGTCCTGGGCCTCTCCGATCGCATCGGCACTCTGGAGCCGGACCGATCCGCCGACCTGATCCGCATCGGGCTCGGCGCGCCGCGGCTGCACCCGGTCTACGACATCTACGCCACGCTGGTCTTCGCCGCGATGCCCGACGACGTGACCGACACCATGGTCGCGGGCCGCTGGCTGATGCGCGACCGGCAGGTGCTGAGCGTCGAGCCGAAGAAGGCGCTGCGCGACGCCGGGCAGATCGCCGCGTCCTTCCGCGCCGAGATGGCCCGGATCGACGCAGGCTAGCTGCGCATCGCCCGAGCGGGGGCGCAACCGGCCACCCGACCCTTCGGGGAGGATATCTCAAAAGGAAAGACGACCGGGACGGCGCACCATCCCATGCCGACTTTCCTTGACAAGTATCCTCGCCGAAGGCGCACGCCTGCAAGGGGCGATCCCGGCCGCCCCCGACGCGCCCCGGCTACCAGACCACCGGATGGCTCTCACCGGTGGTGACGTTGACCAGTCCCGTGGGGGCGGCGGGGTTGGGCGCGACCAGCACCCAGCGCCAGGGCGCACAGGTGAGCGTGGCGAATTGCAGCCGCTCGGGAAATCCGGGGAACCAGCGCGGGCTGTAGGTTGGCTCGTAGTGCCAGTCGATGTCCTCGGCGGCGGCGCGCAGGGCGGCCATCTCCTCGGCCTCGGCGGTCGCGGGACGCGCGGTCATCAGCCCCGCCACCTCGTAGGTCACGGTGGCCAGGACCGCGCCGTCCCGGACCAGGGCCCATCCCCCCTGCTGGGCGCGGATCTGCGCCACCACCGCCGCCATTGCCGCGTCACAGGATCCCACGACCCACAGGTTGTGGCTGTCGTGCCCCACGGTGCAGCCCACGGCCACCCCCGGCGTCGCCGGTCCGCAGCCGCGCCAGAACATCCGCCCCACTGCGCCCCCGCCGGTGTGGCGGTCGACCACCGCGAACTTGGTGATCGCGCGGTCGGGCGCGCGCTGGACCCGGCCGCCCGACACCGCCAGCTCCTCGGTCAGGAACGCGTCGGCCCAGTGGAACGGACGCAACACCGCCGCCTGCACCGTCTCGCGCCCCGCGGGTGCGGGGATGGCAAAGTCCTCGGCCGTCAGGTCGCGCTCCAGCCGCACTGTGCGCGTCGCCCAAACGGGCCAGTCGATCCGGGGCAGGGGGCCGGTATAGTCCGTTCCCTCCGACACTTGGGCGCCGTCGGCCCAGACCTCGGCGATCTCGACCCGGCCCACGTCGGACAGCAGCACCACATCGCCGTAGCGCCCGGGGGCGAGGCTACCCACCCAGGGGGTCAGCCGCATGTGCCGCGCGGGGTTGATGGTCACGCATTGCAGTGCAGTCTCGGGGGCGAGGCCGCTATCGATGGCCAGGCGCAGGTTGTGGTCGGTGGCGCCGATCTCCAGCGTCTCGCCCGCCGAGCGGTCGTCGGTGGTCAGCGCCACCTGGCTCCAATCGGTCAGCCCCCGTTCGAGCAGCCCGCCGACGATTTCGGGCATCGAATGCACCCGGATTTGCAGAAACAGACCGCGCCGCAGCTTGTCCCACGCCTCTTCCGCCGTCCACGCCTCGTGGTCCGAGGCCAGCCCCGCGGCGGCGAAGGCGTTGATGCGGTCCAGGTCGCGGATCCCGGCGCCGTGCCCTTCGACCACGCCGCGGCCGGCAAAGGTGGCCTCGATCATCCCCCAGAGCCGGTCGTGGGCAGGGCTTTCGGGGTCCGAGACCGCTGGCCAGTCCATGACCTCGTCCAGGCCCGCCACCATGGGATGGGCCAGAAACGCCGCCTGCGCGGCGCCGTCGAGGCGGCCGCCCGAGACTTCGAAGCCCGTCGGCGGCACCGCCGATCCGGGCAGCGGAAAGATTTTCAGCGGCGATCCCGCGCGCCGGGCCGCCAGCCAGAACTCCAACGTCCTGCCCGGCGCGACGTTGGAGAACTCGTGACTCGCCTCGCAGGTCCAGGTGTTGCCGCGGGGCAGGACCAGCGCCGCCTCGTGCTCGGGGGTCAGGTGGCTGCTCTCGATATGCTTGTGCACCTCGCCGAAGCCCGGGACCGCCGACAGCCCCCGCCGGTCCGCCCGCCGCGCGGCGGTCCCCTGCCACACGCCCGCCGGGCCGGTCCAGGCGATGCGGCGCCCGCTCAGCACGATCTCGGCGTCGTCCAACCAGGTCGCGGTCACGGCGTCGAACAGCCGCCCGACCCGCAGGACACAGTCCGCCGCGGCCCGGCCCAGGGCCACCTGCACCAGCGCCTGGCGCACCTGCCGCTCCACGCCGGGGTCCAGTCCGTGGTCCGCCTCGTGCATCGCCGATCTCCCTCTGTCGCCCGCACCATCGGCCGGATAGGATCGCGGTGCAATCGCGCCAGGAACCCAGCCCATGCCCCGCTCCGCGCTCATCGACACCGACCCCGGCATCGACGATGCGCTGGCCATCCTGGCGGCGCTCGCCAGCCCCGAGGTCGAGGTTCTGGGCCTGACCACCGTGGGCGGCAATATCGGCCTGCCGCGGACCACCCACAACGCCGGGGCGATCCTGGGGCTGGCCGGACGGGCGGAGGTGCCGGTCCATAGCGGTGCGGCGGCGCCCCTGTCGGCGGGGGCGGGCGCGGCGACCGAGGTGCATGGCGGCGACGGGCTGGGTGGCGTGGCGCTGCCCGACCCGCCGCGGGCGGCCGGGGCAGGGGCCGTCGCGTGGATGGCTCGGACCCTGCGCGCGGCACCCCCGGGGGCGGTGGACCTCTTCACCCTCGGGCCGCTGACCAACCTCGCACAACTCCTGTCCGAGGCGCCGGATGCCGCGCGTCGCCTCGGCCGGGTGATCGCGATGGGCGGGGCGGTGGAGGTGCCCGGCAACGCCGCCGAAGCGCGCGCCGAGTTCAACCTCGCCTACGACCCGGCCGCCGCGGCTCAGGTCATCGCCGCCGGGCTGCCGCTGACGCTGGTGCCGCTCGACGTCACACGGCAGGTCCGCGCCGACCGCGCCTATGTCGCCCGCCTGGCGGCTGCGGGCGGGCCGGTGCCGACCGTGGCGGCCGCGCTGATCGAGGGCTACTTCGCGGCAGGCCGGACGGCCGAGAGCCGCCCGCTCCATGATCCCTGCGTGCCGCTCCTGGCCGAGGCGCCCGCGCTCTTCGACATCGTCCGGCGGGCGCTCGCGGTCGACCCCGCCGACGGCGCGCTCATCCCCGGCCCGCATGCCGTCGACGTCGCGCTGGGCGTCGACGCGGCGGCGGTGCTGGACCTCCTGGCGCGGCGCCTGGGGGCCTGAGCCCGGCTCAGCCCGCCCCCAGCTCGGCCCGGACCAGCGCGCACCAGAACGCGATTCCCGGCCCAAGGGCGGCGTCGTTGAAGTCGTAGCGGGTGTTGTGGTGCAGCGCCCCGTCCTCGGCCGGGCCGTTGCCCAGCCAGACGTAGCAGCCGGGCACGCGGGTGGAGAGCTCGGCGAAATCGTCGCCCGCCGTCGACGGGGGGAAGCTCTGGCGCACCCGCCCGGCGCCCAGCGCGGCCGCGGCCGCGGACCTGGCGATGCCGGTGGGGCCGGGCGCGTTGACCACGGGCGGCATCCCGCGGCGATAGTCGATCCGCGCGGTCACGCCCAGGGCCGCCGCGATCCCGTGGGCCAGGCGCCCCAGCGCCGCCTCGGTCGCGTCCCGCACCTCGGGCGCGTAGGCGCGGGCGGTGCCGCCGATCCGGGCGCGGTCGGGGATGACGTTCAGTGCGTCGAAGTCGCCCGCCGCCAGGGCGCAGGCGCTAACCACCGCGGGGCTCAGCGGATCGGTCTCGCGTGCCACCACGGTGTGCATCGCGGTCAGGAACTGGCCCACCGCCGCGATGGGATCGCGGCCCAGATGCGGTTTGGCCCCATGGGTGCCGGTCCCGTCGAACACCACCTCGAATCGGTCCGAGGAGGCCAGTTGCGGCCCCTCCACCACCGCCATCTCGCCCACCTCCAGCCCCGGCATGTTGTGCAGGCCGTAGCAGCGGTCGGCGGGGAACCGGTCGAGGAGGCCGTCCTCCAGCATCGCCCTGGCGCCACCGCGCCCTTCCTCCGCGGGCTGGAACACGAACTGCACCGTGCCCTCCAGCCCCTCCGCTTGGGCCAGCCGCTCGGCCGCGCCGATCAGCATCACGGTGTGTCCGTCGTGCCCGCAGGCGTGCATCCGCCCGGGCACGGTCGACCGCCACGGCCGCGCCAAGGCCGTCTCGGGCATGGCGAGCGCGTCCATGTCGGCGCGCAGGAGGATCGCCGGGCCACCGCCGCCGCGGCGGAGCGTGCCCACCACACCGGTCCGGCCCACACCCTCGGTGACCTCCAGCCCCGCGGCCCGCAGGCGCCCGGCCACCAGGTCGGCGGTGCGCACCTCCTCGAACCCCAGTTCGGGGTGGGCGTGGAGATCGCGCCGCAGGGCGATCAGGTCGTCGGCGGGCGGGGTGGACATCGCGGCGCTCCTCGGCTCAGGCTCCGTGGCGCCGCAAACCCACCACAGGAGCCGCCCCATGTCACGCCCCGTGCCCGCGTTCTGGCAGGACCTTCTGCCGCCGGGAACCCTCCCGGGCGGCGCGGCCGACGGATATGCCGACGCCTATCCCGCCGGGCTTCCCGATGGGCGCGAGATCGCGCTGCCGATCCGGCCCCTGCCCGAGGGAGGGGGGGCGGCCGTGGCCTCGCTGATCCTGAACCAGGCGAGTTTCGCCGTGGAGGACGCCCTGGCCGACCGGGTGGCCGCGCTGTTGGCCGGCGCCGCGGTCGAGGTGGTGGTGGCGGTGCCGACCCTCGGCCTGACGCTCGCCAACGCCGTGGCGCGGCGGCTCGGCCACCGTCGCCTGGTGCCGCTCGGGACGTCGCGCAAGTTCTGGTACGACGATGCGCTGTCGGTCCCGGTGACGTCGATCACCAGCCCGGGCGCGGGCAAGAGGCTCTATCTCGACCCGCGAACCGTGGCGGTCCTGGCCGGGCGGCGGGTGGCCGTGGTGGACGACGTGCTGAGCACCGGCGCGACGCTCCTGTCGGTGCTGGACCTCCTGGCCCAGGCCGACGTCGCCCCGGCCGCCGCCGCCTTCGCCATGGTGCAGGGCGACCGCTGGCGTCCGCGCCTGGCGGCCAGCCCCCACGCCGGGCTGGCGATCCACGGCGCGGTCGCGACCCCCCGGCTCCGCGCCGGACCGGACGGCCGCTACCGCCCTGCGCCATAGCCTGCCCCCCTTTGGCCGCGGCGGGCGACCGCCGTTGCCCGCACCCGAGGCTGCGTCGCTCCCGGCCGGGGCGTCGGGCTGAGGCCGCTGCACGCGCGTGGGCGCCAGTCGCTGACGGGCGGCAGACAGGTGACGTCGAAGGAGGTCGCTGCACCGGCGCGGGCGTCAGTCCTCCATCAGGACGAAGCGCCGGCGCCGGGTGCGGCGGGGACGGGATGGGCTGAGCGCCGACCGCCGCACCGCCGCGAGGGCGCGGTCGTCGAGCGCGGCGACGAACTCGAGCCCCGCGATCCGGTCGCGCCGCCATCGAACCTTGGCCGCCGCGCTGCCGTCGAACAGTGCCAGCTCCACCGCCGTCCCGGCGTCGGGCAGGTCGGCACCGCTGATCGCCGCGCCGGCGCACGTGATGTTCTCGACCCGGACAGCGATCCGCCCACCGGGCAACCCCAGCGTGGTGTCGAAGTCGGTGGGCCTGCGATAATGCCTCCGCGGCTGCATCTGCGCTCTCCTCGCTGTGCCCCGCCGTCGAGACTAGGGGCGGCAGGTAAACGAAACGTTGCCGGGGGACTTGCGCCGGGCGCCCCGCTTGGATGGAGTGGGGCGATGACCGATCCCCTGCCTCTCCCCGCCTTCGACCTCGCCCTGCCGACCCGTGTCCGTTTCGGCCGTGGGATCGCGTCCGCCGCGCTGGAGGATGCGGTGGCACCCAGCCGCCGGGCGCTGCTGGTGCACGGCCGCGACCGGGGCCGCGCCGACTGGGCCGTGGCGGCGGTGGCGCGGGGCGGGGCGGAGGTGGCGACACTGGCCTGCCTGGGCGAGCCGGACCTACCCCTGCTGGAGGCGGCGCTCGAGCGGCTGCGCGGCGCCGGGATCGACCTGGTGGTGGCGGTGGGCGGCGGCGCGGCGGTCGACCTGGGCAAGGCGCTGGCGGCGCTCCTCCCCTCGCCCCACCCGCCGCGCGACCACCTCGAAGTCGTGGGCCGGGGTCTGCCGCTGGCTGCCGATCCGCTGTCTTTCGTTGCCGTGCCGACGACGGCGGGCACCGGGGCCGAGGCCACCCGCAACGCGGTGATCGGCGTGCCCGACGCCCGCCGCAAGGTCAGCCTGCGCGACCCCCGGATGCTGCCCCGCCTGGCGCTGGTCGACCCCGCGCTGACCGACGGCTGCCCCTGGGCAGTGACGCTGGCCAGCGGGCTCGACGCGGTCACGCAGGTGATCGAGCCCTACGTGTCGGCCAAGGCGCAGCCGATGACCGACGCGCTGGTCCGGGCGGCGATCCCGCGTGGGCTGGCGGCGCTCGTGCGGCTGGGCGAGACGCCGGACGACCCGGCGGCGCGCGACACGATGGCCTGGGTCAGCCTGACGGGTGGTATCGCGTTGGCGAACGCCGGTCTGGGTGCGGTGCACGGCCTGGCCGGGGTGATCGGCGGGCACGTGCCGGGGGCGACCCACGGCGCGGTCTGCGGAACGCTCCTGCCGCATGTCCTGCGCGCCAACGCCGCGGCGGTGCCGGCGGGCGATCCCGCGGCGGCGCGGCTGGGCGAGGTGGCCGGTTGGATCGACGCAGCGCTGCCGCCCGGACCCGGCGACCCGTCTCGGCGGCTGGCGCGCTGGGCGCGGGACCGGGGCCTGCCCAGCCTCTCGGACATGGGTGTCGCGGCGGAGGACCATGGCGCCATCGCGGCCGCGGCACAGGCGTCGTCGTCGATGGCGGGGAACCCGGTGCCGTTGAGCGACGCGCATCTCGTGGAGATCCTGGCCGCCACAGGCTGACCGCCGCCGACCGCTTGGTGAGCGGGACGGCGGGGTGAGAGGTCGTGCCGTCCCCCGTCCGGCGTAGCGCCACTCTGCAAGGGGCGGCAAAACGGTGCGCACATTGGTCCGACGGAGCGTCGTCGCGGCGGCCGTGCGGGCACCGTCGTCGATGACGGGGCCGCCTTGGCCGCTGACCGATGCGTGCCTCCGGGGATGCGCGCCGCCGCGGCATGATCTCCGCCGCCCCCCGCGCGCGGGGTCTCCGCGCCCGTTCGCCGCGGCGGGGCATGTCGCGCCCGCTCTGGCGAAGCTGCGGGCAAGCGCCTATTTGAGAGGCGTTGGCGGCGGAAAGGCGGACCCGGCGATGAGCGATACCGCGACTCGGACACGCCGCGTGCGCAACGTGGTGGAGCGCCTGGATGCCCTGACCGACGCCGAGAGGCTGTCGCTGGGCGACATCGTCGAAGCCTTCGGGCGCACCGCGTTCCTGCCTCTGCTGCTCGTCCCCGCGCTGCTGGTGATTTCGCCGCTCAGCGGCATTCCCTTCTTTTCCTCAATCTGTGGGCTGACCATCGCGCTGATCGCGCTGCAACTGGTGCTGCGGCGGCAGTCGCTGTGGCTGCCCGGCGTGCTGATGCGGCGCACGATCTCGGGCGAGCGCGTTCACGCCGGCGCCGAGCGGCTCAAGGGGTTTGCCGACTGGTTGGATCGACGGGCGCGGGACCGGCTGTCCTTTCTCACCTACGCCCCGCTCTCGACCGTGGTGCAGGCGGCGTGCATGGCCTGCGGGCTGGCGATGCCGTTTCTGGAGGTGGTGCCGTTCTCGTCGTCGATCTTGGGCACGGCGGTGGTCATGTTCGTCGTGGCCCTCCTCGCCCATGACGGGCTCTTCGTCATCCTGGGCGGGACGCTCATGGCCGTGGCCGCGGTGATCCCTCTGACCGTGCTCGACCGGCTCCTGGGCGGCTGATCGGCGCGGCGGGGGTTGCCCCGGCGCCGCCGCCGTGCGGATAGTCGGCACAGCCCCAGCCGGAGAGCCGCCCATGCCCGCACCCGCCTTTTCGGCCGAGGAATACGCCGCCCGACTGGAGCGGTGCCGCACCGCGATGGCCGCGCGAGGGCTCGACCTCCTGATCGTGTCGGACCCGTCGAACATGCACTGGCTCACCGGCTACGACGGCTGGTCGTTTTACGTGCATCAGGCGGTCCTGTTGTCCCTCGACGGCGATCCGGTCTGGTGGGGGCGGGCGATGGACGCGGCGGGCGCGCTCCGCACCGTCTGGATGCCCGAGTCCGAGGCGGTGCGGGGCTACGACGACACCTATGTGCAGAACCCCGACAAGCATCCGATGACCGACCTCGCCCGCCACGTGGCCGCGACCGGCGCGCGGCGGATCGGTGTGGAGATGGACAACTACTACTACACCGCCGCGGCCCATGCGGCGCTGGCGGGCGCGCTGCCCGATGCCGCGCTGGCCGACGCTACGGGTCTGGTCAACTGGGCCCGCGCGGTGAAGTCGCCCGCCGAGATCGCGCTGCTCCGCGCCGCGGCCGGGATCGTCAGCGCCATGCACGCGCGCATCCTGGACCTGGCCGAGCCGGGGATGCCCAAGCACCGCCTGGTCGCCGACATCTACCGCACCGGGATCGAAGGAACGGACGACGCCTGGGGCGACTATCCCGCGATCGTGCCGATGGCGCCGTCCGGGATGGACGCCACCGCGCCGCACCTGACCTGGGACGACACGCCGCTCGCCGAGGACGAGCCCACGTTCTTTGAGATCGCGGGGGTGCACCGCCGCTATCACTGCCCGCAGTCGCGGACGCTGTTTCTGGGCAGCGTGCCCGACGCCTATCGCCGGGCCGAGGCGGCGGTGTTGGAGGCGATGGCCGACGGGCTCGACGCCGCGCGGCCCGGCAACACCTGCGCCGACGTCGCGCAGGCGTTCAACGGCACGCTGAACCGCCACGGCTTCGTCAAGGACAGCCGCTGCGGCTATGCCATCGGGCTCAGCTATCCCCCCGACTGGGGCGAGCGGACCATGAGCTTTCGCGAGGGCGACCGCACCGTGCTGGAGCCGGGGATGACGTTCCACTTCATGCCCGCGCTGTGGCTGGAGGAGGGGGGGTTGGAGATCACCGAGACCATCCTCATCGGCGCGGACGGAGCCGAGTGCCTGTGTGCGACGCCGCGGCAGATCTTCGTGAAGTGAGATGCCCGGGCGGCTGATCCTCACGTCGTCTTCGGAGCGGGTGGCAGCGGCGCTGGCGGCCGGCGGGACCGAGGGGATCGACGCCGCCCCGCGCCGCAACATCGCACCGGGGCAGGAGATCGTGGTCTGCCCACCAGGCCGGCGGCTGACGTCCATGCGCTGGGGCCTCCTGCCCGTGGGGCGGGTGAACGCCCGTGGCCGCCCGGTGATGGAGACCATCGTGAACGCTCGGTCCGAGACGGTGTTCGCCAAGTCGGCCTTTGCCGGGGTCGCCGGCGCGGTGGTGCCTGCCGACGGCTGGTATGAATGGACCGGACCCGCCCGGCGCAAGACCCGCTGGCGCGTGGAGAGCGCGGATGGCGCGCTCCTGCTCTTCGCCGCCATCACCGACGTCTGGGTCGCGCCGGGGGGCGCGGCACTGCCCCAGGTGGCCCTGGTGACCTGCGCGCCCTCGCCGGACGTGGCCGAGGTGCACCACCGGATGGGGGTGCTGCTGGCGCCAGAGGACGTGGAGACCTGGCTCACCGGCAGCGCGGAGGAGGCGGCCCCGCTGATGCGCCCCTGGCCCGCAGGCCGCCTGACGGTGACGGAGGACGGCACCGGCGACCTCACCGGTCGCTGACCCCCACCCGCACGGCGCCGGGCGGAGCGACGCGCCCTCCGCCCAACCCTCTCGCCCGGGGCACCCCGGGCAGCGGCCGACCCTTCCACCGGGAGGGCGCACGGCGACGTCGTGCGCAGACTTTCCCGCGCTGCGGCTTCGAGGCATCGCAGCGGCCGCCCGTTCCAGGCGCCCGCCCAGGGTCGGGCGCCGCCCTCCGCGCGGAGCCTGGCGGTCGTTGCCGTCTTCGGGCGAGGGGCAACGCCCTCTCAGCCCAATCCCCTCGCCCGGGGGGACTCCGGGCGGCGCCCATCCCTCCCCCCGGGAGGGCGCACGGCGAGGTCGCGCGCGATGTCTCCCGCACCGGGGCTTCGAGGCGCCGCACCGGCCGCCCGTTGCAGGCGCCCGCTCAGAGTCGGGCGCCTCTGTTCTCGCAGAGCGTGAACGTCTCCCGCGGCCCTTGAGCCATGGTGGTGTCCTCTCTGCCCATCGCTCTCGCCGCGGGGGGCAACCCGGGCGGAGTATGGCGGTTGTTCCCGCGTCTGACCCAGTTGCGCCACCCCCTCCGCCTGACCCCCTCGCCCGGGGGCACCCCCGGGCGGTGCCCGGCCCTCCCCCCGGGAGGGCGCACGGCGAGGTCGCGCGCGACGTCTCCGGCACCGGGGCTTCGAGGCGCCGCAGCGGACGACCTTCGGGGGCGCCCGCCCAGGGTCGGGCGCTGCCCTTTCCGCGGAGCACGGGGATCGTTCACGCGTCTCAGCCGATTGGGACACCTCCACCGCCCATCCCCCGCCCGGGGGTGGGCGGCGCCTGACCCACCCACCGGGAGCGCGCTCGGCGGTGTCGCCGACAGCTTCCCCGCCACCGGGGCGTCGAGGCGCCGCACCGGCCGCCCCTCCCGAGCGCCCGCCAAGGGTCGGGCGCCGCCCTTTCCGCCCAGCACGATGCCTGAGCGGTCCGGCGCGTCGCCCCTTGCCCTCGGCCGGCCCGCGGGGCATGACGCCGCCCATGGCCAATACCCTCACCTATGCCGAGATCTGCGAGTGTTTCCGCCGCTTCCACGCGGCCGAACCCGAGCCGAAGGGCGAGTTGGAGCACCTCAACGCCTTTACCCTGGTGGTCGCCGTGGCGCTCTCGGCTCAGGCCACAGATGCGGGGGTGAACAAGGCCACGCGCGGCCTCTTTGCCGTCGCCGACACCCCTGAGAAAATGCTGGCGCTGGGCGAGGAGGGGGTCATCGAGCACATCAAGTCCATCGGCCTCTACCGCAACAAGGCCAAGAACGTCATCAAGCTCAGCCGCATCCTGGTCGAAGACTACGGCGGCGACGTGCCATCCTCCCGCGCGGCGCTGCAATCCCTGCCGGGGGTGGGGCGCAAGACGGCGAATGTGGTCCTGAACATGTGGTGGGGGCATCCCGCCCAGGCGGTGGACACCCACATCTTTCGCGTCGGCAACCGCACCGGCATCGCCCCCGGCAAGGACGTGGTGGCGGTCGAGCGTGCCATCGAGGACAACGTCCCGGCCGAATACCAGCGCCACGCGCATCATTGGTTGATCCTGCACGGCCGCTATGTCTGTGTCGCGCGCAAACCGAAATGCGGCGCCTGCCTGATCCGCGACATCTGCGCCTACGAGGACAAAACGACGTGAAGACATACGACGTGGTCGGCATCGGCAATGCCATGGTCGACGTGCTGGCACATTGCGACGACGCCTTCCTCGCCCGGAACGGCGTGGACAAGGGGATCATGCAGCTCACCGACCGCGCCCGCGGGGTCGAGCTCTACGACCGGATCGGCCCGGCGCAGGAGATCTCGGGCGGCTCGGCCGCCAACACCATCGCCGGGATCGCCCATCTGGGCGGGCGCACCGCCTATGTGGGCAAGGTCAAGGACGACCAGCTCGGCGCGATCTTCGCCCACGACCTGCGGGCGCAGGGGGCGAGCTATCAGACCGCCCTCGCCCCCGCCGACCACCCCGACGAGACCGGGCGCTGCATCGTCCTGGTCACCCCCGACGGCGAGCGGTCGATGAACACCTATCTTGGCGTCACCGAGCATCTGAGCCCCGCCGACATCGACGAGGCGCAGATGGCCCAGGCCGAGTGGATCTACCTCGAAGGCTACCGCTTCGACGGGCCCGAGAGCCACGAGGCCTTTGCCCGCGCCATCGCCGCGGCCAAGGGGGCGGGGGGCCGGGTGGCCCTGACGCTCAGCGATCCGTTCTGCGTCGAGCGGCACCGCGACGCGTTCCGCCGGATGATCGCCGATCACGTGGACCTGCTGTTCTGCAACCGTGCGGAGGTGCTGTCGATGTATCGCACCGACGACTTCGAGACCGCGCTGGGGCGGGCCGGGGGCGACGTGGCGATGGTGGCCTGCACCGACAGCGAGAACGGCGCGCATGTCCTCTTCGACGGCGGCCGCGTCCATGCCGCGGCCGAGACCGTGCGGGTGGTCGACGCCACCGGCGCCGGCGACCTCTTTGCCGGGGCGTTTCTCTGGGGGCTGACCCGCGGCCACGACCCGCTGACCTGCGGCCGGATGGGCTGTGTCGCGGCGGCCGAGGTCATCGGGCATCTGGGCGCGCGGGCCGAGGCCGACCTCAACGCGCTGTTCCACGCCAAGGGGCTGATGCCGTCCTAACGGATATTGTCATCTAGTTTTTCTTGCCCGCACGCGGGACGCTGTTACCCTCCGGCACAGGCATGTTGTGCGGAAGGGAGTTCATTTAGATGATTACGCTACGGATCCTCGCCAGCCGCGGGGCGGCGGTAGCGGCATTGGCGGGATTGACCGCCACCGTGCCCGGACTTCCTCAGATCGGCATTTGGGACGGCAGCGCGGGGGCGCAGATTTCGCGCCCCGCGCCGGGCGACGACAACGGAACGCCGCCGGCCCCGGCGCCTGCGCCCGAACCGGCCCCCGCGCCCGAACCTGCGCCGCCTGCACCCGCTCCGGCCCCCGCGCCTGCGCCCGAGCCCAGCCCGGCGCCCCCGCCGGCGCCCGCTCCGACGCCCCCGCCCGCCCCGACGCCCCCGCCCGCCCCGACGCCCCCGCCGGTGCCGCAGGTTGCCGTCTACATCGCCGTGGCCGGTCAGCCGACGGGGCCCTTCGACATGGCCGCGCTCCAGCAGAAGGTGCGCACCGGCGAGTTGCGCCGCGACACCATGGTGTGGATGGAGGGGATGCCGGCCTGGCTTCCGGCTGGGCAGGTTCCCGCGCTGGCCGCCCTGTTCCAGGGCGGGGTCAACCCGGTGCCGAACCCGACGCCGACACCCGGACCCACCCCCGGAGGCGCGGACCCGGCGCAATACATCCTCGGCACCTGGCGCGCCGATCCCCAGCAGATCCAGATGCAGGGGATGGGCACCGCCACGCTGAACGTCACCTATCAGTTCATGCCGGGCGGGTCGTTCCAGACCTCGGGCAGCATGTCGATGATGGCCAACGGGATGCAGCAGCAGCTGACCTTCAGCGGCCAGGGCACCTACCAGGTCCAACCGATGGGGGCGCAGAGCTTCGTCCTGTCGATGAACGGTCAACTGATGTGGCAGACCCCCATGGGGCAGCAGCCCGAGATGGTGAACAGCCAGGCGCAGCTCACCATCGTCGACCAGAACACGGTGCGCGGCTCCGACGGGACCATGTCCTATCGGGTGCAGTAGACCGCACGACGGCATTGGGCGGCCGCGGCGGTCCGCGGCCCCCTGCAACCCCTGGGAGGATGCTATGACCGCGACCCGTCTTGCCGCCGCGCTGGCCATCGGTCTGACGCCCACCCTGGCCGCCGGACCCGGTCGTGCCGACTCCCACACCGCACCGGCCCCGGCGCCCGCGCCCGCGCCCGCACCGGCGCCCGCACCGGCCCCGGCCCCGGCGCCCGCGCCCGCACCGGCTCCCGCACCTGGACCCGCTCCGGCCCCTGCGCCCGTGCCCGCACCGGCTCCCGCACCTGGACCCGCTCCGGCCCCTGCGCCCGTGCCCGCGCCAGCCCCCGAGCCTGCCCCGGCGCCTGGGCCCACCCCCGCTCCGGGACCGGAACCGACGCCGGCACCCAACCCGGTGCCCGCGCCCAATCCTACGCCGCCGCCGCCTCCCAACCCCAATCCGACGCCGCCCGCGCCGCCGCCGCCGCCACCGGAAGCCGTCGAGCTGAGCATCTTCATCGCCGTGAACGGCCAGACCACCGGCCCCTTCACCCGCGCCCAACTGGCCGCCAAGGTGGCCTCGGGCGAGCTGACCGGCGCCACATTGGTCTGGCAGGACGGCATGGCCGACTGGGCCCGGGCCGAGACGGTGGACGTGCTGCAGCCCCTCCTGGCCGCGGCGCCTGCCGAGCCCGTCTTCGATGCGGCCAGCTTCATCGTCGGGACGTGGCAGCTGGTGGACAAGATCGAGATACCCTTGGGAGGCCCGGGTGCCCCCCCCGTCATCGGCGACGTCAGCGTTCAGACGCACTATCGTGCCGACCGGACGGCGATGCTGTTCGGCACGATCACGGCGAACCTGACGCCCGGGATGCCGCCCGCGGTGCAAACCCTGAGCGGGCAGGGGACCTACGAGATCAGGGTGCTGAACGACCGGTCGTTCATCTTGACGCCGCGGATCGAGGTGACGGCCACGTTGGGCAGCCAACCGCCGATTACCAGTATCCAGAGCACCCCCGTCAACTTCACCGTCGTTGACCAGAATACGCTGTCGTTGAACGGCGGTCCGGGCGTGATCCGGCGGATCTCGAACTGAGCCGATGATCGGCCGCAGGGAGGTCTTGATCGGAGCGGCCGCGGCCGCGGCGGCGCTGGCGCGGCCGGCGCGGGCCGAGCGCCGTGCGCCGGACGGTGGTGCCGGTCCGGACGGGGGCGATCCGGACACCCGGGTTCCCATCAGTCTGCCGCACCGAGTGTGGGTCGCGGACGGCGCCGACGTTCTTGGGCCGTTCGACGCCCGCGGCCTCGCCGATCGCCTGAAAACGCAGGAGACCGCGGCGCGGACATTCGTCTGGATGCAGGGGATGGACGGATGGGCCTTGGCCACCGACGTCCCGGCGCTGACCGAGCTCGTGAGCGGCCTGCCACTGAACGAAATCGACGCGCTGGATCCGAAGACACACCTGGTCGGGCACTGGGAGATGCTCATGGCCCAGGCCGGCGAAGGCACGCGCACGGGCCACATGACCTTTCGCGCGGACGGCAGCTATGCCTTGCATCAGCGCGTGCAGGGTCTGGCCCCTGAGTACAGCACCGATCCCAAGACGGGCGCGCAGACGGTGAAGCTCACCGAGGTCGACAACAACCTGACAGAGAAGGGCACGTGGGAGTACCGCGACGAGTCTGGCGTCGATTGGTTCTGGCTCTATCTCAAGGGGGACCGGGACACGGTCTTGAAAGGCCCGAAGGATCCGCGAGGCGGCGCCGGTAAGAAGGGCGGCAAGTCCAAGGAGGACTACGGGTTCGCCCTCCGCTTCCTGCCCGGCAACCGGCTGTATAATCTCGACACCGGACACACCTTCATCAAGACGGGCCCGCCCAGCTAGTCGCCCAGGTGCGCGTGCACCTCGTCCAGGTCGATCTCGCGCACCGGCATCTTGTTGCCCGGGTCGTCCGCGTCGTAGCCGAACAGCTGAAAATCGCGGTGATACATCTCCCACACCAGGTGCCGCGACAGGTCGTCGAAGTAGTCGGCGACCGGGTGCGCGCGCTTGGGTCCGTGCCCCTCGCTCTCGTTGAAGCGGGGGACGCGCGCGAGGTCCACCGCGTGCGGCGTCTCGATGGCGTCGAGCACCGCCTGCATCCCGTCGTTGAACCGCTCGGTCCAGAAGATCTGATCGTAGCGCCCGCCGTTGGCCACGAAGGTGGCGACGTGTCCGGTGACGTCGGACCAGTGGATGTCGGGGTCCATCGGTTTGCGCCAGCGGATGGTGTCGCGGGCGAACAGCAGGAACCGGCGAAAGCTGGCGATCTGGTCGAAGTCGCGGTCGCCGTCCGGCCCGCCCACGTCGACCCCGTATTTCTGCACCAGCATCGGCACCAGATTGTTGCGATAGCGCCGCCCGTTGCGCTGGATCCCGCAGATCTTGTCGAAGAACGACGACAGGATCCGCGTGTAGGGATTGCGCACGCAGGTGAAGCTCACGGACCGGCGCGCCGTCACGTTGGCCTCGATCAGCGGTTTGCTGTCGTCCAGCGCCCATTTGTGCAGACCGTCCCGGGCGTCGTGGATGTCGCCGTCGAAGAACCGCCCGTGGTCGGAATAGTAGAGGATCTGTCCGATGGTCGAGCACGCGCATTTCGGCACGACGCGATAGACGACGCTTTCGCTCTCGGTCATCCAGACCCCGGGAAACCCCATCATCGCCCTCTTTTTGCAATGCCACGTGCCGCTAAACAGCACAGGTCGGGGAAAAAATCAAAGCGGGACTGTCGGCGGCCGCCGCGCATGGGGTATTCGAAAGGCGCAGTCCCCAGGATCGGGCGAGTATCGTTTCAGCATGGCCAGGATCGCCTACATCCTCTTGTGCCACAAGGACCCCGACGCGGTGGTGGCGCAGGCGCGGCGGCTGACCGCAGCGGGCGACGTGATGGCGATCCACTTCGACGCGCGGGCCGGAGAGCCCGCGTTCCGCCGCATCCGCGAGGCCCTGGGCGACAACCCCAATGTGGTCTTCGCCAGGCGCCGCGTCCGCTGCGGCTGGGGCGAGTGGAGCCTGGTGGCCGCGACCCTGGAGGCGCTGCGCGCCGCCGTCGCCGCCTTTCCCAAGGCCACGCATTTCTACATGCTGTCGGGCGACTGCATGGCGATCAAGTCCGCCGAGTACGCTCACGCCCTGCTGGACGCCGACGACGCCGACTGGATCGAGAGCCACGACTATTTCGCCAGCGACTGGATCAAGACCGGGTTCCGCGAAGAGCGGCTGATCTACCGCCACCTGGTCAATGAGCGCAAACACAAGTGGTGGTTCTACACCCTCCTCGACTGGCAGAAGCGGCTGGGTCTGTCGCGGCCGATCCCCAACGGGATCCAGATGATGATCGGCAGTCAGTGGTGGTGCCTCAGGCGCCGAACGGTGGAGGCGTGCCTGGACTTCGTCGACCGCCGGCTCGACGTGGTGCGGTTCTTTCGCACCACCTGGATCCCCGACGAGACGTTCTTTCAGACCGTGGTGCGGCACCTGGTGCCGGGCCACGAGATCCGCAACCGCACGCTCACCTTCCTGGTGTTCTCCGACTACGGGATGCCGGTGGCGTTCTACAACGACCACTACGATCTCCTGCTCAGCCAGGACGCGCTCTTTGCCCGCAAGATCAGCCCCGAGGCGACCCGGCTGAAGAAACGCCTGGGCGACCTCTATGCCGCGCGCGGCGTGACGTTCCGCATCACCGACGAGGGCCGGCGCCTGCACGCCTTTTTGACCGGGCAGGGGCGGGTCGGCCGCCGCTTTGCCCCGCGGTTCTGGGAGACGGAATCGACCCTCGGCCGCGAACGCGAGCTGATGATCGTGGTGTGCAAGAAATGGCACGTGGGCAAGCGGTTGATCCACGCCATCCGCCAGGCCACGAACCTGCCCGCCGTGGACTATCTGTTCGACGAGGCCGACACGCCGCTGCCCGACCTCGGCGGCCTGACCGGCACGATCGAGAAACGGACCCGACACCGGCGCGCGCTGGTGCGGCTGCTCTTCGACTATCACGAGAGCGACCGCCTGATCTTTTGCCTGGATCCGCGGAACCTGGCGCTGATGCGCGACTTCGACGGCGACCGGTCGACCACCCGGTTCCTGGAGGTCGACTGCGTCCTCTCCGACGCTTATCTGCAAGGCCACGCCCAGAGGGTCGGCCTGATCGGGGCGAACACGCCCAAGGCCGCCGTCGCCAATCTCCTGCCCACCATCCGCGCCGAGATCGACTGGCAGACCGACGCGCTGCGCGACGCGGGGTTCGACGCGCTCTACCGGATTTCCGAGACCGCGGACCCGGCCGAGAATGCCGCGGCGCTGCAAGAGTTCCTGACCGTGCCGCCCGACCGCGCGCGTGAGATCGCGGCCACCCCGCAGCTATTCGCCGACTGACCGCAAGGAGAGCCCATGCCCTTCGCCTACGATGACCAAAACATCTTTGCCAAAATTCTCCGGGGCGAGATCCCCAACGACACGGTGATGGAGACCGATCACACGCTGGCCTTCAACGACATCCGGCCGCAGGCGCCGGTGCATGTGCTGGTGATCCCCAAGGGGCCGTACGTCTGCCACGACCACTTCGCCGCCGAGGCGTCGGACGCCGAACTGGCCGATTTCCTGCGAGTGACCGCGCGGATCGTGGCCGAGGCCGGGATCTCGCCCGGCGACGGCGGGGCGGGCTATCGCACGATCTCGAACGCGGGGCAGGACGGGGTGCAGGAGGTGCCGCACTATCACCTGCACATTCTGGGCGGTCGGCCGCTTGGGCGGATGCTGCCCCCCGCCTGAGGCCGGGGCGCGGGGCAAGCCGCTTCGAAGCGGCTTGGCAAGGCCGTTCGAACGGCCTTGCCCCCCGCTCAGGCCGCGGGCGCGCGGGTCAGGTCGAGGAACACGTCCTCCAGGTTCGGTTCTTCGATGGCCACGTCGCGGATGCGCACGCCGGCATCGCGCAGGGCGGCGAGGATGTCGCCCGGGCCGGTCCGCGTCCGCGCGTAGCCGAAGGCCAGCCGCCCGTCGCCCCGCCGCTCCAGCGTCACGCCTGCGGGCAGGACGATCTCGCCCGGCGCGTCGCCCTCGGGCTCGATCACCAGCGTCTTGGCATCCATCCGGTCGATGAGGTTCCGGGTGCGGTCCTGGACGATCAGGTTGCCGCGGTTGATGATGGCGATCTCGTCGCACATCTCTTCGGCCTCCTCCAGGTAGTGGGTGGTCAGGATGATGGTCATCCCGCCCTCGTTCAGCCGCCGCACGTTGCGCCACAGCATCTGCCGCAGTTCGATGTCGACCCCCGCCGTGGGCTCGTCGAGGACCAGGATCTGCGGCCGATGGACCAGCGCCTTGCCCAACAGGAGCCGCCGCCGCATCCCGCCCGAGAGCGTGCGGGCATAGGCGTCGGCCTTGTCCGCGAGGCCGATCATGTCGAGGATCTCGTCCGTCCGCCGCTCGGACCGGGGCACACCGTAGAGCCCGGCCTGGACGTCGAGCGCGCCGCGAGGGGTGAAGAACGGATCGAGGTTCAGCTCCTGCGGCATCACGCCGATGGCCGCCCGGCTCTGCCGGGGGTTCACGTCCTGGTCGAAGCCCCAGATCCGCACCCGGCCCGCCGTCTTGATCACCAGCCCGGCCAGGATGTTGATCAGCGTCGACTTGCCGGCCCCATTGGGCCCGAGAAGGCCAAAGATCGACCCCCGTGGGATCGTCAGGTCGATCCCCGACAGCGCCTCCTTGGCCGGCTCGCCCTTGTGCGCGGCATAGACCTTGCGCAAGCCCTCGATCTCGATCGCCGCCCCGCTCATGCTGTCCGCCTTTCGCATCTTGTCCGCGCCCGGCGGATCGCTATCCTGCGCTCCGACCTAGACCCCCGCGCCGGGCGGGGCAAGCCGAGGGGGCGCGAAGCGATGTCGGAGAAGCCTGTCGACCCGGAGGGCGCGCCCGCGCCCAGCGCCGTGCCCGGCGCCCCCGAGACCGAAGAGGTGACCGCCACGCGCGTCGCCTGCGACGGCGGCGAGGGCGCGCTGGGCCATCCTCGGGTCTGGCTCCAGATCGCCGAGACCGTCGGCTGGGTCGAATGCGGCTACTGCGACAAGCGCTATGTGCTGAAGGGCAGCCCCGCAGCGGCCCATGGCCAACACTTCGACAAGAGCGTCTCGACCCCCGACGGGGGGTGAGGCGGGCGACCGGCCCTGCGGGGCATTTCATGCCTTCGGCGAGGGTATTTGGACCAAGATGATGAGGGGGCGCGCGCCTGAGGCGGGGCGGTCCCCGGGCTAGGAGGGTGCGGCAATGGCATTCGGCAAGGGGCACCACCTGCATCTGATCGATGGGTCGGCGTTCATCTTTCGCGCCTATCACGCGCTGCCGCCGCTCACGCGCAAGTCCGACGGGATGCCGGTGGGGGCCGTCTCGGGCTTTGTCAACATGTTGTGGAAGACGGTGCAGGACAACCGCGGCGACGACGCGCCGACCCATGCGGCGGTGGTGTTCGACAAGGGGTCGCACACCTTTCGCAATGACATGTACGACCAGTACAAGGCCAACCGCGAGGAGATGCCAGAGGACCTGCGTCCGCAGATCCCGCTGACCCGCGAGGCGACGCGCGCCTTCAACATCGCCTGTCTGGAGCAGGACGGGTTCGAGGCCGACGACATCATCGCCACGCTGGCCTGCAAGGCGCGGGACGCGGGCGGGCGCGTGACCATCGTGAGTTCCGACAAGGACCTGATGCAACTCGTCGGCGGCGGGGTCGAGATGTACGACGCGATGAAGAACGCGCGCATCGACCGCGACGGCGTGGTCGAGAAGTTCGGGGTGGGCCCCGAGCATGTGGTGGACGTGCAAGCGCTGGCCGGGGACTCGGTCGACAACGTGCCGGGCGCGCCGGGGATCGGGATCAAGACGGCGGCGCTCCTCATCAACGAATACGGCTCGGTCGAGGCGCTGCTGGAGCGGGCCGAGGAGATCAAGCAGCCCAAGCGCCGCCAGACCCTGATCGACCACGCCGAGCAGATCCGGCTGTCCAAGCGGCTGGTGCAGCTCGATTGCGAGATGGACCTCGGCTATGAGCTCGACACCCTGGAGGTGAAGGCGCCGGAGGCCGAGGCGCTGCTGGGCTTTCTCACCGAGATGGAGTTCCGCACCATCACCCGCCGCGTGGCCGACGCTCTGGAGGTGGAGCCGCCCGCGGTGATCGAGCCCTCCGCCGCGGAAGAAGGCGAAGCGGCCGAGGCAGTGCCGTTCCCCGAGGCGTATCCGGCGATCCGCGACGCCGACACCCTGCGCGCCTGGCTCGACCGGATCGCGGCGCAGGGCTACGTCGCCGTCGACACCGAGACCACCGCGTTGAACGAGATGCGCGCCGACCTCGTGGGCGTGTCGCTGGCCGTGGCGCCGGGCGAGGCGGCCTATCTGCCGCTGACCCACAAGGCGGGCGGAGAGGGCGACCTCTTCGGCTCGGACGACCTGGCCGAGGGGCAGATGCCTCTGGACGAGGCGCTGGCGCTGCTCAAGCCGATGCTGGAGGATCCGGCGATCCTCAAGATCGGCCAGAACATGAAATACGACGCGAAGATCTTCGCGCGGCTGGGGATCGACGTGGCGCCCATCGACGACACCATGCTCATGTCCTACGCCATGCACGCGGGGCTGCATGGCCACGGCATGGACGTCCTCAGCGAGCGCTATCTGGGCCACGTGCCGATCCCGATCAAGCCGCTGCTGGGGTCGGGGAAGTCGGCGATCACCTTCGACAAGGTGAATGTCGCGGATGCGATACAATATGCGGCCGAAGACGCCGACATCACGCTCCGATTGTGGGAAACGTTCAAGCCGCAGCTGCACCGCGCACAGGTCACGACGGTCTACGAGACACTGGAACGGCCGCTGGTGCCGGTGCTGGCGGCGATGGAGATGGCGGGGATCGAGGTCGCCCGCCAGACGCTCAGCCGCATGTCGGGCGCCTTTGCGCAGAAGATGGCGGCGCTGGAGGACGACATACGCGAGATCGCGGGCGAGGACTTCAAGGTGTCCTCGCCCAAGCAGCTGGGCGAGATCCTGTTCGAGCGGATGGGCCTGCCGGGCGGCAAGAAGACCAAGACCGGGGCCTACGGCACCGGGGCCGACGTGCTGGAGGATCTGGCGACCGAGCACGACCTGCCGCGGCGGGTGCTGGACTGGCGCCAGCTCAGCAAGCTGAAATCGACCTACACCGACGCGCTTCAGGAGCATATCGACCCCGACACGGGGCGCGTCCACACGTCCTATTCGATCGCCGGGGCGAACACCGGGCGGCTGGCCTCGACCGACCCGAACCTGCAGAACATCCCGGTCCGGACCGAGGAGGGGCGGCGCATCCGCGAGGCGTTCGTCGCGCCCAAGGGACGCCTGCTGGTCAGCCTCGATTACAGCCAGATCGAACTGCGCATCCTCGCCCATATCGCCGACATTCCCGCGCTGAAGCAGGCGTTCAAAGACGGCCAGGACATCCACGCCATGACCGCGTCCGAGATGTTCGACGTGCCGCTGGACCAGATGACGCCGGACGTGCGGCGACAGGCCAAGGCGATCAACTTCGGCGTGATCTACGGCATCTCGGGCTTTGGCCTGGCGCGCAACCTGCGCATCCCGCGGGACCAGGCGCAGGGCTTCATCGACCGGTACTTCGAGCGCTTTCCCGGCATCCGCGCCTACATGGACGAGACGGTCAAGGGGGCCAAGGCGGCGGGCTATGTCCAGACGCTGTTCGGCCGCAAGATCCACACGCCCGAGATCAACGCCAAGGGGCCGACCGCCGGCTTCGCCCGCCGTGCGGCGATCAACGCGCCGATCCAGGGGACGGCAGCCGACGTGATCCGTCGCGCCATGGTGCGGATGCCCGCGGCCATCGAAGGGCTGCCCGCGACAATGCTGCTCCAGGTCCACGACGAACTGCTGTTCGAGGTCGACGAGGGCGCGGCGGACGACCTGATCGCCCGGGCCAAGGAGGTGATGGAGGGTGCCGCCCATCCGGCGGTGCACCTGTCCGTCCCGCTGATCGTCGAGGCGGGGCAGGGGGCCAACTGGGCCGAGGCGCATTGACCGAGCCGCCGGAGGTCGCGGTGCGCGCGCGCGCCGACCTCTGTGACTGGCTGGCGGCGCATCACGGCGACCCGGGGCCCTGCTGGCTGGTTTTCTGGAAGAAGCACACCGACCACTACGTCCCATTCGGGGAGTTCGTCAGCGAGCTGCTCTGCTGGGGCTGGGTCGATAGCGTATCCCGCGGGGTGGACTCCGACCGCTCCAGCGTGCGGATTTCGCCGCGGCGGCCCGGGTCGGCGTGGTCCGCGGTGAACAAGGCCAAGGTGGCCGAAGAGCGCGCCGCCGGGCGGATGCAGCCCCCGGGCGAGGCAGCCATCGCCCGCGCGGTCGAGAACGGGATGTGGAGCTTCTTGGACGATGTCGAGCGGCTGGAGGTGCCGGGGGACCTGGCCGCGGCGCTGGGGGTCCATCGGGCGGTGTGGGACGGGTTCCCCCGGTCGGTGCGCCGAGGGACGCTGGAATGGATCAAGACGGCACGCACCGACCCCACCCGCGCCCGCCGCATCGCCCAGACGGCGGCCGCGGCGGCGGAGGGTCGGCGGCCGCCCCCAGGGGGGTGACCGGCGCCCGGGGGCGGACCCAAGCGGCTGGTTGAGACCTGAGCGCAGCGTCGGCCCGCCGGGGCACGGCTGAGCGGCACGCGCCGAAGACGCAAGCTGCGGCGGCGGCACCGTCCTCGCCAAGAGCGTCGGCCTGGGGGGCGGGACGGCACTGCCCGGCCTGCGGCCCGGCGGGGCGGCCGGTGGCATCCCATGCAGGGGCGGGGGGCGTGGTGGACCTTCAATGCCGACTGTGGAGGGCAGAACTCAACCTTCGGCGACGTTGGCTGGTGCAGGAGGGGGCCGACGCATGGGCGGACGAAAAAGAGATGCGGAGAACGAAGGGCAGCGCCCCCCCCCCCCCGGGGGGTTACGGCGCTGCCCGGCGGCGCCCACCGGCCGGGGCGTGAGGTCTGGGCGTGTCGGCCTGCCACATCCGCCGGGGCGTGCCGAGCGCGGTGGCGCTCACGGATCCGGTGCGCCGGGGATCGAGCGGAGATAGAGGACGATCGCGTCGAGGTCCTCAGCCTTCATCCCGGCGAGAAAGGCGTAGGGCATGGGCGGCAGCATCGGCGATCCGTCGGGGTGCACGCCGTCGACGATCATCCTCTCGACCTCGGCATCGGAATAGCCGGCCAGGCCGTCGGGGTGGTCGGTGAGGTTCGGCGATACCACTGTGCCCCAGGGCCCGTGAAATGCGAACCCGCCGCGGGCATAGCCCTCGTCCCAGTCGGGGCCTTGGGGGGTCATCGGGCTGTGACACTCCATGCAGTGGGCGAGTGCGGTGAGGTAGGCGCCATAGTCCACCGTCACGCCGGGCGCGGGGGCCGAGACGGTTTCCAGCGGCGGGCCGTAGGCGGGCGGCAGGGGGATGCGATAGTCCGAGGTGCCGGGGTCGTTCTCCACCGCCGGGACGGTCCTGAGATGGGCGACGATGGCCGCGAGGTCGTCGTCGGAAATCGCCCGGTAGGCCTTGTAGGGCATGGGCGGGCCGACCAGCGAGCCGTCGGGGCGGATGCCCTCGCGGATGGCGCGGCCCAGTTCGGCATCGGTCCAGTCGGCCACCCGTCCGGCCGGGGTGATGTTGGGCGCGATGGCCGTGAAGTGTTCGGTCTGTTCCACCAGGCGTCCGGCCAGATTCTGCTCTGCCACGATGCCGTCGGGACCCATGGGCGTGTGGCAGTTGCCGCAGGCCATCACGGTGTTGACCAGGTAGGCGCCGCGGTCGACATCCCCGTCGGCCAGAGCGGCGGGCGGGGCGAGGGTGAGGGCGGCAGCGAGCGCGGTCTTGGCGATGGTCATGGGTCTTGATCCTTCCTGGTCGTTCGGGACCGCGGCGCAGCCCCCTGCGACAGAATGTAGCACACAGGTCCCCGCCGCGTCATGCGCCGGGAACTGGGGGCATTCCCTTCGCCCGGGCGGGGCGCTAGAGCAGAACGCGCTCGGACTGAAACGGCCCCGCCCAGAACACAGAGCCGCGCCGCCCGGTGGGGGCGGGACGGCGCTGCCCGGCGTGCCGCCGGGCGGGACGTGGGGGCTGGGCGGCTGTGGTAATCCGGCCCCGGGGATGGGGGTGGCGCGGCGGCATGGGAGAACGCGGATGAAGGACTTGTTCGAGGTGCGCACGGCGTTCTTTCGCCCGCTGTGGCGCCGGGTGGTGGCGACGGTCCTGCCCTTCGCCTGGGCCGGGGTCGAGGCGTCCCGCGGCGCCACGGTCTGGGCGCTGATCTTTGCCGCCGCGGGGGTCTATCTGGCCTGGGCGTTCTTCGTCGCCTTCGACCGCGGACCCGAGGACTGAGCCGCGCGGGCGGTCAGTCCGCCGCCTCCAGGGGATGAAAGCACGCCGCCTCGTGATCTGGGCCGACCGCGGCCAGCGCCGGCGCCTCGGTGCGGCAGCGGCCGCTGGCCCGCGGGCACCGCGCGGCAAAGGCGCAGCCCGGCGGCGGGTCGAGCGGGTCGGGCAGTTCGGTGCCCTTGGCCTCGGGCGCGGTCAGCGGCCGGCCCACCACGGGGGCGCTGTCGGCCAGGAGCCGCGTGTAGGGATGGCGCGGCGTGCGGAACACCCGCTCGGCCGGTCCGATCTCGACCACCGATCCGAAGTAGAGCACCGCGATGCGGTCGCTCACCGCCTCGACCACCGCCAGGTCGTGGGAGATGAACAGGTAGGTCAGGCCGAACTCGCGCTTCAAGTCGGCCAAGAGGTTCAGCACCTGCGCCTGCACCGAGACGTCCAGCGCCGACACCGGCTCGTCCAGGATCAGCGTCTTGGCGTTCGCCGCCAGGGCGCGGGCGATCCCGATGCGCTGGGCCTGGCCGCCGGAGAACTCGTGCGGATAACGGTCGAGAAACTCTTCGCGCAAGTTCACGCTGGCGAAGATCTCCGAGATCCGGGCCGCGCGGGCGGCCCGGTCCAGGCCGTGCAGCCGCTTCAGCGGCGTCTCGACGATCTGGCGGATGGTCTTGCGCGGATTGAGCGACGAGATCGGGTCCTGGAAGATATACTGGATCCGCTTGCCGAAGGCAGCGGGGTCGGCGGTGTCCAGCGCCGCGCCCTCGATCTCGATCCGGCCGGTGGTGGGCTCCAGCAGGCCCACCAGCATCCGCGCCAGCGTGGACTTGCCGCAGCCCGACTCGCCGACGATGCCCAGGGTCTGGCCCTGGGGCACGGTCAGGGTGATGGGGTGCACCGCCTTGACCGACGCGCGCGGCGTGCCGAAGAGCGTCCGGCCCACGGGAAACGTCTTGGACAGGTCGGTGAGGGACAGGGCGGGGGGCGTCATTCGGCGGCCTCGCTCAGCGGGGTGACCGGGTGCAGGCAGCGCACCGCGCGCGCGCCCACCCGGTCGAGGGGGATATCGCCGGCCCGGCAGTCGGGGCGCACCCGGTCGCAGCGGTCGGCAAAGGCGCAGCCCTCGGGCAGCCGGTCGACCGGCGGCGGCAGCCCCGGGATCGCCTCCAGCCGGCGCTTGCCCCCGCCCAGCTCGGGCACGCAGGCCATCAGCCGCGCGGTGTAGGGGTGGGCGGGGGTGTCGAGGATCGCCGCGGTGGCGCCCTCCTCGACCACCCGCCCGGCATACATCACCGCCACCCGGTCGCAGAGCTGGGCCACGACGCCGAAGTCGTGGGTGATGAACACGATGGCCAGCCCCCGCGACCGCCGCAGGTCGTCGAGGAGCGAAAGGATCTGCGCCTGCACGGTGACGTCGAGCGCGGTGGTCGGCTCGTCGGCGATAATGATGTCGGGGTCGTTGGCGAGGGCCATGGCGATCCCGACCCGCTGGCGCATCCCCCCCGACATCTCGTGGGGAAAGTCGTGGATCCGCTGCTCGGGATTGGGGATGCGGACCGCGGCCAACAGCTCCACCGCCTTGGCCCGGCCTTCGTTCCGGCCGATGGGACGGTGCGCGCGGATCGCCTCGACCACCTGGTCGCCGACGCGGTAGAGCGGGTGCAGCGTGGCCTGCGGATCCTGAAAGATGTAGGCGACGTTGCGCCCGCGCATATCCCGCAGCCGCCGGTAGGGCGCGCCGATCAGATCCTCGCCGGCGTAGCGGACCGCGCCGCCGGTGATCACGCCCGGGGGCGAGGCGACGAGGCCCATGATCGACAGGGCGGTCACCGACTTGCCCGACCCGCTCTCGCCGATGATGCCCAGGCATTCGCCCGTCTCCACATGCAGAGACACCCCGCCCACGGCGCGGTAGGTGCGGTGCTTGACGTGGAACTCGGTGTGGAGGTCCTGCACCTCCAACAGCCCGCGGCCCTGGGGCGCGGGCGCCGGGCCGGATCGCGACACCATGGTCGCGGCCATGGGCCGGGACAGCGCGCCGGACTTGAGCCGCGGGTCCAGGGCGTCGCGCACCCCGTCGCCCAAGAGGTTGATCGACATGACGATGATCAGGATCATCAGCCCCGGCACGATGGAGGTGTGCGGATTGGTGATCAGCGCCGACCGCGCCTCGCCCAGCATCGAGCCCAGGTCGGCCTGCGGCGGCTGGCTGCCGAGGCCGAGAAAGGACAGGCCCGCCGTCTCCAGGATCATCCAGCCGATGGTCGTGGACATGGCGATGACGATCACCGGCACCACGTTGGGCAGAATCTCGGTCAGGATGATGCGGGCGTTGGACAGACCGGCCAGGCGCGCGGCATCCACGAACTCCTTGTTCGCGATGCCCACGGTGATGCCGCGGATGTTGCGGGCGAAGAATGGCACGTTCACCGCCGCCACCGCGATCAGCGCATTGAAGAGGCCGGGACCGAGCGCCGCGACGATGGCCAGGGCCAAGAGGATGTAGGGAAACGCCATCAGCATGTCGACACCGCGCATGACGACGTTGTCGATGCGCCCGCCGTAATAGCCGGCGACGATGCCGATGGCGGCGCCGATGGTCGCCGCCAGGATCGCGGCGGCGAAGCCGACGGCGAGGCTCAGGCGCGTGCCCCACATGAGCCGGCTCAGAAGGTCGCGGCCCAGGTGGTCGGTGCCCAGCGGCGCGCCGTCGGAAAACGGCCGCAGGAACCGGTCGGCGGTGTTGGTGACGTCGGGGTCGGCCAGCGGCAAGAGCGGCGTGACGATCGCCAGCGCCACGACGGCGCTCAGCACGATGCCGCCACCCAGGGCCAGCCGGTTCCGCGCCAGGAGGCGGAGGAACGCGATCACGTCTTGATCCTCGGATCGAGCAGGCTCTGCGCCACGTCCACCGCGATGTTGAACAGGACGTAGCAGGCGGCGACAAAGACCACGCCGCCCTGCACCAGGAGGATGTCGCGTTTGAGGATCGCGTCGACCAGCATCCGGCCCACCCCGGGCCACTGGAACACGATCTCGATATAGACCGCGCCGGACAGGACGAATCCCGCCTGGATCCCCAGCACCGGGACGATCGACACCATGGCAGCGCGGAGCGCGTGGCGCCAGATCACGCCGCGCTCGTGGACCCCCTTGGCCCGCGCGGTGCGGACGAAGTCCTGGCGCAGCACCTCCAGCATCGCCGACCGCGACAGCCGCGCCACGACCCCGGTGGCCACCACCGCCAACGCCGAGGCAGGAAGGACCAGGTGAGTGAGAAGCGCCCCCAGGTCGCGGGCGCCATAGATAGGCCACATGCCGGAGACCGGGAACAGACGCAGGTTCACCGAGAAGAAGAGGATCATCATCATCCCGAGAAAGAACGACGGGATCGAGATGCCGAGGAGCACGACGAAGGTGATCGCCTTGTCCGCCGCGCCGTATTGGTTGGCAGCCGAGATCACGCCCGCCGCGACCCCGAGCACCGCGCAGAGGACAAAGGCGGTGCCGGCCAGGACCAGCGTGGCGTTGAACCGCTCCAAGACCTCGTCGATCACCGGGCGGTTCAGCGCAAAGGAGGTGCCGAAGTCCCCGGTCAGCATGTTGCCGAGCCAGATGAAATACTGCTGCACCAAGGGCTTGTCCAACCCGAGGTCGCGGTTCAGCTTCTCCACGTTCTCGGGCGTGGCATAGCTGCCCAGGATCGCGGTGGCCGGGTCTCCGGGGATCAGCGCCATGATCAGGAACACGATGACGGTGATGCCCACGAGCACGGGAATCGCCGACAGCAGGCGCTTGAGGATATAGCGGGGCATCGGCTCTCCCTCGTGACGGGGCAAGGCCCTTCGAAGGGCCTTGCGCCAACCGCGTTGCAACGCGGTTATCACGGCCCTTGCAAGGGCCGTGGCCAAGCGCCTTCGAAGGCGCTTGGCCCCCCGCTCAGTTCTTGGTCACGTCGTCCAGCAGGAGGAAGAACGACGGTTGCAGGGCGAACCCCTCCACCCGGTCGCTGGTCACCGCATTCTGCTTCCAGTTGGCGACGAAGACCCAGGGCGCGTCCTCCTGCACGATCTCCTGCATCTCCTTGTAGAGGCGGGCGCGCTCGTTCTGGTCTGTGGCGACCCGTGCGGCCTCCAGCAACTGATCGACCTCGGGGTTCGAGTAGTAGCCGGAGTTGAAGCCGCCTTGATCCGGCCACGCCTCGGTCCTGAGCGCGAGGAAGGGCAGGGTGTCGGGATCGTTGGTCATCCACGCCATCTGGGCCATGTCGGCCTTGCCCTCCAGGCCCGGGTTCACGCGGCCGAGGAACGTGTTCCATTCGTAGGTCTCGATGGCGACGTCGAAGCCCACGGACTCCAGATCCGCCTGCATCGCGGTGCCCATGGCCACCGGGTCGAGCATCCCCGACCCGCCCTCGGTGACGTAGAAGGTCAGCTCGGCCCCCTCCGCGCCCGCCTCGGCAATCAGTTCGCGCGCGCGGTCGGGGTCGTAGGGATAGGGCTCGAGCGCCTCGTTATAGGCCCAGGCAAAGGCGGGGGGCGTCGGCCCCGCGGCGACCTCCGCGGTGCCTTCGAGCACGTCGTTGACGATCGCCTCCTTGTCGATGGCATAGTTCGCGGCCTGGCGCACCCGCTTGTCGGCGAAGGGCCCTTCCTTGGCGTTCAGGATCAGAAACCACAGATGCGGCCCGGCCTGCTCGTGCACGGTGTAGGCGTCCCCCTGGAACTCGCTCAGCGCCACGGGAGGCACCTCGACCATCAGGTCGATGCCCCCCGCGAGCATTTCGGCGGTGCGGGTGTTGGCGTCGGTGATGGGTCGAAACACGACGGCCTCCAGCTCCGGCGCGCCGTCCCAGTGGTCGGGATTGGCCTCGATCACCACCGCCTCGTTCGACCGCCACTCGGCGAACTGGAACGGCCCGGTGCCCGAGGGGTTGCGCCCGAACTCGGCGCCGTGGCGCTCGACCGCGGCGGGAGACACGATCAGCCCGGTCGGATAGGCCAGGTTCGACAGAAACGGCGCGTAGGGCGCGTTCAGCGTGAACTTGACCGTCCGGGGATCGACGACCTCCACCGTCTCCACGGCCGAGAAGAAGAATGCCAGTGGGAACGGCCCAGTGTCGTGGTAGGGATGGTCCTCATCCAGCATCCGGTCGAAGTTGAACTTCACCGCCTCGGCGTCGAAGGCGCTGCCGTCGTGGAACGTCACCCCCTCGCGCAGGGTGAAGGTGTATTCGGTGCCGTCTTCGTTGATCTCCCAGTCGGTGGCCAGGGCCGGCTCGACCTCCAGCGTGCCGTCCTTGTAGCGCACCAGCCCGTCGTAGACGTTCAGCAGGATGCGGAAATCGTTGACGGCGGTGACCGCGGCGGGGTCCAGCGCCTTGGGCTCGGCGATCTGGCCGACGATGAGCACGCCCGGAGGCGTCTGCGCCGCGGCGCCCGTGGCCGCGCCGAGCGTCAGGGCCAGGGCGGTGCCCGTGGCCAAGACCCCCCGGCGGGTGATCGTGAGTAGCGACATGTGCATTACCTCCGCAGTGCTCTCTGGCGTAAATTTATCATGATAAATTGGATGAGGCCAAATTTTCGCGACAGTTTCAAGCCTCCGCGGGGCATCGACGCGGGCGACGGTCCGCAGCGGGGCGTTCGACCGAAAAACAGGCGTTTGCGGCGGTGCGGCGGTGCGGGGGTGCTGCACGGGTGGTCGCCGACCGGGTCTGACCGCGCGCGGCGCCCGCGAATCGGCTGAGCCGCCGGGCTCCGCTATTCGGCGATGAAGCGTTTCATCACCACGGTTTCCTGATCCCCCATCCGCAGCCGCGCCATCCGCATATGATCGGCCATCACCGCGCGGGCTGCGTCCGCGTCGCCCTCGCGCAGCGCCCTGACGAGGCGCAGGTGGTGGTCGCGCCCCTCCCGCCACAGCTCGTGGTTCGGCTCGGCATAGAGCCGTCGATAGACCGTGAGGTCGGTCAGGATCTGGGCCATGAACCCGATGAAGAAGCTCAGGAGCGCGTTGGCGCCGAACTCGGCCAGGCGGGCGTGGAACCGCAGCGACGCGACGTGCTGCGCCCGTTCGGTGTCCGCGTCGGGGGCGGGCTCGGCATAAGTCTCCATGATGGTCTCCAACTCGGCGATCTGCGCGGCGGTCAGCCGCCCGGCGAGGCTGGCGGCCAGTTCCGGCTCCAGTGCGATGCGGACCTGGTAGATGTCGTCGATGGAGATTTGCTGAAAATAGAAATAGTTGGCGAGGAGCGCGCGGGCGCGATCCTTGCTCACTCGGCCGACGAAGGTGCCGCCGCCCGGGCCGGTCTTGGTCACCACCAGCCCCTGGGCCTGCAACATCCGCATCGCCTCGCGGATCGTGCCTTTGGACATGGCAAAGCGGGCGATCAACTCGGCCTCGCCGGGCAGGCGGTCGCCGGGTTGCAGCCCCTTGTCCACCACCCAATCCTTGATCGCCTCGGCCACGTGGGCGGGACGGGACCGGCGGCTTTGGTCGAGGCGCGTCTGCCCGGACATGGCGACCTCTGGTCTATCCGCGAACTCTGACCCGCTACACAAGCAACGAATCGCGCCGCGATCAAGTGCGCGGGCGTCCCTGGGCCGGGTTCACCCGTCGCGCGCGGCCTTTTCCTCCAGTCCCGAGGTGCCCTCGCGCCGGGCCAGTTCGGCCTCCACCTCCGCCAGAGTCACGTCGCGCGCCGCAAGCATGACCAGGAGGTGATAGAGCACGTCCGCCGCCTCGGCCGTCAGGCGGGCGCGGTCGCCCTTGACCGCCTCGATGACGGCCTCCACCGCCTCCTCGCCGAACTTCTCGGCGCACTTGTCGGGGCCCTTGGCCAGCAGACGGGCGGTCCAGGACGTGTCGGGATCGGTGCCGCGGCGGGCCTCCACGGTGGCGGCGAGGCGGGCGAGCGCGCTCATGCCGGGCGCACCGGGATGCCGGCGGCGGCCATGTGCGCCTTGGCCTCGGCGATGGTGTAGGTGCCGAAGTGAAAGATCGAGGCGGCCAGAACGGCGCTGGCGTGGCCCTCGGTCACGCCCTCGACCAGGTGGTCCAGCGTGCCGACGCCGCCCGACGCGATCACCGGCACCGGCACCGCCTCGGCGATGGCGCGGGTCAGAGGCAGGTTGAAGCCCTGCTTGGTCCCGTCGCGATCCATCGAGGTCAGCAGGATCTCGCCCGCCCCCTTTTCGGCCACGGTCCGGGCGAACGCCACCGCGTCGATGCCGGTGGGCCGGCGGCCGCCGTGGGTGAAGATCTCCCACCGCCCCGGCGCGACCGTCTTGGCGTCGATGGCCACCACGATGCACTGGCTGCCGAAGCGGTCGGCGGCGCGGGCCACCACGTCCGGATCCGCCACGGCGGCCGAGTTGAACGACACCTTGTCGGCGCCCGCCAGCAGCAGCGCGCGCACGTCCTCGGGCGTGCGGACGCCGCCGCCGATGGTCAGAGGCATGAAGCAGTGTTCGGCCGTGCGGGTGGCCAGGTCGTACATCGTGCCGCGGTTCTCGTGCGTGGCGTGGATGTCGAGAAAGCACAGCTCGTCCGCCCCGGCGGCGTCGTAGGCGATGGCGGCCTGCACCGGATCGCCCGCGTCCACCAGGTCGACGAAGTTGACGCCCTTGACCACGCGGCCGTCGGCCACGTCGAGGCAGGGGATGACACGCACCTTGAGCATGGGCCCTCCATACGGCGCCCGGCGGCGGGACGCCAGAGGTGGAACCGGGACGGGCAGGGGGCGGTTGGGAGGCGACATCCCAAGGAGACACCGATGCGCATCCCCGCCCTGACCCTCGCCGCCGCGCTGGCCGCCGCCGCGCCCGCCCTTGCCGACGACATCGAGACCCGCGAGGCGGCGGGGTCGGTCGCCGAGGTCATGGACCGCATCGAGGCCGCGGTGACCGGAGCGGGGGCCACCGTTTTCGCCCGTGTGGACCACGGCGGCGGGGCGGAGAGCGTGGAGATGGAGCTGGCCGACAGCCAGCTTCTGATCTTCGGCAACCCGCAGCTCGGCACCCCGGTGATGCAGGAGGACATCCTGGCCGGGCTCTACCTGCCGCTCAAGATCCTGGTCTACGCCGACGCCGACGGGCAGACCTGGATCGCCTACGAGGAGGTGGACGAGACGTTCGAGGATCTGGACGTGGCCCGCGACCTGGAGGCCCTGGGCAAGATGGAGGGCGCGCTGGCCAAGTTCGCCGAGGCGGGGGCCGGGGGCTGACGCCTAGTCCTTCAGCGCCGCCAGCGCCTCGGCCAGATCAATGGCCCCGTCATAGAGCGCGCGGCCCGAGATCGCCCCGGCGATGACGCCAGTGTCTTTGAGGGCCCGCAGGTCGTCGAGCGAGGCGACCCCGCCCGAGGCGATCACAGGGATTGACGTGGCGCGGGCCAGGTCCGCGGTCGCCGCGACGTTCGGGCCGCCCATGGCGCCGTCGCGGTCGATGTCGGTATAGATGATGGCCGCCACGCCCGCGTCCTCGAAGGCGCGGGCCAGGTCGGTGACGTGCAGGTCGGTCTCGGTCGCCCAGCCGCGGGTCGCCACCATGCCGCGGCGCGCGTCGAGCCCCACCGCGATGCGCCCGGGATGGGCGCGGGTGGCGGCGCGCACCAGGTCGGGATCCTCCACCGCCACGGTGCCCAGGATCACCCGGGACAGGCCCTTGTCCAGCCACGCCTCGATGGTCTCGCGGTCGCGAATGCCGCCGCCGAGCTGCACCGGCACGTCCACGGCCCCGAGGATCGCCTCGACCGCCGCGGCGTTCACCGGCCACCCGGCGAAGGCGCCGTTCAGGTCCACGATGTGCAGCCAGTCGCACCCGCCGTCGGCAAAGGCCCGGGCCTGCGCGGCCGGGTCGTCGCCGAAGACAGTGGCGGCCTCCATCTCGCCGCGCAACAGGCGGACGCACTGGCCGTCCTTGAGGTCGATGGCGGGGTAGAGGATCATGGGCGGCGCTCCGTCGTCTGGCGGGCGCGGTGTGCCCCGTGACGCAACTGTGCGCAAGGGGCCGACCCCACGTCAGTCTTGCCCGGTGCCGTTCGGCTGCGCTCAGATGCCGCAAGGTATCGGGAGGAGACCCCATGAAACGCATCGCACTGGCCGCCGCCGCGGCCCTGTCCCTCATCGCCGCTCCGGCCATGGCCGAGCCTCTGATGGGGACCTGGCTGACCGCCCAGGACGACAACGGCAACTCGGGCCTGATCCGGGTCGCGCCCTGCGGCGCCGCGCTCTGCGGCACGCTGGTCAAGGCCTACGACAGCGCCGGGCGCGAGATGTCCTCGCCCAATATCGGCCGCCAGATCATCTCGGCGACCAAGCCTGTGGGCGGCGGTGAGTATCGCGGGAAGGTCTGGTCGCCCGACCGCGACAAGACCTACAACTCCAAGCTGACGCTGAGCGGCGATCGCCTGTCGGTCGAGGGCTGCGTCCTGGGCATCTGCCGCAACGGCGGCACCTGGCGCCGGGCCAACTGAGCCCCCGCGCCCCGAGCGGGGCGCACGAATTTTCGTCGAAAATTCGGGCGCCTCACGGCCGCCAGCGCAGGAAATTCGCGATCAGGCGCAGGCCGTCGGCCTGGCTCTTTTCCGGGTGGAACTGGGTGCCGACGCAGGTGCCGCGCGCGACCACCGCCGTCACCGGACCGCCGTAGTCGACCGCGGCCAGCCGTTCGTCGCTGCCCGCGTCCACCACCATCTGGTAGGAGTGGACGAAGTAGAAATGCGCCCCCGTACCGATGCCGTCCAGCACCGGGTGCGCGCGCTCCACCGTCACGTCGTTCCACCCCATATGCGGCACCTTGAGCCGCGGGTCGGCGGGGTCGATGCGGTGCACCTCTCCGTCGATCCAGCCCAGGCCAGGCGTCGCCTCGTATTCGTGGCCCGTCCGCGCCATGAGCTGCATGCCGACGCAGATGCCGAGGAAGGGGCGGGCGCGGACCTCGACCGCCTCGACCAGAGCCTGGTGCAGCGCGGCGCGGTCCTGCATCAGCGCCCGCCGGCAGGCAGGGAAGGCCCCGTCACCGGGCAGCACCACGCGGTCCGCCCGGGCCACGTCCTCGGGCCGCGACGACACCAGGACCGCGCCCGCGCCGGTCTCGCGCGCCATCCTCTGGAACGCCTTTTCGGCCGAGTGGAGGTTGCCGCTGTCGTAGTCGATGAGCACCGTCAGCATGGCGCCGCTCCGCGACCGTCGGCAGGGGAGGCGGGGGCGGGACGCCTCCGGCGGGGGGGTATTTGGGCCAAGATGATGAGGCGGCGTGGGGTCACAGGCGGCCTTTGGTCGAGGGGATGGCGTCGGCGCCGCGGGGATCGGGCTCCACCGCCATGCGCAAGGCGCGCGCCACGGCCTTGAAGCTCGCCTCGGCGATGTGGTGGCTGTTGACGCCGCGCAGGACGTCGACATGCAGGGTGATGCCGCCGTGGGTCGCGAAGCCCTGGAAGAACTCGCGCACCAGCTCGGTGTCGAAGCCGCCGATCTTGGCCGTGGGAAAGGCCACGTCCCACGCCAGCCAGGGCCGGCCCGAGAGGTCCAGGGCGGCGCGGGCCAGAGTGTCGTCCATGGGCAGCAGGCAGTCGCCGTAGCGGCGGATGCCGCGCTTGTCCCCCAGCGCCCGGGCCAGGGCCTGGCCCAGCACGATGCCGCAGTCCTCGACCGTGTGGTGGTCGTCGATGTGCAGGTCGCCCTCGGCCGTCAGCGAGATGTCGATGAGGGAATGG
The DNA here is from genome assembly GCA_004005435.1 of Rhodobacteraceae bacterium CCMM004. Lineage (GTDB taxonomy): Bacteria > Pseudomonadota > Alphaproteobacteria > Rhodobacterales > Rhodobacteraceae > CCMM004. Next base: position 274,127 of record RZWH01000001.1, on the reverse strand, counting down.
CGCGCGAGCTGGTCCAGCATGTGGTCGAAGAACCCGACCCCGGTGGCGATCTCGCGGGCGCCGGTTCCATCCAGGTCGACGGTCGCGGTGATCCGGGTCTCCGCGGTGTCGCGGCTGAGCGTGGCGGTGCGCATGGGCCTCTCCGGGCGGCGGGGGTCGGGGCGTCTATAGGCCGCCCGCGCGGCCTTGGGAAGGGTGCGCGTGCTGCGCCGCGGCGGGAGGTTCTTTTGCCAAGTGCCGGATTTCGTGCCAGAAGTCGCGACTGACGACCCTGGCCCGCGGGTGTCCGGCGCTACCGTCCCGACGCATGGCGGCCATGCGCCCCGGGGCCTTCCGTCGCGGAACCGATGCGGCTACCAGCCGTTGCCGAAAGAAAACGCCGGGGAGGGACGATGCCGGACAGTGCACAGACGACGGGCGCGCGCGCTTGGGGCGCGCCCCCGCGTATGCCGTCCTGCCCTTTCGGCCCCAGCTCGAACAGACGCACCAGAGGGGAGGTCCGACCATGAAAGACGGCACGCCCGACATCGACCCAGTCGAGTCGCAGGAATGGCAGGAGGCGATCGAGGACGTGATTGCCCGGGATGGCGCGGATCGCGCGCATTTCCTGCTCGACAAGGCGGTGCAGCAGGCCCGCGCTGCCGGGGCGACGTTGCCGTTTTCCGCGACCACGCCCTATCAGAACACCATCCCCGCCGACGATCTGCTGGAGATCCCCGGCGACACCGAGATGGAGCGGCGCATCCGCCGCATCAACCGCTGGAACGCCATGGCGACGGTGGTGCGGCGCAACAAGGAGTCGTCGGAATACGGCGGCCACATCGCGTCCTTCGCCTCGTCGGCGTGCATGTACGACATCGGGCTCAACCACTTCTGGCGCGCCCGCTCGGCGACCCATGGGGGCGATCTGGTGTTCTTTCAGGGACACGTGGTGCCTGGGATCTATGCGCGGTCGTTCATGGAGGGGCGCATCAGCCCCGAGCAGATGGAGAACTTCCGCTCCGAGGTCGGCGGCGAGGGCCTGTCGTCCTATCCGCACCCCTGGCTGATGCCGGAGTATTGGCAGTTCCCGACCGTCTCGATGGGTCTGGGGCCGCTGATGGCGATCTACCAGGCGCGGTTCATGAAATACATGCACAACCGCGGCCTGATCGACGCGGGCGACCGCAAGGTCTGGTGCTTCCTCGGCGACGGCGAGATGGACGAGCCCGAGTCGCTGGGTGCCATCAGCTTGGCCAGCCGCGAGGGGCTCGACAACCTGATCTTCGTCGTCAACTGCAACCTTCAGCGGCTCGACGGCCCGGTGCGTGGCAACGCCAAGATCGTGCAGGAGCTGGAGGGTGAGTTCCGCGGCGCAGGCTGGGAGGTCATCAAGCTGCTGTGGGGCCGTGGCTGGGACGAGCTGCTGGAGAACGACACCACCGGACGCCTGCGCCAGTTGATGGACGAGACGGTGGACGGCGACTACCAGACGTTCAAGTCCAAGAACGGCGCCTATATCCGCGAGCATTTCTTCGGCAAGTACCCCGAGACCGCGGCGCTGGTCGAGGATTGGACCGACGACGACATCTGGTCGCTGCGCCGCGGCGGGCACGACCCGCAAAAGGTCTACACCGCCTTCAAGCGGGCGACCGAGGTCGAGGGACAGCCGACCTGCCTGCTGGTCAAGACCGTCAAGGGCTTTGGCATGGGCACCGCCGGCGAGGGCCAGAACACCACCCACCAGCAGAAAAAGATGGCCGAGGAGCAGTTGCGCGCGATGCGCGACCGCTTCGACATCCCCGTCTCGGACGAGGACCTGCCCAAGGCGCCCTTCGTCACGCTGAACAACGCGCAAAAGGCGTATCTGGCCGACCGGCGCAAGGATCTGGGCGGGCCGTTCCCCCAGCGCCACGGCGACTCCGAAAAGCTGGAAGTGCCGCCGCTCAAGGCGTTCAAGCAGCAGCTCGAATCGACCGGCGACCGCGAGATCTCCACCACGATGGCGTTCGTGCGGATCCTGACGACGCTGCTGCGCGACAAGAACCTGGGCAAGCGCGTGGTGCCCATCGTCCCGGACGAAAGCCGCACCTTCGGGATGGAGGGCCTGTTCCGCTCGGTGGGGATCTACAACCCGCTGGGGCAGACCTACACCCCCCAGGACGCCGACCAGATGCTGTTCTACAAGGAGAGCAAGGACGGCCAGGTGTTGCAGGAGGGGATCAACGAGGCCGGCGCCATGGCCGACTGGATCGCCGCCGCCACCAGCTATTCGGTGCACGGCGAGCCGATGATCCCGTTCTACATCTACTACTCGATGTTCGGGTTCCAGCGGGTGGGCGACCTGGCCTGGGCCGCGGGCGACAGCCGGGCGCGCGGGTTCCTCCTCGGCGGGACCGCGGGGCGAACGACGCTGAACGGCGAGGGATTGCAGCACCAGGACGGCCATAGCCACATCCTGGCCGGGACCATCCCGAACTGCATCAGCTACGACCCGACGTTCCAGCACGAGGTCGCGGTGATCGTGCAGCACGGTCTGAAACGCATGTTCGCCGATCAGGAGGACGTCTATTTCTACCTGACCCTGATGAACGAGAACTACACGCATCCCGACATGCCCATGGGCGCCGAAGAGGGGATCGTGAAGGGGCTCTACCGACTCAAGAAGACCGACAAGCCCGGCGAAAAGCACATCAACCTCATGGGGTCGGGCACGATCCTGGTGCAGGCGATGAAGGCAGCCGAGATGCTGGAGGCGGACTTTGGCGTGACCTCGGACATCTGGTCGGCCACCAGCTTCAACGAACTGGCGCGTGAGGGGCAGGACTGTGTCCGGCACAACCGGCTGAACCCGTTTGCCGAGCCGCGGGTGCCCTACATTACGCAGACGCTGGCGGGGACCGAGGCGCCCATCGTCGTCGCCACCGACTACATGAAGAACTATGCCGAACAGGTGCGCGCCTTCGTCGAGCAGCCGTTCACGGTGCTGGGCACCGACGGCTTCGGCCGCTCCGACAGCCGGGTGAACCTGCGCCGATTCTTCGAGGTGGACGCCAGCCACATCGCCGCCGCGGCGATGGTGGAGCTCTACAAGACCGGGGCGGTATCGAAAGACGAGCTGGAGAAAGCTCTGAAGACTTTCGAGATCGACGGCGGCAAGCCCAACCCCCGCCTGTCCTGAACGGCCGATAGACAAGGAAGATCAAGAAGATGGCAATCGAAGTCAAAGTGCCCGACATCGGCGATTTCACGGACGTTCCGGTGATCAGCGTGCTGGTCTCGCCCGGCGACAAGGTCGAGAAGGAAGACCCGCTGATCGAACTGGAAAGCGACAAGGCCACCATGGAGGTGCCGTCGAGCCACGCCGGCACCGTCAAGGAACTGAAGATCGCGGAGGGCGACACGGCGAGCGAAGGCACGCTGATCCTGCTGCTGGACGAGGCCGGCGGCGACAGTGGCGGCGGGTCCGACGAGGCCAAGGAGGCGCCCAAGTCGTCCGGCGGCCAGCCCAAGGCGCCCGAACCCTACGCCGCGGCCGAGGGCAGCCAGAAGGCCGACCCGGCCCCCAACGCCCCCGCGCCCGTGGTCGACCACAACACCGGCCGGGTCCATGCCTCGCCCAGCGTCCGCGCCTTCGCCCGGCAGGTCGAAGTGGATCTGCGCATGGTCAACGGCTCTGGCCGCAAAGGCCGCATCCTGCGCGAGGACGTGATGAAGGCGCTCAAGGGGCAGGCGGCCCCGGCAGGCGGCGGTGCGGCGGTGCAAGGCGGCATGGGCATCCCGCCGATCCTGGCCGTCGACTTCACCAAGTTCGGCCCCGTGGAAGAGGTCGAGATGTCCCGGATCAAGAAGATCTCGGGGCCCGCGCTGCATCGCTCGTGGCTGAACATCCCGCATGTCACCCACAACGAAGAGGCCGACATCACCGAGCTGGACAAGTATCGCAAGGAGCTGGACACGCAAGCCAAGGAAGAGGGCTATCGCGTCACGCTCCTCAGCTTCGTGGTCAAGGCCTGCGTGAGCGCGCTCAAGAAGCATTGGGAGTTCAACAGCTCGATCCACCCCGACGGCGACAAGCTGATCCGCAAGGACTTCTACAATATCGGGTTCGCGGCGGACACGCCCAACGGCCTGATGGTGCCGGTCATCAAGGACGCCGACCGCAAGGGGATCGTTGAGATCTCCAAGGATTTGGGCGACCTCTCCAAGGCCGCCCGCGACGGCAAGCTGAAAAGCCAGGACATGCAGGGCGCGACCTTCACCATCTCGTCGCTGGGCGGGATCGGGGGGACGTCCTTTACCCCCATCGTCAATGCCCCAGAGGTGGCGATCCTGGGCCTGACGCGGTCCAAGATGACGCCGGTGTGGGACGGCGAGGCGTTCGTGCCCCGCAACATGCTGCCCATGTCGCTCAGCTACGACCACCGCGCCATCGACGGGGCGCTGGCCGCCCGCTTTGCCGCGCACCTGAAATACCTGCTGGCCGACGCGCGCCGGCTGATGCTGTGAGGGCGCGCTGATGGACATCAAGGTTCCCGACATCGGCGATTTCTCGGACGTGCCGGTCATCGCCATCCTGGTCAGCCCCGGCGACACCGTGGCCAAGGAAGATCCGCTGATCGAACTGGAAAGCGACAAGGCCACCATGGAGGTGCCGTCGCCCGCCGCCGGCACGGTCAAGGAGATCAAGGTCAAGGAGGGCGATACCGTCTCCGAGGGCGACGTGATCCTGATCATCGACGCGGCCGAGGACGGCGACACGCCCAAGGACGGCGCGCCAGAGGGGTCGGCGGCCAAGCCCGCGGCCGAGGAAAAGGCCGCGCCGAAGGCGACCGAGGCCACCGGCACCGCCAAGGGCCGCGGCGACGTCCATGCCGAGGTGGTGGTGCTGGGCTCGGGCCCCGGCGGCTATACCGCCGCCTTCCGCGCCGCCGACCTGGGCAAGGACACGGTGCTGATCGAGAAGTATCCGACACTCGGCGGCGTCTGCCTCAACGTCGGCTGCATCCCGTCCAAGGCGCTGCTGCACGTGGCCAAGGTCATCACCGAGGCGAGCGAGATGGGCGCCCACGGCGTCAGCTTCGGCAAGCCCGAGATCGACCTCGACGAGTTGCGCGACTGGAAGGATGGCGTCGTGGGCCAGCTCACCGGCGGCCTCAAGGGCCTCGCCAAGGGGCGCAAGGTGACGGTGGTTCAGGGCTTCGGCACATTCACGGGCCCCAACATGATCGAGGTGCAGGGCGACGACGGGACCAAGACGGTCAGCTTCGACCAGTGCATCATCGCCGCCGGGTCCGAGCCGGTGGAGCTGCCCTTCATCCCGCACGACGATCCGCGGGTGATCGACTCGACCGGCGCGCTTGAACTGGCCGACATCCCCAAGCGGATGCTGGTGCTGGGCGGCGGGATCATCGGGCTGGAGATGGCCACGGTCTATGACGCGCTGGGGTCCGACGTGACCATCGTGGAACTGATGGACCAGATCATCCCCGGCTGCGACAAGGACATCGTCAAGCCGCTGCACCAGCGCATCTCCAAGCGCTATGCCGACATTAAGCTCAAGACCAAGGTGACGGGGGTGGAGGCGACGGACGCGGGCCTCAAGGTCACGTTCGAGGACGACAAGGGCGGCACCAGCACCGACACCTTCGACAAGCTCCTGGTCGCGGTGGGGCGCAAGCCCAACGGCAAGCTGATCGATGCAGGCAAGGCCGGGGTGGCGGTGGACGACCGCGGCTTCATCGCGGTAGACAACCAGATGCGGACCGGCGTGCCTCATATCTTCGCCATCGGCGACGTCGTGGGCCAGCCCATGCTGGCGCACAAGGCGGTGCACGAGGGCAAGGTCGCGGCCGAGGTCGCGGCGGGGCACAAGCGCGCCTTCGACGCCTTCGTCATCCCGTCGGTGGCCTATACCGACCCCGAGGTCGCCTGGGTCGGCGTCACCGAGACCGAGGCCAAGGCCAAGGGGATCAAGTACGGCAAGGGCGTCTTTCCCTGGGCCGCCTCCGGCCGCAGCCTGTCGAACGGCCGCAGCGAGGGCATCACCAAGGTGCTGTTCGACCCCGACGACGACCGGGTGATCGGCGCCGCCATCGTCGGCACCAATGCCGGCGACCTGATCGCCGAGGTGGCGCTCGCCATCGAGATGGGCGCCGACGCGGTCGACCTCGGCCACACCATCCACCCGCACCCGACCCTCAGCGAAACGGTGAACTTTGCCGCCGAGATGTTCGAGGGCACCATCACCGACCTGATGCCGCCGAAGAAACGGAAATAGGAGGACCACGACATGGCCCGCAATCCCTACGACATGACCGAATTCTGGAAGGCGTTCGATCCCGAACAGATGAGCAAGATGTTCAATCCGCAGGCGATGATGAGCATGTTCCAGCCGCCCCGCGGCGACATGTTCGACATGGAGTCGATCATCAAGGCCAACCAGCGCAACTTCGAAGCGATGGCCGAGGCCAACAAGTCCGCGGCCGAGGCCTACAAAGACATGCTCGACAAGCAGATGGAGATCTTCGAAAAACTCACGCTGGCCGCGCGCCAGCAATACGAGTGGGTCGAGGACACCGCCGGCGTCGACACCATGAAGACCAAGACCGCGGCGATGAACGAGGCGGTCGAGGAGGCGCTCAAGCTGATGCAGAAGCTGGCCGAGACCGCCCGCCAGGCCAACGAAGAGGCGTTCACCTCGGTCAAGGGCCAGGTGACGGAGGCGGTCGAGGAGATCGCCAAGAAGACGCCCAAACCCAAGGGCTGAGGCCCCTCGACTGGCCCAGCCCACCTTGTCCCGCCCGGTCGCAGACCGGGCAGCGCCGTCCCGCCCCCCCGGGGCGGCGCTTTTGGCGAAGGTCGGTCAGCCGCCTCGGGGTCGGTGCTTGAGGCGCCGCCCCACGCCGTTCGACCCAGCCCCGGCGGGACGGCGCTGCCCTCCGTTCGGAGCTCGGGCGATGAGGGCGAACCGTAGTCGGAGCCATCCATGCGCCGCGGTTCCCCTTCCTGTCCCCCCCGGCGGGCACCGCCGGGCAGCGCCGTCCCGCCCCCACCCCGGAGCGGTGCTTCTGGCGAAGACGGTTCAACAGCCGCGGCGTGGAGGCTTGCGGCGCCGCCCCGCGCCGCTCGACTGCGCCCCGGCGGGACGGCGCTGCCCTCGTCTCTGCGCACCGCCTCCTACGCCTCGATGACGCAGGACGGACCCCTGTGCGGGCACGGGCGTTGACAGGGGAGAGCCGCGCCAAAGCGAACGAAAACGAAAATCGACCCCTGACGTTTCGCGCAAGCTGGTGTATACCCCGCGGGATCCGTGACCGCTCAGACCAAGGAGGGCCCGCCGACCATGGCAGAGACCGCACCCAAGGAAGAGACCTACGACCTGTTCGTCATCGGCGGCGGGATCAACGGCACCGGCATCGCCCGCGACGCGCAAGGCCGCGGCCTCAAGGTCGCGCTGGCCGAGATGGGCGATCTGGCGCAGGCGACGTCCTCGGCGTCGACCAAGCTCTTCCATGGCGGACTGAGGTATCTGGAGTTTTTCGAGGTCGGGCTGGTGAAAAAGGCGCTGGTCGAACGCGAGACGCTGCTCAGCGCGATGCCCCACATCTCGTGGCCGATGCGCTTCGTCCTGCCCTACAGCCCCGACATGCGGTTCGAGGGCGACACGCCCACCTCGCGCCTTCTGGGGTTCACCATGCCGTGGATGCGCGGGCGGCGGCCGTCCTGGCTGATCCGGTTCGGTCTGTTTCTCTACGACAATCTGGGCGGGCGGAAGTATCTGCCCGGCACCCGCACCCTCGACCTGACCGACGGGCCGGAGGGCGAACCGCTCCAGCGGCGGTTCAAGAAGGCCTACGAATACTCCGACTGCTGGGTCGAGGACTCGCGCCTGGTGGCGCTCAACGCCCGCGACGCCGAACAGCGCGGTGCCCGCATCATGACCCGCACCAAGGTCACGGGCGCCGAACGCGACGGCGGGCACTGGAAAGTGACGCTGGAGGATGCCGAGACCGGGGCGACCGCGACCCTGCGCGCCCGCGGCCTGGTGAACGCCGGCGGTCCGTGGGTCGAGAACGTCATCCGCGGCGTCATGCGTGTGAACTCGTCCGAGGGCGTCCGCCTGGTCCGCGGCAGCCACATCGTCACCAAGCGCCTGTTCGACCACGACAAGGCGTACTTCTTTCAGGGCGAGGACGGGCGCATCATCTTCGCCATTCCCTATGAGACCGACTTCACCCTGATCGGCACGACCGACAAGGACCACGGCGCCGATCCGTCCAAGCCCGCCGTCTGCACCGACGACGAGGCGGACTATCTCTGCGCCTTCGCCTCGAACTATTTCGAGCGGCCGGTGACGCGCGACGAGGTGGTCTGGACCTACTCCGGCGTGCGCCCGCTCTACGACGACGGGGCCAAGTCGGCGACCGCGGCCACCCGCGACTACGTTCTCAGCCTCGACGCCGGTCCCGCGACCGACGGGCCGGTGGGCAGCGAGCCGCCGGTGCTGAACGTCTTCGGCGGCAAGATCACCACCTACCGCAAGCTGGCCGAGCAGAGCCTGGCCAAGCTCAAGCCGTTCTTTCCGCAGATGACCGGCGACTGGACGGCCGGCAAGGCGCTGCCCGGCGGCGACTTTCCCGTCCGCGGCGTCGAGACGCTGGTGGACCGGCTCAAAGCCGCGCACCCGTTCCTCGACGACTATTGGGCACGGCGGCTGGTCCGCGCCTATGGCACCGAGGCGGCCGAGATCGCGGGCGACGCCAGGGCGGCCGAGGACATGGGCCGCGCCTTTGGCGGCACCCTGACCGAGGCCGAGGTGCGCTGGCTGATGGACCGCGAGTATGCCCGCACGGCCGAGGACGTGGTCTGGCGCCGCTCCAAGCTGGGCCTCAGGATGAGCGACGACGAGATCGCGGCGCTCGATACCTGGATGGCCGAGGCGCGGGGCACACCGGCCGCGGCCGCCGAATAACAAACGATACCGATAGCAGAGGGGAGGGGAGAGGATGACCTACATTCTCGCCATCGACCAGGGCACCACGTCCAGCCGGGCGATCCTGTTCGACGACAAGATGGCCATCGCCGCCAGCGCGCAGGAGGAGTTCCCGCAGCACTATCCGCAGTCGGGCTGGGTCGAGCACGACCCGTCCGACCTGTGGTCCACCACGGCCGCCGTCTGCCGCGCCGCGATCGAGAAGGCGGGCCTCGACGGGACCGAGATCGCCGCCATCGGCATCACCAACCAGCGCGAGACGGTCGTGGTCTGGGACCGCGAGACGGGCAAGCCGATCCACAACGCCATCGTCTGGCAGGACCGCCGCACCGCCGACATCTGCCACGCGCTCAAGGAGGCGGGGCACGAGGCGATGGTGACCGAGCGCACGGGCCTCCTCCTCGACCCCTACTTCTCGGGGACCAAGCTCAAGTGGCTGCTCGACAACGTCGACGGCGCGCGGGAGCAGGCCGAGGCGGGCAAACTGCTGTTCGGCACCGTCGACACCTACCTGATCTGGCGGCTGACCGGCGGCCATGCCCATGTCACCGACGCCACGAACGCCGCGCGCACGCTGCTCTACGACATCCGCAAGGGGCGCTGGTCCACGCAGATCGCCGAGCTGTTCGGCATCCCCATGCAGATGCTGCCAGAGGTCAAGGATTGCGCCGCCGACTTCGGCATGGCCCGCGCCGACCTCTTCGGCCGCGAGATCCCGATCCTGGGCGTGGCGGGCGACCAGCAGGCCGCGACCGTGGGGCAGGCGTGTTTCCAGCCGGGGATGCTCAAGTCCACCTACGGCACTGGGTGCTTTGCGCTCCTCAACACCGGGGACACGCCGGTTGCGTCCAAGAACCGCCTGCTGACCACCATCGCCTATCAGTTCGACGGCAAGCCGACCTATGCGCTGGAGGGCTCGATCTTTATCGCCGGGGCGGTGGTGCAGTGGCTGCGCGACGGGCTCCAGGTGATCCGCGCGGCCAGCGAGACCCAGGCCCTGGCCGAGCGCGCCGACCCGACCCAGGATGTCGTGCTGGTCCCGGCCTTCGTCGGACTGGGCGCGCCCTATTGGAACGCCGAGTGCCGGGGCGCGATCTATGGCCTGACGCGCAACTCCGGCCCCGCCGAGTTCGCCCGCGCCGCGCTGGAAAGCGTCGGATATCAGACCCGCGACCTGCTGGAGGCGATGCACGCCGACTGGTCCGGCGGCAGTGCCCAATCGCTGCGGGTGGACGGTGGCATGTCGGCCTCGGACTGGGCGATGCAGTTCCTGTCCGACATCATCGGCGCCCCGGTGGACCGCCCCAGCGTGGTCGAGACGACGGCGTTGGGCGCGGCGTGGCTGGCGGGGATGCGCGCCGGCGTCTACCCCGACCAGGAGGGCTTTGCCGCCAACTGGGTGCTGGAGCGGACCTTCGAGCCGCAAATGGACGAAGAGACGCGCGACGCCAAGTATGCGCTGTGGTCGCGGGCGGTGAAGGCCACGCTGACGGTGTAAGTCCTTTAGCGTCCTTGCCGCTGAGGGCAGCGCCGCCCCCCGGGGGGGGGTCGCCATCGTTGCGCCATCGGTCCGAACGACGAAGGCGACGCTGCCCGGCGTATTCGCCGGGCAAGAGAAGTATAAATCTTGTGCGCACCCGGAAGCGGCTCGCCGACCTTAAGGGGCAAGAGCGCGCTGCGTCGGTGGCCGCTGGGAGAGGAGCGTCGGAACCGCACGGGGAGGGCAGCGCCGTCCCGCCGGGGCGGGTTAGGCGGCGCGGGGCGGTTTCGAAAGCATCCACGTCGCGGCGGCCGAACCGTTCTCTCCAGAAGCGCCGCCCCGGGGGGGCGGGACGGCGCTGCCCGGCGTGACGCCGGGCGGGGCATTTTGGCTGAGTGTGAACTCAGATCGGGCGGTCGGCCGGGATCACGCCGTCACCGGCACCCCCGCCACGAACCGCCCCAGGACCGTGTCCCAGCCGGTGCGGTAGCGGGCGGCGGTCTCGGCCCCGCCCATCCGCTCGAAGCGGTCGTGGCGCAGGTCGACCACGGTGCCGATGGCGTCCGCGGTGAAGGTGACGTCGACGCGGCTGGCCTCGTCCCGGTCGCGGCCCACATGCCAGTCCAGCGTCACGCGGCGGCCCGGCTCCCACCGGGTGACGGTGGCCCAGGGCGCGCGGGTGCCGTCGGGCGCGACCTCGGTGACGGTGCCGCCCTGGCGCGGCTCGACCTCGACCCGGGCGGCGCGGGAGCCGGAGAGCGAATGGCTTTCCTTCGGCCACCAGCGGTCGATCCCCTCCATGAACAGCGAAAACGCGTCGTCGGGGGGCAGGGGCACGGTCACGCGCTTGGCGATGGGGCTCATGGGCTGTCTCCTTTGGCCTGTCTCTCGGCTTCGGCGGCATAGGCGGCGAGCGCATCGTCCCACAGCGTGTCCAGCCACGCGCGCAGCTCGGCCAGCCCCTCGGGGCGCAGAGCCACGACACGGCGCGTGCCGCGCGGCGTCACCGTGATCAACCCCGCGTCGCCCAGCACGCGCAGGTGCTGCGACACCGCGGGGCGGCTGACCGGCAACCCCTGCGCCAGTTCGCCCACCGGCAGGGCCCGCCCTTTCAGCGCCTCGACGATGGCGCGGCGGGTCGGGTCGGCCAGGGCGCCTATTGCATCTCCGTAAGCCACAACTTACCGTAAGCCATGGCTTACGCATCCGTCAAGCCTGCGCGGCCCGGGGAGGCGCCCTTGCAGCCCCTCGGACGCGTGACTAAGACTCTGGCAACCGCCGCGGCAGTATTCCCTGTCCGGCCGCATTTTCGAGGCAGGCCCCCCATGCACGACCCCTATGAGCACTACATGAACAACCTCGTCCCGATGGTCGTGGAGCAAACCAGCCGGGGCGAACGCGCCTACGACATCTTCTCGCGCCTGCTCAAGGAACGCATCGTGTTCCTCTCGGGCCCCGTCCACGACGGCATGTCCAGCCTGATCGTGGCGCAGCTCCTGCACCTGGAGGCCGAGAACCCCAAGAAGGAAATCTCGATGTACATCAACAGCCCCGGCGGCGTGGTGACGTCGGGACTGTCGATCTACGACACGATGCAATACATCAAACCCGCTGTGTCGACCCTGGTTGTCGGGCAGGCGGCCTCGATGGGCTCGCTCCTCTTGACCGCGGGGCACAAGGGGATGCGCTTTTCGCTCCCCAACAGCCGGGTGATGGTGCACCAGCCCTCCGGCGGCTACCAGGGCCAGGCGACGGACATCATGATCCACGCCGCCGAGACCCAGAAGCTCAAGGACCGGCTCAATCAAATCTACGTCAAGCACACCGGCCAGCCGATGGAAAAGGTGGTCGACGCCCTGGAGCGCGACAACTTCATGTCGCCCGAAGACGCCAAGGACTGGGGCCTGATCGACGAAATCGTCGAGAACCGCGGCAAGGCCGAAGAGGACTGAGCGGCACCCGGGGCGGGGAGGCCACGCATCGCGGCGGTGCGCCCCGGCCCCGGGTTTTTGGCGTTGCGGGCCCATGGGGTCTGGCCTAGGCTGGCCCCCACGGGCAGAACGGCCGGTCTCTGGGATGCCAGCTCCGGTGTAGCAGGCGGGCGGCAATGCGTCCGGAAGGATAGGCGATGGCGAACAACTCAAGCGACAGCAAGAACACGCTCTACTGCTCTTTCTGCGGCAAGAGCCAGCACGAGGTGCGCAAGCTGATCGCGGGCCCGACGGTGTTCATCTGCGACGAATGCGTCGAATTGTGCATGGACATCATCCGCGAAGAGACGAAATCGGCGGCGCTGAAATCGTCCGACGGCGTTCCGACGCCGCGGGAGATCTGCGAGGTGCTGGACGACTACGTGATCGGCCAGTCCCACGCCAAACGGGTGCTGTCTGTGGCGGTGCACAACCACTACAAGCGTCTGAATCACGCGGGTAAATCGGACATCGAGCTGGCCAAGTCCAACATCCTGCTGATCGGCCCCACGGGCTGCGGCAAGACGCTGCTGGCCCAGACCCTGGCGCGCATCCTCGACGTGCCCTTCACCATGGCCGACGCCACCACGCTGACCGAGGCCGGCTATGTGGGCGAGGACGTCGAGAACATCATTCTCAAGCTCTTGCAGGCCAGCGAATACAACGTCGAGCGGGCGCAGCGCGGCATCGTCTATATCGACGAGGTCGACAAGATCACGCGCAAGTCCGACAACCCCTCGATCACGCGCGACGTCAGCGGCGAGGGGGTGCAGCAGGCGCTGTTGAAGATCATGGAGGGCACCGTGGCCTCCGTGCCGCCCCAGGGCGGGCGCAAGCATCCGCAGCAAGAGTTCCTTCAGGTCGACACGACGAACATCCTGTTCATCTGCGGCGGCGCCTTTGCGGGCCTGGACAAGATCATCGCCCAGCGCGGCAAGGGCAGCGCCATGGGCTTTGGCGCAGACGTCAAGGCGCCCGACGAGAAGTCGGTGGGCGAACACTTCAAGGAGCTGGAGCCGGAGGATCTCCTGAAGTTCGGCCTGATCCCCGAATTCGTCGGCCGCCTGCCCGTCATCGCTACGCTGACCGACCTGGACGAGGACGCGCTGGTCACCATCCTGACCCAGCCCAAGAACGCGCTGGTCAAGCAGTATCAGCGCCTGTTCGAGCTGGAGGATGCGCAGCTCTCGTTCACCGAGGACGCCCTGACGGCCATCGCCAAGCGCGCAATCGCGCGCAAGACCGGCGCCCGCGGCCTGCGGTCGATCATGGAGGACATCCTGCTCGACACCATGTTCGAGCTGCCTGGCCAGGACAGCGTCGAAGAGGTGGTGGTGAACGAGGAGGCGGTGTCGTCCGAGGCCAAGCCGCTCCTCATCTACGCCGATCAGAAGGAAGCGGCGTCGGCGGGGTGACCGCGGGCGTCGCGCCCTCCGGGCGCCAGGGCGCGGGATGAACCGCCGCCGCATCTCCACAGGATCGCCTTTCGAGGCGCGGATCGGATACGTCCGGGCGGTCGTCTGCGACGGCTGGGTCTTCGTCGCCGGCACCACCGGCTACGACTATGCCACGATGGAGATGCCCGCGCGCGTCGAGGACCAGTGCCGCAACGCGCTGGCCACCATCGGGGCGGCGTTGGCCGAGGCGGGTGCGGCCATGGCCGACGTGGTGCGGGTGCGCTACATTCTGCCAGATGCCGCGGACTGGCCCGCCTGCTGGCCGGTGACGTCCGAGGTCTTCACCGCCGCGCCGCCCGCCGCCACGATGATCGTGGCCGGGTTGCAGGAGCCCGAGATGCGCATCGAGATCGAGGTCACCGCGCGCCTGCCCGACTGATGCGCTCTGGATCTCCACCGCCGCATGGGCCATATCTGACGCGACCGTTTACAAGGGCAGGCTCATGTCGTTCCTCGACCGCATTCTCAGCGCCGTCACCTGGTGGAACGGCGCCACGCTGAACACCAAGCTCTGGACCTGGCGCAAGGGCAGCAAGGTGGGCGAGGACGGCTTGGGCAACATCTTCTACACCAATGCCGACAAATCCCGGCGCTGGGTGATCTACAACGGCGAGGCCGAGGCGAGCCGGATCAGCCCCGAATGGCATGGCTGGCTGCACCACACCTGGGACGCGCCGCCCACCGAAGTGCCCATCGCGCGCAAGCCTTGGGAAAAGCCGCATCTGCCGAACCTGACCGGCACCGATGCCGCCTATGCACCGGCCGGGTCGATCCGCCGGGCCGATCCCGCCCCGCGCACCGATTACGAGGCGTGGACGCCCGACTGAGGCTCAGCAATGGCCGAGAACGCAGCGGAGGTTCTGGTGGGGGGCGCGGTCCTGGCCGCGGCGGTGGGGTTCGCCCTCTACGCCGGGCAGGTCGCGGGCCTGGGCGCCGGGATCCAGGGCGGCGCCGACACGTACAGCGCGTCGTTCCGCTCGGTCGAAGGGGTGTCGGTGGGCACCGACGTGCGCCTGGGCGGGGTCAAGGTGGGGACTGTCACCGACCTGACGCTGAACGCCGAAACGTTCCGCGCCGACGCGACCTTCACCGTGGACGACGCGCTGGCGCTGCCCGAGGACACGGCGGTCATCGTCGCCTCCGAGGGGTTGCTCGGCGGGAACTTCCTGGAGTTGCTGCCCGGCGGCTCGCCCTTCGACCTGGAGCCGGGGTCCGAGATCGAGGACACCCAGAGTTCCGTCAGCCTACTGAACCTGCTGTTGCAATACGTCGCCGGAGGAGGGGACGAGTCGTGATCCGTTGGATAGTTCTGGGCCTGTTGGCTGCCGCCGCCCCCGCCGCGGCGCAGATCGTCGAGACCGAAGAGCGCCGCGTGTCCTCGGCCGGGGGCGCGGTCCTGCGCGCGCTGGACAAGGTGGCCGGCGCGGTCGAGGACGTGGAGATGTCGGTGGGCGAGACGCGGCAGTTCGGCCGCCTGGACCTGACGCTCGGCGACTGCCGCTATCCCGGCGACAACCCCTCGGGCGACGCCTACGCCTATCTGACGGTGCGCGAGACCGGCGAGGATGTGACCGCGTTCGAGGGGTGGATGATCGCCTCGGCCCCCGCGCTGAACGCGCTGGAGCACCCGCGCTACGATGTCTGGGTCATGCGCTGTAGAATCTGATCGACCGGCGGCATCTCCGGTGCGCGGTCGAAATCCGCGTCCAGCGCCAGCGCCGCCGCCAGCTTTTGCCGATAGACCCGGCGCGGGACCTCGACGGCGCCCAGCGAGATCAGGTGCGGCGTGATGAACTGCGTGTCGAAGAGCGCGAACCCGCCCTGCCTAAGCCGGTCCACCAGATAGACCAGCGCGACCTTGGAGGCGTCGGTGGCGCGGCTGAACATGCTCTCGCCAAAGAACGCGCCGCCCAGGGTGACGCCGTAGACTCCGCCGACCAGCGACCGGCCCGCCCAGACCTCCAGCGAGTGGGCAAAGCCCGAGAGGTGCAGCGTGCGGTAGAGCCGCACCAGCGTGTCGTTGATCCAGGTCTCCGGGCGGTCGGCGCAGCCCGCCACGACCCCGCTGAAGTTGCGGTCGACGGTGACGGTGAACCGGCGGGCGCGCAGCGTCCGGCGCAGCGACCGCGACAGGTGCATCCCGTCCAGGGGCAGGATCCCCCGGTGCCGAGGATCGACCCAGAACAGCGCCGGATCGTCCCGCGCCTCGGCCATGGGAAAGATACCCCTGGCGTAGCCGTGCAGAAGATCCTGCGCGGTCGGGGCTTCGACGTCGCCGTCAGCCAAGATTGGCGTCCAGCCATTTCTCCAGCCAGTGGATCGTATAGTCGCCGGTCTGAACCGCCGGCTCGTCCAACAGCGCATGGAACAGCGGCACCGTGGTTTCGACCCCGTCGACGATCAACTCGCCCAGCGCGCGCTTGAGCCGGGCCAGCGCCTCGGGGCGGTCGCGGCCGTGGACGATCAGCTTGCCGATCAGGCTGTCGTAATAGGGCGGGATCCGATAGCCATCGTAGAGCGCGCTGTCGACGCGCACGCCCAACCCGCCGGGGGCGTGATACTGGGTGATCCGCCCGGGCGAGGGGGCGAAGTTCGGCAGCTTCTCGGCGTTGATGCGCACCTCGATGGCGTGGCCGTTCAGCCGCAGATCGTCCTGGTCAAAGGACATGGGCAGGCCCGCGGCAACGCGGATCTGCTCGCGCACCAGATCGACGCCGTAGACCGCCTCGGTCACCGGATGCTCGACCTGGAGGCGCGTGTTCATCTCGATAAAGAAGAACTCGCCGTTCTCGTAGAGAAACTCGATGGTGCCGGCGCCGATATAGTCGATGGCGGCCACCGCGTCGGCGCAGACCTTGCCGATGCGCGCCCGCTCTTCGGGGGTGATCGCGGGGCCCGGCGCCTCTTCCAACACCTTCTGATGGCGGCGCTGGAGCGAGCAGTCGCGCTCGCCCAGGTGGACGGCGTGGCCCTTGCCGTCGCCAAAGACCTGGACCTCGATATGCCGCGGCGTGTCGAGATAGCGCTCCAGATACACCTCGTCGTTGCCGAAGGCGGCCTTGGCCTCGGACCGGGCGGTGCGGAACGCGCTCTCCAGATCGGCAGGCGTGCGGGCCAGTTTCATGCCGCGGCCGCCGCCGCCCGCCGTCGCCTTGACGATCAGGGGATAGCCGACCTCGTCGGCGACGCTCCGCGCGGTCTCCAGGTCGGGCACGCCGCCGTCGGAGCCGGGCACGCAGGGCACGCCCAGTTGCTTCATCGTGTCCTTGGCGGTGATCTTGTCGCCCATGACCCGGATGTGCTCGGCCGACGGGCCGATAAAGGTGATCTCGTGATCCTCGACGATCTGCACGAACTGCGCGTTCTCCGACAGGAACCCATAGCCCGGGTGGATCGCCTGGGCGCCGGTGATCTCGCAGGCCGAGATGATGGCGGGCATCGACAGATAGGACAGCGTGCTGGGCGGCGGACCGATGCAGACGCTTTCGTCGGCCATCCGCACGTGCATCGCGTCGGCGTCGGCGGTGGAGTGCACCGCGACCGAGCGGATGCCCATCTCGCGCGCCGCCCGGATCACCCTGAGTGCGATCTCGCCCCTGTTGGCGACGAGGATTTTCTCGAACATCGCCCGCCCCTTATTCGACGATCATCAGCGGTGCGCCGAACTCCACAGGCGCCCCGTCCTCGACCAGGATGCGCTTGACCGTTCCGGCATGGGGGGCGGGGATGTGGTTCATCGTCTTCATCGCTTCGACGATCACCAGGGTCTGGCCCTCTTCCACCGTGTCGCCCGTCTTGACGAAGGGCGCCGCCCCCGGCTCGGCAGCGAGATAGGCGGTGCCGACCATCGGCGAGGTCACGGCGCCGGGATGGCGGGCGGGATCCTCGGGCACCTCGGCGGCCGCCGCGGGGGCTGTGGCGGGGGCCTGCGGCGGCGGCGGCGCTGCGGGCGCGGGCGCGGCCACCGGCGCCGGTCCGCCGCGGCTGACCCGCACGTCCAGGCTGTCGTCGGCGCCGTATTCGCGTTTGACCCGCAGTTCGGTCAGATCGTTCTCGCGCAACAGTTCTGCAAGGGCCTGGATAAAGGCCACGTCGGACTTGTGCGGAGTGTCGGTCATTGCGCGCCTCTGCGGATGATGGGGCGCCGGACGCCCGGCGCAGTGGATTGGGTTATAGGCGAGCGCCGCGGGGGTGGAAAGCGGCATCGTTTTCGGCATCGTGCCGAAATTTTACCAGTTGATAAAAATTTCCGATGTGGCACTCTCGATATCAAGAGCAATAGGGAGACCGCCATGGCCAACACGCCGCTGACCCCCGGCATCGCGCCGTCCCGCCTCTCGGCCGAGGATCTGGCGCGGAACTTCGGCGATCTGCATCCGCCGCTCGACGGCCACGAGGCCGCCGTCGCCGCCGACCGCTGCTATTTCTGTTACGACGCGCCCTGCATCGCCGCGTGCCCGACGGAGATCGACATCCCGCTCTTCATCCGCCAGATCCAGGCCGACCAGCCGGCCGCGGCGGCCAAGACGATCTTCGACCAGAATATCTTGGGCGGCATGTGCGCGCGGGTCTGCCCCACCGAAACGCTGTGCGAGGAGGCCTGCGTGCGCGAGGCGGCGGAGGGCGAGCCGGTGCAGATCGGCCGCCTGCAACGCTATGCCACCGACACGATGATGGCGGCGGGCGAGCATCCCTTCACCCGCGCCGCCGCGACGGGCAAGCGGGTGGCGGTGGTCGGCGCCGGTCCCGCGGGCCTCGCCTGCGCCCACCGCCTGGCCATGCGCGGCCACGACGTGGTGATCTACGAGGCCAAGCCCAAGCCCGGCGGCCTGAATGAGTACGGCATCGCCAGCTACAAGACGGTCGAGGGGTTCGCCCAGCGCGAGGTCGATTGGCTGTTGCAGATCGGCGGGATCGAGATCCGTTACGAACAGGCCCTGGGCCGCGACGTGACGCTGGACGCCCTGCGCGACGGTCACGACGCGGTGTTCCTGGGCATCGGCCTGCCCGGCGCCTACGGATTGGACGACGCGGGCCACGACGGCGTGCGCCCGGCGGTCGAGTTCATCGCCGAGCTGCGCCAGGCCGACGATCTCTCGGCGCTGGCCGTGGGGCGGCGCGTGGTCGTCGTGGGCGGCGGCATGACCGCCATCGACGCCGCGGTGCAGTCCAAGGGATTGGGCGCCGACGAGGTCACCGTGGTCTATCGCCGGGGCAAGGGGCGGATGCCCGCCTCGGCCTGGGAGCAGGACCTGGCCGCCTCTCGCGGCGTGCGGTTCATCCACAACGCGCAGCCGGTGGCGACCCACGGCAACGGCACCGTTCGCGAGATCGAGTTCGCCTATACCGAGGAGGACGGTCCCAACCTGCGCCCCACCGGCGAGACCTTCCGCCTGGCCGCCGATCAGGTGCTGCTGGCGATCGGCCAGTGGCTGGACGAGGCGCCCGAGGGTCTGGAACGCGACGGCACGACCCTCTCTACCCAAGGCGCGGGCCGCACCTCCCTGGACGGGGTCTGGGCCGGGGGCGACTGCACCCACCGGGGCGAAGACCTGACCGTGACGGCCGTGGCCCAGGGTCGCGACGCCGCCGAAGACATCCACGCGACGCTGATGGGAGAGGGCTGATGGCCGATCTGAGCACCGACTTCGTGGGCATCAAGTCGCCCAACCCCTTCTGGCTGGCCTCGGCCCCGCCCACGGACAAGGAGTACAACGTCCGCCGCGCCTTCGAGGCCGGCTGGGGCGGCGTGGTGTGGAAGACGCTGGGCCTCGACCCCCACGTGGTCAACGTCAACGGACCCCGCTACGGCGTGATCCACGGCGCCGACCGCCGGGTGCTGGGCCTCAACAACATCGAGCTGATCACCGACCGTCCTCTGGAGACGAACCTGCGCGAGATCAAGACGATCAAGCGCGACTTTCCCGACCGGGCGATGATCGTCAGCCTGATGGTGCCGTGCGAGGAATGGGCGTGGAAGGAGATCCTGCCCAAGGTCGAAGAGACCGGCGCCGACGCCATCGAGCTGAACTTCGGCTGTCCCCACGGGATGAGCGAGCGCGGCATGGGCAGCGCCGTGGGGCAGGTGCCGGACTACATCGAGATGGTGACGCGCTGGTGCAAGCAGAACACGCGGATGCCCGTTCTGGTCAAGCTGACGCCGAACATCACCGACATCCGCTATCCCGCCCGCGCCGCGCACAGGGGTGGGGCCGACGCGGTCAGCCTGATCAACACCATCTCGTCGATCACGTCGGTCAACCTCGACACCTTCAGCCCCGAACCCTCCATCGACGGCAAGGGCAGCCACGGCGGCTATTGCGGCCCCGCGGTCAAGCCCATCGCGCTGAACATGGTGGCAGAGATCGCCCGCGACCCCGAGACGCGCGGCCTGCCGATCAGCGGCATCGGCGGCATCACCACCTGGCGCGACGCGGCCGAGTTCATGGCGCTGGGATCGGGGTCTGTGCAGGTCTGCACCGCGGCCATGACCTATGGCTTCGGCATCATCAAGGAGCTGACGGCGGGCCTGTCGCGCTGGATGGACGAGCAGGGGCACGAGCGCCTGTCCGACGTCGTCGGCCGTGCGGTCCCGAACGTGACCGACTGGCAATATCTGAACCTCAACTACGTCACCAAGGCGCAGATCGACCAGGACTTGTGCATCAAGTGCGGCCGCTGCTACGCCGCCTGCGAGGACACCAGCCACCAGGCCATCGCGATCAAGGAGGGCCGGGTGTTCGAGGTCATCGACGCCGAATGCGTCGCCTGCAACCTCTGCGTCGACGTCTGCCCGGTCGAGGACTGCATCACCATGCGGGTGCTGGAGCCGGGCGAGCTGGACGAGCGCACCGGCCGCAAGGTCGCGGCGGAGTATGCCAACTGGACCACCCACCCCAACAACCCGTCCTCCCAGGCGGCGGAGTAGTCAGGGGGCCAGCGCGCCGCGATAGAGGCGCCCGAGGAACGCCTCGGCGGCGCGATAGTGGCCGTCGCCCTCGGTGCCCAGCACGCCGCGCACCTGCACGTCGAAATCCGCATAGTGCTGGGTCGTCGCCCAGATGGAGAAGATCAGGTGCCGTGGGTCCAGCGCGGCCAGCCGCCCCTCGGCCTGCCAGGCGGCGATCAGCGCCGCCTTTTCATCCACCAGCGCGCGCAGCTCGCCGTCGATCCGGGCGCTGAAATGCGGCGCGCCGGACAAGACCTCGTTTGCAAAAAGGCGACTTTCCCGAGGGAAACGGCGCGACATATCGAGCTTGCGCAGCACATATCCGACAATCTCGTCCACCGGCTCTCCCTCGGGGTCGAGCGCGCGGAGAGGCGCCAGCCAGGTTTCCATGAGATCGGTCAGCAAGGTGACGTAGATCGCCTCCTTGGACGCGAAGTAGTAGAGCAGGTTCGGTTTCGACAGCCCTGCCTGGCGGGCGATCTGGTCCAGCGTCGCCCCGGCGAATCCCTGCGCCGAGAACACCTCCAGCGCGGCGTCGAGGATGGTCGCCGTGTTTTTGCGCTGGATTCGGGTGGTCGGCCGTTTTGCGGTCATCCGATGGATCCCAACTGCCGCTCTCCCGCGTCGCCTGGGGCGTAGTTCTTGACTGACTTCCTTGCTCTGCTAGCGTGATCCTGACCGCTTGGTCAACATTTGCTCACCGCCGCGGCGCTCCGCGGCGCTCATGCGGAGGCAGGATGGCGGCGCCCGGCGAGAACCTGAAGATCGATGGCAATCGGCTGTGGGACAGCCTCATGGAAATGGCCCGGATCGGGCCCGGCGTGGCCGGAGGCAACAATCGCCAGACCCTGACGGACGCGGACGCCGAGGGTCGCGCGCTGTTCCAGCGCTGGTGCGAGGCCGCGGGGCTGAGCATGGGCGTCGACCAGATGGGCAACATGTTCGCCCGGCGCGATGGGACGGACCCCGACGCGCTGCCGGTCTACGTGGGCAGCCACCTGGACACCCAGCCCACCGGCGGCAAATACGACGGCGTTCTGGGCGTGCTCGGCGGGCTGGAGGTGGTGCGCACCCTCAACGACCTGGGCCTCAAGACCAAGCATCCCATCGTCGTGACCAACTGGACGAACGAGGAGGGCACCCGGTTCGCGCCCGCGATGCTGGCGTCCGGGGTCTTCGCGGGCGTCCATAGCCAGGACTGGGCCTATGCGCGCCAAGATGCCAAGGGATTGAAATTCGGCGAAGAACTGGACCGGATCGGCTGGCGCGGCGACGAGGAGGTGGGCGCGCGCAAGATGCATGCCTTCTTTGAGTTGCATATCGAGCAGGGGCCGATCCTGGAGGCCGAGGGCAAGGACATCGGCGTCGTCACCCATGGCCAGGGACTGAGCTGGACGGAGGTGACGATCACCGGCAAGGATGCCCATACCGGCTCCACCCCCATGCCCATGCGCCGCAACGCCGGGCTCGGCATGGCGCGGGTTCTGGAGTTGGTGGACGAGATCGCCTGGAGCCACAAGCCGCACGCCGTCGGCGCCGCGGGACATATCGACGTCTATCCCAACTCACGCAATGTCATCCCGGGCAAGGTGGTGTTCACCGTTGATTTCCGGTCCCCTGAGTTGAGCGTGATTGAAGATATGGAACAAAGGCTGAAGGTCGGCGCGCGCAAGATCTGCGACGAGATGGGCCTGGAGGTCAGCTTCGAAAAAGTCGGCGGGTTCGACCCCGTCGCGTTCGACGCGGACTGTGTCGCCGCGGTGCGCGGGGCGGCCGATAGGCTGGGGCTCAGCCATCGGGACTTGATCTCCGGCGCCGGCCATGATGCCTGCTGGATCAATCGCGTCGCGCCCGCCGCCATGGTCATGTGTCCCTGCGTCGACGGGCTGAGTCATAACGAGGCCGAGGAGATCTCGCCCGAATGGGCCGAGGCGGGGGCGAACGTGCTGTTTCACGCGGTGGTCGACACCGCGCAATTGGTTGAAGAAGGAAGGTGAAGATGTTGAGAACGGCCATGATCCTGGCGATCACCGCGTCGGGACTGGCGGGCTGCGTGATGCCGCAGGACACCAACGAGGACGGTGTCATCGACGACATCTCTCCGCGGGCCATCGCCGCGTTGCCCCCCGGGGTCAGCCCCGCCTTCCTGATCCGCAACGCGGACGGCTGCTATGGAATCGAGATCGAGGTGACGGTCCCGCCGTCGGGCGTCGCCCTGACCGACGCCAACGGTCTGCCGATCTGCGACACCCCCGCCTGAGGAGTTCCCATGAGCACGGTCATCAAGAACGGCACAATCGTCACCGCCGACCTCAGCTACGAGGCGGATGTCCTTGTCGATCATGGGAAAATCACCGAGATCGGTCCCAGCCTGTCGGGCGATGAGGTGTTGGACGCCACCGGGTGCTACGTCATGCCCGGCGGGATCGACCCGCATACTCACCTGGAGATGCCCTTCATGGGCACCTACTCGTCGGACGACTTCGAGTCCGGCACCCGCGCCGCGCTCAGCGGTGGGACCACGATGGTGGTGGACTTCGCTCTGCCGGGCCCCGACCAGGGGCTGCTCGACGCGCTCCAGATGTGGGACAACAAATCGACGCGCGCCAATTGCGACTACTCGTTCCATATGGCCATCACCCATTGGGACGAACAGGTCTTCAACGAGATGAAGACTGTCGTGCAAGAGCGTGGAATTAATACGTTCAAGCACTTCATGGCCTACAAGGGCGCGCTCATGGTGAACGACGACGAGATGTTCGCGTCGTTCCGCCGCTGCGCCGAACTGGGGGCGATTCCGCTGGTCCACGCCGAGAACGGCGACGTCGTGGCCGACCTCCAGCAGAAGCTCCTGGCTGAGGGCAACGACGGCCCCGAAGCGCACGCCTATTCCCGCCCGCCCCAGGTCGAGGGCGAGGCGACGAACCGCGCGATCATGATCGCCGACATGGCGGGTGTGCCGCTCTACGTCGTCCACACGTCCTGCGAAGAGAGCCATGAGGCGATCCGGCGGGCGCGGCAGGCGGGTAAGCGCGTCTGGGGCGAGCCGCTGATCCAGCATTTGACGCTGGACGAGAGCGAGTACAGCAACCCCGATTGGGACCACGCGGCACGTCGTGTGATGTCGCCGCCGTTCCGCAACAAGCAGCATCAGGACAGTCTCTGGGCCGGTCTGGCCGCCGGGTCGCTGTCGGTCGTCGCGACGGATCACTGCGCCTTTACCACCGAGCAGAAGCGCTATGGCGTCGGGGACTTCACCAAAATTCCCAACGGAACCGGGGGTTTGGAGGATCGAATGCCGATGCTCTGGACCTATGGCGTCCGCACCGGGCGGATCACGACCGAGGAGTTCGTGGCCGTCACCTCGACCAACATCGCCAAGATTCTAAACGTGTACCCGAAGAAGGGGGCGATCCTGAAAGGGGCCGACGCCGACATAGTCGTCTGGGACCCGGAAAAGTCCAAGACGATCCGCGCCGAGTCCCAGCAGTCGGCCATCGACTACAACGTGTTCGAGGGCAAGGAGGTGACGGGCCTGCCGCGCTATACTCTGACCCGTGGCAAGGTGGCGATCTACGACGGCGAGGTGCGCACCGAGGAGGGGCACGGCAAGTTCGTTTCGCGTCCGCCGAACCAGACCGTGACCAAGGCGCTGTCCACGTGGAAGGAGCTGACCGCGCCGCGCAAGGTCGAGCGCACCGGAATCCCGGCGAGCGGCGTCTGAATGACGGAGGCGCGCGACCTCAACAGCGGCGCGCAACCCGTTGTCATAGAGGCAAAAGGTCTCGACCTGACCTTTCGCACCAACGACGGCCCGGTGCAGGCGCTGTCGAATGTCGATCTGGACATCCGCAAGGGCGATTTCGTCAGTTTCATCGGCCCCTCGGGCTGCGGCAAGACCACGTTCCTGAGGGTCGTCGCGGCGCTGGAGGCGCCCACCGGCGGGACCGTCACGGTCAACGGCATGACCCCGGACGAGGCGCGGCGGGCGCGGGCCTATGGCTATGTGTTCCAGGCGGCGGGGCTCTATCCCTGGCGGACCATCGGGCGCAACGTCAAGCTGCCGCTGGAGATCATGGGATACGCCCGCGAGGAGCAGGACCGCAGGATGAAGGACGTCCTGCAACTCGTTGATCTGGAGGGGTTCGAGAAGAAGTATCCCTGGCAGTTGTCGGGCGGGATGCAGCAGCGGGCGTCGATCGCGCGGGCGCTGGCCTTCGACGCCGATATTCTGCTGATGGACGAGCCCTTCGGCGCGCTGGACGAGATCGTGCGCGATCACCTCAACGAGCAGCTTCTGTCGCTTTGGAACCGGACGGGCAAGACCATCGGCTTTGTCACCCATTCCATCCCCGAGGCGGTGTATCTGTCCACCCGCATCGTGGTGATGAGCCCGCGGCCGGGCCGGATCACCGATATCATCGAAAGCCCGCTGCCGCGCGAGCGCCCGCTCGACATCCGCGACACGGCCGCGTTCATCGAGGTGGCGCACCGGGTGCGCGAGGGACTGAGGGCGGGCCATGACGACACGGTCTGAGCGGTGAGCCTGACGGGCCCCCTCGCCGCGCCGGGCGCGGGCACCGGCCGGTCGGGCCGGGTGGGCCTGATGCTGCGCGGGATGGGGCGCACCGCCGGGCCGGTCCTGGCCGTGGTCGCGGCGCTGTTCGTGATCTGGTATGCCGCCGCGGTGTGGATGAACAGCCAGTGGACGCTGGACCAGGCCGCCCGCGCCGACCGCACTGTCACCTTCTCCGAGATCGTGGCCGACACGCTGAACCAGGACCGGCCCAAGCTGCCGGCGCCGCACCAGGTGGCGGTGGAACTCTACGACACCGTGCTGGACAAGCCCGTCACCTCGCGCCGCAGCCTCGTCTTCCACGCCTGGATTACGCTCAGCGCGACGCTGACCGGGTTTGCCATCGGGACGGTGCTGGGGATGCTGCTGGCGGTGGGGATCGTCCACAACCGGGCGATGGACATGAGCGTGATGCCCTGGGCCATCGCCAGCCAGACGATCCCGATCCTGGCCATCGCGCCGATGATCATCGTGGTGCTGAACTCGGTGGGCGTGCAGGGGCTGCTGCCCAAGGCGATCATCAGCGCCTATCTGAGCTTTTTTCCGGTGGTCGTGGGCATGGTCAGCGGCCTGCGCTCGCCCGAGACCCAGCAGCTGGACCTGATGAAGACCTATTCGGCCAGCGACGGACAGGTGTTTTGGAAGCTGCGGCTGCCCGCGTCGATGCCCTATCTCTTCGCCTCGCTGAAGGTCGCCATCGCGGCGAGCCTCGTGGGCGCCATTGTCGGCGAACTGCCCACGGGCGCGGTGCGGGGCCTAGGCGCGCGGCTGTTGTCGGGGAGCTATTACGGGCAGACGGTGCAGATCTGGTCGGCGCTGTTGATGGCCGCGGCCTGTGCGGCGGCGATGGTGGGGATCGTCGGGTTGATCCAGCGGGTGGTGCTGCGGCGCATGGGGATGGAGCGGTGAGCGGGTGGCAGATGCCGAGGGGGGCTGTCGCCATGGTCGCTCAGACCGATGGCGCAACCATGTCGCCCCCCCCGCTTGCCTGCGGCAAGCCCCCCCGAGGATATTTGGCAAGGAAAGCTGGCCTGGGGGGTGGCGCGTGAGGGCGGGGGCGGCGCCTCTCGGTCTGTCACCGGGGTGGCTGGGCGCGTTTGCGGGCGTCGCAGTGGCGGCGGTGGTGGACTGGCGGCTGGGGGCCGTTCTGGCGGTGTGGATCGGGGCCTGGGCGGCGAACGCCGTGCTGTCGGGCCTGTCCTTTCCCGGCCGCAGACTGGTGGTGCCGGCGATCTTCGGCGTGACGCTGCTGGTCCTGTGGCAGATGACCGTGCGGCTCTACGATGTGCCGGGGGTGATCCTGCCGGCGCCGACGGACATCGCGGCGCGGATCGCGGTGTCGGGCGATATCCTGTGGGGCGACTTCGTCCAGACCTTCGTGAAGGGGGCGCTGACCGGATACGTGATGGGCTGCGGCGCGGCGGTGGCGGTGGCGATCCTGATCGACCGCTCGCCGTTCCTGCAACGCGGGCTTTTGCCGGTGGGCAACTTCGTCGCGGCCCTGCCGATCATCGGCACGGCGCCGATCCTGGTGATGTGGTTCGGCTTCGACTGGCAGTCGAAGGCGGCGGTCGTGGTCGTCATGGTGTTCTTTCTGGTGCTGGTGAACACCGTTGCGGGCCTGGCCGACACCGGCGCGATGCAGCGCGACCTGATGCGCACCTACGCCGCCAGCTACTGGCAGACCCTGTGGAAGCTGCGGCTGCCCGCGGCGATGCCGATGATCTTCAACGGGCTCAAGATCGCGACGACCCTGGCGCTGATCGGTGCCATCGTGGCCGAGTTCTTCGGCAGCCCGATCCGCGGCATGGGGTTCCGCATCTCGACGGCGGTTGGTCAACTGGCGCTCGACATGGTCTGGGCCGAGATCGCGGTGGCGGCGGTGGCGGGCAGCGCGTTCTACGGGGCGGTGGCGGCGATCCAGCGGGCGGTGACGTTCTGGCACCCGTCGATGCGGCGGTGAGCGGGCCCAGTGCCCGCGAAACCGGCAGATGCCCGATGGGGCGGCGGCACGGGGCGCGTGCGGCTTGCCTTCGCGCTCCGGCAAGGCGAGATTGCGACGATACGACGAAGGGCCGCCAAAGGCCCGTCCAACACGGAGGAACGACCATGAAGACGCTGTTTGCCGGGGCGATGGCCCTGGGGCTGACCGGGGGCGCCGCGCTCGCCCAGGACGCCGACGAACTGACGCTGCAACTCAAGTGGGTCACCCAGGCGCAATTCGCGGGCTACTACGTCGCGCTGGAGAAGGGGTTCTACGAAGAGGCGGGCCTCGACGTGACGATCAAGCCGGGCGGCCCCGACATCGCGCCCACTCAGGTCATCGCCGGGGGCGGTGCCGACGTGGTGGTCGAATGGATGCCGGCGGCGCTGGCGGCGCGCGAGCGCGGCCTGCCGCTGGTCAACATCGCCCAGCCCTTCAAGTCGTCGGGCATGATGCTGACCTGCCTCAAGGAGTCGGGCGTCGAGGGGCCTGCCGACTTTCCCGGCCGCACGCTGGGCGTGTGGTTCTTCGGCAACGAGTATCCGTTCCTGTCCTGGATGAGCCAGCTGGGCATCCCGACCGAGGGCGGCGCCGACGGGGTCGAGGTGCTCAAGCAGGGCTTCAACGTCGACCCGCTGCTGCAGAAGCAGGCCGATTGCATCTCTACGATGACCTACAACGAGTACTGGCAGGTCATCGATGCCGGGATCTCCGAGGAGGACCTGATCACCTTCAAGTACGAGGACAACGGCGTCGCGACGCTGGAGGATGGCCTCTACGTGCTGGAGGACCGGCTGCAGGACGCCGAGTTCAAGGACGCGCTGTCGCGCTTTGTCGCGGCGTCGATGCAGGGCTGGAAGTACGCCGAGGAGAATCCCGACGAGGCGGCCGAGATCGTGCTGGAATACGACGAAACCGGCGCCCAGACCGAGATGCACCAGCAGCGGATGATGCGCGAGGTGGCCAAGCTGACGGCGGGGTCGAACGGCGCGCTCGACCCGGCCGACTTCCAGCGGACGGTGGACACGCTGCTGGCCGGCGGGTCCGATCCGGTGATCACCGCCGATCCGGGCGCCGCGGCCTGGACGCACGAGATCACCGACATGGCGCTGACCAACTGAGCGACCGCGGGCCGCGGGGGGCACCCCCTCGCGACCGCGGGCCGCGGGGGGCACCCCCTCGCGGCCCCGACACGACCATGCGCGCGCTCACGCCCCCCGGCATCGCTCCGCCCTTTGCCGCCTACAGTCACGGCATCGCCGCGCCCGCGGGCGAGGTGGTGGTGACGAGCGGTCAGTTGGGCGTGGCCCCGGACGGCACCGTGCCCGAGGGCGCCGAGGCGCAGGCGCGGCTGTGCTTTGCCGCCATCGCCGCGATCCTCGCCGAGGCGGGGCTGGGGCCGGGCGCCATCGTCCGGCTGAACGCCTACGTCACCGACCGCGCCCACATGCCCGGCTACATGGCCGCGCGCGATGCGTTCTGCGCCGGGCTCAACCCGCTGCCCGCCTCGACGCTGGTGATCGTCTCGGGCTTTACCCGGCCCGAGTTCGTGGTCGAGGTCGAGGCGACGGCGGTGCGCCCCCTTCCCGAACGGCCCGCGGCGGGGTAGGTCGGGGACGTCCCCGAGGAAGGAGTCCCGCCCATGACCGCCCTGTTGCCCGACGTCGATCCGGACGGTTTGCTGGAGTTCTCCGTCGTCTTCACCGACCGGTCGCTGAACCACATGAGTGCGGCGTTCCAGGGGGTGATGCGCGACCTGTCCGAGATGCTGCGAGAGGTCTACGGGGCCGAGGCGGCGGCGCTGATCCCCGGCGGCGGCACCTATGCGATGGAGGCGGTGGCGCGGCAACTGGCGACAGACCAGACGGCGCTGGTGATCCGCAACGGCTGGTTCTCCTATCGCTGGAGCCAGATCTTTGCCGCTGGTGACATGGTGACAGACGAGGTGGTGATGACCGCCCGGCGCAGCGGCAACGCGGCCACCTCGCCCTTTGCCCCGCCGCCGGTGGAGGAGGTTGTCGACCGCATCCGAGAGGTGCGGCCCGGCGTCGTCTTCGCCCCGCATGTGGAGACGTCGGCGGGTCTGATCCTGCCCGACGGCTATATCCGCGCGGTGGCCGACGCGGTGCACGAGGTGGGCGGCCTGATGGTGCTGGACTGCATCGCGTCTGGCTGCGCCTGGGTGGACATGGCCGCCACTGGGGTCGACGTGCTGATCTCGGCGCCGCAGAAGGGGTGGTCGGCACAGCCTGCGGCCGGGGCGGTGATGCTGAGCGCGGCGGCGGTGGCGCGGGTGCGCGAGACGACGTCGACCAGTTTCGCCATCGACCTGGCCAAGTGGCTGGCGATCATGGAGGCCTACGAGGGCGGCGGCCACGCCTATCATGCCACCATGCCCACCGATGCCCTGCGGGTGTTCCGCGACGCCATGGCCGAGAGCCGCGAGGTGGGCTTCGACACGCTGGCGGACGCGCAGTGGGAGTTGGGGCGCCGCGCGCGCCAGGCTCTGGCCGACCGCGGCATCGCTTCGGTGGCCGCCGAGGGCTATGGCGCGCCGGGGGTCGTGGTCAGCTACACCGACCGCCCGGAGGTGAAGTCGGGCAAGGCCTTCGCCGAGCAGGGTGTGCAGATCGCGGGCGGCGTGCCTTTGATGGTGGGCGAGGGCGATGATTTCTCCACCTTCCGCCTCGGGCTCTTCGGACTGGACAAACTCAGAGACGTGGACGCGACCGTGGCGCGGCTGGAGACGGCGCTCGACGCGGTGTTCTAGGGCGGGGGGTCGTCAGCCGCAACGCCACGCCCGGCCGCAGGCCGGGCAGCGCCGTCCCGCCCCCACGGGGCGGCGCTCTTCGCGCCTCCCCTCGGGACGGCGCTGCCCTCGTCTTCCAGCCGACGTGTTACCCCCGGCCCATCCCGCCACCGGAAAAGGCCGCGCCCATCCCCGCGTGCATCACCGCCTGGCGCAGGGCGGCGATGTCGTGGACGGCGGCGAGGCCCGCGCGGCGCAGGGCGTGGGCGGGGCCCGCGTCGGACTTGCACACCCGGTTGAAGAGGTCGATGGCCCGCGCGCGCAGCGCCACGTCCCGCGCCCGCGCCCGGGCGTAGCGGTCCAGCACCGCGGGCGCGCCGGGGTCGGTCGCGCCGTCGAGCGCCGACAGCAGCGCGGCGACGTCCGCCAGCGAGGTGTTGAGCCCCTGGGCGCCGATCGGCGGTAGGACGTGGGCGGCCTCGGCGATCAGCGCGGTCCGCTCGGCGGTCAGCCGCGCGGCCGTCTGCGTCACCACCGGCCAGATCCTGCGGGGCGAGGCCAGGTCCATCCGCCCCAGACGCCCCATGGCGCGGGTCGTCATCGCGTCGCCGAAGGGGGCGCCGGCCATCTCCATCAGCGCCTGAGCGCGGGGGCCGTCGTTCATCCACACGATGGCCGAGGCCGGCCGCCCGTCGTGGTCGGGCAGGGGCACCGTGGTGAAGGCGCCGCCGACGTTGTAGATCTCCACCGACACGTCGGCATGGGGCCGGTCGTGCACCGCGGCAAAGGCCAGCGCCTTTTGCCCGTAGCGGCGGACCTGCGTGCCGATGCCGTGGGCCGCGCGCACCGTCGAGGCGCGGCCGTCGGCGCCGACGATCAGGCGCACGCCGAGGCGGCTGCCGTCGCTCAGGTCGACGCGCGCGCCGGTGGTGCGGGTAAAGAGACCCGCGACCCCGGTGCCGAAGCGCAGGTCGAGCCCCGGCAGATCGGCCAAGAGATCGCCCAGCCGCCGCCGCGTCAGCCAGTTGGGGAGGTTCCAGCCAAAGACCGGCAGTCCGAGGTCGTGGGCGGTGAAGATGCGGGCGGCCTGCGCCTCAGGCGGCCATCCCTGGGTGTCGATCACCTCCAGCGCGGCCAGCGGTGTGGCATGGGGGGCGAGGTCGTTCCACAGGCCCAGCCTCTGGAAGAGCTCGACCGAGGGGTGCAGATAGGCGGTGGCGCGCAGGTCCGACCCATCGGCCTCGGCGTCTTTGGGGGGCGGGGCGGGGTCCACCAGGACCACCCGCCACCCGGCATGGGCGAGCCCCGCCGCGGCGATCATTCCGGCGATCCCGGCGCCGGAGACGAGGATGTCGGCGTCCTGCTCCACGGCGCTGAGGGTAGCGGCGGGGGCGGTCACGGAAAGAGGCCGCGGCCGATCTGCGACAGAAAGCCCGCCAGGTCGTCGGTGTGATGATGGATGTGGTCGGCGGCCTGGGGTTCGGGCGTGACCAGCACGGTCCTGAGCCCCATGGCGTGGGGCGCGGCCAGGTTGCGGGCGTCGTCCTCGAACATCGCCGCCTCCTCGGGCGCGACGCGGTCGAGCGCGAACACCGCCTCGAACGCGGCCCGTTCGGGTTTGGGCAGGAAGCCCGCGTGCTCGACCCCGTAGACAGCGTCGAACGCGCCGTCGAGCCCCCGCGCCTCCAGCACCCGCCGGGCGTAGGGCGCCGATCCGTTGGTGTAGACCAGGCGGCGGCCGGGCAGGGCGCGCACCGCCGCGGCGAGGTCGGGATCGGGGTCGAGCGCGCCCAGGTCGATCTCGTGCACGTCCAGAAGGTAGGGTTCGGGGTCGACATCGTGCTCGGCCATCAGACCGGCCAGGGTGGTGCCGTAGCGCCGCCAGTAGTCGCGGCGCAGGCGGTCGGCCTCGGCCCGGTCGACGCCCAGCGCACGCATCACCCACTCGGTCATCCGCACCTCGATCTGGTCGAACAGGCGCGCCTCGGGGCCATAGAGCGTGTTGTCCAGGTCGAACACCCAATAGCGGACATGGCTGAAGTGATGCGCGACCATGGCGGCGGTTTAGCGCTGCGACCCCACGGCGTCCAGCGTCGGGTTGCCAGCGGCGGCGGCGGGGACCTAAGATGGTGCATCCGACCCAAGGGAAGGCGTGCCGATGTCAGACCCGCGCGTGGGGCACCCCGACGCCTACAAGCTGATCTTGGAGGCCATCGACGTCGGCGTCTACAAGCCCGGCGACCGGTTGGTCGAGAGCGAGCTGGCCGACCGCTTCGGCGTCAGCCGCACACCGATCCGCGAGGCGCTTCAGCGGCTGGAGACGCAGTCGCTGCTGGTGCGGGACGGGCGGAGCCTGATCGTGTCGTCGCTGGACCACAACCAGCTGGCCGAGCTCTACGTGGTGCGGGCCGAGTTGGAGGGGCTGGCCGCGCGTCTCGCCGCCCGCCACGCCACGGACGAGGAGGTGCGGGTCCTGTCGGCGATGGTGGCCGAGGATCGCGCCCTGCTCGACGATCCGGCGGCGCTGAGCCGCGCCAACCGGCGGTTTCACAAACAGGTGCACCTGGCCAGCCACAATCGCTTTCTCGTCAAGCAGCTCGATCTGGTGCACCGCTCCATGGCGCTGTTGGCCAGCACGTCGCTGGCGGTGGAGGGCCGCGGCGAGAATGCGCTGGCCGAGCATGAACGCATCGTCGGCGCCATCGCCGACCGCGATGGGGACGCGGCCGACGACGCGCTCAAGGCGCATATCTCCAAGGCCTACGAGACCCGGCTCAGGCACGACGCGGCGGCGGCCGAGGCTGCCGAATAGGCGCCGGGCACATCTGCGCCGGGGCGGCGTGGGCCAGGGCGCCGGCGTCGGGGGGCGAAACCCCATGCGCCGTCTTGTCCCAGAAGAACGGTCGCACCACCGCTTCGATCAGCGCTTTGGCCAACGCGATCGACGCCATGACGAAATAGACTTGCAGCGCAGGGATCCAGCGCCACATCTCCGGCCGCCCGAGCCGGGCCAGCCCGGCGACGTTGGCCACGACCGTCAGCACGAAGGTCATGAACAGCGTGCCGCCCAGCGCCCAGCGCGCCGCTGACGGCACGTGCCCGCGCCACGGATGCGGCAGATCGAGGAACAACAGCCAAAAGGTCCACAGGATCGGCGCCAGCAGGAACCCCAGGAGCGTCCCGAGAAACAGCATCTGCATGCCGAGGAACCTGTAAGCGCCCAGATCGGCCCAGAGCCTCAGCGGCCGCCGCATATGCACCGCATAGGTCACGGCAAAGCCCTTGAGCCACCGCGATCTTTGCCGGATCCAGGCCAGCGGATGGCACGCCGCCTCCTCCAGTGTGGTGCTGTCGAGGATGTCCGTGACATAGCCGCGGCGGGCCAGGCGCATCCCCAGGTCGGCGTCCTCGGTCACGTTGTGGGCGTCCCAGGCCCCCACATCCTCCAGCGCGGTGCGGCGAAAGAACAGGGTCGTGCCGCCCAGGGGCAGCGGCAGGCCCAGCGCCCGGAGGCCCGGCAGCGTGACGCCGAACCAGGTGGCGTACTCGATGGTAAAGCAGCGCGAGATCCACGTGGCCCGGGCGTTGTAGAAGTTCAGCCGCCCTTGCAGGCAGGCGACCCGCGGCGGGCTCTGCCGGAACTGCCGCGCGACCAGACGAATCTGGTCGGGGGCCGGCGCGTCCTCGGCGTCGTAGACCCCCACCACCTCACCGCGCAGGAAATCCAGGGCATAGTTCATCGCCCGGGGCTTGGTGGTTAGCGCGCCGTCGGGCACGGTGATCAGGTGCATCCAGGGCGGCAGGTCGGCGGCGGCGGCAGTGGCGCGGGTGACGGTGTCCGACGCTTCGGTCACCAGACAGATTTCCAGGAGCTCGCGCGGATAGTCGAGCCGTGAGAGGCGCGAGATCAGTGGCCCTGCGATGGCCCGCTCGCGGTAGAGCGGCACCAGGATCGACACGCTGGGGAGCGCGCCGACCAGCGGCACGCGGGTCCGCCGCGGCAGGCGCGGCGTCATGCTGGCCAGGGCGGCGGCCGCGTTGAGCACGGCATTGGCCAGGGTGACGAAGATGGCGACGATGGCCAGGACGCTGAAGGTCGCCAGCGGCGCCCAGAGCACCGCGGCCCCCGTCGCGGCGGCGATGGCGACCAGCACGGCGGGGAGATGCGCACCGGCCAGGTCGCGGCAGCTGTCGGCGGTGTCGGTCCGCGCCTCGGCGCGGGCGACCATGCGGTGCTGGCGCGCCGCGGCGAGCCCCGCGCGCGCCGTCGGCTCCGCCACCACGGCCATCGACACCGGGCCCAGCGCCGCCTCCACCCGGTCGCGGATGTGGGGAAACCGGGCCGGGTCGGAGGTCGCGACCACCGCCGCCGCACCGCCGCGCGCCAGGGGCAGGATCCCTTCGCGCGCGCAGAACGCCGGCCCCAATCGGTCGATGGCGGCGAACCCCGGCAGGCAGTCGGCGGGCGACAGGAGCGGCAGGCCGCGCTGCCGCGCCAACGCCCGGGCCAGCACCTGCGGGTCGAGGAGGCCGTGCGCGGTGAGGATGCGGCCCAGCGGCGCGCGGCTCTTGCCCTGACGATGCAGGGCCCAGTCCCGCGCGGTCGGCGACAGAACCCCGTCCGCGACCAACAACTCGCCCAGCCGCGGCGGGATCGGCGCCGCGGCCGTCTCCGTCGGCACGAGGTGCAGACCTTGGCGTCCCATGCTCCCTCCGCAGAACCTGCGTCAGCATGGGCCGTGGCGGGTTAACCGGCCGTTAACGCGGCTCAGGCCGCCGCCATGTGCCGGGCGAAGCGCTCGAACAGATAGAAGCTGTCCATCGGCCCGGGGCTCGCCTCGGGGTGATACTGCACCGACCAGATCGGCCGCGAGCCGTGGCGGATGCCGCAGTTCGACCCGTCGAAGAGCGACACATGCGTCTCCTTCACATGGTCAGGCAGGGTCTGGGCGTCCACGGTAAAGCCGTGATTCATCGACGTGATCTCGACCTTGCCGGTCTCCAGATCCTTGACCGGGTGGTTGGCGCCGTGGTGGCCGTGGTTCATCTTGACCGTCCGGGCGCCCATGGCCAGGGCCAGCATCTGGTGGCCCAGGCAGATGCCGAAGATCGGGATCTCGCTGCGCTCCATCACCTCGCGGATCATCGGTACGGCATAGGCGCCGGTGGCGGCCGGATCGCCGGGGCCGTTGGACAGGAACAGGCCCTGGGGGTCATGCGCCAGCACGTCGTCGGCCGTGGCGCTGGCAGGCAGGACGGTGACGTCGCAGCCGGCGCTGGCGAGGCTGCGCAGGATGTTGCGCTTGGCGCCGTAGTCCACCGCGACGACCCGGTGGCCCGGCCCCTCGCGGCGGGGAAAGCCCTCGGGCCAGGCCCAGCGCATCTCGTCCCAGCGGTAGGACTGGGCGCAGGTGACGTCGCGGGCCAGGTCCAGCCCCTCCAACCCGCGGAACGCCCGCGCCTGGGCGACCAGAGCGGCGATGTCGAACTGCCCCTCGGGGTCGTGGGCCAGCGCCACATGCGGCGCGCCCTGCTGGCGGATGGCGCGGGTCAGGCGGCGGGTGTCGACGCCGCCAATCGCGATCCGCCCGCGCCGCCGCAGCCAGTCGTCCAGATCCCCCGCGGCCCGCCAGTTGGAGGGCTCGGTCGGGTCCCACTTGACCACCATGCCCGCCGCAACCGGCTCGGCGCTTTCGTCGTCCTCGGGCGTGACGCCGGTGTTGCCGATATGGGGAAAGGTGAAGGTGACGATCTGCCCGGCATAGGAGGGATCGGTCATGATCTCCTGATAGCCCGTCATCGCTGTGTTGAAGCACAGTTCCGCCTCGGTCCGCCCGGTGGCGCCGAACCCGCGGCCGTAGAACACGGTGCCGTCGGCGAGCGCCAGGCAAGCGGTGGGCGTGGAGCGGGTCATGGTGGGCGTCCTCTGGCGGGCGGGGCGGCAAATCCGCGGCACCCTAATGGCGCGCCAGAGCCGGGTCAAGCCGAGGGCGAATTTGCGCAGCAAAGCAAAATCAATGGGTTACGTCAATGTTGCGCGATTGTCCCCGGTGCCGAGTTGCGGTATTTTTCCGGCTCGCCAACGCCGATCATGGGGATGAGACGGACATGGAACTGAGAGCGCGGATCAACGCGGGCCTGAAGCAGGCGATGCGGGACAAGGAGGGCCAGCGGCTGTCGACGCTGCGCCTGATCAACGCCGCGATCAAGGACCGCGACATCGCGCTCCGCGGCCAGGACGAGGGCCCGGCGGAGGTGGGCGACGCCGAGGTGCTGCACATCCTGGGCAAGATGGTGAAGCAGCGTCAGGAGAGCATCCGCGCCTATGAGGAGGGCGGCCGCCTGGAACTGGCCGACCGTGAGCGCGAGGAGATCGAGGTGATCGAAGAGTTCCTGCCGCGCAAGCTGAACGATGCCGAGGTGGACAAGGCCATCGCCCGCGCCATCGGCGATACCGGCGCCAGTTCCATCCGCGACATGGGCCGGGTCATGGCGGCGTTGAAGTCGGAATACACCGGTCGCATGGACTTCGGGCGGGTGGGTCCGCAGGTCAAGGACCGCCTCGCCGCGGGCTGAGTCTCCAGCACATACGCGCGACGGATCTGCACCCGCGGGTCGTATAACCGGGGCACCCCCGCCTTCGGGGACGGACATCGGCAGGCCCGGAACCACGGAACGAACGCTCAAGCTCTTCGGCGAATGGCGGATGAACGATCCCGCCATGCGCTGGAAGCTGGTTTTTGGAGAGCACGGCGCAGCACCGCTCCGAAACGATGCTCTACATGATCTGCTGTTGGGACTACGCGTATCGGCCCAGCGACGACAAGGTCGAGGGCCTGCGCGAGGTCTCCATCCAGAACGGCGGCGAGGGTCAGAGCAACGTCAGCGGATCGCAGCGGCGCAAGGCGTTGGCCTTCTTCGACGCGCCGATCCGGTTGCAGGCGCCGCAGCAGACTCGGGCGCGCGGGCGCGGCGTCATCTCCAACGACGTGCAGGTGTCCACGTATCGCGGACCGGGCATGTCTGGCGGGGTCCAGATGGGCGGCGCAGGGAACTATAACCTCGTGACCAAGGCCATCGAGATGACGCTGCCGGAATGCGCCCGATCGCTGAAGGACCTGGGCGACTTCGATCTGTCCAAGGTTCTGACCCAGGGAACGAAGGTCAAGACGC
Organism: Rhodobacteraceae bacterium CCMM004; assembly: GCA_004005435.1. GTDB lineage: Bacteria > Pseudomonadota > Alphaproteobacteria > Rhodobacterales > Rhodobacteraceae > CCMM004. The sequence goes on along the minus strand of RZWH01000001.1, from coordinate 236,815 downwards.
CCGCGACGGGTGCCGACCGCGTGATCCGTCAGATCCAGGAGTATTGGGGTGCGGACGGGTGGCGCCAGCTCTTCCGCGCCTGACCGCTGGCTTCAGTCGTGGAGGGGCAGGATCTCCATGGCGCTGAGGGCGGTGTCCTGCCAGCGCGCGCCCGGGTGCGCGGCCACCAGTTCCAGCGTCATCCAGGTGATGCCCGCCAGTTCGGCCAGGGTCCAGCCCTGGGGCACGGGCGTGTCCTGAAGCACCAGGCGCCCCGACACGCCGTTCGACGCGGTGAGGTGGAGCTCCGCCGCGCGGCCGTTGTCGGCATAGGCCCGGTTCGATTTCTGGTAGCCGGTGCGCAGCACCAGTTCGACCTGCGGCAGCGGCTGGGCGAAGATCAGCGTCAGGGTGGCGCCGATGCCGTCTCCGGGCAGGCCCTCGACCCAGGCGGTGGCCGGATCGCCGTCGAACAGGTTCTCGGGCCCGTAGTCGTTCGTCCCTTGCGGCGGCAGCACGGTGCTGGCGCAGACCTCGGCCGGGCCCGTGGCGAGGCGCGGCGCCACGCAGGTGCCGGACCGCGCGGGGGCCGCGGGCTGCGCCGGGATCGGCGGCGGCGACGCCACGGGCTGCGCCGGGATGGGCGCGGGCGCCGCCACGGGGGGTGACGGGATCGGCGGCGGCGTGGCCGGGGCCGGGATCGGCGGGGGCGTCGCGGCGGTGCCCGGCGCGGGGCGGGAGATGCCGGTCTGGGCCGCCGCCCCCGTGTCCCCACGGCAGCCGCCGTCGTCGCAGATCAAGAGCTGCGCCCCGGCGGGCGCGGCGGCGATGCAGAGGGCGGCGAGGATTGGCAGGCGCATGGCGTCACTGTGCCGCCCTGCGGGACGGGGGGTCAAGCCACCCGTGCGAACAGGTGGCGCAGGTCGCCGTAGAGGGTCTCGCGCTCTTCGGGGCTGAGGAACGCGCCGATCTCGACCGCGCGGCCGCCGCCCCGGAGTGTCACGTAGTTCTCCACCGGGCCCCCACTCTCGTGCATCTCCACCCGGACCCAGTGGGGGTTGGCCTCCCACTCCTGCGCCGGGCCGCGGGGGTTGCGCCGGGTCAGGCGCACCCGATCGGACCACAGCACCAGCTCTTCGGTCAGCTCGCCGTCGCGGTAGCTGCGGTCGAGGAAATACCACAACAGCGCCACCGCCCCGAGGAGGAACGGCAGGAGCCCCCAGAGCACCGGCGTGCCGAGGAGCGGCACCGTCGGCATCAGGATCAGAAAGAAGGTGATCAGGATGAACGCCGCGAACCCGCGGCGCGGGAGCGAGCGGTGCGGCCAGAGGCAGGCCCGCGCCACCACCCCCCCGGACGAAAAGGCCCCGGGCGATGCCGGGGCCTTGTCAGGTCGTGTCAGCCATTCGACCGGCATGGGGTCAGTGGGCCGGGGTCTTGTCCCAGTCCTCGCGCTTGGGCAACGTCTCGAACGTATGCTCCGGCGGCGGCGAGGGCAGGGTCCATTCCAGCGTATCTGCGTGCTCGTTCCAGGGGTTGGCGGCCTTGCAGACCGGGCCGCGGAACATCGCCCAGAAGATCACCACGATGAAGAACAGGAACGACGCGAAGGACAGAAACGCCCCCCAGCTCGACCACTGGTTCCAGTAGGCGAAGGCTTCGGGATAGTCGATGTAGCGCCGCGGCATCCCCTGACGGCCCAGGAAGTGCTGGGGGAAGAACGTCAGGTTGGCGCCGATGAACATCGTCCAGAAGTGGAGCTTACCGGCCCATTCGGGATACATCCGCCCCGTCATCTTTGGGAAGTAGAAGTAGATCCCCGCAAAGATCGCGAACACCGCGCCCAGACTCATCACGTAGTGGAAGTGCGCCACCACATAGTAGGTGTCGTGATAGGCGCGGTCGACCGGCGCCTGGCTGAGAACGATGCCGGTGACGCCGCCCACGGTGAACAGGATGAGGAAGCCGAAGGCCCAGAGCATCGGCGTCTTGAACTCGACCGAGCCGCCCCACATCGTCGCGATCCACGAGAAGATCTTGATGCCCGTGGGCACCGCAATGACCATGGTCGCCAGCATGAAGTAGGTCTGCTGGGTCAGGCTCATCCCGACGGTGTACATGTGGTGCGCCCAGACGACGAAGCCCAGTGCGCCGATGGCGATCAGCGCCCAGACCATGGGCAGATAGCCGAAGATCGGCTTGCGGCTGAACGTGGCGATGACGTGGCTGATGATGCCGAAGCCCGGGAGGATCACGATGTAGACCTCGGGGTGTCCGAAGAACCACAGGATGTGCTGATAGAGCACCGGGTCGCCGCCGCCCGCAGGGTCGAAGAACGCGGTGCCGAAGTTGCGGTCGGTCAGGAGCATGGTGATGGCGCCCGCCAGAACCGGCAGCGCCAACAGAATCAGCCACGCGGTGACGAAGATCGACCAGGCAAAGAGCGGCACCTTGAACAGCGTCATGCCGGGCGCGCGCATGTTCAGGAAGGTGGTGATGATGTTGATCGCGCCCAGGATCGACGAGGCACCCGACAGGTGCACGGCAAAGATCGCCAGGTCGGTGGAGAAGCCCGCTTCGGTCGTCGACAGCGGCGGATACAGCACCCATCCGATGCCCGATCCCGACTGGCCGTTACCGCCCGGCACGAACACCGACAGGATCGCCATCGAGGTGCCGGCGAAGAACAGCCAGAAGCTGAGGTTGTTTAGCCGCGGGAACGCCATGTCCGGCGCGCCGATCTGCAACGGCATGAAATAGTTGCCGAATCCGCCAAAGAGCGCGGGGATCACCACGAAGAACATCATCAGGATGCCGTGGCCGGTGATCAGCACGTTCCAAAGGTGGCCGTTGGGCGTGCACTCGGCCGGGTCGGCGGGCAGCAGACGGGCCCCTTCGAGGCACATGTACTGCACGCCGGGGTCCATCAGCTCCATCCGCATGTAGACCGTGAAGGCCACCGAGAGGAAGCCGGCGAAACCGGCGGTGAAGATGTAGAGGATCCCGATGTCTTTGTGGTTCGTCGACATGAACCAGCGGGTGAAGAAACTCCGCTCGTCGTGTCCCTCTTGGCCGTGGACGGCTGCGTCGGCCATGCGTGCCTCCTGAGTCCCAGTGTGTGCCGCGGCACCGTCTGAGACCCGGCCGCAGTGTCGTTGAACCCCGGAGCGCAGGCGCGGACCGGGGTGGCTGAGAACGCTTCTAAAGACATCGCGCCGGTGCCGCAATGGGCCGGGCGCGCCGGGCCGGGGGATATATTGCCGCGCGCGAATATGACGGCCCGCCCGGCGGCCGCGGAAGACCGGGCGGGTTGACCGGCGGGCGGGGCCGCGGCCAAATGGGGCGGTCGTTTTCCGGTTTCCGAACACAAGGGTTTTCAAAGATGCGTTTCGTCCTGCCCCTCGCCGCCCTGCCGCTCGCCGCGGCCTGCGTGGCCGATCCCGGGCCCCAGCCGCTCGACCCCGCCACGGCCGAGGCCGCCTGCATCCAGGCCGTCGAGGCGCGCACCGGCACCACCGGCGCCAGCGTGTTCCGCACCGACGTGGCCGACCCCAACATCGTCGTCTTCGTCAGCGTGCCGGGACGGTCCAGCCCGTTCTCCTGCTCGGCCGACGAATCGGGTCAGGTCTTCGGCGTCATCGACACCGCCATCACGCTCTGAGCTCGGCGCCCAATCTGGTCAGGTGGCCGGGAAAGTCGCGGTCCGACACCCAGGCGTTGCGCACCAGCCGGTCGAAATCGCGGGCAAAGGCCGCCACCCGTTCGCTGTCGCGGAAGGTCAGGTAGTGCTGGCCTGAATAGAGCACCGCCATCAGCGGCCCGAAGACGGTGATCGGCGCGGCAAAGACCTGCCGCGCGTCGAACAGGAACAGCCGCAGCCGCGGAAACAGCGTATCGTGCAGCGACAGAAGGCGCGCGATCTGACCTTCGCGGACGTCGCGGGGCAGACCGCGGTAGTAACCTTCGCCGCGGACGAAGCTGTCCAGTTCGTAGAGCGGCATGGCGATCTCGTAGTCGCTGGAGGACGAGCGCATCCAGTCCAGCCGGTCGCGGCTCGCGCCGATGGCCTGCTCGGTGGTCTTGCCCAGGTGGGGGGCGTATTCCCAACGCATCATCTCGTCGGTCTTGAGCATGTCGGGCAGGTTCGCCGGGACGTGCCGGATTTTGTAACCCGCGGCCTCGCGGTGCCAGCCGAAGATGCGCTCGTCCACGAGGGCGCGGGGCGCGGCGTCGATGCTGAGCGACGCGGCCAGCAGGTCGGCGGCGCTCTCCGGCCGGTCGCTGAGACTGAGCAGCCAGTCGGCGGAGACGCCCAGCACCGCCGCCATATCCCCCAAAAGTTGCGCCCCCGGCATCCGCGGCGTCGCCCCGCTCAAGAGCTGGGACAGCGTCGAGCGGTCGACGCGGCAGGCGCGGGCCAGCGCGCTCTGCGACATGCCGCGATCGGTCAGCGCCTGACTTAAACGAGTTCGAAATTGTTGAGAACGGTCGCGCTTGTCTAGAATCATAGCCATACGCTGAGAAATATCACCTCCTGACGGATTTGTGCATCAAATACGCCCTTCTGTGACATAGCCGTGGTGGGGCACAGTCGCGCCATGCAGAAAAAACGGTTGCCGGCGCCCCGTGCGTCCGACCCCGTCGAATGGCCGACGCTGGCTCTTCTTGCGGGATGTTATCTGGTGTGGTCGATTGCCGTGCTCGGCGGCGGGCCCATTTGGGCCAGCGTTCCGGCGCTCGCCATCGCCGTGGCGCTCCACGGCTCTCTGACGCACGAGGCGATCCACGGCCACCCGTTCCGCGATCCGCGGTGGAATGCCGCCGCGGTCTGGCCGGCGCTGTCGGTCGTGCTGCCTTACGGGAGGTTCCGCGACACCCATCTGGCGCACCACCGCGACGCGCTGCTGACCGATCCCTACGACGACCCCGAGAGCAACTACCTGGACCCCGCGGTCTGGACGCGGCTGCCGTGGCCCGTCCGGGCGGTGCTCAGGGCCAACAACACGCTCCTCGGCCGGATGGCGCTGGGGCCCGCCATCGGGACCGGCGTGTTCCTGGTCGGCGATCTGAGGCTCGCCCTGCGCGACCGGGCCGTGCGGCGGGCGTGGCTGGCGCATCTGCCCGCCGCGGCGGCGGTGCTGGCGCTGGTCGCCGTCGCGCCGATGCCGTTCTGGGCCTACGCCGCGGGGGTCTACCTGGGACTCTCGCTCCTGCGCATCCGCACGTTCCTGGAGCACCAGGCCCACGCCCGCGCCCGGGCGCGCACCGTCATCGTCGAGGATCGGGGGCCATTGGCGCTGCTGTTTCTCAACAACAACCTGCATGTGGTCCACCACATGCACCCGCGCGTGCCATGGTATCGCCTCCCAGCCGTCTACGCGGCCCAGCGCGACCGCTACCTGGCGCGCAACGACGGCTATGTCTACCGCTCCTACGGCGAGGTGTTCCGCCGCTACCTTCTGGCGCCCAAGGATCCTGTGCCGCATCCCCTGTGGCGGCGGGGCGCGGCGGCCGCGCCCCCTCTGCCGGTGGCGGCGGTGGGCTCTCCCGACGAAGTCCGGGGATAGACGGCAGACGCTGGCGCGGCCCTTTCCGGCGTGACATGAGAGGGCATGGAGCCCTGGATTCCCATCACCATCGCCGCGGCCACGGCGCAAACCCTGCGCTTCATGGTCCAGAGGCATCTCAAGGCGACGTCGCTCAGCACCGGCGGCGCCACCTTTTCGCGCTTCGTCTTTTCGGCGCCCATCGTCGCGGTGCTGATCCTGGCCTACGGCGCCCTGTCCGAGCGGCCGCTGCCCGGTCTGAACCCGGAGTTCTTTGCCTTCGCCGTCTGGGGCGGCACGGCGCAGATCCTGGCCACCATGTGCGTCATCGCGCTCTTCACCCACCGCAACTTTGCCGTTGGCATCACCTTCAAGAAGACCGAGACGGTGCAGACCGCCATCGTCGGCAGCCTGGTCCTGGGCGAGGGGGTGTCGCGCGGCGGCGCGGTGGCCATCGGTATCGGCCTGGGCGGCGTCCTGCTCCTGAGCGACCCGCCGGGGGGCCAGGGACGCTGGCTGCGCCGGATCTGGAACCGCGCCTCGGGGCTGGGGCTGGCCTCGGGCGTGCTCTTCGCCTGTTCGGCGGTGGGGTATCGCGGCGCGTCACTGGCGCTCGACGGCGGCGACGCGGTGATGCGGGCGGGGACAACGCTGGCAGTGGTCACGACGCTGCAATCCCTGGCGCTGGGCGCGTGGTTGGCATGGCGCGAGCCGGGGCAGCTCACCGCAGTGGTGCGGGTCTGGCGGATCGCCGCGCTGGCCGGGATCACCTCGATGATCGGGTCGTTCTGCTGGTTCCTGGCGTTCACCTTGCAGAACGCCGCCTATGTCAAGGCGTTGGGGCAGATCGAGCTGATCTTCTCGGTCCTGGTGTCCGTCTTGATCTTCCGCGAACGGATCACGGCGCGCGAGATCGCGGGTATGGCGCTGCTCACCCTGTCGATCCTGGTCCTGATCCTGGCGCTCTGAGGCGCCCTGCGGCGGGGCGGGAGCTTAGAGGTCGAGCGGCGAGGCGCCGCCCAGCCGCCGCACCAGCACGTCCTCGTCCTCGTTGCGGAAGAACGGCACCGTGTCGGGCGGGTCCAGATCGGGCAGCCGCGCGGCGACCTCGGCCAGCACTACCTGGGTGATGAAAGGCAGGTCCAGCGTCCGCGCCTCGGCCACCGGCACCCAGCGCAGGTGGCTCAACTCGTCGCTGGCGCGGGAGAAGTCGTCGGGGTCGCCCGCGACCCGGCCGGCGTCGATCGTAAAGAACCGCGCGTCGAAGCGGCGGGGCCGCCCCTGCGGCGTGATCGCGCGAAAGACGAAACGCAAACCGGCGGGCGAGGGGACGTGGCCCGTAGCGGCAAAACTCTGCCACCCCGGCGGGGGCGTGCCGGGCCAGGTGCGGGGGACGCCCAGGATCAGTCCTGTCTCCTCCCACACCTCGCGGATCGCCGCGGCGGCCAGGGCGCCGACGTTCAGCCGCCCCGACGCTTCCTCCAGCCGTCCGGCGCAGAGCCCGTTCATGGGCCGCGACAGTGGCACGCGCGCATCCTCCGCATCGACGGCGCCGCCGGGAAACACCACCTTGGACGCCATGAACGCCGCCTTGGCCCCCCGCTGTCCCATCAGCACCTTGGGCGCGCTGTCGGGGTCGCGCACCAGGATGACCGTTGCGGCGTCGCGGAGGCTGCGTTTGTCCATCACACGGCGCTCCTCGCGCGAAGGTGTTAGAAGCCGTGCATCCGCCGCGCCCATTGGATCGCGACGACCAGCCCCTTGAGTCGAGGAAGGAGATAGAGCGACAGCGCGACGCAGCCCACAGAAAACAGCGTCGCCAGCACCAGCGGGTCGGGGCGATAGGTGGTGAAGGTCCACAACAGCGCAGGCGCCATCACATGGCCGACGATGAGGATGGTCAGATAGGCCGGCCCGTCGTCCGCCCTCTGCGGGGTGAAATCCTCGCCACAGACCGTGCAGCTCGACCGCACCGTGAGATACCCTTTCAGCAGAGGGCCCGACCCGCAGCTGGGACAACGCCGCCGCCAGCCGCGGCGCAGGGAGGTGCGCATCGGCCGATCCTCGGCAGGAGCATCGGTCGGGTGCGGGCAGTCGGTGTCGTACATGGAACGCCTCTCGTGAAGGGTCTTTCCTAGACCATAGGGGCGGCCGGGAAAACCGTGAGGGTGCGGATTGTCCTTGCGGCGGGTTGTCGCAAAATTTCTTGTCACCGTGGCGACGGAACTGCCGCGCCGCTCCGTATGACGCTTGGAACGCGGGCGAGAGGCGCCTGCGGCGGCCCCCGAGACCGGGCCGCGACCTGCGAGGAGAGACACCATGTTGCGCAAGACCGATCTGCTGTTGGGCGCCCTGACGCTGTCGATCGCGGCCGGCGCGATGGCGCTGCCCCACGCCGCGGCGGCCCGCGGCGGCCCCGGCGGCGGCGAGCGCCCGACCTTTGGCGAGTTGGACCGCAACGGCGACGGCCTGTTGACGGCCGAGGATTTCGCCGCCCACGCGCAGGCGCGCTTTGCCGAGGCGGACACCGACGGGAACGGTTTGTTGTCGGCCGACGAGGTGCGGGCCCGGGCCGCCCAGCGCTCCGCGAGCCGGGCCGAGCGGATGATCGACCGGCTCGACAGCAACGGCGACGGTCAGCTCAGCCTCGCCGAGATCGAAGAGCGCCGCCGCGGTCCCGGCCCCGAGCGGATGATCGACCGCTTCGACACCGACGGCGACGGTGCGCTCAGCGCCGCGGAGTTCGAGACCGCGGTGGCCGAGCGCGGCGGCCACCGCCGCCACGGCGGCAAGGGGCCGCGCCGCGGCAATTGAGCCGCGGGTCCGGCGCGAGGGGAGCCCCCCGCCTTTCGCGCCGGGCCGATTGTCCGGGCCCGCTTGGGGCGCTAGGCAGGGACCGCGATGACGAGGCCGCTCACCTCCGACCAGGCCGGGGCCGCCCCCGACGCGGCGCTTCTGGTGGCCTATGGCAACGGCGACCGGGCGGCCGGCCGGGAACTTGTGGCGCGGCTCGGCCCGCGGGCTCTGGGCTATGCCACCCGGATGCTGGGCGACCGGGCCGAGGCCGAGGACGTGGTGCAGGAGGCGATGCTGCGGTTGTGGAAACAGGCGCCCGCGTGGCGCCAGGGCGAGGCGCAGGTGGGCACGTGGCTCTACCGGGTCGTGTCGAACCTCTGCATCGACCGGATCCGGGCGCGGCGGCCCGGACCGCCGCTGGACCAGGTGCCGGATCCCGCCGACGCCACCCCCGCGGCGGTCGACAGGCTGGCCGACCGGGACCGGGCCCAGGCGCTGGAGACGGCGTTGCTGGCGCTGCCGGAGCGACAGCGCCAGGCGGTGGTCCTGCGGCATCTGGAGGGGCTGTCCAACTCCGAGATCGCCGAGGTGATGGACATCAACGTCGCCGCGGTCGAAAGTCTGACCGCGCGCGGCAAGCGTGCGCTGGCCCGGGCCCTGTCCGGCCGGCGCGAGGAGCTGGGATATGGCTGAGAGACCCCCACCCCCCGGGGCCCCCGATCTGGAGGCGCTGTTCGGCGCCGCGCGGCGGTCGCCGCCGGCCGCCTCGGACGCCTTTCTGGCGCGGCTGGCGGCCGACGCCGATGCCGCCTGCCCGGCGCCGCCCGCCCGGCGGACGCGCCGGATCCTGCGCGGGCGGCTGGGCGTGCTGGTGGCCGCCATCGGGGGCTGGCCCGCGGTGGCCGGTCTGGCCTCGGCCGCGGTGGCGGGGCTCTGGATCGGCATGGCCGCGCCCGACCTGGTGCTGCCCCCGTCCGTGGACGGCGCCGCCGGCGCGGGCTTCGACCTGGTCGATCTGATGCCGGGTCTGGGCGACCTGGCTGTCGAGGGCTGAGCGATGGCCGAGAGCTCCTCCGGCCGCGGCCTGCGGATCGCCCTGGCCCTGTCCCTGGCGCTGAACCTCGCGGTGGCAGGCGTCGCCGTCGGCGCGTGGTGGGCGCGCCACGGCGATCACGGCCCCGACCGGCCGCGGGGCGAGCTGCGCCCGCCCAGGGGCGTCGCGCCGACCCCCTATCTGATGGCGCTCGACCCCGACGACCGCCGCGAGGTGTTGCGCCGCTACCGCGACGAGGCGGGGCCGTTCACGCGCAACCGCGCCGAGCTGCGGGCCCGGTTCGAGCGGCTGTTGGCCCTGATCGTGGCCGAACCGTTCGACCGCGAGGCTGTGCGCGCGGCCATCGCCGAGACCCGCCAGGCCGCCTCGGACCGGCAGGCCCTGGGCGAGGAGCTGATCCTCGATCACCTCGCCGGGTTGTCGCCCGCCGGGCGCCGGGCCTATGCCGAGCGGTTGGACCGCTCGCTCAAGCGGCCGCAGCGGCGCTGACGGGCCGCGGGACTCAGGCGGCGTCGGTGGCGGCGTGCGGCGCTTCGGGGCCGGGCCAGAGTCGGACCCGGTCGCGGCCCGCCCGCTTGGCGGCGTAGAGCGCCAGGTCGGCGCGGTCGATGAGGTCCGAGGGGGCGGGCGGGGGCGCGGTGACCGCGACGCCGATGCTGGCAGTGACCGTGAGCGACGCCCCACAGGGCAGCGTCACGGGCAGCCCCGCGATCCGCATCCGCAACCGCTCGGCCAGGGCATGGGCGGTGGCGGTGTCCTCGTCGCGGGTGACCACCAGGAACTCCTCGCCCCCGAGCCGCGCCACCAGATCGCCGGCGCGCAGATCGTCGCGCAGGCGCCGCGCCACCTCGACCAGCACGGCGTCGCCTGCGGCGTGACCGTGGCCGTCGTTCACCGACTTGAAGTGGTCGAGGTCGATGGCCATCGCGGTCAGGCCCCCCCCCGCCGCCCGGCTCCGCGCCGTCAGATCGGCCATGTGGTTGAGTGCGTAGCGGCGGTTGTAGAGGCCGGTCAGGGGGTCGGTGGCGGCCAGGCGCAGGCCGCGGTCGATGCTCTCGCGCAGGCGGTCGCCCTCGCGCTTGCGCCGGATCTGGATGTCGAGGCGCGCGGCGATCTCGGCCGGGGCCGCCGCGGCTTCGCAGAGGTCCGAGGCGCCGAGGTCCAGCGCCTGTGCCGCCGCCTCGCGCAGCGCTGGGGGGTGCAGGACGACGATCCCGGCGTGGCGGGTCGGCCCGTGGCTGCGCAGCTCCGACAGAAGCGACAGCGTGGCCTCGGGCGCCGGGCCCATGGCCAGGAGCAGCGCCTCGGGCGCGGGGCGGTCCGGGCTGGGGTCCAGCGCCTCGCCCGGCCTGAGCAGGGTCAAGGGCTGACCCAGCGCCCGGCGGATCGCGGGCAGCCGCCCGATCGGGCCCTCGCCAGGCTCTGCGACCAGCGCGGCGCGCCCCGGCCCGGCGAAGGCGGCGGCATCCTCGGCGAACCCCGCCTCGGCCGCCGCGGCGGTGCGGCGCGCGAGTTCCAGCCGTGTCTCGCTGTTACGCAGAGCGCTGCGGATCCGCGCCAGGAGCCAGCCGCCCCCGAACGGCCGATGCACGCAGTCCTCGGCCCCGGCCCGGACCGCCGCCAGTCGCATCTCGGGCGCGGGCCCGTCGGCGAGGCCGATCACCGGCAGCCGCTCGCCCCCCGCCGCGGCGCGCAGCCGCCCCAAGACCGCGTCGGGATCGGCCGAAAGCACCGCGGCGTCCACCAAGATCAGATCGCTAGGGGTCTGTGCCAGGATCGCCTCGGCCGCCTCCAGCGTCGCAGCCGTGCGGACCGCATAGCGGGCCGGGGCCAGGAGCGCCTTGAGGGCGATCCGCTCGGTCGCGGATCCATGTATCAGCACCAGTCGCCGCGCCATCGAGCACCGCCGAATTTAGTAAAAGTGTTGTCGTCGGTTAAGAAAGTCGGTCAGAAGTGTTAAGAAACCCTTTCGACGACAGCGGGGAGTGCGGGAGATGCGGCAGGACCGCGCCGAGGCGGTGGCGGCGGCGGCGCTGGAGTGGTTGGCGGCGACCGACGACCTGTTGGGCGTGTTCATGGGCGCCTCTGGCCTGACCGCCGCGGACCTGCGCACCCGCGCCGCGGAGGCGGACGTGCTGGGCGCGGTTCTGGACTTTCTGACCATGGACGATGCTTGGGTGGTCGCGTTCTGCGACGCGCGCGGTCTGCCCTACGACGCGCCTCTGCGGGCGCGGGTGGCGCTGCCGGGCGGGGCGCAGGTCCACTGGACGTGAGGCCCGGCTCAGAAGCGGGGGAGGTCTTGCGATTCGCCCTCGATCAGGCGGGCGAGCAGGTCGGACATCTGCTGCCATTCGTCGGCCGTCAGCTTGTACTTCAGAGCCCGCGCGTTTCCTTGCGCGATCGGCACGCCCTGGGCCAGCGTCTCGTGCCCCGCCTCGGTGAGCGCAACGACGGTGGTGCGGCGGTCGCCGTCGCCGCTGCTGCGGCTGATCAGGCCGGCGGCTTCGAGCTGCCGCAGGGCGCGCGACGTCGCGGTGCGGTCGATGCCGATGAAGCGGGCGATCTCCGACGGCTTGCGGCAGCCCCCAGGTCCCAGCGCCAAGAGCACGCACCAGGTGACCCGCGTGAGACCCAGAGGCTTCAGCCCGTCGTCCAGCCGCCGCTCTTGCAGCCGCGCGGCGAGCGACAGGCGATAGCCGAGGGAGGAATGCAGAGAATAGTCGACGCGAGGAGGCATAGCTATGTCCAGTGACACAACCGGCGCGAAAGTCAACGCTTCCGAACGTATGGCTGCGGTCGCGGGGCAGGGCGGTTTTGCAGCGGTGCTGTTCGACAAGGATGGCACGCTGTTCGACTTTACCGCGAGTTGGGGGGGGTATGCCGAGGCGCTGGTCGCCGACCTGGCCGACGGCGATGCGGCCTTGGCCGCGCGCCTCTTCAGCACGCTGGGCTACGACCCGGAGGCGGGCCGCTACGACCCCGACAGTCCAGTGATCGCGGCGACCGCGCAGGAGGCGGCCGCGCGTCTCCTCCCGCACCTGCCCGCGTGGGGCGCGGGGCCGCTGGTGGCGCGGATGGACGCCCTGGCCGAGGCGACGCCGCAGGTGCCCGCGGTGCCGCTCGCCGCTCTGCTCGACCGGCTGCTGGCGGCAGGGCTGATCCTGGGCGTGGCCACCAACGACGCGGAGGCGGTGGCGCGGACCCATCTGGAGCGCGCCGGAGTCGCCGACCGATTTTCCCTGATCCTGGGCTGCGACAGCGGCCATGGCGCCAAGCCCGATCCGGGCCCGATCCGCGCCTTCGTGCGGCACACCGGGGCGCGGTCCGACCGAGTGGCGATGGTGGGCGACAGCCTGACCGACATGGCGGCGGCCCGCGCGGCGGGGGCGGTGCCGGTGGCGGTGCTCACCGGACCGGCCGAGGCGCAGACGCTCGCCCCCCACGCCGCGGCGGTCCTGCGCGACATCGGCGACCTGCCGTCCTGGCTGGGTCTCTAGGGGCCGCGGGGCCGGGGCGCACAAAACGACAAGGGATGTCGCAATCGGTCCGGCGCGGGGGCGCCGGGTGCCGTTTGCTGGGCGGGACCCCACGAGAGGAGCCCGCCATGGCCGAGACATCGACGCGCCGCCGCCGCTCGGGGGGTCGCGCCGGCAATACCGGCCGCCGGACGGGCGAGACCATCGCGCAAATGCCCTGGGCGCCGCCGGTCAACCCCGACCGCCCCACCGAGCCCTTGGGCGAAGAGGGCGTGGCGGCGATCCACGACGGCGCGATGCGCATCCTCGAAGAGATCGGCGTCGAGTTCCTGAACGAGGAGGCCGTGGAGATCCTGCGCAGGGCCGGCTGCCGGATCGAGGGCGTGACCGTGCGCATGGACCGCGAGTTCGTCATGGAGATGGTGGGGCGGGCGCCCGCCAGCTTTACCCTCACGCCGCGCAATCCCGACCGCCGCCTGACCGTCGGCGGGCGGCAGATGCTGTTCGGCAACGTCTCGTCACCGCCGAACTATTGGGACGTCGACGGGGGCAAGCGCCCCGGCACGCGCGAGACCTGCCGCGACCTGATCAAGCTCAGCCAGTATTTCAACTGCATCCACTTCGTCGGCGGCTATCCGGTCGAGCCGGTGGACCTGCATCCCAGCATCCGCCATCTCGACGTCCTCTTCGACAAGCTCACGCTGACCGACAAGGTCGCCCACGCCTATTCGCTGGGCTCCGAGCGGGTCGAGGACGTGATGGAGATGGTGCGCATCGCCGCAGGGCTGAGCCACGACGACTTTGCCGCCACGCCGCGGATGTACACCAACATCAACTCCACCTCGCCGCTCAAGCACGACTGGCCGATGATCGACGGCTGCCTGCGGCTGATCCGCCGCGGTCAGGCGGTGGTGGTGACGCCCTTCACCCTGGCGGGCGCGATGGCGCCCGTCACCCTGGCCGGTGCCGTGGCGCAGTCCATCGCCGAGGCGCTGTGTGCGATCGCGCTGTTCCAATACGTCGCGCCGGGCTGTGCCTGCGCCATCGGCACCTTTACCTCCAACGTCGACATGAAGTCCGGGGCGCCCGCCTTCGGCACCCCCGAATACATGCGCGCGACCCAGATGACCGGGCAGATGGCGCGGTTCTACGGCCTGCCCATGCGCGCCTCTGGCGTCTGCGCCGCCAACGTCCCCGACGGCCAGGCGATGTGGGAGACGGCCAACAGCCTGTGGTCGGCGGTGCAGTCGGGCGCCAATATGGTCTACCACGCCGCCGGGTGGCTCGAAGGCGGACTGATCGCCAGCCCCGAGAAGTTCCTCATGGATTGCGAACTGCTCCAGCAGATTCAGCGCTACTGCGACCCCGTGCTCTGGGCCACGGGGCCCGACGAGATCGCCCTCGACGCCATCGCCGAGGTGGGCGGGCAGGGCCACTTCTTTGGCCTCCAGCACACCCAGGACCGCTATACCACTGCGTTCTATCAGCCGTTTCTGTCGGATTGGCGCAACTACGAGGGCTGGCGCCTGGCGGGGGGCGCCTGGACCGCCGAACGCGCCGGCCGTCTTGCGCGCGAGATCATCGACGGCTTCGAGCCGCCGCCGATGGACGAAGGGGTGCGCGACGCGCTCGCCGACTTCGTTGCCCGGCGCAAGGCCGAGGGCGGCGCGCCCACCGACTTCTGAGCCGCCGGCTTAAGCGGAATCTTAAGGTTCAGCTCCTAGCGTGCCCTGTCATGGGGGCGAACGGAGGGGACCGCGCTATGCACGGGATCGTGAATCGTTCGTTGCAGAGCTTCTTGACCGACACCTACGGGCGAGAGGTCTGGGTGGAGATCGCGCGCGATGCGGGGATCGGCGTCACCGACGTCGAGCCGTTTCTGGACTATGCGCACCGGGTGACGCCGGACATCCTGGCTGCTGCCGCGGCGCGGCTGTCGAAATCCCAGACGGTGATCCTGGAGGATTTCGGCACTTACCTGGTGTCGCATCCCAACATGCACCGCCTGCGACGTCTGTTGCGGTTCGGTGGCGACGGATTCGTGGATTTTCTGCACTCTCTGAATGACTTGCACGACCGGTCGCGGCTCGCCTTGCCCGATCTCGACGTGCCGCGACTGGACCTGCACCAGGTGGGCGAGGGGCGGTATCGGCTGCGCATGGGGGCGTCCCACGCGCTCTACGTCCCGCTCGCGATGGGGGTGCTGCGGGCGATGGCCGACGATTATGGCGCGCTGGCCTTCCTCGACGCCCCCGAGATCGCCGAGGACGGCGACATCCGGGTGGACATCGCGGTCCTCTCCACGAGCTTTGCGCCCTCGCGCGGGTTCGATCTGTCGCTGCGGAGGGTGTGAGCGATGAAAGGATGCGACGCCACGCTCGACCTTCTTCTCCCGCTGCACGCGCGCCTGGATGCCGCGGGGCGGGTGGTCCATGCGGGCCCCGCGCTTCGCCGCCTTGCCGGGGATCGGGCGCTGATCGACCGGCCAGCAACCTGCGCGTTCCGCCTGCACCGGCCGCCCGACGTGGCCACGGCGGCAGAGCTGTTCGACGCCGCCGGTCAGCCTCTGCGGCTCAGCTTTGCCGAAGGGGTTCCGGTGCAGCTCAGCGGTCTCCTGGCGCTGCGCGGCGAGGGCGGGATCCTGAACCTGGCGCTCGGCCTCTCAGAACTAGAGAACCTCGGCCGATACGGTATGACCTGCACGGACTTCGCGCCGACCGACATGACCGTCGACATGGTCTATCTGATCGAGGCGAACTCGGCGATCATGGACGAGGCGCGGCAGTTGATCACCCGGCTCCAGGCGGCGCAGGCGGCGGCGGAGGAGCGGGCGCTGACCGACACGCTGACCGGGCTCAAGAACCGTCGCGCGCTGGACCACCTGCTGGCGGGGCGGGTGCTGGACGGGCGCAGCTTTGCCCTGACCCAGATCGACCTCGACCTGTTCAAAGAGGTCAACGACACCCTGGGCCACGCCGCCGGCGACCACGTTCTGCAAACCGTCGCCCGCCGCATCCAAGAGACGGTGCGCGAGGGCGACCATGTGGCGCGGATCGGAGGGGACGAGTTCGTCGTGCTGTTCGAGGGGATCTCGGAGCGGGCCGAAGTGGACGGGATCGCCCGCAGGCTCATCGCCCGGATCGAAGACCCGATCGTGTTCCGCGGCGAGACCTGCCGCATCTCGGCGAGCCTCGGCACCACGCTGAGCCAAACTTATGCCTCGCCCGAGCCTGCCCGTCTGTTGGCCGACGCCGACGCCGCGCTCTACCGGTCCAAGGGGACGGGGCGCGCGCGCCACAGCTTCTACGACGGCGGCCCATCCGCGGTCCCGATGTTCGAGCGGCGCCGCGCGGGGTGAGCCCGCTTCACGCCGCGCGGAGCGCCTGCACCCGGGCCTGTACCGCCGCGAGGTCGGCGCGCACGTCGTCGGTGGCACGCGCCCGGGCCGAGGCGTCCGGCACCCGCAGCAGATAGCTGGGGTGCAGGGTCAGGAACACCGGCGTGCCGTCGGGCCCCGCCTCCCACGTTCCGCGGCGTTTGAGGAGTCCCGCGCCGGTGCCGGTCAGGCTGGCCGCCGCGGTCGCACCCATGGCCAGGATCAGCTTGGGCCGCACCAGCGCGCGTTCCGCGTCGAGCCACCAACGGCACGCCTGCACCTCGTCGGCGCCCGGCCGCTGGTGGATCCGCCGCTTGCCCCGCGGCTGAAACTTGAAATGCTTGACTGCATTGGTGACGAAGGCGCCCGCGCGGTCCAATCCCGCCTCTTCCGCCAGCCGGTCGAAGAGCTGACCCGCCGGCCCGACAAAGGGGCGGCCCATCAGGTCCTCCTGGTCCCCCGGCTGCTCGCCCACGATCATCAAATCGGCGTCGCGCGGTCCCTCGCCCATCACCACCTGCGTCGCGGGGCCGTGCAGCGCGCAGCGGGTGCAGCCCTCGGCCTGCCGCCGCAGCGCCTCCAGACTGTCGGCCGGAGGCGGCTCTTGCGTTTCGGTCATCCATCGCTCCGTGATCTTGGCCGCCCGCGCGGGGGGCAGGGTGGGGGCCGCCGCCTGCATCTGCCGCACCCGCGCCTCGGCCCCGGCGATCAAATCGGGGATCGCCGACGCCTCGGGCATGTTCTTCCAGTATTTCTTGGGCATCTCGGCCTGCATCGCTTTCACCTTCAGCCGCGCGGGGTTGAAGATGTTGCGGAAATACGTGGTCCAGAGCGCCTCATGCGCGTCGTCAGGCAGGGGCGGTTTGGCCTGTCCGGGCGACAGCGCGACCCGGCGATCCTCGATGCTCAGGGTCAGGTCGGGGGTCAGGATCACCATGTCCATGTCGCCGAAGCGGTTGGCGAACCACGGCGCGATGGGCTCGACGATGTGGTGCCCGGGCTCGAACCATGCGGCAAAGCGGCGCCGGGGAAGGTCGGGCGCCCCGATCTCGCGAAACCGAAGGAACGCGCGCATCTTGTGCAGGTCGCGGTGCACCTCCTTGTCCATCTTCCACAGCCGCGCGACGGCGGGGTCGGCCCGGTCCTGCAACGCCCCTCGCTGGGTCCTGAGCCGCCAGAGCAGCGCATAGAGCCGCGCGAAACGCTCGGGATCGCGGTGCCAGACCACCGTGCCGGCCAGCGCGGCGAAGGCACGGGGCACCGTGACCGGCGCGGCTTCGGGCAAGGGTGCGGCCGGTTCGGCGAACAGATCGCCGCCGCCGTCCATCTGCCAATGCAGCGCCTCGGGCGGCGTGCCCGCGCCCAGATGCGCCCGAGCCGCCGCGCGCCAGGCCGCATCGGTGCCGATCGAGGGGAGGGCGACGGTGGGCATCGCGGTCAGAAGAGCGCCAGTTGCTCGGGCGGGGGCGCGAAGCGGGCGCGCAGGTCGGCGCTGTCGGTCAGCGCGCCGGGCGTCCACCCGCCCAGGGTGACGAAGGCGCGCGCCTTCTTCATCCCCGCGCCCATCCGCGTGAGGTCGTCGTAGCGCAGGGTGCGGTGGCGGCGGGTGGTCAGGATGCGGGTCACCGTCTTGACCCCGAACCCCGGCACCCGCAGCAAAAGCTCGCGCGCCGCGCGGTTCACGTCGAGCGGAAAGAGGTGCCGGTTTCTGAGCGCCCAGGCCAGTTTCGGATCGATGTCGAGATCCAGGTTACCGCCCGGCGCCGTCCCCGCGATCTCGTCCAGGTCGAAGCCGTAGAACCGCAGGAGCCAGTCGGCCTGATAGAGACGATGCTCCCGCTCCAGCGGCGGGCGCACCAGAGGCAGCTTGGCCGTGGCGTCGGGGATCGGCGAAAAGGCGGAGTAGTAGACCCGCTTGAGCCCGTAGGAGGCATAAAGCCGCGTGGCGTTGCCCAGGATGGCGGTGTCGGTGGCGCCGTCCGCGCCGACGATCATCTGAGTGGACTGCCCGGCGGGGGCGAAGCGCGGGGCGCGCCGGCCGGTGTGGCTGCGCTCGCGCGCGGCCTCCTTCTTCAGCCGCACGTCGGCCATGGCCTTGCGGATGGTGCGGGGGTCCTTCTCGGGCGCGTAGGCCTTGACGCTGGCGTCGGTGGGCAGCTCGACATTGATCGACAGGCGGTCGGCTAGACGCCCCGCCGCCTCGATCAGCGCAGGGTCGGCGTCGGGAATGGTCTTGAGGTGGATGTAGCCTCGGAAGTTCTCGACCTCCCGCAGGCGGCGCGCGATCTCGACCATCTGCCCCATGGTCTCGTCCGGCGAGCGGATGATCCCAGACGACAGAAACAGCCCTTCGATATAGTTGCGGCGGTAGAACTCGACGGTGAGGCGCACGACCTCCTCGACGCTGAACCGGGCGCGGGCGACGTTCGAGGACACGCGGTTGATGCAGTAGGCGCAGTCGTAGATGCAGAAGTTCGTCATCAAGATCTTCAAGAGGCTGATGCAGCGTCCGTCGGGAGCATAGGCGTGGCAGATGCCCGTCCCCTCGTTCGAGCCCAGCCCCTTGCCATCCCGCGAATCGCGCTTCGACGACCCCGAGGACGCGCAGGAGGCGTCGTACTTCGCCGCGTCGGAGAGAATCGCGAGCCTTTTCTGTAAATCCAAACGAGCCATCGGTGTTCTTATAATGTTCTTACTCACCCTCCACAATAAACTGCGACATTCAGCTCAACATTTCGGCCAGGAGGTCGAAGACCAGGCGCACGCGGGCCGAGGTCGACACTTCTCGATGGGCGACCACCCAGAGGGGATAGACGAAGGGCGCCATGGCGGGGACGGCGCGGGCGAGGTCGGGATCGCCGTCGCCTACCGGCTCGGGGAAGAAGCTTAGACCGACCCCGGCGCGCACCAGTTCCAGATGCACCAGGTGGTTGGCGGTGGCGACGCGCACGTTGTCCTCGGTCACCGGGACGCCCATGGCGCGGATCTGGCGTAGGAAGTCGGCCACGGGGACGAAGCCCACGATCTCGGCCCGCGCCAGGTCCGCCGCGCCGTGGAGCGGCCCGAGTCGGTCGAGGTAGTGCGGCGCGCCGTAGAGCCGCGCGTGCCCGTCCCCGATCTTGCGCGCGAAGAGGTCGGGGTCGGTGGGGCGGTAGTTGCGCACCGCGATGTCGGCCTCGCGGCGGCGCAGGTCCTGGCTCTCGTTGCTCGCCACGATCTCGACGGTGAGGCCGGGGGCGACCTCGCGCAGGCGGGCGACGATGGCGGGGAGTTGCCGCGCGGCCGTGATCTCGCTCGCCGTCACGGTGATTGGACCGGCGATGGACCGGCTCCGCCCCTCCGCCGCCAGCGAGAGGGCGCGCGCGGCTTCGCCCATCGCCTGGACATGGGCGAGGAGGTCGTGGCCCGCGGGGGTCAGTGCCTGGCCCCGCCCCGTCCGCTCAAAGAGGGCGACCCCCAGCGCCGCCTCCAGCGCGGCCACCTGCCGCCCCAGGGTCGGCTGCGCCATGCCAAGCGCGCGGGCGGCGGCCGAGAGCGACCCCTCCTCGGCGGTGACCAGGAACGCGCGGGCGCGGTTCCAGTCGAAGGTCACGGACTTCCATTCCATGCGTGTACGCATAGCTGATCCGCGTAACTGGTCAATTCCGCAGAGCGGCCAGGTGCGGTATTCCGGCGCCATCGACGGATCGAACGATTGGAGGACGCCATGCGGGCGGCGGTTTACGACAGATACGGGGCGGCAGAGGTGGTGCGGGTCGCGGATGTGCCCGAGCCGCGGCCGCGCCCGGGAGAGATCCTGGTGGAGGTGGCCGCCAGCGCCGTCACCACGGCCGACTGGCGGTTTCGCGCGTCGGCGTTCCCAGGCGGCCTGTGGCTGATCGGGCGGGCTCTGGCCGGGCTCCGGCGGCCGCGCCACCGCGTGCTCGGCAGCAATTTCGCCGGGCGGGTGGCGGCCCTCGGCGATGGCGTGGCGCGGTTCGCCGTGGGGGACCGGGTGTTCGGCGCGTCGGGCCTCGGCGCCCATGCCGAGCGGGTGGCGGTCCGCGCCGACGCCGCGGTCGCGCGCATCCCGGACGGCGTGTCGGACACTGCCGCCGCGGCCACGCCTTTCGGCGCGCTCGCGGCGCGGTCCTTCGTCCGCGAGATCGCCGAAGTGGGGCCGGGGACGCGCCTGCTGATCGCCGGGGCGTCGGGCGAGGTCGGGTCGTGGGCGGTGCAGATCGCCCGCGCGGCCGGGGCCCATGTGACCGCGCTCGCGCGGGCTGAAACGGCCGACCGCCTGCGCGGCCTCGGCGCCGACGCCGTGATCGACTATCGCCGCCAGGATGTGACCCGCGGCGCGGCCCGCTACGACGTGGTTTTGGATACCGCCGGTGTGCTGCGGTACCGGGACGTCCGGCGCATCCTCGCGGCCGGCGGACGCTTCGTCCCGCTGGAGTTCAGCGTGGGGATGATGCTGCGGGGGCTGTGGGACCGCGGACTGGTGCTGAAGGTCTCGACCGAGAGGGCGGCGGATCTGGAGGCGATCGCCGAGGGGCTGGCGGCGGGCACCCTGACCGCGCCGGTGGACGGGGTCTGGCCGCTCGCGCACATCGCGGAGGCCCACGCACGGGTCGAGAGCCGCCATCGCGAGGGCGCCGCGGTTGTGGCCCTGCGCCCGGCCGCCGCGATCTCCGCCGCCGCCTGAGCGCGGCGGCCCCCGCGCCTCAGAGGCACGCCTCGAACAGGGCGCGGGTGGTGGCGGCCGTCATCTCGACCGGGTTGCCGCCGACCGAGGGGTCGGCCAGCGCCGAGGCCACCAGGCGGTCCATGTCCGGGTCGGCGACGCCGAGCGCGGTCAGGCTCTCGGGGATCCCGAGGCGGCGGTTGAGGTCCACCGCGAAGGCGCGGAAGCCGTCGAAGCCGCCGTCGATCCCCAGATAGGCCGCGGCGCGGGCCAGACGCGCCTCCACCGCCGGGCGGTTGAAGTCCAGGACCGCCGGCATCACCACCGCGTTCGTCGTGCCGTGGTGGGTGTGGTGCATCGCCCCGATGGGGTGGCTGAGGGCGTGGATGGCGCCCAGGCCCTTCTGGAACGCCACCGCGCCCATGGCCGCGGCGCTCATCATGTGGGCCCGCGCCTCCAGGTCGTTGCCGTCGGCATGGGCGCGGGGCAGGTTCTCGGCCACCAGCCGCATCCCCTCCAGCGCGATGCCCTGGCTCATCGGGTGGTAGTGCGGCGAGCAGTACGCCTCCAGACAGTGGGCGAAGGCGTCCATGCCGGTGCCCGCGGTGATCGCAGGCGGCATCCCCACGGTCAGTTCGGGGTCGGCGATGACGACCTGCGGCAGCATCCGGGGGTGGAAGACGATCTTCTTCTCCCGCGTCTCGCTGTTGGTGATGACGCCCGCGCGGCCCACCTCGCTGCCGGTCCCGGCGGTGGTGGGGACCGCAATGACGGGCAAGATGGCGTCGGCGTCGGCGCGGGTCCACCAGTCGCCCACGTCCTCGAAATCCCAGATCGGGCGCGTCTGCCCGGCCATGAAGGCCAGCACCTTGCCCAGATCCAGCGCCGAACCGCCGCCGAAGGCCACGACCCCGTCGTGCCCGCCGTCCCTGAGCGCGCGCAGTCCCTCGGCCACGTTGCCCTCGTGGGGGTTCGGGTCGACGCCTGAAAACATCTCGGCCGCCAGACCGCCCGCGCGCAGAACGTCGAGCGCCCGCGCGGAGATGGGCAGGGCGGCGAGGCCGCGGTCGGTGACGAGGAGCGGGCGCGTCATCCCGGCCTCGGCGCAGGCGCCGGGCAGCTCGCTCAGGCGCCCGGCGCCGAAGCGGATGGACGTGGGATAGGACCAGGTGGCGGTGGGGGTCATGGCGGCCTCAGGCGCGGAAATGCAGGGATTTGGGGCGGGTCAGGGCGTGGTAGCCCAGGACCGACAGGCCCGCCCCGCGGCCCGTGTCCTTGCACCCCGTCCAGCACAGGGCGGGGTCGAGATAGTCGGCGCGGTTGACGAACACGGTCCCGGTCTCCAGCCGCGCCGCCAGCCGCTCGGCCCGGTCGAAGTCGCCGGTCCAGAGCGAGGCGGTCAGGCCGTAGCGGCTGTCGTTCATCAAGGCCAGCGCCTCGGCGTCGCTCTCCACCCGCATGACGCCCACGGCGGGGCCGAAGGTCTCTTCCCGCATGATGTCCATGTCGTGGGTCACGCCGGTCAGGATCTGCGGCGCCAGATAGGCGCCGCCGTCGTCGGCCGGGAACAGCGCGGGGTCGATCAGCCCGGTCGCCCCGGCTGCCAGCGCCGCGTCCACCTGCTGGCGGACGACCCGGGCAAAGCGGACATGGGCCATCGGCCCCAGCGTCGTCGCCTCGTCCAGCGGGTTGCCCAGTTTATAGCCCTCGACGATGGACCGCGCGGCGTCGAGGAAGGCATCGTAGTGGCGGGCATGGACATAGATGCGCTCGATCCCGCAGCAACACTGGCCCGCGTTGAACATCGCCCCGTCCACCAGCACCTCGGCCGCGCGGGCGACGTCGGCGTCCTCCATCACGTAGGCCGGATCCTTGCCGCCCAGTTCGGTTGCCACGGGGATGAAGGTGCCCGCCGCCGCCCGTTCCATCGCCTGGCCTCCACCGACCGAGCCGGTGAAGTTCACCGCGTCCACCGCCCGCCCGGCGATCAGAGCGGAGGTGGTGTCGTGGTCGAGAAAGACGTTGGCGAACACGTCCTCGGGCACGCCCGCCTCGTGGAACGCCCGCGCCATGCGCTCGCCCACCAGCAGGGTCTGGGTGGCGTGCTTGAGCAGCACCGTGTTGCCCGCGATCAGCGCGGGCGCAACGGTGTTGATGGCGGTCATGTAGGGATAGTTCCAGGGCGCCACGACCAGCACCACGCCCAAGGGCACCCGGTCGATACGGCGGCGGAAGGCGGCGCTGTCCTCGACCCGGATCGGCGCCAGCGCCGCCTCGGCGATGCCCGCCATGTAGGTCGCGCGCTCGTCCACGCCGCCGAACTCGCCGCCGTAACGGACCGGGCGGCCCATCTGCCAGGCCAGCTCCGGCACGACCTCGTCCGTCATCTCTCCCAGCCGCGCCACCCCTGCCAGCACCAGGTCGCGCCGTTCGGACAGGGGCCGCGTCGCCCACCCGGGCTGCGCCGCCCGTGCGGCCCGCGCCGCCGCGCGCCCGGCGTCTGGCAGGGCCATGCGCTCGGCATAGACCGAGCCGTCCACGGGCGAGATGCAGCGCAACAGAGTGCCGGTCATGGCGATCCTCCTAGCAGGGCAGGGCGCGGACATGGCCCGCGTCGGCGTAGTCGAGAATGCGCGCATCCCTGGTCACGACCGTGAGCCCGAGTTCGCGCGCGGTCGCAAGGATGATCCGGTCCGCCGGATCGTTTGGCGGTGTTCCGGGAAGCGAAGACGAATCGATCAGGACTTCGGGCGACATCAGCGCCAGTCCGACGCCCGGTTGTGCAAGCACCGCGTCGAACCACGCCTTCGGACGCAGGGACAGCCCGATTCGGCCCCGCGCCGCCAGAAGGCCGATCTCCCATGCGCTGATCGGCGACACCCAGATGGTGCTCCCATCGCTGTAGGCCCCCGCCAACGCCGTCTGCGCTCTCGCATCGAGGGTATCGCCCTGAGCGGTCCAGATCACGGCGCAGGTGTCGAGGAGAAAGGCCGTCACGTGCCCTCCGCATCCCACGCGGCGCCGAGCGGTTCGGTCAGATCGGTCCCTTCTGCCACCGAAACGGTCCCGGCGAGGGAGCCGTGCAACGGGTGGCGCGGAGGTGCCGACGGGTCGCCTCCTGGGCGGTCGTCGCTGCGGACGAAGGTGACGCGTTCGCCCTCTAGATTGACCTGCGCCGTCCGATAGCCGGCGCCCAACCACGCATGGGTGATGACGCTGTTGCTGGGATTGTTGCTCCACCAGGCTCGGTGCTTGCGCGCGGACGCTGGCAGGCGCCCGGCGATGATCTTCTCGATCTCGGAAAAGGTCATCGGGATCTGTCCATAGCCACGGTTTTCCAGATGAGTTCTCAGAGGGGCATACTTGCTCATCGCTTCGTCTCCATTTCTCAGGCACCGAAGTTCTGGAATATGCACTGTGTGTTTGTCAATAGTTACATTCTCTCTAGGCCCGCTCGAAGCCGCGCGCAATCTCCCAGTCGGTGACGGCCATGTCGAACGCCTCCTGCTCCCATTCGGCGGCGCGCACGTAGTGGTCGACCACGGCGTCGCCCATGGCCGCGCGCAACATGTCCGAGCCGCGCAGGGCCTCCGTCGCGGCGCGCAAGGTGCGGGGGATCTCGGGCACGTCGTCCATGTGATAGACGTCTCCGGCGATCGGTGGGGCGAGGTCCAGGTCGCCGTCCACCCCGGCGAGGCCTGCCGCGATCTGGGCGGCGATGGCGAGGTAGGGGTTCAGGTCGGACCCGCCGATGCGGCACTCGACCCGCACGCCCTTGGTCCCCTCGCCGACGAGGCGGAAGCCCGCGGTGCGGTTGTCCACCGACCACGCCGTGCGGGTCGGGGCGAAGGTGCCCTTCTGGAACCGCTTGTAGCTGTTGACATACGGCGCAAGGAACACCGTGCCGTCGCCCGCGTGCGCGATCAGCCCGGCCATCCAGGCCCGCATGGTGTCGGACATGCCGCGCCGGTCTTCGGCGTCGTGGAACAGCGGCGTATCGCCGTCCCACAGCGACTGGTGCACATGCGCGGCGCTGCCCACCTTGTCGGCGCGCCACTTGGGCAGGAACGACGCCGCGACCCCCTGGGCCCAGGCGATCTCCTTCACCGCCTGCTTGGCGATGACGTGGTGGTCGGCGCAGAGCAGCGCCTCGGCATAGCGGATGTTCAGCTCTTCCTGACCGGTCTCGGCCTCGCCCTTGGTGTTCTCCACCGGGATGCCCGCGGCGAAGAGGTGGTTGCGAACCGGCCGCATCACCGCTTCTTCCTTAGTGGTCTGCAGGATGTTGTAGTCCTCGTTGTAGCCCGAGACGGGCACGAGGTCGCGGAAGCCGCCCTTGCGGATCGCGTCGTAGCCGCCCTCGAACAGGAAGAACTCCAGCTCGGTCGCCGCCTTGAGCGTCCAGCCGCGCTCGGCCAGGCGGGCGATCTGGGCCTTGAGCACGGCGCGCGGCGAATGCGGGACGGGGGCGTGGGTGTGGTGGTCCAGCACGTCGCACAGGACCAGCGCGGTGCCGTCGAGCCAAGGCGCGGGGCGCAGCGTGGACAGGTCGGGTTGCATCACGTAGTCGCCGTATCCTGCCGCCCAGGAGGTTGCGGCATAGCCGTCGACGGTGTGCATCTCCAGGTCCGTCGCCAGGAGGTAGTTGCACCCGTGGGTCTCGGCGTGGCTGTGGTCGAGGAAGTCGCGGACGTGGAACCGCTTGCCCATCAGCCGCCCCTGCATGTCCACGAGGCAGACCAGCACGGTGTCGATGGTGCCGGCGTCGGCGGCGTCGCTGAGGGTGTCGAGGGTGAGCATCGGCGTCTCCGCTGGGTCACGAATTTTCGACGAAAATTCGGACCGGTTTTTCGGCGAAAAACCGGGGCGCCCGGGGCAGGGCGCCCCGAGGGTGTCAGGAGTTGTAGCGGTAGGGCCGTCCGGCCTTTTCCATGTCGGCGTTGTACTGCTTGAAGATCTCGACGACCTTGGCCTTGGTCTCGCTCTCGGCGGCGATCTCGTCCCAGAACTCGCGCGCGGCGGCCTCGACCTGTGCCCACTCGGCGTCGGGGATGGTGGTCAGCTCCATCTTCTCGCCGTGCACCCTCAGCCGCGCCTCGCCGCCCCAATACCAGTACTGGCGGTAATAGTGCGACTGGTCGCAGCAGGCGCGGAACAGCGTCTGCAAGTGCTCCGGCAGCTCGTTCCAGCGGTCCATGTTGGCAAAGAACGACCCCGCCCAGGCGCCCGAGATGTTGTTGGTCAGGAAGTAGTTGGTCACGTCGGCCCAGCCCACCGTGTAGTCTTCGGTGATCCCCGACCAGGCGATGCCGTCGAGCTCGCCGGTCTGCACCGCCACCTCGATGTCCTCCCACGGCAGCGTCACCGGCACCACGCCGAACTGCGCCAGGAACCGCCCGGCGGTGGGGAAGGTGAAGACCCGCTTGCCCTGCAGGTCGGCGAGGCTGCGGATCGGATCCTTCGTGGCGAAGTGGCAGGGATCCCAGGCGCCTGCCGAGATGTGCTTGACGCCGACCTTGGAATACTCCTCGTCCCAGATCTCGTTCAGCCCGTACTGGTTGAACAGCACCGGCACGTCGAGCGAGTAGCGCGAGGCGAACGGGAAGTAGCCGCCGAACACCGTGACCTCGGTGGGCGAGGCCATGCTATCGTCGTCGGACTGCACCGCGTCGATGGTCCCGCGCTGCATCGCGCGGAACAGCTCGCCCGTCGGCACCAGCTGGTCGGCGTAATAGAGCTCGATCTCCATCTCGTCGCCGGCGATCTTGTTGAAGTTGTCGACCATGCCTTGCACGACATGCTCGGCCAGGGCGGCACCGGCATAGGTCTGCATCCGCCAGGTGATCTTGGACTGGGCGATGGCCGGGGCGGCTAGGCCGGCGGCGGGGACCGTTGCGGCCCCGGCGAGGAACTTGCGTCTGGTTGTCATGGGTCTCTCTCCTTGCTGGGTGGGTGCGCCCGCGGACCGGGCGTCGTTGTCAGTTTCCGTAGACGTATCCGGGCAGCCACAGGGCGATCTCGGGAAAGGCCATGATGGTGGCGAGCGCCAGGACCATCACGCCGACGAAAGGCACGATAGAGCGATAGATGTCGCCCAGCGTAATCTCGGGCGGGGCCATGGCGCGCATCAGGAACAGGTTGTAGCCGAAGGGCGGGGTCATGTACGCGATCTGGGTGGTGATGGTGTAGAGCACGCCATACCAGATCAGGTCGAAGCCCAGCGCGCCGACGAGCGGCACATAGAGCGGCGCGACGATCACCAGCATCGCGGTGTCGTCGAGGAACGTCCCCATCAGGATAAAACTCAGCTGCATCAGGATCAGGATGGTCCAGGGGCCGAGGCCCCATTGCTCGGTGAACAGCGACTCGATGGCGCGCACCGCGCCCAGCCCGTCGAACACCGCGCCAAAGCCCAGGGCGGCCAGGATGATCCACATGAACATGCAGGTGATGCCGAGGGTCTGGCGCACCGAGTTCTCGAACACCTCGGCCGTCATCCGCCGCTTGAGCGCCGCCGCCAGGAACGCCGCCAGCGCGCCGATGGCCGAGCTCTCGACCAGCGAGGTCCAGCCGTTGACGAAGGGCACCATCATCGCCGCGAAGATGGCCAGCGGCAGGAGTCCTGCGCGCAGCAGCCGCAGCTTTTCCGCGCGCGGCAGATCGCGGCCCGCCTCGGGCAGGGCCGGCCCCAGCGCCGGGTTCATGCGGCAGCGGATCACGATGTAGGCCACGAACATCGCCGCCATCATCAGGCCCGGCACCACGCCGGCGAGCCAGAGTTGCCCCACCGGCTGGCGCGCGATCATGGCATAGAGCACCAGCACCACCGACGGCGGCACCAGGATGCCCAGCGACGATCCGGCCTGCACCACGCCTGTGACCATCCTTTTGTCGTAGCCGCGGCGCAGGAGTTCGGGCAGCGCGATGGTGGCCCCGATGGCCATCCCCGCGACGCTCAGCCCGTTCATCGCCGAGATGAGCACCATCAGCAGGATCGTCCCCACCGCCAGCCCGCCGTTCAGCGGCCCCATCCAGACGTGGAACATGCGGTAGAGGTCGTCGGCGATGCGGCTCTCGCTCAGCACGTAGCCCATGAAGATGAACATCGGCAGCGTCAGCAGCGGATACCACTTCATCAGCTTCATCGCCGCCGAAAAGGGGATGTCGACGCCCCCCGTGCCATAGAGCGCCACGGCCGCGATGGCGGCTACCGCGCCGATGGCGCCGAACACCCGCTGCCCGGTGAAGAGCAGCACCATCATGGTGGAGAACATGAAAAGGGCGATGGCCTCGTGGCTCATGGGGCCTCGACCCCCCTGATCCGCCACACGTCCTTGATCAACTCGGCCACCGCCTGGAGCAGCATCAGGATCAGGCCCACGACCATGATCGTCTTGATCGGCCAGAGCCAGGGGCGCCAGGCCGTTGGCGAGGTTTCCAGACGCCCGATCTCTTCGGCCCCGGTGACGAGCCCGGCAAAGAAGCTCAGGTAATCCGTGCCCCAGAACCCCAGGGAGTAGGCGAGGCTGCCCAGCCCGCCGTAGAGCAGGACGCCGAGGTAGAACAGCAGAAACAGGACGGTGACGGCGTCCACCGCCGCCTTGCGCCGATCCGACCAGGCGCCATAGAACAGGTCCATCCGCACGTTCGATCCCATCTGGATCGCGTAGGGCCCGCCCAGGACGTAGTAGGCGACCATGGCGAACTGCGCCATCTCCAGCGTCCAGAGAGAGGGCAGGAGGAACGCCTTGGAAAAGGTGGACCAGAGCAGGATGCCCGCCATGACGAAGATACCGTACATGACGATCCGGCCGAGGGTCCGGTTCACCGCCTCGACCCAGCGGACATAGGCGCTCAGCACCCTCATCGGGCGGCCTCGGCCGCAGTGTCCGACAAGGCCGCGGTCAGGGCCCGGGCCAGGCGGTCGGCCAGGGCGGCGACCTGCCCCGGCTCGACCAACAGATCGCTGCGCACCTCGATCATCACGTTGCGCAGGCTGCGCGGCAGGGCGTGGCGGGCCAGCATGTGGGTGACCCCGTCCTCGGGGCCGTAGGGGCGGTTCAGCTCGGCGCGGGGGCGCAGCGTGGCGGCCATCGCCCGCGCCAGCCGCGCGTCGGTGTCGTGCAGGAGGCCCAGCCGCGTTTGTCGCGGCGTGCCGTTCCACACCGGGGTGAAGCTGTGAACGGTAATCAGCGCCGCGTCGGCGGGCGCGGCGTCGAGCGTTCGGGCCACAGCGGCGTGAAACGGCGCGGCGACCCGGGCGGCGCGCGCAGACCGCGCCGCGGCGGTCAGGCCGACGTTGCCCGGAACGGCGATGCGCTCCACCCGCTCGGGGCAGGCGGCGGCGCTGCCATCGGGGCGGTTGCAGTCGTGGACCAGGCGCGACACGGTCCCCGCCACCAGCGGCGCGTCGAGCCGCGCCGACAGCGCCGCGGCCAGCGCCCCCGCGCCCGGATCCCATACCGCATGGGACAGCCGGTCGGCCGCGGTCAGCCCCAGATCGCCCAGGTCCGCCGGGATCGCCGCGGCCGCATGTTCGCACACCACCACCGCCCGCCCGCGCCCCTCGGGGCGGTGAACGGCGACAGGCGCGGCGCCGTGGGGCAGGGTCAGGGGCGGGGTATCGTGCATCTCCTGAACAGTGCATTACGGAACGCTTTGCTCTGTCAATATCTTTTCAGTAGGCTGGTCGCCGTCCCTGTGCGGCGCGAGGAGGATGGGCTGGGATGGCGGAAAACCGGGCGACCTTGGAGCAGTCCCTGAGGGCGGCGATGGCCGACCTGACCCCCGCCGAGCGGCGCCTGGGCGGCGTCCTGTTGGCCGATTTTCCCATGTCGGGACTGGGCACGGTGACCGAACTGGCCGAGGCTGCGGGGGTCAGCGCGCCCACCGTCGTGCGCATGGTTCAAAAGCTGGGCTTCGACGGTTTCGGCGCGTTCCAGAAGGCGCTGCGCGAGGATGTGGCGCAGCGGATCAAGGCGCCGATCCCGCGCCGAGATGCCTGGCGCGGGGCGGGGGACGAGGCGCATATCCTGCCGCGCTTTGCCGAGGCGGTGGCCGCCAACATCCGCGCCACGCTGCGGCGGGTGGAGCCTGCGTCCTTCGACGCCGCCGTGGCGCTCCTCGCGGACGCCGAACGGCCGGTTTACGTGGGCGGCGGGCGGATCACCCGCTCGGCCGCAGACTATCTCTACAACCACCTCCAGATCCTGAGGCCGGGCGTGCGACACCTGGGCCAGTCGCCCAATGTCTGGCCCCAGCACCTGGTGGACATGGCGCCCGGCACGGTCCTCGTCCTCTTCGACATCCGCCGCTACGAGGCCGAGCTGCTGAAACTCGCACGTCTGGCGACCGAGCGCGGCGCGGCTCTGGTGCTGTTCACCGACCCTTGGGGCTCTCCCGCCGGGCGCCACGCCGATGTCGAGATCAACGCCGGGGTCGAGGTCCCGTCGAGCTGGGACAGCACCGCGGCGATGACCGTCGTGATCGAAGCGCTCATCGCGGCCGTGCAGGAGGCGCGGTGGGACGACAGCCGTGCCCGCATCGAGGCGCTGGAGGGCATGTTCCGGCAGACCCGGCTGTTCCGCGACTTCTCCTGACCGAACCCCGGCGCGGCCCTGGACGGCCCTGCTGATTCTTGGCATTCTCCTGCACAGCGCTCCAAAATCGGAAGCTTTCGGGAAAAAATGCAGGGTTTTGCAGAATCCTTCGCCTCGGCGGCGATGCTGATCCTCACCGGCGACCCGGCCCTGTGGGAGATCGTGGCCCTGTCGCTGCGGGTGTCTCTGACCGCGGTGGCCATCGCCGCCCTCATCGGGTTTCCCCTGGGGGCGGCTCTGGCGGTGGGACGGTTCCCGGGGCGCGGCGCGGCCATCGTCTGCGTCAATGCGCTGATGGGGCTGCCGCCGGTGGTCGTGGGCCTGGCCGTCTATCTGATGCTCTCGGCATCGGGTCCGCTCGGGGTTCTGCAACTCCTCTACACCCCTGCGGCGATGATCGCGGCGCAGGCGGTGCTGGTCACGCCGATCGTGGCCGCGCTCACCCGGTCGGCGGTCGAGGGGCTCGCGGCCGAGTACGACGAACAGCTCCGCTCGCTCGGGATCGGCCGCCTGGGCGCGATCCCGACGCTGTTGTGGGAGGCGCGCCCGGCGCTCGCCACCGCCGCGCTGGCGGGGTTCGGCCGCGCCATCGCCGAGGTGGGCGCGGTGCTGATCGTCGGCGGCAACATCAACCACGCCACACGGGTCATGACCACCACCATCGCGCTGGAGACGTCCAAGGGGAACCTGCACCTGGCGCTGGCCCTTGGGGCGCTCCTGATCCTGCTGGCGCTGGCGGTCAACGCCGCCGTCGCCGCTCTGGGCGCCCGCCCACGGGAGGCACTCCATGCGTGATCTGGCCTGGGATGCCGAGGCGCCGCCGCTGGTCGCCTGCCACGATCTGCGGTTCTCGGCCGGGGGCGCGGTGCGGCTGGAGGTGCCGCGGCTGCACCTGAGGGCCGGGGCGCCCACCGCGGTGCTGGGCCCGAACGGCGCGGGCAAGAGCCTGCTCCTGCGGCTCCTCCACGGGCTGATCGCGCCGCAGGAGGGGCGGGTGATCGCGGCACCGGAGGTGCGGCAGGCGATGGTGTTCCAGCGCCCCGTGCTCCTGCGCCGCTCGGTGGCGGCGAACCTGGACTATGCCCTCCGCGCCGCGGGGGAGGGCCGCCGCGCCCGCCGCGCCCGTCTCCCCGACCTCCTGTCGCAGTTTGGTTTCGCCGCCTCGGCACGGCAGCCCGCCCGCACCCTGTCGGGCGGGGAACAGCAGCGGCTGGCGCTGGTCCGCGCCCTGGCCACCGCGCCCGACGTTCTGTTCCTCGACGAGCCGACGGCGAGCCTCGATCCCGCCGCGACCCATGCCATCGAGACACTGCTGGCGCAGGCCGACGCCCAAGGGACCAAAATCGTCATTGTCACCCACGATCCGGGACAGGCCCGGCGTCTGGGCGGCGAGGTCCTGTTGCTCAACCGGGGCCGCATCGCCGAGCGCACCCCGGCGACCCAGTTCTTTGCCGCGCCGCGGTCGCCCGAGGGGCGGGCGTATCTCTCCGGCGCACTCCTGCTGTGACCCCCCGAAGAGAGGACCCCCCATGCTCCGCCTGATCCTCGCCGCCGCGCTCGGCCTCACCGCCACGGCGGCCGCCGCCGAAGACGACATCGTCATCCAGTCCACCACCTCGACCCAGAACTCGGGGCTGTTCGAGGCGATCCTGCCGCAGTTCACCGAGGCCACGGGCGTGCCCGTGCGCGTCGTCGCGGTCGGCACTGGCCAGGCGATCCGCAATGCCGCCAACGGCGACGGCGACGTCCTGTTCGTCCATGCGGAGCCCGCCGAACTGGCGTTCGTGGACGAAGGCCACGGCGTTGAGCGCTTCGACGTGATGTACAACGACTTCGTCATCGTCGGCCCGGCGGCCGACCCGGCCGGGGTGGCGGGGATGGCGGACGCGGTGGCGGCGATGGCGCGGATCGCCGAGGCCGGCGCGCCCTTTGCCAGCCGCGGCGACGACAGCGGCACGCATATGGCCGAACTGGCGCTCTGGACCGAGGCGGGCCTGGAGGTCGCGGCCGCGTCCGGCAGTTGGTATCGCGAGACCGGGCAGGGGATGGGCGCGACCCTGAACATGGCCACAGCGATGGGCGCCTATGCGCTGACCGACCGCGCGACCTGGATCGCCTTCGGCAACAAGGGCGACCATGGCGTGCTGGTCGAAGGCGACGAGCGGCTCTTCAACCAATACGGCGTGACGCTGGTGAACCCCGAGCGGCACCCCACCGTCAACGCCGAAGGCGGACAGGCGTTCGTCGACTGGATCGTGGGATCGGAGGGGCAGGCCGCCATCGCGGCCTATCGCGTCGAGGGAGAGCAGCTCTTCTTTCCCAACGCCCGATGACCGAGGCTCAGGGCACCGGCGCGTTCCACCGGACGCGCCCGGCATCCGACAGGTCGTAGCCGGTCATCGCCGCGGCGCGGGCCCGCGCCTCGGCGCCGGCGAGGAAACCGAGGAGCGTGCGCAGGGGCGGATCGAACGCCGCCTGCCGCCAGACGGCCAGGTCGTAACGCTCCCAAAACAACGGCACGAACCCCAGGCCCGACGCCGCGGCCACCGATTGCAGGCCCAGCCCGGCGTCGGCGGCGCCCTCGCGGATCATCGCCGCGACGTCTTCTTCGCTGCGGGCGGGGCGGTCGGGTCCGGGCAGGTCGGCCAGCGACAGGCCCGCTTGGGCGAGGGCGGTGTCCAGCATGGCGTGGCTCGCCGCGCTCTCCTGCCGCCGCGCCACGCGGCGCCCGGCCAGGTCGCCGGGTCCGGCGAGGCCCAGGGGATTGCCGGGGGCGGTCAGCAGGCCGCGTCGCCGCCGCGCCACCTCGATCAGCGTCACCGGCAGCGCGCCGCAGCGGGCCGCGACCGCGGCGACGTTCCAGTCCTCGGCCTCGCGGATGTGCAGCCCCGCCGCCTGGGCCTGCCGCGCGCTCAGACGGTCGAGCCCGTCGTGGCTGCCGTCGAAATAGCCCGCAAGCCCCGCTCCGCTGTCGCGCAAGGCCCAGTCGAGGAGCGGGTCGTGGCTGCCCGCCACGATGGGCGGCAGGGGGGCGGGCGCCACTGGTCCAGAGCGCGCGGCGGCGATCCAGGCGTCGATCTCGGCGCGGGGAAACAACAGCTTGCCCACCAGCCGCACGCACGGCACCTCGCCCTGGGCGGCCAGGTCGTAGATTTTGCGCTCGCTCAACCGCAGCCGCGCGGCCAGCTCGCGGGTGGTCAGATGCTCGGGTGCGGGCTCAGTCAAGCCGGACCGCTTCCCCCGTGGTGCGCTCGGCCGACGACCATCCGGCGTAGTCCAGCGCGTAATCGGCGCCGACGGCGATCACCGCGATGGCCAGGAAGGCGAGGAACATGGCTTTCATCGGTCACTCCTGAGGGCGCGTGGTGCGGCGCAGATAGGCGATCAGGTCCGCCCGGTCCTGCGGCGCGACGATGCGCTGCATCGGCATCTTCGAGCCGGGGATGAAATGGTCGGGTCCGAGGTCGAAGAGGGCGTCTATGCTGTCTTCGTCCCACACGATGTCCGAGCCTGCAAGGGTCGGCGAGTAGTTGTAGTCGGGAACGCGGCCTGCCGGACGGCCGAAAACGCCGTGCAGCGTCGGACCGGCGCGGCGCGCGCTGCCGGGTGTCAGCGTGTGGCAGATCGAGCATTTCCTGGCGAACTGCCGCTCGCCGTTCTCCATCTCGCCCGGCGGGCGGAGAAAGCTCTGGTCGGCATCGTCCATCGGCGGCGCGGTGTCGAGCGCGTGGAGCGGCCAGGCGTGGATCGCGGACTCCAGCCCCCCGGCATACAGCGTGCCGCCGTCGGGGGAGAAGGCGAGCGCCCACACGGGTCCGGCGCGGGTGGCGCGAAAGTCGTGGGCGATCGACCAGTCGGCGGTGTCGACCACCATGATGTAGCCCTCGCCATCGCCCACCGCGAGGTGCCGCCCGGCAGGGTCGGTGGCCATGGCCAGGATCGGGCGGCGCCCGGCGGTCAGGTCGGCGCGCTCGGCCCCGGTCGCGGCGTCGACCACCCGGGTGCCGCCGTCGATGGCGCCGTAGGCCAGCCAGACGCCCGCGGGGTCCGCCACCATCTCGTTGAGGCCGAATCCGTGGGACTTGATCATGCGCGTTTGGGCGCCCGTCGCCACGTCCCATTCCCTGAGCGTGCCGTCGCCGCCTGCCGACCACAGCAGGCGCCCATCGGGAGAGAAGGCGACGGCGTTCACCCCCACAGCATGACCCTCCAGGAACCGCGGGGCGCCGCCGTCGAGGGGCCAGAGGCCGATGCGACGGTCCCAACTGGCGGTGGCCAGCGTGGCGCCGTCCGGGGCGACGGCGATGTCCATGATCTTGGCCGTGTGGCCGGGGTGGCGCGTCGCCTCGCCCGCGCGCCAGAGCCTCAGATCGGTGTCGTCCCCGCCCGAGGCCAGCCCGCCAGGGACGAAGGCGACGGCGTTGACCGCAGCGCGGTGGCCGTCGAACCACTCTGGCGCGCCGTCGCGCCACAGGCCGATCGCGTTGTCGAAGCTCGCCGAGGCGACCTGTCCCTCGTGGCCCACGTCCAGCCCCAT
Source organism: Rhodobacteraceae bacterium CCMM004 (assembly GCA_004005435.1). Classification (GTDB taxonomy): domain Bacteria; phylum Pseudomonadota; class Alphaproteobacteria; order Rhodobacterales; family Rhodobacteraceae; genus CCMM004. Next base: position 201,786 of record RZWH01000001.1, on the reverse strand, counting down.
GACCGGGCCGCCGTGCCCCTCCAGCCGGGCGAAACCGTCCGCCGCGGCCGTCGTCGCCGCGCCCATCGCCAGAGCCCAGAGCAGGCTACGCATCCGCCTCACTCCGCCGGCGTGGCGGTGCCCTTGCCGTCGGAGGTGTCGGTGGTGTCGGGGGTCTTGCCCTTGCGCTCCAGCTCTTCGACCCACAAGCCGTGGTGCTCGCGCGCCCATTGCAGCTCGACCTTGCCGCGGCCCATGGCGTCGAAGGCGCCCTCCATGCCGATGGAGCCGAGGTAGATATGGGCAAGGATGATGGCGATGAAGACGAAGGCGACGATGGAGTGCCAGAGCTGCGCGAGCTGCATCTCCTCGTGCGGTGCCATCTCGGTCGGCAGGGTGCCGAAGCCCACCAGTTCGGGCAGGCCCGTGGCGTTCAGCACGTCGAAGGTCTTGGCGAACATGGGCAGTTCGAACGGGAACAGAAGCGACAGGCCCGAGGCCGAGATCGACGCGCCGAGCACGATGGTGCTCCAAAAGATCAGCTTTTGGCCCGCGTTGAACTTCTTGGCCGGGGGGTGGCCGCCGCCGAAGAGCCCCCCGCCCTGGGCCAGCCAGCGCAGGTCGTGGCGGTTGGGCAGGTTGTGGATGACCCACATAACGAACACCAGGACGAGGCCGAGCATGAACGCCCAGGCCACGCTGTTGTGGACCCATTTCGACGCCGCCGCGATGGGCGCATAGGCGTCGCGCCCGACCAACGGGATGATCGCGATGCGGCCGAAGAGGACCAAGAGCCCGGTGATCCCCAGGATGATGAAGGACCCGGCCAGGAGCCAGTGGCCGAAGCGCTCGATCCCCGCGAAGCGCTTGACCTTATGCCCCGTCTTTTCGCCGTCGATGCGGATGCGGCCGCGGACCAGGTAGAACAGAGCCAGCGCCACCAGCGTCCCGATCAACAGCCACGCGCCCCATTCCTTGAGCGGGCCGTTGCGCCATTCCAGCCAGCGCATCCCGCCGTCCTGGATTAGCACCGTGGCGGCCGGCCCCTGCTGCTGCGTGGTCACGTTGGCGGTGTCGTAGCGCAGGCCGCGCCAGAGGTCGGGGTCCGAGGCGCTGCCCCGGGTCGACAGGGCGCCCACGGACGGATCGACGTTCGGCTCTGGGTCGGTCTTCTGCCCGGTGTGCAGGCCTTCCTGGCGGCGCAGGATGTCCTCCAGGGTCTGTGCGCCGCCGGTGGCTTCGCGCGAGATCTCAGGCAGCGGCTCGGGCCGGTCGATCACCGCGGTTCCGATCAGGGCCGCGGCCACCAGGCCGACGAAGACCAGCAGAAACAGTCCGATACCGGACGACGTGCGTGCGCTCATGACGACTTGGGGCCTCCCTCCCGTTTGGCCCGGAGGCTACCCTCTGGACCGCCCTTTGGAAAGGGTCGGCGTGGCGCCGCGGACCGGCCCTGTCAGGAGCAGGGCGACAGGACCCGCGCCCCTGTCCGTGCCGCGGCGGGCGCCCTCTCCGGCGGCGCGTCGGCAAGGCTCAGAAAGTTGCCCCGGGCTTGGCAGAACAGCGGAACGCCTGGCCGGTCCTGGTCCAGCCAGGCGGTGCAGCAATCGAGGTTGCGGCACCGGGCGCAGGCCAGCAGTGCGGCGCGCAGGTCGTTCTGGCAGGCGGGCAGGGCGTCGTCGGACAGGCTGACCCTGGCGTGCCGCGACATGCGCCGATAAAGCGCAAAGCGGCGTCGGATGTCGGCGTCCATGGCGGTGAGTTTTGTCACTGGCATCGGCATCTCCCCCAAGGTGAAGCCTACACCGGAACTCGCCTCAGGGAAATTGATTTACGTCAGGGCTGTCCAGAAAAGTTTACAGTGGCGGCCGCCCCCGTTGCGGGTCCCGTCGGCCGTGGCCCGCCGGTGCCCCCGTCCCAGTCGCGCCCCGAAGCGGCGGACGACGACCGCTGCCACGTCCGCCGGCGAAGGGCTCGCTTGCCAGGTCGTAGGGGTGGGCCAGAACCGTGTCCAAAGACCAGGGGACTTGGCCCCGGGGTTCTGTCCGGCCCACTATCGCGGCGGTCCCGTGCCGTCCCGGGACTGGCGGACGCCACGGTGTCTGTTCTCGACTGACCTGGTCCCGAGAAATCGGACAGCGTGCAAACGTGTATCCCGAACCTATGGGAGAGCTCAGGCTCAGGCCCCATAGCCAACAGATGACGGTCGCAGCGAGCTGCCGGGGCTGAGCGAGGGCCTTGGGGCATCTGTCGTATCGGGGTGCGATGCGGTGCCCAGTCGTGAGCCTGCCGAACACGGTCTCGATCCGGGTGCGCCGTTGGTAGCTGCGCTTGGCACGGTCAACGGGTGCCTCGCGGGGGCTCCGACCCGGGCTGAGGGGCGACGAGATCTGATCTGGTGGATCGGATCAGCCCTGAACGGCACGGATCCCCCTGTCTATTAACGCGTCTATGAGCCCGTCGGAAGCGGGCCCACGGTTTGCCTTGGGACGTCGGGAAGAAAGACGACCGGCGCATCCGACTGCCAGACGAGGTCGGACCTTGTCACCGCTCGATTTTCGGGCGGTGAGCCACGCGGTCCTGCGCACACGAACGGGTTGTGAGGCTAGAGGAGAGCTGTGTTTTGTGGATTGTAACTGGTATAATGACATGATAATGGAGAAATGATCTAATATGTGGTAGGGAGGACCTAATGTCAGAAAAATCGACAAACGTAGGACGTTCGGCGCGGTCGGCGCTGGCCGGACTTGCGCTGGCCGCCTTCGCGGCGCCGGTCGCTGCACAGGAGACCGTGATCGAGGTGTCCGCGACCCAGCCGGAATACTTCGCGCAGGACCGTGCCATCTGGGACCTGTACGAAGAGGAGAATCCCGGCGTGAAGATCGAGCTTTTCTCGATCAATGAAGATACCGAAGCCGCGTTCCAGGCCCGCGTCGCTGCGGGGGATCCGCCCGACATTCGCGGTCTGACCTTCCCGACCCGGGACAACTACAAAACCTACGTCAACCTGCTCGACATCGATTTCCCCAACTGGGACAAGGCGAATTACGACGCCCGAACGATCTTCGAGCAGACCCACGGCGTCGAAGGCTATGCGCCCGCGTTCAACGTCCAAGGCGGGCTTTTCCTAAACCTCATCTACTATGCCGACGAGATGGAGAAGGCGGGGCTGGACCCCAAGTCGATCGGTTCGGTCGACGATTTGCGGGCGCTCCTGGAAGAGCTCAAGGCCCATGTCGACACGCGCGACGACGTGAACTACGTGCTCGACATCGGCTGGCATCCGCGGTTCTGGGGCCGGTGGCTTTTGGAAGCCTGGGGTGTCGGGATGGGCGCCACCAAAGAGGATTTCCGCCGTCTCTGGACCGGCGAAATCGCCTGGACCGATCAGGAAAACAACCCGATGGTCCCCGCCCTGGAACTGGCTAAGGAATTCACCGAGAAGGGATATTTCCCGGAAAACTGGTGGACCCGCGCCTGGGAACAGGAGTACGAGGCCAGCTTTATCACCGGCAAGTCCATCATGGCGGTTCACGGCCCCTGGCTGTGGAACAAGGTGCTGGCGCAAAACCCGGATGCAGAGCTTGACGGGATCTTCTTCCCGCCGAACGAGAACGGCGTCGTCTGGCAGGATGCGACCACGGCGGACCGGGGTTCGGCCTTGTTCGCAGGCAACATGGACGATCCCAACTTCGAAGCGGCCAAGAAAGCGTTCTACTGGTGGACCTCGCCCGAAATCGTCAAACTGCGGGCCGAAGCCATCGGCTATCTTCCGGCCATGGATCTGACCGACCAGGGCGGTGTCGAACTGCAAAACCCGCAATACGTCAAACTCGTCGGCCCGGCGCTCGATGCCGGTGAGATCACCTTCGACAACTCGCTGGGCGGACAGGCGGCGGCCGGTCCGATGCAAAAGAGCGGGACGCCCTTTGTCGTCGAGGACAACGCGATGGCATCCGAGATCGGTGCCTATGTGTCCGGCGAAACCAGCCTCGAAGAGTTGCTGGAACTGATGCAGGCGAGGTGGGACCAGTCCTACGGCCAATAGGCTGATCGGATACCGTCAGTCGAGCGTGGCAAGAGCAGGAACCCGTAGATGAAACCGAGTGAAAGCTCCGCGCGCGTGGCCTCTTCGGAGGGCACGCGCACCCAGGCCGCACGGGCCCGCAGCAGACGCGAGTTCCTGACCGACCTGATCTATATCGCGCCGCAATATGTCATCTATATCGGGCTACAGCTTTTGCCCTTTGCGATTGCGCTGCCGATCATCTTTACCGATCAGGTCGATTTCCTGGACCAAGACGTGAATTGGGTCGGGTTCGACAACATCGCCTCGCTGTTCCAGGCGCCGCTTGACGATCGCCTTTACCAGGCGCTCCGGCGCACGGTGATCTTCTCGGTCGTCAACTATCTCATGGTATTCCTGTTCGGTTTTCTTTTGGCGCTGGCGATGTTCGAACTGGTGTCCAAGCTGAAGGGGATCTTTTTCACCATCATCTACATGCCTTGGATGCTGTCGGGCATCGGCGTGGGTCTCATCATGGTGATGCTGTTTTCCACCGACACCGGGTCGTTCAACCTGATCGTGTCCGAGCTGGGCGCGGATGGGAACGCCTTTGACGCCAAGAGCGAAACCACCGCCCTGTTCGTCTTGCCGTTCATGTACGGCTGGAAGGCGGCGGGCTTCAACATGGCGCTGTTTCTGGGCGGCCTTCTGGCGATCCCCACCGAAACCATCGAATCTGCGCGTATGGACGGGGCCGGTTACTGGAAGCGGGTCTGGTACATCTACCTGCCCCAAATCGTGCCCTCGATCATCATCGCGACGATCTTTTCGATCATCAACTCCTTCGGAATCTTCGACGAGCTTGTCGGGCTTGGCGCCCTGGCCGGCAACCAGAACGCCGAGTTCATGTCGATCTTTATCTACCAGTTGGGCTTTGGGTCGGCGACGATGGGCGGGGCCAAGATCGGCACGCTCGCCCAGGGGATCACGGCGTCGCTGGTGATCTTTCTACCGCTGGTGTTCTTGGCCTTCTGGCTCAACCGCCTGCAAAAGAAGATGAGCTATCACTGATGGGTAAAGCATCGACCAAGAACACGCTGCTGATCGTGGTGCTGTCGGCATACTGTCTGCTGACGCTCGTGCCGTTCTACATTCTCGCGGTTCGCGCCTTTACGCCGACGATCCAAAGCACGGAACTGCATCTGTGGATCCCCGAGCGTCGCGACCTGTCGATGAACTCGCGGATCGGCGATCTGTCCACGATCTATAACGTGGATGCACGCGCCTTTCGCAACGCGATGGAGATCAAGGGCTATCTGAACCCGCAGCTCAAGCTGAGCCAGATCGCCGAGCAATATGGGATCGAGCCCGACCGGATCCGCGACTATCTGGAGCCCTACGTTCAATACAACGGCATCTACACGATCGTGAACAACGGCTTTGTCCGCTCGTTGATCGCAACCATCGTGGTCACAGGTGCCTCGGTGCTGGTGGGGGCGTTACTGGGGATCATGACCGGCTCGGCCCTGGCAGGGTTCCGACGTCGATGGCACATGTTCGTCTACAACTCCTATCTTCTGAACATGATCATTCCGCCGATGATGGTGATCCTGCCGCAATACATCATCATCACGCGGTATCTGGGGCTGGAGAACAGCCTGATGTCGCTGATCCTGCTGCATATCAAGGGCGGGGCGCTGTCGACGATGGTGTTCACCTCGTATATCGCGACCGTCCCGCGGGAGCTCAAGGAATCCGTCGCGATGGATGGGGGCAAGCATTACCATTACTTCCTCTACATCCTGCTGCCGCTGATGGGCACGCCGTTCGCGGTCTTTGCATCGATCACCATGCCGTGGTTCTGGAACGACCTGTTGCACGCGCTGGTGCTGCTGCGGCCCGACAACTACACGCTCCCGGCCTTCGTGGCCTCGATCGGCGGCACATTCACCACGAATTTCGAGGCGATCTTTTCCGGCGTCCTGCTGTCGCTTGCGCCGATCCTCGTCGTTTACCTCGTTTTCCAGAAGCTGTTCATCCGTTCGGCGATGGCCGGTGCGGTGAAAGGATAGAGCCATGTCACAAGTCACGCTGTCCAATGCGGTCAAACGTTATGGCGCGGTCGAGGTGCTGCACGGCATCGATCTGGAGATTGCGGCCAACAAGCTTACCGTCCTTCTGGGCCCGTCGGGTTGCGGCAAGTCTACGCTGCTGCGGATGATCGCGGGTCTCGAAGATATCAGCGACGGCGATCTGCGCATCGGCGACCGCCTGGTGAACGACGTCGATCCGTCACGGCGCGGCTGTGCGATGGTGTTTCAGAACTACGCTCTTTACCCGCACCAGACCGTGTTCAAGAACATGGCCTTTCCGCTCAAGATGAAGGGCACGCCGAAATCCGAGATCGAGCTCAAGGTGCGCGAGACCGCCAAGGTGCTGGAGCTGGAACCCCTGCTGGACCGGCTGCCACGCGATCTGTCGGGCGGTCAGCGCCAGCGTGTCGCCATGGGCCGCGCTATGATCCGCAACCCCGAGGTGTTCCTCTTCGACGAACCTCTGTCGAACCTGGACGCGGAACTGAGGGTCAAGATGCGGCTTGAGATCGCCCGCCTGCAAAAGGAGCTGGGTGCGACGATGATTTTCGTCACGCACGATCAGGTCGAGGCGATGACGCTCGCCGATCAGGTCGTGATCATGAATGGCGGCCATGTGCAGCAGGTCGGCGCGCCGCTGGACATCTACAACCACCCTGCCAACCGCTTCGTGGCCGGTTTCATCGGGTCTCCGTCGATGAATTTTCTGCCGTTCGAGTCGGTGCGGAACGCAGAGAATGCCGCGGTCGTTCGGCTGGAGGGCGGTCTGGAGATCGCGCTGGACCGAGTTGTGCCCGATACCGCCAGAACCCTTGGCGTACGGCCGGAACATGTCAGCGTGGGCGGCCGCAACCTGACGATCCCCGAGGATCAGTTCACAACGCTGGGCGCAGAGCATCTGGGCGACCGGGCCTATCACTACGTGCGTCTGCCGTTCGGTGACATCACGATCCTTCAGGCCGAGGGCCAAGCCTTGCCGCAGACCGGCGCGCTCAGCCTCGGGCTCAATGCCGACCGGGTGCATTTCTTCGACGCCGACGGACTGGCGCTGGGACAGGCAAGCGACCAGACCACGGGCACGACATGATCGCGGCCGTCCTGCGTCGCACGCTTGTCGACCTTTGGGACAATGCGGTCGTCATTTTCGCGCTCAACATTGGTCTGCTGGGCGTTTCGGCGCTGATCCTCTACCCAGTTTCGCGGGTGGGCGGGCTGGCCCCGTTCTGGCTGGCGCCCGGGCTGGTTGCGACGCTCTGGGTGGGCTTGGGCCTTTGGGCCGGGGTTTCCGCGCTGGTGGCGCAGATCGCCGAGCGGCGCGATCTCGACCGATCCGCCCTGTTTCCGGACGTCCGTTTTTGCGGCTTGCTGGCCTTTACCCTCGTCGGTCTTGCGGGCGCGGCGATGCTGCTTTTGCAGGGCGGCGGGGTGGACAACACACTGGCCGTGGCGGAGGCGATATGCGGCGGCTGGCTGTTGCTCGTCGCCGTGGAACTGGCGGCCTTTTCCCCGGCGTTCGCCCTGGATCGGGCGACCTCCATGCGGACCCGGCTGGCGGAGTTGGTCGCCATCGTCCTGCGCTATCCGCTGGCCTGCGTCGCGATCACCCTGCTGTCGGTTCTGGGCATGGCCGCGACGGTCGGCCTGCTGCCCGGCCCGGCGGGCGCGGGCTATCTGCATCTGCGCAGCGCCGGGCTGATGCGCATAGGCCTGACCGGCGCCGATACCGCGCTGGCAGAGGCGACCCTGGCCGAGCGCCAGGCGCTGCGCAACCGGACCCCCCGCAATCTGCTGCAACCCTGGCGCGCGCCCTGAGCCGCGCCCGATCACACCGCAAAAGGAAGCCATATGAGTCAGCCCAACATCCTTGTCGTCGTCACCGACCAGCAGCGCGTCGACACCGTGGGCGCCTATGGCTCGACCGTCTGCCGGACCCCCAACATGGACCGTGTCGCCCGCGCCGGCATGCGGTTCGACAAGGCGTTCACGCCCACGGGCCTGTGTTCGCCGGTCCGCGCCTCTTTGCTGTCCGGTGTCTACCCGCACGAACACCGCGTCCTGACCAATGTGGGCCTGCACCCGGTGCGCGCCCAGCTCGAGCCCGAGGACGACCGGATGTCCCGGGCCCTCAAGGCGGCGGGCTACCGGATGGGTTATGTCGGAAAGTGGCATGTCTCCAAGATCGACCCGCCCGGGTTCGGCTATGAGGATTACGTGAGCCTTGGCGACTACATGACCTGGCGGCGCGAGCAGGGGCTGGAGGTGCCGGATGCCTACAACGATTATCTTACCCAGCGCGCCGTGCGCGACGAGGCCCCGGCGGACAAAAGCCGCCCTGCCTTTCTTGCCGACAACGCAATCCGGCTGATCGACCGATATAGCGGCGGCGCCGCGCCATTCTTTCTGCGGCTCGACTTTCACGGGCCGCATTTCCCCAATGTCGTCCCGGACCCGTATTATTCGATGTACGACCCCGCGGACATCCCGCAGTGGCCCAACAATACCGATCCCTTGGATGGCAAACCCGCGGTGCAGCGTATCAAGCAGAAGCACTGGCGCACCGAAAACATGCCCTGGCCGGAATGGGCCAAGCTGATCTCGGCCTATTACGGCGAAATCTCCCTGATCGACGATCAGGTGGGGCGGGTGCTGGATCATCTGGCGGCGCTCGGTCTGGAAGACGACACCCTGGTGATCTGGACATCCGATCATGGCGACACGATCGGCGCGCATGGGATCTGCAACAAGGATTACACGATGTACGAGGAGATCTACCGTGTGCCGATGCTGATGCGTTGGCCTGGCGTGATCCCCGAAGGGTCGGAATGCGGTGTCTTCGTGCACCATTTCCTGGATATCTGCGGCACGGTGCTGGACCTCACGGGAGCCGAGGTGCCCGAAACCTTTCACGGCCGCTCGCTGCTGCCGATGATGAAGGGCGCCGCTGCGCCCCAGGATTGGCCAGACAGCGCCTATTGCGAGTTTCACGGCAGCCACATGGGCCTTTATTCCATGCGGCTGTTGACCACCGATGAATGGGCCTTTGTCTATCACACCAACGATATCGACGAGCTCTACGACCGCCGCAACGACCCCTGGCAGATGACCAACCTGGCAGAGGACCCGGCCTATGCCGAAACGCTCGACGGTCTGAAACGCAAGATGGTGGGCTGGATGGCCGCCACCGACGACCATCTGCACAACGAATGGACGGTGGACTGGCTGACCAAGGATCCCGAACTGATCGCCGAAGCGCCCGGCCGCCGTAGGACCAAGTGGTAGACCCATGGGACTGAGAATCGGATTGTCCGGCGCGGGATACATCGCGCCGGTTCACATCGCGGGCTGGCGCGCCGCAGGGGCCGAGGTCGTCGCCATTTCCGACCCCGACCTGGCGCGCGCGCACTTCACCGCGGATCACCATGGGATCGGCAAGGTCTATGACGATTTCGCCGCGATGCTGGATGCGGGCGGGATCGACGTTCTCGATGTCGCCGCGCCGCGTCAGGTGCATGTGGCACAATCGCTGGACGGACTGGGCAGGGGACTGCCCGTGATCTGCCAGAAACCGCTGGCACCCTCGCTGGCCGAGGCCGAGGCGTTCGCCCGCCAGGTCGGTGAGACCGACCGCTTTATGGTTCACGAGAACTGGCGGTTTCGGCCCCCGTATCGGCAGATGCGCCGTTGGATCGACGATGGCCTCGTCGGAGACATCCGGCACGCCTCGGTGGTGATGCGCTCCGCCGCCATGCTCCCGGCAGCCGATGGGATCCGCCCAGCGGCGGGGCGCCAGCCCTTCATGCTGACAGAGCCGCGCCTGGTGATTGCCGAGGTGATGATCCACAATATCGACGCCGCCCGCTACCTGTTGGGGGACCTCGCGCTTGTGGCGGCCCGCGCCACCCATGCCGACCCCGAACTGGCGGGCGAGACTTCGGCCGCGCTCTACCTGGAAGCCGAGGGCGGGATGCCGGTGTTTCTCAGCGGCGACATGACCGCCCACGGCACGCCGTCCGGGGCCTCGGACTGGGTGGAAATCCTGGGCTCCAAGGGCAGGATCACGCTGGAGAACATGCGTCTGCGCCTGCACGGCCCGGATCCGCAAGAACTGGACTACGACGGCCGCGATCTTCTCGCCGAAGGTGCGGCGGCGACGATCGCACACTTCGTGGAACGGCTGCGCGAGGGCGGTCCGTTCGAGACCGGGCTGGACGACAACCTTAGGACGCTGCGCCTTGTCGATGCCGCCTATGACCTGGCCGACACGGGGACGGGCGGGCGGGCCTAGGGGCCGCCCGGCCCATCCTGTCCCACCAGATCCTCAACTGCCAGCGGCTCGCCGCGGTGATGGCGTCCGATGTTGCCCGCCCAGTGGCGCACCTGCCGGACAAGGTTGTCGCGGGTCGCGCCGCCGATATGGGGCAGGGCCAGCACGTTGGGCAGTGCCAGCAGCGGGTGGTCGGTCGCGACGGGTTCTTGCACAAAGACGTCCAGACCCGCGGCCGCGATCTGTCCGGTGCGCAGCGCCTGCTCCAAAGCGGTCTCATCCACCAGCGCCCCACGGGCGGTGTTGATCACGACCGCGCCCCGCTGCATCTGGCCCAGTTCGCGCCGCCCCAGCACATGCCGCGTCTCCGCAGTGAGCGGGACATGCAGGCTCAGCACCTCTGCGGTGCCAAGCGCCTCCGCGAGCGGCACCGCCCGTGCCAGCGCCGGTTCCGGCGAAACCCCCGATCGCGTCACGCACATGACATCGCAATCGAACCCGCGCAGGCGTCTCGCCACCGCCTGCCCGATGCGGCCGAAACCGACCAGTGCCACCCGCCGCCCGGTCAGATCCCGCGCGTCGGTCCATAGCGCGCCTTTCGAGACCGGGCCCCGCCGCACCTCCGACTGCGCCTGCGGCACGCGGCGCAGGACGGCCAGCATCAACCCCAAGGTCAGATCAGCGACACTTGGCGCGTTTGTCCCGAACGTCCGCGCGGCGACGATGCCGCGGGCCTGCATCGCCCGAATGGGAAATCCGTCGAGCCCGGTGCCCCATCGGTGGATCAATTCGACCCTTTGGGCGCGGGCCAGCAGGGCCTCGGTCAGTTTGACCGAGTGAACCACCACGTACCGCGCGTCCTTGACGGTGGCGGTTAGGGTTTCCGGGGCCGTGTCGGCGGGAAACCGAAGCTCCAGTTCGGGCCCCGCAACCTCGCCGATCAGCCGCCTGAGCGCACCATCGGCGCGATGAAGAACGGCCACGGGGCCGATCACTTGCGTCTCATTCGCCGCAGAAGCCCGATGACGAAAGGCGCGATCAGCAACAGTGCGGCAATGGCGAGGAAGGCCGCCGATATCGGTCGGGTCGCCAGAGGCGCCCAAGAGCCCGCCGACATCATCAACGCAGAGCGCAGCGACTCTTCGGCAATCGGCGTCAGGACAAAGCCGATGACGAAGGGGCCCAGGGGGATACCGACCCGTTCCATCCCGTATCCGAGCAGACCAAAGGCAAACATGACCCATACATCGGAGATCTGGTTGTTCGCCGCGATGGCTCCGACGACGCAGAACACCAGGATGGCGGGCAACATCGCCTGGCGCGGCAAGTACATCAGCCGCGCGATCAGACCCGAGGCCAGCGACAGAGCGGCGAACATCACCACACAGGCCAGGACATAGCTGCCCATGACCGCATGCACGATCTCGGGGTTGTTGTCGAACAGCAGCGGGCCCGGGCGCATGCCGTGGATCACGAAAGCGCCCAGCAGGATCGCGTCGATCACCGATCCGGGGATGCCGATGGCGATCAGCGGGATCAGCGCGCCGCCCACGGTGGCGTTGTTGGCCGCTTCGGATGCGATGACGCCCTGTTCCGCGCCCTTGCCGAAACGCTCCGGCTCTGCGGCGGTGTTGCGCGCGACGGAATAGGACACCAGCGATCCGACCGTGGCCCCGATGCCGGGGAGGATGCCGATGAAGGTGCCGATCAGCGATGAGCGCAGCAGGTTGATCGCATTGGCGGTGTAATCGCGCAGCCGCATAAAAGCGCGGCGATAGGCGATGGTTTCGGCCTTGGCGGTCCGGTCGATATCGACGATCTCGCCAATCACCTGGCTGACCGCGAAGAGCCCGATGAGAACCGGCAACAGGCCAAGCCCCGCGTCCAGCCCGGGTATGTCGAAGTCCAGCCGCAACCGCCCCGAGGACGGGTCGTATCCCGGCATGGCGGCGAGCATCCCCAAGGCGCCTGAAAGCATCCCCGCCCAAAGCGGCCCCGACCCCACCGACGTGATCAGCACCATCGCCATCATGACCAGCGAGAAATACTCGAACGGCCCGAGCCGCGCCGCCCAGTCCGAGATGGGCGCGGACAGGGTGATCAGGAAAACCCCCGCCACCAATCCCCCGACCAGCGACGCGCCAAGGCACAGCGCGATGGCCCGGTCGGCCTTGCCCTGCCGCGCCATGGGATGGCCGTCAAAGGTCGTCACCACAGAGGCCGGCGTGCCGGGGATGCGAAACAGGATGGCGGTGATCGCGCCGCCGCTGATCGCCCCGACATACATCCCCACCAGCATGACGATGCTGTGTGTCGGCTCCATGTAGAAGGTCAGCGGCAGCGACAGCGTGATCAGCATCGCGCCGTTCAGCCCCGGGATCGCGCCGACCACGACCCCCAGCAGCGTGCCCAGAACGACGTAGAAGATCGTGCCCAGATCGAGCATGGGCGTAAGGAAAACGGCCAGGTCCATCGGATCAGCCTGGCATGTCGACGACGAAGACGTCGGTCATCAGGAAATGCACTCCGAACCCGAGCACCAGAGCGAGGCCGATTGCGATCACCCAGTTCCGCCCACGCCGCCAATCGCCTGAAAACAGGAGGCTCAGCATCATCGCATAGGCGAAGGTGGCTGGCCGGAAATCGAGATCGAAGGTCAACAGCAGAACATACAGCGCGGTCAGAACGAGGCTGAACAGGGCAAGATCCTGGCGGCTGTCCGGGGCTTGCGCGTCCGTGTCCGGCGGAGCGGGGCGAAGAAAAAGCAGCGGCAGGGCCAGAAGCGCCACGGCGCAGGCCACCGCCTGCGGAAAGGCCCCTGGTCCCAGGGGCTCGTATATCCCCCCTGGCAGCGCGGCCGCGCCAATGAACGCGACCGCCGCAAGACCCAGAAAACAGCACGCCAGCCCGACCCGTATCACCCCGGTCACCTGGGTGTAGCTCGACACGGGCCGCAATGTCTTGCGCACTATTTCAGTTCGTCGGCGTGGCGCTCGGCGACCTCGCGGATGATGGCATCCTGCGCTTGGATCGCCGCTTCGAGATCTGCTCCGGTCAGAAAATCGGGCGTGCGAAGATCCTTGGCGTAAAAGGCTTTCATCTCGTCGGTCTCAAGCGCCGTCGCGATGGCATCGGCCATGACCTGCGTTACCTCTGCGGGCGTGCCCTTGGGGGCAAAGACCCAGTCGCTGACGCATGCCCTGGCATCGATCCCCTGTTCTTTCGCCGTCGGGATATCGGGCAGGTTCGGATTGCGCTGGTCGTCCAGCAGGGCGAGGGCCTTGAGCCCCTTGGGCGCAAAATTCGCAAACTCGGCCACCGAGAACTGCGCGAGATCGACATGGCCGCCGTAGAGGAACTCGAACCGCTTCGCCCCGCCGCCGCTCTGAACATAGCGCAAGTCGACGCCGCCGTAGGCATCGGTCGCCATCCAAGATGTCAGATGCACCACCGCGCCGATGTTGATTGCCTCGCTGATCGTATCCGGAGCGGCCTTGGCGGCATCGAACGCCGCGGCCAGCGTGTCGTGCTCGTAATCCTCCAGCGCCGCGTAAATCAGGCAGGTGGACGAGATCTGTGCGACCGGCTCGAATGCATCGAGTCCGTAATCGGCAACTCCCGTCGCATGGGCGCTGAGCAAGGCGAAATGGGACAGGAGATAGGTGTATCCGTCTGCATCGGCCTCTTTTACCCGCCGCGAGCCCAAGGTGCCGCCGGCACCGCCCACGTTGAGGATGGTCAGAGGCACATCCAGCAGCTCCTTTTCCTGGATCACCCGCGCGAGCGTGCGGATCAGCACATCGCTCCCGCCGCCGGCCGAAAATGGCACGACGACAGTGATCGGTTCTTCCGGGTAGTCAGCGCTGGCAGGATGGGCGATTGCGGCAAATAGCGCCGCCGCGCCCAAGAATGCTCTGATCGTCATGATGAATCCCCCCAAAGTGTCATGCTCATCATACCACTAAGAGATGGTCTGACTGGTGTCAAGATGAGGGGACCGGCGCAGGGGCAGAGGAAGATTGTCGGAATCGGTGGATCAGCCTGGCTGACCGGACCCGCGCGCGTTGGACTGATGGTAGAGCTTGTTGCTGCGCAACAGATGGTCTTTCATCGCATTCGCGGCGCGCGCACTATCACCGCCTGAAATGGCATCGAAGATGTCTTCGTGCTCCGATAGCGTGAGGTCCTCCAGTCCAGGATTTCGCACGGTGCCCACATGGAACACCGACAACCAATCGAAAATCGCGCGCGTCACCGCGCTGTAGAGAGGGTTCCCGCAGATGTCGGCGATGCTCTGATGGAAGGCGCCGTCGAGATGCATGAACTTGACCGGATCGGGTCGTGCCGCGCGCTGGGCCGACAACACGGACCTGATCTGATCGACCTGGGCCTCGGTCCGCACCGAGGCCGCACGTCCCGCAAGGTAGGTCTCTAACCCGAGCCGCGCCTCTTTCAGATGCTCCAGGGTTGTGCCCGAATGCGACAGGATGTGCTGCATCGTCAGGCTCATCTGCTCCAACGCGCTGTCCATCGAGGCCTCGGCGACGCGCGGGCGTTCGCCGTGCCGGACCTCGATCAACCCCATTCCCTGCAAGGATTGCATCGCCTCGCGGATCGCGGGCCGGCCGACGCCGTAGAGAGTCATCAGCTCCCGCTCTGATGGGAGTATGTCGCCCGGGCTCAACGCTTCGAGTTGGATCGTCTCTAGGATACGATCCTTGACCTCATCGCTGAGTTTGCGGCGTTTGATCGGTTTCGTTTCTGATCCCAAGGGAACTCTCTCTGGCTAGCTGGGCTGGATGTTTGGGCGCGGCGGCCTGTTCTACTCATATCACCTGTAAAACAGTGACGCGCGCGTTGCCAGTCTAGGCAATCCTCTGTTGACACCCACCGCGGCTGACCTCATAAGTGGTATGATATGTTGATCACATAATCACCAATAAGGACTTCGAACGGTAGAAGCATGGGCAAGACAGTAGCGATCCTTGGCGCGGGCGGGAAAATGGGCGCGCGCGTCACAAAGAAAATCCACGACAGCGATCACGAGCTTGTCGCGATCGAGATCTCTGATGAGGGCCGCGAGCGGTTGACGGCGGCCGGCATCGGAGTGACCGAAGGGACCGACTGGATCCCGCGCGCCGATGTGGTGGTTCTGGCGTTGCCGGATTCGGTGATCGGGCAGGTGGCGGGCGATCTTGTGCCGCGCCTCAATCCCGGCACCATCGTGCTGATCCTCGACGCAGCGGCGCCCTATGCCGGTGTCCTGCCGGACCGCGCGGATATCACCTATTTCATCGGCCACCCCTGCCATCCGCCGATTTTCAACGACGAAAGCGACTGGGACGCCCGGCGCGACTATCACGGTGGGGTGGCAAATCAGGCCATCGTCTGTGCGCTGATGCAGGGCCCCGAAGAGCATTATGACATCGGGCGCGAGATCTGCGAAGTCATGTGGTCGCCGATCATCCGGACGCACAGGGTCACGACCGAACAGTTGGCGATCCTCGAACCGGGGCTGTCCGAAATGGTCGCGATGCCCTTTATCGACACCATGGTCGAGGCGGTGGACGAGTGCGAGAAAACCTATGGTATCGACCGCCAGGCCGCGTTTGACTTCCTGATCGGCCATCTCAATGTCGAACTTGCGATGTGGTTCGGATTCTCGCCCAAGGTGCCGTCTGATGCGGCCCTGCGGCTGATGGAGTTCGCCAAAACGGTCGTGGTCCGCGACGACTGGCGCCGGGCACTCGATCCCAAGGTGGTCAAGCAAGCATCGGAACTGATCGTGCGGGGATAGCGCCATGACGGCGCTGGCCGTATCCACCGTTCTGTTCGACGGGTACGATTTCGATGTGGCTCTGTCGGAACTGGCCGGTGCCGGGGTCACCCGGGTGGAACCGGCCTTTATCCGCGGCTACGTCGATTTCGACGAGTCGGATTTCTCCGAGACCGCGGCGGCGCGGCTAGGGCAGAAGGCGGCGGCACATGGTCTGGGGATCGCGTCGGTTTCGGCGCATCTCGACCTGGGTGCACCTGGCGCAGAGGACATGCTGCGCAGGCGCATCGCATTCGCCGCCGGTCTGGGCGCGCGGCATCTGCTGACCAACACGGCGGATCGCGCGGACGAGGATCGCTTTCTTCGGGTGATGGAGCAGATTGCACCGTCGTGCGAGGCGGCGGGGGTCGTGCTGGCGCTCGAAAACCCGGGCCACGGCACCGACAGCCTGATCGGGAACCTGGCCGACGGGAACGCGCTGATGCAGCGGATCGGCGGTGCCTGGGTCGGCCTGAACTACGACATCGGCAACGTTCACACCTATTCGCAGGGCCAGTGTGATCCACGCAAGGATCTCGACAACGATCTGCGCCACATCGTCCATGTCCATGCCAAGGATATCGACGAGCCCGGCGGCAACTGGGTCTTTACGCCGATCGGGCAGGGCGTGCTGGATTATGCAGCCATCCTGCGGCGTCTGGCCCAACGCGAAGATCTTCCCATAGCTCTTGAAATCCCGCTGCGGCTGGAGCGGCCCGCGCGCGCCGACCCGCGCCGCAGGGCCTCACCGCCGCCCCTGGATGAGATCCGCGCGGCGCTGGCGGCTTCGCTGGCGTTTTGCCGGGCGCATGGCATAGGATAGGCTAGACGCAGGGCCCGTCGCGCAGATCGCAAAAACAGCTTTCGCGGCCCATTTGCCCGCCCTTCAATGTGATCTCCAGCCCGTCGATGCCCGGATCGTCAGAGGCCGCCCGGAACACCGCGACACCGGGTGAGGTGGGCGCCACCGCCTGGAGCGCGAAGATATCCAGCTCTTGCGCGGCAAAGCTGGAACTGTCGCCGCCGGATATGACCACCCGCCCGGCGCCGGTCGCGGCGATCAGCCCGCGCAGCAGCCGACCCAGGGTGACGCCGAGGCGTCTGTTGGCGTCGTCGGCGGTCAGGCCCGTGTCGGCCACGGCGCGGCGATAGTCCCGCACGGCGGGGTCGTCGGGGCCGCGCGCGGTAAAGATCAGCGGGCTGTGCCCGGCCTCGAACGTGGCGAGGGCCGCCTTGTGCGTCGCGGCGATCGCCGCATCCGCCGCAGGTCCGCCCCGCGCAATCGCGGCCGCATCAAGCGCGATCCCAGCAAAGCCATTGCCTGTGGCATGGTCGATCTGTGCCGCGGTCACCGGCGAAACCGACCCGGAAACGGCGAGGATCCGGTCGGCAGGGGGCAGGCGCGGCGGGGCAGGGGGCGCGGGGATGATGCCGGTCGCGATCCAATGCGCCACAAGGGCATAGGCGACCCCCTGCGAGCCGACCGCGAGTTGCGGGGCGGTGCGGTTTTCCCAGATCAGACGGCCGATGCGGGGCATGTGATCCTTGGTCAGCGCATCCAGGCTAATGATCTCGGCGCCGTCACGCAGCGCCTCCCGCAGGTCATGTTCGGCCTGACCATCCTCTGCCAATGCCGCCAGATCGATCAGGCCAGAGTGCAGCCCGGTTTGCCGCGCGAGATGGCGCAGGACATCCGCCTCGTGCATCGGCGTGACGGGATGGCGGGCCATGACGGGGTGGCGGTCCAGCCGGTAAACCGTCTCTGGCGCGCCTGCGAACAGATTTCCAAAGCATTGGTATCGGCGCATCTCGGGCGCGGCCACGAGAACCGGGACCCAACTGCTGCCAAAGCGTGACTGTCCGATCTCGATGGCGCGGCCGATGGACCCGGTGGTGGGCGAGGAATCCAGCGTGGAGCAGACCTTGTAGAGTGCGATGTCCGCCCCTGTGTCGTGCAGCCAGTCGAAGACCGCGGGCAGGTTGCGGTCCATCCATTCAGGACCGCGCGCGCGTGCGTCGCCCGCAAGCCCGACCGCGCGCAGACCGCCGAACCGGTGTGCCTGATGCGGCGCGGGCGGCGTGAGGAAAAGGGCCGCCGGGATACCGGCGAAGGCCAGCACCTCCAGAACCGCCGCCGCACCGGTGAAGTCGTCGCCATACCAGGACAAGAGCGGCGTCATGCACCGAACGCTTTGATTGCGGCGGCCAGCGGCGCGCTCTGCCTGGCGGCCTGTTCCAGCGGCACGCCTTCCGAGGCCGCATCCCAGGCCGCGCGCATCGCCTCGACCCCGGCCGCCGCCCCGCCGGGGTGGCCCGCGATACCGCCGCCCGCGGCGTGGATCAGGTCGTTGCTGCCGAGTTTCGCGTAGGTCTCCGCCGCCTGCAAAGGCGTCTGCGCCGAGGAAAAAACCGGCATTGCCAGGCAGGGGGCCTCGGGCCGCAGAGGTGTCAGGCAGGCCCGGGCCGAGGCCATCACGCTCTCGTCGGGCTCGCAGAACTTGTTGCGCAAACCGTTGACATGCATGTGGTCGGCGCCTGCGAGACGCCAGAACTTCTGCCAGGCGACATAGGACCACCCCATCATGCCGGCGCGGCTGAGGTAGCCCCATCCGTTGCGGTGCGCGTGGATTGGCAACTCGGAGCCGCGCGACAAGGCCAGCATCCCGGCCAGGCCGACCGAGTTCAGCGACACCATCACGCAGGTGCCGCCATGTTCGAGCACGAGGTCGTGCCGCGCGCGCATCTCGTCGACTTCGCCGGTCAGGTTGAAGGCGAACATGACCTTTTTGCCGGTTCGGTCCGCATGGCGCTCGATCACGGCCATGACGGCACGAACCCTTTCGGCAAACGGGCAGGCCGGGCCGTCCGCCTGCAACTCGTCATCCTTGATGAAATCCACCCCGGCCGCGACCAGTTGCGTGACGAGGGCGGCGGTGGCTTCGGCGTCGAGGCCGACCGACGGTTTCACGATCGTCCCGATCAGGGGGCGACCCGATACCCCGGTCAGGCGGCGTGTGCCTTCGATCCCGAACCTTGGCCCGGGGTTGGCCTGTGTGAACGCGGCGGGAACCCGCAGATCGTTGATGCGCAGGCCGGACAGTTGGCGCAGTTCGAAAAGGTTGCCCGCGACGGTGGTCATGAGGTTCGGCAGCGACGGGCCGAGGTTTTCCAACGGCCAGGACAAGGTGACCTCGGCGACGCTGTATCTGCCCGACGCGATCCCGCCCCCGAAGGACGGCGTGGTCCGGCTGTCCACCAATGTGACCCGCTCCACCCGCGCCGCCGCGCGTTCGACCAACTCGGGCGTTTCTGTCGACAGTTTCAGGAACGTCCCCGACGACTGCTCGCCCGCCATGACGGCTGCGGCGTCCTGTGGTGCCACGGGGGTTTCGATCAAGTAGTCGGCCTCGATCCGGTCGGTCATGCGATGTGCTCCTGCCGGGGCGGTTGGTGCGGTTCCCCGGCGGTTGAAATCAGGCACGACATCGGTGGGAGGTCCCGATATCGGCCCGGACGGGCGTGCTGCTGGTGCAGCAATGTCCCGACACGTGGTGTTCCGTTCCCCAGGCGTCTGCGAGCAAGGTTGCAGTTGGCGGTCAGGACTTGTCCGTCGACGCAGAGTTCGAGCAACCCCTCTGCCCGGGTAACGCTGCACGCCCGCCCGGACAGCGCGGCCAGAGTGCGGATTGCGTAGCCGATCGGGCGAGGGGTTCCGTCCGGACGCGTGATCGCGAAAGGGCCCGCCATAGCGCCAAGACAGATCGCCTGCGCGCCCGCCTCTGCGGCAAGGGCTACGGCGCAGATGGCATAGGACGCGGCAAAGGAATCTCCTTGCCGGGGGTCGTCGGCGGTCATCGGTATCTTTTCGCCGCGCGGGTTCGCGACCAGAGCCTGGCCGTGTGGATTGCTGCGCATGGCAAGCGCGACCAGCCCCAGCCTGTAAGCGCGCGATCCGGCAATCGCCTGCGCGCTGTGCATCACATGGACCAACCCTTCGAGGGTCTCCAGAACCGAGGCGTCGTCTGCCGCGTGAACCGTGGCCGCATTGCCGTGGGTGATGAACGCGCCTAGCTCTCGCGGCGGGCGAGAGCGGTTCAACTCGGTGAAATGGGTCAGAGACCCCAGGCCCAACACGGCCTCGGGAAAACAGCGCGCCGCGATCCCAGCCGCAGCGGCGGGATCGAGCCCCGGGGCGCAAGCCCCCGCAGGGATGCGCTTGAGATAAGGTTCCGCAAGGGCGACGACGCGCGCGACGCGGATCCCGGACCGGCGCAGGTCGCGCGCCAGCGTGTCGGCATAGCTCCGGGCCTCGTCGGGATCGGACGGAAGCACGATTTCCAAATCGCAGGGCCCCGCCGCCGCCAATGCCGCCAGATCGCTTTGCGGCCATGCCGTGCGGTGGCAGAACCGGGCAAGATATCGGGTTTGGGGCGGCAGGGCACCGGCCAGCCAGGCCGGTTCCGCCGCGAGGAGGATCTCCGGCAGGATCACGCGTTGCCGGGTGTCTGCGGCGGCGCGTTCGGGCGCAGCGGGTCGTCCCGTGACCCGCAATGCGATGCGCTGCCGGATATGCTCGCCCGCCTCCAGTCGGAGCGGGCGCGGTGTGTTCAGCGGAGGACAATAGGCCTTGAACGAGGCGTCCGACCAGTTGCGCTGGTCCTCGATTTCAAAATCCGCGCCGTCGAACTCCAAGGCAACGTGGATGCCCCGTGCGGAATACCGAAGGCCGGAGAAGGGGCGGAAGGGTTGTTCTGGGCTGATCCGCCGGGGGAACCGTCCCGAACCTTCGGTTCCGTCCGGATGGACGATCAGGACATCCTGCCCGGCCATCGAGGGCGGGATCAGAACATTGAATCCCGCGCGGTTGAAAGCAACGGACCGCGCGGCGACGACGCGGGTTTCGCAGACCAGCGTGCCATGTGCGCGGGCTTCTATTTCGACCGTCGCGGTGATGCCGTTTGCGTATGCTTGGGTGTCCACGCACCGGAATCTCCCGTTTGCCCAGTCTTCGGACCGGTCGACGGATGCCGGCGCACATGTTCCCCAGTCGAGGTTTCGCAGTGAGAATGCGACCCCGCGCACAATCTCGGTGCCGTGCCAAGTTACCCGGCGGACACCACCTTCGACGAACTCAACTCCGAGAGGTTGAAGGGCTCTGGTGTGTATGGGCTTCGCAGCCATGCCGCTCCCAAGCTATACAAGATATTATGTGATCATACCAGTTTACAGTTACCTACCGCTGGCTGAACCTGCTGTCAATTCGGACGGCCATCGAGCCGTGGTTTGCTCTGGGACTGCGGGAAGAAGGGGTCAGGACGCGCGACCTGCGCACCCGACCCCCAGACGCGGTCGGACATGGTCGCCGCTCGATGTCCGATCGGCGGCGGACGCAGTCCTGCGAAGCGGAATGGCTCCTGAGACCAACGGCCATGCCAGACCGATCTCCGAGAGTCGGGGCACGAGGAGCAAGGACGCCTGAGCGTCCAACAGAAAACCTGCGGACAAAAACCCAGGGAGATTGCCGCATCGGAAAACTCCGCAGGTCCCTCTCCCCCCACCCACTGGCCCCATGCGCTGGCCATCGCCAAACGTGAGCGGTCCATCCTGCACGGCGGTCGCGCGGTCACAACGCCGCCCCATTCGAAGTGGCTCCAAAGAGTGTATGCCCAGCGGTCTTCGTCCCAGCTTCCATTCAAACACTTGATTGAACTCGTTCGCCAGGCTAGGTGTGTCAAACGAATGTTTGAAGTATGAACCATTGGCTCCTGGAAACGAAACCGCTCCCTACAGCGCCACACGCACCGATGAGACGAAGTCTCGACTGATCGCAGCCGCCATGCGTCAGTTCGGATTGCATGGATACGAGGCGACATCGCTGCGTGCCGTCGTGGGCGATGCCAATCAAAACGTCTCGTCGGTGAAATACCACTTCGGTTCGAAAGAAGGGCTTTTCGATGCCTGTGTGCGGACAGCAGCGCGGCGCTTGAAGGCTGAAGGGCCGGGGGACATCGTGACCTCTGAGACCGCAAACCTGGCCGATCTGTCACCTGAGCGGGCGCAGGCAATGATCCGCATGCTGATAGATGCCGCGCTGCGCGATGCGCTGCGCCGGGAACTCGCGGACGAGTTGCGGTTCCTGCAACGCGAAATCGTCATCGGCGGGCGCGGTGCGGGTATCTTCTACGACGAGGTTCTTCGGGATCACGTGGCGTTTTTCGCCGAGCTCTTCTCCATCGCGGAGGCGCTGAACGAGGAAGACGCCCGACTGCGGGCCCTTGCGATCATGATGCAGACCATTCTGTTCCTGTCGGCCGGCCCGGTGATCGAAACCGGGATCGGCTGGCGCATCACGTCCGAGCGCATTCCGGCCCTGGTGGATGCTCTCTACCCCGAACCGAGAACGGATCTTTTTTCATGAACTGGCGCGCCCTTCTGTTCATCCCCGCGGTTGCCGCCGGCGTGTTTCTGTTCGTCATCCAGCAACGCGGAGATGACGCCCCCGAAGCTGCTGCGACGGAGATGATTGCGAGACCTGTCGAGGCGCTGGACGCGGAGCCTGGGCCGATCGAAGTCGTGATCACGGGTTTCGGGCGCGTCGAAGCCGTCCGCACATGGGAGGCCGTCAGCCAGGTGGACGGTCGGGTTCTGAAAGCGGCCGAGGCGCTGGCGGCAGGTTCGATCGTCGAGGCGGGATCGACCTTGCTGCGGGTCGATCCGCGGTCTTACGAGATCGCCCGCGACCGCGCGGCCGCCAATCTGCAAACCGCCGAGGCGCAGTTGGCGGAACTCGACGCGCAGGCCGAAAGCTTGTCCGAACAGATCGCGCTGGAACGGCGCATCGAAGCCGTCTTTCAGGGCGAACGCGATCGGCAGAGGCAGCTTCTGGACCGGGGTGCGGTCGCGGAATCCCGGCTGGAGCAGGCCGAGCGCGATCTGATCACCCAACAGCGGCGCGTTCTGGACATCCAAAACCAGATCGATCTGATCTCGGTCCAGCGCGTCAGTGCCGAGGCGACCCGCCGGACCCGCGAGGTCGAGCTTGAAGAGGCCGAACGCGACCTGTCCAACACCGAAATCGTGGCCCCGTTCACCGGGCGCGTTCTGGAAGAAGACGTCTCGGAAGGAGAGTATATCCGCCCCGGCGACCGGCTTTTGACGCTCGCGGCCGTCGAAGCGGTCGAGATCGCCGCGGAGGTTCAACCCTCCGAAGTCGGCGCAGCGTTGCCCTTGCTGCTGCCATCGGCGGACGACGGCTCGGTTCTTTTGGATCTTTCGGATCAGGACACCGCGCGGCAGGCTCTAAGCGCCTCGGGGATCCAAGCGGTTGTCATTCTGAACCAGGGGGGGCGCCACGAATACGAGGCGCGGATCGCGCGTGTCGACGGCACGATTGACGACGCCACGGGGACGATTGGACTGGTGGTCGTTGTCCCCGACGGCGGCCTGCCCGATCTGAGCCGGCGACGCCCGCCCCTGACGATCGGGGCGTTCGTCTCGGTCGAGTTCCGCGGCACCACGAGATCGGACTGGCGCGCGATCCCGCGCGGCGCGGTTCAGTCTGAGGCGGGCGAGACCTTCGTCTACGTGGCCGATGACGCCGACACGCTGCGGCGCAGGTCTGCCGAACGATTGGGACAGGCGAATGGCCGCGCGATCATCGACGCGGCTTTAGAGGCGGGAGATCGGATATTGGCCGCCCCGCCCGAGCCGGCGATCCTTGGCCAGAACCTGGCCGTCGTGGAAAGCGCGTCGGAATGATCCGCTATTTCGTCCGCCACCCCGTCGCGGCGAATATCCTGATGATCTCGGCGGTGATCCTGGGTCTGTCCGTCATCCGCGATATGGAGCGGGAAAGCTTCCCGGAGTTCGCGCTGTCGCGCGTGTCGGTCACGGTCCTCTACCCGGGCGCGGCGGCCATCGATGTGGACGAGCAGATCTGCGCCGAGATCGACAGCGCGCTGAACGGCCTGACCGATCTCGATGAGTTGGAGTGCCAGAGCGTCGAGGGCCGTGCCTCGGCCACGCTGACGATGTCCGAAGGCGGCGACATCTCGCAGTTCTTCAACGACACGCTGTCGGAGGTGCAGGCGCTCTCCGACCTCCCGTCGGATGCGGAGGAGCCAACTGTCGCGATTGCCGGGGGCGAAGAGCAAATCGCCCTTCTCGCCATCTCTGGAATTGACCAGCGGGAAGGGCTTCTGCGCTACGCCGACCGACTGGCCTCAGAGCTGGCCGCCTTCCCGCTTGTCGCGGATGCGACCGTCGGCGGCATCAGCGAGCGCGAGGTGATGATCGCGCTCGATCAGCTCGCGCTCCGCCGCTACGGGCTGTCGGCGCGGGACGTCACGGATGCCGTCAACGCGCGCTCGTTCAATCAACCCCTGGGGACCGCGCGAACGGCGGACCAGGATCTGACACTGCGCTATCAGGGCGTAAGCCGGTCGATCGAGACGCTGGAAGAGCTCGTCGTGCGCGAGGCAGAGAATGGCGGGTTCGTCCGCCTGCGCGATCTGGCCGAGGTCCGCCTCGTTCCTTCGACGCCAGAGCTGCAATCCTTCATCGACGGGGCACGTTCCGCCACCATCGCGATTTTCAAGACACCCGCCGCCGACGCCATCGAGGCCTTCGCGGCAGTACAGGCGGTCATCGACCGCGAGGAAGCGGCTTTGCCAGATCCGTTCGACATCACGGTGGTGAACGACGCCACCGAGAACATCCTCGACCGCATCCGCATCGTCGTGGAAAACACCGGTATCGGGCTCGTCCTTGTTCTGATTGTCATGGCGGCGGTCTTTAGCTTTCGCGAGGCTTTCTGGATCGCCGCGGCCCTGCCGATCAGTTTTCTCGGCGGGTTTTTCATCCTCAATTCGCTCGGGGTGACGATCAACATGATCTCGCTCATCGCCATGCTCATGGCCGTCGGTCTGATCATGGACGACAGCATCGTGATCGCCGACAATATCGACAAATGGCGGGGCCGTGTCGGCCCGAAGGATGCAGCCATTCGCGGCGCGGGCGAGGTTGCCCCCGGCGTCCTGTCGTCATTCCTGACGACGGCCTGCGTTTTCACGCCGCTGATGTTCCTGTCCGGCGAAATCGGCTCGATCCTCGAGGTCGTGCCGGTCGTGCTCCTCGTGGTGCTCGGTGTGAGCGTCGTTGAGGCCTTTCTCGTTCTGCCCAATCACCTGAGCCACGTCACACCCGACCGGGCGCGACAGGAACGACGGCTGGCCCCGCGCGCGATCCGCTGGACGGCCGACCGTGTCGTGGTTCCCATCGTCTCGGTGCTTGTCGACTGGCGCTATCTGACGCTCGGCCTGACAGTTGCTGCCCTGATCGCGACGGTTGGCGTGATCGCTGCCGGCACCGTCAAGGTAATCGGTTTTCCGACCACCGAAGGCGACACTGTCGAGGCGCGGCTCGCGCTCGACCCCGGCACGCCCCTGGAACGCACCGAAGCCGTGGTCGAACGCGCGCTCGCAGCGCTTGACGACTTGAACGCAGATCTCACGCCCGGGACCGAGGGCGGTGCACCTCTGGTCGAGCAAGTTCTGGTTCGTTTCGCGACCAACACGGATGTGAGGAACAACGGACCGCACACGGCGACCATCACCGTCGATCTCCTGCCCTCGGCGTTGCGCAATGTCGAGGCCGACCGCGTGGCCGCGATGTGGGAGGCGGGGACTGGCCCGATCCCCGATATGGCCCAGTCGAGCTTTGTCCAGACCTCCGCCACGCCCGGGGGGTCGGACCTCGACGTGCAGTTGTCGTCCCGCGATTTGGCGCAACTGGAAGCGGCCAGTGCCGCGCTGCATGCGCGCCTCGTTGCCCGGCCCGACGTGACAGGCGCTTATCAGGACTTCTCGGGTGGTCAGGCGCAGGTCGAAATCGCTCTCAGTCCATTCGGCGCCAGCACCGGTCTGACGCCCCAAAACCTGAGCGGGCAGTTGCGCGCCGCCTTCTCGGGCAACGAGACCGACAGGTTCACGGAGGGTTTCAGCGAGCTGTCCGTCAGGGTCGAACTGGGCGACACGGTGCAGACCCTCGCCGATCTTGAAAGCTATCCGATCATCATGCCCGGCGGTGCAGTCACGAAGCTGTCGCAGGTGGCGGACCTGTCGGTGGTGGACGGCTATGCACAGATCACCCGTCAGAGCGGAGCGGCCATCGCCCGCATCGTCGGACAGATCGACCGCGCGGCGACAACCTCGACCGCGATCTCAGAAGAGGTCCGGTCCGTCTACGCACCAGAGATCGAGGCGGAGTTTCCGGGCGTGATCGTCGGCATCGGCGGTGCAACCGAGGCGCAGCAGGAAACGCAAAGCTCCATTGTCGTGGCGCTGCTGATCGGGCTCATCGGCGTCTACCTGATCCTCGCCTACCAGTTCCACAGCTACAGCCTGCCGCTTGTCGTGATGCTGTCGATCCCCTTTGCGATCATCGGCGTTGTCTTCGGGCACCTCGCCGTCGGAATCGATCTGGCTATGCCGAGTTTCGTGGGTTTTGCCTCGCTCGCCGGTATCGTCGTCAACAACGCGATCCTCTTCGTGGCCTTCTTCGAGATGGAAAGCGAGGACAGCGCAGCGACGGGCGCGATCGAAGCCGTGCGGCATCGGTTCCGGCCGGTGCTGCTGAGTTTCACAACGACCTTCGTGGGCCTCCTCCCAATCATCTTCGAGACGTCGCCACAGGCGCAAACGATGGTGCCGCTTGTGACTGCGGTGGCCTTTGGCCTTCTGTCCTCAACCTTTCTGACGATCTTCGTACTGCCCGCCGCGCTTGCGATCTATTTTGACTGGGCAAGCCTGGACAAATGGCGCGCAAGCCGGACGTCGATGACGGAACCGGACGGCAAAGAGCTACCGACGGAATGATCGGCCGTCGTGAAACTCTGATCGGTCTCGGGGCGGTCGGACTGACCGGCTGTGCGGCTCGTGGTGTTTTCATGCCCGGGTCATCGAATGCCGCATCCACGCCACGCCGGGTGTTCATGGCCACGAACCGGCAGGACCTCGGGCGTGCATCGCGCGGCGACGATCTGCGGTGGTATGAGGTCCACGTTTCGGTGCCTTTGCATCGCACGATAGGGACTGTTCCGGTCTCGGGGGCCTCCGCCTTCGGGACGGAGCGGATGTTCTCTCTGGGCGGGGTCCCAGACCTTGGCGCTGTGGACCGAGAACCGCTCGTCCTGTGGATCCATGGTTACAATAACACCGCGGCCGAAGCGGTCTACCGTCACACCCAGATGGCCGAGGATATCGGCATGAACGGGCCGCAGGTCAGCTTTGTCTGGCCGTCCGCCGCAAGCGGCCGCGGCTACATCCATGACCGTGACAGCGTGCTTCACGCGCGGCGACCGCTTGCTGATATGCTGCTTGCCCTGCGCCGCCAATGGTCGGGCGATATCCTGATCGTTGCGCATTCGCTTGGGGTTTTCCTGGTCATGGAAAGCCTGACCCGGCTTGCCGCGCAGGGTGTCGTGGTCAGCGACATCGCCGACGGTCTGCTGTTCCTCCAACCCGACATCGATCCCGATGTCTTCCGCGAACAGGTCCGAGACCTCGGTCAACTTCCAGCGCAAGCGGTCGTCGTGCTGGCCGAAGACGATCCCGCGCTGCGGATCTCCGGCGGGTTAGCGCAAACGGGCGCACGCGTGGGCAACACACCGGGCTCATTGCCGGACGGGTTCGATGCGATCGATCTCACCGGGGTTCGCGACGCAGCCACCTCGCATCTCGTCGCAGTTTCCTCGCCGCGAGTTCTGGCGCATCTCCGACAGGTGTACCGACGCGGGCTGAGCTAGACTGCGACCGCGAAACCCTGTCATCCACTTTCCCAGGGTCATGATCGCTGGAAGTCATCATCGCCTCGCTCGACAGCGGGCCCCGCTCTTGGCGCCGCAAATGCCTGCGATGAGCCCTCTTTTGAGATGTTCCGCGATGCGGCCAATGTCCGCTCTGTGCTTGCGGGATTGGCCCAGTGATCGTGCGTTGCCGGATCCTGACCTGAGATAGGTTTCCTCTTTCATCTTGACGGAGGGGTCGTGCTGACGAAGGGGACGGGCGGAGTGCAGGGATCACGGTTCAGCGAAGAGCCGATCACGGGGACCGTGACGTCGCAGGGCGGCGGCGTTGCAGCGGCGCGCCGGTTCGGCTACCGGCGTGTGCACGTCACGCTGGAACGGCACGGCGTCCGCAAGCGTGACTGCGAGACGCGTCGGTAGATGGTGGCGCGGGCACGCCCCAATGAAAATCGGGCCTGAGCTTCACCTCAGACGCCTTCACCGACGGGCGCAGGTCCCCCGTGCTGGCCGTCTTCGATGACTTGAGCCGCGCATGGTCAACACCGGTCGTTCTCGGGCCCTCGCGACGGAGACGCCGCGAGGGCTCGGCGACGTCACTCAGAGGGGATTACGGCCGCCGTCACGATTATCTCGACCTTGAGATCGGGACTGGCCAGATGCGCCTGCCCGCAGGCGCGCGCAGGTTCGTGCGCCTGCGGCACCCACTCGTCCCAGACGGCATTCATTTCGCCGAAATCGCTCATATCGTCCAACCAGATGATCGCCTGCAGCATGTGTTCGCGCGACGATCCGGCTTCGGCCAGAAGCGCATCCACCTTCTCCAGGCATTTGCGCGTCTGATCGGCCACGCTGTCGCCCTTGGCCACCTGACCGCTCAGATATGCCGTTCCATTGTGTTTGACGATGCGGCTCATTCTTGTGCCGGCGCCGATCCGTTCAATACTCATATCGTCCTCCATCCAAGGTCTGATCAAGATGTTCGTGCCGCAATCTCGGCGGGTTCGGAACTGCGCAAGGCCCACATGCGCTGAAAGGCAGGGCGACCCTGGCACTTGGCCAGCCAAGCAGCGGTGGCTGGGAAGCGGCTAAGCATGTCAGGGCGCGACGCGGCAAATCGCAGGATCTCGGCCATGTTGATGTCCGCAACCCCAAAGCGGTCGCCCACAAGCCAATCCCCCCTTTCCAAAACGGTTTCCAACACGCGTAGGGGCCGATCCAACCTGCGCTCATGCGCGTCGATCTCGGTGGCGTCGGGAGTGGCTGCCTGTGACAGGACCGACAGCGCCAGGGCCGACGGTTCGACCGACGTTGCGCCGAACAAGGTCCATTGCATGGATGTCGCGTCTTCAGCATCGGAGTGGTGTGCGAACGCGCCGCCGTAGTTCCGGGTCACGTAATGGTTGATGGCGAGGCTTTCGGATAGCCAAACATCGCCGTCCTGCATCACCGGGATGGTCCCGGCCGGAAACCGCGCCAGAAACGCCGCGCTGCGCGTGTGCACAATGCCGTTCTCTCGGGCGCTCGCCGCAACGCGGTAGTGTTGAACCACTCGTTCCAGCCGCCAGGGGTGGCCGATTTCCTCCAACAGCCAGATGTTCCGCGTCGCGCGAGACCGGTAGCAGCCATAGATCACGATCATCCGAGCGTGTTTCCGGTTTTCCACCGTGCCGCCACGGCGGCTAACGATGGCACGCTCATGGCGCGTGCCCCAGCGGCATCCCGGCCCCTCTGAGGCCGGCAAGATATCGTCCAAATCCGGGCCATTCCCGCAGAGGATTGACCCGCTCGATCAGCGTGCGGGTTTCGGCGGGGTCGATCGCCAGGATCTGCTGCATAACCGCGCGGGCGGCGGAGGCTTCGCCGATATTGAACAGTGCAGCCGCGCGGATCCGTAGCACATTGATCATCTTGGGATTGCGGCTGAGCACCAGATCGCTGAACGCCAGAGCCGCGTGGTCCCGACCCGCGTGGATCGCGGCCAGCGCCCCAGCGAAGCCTTGGGTGATGAGCATGGGGTCGTCGGGGCTCCACCGCATCGCACTTTGCGCGAGTGCCTCGGCCCCGTCGAAGTCGAGGTCATAGGTCAGAAACAGTGCGCCCCAGGTCAAGGCAGGGCTGTGGTGCGGTTGCATCTCTACTGCGCACCGGGTCAGTTTCGCCGCCACCGGATACCGCCGCCGCAGCATCGCCTCGGCAAAGGCCGTTGTCCAACAGAGCACCGGCTCGCCTGACCAGGTGTCATAAGCCGCCCCAAGCGCGGTTTCGACCTGGCGCAGAACGACATCACGGTCGCGCAGCCAGCCGCTGCGATACGCACGGGTCAGCAGCATCGCGCGCAACGCCTGCGGCGCTGGCGCTGTTGGGTCACGCTCGGCGGCGTCGGTCACAAGACTGAGGGCGGCTGCGTTGCCATCGGGCGTAAAGGTCCAAAGGCGCTCCAATGCCTCAAGGACGGCGGCGTGCGTTTTGGGGTCGATTTCGGGACGCGCGCTCGGCTGTTCAGGTTCGGGCAGGGGAAGCGGTCCGCCGAGCCGCTCGATCACCCAGTCCGCCACGCGGTCTGCGGTGTCGCGCAAGGTGCCGAGCGCCTCAACCGGCAAGGTGAGCGTCTCTGGCGCTGTATCCTGCCGGTCCAGGGTGACCGACAGCGCCGTGCGCGATGTCGTTCCCGAGATCACCGCGTTCGCGCCCAAGGCATGGAGGTCCTGCCTTGTTCGGTTTCCGCGAAAGGTGGTGTGGCGCGACACGGCCATGAAACCGCCGCGGCGAACGGCTTCGTCCAGAATATCGCCGCAGAGCGCTTGGCCCATCCAGTCGGGTCTGCCGTCAAGCTGGAATGCGAGGGCCGCAAGGACCGGGCGGGTCATGCGTGGCACCTTCGATTGGGCGATCGCCGACGGGTCATCCATGGCTCGGCACCTCCAAAACGGCGTCCCGCAGTCGGGCGGTGTAGGCCTCCTGCGGCTGGCCGAACACGCGGTCGACGCTGCCCTCTTCGACCAATTTGCCCTCGCGCATGATTATAGCCCGGGTGCAAAGCTGGCTGACGACGGCGAGGTCGTGGCTGATCAGCAGGTAACTCAAACCAAGTTCGGACTGGAGGTCTGACAAGAGGTTGAGGATCTGCGCTTGGACCGAGACGTCGAGCGCCGAGGTCGGCTCATCGCAGATCACGATACGGGGTTCGAGGATCAGCGCCCGGGCAATCGCCACACGCTGGCGTTGCCCGCCGGAGAGCTCATGCGGATACCGTTGCAGCATCGATCGGCCAAGTCCCACGAGATCGGCTATCGACTGAACCTTTTGACTCAGCACTCCGCCCGTCGCCAAGCTGTGGATCACGAGCGGCGCGGCGATGATGTCATGGATCCGATGCCGCGGGTTGAGTGAGGAATAGGGGTCTTGGAACACCGGCTGGATCATGCGCGCCCTTGCAAGGCGGCCATACTCGACGATGTCGCGGCCAGCGAGTTGGATGTTGCCCGCATCGGGCCGGTCCAGCCCAAGAAGAATTGCGGCCAGTGTCGACTTCCCGCTGCCAGATTCCCCCGCCAGCCCCACGGCCTCACCAGCCGCGATCGTGACCGATACGCCGTCCAGCGCCTGAATGCTCTGCGCTTGGGCGAACAGCCCGCTCCTCAGCCGAAAGGCACGCGACAGGTTGGTCGCCGCCAAGATCGGATCAGCGATCATGGATGAAGCTCCGGGACGGTGCCATCGGTGCGGACGGGGCATCGAACCCAACGGTCCGGCCCGGCTTTCACCAGCGGTGGGGTTTGAGTGGCGCAACTGTCGATGGCGATCGGGCAGCGTTCACGGAACTGGCACCCTTGCAAGTCACCGGACATGACCTTGACCTGTCCTGGAATTGGCGAAAGCCGACCGCGCGGCCCGCTTTCGATGCGCGGGATGCAGCGGATCAGCGCAGCGGTATACGGATGAGTGGGCGCGCTCAGGATCTCTCCGACCGGCCCGGTCTCCACGATCTCGCCACCGTACATCACGGCAACCCGATCGCAGGCATTGTAGATGACGCCCAGATCGTGGGACACAAAGACGACCGCCAAGCCGATGTCGCGCCGCAACTCCAGGATCAGGTCAAGGATCCCCTTTTGCACGGTGACGTCGAGCGCCGTAGTTGGCTCGTCCGCAAACAGCACCTTCGGCTCGCAGATCAGCGCCATTGCGATCATCACCCTCTGGCGAAGCCCGCCCGAAAGCTCATGGGGATACTGGTTTAGACGTTTCCGCGCCTCGGGAATGCCGACCCGCTCCAGCATGTCGACCGCCCTATCCCGCGCCACACGTCGCGCTCCGCCGAAGTGGGTCAGGTAGACCTCTTCCAGAAGCGATCCCACGGTCATGACCGGATTGAGACAGGTCATCGGGTCCTGAAATATCGTCGCAATGCCTGTCGCCATCAAAGAGCGCATCGCCGCCGGTCCCAGCGTGTCGATCCGCTGACCCGCGAAATGGATCGATTCGGCCTCCCGATGCGCGCGTCGCGGCAGAAGACCCAGGATGGCCATGAGAGTCATCGACTTGCCCGAACCCGACTCGCCCGCGATGCCCAGCATCTCTCCCTGCCGCAGGTCGAACGAGACGTTGCGCACAGCCTGGATGTCGGTGCCGTCGCGTGGCAGGCGCACCGACAGATCGCGCACACTCAGCACCGTCTCTTGCCCGGTCAAAGCGAGGCTCCCCGTCCGGTCACGTCGCGCAGGCCATCGCCGGTGAAGTTGATCGCCAGCAACAGGACGAACAGCGCGCAGCCCGGGATCGCCATCAGCCAAGGGTCGAAGAACATGAACTCGCGCGCGTCCGATAGCATCAGGCCCCAGGACGGAAGTGGCGCCTGAACTCCGAACCCGAGAAAGGACAGCGACGCTTCGAGGATGATGGCATTCGCCATTTCGACTGTTGCCACGACCAGCAGCGGTTCCCTCAGGTTCGGCAGAAGCTCGCGAAAGATGATGCGGCGATGCGAGGCGCCCATTGCGCGGGCGGCCTTTACGTAATCCTGAGACCGCAGTTGCTGCGTGACCGAGCGTGTCACCACCGCGAACTGGTCCCAGAGGAAAAATCCGAGCACCAAGATCACCGTGGTCAGCGACGAACCGGAAAGCGCGACGATTGCCAGAGCGACCAGGAACAGCGGAAGGGACAGGCGTGTGGTCAGGATGTATGTGACGAGCGCGTCGACAGGACCGCCGAAATATCCTGCCGCAACCCCGATGAGTGATCCGATCACGCAAGAGATGATGACGGTCAAGAACCCGATCACCAGCGAGACCTGCGCCCCATACATCACACGCGACAGGTAATCGCGTCCGACGCGATCTGTGCCCAAGAGGTGGGCCGGATCGCTATCGTCGTGCCAGAAGGGCGGCAACAGGCGGTTTGTCAGGTCAGTGGCATAGGGATCATGCGGCGCGATGAGCGGCGCGAAGATCGCGATCAGAATGATCACGCCGAGAAGAGTCGCGCCGATCGTGAAGCTGCCATGTCTCAGCATTCGGCGCAGGACGACGCGACCGGGTGCTGCTGCGCGAGGCGTGTCCTGTTCGTCGATCATCCGACGCGCACCCGCCGCAATCGAGGGTCGATCGCCGCATTCAGAAGGTCCGACAGAAAGGTCAGCACGACATAGAAACTCGCCACCAGCAGAAGGATGGCCTGCACGACGGGCAGGTCGCCGCGCAGGATGGCATCGTATCCAAGCCAACCGATCCCCGGCAGGGAAAACACCGTTTCGATTACGATCGAACCGCCCAGCATGAAGCCGAACTGCACCGCGGCCAGTGCAACGACCGGCAGGATCGCGTTGCGCAGTGCGTGGCGAAACAGAACGGATCGCGCGGGCAGCCCATAGGCGCGCGCCGTGCGGATGTAGTCGGAGTCCAGCGCCTCAAGCATTCCCGCACGCGTCAGGCGCATCAGAACCGGCATCGCGAAATATCCCAAAGCGATTGTCGGCATCACGTAGTGCTTCCAGCTGCCGCCGCCCGAGATCGGCAGCCATCGCAAGGTGATCCCGAAAAAGATCATCATCATGAGCGCAAACCAGAATGTCGGGATCGCCTGGCCGAGGATGGCGAACGTCAACGCGGCGCGATCTATGATCGTGTTGTTGTACACCGCGGCCAGAACCCCCAGCGGAATCGCGATGCAGATCGCGAACAGGATCGAACTCAGGGCGAGGCGCAGGGTCACGGGCAGCCGATCGGCCAGCATGTCGGCGACCGGACGGTCGAAGTGAAAGGACATGCCGAAATCGCCTCGCAGAGCGCGGCTGGCCCAGTCGACATACTGGACACCCAAAGGTCGATCGAGGCCGTAGTGGTCCCTCACGGCGGCGATGTCCTCGGCGGATGCGGTATCGCCCGCGATCGCGATGGCCGGATCGCCGGCCACCCATGTCATGAAGAACGCCACCAGCGACACGGTGACGAGCGTCAGGAGCGCGAGGCCCAGTCTGATAACCGTGAAGCGAAGCATTTCGGAGTGTGATGTCCCGTTGAAGGGATGGCCGGGAGTTCCGGCCATCCGGTGGGTCCGCGCGAGGGGTCAGTTCCAGCTATAGGCGTAGAAACGCGGGATCTCGTCCACGAACCCTTTGAAGTTCAAGCCGTCGACATAGGCGTAGCTGCGGACATGGCTGAACATCGGCAGCCAGTAGATCTCGCTGGTGATCCGCCCGATAGCGTCGGCATAGGCCGCACGCCGCTTGTCCGGGTCGGAGGCATTGTCGCCAGTGTCGAGCCAGGCCGCCAGTTCGTCGTCCCGTGCGAAATCGTCAGGGCCCAGAGTGAAGAAGCGGCTGGTAATTGCGGACATGTCGTTGATCGAGAACGAGCCCCAGTCCATCAGGTAGAGCGGCGTCTTGCCTTCATGCTGAAGATCCCGCAGCGCGAAATAGCCCATGTGGTTGAGCTTCGCGTCGATGCCGATTTCGGCGAGATCGGCGATGATCGCCTCGCTCCACGCGGGCGAGCGGTAGCTGTAGAGGTCGATGGAGAAACCGTCGGGATACCCGGCGTCGGCCAGCAGCGCGCGTGCGGCGTCCGGGTCATATTCCCAAACCGTAGCCGCGCTCTGATCGCACCCGAACTGCGTGGGGAAACACGGTGTGTTCACAACGCGGCTGTCGCCACGCACCAGGTTCTCGGAGATCGCGGCGCGGTTGACGGCCCGGGCGATCGCCTCGCGCACCCGGACATCCTGGACCGGCTCGAACTCCGACCGGCCGGCCGCATCGAAGCCCAGGTAGGAAATCCGCATGGTTTCGGATTGTGCCCCGTCAAAGCCCGGCAGGCCGATGATCTGTTCCAACTGATCGGACGAGATATCGGCAGTGAAGTCGATCCCGCCGCCCAACAGTTCCGCAACCTGTGTCTGAACATCGGCGATCTCGCGGACTTCGAGCGTGCCGATGGAGGCTTCGCCCTTCGGGCTGCCCCAAGTGTAGTCGGCATTGCGTTCCAGCGTGTAGCGCTCGGCCGGGACCACTTCGGTCACCCGATAGGGACCTGTGCCAACCGGCATCTCGTTCATGCCCGACGGTCCGACCTCTGCGTAGTAGTCATCCGGATAGATCACAATCGGCCCGGAGAGCAGCTCGAAGATCTGCGGCATGGGCCGTGTCATATGGATCCGGACGGAATAGTCTCCGGTGCGTTCCGCACGCTCGATCCAGTCGACATTGTTGCGTGTCAGGACACCGTTGTCGGGGTCAGCGATAAAGTTGAGTGTGAACACCACGTCATCGGCGTTGAACGGCTCGCCGTTGTGAAAAACCACGCCCTCACGGAGGGTGAGATCCATGGTCTTGTCGTCCGGAAAGGTCCACGAAGTGGCCAAGAGCGGCTCGTAGCTGCTGTTTTCGAGGTCGCGGAAGACCAGCGTGTCCCACACGTTGCGTGCGAACCAGATGCCCGTTCGATTGGTGTTGAAATAGGCATCCAGATTGTCGATCGGCCCGGTCGCCCCCCACGCGATCCGCAAGGTGTCATCGTCCGGCCCCGCAAGCGCTGCGGGTGCCGAGAGCGTCAGGGCAAGCGCGGTCGCGCAGACAGTGGCAATAGGGGAACTCTTCCCCGTTCTCGGTGTGTTGGTCATGCTGGTCCTCCGCATTGGGCAGGCCGATGGTCACGTCACTGCCAGGTTCTTTTCCGGGATGAGGTCAATTTCGTAAGGGCGTTCATTGTGGAGCGCCGGAACCTGCGCGCGCGCGGTCCGGACCTTCGCAAGATCGATCTCGACAACGGCGATACCGGTCTCGTCGCGCCCCATATCCAGCACGATGTCGCCCCACGGGTCGACGACCAGGGAATGGCCCCACGTATGCCGCCCGTCCGCGTGGCTGCCGGTTTGAGCGGCAGCAACGATCCACACGCCGTTTTCGATGGCGCGTGCGCGCAGCAGGGTCTCCCAGTGCGCGCGCCCGGTCTCTATCGCGAAGGCGGAAGGGACGAAGATGACCTCTGCGCCAAGCTTGGCATAATCGCGAAAAAGGGCGGGAAACCGCAGGTCGTAGCAGATGGTCAACCCCCATCGGCCCAAGGGCGTGTCCAGAACCGTGCCCCGGGAGCCGGGCTCGTAACGGTCCGACTCTCGGATCGGCGCCGCACCCGGCAGGTCGACGTCGAAAAGATGGATCTTGCCATAGCGGGCCAGCTCTTGCCCCTGCGGATCGAACACCCCGCCTTCGTTTCGGAACTTCCCGTTTGACCCGAGGACAGGCGACGACCCACTGTGGACCCACAGAGCGTGCTGCCGCGCCAGCCTGGCACAGGCACTGGACCAGGCGTCCTGCTCGCGAGGGCGGACGATGCCCGTGGCCGATGCAAAATCCCGCTGCATGAGGCCCGCTGCCTCGGGCAATGCCAGCACATGGCACCCGGCCGCCTCTGCATCGGCGGCCATGCTGTCGAGCACAGCGATATTGCTGTCATAGTCCGCACCGGACGTCATCTGACCCAAGGCGAGGCTGAATCGGCTGGCTGACAAGAAAAACGCTCCTCTGCTCCATTGCCCCTATGATCTGTTAGAATTTTTGATTAAAAAAGCAAATAATTTAGACATTGCGTTAGATTAAGTGACGAACCGATGGATCCCATAACCCGACTGCCTCCGCTGACAGCCCTGAGAGCTCTTGAAGCCATCCGTGAGATGGGCTCGATCAGCATGGCGGCGCGGCACCTGAACGTGTCGCATTCGGCGGTCAGCCATCAGGTGTCGATCCTTCAGGATTGGAGCCCGACGCCGCTTTTCGTCCGGAAGGGGCGGCGCACGGAGTTGACGGCAGCAGGAATGAGCCTGGCCGAAACGACGCGCCAGGCATTCAATTCGATCCGCCACGAGGTGGACCGCCTGCCGATCCGCAGCCGCCAGGTTGTCAGCATCGGCGCGATCCCGATGCTCGCGCAGACCTGGCTGACCACCGTCTTGGTCGATCTCGTGCGCGACATGCCCGAGGTCAGCGTTCACCTCGGGCTCGCCTTGTTCGACCGGCCGGCACGGTTGCCGCCCAGCCTGATCATTTCATTTGCAAATCGGTCGCGGCTGACGCACGGGGACCGGTTGTTGTTTCGTGGCGATGCGGCCCCGGTCTGCGCACCGTCGGTGTTGGCTGAACATGGTGGGGATCCCGATCAGGTTCTGCGCAGCGCGAGGCGGATCCACGACGAGGACTCCAGGCTTTGGCGGACGTGGCACCAGGTGTCAGAGCTTCCCGATACCGAGACAGCGCGTGCGCCGCGTATCTCTATCGAAGAGTCCAGCCTGATCCGGGCGGCCGCCCTTGCTGGCGCCGGTGTTGCGGTGTGCCGGCTCGCGCTTGTGCGGGATGATCTGGAGCGGGGCAACTTGATCGCACTGTCCTCGCAAACCATCGACCGCGACTTTTTCTACTTCATGCGGCGATCCCAAGCCTCGCCACAAAACGCAGATCAGGAGCGGGTGGAGGCATGGCTCTTGAACCGCGCACGCAAAGATCGCGGGGGCGCCTGATCCATCGCCGGTCCCACGATCCTGGCTGAAACCCGTCGGATTTGAGCGATGGCGCCCGCCGCGACATGGGCAACCGCGGTGTGGACGTCCACGTCGCCGATGTGGCGCACGAAGACCCGATCAGGGCAGATCATATCCGCTGTTGCTCTGTGGATTTGGCCGGAAGCATCGCGAATGGAAAGTGGTGGGCTGGTCGGGTCCGTGGGGACAAACGACGAAATGCAATACTCGCGCACCATAATCGGTGCCGCTCACAGCGCCCTCATCCGACAGTCCGACGCGGCCCTTGATGGAGTATGCTACCCCGTCATCCAACGACCTTAATGACGATGAGGCTGTCCAGGTCGCGGTCGGGCACAAGTTTCAATGTGTCTCGCCGGTCGATCTCGAAGCAGCGATCAGTTTTTCCGGTCTCAGGGTCGAAAATCGTCACCTCAAGTCGGGCCCCCGCAAGCTGAGAGGTATCGAGCGTCAAAATGTTGCGCACGGGTGTATAGGCAATGAGCCAACGATTGAGCTGGTCCGCCGCAATCCTGATGTGGGACGCAGGATCGAGATTGGACTGTCCGGCAAAGTCCAATCCAATAGCCATTCGATCGGGCCACGCGTCCGTCTGCCTGAACGGCACGAACAGGTGTTGCGCCGGGACGAGCCGATCATGACCGAGCTCCGTCACCAGATCCTTGAGCAGTGCGAGTTGGGATGACCCCGGCGCCGAAAGAGCGGTTTTCCAGTCCGGCAGCCCGCCCTCGTCCCAGGCGTGATGCCGGTCGCCCGACCGCAGAATCTGGCGGATCGAATCATGCCCATAGGTGAACCCGGCCGCACCGGCCAGAACGGTTCGGTAATACGCCTTTCTCACGTCATAGGCGGAGAACTGCGGCAAGTAGGGGCTGTCGCCCCGTTCGAAGGTTTGATGGGGCGTCCGGGTGCCAAAGACGAACATCCGCGCGGCCTCGTAGTTCGGCTCCATGTCGATCGCGGGTTTCGGCGGAGAGACGTTGAAAAGCCGTTCGACATAAAGGTAGCCCGGCACGTTTGGCTTGTAATGGCTGGTTTGAAGAGCATTGAAATCCAGCCAGCCTTCACTGTGGAAGATCTCGGACGATCCGAGCCCGTTGGGGTAAAACGTGATGAGCCGCTCACCGCTCGCCCCGTCCCGAAGTCCCGCTGCCATGTCTCGAATTGTCTCGGCGTGCGACGGCTCCAGGATCGGACTGTCGCCGCCCAACACCCAGATCACGTTCTCACAATCCCCGAGTGCGTCGGACAGGAACCGGCAGTACTCTCGACCCTTCGCCGCGTCCATGACGACCGGACCGGCAGAGTTGGAATGCGCGTTCCACTTGTCGCCCCATGTCGGCAACAGCGCCATGACAAGACCGTATTCCGCAGCCTTACGCGTCATTTGAACGACGTGGTCAATCCACGCGGGGTTCATTCGAACCGCATGCAGGTCCTCGTCTGTTGCGAAGGGCCTGTCGCCGGCAACGTTCGGCGAGTTCGGCTCGAAAAGGTCCCGAAAGACACAGGCTTGAATCGCCGTAAAGCCCTTTGCAGCACGGTCGGCGAAGAAGTCATCTGTTTCTTCGCTGCTGAGATCGCCAAAAAGCGTCCAGGCGGTATCCGCGAGATAAAAGAAAGGGCGTCCATCCGCGTAGCAAAGGCGATGACGGTCTTTGGCGACCCGTGTGGCGAGCGTCGTTGTGGGCATTGGGTATCCTACCGTCAGATGGCGCTGAGACCGGGAATGAACAGGACGATTGCCGGGACGAGCGTGATCAGGATGAGGACCAGGATCATGACCCCGATAATCGGCAGGATCTCGGGAATGATCTTTGACAACGGCACGCCCGACACGGCCGACGTGATGAACAGGAGGCCTCCCACGGGTGGGGTCGAAAGGCCGATCATCATGTTCAGGATCAGCACCACACCGAAGTGCACCAGGTCGATATCGAAGGCGACGGCAATCGGGATGACCAGCGGAACGAATACGATCAGAAGCACCATCGTGTCGATCACCATACCGAGAACCAGAAAGGTGACGTTCACCAGCAGAAGAAGCATCAGTTTCGAACTGGAAAAGTCGAGCATGATCGCCGTGAGGTGTTGAGAGATCTGTTCAAAGGAAATGATGAAGGAAAACGCAAAAGCTGCGCCGATTTTCACCGCGACGATCGCCGTCATTTCGGCAGACTCGACCAACACGACCAAAAGCCGCGACAGACCCATTGTCCGATAGATGACCAGTCCGACGAAGACTGCCCAGACGGCCGCGATTGCGCCGCCCTCCGTCGGTGTAAACATCCCACCGTAAATGCCCGCAAGGAGGATGACCGGCGTGAGGAGGGCCGGTAGCGCGCGCAGCGTCATCAACAGCCATTGCGCCACGGTGATCTTAATCGTTTCCGCCGGGTAATTCCTGCGTCTGGAAATGAATACGACGTAGGCCATGAGAAAGAGGGCGAGCAGGACACCGGGAATGATCCCCCCAAGAAACAATGCGCCCACCGATGCGCCGCTCAATGTGGCGTAAAGGATCATTGGAATGCTCGGGGGAAAGATTGGCCCGATCGTCGCAGATGCGGCGGTAATCGCGCAGGCAAAGCCGTCGTCGTAGCCACGCTTCTGCATCGCGCGGATTTCCATCAGGCCCAATCCGGCGGCATCTGCGGTGGCGGCACCCGACATGCCCGAAAAGATCAGCGAGGCGACGACATTCACGTGTCCCATGCCTCCGCGGAACCGTCCGACCAGCGTCAGGGCCCAGTTAAAGATCAGATCGGTTACACCGCCCT
The DNA here is from genome assembly GCA_004005435.1 of Rhodobacteraceae bacterium CCMM004. Lineage (GTDB taxonomy): Bacteria > Pseudomonadota > Alphaproteobacteria > Rhodobacterales > Rhodobacteraceae > CCMM004. Next base: position 161,014 of record RZWH01000001.1, on the reverse strand, counting down.
CGTTCATCACACGCGCGGCGAAGATGAAGAGGGGTATGGCGATCATGACGAACTTGACGTGCAACTGGCTGACGAACTGGGTCGTCACCATCTCGACCGTGGCCACCGGGCCGGGCTCGATCATGAAGTAAAGGACGCTGGCTGCGAGCATTGCGATCGCGATCGGCATCCTGATGAGGAACAGGCCGACAAAGGCAACGAGAAAGACCGAGAATGCGAGACTCAAAGCTCGATCCCCTTTTGGAGCGCATCCGGGCCGCCGGCCTCATGAGCGCGTGGCGGATACGGTGGGCCGTTTCGGAGCGCTTTGAGGTCGCTCCAGACGCGCAGCGAATACCTTGAGATGAGGGCAAAGAGCAGGACCATGAACGGTGCGTAGACCACGCTCATTTTGATAGGGACGACAAAGGACGAGCGAAAGTTCATGTAGGAAATATATTGGATCGAGGGGTAGACCAGCGCGACAAGTGCGAAAACGAGGATCGAATAGCCCACGACATCCGTGATCCGTTGCATCCGGGGCGAGAGGCGTTCGTGGATCATGTCAAAGCGTATAAGGCCGTCCTTTCGCTCAGCATATCCGACGCCGAAACAAACAAGCCAAAGGAAGAAGAAGCCGACCATTTCTTCTGGCCACGCAAGGGCGCGGAAGAAATAGCGGCAGATAATCTGTAACGTAAAGACAAGAACAATTCCTGCCAACAGAAGCGCCGGCAGGTATTTCTCGACAATGTCGATAGCCAGCCTGAAAGTTCCGAACCCGCGATCTTTGACCTGGCCCGTCATGATGTCTCCGTTCGCAAAATAGCGCGCCCCTTATGCGGGGCGCGCTTGGTCAATCACCCCTCGGCCATGTCCCGAATGGCCTGTAGGATGTCCATGTCCCATTTTTCGGTGATCTCTGGGTGCGCCTCATAGTATTCGCGCGCGTGGTCGATGAACGCCTGCTTGTCGGGCTGGACGATCTCGACACCCATGGCCGCGAATTCGTCCAGCAGGGTTTGCTCACCCTCTTTAATCAGAGCGGTGGCATGGGCGTGGGCCTCGTCGGCTGCCGTCTGCACCCAGTTTTTCTCGTCATCGGACAAGGACTGCCAGACGTCCTCGTTGATGGCGTAGTGCAGGTTCCAGACCAGATGATCGGTCAGCACCAGTTGGGCGGTCTGCTCGATAAATCCCATCGCCTTTGACACCGTCAGGCCATTGTCCTGCCCATCCACCGTGCCGGTCTGCATTGCGAGATAGGTTTCGTTGAATGCAACCGGTGTGGGGTCGGCACCGAGCGCCTCGCCGAGCGCGATCCATGCCGGATAGTTCGCCATGCGCAGCTTGACGCCTTCCAGATCTTCGGGGGTCATGACCGTGCGATCGACGTTGTCGGTCAGCGACAATTGCCGAGTTCCGTAATAGACCATCCCGTTCAGGATGCGCACGTTCGCTTTTTCTGCGATCTCGTCGAATATACCTTTTGCGACGTCGCTCGACCAGAATCGCTCGGCGTGCTCGACGCTTTCAAAGATATAGGCCGAGATGAACATGCCGGAATACGGCACCTGCTCGGAAAAGCTCGACATGCCGGTGTCGGAGAGCTGGATTTGACCGCGCGCCAACGCATCGCCGCCCGCGCCCTGCGCAAACAGTTGCCCGCTGTCGAAGACGTCCATCGTCAGTTGACCGCCCGACAGCTCTTCGAGACGTTCCGCAAAAACGCGCGCACCTTTGGCGATGGGGTCTTCCGGCACCATGATCGTCGAGAAGGTGAGGTTCCTCGCCTCCTGCGCGACAGCGCCGAACGAGCCGAAGGCAATGGCCGCGGCCGTGAACGTGAATTTCAGTAAGGTCTTCATATCCTATCCTCCCAGTTGGGACCCCCTCTTCTGGCTGGCGCGCCGACGGGGGTCGGCCGGCGCCGCCTCACTCAGTCGATCTCTCCGCCGAGAAAGGTCTCGTCGTCGAGCGCTTGGCACATCGCCAGAATTGCGCCGGTGTAGCTGTATTGCCGCATCCCCATGCACATGCCCGTCGCAGAATGGGTGAAGCTCGATGTCAGAGTTCCGCTGTCGAGGCCGCGCGGCATGGCGGGGGCGGCCGAGATGTTCGCGAAGTGCACTTCGATGACCGGACGCCCGGCATCCTGCAGCGCATGGCGGATCGCCTCGCCGATCGTGGTCGCCCCGGCCGGGTTGATGATGTAGGCGTCGACGCGGTGGGCGCTTTCATGAATAAATTCCAGGATCGCGCCCTGATAGTTCGACGAGAAGCACTCGATCTCGACGCCAAGCTCGGTGCCGAACTCGGTGACAAAGGCCTTGAGGTCATCGAGTGACGCAATTGCTCCGTAAACCTGTTTCGAGCGGTTTCCGAGGCTGGACATGTTCGGCCCGTCAATCACGACGATCCTGTGTTTCCGATCCGAGACTCGGGTAATTCTGACCGTAGAGCTCATCCAATGACGTCCTTTCCACGCTTCAGTCTGATGGTGCCCATGCCGCCGTCGATCTCGAGCGTGGCGCCCGTCGTCGACCGTGCGACCGGGTTGGCAAGATAGGCGACCGCATGACCTATCTCGGCCGGTTGGATCATCCGGCCGGTCGGCTGACGCGCCGCGAACTCCCTCTCCAGGGCGTCGGGATCAGGTGCTTTGGCGATGATCTCACCCATGAAGGGGGTATCGACCGTTCCCGGGGCGATGGCGTTGACCACGATGCCTCGGCCGACGAGATCCGCCGACAGCGCCAGCATCATCGCCTGGCACGCCCCCTTGGACGCCGAGTAGAGCACGCGGTCCGGGATGCCATTGAGCGCCGCGCATGAAGACATCACGACGACCGCTGGCGTCTGTGACTTTTCCAGCCATGGCAGCGCCGCACGCATGGCACGCATCTGCCCGAACACGTTGATGTCGAAGACCCGCCGCCAGTCGTCCTCGGTCCCGTCCTCGATCCCTCCGACAAAGCCAACGCCGGCGTTGTTGACGAGGACGTCGAGACGCCCATGCCTTGCGCAAAAGCCATCAATCGCACGCGTGACCGCCACCGCGTCGGTGACATCGGCAGGCAGGCTCACGGCACCTTCGGGCACCGCGGTCGAACGGTCGAGGGCACCGACCGTGGCGCCATCGGCGACCAGACGCTCGACACTTGCGCGTCCGATGCCAGAGGCTCCGCCGGTGACGATGACAATGCGTCCTTCCAGTCCGCTCATCCCCGCATCTCCACGAAATCCGCGATAGCGGCGGCGACCTCTGCCGGTTTCTGGAGCAAGCCCATGTGCCCGGCATCCGCGATGTCGATCCGCCGCACATCGCCTCCTGCCGCACGGATCAAGTCCGCGATCCGGTCGGCGACGTCGGGCGGCGTCGACAGATCGTCGGCAAAGGCGATACAGAGTGTCGGCGGCAGCGCGTGCGCGATCCGCGCGTAACCCTGGAAGGATGCAAGAGCCCGCCAAGCCGCGTCGAAACCTTCGGGTCGCAGCTTTGACAACGCTTCTCGCGCGACCGCGATGGCTGAATCGCCCTCGGTCCGACCGAACCACCGCGCAATGGTCGGCTCGGTCACGGCCGCCACCGATCCGGCCGCGAGCGCGCAAGCCCGCTCGGCGAAGACCGGCAGGCCGCGATCCGGCGTCGCAACCAGCGTCAGGGTCTCGATGCCCGATATCCGCCTGGCAGCCAGCAAAGCGGCGACCGCGCCACCCATCGAAAAGCCGGCAAGGTGCGCGGGCGGGCCCACACGGTCCAGAAACGCCTCGGCATCGTCCACGAGCTGTTGCAAGTCGTCCGCCGCCGTCTGGGATGCCGCCCCATGCCCCCTCTGATCGAAGGCGTGGACGGACCAACCGGGCCCGAGATGCGATGCAAGTCGGGCATGAAAGTCCGCGTTCTGGCCCAGGGGGTGGAGACACATGAGGGAACGTGCACCCTTGCCCCACTGGCAGGACCTGGTCTCGAAGCCACGGAGATGCAGGGCTTCATTCACGGGGACACTGCCCTTTTCAACAGAACGCCCCGCTCCGTCAGATCGGCTACAGCGTCGGCGTCCATCCCGATCCAGTCGGCAAGTGCGTCCTCCGCATCGGCGCCTAGACGCGGCGGGAAACGCGGGGGCACGGGCACGCCCGCCCCCATGCGGATCGGACTGCCGACCATCTCGACGCTGTCATCGTCACCATCTTCACAGGCGACGATCATGCCTCGTCCCGCACGCCTGGCGTCCTCAAGCGCTTCGGGCACAGACTTCACAAGCGCATTCGGGACGTCGTTTTCGGTCAGAACGACCGTCCAGTCCTGGGCATCGCGCGCATCGAAAGCGGGCTCAAGCTCGGCCCAGAGCGGCTCTTTGTTGGCGAGGCGGGACCGACCGTTGGAGAAACGTGGATCGTCCAGCAAGTCCTCGCGCTCGATCGCGCGACACAGCCCCTGCCACATCCGGTCCGTGTTGGCTGTTACCGCCACCTGGCGGCCGTCCCGCGCGACGAAGGTCCGATAGGTCGGGATGCTGTCATGGCGCGCGCCTTGCGGACCGGGCACCGCGCCGCCGATCAGGGCATAGGCGCTTTGATAGGACAGCATCGCCAACTGGCAGTCGAGCATTCCGATATCGATATGCCGGCCCTGACCCGTCACCCCCCGCTGAACCAGAGCTGCATTGATCGCGACCGTCGCATAGAGGCCGGCGACCGTGTCTCCAGCGGGAATACCCATGCGGACCGAGGGCCTTCCCGGCTCGCCGGTCAGGCTCATGACACCCGAGAGCGCCTGGACGATCATGTCGTAGGCCGGTCGTTTCGCCCAAGGGCCGGTCAGACCGAAGCCGGTGATGGACGCCCAGATCAGTGCCGGATGTTCGGCCCGGAGTGCCGCGATGTCGAGCCCCAGGCGACCGGGCACGCCGGGCCGGAAGTTTTCGACGACCACGTCTGCCTGAGCGATCAATCTGCGGACCAACCCGACCCCGTCGACCGAGCGCATGTCGACGGCTACGGACCGCTTCGACCGGTTGCTGGCCATGAAATATGCGCTGTCATCGCCGACAAAGTAGGGTGGGATGTGACGGCTGGAATCCCCATCCGGCGGCTCGACCTTGACGACATCGGCGCCGAGATCCGCGAGGATCTGGGTGCAGAACGGCCCTGACAAGAACGTCGTCAGGTCCAGAACGCGAAGTCCGTCCAGCGGTGGCGTTGCAACGGCATCGCTCACGATCGCCGTCCCTCGAAACGGTCGGTCAGATCACGTGCCGCCTGCGCCACCTCGCGACCCAGCTCGTCGGTCGACACTTCGGGCGCCCGTTCTCGCGGCATCGTCATGCAAAGGGTGCCGAGCACGCCGCCAGGCCCGAAAACCGGGGCCGCGATCCCCAGCGCACCCGGGAGTTTCTCACCGTGGCTTACACAGTATCCTTTCTCCCGTATCCGGCGGAGTTCGGCAAAGAGCGCGGTTGCCTCAGGCGGGGTCTGCCCTGTCGCTGGCGACGGGCCTTCGCGTTCAAGGATGCGCGCAACGTCCGCTTCGGGAAGAAAGGCGAGAGCGGCCTTTCCGGAGGCGCCCCAGACAAGGCTGAGCGGCGTGTTCATGTCGATGCGATAGAGAAGTTTGCGCTGACCGTCGGCGCGCTCGATAAAGGCGATGCGGCCATCTTTCTTGAGATAGAGGCCGAACAGGACGGTCTCGTCGTAGCGTGCCGCCAGTTCCGAGATGGTGCTCCGGGCGACAACCGCAGGACTGACGCGCGCGGTCACGCGCGCGGCAACGCGGTAGTACTCCATCCCGACACCGTAGGTCGCCGTGTCCGCGTTGTAGGTCGCAAAGCCCTCCTCGACCGCGAGATTCAACAGGCGGTGTGTGGTCGCAGGCGCCAGGCCCAGCGCGTTTCCGGCCATGCTGACAGACACCGGGCCGTCGGCATCCGCGAGGAACGACAAGAGTTTCATCACACGATGCGCCGTGCCCGTTCCCGCTTTCGGCTGGTCCTTCACGATACCGCCTCCAGCACGTGGACGGTGCAGGCGCCGTGATCCATGCCGGATATGCCTCCACCGGTGACATGGGTGAGCGCGCGTCGCGCACCGCCGACCTGACGTGCGCCCGCCTGCCCGGTGAGGTGCCAGTAGACCTCGACCGCCTGAGCGACACCGGAGGCCCCGACCGGGTGTCCCTTTGCCAGGAGTCCTCCAGACGGATTCACGACCACAGAGCCGCCGTAACCCGTTACGCCGTCCCGCAGAAGTCTCGCCGCCTCGCCGGGACCGCAGAGACCCAGCGCCTCGTAGTAGACCAACTCGGCGATCGAGAAAGCGTCGTGAAGTTCAACGACATCCATGTCCGATGGCGCCATGCCCGCCGCTGCAAAAGCCTCGGCTGCGCTGTGGACGGTGATTTCGGGTGTAAGCATGTCCCGAAATCCGGTGGTGGCCTTGCCCGAATGCAAGACCGAGGCTCGGATCGCCGCTCCAGAAGCCCCCATCGCTCGACGGCGCGCCTCGCTCACCACAACGACGGCAGCGGCACCGTCACCGGTTGGACAGCATTGCAGCAGGGTCAGCGGACCGGCAATCGGGCGCGAGTTCAATACGTCCTCGGCGGTCACTTCCTTCTGGTATTGGGCGAAAGGGTTCGCCGCGCCGTGGCGCCGCGCCTTGACGGAGACCCGGGCGAGCAGGTCCGGCGTCTCGGCGCGCTCGAAGAGGAACCGCTCGGCGCGCATGGCGTAGAGCGCAGGCATGACCATGCCGACCCGGACCTCCGGGTCCTCTTCGACCAGCGGCAGCGTGCCTCCTCCGAACTGCGTGAGCTTGTCGACGCCGATGGCGAGAACGACATCCGCACGCCCTTCCTCGACCTCGCGGGAGGCAAGATGCAGCGCAGAGGCTCCGCCCGAACAGGCGTTGTCGACGTTCATCACCGGAACGCCGCCGATGCCGACATCCTTCACGATGCGCTGGCCCGTCAGCATTCCTCCGAAGGCGTGGCCGCAGGTCACCGATTGCACGTCACCGGGTTCAAGACCTGCGGATTTCAGTGCCGCCAAGACCGCGGGCACGGCGAGGCCGGGATAGCTGGACGACCGGTGCCTGCCCATCGGGATCATACCCGCGCCGACGATGACGCCGCGGTCGGTCATGTGCGGCTGCGCTCCGGCTCGACCCACCACGAGGTCGCGTCCGACTTCAGCACGACCGGCATATCGCACGCCAGGTCATCGCCCTGCCGTCGGACATGCGCGAGTGTGCGAAGCCCGGATGGGAAGTCGATATACCCGATCGTGTAGGGCACGTCGCGAGTGACGGAGACATGGACCGTCGCGAAGGAGTACAGAACGGCGTGCGGCCCGAACTCCGCCGGCTGCATGTCGCGCGCACCCGTCTCCGGGCAGACCGTGCGGGCGGGGTAGCAAGTAACACCCGAACCCGCGGACCTGGAGCCGACGATACAGGTGGAGCCGCCCTCGACCCGGAAGCTGCGATGACCCGCACCTTCCAGGTCTGCGAACGGCTGGAGTTCGCCGGACACGGATGCTCCTGAAAACGGTGAGGCGTTCTGATCGATCAATGGACTTCCCGCTGTTTTCCCGGTGCCGGGCCTCAGTCATTCCATTCAGCGGAATGCGATTCCATTATTTTCGGAACGGCACACTGAGTCAAGCTGGCATTTTCCAGCACACATCGCGGTGCCCCACGACGATCAGCAGCGTCGTGCCCACCGCGCGCGTGTCTCAGGACCCATCGATGTCCGCAGAACTGCGTGAGTCACCGATCGAAATTCGAGCGGTGATCATGTCTGACCTCTTCCGGCCGTCCGATGCGCACGGAGTGCGTCTTGGGCCCTCGCTCCCGACGTCCCACGGCAGACCGCGGGTTCACGACCGGCGTGCGGTGAGCCGGATCGTCTTCATCCATCGAAATGGGATGCGTTGGCGTGACGCGCCTGCGAACGACGGCCCACACAAGGTGCTCTAGGGTCAGGCTTCATCGCCAGCACATGACGACGGCGGCGAGCGCATAGGCTAAGAGGAACACCCTGCCGATCAATGGGTCCTGACCCTAGCGCATAACCGTCCACGAAACCGGGGGAACTCCAACCCCAGCCCTGAGACGCTCCGAACTGTGAAGCAAGAGCAGCGTCGCGCGCGGCTTTCGGCCGTGACCGGGCCTTTGGACTGTCCGTTTTCGCTGCCGTGCGGCTTTCCAAAAGCGGACGTTGCTGTCGCTTCGAAGTCGCCGAACCTTAGTCCTGCATCAGCTGCTTGAGTCCGCCGATGAAGGTGGCGTCGTCCTGTGCCTTGCGTCTGTCCAGCAAGTCCACGGCATCCGCGCCTGCCCGGAAACGGAGCCGGTCTCCGGTTTCGTTGGCGGCGGCCCATATGACGTCGGCAACCGTCTCGGGGGATGACGGGTTCGAGGCCAGTTTTCCGAAGAGCCGGCCCATGGCGTCAGCCATCGGCGCATAGTCCTGGAGGTCCTCGTCCATGGCGAAGTCGAAAGAGCGTCCGCCGAAGTTCGTCTTGATCATCCCGGGCTCGACAATCCGGACACGGATGCCAAGCGGTTCCAGTTCGTAGTGAAGCGCTTCGGACAGACCTTCGACCGCGAACTTGGTGCCATGGTAGAGCGTGCCCAGAGGGAAGGTGATCTGGCCGCCGATGGAAGAGATATTGATGATCGTGCCTGCGCGGTTTTTCCGCATATGCGGCAGCACGGCCTTGGTGACTTCCATCAGGCCGATGACATTGGTGTCGAACTGACGACGGATGCGCTCCATCGAGAAAGCCTCCAGCGCCCCATAGGCACCGTAGCCTGCGTTGTTCAGCAAGACGTCGATCCGGCCGAACCGGTCGATGCCTGCCGCCACAGCATCCTTGATCGAGCCCGGATCGGTCACGTCCATGCGTGCCACACGGACATTGTCCAGCTCGGCAAGGTCGCCCGCGCTGTCGGGGCGCCTCATGGTGGCGACGACGTTCCAGCCCTGGGCCTGAAAGTGCCTGGCGGTGGCCGCGCCGATGCCCGAGGAGGCACCGGTGATCAGTATGGTTTTCATGGAGTTCCCCTTCAGGCGTTGAGCTTCAGCATGTCTTCGATGCCAAAACTGGCCATGACATTGCGCGTGACCTCGTGCAGCGCGTCATTGTAGCGCTCGATCTCCGGGCCGACGCCGACGTGATCCACGACAGTGCGGAACGGCTTTTGCCCGAACGGCTGGCCCAGAAGAGCCACAACCGCTTCTGCGATCCGCTCGGGGCGTTGCGCGGGCGTCGCGTCCAGCATCTCGGCCAGACCGGCGGCCGACAGCGCCGGGACACCCGCGAAGGCGCCATACGCCGCTTCCCGCGTCGGGTCGCTGGGCCCGACCATCCCATCGAAGAAGGCGGTCGGCATGGCACCGGGTTCGATGAGGCAGGACTCGATCCCGAAGCCTGACAACTCGGTCCGGTAACATTCGACGATGGCTTCCAGCGCCCATTTCGATGCGGAGTAGGTGCCATAGAACGGCGTCGCGATCCTGCCGATCAGGCTGGAGGTATATAGAACCGTGCCGCGCCCTTGCGCCCGCATGTGAGGAAGTGCTGCGCGCATGACACGCTGCACACCCATGACGTTCACGTCGAAGACATCGGCCATATCCTCGGGCGACATCAGTTCCTGTATGCCGTAGGAGCCGATCCCGGCGTTGTTGAACAAGACGTCGAGGCCGCCAAGACGCTCGATGGCCTCCGAGATGCCGCGGTCGGTGCTGGCCGTGTCGGTCACGTCCATCTCGACGATGGCGGCGCCTGCGGCCTCAAGCTCGGCCACGGTGGCTGCGTTCTTCCCCTGCCGACTCCGCACACTTCCCGCAACCTGGTAGCCCTTCCCAAGAAGGGCGAGCGCGGTCGGCTTTCCAAAGCCGCCTGCGATGCCGGTGATCATGACCATCTGCATGTCGGTGTCCTCCGTTGCGATACGATCACGTTAGTCGCAACAAGGCCCCCGATCTTTCCTGTTTGGCCAATATACTTGCCTGATCCTCCAGAACTGCCGATTTATGTTATTGCGGACAACATGCAGATGCTAGCGTTAGGCACCACACTGGAGGCCAATGCCATGACCAGTCAGAATCTGTTGGCGCATGTCACGGCGCTGCTCGATCAATCGGGGTGTGTCGAGGGCGCCATGCAGCATGCGAACAGCGGCACCCATCTGCTGCGACATCGCGGGACCACCGGCTTGAACGCGACCGTCTATCGGCCCCTTCTCTGCCTGATCCTGCAGGGTGCGAAACAGGTGGGGTCCACCACCAGGACATTGACCGTCCGCGCGGGGCAGTCCCTTGTCGTCAGCCATACCCTGCCCGTGGTCTCGCGGATCACCCAGGCGTCGTCGGAAAACCCCTATACGGCTTTGGTCTTTCCGCTCGATCTCGATCTTCTCAGGTCCCTGGCCCCGTCGGTGGCACCTGCGCTGAACGCGCCGTCGACCGACCCCTTCTCGATTTGCCTGTGCGAAACCGATCCTGGTTTGGAGGATGCGCTTCACCGCTATTTCCTGCAGTGCGAGGATGAAGCGGCGCGGCAGCTTTTGGCGCCGATCACATCCCGCGAAGTCCACGCGAGGCTTCTGATCGGTCAACATGCCCAGGGCCTTCAGAGACTGCTCTGGCATGAAAGCAGCGCCAGCCGCATCTTTCTGGCGACACGGGACATTCAGGCCAACCTATCGGACACCATGGTTGTCGGCGACCTGGCGCAACGGATCGGGATGAGCAACTCGGCGTTCTTCGAGCAGTTCAAGGCCGTGACCGGAACATCCCCGCTCCAATACCAAAAGGACCTCCGCTTGCTGAAAGCGAGGGACGACTTGCGCGCGAGCCGTGCAAAAATATCCGAGATTGCATTTTCGGTCGGCTATGAAAGCTCGGCACAGTTTTCGCGAGAGTATTCGCGCAAGTTCGGCAGATCGCCCAGACAGGACCGCGAGCTCGAAGCGGGCGTCTGACGCTGCATTGGCAACGGCACGGGCATGGTCAGCTAGAGCTGTCAGCCAGCGTGCGTTGTCGGGGGCGGACCCGCCTGACACCGCTGAAATTCGAGAACTGTGCGACGGCCGTGCCGGCACAGTCACTCGGTGGACATCCGCTTCGACGGCAACCCCCGTCGCCCGGCATACCGAGCTAAGCTCTCTACCCTATTCCAGAAAGTGGTGAGCCGTGCAGGATTCGAACCTGCGACCCACTGATTAAAAGCGGCTTCTGAGGTGATTCTAAGCCTCTGGAAGCAAAGTGAAAAACCTGATAAACCTGTTCCCTGTCAGGTACTTACATGACACGGCAAGACATGGAGAGACAGGGAATGTCAGGGGCTTCGTGTCCGCGTACGGGCACCTCGCGGACACAACGCATCACTGATAATTTCGTAAAGGGTCTCTCGCCGGACCCGGGGAAAAACGTCGTCACCTACGATGATCGGCTGACCGGGTTCGGCATCCGTATCACGCCGCGCGGACACAAGGCGTTCATCTTGCGTTACCGTGTGGCCGGGCGGGAGCGCCGCATCACCATCGGTTCCTATCCCCACTGGACAGTGGCGGCGGCCCGGCTTCGCGCCTCAGAGCTCAAGCGGGATGCAGATATTGGGATCGACCCTCTTGGGCTGCGCGAGGCCGACCGGAACGCCCCAACGGTGCTGGACCTGTTCGACCGCTACTGTACAGATCACCTTCCGAAGAAGAGCGTGTCGGGGCAAAAGGAAGACCTCTCGCTGTGGCGTCGAAAAATTCTGCCGCAGATCGGGCGCATGAAGCTAGCCGACCTCCGCTATGCAGATGTTGATGCAATGCATCGTCAGATTTCTCGTGATACGCCGACGCTCGCCAATCGGGTCATCGCCCTTCTGCGTAAGTCTTGCAACCTGGCGATCAAGTGGGAGTGGATCGAGCGCAATCCGGCGGTGGGCATCACTCTGAATCCGGAGAACAAGCGTGACCGGTTTCTGACTGAGGACGAGCTCGACAGGCTGTTCAGGGCGCTCGAGCGGCATCCAGAACAGACGTCGTGCGATATCGTGCGCTTTCTCATCTACACAGGCTGCCGATGCGGTGAGGCGTTCCGTGCCCGATGGGATCAGTTCGACGATGACCTGCGCATTTGGACCAAGCCAGCGGCCACGACCAAGCAGCGCAAGCTGCATCGAGTTCCGGTTTCATCGGCGGTCACGCAACTGCTGTCGATCAGAAGAGCCTATGGGACGAGCGAATGGGTGTTCCCGTCCCACACCGGCGCGCCCTTCGTCTCGATCAAGAAAACCTGGGCCAGCGTAAGCCGAACCGCGCTGATTGAAGACGTCCGCTTGCATGATTTGCGGCACACATTTGCCAGTCTACTTGTGTCGCGGGGCGTCAGTTTGCCGATCATCGGAGCGATGCTTGGACATACGCAACCGCAGACGACCGCCCGCTACGCCCATCTGTTCGACGTACCGTTGGCGGCGGCGGCAGAGGCTGTCTGCGACAGCCTTGGACAGGCGCGGACAAACGAAGACAATCCGAAAAATCGCTTGCATTCTTCAGTGGAAGCCGCTCACTCTTCTTCATCCGTATCAAAGATGATGACAGACAGAAGCAAGCCGCGGCATATCAAGAGATGAAATTGGGGCGGGCACGGGCCGCTCTGCAATGTGAATCAGACCCGAGCGGCAGTACACTTGAAAGAATGGAGAAAACGGATGCCTAGGCTGAATCAGGCCTGACGCATACGTGTTTCGATTGCGTCAGGCCTCCCAAACGGACGGCACGCAATGACATTTCATAATCCTGTTGGGGACGTCCTCAACAAGCAGCAGGCTGCCCGCCTGCTCGGTATCAGCGCCAGGACCCTCGACCGTCGACACGCCGAGGGCATCGGCCCTCCGCGCGTGAAGCACGGCAACAAGGTTGTCTACCTCAAGTCCAGCATTCTCCGGTGGCTCGAAAGGCTCGAAGAAGAGCCGGTTCGGCTTGGCGGAAGCTAGCAGGGTGCGGGCGGGCGGGCGCGCCGCGCTGCCTTCAGGTAGCGGGCGCGTCGCGCCCGGCCGACCGCACCCATCGTGCGATGGGGGGGTCACTGTAGCACCCCCCTCTAGAAATACATGGAATGAAAAATGGAAATTCTTCATCGGGGTTTTGACGCTCTCGATCTTGCAATTCAAGCGCGCATCCCAAGCAGGCTGGCGAATGAGCTAGACATAATCAAAAGAGAGGTTGCGGATTCAGGCTCGCCCGCTGTTCTTATCCGCGGCGACGTCTGGTTCAAGGTACATGGACAAGGGAAACGGGGAGGTTATCAGTTCGTCGGTGAGACAGACGGGGAGCTTGGCGCTCTATGGGCATTCAAGCGTCCCAATAGAAACGATCCCTGGGGCGTGCATGTCAGTTTCCGCGCGCTGCCACTTGCGATTCACGGCATCGGCTGGGCGCGCGACTACATCAACAAGGTCCTCGACGCGCTCGAAGTCGAGAGAGCCCCGAACGGCGAGAGCATCGGGCGGGTCGATTATGCCGTGGATGTCCTCGCCCCCGACTTCGTCCTCGACCCCAGTCATTTCGTCATGCACGCTCGATGTGGCATACGAAGCCATGATGAAATTACAAGCATCTCGACGTCCGGACACTCGAGCCGAACGACCTCGGTCACCATCGGCAAGAATCCCGGGCGTCAGGTCATCGTCTACGACAAGCGTGCGGACACAATAGACAAGCGCAAAGTCGCGTGGTTCAAAATCTGGGAGGCGGCACGGGAGGCACAGGGCGATCCGCCATTGGACTTCACCGATCCACGGTCGAGCCGTGTTTGGCGTGTCGAGGCACGAGCCTTCAAGCGGCATCTGAAGGATACGTGGCGGATAACGTGCTGGGGCGACCTGCAAGAGATGTGCTCCGCAGTTTTCGGAACCATGATCGAGGATATCCGTCACTGCAAACCGCCCGCTGACCGGAACCGCTCACGATGGCCGACGTCACCGCTTTGGGACACGGTGGCCGGCGCCCTCAAGGATGACCTGTTCGGAACGATGACGTCGGTCGATAGGACAATGGTCAACGACGCGATCCGTGCCGAGAAGCGTCGCCAACTCGTGGCGCAACGGCACGGCCTTTCGGTCAGCTTGGCGGCACTTCAGGGCGTCTCGGCCGATGCCTTTCGCGACTTCTTGGAAGAACAGTGCAGAGAAGAGTTCATACTTTCGCGAGAACATCGCGTCGCGCTCACGAAGCGGTTGGCGGAGGCTTCTATGAAATACACCTACGGCGATGGCTAATCCATCAAGGCGCCACGAGTGGCCAGCGTGCTCAATTAACTTTCGGCCTATCGCGGAAGTTAGATCAAGGTGGGGCTAACGTCATCTCTGCAAGACGAAGGAACGCGGTCTCATCGCCTGTCCGGGAATGAATCTTTACGTGATGTACCGTCGCGCAAACGACAACGAATTTACGTCCAGAGGGTATGAGTTAAGATAATCTGCGGCCGTCAAGTCTCCCAACGTGGCCAAATGTAATCCATCTTCATGCAGTGAGAACGGCCCTTGCCACTCGATATCGCTTATCTTTGGCCAAATTTGCTTTCTGATCTCGTCGCGATCTATCAACTCGCGTTCGCCTTCATCCTCAAGAATCGCGATGAAAGTGACTGGAACTGCGCCTTCATCTGACCAACTTGCATGGGGATATGCACGTATCTCGCGAACAGAACGGACGGCCTTGCCTAGGTCAGAACCCTCTTTTGGGTACTTCGAAAGTATCGCCTTGCGCAAAGATACCACCGATGCCACAAAAGCATCTGGAAAGGCAAATCGGCCAAAAAAGGTTTCAAGTGCTCTGGCAAATTCGAGTTGCTGGCTCTCGTCTTTGCATCCGCGTTGCCGTTCCCACGAGACAAGGAGTTCCTTGGACACGCTCATTGTGCGAGAGAAGTCGACAACTACGTCGTCTGGCGCCGCTGACAGAAAACCGAAACGAGGTGCTTGGCCTCGTTCAATCTCCTCCATACGCTTCGCGTCGACGACAACCATTGGGCAAACAGAGACATAGCGGACGCGTCCTGGCTCGCGAACCACGTCGCAAGTCTGAGATATTACAGCAAGTCCGACAATCTCGGAGTCGAATACTGCGCCTCCGTCCTCGTCGCCCTCAACAGTTATTTCGGAGACGTCGCGAAATAGAAAGTCGCCACAATCAAGTGCAAAATCGCCTTGCTGCCATTCAGCAAGGCGGGCCATAGTACCTTCGTCGCTCGCCGATGCTTCCTCGTTCAAGCGACACTTCCTTTATGCCTTGTTTCCGCGAGCTTTCACGCGCCGCAGTTTTGGTTGACTGAGCGGCAAGATTTCTGTTTCGTCCGTTCCGCTCGAGGCTTCGATGGCTTCGCCCCAATGCCTTGACGTGTTGAACATTTCGGCGTTCTTGGTCAACGTAGCCCTGAAGGCCGGGCGGCCTACACCTTCGCCTGCAAGTTTACGGACAAGTTCATACTCCCCGGCGCAAAGCAGATCCAAGAAAGTTTGTCCCATTCGCGCGTTGCCCAGAAGCAGATTGCGGTTCTCTTCGGCTGATCCTCTATCAATAAACCTGAGAACGGTCACTACTTGACCCAATCCCTCATGGTTTTCAGCGGACACAGTCTTTCCAGACGCCCAATGGTATGGAGCGCGCGCCGATACATCGAAAACCTCCGCAATCTGAGCCCATGTCAGCCCAGAAATCCGCCGAAGTTCGTGAACCAACTCAGCCGGTGTTGTGTTCGCGGTCGGATGGTTGTCCTCGATGGAGAAAGACACCGGAATGTTCAGCGCAGTGCTGCCTTCAAGGTATTCTTGCCGCATGGCAAATGCATGAATGTCTCGCTCGAACAATTTAAAGCTCTGCCCAGGCGAGAACGGGGCCGCCACCTCGGGTGCGACTCCATCCGTCACATCAAACCGAGCCACCCCATTCACGGGGGGAGCGAAAAGGATCGCGGCGGATGCCGCACCTGCGGAAAGTTGTCCAATCAACATTTCACTTGGCTCCAAACCGCTCCAAGAATTTTTCGGTCACGCTCCACCGAAAGAAAGCATAAGCGCGCGCAGCAACCTTGTCGAGTTCGGTACGCAGCATTTGGGTATCAAAGCTCTGCCCATCACAATTTGTGCTGTAGGAATCCACGTCGAGAACCCAACTTTTCACATCGACCGGCGGTGCCATCTCCACGTCATGGCTAAACTTGGGAGGCGCGAGGCCATACCGTGCGATGATCTTACCTTCTTTGGTCGTCCCCGTGATTTCAGTCATCGAAGTATCGATGTGTTGGACCAGCCCTGACTGCAGGACATTCAGTAGCTCTGGGTGAACCAAATCCGATATGGCTTCAAGGTCGGCGTGGTCCTGCAAGCGATCAACATATCTAAACCCGACACGCTGCACCAGCGAAGGGCGAATAGTCTTAACGAGCTTCTCAAGAACGAACTCGATTCGAGACAGGAAGTCGTCTCGAGACACATAGCTGGCGGTTTCCAAGGTGATCGCATCGGCCCCCAAAGACACACGCAGCACCCTGCGCGCATCGAAGAACCGCCAGATAACAGTGGTGACTTGCCGTGGCTTCACTTCGTTGCCGTTGATAACGATGTCCAAGCCTTGGATCGTATCGCTCTGAAAATGCGGATATTCGTCACGGATAGCCTCTTGGAAATCCGCGATGTAACTTTCTTCCGCGATTTTAGCGATCCGAGGAAACTTCACCTGCCCGAGCACGCGCACCAAGGGCGCATTGCTCAAGAGCACGCGATCAGGAACCTGACCGAAGAGGGGGTCGTCGCAACGATCTGCCATGGTGTTCTCCCTCTTTTTGAACGGAGTATAGCATATGAAGTAGAGTGTGAAGTGGGGTTTGTTACCGGCGAACGGGTAAAATCTTTGTCTACAGGAAGTGCTGCGACGGCCTGCGAGTCGCCGCCTCACCGACGATACTCGGCCTATTCATGGCAATGGTCTGCTCCCAGGCCAAAGGAACGTCTAGTCCCCCTCTGGGAACGGAGCTTTCTTGCTGACTGGGCGCTGCCTGCAGTTGTCGGCTTGAAGAATCGCGGGGCGGATCAGCCCCATACCACTTGAAGAAGGACGATGTGCGTAGGTCCTGACAGTACGGTCACCTGGCGGACATGCTGTGGTCCAAGTGCCCTCGCCGCTTTGGTCCGCTACTATAACGACTTGATTTCACTCGAGGAAGTGGTGAGCCGTGCAGGATTCGAACCTGCGACCCACTGATTAAAAGTCAGTTGCTCTACCAACTGAGCTAACGGCCCACTCGGCGGGTGACCTACCCATGGGGCGGGAGGGCGTCAAGCGGAAATGGGGCGTGGGCTGGGCGGCATTGAACCAGGCGGGCGGGCGGCCTAGGGTCGGAGCCGGAAGGGTCGGGGAGGGTGGACGTATGGCCGGGACGATACTGATCACGGGGGCCAGCAGCGGCATCGGTCGCGAGACGGCGGCGCTGTTTCTCCGTGAGGGGTGGCGCGTGGGCCTTTTGGGGCGGCGTGCGGCGGCGTTGGAGGCGGTGGCCGAGGGGCGCGACACCGCGCTGGTCCTGCCCTGCGACGTCACCGACGCCGACGCGGTCGAGGCGGCGGTTGCGCGCCTGGCCGAAGCGTGGGGGCGGCTCGACGTGCTGTTCAACAACGCAGGCAACAACGTCGCCGGTGCGCCCATCGACGAGATTTCGGTGGAGGACTGGCGCACCGTGTTGGAGGTCAACGTCCACGGCGCCTTCGTCGCCGCGCGGGCGGCTTTTGCTCAGATGCGGCGGCAGGACCCGCAGGGCGGGCGGATCATCAACAACGGGTCGATCTCGGCACAGGTGCCGCGGCCCGGATCGGTGCCCTACACCATGTCCAAGCACGCCATCACCGGCCTGACCCGCACGCTCAGCCTGGACGGCCGCCCCTACGACATCGCCTGCGGGCAGATCGACATCGGCAACGCCCTGACCGACATGGCCGAAAAGATGACGCGCGGCGTGCCCCAGGCGGACGGCTCGACCAAGGTGGAGCCGGTGATGGACGCCGCCCATGTGGCGTCGTCGGTCCTCTATATGGCGTCGCTGCCGCTGGACGTGAACGTGCAGTTCCACACGGTCATGGCGACGAAGATGCCCTTCATCGGGCGCGGGTGAGCGCGGGGCGCGGGCGGCGCCCGGACGGTCTCGGCTAATTCTGGACATCGGCGGCGGATCGATTCATCGTCGGAGCCAACCATAGCGGGCCGGCGCCACACTCCGGCGCTCCGCCTCAGTGCATTCCATCGCAAGAGATTGTCATGCGCCTATTTCTGCTCTCGGTCCTGGTCCTGGCCGCGCTCGCGACCGCCCCCGCCGCCCAAGAGCAGCAGAGCACCCAGATCGACCTGGGCCAGACCGGCGAGCCGGTGGAGGGCGCGGGCGGCATCGCCGAGGACGCCGAGATCCTCGCCCGCATCCGCGGCATTCTGATCGAGCTGGAGGGCTACGAGCAGGTGGACGTCACCGTCCGCTCGGGCATCGTGACGCTCACCGGCGAGGTGCTGGACGCCCAGGCGATGGAGCGGCTGGAAGAGCTGATCGAGGGCATCGGCGGCGTCGTCGCGGTTCAGAACGAGGTGGCCGAGACCACCGACCTGTCCAAGCGGCTGAACCCGGCGATGGAGCGTCTGGCGGCGCGGCTGACCCAGGGCGTGGCGTTCCTGCCGCTGGTCGCGGTGGCGCTTGCGGCGGCGGCGGGAGTGATCTTTTTGGGCATCCTCCTGGCGCGGTCGCGCTGGCCGTGGGACCGGATGGCGCCGAATGCCTTCATCGCCGACATCTACCGCCAGGTGATCCGCCTCGTTTTCGTCATCGGCGGGATCGTCATCGCGCTCGACATTCTCAACGCCACGGCGCTCCTCGGCACGATCCTCGGCGCGGCGGGGATCATCGGCCTGGCCATCGGTTTCGCGGTCAAGGACACGGTCGAGAACTTCATCGCGTCGATCATGCTGTCGATCCGGCAGCCCTTCATGCCCAACGACGCCGTCGAGATCGAGGGCGACACCGGCAAGGTGATCCGCCTGACCAGCCGCGCGACGATCCTGCTCAGCTTCGACGGCAATCACATCCGCATCCCCAACAGCACCGTTTTCAAGAGCCGGATCGTGAACTTTTCCCGCAACCCCGAGCGGCGCTTCGACTTCACCATCGGGGTGGAGGCGGAAAGCGACCTGGCCGCGGTGCGCGACCTCATGGAAGAGACGGTGCGCGCCTTGCCCTTCACGCTGGATCAGCCGGGGATCTCGGTTTGGATCCAGGACATCACCGACTCGGGCGTGACCTTCATGGTCACGGGCTGGATCGACCAGACCAAGACGTCGCTCCTGCGCGCGCGGGGCGAGGCGCTGCGGCTGGTCAAGCAGGCGGTGGAGGCGGGGGGGTATGCCATTCCCGACACCACCTACCGCATCCGCCTCGACGGGCGGTCGGGGCTGGTCACCGAGGTGCCGACCGACGACATCGGCCCGGTCCGGCCGGCGCCGCGACCCGCGCCGCCCGCTCCCCCGACGGTCGACGACGTCTCCGAGGCGGTGGACACCGCCGACGACAAGGCGCTGGAGAAGATGGTCGAGGCCGAGCGGTCGGACGTCCAGAACCCCGACCTCCTGCGCCGCGACGCGCCCGAGGAGTGAGCCGCGCGGGGGCGGGGGAATTTCCCCTCCGCGGGGTCTTGCAACGCCCCGTCCGCCTCAGTAAACACCGCCCACCGTTGGGGTGTAGCCAAGTGGTAAGGCAGCGGTTTTTGGTACCGTGTACCGTAGGTTCGAATCCTACCACCCCAGCCACACGGTCCCCCGGTCTTCGTCGTCGTTATTGAACTCGCCCCCCGCGCACGACGCTCGGCAGGGTCGAGCAGCCTGCGGCAGAGGGGCCGCGCCCAGACCGGCGGCCCTGCGGCCAAGACGGTTCGGTACACTTCACCTCCACCCCACTCCAGCGGCGCTCAGGGGCCTGGCGCGTCGGGCGGACGGCCAAGGCGCCGTTCGCGGCGCCAGATATAGAGGCCCGAGGCGATGATCACGGCGCCGCCCAGGAGGGTCCACTGGGTCGGCGGGGTGTCGAAGATCCACCATCCCACCGCGGCCGCCACCAGGATCTGGGTGTAGACCACCGGCGCCAGCGACGACGCCTCGGCAAAGCGGTTGGCCGTCACCGTCAGGATGTGCCCCGCCGCTCCGAGCACACCGATCCCGATCAGCACCGCCCAGCCCACCGGCGTGTCCGGCCAGGCCCAGATCGGCAGCGCCACCGGCGCCAGGACCGCAGTGGCCAGCCCCGCCGACCAGAGCTGGCTGGTGGCATTGGTCTCGACCCCCGCCAGCATCCGGGTCAAAACGAAATAGGTGGAGGCGAAGGACAGCGCGGCCAGAGACAACAGCATCGCGGGATGCCACGCCTGGCCGCCCGGCTGCATCACGATCACCACGCCCAGAAACCCCACGGCGACCGCCAGGAACCGGCGCAGCCCCACCCGCTCGCCCAGGACCGGGATCGCCAGAAGGGTCACCACCATCGGCGCGGCAAAGAAGATCGTGATCGTGGTGGTGATCGGCAGGAACTCCAGCGCGAAGAAGTTGCAGATCGTGGCCCCTAGGAGGCAGATCGAGCGCAGCGCCTGCACCCCCGGGCGCGCCGAGCGAAAGCTCGCCATCCCCTCGCGCGGCACGAACAGCGCGAGGGAGACCAGGAAGTGGCCGGCGTAGCGGGCGAACACCACCTGCAGGGGCGGCAGCCCGGCGAGGATCAGCCATTTGGCCGAAGTGTCGATTCCGGTAAAGAACGCCACCGCCAGCGTCATCAGGATCAGGCCCAGGGCGGGGCGATCCTCGCGGGCGGCGGCGGCCTGGGCCATTCAGGCGCCGGTCGCGGGGCGTTTCATCGCCCGTACCGGTGCGTCAGATAGCCGACCATCTCGGGCACCATGCGGTCGCCCCAGCCGTCGTCGCGGGCGCTGCGCAGGGTGGCGTCGGCGGCGCCGGACATCGCGCTCTCCGCCCCCAGGTCGGCAGCCATCTGCCTGTAATAGCTCACGTCCTTGGCCGCGTTGGCGACGGAAAAGGCGAGCTGGATGTCGCCCTCCAGCGCCTCGGCGGCGATGAAGTCCATCATCCCCGACCTGAGCGGCCCCGCCGACATCACGTCGTAAAGCTCTTGCCGCCCGATCCCCGCGCGGTCGGCCATGGCAAAGGCTTCGGACATGGCGCAGGC
This sequence comes from Rhodobacteraceae bacterium CCMM004, assembly GCA_004005435.1. GTDB lineage: Bacteria > Pseudomonadota > Alphaproteobacteria > Rhodobacterales > Rhodobacteraceae > CCMM004. Next base: position 139,764 of record RZWH01000001.1, on the reverse strand, counting down.
CGTGGTCATGGCGAAGAAGTTGTTGATCAGCTTGATCGTGTGGCCGGTGCCCAGGGGCCCCAGGTGGAACACGTTCTCGCCAAGGTCGGTCAAGAGCGGGCGCACCCGCTGGAACGCCTCGCGGTCGCCCGCGCCCATGATGTTCAGCTTGCCCTCGCGGCCGTGGCTGGGCGTGCGGCCCAGGGGCGCATCGAGGTAATGGGCGCCACGCTCGGCCAGTGCCGCGCCGATCTTGAGCGTCGAGGCGGGCAGGGAGGTGCCGAAGTCGATCACCACCTGTCCCTCGCGCACCCCGGCCAGAACGCCGTCCTCGCCCAGAACCCGCGCCTCCACCTGGTCGGAGGTGCCCATGCAGAGCATCACCACGTCGCTCGCCTGGGCGAGGCTGCGGCCGTCCGGCGCCTCCTCCGCGCCGCGCGAGAGGGCGACCTCCAGTCCGCTGCGGTCGCGGTGGCCCAGCACGGTGAGGCTGTGGCCGCAGTCCATCAGCCGTTGCACCATGGCCGAGCCCATCAGGCCCAGTCCGATGAATCCGATCTTTGCCGTCATGGCGGTTCCCCTTTGTTGTCGTCGGTGTCCCGTGGCGCGCCGTTGCGGCTCACATCACCGCGCCGATCTGCCAGGGGACGAACTCGTGGTCCCCCAAACCCTGGGCCTCGGACTTGGTCCGCTCGCCCGAGGCCACCCGCAGCAGGGTGTCGTAGATCTCGCGCCCCACCTCCTCGACCGTGGCGTGGCCGTCGAGGATGCGGCCGGCGTCGATGTCCATGTCCTCGGTCATCCGGGCGTACATGGCCGAATTGGTGGCGATCTTGAGCGACGGCGCCGGCTTGGCCCCGAAGGCCGAGCCGCGCCCGGTGGTGAAGGCGACGAGGGTGCAACCGCTCGCGATCTGGCCGGTGACGGAGGCCGGGTCGTAGCCGGGGCTGTCCATGAAGGTGAAGCCGCGGGCCGTCACCGGCTCGGCATACTTGTAGACGCCGGTCAGCGGGGTCGTGCCGCCCTTGGCGGCGGCGCCGAGGGACTTTTCGAGGATCGTGGTGAGGCCGCCCTTCTTGTTGCCGGGCGAGGGGTTGTTGTCCATCGTGCCGTTGTTGCGGGCGGTGTAATCCTGCCACCAGTCGATGAGGCCCACGAGCCTCTGCCCCACCGCCGCGTCCACCGCGCGGGCGGTCAGCAGGTGCTCGGCGCCGTAGATCTCGGGCGTCTCGGCCAGGACGCCGGTGCCGCCCTGGGCCACCAGCAGGTCGCAGGCATGGCCCAGCGCGGGGTTCGCGGTGATCCCCGACCACGCGTCCGATCCGCCGCATTGCAGGGCCAGCATGAGGTCGGAGGCGGGGCACGCGCTGCGGCTGGCCCCGTTGACGAGGGGCAGCATCGCCTCGACCTTCTTGATGCCGAGTTCGACGGTCTTGCGCAGCCCGCCCACGTCCTGGATGTTCATCGCCTGGAACAGCGGGCCGGGGGTGATGCCCATCGCCTCGACCAGCCAGTCGATCTGATTCATCTCACAGCCGAGGCCCGCCATCAGAACGCCGCCGACATTGGGGTGGCGGGCATAGCCCCACATCACCCGTTGCAGCGCCTCGAACCCCTCGCCGGACCCGGCCATGCCGCAGCCGGTGCCGTGGACGAAGGCGGCGACGCCGTCGACGTTGGGATAGGCGGCCAGGCGTTCGGGGGTGAAGTGGGCGGCGATCTTGTGCGCGGCGGTGGCCGAGCAGTTCACGCTCGTCACGATGGCGATGAAGTTGCGCGTCCCTGCGGGCCCGCGGTCGCGCTTGAACCCCTGGAAAGTGTCGCGCGTGGCGGGCGCGGGCGCGGGCCGCAGGTTCGAGGCGAAGGCGTGGGCGTGATCGACGTTGCGGAAGGCCAGGTTGTGGGTGTGGACATGGGCCCCGGCGGCGATGTCCTCGGACGCGTAGCCGATGATCTGGGCGTACTTGATCACCGCGGCCCCGGCGGGAATGGCCACGGTCGCCATCTTGTGGCCGCGGGGGATGAGCTGGGTCGCGCCGTCGGCGCCGGCCTCCAGCGGACCGACGGCGGTGACGACGTTGTCGTCGGGGGAAAGGCGGACGGTGTTCATCGCGGGGACCTGCGGAGCGGGGTGGCGGCGGGGGAGGGGGGCCGTCTGCCCCCCGCTCGGCTGCGCCGAGCCCCCCCGAGGATATTTTTCAAGGAAAGTTGTGCAAGGGGGTCAGGCGCGGATGGCCTCCAGTCGGTCCCAGTCGAAGACGATGCCGTGGCCGGGGCGGTCGGGTGCCGTGGCGCGGCCGTCCTCGATGGCGAGCGGGGTCTCGATATAGGCGTCGAGGCCGAAGCCGTGCGCTTCGAGATAGCTGGCGTTGGGGATGGCGGCCAGCAGGTGGACGGTGAACTCGTGGGCGCCGTGCGAGGTGAGCGGCAGGTGGAAGGCCTCGGCCAGATGGGCGATCTTGAGGAAGGGCGTGACGCCGCCGCAGTTGGTGACGTCGGGTTCGGGGAAGGTCACGCCGCCCGAGGCGATGAGCGACGTGAACTCCCACAGCGAGCGCAGGTTCTCGCCCGCGGCGACGGGCAGGCCGCCCTCGGCCACGACGCGGGCGTGACCGGCGAGGTCGTCGGGTGGAATCGGCTCCTCGAACCAAGTCAGGTCGAAGGGGGCGAAGGCGCGGGCGGCGCGGATGGCCCCGTCCACGGTGTAGGCCATGTTGGCGTCGACCATCAGGGGCATGTCGGGACCGAAGGCGTCGCGCATCGCCGCGATCTTGTCCACGTCCTCGGACAGGCGGGGGCGGCCGACCTTCATCTTGATGGCGCGGTGGCCGTTTTCGCGGTTGGCGTGGGTCTGGTCGATCAGGTCGGCGGCCGACAGGTGCAGGTCGATGCCGCCGGCGTAGGTCGCGACGCGCGGGTCGTAGCCGCCCAGAAGGCGCCAGAGCGGCAGGCCGGCGCGGCGCGCCTTGAGGTCCCAGAGCGCCATGTCCAGCGCCGACAGCGCCAGCACCGTGGGGCCGCCGCGTCCGCCGTAGTGGAACGCCCACCACAGGTCGTGCCAGATTTTCTCGATGGCGTCGGCCTCGCGGCCCTGCACCCGCGGCGCCATCTCGCGGCCGAGGATGTCGGCGATGGCGCCGCCGTTCACCCCGCAGGTGAAGGTATAGCCCGTGCCCTCGGCCCCGTCCGCATCGGTGACGCGGGCGGTGACGATCTCGAACGCCTCCATCGTGCCGTGGGTCGAGTCCGACAGGGCCGTCTCCAGCGGGATGACGTAGCGGTCCGCGCGGACCCGGTCGATGCCCGCCATCAGAGGAAGACCGACACCAGCGGCGGGTAGAACAGCAACAGCGACAGGGCCAGGATCTGGATGCAGATGAACGGCAGGAAGCCCTTGAAGATGTCGGTCAGCGAGATGTGCGGCGGCGCCACGGACTTGAGGTAGAAGGCCGCGGGGCCGAAGGGCGGCGAGAGGAAGCTGACCTGCATGTTCATGCAGAACACCACGCCGAACCAGATCGCGACGTGGCGCGGGTCGAGCGTGCCGAACCAGCCCAGCTCCTCCACCGGCAGGCGCAGGACGATGGGCAGGAAGACGGGGATGACCAGCAGGACGATGCCGACCCAGTCCATGAAGGCGCCGAGGATCAGGAAGATCAGCATCATGAACAAGATCACGCCCATGGTGGGCAGGTCGCTGCCGACGATGGTGTTGGCGATGAAGGTCGGGCCGCCGGCGATGGTGTAGGCGCCCGCCAGAGCGGTGGCGCCGATCGTCACCCAGATGATCGTGCCGGTGGATTTCAGCGTGCGCTTGAGGCTTTCCCACAGCAGCGTGGTGGTGAACTCGCCGCGGAAGGCGGCGATGACGCCCACCGCGATGACGCCCATGCCCGCGGCCTCGGTGATGCCGGTGATGCCGCCGTAGATCGAGCCCATGACGACCCCGATGACCACCATCGGCCCGACCAGCCCCTTGCCCATGTTCCAGCCGCGGGCAAAGCGGTCGCGCCCGAAGACGAAGAGCTGAAGCGCGATGCCGATGGCCAGCGCGATGCCGAAGTAGAGCACGTAGCGCGGGCTGCCGAAGGCGATCTCGTCCACGCCTTCGACGGTGGCGTTCTGCCCCGTCAGGGTGAAGAACAGCGCGCGCAGGAACAGGAAGGCCGCGAAGCCGCCCAGCAGCGTCACCAGGAACGACAGGAACAGCATCCGCTTTTCGTTGCCCTCGGGCTCGCCCGGGGTCGGCTCGGGCAGGGGCGCCTGCGACGGGTCGAGGCGGGTGCGGATCATAATGTAGATGATGAAGAACGACGCCAGGATGAACCCGGGCAGGAACGACGCAGTGAACAGCGCCTTGATCGACGTCTCGGTAATCAGGCCGTAGATGATCAGCACGATCGAGGGCGGGATCATCGTCCCCAGCGAGCCGGAGGCGCAGATCGTGCCGATGGCCAGGTTCTGGTTATAGCCCAGGCGCAGCATCTGCGGCAGCGCGATCAGGCCCAGCAGAACCACCTCGCCGCCGATGATCCCCGACATCGCCGCCATGATGACCGCCATGATCGAGGTGACGATGGCGATGCCGCCCCGCGTCCGGCTGAGCCAGACGTTGAGCGAGTTGTACATCTCTGCCGCGATGCCGGAGCGTTCCAGCAGGTTGGCCATGAATATGAAGAGCGGGATCGAGATCAGCACGTAGTCTGTCAGCAGGCCGTATATCCGCTGCGCCAGAATGTTCAGGACCCCGGTGCCGAAGTCGGAAAACAGCATTTCGGGGCCGAAGCGCATGGCCAGGACCAGCACCGCCAGCACGGCGGAGGCAAAGCCCAGGGGCATCCCGATGGCCAGAAGGACCAGGAGCGCGACCAGCAGGACGGTCGAGATGGTGCCGATATCGAACATCAGTCGTGCCGCCCCTGTTCATGTTGCGCGCGCGCGGTCTGGATCATGTCCTCGACCTCGGTCTCGTCGACGATGCCGTGATGCTCGGGCCCGCGGGACCAGTCGACGATCAGGTTCACCACCGCCTGCACCGCCACGATGCAGATGATCAGCAGGATCATCGGCTTGAGCGTCGCCGGGATCGGCGGGTCGAAGGCGGTGCCGAAGGTCTCCCACCGCATGAGCTTTTGCGCGGCCTCGGTATAGCCGCCCCAGACCATGGCGAAGGCGAAGACGACGATCAGCGAGGTGGAGATCACGTCGCAGATCCGTTGCAGCCACCGCGGCATGGCGTCGTAGAGCAGGAAGATGCGGATATGGCTGCGCTGCTGCATGGCGTAGAGGCCCGACAGCAGGAAGATGAAGCCGGCCATCCACAGCGACATCTCGTTGGCCCAGAGCGTCGGCCGCTCGAACACGTAGCGCAGCACGACCTCGTAGAACATCACGCTGACCAGCGCGACGATCAGCAGCATCGTGCAGCGCCCTAGAAACAGGCTCAGCCGGTCGAAGCGCGAGCGCAGGTCGCCCTCGCCCGCGGTGACGTCGGCGGTGCGCACGCCCATCGCCAGCGTTACGGCGAGCGCGGCCAGCATCAGCCAGTCGAAGGCGCCGGCGGCGGGGTTCGAGGAAATCAGGTTGTCGTTGCCGTAGCCCAGGCCGACGATGTAGCGGGGAAAGAACCACACCACGTAGGACAGGCACAGCGCGAACAGCGCGGGCCAGAGCGAGTGGCGCAGGACTGTGGCCGGATTGGTGGTGGCGATCATCGGCGGGCCCCCGGGGCTGGACGCGGGATGGGCGCCCGCTGACCGGGGCGCGAGGACCCGCCCCGGGGGGCGGGTCCGGTGCTCAGGGCAGGGCGCCTTACTCGGAGATCAGGCCGAGCTTGTTGAGGAACTCCACGTGGCTGTCCACCAGCGCGCGGGCCTCGGGCGTCTTGTCGGCCCAGCCCTGCCAGGCGGTCTGCGCGGCCTGACGGAACGTGGCGCGATCCTCGGCCGACCAGTCGTGCAGCGTCACGCCCTGCTCGCGCAGTTGCGCCGCGGCCTCGTTGTTGGCCACCTCGAAGGTCAGCGCGGTCTGGAACGCCAGCTTTTGCATGGCGGTGTCGATGATCGCCTTGTGCTGGTCGCTCAGGCCGTCCCACTTGGACTTGTTGCAGGCCAGGTGGTCCGACGGCATCGAGTGGAAGCCGGGATAGGTCGCGTGCTTCACCAGGTCGTAGAGGCCCAGACCGACGTTGTTGGCCAGTCCGCTCGCGTCGGCGCCGTCGATGATGCCGGTCTCCAGCGCGGTGAAGATCTCGGTGAAGTCCATGACCACGGGCGAGGCGCCGAGCTCGGCGAAGATCTCGGTCTCCAGCCCCGGGGGCGAGCGGAATTTCCAGTCCTTGAGGTCGTCGGGACCGGCCAGCGGCTTGGACGAGGACATCGATTCCTGCCCGTAGACCCACCACCCGACCAGGTGCATCCCGTAGGTGCCATAGAGGTTCTGGGCCGCCTCGAAGCCGCCGTTATAAAGCCAGGCATACTGCTGCCACGGCGTGTCGTAGCCGCCCATGATGTCGCCCACGAACTGGAACGCGGGGTTCTTGCCGGTCTGGTAGGCACCGCCGGTCATGTCGCAGTCGAGGATGCCGCTGGCCGCGGCGTCGAAGGTCTCGACCGACTTGACCACCGAGGACGAGTAGAACAGCTCGATGTCGATGCCGCCGCCAGACATCGTCTCGACGTCCTCGACGAACTGGGTGGCCAGCTTGCCCGATGTGGTCTCGGGGGCATAGTGGGTCTGGATGCGCAGGGTCACGTCCTGCGCCATGGCGGGGGCGGCGATGGCAGTCGCCAACAGCGCCGCGATCAACGGTCTGGTCGTCATCTCAATCCTCCCTTCGGGCCCTCTGCGGGGGCGCCTGTCCTGCACCGGGCCGCCGACGGGGCGGGACCGGGCGGGGCGCTCGGGCGCCCCTGGAAGAGGCTAGCCAAGTGCACCTCGACAATCAACGACTTTTGGTATACCAAATTTCCGGCGACAGACAGGGACCCCTTCGCGCATGACCGACGAGACCCTGGCCGCTCAGATCGCCGACCGTCTACGGCGCGACATCCTGCGTGGACGGCTGGCTCCGGGCGCGCCGCTCAAGGAGCGGGACAACGCCGCCGACATGGGCGTGAGCCGCACGCCGATGCGCGAGGCGATCCGCATCCTGTCGCGCGAGGGGCTCGTGGTCCTTCGGCCCTCGCGCAGCCCCGTCGTCGCCGATCCCACGCTGGAGGAGGTGCGCGATGATATGGACGTGCTGCTGGCCCTGGAGGTCCTGTCGGGTCGGCTGGCCTGCACGCGCGCCAGCAACGCCGATATCGGCCGGGTCGCGCAGATCCAGGAGGGGATGGCGGCGGCCTTCGACACCGCGGACGATCTCGACCGGTTCGAGATCGACATGGCATTCCACCGCTCCATCGCCGAGGCGTCGCACAACGCCTCTCTGGTGGAGACCCACAGCGCCTATCTGGGGCGGCTCTGGCGCGCGCGGTTCCTGTCGGCGCGGCAGTCTCGCAATGTCGAGCGGGTGCTGACCCAGCACGACGCCATCCTCGCGGGCCTCACCGCCCGCGACCCCGACCGGACCGCCGCCGCCATCGACGTCCATCTCAGCAATCTGGTGGACAATATCTCGGCGCTGTTCCAGGCAGCGGACGAGGCCCGAATGCAACAGAAGGAACGACTGGAATGAAGTTGGTGAGGTGGGGTGAGCGCGGGACGGAACGGCCCGGGATCCTGGACGGCGCGGGCCGGGTCCGCGATCTGTCGGGCAAGGTGGACGGGGACTTCGCGGGTCCCGGCGTGGCGCTCGACGCGCTCGACCGTCTGCGCGACGTCGCCGTCGACAGCCTGCCGGAGGTGCCCGAGGGCACCCGCCTCGGCGCCTGTCTGGGGTGGGTCCCGAGCTTTCTCTGCATCGGCTTGAACTATGCCAAGCACGCGGCCGAAACCGGCGCCGAGCCGCCGAAGGAGCCGATCCTGTTCTCCAAAGCCGCCTCGGCGCTGTCGGGCCCGTTCGATCCGGTGGTGATCCCACGCGGGTCGGAGAAGACCGACTGGGAGGTGGAGCTGGGCGTCGTGATCGGCCGCGAGACGCTCTATGTCGACGAGGCCGAGGCGCTGTCCTGCGTGGCGGGGTATTGCACGGTCAACGACGTGTCGGAACGGGCGTTCCAGATCGAGCGCGGCGGGCAGTGGATCAAGGGCAAGTCGGCGCCGACCTTCGGCCCCTGCGGCCCGTGGCTGGTCACTGCCGACGAGGTGCCGGACCCGCAGGCGTTGAAGCTGTCGCTCAGCCTCAACGGGGAGACGGTGCAGGACAGCGACACGTCGGACATGATCTTTGGCGTCGCCGAGATCGTCAGCTATATGAGCCGGTTCATGAGGCTGATGCCGGGCGACATCATCGCCACCGGCACGCCGTCGGGCGTGGGGATGGGGATGCGGCCGCAGCGGTTCCTGACGCCGGGCGACGTGATGGAGCTGGAGGTCGAGGGGCTCGGCCGTCAGCGGCAGGAGGCCGTCGCCGCGACGTAGCCGGACTTCGCGCGAAGTCCGGCCGAAATTCTCGCGAATTTCCGCCGCCCTGGTCCCGCGGTCGGGCTCCGATGGCGGAAATCGCGAGATTTCCCGCCGAAGTTCGTGAGAACTTCGGCCCCCTTCAGGTCACCGACGTCGGCAGGTCGCGGCCCGCGAAGAAGGCCGCGACGTTGTCGCGCTGGAGCTGGCCCATGGCGCGGCGCGTCTCGACCGTGCCCGAGCCCTGGTGCGGTTGCAGCAGCACATTGTCGAGCGCCAGGAAGCGGCGGTCGAGATCGGGCTCGGAACGGAACACGTCGAGCGCCGCGCCCCTCAGGCGCCCCGTCGCCAGCGCCTCGATCAGTGCGCCCTCGTCCACGGTCGAGCCGCGCGAGATGTTCACCAGAAGGCCGTCGGGCCCCAGCGCGTCGATCACCCGGGCGTCGACCATGCCCTCGGTCTCCGCGCCGCCCACAAGGGCCACGATGAGGTAGTCCACCGCTTCGGCCAGGGCCACGGGATCGGGATGGTGGGTCCAGCCCGGCGTCTCCTTCTCCGACCGCGACCAATAGTGGATGTCCATCTTGAACGCCGCCAGGCGGTCGGCGATGTCGCGGCCGATGCGGCCGAGGCCGAGGATTCCGGCCCGCCCCCCCGACACCTTGCGGTTCAAGGGCAGCGGCCGCTCCGACCACGCGCCCGACCGCACATGGGCGTCGCCCTGCACCATCTGCCGCGACTGCGCGATCAGCATCGCCACGGCCAGGTCCGCCACGTCGTCGTTCAGCACGTCGGGGGTGTTGGTGACCGCGATGCCGCGGGCCTGGGCGGCGGCCACGTCGATGGCGTCGTAGCCGACACCGTAGTTGGCGATCAGGCCGAGGTTCGGCAGCGCGTCCATATGCGCCGCGCCGAATGGGGCGTGGCCCTTGAAGGCGACCGCGCGGATCTGCGCTCGCCGCGCCTCGGGCAGCGCCAGGAGGTCGTCGGTCCCCGCCAGGGCTTCGAGGTCGTGGTCGGCGCGCATCGGCTCGATGTCCCAGTCGTTGTAGGTGCCGATGGCGAGGAGGGTGTCGGTCATGGGGCGCGGGTCTCCAGAAACTCTGCGATGCGGTCGAGCGCGGTGTGGATGTTGTCGAGGCTGTTGGCGTAGCTGAGCCGGAGGTATCCCTCGCCGTGGGCGCCGAAGCTGGTGCCGGCCACGGTCGCCACGCCCGCCTCCTCCAGCAGGCGGTCCTGCAACGTCCGCGCGCCCAAGCCCGTGCCGCGGATGTCGGGGAAGGCGTAGAAGGCGCCGGCCGCATCGGTGCAGGTCACGCCCGGCAGGGCGTTCAGCCGCTCCACGATCGCCCGGCGCCGCGCGTCGAAGGCCGCCATCATCTCGTCCACCGCGGTCTGCGGCCCGGTCAGGGCGGCGATGCCCGCGTGCTGGGCCGCGGCGTTGACGCAGGAGTGGTCGTTGATGCACAGGCGCACCGCGTGCTCGACCAGCGCCTCGGGCCAGACCGCATAGCCCAGCCGCCAGCCGGTCATGGCATAGGTCTTGGACCACCCGTCGAGCAGGATCAGGCGGTTGCGGATCTGCGGATAGGTCAGGAGGCTGGTGTGCGTCCGCCCGCCGTAGAGCATCCGCGAATAGATCTCGTCGGACAGGATCGCGACGTGGGGATGCGCCTCCAGCCCCGACACCAGCCGGTCGATCTGATCTTTGGGCGTCACGCCGCCGGTCGGATTGGCGGGGCTGTTGAGCACGATCAGGCGGGTGGCGGGGGTGATCCGGTCGAGCACCGCGTCGGCGTCCAGGGCGAATCCGTTGTCGGCGGTCAGCGGCACCGCCACCGGCGTCGCGCCGGAATAGCGAATGGCGGACTCGTAGATCGGGAAGCCGGGGTTGGGATAGAGGATCTCGGCCCCCGGCTCGCCGAACATCAGCATGGCGAAGAACATCGTCGGCTTGCCGCCCGGCACCACCACCACGCAGTCGGGATCGACCGGGGCGCCATGGCGCGCCTCCAGATCCGCGGCCACCGCCCGGCGCAAGGCGGGCAGGCCGTTGGCGGGGGTGTAGCCGTGGGCGCCGTCTCTCAGCGCCTTGACCCCCGCCTCGACGATGTGGTCGGGGGTGCGGAAATCCGGCTGACCGATGCCCAGGTTGATGATGTCGCGGCCCGCGTCGGCCAGGCGCTGCGCCCGGCCCAGCACCTCGAACGCGCTTTCCGTCCCGACACGGTGGATCGAGGGGGCGAGGCGGGGGGCGAAGTCCATGTCCCCTGACCTGCGGCCCTATTCGGGCCGTGTCAAGTCGCCGATGGGGGCTGGCGGCGGCGCGGGAAGGGTGGTCAAATGCGCCGCCAAAGGCCCAGGAACGGAGAGCGGCGATGCAATGCGTGTTCGTGCAGATCCGGTGCAAGCCCGGCACCGGCTATCAGGTCGCCGACGAGATCCTGCTGCGCGAGATCCACTCCGAACTCTACTCGACCAGCGGCAATTTCGACCTGCTGCTCAAGCTCTACATCCCCGACGACGAGGATGTGGGCAAGTTCATCAACGACAACCTCCTGAACATCCCCCATATCGAGCGGACGTTGACGACCCTGACCTTCCGGGCGTTCTGAGACGGGGGCGGGCGGGATCGCCCGGGGGCGGGCGTGCGCCTTCGGCGAGGATATTTCGAAAGGGAAGGTGACGGGGGCGGACATGACGGCAGACCTGGCGCATCTGATCGCGGTGGGGCGCGGAGCCCGTGCCGCCGACCTGGTCCTGAGGGGCGGCACGGTTCTGGACGTGGTGACCGGGGCGCGTATCGTCGGCGATGTGGCGGTCTTGGACGGCGTGATCGCAGGTATCGGCGCGGGCTACGACGGTGCGGTCGTGCGGGACGTGCGCGGGGCGCTGTTGGTCCCGGGCTTCATCGACACCCATCTGCACATCGAGTCGAGCCTGGTGACGCCGTTGGAGTTCGATCGCTGCGTGGGGCCGCGGGGGATCACCACGGCGATCTGCGATCCGCACGAGATCGCCAATGTGCTGGGTGTCGCTGGGATCGCCTATTTCCTTGAGGCGTCGCTCCACACGCTCATGTCGATCCGGGTGAACCTGTCGTCCTGCGTGCCGTCGACGGACATGGAGACGTCGGGCGCCCGCCTGACCGCCGCCGACCTGGCGCCGCTGCGCGACCACCCCAGCGCCCTGGGGCTGGCTGAGTTCATGAACTATCCCGGCGTGGTGGCCGGCGACCCCGGCTGCCTGGAGATGCTGGAGGCGTTTCGCGGCGGCCATATCGACGGCCACGCGCCGCTTCTGTCGGGGCGCGACCTGAACGCGTATGTCGCCGCGGGCATCCGCACCGAACACGAGGCGACGACGGCCGAAGAGGCGCTGGAAAAGTTGCAGCGCGGGATGCGGATCCTGATCCGCGAGGGCTCGGTCAGCAAGGATCTGGAGGCACTGCTGCCGATCCTGACCGAGCGTAATAGCGCCTATGTCTGCCTCTGCACCGACGACCGCAACCCGCTGGACATCGCCGAGCACGGGCATCTGGACCACATGATCCGCACCGCCATCGCCCGCGGCGCGCCGGAACTGGCGGTCTATCGCGCCGCGTCGCTGTCGGGCGCCGAGGCATTCGGGCTCAAGGACCGCGGCCAGATCGCACCGGGCAAGCGCGCCGACATCGTTGCGCTGGGCAGCCTCGCGGCCTGCGATGCGCAGGCGGTGTGGTGCGGCGGGGTCGAGATGACGGCCGAGGCCTTTGCCGCGCGGACCACCCTGCCGCCCATCGGCCGGCAGAGCGTCAAGGCGCCGCCGATCACGCCCGCGACCTTTCGCGACCGCTCGAACCGGGATGAGACCCACGTGATCGGAATCGTCGAGGGCAAGATCATCACCGAACACCTGCGCGAGAGCATCCCGGTTGTCGGCGGCGACAAGCCACCCGATCCGGCGCGCGACCTGGCCCGCATCGCGGTGATCGAGCGGCACGGGGTGAACGGCAACACTGCCTGCGGCTTTGTCCGCGGGTTCGCGATGACGGCGGGGGCCATCGCCTCCACCGTCTGTCACGACCACCACAACATCGTCTGCGTCGGCGTGGACTACGACGATATGGCGCTGGCGGCCACGCGCCTGACCGAGATCGAGGGCGGGTTCGTGGTGGCCCGGGACGGCGCGGTCCTGGCCGAACTGGCGCTGCCGGTGGCGGGGCTGATGAGCCTGGAGCCGTTCGAGACGGTGCGCGACCGCCTGGTCGATCTGCGCGACGCCGCCCGCACTCTGGGCGTGACGCTGGAAGAGCCGTTCCTGCAACTGGCGTTTCTCGCCCTGCCGGTGATCCCGGCGCTCAAGATCACCGATCGCGGGCTGGTCGACGTCACCCGGTTCGAAATCCTCGGCTGAGGGGCGCCGCAACTGCCCCCTCCCATCCGGGACGTTCCTGGCCTAGATTGGCGGCGGACCTTTGGAGCGATCCTCTGCGATGGCGACCGCCGCCGACCTCGACGCCCTGATCGCCTGCCCCCAGTGCGACGCGCTCCACACTGCGGTGGAGCCGGCAATGGGCGAGCGCGCGACCTGCAACCGCTGCGGCACCGTGCTGATCGCGCCGCGGCGGGGGGCGTTTCTGCGCGTGATCGCGCTGGCGGTGGCCATCGTGATCCTGATGCTGGGGGCCACCTTCTTTCCCTTCCTCCGCGTGAACGTCGCGGGGATGAAGCACGCCAGCTCAGTCTTCGACGCCGCGCTCGCCTTCATGGACGGGGGGATCATGATCGGCCTCTCGGTGGCGGTGGCGGCGCTGATCGTGCTGATCCCGGTGCTGCGGGCGGCGTTGGTCATCTATGTGCTGGCGCCGCTGACCCTGGGCCGCCCGCCGCTGCCCGGGGCGGTCCCGGCGTTCCGCCTGTCGGAGGACCTGCGGCCCTGGTCCATGGCCGAGATCTTCGTGATCGGGGTGGCGGTGGCGCTGGTGAAGGTTTCGGACATGGCGCGCGTGGACTATGGGCCGGCGTTCTGGATGTTCGCCGCCCTGGTGGTGGTTTCGGTGCTCAAAGACACGATGATGTGCAAGTGGACCATATGGCGCGCGCTCGATCCCACCGTCCGATCCTGACCGCCCGCGACGGCGGGCTCGTCGGCTGCACCCGCTGCACCCGGGTCTGGCCGCTGGGCACCTCCGTCTGCCGCCGCTGCGGCACACCGCTGGAATCGCGGCGCTGGTCCAGCCTTCAGCGGGTCTGGGCGTGGTGGATCGTCGGCTTCGTCTGCTACATCCCCGCCAACCTCTATCCGATGCTGCGCACCCGGGTGCTGTTCCGCGTGACCGAGGACACCATCATCGGCGGCGCCATCGAACTGGCCTCGCACGGCGCCTACGGGATCGCCGTGGTGATCCTGGTCGCCAGCGTCCTCATCCCCATTGGCAAGTTCGCGGCCATCGCGTTTCTGGCGCTCAGCCTCCACCGGCCGGGCCTCCTGGACAACCACGGGCGGCACAAGCTCTATGAGGTGGTAGAGTTCATCGGCCGCTGGTCGATGATCGACGTCTTCGTCGTCGCCATCCTCAGCGCGCTGGTGCAGTTGAACGTCGTCGCCGCGATCAATCCCGGTCCGGCGGCGCTGACATTCGCATTATCTGTTGTTTTCACGATGCTATCGGCGCAAAGCTTCGACCCGCGACTTATTTGGGACGCCGAGGATCGCGCCCGCGCATGACCGAGACACCGCCGCCCCCCGACGTGATGCCCGCACGGCGCAGCCTGTGGGAGCGGGTGTCGATTGTCTGGGTGGTGCCGCTTGCGGCGCTGTTGATCTCGCTCGGGGTGGTCTGGCAGGGTTATGTGGACCGCGGGCCGTTGATCGAAATCCACTTCGAAAACGCCTCGGGCGTCCATGCCGACGAGACCGAACTGCGCTACCGCGACGTGACCGTGGGGCTGGTCGAGAGGGTGCGCTTCTCCGACAATCTGGCCGAGGTCGTGGTCGAGGTGCGGCTGGACAAGGACGTGGCCCCCTATGTCGACGCGGAGTCGCAGTTCTGGGTGGTGCGCCCGCAGGTCACCGCGCAGGGGGTTACGGGGCTCGACACCGTGTTGTCGGGGGTGTTCGTCGCCGGCAGTTGGGACACCGAGATCGGCGCCCCCACCAGCGTCTTCGACGGGGCCGAGAGCCCGCCGCTGATCCGCAACCAGGAGAACGGCCTGACCATCGAGCTGACCGCGCCGACCGTGTCGGGCATGGCCGACGGCACGCCGATCCTCTATCGCGGGATCGAGGTCGGGACGGTCGCCAATCTGCGTCTGTCGGAGGACGGGCAGATGGTCGTCGCCGACGGCTTCATCCCCGCGCCGGTGGACCGCCTGATCAACGTCTCGACCCGGTTCTGGGACACCTCCGGTTTCAGCTTTTCCTTCGGGGCGCAGGGGGCGCGGCTCGACGTCTCCAGCCTGGCCTCTCTGGTCTCGGGGGGCATCAGCTTCGACACCGCGGTGCCGAACGACGCTGCGGTCGATACCGGCCACCGCTTCCTCCTCTACGAGGACGAGGGCACAGCGCGCAGCAGCGTCTTTGCCCCCGTGCCGGCGGGGACGACGGTGACGCTGTCGCTGATCTTCGACGAGCCGGTCCGCGGGCTGGAGCCGCAGTCTCCGGTGACGTTCCAGGGGATCGAGGTGGGCGAGGTCGAGGCGCTGACAGGATTCGTCGATGCCGAGTTGTTCGGCGACAGCCGCGCGCGGCTCCTGGCCACGATCCTGCTGCGCCCGGCGCGGATGGGCCTGGCCGACGACACCGACACCGCCGCCCTGGTCGACTTCTTGGACGAGCGGGTGCAGAACGGCCTGCGCGCGCAACTCCAGGCCGCGAGCATCCTGGGTGGCCTGCGGATCGCGCTGATCGAGGTCGCGGACGCCGCCCCCGCCGCCCTGGACCGCGACGCCGAGCCCTATCCGGTGCTGCCGACGATTCCGGGGGACGTGTCGGATTTCGCCGACACCGCCGAGGGCGTGTTCAACCGGATCAACGCGCTGCCGGTCGAGGAGCTCTTGCAATCGGCCATCGACGTGATGGACAGCGCCAACCGGGTGCTGAACGACCCCGCCCTGACCGACACCCCGGGCGAGGTGGTGGGGCTCTTGGCCGACGTGCGCGCGATCGTCGGCTCGGACGGGGTGCAGCGGTTGCCCGAGGACGCGGCGGCGCTGATGGGCTCGCTCACCGCCGCGGCGGAGGATTTGGAGACCCTGCTCCAGCAGGCCGAAGAGCAGGGCGCGGTGGCGTCGCTGGTCGCCGCGCTCGACGCCGCCGAGGCCGCGGCGAACACGGTCAGCGAATCGGTGGCCGGATTCCCCGCGGTGCTGGCCGAGATCGAGGCGGCGACCCTGACCGTCGACGCCTTCGTCCAGGATCTGGATGCGCTGCCGCTGGAGCCGCTGACGGTCCAGGCCAGCACGATCCTGGGCGAGGTCGAGGCGCTGCTTCTCGACCCCGCGACCCAGAGCCTGCCCGGTGAGGTGGCGGCGACGGTCGAAGAGGCGCGCGCCGCCATCGCCGATCTGCGCGAAAGCGGCCTGTTCGACAGTGCCGTGGCCGCGGTGAACCGCGCGAGCGGTGCCGTGGACGAGGTTCTGGCGCTGTTGCAGCCCCTGGCCGACGAGGCGCAGGCGGCGATGACCGATCTGCGCGGCGCGACCGAGGGCCTGCCCGGTCTGGTGGCGCGGGCCGAGACGCTGGCTGCCGACGTCTCGGGGCTGATCGCCACGGTCGAGGCGCTCCCGCTCAGCGATGTGGCCGCGCGCACGCTGGCGCTGCTCGACGGGGCCGAGGTGCTGATCTCGGGGGCCGAGACCCAGGCGCTCCCCGGCACGGTGGGTGCCGCGGTCGACGAGGTCCGGGGCCTGGTCGCCGATGTTCGACAAAGCGGCCTTCTGGACAGTGCCGAGCTGACCCTGGCCAGCGCTCGGCAGGTGCTGGACGACCTGTCCGCGGGGCTCGACCCGGTGCTGGCCGAGGCGCAGGCGACCCTGGGCGCGGTGTCCCAGGCGACCGCCGGCCTGCCGGACCTGATCGCCCAGGCGGAGGACATCACCGACGGCATCGACACGCTGCTGGCGTCGGCCAACGCGGTGCCGCTGGCCGATCTGGCCGCGCGCGCCGAGGGACTGATCGCGGCGGCAGAGGTGCTGCTCGCCGCGCCCGAGACACAGGGGCTGCCGGGCGATCTGTCCGCAGCGCTGGAGGAGGCGCGCGCCCTGGTCGCCGAGGTGCGGCAGAGCGGGCTGATCGACAACGCCGACCTGACCCTCACCACCGCGCGCCAGACGCTCAACGATCTCTCCGCCGGGCTGGACCCGGTGCTGGCCGAGGCCGAGGTCGCGCTGGC
Source organism: Rhodobacteraceae bacterium CCMM004 (assembly GCA_004005435.1). GTDB lineage: Bacteria > Pseudomonadota > Alphaproteobacteria > Rhodobacterales > Rhodobacteraceae > CCMM004. The sequence continues at coordinate 122,906 of RZWH01000001.1, read as the reverse complement.
GGGCGTCTCGGGCGCCGCCGCCGATGTGCCCCAGGTGGTGGCGCGGATCCAGGAGGTGGCCGACGGGATCGACACCCTGGTCGCCACCGCCAACGGTCTGCCGCTGAGCGACGTGGTGGCGCGGGCCGAGGGGCTGATCGCAGCCGCCGAGACGCTGATCGCCGCCCCCGAGGCGCAGGCGCTGCCGGCCGAGCTGGGCGAGGCCCTGGACGCACTGACCGCGCTGGTCGCCGAGATCCGGTCGTCGGGCGTAATCGACGGCGCCGCCGACACCCTCGGCGCGGCCGAGACCGCGGTGGCCGAGATCTCGGCCGCGCTGCGCCCGGTGCTGGAAGAGGCCCGCGCCGCCGCCGCCGCGGTGCGCGAGGCCAGCGACGGCGTGCCCCGCATCGTCGCCCGCGCCGAGGCCATCGCCGCCGACCTGGAGCGGCTGTCGCAGACCGCCGCCGACCTGCCGCTCGACGAGCTGACCGCGCAGGTCCGCAGCGTGCTCGACGGTGCCGAGGCGCTGATCGCGTCTGACGAGATCCAGTCGGTTCCGCCGGCGCTGCGATCCGCCCTCGGCCAGGTCGAGACGCTGCTGGCCGAGATCCGCGCCTCGGGCATGGTCGCCAACGCCAACGCCACCTTCTCGGCCACCACCCGCGCGGCCGACGCCATCGCCGAGGCGTCGGACGACCTGCCGGGCTTGGTGCGGCGGATGAACGGTCTGTTGGGCGAGGCCGAGACGGTGATCCGCGGCTTCCGCGCCGATGGACCCCTGGGCTCGGACGCCCGCAGCGCGCTGCGCGACATCCGCGAGGCGGCGCGGTCGGTGAACTCGCTGGCCCGCGCCATCGAGCGCAACCCCAACTCCCTGCTCCTTGGACGGTGACCCGATGACCCCCATACGCCCTCTCGCCGCGCTGGCCCTGGCCGCGCTGACCGCTTGCGGGGGGGACGGCATCGGTCCGGTCCGCTACGAGGTGCCGCCCAGCGCTCCGGCCGACAAGGTCGCGGTGTCGGTGGGGTCGGTGGAGGTGCGCGAGGTGTCCCTGCCGCTCTACGCCGCGCTGGAGACGATCACGGTCCAGGCGCCCGACGGGGCGCTGATCACCGACGACGACGTGCTCTGGGCCGACGATCCCGCCCGGGCGATGACCGAGCGGCTGGCGCTGACCCTGGCGGCGCGGACCCGGGCGCGAGTGGCGGCCGAGCCCTGGCCCTTCGCCGACCCTGCCGATGCGCGGGTCGAGGTGCGGTTCACCCAGGCGCTGCCCGGCGCCGACGGGCAATATCGCATCGCGGGGCAGTATTTCGTCGCCTCGGCCTTTGGCGAGGGGCGGGACGTGGCCCGCCGCTTCGCTCTCGCCGCGCCCTATGTGCCCGGCAGCGTGGCGGCCATCGCGGCGGCGCGGGGCCGGGTGTTGGACGAACTGGCGCTGTTGATCGCGCGGCAGGGGCTCTGACGGCGGGGGGTAAGGGGGGCTCTGCCCCCCGGCCTGTGGCCTCCCCCCGGGATATTTGACAAGGAAAGTCGGGGACGCGTCGGGCTCAGGCGGCGGTGTCGAGCCAGATGGTCACCGGTCCGTCGTTGGTGAGGGTCACCGCCATGTCGGCGCCGAAGCGGCCGCGGGCGACCTCCACCGTCTCGGCCAGGCGGTCGGCGAAGACGTCGTAGAGCGCCGCGCCCGCCTCCGGCACGGCGGCGGCGGAGAAGCCGGGGCGGTTGCCGCGGGAGGTGTCGGCGGCGAGGGTGAACTGGCTGACCGCCAGCGCGGCGCCGCCGGTGTCGGTCAGGCTGCGGTTCATCCGGCCAGCGTCGTCGCGGAAGATGCGCAATTTCAGCACCTTGTCGGCGAGGCGGCGGGCGGTGTCGGCGTCGTCGCCCTGCATCGCGCAGACCAGGATCAGGAGGCCCGGCCCGATCTCGCCCACGGTGGCGCCGTCGATGTCGACCCGGGCCGCGGTGACCCGCTGGATCAGTGCCCGCATCAGAGCTCGTCTCGCCGGGGCGGGTTGGCGCCGGCGCGGCCGACGGTGACGGCGGCGGCCCGAGCGCCGAGGGACAGCGCCGCCTCGACCACGGTGGGGGGCAGGGGCGCGCCCTTGGCCAGCGCGCCGGCCTCGTCCAGCGCGGCCAGGACCCCGGCGTTGAATGTGTCGCCGGCGCCCACGGTGTCGACCACCGCGACCGGGTGGGCGGGGACGGTGACGGCGCCGTCGGCGGTGTAGCCGGTCACCCCCTCGGCCCCGCGCGTGACGCAGACCAGCCGCGGCCCCCGGGCCAGGAGGTCGGCCGCCAGGGCGTCGAGCGCACCCTCCCCGGCGATCCAGCGCAGGTCGTCGTCGGAGACCTTGACGATGTCGGCGAGGCCCAGCATCCGGTCGAGCCGGGCGCGATAGGCCGCTGCGTCGGCGATGAAGCCCGGGCGGATGTTGGGGTCGATCATGATCGTCCGCGCCGGGGCCTCGCGCGCCGCCAGCGCCTCGTAGGTCGCGCCGCAGGGCTCGACGACCAGCGAGATGCCGCCGAAGAAGAGCGCGGTCGTGTCGTCTGCGACCGGGGGCAGATCGGCCTGGGACAGCATCCGCCCGGCGGTGTTCTCGTCGTAGAAGGCGTAGGTGGCGTGGCCGTCGACCAGTTGCACGAAGGCCAGCGTCGTGGGCCGGTCGCTGCGCGCCGCCGGGGCGGCGTCGACGCCGCTGGCCGCGAGCGCCGCGGCCAGTTGGGCGCCGAACATGTCGGTGGAGAGGCCCGAAAAGAACCCAGCCTCGGCCCCGAGGCGCCCGAGCGCGATGGCGGTGTTGAACACCGCACCGCCTGGATAGGGGGCGAAGCAGGGCGCGCCCTGGGCCGTGGTGCGGGGCAGCATGTCGATCAGGGCCTCGCCGCAGCAGAGGATCATGGGCGGGCTCCTTTCGTCCCCGGTGTGGCGTTCAGACCGCTATACGGGAGCGGACGCTGCGGGGCAAATCGCGGCCCGGCGCCACGCGCCTCAGCCCTGGGTCGTCTGGTAGACGTAGGCCGCGATCCCCGCGACGATCAGGGCGGCGATGACCGCCAGCGTGATCTTGATCCACGACCACGGGCGTTCGCCCTGCACCCGACCCGACTGGCCGTTCACGACGAAGCGGTAGGTCTCGCCGCGGTACTTGTAGGCGGCCATCCACACGGGCAGCAGGATGTGCTTGAACGTCACGTCCGAGACGTCGGTGTCGATGCTGGAGATCCGCTGCCGGTCGCCGCCAATGTCGAAGCGGACGTCGCGGGCGATGACCGCATCCATCTTGACCCGGGCGTGGTCGAAGCCCTCGTCCAGCTCGACCTGATAGGCCTCGGCGCGGAACCCGGCGAGGAAGGCGGGGCTGTAGGGCACGAGCTGGCCCAGCTCCCACGGCTCCAGTGCCTCGACATAGGGCCGCGGCAGCGAGGTCGAGGCCATCACCAGCACGTCGTCGAAGAACCGTGCGACCCGCCCCGACACGGACCGCCAGCGCACCTTTTGCACCTGCACGGTCTGAGACTTGCCGTTGCGCACCACGCGGCGGCTCTCATAGTAGACCGTGCCGCGCTGGCCGGTATAGCGCGAGCGGGTGTCGGCGTCGAAGGTCCAGTAGGGGACGTAGATGCCGCTCATCTTGCGGCCCTTGCGGGCGTAGGCGGATAGGCCGTTGGGCGCGAACCACAGGCTGCCTAGCCAGTCGGACATCGCCTTGTGCGCGGCCGGTTCGTCGAGGACGAAGGGCACCAGGCCCGCGGGTTTGATGTGCCGGTGGACGCCGGTATCGGCGACGACGGGGGTGGCGCAGAACGGGCATTCGGTGGCGTGCACGGCCGGGTCGAACTCGACCTGCGCGCCGCAGTTGGGGCAGGAGGCGACGCGGGTCTCCTCCATTTCGGTCTGGGGGAGCTGCTGCGCCACCGCGCGGCGAAAGTCCAGCTCGCGCATGGGGTGCGGCGTGGCGGGGTCGGCCACCTGCTCGGTATTGCCGCAGAAGTCGCAGACCATTTGCCCGGTCTGCGGGGAAAATCGCATGTCGGCGCCGCAGGTGTCGCAGGGAAAGCGGTGTTCGGCGTCGGGGGCGGGGGGCGTCAGGGTGGTGTCGGTCATCGGCGGGTCAGAGCCATCTGTGCAGCGTGCGGGGCACCATGATACGGAGCGCGTCGTCGCGCAGGGCGGTGTGGCGCCAGAGGTGGAAGACCGCGTGCAGGACCACGCCCGCGATCAGAAGGCTGAAGACGACCTCGTGGATCCCCTGCGCCGCGCCGTGGAGGCTCCGCAGGTCGGGGCCCGGCCCCAGAGGCAAAACGCCGAAGGCGGCGACGACGTAGGGCGCGGCGATGCCGATCAGCCCGCCGGCGGCCAGCATCGCCACCAAGCCCGAATAGAGCGCGCGGTGGCGCCAGGGATGCGTCTGCCGCGCCAGCCCCGTCAGCTTGGGCCCCGGACGACCGGCGAGGCCGCGGGCGAGATACCTGCCGAACCACACCGCCACGACCAGGGCGAAGAGCACGCCGACCCCGGCATGGAGACCGAGCGCCGCCGCACCCAGGTCGCGCACGTCCTCCGGCTCGACCGCGACAAAGCAGACGAGGAAGGCCAGCGACGACCAGAGCAGCCACGTGACGGCCGTGCGGCGGGTCATGCCGGCGCCCGCGGGTCAGGCACCGGGGGGCGGGGGCGGCAGCACGGTGAAGAGCTGCGCCAGTTCGGTCACGTCCTCGGCCTTTTTCCAGCCGTCCTGCCCCTGGGTCCAGACATAGGTGTCGCGGGTCAGGTCCCCGTCCGTCACCATCCGGCCCATCCGCGCCTTGGAGAATGGGCCCTTGGTCTGACCGTTCTCGGCGATGTGCCAGACATGCTCGACCGGCGGCGGGGGCGGCGGGGGCGCGGCCATGGGCGCCTGCGCGGCGGCGGCGGGACGCGCGCCCCAAGGGCCCGCGCCGCCGGGCGCCATCCCGCCCATGGCCATGCCGATCCCGGCGCCGAACCCGGTGCCCATGGCGGTGCTGGCCGCGCCGCCCTCGTGGCCCAGCGCCTCGGCCGCCTGGAACCGGGTATAGCCGTCCAGATCGCCCACGACGCCCATGGAGGTGCGCTTGTCCAGCACCTTCTCCACCGCCGGCGGCAACGAGATGTTCTCGATGTAGAGCTCGGGGATGGTCAGCCCGTACTCGGCCATGGTCTTGGAGATCTCGCCCGCCACCAGCTTGCCCAGGTCGGCGGTGTTGGCGGCCATGTCCAGGACCGGAATCCCCGACTGCGCCAGGATGCGGGAGAACTCCTGCACGATGATGTTGCGGATCTGAAAGCTGACCTCGTCGCGGGTGAACTCGCCGTCCGTTCCCACGATCTCGACCAGAAAGCGCGCCGGGTCGCTGACCTTGATCGCGTAGGTGCCGAAGGCGCGCACCCGGGTCGGCCCGAACTCGGGGTCGCGCAGGATGATCGGGTTCTTGGTGCCCCACTTGAAGTCGGTGTGGCGGTTGGTGTTGACGAAGTAGACCTCGGACTTGAAGGGCGACTTGAACCCGTGGTCCCAGTGCTGCAGCGACGTCATGATCGGCATGTTGTTGGTCTCGAGCATGTAGAGACCGGGGGTGAACACGTCAGCGAGCTGACCCTCGTGGACGAAGACCGCCGCCTGCCCCTCGCGCACCGTCAGCTTGGCGCCGTACTTGATCTCGTGGCCGTGCCGCTCGAACCGCCAGACCAGGGTGTCGCGGCTGTCGTCGGTCCAGTGGATGACGTCGATGAACTGACCGGAAAGGAAATCGAAAATCGGCATGAACGGGGCCTCGCGTGGGTGGCTCTGGGCAAGAGAGATAATGGCAAACGGGCCGCGGCGCTAGGTCAGGCGAGCCAGGCGGCCAGGGCGATCAGCGCGCCTCCGGCCGCCAGGGCCAGGGCGCAGGTGCCGAGGGTCCGGGCCAGGATGTCGCCCTCGCGGCCGACGAGGCCCACCGTGGCGCATCCGGCGATGATGTTGTGCGGGGCCACCACGTTGCCCACTGCCGAACCGAAGGACTGGGCCGCGGCCATCAACGTGGGGGGCAGCGACAGGGTCGCGGCGATCTCGATCTGGAGTTCGGTGAACAGGATGTTCGACGCCGTCGCCGATCCGGTCACGAAGGTGCCCAGGACGCCGATCAACGGCGCCAGCAGGGGCCAGACCGCGCCCGCGCCCGCGGCGGCCTCGGCCAGGGTGGCGATCTGGCCCGAGTGCACCATCAGCCGCGACAGCGACAGCATCGCCAAGAGCGCCAGCGCCACGGGCCAGAGCCGCCCCAGCGCCGCGCCGATGGCCGGGGCCAGGAGGGCGCCGCGGCCAGTGACCAGCGCGCCGATGACCACGCCCGCCATCAGCAGCGTGCCGGGGTGGTAGAGGGGGGCGAAGCTGCCGCCGTAGGTCTCCCACAGGCTCCAGGACAGGGCCGCCGAGGAGAGCGCCTCTCCCAGGGGGGCGATCAGGCGGGTGGCCAGGATCGCGGCCAGGATCAGCGCGTAGGGCACCAGGTCGCGGCCCAGTGGCCCCAGCGGCGGCAGCCGCGCCCCGGTCCGGGCCCGGAGCACCAGGACGAAGACGGCGAGGCCCGCCAGGGCGCCCGCGAGGCTCGGCAGTTCCGGGCCCGCCAGCGCGGCGATGGCGACCGACGGCACGGCAAAGCAGATCCACGCCAGCGCGGTCCATCCCAGGTCGGACCGGCTCAGCGGTCCGTCCCCGGCCAGCCGCACCGTGGCGAGCAGCAGGAGCGGCGACACCACCGCGTGCAGCGCGGCGGAACTCCCGGCCAGAGCGGTGGGCGACAGGTCGGACAGGTCGAGCTGGGCCAGGGTCGGGGTGCCCACGGCGCCGAAGGACACCCCCGCCGCATGGCCGAGGAGCGCCAGCACCACCGCCCTTGCCGGGTCGTAGCCAAGGCCCGCCAGCAGCGGCGCGGCCAGCGCGACGGGCGTGCCGAACCCCGCCGCGCCCTCCATGAACAGGCCAAAGAACCAGGCGATCAGGATCGCCTGCACCCGCCGGTCGGCGGTCATCCCGCTCAGCGCGTCGCGGATTCGGCCGATCGCTCCGGCGCGGTTCTGGAACTCGTAGAGCGCCAGGGCGGCCAGCACGATCCAGAGGATGGTGGCCGTGGTGTGCACCGCTTCCGCCCCGGCGCCCGCCAGCATCGCCCCCGTGCCGGTGTCGGGGGCAAAGAGGGTGACGGCCAGGATCAGCGCGGCGGCCAGTCCCACCGCCCCCGCCGCCGCGGCCGACACCCGCAGCACCGCCATCGCCGCCAGCGCCAAGGCCAGCGGCACCGCCGCCGCAAGACCCATCATGTCAGGACGGACCGCCCATGATCTCGCCGGCGATCACCTGGACGATGGGCAGCGCCTCGGGCGCGGTCATGCCCGGGCGGAGCCGCGGGTCGTAGAGGATGCGCAGGAGATGCTCGTCGTGGGTGGTCAGGAGGCCGAACTCTTCGTCGTCGTTGAACACCGAGGGGCGCGCGGCAGGGCTGTCGTTGGCCAGACCCAGGCCCTGGGCCAGCTCCTCGTGGATGCAGGACAGGCGCAGGAGATCGGGATGCTCGCCGCGGATGATCGCCACCGCGCGGCTGTAGTCGCCTGTGTCCTTGGGGTCGAGCGCGAAGACCAGGCAATAGCTGGATCGGGGGAGGTTCACCACGGTGTCGAGCGCCGCAGCGGAAATCCCCGGGATCATCCGGCGCAGCCGCGGGCCCAGCGCCCGGCGTTCGTCCTCGTTCACCACGAAGACGGTGAAGTTCCCGCCAGAGCGCACGGTCGAAATCGGGTGCCGCGACACCCGCGCCAGGCGCCGGGTATAGGCGATGATGGCGTTGCGGTCGCGCGCCACCTTGGCCGGATCGACGCTGGCGCCGAACTCCATGTCGATGGTGACCGGGCGGTCCCAGCGGTGCAGGCGGCTCGCCGTCTCGCGCGCCACCAGGCGGCCGCCCTGGTCGGCGTATTCCTCGAACAGCGCGATGCGGACGAAGTTTTGCACCAGGATGCGCGCGTCGAAGGGGGTGTCTGGGCCGCCGCCGTCCCGGCGCAGCAGTCCTTGGGCCAACAGCCCCTCCTGAACGCGGGCATAGTAGCGCTGCAACTCCAGGCTGGCCTCGCTCTGCCGCACCGCGGGACGTTCCGATGGCTTTGGCGAAGACGCCGGACGCTCGGGGCGTTCGATCGGGCGCGGCGACGGCTCGACCGGCGCCGGGGTCTCGCACCCCGCCGTCAGGAGCGCCGTGAAGGTGGCGGCGCCGATCCAGGTGATCCGGCGCCCCATGCCGGTCAGCCCCGGGGCACCGCGCGTCCGACCCCGCCCTTGGGCGGCGCGTCGCCCCGCGCCGCGGCGGCGGCCAGCGTCTGTTTGAGTTCTTCTTCCATCCGTTCGAGGTCTTCCTCGGCGGCGGCGCGCCGGGCCTTGCCCTCGTCGGCGATCTGGAGCGATTCCTGAATGGTCGCGATCAGGTCGGCATTGGCGGCCTTCACCGCCTCGATGTCGAACACGCCGCGTTCCATCTCGGTGCGGATCTCCTTGTTGGCGTCGCGCAGGTTCTTGGCGTTCGCCGTCAGCAACTCGTTGGTCAGGTCGTTGGCCTCGCGCACCGCGTTGGCGGCGTCGCGCGAGCGCTGGATCGTCACCGCCTGGGCGAGCTGGGTCTCCCACAGGGGCACGGTGTTGACCAGGGTGGAGTTGATCTTGGTCACCAGGGACTTGTCGTTCTCCTGCACCAGTCGAATCGACGGCAGCGACTGCATGGTCACCTGGCGCGTCAGCTTGAGGTCGTGGACCCGCCGCTCCAGGTCGTCGCGGGCGGCGCGCAGGTCGCGCAGCTCCTGCGCCTTCATCACCCCCTGCTCCTCGGGCGCCTGGGCCACCTCGGCCTCCTTGGCCGGAATGTCGTCGCTGTCGAGACGGCGCAGCTTCTCCTCGCCCGCGGCGATGTAGAGCGCCAGCTCGTCGTAGAAATCCAGGGTCTTCTCGTAGAGCTTGTCCAGGGACTTGATGTCCTTGAGGAGCTTGTGCTCGTGCTGGAGCAGGGTGTCGGTGATGTCGTCGATCTGCCGCTGAACGTCTTCGAAGCGGGCGACGAACTTGGCCATCGGGGCCATCTTGCCGGTCAGTCGCTCCCACCAGGAGCGCTCGCGCCGGACGTCCAGTTCACTGACCGAAAAGCCGCGGATCGTCGTCACCATCTCGCGCAGCGAGCTGCCGGCAGGGCCCACGTCCTTGTTGCGGACGTCCGACAGCATCTGCTGACTGATCTGCTGCAACTCGGCCTGCGCGGCCGAGCCGAAGGAGACGATGGAGTTGGTGTCGCCCATGTCGATCTCGGCGACGCGGCGTTCGATCTCGGCCTGGGTCGCGGGGGGCGCCTCCTGGGCCGAGACGACCTCGCCCTTGGGTTCGGGCAGGACGACCGCGGTGACTTCGTCGGCCAGGGCCAGCGCCTCGGCAGCCTTCTTGCGGGTGGTTTCGGACATCGTCGGGCTCCTCGCGGGGTCAGTCCAGGGTTCGGGCGGCGACGCCTTCGCGCGCCAGCCGGTCGCGCAGCACCTCGATCTCGACGTCGAGATCGGTGCGGTTGTCGGTCAGCATCTTGCGGGTTCTGAGCGCAAAGCCCTGCTCCAGATCGTCGAGCAGGGCCAGATAGTCGGCGCGCGCCTGGGTGTCGCGGGAGCGGGCGTAGAAGTCCGCGAACTTCACCGTCGCGTCGCGGGCTCCCAGCAAATAGACGCCCAGGTATTTGCGCGCCGCCGTCAGGTCGCGGGGATCCTCCTCGACCTGGCGGAACATACCGCGGGCGGTGTCCTGGAACCGCTCGACGCGGGTGGTCAGCGCCCGGTCCTCGGCCCGCAGAACGGCGTCGCGCATCGCGGCCAGATGCGCCTCGGCCTCGTCCACCGCGCGGGCCACGCGGTCGGCCTGATACTGGTCGATCCCCTCGGCGCCTTTATCCCGCAGCGGGTCGAGCCCGAAGGCCATCAGGTGCAGCCCGCCGCCCAGGATGCCAAAGATCGCCGGCGTCACCAGATCGCCGCCGATCCCGGCCACGGCCAGCCCCAGGCCGGTCAGCGCGCTGCCGAACATCTTGCGCGGGATCGCCGGACGCTTGGCGATCTTGCGCGCCTCGTAGGCTTCTTCGGCCAGGAGCCCCTCGCGGGTCAGCCACGCGGCGCCCATCAACACGCCGAAGGCCACCAGATTGGTGGCCAGCCCCACCGGATCCTGCCCAAACGCGAAGAGCAGAAGCGGCAGAGGCGCGATGAAGAGCGCGTTGACACGCATTCCCACGCGGCTGCGCCGCTTGCCCGTCCAGCCGGAAGGGGGCGGCGGCGCCTTGGCCTCGCCCGCCTTGGGCACCTCGGTCGGCGAGAACTTGCCGCCGTAGCGCTGCGCCATGTCAGCCGGCCCCCCAGATGGAGGCATACAGAATCAGCGCCAGCAACAGGACGAATGACAGACGTTGCACCCACCGCCCTCCGAACTCGGCGCCGCCCACCTGCCGCGCACCCGCGCGCACCGCGCCCTTGACCGCCAGTGCGGCTCCGAACACGACCCACAGGGTCACGGCGGCCACGACCGCCAGGATTACAAGTCTCGACATGGGCCCATCCGCGCCGCTTCGCAAGTCACACGATGCCCCGACCATAGACGATGGCCGGGGCGGGGGCCATCGGGGTCAGTGGATGACTTTGCCGCTCTGCGCCGCCGCGCGCTCGGCGGCCAGTTTGCGGGAATAACGGCTCTGGATGACCTCGACGGCGACCAGGACGACGACCGAGAAATAGAACGTGGTCTTGGACATCGGGATCAGGTCGTAGCCGAAGAGTTTGATCTGGAGGCTGTCGTCGTGGGCGGCGTGGGCGGCGGCCACCCCCGCCTCGCCCAGCAGGACGACACCGACGATGAGCAGGATGAAGAGGCCCAGCACCTCATACATGCGGTTGCGCTGAATGAACTCGGTGACCGTGTCGGCCAACAGCAGCATCGCCAGACCGCTGAGCAGGATCGCCGCGGCCAGCACAGGGAACACGTCGGTGATGGCGATGGCCGACAGCACCGAATCGAACGAAAAGATGAGGTTCATGAACACGATAAGGCCGATCACCCCGGCCGCTGACTTGCCCGACTTGTTGTCCAGATCGGTCCCCAGATGTTCGATCGTCATCATGTGCCCGATCTCCTTAACCGCGGTATGGATGATGAAGATGCCGCCGATGACGAAGACGATGGTGGCAAAGTTCACGCCGCCCTCGATCACGCCCGTCCAGTTGAAGACGAAGAACGGCTCGCTCAGCGCGCCGATCAGTTTGATCATCGCGAAGAGCAGGATGATCCGCAGCGCCACGGCGATGATGATGCCCCAGAATCGCACCGCCTTTTGCTGGGCGAGGGGCGCGCGTTGGCTTTCGATGGAGATGTAGAGCAGGTTGTCGAACCCCAGAACCGCTTGGAGAAACAGCAACATCAATAGGTTGCCCGCGTTTTCGAAGGTCAGTAGGTCGGCCATGTCCCGCTCCGCGTCTATGTCGTGGAATAATCCGTATGGGACAGAACGCCGCAGGTCGACCCAGGGTTTCGCGTCCGGCTCAATTCCGTCGGCGGCGGGGGGCGGGGGTGTCCTTGAGCCCGAGTTGGTCGCGCACCACGCGCGGCCGCACCTCTTCCACCGCGCCGGGTTTCAGATCGCCCAGCTGGAACGGGCCATAGGACACCCGGATCAGGCGGCTGACCGGCAGGTCCACGGCCTCCATCGCGCGGCGGATCTCGCGGTTGCGGCCCTCGCGCAGGGAGACGGTCAGCCAGGCGTTCGCCCCCTGCTGGCGGTCCCGCCGGACCGTCATCGGCTGGAACCGCTCGCCGTCCAAGGTGAGGCCCGCGCGCAGCGGCTCGAAGAGGGCGTCGTCGGGCGTGCCGTTGACGCGGACGCGGTAGCGCCGGAGCCACCCGGTGGAGGGCAGTTCCAGCCGCCGCTTGATCCCGCCGTCGTTGGTCAGCAGCAACAGGCCCTCGGAGGTGAGGTCGAGCCGCCCCACGGTCATCACCCGCGGCATGTCGTCCGGCAGGGCGTCGAAGACGGTGCGCCGCCCCTTCTCATCGCGGGTGGTGGTCACCAGCCCTGCCGGCTTGTGATAGAGCCAGAGCCGCGGCGCTTCGGCGGCGGCCAGGGGCTGCCCGTCCACGACGATGCGGTCGGCGGCCGTGACGTTCAGCGCCGGGCTGTCGATGCGGCGGCCGTTGACCCGAACCCGGCCCTCGGCGATCAGGCGTTCGGCCTCGCGCCGCGAGGCGCGGCCCGCGCGGGCAATGACTTTGGCGATGCGCTCGCCGGGGGGCGGATCCTGTGGCATGAGGACGTCCAAAGGGGTGCGGCGTGGCCGATCGGCGGCAGGGCGCCGGGTCGGCGCGGGGCGGTGGAGCCCCATGTCGGCGGCTTTAGCCGAGGACGCGGCGGAAGGACAGGCAGATGTTTCGCAGCCACATGGACCGGGCGTTGCAGGAGGCCCGCGCGGCGGCCGCCCGCGGCGAGGTGCCGGTGGGCGCGGTGGTGGCCCGGGGGGCGACGGTTCTGGCGGCCGCCGGGAACCGCACGCGCGAGCTCTCCGACCCCACCGCCCATGCCGAGATGCTGGCCCTGCGCGCGGCCTGTGCCGCGGCGGGGTCCGCGCGGCTCCCCGACGCCGACCTCTATGTGACGCTGGAGCCCTGCGCGATGTGCGCCGCCGCCATCGCCGGGGCGCGGGTCGCGCGGCTCTACTACGGCGCGGCCGATCCCAAGTCGGGGGGCGTGGCGCACGGCGCCCGGGTGTTTTCTCACCCCCAGAGCCACCACGCGCCCGAGGTCTACGACGGCATCGCCGCCGAGGCCGCCGCCGACCTCCTCCGCGGCTTTTTCTCTGCCCGTCGCTGAGGGACGGCACGCGCCGTCGGGGCCTTTGCCGTTGTTCCATCGACGAGGTTTTCGCGCCCGGCCGCAGGCCGGGCAGCGCCGTCCCCCTCTGGGGCGGCACTCTTGGCGAGGACCGTGCCGCCGTCGCGCCCCCGGGGTCTGCGGCTTCGGCACGCATCGCTCAGCCGTGCCCCGGCGGGCCGGCGCTGCCCTTGCCGTGGGGCCCGAGCGTGGAAATTCTGAGACTCTTGACCGTTCGCGGCGTGCCGCCCCGACTGGACGTTCCCCCGCATACGACCAAGGGTCCCGCCCGCACGGGGCTGCGCTGCCGTCCGGTCTGAGCATCGCCGGCGGATCCCGGCCCTCCGCCGCCCCCCTGTCGGTCCATACCGGTCAGTTCGATTGATGGGTGTGGAGGGGAGACCGTCCCTCCTGCCTGTGAGGCGGCGCATTTCGGCGAACGCGGTGCAGCCGCCGCGACGCGCGTGACGATGTCTCCGGCTCACAGCTCGACCCGCCCCGGCGGGACGGCGCTGCCCTTGGACCACGGGCGGCGATACGGGCGGTCTCCTCCAGACCCCTGACCGAGCGGACCTGCCCTCAGGTCTGGGCGGCAAGGCGCTTCGAAGCGCCTTGGCAAGGGCTTTCGAAAGCCCTTGCCCGCGACCCCGGGCGATGCGCGCCGCTCAGATCTCCAGCGTCTCCATCACCTCGGGCGTGCGCACCGTCACGTCGGGCAGCGAATCGATCAGCACGTCGGCCGACTGCTCCAGGAGCGGGAACGTCTTGTAGTGGCAGGGGATCACCGTCTCGAAGTCGAAATAGCGCTGCGCCGCCCAGGCCGCCCGCGCCATGTCCATGGTGAAGTGCCCCCCGGCGCAGAGGATGCCGATATCGGGCTGGTGGATCTCGCCCATCCAGGCCATGTCGGCCATGATGTCGGTATCGCCGGAGACATAGATCGTGTGGCCCTCGCCGGCGATCATGTAGCCCGCCTCGGCGCCCGCATAGATCGGCCCGTGCGGCCCCGACAGGGACGAAGAATGCGATGCGGTCACCATCGTCACCCGCACATCGCCCAGCATCACGCTGCCGCCCTTGTTGAACCCGACCACCGAGACCTCCTCGGTGGCCTCCCAATGGCTCATCAGGTCGAAGATGCCGACGAGCGGCGCGCCGGTCTCGCGGGTCAGCGCAAGGGCGTCGCCGGTATGGTCGCCATGGCCGTGGGTCAGCAGGATATGGGTGGCGCCCGACACCGCCTCGTCCCGCCGATCCTCGGGAAAGACGGGGTTTCCCGACAGCCACGGATCGACGAGCAGGATCTGGTCGCCGATCTCGATGCGGAACCCCGCGTGCCCCAGCCAGGTGATCTTCATGGATGCGTCTCCTTCGCGTGCCTGGGCCAGAGGCTAGCACGCCGATCCGCCTTGGCGAGGAGATTGACCGGCACCGTGCCGCAATACCGGCGGCACGACGAAACCGGCGACGCAAGAGCGGTGAGCCGGCCATTCTACAGAGGCGCCTCGGTCGGCGCAGATCGGCGTCCGTGGCGCGGCGGCACGATCGGCCAAGGGGGTCGCCGCCGCCGTGGCAGACGACATGTCCGCTCCTCCCAGAGATATGGCGGCGGCCGCCTTGCCGCTGAGCTGGCCTCATGTCGTCCGGGAGGGGCGGGCGGCCGAGCGGGTTTTCGCGCCCGTGGTTGGGCCGGAGGTTCGCCGCGGCGCTGGGCTCCTCTATCTGGGCAGGAGCGCCGGCCCACTCGGCGCGGCCGTGGGATCGGGCGACGATCTGGCGACGCCTGCCCGGTCGTCGCGCACCTGGATGCTGGAGCTCCGCAGCCGCGGCGCCGTTTGGCAGTTCGCGGACCGGATCGCCCCCTCGCGGCGCAGCCTGGATACGGTCCAACCTGTCGAAGATCGACACCGGGACGTGAAGACCGTCGTCGGATCGGCAATGGGCCACGGTCTCCGCTCCGTGCCTGAGCGCTCTCAGGGCCGAGATCGTGACCTTCGCGGCAAGGACGAGTCCGGCAGCCGTCTCGCGGTTCGGCCGCGCGGATCTGATCCACACCTTCCGCGCCGAAGGATGCGGACACCGGGGCGAGGGTGGACTGGACGATCACGACACCGAGGTTCTGCGCGACGCGATGGGCCACGCCGTCCTCACCCGGCATCCCCAGGGTGGGCCCGGGCAGCGGGTCCAGGCGGTGGCGGCTCTCGTGCAGCGGTTGATGCGGGAGAGCCGACGCGGCCGATTGCCGCCGGTCGATGCGCTTGCCCGCAGGCAGTGGCGCGGCCAAGCTGCGCGGCGGCGGGAGTGCCGCCGGAGGAGCCCGCCCATGGACTGGACCCGCGCCATAGACGCCTATTGCGAGCGGACGGATCCGTCCTATTGGTCCGAGCCGGTGAACGCCGTGACCAACGCGGCGTTCCTGATCGCCGCGCTGTGGATGTGGCCCAGGGCCCGGCGGCACGGGCCGTGGGAGGCCATGGCGCTCTGCGTCGTGCTGGCGGTGATCGGGGTCGGATCGTACCTCTTCCACACCCACGCCACCGCCTGGTCGGCGATGCTGGACGTGCTGCCGATCCTGATCTTCATCCTGCTCTACACCTACGCGGCGAACCGGCGCTACTGGCGGCTGCCGGTGGGGGTGTCGGCGCTGGGGGCGGCCGCGGTCGTGCCCTATGCCATCGGCCTCGGCGCCGTCTTTGCCGCGCTGCCGTTCTTCGAGGTCTCGGCGCAATACTGGCCGATCCCGCTGCTGATCGCGGGCTACGGCGTGGCGCTCCGCGGCCGCCTCCCGACGGTCGCGCGGGGCCTCGTGATCGGCGCCGGGATCCTGGTGGCCTCGCTGATCTTTCGCAGCGTGGACGAGACCCTGTGCACAGCGATTCCCGTGGGCACGCATTTCATGTGGCACGTCCTCAACGGCGTCATGCTGGGCTGGATGATCGCGGTCCTGGTGCGCCACCGGGTTGAAGCCGGCCGGGCAGGGGGCTAAAGCGGCGGACGATCCGAGAGAACCCCGGAGGGGCCATGTCCATCGACCTCGACACCGCACGCCGCGTGGCGCATTTGGCGCGAATCCGCGTGGACGACGACGACCTGCCCGCCCTGGCGGGTGAGTTCAACGCCATCCTGGGCTTTATCGAACAGCTGGGCGAGGTCGACGTGGACGGGGTCGAGCCGATGACCGGGGTGACGCCGATGCGGCTCAAGCGGCGCGAGGATGCGGTGACCGACGGCGACCGCCAGTCCGAGATTCTGTCGAACGCGCCCGACGCGCGCGAGGGCTTCTTTGCCGTGCCGAAGGTGGTGGAATGACCGCGCTCAACGCCCTGACCGTCGCCGCCGCCCGGGACGGGCTGCGCGCCGGCGAGTTCACCGCGGCCGAGCTGACCGAGGCGTGTCTGACGGCCATCGACGCCGCGGGCGCCCTGAACGCCGTGGTGCATCCGACCCCGGACATCGCCCGCGACCATGCCGCCGCCGCCGATGCGCGACTCAAGGACGCCGATGCGCCTGCGCTGACCGGTATCCCCTTGGGCATCAAGGATCTGTTCTGCACCCGGCACGTCGCCTCCCAGGCGGGCAGCCGGATTCTCGAAGGCTTCCGCCCGGAATACGAGTCGACCGTCACCCGCCAGCTCTGGGAAAGCGGGGCGGTGATGCTGGGCAAGCTGAACATGGACGAGTTCGCCATGGGCTCGTCGAACGAGACCTCGACCTACGGGCCGGTGACGAACCCCTGGCGGCGCGGCAACGACGACACCGCGCTGACCCCCGGCGGCTCGTCCGGGGGCTCGGCCGCGGCGGTGGCGGCGGACCTGTGCCTGGCCGCGACCGGCACCGACACCGGCGGCTCAATCCGCCAGCCCGCGGCCTTCGTCGGAATCACCGGGCTGAAACCGACCTATGGGCGCTGCTCGCGCTGGGGCATCGTCGCCTTTGCCTCGTCGCTGGACCAGGCCGGGCCGATGACCAAGGACGTGCGCGACGCCGCCATCCTGCTGACCGCCATGGCCGGGCACGACCCGCTGGACTCGACGTCGGCCGACCTGGCCGTGCCGGATTTCGAGGCGATGCTGACGGGCGACATCCGGGGCAAGGTCATCGGCATCCCCCGCGAATACCGCATGGAGGGAATGCCGCAGGAGATCGAGGATCTCTGGACCCGCGGCCGCGAGATGCTGGCCGACGCGGGCGCCGAGATGCGCGACATTACCCTTCCGCACACCAAATACGCTCTGCCCGCCTACTACGTCATCGCGCCTGCCGAGGCGTCCTCGAACCTCGCGCGCTACGACGGCGTGCGCTATGGCCACCGGGCCAGGCTGGGCCAGGGCGACGGCGTCACCGAAATGTATGAGAAGACCCGCGCCGAGGGCTTCGGCGCCGAGGTGAAGCGGCGGGTGATGATCGGGACCTACGTGCTCTCGGCCGGCTTTTACGACGCCTATTACAACCGGGCGCGCAAGGTCCGCACGCTGATCAAGCGCGACTTCGAACGGGTGTTCGACGACGGCATCAACGCGATCCTGACCCCCGCCACCCCGTCGGCGGCGTTCGAACTGGGGCGGATATCGGACGACCCCGTCGAGATGTATCTCAACGACGTCTTCACGGTGACGGTGAACCTGGCCGGGCTGCCCGGCATTGCGGTCCCGGCGGGGCTGGACCGGCAGGGGCTGCCCCTGGGGCTGCAACTGATCGGCCGGCCGTGGGAGGAGGGCGATCTGCTCAACACCGCCTACGCGCTGGAGCGCGCGGCCGGTTATGTGGAAAAGCCCGCGAAATGGTGGTAGACCCTGTCATCCAGGGCAGGTGGTGACGATGACGCGATTTGGTATTCTTTGGGCGCCCCTGGCGCTGACGGCCGCGCTGGCGGCCTGTGCGCCGGTGGTCCCGGCCAGCAATCCCAGCCTGGACCGCGGCCCGGTCGACACCGGACGCGGCGTGGGCTTCGGCGACTACGAGGCTTACGAAGCCGCGCGCATGCAGCGCGAGCGCGATCTGGTGACCGGCGGCAGCCAACCGGTGATCCCGGCGGCGACCACCGGCGCGCCAGGTCCGGTCTCCAGCGGTCCGATCTCGTCGCAGGAGCTGTCGGCGGCGGGCATCCCCGTCGGCCCCGGCGCGGCGCAGCCTGCCACCTCGGCACCCGCAGCCACGCCCGCGGCGGCCCCCGTGCCCGCGGGCGCGCCAGGCGTGGCGCCGGTCGACCTCAACAACCCCGGCATCTCGGACGAGCAGGACTTTCAGGCCGTCTCGACCCGCGAGACCATCGAATCGGATGCCGCGCGGATCGCCGCCAACCGGCGGGCCTATACCGTGATCCAGCCGACGGCGGTGCCGCGGCGGCCCGGCTCGAACCGGCCCAACATCGTGGCCTATGCGCTCCAGACCAACAATCCCGTGGGTCAGCCGCTCTATTCCCGCAGCGGCCGCAACGCCCAGGCCAAGTTCCAGAGGGCCTGCGCCGGATATGCCTCCTCCGACCTGGCGCAGGAGGATTTCCTGGCCTCCGGCGGGCCGGAGAAGGACCGCAACGGGGTCGACCCCGACGGCGACGGCTTTGCCTGCTACTGGGATCCGACACCGTTCCGCACGGTGCGCCGCTGACGCCGATCTGGCATCCCAGCCCGAACGCCGGTCCGCGCCGCGGCGGCGCGCGCCCCGACCTCGTGGTGATCCACTATACCGCGATGGCGACGGCCGAGGCGGCGCTGGAGCGGCTCTGCGATCCCGCGGCCGAGGTCTCGTCCCACCACCTCATCTGCTCGCGCGGCACGGTCTGGACGCTGGTGGACGAGGCCGACCGCGCCTGGCACGCGGGGGCCGGGGCCTGGGGCGCGGTGCGCGACGTGAACTCCCGCTCGATCGGCATCGAGCTGGCCAACGACGGGCAGAGCCCCTTTGCCGCGCCGCAGATGGCGGCGCTGGAGGCGCTGTTGGCCGGTGCGGTGGAGCGCTGGGGGATCCGGCCCGAGAGGATCATCGGCCACTCCGACTGCGCCCCGGGGCGTAAGACCGACCCAGGTCCGCGGTTCGACTGGCGGCGGCTGGCCGGGCGGGGGTTGGCGGTGTGGCCGGAGGCACCGCAAGAGGCGTCCGACATGGACGACGCGGCGTTCGTCGATGCGCTGCGGCGGGCGGGCTACACCGCCAGCGCCGATCCCGCCACGCTGCTCGCGGCGCTCCGGTTGCGCTTCCGCCCCGGGGCCGAGGGGCCGCGCGACGCCCGCGACGTCGGGGTGGCGCACTGGCTCGCCCACAGCTTTCCCGTTGACGCCGCGCCCCAGCCTGCCTAGGTCGGGGACGCGCGGAGGGCCGGATGGCCGCACCCTTATGGGTGAGGAAAGTCCGGACTCCCCGAAGCGACGGTGCCGGGTAACGCCCGGGCGGGGAAACCCGACGGACAGCGCCACAGAGAACAGACCGCCCGGGCTTCGGCCCGCGGCAAGGGTGAAACGGTGGGGTAAGAGCCCACCGCGGGGGCGGCAACGTCCCCGGCGACGGCAAGCCCCACCGGGAGCAATGCCATGTAGGGACCCCGTGGGCCGGCAACGGCCCGGGACGGCTTCGCCCCAGGGGTCCGGGTCGGCAGCACGACCCCGCCGGCGACGGCGGGGCCAGAGGAATGGCCATCCCGCGTCCCCAATGGGTCGCGGACAGAATCCGGCTTATAGGCTCTCCGCGCATCACGGGCCGCCCGGGTCCGAATTTTCGACGAAAATTCGCCCCCGCGGCGACCGTGCGATCCATGGTTGACAGCCGCCGCGGCGTCTGTAAAACGCAGGCTCCGCGAGATTTTAGCGCGCCCTCCGGGCCGGCCCCGCCGCCCGCCGTCGCGCGCCAAGGAGACCAGTCATGGCCAAACCGACGACGATCAAGATCCGGCTGAACTCGACCGCCGACACGGGCCACTTCTATGTGACCAAAAAGAACGCGCGGACGATGACCGAGAAGATGTCGATCCGCAAATACGACCCCGTTGCGCGGCGCCACGTGGAATACAAGGAAGGCAAGATCAAGTAAGCCGTCCTTCCCGTCCCGGTCCGGTCCGCCGCGCAACTGCCGTTGCGCGGCTTTTTCCGTTTTGGCACGGGCCCGATGCGCCCGCGCAGAGGAGACGCGCCATGCCCGCCGAGACCCTGCACCTGAGGGTGTCCACGCCGGACGACCTGACCGCGCTCGACGCGCTCTATGCCCGCGCCTATCCCGCCCTTCTCAAACGCGACTATCCGCCGTCGGTCATTGTCACTGCGATCCCGCTCATCGCGCGGGCCAACCCCCAGCTCGCCGGCTGCGGCACCTTCTATGTGGTCGAGACGCCGGGCGGCGCCCTGGTCGGGGCCGGGGGATGGACCCGCCCGTCGCCTCTGGGCGGCGGTGCCGATTCGGGCGTGGCCCATGTCCGCCACGTGGTCTGCGATCCCGCCCATGTGCGCCGCGGCGTCGGCCGCAGGATCATGACCCATGTGTGTTCCGAGGCGGCGCAGGCCGGGGTCCGGCGGCTCGACTGTCAGAGAACCCGCACCGCCGTGCCGTTCTACACCGCGCTGGGCTTCGTCCGTCGGGGCGACCTCACCGTGCCCCTGGCGCCGGGCATCTCCCTGCCCGCGGTGGCGATGACGCGAATGCTCAGCTCGCCATGACCGCCTCGATCAAGGTGGGGCCGGGGGTTGCCGAGGCGCGGGCGATCGCGGCCTCCAGCGCCTCGGCCGTCTCCACCCGCTCGGACGGCACGCCGTGTCCGCAGGCCAGCGCCTGCCAGTCGAGCGAGGGGTCCTCCACGTCGAACATGCGCTGCGCGTTGCGGCCGTAGTCGGTGACGCCGAGGTTTGCCATCTCCAGCCGCAGGATGCGGTAGCCGCGGTTGGCGAAGACGACGACGGTGACGTCCAGCCGCTCGCGCGCCATGGTCCAGAGGGATTGCAGGGTATACATGGCCGAGCCGTCGCCGGTCAGCGCCAGGACACGGCGTCCGGGCGCGGCGACGGCGGCGCCCACGGCCAGCGGCAGGCACATGCCGATGGCGCCGCCGGTGTTGCTGAGCAGGTCGTGGGGCGGCGCCCCGCGCAGGGCGGGGGCGAGCGTTAGGCCCGCCGTCACCGCCTCGTTCACAATCACCGTCTCGTCGGGCAGGGCGCGGGCGACGGCGGCACCGACGGTCTGCGGCGTGATCGGCCCGGTGGGCGCCTCGGGCCGGGCGGAGGCGTTGCGCCGGGGCTCGGCCGGGCCGACCGCGTCCACCAGGGCGGCGAGCGTCCACGCCACGTCCCAGCCCGGCGGGCAGAGCGGGTCGTGGGTCGCCCCCGGCGGCTCGGGCGTCGACGGCTTGCCCGGGTAGGCAAAGAAGTTCACCGGCCGGTCCGCACCCACCAGCACCATGTGCGCGACGCCGTCGAAGAACGCTGAGTTCTCCTCGACGACGTATTGCATCCGCTCGACCGCCGGTGCGCCCGCGCCGCCCCTCAGGCGGGGGGCGAAGAACGGCGCAATCAGGCGGCAGCCGGTGGCCGCGGCGATGCGGCCCGCGTCCTCGGCCGGCGCGCCGTGGAGGCCGGGGCCCGACACCACGAGCGCCGCGCCGGGGCGGCGCAGAGCGTCCGCCGCGGCGGCGACCTGAGCGGGATCGGGGCGCAGGAGCGGGGGCGGGGCAGGGGCCTTGGCCGCGCCTTCTGCCGCGCCCCATGCGGCATCGGCGGGCAGGATCAGCGTGGCGATGCGCCCACCCCCCGACCGCGCGGCCGCCACCGCCTCGGCGGCGTCGCGGGCGACGCTCTCCGGGCCGGCCGCTCGCCGCACCCAGGACGAGACCGACCCCGCCACGCCCTCGATGTCGCCCTTGAGCGGGGCCTCGTAGCGCAGGTGACGCTGGGCGTGGTCGCCGACCACGTTGACGATCCCCACCCCGGCCTTGGAGGCGTTGTGCAGGTTGGCGTGGCCGTTGCCGAAGCCCGGGGCGAGGTGCAGCAGCGTCGCCGCCACGCCGCCGGACATGCGGGCATAGCCGTCGGCGGCCCCGGTGACGCCGCCTTCGAACAGGCACAGCACGCAGCGCATGTCGGGGTTGGCGTCCAGAGCCGCGACGAAATGCATCTCGGACGTGCCGGGGTTGGCGAAACAGGTGTCCACCCCCGACGCCAGCAGCGTCCCGACCAGCGTATCGGCCCCGTTCATGTCCCGCTCCCCCGTCATCGTCGGGGGGCAAGGAACCACGTCCGCCGCTCCGGGGCCAGCCGCAAAAGCGGCCTCAGTCCATGGCGTAGGCGGACGCGGCGGGACGTCCCGCGGCATCGGTCCAGACGTGCGTGCGTGCGGCGCGGTCCACCGTCAGGACGCGGTCCAGATCGGCATAGGTGACGACGTCCTGCGCCGCGCGGGTGCCGACGATCAGATAGCGCGCGGGCGCGGCGCCGAGGTTCTCCAGGCAGTGTCCCACGGCGCGGCCCGCCGGAAACGCGGCCGCCTCTCCGGCGGCGATTGCGATCTCGGCGTCGCCTTCGTGCAGGATCAGCGTGCCCTCCAGGACGTAGAGGAACTCGTCCTCGGCGGCGTGCCAGTGTTTCTGCGCCGAGCGCGAGCCGGGTGGCAGGATCTCCAGGTTCGCGCCGAACTGGGTCAGGCCGCCGCTGTCGCCGAAGCGCAGGATCTCGACCGGGCCGCAGACGCCGTCGTCGTCGGCCTCTCGCGCGACGTCGGTTTCGGTCAGTTTCGGCATGGCGTCCTCCACTTGGGCAACGAAAAAGGCCGCCCCGGTGGGGGCGGCCTGGAATCTCTCAAACGCTCTGCCGCGTCACTCGCGGTTGCCGAGGAACTGGAGCAGGAACATGAACAGGTTGATGAAGTTCAGGTAGAGGTTCAGCGCCCCCATGATGGCGGACTTGTCCAACCACTCCTGATCCATCGCCTGCGCATGGGCGATATAGTCGGTCTTGATCCGCTGGGTGTCGTAGGCGGTGAGACCCGCGAAGATCAGCACGCCCAGGGCCGACACCGCGAACATGATCGCGGGCGACTGCAGGAACAGGTTGACGATCATCGCCACCACCAGGCCGATGACCCCCATGATCAGGAACGATCCCCAGCCGGAGATGTCCTTTTTGGTGGTGTAGCCCCACAGCGACAGGCCGGCGAACGCGATGGACGTCACCAGGAAGGTCTGTGCGATCGACAGGCCCGTGAACGCGGCGAAGATCCACGAGATCGACAGGCCCATCACGGCCGCGAAGACGTAGAAGAACAGCTGCGCGCCCGCGGCCGACAGCCGGTTGATGGCGGCGCCGAAGGCGAACACCATGATCAGCGGCGCGAACATGATGATCCAGCCCAGGATGTTCGGGCTCAGCGTCACCGGATCGCGGAAGATCGACAGAAGTGCGGGGGACGAGCCCACCGCCCAGGCCACGCCCGCCGTGACCAGCATGCCCACGGACATCGTGCCGTAGACCTTGTTCATATGGGCGCGGAGCCCTTGGTCGATCACGGCCGAGCGTGCGGGCGCTCCGGTCCGGATCGTCTGATAGTCAGCCATTGATCGCCTCCAAAGAAATCTCATGTCGAAGGAGGCCGCACGCAGGCGGGCCGCCCTTGGCGCAAATATCGTCAAGGAGGGCCGCCATTTCAAGGCGCATGGCCGCTATTCATAAGCCTTTCTGTCGGGAATCGGCGGCGGCCCGGGCCGGGCTCAGCGGCGCCAGCCGACCGGCGGATCCCAGAGCGGGCGCCGCGCTTCGGCCTCGGCGTCGTCGCGGGTGAGGCCGATATCGTTCAGGATGTGGTCGTCCAGCGTGGCCAGACGCGCGCGGCTGCGCTGGAGATCGGCCAGCCCGAGGATACGGGCCAACAACGACATGCGGCTGCGGGGCGCGCCGACACGCGCCGACCCGAGGGTGCGTGAGGGGGTCATCGGCATTTTCCTTATCGTTTTCGTGATGGCGCCAGGGAGACGCATCATTTCTGTTGATGAATATGGGGAGATATGGTCCATATGAAAAACGAATGTTTTTGACGTCTCGCATCAGGAGTATTGATGTGTCCCGCATTCTCGACATGACCGCCCTCCGCTCGTTCGTGACCGTCGCCGAAACCGGCGGGGTCACCCGCGCGTCGGGGTTCCTCAATCTCACCCAGTCGGCTGTGTCGATGCAGCTCAAGCGGCTGGAGGAGAGCCTGGGGGTCAAGCTCTTGGACCGCTCGTCGCGGTCGGTGTCGCTGACCAGCGCAGGCGAACAGCTCCTCAGCTATGCCCGGAGGATGCTAGAGCTCAACGACGAGGCGATCTCGCGCATGACCGACGACGACTACGAGGGGGACGTGGTTCTCGGCGTGCCCCACGACATCGTCTATCCGGCGATCCCGCGGATCCTGCACAAGTTCGCCACCGACTTCCCCCGGGTGCGGCTGCAACTGGTGTCGTCCTACACCAGCCGGCTCAAACAGATGTTCGGGCGGGGGGAGTGCGATTTCATCCTCACGACCGAGGACGGCTGCGATCCGGGGGGCGAAACCCTGGCGGCGCTGCCGCTGGTGTGGATCGGGGCCGAGGGCGGGACCGCGTTCCGCGACCGTCCGCTACGGCTGGCCTTCGGCTCGCACTGCATCTTTCGCAAGGGCGCGCAGGCGGCGCTGGACCGGGCCGGAGTGCCCTGGGTGATGGCGGTCGAGTCCGACACCGACCGCGCCATCGAGGCCACGGTCGCCGCCGACCTGGCGATCCACGCCTGCATCGAGGGGACCGAGCCGCCTTATACCGAGCCGCTGCCGACGGGCTGCGGACTGCCCGACCTGTCGATGCAAAAGATCAACCTCTACCGCGCCGAGCCGGCCAAAGGCGCGGTGCACTCCGCCATGGCGGAGCTGCTACGCCAGCACTACGGCGCGCTCTGATCCGCCCCGTCCATGACGATCACCACCTTGCCCGTGGCGCGGCGGCTGCGCAGGAGGTCCAGCCCCTCGGCGGTGCGGGAGAGGGGCAGGCGGTGGCTCACATGCGGCGTGAGCTGCCCCGCGGCATACCAATCGAAAAGTGTGCGCAGCGACCCGGCCACCGCCTGGGGGGCAAAGCGCATGAAGCCGCCCCAGTAGAACCCGTGGACCGAGACGTTCTTGACCAGGAGGTGGTTGGCGCGCACCTCCGGCACGTCGCCGCTGGCGAAGCCGATGAGGAGCACCCGCGCCTCGGGCCGGCAGGCGCGCATCGCCGCTTCGGACGCGCGGCCGCCCACTGCGTCGTAGACCACGTCGGCCCCACCCAGCGCCTTGAGCGCGGCGCGCAGGTCCTCGCGTTCACTGTCGATCAGGTGGGTGGCCCCGGCCGCCTCGGCGACGGCCAGCTTCTCCGCCCCCCGCGCCACCGCGACGACGCGGGCCCCCAGCCGATGGCCGATCTCGACCGCGGTGAGGCCGACGCCCCCCGCCGCCCCCAAGACGACCAGCGTTTCACCCTCGGCCAGGCGTGCGGCTCGGGTCAGGGCCAGATGCGAGGTGCCGTAGGCGATGAGGAACCCCGCGGCGACGTCGAAGGGCATCGCATCGGGCAATGCGACGCAGCGGTCGGCGGGAAAACAGCCCCGTTCGGCCAGGCCGCCCTGGCCCGAAAACACCGCCACACGGTCGCCCGAACGGAATGACGTCACGTCATCGGCAGTTTTTTCGACTATTCCGGCCAGTTCCAGCCCCAATGTGGCGGGAAGGTCGGGGCGCTCTTGATACTGCCCGCGGACCATCAAGAGATCGGCGAAGTTCAGTCCCGCCGCTGCGATGCGAACCGCCACTTCGCCCGGAGCGGGTATCGGATCGGGGACCTCGCGCAAAACGGGCTCTTGCCCCAAAGCTATGATTTGATAAGCTTTCATGAGAAACTCCGCGATGCTTCCCTGTCCTTAGGATACCGGAGCGCCGATGACGAGGTTCGATGGGCTTCCCGATCCGTCTTTGTTTCGGCCCTGGTTCCGCAGCGCCCCGCGCGCCGGGGAATCGCGGGCTCGCCCCTAGGGAGAGTGATTCAACCTGTCCTAAAAATCAGGTTGAGCGACTCTCGTCGATGGTTGATTGTCCGCGACAACCAAAATTGCAAGTGAATGAAGGGTTGTCGATATGAAGCATCCAGTGGATGTGCATGTGGGGAAGCGCGTGCGTCACCGCCGTTGGATGGTGGGCCAGACCCAGCAGCAACTGGCCGAGAAGGTCGGGATCAAGTTCCAACAGATCCAAAAGTATGAAACCGGCATGAACCGCATCAGCGCCTCGCGGCTGTGGGACATTGCCGATGCGCTCGACGTTCCGGTGGCATTCTTCTTCGAAGGCATGGATGGGGAGGAGGGCGCGCACGACACCGCCGCCGCCGCCCACGACATCCTCGCCGACAAGGAAGCGTTGGAGCTGATCCGGTCCTACTATGCCATCCCGGAAAACCAGCGCCGCCGCCTGTTCGAGCTGGCGCGGGTTCTCAGCGACGCCCCCTGACCGGCCGCGCTTGACCCCGCGCGGCGGGGTGGGCTAGGGCCGGAGGACACGATACCGGTGTCCCCGCCATGCCCGCCGCCTTCGATCCCGGCCTCATCGACAGTCTGACCGACACCGCCCTGGCCATGGCCGACGCGGCCGCGGTTGAGACGATGCGGTTTTTCCGCAGCGGCGACCTGGACACCCGGTCCAAGGGCGCGGTGTTCGACCCTGTGACCGCCGGCGACCGTGCCGGGGAGCTGGCGATGCGCGCGGTCCTCCACGACCGCCGCCCCGACGACGGGGTGCTGGGCGAAGAGTTGGGCGCGCAGGCGGGGACCACGGGACTGACCTGGGTGCTCGACCCCATCGACGGCACGCGGGCCTATCTGGCCGGAGCGCCGACCTGGGGCACCCTCATCGCGGTGAACGACGGCGGCGCGCCGATCCTGGGGCTGATCGACCAGCCCCATACCGGCGAGCGGTTCTTCGGCAGCCCGCGCGGGGCTTGGCTGAACGACCGCTGGAGCCGTCGTGCCATCGCCGCGCGGCCGCCCCGCCCGCTGGCCGAAGCGATCGTGATGACCACCTTTCCCGAAGTCGGCACGCCCGAAGAGGGCGCGGCCTTTCGCGCCGTGGCCGAGCGGGCGCAGCTCACCCGCTACGGGCTCGACTGCTATGCCTACGCGCTGGTGGCCGCGGGGCATGTGGACTTGGTGATCGAGGCGGGCCTGGAATCCTACGACATCCAGGGGCCGATGGCGGTGGTGGCCGCCGCGGGCGGATGCGTCAGCGATTGGCAGGGCGGCCCGGCCGAGGCCGGGGGACGGGTAATCGCCGCGGCGAACCGCGAGATCCACGCCGAGGCGCTGGCCCTGCTCGCCCAGGCGAAATAGGCGCCGGGCGTTCGAGCGCCGTTCCACCGTCCAGGCAACGGCGTTCCAGCAACCGAAGGTCCCGAACATCTCGCCCCGCCCCGCCCCACGCCCGGCCCCGCCCGGCGGGCACCGCCGGGCAGCGCTCGTCCCGGTCCCCCCGGGGCGGCGCATTTGGCGAGGTGGTTCAGCCGCCGCGCCGCCGGGGCTTGTGTCCGGGTCTCGCGCTGCATTGTCGAGCCCCGGCGGGACGGCGCTGCCCGTCGCACTCAGGTGACGCGTTTCGCCGTGCCAACTGCGGGCGGTTGCGCTGGATTCCGTGCTGTTGGCGGGGCTGGTGCAGCCGCCACGCCACCGGGGCGTGCGTTCCCCTCGCGCGCCGCACGACCGTGCCCCGGGGGGACGCCGCCGCCCATTGTGCGCGGAAAATGCGGCTCACCCCGGAGGTTTCGCCGGAACGCACCATCGTGCATCCCTCAGGCCCCCTGTCCCGGCCCCCCCCCCCGGGGGCGGTGCGTCTGGCGAGGGGGGTTCAGCCGCTCCGGCGTGGATGCTGCCGTCGCCCGCGCCCGCCGCCCGGCCGAGCTCCGCCGGGACGGCGCTGCCCTCGTGTCCGGATCCTGGCGTCGCGTCGCTCGTGGCTTCCTACCCCAGGGGGTCACCCCCCTCGCAGGCGCCGTCCCGCGACCCAAACCCCGGCGACGGCCCGGTCGTCGCCCATCATGATCGTCGGGAACACCGCCTCCCAGATGTCCTCGGCCCGCGCCGCGCGCTGGGCGATGGCAGGGGTCGAGCCCAGGTCCAGCGCCACCAGATCCGCCGCGGTCCCGGTCGCCAGGGTGCCCACCTCGTTCTCCATGCGCAGCGTGCGGGCCGACCCCTCGGTCGCCAGCCACAACAGATGCGCCGGGTGCAGCGCGGTGCCCGTCAACTGCCCGACCTCATAGGCCGCGGCCATGGTCCTGAGCATCGAGAACGACGAACCGCCGCCCGTGTCGGTGGCCAGGCCCACGCGCTGGCCCTCGGTCTTGGCCCGGGCGGTGTCGAAGAGGCCCGATCCGATGAACGTGTTCGACGTCGGGCAGTGGATCAGCGCCGACCCGCTCTCGCGCAGGCGGTCGCGTTCCCGCGGCTCCAGGTGGATTGCGTGGCCGAACAGGGCGCCCGGCCCGATCAGCCCCCGCGCCTCGTAGGTGTCGAGGTAGTCGCGCGCCTCAGGATAGAGCTCGCGGACCCAAGCGACCTCGTCCACCTGCTCGCTCAGGTGGGTCTGCATCGCGCAGGTGGGGTTCTCGGCCCAGAGCGCGCCCAGCGCCTCCAACTGCTCGGGCGTCGAAGTGGGGGCGAAGCGGGGGGTCACGGCATAGCGCGCGCGGCCCCGTCCGTGCCACCGGGCGATCAGCGCGGCGCTGTCGTCGTAGGCCGACTGCGCCGTATCGCGCAGCCCCTCCGGGGTGTTGCGGTCCATGCAGGTCTTGCCCGCCACCACCGCCATGCTCCGCCCCTCGGCGGCGGAGAAGATCGCATCGGCGCTGTGCGCATGCACGGTGCAGAAGCTGCCGAGCGTCGTGGTGCCGTGGTCCAGCGCCAGGTCCAGCGTGCGCTCGGCGATCTCGGCCGCATAGGCGGGGTCGGCGAGCCGCATCTCCTCGGCGAAGGTGTAGGTGTTCAGCCAGTCGATCA
This sequence comes from Rhodobacteraceae bacterium CCMM004, assembly GCA_004005435.1. Lineage (GTDB taxonomy): Bacteria > Pseudomonadota > Alphaproteobacteria > Rhodobacterales > Rhodobacteraceae > CCMM004. Next base: position 93,998 of record RZWH01000001.1, on the reverse strand, counting down.
GCCGCTTGCCCCAGCTCGCGATCATCGCCGTCTGCGGATAGTGCATATGCGCGTCGACGAAGCCGGGCAGGATCAGCGCCGCGCCCAGGTCCGTCACGGCGGCGTCCGGATGTGCGGCGGTCAGTGCGTCGGCGGAGCCGACGGCGGCGATGCGGCCCTCGGCGATCAGCACCGCCCCCCGGCGCTCGTGCCGCGCCACCCCTGGCCCCTCTTCGAACGGATCGCCGGCAAAGCTCAGGGTCTGTCCGAGGATGAGGTCTGCCATGCTGAACTCCCGGCGGCGTCGCCGTCTCAGCCTACGGGCATCGCGCGGGGCCGTAAATCGGCTCACGGATGGCGTCCCGGCGCTCTGGCGCAGATCCCCGCGGCACCCTATGGTCCGCCGCGACGCAGCCGGAGGTGGACATCCATGGCGGACCCCGAACAGATCGAAGTGCCCCGCGAGGACGACGCCTACGCCCTCGACGCCCAGGCGGTCCGCTCGGTGCGCGAGGCGGTGGAGGCGGGGGACGCCGCGGCGCTGACCGTTGCGATGGAGCCGCTCCACCCCGCCGACATCGCCGACCTGTTGGAGCAGTTGGACGCCGAGGTCCGGCACCGCCTGATCGCGCTCTACGGTCGCGAGTTCGACGGCGAGATCCTGAGCGAACTGGACGAATCGATCCGCGAGGACGTGATCGGCGCGCTGCATCCAGAGGTCCTGACCGAGGCGGTGCGAGAACTCGACTCCGACGACGTGGTCGACCTGTTGGAAAACGTCGAGGACGACGCCAGCCAGGAGGCGATCCTGGGCGCGCTGGAGGCCTCCGACCGGGTCGCCGTCGAACAGGCGCTCAGCTATCCCGAATACTCCGCCGGCCGCCTGATGCAGCGCGAGGTCGTGACCGCGCCGCAGCACTGGACCGTGGGCGAGGCCATCGATTTCATGCGCGGGCACGACGACCTGCCCGAGGATTTCTATCACATCGTGCTGGTGGACCCCGGGCACCACCCCGTGGCCTACGTCACGCTGGGCAAGCTGATGTCGTCGCGCCGCGAGGTGCGCCTGGCCGACATCACCGAAGAGACGTTCCGCACCATTCCCGTCGATCAGGACGAGGAGGATGTGGCCTATGCCTTCAACCAGTATCATCTGATCTCGGCCCCGGTGGTGGACGACGCGGGCCGTCTGGTCGGTGTGATCACCATCGACGACGCCATGGCGATCCTCGACGAGGAGCACGAGGAGGATATCCTGCGCCTGGGCGGTGTCGGCGAAGAGAGCCTCGCGGACCGCACCATGCTGATCGTGCGGCGGCGGTTTCCCTGGCTGGCGGTGAACCTGGTGACGGCGATCCTGGCGAGCGTCGTGATCGCCCAGTTCGAGGCGACCATCGCCGCCATCGTCGCGCTGGCGGTGCTGATGCCCATCGTCGCGTCCATGGGCGGCAATGCGGGCACGCAGAGCCTGACCGTCGCCGTGCGCGCCCTGGCGACGCGCGACCTGACCGGAGCCAACGCGCTGAGGGTGATCCGGCGCGAGGTCATGGCCGGGGCGATCAACGGCGCCGCCTTTGCGGTGATCATGGGGATCGTGGGCGTGGTGTGGTTCGGCACGCCGATGCTGGGCCTGGTGATCGGCATCGCCATGGTGATCAACCTGGCGGTGGCAGGGCTCGCGGGGATCCTGGTGCCGCTGACCCTGGACAAGGTCGGGGTGGACCCGGCCCTGGCCTCGGGCGCCTTCGTCACGACGGTCACCGACGTGGTCGGGTTCTTCGCCTTCCTCGGCCTGGCCGCGGTGATGCTGCTGTGAGCGGAGCGGCGGAGGATCCTGCGGGTCTCAGGGCGGGGGCGCGTCGTGTCTCTATCGTCCGGCGCGCGGCCGCGGCGCCGGAGGCGGCAGGTCCGCTGTGACCGGGGCGGATCACGGTTCGGTCGCGCTCCAGGGCCGCCTTTGCCCAGCGCAGCGGCGCGCACGCTGTGCTGGGGCCGGTCGCGCCGACGGCAACGAGGCCGCTGTGACACGGGGCCACGATCCCATGGCGCTGAATGCCGCTGCGTGTTGGCCCGCTTTCGCCGGCCGCGGGACCGTCTACGCCGAGCTGCGGGTCGAGGCATCGGCCGCGAGGAGGCCGTCCTTATGATCGGTTGCGACGACGCCGCCGTGGGTCTCAACGCGTGGGCAGGGCGGGCGGTCTTTGTCCGCCGCAAGGCGCCCCGTCCCGCCCTGGCCGCACGGGTGATGGCAGTGGCGAGGACGCGGTGACCGGGGACCAAGAGGATGCGGCTGCGCTCAAGGCCGCCGCGCGTCAGGCCGCCTTTGCCCGCCGCAAGGCCGCGCATGCCGCCCTGGGCGCCGGGGCGGGGGCCGCGGCGCTGGCGGCGGCGCTGGCGCCCTGGCGGGGCCGTCCCCTGGCGGGCTACCTGCCGATCCGGACCGAGATCGACCCCCGCCCGGCCATGGCCGAGGCCGCCCGTCACGGTCCCGTGGCGGTGCCGGTGATCGAGGGGCCGGGGAAGCCGCTCAGGTTCCGCCGCTGGACGCCGGAGGCGGCGCTTGTCGAGGGGCCGTTCGGCGTGGCGATCCCTGCCGAGGGTCCATGGATCGTGCCCGAGGTTCTGATCGTGCCGCTTCTGGCCTTCGACGCCCGGGGCTGGCGGCTGGGCTACGGCGGTGGCTACTACGACCGCACGCTGGCGGGCCTCAGGGCTGCGGGCCCGGTCCACGCGCTGGGCTTCGCCTTCGCGGCCCAGGAGGTGCCCCACGTCCCCACCGACCCGACCGACGCCCCGCTCGACGGCGTCGTGACCGAGAGAGGCCCGCGCCCGGTGTGACGCCGGGCCGCAGGGGGGCTGGCCACGCCGAACGGACAGGGTTCGGCGCACCGAATGGGGCACTCGGATCCGCCCGCGGCTGCCGGATTAGGAGGGCAGAACCGGTTTCGGCGATGCGGGCTCACCATGGGCGCTCGGCGCCTGCGCGACCGGCAACTGCCCAAGAGGTCGCATGCGCTTCGGTCGCAGCGCCTATGCTGAGGGATAAGGGCCGCGTCGGGGCGGCGCGCGACCTGTCCAGCAGCGTCCCACATGCACTGGTCGCACCGCCTCGCCGAACGCGCCGCCCCCCCCCCCGGGGGGGGGACGGCGCTGCCCCGCCTGCGGCTGTGCGGGGCAGGGCGCGGCGTTGGCATTCGGTTGCACCCGGTGAGGACCTGAGCCTGTCGACGCCCCGCTTGCCCCGCCCGGCCGATGGACTTGTGAGACATCGCCTCTGCCCGGGCGCGATTTGACCCGGGGTCACCGCGTCGTCCGCCCAGGGGTCGACATCCCGACCTCCGCAAGGCCCGCGCCTTCCGCCTCCGATGGCCCCCGTCGGCCGGGTGGGCGGCGGGGGCGGGGGGCCTAGCCGCCGTGGCCGCTGGCGCCCTCGCGGGGCCGGACGGCAAAGCGGATCTCGACCTCGCCCGCGGTCTCGAAGACCAAGGTGGCCGCGATCTCCTCGCCCGGCTCGAAGGGATCGCCCCCCAGCCCCATGAACATCACGTGATAGCCGCCCGGGGCCAGCGTGACGGTCGACCCCGCGGGGATGTCGACGCCGTCGCGATGCTCCATCGCGGCGACGCCGTCGCGGGTCACGGTCTCGTGGATCATCACCTTGGGAAAGCCGGCGCGGACCTCTAGCAGGCGCTCGTCGGCGGTCCCGGCATTGATCAGCGTGAGATAGCCCGCCCCCGCCCGCGCCATCGGCGCTGTTTCGAAGGCGTAGGCGTCGGCGACGGTCAGGTCCCCGAGGGTGACCGGGTCGGCCGCGGCCGGCGTGGCGAAGGCGGCGGCGAGCGCCGCGGCAAGTGCGATACGTGTCATTTGAATGTCCTCTGAATGGCGTTCGGGTCCGCGCGCGTCGGCGGACCGATCGGCAGAATGGCGAAACGGGTTCAGAGACCGGGGGGCGCGCGCGCCTGGCCCGTGCGATCGGGCCGCAGGACCGGCGCAACCGCGACCGGTGCGGCGGTCGCCCCCGCCGTCAGGGCCCAGACCGCGGCCGGGCCGGGGGCCGCCGTCGGCAGGTCGGCCGCGGCAAGGAGGCAGTCGTGGGCCGCCGCCACCGTCTCCACCGGCGCGCCGCTGTCGTCCAGGCGCAGGGTTTGCAGGCCGTCGCCGGTGCAGATCACCACCACCCGCCCGGGCGCCAGACCCGCCAGCGCGCCGCCGACGAGCGGCAGCACCAGCGCGACGCAGAGAACCATCGACAGGGCTGAGCGGACCATGCTCCGCTCCTACGCCCGCCCGGCGCCGCGGGCAAGGCGTCGGCGCGCCGCACGAGGCCGCTTGCCCTCGCCTCCGCCGGGGGCTAGCTCAGGGGCCATGCGACTGCTCTTTCTCGGGGACGTCATGGGCCGGTCGGGCCGGGCCGCCGTCGCCGCGCGGCTCGCGGACCTGCGCGCCCGGCTGCGGGCCGATTTCTGCGTCGTCAATGCCGAGAACGCGACCAACGGCGCCGGGATCTCGGCCGATCACGCGCGGGCGCTGTTGCAGGCGGGGGCGGACGTCCTGACCCTGGGCGATCACGCCTTCGACCAGCGCGACATGATCCAGTTCGTCGAGGCCGAGCCGCGCGTGCTGCGGCCTCTGAACTATGCCAAGGCGGCGCCGGGCCGCGGCGCGCGGGTCTATGCCGCTCAGAACGGGGCCAAGGTGCTGGTGGCGCAGGTCCTGGGGCAGGTGTTCATGAAGCGCCCCTTCGCCGACCCGTTCGCCGCCATCGACCCCGTGCTCGCCGCCGCGCCGCTCGGCGGGCAGGTGCAGGCGGCGCTGGTCGACATGCATTGCGAGGCCACGTCCGAGAAGATGGCGATGGGCCACCACTGCGACGGCCGCGCCAGCGTCGTGGTCGGCACCCACACCCACATCCCCACGGCGGACGTGCAGATCCTGCCCGGCGGGACCGCCTACCAGACCGATGCCGGGATGTGTGGCGACTACCTCTCGGTGATCGGCATGGACAAGGCCGAGCCGATGCGCCGCTTCGTCGCCGGGATGCCCAAGGGCCGGTTCGAGCCCGCACGCGGCGAGGCCACGCTCTGCGGTCTGCTGGTCGAGACCGACGATGCCACCGGGCGGGCGGTCGCGGCGCATATGGTGCGCGAGGGCGGGCGGCTGGAACCCACCGAGCCCTGAGCCCAGCGCCGCCCGTCAGCTCTCGAACAACGGAAACGATGCGGCCAGCGCCCAGGCCAGGACGACGCCCAGCGCCAGACCGGGCGCCAACGGTCCGACGCGCAGCCCGACCCAGCGGCCCATCAGCCCGTAGACCAGATAGAACAGCACCGCCACCGGCAGGATCACCGCCAGGAACATCAGCCGTTCGGGGTCCAGCGCCACGGCCAGGGCCAGGCCCGCCAACGCGGCCAGGCGGAGCACAGCGCGCTGCCACAGGGGCGCCCGGCCGCCCGCCCCCAGCCAGGCGTCGGCCAACATGAACGGCACGCAGCCCGCCGCCAGCGCCGCCAGGATCGGCAGCCGCGGCCCCGTGGGCACGAAGCTCGCCGCGTAACGGTCGAGCGCCAGACCGAAGACGGCGATCCCGTAGACCGCCAGTGCCGCCGCCGCCCAGGGGTCGAGGCGCCCCGGCCGATGCCCGAGCGCCCAGAGCAGCGCCAGTTGCAGCCCGCCGACCAGCGCGAGGTGCAGCGCCAGGTAGTCGGCCACCAGCACCGGCAGCAGCCCACCCGGCAGCGCCGTGGCCACCGGCGGCACCGTCAGTGCCGGCAGCACCGCCGCGGCGATCACCACCCGGCCGGGCAGCGGCGGCGGCGCCGGGCGGCGGGGCAGCAGACCGGCGAGGCTCCAGCCCAGCGCCGTGATCCCCCCGAGGAGCAGCGCGATCCACCCGCCGGTGGCCGCGACCGCACCACCCGGGCTCTGCCGCCCATAGGCGGTGTCGAGCCAGTCGAGCGTCTCGCGCAACGTCGTCGGGCTGTAGAGCACGCCCACATGCTCGACCCAGGGTGCCACCGCCGCGCGGCGCAGGACCTCTCCCGCCGCCGCGGTGTCGCCCTCGTCCGCGGCCGGGTCGACCAGGCGCAGGGCCTCCAGGGCGGCCGCGCGCAGATGCGGCTCCCACGCGCCGGTGACGATCAGCAGGCGGGCCGGCGTCTCGGCCGTCAGCGCCTCGGAATACATCGAGATCGCGATCAGCGGCGCGCCCGCGCCGAGACCGGCGCGGATCACCACGTCCGACGCCATGGAATGGCCGACCAAGGGCACGGGGCCGGTCCACCCCGTCGCCTCGGCCGCGGCCCGCGCCACCCCTCGGGCCTCCTCCACCAGCCGTTGCGTGGTGCCGTCGATCCGGGTGACGTCGCCGCCCATGGGCCGGGCGTTGCGGCCGTGGCCCTGCAAGTCGTAGGCGACGGGCCGATAGCCCGCCCGCGCCAGCGCGAGCGAGATCGCCTCCATCAACTGCCGCGACCCGGCGAAGCCGTGGGCGACCACCACCGGCGGCCCGTCCGCGCCCGGCAGACGATAGAGCGTGGCGGGCGCCGGCGCGCCCTCCAGCGCCACCCGCTCGACTTCCCACCGCAGCGATTCGAGCCGCACCGCCGCCAGCACGATCAGCGCCAGCGCGGCCAGACCGGTCCACATCCGGCGGGAGGAGAGGCCCCTGTCCATGCCCTCGAACCTAACCCGCCCGCCCGCAGCCGCCAGCGCTCTGCCCGACGAAGCGCCACCGACGTCCGGCGCAGACCGCAAACGCCCGCTCATCCCCCTTTCATCTTGGCCCAAATACCCCGGGGGAGTCGCCGCAGGCGACGGGGGCGGAGCCCCCGTGCCACGCCCGTTCAGCCGTCCATCACCAAAATCTCGCCGAACGCTGGCGGCGTCGTCGGCGGGGCCGGGACCGTCCAGAGGACGGGGGCGCGGGGGGCATGGCTCATCGGTCCGTCGAGGTCGGTCAGCACCACGATCAGCGCCGGGTTCAGCCGGTCGGCCCGCGCCAGCGCGTCGCGGAAGTCGGTGCCCCCACCCTGGCGCACGGGCGCGCCAGACAGCATCCCGGCGGACAGGCCCGCCTCCAGCCTGCGCTCGAGATGCACCGTCTCGTCGAAGGCCAGGAGGTGGGTCTCGGCGCCGCCACGGCGGGCGGCCCCGGCGGCCTCGGCGGCGAAGCGGGCCGCCAGCGCGGGCGGGATCGACGACGAGGTGTCGAGACCCACCGCCAGCCGCGGGCGCAGGCCATCGCGCGCCGGTCCGGGCTGGAACACCGGGACGGGCCGTCCCGCCGCGCGCGCCGCCGCCTCCATCGCCAACCAGCGCCCGGACGGGCGGCGCCAGCTCTGCCGCGGCGTGGGCGACAGCGCCCGGGCCAGCAGGCGCCGCAGCCGCCGCTCCCACGGGACGCGGGGCGGCGCGAGCTCGGCCAGAAGCGGGGCAAGGCGGCCGATGCCCTGGCCCGCGCGCGTCCCCTCGGCCATGGCGCGCGAGAGCCGCCCCCGCCACTCGGCCGCCTGCCGCTCGGCGTCGGCGGCGGGGCCCGCCTCGGGCTCCACGTCGCGGACGAAACCGCGGGCGGCGCCGTAGGCGCGGGCGTCGCGGGCGGCACGGCCGGGCGCGTCCTCCAGCGCGGCGTAGAGCCGGTCGGCGTCCCAGGTCGCCAGCGCCGCCTCGGCCGAGGCGGGCGCGCCCAGCGTCGCGGACAGCAGGCCGGTGAGCGTCACCGCCGGGCGGGGCAGGGCATGTCCGGCGAGGCCGAGGGCCTCGTTGATCACCGCATCGGTGCAGAGGCCATAGAGGTCGGCGTCGAAGCCCTCGCGCCGGACCGCCATCGCCGCGGCCCGGGCGCCGTGGCGCAGGGCCACGTGCAGCACGTGGTGGACGGCGAGGCCGATCTGCTCGTGCAGCGGCAGCGCCTCGAACTCGGGACCATAGCGGATGGTGTCGCCCGCCGTGGCGGTCGGCCCTTCGCCGTCGCGGTGTGCGCACCAGAGCGCCAGGACCGCCGCCGCCGGATCGCGCTCGGGCAAGTGCGCGAGCGCCTTGCGCGGCCGCCGCGCATGGCCCCCGCTCATGGCGCGGCCGCCGCGCGCCCGGCCGCATCGCCGCCGACCCCCCCGCCCCGCCCGGTTCGGATCCACCAGGGGACAGCCGAGGCGCAAAATCCAGCCGGGGAAGGTCCGGCCCCGACAGCCGCCGGACCGCGCTCGGGCGGGTCTGCCAGGATGACGGACTGTCGCCCGCTGTGGCTTACGCCCGCAGCCGTGCGCGCGGGGCGATGGAGGTCGTCCGGGCTCTGCTGCGCGGCCTCAAGAACCGACGGTGCGGCCTGGGAGGTGCAGTGCCCCGCTCCGAGCAAGCGGGGCTGCAAAGCCACCGGCTCGCCCTCGGTCACCCGAGTGGGGAGGGCCGCTGGATCGCGCCGGGGCACCTGTGCCGAGGCTCGACGCGCGCGCTGAAAGCACCAGGTCGCGGCCGCGCGCTCGGTGGCATGGGCATCCTTGGGCCCAATGTCGGATCGGCGCCGATCGACGGGGCGGGGTCTATGGCGCGGCGTTCGGCCGGGCGCACCCCGGCCGGGAACGCCGCCGCTCACAGCCCCGCCGCCGCGCGCTCGGCCGCATAGGCGGCATAGGCGTCGGAGGCGGCGAAGACGTCCTCCAGCCCCCGCTCCAGCCCCTTGCGGATCATCATCTCGAACCCGAAGGCGCAGAGTTCGGCCAGGGGCAGGCGCGCCAGGGCGGCCTCGTCGCGGTGGCGGGACAGGTGCCGCAGGTCGGCCATGACCTCGATCGCGGCGGCGGCGGTCTCGCCTTCGGTGCGCGCCACAAGGCCGTAGATCAGCGCCGTCAGCCCATGCAGCGTCGCGGGATAGAGCGGCCAGCGGCGGGCGCGCGGGGTGGCCAGCATCTCGTCCACCCGCACCGTGGCGGCGACGTCGTCGGCGACCACGGCGAACTCGGCTGCCGCGGCGGTGCCCACGGTGCCCGCCACCAGGATGGCGCGCAGGCGGCGGTCGGGCACCGCGGCGACGATGTCGCTCACCCGCTCCCACGAGCGCGGGGTGCAGGCCACGGTCTCGCCCCGCCCGAGTGCGGCTTCTGTGGTGTCCAGGAGGTCGGGACGCCCGCGGATGAAGGCGGTGACGGCGGGGTGCAGCCCGCGGTCCGGGGCATAGCGTTCCAACCAGTCGCGGGGGTTGGCCTCGACCACCAGATGGATCAGCCGGTCGGCCAGTGCCGTGCCCATCTCGTAGGCCACCGCGCCGTCCTCCACGCTGTTGCCCGCCGCGACGACGAAGCAGGCGTCGGGCAGGCGGTGGCGCCCCACCCGCCGCTCCTGCAACAGACCGTAGACCGTGGGTTGGAGCGTCGGCGGCGCCGCGGTCAACTCGTCGAGGAACAGGACCGAGGGTCGGTCGGGGTCGTCGGGCAGGTCCTCGGGCCGATACCACACCGTCGTTTGCCGGTCGTGGTCGTAGTAGGGCAGGCCGCGCAGGTCCTGGGGCTCGATGGTGGTCAGCCGCAGATCGAAGAGACGCGCGCCGATCCCCTGGGCCAGTTGCCGCACCACCTCGGTCTTGCCCACGCCGGGGCGGCCGTGGAGCATCCACGACGCGGTCAGCCCCCCGTCGCGCTGGGCTGCCCACCCAGCGGCGAGGGTGTCGAGCGCGTCCCCGGCACTGACGGTGGCGGCATTCACGCTCATGCCGGGGCCGGAACGGCGGCGGGTGCGGCCGTTTGGGCGCGCAGCGGGGCATCGCCCGGGGCTGCGCGGATGTCGACGATATCGGCGCGCACGCGATCCCGGCTGCGCGGGTCGGTGTCCCGCGGCCTTCGCGCGGGCGGGCCGGCGCCGGACTGCGGAGACCAGCCGGCGGCAAGGATGTGGTGCCCATGGAGGGCGCGGACCATGGCGGCGGTGCCCCTCATGGCGCGGCCCGCCGTGGGGATGGACGGGCGTGCAAGGACACTCGGCGGGGGGCGGGAACGACGGCGTGCAGGGCGCCCCGGATGCGCAGGTCGGCGTCCCCACGGCCGCGCCCGACCCGAGCCCCCTCCGCCGGAGTTGGACCACGCGACGGCGGGCGTGGCGCGCGCGTCCAAGGCGCTGGCGGTGGCGGCGTTCACGCTCATGCCGGGGCCGGAGTGGCGGCGCGGGCCGCGAGGCGGGCGCGGAGGCGGGCGTGGGCCGACACGCCGCGGGTGTCGAAGACCACACTGCGCAGCGGCTCTTGGGTGCGGAGGTTGGCGTCGCGCAGTGCCCGTTCGGTCAGGCCGCCGGTGAAGAGGCCGTCGCGGAGGGCCGCGCGTTCCTCGGCGGTGAGGTCCAGCACATGGGGCGCGGGCCGGTCGGCCTGGACCGACACCAGCGTCAGCGGCGCGATGCGGGCCAACTCGGATTGCTCGACCACCAGCCACAGTTCGCCTTCGGTCCAGTCGCGCCCCGCTGCAATGTCGCGCAGGAGCGCCATCGCCTTGAAGCGCAGGAGGTCGAGGACGCGCTGCGCCTCGGCCTCGGACATCAGCCGCGCGCGGGCCGCGTCGGACAGGCGGAACACCTTCAGCTCCACGACACCGATCAGGAGGACCATGGCAAGCGGCGCCTGCGCGATGGGCAGCGCCAGGTGCGGCCAGACCAGCATCGCCACCACGAAGGGGGCGAGCGAGACGATGTAGCGCAAAGGCTGGCTCTCGACCGCCAGGCGCAGCCAGAGCCGCCCGTCCGCGCCCCGCCGCGGCAACACCGCCACCCGCCCCAGGAGGCGCTTGGGCAGGCCCCGCGTCTCCAGCGCGGCGGGGTTCAGGACGGTGGACGGCGCGACGACGAACAGGGCGGACCTCCGGGCGGGGGCGGTTGGGGATGAGATAAGGCCCCTCCGCCCGCGGTCCATGTCCTCGCCCGATGGTGCGGGTGCCGGAGGCGGGCCGGGGCGCGAGGACCGGGGACGCGCGATGATGGCTCCGCGCCACCCCCGGTTCCGCGGTAGCGCGGAGGGCAGCGCCGTCCCGCCGGGGCTGGCTCGAACGACGTACGACGGTGCCAGAAGCAGCAGCGCCGCGGCGGTTGGACCTTCTTCGCCAAAGCGCCGCCCCGGGGGGGCGGGACGGCGCTGCCCGGCGTATCCGCCGGGAGGGGCGCGGGGGCTGGGTGCGGTGCGCTCAGATCGTCGGGCACCGCGGGGCTGCGTGGCGTACCCTCTTTCCCTGTACCGTCGCGGTGTGCCGCGTCGTCCGCGGCACCGTCCGCTCCGCAGGGCGAGGCGGAGGATCGACGCGTCGGGGTCTCCATCCTCCGCCGCTCGTGGCTTGGTTTGCCCGCCGCCGCGCCTCGCGGACCGTCCCGACCTACGGCAGTTCGTCGGCGGGGATCACCGGAAAGAACGCGCCGTTCGAGCGCAGGCCGAACCACTCCGCGCCCTCGTGCTGCGCCGTCTCGCCGATCTCCACCAGGCGGTAAAAGCTCTTGCGGTCGATCAGCGCCTCCAGATCGGCGCGCACGTGGACATAGGGCGACGGCTCGCCCGTCTCGGGGTCGCGCACCACGCGGATCGGGTGGTCGGGGCCCGCCGCGACCCGGTCCCCCACATGGGTCTCGAAGGTCAGGACCTGCGACTTTGCGTCGCCCTCGGCGGTGAAGTCCACGGCGACGAAGGGGGCGTCCTCGACCTCGATGCCGACTTTCTCGACCGGGGTGACGAGAAAGTAGCGCGCGCCCTCCTTCTTGAGAATCGAGGAGAACAGTTTCACCAGGCCGGGCCGGCCGATGGGCGTGCCCTGGTAGAACCAGGTCCCGTCGCGGGCGATGCGCATGTCGAGGTCGCCGCAGAACGGCGGATCCCACAGATGCACCGGCGGTAAACCGCCTTTGGATGCGGCACGGGCGCTCTTTTCCAGTCCTGCGGCGTCGGGTTTCACGATGTTTTGTGCGCTCATTGCTTTTGCCATTGGGGTTGGCGACGATAGGTCTACATCCACCGATATAGCCCCAAACGGAGTGCAGTCATGGCCGAGGCAGACGTCCTGTTGGACGAGATCGAAGCGCTGGGCGAAAAGCTGGTCGAGGCCAAGGCGTCGATCACCCGCCGCTTCATCGGTCAGGAACGGGTCGTCGACCTGGTGCTGTCGGCGCTTCTGTGCGGGGGCCACGGCCTCTTGATCGGCCTGCCGGGGCTGGGCAAGACGCGGCTGGTCGACACGCTGAGCACGGTCATGGGCCTCGACGGCGCGCGGGTGCAGTTCACGCCCGATCTGATGCCGGCCGACATCCTGGGCTCGGAGGTGCTGGAGACCGGGGCCGACGGCAGCCGGGCGTTCAAATTCATCGAAGGCCCGATCTTCTGCCAGTTGCTGATGGCCGACGAGATCAACCGTGCGTCGCCCCGGACGCAGTCGGCGCTGCTGCAAGCGATGCAGGAAAAGAGCGTCACCGTCGCCGGTCAGCCGCATCCCCTGGACCAGCCGTTCCACGTGCTGGCCACCCAGAACCCGATCGAGCAGGAGGGGACCTATCCGCTCCCCGAGGCACAGCTCGACCGGTTCCTGGTGCAGATCGACGTGCCCTATCCCGACCGCGACACCGAGCGCGACATCCTCATCGCCACAACCGGGGTGGAGGAGGACGCGGCCCACGGCGTGTTCACCGCCGACGAGCTGATCGCGGCGCAGCGGCTCCTCAGGCGGATGCCGGTGGGCGAGGGCGTGGTCGAGATGATCCTCGACCTGGTGCGCGGCTGCCGCCCCGGGGATGCGGGCGCACCGCAGTCGGTGCGCGACCATGTCGGATGGGGTCCGGGGCCGCGGGCGGCGCAGGCGCTGATGCTGACCTGCCGGGCCAAGGCCCTGCTCGAAGGGCGGCTCGCCCCCAATGCCGAGGACGTGGCCGCCATGGCCGCGCCCGTGCTCAGCCACCGCATGGCGCTGACCTTTGCCGCGCGGGCCAGGGGTGAGAGCCTGGCCGACATCATCGCGCAGGTCTCTGAGGCGACGACCCGGGCGCAGGCCGCCGCGTGAGCGCCGCCGCGCCCTCCGTCGCCGCGCTCAGGGCCGATGCCGAGGGGCTGGCCGCGCCGCTCCCGGCGCTGATGGCCGATGCGCAGCATCTGGCGCAGACCGTGATGCTGGGCAGCCACGGGCGCCGCCGTTCGGGCATGGGCGACGAGTTCTGGCAGTACCGCCCCGCGGTGCCCGGCGACGAGGCGCGGCTGATCGACTGGCGCCGCTCGGGCCGGTCGGACGCGCATTTCCTGCGCGAGAAGGAATGGCAGGCGGCGCAGTCGGTGCTTCTGTGGGTCGACAACTCGGCCTCGATGGACTTTGCCAGCGACAAGGCCCTGCCGACCAAGGCGGCGCGCGCGCGCACCCTGGCGCTAGCCCTGGCGATCCTGCTGATCCGCGGAGGCGAGCGGGTGGGGCTGTCGGGCTTCTCGCTGCCGCCGCGGGCGGGCGAGGTTCAGCTGATCCGCCTGGCCGAGGCGCTGTGCGTGGCGCAGGACGTGCCCGACTACGGTGCGCCCGAGGCGCGGGGGATGCTGCCGCGATCCCGCGCGGTGTTCGTGAGCGACTTCCTGGGCGACATCGGCCCGGTCACCGCGGCCCTGACCAAGGCCGCGGACCGCGGCGTGCGCGGCGCGCTGTGCATGATCCTCGACCCTCAGGAAGAGGCGTTTCCCTTCGACGGGCGCACGATCTTCGAGTCCATGGGCGGCAGCCTGACCCACGAGACGCTCAAGGCGGGCGACCTGCGCGACCGCTATCTCGCCCGCCTGGCCGAGCGCAAGGCGGCGCTGGCCGATCTCTGCCGCACCACCGGCTGGCAGGTCCACTGCCATCACACCGGCGAGGCCGCGGCGGCTGCGCTGTTGTGGCTCTATGGCGCATTGGAGCATGATCACTGATGTTCACCATCGGCGCCCTCGGCTTTACCGCCCCCTGGCTGCTCCTGGGCCTCGCTGCGCTGCCGATCCTGTGGCTGCTCTTGCGCGCGGTGCCGCCGGCGCCGATCCGGCGGCGGTTTCCGGGCGTGGCGCTGCTCCTCGGCCTCACCGACGACGAGCACCAGACGGACAAGACGCCGTGGTGGCTGCTGCTTCTGCGCACGCTGGCGATCGCGGCGCTGATCCTGGGCTTTGCCGGTCCGGTGCTGAACCCGCAGGTGCGCGAGCCGGGGACCGGCCCGCTGCTGGTGCTGTTCGACGGCACCTGGGCCGACGCCCGCGACTGGCAGCGGCGCATCGACCGGGCGGGCGGGGCGCTGGACGAGGCCGGGCGCGACGGGCGGCCGGTCGCCGTGGTGGCGCTCACCGACCTGCCGGTGGAGGGCCCGGCGTTCCGCGCCGCGGACGCCGCCGCGGCCGACCTGCCGGGGCTCACGCCGCGCCCCTGGGTGCCCGAGGCGGCCGAGGTCGCGACCTGGGCCCAGACCCTCGACGGCGGCTTCGACACGATCTGGCTGTCGGACGGGCTGGAGCATCCCTGGCGGGCTGACCTCCTGTCGGCGCTGGAGGACCGGGGCGCGGTGCGCGTGTTCCAGAGCCCCCGCCCGATCTATGCCCTGCGCCCCGCGGCGTTCGAGGACGGGGCCATCGCGCTGACCCTTGTGCGGGCCGAGACCGGCGCCCCGGCAGAGCTGATACTGACCGCCCACGGCCGCGATCCCAACGGGGTCGAGCGTGTGCTGGCGCAGATGCCCCTCGCCTTCGCCCCCGGTGCCGAAACCGCCGAAACGGCGCTGTCCCTGCCGCCCGAACTGCGCAACCGCGTGACCCGGTTCGAGGTCGAGGGCGTGCGCTCGGCCGGCGCGGTCAGCCTCACCGACGACGCGCTCAAGCGGCGCGAGGTGGCGCTGATGGCGGGGGCCGACAACCGCGAGGGGCTGCGCCTCTTGTCGCCCACGCACTATCTGAGCCAGGCGCTGGACCCGGTGGCGGACCTGATCGACGGCAGCCTGTCGGACATCCTCCTGGCCAATCCCGACGTGCTGATCCTGGCCGACGTGGCGACGCTGAGCGATGCCAGCGCGGCGGCCGTGGCCGAATGGATCGAGGCGGGGGGGCTTCTGGTGCGGTTCGCGGGTCCGCGGCTGGCCGCCAGCGACCTGTCCCGCGCCGAGGAGGATCCGCTGATGCCGGTGCGGCTCAGGGCGGGGGGGCGGACCGTCGGCGGCGCGATGAGCTGGGGCGAGCCCAAGAGCCTGCGGGCCTTCTCGGACACGTCGCCCTTCTACGGTCTGGCGATCCCCGACGACGTGACGGTCAGCGCCCAGGTGATGGCCCAGCCCGATCCGGTGCTCGCCGACCGCACCATCGCGGCACTGAGCGACGGCACCCCCCTGGTGACGCGCAAGCGGGTGGGGCAGGGGCAGGTGGTGCTGTTCCACGTCACCGCCAATGCCGAGTGGTCGTCGCTGCCGCTGTCGGGTCTCTTCGTGTCGATGCTGGAGCGGCTGGCGATCTCTACCCGTCCGTCCCGTCCCGAGGCCGCCGACCTGGCCGGAACGATCTGGACCCCCGACGCGGTGCTCGACGGCTTCGGCGCGGTGCAGGAGGCGGGGAACCTGCCCGGCGTCGCGGGCGAGGATCTGGCCGAGGCGCGGCCCGGCCCCGAGACGCCGCCGGGCCTCTATGCCGGAGAGGACCGGCGCCTCGCCGTCAACGTCGCCGACGCCGACACCGTGTTGACCCCCGCGACGTGGCCCGCGCGGGTGCCGGTCGAGGGGATGACCGTGGCCCAGGAGACCCCGCTGAAGGGTGCAATCCTGACCGCCACACTGATCCTTCTGGCGCTCGACGTGCTGGCCTCGCTCTGGATCGCCGGGCGGCTGAGCGGTCCGCGGGCGGGCGCGGCGGCGGCGGTGCTGATGGCCGCGCTCGTCGTCGCCCCTCAGGCCGGCGCGCAGGATCGCGACCCGGCGGTCGAGGACTTCGCCCTCGCCGCCACGACCGAGGTGGTGCTGGGCCATGTGGTGACGGGGGATGCGGAGCTGGACAGGATTGCCGCTGCGGGGCTCAAAGGCATCTCCGAGACGCTCTATGCCCGCACCTCGATCGAGCCCGCCGCGCCCATCGCGGTGGACCTGGAGACCGACGAACTGGCGTTCTTTCCGTTCCTCTACTGGCCGATCACCCCCGACCAGCCGCGCCCCTCGGACGAGGCCTATGCCAAGCTCAACACCTATCTCAGGACCGGGGGCATGATCCTCTTCGACACCCGCGACGCCGACGTCGCCGGGTTCGGCGCGTCCTCGCCCGAGGGCCGCAAGTTGCAGGAGCTGGCCCGCCCCCTGGACATCCCGCCGTTGGAGCCGGTGCCCTCGGACCACGTGCTGACGCGCACCTTCTATCTGCTCCAGGATTTCCCCGGGCGGCACCAGAGCCGCGACGTCTGGGTCGAAGCGGCGCCGCCCGACGCCGAACGGGTGGAGGGGATGCCGTTCCGCAATCTCAACGACAACGTCACCCCGGTGGTGATCGGCGGCAACGACTGGGCCGCGGCCTGGGCGGTGGACGACGCGGGCAACCGCCTGTTCCCCGTGGGCCGCGGCTATGCCGGCGAGCGGCAGAGGGAGATCGCGCTGCGCTTTGGCGTGAACCTGATCATGCACGTGCTGACCGGGAACTATAAGTCCGACCAGGTGCACGTGCCGGCGCTGTTGGACCGGTTGGGACAATGAACGTGGGTCCGGCTCTTCTGCGCCCGGGGAGGGGGGCTGTCTGCCCCCCGCCTGCCTGCGGCAGGCCCCCCCGAGGATATTTCGAAGGAAAGATTTTGGGAGCGGCCTCGTGGACAGCGTGATCTTCGACCCCCTGGTGCCGTGGGCGGCGGTGTGGGCGGCTGTGGCACTGGCCGTGGCGGCGGTTGGGCTGGCGCTGTGGCGGCGGCTGCCGGGGTGGGGCCTGCGCGCGCTGGCGGCGGTGGCGGTGCTGGCGGCGGTGCTGAACCCGTCGCTGCAACGCGAGGACCGCACGGCGCTGAGCGATGTGGTGGTGCTGGTCGTGGACGAGAGCGCGAGCCAGCGCATTTCCGACCGCGAGGCGCAGGTGGCCGAGGCGGTGGCGGCCATCGAGGCCGAGATCGCAGGTTTGGAGAACGTGGAGCTGCGGGTGGCGCGGCTGGGCGACGGGCCGGGCGACGGCGGCACCCTGTTGATGACCGCGCTGAGCGAGGCGGTGGCCGAGGTGCCGCGGGCGCGCCTGGCCGGGGCGATCCTGCTCAGCGACGGGCGGCTGCACGACGTGGAGCGGGCACCGGACCTACCCGCGCCTCTGCATCTCCTCCTCACCGGGCGGCCGGGGGACTGGGACCGGCGGCTGGTGGTCACCAACGCCCCCGCCTTCGCCATCATCGGCGAGCCGGTGACGCTGACGCTGAGGGTCGAGGATCAGGGGGCGGGACCGGGCGTGGGGCAGGTGGATCTGTCCATTGCCGTCGACGGCGGCGATCCTCAGACGTTCCGCGTGCCGGTGGGGCGCGACATGGACCTGCCGGTGACGCTGGACCATGGTGGGCGTAACGTCATCCAGTTCGCCACGCCCGTGGCCGAGGGCGAGCTGACCGACCGCAACAACGCCGCCGTGGTGCAGATCAACGGCGTGCGCGACCGCCTGCGCGTGCTCCTCGTCTCGGGCGAGCCGCATCCGGGCGAGCGCACCTGGCGCAACCTGCTCAAGTCGGACTCCAGCGTCGATCTGGTGCACTTCACCATCCTGCGCCCGCCGGAAAAGCAGGACGGGGTGCCGGTGGACGAGTTGAGCCTCATCGCCTTTCCCACCCGCGAGCTGTTCCTCGACAAGATCGACGAGTTCGACCTGATCGTCTTCGACCGCTACAAGCGGCGGGGTATCCTGCCGGCCCTCTATCTCGACAACGTCCGGCAATATGTGGAGGACGGCGGCGCGGTGCTGATCGCCGCCGGGCCGGATTTCGCCACCGCGGCATCCCTGTCCCGCTCGCCCCTGGGCGACGTCCTGCCCTCGGCGCCGACGTCGCGGGTGTTCGAGGAGGGGTTCGTGCCACGCCTGACGGACATCGGTGCGCGGCACCCGGTGACGCAAGGGCTGGACGGCGGCGGCGCCGATCCCGACTGGGGCCGCTGGTTCCGCCAGATCGAGCTGGCGCCGGGGGGCGGGCAGGTGGTGATGCAGGGGATCGACGACACGCCTCTGCTGGTGCTCGACCGGGTGGGCGAGGGGCGCGTGGCGCTTCTCGGATCCGACCACGCCTGGCTCTGGACCCGCGGCTACGAGGGCGGCGGCCCGCAGTTGGAGCTGCTCCGGCGGCTGGCGCACTGGATGATGAAAGAGCCCGAGTTGGACGAGGAGGCGCTGGACGCCACCGCCGAGGGCCAGACCATGACCATCGAGCGGCGCACGCTGGCCGAGAGCGTGGGCGACGTCGAAGTGACGGCGCCCGACGGCACGGTGACGGTGGTGCCCTTGGACGAGGTGGCGCCGGGCCGCTTCGTCGCCGAGGTCACGGGCCCCGAGATCGGTCTGTACCGCCTGCGCGAGGGCGACCGCGAGACGGTCATCGCGCTGGGGCCGTCCGCCCCGCGGGAGTTCGAGGAGACGGTCGCGTCGGGCGCGCTGCTGAGCCCCGCGGTGGCGGCGCTCAGGGGCGGGACACTGGCGCTGTCGGACGGCGCCCCGGACCTGCGCATGGTCCGCGAGGGGCGCCCTGCGGCGGGGCGCGGCTGGATCGGGATCACCCCGCGCGCGGCCTATCGCACCGCCGACGTGAGCGTCATCCCCCTGGTGCCGGCGTGGCTGTTCCTGCTCCTGGCGGCGCTCCTTAGCGTGGGTGCCTGGCTGCGCGAAGGACGGCGCTGAGCCGCGGCACCGGGAACCGCAGGGGCCGCGCGGCGGTTCTCACTGCGACACTCGACCGCAGGAGCCTCCGCCATGCTGGACCTACTCGCGTCGCCTGAGGCCTGGGCGGCGTTTCTCGCCCTGGTGACGCTGGAAATCGTCCTGGGCATCGACAACCTGATCTTCATCTCCATCGTCGCGGGCAAGCTGCCGGAGCGGCAGGCCAAGATCGCGCGGCAGGTGGGGATCGGGCTTGCGCTGGTCTTGCGGCTGATCCTGCTGGCGGGGATCGCCTGGATCGTCGGGCTGACGGCACCGGTCTTCGACCTCGGCATCACCGGCGGGCCCGGGGCGCATGGCGAGCCGACCTTCGAGACGGCGTTTTCGTGGCGCGACCTGATCCTGATCGGCGGCGGCGTGTTCCTGGTGATCAAGGCCACGCAGGAGATTCACCACAAGGTCACGACCGCGGGACAGGCCCACGACGGCGGGCCGAGCGTCGCGCTGAGCCTCGGCGGCGCCATCGCGCAGATCGTGGCGCTGGACGCGGTGTTCTCCATCGACAGCATCCTGACGGCCATCGGCATGACCAACGAACTGCCGATCATGTATGCCGCCGTCATCGTCGCGGTGGCCGTGATGTTCGCCGCCGCGGGGCCGGTCATGCGCTTTGTCAACGACAACCCCACTGTGGTCATGCTGGCGCTGGCGTTCCTGATGATGATCGGCATGGTGCTGATCGCCGACGGCTTCGGCCGCCACGTGCCCAAGGGCTACATCTATTCGGCCATGGCATTCGCCGCGAGCGTCGAGGGGCTGAACATGCTGATGCGGCGCCGCAAGGCGCGCGCGCTGGCGCGGCGCGGGCGCGCTAGCGCGGCAGGGTGAAGGGAGTCGTGCCTTCCTCCCAGCCTTCGGGGCTGCTGGAGGTGCGGATGCGAACCTCGGCCAGGTCGTCGGGGATGGCGACGCCGGAGAGCGAGCGGGTGAACGGCTGTTCGTCCACATGCGGGTGCAGGAGCGTGCGGGTGCCGAGCACCGTGCCGTCAGGCGCCTCCACCCGCCAACCGTCGGCATAGTCGTCCCACCCCGTGTCGCCGTGGCGGAGCGTGACGGAGACCGTCCAGCCGTCGGCGCCTGGGCGTGCCTCGATCGTCTCGACGGTGGCCGGGTCGGCGGCGGCGAGCGTGGGGGAGAGCATCAGAAACAGCGTCGTGCGAAGGGGCATGGGGGGCTCCGGGGGCGGGGTCGCGACAGGATGCCACGACCGGCCCGGGCCGGAAACCCCGAGTGCCGGCCCGGTCTGGCTTGCCATCTCCGAGAAATTGGTTATATCTTCTTACCAATTCATCGGGGAGGATGATGATGGAGATGCCCGTTCCCGACGCCGCGGTGGTGGCGGACAAGGCGCGACTGGTGACCCGCCTCGCCGAGGTGCTGCCCCGGGACGCGGTGATCCACGATCCCGCGCAGCTCCGCGCCTACGAGTGCGACGCGCTCACCGCCTACAAGTGCCCGCCGCTGGCCGTGGTCCTGCCGGCCACGACCGAGGAGGTCGCGGACGTCCTGCGCATCTGCCACGCGGCAGGGGTGCCGGTGGTGCCGCGCGGCTCGGGCACGTCGCTGGCGGGCGGCGCGCTGCCCACCGCCGACAGCGTCATCCTGGGCGTGGCGCGGCTGACCGACGTGCTGGACGTGTCCTATCCCGACCGCATCATCCGGGTGCAGGCGGGACGCACGAACCTGTCCGTCACCGGCGCGGTGGAGGAGGACGGCTGGTTCTACGCGCCCGACCCGTCGTCGCAGCTGGCCTGCGCCATCGCCGGGAACGTGGCGATGAACTCGGGCGGGGCGCATTGCCTCAAATACGGCGTCACCACCAACAACCTGCTCGGCGTGACGATGGTGCTGATGGACGGCACCGTGGTCGAGCTGGGCGGCGGGCACATGGACGCGGGCGGCCTGGATCTCTTGGGCGTGGTCTGCGGCAGCGAGGGGCAGCTGGGCGTCGTGACCGAGGCGACGCTCAGGATCCTGCCCAAGCCCGAGGGCGCGCGGCCGGTGCTGATGGGTTTCGACAGCAACGAGGTGGCGGGCGCCTGTGTCAGCGACATCATCAAGGCCGGCGTCCTGCCCGTCGCCATCGAGTTTATGGACCGCCCCTGCATCCGCGCCACCGAGGCGTTTGCCAAGGCGGGCTATCCCGACTGCGAGGCGCTGTTGATCGTCGAGGTCGAGGGCAGCCCGGCCGAGATCGACGAGCAGCTGGGCGTGATCCTGCAGATCGCCCGCCGCCACGATCCCGTCGAGCTGCGCGAGAGCCAGTCGGCCGAGGAAAGCGCGCGCATCTGGCTGGGCCGCAAGTCGGCCTTTGGCGCCATGGGCCAGATCAACGACTATATGTGCCTCGACGGCACGATCCCGGTCAGCGAGCTGCCCCGCGTCCTGGGCCGCATCCGCGAGATGTCGGAGGGCTATGGCCTGGAGGTGGCCAACGTCTTTCACGCGGGCGACGGCAACATGCATCCGCTGATCCTGTTCGACGCCAACACGCCCGGCGACCTGGAGAAATGCGAGGCGCTGGGGGCGGACATCCTGCGCCTGTGCGTCGAGGTGGGCGGCTGCCTGACCGGCGAGCACGGGGTGGGCGTGGAAAAGCGCGATCTGATGGGCGACCAGTTCACCCCCGAGGACATGGAGGCGCAGATGCGGGTCAAGGACGTGTTCGATCCCTCGTGGCTCCTCAACCCGGCGAAAGTGTTTCCGCTGCCCGTGAGCGAGGCGCGGCGGATGGCGGCGGAGTAGGGGGCTTCGCCCCCGGCCCCTCCCGGGGCCTCCCCCAGGATATTTGACAAGGAAAGTTGGCATGACGCGCGAGATGCGGGGGCGGCAGTGATCCGCCCGGAGAGCGAAGGCGACCTGGCCGCGGCTGTGCGGGAGGCCACAGGCCCCCTGCGCGTGCAGGGTGGCGGGACGCGGGGCGCGGCGACGGGTCCGGGCGGCGGGCTGTCGGTGGCGGGGCTGATGGGCATCTCGCTGTATGAGCCCGGGGCGCTGACCGTGGTGGCGGCGGCGGGGACGCCGGTGGCCGATCTGGAGGCCGCCCTGGCCGCCGAGAACCAGCGCCTCGCCTTCGAGCCGATGGACCACCGTGCGCTGATGGGCACCGAGGGGACACCGACCATCGGCGGCGTGGTGGCGATGAACGTGTCGGGGCCGCGCCGGGTGCAGGTGGGGGCGTGCCGCGATTTCCTGCTGGGCGTGCGGTTCGTGGACGGCACCGGCACCGTGGTCAAGAACGGCGGCCGGGTGATGAAGAACGTCACCGGCTACGACCTGGTCAAGCTGCTGGCCGGGAGCCGCGGGACGCTGGGCGTGCTGACCGAGGTGGCGTTCAAGGTGCTGCCCGACGTGGCGGCGACGGCGACCCTGCGGCTGGACGGGCTGGACGTCGGCACGGCCGTCGCGGCGATGTCGGCGGCGCTGGGCTCTCCGTTCGAGGTGACGGGCGCGGCGCACCTGCCGGGCGACGGCGCGACGCTCCTGCGGCTGGAGGGGTTCGAGTCGTCGGTCGCCTACCGCGCCGAGCAACTGACCCGGCGGCTGGCGCGCTACGGGACCGCGGCGACGGTGGAGGAGGCGGGCCTGTGGCGCGGCATCCGCGACGCCGAGGCCTTTGCCGGGACGGACGAGGACGTGTGGCGCCTGTCGGTGCGGCCCTCGGCGGCGCCGGACGTGGCGGCGCGGCTGTCGGGTGCGCGGCTGCTCTTGGACTGGGGCGGCGGTCTGATCTGGGCCGGTGTCGCGCCCGGGACGGACCTGCGCGCGCGGCTGGAGGGCATCGCGGGCCACGCGACGCTGGTGCGCGCCGCGCCCGAGACCCACGCCCGCCTCGGCACACTGCCGCCGGAGGCGCCCGCCGTCGCCGCCCTCAGCCGCGGGCTGAGGGCCAAGTTCGATCCGCGCGGGCTGTTCTCGCCCGCCGCCGTGGACGCCTGAGCGCGAAAGGGCCGAGATGCAGACGACGTTTACCCCCGAACAGTTGCAGGACCCGGCGACGGCGCGGTCGAACGAGGTCCTGCGCGCCTGCGTGCATTGCGGGTTCTGCACGGCGACCTGCCCGACCTATCAGGTGCTGGGCGACGAGTTGGACAGCCCCCGCGGCCGCATCTACCTGATCAAGGACATGCTGGAGAACGACCGCCCGGCGGACGCCAAGACGGTCAAGCATATCGACCGCTGCCTGTCCTGCCTGGCCTGCATGACCACGTGTCCCTCGGGCGTGCACTACATGCACCTGGTCGATCACGCCCGCGCCCATATCGAGAGGACCTATCGCCGCCCGCCGATGGAGCGCCTGCTGCGCTGGACGCTGGCGCGGATCCTGCCCTATCCGATGCGGTTCCGGCTGGCGCTGCTCGGCGCCAAGATGGGCCGCCCCTTTGCCCGGCTGATGCCCGACGCGCGGCTCAGGGCGATGCTAGAGATGGCGCCAAAGACCATCCCCCCGGTCAGCCGCAACGACGACCCGCAGGTGTTCCCGGCGATGGGCGACCGGCGGATGCGCGTGGCGCTGATGACAGGCTGCGCCCAGCGGGCGCTGAACACCGACATCAACGACGCCACGATCCGGGTGCTCAGGCGGCTGGGCTGCGAGGTGGTGATCGCCCGCGGCATGGGCTGCTGCGGGGCGCTGGTGCACCACATGGGCAAGGAGGACGAGAGCCACGCCGCCGCCGCCCGCAACATCCGCGCGTGGATGGCGGAAAAGCGGGGCGACGGCCTCGACGCGGTGGTCATCAACACCTCGGGCTGCGGCACGACGGTCAAGGACTACGGCCACATGATGCGCACCACCGACCTGGCCGAGGACGCTGCGGCGGTGTCGGACATGGCGGTGGACGTCAGCGAGATCCTGGTGCGCCTCCTGCCGGGCGACGACCCCATCGGCACCCTGAACGAGGCCAAGGCCGGGGTGGCGGGGATCGACGCGGACCTGCCGGACGGGGCCGAAGGGCAGGGGCCGCTGCGCGTCGCCTATCACGCCGCCTGCTCGCTGCAACACGGCCAGCAGATCAAGGGGCACCCCAAGGCTCTGCTCAAGCGGGCGGGTTTCGAGGTGGTGGAGCCGGCCGACAGCCATCTGTGCTGCGGCTCGGCGGGGACCTACAACCTGATGCAACCCGAGATCTCCAAACAGCTCAAGGACCGCAAGGTGCGGACGCTGGAGGCCAAGCGCCCCGACATCATCGCGGCGGGCAACATCGGCTGCATGATGCAGATCGGCACCGGGACCGAGGTGCCGGTGGTGCATACCGTCGAGCTGATCGACTGGGCCACGGGCGGGCCGAAACCGCCCGCGTTGCACGATTTTGCCGCGAACGTGCCGCGGTTGCGCTGACCCGGGCCGCACTGTCGCCGCAGCCCGCGCCTAGCCTTCCCCAAGACCGGGACGGGAGGCGACCGAGATGGTGCGAGCGATGCTGGGATGGGTGGCGGCGGTGGGCCTGTCGCTGACGGCGGGAGCCGCGGCCGCCGACGGCGCCGCGCGGGCCTTCGGCGCGTCGGGGTTGAAGAGCCTCGCGACGGCCGACGACAGCCGCGGCTGGGGGGCGGTCGGGCGGCTCGATTTCGGCAAGAGCTTTTGCACCGGCACGCTGATCGACGCGCGGCTGGTGCTGACCGCCGCCCATTGCCTCTATGACCGCCAGGGCGACCGCATCGCGACGGACCGCATCACCTTTCTCGCCGGATGGCGCGACGGCCGAGCCGAAGCCTATCGCGGCATCCGCCGGGCGGTGGTCCATCCCGACTACGACCCCGCGGGGGACGAGCCGACGCGGATGACCCACGACCTGGCTCTGCTCGAACTGGACCGCCCCATCGCCGCGGCCGAGGTGGCGCCGTTCCACACTGCGCCCGAGCCGCGGGCGGGGGCCGAGGTCGCCGTGGTCTCCTACGCCCACGACCGGGCCGAGCGCCCCGCGCTGCAGGAGGTGTGCCACGTCCTGGGCCACCAACAGGGCGCTCTGATCCTGTCCTGCGACGTCGATTTCGGGTCGTCGGGGGCGCCGATCCTGGACCTGGCGGGACCCGAACCGCAGGTCGTCTCGGTGGTGTCGGCCAAGGCCCAGATGGACGGCACCAAGGTGTCGGTGGGGACAGCTCTGGGCTGGTCCCTGGGCGAGATGCGGGCGCTGATCGCCGCGGGGGACGGTGTGTTCCACCGGACGAAGCCCCAGGTCTTGCGCCTGTCCAACGACGCCGCAAAGGCCCGCGGCGGGGCCAAGTTCCTGCGCCCTTGAGCGGCGGCGCTCGGCGGTCCGGCATCGCCAGTGGCCGCGCCATGTCGCAGACGGCGATGGTCCGGCCGTCCCGGGTGGTCCAGGGCCGCCGCACCGCCAGGCGATACCCGGCCGCCCGATAGAACGCGACCGCCGACAGGGCCGCGGTCAGGCGCACGCCCGCGTGGCCCGCGCCCGCGATGTCGTCTTCCGCCCAGTGCAGGAGCGCCCACCGGACCCCGCGGCGGATGGCGCGGGGCGCGACGTAGAGGCCGACGACCTCGTCTGCCGCGACCGAGCAGACGCCGACGATCCCGTTCCCCGCCTCCGCCACCCCATGGCGCCCGCCCGCGGACATCGCGGCGCGGCGGGTCTGCTGCATTAGACCTTGCGCCCAACTCAGGCGGTCCTTCACGCAGTCAGCGGCCGGTCCCAGGGCCAGGATCGCCGCGCGCTGCACCTTCGGCAGGATGGCGGCGTCGGCCGGTGTTCCGGCCCGGATCGATGCTCGCGCCATCGCGGGCACCTCCGGTCTGCGGGGGTCTTGAACCGCCGCGGATCGCTTCCTACCTCAGCGTCACCGGGCGCCGAACGCGGGTCCGGGTGACGAAACCGCCTGTCCCCCATGGGAAGGCGACACATTGGTATCGCTCAACGGAGGATGACCTCGCAATGCGTACGTTTGACCTTGCACCGCTCTACCGTGCCACTGTCGGCTTCGATCAGATGGCCGACCTGATGGACCGGGTCCTGTCGGACAATGTCGGTGCCCAGACCTATCCCCCCTAC
This sequence comes from Rhodobacteraceae bacterium CCMM004, assembly GCA_004005435.1. GTDB lineage: Bacteria > Pseudomonadota > Alphaproteobacteria > Rhodobacterales > Rhodobacteraceae > CCMM004. The sequence goes on along the minus strand of RZWH01000001.1, from coordinate 68,144 downwards.
AACATCGAAAAGACCGCCGAGGATGGCTGGCGGATCTCCATCGCCGTCGCCGGGTTCGCCGAGAGCGAACTGTCGATCGAGCTGCGGGAGAACGCCCTGATCGTGTCGGCGAAGAAGGCCGAGGACGACCGGGAGCGCAAGTATCTCCACCGCGGCATCGCCACCCGCGCCTTCGAGCGCCGGTTCCACCTGGCCGATCATGTGCGCGCGACCGGCGCGACCCATGTGGACGGGATGCTCCATATCGACCTGGTGCGCGAGGTGCCCGAGGCGCTGAAGCCGCGGCGCATCGAGATCGCCAAGGGCGAGACGGTCGAGACCAAGGCGGTCGAGAACCAGGCCGCCTGAGGCCCCGCGTTCCCCACCGACGACCCGAGGGCGTGCCGACCGGCACGCCCTTTTCGTCTGCAGGGGCCTAGCGCTCCAGGCTCTCGGAGAGCTGCATCAGGGTGATAGCCTCGCGGCGATAGCCGAAGGGATCGTCGCCCAACGCGCCCCGCGCCAGGTCCGCGGCGTCGGCGACCGTCCAGTCGCCCACGTACTCGCCGCCGCGCAGGATCTGCCCCCATCCGGCAATGGCGGCGGCAAAGCGGAACTCGGCGTCGGCGGGGGCAGGATCGGGCGCGACCTCGATCTCGCGCAAGCTGCTCTCGGCGCCGCGCGGCGCCTTGTGCCGCAGGCGGACCAGGGCAAGGGGGCCCTCGGCCGGACCCGCCCTGTCGTCCGCCCCGAAGCGCAACGGCTCGGTCAACCGCGCGGGCGAGCCCACCGGCACCACCTCGTAGAGCGCGGTGACGCTGTGGCCCGCGCCGATCTCGCCCGCGTCCACCCGGTCGTTGTTGAAGTCCTCGCGGCGCAGCGCCCGCGTCTCGTAGCCGATCAGCCGGTATTCGGCGACCTGGGCGGGGTTGAACTCCACCTGGACCTTCACGTCCTCAGCGATGGCAAAGAGCGCGCCGGTCAGTTGGTCCACCAGCACCTTGCGTGCCTCGGCCGCGGTGTCGATATAGGCCGCCAGCCCATTGCCGCTCTGCGCCAGGGCCTGCATCGTCGCGTCGTCGAGATTGCCGCGGCCAAAGCCCAGGACAGACAGATAGACGCCGCTGTCGCGCTTGTCCGCGATGAAGTCCTCCAGCGCCCCGGGATCGCTCAGCCCGACGTTGAAGTCGCCGTCGGTGGCCAGGAGGACGCGCCCCACCTCGCCGTTCTCGGCCATCGCCTCGGCCGTGGCGTAGGCCTGGATCAACCCGGCCTGGCCCGCCGTGCTGCCGCCGGCCTCCAGCCGGTCGAGCGCGGCCAGAATGGTGCGCCGGTCGCCCGCCGGGGTGGGGGACAGGACCTCACCGGCGCTGCCGGCATAGGTAACGATGGCCACCTCGTCCTCGGGCCGCAACTCGGGCAGCATCATGCGGAACGCCTGTTTCAGGAGCGGCAGCTTGGCCGGATCCTGCATCGAGCCGGAGGTGTCGATCAGGAACACCAGGTTGAGGGGCGGACGATCCTCCACCGCGGGCATCTCGCCCTGGAGCGCGATCCTGAGCAGGAGCGTGTCGGGGTTCCACGGCGTCTCGGCCAGCGCGACGTGGGCGGCAAAGGGCCCCTCGCCGGGCGCGGGCGGAGCATAGGCGTAGGGAAAGTAGTTCACCATCTCCTCGACCCGCACGGCCTCGGACGGCGGCAGGCGCCCCGCCGCGAGGGACGCGCGCACCACGCCGTAGCTCGCGGTGTCCACGTCCACCGAGAAGGTGGATATCGGGGCCTCGGCGGCGATCCGCAGCGGATTGGTGTCGGCGTTGGCAAAGACCTCGGTGTCGCTCTCGGGCATCGCGACGGCGGGCGGCTCGGCGGGGCTGGGCGGGAAGAACTGCACGCTGCCGGACGGAGCACCCGCGGTGTCGGAATGGTCGGCCAGCCGGGTCAGGGACGCGGACGGCGGCGGGGCGGGGAGCGCCATCGGCGCCTCGGCGTCCATGACCGCCTCCTCGGCGACGGACCGCTCCAGCTTGGGGCGCAGGGCATTCTCCTGCGTTTCGGTCGTCATCACCGCGTCGCCGCCGGGCAGCACCGCAGTGCGCAGGTCGGGCAGGGTCAGGACCAGCCCCGCGGCCACCAGCGCCGTGGTCGCGGCCAGGCCGCCGCGCGTCGTCAATAGGCTCGTCATGCGTTTCACTCCTCTCATCGTCGCCGCGCGCCACGGGCGGCGGTCGGATATGGGACGCATCCCGGCGCCCGCAGCTTGGGCGCGGGCAAAATTTTCCTGCGCCTGCGCCAAGGTCGCCGCGCGGCGCTGCGGGTCGGGGTCCGGCGCGGCGTCGCGCAGGGCCCGGGACAGATGGTCCAAGGGATCGTCGCTGCTCACGGGCTTTCCTCGCTCTCTGCGCCGTCTCGCAAGAGCCGACGCGCTTCGCTCATCCGCCAGGCCACGGTGCCGGGGCTCAGCCCCAGGACCTCCGCCGCCTCGGCCTGGGTCATCTCGTCGTCGAGGACCAGCGCGAGCGTGTCGCGCAGGGCCTCGGGCAGGCGGCGCATCGCCTGGGTCAGCCAGTCCTGCGCCGCCGCCGCCTCCACCGCCGCCGCCGCCCGCGCCACTTCGACCTCGCCCCAGCCTTCGGCGGCACGGGCGTGGGCGGCGGCGCGGCGGCGCCGGTCGTGGGCCGCGTTGACCGCAACACGGTAGAGCCAGGTCGAAAACCGGGCCCGCCCGTCGAACCGCCGCAGCCGCACCGGCAGCGCCAGGCAGATGTCCTGGGTCAGATCCTCGGCTTCGGCCTGCGCGCCCGTCAGCCGCCAGCACAGCCGGAACAGACGGTCGTAATTGCGCGCCAGCAGGGCGGCGAAGGCGTCGCCGTCGCCCTCTGCGGCCGCCTGGGCCAGGACCTCGTCAGATACGCTCATCCGCATGTCCTAGGTGTGACGCGCGCCGCCGCCCGGGTCTTGGGCGCGTCGCGAAGAAAATCGCCGCCGCGGCAAGAGGGGGGAGGGGATGGAGGTGGAGGAGGGGATCGGCCGGAACGCTCCCCCCGGTTGCGGCATTACATGAGTGATAGCGCAGATTGGAGCGATGGAGGCCTGGATGGCCGAAGTAACCGGAGAGCCGCAAGGCTCTCCTCCCAAACTGAATTCGCGCTGGATGCTGGCCATCGGCGGGCTCTACCTGCTGGGCGGGATCGTGGCGCTGTTGCAGCCGTTCGCCGCGACGCTGACCGTCGGACTGGTGGTCGCGGTCGCGTTTATCGGCAGCGGGGCGATCCAGACCTGGATGGCCCTGCGCAACGAGGACGGCACCTCGGGCACGCGGCTGACCGGTGCGGCGCTGGGTGGCCTCCTGGTGGTGTTCGGCGTGCTGCTGTTGGTGAACCCGCTGGCGGGCCTGGTGTCGCTGACGCTGATGGTCGCCAGCTTCTTTCTGGCGCTGGGCGTGCTGAGGTTGTGGGTGTCGTTCCAGATGCCGGCGGGGCGCAACCGCTGGATGGTCCTGACCGCGGGTGGGTTGTCTGTGACGCTGGCCATCGTCATCTTTCTGACCTTGCCCAAGGCGTCCTTCACGGTGCTGGGCCTGTTCTTTGGGATCGAGATGCTGTTCGCCGGGGCCATCGCCGTGGCGATGGCGCTGGCAGGGCGCAGCGGCCGCGGCTGAGCGCCGTCGCCTCAGGTCCCAAGCCGCTTGGAGCGCCCGTCGCCCACGTCGCCGATCGACACCGCCTCGTCGGTCATGTCCGCCTGGGACGCGCATCCGCTGGCCATCGCCCGCCTCCTCCCGTGCCCGCCGAGCCTAGCGCGGGCCCGGGCGGGGGGCAAACCGGCCAGGGCTAGCGCGGCAGCACCAGGTCCGCCCTCAGCCCGCCCAGGCGCGCGCTCTCGCCCAAGCGCAGGGCGCCGCCGTGCTGCCGCGCGATGTCGGTGGCGATGGCGAGTCCCAAACCGACGCCGCCGCCGCGGTCCTGGTTGCGCGCCGTGTCCAGGCGGACGAAGGGCTTGGTCGCGTCCTCGCGCGCGGACTTGGCGATGCCTGGGCCGTCATCCTCGACGCTCAGCACCACCGCCCGCTCGGAGATTGCGACGCTCAGCTCGGCGCGCGTCCCATGCCGCACCGCGTTGCCGACCAGGTTCTGCAACGCCCGTTCGACGGCCATGGGGAGCAGCATGGCGGTGCCCGTGCCTTCGGCCGGGCGCAGGGTCACGTCCGCCCCGCCGCGTTGCATTTTGGCGGCGATATCGGCCATCAGTGCGGCCGGATCCACCTCTTCGAGGTCGTCGAGCGCTCCCGACCGGGCAAAGTCCAGGAACGTGTCCATCATCCGCTCCATCTCGTCCACGTCGCGCAACAGCGCGGCGACGTCCGCGTCCTGGTCGAGCATCGACAGCCCCAGCTTGAGCCGGGTGAGCGGAGTGCGCAGATCGTGGCTGACGCCCGACAGCATCAGCGTGCGACTCTCGATCTGCCGCTCGATGCGGTTGCGCATGTCCAGAAATGCGCTGCCCGCCGCGCGAACCTCGGTGGCGCCCGAGGGGTGATAGGGGAGGGTCCGCCCCTTGCCGAACGCCTCGGCCGCGTGCGCCAGACGGGCGATCGGCCGCACCTGGTTTTTGAGAAAGAGATAGGCCACGGTCGCCATCACGACGCTGACGAAGAGGCTGATGACCAACAGCTGATGGGGATTCGAGGCCGACACCCGGTAGCGCGAAAATCCCAGATCTAACAGCCCCTTGTCCGTCTCGATGGTCATGTGGACGCGGTTGTCGTCTTCGGCCAGCTCGATCCCTGTGATGCCGTCGATCCGCCGCCGCAGGCTGGAGATCAGCTGCCGCCCCGACAGGTCGTAGAACAGCCGCCGGTCGCCCCGCACCGCGGCCGGTGCCGGCAGCGCCGCGTCGATCTGCAGCGCCTCGGCCAGGGGGCCGATGGCGTCCGCCGCGGCGTCGGCGTCCGGCGCCTCGGAGATCCGGGCCAGGATGTGGTCGAGCTCCAGCCCGATATTGTAGGCCATCTGCTCGGTCACGTCCTCGAAATGCCGTTGAATGAAAACGCCCGAGACGACAATCTGGATGGTGACGATCGGCACCAGCAGGATCAACGCCGCCCGTCCGTAGAGCGAGCGCGGCGCGTAGCGTTTGAGCCAGCCGAACGTCATGAGCGGCAGGGTAGGCGAGGGGCATGGCACAGGAAAGCGCATTGTCGCCGCAGCCGGGCGTGGTCGTGGATCTGGGCGGCGGGGTGCGGCGGGTGCTGGCGCCCAACCCTTCGCCGATGACGCTCCACGGCACCAACACCTATCTCGTCGGGACGGGCGGGTCCGTGGCGGTGATCGACCCCGGCCCCGACGACCCGGCGCACCTGGACGCCGTCCTGGCCGCGCTCGACGGGGCGCGGGTCAGCCACATCCTAGTCACCCACGCGCACCGCGACCACGCCCCGCTGGCGCGCCCGCTCTCCCGGGCGACGGGTGCGCCGGTCCTGGCCTTCGGCGACGCGCGGGCCGGGCGCTCCGACCGCATGATCGCGCTGGCCGGCGCGGCGGCGCTGGCGGGGGGCGAGGGGGTCGACGCCGACTTCGCCCCCGACACGACCCTGGCCGACGGCTCCGAAGTGGCCGGAGAGGGCTGGACCCTCACCGCGCTCTGGACGCCGGGGCACATGGGCAACCACATGTGTTTCGCCCTGGGCGAGACCGTCTTCACCGGCGACCACGTGATGGGCTGGGCCTCGTCCCTGGTCTCGCCCCCCGACGGCGACCTGACCGATTTCATGGAGTCCTGCGCGCGGCTCGCCCGCCACAGCGCCCGCCGCTTCCTCCCTGGCCACGGCGCGCCGGTGGAGGACCCCGCCCAGCGGCTCGACTGGCTGGTCCGCCACCGCCGTGCCCGGGAGGTGCAGATCCTGGACGCGCTCGCCCCGGCACCAGCCACCGCCGCGGCGCTGACCGCCCGCATCTACACCGACATCGCCGCGGCCCTCCTGCCGGCGGCCGAGCGCAATGTCCTGGCCCATCTCATTGATCTCGAAGCCAGATCCCGTGTCCGCGCCACCCCCCATCCCAGTCCGGCGGCAATCTGGCGCCGCGCCTGAAAAATCCGCTCCAGCCCCTGGACGCCACCCCGGCCCCTTGCTATATCGCGCTCCGGTGTTCCGGCGTAGCTCAGCGGTAGAGCAGTTGACTGTTAATCAATTGGTCGTAGGTTCGATCCCTACCGCCGGAGCCAAAATGTCTCTTTAGTTGGAAGGATGGATGGTCGGCCGAACCGGCTGGTTATCTAGATCAGCCACTGGCTGAGTTTGGACGGGTTTGGCCCATCCGGTTCGCCTTATCTGAGTAAGAGCGGTCGATACGTCGGTGCGGGTGCGGCGGGAGGGAACACCGCTCTGACCCCGCGGACGTTCAGAAACCCGGATGCGGCACTACCGACCTTGGCATGACGCCAGGCCGTCTCTCGCACCAGTCGCCGTGATTTGCTGGCGACACGCCCCTTCGCCACGACCCCTACGCTCCGGGGTCCGTCAGCCAACAGGCCGACCGTAGTAGAGACCGACGACATGCTCGGCCTCGGCAAAAAACAGCCAGCGGATCAGCACCATGCCCGCCACATGGGCCACGACCGCGGCGGCGGCCAGCGCGTGGCTGAAGGGCAGCATCAGCAGGACGGCGGGCGCGATAAAGGCCACCACCAGCGCGATCGAGCGCAGCTTGGTCGCGTGGCGCCGGGCGACCTGGAACACCATCTCGTGGGTCAGGTAGTTGCCGCCGGTGTGCGGCGGCTCGAACAGGCGCACGCGGGGGCCGAGGCCGGTCGCCGTGGCCACGGTGGACCCTGAGGCCGCGAGCCGCCGGTCGCCCGCCCGCCAGGCCAGGAACTGCGCCACGCCGAGGAGCGCCAGCAGCACCGCCGCCGCCGTCACCTGCCCGGCCAGCAGGATCCCCCCCGTGACCGCGAAGCCGACGAAGAGCGCAGGGGTGGACCAGTGGTGCCAGCGCGGCACGGTCCTGAGCTGCCCATAGATCATCGAGGTGGCGCCGACCGTGACCAGGCACAGCGCCGCGGCCAGCCAGCCCAGGGGCGCCACGGTCAGGCCCGCCAGCACCGCCAGCGCGGCATAGAGGCCCGCGACGGCCAGAGTGGCGCAGGCCAGCCACGCCTCGCGGCTCAGCCAGCTGGTGCGCCACTGCGTGAACGCCTTGAGCGCGCGTTCGGGGTGGCCGAGGTGCAGGGTCGAGGACAACAGCCCCGTCCCCGCCAGTCCGAACCCCAGGGCGAAGAACACGGTGCCGGTCCACCGCTCGGTGGGGGCCAGGCCGAGGCCCAGACAGGCCAGGAGGCCGAACCCCAGGCCCGACAGCACGGTGAACGCGATCAGCGACGGCGCGGGATGCATCTCAGAGCTTCTCCAGCGCCCGGTCGAGCCAGCCCAGCAAGCCGCGCGGCGTCTCGGCCACCGGCTCCAAGAGCGGGGCGAGGATGTCCAGCTCGGCGTCCTTGGGGCGGGGCGGCAGGTACTTGTTGACGGGCGCCGTGCCCTGTTCGGGCATCAGGTCCATGCCGTCGCGCTCGGCCACCAGGCGGCTGACGTCGCTGTCGGGGTCCGACAGGTCGCCGAAGTGCCGGGCGCCCGCGGGACAGGTGCGCACGCAGGCCGGCACCCGGTCCACCTCGGGCAGGTTGTCGTTGTAGATGCGGTCGACGCAGAGGGTGCATTTCTTCATCACCTTCTCGACCGGGTCCTGCTCGCGCGCGCCGTAGGGACAGGCCCAGGCGCACAGGCCGCAGCCGATGCAGTCGCTTTCGTTCACCAGCACGATGCCGTCCTCGGACCGCTTGTAGCTGGCGCCGGTGGGGCAGACGGTGACGCAGGGCGCATCGTCGCAATGCAGGCAGGACTTGGGGAAGTGGACGACCTGCGCCGGACCCTCGTCCGGCGTGACCTCGAAGCTGTGGATGCGGTTGAGGAACGCGCCCACGGGATCGGCGCCGTAGGCGTCGGCGTCGCCCAGGGGCGCGCCGTAGTTCTCGGTGTTCCAGCCCTTGCAGGCGGTGACGCAGGCATGGCAGCCGACGCAGGTGTCGAGGTCGATCACCAGGCCCAGCTTGCGCTCGACGCGGTTGGGCAGCGCGGTCATGGCCGCACCTTCTGGGCCACGCGCGCGGGCGCGGGCGGCACCGGGCTCGCCTGCGGCGGCGGGTCGGGATAGACGTGGCGGGGCGCACGGACCTTTTCGATACTGACGCGCAGGTCGAACCACGCCGCCTGGCCGGTGATCGGGTCCGAGTTCGACCAGCGCAGGCCGTCGCCGCGTTCGGGCAGCAGCTCGTGGATCAGGTGGTTCAGCAGGAAGCCCTTGGTCGCCTCGGGGGCGCCCTTGTCCAGCGCCCAGGCGCCGCGCCGCTTGCCGATGGCGTTCCAGGTCCAGACCGTGTGCGGGTTCAGCGCCGCCATGTGCGCCACGGGCACCGTGATCTCGCCCGCGGGGGAGCGGACGCAGGCCCAATCGCCCTCCTGAAATCTGTACTTTTCCCACAATGCGGTGGGCAGATACAGAGGATTGCGCCCATGGATTTGTCTCAACCAGGCATTCTGGCTGCCCCAGCTATGGTACATCGCCATCGGCCGCTGGGTCAGGGCGTGGACCGGATATTCCACCGGATCCGCGTGCCCGTCGCCGAGGGGCGCGTACCATGTCGGCAGCGGCGTCATGGTCGCCTGCATCTGCGCGCGCAGGTGTTCGGGCGGGCGGTGGCGGCCCTTGCCCTCGGCTGCCGCCTGGAACCGCCGCAGGGGCTCGCACCAGAGCGAGAACAGGTAGGGCTGCGGCGCGTCGAACAGGCCGACCTCCACCGCCCAGTCCTGATAGGCACGGTTCCACGGCTTGTAATACTGCGCCTCCTCGGGGATATGCGCCGTCCAGAAGCCCCCGTTTTCCTTGTATTTCTCTAACTGCTCGGGGTTCGGCGCGCCGCGTCCCCCGGCCGCGCCGTCCTCGCCCCGCCACCCCGCCAGCGGCCCGACCCCCGGCCGCCGCTGGTGGTTGACCATGTAGTCGGCATAGTCGGCATAGACCGCCTTGCCTTCGGCATCGACGAACCCGGGCAGGCCCAGCCGCACCCCCAGGTCCACCAGCACCGACTGGAACCCCCGCACGTCCCGGTCGGGCTCGACCACCGGCCAGCGGATCGCGTCGGCGGCGGCATCGGCCTCGGAAATCGGCCGGTCCAGTAGGCTGATGCAGTCGTGCCGCTCCAGATACGTGGTGTCGGGCAGCACGATGTCGGCATAGGCCACCATCTCGGAGCTGTAGGCGTCCGAGTAGACGATGAAGGGGATCTTGTAGTCCCCGTCCGCGTCCTTGTCGGCCAGCATCTCCATCACCGCCGAGGTGTTCATGGTGGAGTTCCAGGCCATGTTGGCCATGTATAAAAACAACGTATCGATGGGGTAAGGATCCCCCGCATGGGCGTTGGAGATGACCATATGCATCATTCCATGCGCCGACATGGGGTTCTCCCAGGTGAACGCCTTGTCGATGCGCCGCGCGGTGCCGTCGTCGTTCACCAGCAGGTCCGCGGGGCCGTGGACAAAGCCCAGATGCGGGCCGTCCAGCGGCTCGCCCGGGCGGACCTTGCCGTGGGGTTTGGGGTGGGCGGTGGCGGGCTTGGGGTAGGGCGGCTTGAAGCGGAAGCTGCCGGGCGTCTCGACCGCACCCAGCAGGATTTGCAGGACGTGAAGCGCGCGGCAGGTCTGGAACCCGTTGGAGTGGGCCGAGATGCCGCGCATGGCGTGGACGCTGACGGGCCGGCCCGGCATGGTCTCGTGCCGCTTGCCGCGGAAGTCGGTCCAGGGCTGCGCCACCTCGAATGCCTGATCGAAGGCGGCGTGAGCCAGTTCGGCGGCGATGCGGCGGATGCGCTCGGCCGTGACCCCGCAGGTCGCCGCCACCGTCTCGGGCGCATAGCGGGCGTCGAGATAGGCCTCGGCCACCCGGTGGAACACGCTGCGGTGCGTGGTCCCGGCGCGGCGCAGACTGCCGGTCAGCCGCGGCTCCACCCCCTCGCCGTCCCAGGGGGCCAGGTGCCCCGTGCGGCGGTCGATCACCTGCGGCTTGCCGTCCGCGTCGCGCAGGTAGAGGCCGTGGGTCTCGCTGCGCGGATCCTCGTCCAGCAGCACCGAGGCGTCGGTCAAGCGCGCCAGGTAGTCGGCGTCGATCTTGCCCGCCTTGAGCAGGCAGTGGATCAGGCTGAGGATGAACAGGCCGTCGGTCCCCGGCGTGATCCCCACCCATTCGTCGGCGATGGCGTTGTACCCGGTGCGGATCGGGTTCACCCCGATCACCTTGGCGCCCCGCGCCTTGAGCCGCCCCAGCCCCATCTTGATCGGGTTGCTGTCGTGGTCCTCGGCCACGCCGAAGATCAGGAACAGGCGCGTGCGCTCCCAATCGGGCTGCCCGAACTCCCAGAACGCGCCGCCCATGGTGTAGATGCCCGCCGCCGCCATGTTGACCGAGCAGAAGCCGCCATGCGCGGCGTAGTTGGGCGTGCCGTAGGCCTGCGCCCACCACGAGGTGAAGGACTGCGACTGGTCGCGGCCGGTGAAGAAGGCGAGCTTTTCGGGGGCCGTCCGCCGCAGGCCGGCCAGCCGCTCGGCCACGATCCCCAGCGCCTCGTCCCAGGTGATCTCTTCGAACTGCCCCGACCCGCGGGGGCCGGTGCGGCGCAGGGGCGCGCGCAGGCGGGCGGGGCTGAGATGCTGCATGATCCCCGCCGAACCCTTGGCGCACAGCACGCCGCGGTTCACCGGGTGGTCGCGGTTGCCCTCGATATAGGCGACCTTGCCCTCCTTGAGGTGCACGTCGATCCCGCAGCGGCAGGCGCACATGTAGCACGTGGTCTTGCGCACCTCGTCCGAGACGGGGGGCGACAGGTCGAGCGCGGGCTGGCGGTGGGGCATGGGGTCGGTCCGTCTGTGTCCCTCGGGACCTAGCATGTCCCGGCGGTCCGAGGGAACGCCCCCCGGCCCTCAGCCGCGGAGGACCGCCAGGGTTTCGCGGGCGATTTGCCGCTCTTCGTCGGCGGCGACGATGTGGATCGGCACCTCTCCGGCCCAGGCCAGCCCGTCGAGGATCGCGGTGCGGATCGGCGCCGCATTCTCGCCGATCCCGCCGGTGAAGGCGATGGCGTCGAGCCCGCCCAGGACGGCGATCATCGCGCCCGCATGCCGGATCGCCCAATAGCAGTAGTGGGCGACGGCGAACTGCGCGTCGGGGCCGGGGTCGGCCAACAGCGCCCGCATGTCCGAGGTGCCGCCCAGCCCCTTGAGCCCGCTGCGGCGGTTCAGCGCCTCCGCCGCGGCGTCGAGCCCCATCTCCTCGGCCAGGCGCAGCACCGCGTTGCCGTCGATGTCGCCGGTGCGGCTGGCCATGGGCAGACCCGACAGGGGCGAATAACCCATCGTCGTGTCCACCGACCGCCCGTCGCGGATCGCGCAGAGCGACGCACCGCCCCCCAGATGACACGCCAGGAGGCGGGGCGGCAGCGGGTCGATGGCCTGCACCAGCCCGGCATAGCTCAGCCCGTGAAATCCGTAGCGGCGGATGCCCATGGCGGCGATGTCGGGCGCGACGGCATAGGCGGTGGCGACTCTCTGCTGTCCCGCGTGGAACGCGGTGTCGAAGCAGGCGACTTGCGGCAGCTCCGGCAGCCGCCGGGCCAGCGCGTCGATCCCGGCCAGGTTCACCGGGTTGTGCAGCGGGGCCAGCGGGATCTGGTCGGCGATGGCGGCGCGCACTTCGGCAGCCACCAGGGTCGGGCGGGTCAGCGCCTCTCCGCCATGGACCACCCGGTGCCCGGCCGCGGCGAACCCCTCGGGCGGCAGGCCGCACTCGGCCAGTGCGTCGAGGATCGCCGACAGGGCGGCGGCATGGTCGGACAGGGGGGCCGCGCGCGAGACGTCGCCGGTGAGCCGCGCCGCGCCGCCGATCTCGACCGCGTCGACCGCCGCGATCTGGGTCAGATCGGCGTCGAACACGGCGGTCTTGATCGAGGTCGACCCGGCGTTGACGACGAGCAGGCGCATCAGGGGCGGGCGGCGATGGCGGCGAGCGCGGCGGTCGCGAGCCGCGCGCCCGATTTCTGTGCCCGGCTGGTCAGCAGGATCGGCACCCGCGCACCCAGGACGATGCCCCCCGCGCAGCAGCCCATGCCGAACACCATCAGCTTGAACAGTGCGTTGCCGGTGGTGATGTTGGGGGTCAGCAGGATGTCGGCGTCCCCCGCCACTTCGCTGGCGTAGCCCTTGATCGCGGCCGCCTCCGCCGACCAGATCAGGTCGAGCGCCATCGGCCCTTCGACCACTGCGTCCGGCAGGGCGTCTTTGGCCCAGGCGGCGATTTCGGCGGCCTCCATGGTGTTCGGAACCGACGGGATCGGGTCCTCGGTGGGGGCGAGCAGCCCCGCCTTGGGCCGCACCACGCCCAGCCGCCGGGCCAGGTCGACGGCATGGGTCAGGCACGCCTTGCGCGTGGCCACGTCGGGGTCGACGTTGAGCGCGGCGTCGGTCAGCAGGAGCGGCCGGTCCCGCCCCGGCGGGGTGATGTGGAACACGTGGCCGCAGCGGCTGCCTGGGTCGCGCAGCCCCATCCGCGAGGGCAACAGCCCTTTGAGAAAGGTCGAGGTGTGGACCTGCCCCTTCATGATGCTGTCGGCCTCGCCGCCGCGGGCCAACTCGGCGGCGCGAAATGCCGCCTGGGCGTGGGGCGCGTGCTCGACCCTCAGGCCCGAGATGTCCCAACCGATCTCGTCCGCGGCCGCGCGGATCTTGTCCGTGTCGCCAATCAGGATCGGCTCGGCCAGGCCCGCCTCGGCGGCCTCGCGCAGCCCAGACAGGGGGTGCGGCGCCCCGGCGTTGACCAGCGCGACGCGCGGCACACCGGCGCTGCGCGCCTGAGCCAGGAGGCGGGGAGAGCACTCAGGCACCCCAGGGGCGAGAAAGGGAAAGGTGGGGCGGGCGTCGTCGGGCATCGCGGGTCTCCGGGTGCGGGGCGGCGTCTGTGCTCACGAGTGGACGATCGCGGGGCGGGGCGCAAGAGGCGCCCTGCCGCAGCACGGGGCGGCGCCCGGGCCCTGCCCGAATTTCAGGCACGGGCGGCGCATGTCGGCGCCCGGGCCGGTCGGACCTCGGCCATGTCCGCGGGGCCGATCCCCGCCACCTCCACCGGCGTCTTCATTGCGTCCCGGCGGAAGGGCTCGCCCAGTCCCTGGTTGACCATCGCCTCGATCAGCGTGGTCTTGCCGTGTCGCATCTGGTCCTCGACGGCCCGGGTCAGCGCGTCCATGGTCCGCGCCACGACCCTCTGCAAGCCGCGGCCGCGGGCGTTTTCGGCATAGCTGACCTCCTCGCTCAACTCGGTCCGACGACATTGTCGTCGAATTACAGGGTCGAGTTTCGCTCTTCCGCGTCCCACTGGTAGTTGCGGAACACCACCTGGGTGACGGTGGGCCAGTCCCCTCGGCCGATGGCGGTCAGTTCGTTCACCGCGATGCCGAAGGCGCCGTCGCCCGCGAACCCCACCACAGGCACGTCCGGCCGCCCGATCTTGCCCCCCACCATGGCGGGCGGGCCATAGCCTCACGCGCAGAAGAGCCCCGGCGCCAGATACTTGCGCCCCTCCTCGAAGGACGGATAGGCGTTGCCGATGGCGCAGTTGTTGCCGATGTCGCTGGAGATGATCGCCTCCCGCGGGAGCGCGGCCTGGATCGCCCGCCAGGCCATGCGCGGGCTCATCCAGTCGGGCTTGGCCGCGCGGGCGCGTTCGTTCCAGGCGGTGCCGGGATCGTCGTCCTCGTGGTCCATCGAGGTCAGTTCCTGAGCCCAGGCGGACTTCGTCTGCGCGATGCGATCGCGCCGGGCCTGCCGGTCGGCGTCGCCCGCGTCCTCGGAGAGCTGCCCCAGGATGCCGCGCGCCACCTTGGCCGCGTCGCCGAAGATGCCCACCGTCACCGGCTTTGTCAGGCCGATCCGGTCGGGATTGACGTCGACCTGGATCATCGCCGCGCCCGCGGGCCAATACTCCATGCCGTAGCCCGGCAGGGTCGAGAACGGGTTGAGCCGCGTGCCCAGCGCCAGCACCGGGTCGGCGTCCCGGATCAGCGCCATCGCTGCCTTGGACCCGTTGTCGCCTCAGGGCCAGGCGAACAAGGGGGTGCGACCTGGAAAAGGCGTCGTCGTGCTGATGGCGGACCCAGACCGGGGCATCGAACCGCTCGGCCAGAGCCTTGGACGCCGCGATCCCGCCCGGCGACAGGACCACCCCCGCGCCGTTCAGGATCACCGGCGCCTGCGCCCCGCTCAGCAGCCGCACCGCCTCGGCCGCCGGCGCCTTGCCGCCGGGGCTCGGCTCGAACGCGACGGGGGCGGGCAGGTCGACGTCGATCACCGGGGTCCACATGTTCCGCGGGCTGTTGATCTGCGCCGGGCCCGAATGCTCGCGGCGCCTTGGAGATCACGCGGGTCAGCACCTCGGCCACCCGGCCGGGATCGCCCACCTCCTCCTGATAGGTCACCATTTCGCGGGACGGCGCCATCTGCTGCACCGCCCGGAACCCACCCGGGCCGACGGTCTTGTTCGCCGCGTGGAGCGTGACCAGGGGGCGGCGTGCGGGTCCGATACGCCGTCCCGACCGCGGTGACGAAGTTGGTGATGCCCGGCCCGTTCTGCGCGACCATCATCGACATGCGGCCCGTCGCGCGGGTAGAGCCGTCGGCCATCATCCGCGCGCTGCCCTCGTGCGCGCAGTCCCAAAAGGGGATCCCGGCCTTGGCGAACGGGTCCGAGATGGGCATCATCGCCGACCCCATGATGCCATGGGCACGGGCGATCCCGTGCCGCTGGAGCACTTTGACGAACGCCTCTTCGCTGGTCGTGCACATGGGGCGGGATCCCCTCTCGTAGAGCCGCCGGCGCAGAGCAGGAGCGGCGTGTCGGCCGCGACAGGGCCGGTTCCCGACGCCGGATCGGGCCAGGCCATGCGAGGCTCAGAGCGCCGCGGCGATCCGGGCGATGCCCTCGGGGATCGCCGCCTCGGAGATCGAGGAATAGGCCAGCCGGTAGAACCCCCGCGGCGGATCGGCCCCGGCGAAGAAGGCGTCGCCGGGCTCGATCACCACGCTGTCGCGGCGCAGCCGCTCGGCCAGGGCGCGCGCGTCGCCGCCGTTTGGCAGACGCATCCACAGGGACGATCCCCCCTGACCGCCGGGACCGGCCAGGGTCAGGTCGTGGCGCGCGATGGCCTCGATCATCGTCCGGCGCCGGGCGCCATAGGCGCGCCCCATCCGTCGCACCAGCGCATCGTAGTGGCCGAGCGACAGAAAATGCGCCACCGTCCGCTGGATCAGGCCGGGAGGATGGCGCAGCACCGCGCCCCGCAGCGCCCGGGCCTCGGCGATGAACGGGGCGGGGCCCACCAGATAGCCCAGCCGCATCCCCGGAAAGAGCGACTTGGAGAAGCTGCCCACGTAGATGACCCGCCCCTCGGCGTCGAGCGACTTGAGCGCGGGCAGGGGGCCGCCGCGGCCCGGGATCTCGAACTCGTAGTCGTCCTCGACGATCAGGAGATCGTCGCGTGCGGCCCGGTCGAGGAGCGCCCGGCGCCGCTCCATCGGCATGGTCACCGTGGTGGGGCAGTGGTGGCTGGGGGTGACGAAGACGACGCCTGCCCCGGTGGGCAGCGCCGCGGGATCGAGCCCGCCGTCGTCCACCGGCGCCGGAAGGGTCTCGGCCGACAGCGCACGCAGGATGTCGCGCAGCGCGGGATAGCCGGGATCCTCGACCGCGGCGGGCCGGCCGGGCCCCAGCAGCACCTGCGCCGTCAGCCATAGGGCGTTCTGCGCCCCGAGCGTCACCAGGATCTCGGCCGGGTCGGCCAGGATGCCGCGGCGGGGCAGGGCGTGGCGGGCGAGGAAGTCCACGAGCTGCGGATCGTCGCCGTCATAGGCGTCGGCGGCGAGGGCGGCGAAGTCGCGCTGGCCCAGTGCCTTGAGCGCGCAGAGGCGCCAATTGGCATGGTCGAAAAGGGTGGCGTCGGTCTGGCCGTAGATGAACGGATAGCGGTAGCGCGCCCAGTCCGCGGGCCGCTCCAGGGCCCGACCGCCGGAGAACCGCCGGGGCAGGTGGCGCGCCCAGTCCACGCTGTCGCGGCGCGGGGTGGGCGCGTGGTCCGGGGGGCGTGGCGCGTTCTCGGAGACGAAATAGCCCGATCGCCCGCGGGAGCGGAGATAGTCGTCGGCCATCAGCTCGGTATAGGCGAGTGTGACGGTCATCCGGCTCAAGCCCAGGTGCCGGGCCAGGGCCCGCGACGACGGCATCCGCTCGCCGGGGCGGAACCGGCCGGCCAGGATCGCCTGCGCCACCAGCTGGCGCAGCTGCGCCTGCTTGGTCCCTTCGCCGCGGGGATCTAGGTAGAGGGCATCGGGCGGTATGGCCATGGCGCGATCTGGACCGACTGAGGGTGCCAGTCTGGACAGATCCCGCGCGGGCGGCAAGGGCGGAAGGAGCATGGGCGATGCGGCGGGGTCTGGTGGCGCGGCTGGGCTGGTTGGCGGCGCTGATCGCGGCGATCTGGGTGGTGGAGGCGGTACAGATCGTTTCGGGCCGCTGGCTGAACGGGATGCTGGGGCTGGTTCCCCGTCGGATCGAGGGGCTGGACGGCGTGCTGGCGATGCCGCTCCTGCACGCCTCGCCCGCCCACGCCGCGGCCAACACCGGACCCTTGGCCGTGCTGGGCGGGATCTTTGCCCTCACGGCGACGCGGGGGATCGCCTGGGTCAACGGGGTGATCGTCGGCCTGGGCGGTGGGCTGGTGTGGCTGCTCGGCGGCTTCGCCATCCACGTGGGGGCCAGCGGGCTGGTCTTCGGTTGGCTGGGGTTTCTCCTGGCGCGGGGCGTGCGCGACCGGAGCGCGGTGGCCCTGGGCACGGCGGCGGTGGTCGGGGTCCTCTACGGCGCGCTCCTCTGGGGCGTCTTGCCGGGGCAGCGCGGCGTGAGTTGGGAGGCGCATCTTTTCGGCGCCCTGGCGGGGGTCGCGGCCGCCTGGACCGTCCCTTGCCGCCTGACGCGCCGCGCCTGACGAGCGCCGGTTTTCGCACGAAAACCGGCCGGAATTCTCCTTAGAATTCCGGTCAGGCGAAGACCCGGCCGAGCGCGCCGTCGATGGCGTCGGTGATGGCGTCGATGTCGTCGGCCGTGGCGATCAGCGGCGGCGACAGGCAAAGCGTGTTGTTCTTGCCCGGGACAGAGCGGTTGGTGGCGCCGATGATCACCCCCTGAGCCATGCAGTCGGCCACCACCTTGGCGCACATCGCCTCGGGCACGGGATCCTTCGTCTCGCGGTCCGTCACCAGCTCGGCGCCGCAGAACAGGCCGGTGCCGCGGACGTCGCCGATGACGCTGTGCTTTTCGGCCAGGCGGGTGAGGTTCTCGATCACCCGCGCGCCCATCTCCTGGGTGTTCTCCAGGAGGCCCTCCTCCTCGACGATGGCCATGTTCTCCAGCGCCGCGGCCGGACCGGCGGTGCAGCCGCCGAAGGTCGAGATGTCGCGGAAGTAGTTCATCGGATCGCTTGCGTCGTCCTTGAACATCTCGAACACCGCCTCCGTCGTGACGCAGCACGAGATCGCGGCATAGCCCGAGGCCACGCCCTTGGCCATGGTCACGATGTCGGGCTGCACCCCGTAGTTCTGATAGCCGAACCAGGTGCCGGTGCGGCCGACGCCGCAGACCACCTCGTCGATATGCAGCAGCACGTCGTAGCGGCGGCAGATCTCCTGCACCGTCTCCCAGTATCCCGGCGGGGGCGGGATGACGCCGCCGCCCGCGGTCACGGGCTCCAGGCACAGCCCCCCCACGGTGTCGGGGCCCTCGCGCAGAATCACCTCCTCGATCTTTCGGGCGGCAGCGACGCCGTAGGCCTCGCCGGTCAGGTTCTCCAGCCCGGGCTGCTCGTGTCGGCGATACTCCAGGCAGTGGGGCACCTCGACAAAGCCCGGCGCAAAGGGGCCGTAGAGCGCGTTGCGCTCCTGCTGGCCGCCGGCCGAGAGGGCTCCGATGGTGGTGCCGTGGTAGTCGCGGTCGCGGTAGAGGATCTTGTGCTTGCGACCGCCATAGCGCTTGTGCGCGATCTGGCGGATCATCTTGAACGCCTTCTCGTTCGCCTCGGACCCCGAGTTGGCATAGTAGACCCGGCTCATCCCCGGCATCTTGTCGATCAGCGCTTCGGCGAAGCGGGCGCCGGGAATGGTGCCGAGCACCCCTCCGAAGAAGTTCATCTTGAGGATCTGGTCGCGCACCGCGTCGGCGATGCGTTCCCGCCCGTAGCCCACGTTGACCGTCCAGACCCCGCCCGAGACGGCGTCGATATGCTCCTTGCCGGTGATGTCCCAGACCTTGAGCCCCTTGCCCTCGACGATGATCCGGGGATCGGTCGTCTCGAACGGCTTGTGCTGGATCAGGTGGTGCCAGACATGGGCGCGATCGGCTTCGATCACCGCCTGGGGATCGTTCATCTGAAAGCCGATAGTCATGGCAGGGTCCTTTCGTCGAGGGAGCGGGGGCCAGGCCCGGAAGATCGCACGGAGCCCTGGATCGCCGCAAGCCTGCCCAGTGGGTGGACGCGGAGATAGGGCCAGTTCTGCGGCGCGCTTCGGTCCAGTAGCGGCGCCGCAAGCTCTGGCGCCGGGGGTAAGGGCTTACCCCCGCGAAGGTCTTCGCGAGCGGCAGCGGCCGCGTCCCCGCACCGGCCCTCCTGTCGGGGCCATTGGCGGCTGCGGGAGATGCGCATTTCGCGGATCGCGCCGGCCGGCGGTCGGCGGCGGACGCCGCCGCCGCGCTCGTGCTTAGGGCTCGGGCCATCTCGACGAGATCGCCGTGGCCTGTTTTCTAGTCCGGCCGATGCCGTTTCCCTGCGCCAATGTCCAAGGCAGTGACGTCCGGGACATGGGCGTCAGGGCGAACAGGGTCAGCTTCGACACGGGAACGGCGATGGGCTCGGGCGACGTGCACCCGGCCGTGAACCAGAGGGTGCCGCCCCTTGTCGTCGCCACGGCGCGGGCCAGGACCTGGAAGTTGTCGACGGTGCCGTGAGGAGTTCGGAGAACGACACCTGCGTCGTTCGCACCGATCTGGAGAAAGGCCAACTGGCCACTGACGAACCCCCGGTCAAGACGGCGGCGGTCCGTCCGGGCGCCGCCGCGCTCGGCGCGTCGGACGTCGACATGGCCTGCGGCGGGGGCGGGGGGCTGCGGCGGGTGAAGGAACACGGCAACGCCCTGCGGACCGGCGCGGGATAGGAGACGCGGGGCATCGGGGTCTTGGACGCGACCTCGGCCGCGGCCGAGGTCGTGGCCGAGAACCGCGATCCGGTGACCGCTTCCCTCAGGGTCAGGGCGGACGGCAACGATATGTCCACCTCGGGTGCCGCGGAGATGCGGCCGGTCATCGCCCTCGATGCGGGCGTGTCCGACGAGCACGCCAGATCGACCATCGAAACCTTGGTCTTTCGGGGGGGGCGCGCGTTGCTGGGCGCGCTCGACGCGCTCACCCGAGCGACGATGCAGAGCCCGGTCCTCAAGCGGTGGAAAGAGAGGGGCGAGACCGCGATCCTGATCCCCGACTCGGTGGAAGAGGCGCGGCTGTTGGGCAAGCGCCTGCTGGTCACGGCGCGGCGGCAGGGGCGCATCCACCGCGAATGCCGCGTGCGGTTCGCGGACATGGGCGCCAACGCGGACCTGCGCGAGGTCGCAATCCACGCCGACTATGCCCCCAGGCGCGAGGAAGTCCTGTCGATGATCTGCCAGATGGCAGAAGAACCCGCAGGCCGGGCCGAGGCGCCGTCGTGCTCCTTCCGATCATGCACGTCGTCTCCTTCCCCACAGCGTCACCTGGCGCATGACGATGACCTTCGGCGACGAGAGCGCGGCACGGCCGACTCGGGCGGCCACCGTCATATCGGTCCTTGCTACCTTTCTCGTCTGGGGGGCGTTCACGGGGTCTGAGCGGGTGCCGCGGTTCTTGCACGCGCCGGCGCCGTTTTCGGGGTCGCCACCTTCACCGACGCCGCCGAGGCTGCCGACAGCGGCTCGGGCACGGCGGCGACGGGGGCGGTCGACGTCCACCTCCTGGATGGCGACGACACGGTGTCGGAGGGCGACCCGGGCGCGAGTCGGGCCTAAGACGACGCGGCCAGCATGGCCATCGGCCGCTTCGGACTGATCCGGGTGGACCGCGACCACGAGATCGGCCGCGACGCCGATGCCCGGGTCACCGCCGTGGACGGCCTGCGCGCGGATCCTGCGGGCGCCGTTTCGGTCGCCGACGGCCCAGTCGGGAGGTCGCCCAAGGGAACGCCGGAGTTCGTCCCCGACAAGGGCTGGCAGTTGGAGCCGATCGCTCCCCCCCCGCCCGAGGCGGTGGTGCGCCGGATCGCCGAGACCGCTGCGACCGGCTATCGGGGCTCCACCCTGTGGGAGCCTCTGTTCTGGTCCCTCTCCCGGGTCGTTTCCGGGCTTTGCCGCGGGCGCGCTGGTGGGCAGCCCCCTGGGCTCTGCCATTGGCACTTGCGATGGGTTCCGAGGTTGCGTCGAATCCATCTTCGGGTTCATGCGGCCCGTCCCGCCGCTGGCCCGATGCCCCCCCGTCGTCATCTGGGCGGGGATCGGTGAGGTGGGCAAGATCATCCCGCCGTCCCTCGCCGCGCTGTGGAGCATGACCATCGCCGCGCACGTCGGGGTCTTGGAGGTCGCGATTTCCAGTCTCCAAGCGGCCTACTCCCTCGGCGCCTCGAAAGGGCAGAACCCGCGCCAGGTGATCGTCCGCAATCCGGCGCCCGAGATTTCGACCGGCGCGCGGGTCGCCTTGGGTGCCTGCTGCGGCACGCTGGTGGCCACCGAACCGACCGCCCCGGAGGTGCGGGCGGGCATGAGGCTCGTGGGCGCGTTGAAGATCCAACTGACCGGCATCGTCATCATGGCGATCATCCTGATCGGGGCGATCGGCGGCGGCATCCACATCCCGCTGTGCATGGCCAAACGGGGGCGCGTCCCCTGGAGCGGGCGCGGCTGACCGCCCGTCGTAGGCCGTTGCGCCCCGGCGCCAGGTCACGAAATTGTGGGGGCGGCGGCGGGCGAATCGC
Source organism: Rhodobacteraceae bacterium CCMM004 (assembly GCA_004005435.1). Lineage (GTDB taxonomy): Bacteria > Pseudomonadota > Alphaproteobacteria > Rhodobacterales > Rhodobacteraceae > CCMM004. The sequence continues at coordinate 46,979 of RZWH01000001.1, read as the reverse complement.
TTTTGCGTCTCGGGGCGGCGGTGGATAACACTGTGGCCATTGACCTGCGCTGCGCGGGAACCTGTCCTTTGTGCTGCCGTTTCCCCCAAGAGAAACAACGGGGTGCCGGGGCCTGCGCCGCCCGACCCAAGTGATCCGTGGAGGGATTTTACGATGATGAACCGACGCCGTTTCCTCGGCACCGCCGCCGCCCTGGGGGCCGCCGGCCTGGCCGCTCCGGCCGTCCACGCCCAGGCCTACCAGGTGCCCGAGCAGTTCATGCCGCGTTTCGTGCAGATCAAGAACACCATCGCGCCCGGTCAGATCCTGGTCGTCCCGCAGCAGCACTACCTCTACTTCACCACCGTCCCCGGGCAGGCGATCCGCTACGGCGTCGGTGTCGGCAAGGCGGGGCTGGAGTTCAAGGGCACGGCCGTCATCCAGGTCAAGAAGGAATGGCCCACCTGGCGCCCCACCGACGAGATGATCGAGCGCGACCCCCGCGCCTATGCCAAGTTCGTCGACAACGACTATGTCCAGCCGGGCGGCCCGGGCAACCCGCTGGGCAGCCGCGCGCTGTACCTGTTCAAGAACGGCCGCGACACGTATTTCCGCATCCACGGCACGACCGAGCCCCAGTCCATCGGGCGGTCGGTCTCGAACGGTTGCATTCGGATGCTGAACAGCCACGTCCAGGACCTGTATCAGCGGGTGCCGGTGGGCACGCAGGTCGTGGTCTTCTGACGGCGGCGCTGTCCTAAGCGGGGTTAGGGGGACGTTCCGTCCCCCTCTGGCCTGGCGGCCATTCACCCCCTGGAGGATATTTCGAAAGGAAAGTCGGGACCGGAGGGGCACCTTGACCTAACGGTCGAGAAACGCGCGGACGGTGTCGGCGAACGCCTCGGGCGCGTCGGCATGGAGCCAGTGGCCCGCGTTCGGCAGCTTGGCAAAGCGGGCGGCGGGGAAGTGGTCGCGGATGGCCGCTCGGTGCTCGGGCTGGACATAGTCGCTCTCTCCGCCCGTGAGGAACAGCGTCGGGCCGTCGAAGCTGCCCGCGATCTCGGGCCATCCCAGGATCAGCGGCATCTGGTCGGCCAGGGCATCGAGGTTCAGCCGCCAGGCGCGGCCCTTCACGTCGAGGCTTTGCAGCAGGAAGGCGCGGACGCCGCGGTCTTCGACGCCTTCTGCCAGCTGGCGGTCGGCGTCGCGGCGGGTCTCGACGGCGGCCAGATCGACCCCCTGCATGGCCTCGATCAACGGCATCTGGGTGTGGCCGTAGGCGGCCGGTGCGATGTCGGCGACCACCAGTCTTCGCACCTTCTCGGGGTGGAGGAGCGCCAGGGCCATCGCCGCCTTGCCGCCCATGGAGTGGCCGATCACGTCGGCCCGGCCGTCGATCACCCCGGCAAGGTCGCCTGCCAGAGCGGGATAAGAATGGTCGGGGTCGCGGGGCGAGGCGCCGTGGTTGCGCATGTCGACCGCGGTGACCTCGCGGTCCTCCGACAGCCTCTTGGCAATGGCCCCCCAATTGCGCGCCGATCCAAAGAGGCCGTGGGCGATCAGGATGGGTGTGGCGCCCGGGGCGCCCGTGGTCTGTGTGGCGAGCATGGGCGTCACCCTAGGTCGGTCTTTGGCGGAGGGCCAGCCTCGCGCCGGAGCGCTCCGCGGTAGACCAGGGTGACGGTCACAAAGCTGACGTAGAGCAGAAGGTACCACGAGCCCATCTTGGCCAAAGACACCCAGTCCAGCCGTGCCTGCCCGGCATAGAGCCAGGTGCCGGTGGCGGTGCCCACGTTCTCGGCGATCCACAGCGCGAAGGCGGTCAGGAGCGCGGCCAGGGGCAGGGGCATCCAGTAGGCCCCGGCGCCCATGTCGAACCAGACCCGGGTGCGGGCGAAGAGGACGAGCGTGGCGGCGAAGAGGCCAAGGCGGATGTCGGGCAGGTAGTGGTGGGCGAAGAAGTTGACGTAGATCGCCGCCGCCAGGGCGACGGTCGTCCAGTAGGGTGGGTAGGGGGCGAAGGACATGCGGAAGATGCGGATCGCCCGCGCCATGTAGCTGCCCACCGCGGCGTACATGAAGCCCGAGTAGAGCGGCACGCCCAGCACCTTGGTCAGCGCCGGGTCGGGATAGGCCCAGGAGCCGGCCGAGACCTTGAACCACTCCATCACCGTGCCGGTGAGGTGGAACAGCAGGATCACCCGCACCTCGCGCCAGGTCTCCAGCCGCAGGGCCAGGAACGCGGCCTGGAGCGCGATGGCATAGACGAGGAGCGCGTCGTAGCGGTGGACGGGCCAGTGGTCCTGCCAGACCGCGGCGCTGAGCAGCATCCCGGCGAGGAGAAGGGCTCCGAAGAGCGACGCCCAGCCCTGCTTGAGCACGAACAGCACCAGTTCGGCGATGCCGTGGGGCAGGCGCGTGCGGACGGCGTCCCCCAACCGCCGCTCCAGATCGCGGGTGGGCGAGCGGTCTGCGGCGGGGGCCAAGCGCCTTCGAAGGCGCTTGGCCACGGCCCCGCGCGGGGCCGTCACAAGCGCCGTCCACGGCGCTTGGGCCAAGGGCTTTCGAAAGCCCTTGGTCGCCGGCCTAGAGGTCGGGATAGAGCGGGTAGCGGGCGCACAGCGTGGCGACCTCGGCCTTGACCTCGGCCTCCACCGCTGCGTTGCCCTCGGCCCCGTTCGCGGCCAGGCCGTCCACGACGCGGACGATCCACTGGCCGATCTGGCGGAACTCGGGCGTGCCGAAGCCGCGGGTGGTGCCGGCGGGGCTGCCCAGGCGGATGCCGCTGGTGACGGTCGGCTTTTCGTCGTCGAAGGGGATGCCGTTCTTGTTGCACGTGATGTGGGCGCGGCCCAGCGCCGTCTCGGTGGCGTTGCCCTTGACCCCCTTGGGGCGCAGGTCGACCAGCAGCAGGTGGCTGTCGGTGCCGCCGGTGACGAGGTCCAGCCCGCCCTCGACCAGCGCCTGGCCCATGGCGCGGGCGTTGGCGACGACCTGTTCCTGGTAGACCTTGAACTCGGGCCGCAGCGCCTCGCCGAAGGCCACGGCCTTGGCCGCGATCACGTGCATCAGCGGGCCGCCCTGGATGCCCGGGAAGATGGCCGAGTTGAACTTCTTGGCGAGATCGGCATCGTCGGTCAGGATCATGCCGCCGCGGGGGCCGCGCAGGGTCTTGTGCGTGGTGGTGGTGGCGACGTGGGCGTGGGGGAAGGGCGAGGGATAGACGCCCGCCGCGATCAGGCCCGCGTAATGCGCCACGTCGGCCATCAGCCAGGCCCCGACGCTGTCGGCGATCTGGCGCATCCGGGCGAAGTCGATGACCCGCGGGATGGCCGAGCCGCCGGCGATGATCAGCTTGGGCCGATGTTCCTCGGCCAGCGCGGCCATTTGATCGTAGTCGATGTCGAGGGTGTCCTGGCGCACACCATACTGCACCGCGTCGAACCATTTGCCCGACTGGTTGGGCTTGGCCCCATGGGTCAGGTGCCCGCCGGCCGCGAGGCTCATGCCGAGGATCGTGTCGCCGGGAGTGAGGAGGGCGGTGAACACGCCCTGGTTCGCCTGGCTGCCCGAGTTGGGCTGGACGTTGGCGTGACCGACGCCGAAGAGCTCTTTGGCGCGGTCGCGGGCCAGCTCTTCGGCCACGTCCACGAACTGGCAGCCGCCGTAGTAGCGGCGTCCGGGATAGCCTTCGGCATACTTGTTGGTCAGGACCGAGCCCTGCGCCTCCAGCACCGCCCGGCTCACGATGTTCTCGCTGGCGATCAACTCGATCTCGTCGCGCTGGCGGCCGAGCTCGTCGCGGATCGCGGCGTGGAGGTCGGGATCGCGCTGGGCGAGGCTGTCGGTGAAGAATCCGTCGTCGCGGTGAGACAGGTTCATCTCTGGGCTCCTGCGGCAGGGGTCTGGCTGAGGCGGTCCTAGCGCAAAGCTGCCGAGGCGGGAAGGGCGCAAAGCGGCAGCCTGGAGGCGCTGGGCGGCAAGGGGTTGTTTTCGCGCGGCGGTCCGGTCAACTCTGGCCGCGACCGCACGGAGGAGGGCCGGATGGCGCGGGGGATCGCATTTCTGGCCAGCGGGGCCGACATCGCCGAGACGGCGCGCGACCGCCTGGTCGGCCTCTACGGCGCGGTGCCGGTGGAGGAGGCGGGGGTGATCGTCGCGCTCGGCGGCGACGGGTTCATGTTGCAGACGCTGCACGCGACCCAGGGCCTGGACGCGCCGGTCTACGGGATGAACCGCGGGACCATCGGGTTTTTGATGAACGAGTATCGCGAGGACGATCTGCCGGCGCGGCTGGCCGAGGCCGAACGCGCCGACATCAACCCGCTAAAGATGCGGGCCGAGACCATGGACGGGCGGCGGATGGAGGCGTTGGCGATCAACGAGGTGTCGCTGTTGCGGGCGGGGCCGCAGGCGGCCAAGCTGCGGATTTCGGTCGACGGGCAGGTGCGGATGCCGGAACTCGTGTGCGACGGGGCGCTGGTGGCGACGCCGGCGGGCTCCACCGCCTACAACTACTCGGCGCATGGACCGATCCTGCCCATCGGGGCCGACGTCCTGGCGCTGACGGCGATGAGCGCGTTCCGGCCGCGGCGCTGGCGCGGAGCGCTGCTGCCCAAGACGGCGGAGGTGCGGTTCGACGTGCTGGAGCCGGACAAGCGGCCGGTGATGGCGGACGCCGACAGCAACTCGGCCGGGAGGGTGCAGGCCGTCACCATCGCCAGCGAGCCGGCGGTGACGCACACGCTGCTGTTCGATCCGGGACACGGGCTGGAAGAGCGGTTGATCCGCGAGCAGTTCACCTGACGGCGGGACGGCGCTCGCGCGGAACGCGCATCGCCCCGCCCGCCGTCCCCGGCCGGGGGGGACGGTGTGTGGGCGGAGGGGGCATTCTGCCCCCGCGGTCCTGCGGACCGGCCCCCTGAGGATATCTCACAAGGGAAGGTCTGCGGGCGGGGGGCGCCTGCGTTTTTCCTCGGAGCCGGATGGGCTGTCGATGTCATGTCATGGCGCTGAGGATGACGAGGAGGTGTCGGGCGATGGCGATGAGGCTGGTCTGTGGCGCCTTGCCCGCCCTTCTCATGCGGTCCGGCATGGCGGTGAGGGTTGGGACACGGCGCGAGGTGCTGAGGACGGCGATGTAGAAGGCGTCGCGCGCCCTGTGCCGGCCGCCCCGGATGCGTCACGTTTCGCTCTCACGCGCGCGCGGTGCAAGACTGGGGAGGGAGGCGCTCGGGCCTCCACACAGTGCGCTGAGTTCGGGCATTTCGCCGAGATGCTCCGACAGCACAGTGGGGCCGGCGCCGGGGACGCCTAAGAGCAAGCGCGGCAGCTCGGCGAGCTTGCGGTTGACGGCGATGATGTCGGCGATCTGGCGATCCATCTCGGCGACGCGCCGGTCGACAGGCGCGATCATCGTCTCGGTCTTCTCGATGATCGATGGCTGGCCGGCAGTGTGGCGGCGCACCCTCTCAGCTTTGCGCATCTCGACCAAGTGCCAGCGCCGGCGCACGGAATCGGCCAACCGCACGCGATGGGGATCCGGTGGCGCCGTGGCGTCCAGACGTCGCATCCGGCCCATCTCGGCGAGGTCGCGGACGTCGCGGCCGGCGGGCGCAGCGATCAGGAAGCCGTCTAAGAGGCCGTTGGGCGGGTCGTTCCACCGGACCGATGCGTCCTGCGCCCCTCCTTCGAAGGTGCCAAGCCGCCAGCCGGGGACGCAGCCCACCGCGCGACGCCTGTCGGCGTGTTCTCGATCTTTGCAGTCGCGCCGGACGGCGGGGCATGCCTGTCGATCCAGCCGCTCGCGAGCTCGCCGCCGATGACAGTCCGTGGTGTGGTCGACGCTTCCGCCCATGGCGTGCGGGATCGGGGCCAGACGTCCGAAGGACCGGTCCAGGTTGCTCGTGACGTGGAGGGGACGCTCGCGCCCGCGCGGGCTTATGGGCCCAGAGGGAGACGGCCTCATTCCGACCCCATCGACCTTCGCTCATCGGCAACGGACAACCGGCGCCGTACTGGGGCGCAGGGACACCCCGGTGCCGACTGCCGGGGTTCGATGTCTGGCGGATGCCGGTGGGAAGGGAGGGAGACGGCGCTGGAGGAGCGGGCCGTGAGGGCTGGGGTCGGGCCGGAGGGTGCGGGTGCGACGGTCGTGCCCTGCGGTCCTCGGCCCGATCCCGTCGTGCGCGCGGGGTGGTGCTTGCCGGTCCGGTGCGGAGGCTCGACCGGTCTTCCGCCCTGTGCAGTGACATCGGTGAGCCCTGCGCCGGGGACCGGGCAGAATGGCATTGCAGACGGTGCTGGTGGATCCCGATCTGCGGGGCGGGAGCTGCCGAGAGGGCGAGCCGCGCGGGGGGAGGTTGCCACCCCGATGGGGGCGATCTGCCGCTAGGGGCCGCGCCGGATCAGGCGCGGAGCCAACCGTCGGCGAACGCGATGCGGGAGACGCCGGCAAGGCGGGCGGTGCGGGCGAGGGCGGCGTCGAGACGGGCCTGGCGGCCGGCGCCCCAGCGGACCCCGCGCTCGGGCCAGAGGGCGGTCACGGCGAGGGTATCGGCGGCGCGGTCGGCGGTCATGTCGAGGCGGCCCACCAGGTGCTCGCCGTCGAGAAGGGGGAAGACGTAGTAGCCGTAGCTGCGGCGCTCGGCCGGCACGAAGATCTCGATGCGGTAGCGGAAGCCCCAGAGACGCTCGGCCCGGGCGCGGTCGCGGAGCGCGGGGTCGAAGGGGCTGAGGATGCGCAGCACCCCGGGGGCGGGGGGAAGGGCGGCCGCTCCGGCCGGAGTGCCGGGCCAGGCGACGGCGCGGCGCGGGCGGCCGTCTGCGCCGATCACGTCGAGGGGGTCGACGCGGCCTTGGGCCAGGGCGTCGGCGACCCAAGCCTTGGCCTCGGCCGGGGTGGCGAGGTCCCAGAACGCGGCCAACTCGCCCGAGGTGGCGAAGCCCAGCCGGTCGAGCGCGGCGGCGCACGCCCAGTCCACCGTCTCGGCCTCGGAGGGCACCGGCCGGGGCGGCGGCAGCACCCGTTCGGCCAGGTCATAGACCTTGCGGAACCCCTCGCGCCGGGTGACGGCCAGGCGGCCGGACCGCCACAGGAACTCCAGCGCAGTCTTGGAGGGGTGCCAGTCCCACCAGCCCTCGCCGGTCTTGCCCTCCGGCTCGGCGAAGGTGTCGGAGCGGCAGGGGCCGTGACGGGCGATGTGGTCGAGCACCGGCCGAAAGCGGGCCTGATAGCCTTCGCGGCGCCAGCTCTTCCACCGGCGTTCGATGAAAGCGCGATCGCGGGCGAACTTGTGCTGCCAGTGGCCGAGGAACGCGGTGGGGATCACCGCGGCGTCGTGGGTCCAATGCTCGAAGAGGCGGCGGTCGCGCTCCAGGAGCGGGCGCAGATGCGCGGGGCGATAGCGGGTGCGGCGGCTGTGAAGGATCATGTGGTGGGCGCGTTCGACGGTCGAGACGCTGTCCACCTGGACGAAGCCGAGCGCCTCGATCAGGCCGAGGAGGTCGGCGCCGCGGCCCGGCCCGGAAGGGGAGGCGCCCAGCCCGTGGCGGTGGAGAAACAGGCGTCGCGCCGCGGCGTTCTCCAGCCGCGGGATCATCTGAGCCGCAGAATCGGGGCGGGGCCCAGGGGAATGGGGCCGAGCGACACGCGCCCATCGGCAAAGCGCAGGGGCACGTCCAGCGTCTTGGGGTCGCCCGACAGCCCGGCGAGGAGGCCCAGACCGCCCTCCAGGGTGCCCGCCATGCCCTCCGGCAGCGCGCCGGAAGCGACGGCGATGGCGATCATGTCGCGCCAATTGGTGGCCTTGACCACGATTTCGCCCTCTGGCCGCCCCTCGGCGTCGACCTCCAGGCTGCCCGCGAGCTTGAGCGCCAGGTCGCCCCACTGCGCCTCGGCGAGGCGCAGGTCGATGGCGGTGGGCTGGGGCCGCGCCCGCTCGACCGCGAACCGGTCCCAGGGGGCGTCGAAGGCGACGGTGGCATCCACGGCGAGCCGCGCGACCGTGCCGGGCAAGAGGCCCGTGGGGTCGAGCCCGTCGCGCAGCGCCTCGGCCAGCACCAGATCGCGCGCCTCGAAGCCCAGGTCGTGGGCGAGCGGCCGCGCCGCGGTCTGGCGCGTGGCGAGCCGGGCCTCGGCGAGCGCTGCGTTCCACCCGGCGTTCGATCTCAGCCGCACCGCCTCGGCCACCAGGGTGGCGCGGTCGAGGGTCAGGGCCGTGTCGGCCTCGAAGACCACGGAGGCGCGCAAGGTGTCGCTGGCGATGTCGATCCGTTCGAGAGGCGTGGCCAGGCTCTGCGCCTCGGGCCAGACGGCGATCACGTGGGTGGGGCGGTAGCTGAGCGCCAGGATTTGGAAGAACGGCGCGGTCCAGGCCCAGCCGGTGGCGGGATCGGCGATGTCCAGGTCGGTGAGCGTGGTGTCGAACCGGTTGGGAAAGCCGCGGGTGTCGAGTGTGGCGTAGTCGGCCACCCAGCCGTCGCTCCGCCGCTCGGCGATCCAGGCGGCCAGCGCCCGCTCGACCGCCGTGGCACCGACGAACCAGTATCCGCCCCAGAGGGCGGCCGCGATCACGGCGATGGCCACGAGTATGCGCATGGACGGCCCTTCTCTCCCCCGGACGGATGGTGTTTACAGGCCCGACGATGCAAGGACCATCCCCATGACCGACATGCCGCTCTGGGTTTTCGGCTACGGCTCGCTGATCTGGAACCCGGGCTTCGATGTGGCCGAGCGGGCGATCGCGCGGCTCGACGGGTATCACCGGGCGTTCTGCATGTGGTCGATCCACCACCGCGGGACCGAAGCGGAGCCGGGCCTGGTCCTGGCGCTCGACGCCGCCGAGGGCGCCCATTGCGACGGGGTCGCATTCCGGGCCGCGCCCGGCACGGAGGCGGCGACGCTGGAGATGCTGCGGGCGCGCGAGCTGATCTCGTCGGCCTATCTGGAGAGCCGGCTGCCCGTCACCACCCGCGACGGCCGGCGGATCGAAACGGTGGCCTATGTCGTCGACCCCGTGCACCGGCAGTATTGCGGCGGGCTGACCCTGGAGGCGCAGGCCCAGGTCATCGCCCACGCGGTCGGCGGGCGCGGCCCAAACACCGAGTATCTCTACAACACTGCCGCGCATTTGACGGAACTGGGGATCGGCGACGGCGATCTGGAGTGGTTGTCGCGGCGCGTTCGTGACATAGAGCGTCACGCAGACTGACGGGCTTGGACACCGCGCGGCGGGCGTTTATGCTGCGGCGCAACATGAAAGTCGGATCAGCACGATGAGACCGCCACACGCCCTGGAGGGGGCGTATTTCTCGCAACCGATCAGACAGATCGGCGCCATGCTGACCGTGCTCGTCCTGGTCGGTCTCGGCGCCTATGTGGCGTTCCCGTCGGTGGCGCCGGTGTTCCTGGCCAACCCCTGGCTCAACGGGTTCATCGGCGTGGTGTTCATCATCGGCGTGTTGGCCTGTTTCTACCAGCAATATCAGCTCATCCAGTCAGTGAACTGGATCGAGGGCTACACGGCCGAGACGCCGGGGCACGAGATCGTGCGCGCGCCGCGGCTGCTGGCGCCGTTGGCCGCTCTGCTCAGGTCGCGGGCGACGCGGATGCAGATCTCGGCCACCTCGTCGCGGTCCATGCTCGATTCCGTGGCCACTCGTATCGACGAGGCGCGGGACATCACGCGGTACATTGTCAACCTGTTGATTTTCCTCGGCCTTCTGGGCACCTTCTATGGCCTCGCCACCACCGTCCCGGCCATCGTGGAGACGATCCGCGGGCTGGCGCCCACGCCGGGCGAGGACGGCATGGCGGTCTTCGGTCGGTTGATGAGCGGGTTGGAGAGCCAGTTGGGCGGCATGGGCGTCGCCTTTGCCTCGTCGCTCCTGGGTCTCGCGGGCAGCCTGGTCGTCGGCCTCCTGGAACTCTTCGCCAGCCACAGCCAGAATCGCTTCTACCGCGAGTTGGAGGAGTGGCTGAGCTCGATCACCCGCCTGAGCTTTGCCGCGGGCGAGGGCGAGGGCGGCGGCGATCAGAGCGTCATGGCCGCGATGATGGAGCACATGGCCCAGCAGATGGACCGCCTCCAGGAGATCGTGGGGGAATCCAACGCCACCCGCGCCGAGGTGGACACGCGCCTGGGCGACCTCGCCACCGCGGTGTCGGCCCTGACCGACAAGATGGCGGCAGAGACCGGGGTGGGCACGGCGCTGACGCGGGTGGCGCAGGGGCAGGAGCGTCTGGCCGACGTGCTGGAGGCCCAGTCAGAGGACGGCGCCGGCATGGACGCCGAGAGCCGGATGCGCCTGCGTTCCATCGACGTCCAGCTCCTGCGCCTGCTCGAAGAGGTCTCGGCGGGGCGGCAGGAGAGCACCACGGAGCTGCGCCAGGAGATGCGCCAGCTCGCCCGGACCATCCGCAACCAGTCCCGCCCCGAGGCCGGCGCCAGCCAGGTCGGCGGCCGGAGGGGCTAGGCCATGCCGCTCAGCCGCCGCTCCACCCGACAGGTTTCCAGCTCGATCTGGCCCGGCTTCGTCGACGCGATGACGGCGCTCCTTCTGGTGATGATGTTCGTCCTCACCATCTTCATGGTGGTGCAGTTCGTGCTGCGCGAAGAGATTTCGGGCAAGGACACCGAGCTCGACGCGCTGACCGCAGAGGTTGCGGGCCTGTCGCGCATGCTGGGCCTGGAGCGGACCAAGACGGCCGAGCTGGAGGGGCTGCGCGCGGGCCTGGAGGCGGATCTGGAAACCGCGCGCGACACCGCTGCACGGCAGGCGGCGCTGATCGGCGACCTGGAGTCGCGGGCGGCCGAGCAGGACACCCTGATCTCCAGCCTCACCGCGGACGCCGCCCGCCAGGCCGACCGCATCGCCAGCTTCGAAGAGCAGGTCGCGGGGCTGTTGGCCGACCGCGACGCGGCGCGCGACCGCACCGCCGCGCTCACCGCCACCGTCGCCGATCTGGAGGCGGCGCGGGCCGACCTGATTTCGGACCGCGAGGCGTTGAACCTGGCGCTGGCCCAGGCGCGCGACGAAATCGACGCCGCCGCCGAGGCCGCGCGCCTGGCCGCTGCGCGGCGCGAGGCGCTGGAGGCGCTGACCGCCGATCTGCGCGCCGACCTGGCCGAGGGCGAGGCCGCGGCAGCGGCGCTGTCGGCCGAGGTGTCGGAGCTGGAGACGGCGCTGTCCGAGGAGGAGGCGGCGCGCCTGGCCGAGGCTGCCGCGGCCCAGGCCCTGCGCGAGCGGCTGGCCGATGCCGACGCCGAGTTGACCGCGATGACCCTGTCGCTGGAGGCCGAGCGCAAGCGCGCGGAGGACACGCTGACCCTCCTCGCTGCGGCGCGGTCGGCCGAGGCGTCGCTGAACGACCGCCTGACCGCGGCCCTCCTGGCGCGGGACGAGACCGGCGCCGAGCTGGCCCAGGCCCAGGCCGAGCGTGCCGAGCTGAACACCCGCCTCGCCGTCGCACTCCTGGCCCGCGAGCGCAGCCAGGAAGAGATGGCCGCGCTGCAAGCCGCCCTCGACGCCGCCGAAGACGACCGCGCCGATCTCAACGCCCGGCTGGCCGCCGCGCTGCTCAGCCAGGACCGCAGCGCCGAGGAGATCGCCGCGCTCCGCGCCGAGCTGGACGGCAGTGCCGCCGAGGCCGCGCGGCTCAACACCCAGCTCGCCGCCGCGCTCGTCGCCCAGGGCACCGCCGAGGGGCGTGTTCTGAGCCTCCAGGACGCGCTGTCGGTCCAGGCCGAGGACCTGGGCGAGACCCGCGACCGGCTGACCGCCGCGCAGGCCGAAGTCGACGACCTGACCGTCCGCCTGTCGCAGAGCGCAGTGGACGCCGAAGAGCTGAACCGGCAGCTCGCCGCGGCGCTCCTGGCCCAGTCCGAGGGCGCCGAGAGCCTGACCGCGCTGACCCAGGCGCGCGCGGCGCTGGCCGCCGAACTCGACGCCAGCCGCGCCGAGACCGCGGACCTGTCGCGGCGCCTGGCCGCTGCCGAGGCCGCGGGCGACAGCCTAACCGGCGACCTGGCCGCGGCCGAGACCGCCCGCGCCGCCCTGGCGACCGAACTCGACAGCGCCCGCGGCGTGGCCGAGACCCTGGGCGCGCAACTGGCCGAGGCCGAGCGGGCCGCCGACGACCTGCGCGCCCGCCTGGCCGCGGCGACGGCCGACGCCGACGACCTGAACGCCCGCCTGGCCGCCGCACTGTTGGCCCAGAGCCAGACCGAGGGCGACCTGGCGGCCGCCCGCGCCGCGCTGGAGACGGCCGAGGCCGAGGGGGCCGAGCTGACCGCGCGTCTCTCCGCCGCGCTGAGCGCCCGGGCCGAGGTGGATGCGGCACAGGCGGCCCTGACCGCGGCGCTGGAGGTGCGGGCGCAGTTGACCGGCGATCTGACCCGGGCCGAGGCGGCGCTGGAGGCGGCGCTGGCCGCCCGCGCCGAGGCCGAGGCCGACCGCGACGCCGCCCGGGACACGCTGGCCCAGGCGCTGGCGCGCGAGGACGCCGCGACGAGCGAGTTGGCGCAGATCCGCGACGCGCTGGAGACGGCCAAGGCCGCCGAGATGGCCTATCAGGGGTCGCTGGAGGACGCCCGTGCGCGTCTGGCCGAGGCCGAGGCGGAGGTCGAGGCGCTACGCGCGGCGGCCGGCCGCGAGGCCACCGAGCGCGACCGCCTTGCCGCTGCGCTGGCCGCGGCCCAGGCCGAGGCGGCGGCGCTGTCCGGCGCCGCCGACGCCCAGGCCGATCTGCGCAGCGAGCTGGAGGCGGCGCTCGCCGCCCGCCTGGCGGCCGAGCGCCAGGGCGCCGAGGCGCTGAGCGAGGCCGAGCGCCGGGCGGCCCTGCTTGCGGCTGCGCAGACCGAACTGGCCGACGAGCGCGCGCTGTCGGAGGAAAGCCGACGGCAGGTCGAGGCACTGAACCAACAGGTGGCCGAACTGCGGTCGCAGCTCGACACGCTCCAGGGGCTTCTGGATCTCGCGTCCGAGCGCGACGCCGCGGCCCGGGTGCGGATCGAGACCTTGGGCCAGGACCTGAACGCCGCCCTGGCCCGCGCGCTGGTCGAGGAGAAGAAGCGCGTGGCCCTGGAGGCCACCGAGCTGGAGCGGCTGGAACGCTATCAGTCCGAGTTCTTCGGTCGGCTGCGCGACGTGCTGGGCAACCGCGAGGGAGTCAAGGTGGTGGGGGACCGCTTTGTCTTTTCCTCCGAGGTGCTGTTTCCGTCGGGGTCGGCGGACCTGTCGGCGGCGGGACGATCGCAGGTGGCGCGGGTGGCGCGGCTCCTGTCCGAGGTCGCGGACGAGATCCCCGAGAGCATCGACTGGGTGGTGCGGGTCGACGGGCACACCGATGACGTGCCCATCTTTGGCGGCCCCTTTGCCGACAACTGGGAGCTGAGCCAGGCGCGGGCGCTGTCGGTGGTGCGGTTCATGTCCGAAGAGTTGGGCTTTCCCGAAGAGCGGCTGGCCCCCACCGGCTTTGGCGAGTACCGCCCGATCGCCACCGGCAATACCGCGGCCGCCCGCGCCCAGAACCGCCGCATCGAGTTGAAGCTGACCGAGCGCTGATCCGGCGGCGCGGCCGGCTGGCGCCGCCCGCACAACATGCTGGCGGCGGTGGCCGGCCGGCGACCCGTTCTCCCGCGGCCTTCGCGCGGGTCCAGAGGTCAGCGGGCGACGGTCACCGCGGTGGCGGCCGCGTCGAGCCGCGTGTCGCCGCGGCTGTGGATGACGGTGCCGGTGTAGGACCCCGGGGTCCAGCCGTCATCGGGCAGCCGCCGTCCGATCGCGCGGAAGAGCTGCGCCTGGGTCTTGTCCAACGTCACCGTCTCATCGAGCACCGCGCCGCTCGGCCCCTCGACGACCAGGCGTACGGTGTCGCCGGCGCGGCCGCCAAAGAGGTAGCCCCAGAGCACGAGCGCGGGGGCGTCCGGGGCCAGGCGGTCGGTTGCGGCCGAGCCCGCCTTGATCCGGTCGTAATCGGGGATCGCATCGGCGAAGCCCGTGTCGAGGATGCCGCCGGGCACATAGTCCGGTGCGTCGAGCCACAGGGTCCGTGTGGGCGCCTCGGCACAGTCGGCGCGGCCGTCCGGGGCAAAAGGGTCCACCGTCTCGCCGTCCTTGCGCAGCGACATGTGCAGGTGGGGAAAATCGGTGTTGCCGCTCAGTCCGATCTTGCCCAACTCGGTCGACAGGTTCACCCGCTGGCCGATCTCGACGGCCACGCTGCCCTCGCGCAGGTGGCAATACTGGCTCTCCCACCCGGCCCCGTGGCGGATCACGACGCCGTTGCCGCATTCGCGCCCGTCGATGCCGCCGCTGGCGTCGGGGCCGGTATCGGGCATCCCGTCGCGGACGCCGATCACCGTGCCGTTGGCGGCGGGGCGCACGACGACGCCCGCCTGCATCGCGGCGAGGCTCGGGACGGCGAAGTCGGTGCCCTTGTGCCCGTCATAGGAGAGCGGCCCGCAGGTGAAGTCTGCGTGGCCCGGCCCAGGATCGGCGTCGACGTAGTTCTGAATGAAGCAGTCGGCGCCGAGGGTGCAGTCCACCGGCAGGGTCAGCAGGGGTTCGCGCGCCGCGGCCGGGGTGGCCGCGGCGGCACAGATCAGGGCGAGGGTCGTGCGCCGCATGTCGTCCCTGCGCCGCTCAGTCCGCGGTCAGGAGCGGCGGTTTCTTGGACGACAGGCGCCGCGCCTCGGGCGGATCGATCCTGAGGTCGATCTCGCCGTCCTTGACACCGACCTTGACCACGCCGCCCTTGGCCAGCTTGCCGAAGAGCAACTCTTCGGCCAGCGGCTTCTTGATGTGCTCCTGGATGACGCGGCCGAGGGGACGCGCGCCCATCTTGTCGTCGTAGCCCTTGTCGGCCAGCCATTCGGCGGCGGGGCGGGTCAGCTCGATGGTGACGTTGCGGTCGAGGAGCTGCGCCTCCAGTTGCAGCACGAACTTCTCCACGACGCTGAGGATCGTCTCCTTGCCCAAGGGGGCGAACGAGATGACGGCGTCCAGCCGGTTGCGGAACTCGGGCGTGAAGGTGCGCTCGATCGCCGCCGTATCCTCGCCCTCGCGCCGGTCGCGTCCAAAGCCGATGGCCGACTTGGCCTGCTCGGCCGCGCCCGCGTTGGACGTCATGATCAGGATCACGTTGCGGAAATCCACCGCCCGGCCGTTGTGGTCGGTCAGCTTGCCGTGGTCCATCACCTGCAACAGGATGTTGAAGACGTCGGGATGCGCCTTTTCGATCTCGTCGAGCAGCAGCACGCAGTGCGGATGCTGGTCGACGCCGTCGGTCAGCAGACCGCCCTGGTCGAAGCCGACATAGCCCGGGGGCGCGCCGATGAGGCGGCTGACGGCGTGCTTTTCCATGTACTCGGACATGTCGAAGCGCAGCATCTCGACCCCGAGGCTCGACGCCAGCTGCTTGGCCACCTCGGTCTTGCCGACGCCGGTGGGGCCGGCAAAGAGGTAGTTGCCGATGGGCTTTTCGGGCTCGCGCAGGCCGGCGCGGGCCAGCTTGATCGCGCTCGACAGCGCCTCGATGGCCGGGTCCTGGCCGAAGACCACGCGCTTGAGCGTCGCCTCCAGATCCTTGAGCACCTCGGCATCGTCCTTGCTGACGTTCTTGGGCGGGATGCGGGCGATCTTGGCCACCACGGCCTCGATCTCCTTGGCGCCGATGGTCTTGCGCCGCTTGCTCTCGGACACCAGGTGCTGCGCCGCGCCGGCCTCGTCGATGACGTCGATGGCCTTGTCGGGCAGCTTGCGGTCGTTGATATAGCGCGCCGACAGTTCCACCGCGGTCTTGATCGCCTCGGCGGTATACTTGATGTCGTGATGTTCCTCGAAATAGGGCTTGAGGCCCTTGAGGATCTTGACGCTGTCCTCGACCGTGGGCTCGTTCACGTCGATCTTCTGGAACCGGCGGGAGAGCGCGCGGTCCTTCTCGAAGTGCTGGCGGAACTCCTTGTAAGTCGTGGAGCCCATACAGCGCAGCTTGCCGCCCTGGAGCGCGGGCTTGAGCAGGTTGGAGGCGTCCATCGCCCCGCCACTCGTCGCCCCGGCGCCGATCACCGTATGGATCTCGTCGATGAAGAGGATCGCGTCGGGGTGGTCCTCCAGCTCGGTCACGACGGCCTTGAGCCGCTCCTCGAAGTCGCCGCGATAGCGGGTGCCGGCCAGCAGAGCGCCCATGTCGAGCGAGAAGATGGTGGCGCCTTGCAGCACCTCGGGCGTCTCACCGGACACGATCTTGCGCGCCAGTCCTTCGGCAATCGCGGTCTTGCCCACGCCGGGGTCGCCCACCAGCAGGGGGTTGTTCTTGCGCCGGCGGCAGAGCACCTGCACGCAGCGCTCGACCTCGTGCTCGCGCCCGATCAGGGGGTCGACGTCGCCCTTGCGGGACTTGGCGTTCAGGTCGACGCAGTATTTGGCGAGCGCGGACTCTTTGCCGTCGCCCTCGTCGGCCTGGGAGGTCTCCTCTTCGGACTCGGAGGCGCCGGTGACCGGCCGCGTCTCGCCGAAAGCGGGATCCTTGGCCACGCCGTGGGCGATGAAGTTGACCGCGTCGTAGCGGGTCATGTCCTGTTCTTGCAGGAAATAGGCGGCGTTCGATTCACGCTCGGCAAAAATGGCGACCAGGACGTTGGCGCCCGTCACCTCGGTCCGGCCCGAGGACTGGACGTGGATCGCGGCGCGCTGGATCACCCTCTGGAAGGCGGCGGTCGGCACCGCCTCGGACCCCTCGACCTCGGTGACCAGGGTGGAGAGATCGTCGTCGATGAAGTCGACCAGCGTTTGCTTGAGTTCGGCCAGGTCGACCGAGCACGCCTGCATCACCCGCGCGGCGTCGGGTTCGTCGATCAGGGCCAGGAGCAGATGCTCCAACGTCGCCAACTCGTGGCGGCGGGTGTTGGCCAGGGCCAGCGCCGCGTGAATGGCCTGCTCAAGCGTGTTGGAAAATGAAGGCACGGGCAGTGCTCCTTCTGCTCTGGGCCGGCCGGACAGCGGGTGCCCGACCACCATGACGTCTTGATCTTAAAGCTTGGTTGTTTGCACCCGTGCTTCAAGTGAATTCTGCCGACCCGAGGTCACAATTTCAGCACCTGCGACCAATCCCGTCATCGCGTGACGATTATCCGTGCGCGATGTCAAAACGCGTCCTTGCGGGCGCGGATCTCGGCAAAGACCTCCGCATCGGCGGCCTCGGCCATAGATATGGCCGTTTTCACCTCGGGCAAGCCCGCGCGGAGAAACGGATTGGTGGCCAGTTCTTCGGCCAGGGACGACGGCACCGTGGGTCGCCCGGCGGCGCGGGCGGCCTCGACCGCCCGGGCCCGTGCGACGAGAGCGGCGTTGTCCGGCTCGATGGTCAGGGCGAAGCGGGCGTTGGCGGCGGTGTATTCGTGGCCGGAATAGACGATCGTGTCGGCGGGGAGACCGGCGATCTTTTGCAGGCTTTCCCACATCATCGGCGGCGTCCCCTCGAACAGCCGCCCGCAGCCGAGCGCCATCAGGCTGTCGGCGGTGAAGACCGCATGCGCGGCCGGCAGGTGATAGGCGACGTGGCCGACGGTGTGCCCCGAGACGTCCAGCACCTGGACCGCCGCCCCGGCAAAGTCGAACCGGTCGCCGTCGCCCACCGCGCGGTCGAGCGGGGGCAGGCGGCGCGCGTCGGCCGCGGCGCCGGTGACGGCGATCTCGGGCCAGCGCTCGCGCACCGCATCGAGCCCCTGAACGTGGTCGGCGTGGTGGTGGGTCAGCCACACCTCGGTCAGCCGCCATCCCCGCGCGTCGAGCGCCGCCAGCACCGGCCCGGCCTCCGGCACGTCGACGAGCGCGGTCTCGTCCGTCCTGTCCGACCGGACCAGAAAGGCATAGTTGTCCGATAGGCACGGGACGGTGACGATTTCGAAAGCCATGGTAAGCGGTCCACTCTAACCCTATGTCAGTTCTCAATATCGGACTTGGGACGGCTCACGGCAATGCACCTTGACGTGTTGGACCTGCGAACCTTCTACTACCGCACCAAACTGGGCCGTGCGGCGCAAAAGGCCGTTCGCGATCAACTTCTGCGCCTGTGGCCAGACGCCCGGGCGCAGACGGTGGTGGGCTTTGGCTTTGCCGCGCCGCTCCTGCGGCCCTATCTGGCGGACGCGCGGCGGGTGGTGGTGCTGATGCCCGGTCAGCAGGGTGTCATGCCCTGGCCGCCCGATCTGCCCAACGCGAGCGTCCTGTGCGAAGAGCGGCTCTGGCCCCTGGAGACCGGCGTGGCCGACCGGCTGGTGCTCCTGCACGGGCTGGAGACCTCCGAGACCCCGTCGGCGGTGCTGGACGAGGCCTGGCGCGTGTTGGGGCCGGGGGGGCGGCTGATGGTCATCGTGCCGAACCGCGCGGGGCTCTGGACCCGCCGCGACCGCACGCCGTTCGGGTTCGGCCGGCCCTATAGCCTGGGGCAGTTGGAGGCGCAGTTGCGCCTCCACAGGTTCGAGCCGGGGCGCCACGCCGCCGCGCTGTTCCAGCCGCCGTCGGAACAGCGGTTCTGGATGCGCGCGGGTCCGTATCTGGAGAACGCCGGACAGCGAATCTCGGGCCGCTTCGCCGGCGGTGTGCTGTTCGTCGAGGCGGGCAAGCAGGCGGCACCGCGCCCCACCGGCGGCCTGCGGGCGGCAGAGCGTCCGCGACGGATCCTCGACACGGCGGCGCAGCCGACGGCGCGCACCGCCTGAGCCGCCCGGCGGCACTTCATCGACGTCGATATATCTTGTGCCGAACCGCGCGTCGGCTAGGCTGCGTCCATTGCAAAGACCAAGTCATTGCTCTGGAGCGGGGACATTTTCGTGAGACCATTCGACGCAAGCCGCGTGCACGCCGAGGCGCGCCGCATCAACCCTCATCTCGGCCGCTACCGCAAAAGCGCCCTCGACGGGATCCTCAAGCTGATCGGGACGCATGCGCGCACCACGCTGAGCCCCGAGATGTCGGACCGGCTGCAAGAGATGATCTACACCTTGCCGCACGCCTCGATGGTGAAGTATGCCAGCGCGCTGGAGCCGCTGAAGGCCGGCGGATTTTTCATCTGCGGGCGGCCGGACAAGCCGACGATGAACTTCGTTCGCTTCGACGAGGGGCTCTATTCCTACGTCGGCAAGACCCACGACGGCCAGGACAAGCTGGTGCTGCTGGAGCCCGGGTCGCTGCACCACGTCTTTGACCTGAAGTGGAAGAGCTCGACCGGCGACATGACCGACCTCGCCGATGTTTGGACCCGCGAACACGTCAAGTTCCGCACCTCACAGCGCAACCCGCCCTTCAACGATGTGATGCCCCCCGACCTGGAGTTCCGCTGGGGCGAGACCCGCGGCGCCTCCCACGGCTATGGCCGCGACGACCACTCGATCAAGCCGCCGCAACTGGTGGCGCGATATCCTTATGTCGAGGGCAGCAACGTCGCCGAGCAGTGGTATCAGTTCAGCCCCGACGGCCAGACGTGGACGAACATCCCCGGCGCCGCCTATCTGATCCACAAGGAGATCCGGCGCTCCAAGGGCACTTGGGTGTTCCGGTTCCGCAAGACCAACTGGGCCCCGCACAACACACTGGGCTATGAGTTTGCGGCCGAATACCCCATGGGGCCGCCGCTGGCCTATCAGCCAAAGCCGGGGCAGCAGTGGATGCGCACCAACGGGACGGAAAAGCAAATCCCGGACTACGGCCGACTGATCAGCCGGAAATAAGCGGCGCGACGTGCGACATTCTGCCAGCCCGCAAGGCCCGCTTTTGCGGGGCCGCGGGCGGCTGCAAGGCGGTTGCGGGGTCTGGGAAGCTCTGCTAGAGCAAGCGCGATTTGACGGCACGTCCTGCGATGTGCGTCCAAGATGCTGCCGTCGGACCGGTGCCCGCACCGGACCTTCGGGGGCGAACACGAAGTCGAAAGGGTGGACGTGTCCGAACCAGCTTCGATCTCAACCGGCATCGCCCAGCGCTATGCCAAGGCCGTCTTCGATCTGGCTAAGGAAGAAAACGCCCTCGCCACCGTCCAGTCCGACATCGACACCCTGTCCTCGGCCCTCGCCGACAGCGAGGATTTTCGCCGCCTGATCCACTCGCCGATCTATGGCCGCGACGAACAGCAGCGCGCCGCCGGCGCCCTGGCCGACAAGATGGGGTTGAGCGCGACGGTGGGCAACGCCCTGCGCCTGATGGCGTCCAAGCGGCGGCTCTTCGTCCTGCCGCAGCTCATCGCCGAACTGCGCCAGATGATCGCCGACGAAAACGGCGAAATCACCGCCGACGTCGTCGCCGCGACCGAACTGACGGACGCGCAGCGGGCCAAGCTGGCCGAGACGCTGAAGGCGTCGGTGGGCAAGGACGTCAACATCAATCTCACTGTCGACGAGGCGCTGATCGGCGGCCTGGTCGTCAAGGTCGGCTCCAAGATGATCGACACCTCGATCCGCTCGAAGCTGAACGCACTCCAGAACACCATGAAAGAGGTCGGATAATGGGCATCCAAGCTTCCGAGATTTCCGCGATCCTGAAAGAGCAGATCAAGAATTTCGGTCAGGAGGCCGAGGTCGCCGAAGTCGGGCGGGTGCTGAGCGTCGGCGACGGGATCGCCCGTGTCTACGGCCTCGACAGTGTGCAGGCCGGCGAGATGGTGGAGTTTCCGGGCGGCATCCAGGGGATGGCCCTGAACCTCGAAACCGACAACGTCGGCGTCGTGATCTTCGGCTCGGACCGGGACATCAAGGAAGGCGACACCGTCAAGCGCACGAACTCCATCGTGTCGGTGCCCGCGGGCGACGCCCTGCTGGGCCGCGTGGTGGACGGTCTTGGCAACCCCATCGACGGCAAGGGACCGATCGAGGCGGCCGAGACCCGTGTGGCCGACGTCAAGGCGCCGGGCATCATCCCGCGCAAGTCGGTGCACGAGCCCATGGCCACCGGCCTCAAGGCCATCGACGCCATGATCCCCATCGGCCGCGGCCAGCGCGAGCTGATCATCGGCGACCGCCAGACCGGCAAGACCGCCGTCGCGCTCGACACGATGCTGAACCAGAAGGTCTATAACGACCGCGCCGGCGACGACGAGAGCAAGAAGCTCTACTGCGTCTACGTCGCCATCGGGCAAAAGCGCTCGACCGTCGCCCAGCTGGTCAAGAAGCTGGAAGAGACCGGCGCCATCGACTACTCGATCATCGTCGCCGCCACCGCGTCGGACCCCGCGCCGATGCAGTTCCTGGCGCCTTATGCCGCCACCGCCATGGCCGAGTATTACCGCGACAACGGCCGTCACGCGCTGATCGTCTACGACGATTTGTCCAAGCAGGCCGTGGCCTATCGCCAGATGTCGCTGCTGCTGCGGCGCCCGCCGGGCCGCGAAGCCTATCCCGGCGACGTGTTCTACCTCCACTCGCGGCTCCTGGAGCGGTCGGCCAAGCTGAACGAGGACAACGGCGCCGGCTCGCTGACCGCACTGCCGATCATCGAAACGCAAGGCGGCGACGTGTCGGCGTTCATTCCCACGAACGTGATTTCGATCACCGACGGGCAGATCTTCCTGGAGACCGACCTGTTCTTCCAGGGCATCCGCCCGGCCGTGAACACCGGTCTCAGCGTGTCGCGCGTGGGCTCCTCGGCCCAGACCGACGCGATGAAATCGGTGGCCGGTCCGGTCAAGCTGGAGTTGGCGCAGTATCGCGAGATGGCGGCCTTCGCCCAGTTCGGCTCGGACCTCGACGCCTCGACCCAGCGCCTGCTGAACCGCGGCGCGCGCCTGACCGAGTTGATGAAGCAGCCGCAGTATTCGCCGCTGACCAATGCGGAGATCGTCGTCGTGATCTTTGCCGGCACCAACGGCTATCTCGACAAGCTGAAGGTGAGCGAGGTCGGCCGCTTCGAGCAGGGCCTGCTGAACCACATGCGGTCCAAGCAAAGCGACACGCTCGACTGGATCACCAACGAGGATCCCAAGATCAAGGGCGACGCGGCCGACCGTCTGAAAAAGGTGCTCGACGAATACGCCGCCGACTTTTCTTGAGCGGACCTGAAGGGAGAGCCCGATGCCCAGCCTGAAGGACCTCAAGAATCGGATCGAGACGGTCAAATCGACCCGTAAGATCACCAAGGCCATGCAGATGGTCGCCGCAGCCAAGCTGCGGCGCGCCCAGGACGCGGCCGAGGCGGCGCGCCCATATGCCGAGCGGTTCAACGCCGTCATGGGGCAGCTGGCCGCGTCGGTCGGCGGGTCTGACAGCGCGCCCCGGCTCCTGGCGGGGACGGGCAAGGACGACGTGCATCTGATGGTCGTGATGACGGCCGAGCGCGGGCTCTGCGGCGGCTTCAACTCGTCCATCGTGAAGAAGGCGCGCGCGCGCATCGCCGAGGTCCTGGGCCAGGGCAAGACGGTCAAGATCCTGACCGTCGGCAAGAAGGGGCGCGATCAGCTCCGCCGCGACCACGGCGACAAACTGGTGGGTCATATCGACCTCTCCGACGTCAAGCGGGTGGGCTACGGCAACGCGCAAGAGATCGCGCGCGACGTGCTGAACCGCTTCGACGAGGGCGAGTTCGATGTCGCCACCATCTTCTACGGTGAGTTCGAGAACGTTGTCACGCAGGTGCCGCAGGCGCAGCAGATCATCCCGGCCGACTTTGAGCAGAGCGAGGGCGACGCGCCGTCGACGCTCTACGACTACGAACCGGGGGAGGAAGAGATCCTCGCCGACCTGCTGCCTCGCGGCGTGGCGACCCAAATCTTCACCGCGCTCTTGGAGAACGCGGCGTCGGAGCAGGGCGCCCGGATGAGCGCCATGGACAACGCCACCCGCAACGCGGGCGAGATGATCGACAAGCTGACCATCGAATACAACCGCTCGCGTCAGGCCGTGATCACCAACGAGCTGATCGAGATCATCTCGGGCGCGGAAGCGCTCTAGCGTATGGGGCCGCCCGCCGCCCGGATGCGATCATCGCGGGGCGGCGGACCGAACGCCGCCCATTGAATGACCTGCGGGGCGACCCGCCAAAGACTTGCGGGGCCGATCCCCGATGAAACCGGAGACGACAAGATGGCAAACGCAAAAGGCAGAGTGACGCAGGTCATCGGCGCCGTGGTGGACGTTCAGTTCGACGACCACCTGCCCGAGATCCTCAACGCGCTGACCACCGACAACAACGGCAACCGGCTGGTGCTGGAGGTCGCGCAGCACCTGGGCGAGAACACCGTGCGCACCATCGCCATGGACTCGACCGAAGGTCTGGTGCGGGGGCAAGAGGTCACCGACTCCGACGGCCCGATCATGGTGCCCGTGGGCAACCCGACCCTGGGCCGCATCCTAAACGTTGTGGGTGAGCCCGTGGACGAGGGCGGCCCGGTCGAGGCCGAGGAAAAGCGCCCGATCCACCAGCCCGCCCCGACCTTCGACGAACAGTCGACGTCGTCGGAAATTCTCGTGACCGGCATCAAGGTCGTGGACCTGCTGGCCCCGTATTCCAAGGGCGGCAAGATCGGCCTCTTCGGCGGTGCCGGCGTGGGCAAGACCGTGCTGATCATGGAGTTGATCAACAACATCGCCAAGGTGCACTCAGGCTTTTCGGTGTTCGCCGGGGTGGGCGAGCGCACGCGCGAGGGCAACGACCTCTACCACGAGATGATCGAGTCCGGCGTCATCAAGCCCGACAACCTGTCCGAAAGCCAGGTGGCCCTGGTCTATGGCCAGATGAACGAGCCCCCGGGGGCCCGCGCCCGCGTCGCGCTGACCGGCCTGACCCTGGCCGAGCAGTTCCGCGACCAGTCGGGGACCGACGTTCTGTTCTTCGTCGACAACATCTTCCGCTTCACCCAGGCGGGCTCGGAGGTGTCGGCGCTGTTGGGTCGGATCCCCTCGGCGGTGGGCTATCAACCGACGCTGGCCACCGACATGGGCCAGATGCAGGAGCGGATCACCTCGACCCGCGCCGGCTCGATCACCTCGATCCAGGCCGTCTACGTGCCCGCCGACGACCTGACCGACCCCGCGCCGGCCACCACCTTCGCCCACCTCGACGCGACCACGGTGCTCAGCCGGGCGATTTCGGAGCTGGGCATCTACCCGGCGGTGGACCCGCTCGACTCGACCTCGCGGATCCTCGATCCCGGCATCGTCGGGGAAGAGCACTATCAGGTGGCCCGCGACGTGCAGGGGATCCTCCAGCGCTACAAGTCGCTGCAGGACATCATCGCCATTCTGGGCATGGACGAGCTGAGCGAAGAGGACAAGCTGACCGTGGCGCGCGCCCGGAAAATCCAGCGCTTCCTGTCGCAGCCGTTCGACGTGGCCAAGGTGTTCACCGGCTCGGACGGCGTGCAGGTCCCGCTGGAAGACACGATCTCGTCCTTCAAGGCCGTGGTCGCGGGCGAATACGACCACCTGCCCGAGGCGGCCTTCTACATGGTGGGCGGCATCGACGACGTGAAGGCCAAGGCCGAGCGCATGGCTGCCGACGCCGCCTGACGACCCTTGGGGGCCGGTCCGCCGGTCCCCGCACCTGACCCCGCGGAGACGCCCCATGGCCGACACGATTCAGTTCAACCTGGTGAGCCCCGAGCGCAGCCTCGCCTCCTACGAGGTCACCTCGGTGCAGATTCCCGGCGCCGACGGCGACATGACGGCGATGCCGGATCACTCGCCCACGATCACCACGCTGCGCCCCGGTGTGCTCCGCGTCGAGGGGCCCGAGGGCACCAAGGAATTCGTCGTCACCGGCGGATTCGCCGAGATCTCGCCCGAAGGGATCTCCGTCCTCGCCGAGGAGAGCAAGGCCCGCGAGGACGTGACGCAAGAAGACATCGACCGCATGGTCGCGGACGCCGCCCGCACTCACAAGAAGGCCAAGGATCAGTTCCAGAACGAGCCCGGGCCGGTGGACGACGCCGCCAAGCTGTTGGCGGACATGGTGGCCATGGGCACCCATATCGGGCTCAATCCCAAGGAGCCGAACCTCTGATCGCCATGCCCTCGGGCCGATGCAGATCGTAATCACCGGCGCTCTTGGCATTTTGCAGGGGCGCGAGTGGATGTTTTCGGACTTTGAGGAGCAGGGGCCGATGTGGCGCGGCGCGGGCGTGCGCCGCGTGACCCGCGTGGTGGCCTTCGACCCGCCCTTTGCCGCGGCACCGGCCGTCCATGCGGGGATGGGCATGTGGGATACCGACCAATCCACCAATGGCCGCGGCGACATCATCGTCGAGGACGTGACCGCCGAGAGCTTCTCGCTCGCGTTCCAGATTTGGGACGACACGCGGGTGGCGCGGGTGCGCATCGACTGGATCGCGCTCGGACCCGTCCCCGACCCCGAAGCCTGGCAGGTGGACTGACCCGCGGGCGGATATGAGCGGGTTCCCGCCGATGTGCATTTTCTCGTCTGAGGTGACCCGATCCTTGCCACAGATCTGCCCTGAACGGGCGGCAGTCTGTCTTGGATCCCGCTGCCATGGGGTCGGTGAAACCGCACTGGTGTCTGCACATGCCGCGTTCTTCTCTGACCATCGCCCTGTTTTCCATCTCCATCGCCTGCCTCTGCGCTGCGCTGATCGACGCCTATCTGGTGGTGCGATCCGACGCCGTGCGGATGCTGGCCGAGCGGGAGGTGGTCAAGGCGCCGCAGGAGGCGCTGGTCCGGGTGCGCGCCGCCCCGCGAGAGACGCGGATCGTCACCCTACCCGGAGAGGGACGGGACGCGCGTGCAGTGATGCTGACGCCGCTCTACGTGCCGCAAGAGGAGACGGGGCAGAAGGTCGGCTATGCCGTGCGCGACTGGGACGGGTCGGGCCGCGATCCGGTGCTTCCGCGTCGCTCGGCGGTGGTCGACCTGCGCGGCATCCCTGTCGCCGATCCCGCGGTGATCCAGGTGGCCGCTTCGATGCTCCGCGCCGCCGGGAGCGCGATGGCCGGGACGGACGGGCTTCTGCTCTATCCCGTCGCGGCGCAGGCGGTGCCGCAGAGCCGCCGCGCGCTGTTTCTCAGCGCGGCACTGGCGGCGTTCGTCCTGGGCCTCGGCACCACGCGCATCTCGGCAGTGCCGGTGCCGCAACCGGAACCCGCGACGCCGCCGGCGCTGCCCGCGCCGCGGACCTCGGCCAGCGCGGCCCGCTTCGCCCCCCTGGCGCCGCAGGACGATGGCCCGCCGCGCTCCAGACGGCCGCGCAATCGGCGCACGCCGCTCTGCGGCTTACCGGTCAGCTCCTAGACCGGCCTGCTAGAACGCGACCTCGACGCCGGGCAACTTGAGCGCGCGCACGAGGTCGCGCAGCTCTTGCCGCGCCGCGACGTTCGACAAGTTCAAACCGCCGACGCCGATATCCTTGAGATCGAGGAGCGTCAGCCCCCGCGGAAACAGCTCGCGAAAGATCACCCGCTCGGAGAACCCCGGTGCCACGCGGAACCCGATCCGCTTGGCCAGGTTCGACAGCGCATCGCCCATCTTCTTTTTGTTGTGCATCTGCTGCGCGCCGAGGCGGTTGCGCACGACGATCCAGTCGATGGGCGGCAGTCCTGCCTGGGCGCGGAGCTGGCGCGCGTTCCACACCATCTCGGAATAGACCGAGGGTCCGAGGATTCGGTTGGTCTCCCCATCCACGCGGGCCAGGAGGTCGAAGTCGACGAAGCTGTCATTCAGGGGCGTGATCAGCGTGTCGGCCAGGGAATGGGCCACCTGGCTCAGCCGCGTGTGGCTGCCGGGGCAGTCGATGAGGATGAAGTCCGCGTCCTTCTCGACCCGCGCCACGGCCATGGACAGCCGCCGGTCGTTGACGTTCTCGCCGGGTGCGAGGCTGGCCTGATCCACCTCCGGCAGATCGTGATAGGCGGGGCTGGGCAGGTCCAGCCCGTTGCGCTCCATGTAGGCGCGGCGGTTCTCGACATAGCGGCCGAAACTCTTCTGCCGCAGGTCCAGATCCAGTCCGCCCACGGTCCAGCCCATCCGCGCGAGCGCGGTGGCCAGATGCATCGACGTGGTGGATTTGCCCGAGCCGCCCTTTTCGTTGCCGACGACGATGATATGCGCCATGACGCTCCCGCTCTTGCCCCGCGCGGACTATATGAGCGGCTCTCCGCCAAGCCAAGGTGCCCAGAACCGCGCGCCGCCACGGCAATCCCCGCTTCCCCCCGCCGCGACGGAGGGCTACCAAGGGCGCGCTGCGGGCGTGATGGAATGGTAGACATAGCAGACTTAAAATCTGCGGGCCCCGGTGCCGTGCGGGTTCGAGTCCCGCCGCCCGCACCACTTCTCATGTTGGCGGTGTGAAACTGCCCTGACACCTTGAACAGAAAGGCTGTTTCGGCGGCTCAAGGACCTTTGTTTCGGTCGTGTGCGATGCGGTCGACGAAGGCCAGTTTCAGCACGGTTCGAGACAGGCGGACGGTGCCGCTTTCCCAGCTTTCCCAGGGGTTTGCGGGCCGGCTCTCACTGATCTTCGTATGCGCCCTTTGGGTCGGCCTGGTTCTTCTGTTTCTCGGCGGCGATGGGCCGCTTGCGTTCGATCTTGGCTTCGTAAGCGCGGATGACGGTCGGGCTGCTGGCCTCGATCACAGGGTCGAGGAGCCCATCGAGCTGTTTTTCGAGATCGGCGATCTGGCGTCTGCCGCTCGCGACGATCTGCTGCCGGAACGCCGTCGGGTCCGCGGTCCTT
This sequence comes from Rhodobacteraceae bacterium CCMM004, assembly GCA_004005435.1. Taxonomy (GTDB): domain Bacteria; phylum Pseudomonadota; class Alphaproteobacteria; order Rhodobacterales; family Rhodobacteraceae; genus CCMM004. The sequence continues at coordinate 19,330 of RZWH01000001.1, read as the reverse complement.
GTTCGTGGCTTGGGAACACCTTTCCACGTCAGTCAAAGGGTGTCCACGAAACCGGGGGAACTCCAACACCAGTTGCGCCCTGGTCGCCGGATACGGGGGGTTCGCCGGTATCGGTCTGCCAACAGGGGCCGGTCGCTTGCAGCCTCGTCCGGTTGCTCAGCTCGGTCGTGGTGGCCTTGACGAGATCCGCTGACGCGAGACCGATCATCCAGTCCAATGTGCGCGCGCAGTCGGCCATCTCCACAAGCAGACGCTCCTGCATCAAAAATCGTAGCGGAGAGTGAGAGACAGCCCTGCTCATGCAAGCGTTCGCAGCAGCAGGACTGTCCGTGCAGATGTTAGCTATCCTGTCGACCCAGGCGTGATCTTCTTTGATGGGTACGGCCTGACGACCTCAAAGTCGGCGCCATCGAAGGTCGAACACTAGAGATCAGTTCGCTTCGTCTATTCCCCCCAGATATCCTTCAGAACGCGCAGCCAGTTCTTGCGCATGATCTTTTCGATGTCCCCCTCGGAATAGCCCCGCTTCGCCAGGCCGTCCCAGACCTTGGGCGTGTCGACCTGGGACTGGAACCCCAGGTTGAGCCTGTTCTCGTAGACGAACCAGTCGCCGAGAACCCCGACGATGTTCTGGTCCGGGCCGTTGGGGCCGAAGCTCTTGTCCCAGACCTCCGGGTCCGGTCGCGGGGATTCGACGGTATCCGAGCTGAAGCCGACGTGGTCGATACCAGCGAACTTCACAAGGCGGTCGATGTGATTGACGAAATCGTCCATGTCCGGTCGCTGGTCGTGGCGCACGGCGGGGGTCCACATGACGCCGCCGATCAGGCCGCCGGTCTCCGCGACGCCGCGGATATGCTCATCGGTCTTGTTCCGGGGGCTGGGGCAGACCTCGTAGGAGTTGGCGTGGCTGATCACCAGCGGCCGGCCCTTGCTGGCCGCGATGAAGTCGCTGGTCGTCTTGTGACCGCAGTGCGAAATGTCCGCGACGAGGCGCAGTCGGTGCATCTCTTCGAGCCATTCCGCGCCGGCCTCGGTCATGCCGGTGTCGGCGGGGCCCGTCTGCGGCGCGCCGCAGCCGTAGTGGTTTGGCCTGTTGTAGTTCGGCTGAAGGATGCGGATGCCAAGTTGCTTCAGTGTCGCCAGAAGCCCGGTTTCCGGCTCGATCATCGTGGAATCCTGCGTGCCGAGGATGACCCCCACGCGATTGGTCTCGGCCGCCCGTTCGATATCGGCCACGGTTGTCGCCACGAAAGCGACATCGTCCATCTCCTCGATCGTGGCGCGCACCTTCTCCAGCAGCAGAAGGCTGTCGGTCAGGCTCGCGTAGGGCCGGATCGACGTGTAGTTGATCGCATGGACGTTGCCCTTGAGGGTCTTTTCCATTTGCTCGCGGTTCATGCCGGCGCAGTTCAGTCCGTCAATTGTCCATTGCTTGGTCATCCGAGGTGTCCTTCTGTGGCTGTTCTGTTCGGGTCGCGTGTTCGGGGTCTTCGGGCGGCGGCGGCGGCTCCGGCGGCGGCGGAAGTTCGGAGACATGGCTGGCCCAGAAGATCGCGGCCTGGCGTCCGCCCGCATTGCGGATGCGGTGGCTCTGCTGGCTGCGAAAGGTAAAGCTGTCGCCGGTCCCTAAGAGGTAGGTCTGGTCGCCCAGCCGTAACTCCAGGCCCCCTTCGAGAACGAAGCCGGCTTCGACGCCCTGATTCTCCTGCGCCGGCCTGTCGGCCTCGGCATCGGGATCCAGCCGAATGATGGACAGGTCCAGCCCGGCGCCGGCCGACGGGGGCGTGACCCATTCCTGCACGGCCCCTTCTCCGCCGATCTCGACCTGGACGCGGTCGGCGAGACGGCTGGCAAGGCCGCTGCGCAGGCTGGCGCCATAGCCATGATCGGAGAAGAAGTCCTCGATCTCGACGTCGAGTAGGTGTGCAAGCGCCCGCAACGACTTGATGGAGGCCGAGGACTGTCCCCGTTCGATCTGGCTGAGATAGCCGGTGGACAGACCGGTCCCCTCGGACACCGCCTTGAGCGACATGCCGCGCGCGACTCGGACGAGGCGGACAAACTCACCGACCTTGCGATTCACGTCCTCGACCTTGTCGGTCGAGGACGGGCTGTCGCTTGCCTCCGGTCTGTCTGAGATCGCCACCAGTTCCTCGCGGCTTTACTGAACGCCTTAGTTTCGAGAAACGTTATTGATGAAATTTTTGTTTGTAAATTCACTAATCGGGTGACAGTATCAAAATCATTCAATGATCCGCCCGAACTGACCTGTAGAAGGATCGGCGAGATCAGTGACGAGGATCTGGGCAGCCACGCACGTAACCAAACATCGAAGAGGATACTGGAATGCCCCAACGCATCTTATTCGGAGCTGCGACCGCTGCCCTATGCAGTGCGCTTTCGACCGCCGCTGTCGCCGAAACGGTGACCATCGCCCAGAATTTCGACCCTCAGACGCTCTGGCCCAACGGCACGACGGCTTCGGACAACCTGAACGCCGGGTCGGCCATCGTTGAGTCACTGTTCTGGCAGAACCCGGCGACGGGCGAGATCGAGCCGCTTCTGGCGATGGATCTAGAGATGGTATCGCCGACAGAGGCCATACTGACACTTCGCGAGGGCGTGAGCTTCACCAACGGCGAGCCGATGGATGCCGACGCGGTCGTGCATTCGGTCGAGGTCTTCATGGACGAGGAGCAGGCGCCGGCATACGCGCGGGTCTCCGAGCTTCTGGAGAGCGTTGAGAAGGTCGACGACCTGACGGTGCGGATCACCCTGTCCGACACTTACCCGGCCTTCGAACTGGCCCTGAGCCAAATCTCGGTTACGCCACCGGCCTACTGGCAGGAAGTCGGCTTGGAGGCCTTCAGCCAGGATCCGATCGGGACCGGACCCTTCGTGCTCGACAGCTGGGTGCGCGACGACCGCCTGACGATGTCCGCCAACCCCGACTACTGGGGCGAGCTGCCGGCGGGCATCGACGAGCTTGTCTGGCGGCCGGTGCCTGAGGATGCGGCGCGGCTGGCGGGCCTTCAGACCGGCGAGTTCCAGATCGTGAAGGACCTGCCCGTCTCGGCAATCCCGATGCTGGAAACCGACGACTCTGTGAGCCTTGTGACCGTGCCGAGCTACAGGATCTACCAGATTGGCCTGTCCTCGCATCCCGAACCGGTCAGCCCCCTTCAGGACGTGACCGTCCGGCAGGCCCTCAACTATGCGATCGACAAACAGGCGATCATCGAAAGCCTGTTCTTCGGCCGGGCCTTTGCCCTCAATGGCCAGGTCCTGCGCGAGCCGCAGCCCGGCTTCAACACAGATTTGGAAGACTATCCCTACGACCCCGAAAAGGCGCGGGAGCTGCTGGCCGAGGCAGGATACCCGGACGGTTTCGAGATCAGCTTCAAGTGTCCTTCGGGCCGCTACGCCCAGGATCGCGAAGTCTGCGAGGCCGTGGCTGGGATGCTCGCCGACGTCGGCGTGCAGACCAACCTCGTCCTGCTTGAGCCGGGCGAGTTCCTGCGTCAGCTGCGAACGATGGAGCTGGCACCGATGTACTATGTCGGACTGGCGCCGCAGGACGATCCGGGCTTCCAGGCGTCCCAGTATCTTTCAAGCTGGCGCTACAGCCCCATCGCCAATGCCGAGATGGACGCCCTGATCGAGGCTGGCGCGACCGAAGCCGACCCCGAGGCGCGCATCCAGATCTACAAGGACTTGATGGCGCTGATGCATGAGCAGGCCCCGATCATCTTCCTCTACGGCGGCGTCGACGTCTACGGCACGGCCGCGGGCATCTCGAACCTCGCGCCCCGTGGTGACGGGCGGGTGTTCTTCTATGGTGTGAGCTACGAGTGACACAGCCGGCATGAACGAGGTTTCCTAGGAATGCTCCGATACATCCTGCGAAGACTGATCCTTACCATACCGGTCGTCTTCGGCATTCTCGTGATCTCGTTCATGTTGACCCGGCTCAGCGGCGACCCGACCGATCTGATCCTGCCACCGGACGCCCCGGATTCGGCGCGAGAGGCGTTCCGCCGGACCCATGGACTGGACCAGCCGCTTCCGGTCCAGTTCGTGACCTTCGTGGGCAATGTCGCCCGCGGCGACTTTGGCGACTCGCTGCGGTTCCACCAGCCCGCCCTGGACCTGGTGCTGGAGCGCATGGGCGCGACGCTGGAGCTGGCCGCGGCGGCGATGGCAATCGCGATCCTCGCCGGCATTCCGATCGGCGTGATCGCGGCCTACCGGCGCAACACGCCCGTCGATATCGGCGTGCGCGGCGTGTCCCTCTTGGGGCAGGCGATGCCGTCGTTCTACCTCGCGATCCTGTCGATCATCGTCTTTTCGGTCTGGCTCAGGTGGTTCCCCTCGGGCGGGCGGGGAACATGGGCTCATCTCGTCCTCCCGGCGACGACCCTGTCGTTCCAGCTGGTCGCCCTGCTGGCGCGGGTCACGCGGTCCTGCATGCTGGACGTTCTCGGTCAGGACTACATCCGAACCGCACGGGCCAAGGGTCTGGGAGAGCGGCGGGTGGTCTGGCTTCATGCCCTGCGCAACGCCTTCATTCCGGTGCTGACGGTGATCGGGCTGCAGGTCGGGTTCCTGCTGGGCGGTGTGGTGGTGACCGAGACGGTCTTCTCTTGGCCCGGGGTCGGACGACTGGCGATCCAGGCGATCTATGCCCGCGACTTCCCCGTCGTGCAGGCGGTGGTGTTCCTCTTCGCCATGATCTTCGTTCTGGTGAATCTCGTCGTCGACCTGCTCTACGCCGCGGTCGATCCGCGCATCGGCTACAAGTGAGGTCCGGCCCATGAGCATCGACGCAGCCGCCCCCGCCCCCCCGCGAAAGAGCCAGAGCAACACCCGGATCGTCCTTCGCCGACTTTTCCGCAAGAAAACCGTCGTCATCTGCACCGTGATGCTTGTGATCGCGGTGATCTGCGCGCTCTTCCCGGGGCTGGTCGCCCCTCAGGACCCCTACGACCAGTCGCTGTTGCTGCGGCTAAAGCCGCCCGCCTTCATGGAGGGGGGACGCGAAGGATACTACCTGGGGACCGACCACCTTGGCCGGGACACCCTGTCGAGGATCATCTATGGCGCGCGGATCACGCTGCTGGTCAGCCTGCTGGCCGTCGCGGTGTCGACCGCCATCGGGATCGCGGCCGGGCTCGCTGCCGGATACTTCGGCGGAAAGCCCGACGCGGTGATCCTGCGGCTGATCGACATGCAGCTGTCCTTCCCCGTCATCCTTCTGGTGATCGCGGTGGTCGCGGTTGTCGGCCCCTCGCTGACCAACCTCATCATCATCATGGGGCTTTCGGGCTGGCCGCGGATGGCGCGGATCGTGCGCGGCTCGGTCCTCTCGGTCAGGGGGCTTGAGTACATCGACGCCGCACGGGCCATCGGTGCGGGCCACCTCAGGATCATGGCCTACCACATCGTGCCGAACATCCTGTCGGCCATCGTGGTCTACGCCAGTTTCGAACTGGCCCGCATGATCCTGCTGGAAGCGACGCTCAGCTTTCTCGGCCTGGGGGTGCAGCCGCCCACGCCGACCTGGGGCGGGATGATCTCGGACGGCCGGAACTACATCTCACTGTCCTGGTGGGTCTCTCTGTTCCCCGGCCTCGCCATCGGGGCGGTCATCCTGACCTTCAACATTCTCGGGGACGAGTTGCGCGACGCGCTCGACCCGCAACTGAACCACGAATGAGGAGCCACCTGACATGAGCGCCGACGCACATTATTCGCGCCGCTTTGGGATCATCGACGGGCTGAACTGCGCGCTTCTCAGCCGGGATCAGTTCGAACGCACCCTCGCCGGCGGGATCGCCGCCTTCAACCTGACGGCGACGCGGCCGGATACCTCGGTAGAGGGAAGCCTGGCCAGCCTATCCGGCCTGTTCCGGATCGTGGAAGACAACGCCGATCTCGTGCGGATCGTGACTTCGGTAGAGGAGATCCGGCAGGCGGAGGCCGATGGCATCCTCGGCATCATCATCGGCACGCAAGACGCCAGCTTCATGGACGGCGATCCGCAGCTTCTCCGCGCCTACAAGGCTTTGGGCATGCGCATCCTCCAGCCGGTCTACAACAGCCGGAACCGGTTCGGCTGCGGCGCGCTGGTGACGCCGGATACCGGGCTGACCGAGGCCGGCCGCGCGTGGGTGGCCCTGATGAACGACCTCGGTCTTCTGATCGACCTGTCGCACTCGGGCTACGAGACGGCGCGGGACGTGTTGGCGGCATCCGGGCAACCGGTGATCTTCAGCCATTCCAACGCCCGCGCGCTGTGCCGTTCGCCCCGGAACATCCCCGATGACCTGGCCCGCTTGGCCGCGGACACCGGCGGCACCGTCGGCGTGACCATGTGGCCGCCCCTGCTAGGGCTCGATGACAGGCCGACCCTGGAGGATTTCTGCAATCACGTGGAACACTACCTCAACCTCGTGGGCGAGGATCACGTCGCCTTCGGCGGGGACCTGTCCGAGGGCACCAAGACCTTGGAGGACTGGATGGCGCTCTACGGCCCGGACCCGATTTGGCCCGAAGTGACCGGGATCCTCGGCCCTTGGTACACCTACGACAACCGCGCGACGCCGGGGTTCGAATCGATGGCGGATGCCGGCAACCTGATCGACGCGCTCTCGGGCCGGGGGCTGTCGGACCGGGTTATCGAAAAGGTCATGCGAGGCAACCTTCTGCGGGTCTACGGCGTGGTTTGGGACGCATGAGCGAGACCTCTCCGGGCACCATCGCGGCGGCGCAGACGGATGGCGCGGCGGGGGGCAAACCCTTGCTACAGGTCCGCGATCTGAGGACGGAGCTGCGGGTCGAGGGCGGCCCGATCATGGCCGTCGACGGCGTCTCCTTCACGCTGACGGCGGGCGAGACGCTGGGCATCGTCGGGGAAAGCGGCTGCGGCAAGAGCATGACCGCCCTGTCGATCATGGGTCTTCTCCCCCGTCCCATCGGCCGCATCGCCAGCGGCAGTGTCGAGCTCGAAGGTGTCGGCGACATCGTCAAGCTGCCGGAACGCCGGATGATGTCCGTGCGGGGCGACGATATCTCGATGGTCTTCCAGGAACCGATGACATCCCTGAACCCGGTTTTCACCGTCGGCTTCCAACTGACCGAAGCGATCCGGGCCCACCGGTCGGTCAGCAATCAGGAGGCACGTCGCAAAGCCATCGACATGCTCAACCTGGTGGGCATTCCGTTGCCGGACGTGCGGATCGACAACTACCCGCACCAATTGTCAGGCGGCATGCGCCAGCGGGTCATGATCGCAATGGCATTGGCCTGCGAGCCCAAGATCATGCTGGCCGACGAGCCGACAACGGCGCTCGACGTCACGATCCAGGCGCAGATCCTGAACCTGATGAACCGGCTCAAGCGCGAGACCGGCACCTCGATCCTTCTGATCACCCATGATCTTGGGGTCATCGCGAAAATGGCCCAGAGGGTGCTGGTCATGTACGCTGGCGTCGTGGTCGAGGAAGCCGGCGTCAACGACCTCTTCGCCGGGCCGCTGCATCCCTATACCGTGGGCCTGATGCGCTCGATCCCCCGAGTGGACCGGAGCGTGGCGCGTCGGCGCAAGCTTCACACCATCAAGGGCGTGGTTCCCAGCCTCGGCAACCTGCCAAAGGGCTGCCGGTTCTCCGACCGTTGCCCCGACGTGCACGATCGCTGCCGCGAGGCCGAGCCGCCGCTTGCGGCGCCGGACGACCTTGCACCGGGCGCACCGGCCCGCCGGGTTCGGTGCTGGCTGCACTGCCAGAAGGGAAGGGGATAGCCATGGCTCTCGACAACCGGGACATCCCCCTGCTCGACGTCGTTTCGCTGCGCCGCCACTTCCCGGTCGGCGGCGGTGTGCTCGGCCGTTCGGGTAAGAGCGTCAAGGCGGTCGACGGCGTCGACTTCTCGATCCGCAGGGGCGAGGCGCTGGGGCTGGTCGGCGAGTCCGGTTGCGGAAAGTCGACGCTTGGCCGCAACGTGGTCCGACTGGACACACCGACCGAAGGCGAGATCCGGTTCGAGGGCACGGATATCGCCATGCTCGACGACCGCCGTCTGCGGCCCTACCGGCGCGAGATCCAGATCATCTTCCAGAACCCCATGTCGTCGCTCAATCCGCGCATGACGGTCGGCAACATGCTGACCGAACCCCTGCGCCTGCACGGGATCGGCGACCGGGCCGCGTGCCAGAGACGGGTGCACGAGCTTCTCGACCTCGTGGGCCTGAAATCCGAGCACTACGACCGCTATCCCCACGAGTTCTCGGGTGGGCAGAGGCAGCGGATCGGGATCGCCCGGGCCCTCGCCCTGAACCCCAAGCTCATCGTCTGCGACGAACCGGTCTCGGCCCTCGACGTGTCGATCCAGTCCCAGATCATCAACCTGCTGATGGAGCTGCAGGACGAGCTGGGCTTGTCCTACCTCTTCATCTCGCACGACCTCAGCGTGGTCGAACACATGTGCGACCGGGTTGCTGTGATGTATCTCGGGCGGATCGTCGAGATCGCACCGACAGAGGCGCTCTATAGCCGCGCCCTGCATCCCTACACTCGGGCGCTGCTGTCGGCGGTGCCGGTGCCGGACCCGACGGCGGTGTCCGAAGAGATCATCCTCGAAGGCGGGGTCCCCTCGCCGATCGATCCGCCGAAGGGCTGCCATTTCAGCACCCGCTGTCCCTTTGCGACCGATGCCTGTTCGGCCACCACCCCCGAACTTCTGGAGCGCGAGCCGGGTCACTTCGTCCGTTGCATCCGGATCGACGAGATCACCTGATCGCGTCCGGCGCCGCAGACCACACCAGTTCGTCAGGCATCAATGAAAGGGAAAGCCATGCCACATATTGAAATCACCTGGGACAAGGGCCGTTCGGTCGAATGCAAGCGCAAGATGGCCGAGGGCATTACCGACGCCGTACTTGCCGCCACCGGCGGAGAGCGCGACTGGGTCACCATCATCTTTCACGACATCGACCGCGAGCACTGGGCCGTGGGCGGACGCCTGAACATCGACCGCAAAGGCCCGGTCACGGACGGCGATCACCCCTGACGTCCCGCCCCCGACCAAAAAAAGCGCGCGGACCCGAAGGTTCGCGCGCTTTTTTTTGCTCTCACGAGGCGGACCCGGATGTCCGCGTTGCAACGTGCAACCTACTCCGCGAGAGAGAGCGTGTGCACGAAGAACCGTTGGGCAACGTTCGTAGCGAAGCCCTCAAGATCGTCGGAATGGCCAAAAAAGCTCTGCGCACCGAAGAGGTAGGCGATGACAGCGTCGTCAAAGAGCAGCTGACTGGCCTGCCGGATGATTTCGGCCCGGGCCTCGGGGTCGGTTTCGCTGCGGCTGGCGTCGATCAGGGCGTCCATCTCGGGGTTCTGGTAGTAGGAATACCGCCAATCGGACCGGTAGACGCCAATCCCAAAGCTGGGATCGTTGGGAACGCCGAGACCGATCAGACCGATGGGCGCCAGTTCGCGGCGGACATACTGGCCGATGAACTCACCCGATTCCAGCAAGGTGAGCGAGGCGTTGATGCCCACGTCACCCAGCATCGCGGCGATGGCCTCGCAGGTCTCCAGACCCTGGGCATAGCGGTTCGATGCGCATTTGAACTCGACGTCGATCCCGTCGGGATACCCTGCCTCGGCCAGCAGCTCGCGCGCCTTTTCTGGATCGAAGGGGTAGTCCGTCATCTCGGGGTCATAGCCGGGCTGGCCGGGCAGAACGACCTGACCGTTCAGCAGCCGCGCCTTGCCGAAGTAGAGCGCGTCGATGATCGTCTGCTTGTCGATGGCGTAGTTGATCGCCTGACGGACCAGCCGGTCTTGCACGGGCGTCTCGTGAATATCGAGGCTCGACAGCACCAGGCTGAAGATCCGCGCCACGTCGCCTTCGTAGACGGTCAGGCCATCCTCGGCGTTGATCGCGTCCACGTCAATGGCCGGCAGGTTCATCGCCAGGTCATACTCTCCGGTGCGCAGCCCCGCCGCGCGAGAGCTGGCCTCGGGCACGGTCCGCCAGACCACCTCGTCGATGTTCTCCGGCAGGTCGCCCCAGTAATCGGGGTTGGTGTCCATGACGATCCGGTCGTCTTTGACCCAGTCCGTCAGCACGAACGGACCGGTGCCGACCGGAGCCTGGCCAAACCCCTCTGTGCCGCCGACCTCTTCCCAGTAGTCCGGCGGCACGACGATGATCTGTGCGAGCAACAGGTCGACGATGGGATTGGGCTCGGAAAGGACGATCTTGACGGTGGTGTCGTCGATGACTTCGGCGCTGTCGATCATCGGCGCGTAGATGCCGTAAGCCGGAACGATCTCTGGATTGGAGAAGACAGTGACCGAGTGGACGACGGCTTCGGCATCCATCGGCTCGCCGTTGGAGAAGGTCACGCCCTCGCGGAGGGTCACCATGACCTCGGTCGGCGAGGCCATCTCGTGGCTGAGCGCGAGATAGGGTTCGACCTGCCCCGTTCGGGGGTCGTCCAGATAGAGCGATTCCAGCATCGCGAACATGGGGTTGTTGGTCGACAGCGTCCCGTAGAGGTCGGCCGGGTCATAATCCAGAGCGATGGTCAGCGTATCGGCATGCGAAGCTTGGGGCGCCAAAGCGCTGCATGCTATGCTGCACGCCGTTATAAACCCAGCAATGGTCTTCATTTGCCCAATCCTTCACGATATTCCGTTCATGAAAAAGAGTACTAGCGCAAAGGTGAAAACTCAATTATTTTTTTCACTAAACAGGTAGTCTGGTATCGGCAACTTCAAGAAGGGCCCTGAATGGTTCAGAATGAACAGACACGAGCGGTGGTGGACGAGACCGGCGGCGGAAGGAGCGCGGATGACGAGGTCGGGGCGCACATCCGCCACCTGCGCCAGGCGCGCAGTCTGTCGATCAAGGACATGGCCGAGAAATCGGGTCTGTCCATCGCGCTGATCAGCCAAATCGAGCGCGGTATATCCTCGGCATCGGTGCGGGTGCTGGCAAAGCTGGCGGACGGGCTCGACGTCGCCATTTCGGACATGTTCGAACATGGTAAGGACGTCGGCGCAGGCGACCGGGTGGTGGCGCGCAAGCGGGAACACCGCCGGATCGAGCTGAACCGAACCGGGGTCACCAAGGAGCTGCTCACACCGTTCGAGACCGATCCGCGGCTGGACATCTACATGATGACCATCGAGCCCGAGGGCTCGTCCAGCGACGAGGATTTCGTGCACCAGGGCGAAGAGGCCGGTGTCGTGCTGGAAGGCGGGATCGAGCTGTTCGTGGACGCAAAGCGCTATGTCCTGGGCGAGGGCGACAGCTTCCGTTTCGCCAGCAACCGCCCGCACAGGTACCTCAACGCGGGCAGAAAAACCGCAAAGGTCATCTGGGCGCTGTACAGGCAGTAGGGCCTGGCGTCAGTCCCTGTTGCCCAGGGTCACGGGGTCCGGCCCGTGGCGATCGAGCTGGATCTTGCCATCGATGCCCCAGTTTTCCTTGGAATACTCCTCGAAGAGGACGTTAACCCATTCGGGTTTCGCGCCAAGCGTATCGACGGCGGCTTGGGTCAAGGCGGCAACGGCGCGCCGCTTGGTGTCTTGGTTGCGACCGGCCTCGAGTTGAACCGTGATGATCATGAGTATCTCCGGGACTTGTGAAATTTTCCGAGAAAATTACACAACTTGCCTTGAGAGGAAAGAGCTGCTGTCCCTGGCCCCTAGTCAATCAGAATCGCGGGTGAGATTTTCGCTTGTTGTCAGCGGTGCTTTGCACCCTCAGTCCCCATATTGGTGCCGTAAGTTGTTATGCTGCAAGGACTATTAGGGCGCCGACTGATAGCCAGTAGATGGCGAGTGCTGCAAGAGCGATGGCTGACAGGAAGACCTCTGGGCGTCTATCGTGTTGGGTCGCAACGCGCGGCCAGTCCTTCAGCCTGCCGAACATGATCTCGATCCGGTCGCCGCGCGTGTCGTACTTCACCGCATTGCTCCGCTGTTTCCGGCCAGGGATGAAGGCGCGTATCCCTTTGTCGATCAACGCTTCTCGGAACCAGTCGGGGTCATATCCTCGATCTCCGGGCGGCCATTCCACCTTTGGCACACTGCTCACCAAAGCGGGGGCTCCGATATCATCGCTGACCTGACCTGCGGGCATGAAGCTGCCTTTGGCGCTCCAACGCTTCCATCTGCTGTAAAGCGTCTTGTGTGGCCCGTCAGGGCTTGGACCGCCTCGCCACCTTAACCCGTTGCGATTGAAGGAGATAATCCCGCTCAACACCTGTCTGTCATCGACCCGCGGCGTGCCGTGCGACGTCGGGAAGAAGGGGGAAAGCTCGGCCATCTGCCCATCGGTCAGCCAATGGAGGTGGCTCAGGTCACCGCTCCGCTTTCCGGCCGTGAATGACGCAGCGCTTTGGAAATCAAGGCATCCTGACCCAACTGTTCTTCTTGTCGGGAAACGGGCCCATTGCAGGTGTCACCTCTGCATTATCAGAAGACAGCATTTCGAAGCATCCCATAGGCCACACCGAGTATGACAAGGATCGCCAGGGCGTAGGCGATACCGACCGCGATGATTACGCCATCCCATTGAATGAGTCCCCAACCCAGGACGGCCAGACCAATGGCGATCGGAAGGTTGACGAAAGGGATCGGGAGGAACAGCAGAACGGACAGGAACAGCGCCGCCACCCCCACGGGCCGTTCCATTCCGGCGACCAACGGCAGTCGCGGGCGCGACCACCGCTCCAGCCGCGCGAACACTGGCGCGATCCTGTCGGCGATCACCTCGACCACCGGCAGCGGCAGCCGCCACCGCAGGGCCCTTGCCGGCAGCGTGCCGACTTCGCCATAGAGGACCAGATGGGTGGAGACCAGGATCAGGGGGATCCCGAGCACGGCGCCGGCGCTTGGGATCGGCAGAGGAACCGCGTCCGGCAAGGCGAGGAGCAGGAGGGCGGACCCGTGAACCCGGGTGCCGAGCCGGTCCAACACCATCGCCAGGCTGGGCCCGGCCGTGCGGCCGGGCGCGAGGTCGGGAAGATCGCGCAGAGCCGCCGAGAAAGGGGCCGGATCGGAAGATGTCTCGGTCGCAGCATGCTTCATGTCATGGCCAATCCTGTCGGTCCAGCGCACCGGGTGAGCGAAGAGATGGACAGATGCGTGGGGCATCGCCGCGGCTCGGACCGGGCTCGCGTAATGTTCGACCGGCGGCTCTGTCGGGTCAGGCGGGCGCTGACGACCGCTTGCCAGCTCCCGCCAGACCCCGAGCCCCGGCGATAGGCGGAAACAGGGGGCGAACCTCGCTGTCCCAGTCCGCATCTGCGTCAAGACGTCGGAGTTTCCAGATACTCTGATGCGCGGTCCGTTCGGGACGGACGGCCCCCGGATTGCACCGGCGACCAGCGGCGGCCCGGTGTCGCCCCCATCCGACCCGAACGGACGACCGCTGGGGCGTTTGGCCGGTTTCATCCTCGGCTCCGTGTCTGGGACGTTTTGAGACAACAACTCTACGACGGCGACCGCGATCGGGCCTTGACCTCCCTCAATCCGACGCTTGGGACCTGGCGGCGCCCTGGCACCTTTGACCCGCGTCAATGCGCAGGGCGCAGGATCGACGATCCTGTGGCCGGTCAGCCGCGCGAGGGACTACCGATTTGTCGTCGACCAATGTCCAACCCCGCTCTGACGCGACCGGTGACCGGGCGCACGGCGGTGAAGTCGTGTTTCGAACGTCGGCTCTGACAAAGATCTACGAGACCGGATCGGTGCGCGTGGTCGCCCTCGATGCAGTGGACCTGACGTTGAACGGCGGCGATCTGACCGTGCTTCTGGGTCCTTCGGGATCGGGCAAATCGACGCTGCTGAACATATTGGGCGGCCTGGATCACGCGACGTCGGGACAGGTCTGGTTTCGCGATCTGGAACTGACCGGACTGGGCGATCGTGCGCTGACCCGTTACCGCCGCGACAACGTCGGTTTCGTGTTTCAGTTCTACAATCTCGTGCCATCCCTCACCGCGCGTGAGAATGTGCGCCTGATCACCGATATCGCCCCGGATCCGATGTCCGCCGAAGAGGCCCTGTCGCTGGTCGGTCTGTCGGCCCGGCTGGATCACTTCCCGGCGCAGTTGTCCGGGGGCGAGCAGCAGCGCGTCGCCATCGCGCGCGCCGTCGCAAAACGCCCGGCCGTCCTTCTGTGCGACGAACCGACAGGTGCGCTCGACAGCAAGACGGGCGTGCAGGTCCTTGAGGTGCTGGATCAAGTCAACCGGGAGATGGGGACCACAACCGTCGTAATCACGCATAACGCCATGATCCAGCGCATGGCGCACCGGGTGATGCATTTCGCGGACGGACGTCTCGTCGGTGACGCGCGGATCACCGACCGTCTGGCCCCCTCCGAGGTCGCGTGGTGATGCGGATGCGTGCACTGGAACGCAAGCTGCTGCGGGATCTCGGGCGTCTTTGGGCGCAGGCGCTGGCCATCGCGGCCGTACTCGGCTGCGGCGTCGCCGTCTTGATCATGGCACTGGGGGTATCGGACGCGCTGGACCGGTCGCGCGCCGCCTACTACGAACGCAATGCCTTTGCCGATATCTTCGCGTCGGTCCGCCGCGCGCCCTTGACCATCCTCCCCGAGATCCGGGCCCTATCCGGCGTGCGGGCGGCCGAGGCCCGGGTCAGCGAGTTCGTCGTCCTCGATATGCCGGGGCGGCAGCGACCGGCAACAGCACAGGTCGTCACTCTGCCCGAAGGTCGGGATACAACTTTGAACCGACCGACGCTCACGTTCGGACGGCTGCCGAACCCAGACCACCCCGAGGAAGTCGTGGTCGGATCGTCGTTCGGAGAGGCGCACGGACTGCGGTCGGGCGATACCTTTGCCGCAAATATCGGCGGGTCGCGGAGGGAGCTCACCGTCGTGGGCGCCGCGCTGAGCCCCGAGTTCATCTATACGATTGGACCTGGGTCGATGATGCCGGACGCTGCCTCGCACGGGGTCATCTGGATGGGACAGCGGGCCGCGGAAGCCGCGTTCAACATGACCGGGGCATTCGACGACTTGGTCCTGGGCCTCGATATGCGGACCGACGAACGGGCCGTCATCGAGGCGCTCGACCTCATTCTGGAGCCATACGGGAACTACGGGGTCCACGGACGCGCGCAGCAGATCTCGCATTCGTTTCTCGACGCAGAAATCGAACAGTTGCGCGTCATGGCCTACGTGCTGCCACCCGTCTTCCTCCTTATTACAGTATTCCTCGTGAACATGGTGATCGGCCGGATCGTGGCGTTGGAACGCCTTGAGATCGGCCTCTTGAAGGCAACGGGTTACAGCGACGGCGCCATCCTGGCGCACTACCTTCTTCTGGCGGGGCTGGTGGCGGCGGTCGGGATCGTCTTGGGGTCCTTGGGCGGGACGTATCTCTCACGGTGGATGGCCGGGCAATTTGCCCGCTTCTACGAGTTCCCCGAGTTGATCCACTCGGTCTCGTGGACGACCCATGCACTTGCGGCGATTGCCGGCTTTGCAGCAGCAACCGTGGGGGCGGTCCGCGCGGCCCTGTCGGCGGCACGGCTGCCACCGGCCGTCGCCATGGCCCCTGCGCCGCCGCCCCATTTCAACCGCGGGGTGATCGACCGCGCCCTCGATGCCGTTCGCATGGCAACGCCCGACCTGATGATCGCGCGCTCAATCACCCGCTGGCCCCTGCGCGCGGCAACGAGTCTTTTGGGCTATGCCCTGGCGACCTCCGTTCTCGTTGCTTCGAACTTCTTTCCCGACTCCCTCGACCGCATCATTGACCTCGCCTTCGACCAGTCGAACCGACAGGACGCCATCCTGACCTTCCCGTCGGACGTCCCGGACATCGCGGTGGAAGAGATCCGGAAGTTGCCAGGTGTGATACAGGCCGAGGGCAACCTGTCGATGGCGGCAACGCTGCGGCACGGCCATCTGGAAAAGGACGCGACGCTGCAAGGCCTGTCCGCTGACGCCGACCTTGCCCGCGTCGTCGGCGAAAATGGCGTCATCGCAATCCCGGATCGCGGGCTCGTCCTGTCCGATCGGCTTGCCGAAACGCTGGAGGCGCGAACCGGCGACCTGATCGAACTGGACTTGCCCGGCCATCTGGCGGACCCGGTCTTTGTTACGGTCGCAGCCCAGGTGCCGCAAGTCCTCGGCCTCGGGGCCTATATGTCGCCAAGCGCGATCAACGCCATGCTCGACCGTGCTCCGGCGGTGTCGGCGGTCAACGTCACGCTCGCCGCGGACGAGGCCGCTGCGTTCCATGCCGCGGTCAAGACGATGCCCGGCCTCGGCGGCGCAATCCTTCTGGCCGACAACCGGCGCTCCTTTGAAAAGACCGTGGCCGAGAACATCGGCGCGATGACCACGATCTACATTCTGCTCGGCAGTGCCATAGCCGTCGGCGTCGCCTACAACGCCGCGCGGATCCAGCTGTCGGAGAGGGCGCGGGAACTGGCGAGCCTGCGCATCCTCGGCTTCGGCCGCGGCGATGTCTCCTGGGTCCTGATTGGCGAGGCGATGATCCTTGTCGTCTGCGCGCAGCCGCTTGGCTGGTGGATCGGTTATCAAATCGCGGCGCTGATGACGCGCGCGTTCTCCTCCGACCTCTACGTGCTGCCGCTCGTCGTCCAACCGGCGACCTTTGCCATGGCCAGCCTCGTGGTCATTCTCGCCGCGTTCGGGTCCGTGATGCTGGTCCGACGGCGCGTCGACCGGCTCGATCTCGTCGCCGTCATGAAGTCGCGTGAGTAGCGGCCGATGACCGATACAAACACAAAGCCCCGCTGGGGAGGTGCCTGACATGCCATCGCTCAGACTGTTGATCTTTGGCGGGATCGGGGCCGCTATCCTGATCGCTCTCGGCGTCGTGGCCTTCCGGACGGAACCGGAGCCGGTGGATCTCGCGACCCTCGCGCGGGGCGAGTTGATCGGACTCGTCCGCGCGGATGGGACTGCGCGGGTCAGCAACGTCTACCAGATCACCGCACCTGTAACGGGCACGGTCAGTCGCATCAGCCTGCAAATCGGCGATCCCGTCGTTGCCGGGAAGACGATCCTCGCCTCGGTCGAACCTGCAGACACCCCGATCCTGGACGCTCGGTCCCGCGCGCAGGCGGAAGCGGCGCTGGAGGAAGCGCGCGCTGCGCTCGCGGCGGCCGATGCCGAAGTCGCCGCGGCAGAGGAAGAACTGAGCTACGCTCAAGCGCAACACGACCGCGTTCTGAAACTGCTCGACCGCGGCCTGACGACGCTGGTCGCGGTGGAGGCGTCCGCCCGTGCGGTTCATACCGCCGAGGCAGGGGCCGAAGCCGCCAGATCGCGGCGCGCCATGGCGGACGGCGCGCTGCACCGTGCGGAGGCGACCCTGGCGGAGCCGGTGCCCGGGGGGAGTTGCTGTCGTCCTCTCGTCTCGCCCATCGACGGCATCGTTCTGGATATCGAAGAAGCGTCCCGCCGTCCCGTGGCCGCCGGTGCGCCGTTGATGGCGGTGGGCAACGCGACCGATCTGGAGATCGTGGCAGACCTCTTGTCGTCGGACGCCGTTCAGTTGCCGCCGGAGGCGACGGCACACGTGACCCGTTGGGGTGGTCCGACACCCCTTGCGGCACAGTTGAAGCGTGTCGATCCCGTCGCCCGGACGGACATCTCCGCCCTCGGCATCGAGGAACAGCGGGTAGACGCCGTCTTCGATCTGCTCACCCCGCCGGAGGAGCGAGCCGGCCTGGGGCACGGCTACGGCGTCGTCCTCGAAATCGAGATCTGGCGGGTCGACGACGCGGTGATCCTTCCGCTGTCCGCGACGTTTCGCCGTGACGGCGACTGGACCGTTTTCGTCGAGCAGGACGGGAGGGCCCGTGTGCGGACGGTGGACATCGGACGGATGGGACAGACGAAGGCCGAAGTTCTGGGCGGTCTCGACATCGGCGAGCGCGTCATTCTCCATCCCAATGATCGGATCGCCGACGGCGTTGGCGTCGTCGCCAGGTCCGATCTGCGGTGATCCGGACCGGGGTCCCGGCTGTCCACCCGCGCCTGCGGGACGTCGGCTGGGCCGATCCGGCCGGCCAGGTATGCGATCCCACGGTTTCGCGTCGCGATCCCGTTTTTCGGAACGGAAGCAAGCACGATGGGCCAAAGTCGTCATGGCAGCGCCACGGTGCGGCATCGAGCGGTCGTCGGTCCGAGGACGACGCCGGACGCACGCGGTCAGAGCGGCGATACAGCGATCGCGAACTGCGACCGCGGCGTCGAGCCGGGAACTCGGCATTGCCTCCGAGGAGCTGGCGACGTGGCGCAAGCGCGTGACGGTCGAGGATGTATGGGCCGGGCCGACGGGGCCGCGTTCGACGGATCTGTCCGAGGCCGAGATCATCGTCGCCGTCCACCGGCAAGCCCTCCTGACGCTGGGCGACCGCTTCTATGCTTTGCAGCGGTGCTGTTGGCCTTGCTGCAGAAATGAGGGTTTGACCGAACCTCCGGTTGCCCGGGACAAACTCAATCTCCGTGCCTTGTGACGGGTATGCCCAGTGCGGTGTAGCCATTCAGAACGGCGATGCGGACCTGCGGCTCTGCAACCTGGCCGGCGATGACGATCGCTAGGTCGCCGAACTCCAAGTTCGCGCCGCCGTTCCCAACGGCTACACCGGGCTCGGCATATCGATCATGTAACCCGTAGGATAAGTGCTTCTAAGGAACGGAGAGGTTCGGGCTTCACCCGCGTTGCGCAAGAGGGCCGGTCTGAACTGTTCGACCATTCCGGACAGCCCTACGGGGACGTGTCTCACGCTAGGCGGTCGCGCAGTTTGTTGAGAGGGCCGCGCAGGGTTTGTACCATCAGCCCGATCAGTCGACGACCGGGAATATGAGCTGGCGGATCGTGCGGCCAGACCGTCGCCCCTTCCGCCGGATCGAAGAGCGTGGCGGCGAAGGCGCGCCCCAGCACCGCCGAGGTCGGCAGGCCGCGCCCGGAATAGCCCGTCAGCCCCCAGAGCCCGTCCTCCAGTTCGAAGATCGCCGGCCGCTGCCGCGCGGAAATGCCAACGGTGCCGGTCCAGTGGTGACTCCAGCGCAGACCTTCCAATACGGGGTAAAGCCGGCTCAGCCGCCTTTCCGCTTCGGCACAGGTCGACATGGTCAAGCGCCCGCGCCGCAGCTCTACCAATCCGCCGGTGATGATGCGCCCCGATCACGTCCGTCAATGAGGTGTAATTTCGGTCTGGCTCCGGGTTCATCGGTTCAGGCGGCTTTGGGTGTGGGCGGCGGTGTGATCTGGGGTTTGGCGTTGCCCTCGATCTCG
>RZWH01000019.1 GCA_004005435.1 Rhodobacteraceae bacterium CCMM004 | reverse complement strand
CCAGGTCGCAGAAATCCAAGTCCGTATCGCCGTGCTGAACGGCTATACCGCGCTTGGCATACCTGTCACGACAGCCGTGGGATGAGTCCGTCCGGGGAAACGGGAGCCTTGGCCATCACCCAATTTGTGCAACAGAGCCGCCATTCCTGCTAACAGATTGTGCAAACGCGCCATCATGGCAAGTCGAGCCGCGCCACCACTGTCGCTGCTGGCAAATACCGGTCTTCGCGGTAGGCCTGCGCTTCCAGCCAGAGCTGTTCTCCAGGTTCACGCAAACCGCCTGCGCGCGCCTTGAGCGCGCGGTGTTCGCTGGGTGACAGCATGATCGTGACACGCTTTTTGCGCGCACGGTACTGCTGCCAGTACTGCTGGTGGTATTCAGATCGAGACATGGATGTGGGTTTGGGAAAATTCTAAAGCCCACCCAAAATCCTGTCAAAAGTTCTGATTGGTTTCCGATCGGGTCATGGGGCGCAGCCCCATCACTGCCGCTTTGCGGGCCTGTTTGCACAAACAGGCAATCTTGCTTCGCGCCGCTTCGCGGCGGGCAACAGCTCACAGGTTCAATGGTTCACCGGGCACCATCCGGCTTTGCCGGATCACCCCTCACCGCGCATCCGCTGACGCAGCTCTGCTGTGAAATGACGAAGAGCCTCGGCGCTGCGATACCCACGCTGGTCATGCACGTCGATGATCCAGACGGTGTCCTCCGTCACTGTGTAGAGAAACGAGAACACTGTGCCCTGGAGCGGATATGTGCGGACGCGCAAGCTGTCCTCGTATGCCGGGCCTGCAAACGGATTGTCCCGCAGGACAGTCTCAGCGCGCATCAAAGACGCAACCACCTTTTGGGCGTTGAGCTGCGGCTGCTCGCGGTAATACCGGCGCATCCACGTGAGCCCGGCCTCAGCGGTGTTGAGGTAGCGAAGATTCATGAGACGGGATTAAGACCCTGGCGGCTGAGCGCTTGGGAAGGCTCGATCGTCCTCGGCCAACATCCACTCATGAATGTCCTGTGCGGGGATTCCCGGCGCGCCCCGATCGACCATCTCCAAGCCCAACTCCACCAGTTCTCGGGTGGCTGTACGCTCTTCGACAAAGTTCCGGATCGCCTGATTGGCCATGTAGGACGCGCTGCGGTCCTCAAAGCTGGCAATACGCTCAAGCTCTGCCTTGAGGTCGGCGTCGATGCGGGTGGTGAAGGAAGCGGTCGGCATCGGTTTCGTAATCCAAGGTTAGGGCGTTGTCTTACATTGTAAGCAAATACGGATGGCTGTCAAGTTCGAAGCAGTGAAAAAAGAAAAAGCCCCACCTCCGGCGATTTCGCTTTGTAAAATCTGCCTAAGAGGTGGGGTTGAGAGCCGTCCCGGGCAGCGTGAGATGGGATCGGTGATCCATCTGACGACATTGCCGACGGTGTTTTTGCGCTCAGAGATCGAAGCTGAGTTGCGTGGGGTGATCTAGCGGCTTTGCCGCTTGCTCGGCCTTTGGGGCCTCAGCGCTTTGCGCGGTAACGGGTGCGGGCTCTTCATCAGCCTTTGGTGTCAGGCGCGGCTCTGCCGCAAGTTTCGTTGACCAGAAGCCCAGGTGATGCGCCGGGGTGTGCCAGACCTCGCGCACCTCAAGGCTCAGGGTGTTGCCCACCACAATCTCGGCGGGCACGTTCCACAGACTGAGCCGCACATAGGCCATGAGAGCGGCCAGTCGATCGATGTCCCAGGCCTGCACCCAAAGGGTTTGGGCTGGGTCGCGCTTTGCACCGATAAGCGTTTTGACGACGGCAAGCACCATGCCCCCTGCCCCGTACGCGGGTTCTGAGAGTGTGATGAAGGGCCGTCCCTCGTCCAGCAGCCGATCAATACCCTGGAGGCGCGCCATCATCTCACTGACTTCCGGCGGGGTGAAAAACTGGCCCTGATCGCGACTGGCCACTTCCAGTTCCATGTAGAGCGGCCCCAGCATGTCGCGGGGCTCCGGCTACAGCATGGCCACCAGGTGCGCCAGCAGTTGCGGAAAGGCTTTCTGATCGTCGGGTTTGTAGCGCCCGATGATCGCCATGTACTCGGCCTCCCGGCTCTGTTGCACAAATTGGGTGATTGGCAAGGCTCCCGTTTCCCCGGACGGACTCATCCCACGGCTGTCGTGACAGGTATGCCAAGCGCGGTATAGCCGTTCAGCACGGCGATACGGACTTGGATTTCTGCGACCTGGCGGTCGAAGT
>RZWH01000018.1 GCA_004005435.1 Rhodobacteraceae bacterium CCMM004 | reverse complement strand
GCGCCGTCCCGGCGCTCAGATCCACGATCACCGCCTGGCCCAGATCGACGAAGCTCACCATGTCCACACCGTCGCCTCCGTCCACATCGTCAGACCCAGCACCCGGCGTGATCCAGTCGTTGCCGCCGAGGCCGAGGATCGTCTCGGACCCAGAGGTGCCGAGGATCGGCTCGGAGTTCGACGTCCCCCGGATGACCGGCATCGACCCGACCAACGCGGCGAGCTGCGCGTAGCTCAGAGTTTTGTCGTCGAACTGGATGAACTCAACGTCGTCCATAATCGTGTCGGCGCCGTCGGTGCCGGACACCAATAGCCCCGCGGACAGTTGCGAGACCGTCACAGCGCTGCTGGTCCCGGCAACGATCACCGTGTCGCTGCCTGGCCCGCCATGCAGCACGTCGTCGCCGCCGCCCCCGACGATGGTGTCGTCGTCTTCGCGCAGAGGCACGGTGGACACCGTGGCGCCGCCGCGCAGGGTCATCGTGGCGTTGCCGGCCAGGTCGCTCGCCCGGTCCGTGGCCGCATCGAAGCGCCAGAAATTGGCCAGCGAGGTCTCGGCCGGGTTGGCCAGGTTGGTGAGGTCGCGCGCGGCGATGTCCGCATCGGTCAGAACACCGGTATGCAGCGCGATGTCGCCGAACGATCCGTAGAGCGCCCGGTCGGCCGCAAAGGCCCCGCCCCAGACCCCGAGGCTCTGTCCGAACACCAAGGTGCCGGTCCCAGCCATGGTCTGCCCGGGCGCGACGGTGCCCGACCCCTCCAACTTGCCATCGAGATAGAACTTCATCTCGCCGGTGGTCGAATCCCGCGAGATGGTGAGGCGGTGCAGTTCGCCGTCCGCGATCTCGGCCTTAGAGATGCCGGTGAAGACGGTGGACAGCGACGAGCCGTTCTTCTCGATCAGATAGAGCTGGGGAAAGTCGTCGCTCCAGACCTCCAGATCGAAGGTCAGTCCGTTGGGATCGTCGGGATCGAAGGCGAGGAGCCGCTGCCGCCCGCTGACACCGGCATCGATTCGCACGACCAGGTCCAGGGTAAAGTTGGCGGGAAAGCCGCTGAAGTTCGACACCTCCAGATAGCGGTCGGTGTCGCCGCTGACGTTCAGGCGCGCCATGTCGGTCTCGGGCAGCGCCGCCGACCCGTCGCCGCCGTAGATGGTGTCGTTGCCGCCGTTGCCGATCAGCTTATCGTTGCCGAGGTTGCCCTTGAGCACGTTGTTCAGGCCGTTTCCCGTGATCACGTCGTTGCCGTCGCCGCCGGTGCCGTTCTCGATCTCGACGCCATAGGCGATGGTGTAGCCGCCCATCCGGCTGTTGAAATCCGCGTCCGTCTGCGCGTTGACCAAGGACGCCCACCCCCCGCCGCCCGGGCCGACCTGGAGCGTCGCGGCGTTGAGGTTGATCGCGGTGTCGGTCTTGACGCCGCTAAAGTCGATGGTGTCGATGCCGCCGGTGTCCCAGATCGACTTGAACCCGCTGGAGGGGCCGTAGGTGTCGTTCCCCGACCTGGTCGAGGTGTTCGCACCGTAGAGGATTTGCAGCGCGGCGATGTCCAGCGCCATTAAGTTGGTCGGCTGCGCCACCATGATGTTGGCGAACTCGTGAAAGCGGCCCGCGTTGTAGGCCATCACCGAGTAGAGGTCCGAGTTCAGGTCGAAATCGCCCGAATCGTAGGGGCCGCTCACGCCCGGCAGGATGGAGGTGCCAAAGCTGGTGTCAAAGGGATGGCCGAGGTTCATCGAATGGCCGAACTCGTGGGTCAGGAGCCCGACGGACGCGCTCCCAACCACGAAGGTTCCGCCGCCGGCATAGCCCGCCGATCCGCCCGGAACGCTGGCGACCATCTGCAACTCGATGTCGGCTGACGTGCCGTAAGGCACCTCCCTGATCGTCAGATTGGCGACGGCCTCGAACTCGGCCATCACGGCGCGAAAGGCGGCCATCTCGGACGCCGTCCAGGCCTCGGTAAAGTCGGAACCGCCGCTGTAGGTGCTTCTGTCCACGGGCGTCCCCGCGGGAGCAAAGCTATAGGTGACGGTCCCCGATCTTGGAAACGAGCCGACGAGCGCGGCCATCAAAACGTTTTGGGTCGGATCTATGTTTTCGGCGCCTGCCATAATCTCATCCTACGAATCGTACTTGCCCGAACCATCATTCTCAGTTCGGGCTAATTTGCAAACGTTCGCCGTCCGGGGCCGCCGCCGATTCGCCGTGTCGGCGAAATCCGGCCTCGGCCCCTCCTTTTCAGAGATAGACGGTTTCGTCGGCGAAGAAGAGGGCCTCGACGTCGTAGAGGGTGTCGGTGCCCTCGCCGCGGCCGGGCAGGTAGCGCACCGTGGTCATGTTGCCGTT
>RZWH01000017.1 GCA_004005435.1 Rhodobacteraceae bacterium CCMM004 | reverse complement strand
CCACCAGAGATGAGGCCCGCCGCGATCTCTTCGCCTGCATCGAAGGCTTCTACAATTCACGCCGCCTTCATTCCGGGATAGGCTACCGATCACCAGCCGACATGGAACGCATGGCGGCCTGGGCGGCCTGACCCCGTCCACTTTTTCGGGGCAGGATCAAAGCATCTGGGTCGAGGGCGCAGTTTCTTCGCCACGCCTGCCAGATCGCCGATCGAGGGGACGTGCCCATCTTTTGGATTCCACCACGGCGCGGCCGAATTCGTAGCGCTTCCACTCTTCTGGGAAGCCGTTCGCCTTGGCCTTCGTCTCAACGCTTTCAAACAGCAAACCATCGGGCACGTCTTCGCGTCCCTTCGGTGACAGGTTTTGCTGACGCAGCGATTCCGTCCAGCCAAGCGCTTCAAGAATTGGCCAGATCAGATCGTCTTCTGTCTGGCTTTCATTTGGTGTTTGGAGTAATTGGGAAGCTGTCAAAATGGCCGCGAATGCTCTCGCCAAATTCTTCAAGATCAGCATCGCCAAGCGCGTTCCACTCCGAAACGTCCTGAATGGACTCGGTCAAAAAATCGGAAGTAAATAGGCTGCCCTGGCTTGCGATCTCACTGCTCAAATCGAGATTTCCTTATTGTTTTTGGCATCCTAGCAGTCGGATATTACCGATGTATCCGCAAATCGCGTTAAGGGAGAGCTATCCACACTCAAGAAAGCATGCTTGCATGCAACGCGCCTTAAATGTTTGGTTATGCGTGAAGTCCGTTCTTGTGGGTTAGTGATAAAGACACGCCCTCGCGCTGCTTCAGACGGGCGACCATTGCCAGCAGGTTATCAGCGCGCGGGTTGCCTTTGGCGCTGAGCATACGCATCAGGCTTTTGGGGTCTTTTTGCATGTCCTCGGCAAGTGTCTCGAAGCCCACAGTGGCGTTCACGTAGTCACGCAGCAGCACCTTGCCCGTTTCAAGATCATCGCTGAACAGCGCTTCCATCGCTTCACGGAACAAGCCGACACGAAACTCAGGATCGCGCTCGGCGCGTGCCTTGATTGTGTCTTTGAAATCTTTGGTCAGTGGCATGTCAGTCTCCTTTCTGTTTTCGGTTTTTGTAGTCGTCCCAAAATGCCTTGGCCTGCTCGATGTCCTTGGACTGGCGTTTTTTCGTGCCGCCGCAAAGCAGGATCACGAGCTTGTCGCCGTCTTGGCCAAAATAGACGCGATAGCCTGGGCCGAAGGTGATGCGCCGTTCGGACACGCCCTGCCCTACGGGCTTCACATCGCCCAGATTGCCGGTCTCGATGCGCGCTAGCGCGGTTCTGACCTTCAGGGCTGCGGCCGTATCGAGCTTGTGAAACCAATCATCGAACGGTGCTTTCCCCTCTTCAGTGACATAGACAACGAGCTCAACCATAGAAATAGATGGTGACACATACGTTACCAAATGTCAAATTTTTCTTTCTGAGCAAAGAAGTTATCCCCCTGTATTTGCCTTACACCCCGTGGGGGTCGAAGCGCCGTCCTGCCGGTTTGGTGCGTTGCCCTATCCGTCAGGAGCCTCGGCGAAAAGTGAAAGTTGATCTGCTTTCGGAGCCGTCCCTTGCTTGAGCCCGAAAAAAGAACAGCACGGTTCACGCTACAAGGGCGCGAAGCGGGAGCGGAGCCACGCGCAGGATGCAAAGCATCTGAGCATGGCGAGCACCCACCCCTTGTAGCGGGGTTCGTGATGGTCTTAGGGCTTTGATGAAAGCAAGGACGTCTCTCCGATTTGCGCATCTGCTTTTGGTGAATCCTGAAGCCTCTCTTGTGGTCGGGGGGCGCGGGTTCGCCCCGTCGGGGCGAAGGGGCTCATATAGGTTATCGACCGACTAAACCGATGCTTTTGGCAGTAGCTCGAAGAGCTATGAGAGAGTTATATAGAGTTAATATAGAGTTACAGGATTCTGTGCGGTCGATAACCGTTTGAAAAACCATAGTGAATCGGGCTGATTTTCCGAAATCGGTGTGTGAAGTGACGAAAGATGGTGTGTGAAATGACGAATCGTGGTGTGTGAAATGACGAAGAGCTTGCAAAGTTATCCACAGGTTGAGACGGTGTGTGAAGTGACGAATCTTGACGGCCGGTGTGTGAAATGACGATAGTAACGCAAGGTGTGTGAAGTGACGAACCTCTAACAAAATTCTGGTGTGTGAAATGACGGATGAAAGCGCTGTGCTCCCTGCCCGCTCGCCGCTCCTGCCGGATCGGCATCCGCAGCGCGATCTGTTCGTCTGTGACATTGTAGACGCGGTGCCAAAGGCTGACATGGCCTCGATGGAACATCCTGTATTCTCGCTTTCAACCAAGCCAGACATGCGCACCCGCCGCTATGAGCGCGGTGAAAATTGGATTCAGATCGCCCCGTCCCGCCAGGGGCTCGCAACCGTGCATGATCGGGACATTCTGATCTATTGCATCAGCCAGTGCATCGGCGCGCTCAATGAAGGCCGAAAAGTCAGCCGCCATGTGCGCTTCAAGGCGCATGACTTGCTGGTTGCGACCAACCGTCAAACCTCGGGGCGCGGTTATGAGCTCCTACGCGATGCCCTGCGCCGCCTGAAAGGCACCGAGATCGAGACGAGCATCCGCCAAGGGGGCAAGGAGCACCTAAGCGCCTTTGGGCTTATCAGCGCCTTTGAGATCGTTCGAGAGACACGCGACGGGCGCATGCTTGATGTCGAGATCACGCTTGCCGATTGGGTGTTCGATGCGATCGAGAACAACAATGTTCTAACCCTCAATAGGCAGTATTTCTTCCTGCGCAAACCCCTTGAGCGCCGCCTCTATGAGATCGCGCGCAAGCATTGCGGGGCGCAATCCGTTTGGAAGATCGGCCTTGAGCTCTTGCGCGACAAATGCGGTTCCAGCTCGACGGTGAAGGAATTTCGCCGCCTGCTTGGAAAAATCATCGACGATGATGGCCAGCATGATCACATGCCCGACTATACCTTCTTGATCGAAGAGGACGTTGTGATCGTTCGGCCGAAGAAGGAAACGCACCAGAGCGCCCTGCCCTTGCCGCTCTCGTCCTTGCGCCTTGCGCCCGACACGCATGAAGATGCGCGCCGCCTCGCCCCTGGGTGGGACATGCACCACCTCGAAGACGAATGGCGCGCGTGGGTGCTCGAAAAAGCGATCTCCGTCAAAGACCCCGACAAGCACTTCCTCGCCTTTTGCAAGAAGCGGGGCGCGTATAAGCGCTAAGCATGCTTGCATGCAGTGCGCCTTTGTGGGAAAGCCGCAAACATGCTTGGCGCGAATAATGTAAGCGTGCTAGCATGAACAAAAATAACGATTTGGCAGATCGGAGCAGCAGATATGACCTACATTATCGGGATGGTGTCCCAGAAAGGCGGCGTTGGTAAATCCACCCTCGCCCGCATGATGGCGCGCGAATTCGTCGCCGGTGGTCTCACCACCAAGATCGCAGACCTCGACACACAACAGCAGACTTGCACCCATTGGGCAGGACGGCGCGCCGAAGGCGGCGTCACGCCCGAACTTCAGGTGCAAAGCTTCGCCACGGTAAAGACAGCGCTTGCCGAAGCGCCGCGCTTCGATGCGCTGATCCTCGATGGCAAGCCGAACGCTTCGGATCAAACGGCCGAGATTGCGCAAGCCGCTGATCTGGTTGTGATCCCAACGGGGCAGACCGTTGACGATCTTCATCCTGGCGTCGTGCTGGCACATGCGTTGCGCAAGAAGGGTATCTCACCCGACAAGATCGCCTTTGCCATGTTCAAGACCACGGGCAGCGAGCGCGAGAACGCCGCCGCAAGGCAGTATCTCACAGAAGCGGGCTATCTGGTGCTTGAAGGCGAAGTCGGCGTTTCAACGGCCTACGGGTCGGCCTCAGATGCCGGAAAAGCCATTACCGAAACCTCGTTCCGCACCTTGAACGAGCGCGCGTCCAAGCTGGCGCAAAGCGTGATCGACAAGATGGCCGAACTTCAAGAAAGGCAGGTCGCGTAATGGCCACGAATATTGCAAAGCTCAAAAGCACTAAGGGCGCGCCGCCTGCGGCCGATACCGCGCCCGATGTAATCACCGAAGACACACGCGACGAGAAGGAGCCTCTGAAGCCAATCCAAGTCCGTGTTCCTGTCACCGTGTTCGAAGAATTCAGCGAGCAGGCGGGCAGGGAATACGGCTTCAGCCATGGCGCTAAGAAGAAGCTCTTCCTTAAAATGTGGCAAGCCTACAAAGCGCAAAACATGTAAGCATGCTTGCATGCAAATTCTGTAGTATTGCGAACCAAAAATGAATTTGAAAGTATTAGGAACAATTGTTGTTGCGGCCATAGCTTTGGGCTTCGGCTGGTTGAAATACGAGGCACGATCAGAACGAGTAAATAGATTAGACATTCTCGTGACTAACATTAGAGAAAACACAAGCGGCGCTACGTTTGGCTCAATAACAAACGCCGACACTGTCTCATTCACACTTATTTCGGCCATTGTTAATGGGCGCGAAGAGAACCCATCTTGTACCTTGCAACCATACTTATTTGGAACCGAACGTCGAATGAACGGTGATCGCGCAGAGAGCCTAAGCCTTGTTTTGCCCGAAGAGCAAACGTTGCGCTTCCCGGCAAGCTGGGAACTAAGGCCAAATGATGAAATTGGGTTCAGCTCACCTGCTGAGTGCGGTCGTTTCTCTTCTCTAACACTTGTCACAGATAGCGGTCGTTTCGAATTCGCCCACTGAGGTTCATTTGAGGATTGCACATAGGAGCGCCTTGCATGCATTCATGCAAGGCGCTTTTACCTAATTCCGTTCAAAGCCTTTGCCGCGATCCTTGTTCCTCGGCCGGTTGCGACTGCGCTTCGCGCCTTCAGCGCGGCGCTTGGCCCGGTCGATTTGATTTTCCGAAGCCTTGCGCTTTTTTCCGCCGCCATCGGATTCCGTCTTCTTGGCAGCTTTGTCGAGCGCCTTGGCAGCTCGATTTCGATCTGATGGGGCAGGGGCCAGACCTGCCGTGTCAGACCCGGCTCGAACACGGAACGATTTGCGGGCGACCTCACCGGCACGAACCGCTCTGAAACTGAAGGGCTTTCGAAAGGCTACACGATTGCCAAACAGGCGCGAAAGCTGTTCCGACCAGAAGAGGCTCTGACAGCATTCACCAAAGACAACCTCGTCCAAGTCCTCCACGTCCGCGACCAAGGTGGCATGATGCTGAGCCGCACACCCTACTATTCCGATCCAGACTTCACAGCGCTCCAAGCTGAAAGAGCACCCCATGAGTAAGCAGCCACCTCGCGAGGGAGCACGGTGGGATGACGACCCGCCGCCTGAACCCGTCTCCGAGCCGAAAGCTCAAGCCTCTAGGCTTTATCTTGAACTCTGCGAGCGATTTGGAGAGGAGAACGTTGTCAAGGCTATAGCCATTCAGATCATCGTAAAAAGAGAGTTGCCGCACCTTCGAGTGAACCAACTAGACGAGCTGGTGTTTGCAACTGAAATTCTTTAATTTTCCCCAAAATGGATAAAATTCGCTGCAAGTGACGGGCGCGTTCACCCAATGTCAGAAGCATTGGTTCTTCTGTCTGAGAAGATTGGCGGAATTCTTGGGGACGACCCCGAACACCTGCACCAATCTCCGTACATGCTCGCTTTTGGCGACGAACTCAAAGGTCGCGCTGCAAAAGAGGCTATAGAGCGGCGCGACAAGAAACGCCAAGAAGCAGAAAATACTAAGTCTATAGTTTACCATCGTCGCGGCTATAGGTGGAGCGATCTATGGGTCTAGCCTCGATCTTGAGCCCGGCAAACTTATCATATTTGCAGCCTGCTTCGGATTTTTTGGATTTGCCGCCGCCGCACTGATCAATTTTCTGTTTGAGGGGAAATAGGATGAGCGGCAGGCCACCAAGAGAAGGCGCGCGTTGGGGTGACGATCCCGAACCCAAGATCAAAGATGTCGAGGAAGAGGCGTATGATCATTTCGCCCTCATTCGCGAAAAATATGGCGACGATTTCATCAAATCCGCATATGCACTCAGGTCGAAGCTAAAGGGCGACTTTCCCAATCTGGAAATCAACAGAGTTAGCGATGAAGATGCTGTAACAATGGCAATGAAAATCGCAATTCAAACGATGGCATTTCTTGAAGAAGACGACCGCCCTCATTCGATGCCAGAAATCTACAGCGTTATGTTCGAACAATTAGGTCCAAACCTAGCTCGCCAACCACAGGTTACGCGCGTTGAAGACCTCAAGTACCTAAAATTGACATTTGGTGATGAAGAAAAAGGCAGATACCTGCGGGACGCGGAAGCACAGGATCGACATGCAGCCGTCGCGGTTCGGGAACGAGAAAAGTCGACTAGCTTCTTCATAAAAGCAGCTGTGGCCTTTGTAGTTCTTTGGCTCCTCTTTGGGATGGTGAGCGGCTGATTTTTCGTGACAAAAACGGCCGTTTTTGGCCTCGCGCCCTGCCACGCCAAGGATCAGTCGCTTAGCCAGGACAAAAAACCCCGGCAAAACCTTTGCGGTTTTGGCAGGGTTTTGTCACAGTGAGATATGATTATTGGATATGCCCGCGTCAGCACTGACGACCAGAGCCTCGATTCACAGACAGACGCCCTTTCGACCGCCGGAGCTGAGAAGATTTTCGCTGATAGGATCAGCGGATCGAAGCGCTCGCGGCCAGAACTGGACAAGATGCTGGAGCAGCTCCGCCACGGTGACGTTGTGACCGTCACCAAGTACGACCGGCTGGCGCGGTCTCTGAAAGACCTGCTGGAGATCGTCGAGACGATCCGCGAGCGCGGTACTGGCTTCCGATCCCTGGCCGAGGACATCGACACGACGACGCCGGCCGGCCGTCTTGTGTTCCATGTCTTCGCATCTATCGCCCAGTTCGAGCGGGAGCGGATTTCGGAGCGAACTAGGGAAGGGCTGGCGTCGGCGCGTAAGCGGGGACGGATCGGTGGCAGGCCCCCTGCCCTCTCGGCCGCGCAGAAGGACGAGGTGAGGCGTATGAGGGATGATGAACAACGCGCGGTCTCTGAGATCGCGCGGCTATTCAAGGTTAGCGAGCGGACGGTCCGACGCGCGTAGTGATCCTGCCCCAAAAAAGTGGACGGGGTCAGGCCGCCATGCGTTCCATGTCGGCTGGTGATCGGTAGCCTATCCCGGAATGAAGGCGGCGTGAATTGTAGAAGCCTTCGATGCAGGCGAA
>RZWH01000016.1 GCA_004005435.1 Rhodobacteraceae bacterium CCMM004 | reverse complement strand
GCGCCGTCCCGGCGCTCAGATCCACGATCACCGCCTGGCCCAGATCGACGAAGCTCACCATGTCCACACCGTCGCCTCCGTCCACATCGTCAGACCCAGCACCCGGCGTGATCCAGTCGTTCGATCCCATGCCGAGGATGGTGTCGTCGCCGCCGAGCGCGACGATGTTGTTGCCGCCGTCGTCGCCGACCAGTCTGTCCGGCCCCTCGGTCGGCGTGCCGCCGACCGACGGCGGCCGCGAGGTCGGGAGTTGCGTCGCCTCGGCGTAGGTCAGCGTCCGGTCCGTGAACTCGAAGAACTCCACGTCGTTGACGATGAAGTCGGAGCCTTCGAGGCTATGCAGGACCATGGTGGTGCCGCCAACGGAGACCCAGGCGTCGGTGCTCGCAACGCCGATGACGACGGTATCGGTGCCGGTGCCGCCGTAGATGGTGTCGTCGCCCAGGCCGCCTCGCAGACGGTCGTTGCCGCCGTTCCCAACCAGCCAGTTGTCCCCGGCGTCGCCGAAGAGCTGGTTGTCGAAATCGTTGCCGTCGAGCCGCACGTCGGTGCCGACGGAGCGCACCACCTCGATATACTGGGTGTTGTTGAGGTTGACGTTGACCGACGTGAACACCGTGTCGACACCGCCGCCGGCGTCCTCGTAGAATCGGTCCCCCGCGTCGTCCACGTGGTAGCTGTCGTCGCCACCGTACCCGAACATGCGGTCGGCGCCGCCCTTGCCGTTGAGGACGTTCGCACCGTCGTTGCCGCGGAGGTCGTTGTCGTAGCGGGATCCGGTCAGGTTCACCTGATTGGTGGTGGTCTGGTTCGAGACGCGCACCACCTCGACCTCGGATGCATCGGGCAGCACCACGCTGACCGTCGTGCGGACGGTGTCGAAACCGGCGCCGGCCGCTTCGTTCACCACCGTGCCGGCGCCGTCCACGTGGTAGGTGTCGTTGCCCGACCCGCCCGACAGGACATCCTTGCCCGTTCCGGCGTAGAGCGCGTCGTCGCCGGCACCGCCGTCCATCGTGTCGTCGCCCTCGTAGCCGAACATCACGTCGTTGCCGCCGCGTCCGAGCAGGGTGTTCGCACCGGCGCTGCCGCGGATGGTGTTGGCCTGGTCGGTTCCGCCGATGTCGAGCCGCACGGTGCTCAGCCGGTCGGCCGCATTGATCGTCTCGACATGGTTCGCGGCACCCGCGTCGAAGGAGACGGAGGTGCGGACGGTGTCGTTGCCGCCGCCCAGGGCCTCGACCACCACGTCGCCGGTGTCCTCGACCAGGTAGGTGTCGTCGCCGGAGCCGCCGGTCATCGTGTCGTTGCCGCTGCCGCCGAAGAAGACGTCGTCGCCGGTGTCGCCGTAGAGCCAGTCGTCACCGCCCTCGCCGCGGAGTTGGTCGTCGTTGGCGCCGCCGCGCAGGGTGTCGTTGTCGTCGCCGCCATACAGGCTGTCGGCGCCGTCGCCGCCAAGCAGTGAGTCGGCGCCGTTGTTGCCGTAGAGCTGGTCCGCGTCCGCGCCCCCGTCGAGCGTGTCGGCATCGTTGCCGCCGTAGAGCGAGTCGCGGCCACCGGCGCCTTCGAGGCTGTCGCGGCCGTTGCCGCCCTGGAGTTGGTCGTCGCCGATGCCGCCCCTGAGGGTGTCGTTGCCGTCGTCGCCGTAGAGCCGGTCGTTGCCGCTGTCGCCGTCGATCTGGTCCGCACCGCCGGCGCCGTAGATTTCGTCGTTGCCGCCCCGGCCGGTGAGCGTGTTCACGCCGTCGTTGCCGCGGATCACGTTCGCGCCGTCCGTCCCCCACAGGTCGATGGGCGCGGTGCCGGATTGGTCGGTGGTGTTGATGACCTCGATGTGGTTCGTCGCACCGGGGTCGTAGCTCACGGCCGCGCGGACGGTGTCGGTTCCCTCGTTGGCCTTCTCGATGGCGGTATCGCCGGCGCTTTCGATCACATATTGATCGTCGCCCGGCCCGCCGATCAAGCGGTCGGTTCCGGCGCCGCCTTCGAGCGTGTCGTTGCCGCTGCCGCCGTCCAGCGTGTCGTCGCCGTCCTCGCCGAACAGCCGGTCCGCGTCGGCCCCGCCGGACACCGAATCCGCGCCGGTGCCGCCAAAGAGCTGATCCTCGCCGTCGCCGCCTTCGACCGTGTCGTTGCCCGCGTCGCCGATGATGGTGTCCTTGCCCCCAAGACCGCGCAGGAGGTTGTCGCCCCGGTTGCCGTTGATCCGGTTGTCCATCGCGTTGCCGGTGGCGTTGATGTTGGCGGTATCCCACAAGATGATGTTCTCGACATCGTCGGGCAGGGTGTAGGAGACGTAGCTGCGCACCAGGTCGATGCCGCCGCCGCCCGCCTCGCTGACGACGTCTCCGACCCGGTCGACGACGTAGTAGTCGTTACCGGTGCCGCCATACATCGTGTCGTCGCCCCAGCCGCCGTCGAGGATGTCGTCTCCGGCAAAACCGCGCAGGATCTCGTCTTCCCAGAAGCCGAGGTTGTTCGCAGTGATGGTGTCGTTGCCGTTGGTGCCCTCCATCGGCGGGGGCAGTCCGTCCGCAACCATCGTCACGTCGCGGTACTGGGCGGCCATGGTCTCGGTTGTCGCAGCACGATAGACCCCGAGCTGAAGATAGGGGCCGACTAAGTCGTTGTAGCCGATGGGCCCCTGGTAATCGACGACCACCTGACCGTCGATGGTGATCTTGAGCATCCCCTTGCCGTTGGGGTCGGAGTCGAAGATCACCTCCAGCTTGACCGAGTGCCAGGCATCTCGCGTCAGCGGCGTGCTGGACTGATACATCAGCTCGTTGTGGCCGTTGAGCGAGATGGCGGGGGGCAGTCCGGTGGTCACCGCGTTCGGGTCGGTCCGGCCAGAGACGGTCAGATACTCGCCTCGCATCCCGATGGACAGCGGCGGCCCAAGCGTCACCTCGACGGGGTCGCCGTCGGCATTGCGATCCTCGGTCCGCTGGAACTGCACCAGCGACAGCCAGGCGGCGTTGTTCTGCGCACCCGATTCGACGAGGAAGTCGAACTCAAGGGTGAACAGGCGCTCATTGGTGAGCGCGCGCATCGACCCGACTTCGCTGCGGTTACGGTCCAGCGCCACGTCGTTGAAGGGATCGGCGTTGGGCGGCGCGTTGTAGTAGTCCCCGTCGCGCACCTCGAACCGCATGATGCCGTTGCTTTCGGAGTAGCTCCAACTCTCTCCGGCGTTCTTGCGAAACGAATCGTATGGCTTGAAGAACATGGTGTACCGCTCCCGAATTGTCGTCTGCCGACCGCGAAACGCCGCGCAGCCTCCCCCGCGACGTCGCCTGTCTTGCGCGCGCGAGTGGAGTTAGCAACGCACAGATGGGTGAATAAAAGGCAAAAATCTGCCGCAGAGGGGGCATCGGTATGCTTAATCGCGATGATGGCATTTTTCGCACATGAAAAAACGCATGCCCGGCGGCGGACCGACTCCGCGGGGGTTGAGCCCGCGGGCCGGTCGCAGGTAACACAACAGAGAGCACGGGTGTGCCGTCGCGGGGCCGTGCCCGGCAAGGGGTCGATCGGGGTGAACGAGACGGTGAGCGACGACCGCCAGGCGGCCACGACCGCGGCGCCGCAGAACGTCTGCGCCCCGGACGAGGTGGTGGTCCTGCTTGCGCTCTACCACTCGGAGAAATACCTCACCGAGCAACTGACCAGCATCGCCGGACAGTCGCACCGCGCTTGGTCGCTGGAGGTATCGGACGACGGACCCTGTCCCGCCTCAGTGTCGGCTCTGCAATCCTTCGAGGCACGGCATCCGCACCGGCGCATCCGCTATCGGGTCGGGCCTGGCGAGGGGTTCGCCGCGAATTTCCTGTCGCTGCTGGCGCGGGCGCCGCAGGACGCGCCCTACGTCGCGCTGTGCGACCACGACGACGTATGGTTCAGCGACAAGCTTGCGCGAGGGGTGGCGGCGCTGTCGGCGGTGCCGGACGATGTGCCGACCCTCTACGGCGCCCGCACCGTCGTCTGCGACGAGGCGCTGACGCCCAAGGGGCTCTCCAGCCGCTTCACCCGCCCCTTCGGCTTTCGCAACGCGCTGGTGCAGTCGATGGCGGGCGGCAACACGATGATGCTGAACCGCGCCGGGCTGGCCCTGGCACGCGCCGCCGCCGCCGAGGCGGGCCAGATCGTCGCCCACGACTGGTGGCTCTATCAGATCGTGTCGGGCGCAGGAGGCCGCATCCTCTACGACCCCGAGCCGGTGCTCTACTACCGTCAGCACGAGCGCAACGCCATCGGCGCCAACCGGGCGCTCAAGGCGCGCACGGCCCGCCTGCGCGCGATCCTCAAGGGGCGGTTCCGCCGATGGAACCGCATCAACCTGGCCAGCCTTGCGCGCTCGGCGCATCGGTTCACCCCCGAGGCGCGGGCCTGCCTGACCCACTACGCGCAGGTGCACGAGGGCGGCCTGGCCCGCAAGGTCGCCGCGCTGCGGGCCGCCGGCGTCTATCGGCAGAGCACGGCGGGGAACATCGCGCTGTGGGTCGCGTGTCTGACCGGAAAGATGTAGGCGTAGCGCCGAGTTCCGCGCCCCGCCTGGCCGAAGGGAGACCGATGCAGACCCAAGATACCGCGCTGGACGGCGTTCAGATCCTCACCCCCCGCCGGTTCGACGACCCTCGCGGCCACTTCCACGAAGTGTGGAGCCCCGGAGCGCTGGCCATGCCGGTGGCGCAGATCAATCAGTCCTTCAACCGGGTGCCCGGCACCTTGCGCGGTCTGCATTGCCAAGCGCCGCCCCGCGCCCAGGCCAAGCTGGTCTATGTCCCCCATGGCGCGATCTGGGACGTGGCGGTGGACGCCCGGCGCGGATCGCCCACCTACGGGCGTTGGACGGCCGCCGAGTTGTCGGCCGAAACCGGGCGACAGCTCTTCGTCCCCGCGGGGTTCCTCCACGGCTTCGTCACGCTCGTGCCCGAGACGGTGGTCGCCTACCTCTGCGGCGACGGCTATGCGCCCGACTGCGAGCGGTCGGTGCGTTGGGACGATCCCGACCTCGCCATCGACTGGCCGCTGCCGCAGGGCGGGCCGACGGTGTCCGGGCGCGACGCGGGCGCCGAGTCCTGGGCCGCGTTCGACACCCCGTTTTCCATGGACCCCCGCCCATGACGCTGTTGATCACCGGCGGCGCGGGGTTCATCGGGTCGGCCCTGGTGCGCGCAGCGCTGTCCAGGGGCCGCGACGTCGTCACCGTCGACGCGCTGACCTACGCCGGCACCCGCGACAACCTCACGGACCTGCCCGGCCGCGGCACCCACACGTTTTGCCACGTGGACATCCGCGACGCCGCAGCGCTCGACCGGGTCTTCGACCGGCACCGCCCCACCGCCGTCGTTCACCTCGCCGCCGAGAGCCACGTGGACCGCTCCATCGACGGCCCCCTGTCCTTTGTCGACACCAATGTGGCGGGCACCGCGACCCTGCTCCAGGCCGCCCGCGGATATTGGGAGGCGGCGGGGCGGCCGGACGGATTCCGCTTCGTCCATGTCTCGACTGACGAGGTCTTCGGCACGCTGGGGACCGAAGGGCTGTTCGACGAGGACACCCCCTATGCGCCCAGCAGTCCCTATTCCGCGTCCAAGGCGGCGAGCGACCACCTGGTCCGGGCCTGGCACCGCACCTACGGCCTGCCGGTGCTGATCACCAACTGCTCCAACAACTACGGGCCCCGACAGCACCCGGAAAAGCTGATCCCCGTGACGATCCTCGCCGCGCTCGAGGAACGCCCGATCCCGGTTTACGGCCGCGGCGAGAACGTGCGCGACTGGCTTTTCGTCGAGGACCACGTGGACGCGCTCCTCGCCGTGTTGGAATGCGGCCGGGTCGGCCGGACCTACGCGGTCGGCGGCGACAACGAGTGGCGCAACGTCGACCTGGTTCGCCACCTCTGCGCGCTCCTCGACGCGCGGCGGCCCCGGCCCGGCGGCGGCACCTACGGCGATCTGGTGACCTTCGTGACCGACCGGCCGGGCCATGACGAGCGCTACGGCATCGACGCCGCCCGGATCCGGAGCGAGCTCGGCTGGCGCCCGGCGACGCCGATGGACGCAGGGCTCGCCGCGACGGTGGACTGGTATCTCGACCACCGCGACTGGTGCCGCCGCCGGATGGACGCACGCGAGGCGGCGCAGTGACGCTCCTGGTGCTCGGCCGGTCGGGACAGCTCGCCCAAGCTTTGGCAGGCCCCGACACGGTCTGCGCCGGGCGCGAGACGCTGGACCTCGCCGATCCCGCCGACCTCGACGCCCGGCTCGACGCACTCTGCGACCGGGTGGCGCCGCGGGCCGTCGTCAACGCCGCGGCCTTCACCGACGTCGACGGCGCCGAGGCGGAACCTCCCGCCCTCGCCGCGCTGAACACCCTGGCCCCCGGCGCCGCGGCCCGGGTCGCGGCGCGGCGGGACCTGCCCTTCGTCCACATCTCGACCGACTATGTCTTCGACGGCACGGGCGCCGCGGCCTGGACGCCCGACGCCCCCACGGGGGCCCTCTCGGCCTATGGGCGGAGCAAGCTGGCCGGAGAGGCGGCAGTGCGCGCGGCAGGAGGGCGGGCGGCGATCCTGCGCGCCTCCTGGGTATTCGCAGCCGCGCACGGCAACTTCGTGACCACGATGCTGCGGCTCGGCGCCACCCGGCCCACCCTGCACGTGGTCGCCGATCAGATCGGCGGGCCGGTCTGGGCGTCCGACCTCGCCCATGCCTGCCGCCGGGTCGCCGACACCCTGTCGCATCGGCCCGAGACGGCCGGGCTGTATCACTACGCCGGCCTTCCGTCCCTGAGCCGGGCGGACTTTGCCCGCGCGATCATGGCCGAGGCCGGTCGCGACTGCACCATCGAGGACATCGCCACCGCCGACTATCCCACCCCGGCCGAGCGGCCGCTGAACGCGCGCCTGGACTGCACGGCGACCTGGGATACCTTCGGCCTCGACCCGCCCGACTGGCGGATCGGATTGGCCCAGGTGGTGCGGGAGGAGCGGGACCGACATGACGCGTAAGGGGATCGTTCTGGCCGGGGGCACCGGCAGCCGTCTGAGCCCGATCACCCAGGGCCTGTCGAAACAGCTCGTCCCGGTCTACGACAAGCCGATGGTGTACTACCCCCTGTCGGTGCTGATGCTGGCGGGGATCCGCGAGATCGCGGTCATCACCCGGCCCGAGGACCGCGAGCAGTTCCACCGCTTCCTCGGCGACGGCAGCCAGTGGGGCGTCTCGATCGCCTATCTGGTGCAGCCCCGGCCCGAGGGCCTGGCCCAGTCCTATCTCATCGCCGAGGCGTTCCTCGACGGCGCCGCCAGCGCGCTGGTCCTGGGCGACAACATCTTCTTCGGTCACGGGCTCACCGAGCTCCTGCACCGCGCTGACGCGCGGCCCGGCGGCGGTACGATCTTCGCCACCCGGGTCCAGGATCCCCAACGCTACGGCGTGGTGCGGATGGACGCCGACGGCACGGTGCTGGAACTGGTGGAGAAACCCCAGGTGCCACCCTCGCACTACGCCGTTACCGGGCTCTACTTCCTCGACGGCGCGGCGCCGGCCCGCGCGCGCGACCTGACCCCGTCGGCCCGCGGCGAGTTGGAGATCGTGTCGCTCCTCGACACCTACCGCGCCGAGCGGAGCCTGGAGGTGATCCGCATGGGCCGCGGGTTCGCCTGGCTCGACACCGGCACGCACGATTCGCTGCTCGACGCCGGCAACTTCGTGCGCACCTTGCAGAGCCGCCAGGGTCTGCAATGCGGCTGCCTGGAAGAGATCGCGTTCGACCAGGGCTGGATCGACCGCGAGGCGCTCAAGGCCCAGGCGGCGCGGCACAGCGCCACCGCCTACGGCGCCTATCTAGACCAGTTGGCCACGGCCCCCCCTCAGAGATAGACGGTTTCGTCGGCGAAGAAGAGGGCCTCGACGTCGTAGAGGGTGTCGGTGCCCTCGCCGCGGCCGGGCAGGTAGCGCACCGTGGTCATGTTGCCGTTGGTCACGATCTCA
>RZWH01000015.1 GCA_004005435.1 Rhodobacteraceae bacterium CCMM004 | reverse complement strand
CTGCCGCTTGAACTCGTCCGGAAAGTACCGGCGCTTCTTCTTCTCCATCGGACACTCCTTCCGTTGGCCCGAAGGCCTAACATGGGTGTCCACTCAATCGGGGCAGGATCAGGAGTGGCCCGTGGATGATCAGAGGGGGTCACAGCACGGATGAACCGGACGATCAAGGACGCGACCGTCAAGCGCTACCACTACGACAACCACAAGCAGCTTCGCAGCCACCTCGCGGACTTCCTCAATGCATACAACTTCGCCCGCCGCCTCAAGACCCTCAGCGGCCTCACGCCCTATGAGTACCTCTGCAAAATCTGGACTTCAAAGTCAGATCGATTCATCGTTGATTCGATCCATAAGATACCGGGACTAAACACCTAAGGCGCCCAGATATGCACGTTCGGGGCTGCTGGGCCAATTATGGGGAGGCCGTTGGCCCGGCCATCCTCTCCTCGCTCGTGGCCGTGCCGGGGAACAGCAGAGTTTCAATGGCGCGGGCGACGGCCTGGGCGTCGTAGCGGGTGGCGATGGCGGCGCGGGCCTCGGCGCGGGCGGCCTCGCGCTTGACGCTCGAAAGCCGCGATAGACGCAGGATGCGCGCGGCCGCGGCTTCCTCGTCGGCGCAGATCCAGTCGGCGGGATAGAGCGTCTCGGCCCCCTCCCACGGCAGCACCACCGGCAGCGCCCCGCAGGCCGCGCCCTCGGCCACCGCCAGGTGGAAGCTTTCGCGGTCGCTGGTGGACAGCATCACGTCCACTCGCGCGGCCCAGGTGGGGATGTCATGGCCGTGGCCGTCGAAGGACACCGCCCCCGCCAGGCCCGGGTCGCGCAGCACCCGCTG
Organism: Rhodobacteraceae bacterium CCMM004; assembly: GCA_004005435.1. GTDB lineage: Bacteria > Pseudomonadota > Alphaproteobacteria > Rhodobacterales > Rhodobacteraceae > CCMM004. The sequence goes on along the minus strand of RZWH01000015.1, from coordinate 9,363 downwards.
CATCGCGTCGACATAGAGCGCCGCCTCCTCGGGGCGGTTCTTCATCCACGAATACTCCCCCGGCATCTTGCCACGGATCGACAAGCGCCAGCGCGGATCCTCGGCGCGCACCCGGCGCAGGATCTCAATAGCGCGGTCGGGCCGCTTGAGCCAGGGTACAATCCCCACCATCCCCATGACCCGCGTCTGGTTGCGCGGCGCGGGGGCGGCGAACCAGTCCAGGTTCACCCCGTTGGGCACCACATGGCAGCGCGCCGGGTCGAGCCTATGCTCGCGCACCGCAATGTCGCGGTAGCCTTCGCTCACGAAGATCGCCGCGTCCACCGCGTTCCAGTCGATGGCGCCCATGCGCTCGGTGAAGAGCTCCTGGGCGTGGACGCGCGCCACCAGGCGCTGGCCCGGCAGCTTCTCGCGCGCGTACCATTCCAGGTTGCCCAGAGCCCATTCGCACAGGATCGTGTCCGAGCGCGCCAGGAGCTCGCGGGAGACATCCTCGTCGTGCCGGTCGTGGCCGCCCCAGGCGTCGATCAGGACCTCGGTGCCGGTGGCGATCAGATGCGCCTCGACGTCGCCCAGGAACTTCAGGTCGTGGCTGGCCACCAGCACGCTACGCGCACGGCCCGGCCGGGCCGTGCGCGCTGCACGGGCGGGGGCGGGCAAGGCGGGGGCGATGTGGCGCGCGGCCACGTCGGCCACTTGGTGTGGGGCCACGGCGCTTTCCAGCCGGGCCATGGCGGTGGCGCGCGCGCGCTCGTCCGACAACGCGCGGCGCAGCACGTGCACGGTCTGCCCCTCGTCGTCGGCCAGGAACGGGTAGTCGGCGCCCAGGAAGGCCTCGTAGCGATCGGTGCGCGTGAGGATCGCGGGCAGTCCTACTTGGCCGTATTCGAGCAGCTTCGTCGACAGCTCCAGGTTGCCGTTCTCGAACTCCGGGTCGCGCCAGCACCACCCCACCGTGTGCCGCCCGAGCAGCGCCATCACGGTCTGGCGGTCCAGGTTGCGCTGCCAAGTGACACCGTTGCCCCCGGTCAGACGCGCCAGGATCTGGGGTTTGAAGTCGGGGTCCTCGGGCGGGTCGTGGATCTTGGCCCCCAGGACGTGCAGCTCCAGTTCGGGCCAGTCGGCGCGTAGGGAGTCGAAGGCCGCGAACATCTCCCGGATGCCCCATTCGGGCGCCATCTTGCCGGCGTAGACGATGGAGCGCGGGCGCGCGCCCGAGCCATCCGCATCCGCCCCCACCTCGGTCCGCGCCAGCGCGGCCTTCACGTCGAGCCCCCCGGCCCGGGCGGGCTGGGCGGCCACCGGCGCGGGCAGCATCGGCGGCAGCCGCACGATGCGCCCGGCATGGGCCGGGAAGCGCTCGGCCACGAAGTCGATGAGCCATTCGCTCTGCAACAGGATCGGCCCCGCGCGGCGGAAGATCAACTCGATTTGGTCGCGCGCGTCGTCGGTGAGCGTCTCATCGGTCTGCGGGATGTCGGTCAGGTAGGGCGCCAGGCGCCCGTGCAGGCGCGGGCGCGCCGACAGCGCGCGGTTCACGTCCAGGCCGCGCACCACCAGGTAGTCGACGCCGCCCATCTCGCGGTCGAGCCGGTCGATCACGTCGGGCATCTCGGCCGAGGTGAAGCCAGAGACGTTGCCCAGGTGGCTCACCGGGTCGATCAAGCGGCAGCTCGGCAACCGCGTCAGGTCGTCGACGAAGGTACTCGACGACAGTGTGTGGCGCAGCACGACGTGGACCATCACGTTCGGCACGTGCGACAGCGCCGTGGCCATGGAGATCAGCCACACCGTGGAGCCATCCACGATGTTCACGTTCAGATCGGCATAGAGCAGCACATTGACCCGCGATCGGTCGATTTCGGGCGCATAGGCAGCGTGGTGCCCGGCAAGGCGTTGCAGCGGCAGGAAGCGGGGCACCAGGAGCGTGCCGTCCTTGGCCGTCCAGGTCTGGAGCCGGATGGTGACCTCGCCGGCGCCCTCGGGTGCGGTGAAGACCACGTGTTCGGGCGCCGTGTGGCCGAAGTAGGTGTAGTTGCACGCCAGGCTTTCGGACCAGCGCATCTTGGGGTGACGCACCACCGCGCCGGTCTCGTCGTCGTGGAAGAGGAACGCGATCACCCCCCCCCGCGCGCGTGCCGGAGGGGGCGGGGCCTCCAGGTCGGCCAGGTGGGCGGTGAAGTCCACGCGGTACTCCTGCCCGACGCGCAGCTGCGCGCGGCAGCCTACGGGCTCCTTGACCAGCGGCAGCGTCTCACACTTGCCGGCGGCGAGCTCCTTGGTGTCGTAGAGAGCGCCTAAGGCGACCTCCTCCCCGGTTTCGTTCAGCATCGTCATGCGCGCTTCCACCTGCGGCGGATCGAGCGGCTTAGCCGACCACAGGCGGGTCATCACCTGGATGCTGGTGCAGCCCTCGGGGACCTCGAAGGTGACCTCCTGCCGGCCGGGCTCGGTGGACAGGTAGACGTAGCCCGTGCCGTCGGCATTGCTGAGCGGGGGCAGGCCGGTGCCGCCTTCGACCCCGGCGCGGTCGAGCCCGTCGAAAAAGATGCCCACCACGGCATGGTCGCGGATCAATGCGGGCGCCACCACGTCGAGCACCACGCGGTAGCTCTGGTGCGGCTCCACCACCAGCGGGCCCGAGGTCAGCGGCTGGGCCGAGAGCGTATGGGGCCGCGACAAGGGCAGCAGCCGGATGTCGGGGCGGGTGTAGAACGTTTCGCGCGGGGACAGGTCCACCGCGACGGGGGCGCCGCTGGAACAGCTAGCCTCCACTAGGGCCACGGCGTTGCGGGGGGCGTACACGTCCAGCGTCGCGGCGCGGTCGGCGGCGCCGTAGCGCGCGGAATGGCGGTCCTGGCGCATCCCGCCAGCGGCCATCCGGTAGCGCAACCGGAAGATCGGCGCCATGGCTGCGGGTCCCGCATCCCCGTTCGGGGGCGTCCTGGGGGCGGAGAGGCTCACCAGCTGCCCCGCCCGGAGCGGGCGTTCGCCCAATGCGGGCGGTGCGGTGCACGTAGTTTCGGTATGGGTCGTTTCGAGGACGGTGGCACCAGTGGTGGACGCGGGCGCCTCCTGTGCAGTCTCTCTTTCGCGCGCTTCCAGCGCGACCCTATCGAAAAGCGCCTCGTGCGTCGCCACGTTATCATGCCAGCGCCGGTTCTCCCGCACCCAGGCCCGGCCTCTGGCGCGCAGCGCGTCGAAGCGCGCCAGATCCGCCAGCGCCGGGCGCAGCACGTTCACCAGCGCCGACTGGTTGCCCGCCTTGAACACCAGCCCGTTGACCTCATCCTGCACGATCTCGCGAACCCCGCCCACCGAGGAGCCGATCACGAGTTTGCCCAGAAGCAGCGCCTCCAGCGGCTTGAGCGGCGAGACCAGCTCGCACACCTTGTAGGGCAGGCGCGGGAAGACGCAGATGTCCACCAGCGCGTAGTGGCGCGCGACCTCCTCGGGCGGAATGCGGCCGGGTAGGATCACCGCGTCCTCAAACCCGCGGTCGGCCACGATCTTGCGGAAAGTCTGGAAGTAGGGGCCGTCCCCCACCAGGAGCAGGTTCACCCCGTGGCCCTCGCGGCGCAGCTCTTCGACCGCGTCCAGCAGGAGCACCAGCCCCTCGTATTCTACGAATGAGCCGATGTAGCCGATGGTGGGCAGCGCGGGATCGAGGCCCAACGCCGCCACGAGCCCCGGGTCGGGGGGCAGGTCAGCCAGCGCGTCGGGGCTCACCGCGTTGGGCGACAGGACGATGCGGTCGGCCTCGACCCCGCGCGCGATCAGCTCGCGGCGCACGCCCTCGGTGATGGCGATCACGCCGTCGGCCTCGCGCGCCAGCGTGCTCTCGATGTCGAAGTCGGTGCGGAAGACCTCCGTGTCCTCCCAGCCCTTGCAGCCCATGGCGGCGGTGACCTCCCAAAGGCCGCGCACCTCGTAGACGAAGGGCACCCCCATCTCGCGCGCCGCCACCAGGGCGGGCAGGGCGTTCACCTGCGCCGAGGCTGCATGCACCACCGAGGGCCGCTCCAGGTAGATGGCGCGGCGGATGCCGGTGGTGGCCATGTGTACGTAGGTCTTGAGGTCGCCGCGCGCCAAGGCATGCCCGCGGTCGTTGAGATAGCCGACCCCGTCCACCTCGACCCGGCGCTCGGTGGGGTTGCGGTGCTTGCCGCGCACGTCCCACGGATAGCCGATGCGCCCGTGGTGGCGGTACGTCCAGCGCCCGTGCGCGAGCCCGGCCTGGGCGAGCGCATGGGTGCGCATGGCGTAACCCGAGGAATGGTAGGGCTGGGTGGCGTGGTAGAAGCTCAGCACCCGGTTCGGGACGGCGCGGGTGCGCGGCGCGCGGCGTGTGGGAATCAGCACCCCCTCGCGCATCAGCGCGCCGTGGCCCATCACGCGTTGCAACGTCTCGGCCACCGGCAGCCCCGCCGCGGAGAAATCACGCGCCAGCGTCTCGGCGGCCAGCGCGGGCACCGCCACGCGCCCCGCGCGCGCTAGCAGCAGCGCCAGCGTCTGGCGGTCCGCGAGGCTCAACTCGGGATCCTCGAGCGCCGTGATCAGAAGGCCCTCGTCCTCGGCGCTCAGCGCCCGCTGCGCGGTGTCGAGCAGCCGCACGTATTCCATGACGTGTGCGCTGCTCGGCGCCGCGGTGGGGGTGGTAGTAGACTTGGGGCTCATGGCGCGTCTACGAGCACCTTTTCTTCGGCACCGTCTGCCGTGGGCGCGGGCCGCAAGTCGAGCAGTCCGGCCGCCGCGAGGTGAGGACGTGCCCGGTTGATCGCCAGGGTGGCGTCGTCCTCGTCCGTGCTCGGGATATCGTAGTAGACGATCTCGAAGGTCGCGCCAGTCGCGCGGCGCTCCGAGGTGCGCAGCTCCTCGATCAGCGGGGCGGTGTGGTTGTCCAGGTGATCGGCGTCGTACATCGACGCGATCAGCGTCACCCGCGCGGCGCGTCCGAAGCCGTTCTTGGCGAGTTCGGTGATCGTGGGCACGTTGGTCGGGTAGCCGTGCGCCGCCAGGATCGCGCGGGCCCGCGGGTCGGCGTCCAAGTGGATCTGCGGGCGCTCGGCGATTACGTGGCCGTGCCGGATGAAGCTGCCCAGCACGAGCGCCGCGTAGCCCCCCATGCCGGAGCCATAGAAGACCACGCGGCCGTAGCCCTTGCGCCGCGCCAGGATGTTCACCGCCTGGGCGATGTCAGGCAGGATCGAGGCCCCGGTCTCGGGGTTCACGAACCAGGAGCCGGTGATCGGCACGTCGCCGTCGAGGATGAGGTAGGGGTCCGCGAGATAGAGCAGGTCGACCCCCTGCAACCGCGGTTTCCAGCTCTCCCAAGCATAGGCGGGGGCGGGGGTTTCCGCGTCAGCATTGGGCAGGAAGCAGAGCAACGCGTTTCCACTCCGTGCCCAGTACCGATGCGCTACCCCGAGGTCGTGCAAAGCTTTCACGTCGTATCCTTTCGTCATTTAATGCTGAGATATGTCCTAGAAACACCACGTGGGGACATCAATCACAAATACCGATGCGACCCATCGTTAGGCCACTACCTCGCATCATTTCTCCCATGTCTCGAGCCGCCCGTCACACTGGCTCGAAGCGCAGCTCGTAACGGGCCTGGAGCGCCAACGTGGTGTGGGCGATCTCTAGGACCTGGGCCGGTTCGGCCTCTCCGAAGACGCGGCTGCGCCAGGCGTCGGGCCCTTCGGGGTCGGTCTCGGGCACCGCGCGCAGCACGCGGATGTCGCCAGGGGGCACCGCGGCTTGTATCGACAGGACCAGCGTTGCACGCGTGCCCGCGATGCGCACCTCGGCCTCGGCAGCGTCGATGGCGATACGCTTGTCGTCGGGCAGCAGGAAACGGGTGACGTAGGTGGCCGCCCCCTTGGCGCGCAGGGCCATGCGCGAGGCCAGCGCGGCGTCGGTGCCGGGGATCAGGGTGTCGGTCAGCACGACGCTCAGGCGCCCGTCCTCGGGCTTCTGGCGGGCGATCTCGAAGTCGCGGGTGGTAACGTAGTCCCCGAAGAGCCGACTCGCGGTGCCCAGCACCAGACGCTTGGGGCGCTGCACCACCGTGGTGATCCGGGCTGCGGCACCCGTGGCGTCCAGGTCGCGCGCGGCCTCCACCCCGGTGGGCGCCGACAGCGAATGCGCCTTCCAGGAGCGCATGTAGCGCCGCATCGGGGTCTTTTCTTCGTAGGACAGCAAGCCGCCGTCGATGATCCAGTCCTCGGCCCACCCCTTGAGCGTGAAGCTCTGGTCGTCGTCCTGGCGGTGGTAGGGCGAGCGGTATCCGCAGCGCCCCAGTAGCGAGACGGCCAAGCCGTCGCCCCAGTCCGAGCGCATGGCGAACCAGCCGGTTTCGCGGCACACCAGGCCTCGGTCGCCCGGAGCTGCGCCGCGCTCTCCGCCCGTGCGCGCGAAATCGTAGGCCGGGTAACTCGGCGGCAGGGGATGGGTGCGGAAGATGTCGGAGGGTGTCTTGCGGACGGTGTCCCCGATCAGGGGGAAAGTCGTGTCGGGTCCGATCATATGGGCCATAACCAGGGTGGCGCGGTCGATCAGCGCGGCCTGGTCGGACAGCGGCGGCAGTCCGGCGACCTCGGCCAGGCGGGTGCGCAGCGCCTGCACGCGCAGCAACTGGATGAGGCCGAACTCGTGGTATAGCACGCTGTTTTCGCGGTGGCCGTGGTCGGCGCCGAAGGCGGTGCCGATCTCGTGGGCGATGCGCGCGACAGCGACGTCGCCCCAGGTACCGCGCAGCTCCGGGACGGCATCGAAGGCAGCGTCGGCGGCCAGTTCGTAGAGCACCATCGACTGGTCGAAGCCATGGTTGGTGCCGCGGCTGTAGCGCGCGGGATCGGCCAAGGCTTCGGCATGACGCGCGGCCATGGCGTGCCAGGTGTCCTGGGGTAGGGCGTGGGGTGCGTCGTCCCCGTCGGCGCCGGTGGACGGCGCGTCCTCCCGCAGCCGCTGGGCCACGAGCATCCAATTGTGGGCCCGAAGGGCGGTAGCATGGTCGTGCCAGGCCATCGGCGGCTCGGCACATAGATCGCCATGGGCCGCCCACCAGTCCGTCATCAGCGCCCAGGATAAGTCGCGGCCCCGCGTTCCCCCCAGCGCCGCGTCGTGGGCCAACAGGTCGGGCACGAACGAGAAGCTGTGCAGCAAGAACGCCCAAGACCGGTTCCCCGTGGGGTTGGCCGTCCAGTCCACGGGCCGCGAGAGCGAGTGCGGAGCGAAATAGGACGCCGCCCATATCCCGTAATCCACCAAGAGCCGTCCACGGCCCGCGGCCGTGCCGCGCAGGGTGTCGACATCGACGGGGCTGTCCAATGTCGGGGGCGACACCAGGTTGGGGCGGGTCTCGGGCATCGTCATCTCGAGTATGGGGCGCGTCGGCATGAGGCCCCGCACAGCGTGGTACGGCCGACGTCTCGGACACGACACGGGACTATCTTGCAGCCCCCGGGTCGTGTCAAGGAAGGTTCGTCGCGCACACCGTGCATCGGCAACTTTTCCCTTGCCTTACACGGGACTTCGGCATTCAACCCTCCCGTATCAAAAAGGGATCAATGGGGGCCGCCATGCTCGACGCCATTCTCAGCACAAAGTCGCGGTCGGATTTTGACATGCACACCTACATCTCCATGGCCCATCGTTACATGTTCCACGCGGTGGGCAAGGCGGCCAATTCCTCGGTCAAGGCGATGCTCTACGAGCGCGAGATCGCCGGGACCTTCGTGCGGGCCGTGCCCTCGGTCCACGACCGCAACATGTCGCCGCTAATCTCGCCCTACCAGCTCCATGCCGACGACCTCGAACGGGTGCTGACGGGGGAGGAGTTCTTCCGCTTCACCTTCGTGCGCAATCCCTACTCGCGGCTGCTGTCGTGCTATCTCGACCGGATCAAGGCCCACAGCACGCGCCCCTACAAGGAGCTGATCCGCGCCATGGGCCGCAAGCAGGGGTACGAACCCACCTTCGAGGAGTTTGTGCGCACCATCTGCACCCAGACCTCCAAGCAGCAGAATAACCATTGGCGTGTACAGGCCGACGACGCCATGACCAGCGTGGTGGACTACCACATGGTGGGCCGTCAGGAGAGCTTCGCCGCCGACTTCGTGCGCATCCACATGCGCATCTTCGGCGCGCCGCCCGCGGAAGGGGCGGTGGACGTGAACGCCTCCCCGTCCAGCACGTCGGCCGCCCAGCGCCTGGCCGAATACTGGACCGATGATCTCGTGGCGCTGGTGCGTAAGCGCTACGCCGCCGATTTCGACGTCTTCGGTTATTCCCCGGACCTCGCTCGGACAGCATAAGGGACGCCTGGTCAAAGAGTCGAGATCACATGCGTAAACGTCATATCAGGATCAAGGAGTTCGGCGCAGAGGGCGTTCGTATCATGCGGCCCACGCCGGAGTATCTGGAGCTGACAAACGGGACGCTGCCGGATACGGATTACACCATCACCACCGATGCCGATGGGTTCGTGTGCGACCCCGACGCGGACGCCGATCCGGCGCGCGCGCCGGGCGCCGCGCGGCCGCTCTACGTGTTGGGCGACAGCCTGGTGGAATCCGCCTTCGTGCCGCAGGGGCAGCGCGTCGCCGATCGCATCGGCCAGGGGCTGGCGGCGCGCGGCATCGCGCGGCGGGTGCTCAACGGCGGCTATTCAGGGTCCACCTCGCTCAATCTGTTCGACACGATCATCAACAAGATCGGACCGCGGGAGGGCGCCGCCGTCCTGCACGTGCTGCCGTCCAACGACGTGCTGTCGATGCGCGACGACGACGGCTTCTGGAACATGGGCAGCCAGCGCTATTCGCCAATCCTGCCGGCCCGCAAGGCGCCGCTGGAGCCGGCGGCGCCCTGGCACCCCTCGCCCGCACAGCTGCGCATGACGCTCAAGGCGATGGCGCGCACGGCCGATGCCTTCGGGATCCACCTGTTTTTCGCCACCACGCCCTACGTGCGCCGCGGGTACGAGCGCTTGCCGTGGTATCGCAAGCGCCACACCGACGGCGGCGAGTCCTACGACGCCCTGATCGCCTCGCGCAGCGCCAACAACACCATCCTGCGCGAGGTGGCGGGCCTGTGCCGCGTGCCGCTCGTGGACTTGGAAGTGGCCATGGGCGACCCACGGCATTTCTACGACGACCTGCATCTCAATACCGAGGGCAGCCAGGCCATGGCCGACATCGTGGTGGAGACCTTCGGCCCCGCGTTGGGCTGAGAGTTAACTATGATCCTGCCCCGATTGAGTGGACACCCATGTTAGGCCTTCGGGCCAACGGAAGGAGTGTCCGATGGAGAAGAAGAAGCGCCGGTACTTTCCGGACGAGTTCAAGCGGCAGGCCGTGGAGC
>RZWH01000014.1 GCA_004005435.1 Rhodobacteraceae bacterium CCMM004 | reverse complement strand
AGAGCCTTGATCGGCAGATCGGTGCGCTGAACGCTGCCGGTGCGGATCGCATCTTCCGCGAGAAGGCGACGGCGCAGACCGTGAAGGGTCGCCCGCAGCTAGAGAAGGCCATTGACGCGCTTGGCACGGGCGATGTGTTCGTGATCGCGGAATGGGATCGCGCAACGCGCTCGATGATGGATGGAATCACGATCATCCAGCGGGTGGCCGAACGCAGCGCGACGGTGAAGGTGCTGGACAAGCCGTGGCTCGATCTGACGACCCCCATGGGCAAGGGCATCCTTGCCTTCCTCTCCGCGCTTGCCGAGGACGAGCGCGAGCGGATCACTCGCCGCGCCAATGACGGGCGCACCGCCGCCAAGGCGCGAGGGGTGAAGTTCGGGCCGAAACCAAAGCTGACGGCACACCAGCGGGCAGTGGCGCTCGACCGCCTGGCACAAGGTGACAGTTGTCGCGCCATTGCCAAGGACATGGGCGTGGCGCACAGCACGATTTCACGCCTGCGGTGAGGCCATGGCTGACCACCGGGAACAGATGCTGAATTTAGTTGATGTAGTTACATTTTGGGGTTACATTGGAATTTGAGTGGAGCGAGAAGAAGAACCAGATCAACAAGAAGCGCCACGGCATCGACTTCGTTGATGCGCAGGCGCTTTTTGAGACGGAGCCGGTGTATCACTATCATTCGCCGCGCGATGGCGAAGACCGGTGGGTGACGGTAGGCCGCTTGGCCGACCGCTTCTTTCTCGTAGTATGGACATGGCGCGGAGAGAGGGTGCGGATCATATCCGCACATCGGGCAGATGAACGACACATCCGACGATACCGTGAGCTTTTCGGCTGACGAACTGGCAGCGAAGCGCGCCGCACGCGGGGGCCATCAAATCGAGATGCTGGACGACGCGGAAGCCGCACGTGCCCGCGCCGACGATCCTGACGCGGCCCAGACCTATGAAGGCTGGGAGGACACGGTGACGCTCTCCCTACCCGAGACCAAGAAGCAAATCACGCTGCGGGTCGATGCCGAAGTGCTGGGTTGGTACCGAAGCCATGGCAAGGGTTATCAGACGCTCATGAATGCCGTGCTCAAGGGATACATGGAGCAAAAGGTGCACCGGGACTGACCCACGAGCCTAGCCTTGCGCAACCACTGCGACTACGGCCACAAGCGTCACCACAAAAAGCGCCCGCCATACCCAGCGCCGAGGCTTGGGTGCTCCCCTCTCAATGAGCCTCGCTGTGTGGTCGATGATCCGGTCAAGCTGCGCCCCGTTATGCTTCGTGGCATCGGGGAACTTCGCAACGAAGTCTTGCCTGCGTTTGAGCCGCTCCGGCTCTGAAAGGTCCGCTTGCCGAAGAATCCGTTTTGCCATGGTCGCTCTTCGCTATGACACCGACCTTAGAGTGCTACAGCGCTCCACAAGAGCCAACGCCTACGCTTAAGCGTCTCCGCTTCGGAATCGGGGCGTTGATCAGTCAGCAAAGCAGTCAACTTCGTTTGCGCCTCGCTGCGCTCCTGCTCCGATCTATCGAGGCGTTGGCGCAGATCGTCCCGCTCGGACATGAGCAAATCGATCCGTGCTTGCATCTGCTCCACCTGCACGCTCAAAACCCGCGCTTCACCCGTGTCATTTGGGGTGGTGCGCACCGGTTCATCTAACGCGGTGCGCACTGGCGCAGGTGGTGCAGCCGCACCATCGGGCAGGTTGATAGTCTTCCCCCTGCCCTCTGCCCATCGTGCCAGTTCGCTACCGTCGATCTGGTTCACCCCGTCATCGTCAACGGTCGAGCTTAGCTTGCCAGACTTGATCGCACGGGTGATCGTTGACTTGCTGACGCCCGCACAATCAGCGGCCTGCTTCGGTGTCATTTTCATGGCTCTGCCCCTGTGTCATGGCCGTATCATTTAGGTGGTGCGCACCGGCTCATTTGCAGGTTTATGATGCGGTGCGCACCGGTTCACGTCAAATCTTATCGCCGAGTTATCCCGAAGGAGCGCCATTCGCGTCGCGCAGCGATGCATAAGTGAATGAAAGTGACTGACGGGGACGCTCGTGCTATGGTGAAGCATGGCGATCTACCATCTACATGCCCGGTTCGTGAAGCGGTCCGAGGGGCGCTCCAGCGTAGCCGCTGCCGCGTACAGGGCAGGGGAAAAGCTACGCGATGAACGCCAAGGCCAGACATTCGATTTCCGCCACAAGGCGGGGCAGGTGCAGCATGCTGCCTTACTGCTGCCTGAGGGCGCGCCGGAACACCTGCGCGACCGGGCGGCCCTCTGGAACGAAGTGGAGCGGGTCAACAAGCGCAAGGACGCGCAACCGGCCTTCGAGATTGAACTAGCGCTGCCGCGCGAACTGAGCCACGCGGACAGGGTGCGCCTTGCTGAAACCTTCGCGCGGCGCACCTTCGTCGCGGAAGGACTGGCCGTCGATCTGTGCATTCACAACATCCCGGCCAGCGATGGGGGCGAACATCCGCACTGTCACTGCTTGGTCACAACACGTCGGATCGAAGGCGATAGCTTCGGGAAGGTGGCGCGCGATCTGCAAGACAACCCGGCCGTTCTGCGGCGGGTCTACGCCCTCGAACAAGCGGGGCAGCTTGACGAGGCGCTGTTAGAAGAGAAGGGCACGCACCTAGCCGCGTGGCGCGCGGGTTGGGCGGCGATCTGCAACGACTTCCTCGATGAAGCGGGGCATGCCGAGCGCATCGATCACCGCACACTTGCCGCTCAGAAAATCGAGCGCGAAGCAACGCCGAACATCGGCTTTGCCTTCCATCGTGAGTTCGACGGCCTGCGCGGCTGGCTCGCGGATCGGGTGGAAGCCCTCAAGGGCGTCCAGTGGCGCAACTCGTTGCGCCACCAGTTTGACCGCATCCGCGAGACGCGAAGTGATCTGACGGCAGAATTCATCGCCCATGCGAGGGAGTATGCCAAAGACCTCCTTGACGGGCTAAGCCCGTCCGAGAAGGGCAGGGAGCCAGACTATGAGCGCTGACACATGGAGCGGCATAGGGGGCGATCCCTTCGCGGACAAAGACGACGGCACCTACCGGGCGTGGCGCAGCAACGCGAAGGGATGGGTGCGCGATCTTCAATTTGTGCCGGCGGCGGGTAGCGATGAGCTAACCCGCTTCGAGCCGTACATGCAGGCGATTTCGATAGAGTTGAACGCGGACGGCACGGCGCTCTGTCTGATGTGCCACACAACCGGCCAAATCGTCTTCCTAGAGGGCAGGGGGCTAGGCGAACTGGCCGAACAAATCAGCGCAAAGCGGGTCGCCTCGATCCATGTATGGAGCGACGGCGACGGGGCGCAACCGCCTGCGGTCGTCACCGCGATGCGCTTCGACAAAACCGCCTCCGATCTCGCTTCGCGAGGTTAAGATTCACTCGCCGTGAGGCAGCCCCGTTCGATGCATCGAACGGGGCAAGACCACGGTAGAGCGTCCGCACACCCCTCAAGCATTGTCCTCGGCGCGCTGCGCCTGCGGGAACGCTTGACCGGCGCGCGGACGCAGGCCGCTCTAGTCGGACGGTGTGTTGATGGCCCGATCGCCACGCAAGACGAACTGGCGCAGCCGATCGGGCATGGCAGACGCTGTAGGCGCCGTCAGCGGCTCGATGGCCTCGGCTAGGGGTATCGGGGCGAACCGGCGCGGCTTGGCCTCCTGCGGCGGCTCTGGGGCGCTCTGAGGCACTGGCAAGGGGGCAGGGGTCGGCTTGGGTACCTTGAGCCTCTTGGGACGCCTCCTGCGGCTTCTCTCGACCTTCTCGCGCAGCCAACCTGCAACGAGAATGTTTCCGATGTAGGGCAGGAGCAAGAAAGCTTGCTCCGTGAAAGCCATGCCCTCGCGAAAAAGGTGAATGTGATGGACAACCATCACCGCAACAATGGCGACGATATACAGCCCCAGCAGCTTCGATAGAAGCCACCTCACTGCCGGAAACCTATGGTCATCCAGTGTTTGCCGTTGCGCTCGAAGGTTCGTCCAGGAAGCACGACCACGCCCGTGACCTGGCCACCATTGGCCGCGCCGCCGGTCGCAAGATCGGTGGCGAACTCGTGCGGCTCAACGGCGTAGTCGCGCTGCTCCTGCATCCCGTAGTTGCGGCCTCCGGACATGCCGCCGCCTTGGGTCTGCGACATGTTGTAGTTGCGGCCGTAATTGTGGCCGTAACTCTCGCCCTCGCTCCTGCCGCCGGAGAAGGTGGTAGCGTTGTGCCCGAAGCTCGCGCTGTCGTGCTTCCCCCTGTTATCGCCAAAATTTTCACCGGACGATTGCCCCTGTGAGAAGCTATCGGAGTAGTTGCTTGACCAACCGCTGTTCTGACCAAAGGACGCGCGCCAGACGCTCGTTTTGCCGATCAGCTCCGCCGCCCATTTGTTCGTCGTCGGGCAATCGTTGTTATGAAAAATCTTGGTGCGCAGGTTGCCCATCATCGCGTTCACGGTGTGCTCGGGGTGCTTGCCCCCGATTCGGCTGTAAAAGCTGGGCAGGTTCTGCGTCATGAGCACGGTCGCCGTGCGCGAGCTTCGCGCCGTGCTCTGAAACTCCATGTCGTAGCCGGAGAGGAACAACTGGCACTCGTCGGCCCATAGGAACACCGGGCGCGTGGCATCCGTCGCCTTGCGGCGCTGCGTGGCGCGCATCCAGAGATATTTGAAGATCATCTGCGCCAACACGCCCGTTTCGTTCCAGTCGAACAGCGGGAAGTCGAGCAAGATCACCGCGCCCTCGTGGCTTAGCTCGGGCACAACGTTGGAGTCGGTGGAGAAGATCGTGCGCATCTTCGGGCGCAAGAGGTCTTCCAGATCGGTTTGCAGCGTCGTCAGGATGTTGGAGCGGGTCTTCTCGGCCATCGCCGGGAAGGACACCCGCCAGAACTGATCGAGCCGCTTCACGTCCTGTGGCGCGGGCGGGTGCGCCCCGCCGCCGGTCGCGTAGAACTCGCGGAAGGTCTGCGCGAAAAAGGACGTCTCGCGCCACTGCTCGTCCTGCATCATGGCGCGGCTCGTCGGCGCGCTCTCAATGAAGTCGATGATCTCGCCCAGCCGCACGCGCCCGGTCGTCGCATAGAGAAAATCGACGGCGCGCATCAACAGCAAGCGCGTGGATTTCTGCCAGAACACATCGCCTTGCGCCCCGGCCTCCAAGCCTGCGGCGCGGGTGGCCACTTCGATCACGCTTTGCAGGGTCGAAACCACGTTGGACGCCAGCACATCCGCGCCCAGATGATCGCGCTGCATCTCGTATTCGAGGAAGTTGAAGCGGTAGCGCCCCGAGCCGTCCACGCGGATGACAGAGCCACTGCGGCCGGTCTCGGCCGCGTAGCGCCGCCAGTTGTCGGCCTCGTCGTTCTTGGCGCACAGGACGATTCCGCCCATGCCGCTGCGCAGGAACGCTCGGGCCATGGCGGCACCGGAACCGCTGGTTTTGCCGGAACCGGATCGCCCAAACACCATGGTGCCTTCGAAAGCATCGCCTAGCGACCACGTATCGCCCGGCATGGGCGAAAACCGCACCAGCGGCGCATCCTTGCGGGTGACGCAAGGCGGGGGATGCGCCAAGATAGCTTCAACTGTGGGCGTAGCGGCGGGGGCGTGGACCATGGCAGCGAAAGACGACGTCGACCGGGAAGTGCAAGAGCGTTCGGCGGTGCGCAGCGTGCTTGATGCTGCCGCAAAGGAAATGGGCTTCGCCGTCAACAGTATCAGACAAGAAGTCGTTGAGAAGGGATGGTTTGGCGAGAAGGTAACGCCTGCGATCATGCAGGAGTGGAACCGCGACGACCCCGCAGGCCGCGAACCGGGCATCGCCGGTTCGCAGGATTTCAGCCGCGATGATCTTTATGGGCACGATCCTGAGCGGCTTGACCCAAGAATCGACCCCGAGATTGAAAGGTGACCTAGGCGCAAAAATTATAATGACGACAATGACCTTTCCGAGAGCTGTAAATCAAACTTGCTCGAGCCCATGCAACCGTCACGCAACCCCGCCCATCTTGCTACTAGCTTCTCACCGCTTGGCTGCTCGCACAGCTAACACCGATTGCTACCGCCTGCGCCACATCTATCATGCTCTCTGGCTTCTTCGCGCTCCGCGCGACCGCTTCGGCATTCTGCATTGCTATTTCCGCTCGCTGAATGGTTCTTCTGGTTTCTATATCCGCATACCCACCACAATGATCTTCCATTTTATTACTAAAGCTCATGATCATCCTCCTATTCATTTTAGCAACTACGCCATTGTATCACTTGTGATTGCTCTGGAGATTACAATTTGATGACATTTACTCGCCAGCCGTACAATGACTTCACTGAGCAGTATCCCGACATCCGCGATGCCTCCCATCAACGCCCATCATCTCTCTGCAGTCCAAACTCAGTAGTGAGGTATCAGGCGTGGTGGCTCGAAAATGACTGGCTAGCGCAATCCGATACGGACGATCCTACCAATCACAACAAACTTCATTCCGATATCGAATCCATTTATAAGTACAATGACAAGCTGACGTATCGTTTTATGACCCATTTGTCCGATCGCTGTCAGAAATGGATCAAACACGAGGGGCGTCATCAAAGTTTTACCGAAGAAGATTATCGGATCATATCCGGCCTATCCGAGCGCCTCATTCATCATACTTTTATTGTGCAAAGAACGTCCCGAACCGTTCAACTAACCCACATTATTGACACTGAAAGAGACAATGATCGGCGCAAAACCCGCGAAGACAATGAACTCGACACTTTTCGAGAGGGGCCTCTACCAAAGGCCCTCTCAACCATAAGTCGATTGCAGGGACTATATCCCCAACACCACGAACATACTGATGATAGTGGATTCTGGTCTAGTAGCGATGGCGATTCCGCAAAAGTAGCTACGAGCTTCCTCTACGATGAAATCTGGGCTGAAGTTGACCGGAAAATTGTAGAGGTTGCATTTGATGCTCCAGAAACCACTTTGGCTGTCACGAGGCAGTCAAAACTGAAGAAATTCGCTGAGTTTCGCGGGATTATCATACCCTCCCATGAATCCGAGCTAATTCGCAGTACCGATGCTGCCAGATCAGCTATCGAGAGGAACTGGTTTATAGTTAAGTCTTCAGAGTACGAAGTCGAAGATGGAAAACTGATATCGACCAAAGATTTTGTTGCAAGCACGGTTCGTGATAGCTCTGCCATCTATGTATCATCAATTGGCCAACTATCAAAGACCCAATCCATCAACTCGACCTCATTGGCGACTGAGCCCATAAGATATTTGCTCTTAGTTGAGCCCGGAAGAAACTATCGTCAAATTGGCCGTATTATTGATCGCTTGCATCGTTTAGGTACTTACCGTTGTCTGAGTTTGCGGGACTACAAAAAACTAACAACGGTTAGTGAAGAGATAAAGCGCCTTGGTTCTGTCTTGTCTTTCGCCGAAGAAAACATCGGCAACAAGGGCTTCTCTGAGTTTATCAGCAATAGAATAGATCAAGTTGGCCGAGATATTGAAAGCGGCCTGTCCTATAGACTTTCAAGTGCTAACCGTCATATCGACGAGATGAATGCCCAAGTTGCTTCAATGAAATTTGGCAATATTCCAGGCTTTGAGAGCTATCAGGATTTTGTGACCCGTCAGGTCGGTATAGTACATGTAGCGATAAAAGAGATGGATCGACGGGTAGATCGGATGCGCCGCCGAATTGGTGTTGTGCTTCTGCGCAATCAGCTCGCCGCAATAAAAAGTATCAGCTCAACAATAGCGAAGGCCAATTGGGACGTTTCTAGTGTCCTTCGCGCAGGGGAGTGGATTGAAGCGATTGCGGTGACATACTATGGTGGCATCATTCTCGGAAAAGCATGGGTAGCCATCCAAACGACAAAGGTCGCCGCTGAATACGAGATTCTTCTGCATTTGTCCGCATTCGGTGCTTGGTTGATACTAAGGCGCTTGTTGCACAGACGGGATGAGAGGTCGAAAAAAGAGTGATAGCCTTTGTCATTGTATTGCCATCACGTAGTAGATTGTAACGATGGTGACGACGATGAGCGTTGTTAGCACGCGGCGAGGCGTCGCTTGCTTCTTTTGGTTGTTATGGTCTGTGGCCGGTCGTTGCGGATCGGGTGCGCCTCGCACCTCGTCCTCGTAATCTCGTAGCGGCATTTTGCCCCCAATGGTGAACAGCCACGGCTCGCCTAAACCATCCCCCGGAGGGTTTAAGCTCGCACGCTGCTTCAAGGATGCAGCGTCTATCCACATTGGTCTAGGTGTGGGTACCTGAACTAGATCGGGAGTCTGCCCTTAATCCCTGTCTTCGGAGCCGCCTTCGCTTGAGAGCCATTTGAGCGGGGGGCCATGGTTCGCTGCAAGGGCGCGTAGCGGGAGCGGAGCCACGCACAGGGCTGCAAGCCCGAGCATGGCGAGCACCCACCCCTTGCAGCGGTTCTGGCCGTCTGCTGGCTCTCACATCAAGCGAAGGGGGTGTCTGAAGCCCAAGGGATCATCCCCCCTGTCTTTGGTGAGCCAGAAGCGAACCTTCAGGGAAGGAGCCGAAGGCGACTGACCACATAAGAAGCCTTATCGGCCAAAGGCCGATGCCGTTTAGATAAAGCTTGTCCGGCGGCTAGCCGGACACCTTATCCACAGGCTAGCCTGTGTTCTTATTGTTCTACAAGTAGTGTTCCCCCCCTTTTTAGGACGATATATCAGCGGCTTGGGCGGCTTAAGGGGTACAGATTCAGCGCAACCGACCCTTTAAGGGGTACAGATTCAGCGTTCAGGGGTACAGATTCAGCGCAACATCCACATCCCGGAGGTTCGGTTCAGGGGTACAGATTCAGCGTACCCTTCTCCCCCTCAAGGGTACATTGTGGGCAAATATCCGAAAAATATTGTACCCCTGCGCGAATCCTGTAACTTCTTGTGTATGACACGCGCTGCGCCACAAAATATGGGACTGTTCACCGAAGACGAACTAACCGGTATCCAACCGACCGGCTCTGCATGGGTCGTGTCGCAGGATGATCCGGCAACCGTGCCGGTGCCCTTGCAGACAACCATTGTGGATGTGAAGGGCCCCTACACCGAACGCGACCGTAAGCTCTGGGTCTTCCTGCTTCATGCTGTTTTCGATGAGCTAGGCGAGAAGCCCATGCACACCCTATCGGTGCGCGAGATTAACGCCGTGTTTCGCGAAGTAGGCGGCGACCATAACACAAAGTGGCTATGGGACAGCGCGAGGCGACTCGCCGCAACTGTTGCGGAATGGAAAACCACCTGCGAGCTAGGTGACGAACGCTTTGAAGAACTTGGTGTCGGTGCCCTACTCTTCGCAAATCTAACGAAGCGCAGCCGGGGAACGGGAAATCTCACATTCGGTTTTCCGCCAAATTTGATACCAATCATCAAAGAGCCGATGCGTTTCGCCCGCCTGCGCGTGCATTTCCTGCTCAAGCTCTCGGGAAAATACGCGGTCACACTTTACGAGATACTAGAGGGCTTCGCCAATCGCCGCGACGGCCGCTGCGAAGTGGCCATAGATGATCTACGCACATGGCTCAAAGTTCCAGATGACGCCTATCCAGATTGGAAGAACTTCCGTCACCGAGTTCTTAGACCTGCAATTGATCAAATCAACGCCGATCCTATAGGAGCAGGCTTCACGGTTGATTATACGCCTGTGCGCGACGGCCGGTTTTATAAGAAGATCGTCTTTCAGATGACGAAGACCGATAACCGAAAAGCCACTGAGCGGCTAATGAAGGCCAAAGCTTCGACCAAGAAGAAGCGCCAAGGTGGCGACGCCTTGGCAATCCCCACATGGGCGGAAGAACGCGCCCGCTCCATCGCTCAAGAGAAGGGATGGGATTACCACGCGCTTGAGCGCGAATGGCGCTCGTTCGCCAATGATCCCGAGAATCCCGGCGCCGCCTTCGTCGGCTTCTGCAAACAGAAGAAGGCGCTTCGCTGACAGACCTTGCAAAAATCGACCAAACACATTGCGTTTGTAGGTCTTAACCCTAGGCTGATAGCATGTATGAAAGCGCGCCTTGGCGAACCGAGCTTCGGAAGTTAGCGATCACGCTAAGGGAAGCACCTTTCTGGCCGGGAGAAGAAGTACCATTTGAGCTTGAACGAGCTATGTTCTATTCAGGCGCTATACTTCGAAAGCTGATTGAAGATAGGAAGATCACCGATTCTGTCGCAACCAAGACAATGAGGGTTGCAACTCATTTAGCTACGGCGCCAGATCAATCGTCAGTTTGGCGCTACATACCCGGCTCAGTTGAATTTGAATGGGATAACGGAATCTTGGAAGACGTTCCAATCAAAGAGCTGTGCAACCAGATTATCCATTTCTGGGGTCGGTATTGGTGGATAGATGACGATGATGAGTTTTGCGGCTTAATTGTATGCTCATATCGACACCAAGACACAAAGGGTTACCGAATAAATTTCGATTCATGGGCTGATCTGTTGGATGAGGCCGCCGCCGCGTGGCCATCAAATATAATCCTGAAAGAAGGATCTAGGCCGATAGTCAAGTAACTGGCAGCTTCTCGTATTGCTTGAGGTTTCACAAATCATGACTTATGCACCACCCCCCTACCCCTAGGAAAACAAGGCTGTGGACATGGTGCGCAATTCCGGTGCGGGTTGTCTATGCTTCTGATACTTTGTGTCCATGCGAATTGGCTATGCAAGAGTATCGACCCCGACCCAGAGCCTTGATCGGCAGATCGGTGCGCTGAACGCTGCCGGTGCGGATCGCATCTTCCGCGAGAAGGCGACGGCGCAGACCGTGAAGGGTCGCCCGCAGCTAGAGAAGGCCATTGACGCGCT
>RZWH01000013.1 GCA_004005435.1 Rhodobacteraceae bacterium CCMM004 | reverse complement strand
GTGTTTTGGGACCCTTCATCACTGCCACCTGTTGTTGACTGGGGGTCAAAGCTAGTGGCCGCAATCGGAGGTGTATTCACGGTCCTCGCGCTTCTTGGGCGGCCTGTGCCTGGATTGTGGCAACTGATCGAGCGCCGCGGCGAGAAGTGGTATTCTGAATACTGCGTGAACAAGGGCATCCCTGCGTCTGAGGCGCAAGAGCGCATATCGGTCGGAAAAAGTAGGCTTTTGCTGGCTGAACCCGACAGAAGTGCTCCTAATACGAAGGACAGGTAAGATTGATAAGAATGCTAAGCGTGCAGAGCATCACCTGATTTGTTTAGCTAACGTATCTGATAATGTGTCGCTGCCGTTGGTTCAAAAGAAATCACCCGCGCATTATCACCAAAGCTTTCGTGGCTAGATCGGGAAGGCGGAGCACAGGCCCAATATAGATCAACCGGCGAGCTGATACCCACGCCTCTGTTTGGCTCGATAGAGCGCGACCATCGCGTCGGCCGCGCGGCCTGCATCTTCGAACAGCTCGATCCGGTGTCGCCCCTGGGTGCCGATGCGGCCCCATTCGCGCAACAGCGACACGCCACCGAACAGGTCTGGCATCAAGCGCAGCCGGTAGAACCGATACATATTGGCCCCGGAGTCCACGCGCTCGATGCGGATGTCTTCGGGAAACATCTCAAGCTGCTGCATCAGGCGCCTCCCGATTACCTGGCCGGATCGGGCGCGCTGGCCAGCATGTCGATGTAGTCATCGACAGCCTCTTGAAACGCCGCTCTCAAACCGTCTGCATCGCTTGCGTGAAAGCCCACGCCAGCGGGAATGTCCGCGACATGGCCGGTCAGGATTTCGTCCTCGCTGTCGAAGACGACAACCGCCGAATACCCTCGATGCTCCAGCGTCTCTGTCAGCGACAGGGCCAAGGCTTGATTCAAGCCTGTGATCAGGCTTTGCCCAAACTCACTCATTGCGAGGCCTGCTTGCGTGGACGACCGCCCTTCGCGCCGTTCGCTCGGGCTGCGGCTGCTTTGGCCGGGGATGTCTTGCGCCCGGCCTGCCTGGCCATGGCCTTGCTCATCCAATCCTTGGTGCCAAAAACGCCGGCCACGAGGGCAGGGACGTAGATATCGGCGCCCAGCTTCGGCCAGTGCAGGTTGAAGCCCACACCGTCGACCTCGACGCTGGCCAGCTCGTCGGGGCTGGCCTCGCTCAGGTCCTGCACAAGGTCTGCCGGAAACACATAGGCGCAGCCGTTGGCAAGATCGACGGTGACGCGGCCAGTCTTGCGGCTATAGCGCGCCGCAACTGCGCGGGGCTCGGTTTCCAGCGCCGCCCGCCCACGGGCTTCGGCCGCTTCAGCTTGTGCATCAGTCAAGTGTTCCATGGATACGCTCCCATTCCGCGAGGAATTCCTCCTGGCGCTCGATCACTTCCGCCATCAGCCGCCGTTGGTCAGGTCTCTTGATGCCAATGAAGTAGACCGCTTCGGGCCTGCCATCGGGGCCAGCCAGGTTGATCTTCGCCTGCCCAGGGCCGGTGATATGGATATGTGCCGGTTCATGATCGGCCGTGTAGATGACGAACCTGAAGCCGTGGGCGCGGTGAATGACAACCATGAGGCAACATAAACCCAACGGTTGGGTTATTCAAGATGCTCTTCGGCTAACCTGGTCGAGGCGTCACGCCCGCCTGATCGTGTTCGGGCTTACCTTGAAGAGCCGCGCCAGTTCCGCGATGCCACGGCCATCTTCGTCGCGCATCCGCCGCACCTCGGCGCGGCGTTCCGCTGAAAGGGCAGGAGGCCTGCCGCCGATCCGACCCCGCTTGCGCGCGGACGCTAGCCCTTCCTTCGTCCGCTCGGAAATCCGCTCCCGCTCAAATTGGGCGATGGATGCAAAGACGTGAAACACCAGCCGCCCGGCGGGTGTGGTCGTGTCGATGTCCTCGGCCAGGGACCGGAAACCAGCGCCTTTCTCACGGATGGCTTCCACGATGGTCAGCAAATCCTGCAAGGACCGGCTCAGACGGTCGTATTTGGTGACGGTCACAACGTCGCCGTCGCGGAGTTGGTCCAGCATGGCGGCGAGTTTTACTCGCTGCGCCTTTGCGCCGGATACCTTCTCTGACCAGATGCGCTCTGCGCCCGCCGCCTTCAGCGCCTCAATCTGCGCCTCAAGATGCTGGTCTTCTGTCGAGACTCGTGCGTATCCCAGGATCATGCCAAAAACCTTCAAAAACTACTTCAGTTTTGAACGGGGGTTTTGGCAGCGTCAACAGGGCAGGGCGCTCAATCTCCCAAAAACGACCGTTTACGGGCATCTAATGCCCGTCCGCGCGAAGCGCCGGGCCTGTCGGCGGGTAGCCTTCAGGTTGCCACCGACAGGTCATCCTGAAACCGCCCACCACCTGGATCACGCCAGAACGCAAAAGGGCCCCCGCCTGCTGACGGGGGCCTCAACTGTTCGGCGGTGCGGGCCGCTACTCTGCTGCCATCCGGTCTGCCAGCGCTGTGCGGGCCATGATGTAATCCACGGCCTTCTGCGCCTCGGACGCGGCACGGAATATCGCGCGGCTGTCTTCCTTCATCGCCTTAAGCCATCCTTCGACATATGCGGCGCTCTGATCGAATTCAGGCTCTACCCCGATCTGCGCACAGAGCATGCAATTTCCGATCTCCGCAACCAGCTCCTCGAAGGCGTAGGCCTTGCGATCGTTGAACCGGCCCAAACGGCCCAGCCGCTTTGTCGCCCCTGTCCAGTGGGTCAGCTCATGCGCGAAGGTGCCGTAGTATCCGGCCGCCCGATGAAACGTGCCGATCGGCGGCATGTGGATGCGGTCGGTCCTGATGTTGTAGTAGGCGCGCGGCTCCCCGGTCACGTCGATCTGAGCGCCGGTCGCGGCAAAGAATGCCTCCAGATCGGGCTCGGCCACAGTGCCAAGATCACGGGGCGGATCGGGCAGGATGTAGAACTCGGCGGGCAGGCCCTCGATCTGGTCGCAATTGAACACCCGGTAAGCCCTTGCATAGGGGATCTGGCGTTCCTCGCCGGTCTCGTCCTCGCGCTCGACGGTCCCGTACTTCACGACCGTGGCGGATTTCTCGCTCTTGCGGACATGGCCCCCAAGCTGCTTGGCCTGATTGAACGTCATCCAGCGGGCTGAGCTGTAATCCTTGGCCATCGCTGTCGCCCAAAGCATCAGGATATTGATGCCCCGATAGGCTTCGCCGTTGAACCGTTCCGGCAGGCTGACCGACCCCCCGCCGCCGGTCCACGGCTTGCGCCAGGGCGGCGTTCCCACCTCGATCTGCGCGACAATCTGGTTGGTGACATGGGAATAAACGTCAAACTTCTCTGCGGTCATTTGTGACCCTCCTTCGCGTGACGCGGGCCGGGTCTCTTCCCCTTTCCGCCGATGGGCGGGCCTTCCTTCTCTGTTGTCTGGAATGCCCATGCATTCCGGACGGCAGAGCAGGTAAGGGCAAAGCCCGTCCTGCGGCCCGGCTGGGCCGTGACAACCGGGTGGAGGGCGTGAATTTGGGAGGGAACCGCGCGCCTGCGCGTGGGAGGAACCGGAATTCTCGACCGGAACCGACGCCAAGGGCGGCGCTTGCCGGTTTTCCCGGACCTGCCGGGATGGCAGGCGGATCACCGGAATATGGAACCTGTCAGGACCGGGGTGAGCGGGCGTCAGCCCTTCGATCCCTTGCCCTGTCTATTGCTCAAAGCGAGACCGGCATATCGCTGGGATCAGATTTTCTGCCGCACAAAGAACCGATTTTGCTGGTAGTTTCTCCCCTGAAGTCGGACGAATTCTATTCGTGCCATCAATAATCATATCGGTCTACAACGACATACAAATCCTGTGCAACAAAACCAAGCGAGGTTAGCCGTCTGAGATACCTCGTTAAAAAGCCTTCAGTTCTGCGGACAATTTCAACCTCGTCAGTGTCTGGATCACGAAAGCTAACTAGGAGTTGTGATCCGCTTGGCCGTTCAAGTTGCAATTGCCGCCGCTCAGCCAACAGCTTCCCTATATCGTCAGCTTGCCACTTGATCTCATGATCAACAGAAGCAAGGTGCTCTATGCAATCGTCTTCCTCACCGTCTCTGCCCAGCACAAACCAGCTATATTCACCGCATGGCTCCGTGCTTATTGAAGCACGCGTAAGTGCATTCCGATAGCGCTCCGAAGCAGTAGTAGCGACATCATTATCAGCAGAAAATAGAATCGCCTGAGCATATAGCTGATACGCAACCAAGTTGTAGTCACCCATCCGCGATTCAGCGGAAATTGCATTCTGTGCAAGCTGCCGCGATATCTCTTGGCGTTGATTGACCAGCCCAATGTTGGCATTAATTATGGCACTATCCGTATCTCTTCTTTCATTGGACTCACTCCACAGATCGGCTGCTCTTTGCATATCACCGATGTCGTAAAACTGCGTCGCGGTATGATCTAGAAAATCGGCATAATCTTCCTTGAACTCATGCTCAATATATAGTGCTCTGTATTTCAGCCAACCCACCATTGCTGAGTGCATTGGAAGGAGAAGAAAAATAGTAACGGCGACAAAGGCGCTAACCGCATACAGGAAGTATTGTCCCTTTGGATCGTATCCTCCGACTATAGCTCTATTGAACGGAAATTTCAGGATCTTACCAACGGTATCCAAGTTCACTAAAGCCAAAGCAAGAACTGCGACAAGCATGACTTCGTACCTAAACTCATACAATGCAAATCCATAAGAATATGCAGTGGCTACCTCAAAACTTCCTAAAAGAGCAGTTGCTGCGGCCAAACCGACCGACAGAACGCTAATAATAACTCTAACGGCTTTCATCTGAAAATGCCTCATCTAGATCAGTGCTCTCTGAGAGGTCGTCCGGTTCCACCACGGAGTTTATGTGAGCGCTGATATTCTGCATGTAATCCACCCAGTCATCGTGAAGCGATACAAAGACTTTTGGCTCAAACTCAGCATGCCATACTTCGGTGTCTAGGTTCTGGTGAAGTTCATTTGCCGCCAACCCCGCAATAGTCTCGGCGTCCGTCTTTCCAGCTAGTGCTAATATTATGGCTTTTAACTCCAAGAGCGTCGCGACCTCCTCAAACGCCGCATCTTCCACACAGCTTCCCCGCCTATACTCTCGTATCCTCTCAACGAAGATTATAGGCCGTAGCTCAAAGCTGTTGTCGTAAATCCCATTTGCAGCATTCAAAAAATCGGCAAGGCACTGATGGCGCGCGGACTGAAACGTCCGGTTCGTTCGGCCTTCAGTCCACTCAAACCTTGAAATGTAGTCATAGAGATATCGAAAATCATCGTAGTTTCGAAAGTTCTCGTCGCTATCCATGAACAAAATTCGCAACAGCATCAGTCGATTGGCGCCCTGCGAAGAAAATAGCTCCGCATTAAGATGATAGCTTTCCATCAACTCCCACCTCAGATCATGAAGTTCGCTTGCGATACCGTATGCGCCAGTCGCAATGTACTGGTCGATAGCCGCTGTGAGCGTTGAGTTGATAGCTTGCGTAAAACGCGTTGGGTTAATCCGATTGGGACTACTTCCGTAGTAGTAATAATCGTCGCTTGAGATATTTACCTTGTACCGTTCATATGCGAGGTCGGTCCCTTCGTATACTTCTTCTGTACCATACTCGGGGTCTATCGCATCTTTGTCGGCGAGCGATAGCCAGCCTCGAAAGTAGTATCTGGTGGCATCATAGTCGTAGGTGAGCAGGTTCCAACGGAACAAATCCCAATAGCTTTCGTAGTTTCCATCGATCGGCTTCCTTGAGCTTATTGTCCGCAACCTTCTGATGGCTAACGAGTCGTACTCTCCTTGAAGGTCAATTCTTTGGTCTCTAATGTCGTAGTTTTGTAAGCCTCGCTCATGCGAAGCGAGAAGGGGCGAGACTATCGGCAACTCTGCACTAACCGTATCCGGGGTGTACTGATAGGCCTCGATCCTCGATATGTGTGCATTGTCAGATACTGATAGTAGCAACCAAGACAGCATTAAGGAAATGGCTGAAAATAGAAGAAAAATCTTTATGGCGCTCAACGATATTTGGCCGTTCTTGAGCAACTTAAGTATGGCCTTAAATTTCATTTTGCTTCTCCGCTGGTCGCTTTCTGACCAACACCCACTTTACGAGGCGATCCACTAATGTGAAGAAGTTACCACATCAAAGCCCATGCGTCGGCCCCCTATCTATGTCACGTTCTTTCTCGACCTCCTGATCCCTCTCCTCGTCGCGGTCGTCCTCGATCTCCAGCTTTTCGCGCGGCTTGTTCAGCACGTCCTTCAGCCGCTCGTTCACGGACGGCTTGCGCGCCTCGCGCCCGGTGTCCTCGCCAAGCTCGGGATCACTGTGCCCGTCCAGCTTGTGAACCGCCGCTTGCCCGTCGCGGCCCGCGTCCTTCTCCATGATCTCTTTCAGGCGCTCTCGCGCATAGTTGCGCCGCTTCGGCTTCGGCGCATCGTCGTGGTCCTCTGACCGGCCGACGACCCGCTCCAGCCTCTCGCGCATGTCCTCTGGCCCGGCCCGCGCACCGCGTTCCTTCGCCGCCGCAGCCCTGAGCGCCGCAAGACCGGCAGAGACACGCCCCTGCCCCGCGTCCCGCTCGGCCCCGTAGGTCTCCCGCGCGATGTCCAACCGCTCGCGCAACTCGCGGAACGCGGCACGGGCCTGGCGGGCGGCGTGGACGACAGCGCCGCGCTCGGTGACAGGGACGTATTCCCGGCCCTGGCGCGCGGCCATTGCCTTCGCGCGCCGTTCCATCGAGTTCGCCGCCGGTCCCAGCTTCAGCTCTGGATCGCGGTCCAGCTCCTCGGCCGTCAGCTCGTCACCCCGCTCCAGGGCGGCGTCCCGCTGCGCGTCGAGCGACCGGTGATCGACGCGCTCCACTTCCCCTGCCCGCTCCAGCGCGCGGTTCTGTAGATCGGCCCAGACACCGCGCATCTGCTCGATCTCGACGCCCCCGGTCTTCGCGGAATCGAGCACGCGGGTCT
The DNA here is from genome assembly GCA_004005435.1 of Rhodobacteraceae bacterium CCMM004. GTDB lineage: Bacteria > Pseudomonadota > Alphaproteobacteria > Rhodobacterales > Rhodobacteraceae > CCMM004. The sequence continues at coordinate 11,644 of RZWH01000013.1, read as the reverse complement.
TGGCGGTGAACCCCTCCGGCTCCAGCCGACGGGTCGAGGTCAGAACGTGGGCGTGATGGTTGCGCTGATCGCCCTCGCGGTGTGGCGCGTGGATCGCCACATCGACGGCCACGCCGTAGCGGCTGACCAGCTCCTGGGCGAAGTCGCGCGTGATCTGTGAGCGGTCCTCGGCGCTGATCTCGGACGGCAGGGCCAGCTCCCACTCGCGGGCGGTGACGGAGTTGCGGCGGGTCTCGCTTGCCTCGACTTCGTTCCAGAGCTTGCTGCGATCCTGCGCCCAGTCCGGGGCGTCCTTCGGTGTCAGGATGAAGGTCTCTTCGATGCCCTGCTTGCGGGTGTAATCGTGGATGCGACCTTCGCGCTGACACTCGATGCGCTCGCCCACACGGTAGGCGGCGGCCGCCGTGGCGGAGCGCCCGGCGCTGCGTTTGATCGTCTTCACAGAGAGGTGGTAGCTGGCCATGCGTCCTACTCCGCCCTGTGACGCGAACGATGCAAACCTGCGCCGCTGCTGACCCCGACCAAGGTTTCAACCTTGGCTGTGAGGTCAGCCGTCTTTTTCCCGGAGACCCGCGCCCCAGATCGCAGTGCGCGTTCGCCCCGCTGGGGCCGGAGGGAAAAAGACGGCCCGCCAGAGGCCATCCGCAAGGGGGCTGAGGCGCGGGCTTGCCGACGCGTTCCACCAATCTCCCCAGCCTCGTGGTGGGCGGGAGATTGGCGGGACACATCGGCGGTTTGCCACCGGCAAACCCGGCAAGGAAGGACAGGCTCGTGCCTGACTTTCCGCGCAGCCCGCAAGCGCGGCACCCCCGGCGATCCAGCCCCGGCCACGGGGCACGGGAGGCCGACAGGGGGTCGCGGTGCGGGACGCCATCCAACCGCGCAGGTTGGTCGTAGAGGGTTTGGGAGAGGCGATGCCGTCTCCCATTTCGATGCGCTCCGCATCGAACGGGTTCGCCATCGGCTGGGGCTCTGCCCCGGGGAGATCGCACGCAAATCTCGGAGCCGCAGGTGGAGAGTTTGCATAAGTGCGCCCTTCACTGATCCTCAGCTCAGGGTTTGCGCACAATGGAATCCGTTCAAGCGCAGACCTCTCCCCCTGCCCTTTATTGCAACCTTCCGCCGATACCGGGTGCAACATCCGCCATGTTCCGCCGAAGAGCAGGCATGAATTGGATGACGCTTGTGATCTTATGACGATGCCGGAGTCTCTCAACCATGACGCGAACAGAAACGCGAATGGTTTGAGAGATGGCCGAGACAGAGCTGGACCGCGCCGAGAAACGCTACGCCCAGGCCAAGGCCCGGCTTCAGGCCCTGCGCAACCGGGAAGCCACGCGACAGCGCAAGCTCGACACCAGGCGCAAGATCATCCTCGGTGGCGCTCTCCTCGATCTCGCGGAACGGGACAGTGCTGCTGCCGCGATGGTGGACCGGCTGATCCGCAACCTCTCCCGCGACCAGGACCGCAAGGCGTTTGCGGAGTGGGACGGCGCGACCCCCGGCGGCGACGGCTCCCCTGCCCTTCCCTCTGACCCTGACGGGTCCGGGTAATGCGCTCCGTCATGCTCTTCATGGGGGGACTGGCGCGGTTCTTCTACCGGGTGATTGCCACGCCCATCATGTTCGGATGGCTGATCGGGGCGATGGCGTTCGGCGCGATGCTGGGGTTCGTCACCGGCGGCGTTGTTGCGATATCGGCCTTCGGTCCCCCGCTCGGCCAGTCGGTATGGGAATGGGTCATCCTCGTCCCCTGCGTGTTCATCGGCGCGGTCTTCGGATTCCAGTACTGGCGCAATGTCTCCGGGGCCGATGTCTTCTTCGGCCTGACCGGCGACAGCCACGGCTCGGCCCGCTTCGCCAGCCGCAAGGAGCTGAAGAAACATCAGGGCGGTGACGGTCTTCTGATCGGCCGCAATCCAGGCACCGGGCGGCTCCTGCGATATGACGGTCCCGCGCATCTGATCACCCTCGCCCCGACGCGCGCCGGGAAAGGCGTCGGCACCGTGATTCCGAACCTGCTGGCGGTGGATCGCTCCGTTTTGGTCATCGACCCCAAGGGCGAGAACGCCCGGATCGCGGGCGAGGCCCGGCGGCGCTTCGGGACCACCCACATCCTCGACCCCTTTGAGGTCAGCGGTCACCCTTCAGCTTGCTACAACCCGCTCGACCGGCTCACACCCGACAGCCTCGATCTGGGCGAGGATGCCGCCTCTCTGACAGAGGCCCTTGTCATGGACCCGGCGGGTCAGGTGCAGGAGGCGCACTGGAACGAGGAGGCCAAGGCCATCCTCGGCGGTCTGATCATGTTCTGCGTCTGTCACGAAGATCGCGACCGCCGGTCCCTCGCCACTGTCCGGGAATATCTCACCCTGCCCCCGGATCGGCTGAAGGCGCTGCTGGAGCTGATGCAGGACAGCGACGCGGCGGGCGGGTTGATCGCCCGTGCCGCCAACCGCTTCCTCGGCAAGGCGGATCGAGAAGCCGCGTCGGTCCTCTCGAACGCGCAGAGGCACACGCATTTCCTGGACAGCCCGCGCATCGCCCGGTGCCTGGCGCGCTCGGACTTCGCCTTCTCCGATCTGCGCCACCGGATCACGTCCGTCTTTCTGGTGCTGCCGCCGAACCGGATGGACGCCTACAGCCGCTGGCTGCGCCTCCTCGTCTCTCAGGCCCTCCAGGACATCACACGGGACGCTGAGGTGTCAGCGACACTGGCACGGCCCTCACAGGCTCCTGCGGCCCCTCAGAGCGCCACAGGACGCCTCAAGGCTCCCACGCTGTTCCTCTTGGACGAGTTCGCCGCCCTTGGCCGTCTGGAGGCCGTGGAGCGCGCCATGGGGCTGATGGCCGGGTACGGACTCCAGCTCTGGCCGATCCTTCAGGACATGAGCCAGCTCCGTGATCTCTACGGCGACCGTGCAAACACCTTCATCGCCAATGCCGGGGTGCAGCAGGTCTTCGGGGTGAACGACTTCGAGACGGCGAAATGGCTGAGCCAGATGATCGGCCAGGAAACCTCCCGGTTCCAGACCGACAGCTTCAAGCCCGGCGACGGCCCCAGCTTCGCCAACCACCTCACCGGCCGCGATCTGCTGACCCCCGATGAAATCATGCAGATGCCGCTCAACGTCCAGCTCCTGCGCGTCCAGGGCCAGCCCTCGGCGCTGGCGCAGAAGCTGCGCTACTACACCGATCCCGAGTTTCGGGGGCTCTTCGTCCCGCAGGACGCCGCCTGAGCCCCGGAAAGGAGCCGCCATGCCAGGACAGCCCGATCAGCCTGAGGTCCCTGCCTCGCTCTCCGATGACGAGCTGCGCGAAACCCTCGATCTCATGGCCACGGCCGTCGCCAGCATGTCCGACAGGATCGACGCGCTCACCGTTGCGGCGGACCGGCAGATCAAGGTCTCGACGGAGGCGCGGATCGCGGCCTTCGCCGCGAAAGACCAGACCGACCCGAAGCGCCACGGCGAGGCTCTGGCGAAAACCCTCAACGCCGGGCTCGGACAGGTCGCGACCGACATGGCGGAAATCGTCCGCCGCCTGGCCCTCCAGACCGACAGGACCCTCGGGGCGTTGGCCAGATCGGAAGACGACACGTCGCGCGCCCTGCGCGAGGTCTCGGAACGGGAACGGAAGGCGGAGCGCCTGAAGCGCCGCCTGCCCTGGTTCGCTCTGGGTGCGCTCGTCCTTGCTCTGGCGATGACCGTCACGCTGCCCCGCTTCATGGCTGACAACGCCTCCATGTGCGCTGTTCTCGGGGCAATCTGGACCACGACAACCACAGGCGTCGATGTCTGCGTGTTCCATGGCGAGTGAGGCGCAACTCCGGTCAGCCGCCCTGCCCTCTTCTCAGCATCTCGGCCGCCTGTGGCGGCCAGGAGGCTCTGCCTCCTCTGCCCCGTTGGGGCATTCACCTCCGGGATATTTATGGAACAAAGATGTTGTGCTAGGATGACCCTGCGGCACAGGCGGGGACGCCGATGGCCGTGAACGGAGATGTCTCCGAGCGCCCTTCCCCTGCAAAGGTGAGGGGCGTTTTTGTGGCGGGACGTCGAGGACCAAGTGGCCAGCGGGTCGGCTCAGTCTGCGAAGCTGGGTGTTATATATGTGTTAGAATCTGTGTTACGTCCTAAAAATGGCGTGTAAGCCTATGTTATTAAGTGATTTTCTAGACGTACCTGTGTGTAGAGTCACGAAAGAGCGTGTGTGAAGTCACGAAAGAGCGTGTGTGAAGTCACGAAAGAGCGTGTGTAGAGTCACGAAAGATGTGCCAGCGTGTGTGAAATCACGAATCTCTTGACGCCCGTGTGTGAAATCACGAAAGTCACCGTATGGTGGGTGAAATCACGAAAGACAGTCGATCCCCTCTCCTTCCCGATCGCCAGGATCAGAAGGACTTTTTCGTATGCGATATTTTCGATGCTGCCCCCAAGGGCGACATGGCGTCGATGGCGCACCCGATCTTCTCGCTCTCGACCAAGCCTGACCACCAGCCGCGCCGCTATGAAGATGAAAGCGGCAAAAACTACGTAGAGGTTCGCCCCTCTTCTGATGGCCTTGCCACGATTCATGATCGCGATGTTCTGATCTACTGTATCAGTCAGGTCATCGCCGCGCTCAATGAGGGGCGACAAGTGCAGCGGGTGGTGCGCCTCAAGGCTTACGATATGCTCAAGGCCACGAACCGCGTAACTGATGGACGCGGTTACAAAGCTCTGCGTGCGGCGTTGGTCCGCCTTCAGGGCACTCAGATCGAGACAAACATCAGCACCGGGGGCACTGAGCAGCTTGATATCTTCAGCATTATTGATCGTGCCCGGATCGTAAGAGAAACACGCGATGGCCGGATGCAGGAGATTGAGATCGAGCTCTCGGATTGGGTTTTTAACGCGATAAGGGCGCAAGAAGTCCTGACGCTGCATCGCAACTACTTTCGGCTGCGCAAACCACTAGAACGACGCCTGTATGAGCTGGCCCGTAAGCATTGTGGGCGGCAGACACAATGGCGCGTCGGTCTCCCTGCTCTTCAACGGAAGTGCGGATCAACCTCGACCACGCGCGAGTTTCGTCGGCTCGTCGGTGCAATCATCGAACAGGACGAAGCGCATCATCACATGCCGGATTACGCGATCCGGTTGGACGGTGAGATGGTCGTCTTCGAGAACCGGGGTACAATGGATGCGCTCGTCAGCGATGTTGTGAACGAGGCGATCAGGCTTGGCTTTGATGCGCATGAGCGGGCTCGCACGGCCGCGCCTGGCTGGGACGTTCATTATCTGGAGCAAGCTTGGCGGAGTTGGATGGTCGATGGTGGCCTCGATGCGCCACGCGACCCGGACAAAGCCTTCGTCGGATTTTGCGCCAAGTGGTACGAGAAACGCGGTCGCCCGTAGATTGCTATGATCCTAGCAATCTAGATACCTGCAAATCTGCAACTCGCGGAACCTATTTTCCTACACTCCGCCAATCCTAGCTTGCGCGTATCCCTCTTTCCTCACATCCTAGGATTCAACGATAATAGAAAAATAGGAGGCAGCAGTGATAATCTCCCTGATTTCCCAGAAAGGTGGCGTCGGCAAGAGCGCTCTCGCCAGGCTCTTGGCCGTCGAAGTGGCTCGTGCGGGCTGGACCGTGAAGATCGCCGATCTCGACCCAGCCCAAGGCACTTCGACCAAATGGAAAGCGCGGCGTGACCAATCCGGCTTTCACCCCGAGGTCGCGGTCGAGAAATATCGAACCGTCGACCGTGCAATCAAAGAGGCCGAACGCTTTGACTTAATGATCCTCGACGGACCAGCTCATGCTGAGCAAGGCGGCCGCATCATGGCGCAAAACAGTGATCTCGTCCTCATGCCGACCGGCTACAGCCTTGATGACATGGAGCCGCAGATCGAAGCGGCATATGAGCTTGAGGACAATGGTGTGCCAACAGATCGGATTTTCTTCTGTTTCTGCCGTGCCAAGGGGTCCGAGGCTGAAGATCGCGCCGCGCGCACTTATCTAGGGAAAGCGCGTGTGAACGTGCTTGATCCAGTCTTCCCAGAGTTGGCATCGATCCGTCAGGGTCATGCGGAAGGACGGTCTGCGTCGGAAGTTCCGTTTCCGAAAGTCCAGGAGAAGGCAATAGCAGTTGCACAGGCGATCATGAATCGTCTACCGGGCATGAAGGAGGCCGCATGATGTCCAAAGGCCTTCAAATTGCAGAGCCGCCTCGCCGCCGTCAAAGTCAGGCAGGGGAGGCAGAGCACCAGACACCAGTCGAAGTGGCAAAGTTCGACCATGTGGCTGAGGATGAAAAGGTCCAGTTCAACAAGCGCGTCACACGGCGCGTTGCTGACGGATATGAAATGCTTGCGATCCGGACACGCCGCAAAGTGCCAGACCTTTTGGCGGAAGCTTTAGATTTGCTGGAGGAAAAGCATGGGAAAGTCTAGCTTCCTAGGAAAGTAGGAATCTATTTCCAAGTCCGGGCTTGGTTGAGCTTTAACAGGTGGGCGAGGGCGTCGTCTTCGGAGATATCTTCGGGCCAGCCATAGGCCTGCGCCACGGCGGCATCGAGGAGGTCGTGCAGGCCCGCGAGCCAGGCGGGGCGAGCGTTGTAGAGATTGGTGAGAGTTCGTTTCTTCAGCTCCTTCTCGGCCGCTTCATCGACTGGTAATAGGCGGTCGGGATAACCTGGCACGATTTCGGCCTCGCGCCGGACCAGTTCGGGTGGGTTTAGCCAAGCCTCGCGCTTTTCATTCAATTCCCGCGCAGCGTCAGCGATAGCTTGAGCATCTGGATCATCGGCGTAGTCGGTAGCCGGTACTCTGGGCGTAAGGCCTTCGGGGAAGGGAAAGGTTTCAAAGGTGGTGGAGGGAGTGTAACGCGGATCGTTGCCTTTGCCGAGAAAGGTTCCCATGCGAAGCGCCCAAGTCTCGTGAAAGCGGGAATGAAGGATACCAAAAGTCGTGTCGTCGTCGCGGGCGATGGCGACTAGCGCGTTGTCGACAACCCATTCCGGACCTCGCCAGACAAATATGCGGTGCTTAGAAACACGCGGGGTCAGCAGTATCCTACTGAGACCTTCGGCTTTTGAAGCGAGTTCCGGGCGCGGCCGCCAAAATTGCCACCACGTCTTAAGAGCTTCAGGTTGAACCATCGCCGCCCGGTGCGATCTGACTGGGTTGATAACCTCGAACGGCCGCTCGAAATACGACGCATCGCCCTCCGACATCGTCCCAAAGTCGATCACGAATCTGTCCTGCGGCCGTCGAACGACATCAAGGCCGATTGCAAACGGCTTCACTACCTCCTGGTTTGTAAGTCCATTCGGGTTTGTGGGCTCCGAAAGAAGCTGAGACGCACGCTCTCTGTCGACAAAGAAAGAAGCCTTTGGAAGACCTCGCTTTATCCGTTCCTTCTCTGAGACGCTGCCACGGGGAATTACCCCTTGAAAGGCACAGCCGACGTTCTCTTCCAAAGTCTGAGCGACTGTTAAATCTAGACCTGCTGTTAGGTCGGATGCGATCCGCAAAACCTCCTCACCATCAAGACTTGGGGGCTCGCCTTCGGCATCACCGAACATCACCATTGAGACCCGCACCGCAGCCCCGGCCACGGTCCACTCCTCATCAGACCAAGCTTCAAAGATTGCGCCCGCTTCCGCCGGTTCGTGCAAGACGCTCCGGTTTGCCCCACCTCGGATCGAGTTTGTGGTTACGAGCCCAGCTCGACGTGCGCGTCCCGCTACAATAGCGTTCCAAGCCCCGGCCACCCAATACGCCACAAGGTCAACTCCACGGGGCAGTTTGTCCCAAGCCGTTCGCAAGACTGCCGTGTAGTCCTCACCCAGCTCCGGGGACATCTTCCGGTTGCCTAGGAACGGCGGGTTACCGATGATGAACTCCGCCTCGGGCCAATCCGCCATTGTGCCGTCTGGTGAGAGCACCGCATCGCGGCATTCGATTGTGCCAAGCGGTTTTAGGATCGGGTCTTTCGACGCCTCAAAGCCGTTACGGCGCATCCACTGAATCTCGGCGATCCACGTTGAGACTCGGGCCAGCTCGGCGGCGTAGGGATTCAACTCTATCCCCAGCACGCATTCAGGGCCGACCGATGGGGCAGGGCGGGGCAGGCCCATTGCCTCCGCGTCCAGGTTTGCACGGTGTTCCAGGTCTTTGAGTGCCGTAAGCGCGAGGTTGAGAAAGTTTCCCGACCCGCAGGCCGGATCCAACACACGCACCGTGCGCAGCCGTTCCAGAAAGCTCAGATGCGCCTTGACCGCCCGGTCATGCGCTCTGTTGGCCCGCCGCGTTGCCGCCCCCGCTTTGGCCGCCGCGCGGGTGGTCGCGGCTTCCTGCTTCGCCGTCAGCTCCTCCTTCAGCGTGACCTCAATAGTTGCGCGGGCTTCGTCCCATTCGGCCCGCAGCGGACGCAGGACCACGGGCTCCACGATCTGCATTATTTTGGTCGCGTCGGTATAATGCGCGCCAAGCTGGCCGCGTTTGTCGGGGTCTAGCCCGCGCTCAAACAGGGTGCCGAGTAGCGAGGCGTCGATCTGGCTCCAGTCCATCTTGGCTGCCTTGCGCAGCATCGCGATGTCGTCCGCGTTTACGGGCAGGGCCGTGTCGTCGTCGAAGAGCCCGCCGTTGAACCAAGGGATTGGCGTATAGCCGATTTTGCCGCCACGGTTCGCCATCGCGGCGAAGAGGTCGCGGCAGTTCTCCTCGAAGCTTCCCGGGTTCGAGGCAAAGACCATCTTCTCGAACATCTTTTCCGGCAGCAGGCGCACGTCCTCGGCGAACATGCAAAAAACCAGCCGGTTGACGAAATGCGCGACATCCTTGCCTGCGTGTCCGGCCTGACGCAACCGTAGCGCAAGGTCGGCGAAGGTGGCCGCCGCGTCTTCGGTCAGGTCCGCACGTGTCTTCCGGGGCTTGAAGCTGCGCGGTTCTTGGAATGCGCGGCGCAGGAGGTCACGCTTGGTGGCGTCCCGCAGCTCCTCGATCTTGATGTCGTGCCTCTCTTGCACCGCACCGGTGAAGGCCGTTCGGATCACGATCTGCTGTGTGTCCGAGACGATCAACAGCGGCGGGTTGTCGAGCGCGGGCGCGTAGCGTTGCACCTGCGCATAGGCCGCATCCAAGTTGGCCTTGGTTTTCTTGTACTCCCAGGCGAAGGCGTTCTTGAACCAAACGTCGGCCCAGCCGTCGCCGCCTGTGGTCTTGGCTGCACCCTTTTCGAACTCGAACGTGCCTGCTGTGAGCGGAGATGGCGGCTCGACCCCGAGAAGGGTGCAGAGATCGCGGAAATGCGATTGCGCAGAGGCCCGCTCTGACAGCGGATTGCCCGACCAGGTTCGGATGAAGTCGTCCGGCGTCACAGACGGTCCTTGAGTTGGTTCACGAAGGACCACGATGATGTAGCATCATAATTTACCTATGAGTACTTACGCTCTTGAGCCGGCGGCTGAAACCTTTCAAACCAATAATCAACCAGAGAATTTAACACACGACAAGAACTAGGAAAGACTCCTATATCCTGCGTTTTGTAGACTCACAACCACAAGACCGATAGGTTGTCGGATGGGGCACAACCTTAAGGCACGAAGACATGACGGTCGGTCCAGCAGCAGTGCGAGTTAACGCGGTTCTTTCTGCGTTTCGCGACAGTGAAAACTCGGACGTCATTGACGCCCTTTGCTATTTCTACGTCCCCATTCTTGATAAGCTCCACGGAAAGCCGATCACCGCGTCATTGCTGGCTAAAGCCGCTAAGCTGATCTACGGCTGGAACCTCACAGAGTCAGTCGGGCATGTCTTCGTTGAGCGACTGGTAGCGCAAGGACATCTGGTCGAGGAGCAAAAAAACGGTCAGACGATTTTCGTCGCACAGCCAAGCCCCGATCTAGCCGCCGATGTGGAAACGTCGATCCAAGAATCTTTCGATCAGGTAACCGAGTTGTTCGGGGAGTTTGACCTTGTTTCTGGCGATCTAATCTACAGGCAACTTACCCGTGAGCAGTTGGGCGACCTGCTCGTCCGTTTCCTCATATCGCTGGACGCCTATTCGAATAATGAAATTACGGCCTCCTTAAGGTCAGGAGACATTGCCAACGGGGAACACAGCGCCCTTCAAGAGTTAACAAACGACGTTTCCGTTCTATCGCAGCCAGAAACCCACGTCTGCGCACGATTTGTGCAGTGGCTTTCAAAGGAACAGCCGGAACTAGCCGAGAAACTTAGTCTTTTCGTCGCCGCAGGCCTTTTGGCTGAATTGGTTGAGGATTTTCGCAAGCCTTCCGCACTGGAATCCAAAAGCGAAACAACCTTCTTTCTCGACGGGCCGATGCTTCTCGGCCTCGTTGGGACAAGCGGTGCAGCCCTTCAAGAGGAAGCAAGAACGATTGTTGATGCCTTGAAATCGATCGGCTGTCGCGTTCAAGTCTTCGGCGAAAGCTGCCGCGAGGCGGAACGAGTTCTCAGGTCCTACTTAAAGGCTTCGCCTTCGGATCGCTACGGTCGCACTCACACGGCGATCCTCAATGGTGAAGTTGACCGAGCCTACGTGCAAACCGTTGCAGCCGACATTGAGGCGGCCGCCGAAAAGTTCGGTGTAAGTGTCAGGGACTACTCCCTCGACGCCTTCCCTAATGATCATAAGTACTTCGATACAGATCGGAATACTGACGTTTACTCGTTCCTATCTTGGGAAGGCTCACTTGCCCGTGAGCATGATGCGTTCGCTGTGACAGCGATCATGCGGATGCGCCATGGAAAGCACAAAAACGATCCGCTCCAAAACAGCCATGTCTTCATTTCCTCGAATGAGAAGCTAGTTAGGAAAGCGCGGGAATACTGCTTGCAGTCTAGATTGGTTCGCGAGACACAGTGCGGCCCGGTCGTCGATACCCGAGACTTGGCGACAATCGCATGGCTAAGAACTGGGTTCGATAACTCGGAGAAACTCCCAACATCGCACATGCTGGCACAATGCGAACGCGTCCTGCGGGTCCGAAAAGACGTAATCGAAAATGCCCGACAACAGGTTGCCAAGTTCACCCCTGAGAAGGTGGAGCAGTTTGAACTGCTTTTGCAGGACAATCGCGCAGTCAGCTACCTTATGGACACTGCACGCGGCTCCTCAGCCCCTTTTGACCCCGAACGCGATCAAGAACTTCTGGACGGCATGTTGGATGCTGCCATCAAGGTTGTTCGCGATGAAACGGATGCCAAGCTGTCCGAAAAAGACAAGAAAATTCGCCAAATACGGGCTGAGAGCAAAAAGAGGGAGAAAGAAACCCAAGCCGAGTATGAAGCACGCCTCGATGAAGAAGCCCAGAAGACCGCTGATGTAGAAGCTCGACTAACCGAACTGGAGCGTTTGAGAGAGAAGGATGCAAAGCGTCTTGCTTTGGTCTCATCGCGGCATGAGACCATCATGCAGGAAGGCATCCAGTATGCCAACAAGTGGATAGGCCGGTATCAGGTGCTGGGAGCTGCAGTTTTGGCCGGAGCAGGAATCCTCGCAACGTTTGGAGTGTTTTGGGACCCTTCATCACTGCCACCTGTTGTTGACTGGGGGTCAAAGCTAGTGGCCGCAATCGGAGGTGTATTCACGGTCCTCGCGCTTCTTGGGCGGCCTGTGCCTGGATTGTGGC
>RZWH01000012.1 GCA_004005435.1 Rhodobacteraceae bacterium CCMM004 | reverse complement strand
GAAGCTGCGCTTCGCCATCCGCGAAGGCGGCCGCACCGTCGGCGCCGGCGTGGTGTCCAAGATCCTCGACTGACGGCCGGGCGGGGGCCCGATTTTTCGACGAAAAATCGCGCCCCGCGCCCCACGGACCGACACCCGAAACATGAGCATGGCCGCCCTTCGGGGCGGCCTTCTCGGTTTCCAGATCCAGTCAGAAAAAGACGCCGCGCTTGGACGAGCGCGGCGCTGCCAGAACTTCGGCGGAGCGGTTAGGCCGCTTCGGCGTTGATCCCGCCCTGGGTCGCGATGTGCGTCATCCGGCGGTCGCCGTCGTAGGTCTGGTCCAGCATCTCCTGGAGCACCGCCGCGTCGCCGTCGAAGCCCAGACGGTTGGCGAAGGCCACGACGCAACCATAGCCGGCCATCGCGTAGTGCACCATCCGCTGATACTGGGTGATGATCATGGCGTCGCGCACCTCGTCGGACCCGAACTTTTCGTCCAGCGCATGGGCATGGGCCTCGGCCACCAGCCCTTCCATCCCCTTGCAGTGCTCGCCGGTCGGGTCGATGCCGTGGTCGCTGCACAGATTGGCGATCTTCTCCATGCCCGAAGAGATGCCCTGGGCGCCGTCGATCAGGGCCTCGCTCAGGTCCTTGTCCCCGGCGGCGCGGCCGAGCTTGGTCGTGGCGTCGAGGGACTGCTTGCAGGCCGAGTAGAGGTCCTGGAGCTGGTCGAGATAGACGTCTTTCAGCGAGTTCATTGTCATGTGTCGTCTCCTATGTCGTTGACGATTTGGGGCCACAACGCCGAGCGCCCGCCGCCGTTCCGCGCCGTTCCGACGCACCCCGGGGTCGTTTGCCGCTTGACCGGGCCAGGGCGCTCGTCTACGCCTCGCCCCGGCCTTAGGGGTATAGCTCAGTTGGTAGAGCATCGGTCTCCAAAACCGAGGGTCGGGGGTTCGAGTCCCTCTGCCCCTGCCAGGCCGATCCGCCCGTCACCGGGCCGGGGGGTTGAACCGGCCCATCGCAGGCCGTATCTCCCATCCGTCGCACGTGGGCCCGCCGGGCCGAGGAGAGCATAGGCCATGGCCGCCAAGACGAACCCGTTCCAGTTCATCCAGCAAGTGCGCGCCGAGGTGGCCAAGGTCGTCTGGCCGACGCGCCGCGAGGTGCTGCTCACCACGGTCATGGTGTTCATCATGGCCACCCTGACGGCGGTGTTCTTCTTCTTCGTGGACTTCCTGATCCGTACCGGTCTCCAGGCGCTGCTGGGTCTCTTCGGCTAGGGTCACGGGGCGGCAATCGACCGCGGGTGCCGCCAGTCTCGCGATCCGTTAGGCATGATTGCGCAATCACCCAACGAGATCTCGATCATGCGTGTTCTGAAAGTCTTGGCGGTCGCCCTGGCGGCGGTCGCGGCCAGTGCCGTCGGCGGGTATTTCTGGGCGACGCGGGACATTGCGCCCACCCACCCGTCGCTGGCCGCCGCCGACCTGCCCGAGCTGATTTCGGTGCGCGAGTTCTTTGCCGACACCTCGGCCGCTTGGGGCCATGTGCTGTCGGCGGACGGACGGTATCTCGCCCATTCCGGATCGCGGAACTTCGCCCATGCCGTGATCTTGAGCGATGCCGAGAGCGGGCGCGAGATCGCCGCCGAGCCGAACGTCGACTGGTATGCCTGGACCGCCGAGCCCCATCGGCTGGCGGTGATCCGCGAAGGCCGGCTCTATCTCGTCGACGCTACCGATCCCGAGGCCGAATGGGATGACATCACGCCCCGCGGTTTTGCCGACTGGTGGCTGGTGGATCTGCCGGCGCCGGGTCAGACCGACGTGGCGGTGACGTCGACCGACCGCAACCCGGCCTTCGCCGACCTCTACCGTGTCGACCCGGACGGGCACGGCAAACGCCTGGTGGCCGAGAACGACGGCACGATCCTGACCTGGGTGCTGGACGCCGACCAGCAGCCCGTCGTGCGGCTGGAGCGGCCGTCGCCCCGCATCACACGGGTCGCGGTGGCCGAGGGCGACGGATGGCGGCCGGTGGTCGACATGCCGGTGGACGATGTGTTCGCGCCGGTCGAGGTCACGCCGGACGGCCGGACGCTCATCGCCGTGTCGGGCCGCGGTCGCGACACCACAGCGTTGGTCGCGGTGGAGCTGGAGACCGGGAAGGAGGAGGTTCTGGCCGCGTTCGACGGCCACGACGTGGGAGACCTGGTCAATCTGGCGCGCGGCGACGGCGCGGTGGATCTTGCGGTCTCGGACATCGATCACCGCCGCCGGGTGGCGATGACCCCGGCGGGCGAGACGCTGGACCGCCTCCTGACCGAGGTGGCGCCGCGGGTGCAGATCGACGGCCTGAGCTGGGCGCCGGGCAGCCTCCGCGTATCCGCGACCCTGACGCCGGACGCGCGCGGCTATCTCTACTATCACTTCGATCTGGACGCAGGGACGGCCGAGCGGCTGGCCGAGTTCCCGTTCCGCACCCGCAACCTCGAACGGCTCGCGTCGGTCGAGGACGTGACCTTTACCGCCCGCGACGGGATGGAGATCCATGCCGTGCTGACCCGTCCTGCCGGTGTCGACGGACCTGGGCCTCTGGTGGTCAACGTCCACGGTGGACCTGCGCAGCGGGACGCCTGGGGCTACGACCACCTGAATCAGTTCCTGGCCAACCGCGGCTATGCAGTGCTGTCGGTGAACTTTCGCGGATCCACAGGGTTCGGCCGCGCCTATCAGGCTGCCGGTTTCGGCGCGTTCGGCGCGGCGATGCAGCACGACGTGGAGGACGCCGCGGAGTGGGCCATCGACGCCGGCATCGCCGACCCCGACGCGGTGGCGATCACCGGGGGCTCCTACGGCGGCTATGCCGCGGCCATGGGCGCGCTCGACCGCCCCGACCTGTTTCGCGCCGCGGTGATCGAGCACGCGATGCTGGACGTGGCCTATCAGTCGCAGTTCCCGCCCCATGCTTGGGCGTTGGATGCCGCACTCTGGACCCGCTATTTCGGCGACCCCGACGATCCCGCGGACCTGAAGCGGATGCGCGAACGGTCCCCCATCGCGCGCGCCGCCGATCTGTCTGTGCCGGTCCTGCTGATCGCAGGAAAGCGCGACAGCGTTGTCGGATTCGAACAGACCGAGCGATTTGCCGAGGCGGCCGAGGCCGCCGGTGCCGAGGTCGAGACGCTGATCTTCGAGGACGAAGGCCACGGCCTGTCGCTCTGGCAGTCCGAGGTGCGCCGGGCGCGCGCCGTCGAGGACTTTCTCGCGCGGACGCTGGGCGGTCGGTCTGGTGGATGGGATCCGGCCGAACTCGCCGCCGAACACCTCTGAGCGCCGCCCACCCGGCCCTTGCCAAACGGACCGGCTGGGCGTATCTCCCGGCCATTCCCGAACATCGCCGACCGCCCGATTCGAACGGCGGGAGGCGTTTGGCCGGGGCCTGGCACCCGCAAGAGGACACGGACGATATGGCGAAACGGTGGTATTCGGTCAGCGTGCTGTCGAACTTCGAAAAGAAGATCGCCGAGCAGATCAAAACCGCCGTGGCCGAGGCGGGTCTGGAGGACGAGATCGAAGAGGTCCTGGTCCCCACCGAAGAGGTCATCGAGATCCGCCGGGGCAAGAAGGTGCCGACCGAGCGCCGCTTCATGCCCGGCTATGTGCTGGTGCGGATGGAGATGTCCGACCACGGCTATCACCTGATCAACTCGATCAACCGCGTCACCGGGTTTCTGGGGCCGCAGGGGCGGCCGATGCCGATGCGCGACGCCGAGGTGAACCAGATCCTCAACCGCGTCGAAGAGGGGCAGGAGGCGCCGCGCACGCTGATCCATTTCGACATCGGCGAGAAGGTCAAGGTGACGGACGGCCCCTTCGAGGGGTTCGACGGCATGGTCGAGGGCGTGGACGACGACAACCAGCGGCTCAAGGTGTCGGTGTCGATCTTCGGCCGCGCCACTCCGGTCGAGCTGGAATACACCCAGGTCAGCAAGGAAGGCTGAGCCCGGCGGCTTGCGCGGGTCGGCCAGGAGGTGTATGCGCGCGCTTTGTCGTCTCAGGACGGCACGTCTGTGGGAGGCGCGGCGGTCGCGATCGCCAAACCGGACCACATCAACGCGGGCGCCGGCGATGCCGGGCGCCCCAAGGGCCCGCAGGGACGCGTCTCTCGGGCGTTGAGAAAGGAGGGCCGTCATGGCCAAGAAGAAGGTCGGCAGCATGAAGCTGCAAGTGAAGGCGGGGCAGGCCAACCCCTCGCCCCCCGTGGGACCGGCGCTCGGTCAGCGGGGCATCAACATCATGGAGTTCTGCAAAGCGTTCAACGCCCGCACGGCCGATATGGAGCCGGGCGCCCCCTGTCCGACGGTGATCACCTATTACCAGGACAAGTCCTTCACCATGGACATCAAGACGCCGCCGGCGTCCTACTATCTCAAGAAGGCGGCCAAGGTGAACTCTGGGAGCAAGACTCCCAGCCGCTCGACCGTCGGCACGGTGACGGTCAAGCAGGTGCGCGAGATCGCCGAAGCCAAGATGAAGGATCTCTCCGCCGTCGACATCGAAGGCGCGATGAAGATCATCGTCGGCTCGGCCAACTCCATGGGTATCGAGGTCAAGGGGTAAGGCGATGGCAAAGCTTGGAAAACGCACCCGCGCCGCCCGCGAGGCCGTGGCTGGCAAGGACAACGTGAGCGTCGAAGAGGCGGTCGCCCTGATCAAGGGCAACGCCAAGGCCAAGTTCGACGAGACCGTCGAGGTGTCGATGAACCTGGGCGTCGATCCACGCCATGCCGACCAGATGGTTCGGGGCACGGTGACGCTGCCCAATGGCACCGGCAAGACGGTGCGCGTGGCGGTTTTCGCCCGTGGCGCCAAGGCCGAGGAGGCGCAGGCCGCCGGGGCCGACATCGTCGGCGCCGAGGACCTGATGGAGACGGTGCAGAGCGGCACGATCGAGTTCGACCGCTGCATCGCGACGCCCGACATGATGCCGATCGTCGGCCGACTGGGCAAGATCCTCGGCCCCCGCAACCTGATGCCGAACCCCAAGGTCGGCACGGTGACGATGGACGTGACCGAGGCGGTCAAGGCAGCCAAGGGCGGTCAGGTGCAGTTCCGCGCCGAAAAGGCGGGGATCGTCCACGCCGGCATCGGCAAGGTGAGCTTCGACGCCGAGCAGTTGGTCGAGAACCTCCGCGCCTTCGTCGACGCCGTCAGCAAGGCCAAGCCGGCGGGCGCCAAGGGCACCTATATGAAAAAGGTCAGCCTGACCTCGACCATGGGCCCCGGTGTCAGCGTCGACGTGGTCGACGCCACGGGCAACGCCCCGGCATGATCCGTTGGGCGGCGGGGTCGGTCGATCCCGCCGTCCGCTACCGCGTCAGCCAGCCGTATTGCGGCAGCTTGGCGTCGGTCTCGCGCGCGGCGTCGTAGGCGCGTTTGAGGTCTTCGGCCGCGGTATCGTGAGCCAACAGCATCTCGTCCAGATCGGCCATCTCCTCCTCGCTGACGCCATCTTCCTTCTGCGCCGCCTCCAGGGCGTCGATCCGCTGTTTCACCGCCTGGATAGCGATGACCAGCGTTGCGGCTTTGATCTCGGGCACGGACCCCTCCTCGGGCTCTAGTGGGCGTTCTCGTAGCGCTTGGTGATGGCATTGCGCGCCAGGTTGTCCAGCGCGCCCTTCATCGCGTCGACTGGTAGGGTCATGCCGATCCGCACCTCGATCTGCCAGTGTTCGGCGTTGAAGCGGCGGTTGAAGCCGGTCTTGCGCACCACCAGCGTGTCGGGGATCTCGGTGTCCTGGGGCAGCAGGAAATAGCGCCAAGCGCCAGAGCCGAACACCCCCTCGACGTCAAAGAGGGACGTGCCGCCGCCCGGTTCCACCTCGCCGTCGTCGGCATAGCTGACGTCGGCGGGACGCGTCACCTCCTCGCCCCGCGCCATGAAGGTGCGCGGCTCGAAATCGGGGTAGAGCACCCCGAGCTTGGGCTCCACATCCGGCGCGGTGCCGGTGGTCAGCGATTTCTTGAACATGCCGGCCTTGCGGTTGGCCCGCCACAGATCCTTGGCCACGGTCGCCATCGGTCAATCTCCTCGTGCTCAAATGCCGACAGCTTAGCACGCGCCGGGGCGCGGCCCAAAACCCTTCGGCGCCGCGTGGCGGGGGCGATTTTGGCCTTTTCATCCCCCCCAATGTGCCTTAAGGACGCCCTTCGTCGCAGGGTCGGGCGCAGGTCCGGTCCCGGCGGCGATTCGTCCGAGACGGTGGGTGGACCCCGAGGGTCCGTAAATCCTGCCCGAGACGGGGATGGACCAACAGACGGTCGGGGGCGCGTGCGTCCGCGGGCAGCGCTGGTGACGGACCCGTAGGACCCGATGGCCGGGACCGTGAAGGGACCGGCTGGAAAGAGCCGGAGGGGTCCGCCCCTCCATCACTTGGAGTGAACCTGTGGATAGAGCCCAGAAAGAGAAAGTGGTCGAGGAACTCGGCCAGATCTTCGAAAGCTCTGGCGTCGTGGTGGTGGCACACTACCAGGGCCTCACGGTTGCCGAGATGCAAGACCTGCGTGGGCGTATGCGCGCCGCAGGCGGGTCTGTGCGCGTTGCCAAGAACAAGCTCGCCAAGATCGCCCTCGAAGGGAAGTCGAACGGCTCGCTCGCCGACCTCCTGACGGGCATGACCGTCCTCTCCTACAGCGAAGATCCCGTGGCCGCCGCCAAGGTGGCCGAGGACTTTGCCAAGGACAACGCCAAGTTCGAGATTCTCGGCGGCGCGATGGGAGAGACGGCGCTTGACCGGGCCGGCGTCAAGGCGGTGTCGGAACTGCCGTCGCGCGAGGAGCTGATCGCTTCTGTCGTGGCGTGCATCGGCGCCCCGGCGGCGAACATCGCGGGGGCCATCGGCGCCCCGGCGAGCAACATCGCAAGCATCCTGTCGACCATCGAGGAGAAGGCCGAAGCGGCCTGATCCCCCGGGGGCGCGAACCGCCCGACGTTGGAACACATCTTACCTGACTGGAACAAATCATGGCTGACCTTAAGAAACTCGCCGAAGAGATCGTGAACCTCACGCTCTTGGAAGCCCAGGAACTGAAAACCATCCTCAAGGACGAATACGGCATCGAGCCCGCCGCCGGCGGCGCGGTGATGATGGCCGGTCCGGCGGGCGACGCCGGTGGCGCCGCCGAAGAGGAGCAGACCGAGTTCGACGTGATCCTCAAGGCCGCTGGCGGCCAGAAGATCAACGTGATCAAGGAAGTCCGCGCCATCACCGGCCTGGGCCTGAAAGAGGCCAAGGAACTGGTCGAGGCGGGCGGCAAGGCCGTCAAGGAGCAGGTCTCGAAGGAAGAAGCCGAAGAGATCAAGGGCAAGCTCGAAGCCGCCGGCGCCGAGGTCGAGCTCAAGTAATCGCGCGCGCGCCCGGTTGGGCGCGCCGTGCTGCGACACCGGCTGGTCCCGCCATCGCGGGGCCAGCCGTTTGCGTTTCGCGGGACCGGTGCCGGTCGGCGTGCGGCCCCCGCGAGCGGCCGCGCGATGCCTCTTGCCAGCGCACCCGGCCTGGGCGACAGAGCCGCCCGAGGGCCGCGCGCGACCGCAGAGGCATCGCTGCGCATATCCGTGTGAGAGTGGAGTGACGAATGGCGACGAAACGTTTCGCGGCCGGTGCCGCCGCGATCCTTGCCCTGGGCCTAGCCGCCTGCGTGGACGTCGGGACCGGCGCCACCGGACCTGCGGTCGTGGGCGACGGCGGCGATCCCAGCCTCCCCGACATCGCGGGCGCGAACTGCATCCGCCAGTTGTCCCAGACGGCCAATCGGCCGGTCTCGCAGATCCGTGTGGCGCGAGTCGAGGTCGGTGCCCGAGGCCCCGTCCACTATTTGGAGATCGACGGCGCTGCCGCCCCTTGGGTGTGCAAAACCCTCCCCAACGGCGCGGTCACGGACCTCTATTACTCCGCCGAGGGCTGAGCCCCGGGCATGTCCAGAGTGCTAGGCACTTGACCGGTGGGTCGGATTTCGGGAAACTCGCCCCATCGGCTGGATGCCGATTTGTGCGCCGCGGTCGCCCTCGGGTTCTTGCGTTCGGCGCGTTTACGACATATCTGGACACTTCACGCGGACTCGGTTGATTCGAGGCCGCTTTTCTCGTCTTGCAGCCAGGAGCCTTCATCCCCCCGAAAAACTTGGCGTTTTGGGGGCCGGGCCGAATGTTGCGAGGCGCCTGTCTCGGAAAGCTCCCCCAGGTGTGGGGGCGTTTTCCAAGGCAGGAGAAGGGTCGGGGGCCGCGCATTGGGTCGCGTGGCAGGAATGGGCCCTTCGCCTCTGCCGTCTCGAAAGGCTGCGCGCGCAGGGCCCTGCTGTGTGCGCCGCCGCTGAGAAACGAAAAGGTGTCCCGCACATGGCGCAGAGCTTCCTCGGTCAGAAACGTCTCCGCAAGTATTACGGCAAGATCCGCGAAGTCCTGGAGATGCCGAACCTCATCGAGGTTCAGAAATCCTCCTACGACCTGTTCCTCAACTCGGGCGACCAGTCCACGCCGATGGACGGCGAGGGCATCAAGGGCGTGTTCCAGTCGGTCTTTCCGATCAAGGACTTCAACGAGACGGCGGTGCTGGAGTTCGTGAAGTACGAGCTGGAGAAACCCAAATACGACGTCGAGGAATGCCAGCAGCGCGACATGACCTATTCGGCGCCGCTAAAAGTCACGCTGCGTCTGATCGTGTTCGACGTGGACGAGGATACCGGGGCCAAGTCCGTCAAGGATATCAAGGAGCAGGACGTGTTCATGGGCGACATGCCCCTGATGACGCCCAACGGCACCTTCATCGTCAACGGCACCGAGCGGGTGATCGTCAGCCAGATGCACCGCTCGCCCGGCGTGTTCTTCGACCATGACAAGGGCAAGACGCATTCGTCGGGCAAGCTGTTGTTTGCGTGCCGGATCATCCCCTATCGCGGCTCGTGGCTCGACTTCGAGTTCGATGCCAAGGATATCGTGTTCGCGCGCATCGACCGGCGCCGCAAGCTGCCGGTGACGACCCTGCTCTATGCCCTGGGCCTGGATCAGGAAGGCATCATGGATGCCTACTATGACACTGTGTCGTTCAAGCTGGTGCAGAACCGCGGCTGGGCGACCAAGTTCTTCCCCGAGCGGGTGCGCGGAACGCGGCCCGGCTATGACCTGGTCGACGCGGCCACGGGCGAGGTGATCGCCGAGGCGGGCAAGAAGGTGACGCCGCGCGCGGTGAAGATGCTGATCGACGATGGCAAGGTCTCCGAACTTCTGCTGCCCTTCGACCAGATCGTCGGCCGGTTCGTGGCCAAGGACATCATCGACGAAGAGACCGGCGCGATCTACGTCGAGGCGGGCGACGAGCTGACCTGGGAGACCGACAAGGACGGCGAGGTCACAGGCGGCACGCTTAAGGAGCTGCTCGACGCGGGCGTGACCGAGATCCCGGTGCTCGACATCGACAACGTCACCGTCGGCCCCTACATGCGCAACACCATGGCCCAGGACAAGAACCTGGGTCGCGACACCGCGCTGATGGACATCTATCGGGTGATGCGCCCGGGCGAGCCGCCCACGGTGGAGGCCGCGTCGAACCTGTTCGACACCCTGTTCTTCGACCCCGAGCGCTATGACCTCTCGGCGGTGGGCCGGGTCAAGATGAACATGCGCCTGGCGCTCGACGCCGAGGACACGGTGCGCACGCTGCGCCGCGAGGACATCGTCGCCTGTATCAAGGCGCTGGTGGACCTGCGCGACGGCCGCGGCGACATCGACGACATCGACCACCTCGGCAACCGCCGCGTGCGCTCGGTCGGCGAGTTGATGGAGAACCAGTATCGCGTGGGTCTCCTGCGCATGGAGCGCGCGATCAAGGAGCGGATGAGCTCGGTCGAGATCGACACGGTGATGCCGCAGGACCTGATCAACGCCAAACCGGCGGCGGCCGCTGTGCGCGAGTTCTTCGGCTCGTCGCAGCTCAGCCAGTTCATGGACCAGACCAACCCGCTGTCCGAAGTCACCCACAAGCGGCGCCTCTCGGCGCTCGGGCCCGGCGGTCTGACCCGCGAGCGCGCGGGTTTTGAGGTGCGCGACGTGCACCCGACCCACTATGGCCGGATGTGCCCCATCGAGACGCCGGAAGGGCCGAACATCGGCCTGATCAACAGCCTCGCCACCTATGCGCGGGTGAACAAGTACGGCTTCATCGAGACGCCTTATCGGGTGGTCAAGGACGGGCAGGTGACCGACGAGGTCCACTATATGTCCGCCACCGAAGAGATGCGGCACACCGTGGCCCAGGCCAACGCGAACCTCACCGAGGACGGCCGGTTCGTGAACGACCTGGTGTCGACCCGGCAGTCCGGCGACTACATGCTCGCCCCGAACGAGAGCGTCGACCTGATCGACGTCTCGCCCAAGCAGCTCGTGTCGGTTGCGGCGTCGTTGATCCCGTTCCTGGAGAACGACGACGCCAACCGGGCGCTCATGGGCTCGAACATGCAGCGCCAGGCGGTGCCGCTGCTCCAGGCCGAGGCGCCGCTCGTGGGCACCGGCATCGAAGAAGTGGTGGCGCGCGACTCGGGTGCGGCCATCATGGCGCGCCGTGCGGGCGTGATCGACCAGGTGGACGCCACCCGGATCGTCGTGCGCGCCACCGAGGATCTGGAGCTGGGCGACGCGGGCGTGGACATCTACCGCCTGCGCAAGTTCCAGCGCTCGAACCAGAACACCTGCATCAACCAGCGGCCGCTGGTGAAGGTGGGCGATACGGTGGTCAAGGGCGAGGTCGTCGCAGACGGCCCGTCGACCGACATGGGCGAACTGGCCCTGGGCAAGAACGTGGTCGTCGCGTTCATGCCGTGGAACGGCTACAACTACGAGGACTCGATCCTGATCTCCGAGCGGGTGACCCGCGACGACGTCTTTACCTCGATCCATATCGAGGAGTTCGAGGTCGCCGCCCGCGACACGAAGCTGGGACCGGAAGAGATCACCCGCGACATCCCCAATGTGGGTGAGGAGGCGCTGCGCAACCTCGACGAGGCGGGCATCGTCTATATCGGCGCCGAGGTCGGCCCGGCGGACATCCTGGTGGGCAAGATCACCCCCAAGGGCGAGAGCCCGATGACCCCGGAAGAGAAGCTCCTCCGCGCGATCTTTGGCGAAAAGGCGTCGGACGTGCGCGACACCTCCCTGCGGCTGCCGCCGGGCGACTACGGCACGGTGGTCGAGGTCCGCGTCTTCAACCGCCACGGCGTCGAGAAGGACGAGCGCGCGCTCCAGATCGAGCGCGAGGAGGTCGAGCGTCTGGCCCGCGACCGGGACGACGAGTTGGCGATCCTGGACCGCAACATCTATGCCCGGCTGCGCGGGTTGATCCTGGGCAAGACCGCGGTGAAGGGGCCGCGGGGCGTCAAGCCGAACACCGAGATCACCGAGGAGCTGCTCGACATGCAGCTCTCCAAGGGGCAGTGGTGGCAGCTCGCGCTGGCCGAGGAATCCGACGCCCAGATCGTCGAGGCTCTGAACGAGCAATATGAGGCGCAGAAGCGCGCGCTCGACGCCCGCTTCGAGGACAAGGTCGAGAAGGTGCGCCGCGGAGACGACCTGCCGCCGGGCGTGATGAAGATGGTCAAGGTCTTCGTCGCGGTGAAGCGCAAGCTGCAACCGGGCGACAAGATGGCCGGCCGCCATGGCAATAAGGGCGTCATCTCCAAGGTGGTGCCGATGGAGGACATGCCGTTCCTTGAGGATGGCACGCCCGTCGACTTCGTCCTCAACCCGCTGGGCGTGCCCAGCCGGATGAACGTGGGCCAGATCCTGGAAACCCATATGGGCTGGGCCGCGCGCGGCCTGGGGATCCGGATCGACGAAGCGCTGGACGAGTATCGCCGCTCGGGCGATCTGACCCCGGTGCGCGAGGCGATGTCGCTGGCCTATGGTGCGGACGTGACGGCCGATGCGCTGGACGGGATGGACGAGGATCGGTTGGTCGAGGCGGCGGGCAACGTCGTCCGCGGCGTGCCGATCGCGACTCCGGTGTTCGACGGGGCCAAGGAGGGCGACGTCAACGACGCGCTCGCGCGCGCCGGGTTCGACACCTCGGGCCAGAGCCGCCTCTTCGACGGCCGCACCGGCGAGGAGTTCTCGCGCCGGGTGACCGTGGGCATCAAGTATCTGCTCAAGCTGCACCATCTGGTGGACGACAAGATCCACGCACGCTCGACCGGGCCCTACAGTCTCGTTACCCAGCAGCCCCTGGGCGGCAAGGCGCAGTTCGGCGGCCAGCGCTTCGGCGAGATGGAGGTCTGGGCGCTGGAAGCGTACGGCGCGGCCTACACCCTGCAGGAGATGCTGACGGTGAAGTCCGACGACGTGGCCGGCCGCACCAAGGTCTACGAGAGCATCGTCAAGGGCGAGGACAACTTCGAGGCCGGCGTGCCGGAATCGTTCAACGTCCTCGTCAAGGAGGTCCGCGGTCTGGGCCTCAACATGGAACTCCTGGATGCCGACGAGGACGAGGAGGAGGGGGTGACGCCGGCGGAGTGATCCGCCGTCCCCTCCGGGGGGCGCGATTTTTCGACGAAAAATCGGCCCCCGCCTCCGACGCACCCATCGCAAGGATGACGAAATGAACCAGGAACTGACGACCAACCCTTTCTCGCCGCTGGCCGCGCCCAAGACCTTCGACGAGATCAAGATTTCCCTGGCGAGCCCCGAGCGGATCCTCAGCTGGTCCTTCGGCGAGATCAAGAAGCCCGAGACGATCAACTACCGCACGTTCAAGCCCGAGCGCGACGGCTTGTTCTGCGCCCGCATCTTCGGGCCGATCAAGGACTACGAGTGCCTGTGCGGCAAGTACAAGCGGATGAAGTATCGCGGCGTCGTCTGCGAGAAGTGCGGCGTCGAGGTGACGCTGCAGAAGGTCCGCCGCGAGCGCATGGGCCATATCGAGCTGGCCGCGCCCTGCGCCCATATCTGGTTCCTCAAGTCGCTGCCGTCGCGCATCGGCCTGATGCTGGACATGACCCTGCGCGATCTGGAGCGGGTGCTGTACTTCGAGAACTACGTGGTGATCGAGCCGGGCCTCACCGACCTCACCTACGGTCAGATGCTGACCGAGGAAGAGTTCATGGACGCCCAGGACGCCTATGGCATGGACGCCTTCACCGCCAATATCGGCGCCGAGGCGATCCGCGAGATGCTGGCGGCCATCGACCTTGAGTCCGAGGCCGAGCGCCTGCGCGAGGAGCTGAAGGAGGCCACCGGCGAGCTGAAGCCCAAGAAGATCATCAAGCGGCTAAAGATCGTCGAGAACTTCATCGAATCCGGCAACCGCCCCGAATGGATGGTGCTGACCGTGGTGCCGGTGATCCCGCCGGAACTGCGCCCGCTGGTGCCGCTGGACGGCGGCCGGTTCGCCACCTCCGACCTCAACGACCTCTACCGCCGGGTCATCAACCGCAACAACCGCCTCAAGCGGCTGATCGAGCTGCGCGCGCCCGACATTATCATCCGCAACGAAAAGCGGATGTTGCAGGAATCCGTGGACGCGCTGTTCGACAACGGCCGCCGCGGCCGCGTCATCACAGGCGCCAACAAGCGTCCGCTTAAGTCGCTGTCCGACATGCTGAAAGGCAAGCAGGGCCGCTTCCGCCAGAACCTTCTGGGCAAGCGGGTCGACTTTTCCGGTAGATCCGTGATCGTCACCGGCCCCGAGCTCAAGCTGCACCAGTGCGGCCTGCCCAAGAAGATGGCGCTGGAGCTGTTCAAGCCGTTCATCTACTCGCGGCTGGAGGCCAAGGGTCTCTCCAGCACCGTCAAGCAGGCGAAAAAGCTGGTGGAGAAGGAGCGGCCCGAGGTCTGGGACATCCTCGACGAGGTGATCCGCGAGCATCCGGTGATGCTGAACCGGGCGCCGACGCTGCACCGCCTGGGCATCCAGGCGTTCGAGCCGGTGCTGATCGAGGGCAAGGCGATCCAGCTGCATCCGCTGGTCTGCTCGGCCTTCAACGCCGATTTCGACGGCGACCAGATGGCCGTGCACGTGCCCCTGAGCCTTGAGGCGCAGCTGGAAGCGCGCGTCCTGATGATGTCGACCAACAACGTGCTCAGCCCCGCGAACGGCGCGCCAATCATCGTGCCGTCGCAGGACATGATCCTCGGGCTCTATTACATCTCCATGGAGCGTGAGGGGATGAAGGGCGAGGGCATGATCTTCTCCGACGTCGACGAGGTGATCCACGCCCTCGACGCTGGCGAGGTGCATCTGCATGCGCGCATCACCGCGCGCCTTCCGCAGATCGACGACGAGGGCCAGGAGGTCATGCGCCGGTTCGAGACGACGCCGGGGCGGATGCGGCTGGGCGCGCTTTTGCCGCTCAACGCCAAGGCGCCGTTCGACCTGGTCAACCGCCTCCTGCGCAAGAAGGAGGTGCAGCAGGTCATCGACACCGTCTACCGCTACTGCGGGCAGAAGGAGTCGGTCATCTTCTGCGACCAGATCATGACCATGGGTTTCCGCGAGGCGTTCAAGGCCGGGATCTCGTTCGGCAAGGACGACATGGTGATCCCCGAGTCCAAGTGGGAGATCGTCGGCGAGACCCGCGACCAGGTGAAGGACTTCGAACAGCAATACATGGACGGCCTGATCACCCAGGGCGAGAAGTACAACAAGGTCGTGGACGCCTGGTCGAAGTGCAACGACAAGGTGACCGAGGCGATGATGTCGACCATCTCGGAGCCGGGCCAGGACGAGAACGGCGCCGAGAACGAGCCGAACTCGGTCTATATGATGGCCCACTCCGGTGCCCGTGGCTCGGTCACGCAGATGAAGCAGCTGGGCGGGATGCGCGGACTGATGGCCAAACCGTCGGGCGAGATCATCGAGACGCCGATCATCTCGAACTTCAAGGAAGGCCTGACCGTGCTGGAGTACTTCAACTCCACCCACGGGGCGCGCAAAGGTCTGTCGGACACCGCGCTTAAGACGGCGAACTCGGGCTATCTGACTCGTCGCCTGGTGGACGTGGCGCAGGACTGCATCGTGCGCCTGCACGACTGCGGCACCGACAAGGCGATCCATGCCGAAGCGGCGGTCAACGACGGCGAGATCGTGGCGTCGCTGAGCGAGCGCATCCTGGGCCGCGTCGCAGCCGAGGATATCCTGCGCCCGGGCACCGACGAGGTTCTGGTGGCCGAGGGCGGTCTGATCGACGAGCGCCGTGCCGACCAGATCGAGGAAGCCGGGGTCGCCACCGCACGGATCCGCTCGCCTCTGACCTGCGAGGCCGAAGAGGGCGTCTGCGCCATGTGCTATGGCCGCGACCTGGCGCGCGGCACGATGGTGAACATCGGAGAGGCGGTGGGCATCATCGCGGCGCAGTCCATCGGCGAGCCGGGCACGCAGTTGACGATGCGGACGTTCCACATCGGCGGTGTGGCCCAAGGCGGCCAGCAGTCGTTCCAGGAGGCCGGTCAAGAGGGGCGCGCGGAGTTCCGCAACGCCAACGTGCTGACCAACGAGGCCGGGCAGCAGGTGGTCATGGGCCGCAATATGCAGCTCGCCATCCTCGACGAGCAGGGGGCGGAGCGCGCCAGCTACAAGCTGGGCTACGGCACCACGCTGCACGTGGCCGACGGTGCCGAGGTCAAGCGCGGCGACAAGCTGTTCGAGTGGGACCCCTATACGCTGCCGATCATCGCCGAGAAGGCAGGGTCGGCGCGTCTGGTGGATCTCGTCACCGGACTCAGCGTCCGCGACGAGACCGACGACGCCACCGGCATGACCCAGAAGATCGTGACCGACTGGCGCGCCGCGCCCAAGGGCAGCGACCTCAAGCCCGAGGTCATCATCGTCGACGACGAGGGCGAGCCGGTCAGGAACGAGCAGGGCAATCCCGTCACCTATCCCATGTCGGTGGACGCGATCCTGTCGGTCGAGGACGGGCAGTCGGTCAAGGCCGGCGACGTGGTCGCGCGGATCCCGCGCGAGGGTGCCAAGACCAAGGACATCACCGGCGGTCTGCCGCGGGTGGCGGAACTGTTCGAGGCGCGCCGTCCCAAGGACCACGCCATCATCGCCGAGGCCGACGGTTATGTGAAGTTCGGGCGCGACTACAAGAACAAGCGCCGGATCGCCATCGTTCCGGGCGACGAGGGCGCCGAACCCATCGAGTACATGGTGCCCAAGGGCAAGCATATCCCGGTGGCCGAAGGCGACTTCATCCAGAAGGGCGACTACATCATGGACGGCAACCCCGCGCCCCACGACATCCTGTCGATCCTCGGGGTCGAGGCGCTGGCGGACTACATGATTAACGAGGTGCAGGAGGTCTATCGTCTGCAAGGCGTGAAGATCAACGACAAGCACATCGAGGTCATCGTCCGGCAGATGCTGCAAAAGTGGGAGATCCTGGACTCGGGCGAGACCACGCTGCTCAAGGGCGAGCATGTGGACAAGATCGAGTTCGACGAGGCCAACGAAAAGGCGATGGCCAAGGGCGGGCGTCCGGCCCAGGGCGAGCCGATCCTCCTCGGGATCACCAAGGCGTCGCTCCAGACCCGGTCGTTCATCTCGGCGGCATCGTTCCAGGAGACGACGCGCGTGCTCACCGAGGCGTCCGTGCAGGGCAAGCGAGACAAGCTCGTGGGCCTCAAGGAGAACGTGATCGTCGGGCGCCTGATCCCGGCGGGCACCGGCGGCGCGACGCAGAAGACGCGCCGCATCGCCGCCGAGCGGGACCTCAAGGTGATCCGTGCCGCCCAGGCCGAGGCCGAAGCGGCCGCAGCCCTGGCCGCGCCCATCGAGACCCGCGACGAAGACGACATCTTCGGCTCGTCGCTCGTCGAAACGCCCGAGAGCCGCGACTGACCGCCGCGCCTCAGGCATGACATCGAGGAGGGCCTGCCGCACCCGCGGCGGGCCCTTTTTCGTGTCGGGCCGATGCTCAAGCCGACGGGTCTACGCTGCGGATGCACGATCCGTCGTCGCACGGCGGGATCGCGCCCTTGTTGCAGGATTTCAGCGTCACAGAAGATCGCCGCTCTACGCCTGCGAGCTTGCAGTCGCTTGATCTCAGTCAACGCCCGTTCGGCCCGTTCTCTCCATATTTGCGCGTGTGCTGTTGGATTTGGCTCAGAAGGACGCACCGGTCATCGACTGGCTTTTGTCAGGCGATATATCTCTTCAGTATCAGACGATGCGCGATCTCGTGGGTGAGGATCGGCCCGAACTTCAGAAACGCATCTCAAGAGAGGGTTGGGGTAGACGGTACCTCGACTGTCGCAACCCGGACGGCGGCTGGGGTGACGCCTTCTACAAGCCCAATTGGACATCAACCCACTACACGCTTCTCGAACTGAAGCGGCTTCAAATCGCCCCCACGACGAATGGACTCCTCGAAACCATTGTTCAGATCGCGGAGAGCCACATTTCGGGCGATGGTGGGCTCGGATACACGGTCGGCTGCACAAAGAGCGATGTTTGCATCAACGGCATGTTTCTGAATTACGCCTGCTACTTCGGCATTTCCGAGACGCTCACAAAATCGATCATCGACTTCCTGCTCACCGCAGTAATGGATGATGGCGGCTTCAACTGCAGAAGCAACCGGTCGGGAGCTCGTCACAGCTCACTCCATTCCACGTTATCGGTGCTTGAGGGCATTCTCGAATACCAACGCGCCGGACACGGCTACCGATCGGGCGACCTGCGACAGGCCGTCGCCTCGTCACAGGAGTTCATCCTGAACCATCGTCTCTTCAAATCCGACCGCACCGGAAAGGTCATCAATCTGGATTTCCTCGAAATGCCCTATCCCCAGCGTTGGCGATACAGTGCTCTGAGGGCGCTGGATTACTTCCGCGACGCAGGTGTGCCCCTTGACCGGCGCATGAGCGATGCGCTGGACGAGGTATCGGCGCGGCGCAGACCGGATGGCAAGTGGCCACGCTACGCGGCTATTCCGGGGAAGGTTCACTTTGTCATGGAGCCGCCGCGCAGGCCGAGCCGATGGAACACGCTCATCGCGCTGCGGGTCGCCAAGGCCTATCCGTCGAGCCATGGAGGTGGTTGATTGCGGCCATTCCGCCCGTGGCCCGCAGACGTTGCGGTGCTCAGGCGGGGAGGACGGTCGGCGGTCGGCCGGGTGCCGGGCTCCGGCTCTCCTGCTACCCCACACGAAAAAGGCCCCGCCGTCCCCGGCGGAGCCCATAGCGCCTCGCGGCGGTGGGTCTTACTGGGCGGTGATCGTCGCCATCACCAGTTCGCCATCGACGCGGACAGGGCCGTCCTCCTTGGCGCCGAGGGTGTATTCGAAGATGCCGGTCTGCATTCCGCCGTCCTCGGAATGGACCATCAGCATCAGCATGTCGCCGGGCATGACCTCTTCGGTGAGGATCGCGGCGACGTCGATGTTGTCGCCCATGCGCAGCGGGGCGTGGCCCACCACGGGGCCGGGCGCCATCTCGGCGTCGGTGCGATGCACGACCAGCCAGCCGTTGGCGCCGGCGACGACCTTGTCGGCGCTGACGACGCCGTTGGCGACGGGTTGATCCATTGCTTCGACCATCGCCATGGCGTGGCTTTCGGCAAAGGCGGGCGCGGCGGCCAGGGTGAGGGCGGCGACGATTGGGGAAATGCGCATGTCGTGTCTCCTATCGGTGATCGGCCCGCGCGGCAGGACGCCGGCGCGGTATGACAACAGACACGAGCCGTCGGCGGCGAAAGTTGCGCAGCTGCCCGAGAAATCTCGCCCGCTTGCCCGGTGGGACCGGCGATGCTAGGCAAACCGGACCTCCCGGCGGGAACGGCGCCCATGGCCACGGACGATCTAGAGGACCTGATCGCGCGGACCGCTCTGGGGGACAGGGCGGCCTTCGGCACTCTTTACGACCGGACGGCGGCGAAACTCCTGGGCGTGTCGCTTCGTATCCTCAGTGATCGCGCATCGGCGGAGGATGTCGTGCAGGAGACGTTCATCAAGGTTTGGCACAAGGCCGACACCTATGTCGCCGGCCGCGCTGCGCCGATGACCTGGCTCATCACGATCGCCCGCAACACCGCCATCGATCGCTTGCGCGCACGGGGTGAGGCCGCGACGCTGGATGCGGTGCCCGAAGCGGCGTTGCGCGCCCCCGGCCCGTCGCCCGAGGCGGCCAGCGTGGCGGCGTCCGAGGCGCGGCGCATCGTCCGCTGCCTCGACGAGTTGGAGGCCGACCGCCGCGCGGCGGTCCGCGGTGCCTACCTCATGGGCGAGAGTTACGCCGATCTGGCGCGTCGGTTCGATGTGCCGCTGAACACGATGCGCAGTTGGCTGCGGCGCAGTCTGATCGCGCTTCGCGACTGTTTGGCGCGATGACCGGCACGGCGGAACCCTCGGACGACGACGACGTCCTGGCAGCGGAGTTCGCGCTGCGCCTGCTCGACGCCGAGGCCGCCGCAGCGGCGCAGAGACGGGTGCTGAGCGACAGGGACTTCGCCGACCGGGTGGCGTTCTGGAACGCCGCGCTGGCCGAGTTGGCCGAGGAGATCGACCCGGTTACCCCCAGCGCCGAGATGCGGCGGCAGGTGATGGACCGTCTCTTCGCCGCGCGGCAGGCCGCCGAGACCGCCGCTGCCGGGGTCTCGCGTCTGTGGCGGGCCCTGGGCATCGGGGCGACCGTCGCGGCGGTCGCCCTGGCCGCGGCGCTATTCTGGACGCCGGTGCCGGTGCCGCCCCGTCTGGCGGTGGTTGAGATCGTCTCGGACGACGGGGCGCTGCGCTATCTCGCCATCCTCGACGGGCAAGAGCGGATCGTCCGGCTGGTCCGCACCGACGGCGGCCCGCCGGCCGACGGGAGCCTCCAGCTCTGGGGGATCGCACCAGACGCGCCGCCGGTCTCGCTGGGCGTCTTGCCCGTCGACGCCCGCATGGCGGTGCCGGTGCCCGAGGCGCTCGCGATCTTGGGCGACGGCCTGACCCTGGCGGTGTCGCGCGAACCGGCGGGGGGCTCGCCCACGGGCCAGCCCACGGGCGAGGTGGTGGCGTCGGGAGAGGCGGCGGATCTGTAGCCGCTGGTAGGCCGGTCGCGGCGGTGCTAATCGGCGGCCATGATGTCGCCGAACGCGCGCGGCGCGGCCCTGATGGTCGGGTCGATGACCGCCTTCACCCTGAACGACGCCTGCCTCAAGGCTCTGGGCGACACGCTGCCGCTGATGCAGACGCTGCTGTTGCGCGGGCTCGTGGTGACGGTGCTGATGGGGGCGATCGCCTGGCGGGCCGGGGCGCTGCGCGTCGATTTCGCACGGCGCGACTGGGGGCTGATCGCCCTGCGCTCGCTGGCCGAGGTTGCTGCCGCCTACTTCTTTCTCACCGCGCTCTTCAACATGCCGCTGGCCAGTGCGACGGCGATCCTTCAGACCCTGCCGCTCGCCGTCACGCTGGGCGCGGCGCTGGTCCTGCGCGAGCCCGTGGGCTGGCCGCGCCTGGCCGCCATCGCGGTCGGGTTCTGCGGGATGCTGCTGATCGTGCGGCCGGGGGCGGACGATTTCACCGTCTACTCGATCTTCGCGCTGTGTGCCGTGGTGGCCGTGACCGTCCGGGACCTGGCCACCCGTCGGATGAGCGCGGGGGTGCCGAACCTCACCGTGGCCGTGGCCGGCGCGCTGGCGGTGACGCTCTTTGCCGCAGGCAGTGCGGCGGACGCGGTCTGGGTGCCCCTGGGCCCGCGCGAATGGGTGCTCTTGGGTCTGTCCTCGGTGCTGATCCTCGTGGCGTATCTTCTGTCGGTGATGGTGATGCGGGTCGGCGAGGTGGGGTTCGTGGCCCCGTTCCGCTATTCCGCGCTGGTGGTGGCGCTGGTGGTCGGATTCTTGGTCTTCGGCGAATGGCCGGCGACGCCCACGCTGATCGGTGCGGCCATCGTCGTGGCGACCGGAGCCTTCACCCTTTGGCGCGAGCGACGCGCGGCACTGAGACGCCGGAACGCGGCGTCGGGGAAATAGCCGCCGGGGCGGGCTGTTGACACCCCCACCGACTCCCCTTATACGGCGCGCACTCAAGGCGGAGGCTCCCTGGCCGGTCCGCCTCTTACAGAACCGAAGTGGTCACGATCCGGGCAGCTCTGCCCCGATCCTCTGGATACCCGCCGCGTGTTTCCCGACGAGGGAAACCATGCGGTGTTTGCGTTTTGCGGACGCGCGAGGCGCAGAAACGAGAACCCGGGATGCGCGCGCGTCCCGCGACGAAGCGAAATTCGCTCCGGCCGATCCGGGGCCCGAGAGTTGCAACCGAGAGGTCCGAGACCCGCAATGCCCACGATCCAGCAGCTGATCCGGAAGCCCCGGCAGCCCAAAGTCAAACGCTCCAAGTCGCTGCACCTGGAGTCCTGCCCGCAGAAGCGGGGCGTCTGCACCCGCGTCTACACCACCACGCCGAAGAAGCCGAACTCGGCCATGCGGAAGGTGGCCAAGGTGCGCCTGACAAACGGCTACGAGGTGATCAGCTATATCCCGGGCGAGAGCCACAACCTCCAGGAGCACTCGGTGGTTCTGATCCGCGGGGGCCGGGTCAAGGACCTTCCCGGCGTGCGCTATCACATCCTGCGCGGCGTTCTGGATACGCAGGGCGTCAAGGACCGCAAACAGCGCCGCTCCAAGTATGGGGCGAAGAGGCCGAAGTGACGCCGCCAGGCGTCATCCCCGCGCAGGCGGGGATCTCGTTGGATTGAGATCCTCGGGTCGAGCCCGAGGATGACAAAAGGAAAGACCCACCCATGTCCCGCCGCCACGCCGCCGAAAAGCGCGAAATTCTGCCCGACGCCAAATACGGCGACACGGTGCTGACCAAGTTCATGAACAACCTCATGGTCGACGGGAAGAAGTCCGTCGCCGAGCGGATCGTCTACAACGCCTTCGAGCGCGTCGAGGGGCGGCTCAAGAAGAGCCCCGTCGAAGTGTTCCACGAGGCGCTCGACAACATCAAGCCGTCGGTCGAGGTTCGCTCGCGCCGGGTCGGCGGCGCCACCTACCAGGTGCCGGTCGAGGTGCGCCCCGAGCGCCGCGAGGCCCTCGCCATCCGCTGGCTGATCGAGGCCTGCCGCAAGCGCAACGAGAGCACGATGGAAGAGCGCCTGGCGGGCGAGCTGTCCGACGCCGTTCAGGGCCGCGGCACCGCGGTGAAGAAGCGCGAAGATACCCACAAGATGGCCGACGCGAACAAGGCGTTCAGCCACTACCGCTGGTAATGAAATTCTAGCCTGAGGACATCGACCAATGGCACGCGACTATACCCTCGACCGCTATCGGAACTTTGGGATTATGGCCCATATCGACGCGGGCAAGACCACGACGACCGAACGCATCCTCTACTACACCGGCAAGTCCCACAAGCTCGGCGAAGTCCACGACGGCGCCGCGACCATGGACTGGATGGAGCAGGAGCAGGAGCGCGGGATCACCATCACCTCGGCGGCGACGACCACCTTCTGGTTCCGCACCGAGGACGGCAAGAACCCGACCGGCATCTACGGCGACACGCCCGAAGAGGCCCGGTTCCGCTTCAACATCATCGACACGCCCGGCCACGTGGACTTCACCATCGAGGTCGAGCGCTCGTTGGCCGTCCTGGACGGCGCCGTGTGCGTGCTGGACGCCAACGCCGGCGTCGAGCCGCAGACCGAGACGGTGTGGCGCCAGGCCGACCGCTACAAGGTGCCGCGCATCGTCTTCGTCAACAAGATGGACAAGATCGGCGCCGACTTCGACAATTGCGTGCGCATGATCAAGGACCGCACCGGCGCGATCCCCGCCCCGATCCAGTTCCCGATCGGCGCCGAGGATCAGCTCGAAGGCATCGTCGATCTCCTGACCATGAAAGAATGGGTCTGGAAGGGCGAGGATCTGGGCGCCTCCTGGGTCATCACCGACATCCGCGACGAGCTCAAGGACCGCGCCGAGACCATGCGCGGCGAGCTGGTCGAGCTGGCGGTCGAGCAGGACGACGAGGCCATGGAGGCCTATCTGGAGGGCAACGAGCCCGACCTGCCGACCCTGCGCGCGCTGATCCGCAAGGGCACCCTGTCGCTGTCCTTTGTGCCCGTCCTCGCGGGCTCGGCGTTCAAGAACAAGGGCGTGCAGCCGATGCTGAACGCCGTGATCGACTATCTGCCCGGTCCTCTGGATGTGCCCGCCTACATGGGCTTCTCCCCCGACGACGAGACCGAGACGCGCAACATCGCCCGCTCGGCCGATGACAGTCAGCCGTTCGCGGCGCTGGCCTTCAAGATCATGAACGACCCGTTCGTGGGCTCGCTCACCTTCACCCGCATCTATTCGGGCCAGATCAAGAAGGGCGACTCGATCCTCAACACCACCAAGGGCAAGAAAGAGCGCATCGGTCGGATGATGATGATGCACTCCAACAACCGCGAAGAGATCGACGAGGCGTTCGCGGGCGACATCATCGCGCTTGCGGGCCTCAAGGACACCACCACCGGCGACACGCTGTCTGACGCGCAGAAGCAGGTGGTCCTGGAGACCATGACCTTCCCCGATCCGGTCATCGAGATCGCGGTCGAGCCCAAGACTAAGGCCGACCAGGAAAAGATGTCGGCGGGCCTCCAGCGGCTCGCGGCCGAGGATCCGTCCTTCCGCGTCGAGACCGACCTGGAGTCGGGCCAGACCATCATGAAGGGGATGGGCGAACTCCACCTCGACATCCTGGTCGACCGGCTCAAGCGCGAGTTCAAGGTCGAGGCCAATATCGGTGCGCCGCAGGTGGCCTATCGCGAGACTGTGAGCCGCGAGGTCGAGCACACCTATACCCACAAGAAGCAGTCGGGCGGCTCGGGCCAGTTCGCCGAGGTCAAGCTGGTGATCTCGCCGACGGAGCCGGGCGAAGGCTATTCCTTCGAGTCCAAGATCGTCGGCGGCGCGGTGCCCAAGGAGTACATCCCGGGCGTCGAAAAGGGGATCAAGTCGGTGATGGACTCCGGTCCGCTGGCCGGGTTCCCGGTCATCGACTTCAAGGTCGCGCTCATCGACGGCAAGTTCCACGACGTGGACTCCTCGGTCCTGGCCTTCGAGATCGCCGCGCGCATGGGCATGCGCGAAGGCATGAAGAAGGCGGGCGCCAAGCTCTTGGAGCCGATCATGAAGGTCGAGGTGGTCACCCCGGACGAATACACCGGGTCGATCATCGGTGATCTGACGTCGCGCCGGGGGCAGGTTCAGGGGCAGGACAGCCGCGGCAACGCCGTGGTGATCAACGCCTTCGTGCCGCTGGCCAACATGTTCGGCTACATCAACAACCTGCGCTCGATGAGCTCGGGCCGGGCGAACTTCACCATGCAGTTCGACCACTACGAGCCGGTGCCGCAGAACATCAGCGAAGAGATCCAGGCGAAGTACGCCTGACCCGACTGACAGGGGGGCGGCGCGCCGCCCCTCTCCCGCAATAGGAGAGACGACAATGGCCAAGGCAAAATTCGAACGGACGAAACCGCACGTGAACATCGGGACCATCGGTCACGTGGACCATGGCAAGACGACGCTGACGGCGGCGATCACGAAGTATTTCGGCGACTTCAAGG
>RZWH01000011.1 GCA_004005435.1 Rhodobacteraceae bacterium CCMM004 | reverse complement strand
GCGCCGAGGATCGCGTCGTTCAGCTTCATGCCGCGCCCCGGAGAGAGGGCGCGGCCGAAACCGGCCTCGTCACTGCTGGAGGCCGAGGGCCGAGATCACCTGGGCGTTGGTCTCGGTGGCGTCGGTCATGAAGGTCCCGAACTCGTCGGCCGGCAGATACCGCACGCCGAAGCCGCGGTTGGCCATGAAGGTCTGGAACGCGTCGCTGTCGTAGGTGGTCTGCACCGCGGCCTGGAGCGTCGCGACGATGTCGTCGGACAGGCCGGCCGGACCGACGATGCCGCGCCAGGTACCGCCGACCGCCGGCACGCCCGTCGCCTCTTCGGCCGTGGGCACGTCGGGATAGGCGTCGAGCCGCTCGGGCGTCAGCACGGCCAGCGTGCGGACGATGCCTGCGTCGCGCATCGCCTGCGCCTCGGGCAGCGACGAGGGCACGATGTCGACCCCGCCCGCCGCGAGTTCCTGAAACCCGGGCGCCGCGCCCTGGCTCGGCACCACGGTGATCGCCAGGGGGTCGATGCCGTTGGCCTGGAGGAACCCGGCAAAGGCCAGGTGATAGGCTGCGCCGACCGGAAAGCCCGAGGCGGTGTAGGTGCCGGGGTTCTCGCCGATGGCCGCCAGGGCGTCCGCGGCGGTCTCCCACTCGCTCTTGGCGTTCACGTTGAAGGCGGACGCGTCGAAGTTCACCAAAGCGATCGGCGTCAGATCGGTCGCCGCGATGGAGGACGAGCCGATGGCGGCATAGGTGGTGATCTCGGCGGTGGCGAGGCCGATGGTATAGCCGTCGGGCTCGGCGTCGATCATCGCCTGGTGGCCGACGATGCCGCCCGCGCCGGTCCGGTTGACCACGTTCACCGGCTGGCCCAGCTCCTGCGACAGTCCTTCGGCGATCATCCGGCCCACGGCGTCGGTGCCGCCACCGGCCGACCACGGCACGATCAGCGTGATCGGCCGTTCGGGATAGTCCGCCAGCGCCGGGGTGGCCAGCAGGCTCAGCGCCACGGCGGTCAAGATGCGTTTCATCGTCGTCTTCCTCCCTGAGAAATCGTAATCCACCCGGGTCTTCTACGGCTCCCCGATCACAGCCGCCGGGTGTCGGATCGGGCCTGCGCCACCAGGAGAACCATGGTGGCGCGCGCGGTTGCCGCGTCCGAGGCCTCGATGGCCTCGGTGACGCGGCGGTGGTTGGCGAGGTTGCCCTCGTAGTTGCCTTCGCGGTCGTTGAGGTGCCGCAGATGCTCGCCCAGGACGTGGGCGATGGACCCCATGATGGACACCAGGAACCGGTTGTGGCTGGCCGATGCGACGGCGATGTGCCAGTCCAGATCGACCGCCACCTTGGCCGGGATGTCGTCGGAGTCGGCGTAGCTCTGCATCACCTCCCAGGCGGCGCGGATGCGCGCCTTGTCGGCGGGGGTGCCGTGCCGGGCGGCGCCCTCGGCCGCCGCCGGTTCGATCACCGCCCGGGTGTCCAGCAGCTCTTCCAACAGATCCGAGCCGTCGCGCAGCCCGGTCGTGGACCAGTCCAGCACATCGGGGTCGAGCACATTCCACCGCTCGCGCGGCAGGACGGTGGTGCCCCGCCGCGGCGAGACCTCGACCAGCGATTTCGACGCCAGGATTTTCATCGCCTCGCGCAGGGTGTTGCGCGACACGTCGAGTTCGGCGGCGAGGTCGGCCTCTTTGTGCAGGGGGGCGCCGGGCGGATGCTCGCCGGCCAGGATCGCGGTGCCGATTCGCACGGCGGTCCGGTGGCTCCGCGACGTCCAGTTGTCCTCGCTGCCCATGGGCGACGGTCCTCCCCAGACCTGCTCGCGGCAATTGGTCCGACGAATACAACAGGCGCACCGGCTTGCGTCAAGGCGATTCATCCGACCAATGTGGGGCAGGGCATCGAAGCGGGGAGGCGGGGTCATGCGCAAAGCGGTGGTGATCGGCGGGACCAGCGGGATCGGCGCCGGGGTGGCAGGCGTCCTGGCGGCCGAGGGCTGGGACGTCGCGGTGACCGGGGCGACCGATCCCGAGGTGGCGCGCGCCGCGCAAGACACCGGCCGCACGGCGCTCAGGCTGGACGTGACGGTGCAGGGCCAGGTCGACGCGCTCTTTGCGTCGTTCGACCGGCTCGACGCGCTGGTCAACTGCGCCGGGGTGCTCCACCGCGGCGAGGAATACGATATCGCGGTGTTCGAGCGCGTGATCGCGGTGAACCTGACGGGGACCATGCGCATCTGTCTCGCCGCCCGGCCGCTCCTGGCCGAGAGCGGGGGCGCCATTGTCAACACCGCCTCGATGCTCAGCTACTTCGGCGGTCCGCTGGTCCCCGCCTATTCGGCGTCCAAGGGGGGCGTCGCGCAACTGACCAAGGCGCTGGCGGGCCGCTGGGCGGAGGACGGCATCCGGGTGAACGCGGTGGCGCCCGGCTGGATCGAGACCGAGATGACCTCGGGCCTGCGCGCCGATCCCGCCCGGACCGCCGCGATCCTGGGCCGGACGCCGCAGGGGCGGTGGGGCCGGCCCGAGGAGGTGGGCGCGCTGGTGGCCTGGCTGGTCTCGGACAAGGCGCGCTTTGTCACCGGAGCGATCTATCCCGTCGACGGCGGATATTCAGCGATGTGAGGACCGACATGACCGACAAGATCCAAGACCCCGATCCGCGGATGCCCTATCAGCTTCCGTTCCCGAAGGACGCGCAGGAGGAGATCGTGATCCCCGCCGCGATCCCCGAGGACGAGCGGATCTGGGTGCCCCAGGCCGAGAACGTGTGGTTCCGGCCGCTGTGCCTGAACCGTTCGCAAGGCTACTGGATGAACCTGTTGCGCGTGCGCCGGGCCGGCGTGTTGTCGCGTCACCGCCATCCCCAGGGGGTGCATGGCTGGGTGCTCAAGGGCCGCTGGCACTATCTCGAACACGATTGGGAGGCGACCGAGGGCAGCTATGTCTACGAGCCGCCGGGCGAGACCCACACCCTGGTGGTCCCAGACGGGGTGGACGAGATGATCACCTATTTCCAGGTGAACGGGGTAATGTGCTATGTCGATCCCTACGGCAAAGTCCTCGGCTACGAGGATGTGTTCACCAAGATCGACCTCTGCCGCGCCCATTACGGCAGCGTCGGGTTGGGCGAGGACTACGTCGAGCGGTTCATACGGTAGAAGCGGGGCAGGGGGGCTGGAAACGCGCGTCGGCCCCGCCCCAGCCGTTCGCGCCCGACTGATGGCGTCTCCGGTCGGTGGGTCCTCGGTGTGCCACGCTCGGGCCCCCGGTCCCGCCCGGCGGCACACGGGGCAGCGCCGTCCCGGGGCGGCGCTTTTGGCGAGCAGGGTGCCGCCGCTGCGGCGTGGATGCTCGTGACACGGGCCCGCCCCGCTCGACCGAGCGCCGGCGGGACGGCGCTGCCCTCGCCGAGTGACCTAAGCGTTGCACGGTGCGGTCGCGGCAAGAGGGCCCGGCGGAGATGTCCAGATTTCGAGCCCGCGCTTCGGCAGCATAGGCGATCAGGCACGGTGAAAGCCTCCCTGCATCTGGCTATCCGCACCCTGTTCCGATGACGGCGGACCGGGGATGCGCCCAGCCCCCGGATCCCGCCCGGCGGCACGCCGGGCAGCGCCGTCCCGCGGCCCCGGTGCGGCGCTTGTGGCGGAGGTGTTGCAGGCGTAGCGACGTGGATGCTTGTGACACGGTCCCGCGCAGCTCGACCCCATCCCGGCGGGACGGCACTGTCCTCAGCGCTCCGCGGATGCGGGTCACTCCGCGTGCCGTGCAGCGCGGGCGGGGGAGGATCCGGGGAAGAACCGCTCGAAGAACGGGATGCTCGCCGCGCCGATGGGCCCGTTGAGATCGCCCAGCGTTGTGGCCGCCACGGGCGCGACGGACAGCCCGCGGGAGGGGCCCTCGATCTCGCGCTCGGACAACGCCCGGCCCAGCCGATCCAGCACGGCGGCGGGGAGCGCGCCGCCCAGCACGATGCGCTCGGGGTCGAAGAGGCCGGTGACGATCCGCACCGCCTGTTCGAGTTGCTCGGCGGCGCGGGCGATCCAGGCGTCGGCGCGGGCGGCATCGTCGGGCGACAGCCTGCCATCCCGGAGCTCCGCGGCGTAGCGGCGGCCGGTGATTCCCATCGCCGCCTCGAAGTCCTGGAGCGTCGGCCGGGGGCGGCCGTAGGGAAACAGGGCGCCGGGCAAGCAGGCGTTGCCGTGCGCCCCGCGATAGGGCCGCCCGTCCAGCACCGCGCCGCCGCCCAGGCCATAGCCCACGTGCAGGAGGAACATCGTCTCGACCCCGTGCCCGCCGAACAGATATTCGCCCAGGGCGGCCGCGGTCCCGTCGTTCTCCAGGTAGATGTCCCAGTCGGTGCGGTCGCGCAGGGCCTCGCGCACCGCCCGCCCGTCGAGCAGCGGGAACACCTCGTGCGCGGCCAGGTGATCGCGGGCGGTGCCGAAGTTGCCGGGCAGTCCCAGGCCGACGCCCAGAAACGTCTGCGCGTCCGGCGCGATGGCGTCGAGGAACCCTGCCGTGGTCCCGCCGATGACGTCGACCAAGGCCGCGGCGGACAGATCCTTCCACGGGATCGAGCGTTGCGCCAGGACCTCTCCGGCGAGGTTCATCATCACCGCCTCGACCCGGTCGGAGAGGGTGTAGAAGCCCGCGGCGCTGAACCGGTCGCGGCGCAGCGACAGGAGCTTTCTCGGCTGACCGCGCGCGCCGTCGCGGCGCACCGTCTCTTCCAGGATGCCGCTGTCGAGGAGCCCCGACACCAGTCGCGTCACGCTGGCCCCGGTCAGATCGACCAGCGCGGCCAGCTCGACCCGGGCGATTCCCGGATGCTGGAACACCAGCTCGACCAGACGCCGCTCGTTTTTCGATAGATCGTGCATGGGGCAGGTTCGGAACACCTTGAAAACGTTGGGCGGACACTGTCATAGTTTTATTACTTTACACAATGTAATTTAAAGGCAAGGGTGAGATCGGACCAAGCGAGCCGCCACGGCGGGCGTGCAACAGGAGGAGAGATCCAATGACCATCGACAGACGTGCCGCGGCCCTGGCCCTGGCCGCCGCGATCGCGGGGGGAGCCGCCACGGCGGAGCCGATCACCGTCTACTCGCCCCAGGGCGAGGAGCGGGGCATCTGGATCGGCGAAAAGGCCAAGGAGGCCGGCCACGACATTCAGATCCTCACCGCGGGGGGCAGCGAGCTGTTCGACCGGCTGCTGGCGGAGCGGGCGAACCCGCAGGCCGACGTCGTCGTCGGCCTGATCGATGCCTCCATGGCGACGCTCAAGTCCGAGGGTCTCTTTGCCGCCTACGTGCCGTCCTGGGCCGAGGGGCTGGACGCGATCTATCGCGACGACGCCGACGGGATGGTCCACAAGTTCTGGCAGACGCCCATCGTGCTGGCCTATAACGCCGACGCGATGAGCGCCGAAGAGGCGCCCGACGGCTGGCTCGACCTGATCGACCCGCAATATGCCGGCAAATACGTCATCGGCTCGACCGCCTGGCAGACGACCAAGTCCTATCTCGTGGGCCTCCTCGTGCGCTTCATGGACGAGAACGGCGAGATCACGGACGAGGGCTGGGACTTCATGCAGACCTTTTACGACAACGGCATCGTCGTCGATTCGGGCGACGCCAAGACCGCGGCCTTCGTCAACGGCGAGGCGGTGATCGATCTCAACTGGTTCGGCGGGGTCGGCACCTTTGCCGAGGCGGTGGGCTATACCCCGGTGATGGTCGACACCGAGGGCGGCACGCCGGTCATCTCGGAGGGGATCGCGATCCTCGCCGGCACCGACCAGCCCGAGGCGGCGCAGGCCTTTGTCGACTGGTTCGGCAGCCCCGAGTTCATGGCCGCCTATGCCGAGGAGTTCGGGCAGGTGCCGGTCCACCCCGAGGCCATCGCCATGTCCCCCGAGAGCGTGCAGGCCAACGCGACGCTGCTGACGCCCCAGTCCATCGACTGGGACGCGGTGGCCCCGTCCATCGACCGCTGGATCCAGCGCATCGAGTTGGAGATCAAATAGACGCGGGAGAACCGCGCCGGTCGGCCGGGGGCAGCCCTCCCACTGCGCCCGGCCGCCGCAGATCCGGGGGACGCGATGATCAGTCTGGACAATGTCAGCATCAAGTATGGCGACCTCACCGTCGTCCGGCCCCTGTCGCTGGAGATCGGGCAGGGGGAGTTCTTTACCCTCCTGGGGCCGTCGGGCTGCGGCAAGACGACGATGCTGCGGGCCATCGCGGGGTTCGTCCCGGTGGCGGGCGGGCGGATCGAGATCGCGGGCAAGGACGTCACCCACGTCCCCGCGGAGAAGCGCGACGTGGGCATCGTGTTCCAGAACTACGCGCTGTTTCCGCACATGTCGGTGCGCGAGAACGTGGCGTTCGGGCTGAAGGT
The DNA here is from genome assembly GCA_004005435.1 of Rhodobacteraceae bacterium CCMM004. Classification (GTDB taxonomy): domain Bacteria; phylum Pseudomonadota; class Alphaproteobacteria; order Rhodobacterales; family Rhodobacteraceae; genus CCMM004. Next base: position 69,528 of record RZWH01000011.1, on the reverse strand, counting down.
GGCGCGCCGGTCGCGGGCCGAGATCGGGCGCGAGGTGGATCGCATCCTCGACGTGGTGGGCATCGCCGCTCAGCATGACAAGAAGCCGGCCGCACTGTCCGGCGGGCAGCAACAGAGGGTGGCCATCGCCCGCTCGCTGGTCATGGGCACCGAGGTGCTGCTGTTTGACGAGCCTCTGTCGAACCTGGACGCGCAGATCCGCGACGACATGCGGCGCGAGATCAAGGCGCTCCAGCGTGAGCTGGGCTTTACCGCCGTGTTCGTGACCCACGACCAGGAGGAGGCGCTGTCCATGTCCGACCGCCTGCTGGTGTTCAACGCCGGGCAGGTGGAGCAGATCGGCACCGCGCGCGAGCTCTACGAGACGCCGGACACCCCCTTTGTCTGCCGCTTCGTGGGCAGCGCCAACCGGATCGGGCCGAGGCTTGCGCAGCGTCTGGGGCTCGATCCCGGCGCCGAGGCCTATCTCCGCCCCGAGCATCTGCGCATCGCGCCTGCGGGCGCCGCCGACGCGCTGAGCGCCACGGTGCGCGACGTGGACTATGTCGGGCCGATCACCCGGCTCTATCTCGACCTCGACGGCGAGCCGCTCCAGGCCCAATGCTTCAGCGGGCCCGCGGTGTCGGACCTGGCGCCCGGGCAGACCGTGCGCCTGAGCCTCGACCGCGACCGCATCAACCTCTTCGCGGCGGCGGCATGAACGCGCTCCTCGCCGATTTCCGCCGGTCGCCGGTGCAGGCGGCGCTGTTCGTGGTGGTCGTCTGGCTCGCCGTCAGCTTCATCTATGGGCCGATCTGGTCGGTGCTGAAATTCGCCTTCGCTCCCGATGGCACGCCGAGCTTTGCCGCGCTGTCCGAGTTGGCGGCCTCGCGCCGGGTCCAGGCGGCGATCTGGAACACGCTGGCGGTCACGGCGCTGTCCGTCGTGACGGTCAATCTGGTGGGCCTGTTCCAGGTCGCAGTGCTGGAATACCTGCGGGTCCCGGGCCGGGGGTTTCTCCGCCTGGCCTACTCCACGCCTCTGATTTTCGTCTCGGTCGCGGCGGCGACGGGATACGGGTTCGTCTATGGCGAGACCGGGGCGCTCACGCGGATGCTCCAGGCGGTCTGGCCGGATCTGCCCAACGACTGGTTCTCGGGCACCTTCGCCGTGGTCTTCGCCCACAGCTTTCTGCTCACCAGCTTTCACTTCCTGTTCCTGCGGGCCGCGATCCGTCGGGTGGACTACGCCACGGTCGAGGCCGCCCGCAGCCTCGGCGCCGGCAACCTGCGCGCCTTCGTCCAAGTGGTGCTGCCGGTGCTCCTGCCCACGATCTTTGCCACCACGCTCCTCGTCACCTACAAGTCGCTCGGCTCCTTCGCCGTGCCCGCGGTCCTGGGCGGACGCCGCTTTGACATGGTGAGCGAGCTGATCCTGACGCTCAACGCGCTCAGGCGGCCCGACATGGCGGCGATGCTGTCCATCGGGTTGGGCGCGGCGGTGATCCTGTGCATCCTGGCGATGCAATATGTCGAGCGGCGGGGCAGCTTCGTCGGCGGGTCCAAGACGCCGGTGCCCATCGAGCGGGTGCGCATCGCCCATCCGGTCACGCGGAGCGCGGTGACGGCTCTGGCCTATCTGGTCGCGGCGGTCCAGCTCGTGCCGATCGTGCTGGTGGTGCTGTTCTCCTTCGCGCCGGCGAAGTCGATCGGGACCGAGGTGCTGCCCACCGTCCTGACGCTCAAGAACTATGCCACCGTCTTTTCCCAGGACACGGCCTTCGTCCCGCTGCGGAACTCCATCGTCATGGGCGTCTCGGCCATCGCAGGAGGAATCGTGATCTCGCTCTTCGTGGTGTCGCTGGCCCAGCGGGTGCGGGGACCGGTCAGCAACGCGCTGGACCTCACTTTCATGATCCCCTGGATCCTGCCCGCGCCGTTCATCGCCATCGGTCTGATCCTGGCCTATGACCAGCCCAACCCGCTGGTGTTCGGCGAGACGCTGCTCGGGAGCTACTGGATCCTGCCCATCGGCTATGCCGTCGGCGCCATCCCGATGATGATCCGGTTCCTGCGCGCGTCGTTCCTGTCGCTCGACCCCGCCTTGGGCGAGGCGGCGCAGTCGCTGGGCGCACCGGCCCACTACCGATTTGCCCGGATCACGCTGCCCATCGTCGCGCCGGTGATCGTGCTCATCTCGGGCATGACGCTCAACGGGCTGATGAGCGAGTATTCCATGTCGGCGTTCCTGTTCAACGTGAACAACAAGCCGCTGTCGATCGCGCTGTTCGAAGGGGCGCGCTCGGCCAACCCAGAACAGGCGGCGATCAACATGGTCTACATCGTGCTGATCATGGCCTTTTCGCTCGTCACCATCACCCTGGCCGACCGATACGGGTTGGGCAGCGGACAGGAGAAACGCTGACCATGACCATGTTCGATCCCCGACCGCTGCACGAACGGTTCCGCGATCCCAACGGCACGCCGGGAGAGGTCTTTGTCACCGCCCATCGCGGCGATTTCCTGGACGCGGGCCGCCCCGCGCTGGCCGAGAATTCGGTGCCGGGCATCGTCCGCGCGCGCGAGATCGGCGTCGACATGGTCGAGATCGACGTGCACCGGATCGCCGACGGGTCGCTCGTCGTGATCCACGACGCCACGCTCGACCGCACCACCGACGCCCGCGGGCCGGTGGCCGATCTGCGCCGCGGCGACGTGGCCGGGATCGGCCTGGTCCATCCGGCCACGCGCACGCCCTACGGCACGGCCCTGCCGCTGTTGGAGGAGGTCTTTGCCGCGCTCGGCCCCAGCATGATGGTGAATGTCGAGCTGAAGTCCGGCCTCGACCTCATCGGCGACGTGGCGGGTCTGGCCGACCGTTGCGGCGTCGCCGACCAGGTGACGATCAAGACCAATCTCAAGGACGGCACCGATTACGCCGAGGTGTCCCGGAGGATCGCCGCCTGTCCCGGCCCCGTCGATCTGATCCCGGTGATCGTCGACAGCCGCGACGGGCTCGACGGGTTCGAGCGGGCCTGCCGCACGCTGGCGCCGCGCTGCGTCGAATGCGTGGTCGACTATCCGTTCGGAGACGGCGGCTACAACCTCTTGGCCCGCCGCGGGCTGACCATGGACGGTGGCGTTCTGTTCTCGCCGCGGGCGCGGCGGCTGGCGGCCGAGATGAACATCCGCCTGTTCGTCAACACGCTCTACGTCACGCCGGTGGACAACGGCCTGCACCAGTGGAACGGCGGGCGGGACTGCGAACTGGGCCGTGCGGCGCCGGATTCGGTCTATGGGTTCTGGATCGCCCACGGGGCGACGGTGATCCAGACCGACGAGGCGGCGTTCGTCCTGGACTGGCTGCGCCGGGCCGGGTTCCACCCGTGATCTCTCCGCGCGACGGCTGCGCCCAGGACGATCTCGACACCCTCGCCGACCTGGTGCGGGCGGCGGGGGCGCGGGCGCGCGCCGACTTCGAGCGGCAGGAGGCCCGCGCCGTCGAGACCAAGTCGCCGGGCGATTTCGTCTCGGACGCCGACCGCGCGGTCGAGCGGATCCTGCGGGACGGGCTGACGGGCGCGTTCCCCGGCATCGCGGTGGTGGGCGAGGAATACGGCGGCCCCGACGCCGATCTCTATTGGAGCGTCGATCCGATCGATGGGACGTCGAACTTTCTCTCCGGTCTGCCCACCTGGGCGGTGTCGGTGGGTCTGGTCCGGGGCGGCGTGCCGGTGATGGGCGTCGTCCATGCCCCCGCGCTCGGCCTTCTGGTGCAGGGGGGCGAGGGCTGCGGTGTGCGGGTCGCCGGAGCGGCGGCGGGCTCGGCCCCGGCGCGGCCGCCGTGTTTCGCCGTGGGCCGCAACTCCGGCTGGCCCAAGGCCGACCGCCACGCGGCCGAGGACCGGCACGAGGCCAGGGGCCACACCGTGGTCAGCCTCGGGTCCTGCGCGCTGTCGCTCGCCTACGTCGCCGCGGGCCGCCTGGGCGGCTACGAAGAGCGGTTCCTCTCGGGTATGTGGGACTGCGCCGCGGGCGCCGCGCTCTGCCGCGCCGCCGGCGCCACGGTCGAGATCGCCCGCAACCGCGACGGCACCGTCGACATCCGCGCAGTCCGGCGGTGACGGCATGGGACCGAAAGATTACATAATCTCTCTTATCCGCGCGGGCGCCGCTCAGCCGACGACGAAACCGCGGCCGATGGGGTCGGTCTCGTCGAGCAGCCATTTGGCGTAGCCGGTGACCTTGGCCGTGCCCTTGACCGTGGGGATCACCGCGCGGACGCCGCCGAGCGTGGTCTCGCCGATCAGCGCCCCCTCGAAGCGGCCGATGCCCAACAGGCCCTCCGAGCGGATCGTGTCGCCCATCTTCATGGCGCCGCGCCGCTCGAAATAGGCCATCATCATCGAGGTGCCGGTGCCGCCGGGAGAGCGGTCGAGCTTGCCGTCCGAGAACACGTGGACATTGCGATAGAGGCTGTCGGGGTGATCGGGCTCTTGCCAGAAGGTGGTGAAGTTCACCCCGCGGATGTGGCTCTCGGTCGGGTGGCGGACGTCCATCTTGGCGTTGATCTGGTCCTTCACCCGCACACCCATCTCCGACAGCATCCGGCCCGTGTCCGGGCCGATGGGCCGGTCGGGATAGGGCCATTTCACCACCGCGAAGAAATTGCCGCCGAAGCAGATGTCGCAGGTCACCTCGCCCACCTCGGGCAGGGTCACCGGCACGTCGGTCTCCAGCACGAAGGCCGGCACGTTCTGGAACCGGGTCCAGGCGACCTGGCCGTTCTCGAACCCGACCTCGGCGGTCACCGGACCCGGCGGCGTCTCGAACCGGATGCGGCCCGGATCGTCTCCGGTGGGGTGCACCATCCCGTGGGCGATCATCGCCATCGACAGCGCGATGGTGCCGTGCCCGCACATCTCCATAAAGTCGTCGCCGTCGCACCACAGCATCCCGGCGTCGAAGTCGGGGCTGGAGGGCGGCGTCACGAACACCCCCACCATGTCGTGGTGCCCGCGCGGTTCGCGCAACAGCCCGGTGCGGATGTAGTCGTAATGCTCGCGGATGAACGCCCGTTTGCCCCGGATGTCCAGCCCGTGGGGATAGGGGATCGCGTCGGGCGGGATGATGCAGGTCGGCTCGCCATCGGTATGGGTGTAGATGACGTCGATGAAGCGGGTCTTGTTCATCATGAACGGGTGCCTTCTTTCTTCGAGATAGGGTCAGAGGCCCAGGGCGCGGGGCACGGACAGGACCAGAGTTTCGGGAAACAGGATCACCGCGAGCAGCATCAGCAGCATCACCGCGATGAACGGCAGGTTCGCGCGGGTCAGAGACAGCATGTCGACCTTGGCGATGACCGCGGTGATGAACAGGGCGGCGCCCACCGGCGGGGTTTGCTGGCCGATGCCCCAGCACAGCACGACCACCATGCCGAAATGCACCGGGTCGATGCCCAGCATCTCGGTCGCGGGAAAGAACAACGGCACGATGATGAAGATCATGGCGATGCCGTCGAGGAACGTGCCCGCCACGATCATGATCGCGCTCAGCAGGATCAGAAACGCGACCGGCGACATGTCGAGCTCGGCGAGGGGGCGCAGGATGCTCTCGGCCAGCCGCTCGTAAGTGAAGGCAAAGCCCATGACGTGGGCCGCGGCCGTCACCAGCATCACCGCGCCGCTCAGCACCGCCGCCTCGCAGAGGGTGCGGTAGAGCAGACGCGGCGTCAGCGTGCGATAGTAGAACATCCCGACCGCCGCGCCGTAGACCACGGCGACGGCCGACGCCTCGGTCGGGGTGAAGACGCCGCCGAGGATGCCGCCCAGGATGATCGCGGGCATCGTCAGCGCCGGCAGCGCGCTGAGAAACGCCCGCGCCGCCCGGCCGAGCGCGAATTTCTGCTCGACCGGATAGCCCGCGCGGATCGAGATGATCCAGGCGGCGAGGATCAGCGCCAGTCCCAGCAGCACGCCCGAGATCAGCCCCGCGGCGAAGAGCGCCCCGGTCGAGATACCCAGATAGGCGCCGAGGATGACCATCGGCACGCTGGGCGGGATGATGATCCCGATGGTCGAGGACGCCGCCGTCACCGCCCCGGTGAAGGCGCGGGAATAGCCGCGCTTGACCATCGGGTCGATGATCATCCCGCCCACGGCGGCGGTGTCGGACATGGAGGTGCCGCTCATCCCGGCAAAGAACATCGAGGTCACGACGTTCACCGCGGCGAGTCCGCCGCGCATCTGCCCCACCAGCGTCTTGGCAAACTCGATGAGATGGCCGGAGATGCCGCTGCGGCTCATGATCTGGCCGGCGAGGATGAAGAGCGGCACCGCCAGCAAGGGAAAGCTCTGCACCCCGCGATAGAGCCGCTGGGCCACGATGAGCTGATCCACGTCGGCAGCCCAGAAGATGCCGATGGCGATGGACACCAGCGCCACCGCGATGGGCACGCCAAAGCCGATGAGGCCGAGCAGGATGCACAGGACGAGGAGGAGGGTCATCGCTCAGATCTCCTCGGCCCGGTCGGGGCGCGGGTCGGCCTCCTCGCCCCTGGCCAGGCGCACGAGACCGATGACGCCGCGCCACGCGGCGTCGAGCAGGATCAGACCTCCGGCGACGGGGATCGCCGCGTAATACCAGGCCGTGGAGATTTCGAGGACGGTGGTGGTCTGATCGGCGAAGCGCAGCACCTGCCGCGCCCCGTGCCAGAGCATGATCCAGCCCAACACCCCAATCAGGGTCTGGGTCAGCAGGAACGCCGCGCCGCGGGCGATCCTAGGCAGGCGGTCCACCAGCAGCGTGACCCTGAGATGGGCGCCTTTCCTGAGGGCCAGATACGCCCCCAGGAAGGTGATGTAGGTCAGGAGCGCCAGCGACACCTCGAAACTCCAGCTCAGCGCGGCGTTCAGGGCATAGCGATAGATCACCGCCATGAACGCCACGCCCACGGCCGCGACCAAGAGCCCGGCCAGGAGCGCCTCCAACACGCGGTTGATCATGGCATCCGCCCCGCCGGTCCCCGGCCCCTGCCCTATTCCGGCCGCGCCGCGACGATCAGGTCGATCAGCTCCTGCGCCTCGGCGCCCTGCTCGGCCGCCCACTCGGTCCAGATCGCCGTCGACGCCTCGGTAAAGGCAGCGATGTCGGCCTCGTTCACCTCCATCCCCTGCTCCGCGAGAAAGGCGGCGATCTCTTCGTCGGCCTGGGTGCCCAGCTCGACCGAATAGGCTTCGGCCGCCGCGCCGGCCTCCAGCATCGCCTGCCGATGCTCTTCGGACAGGGCCTGGAACGTGTCCTCGGCGATCAGCAGATAGGTCACGGTATAGAGGTGGTTGGTCAGCGACAGGTAGTCCTGCACCTCATAGAACCTCTGGGACTTGGCCCAGATCACCGGGTTCTCCTGCCCGTCGAACACACCGGTTTGCAGCGCCGAATACAGCTCGCTAAACGGCAGAGGCGAGGCGTTCGCGCCGTAGCTGTTGAAGATCTTGATGCGCAGCGCGCTGCCCGGCGTGCGGATCTTCACGCCCTCCAGGTCGGCTGGCGTGACGATCGGACGGACGTTGTTGGTGATCTGCCGGAACCCGCCTTCCAGAAACGCGACGGGGCGCAGGCCCTTGTCGACCAGCATCTCCTCGATCTTGTCTCCCGCCGCGCCGTCCAGCGCCGCGGCCACATGCGCCCGGCCGGAAAAGATGTAGGGCAGCGCGGTGGCGCCCAGGACCGGCACCACCGAGGTGATCGGCGTCTCGACCGTGGCCATGTCCAGAAGGCCGGTCTGCATCGCTTCGAGCGAGCTTTCCTGATCGCCGAGCGCGCTGTTGGCGAACAGCTCCAGATCGACGGCGCCGCCGGTCAATGCGTTCAGCGTCTCGTCGAACCGCTCCACCGATTTGTAGGCGATGGACTCTTCGTTGCCCGGCATGTTGGCGCGGAACGTGGTCTCCTGCGCCGTCGCCGCCCCTGCTGCGAGGGCCGAAACCGCGACCGCGGCGCAGGTCGTTTTCCAATACTCGGTCATCTCATGTCTCCCTGTTGTCGACGCTCTCAGATCTTTGTGTCTGACCGCGCAGGATAGACAGGCGGGGTGGGCCGAGATAGTATTTCCCGGTCATCCAAGAGTATGAAACGGACATCTCTGTTGGAAATCATGCGGGCCCGCCCCGGCTCCAGCCTCGCCGCCTTCCGCGCCGGCACCCAGAGCCTGCGGGTGGGGGTCGTGGTGCTCGACAACTTCACCCTCAACGCCCTGTCGGGGTTCGTCGATGCGCTGCGGCTCGCGGCCGACACCGGCGGGCGGTCGCGGCAGATCGAATGCGGCTGGGTGATCATGGGCAAGGGCGCCGTGCGCGCCAGTTGCGGCCTGTCGGTCACGCCCGACACCCGGCCGGTCGATCCGCGGCGGTTCGACTATGTCGCCGTGGCCGGGGGCAACGACTATCCCGCGCGGGTGCAGCCCGCCTGGCTGACCGACTACCTCTGGCAGGCCGACCGCGCCGCCGTGCCGCTGATCGGGCTCTGCACCGGCACCTTCAACATCGCGCGGGCGGGGCTGATGGACGGCCGCACCGCCTGCGTCCACTGGAACGTCCACGACTACTTTGCCGAGCAGTTCCCCAAGGTCGATGCCGTGTCCGACCGCATCTTTCTCGACGTGGGCGACCGCATCACCTGTGCCGGGTCCACGGGGTCGCAAGATCTGGCGCTGCATCTGATCGGGCGGCACTGCGGCGCCGAGAAGGTGCAGCAGAGCCTGCGCCACATGGTGCTGACCGACCGCCGCGACGCCGCCTCGCCCCAGGCGCAGTTCGCGTCCGAGACCCGGGATCTGCGCGATGCCGTGGTCCGGCGCTGCGTCCACCTGATGGAGCAGCGGCTGAACGCCCGGTTCTCGACCCAAGATCTGGCCGACGCGGTGGGCCTCGGCCCGCGGCAGTTGTCGCGGCGGTTCCGGGACAGCCTGGGCGTGACGCCCGCGGGATATCTCCGCGCGCTGCGGGTGCGCTATGGTGCCTGGCGGCTGGTGCATTCGACCGAGTCCGTCTCGACCATCGCGGCCGAGGTCGGCTTCGTCGATGCCTCGCATTTCACACGCGAGTTCGCCAAGCGCCACGGCGTCACCCCGTCGGCCTATCGCAAGTGCCCCAGCCCCGCCGACCCCCGCGCCCTCAGCTGACGCCGTGCCCGGCCAGGTCGCTGGCCAGCAGCTCGGCCACCGTCCTCTGACGGCAATACCCCCGGATCGCGGCCAGCGATCCCTCGTGCCGCGCCTCGGTATAGGTCGCGCAGGCGTCGGTCGCCTGGGTCACCAGATAGCCCAGGTCGCAGGCGTCGCGGATCGCGCTTTCCACACATTGGTCCGTGACCACCCCCGCCACCACCAGCTGCGCCACCCCGAGGTTGCGCAGCACGTAGTCGATGTTGGTCGACACGAACACCGACGACGAGGTCTTGGGGATCACGATCTCGTCCGGGCCCGGCTCCAGCGCCTTGACCATCTGCGCGTCGAACGACCCGCGGGGCACGTTGAAGCCGGTGATCTTGTAGTCCAGACTCCGGTCGCGCCCGTCGCGGGTCAGGCTCTCGATCATGGTATAGATCACCTCCATCCCCGCCGCCCGCGCCGCCGTCCGCAGGTCCACCATCCGCGGGATCACCTCGGCGTGCACCCGGTCGATGAACGGCCGGAGCTTGCCCTCCCGGGTCTCGGCGTCGGCGTCCCGCATCTCGCCCCCCTCGGGATGCAGGCAGAAGTTCTGCACGTCCACGAACAACAGCGCCGCGCGGTCGGGCTGGAGCGGAATGTCGCGCGAGGTGGTGGAGAGGAAGGGCATCGAACGGCCTCCTGCGGAGCGGCGGAGCACCCCCTGACATCGGAACGGACGGGCGGGCGAAAAACCAAGCCAACTTTCCTTTCCAAATATCCTCGCCGAAGGCAAGAACTGCCCCGCAGGGCCACTCTCCTCCCGCGCCGGACCGCTGCGTTGCAAATTGCGGACGGATGTTCACAAATGCTCGGACGCGGTGAGGGAGGCGGGGCATGGGCGGCACGGCGCTGGCGATGGCGGGGATTTCGGACACGGCGGGGATGCTGCGGGGCAAGGGCTTTCCGCTGGCCGACCTGGACAAGCGGCGGCGGAACGGCGTCGGGTGGACGCCCACCAACGTCGCCATCACTTGCTTCGACGGGATCGCGCCGTCGCCCTTCGGGTCGCTGGGCGACGTGGTGCTGTGGCCCGACCCCGAGCGGCTGGCCGAGGTGCCGCTGGTCCACGCCCCGCCCCTGCGGCTGAGCCTGGGCGAGGTGCGCCACGACGACGGCACGCCCTGGGCTTGCTGCCTGCGCGGACATCTGCGGCGGGCGCTGGAGGACTTTCACGCAGCGACCGGCCTGACGATCCGCGCCAGTTTCGAGCATGAGTTCCAGTTGGTCGGCCACAACGGCGGCCCGGCCTTTTCGGTCGAGGGGTTCCACGGCGCGCAGGCGTTCGGCGAGGCGCTTGTGGCGGCGCTTGTGGCGGCGGGCTGCGTCCCCGACAGCTTCCTCCGCGAGTTCGGGCCGGGGCAGTTCGAGGTGACGCTGGCGCCCAAGGCAGCGCTGGAGGCCGCCGACGACGCGATCCTGCTGCGGGCGATCGTCCGGGCGGTGGCGCGGGATCACGAGCTGACGGCGACCTTTGCCCCGATCCTCGACGCGGGCAGCGTCGGCAACGGCGTGCACATCCACCTGAGTTTCTGGGACGGGGACCGCCCGGCGACCCACGACCCGGACGGCCCCGCGGAGCTGGCCGCCGTGCCCGGCGCGGCGCTGGCCGGGATCCTGCGGCACATGCCGGCGCTGACCGCCCTCACGGCGCCCTCGGCGGTGTCCTTCGTCCGGCTGACTCCGCATCGGTGGTCCGCGGCCTTTGCCAACCTCGCCGTGCGGGACAGAGAGGCGGGGCTCAGGGTCTGTCCCACCACCGCCCGCGATGCTGCCGGGCGCGCCCGCCAGTTCAACGTCGAATACCGCGCCGCCGACGCCGCCGCGTCCCCCTGGCTGGCCCTGTCGGGCCTGGTGCTGGCGGCCCTCGGCGGCGTCCGCGACGGCCTGGCCACCCCGCACCCCACCGAAGGCGACCTGTCGGAGTGGTCCGATGACGCCCTGGCCGCCCGCGGCATCGCCCGCCTGCCCGGGAGCCTCGACGCGGCGCTGGATCTGCTGGAGGCCGACGCGGGCCTCGCGGCCGCCTATCCCGACGGCTTCTTGCCCGTCTATCTGGCGCACAAGCGGTTCGAGATCGGCGAGACCGCCGAGCTGGACGACCCCGCGCGGATGGCGCGCTACGCCGCGGTCTACTGACCTTGCGTCGTTGCACCATCCGGTCGATAGTTCGCCATACGAACACCAAGGAGGACGCCATGACCCCCACCGACCGCCTGCGCCAGATGGCCGCCCGCAACCCGCTGCGCAACGGGCCGCAGTCCGTCAACCGCCGCGCCGTCCTGGGCGGGATGGCCGCGGGGGCCGCCGCCGCGACCCTGCCCATGGGCGCCGCCCGCGCGCAGCAGGAGGGCATCGCGCTCTTGACCTGGGACGCCTATGCCGATCCCCGGCTCCTCGACATGTGGCGCCAGGAGACCGGCGTGCCCGTCCGCTACGAGATCCACATCTCGGACCCCACCAGCGTCAACCGCCTGCGCGCGGGCGAGACCGACGTGTGGGACTTCGTCAACCTCAACAACCCCTGGGCGCGCAACGTCCTCTATCCCGAGGGCCTGATCACCGCCCTGCCCCGCGACAGGTTCGAGCCGCTCTATGCGCAGATGTTCGAGAAGTTCGCGATGCCCTATCACTGGGCGCTCAGTCAGGACGAGAGCGACCTCCTCGGCGTGGTGCAGCGGTTCGAGACCTTCGACTTCGTCATCAACTCCGACGTCATCGACCCGGCCACGGCCAAGGACGAGGGCTGGGACCTGTTCAACAATCCCGACTTCGCCGACCGTTACGGAATCCTCGCCTACGAGGACTGGAACGTGATGGACATCTGCATGGGCGCAGGCATCCACCCCTACAAGGACAAGACCGAAGAGGACTTTGCCAAGTTCGAGGAGACCGCCCGGCGCTGGATCAACAACGCCAAGATGATCACCACCGACTTCGTCCAGCTGAACCTGGCGATCCTGAACGGCGAGATCGACCTCTACTTCACCGGCGGCACCTACACCGCGTCGTCGGCGCGGGCCGAGGGGGCGACCAACATCTACGCCATCACGCCCAACAGCGGCCCGGCGGACGGCAAGGGCGGGATCAACTGGATCGAGCTGAACTCGGCCGTGGCCTCGCCCAAACCGCGCGACGCCACCTTCGACTTCCTGGAGTGGATCACCACGCCCGACGCCGCCGAGATCGTGGCGCGGGGCAACGGCAACCTCCAGCCGGTGAGCCAGATGGCCCAGGACGAGGTGCTCAGCCGCTTCTCGGCCGAGGAGCTGGACGCGATCCAATGGGACGAGTTCGACGAGCGCATCGCCAACGCGGTCGAGTTCGACATCGTCCCGCAATACGACCGCCTCTATGACATCTACTCGGCGGCGGTGCGTGACCGCGGCTGAGACGATGCCTGACACGGGCGCGGACGCGCCCCCCGCGCTCAGCCTTTCGGGGCTGAGCCGTTCGTTCGGGGACACCCGCGCGCTCGACGACGTCTCGCTCGACATCCGCGAGGGCGAGTTCTTTACCGTCGTCGGGCCGTCGGGGTCGGGCAAGACCACCCTGCTGCGGATCCTCGCGGGCCTCGACCGGCCCACCGCGGGCACGCTGCACCTGAGGGGCCGCGACATCGCCGGGCTGCCGCCCAACAAGCGGCCCACGGCGATGGTGTTTCAGAGCCTCGCGCTGTTCGACCACCGCTCGGTGGGCGAAAACGTGGCCTTCGCGCTCAAGATGCGGGGCGTGGGCGCCGAGGCGCGGCGCACCAAGGCGCTGGAGCTGTTGGACCTGGTGCGCCTGCCGCGGGACTATCACGACCGCCCCGTCACCCAATGTTCCGGCGGCGAGCGGCAGCGCGTGGCGCTGGCCCGGGCGCTGGCGAGCGACCCCGAGATCCTGTTCTTCGACGAGCCCCTGTCGGCGCTCGACTATCGCCTGCGCAAGACGCTGGAGGTCGAGCTGCGCGACTTGCAGAAACGCACCGGGCGCACCTTCGTCTACATCACCCACAGCCTGGAAGAGGCGATGGTCATGTCCGACCGCATCGGCATCATGCGCGACGGGCGGCTGGTGCAGGTGGGCGACCCGGCGACGATCTATGGCCGGCCGCGCGACCGCTTCGTCGCCCGCTTCATGGGCGAGGTGAACGTGTTCGAGATCGCCGGCGGCCGCCTGCCCGCCTTCGACGCCCCCGCCCCCGCGCAGGACGGGTGGCTGATCGTGCGGCCCGAGGCGCTGGCCCCCGACGCCGGCGACGTGCAGTTCGACGCCACTGTGACGGACATCTATCGCCTGGGCAGCCGGGTGCAGATGCACCTGGACACCGCCGCGGGCACGCTGATCGCCGAGCTGCCCGCCTCCACCCGCCTGGCCGAGGGGGACGCCGCGCGCTTCGGCTTTGCCGTGGCCGACACCCACCGGGTGGCCGAGTGAGGCCGGGCCCGCTCTTCGCGCTGCCGGTGGCGGTGTTCCTGGCGGTGGGCTTTGCCATGCCGATCCTGATCGTGGCGTGGTACTCGCTGATGGCGCCGCGGACCTTCGACCTGACCACGGTGTTCACGCTGGCCAACTATCGCGCCGCCTTCACCGAGGGCTATGGGCAGCCGTTCTTCTGGTCGCTGGGCCTCGCGGCGCTGACCACGCTGACCTGCCTCTTGATCGCCTGGCCCACGGCCAAGGTGCTGCACGCCCATGCGGGCCGGGTCGCCACCATCGCGACGGCGCTGGTCGCCCTGCCGATTTTCGTCAGCGAGTCGGTGCGCCTGTTCGGCCTGTCGCTGTTTCTGATGCCGGGAGGCGGGATCTTTGCCGGGTCCATGCGCGCGCTCTTTGGCGTGTCCATCGGGACGATCCTGAACACCAAGTTCGCGGTCTACCTGGGCATGGTCTATATCCACCTGCCGTTCATGCTGTTCCCCGTCCTGCTGGGCGTGGCGCTGATCCCGCCCGACCGGGTCGAGGCGGCGCGCGACCTGGGCGCGGGCCGCTGGCAGGTGCTGCGCGAGATCGAGCTGCCGCTGGCCCTGCCGGGTCTGGTGATCGGCAGCCTCCTGACCTTCGTTCTGTGCATCGGCGCCAATGCCGAGGCGGCGATCCTCGGCGGCCGCGCCATCACCGTGGTGACGACCGCCATCGAGCAGCGGTTCAACTACGCGCAGGACTGGCCCATGGGCGCGGCGCTGACCATGCTGATGATCGCGGTGACGGCGGCCGTGGTGTTCCCGGCGCTGGCCCGGGTCGACCTCAACCGGTTGATCCGGCGATGATCCGGCGGCTGGGCCTCGTTTGGCTGACGGCGCTGATCGCGCTGATGTATCTGCCGATCCTGTCGGTGATCCTGGCGTCGCTGTCGACCTCGCGCTACATGCGCTTCCCCCACCGGCAGTGGAGCACCGGCGCCTATGTCGACGCGGTCAGCCAGGACCAGACCTGGATCCTGCACGCCACGTCGTTCAAGATCGCGGCCCTCGTTGCCGTGCTGTCCTTGATCCTCGCCACCTTCGGCGCCATGGCCTTTGCCCGCTACGACTGGCGCGGGCGGTCCTGGTTTCAAAAGGCGGTGGTGCTGCCGATCTTTTTCCCCCAGCCGGTGCTGGGGCTGGCGCTCCTGCTGTTTCTGACGGCCATCGGGGTGACGCCCTCGTGGCGCTCGGCGGTGTTTGCGCACATGGTCTGGATCCTGCCCATCGTGACGCTGGTGATCTCGATCCGCCTGTTCGGCTACGACCCCGCGCAGGAGGATGCCGCCCGCGACCTCGGCGCGACCCGCTGGCAGACGTTCCGCGAGGTGACGCTGCCGCATCTGGCGCCGGGGATGGTGTCGGGCGGCCTGTTCGCGTTCCTGCTGTCGTGGTCGAACCTGCCCCTGTCGATCTTCACCACCGGCGCCGATACCACGCTGCCCGAATACATGTTCACCCGGGTCGCCACGAACTACGCCCCCGTGATCTCGGCCATCGCGGTGATCGCCACGCTGGGGTCGGTGGCGCTGGGGCTGGTCCTGCTGCTGGCGCTGCGGCTCCGGCGGCGGTCGTAAGTCGGGAGGTTTGCCTCCATCGACCCGCCCGGCGGGCACCGCCGGGCAGCGCCGTCCCGCCCCCCCGGGGCGGCGCTGCCCTGTCCGCCCCGCCGCAACCCTATTGACGCAGCCGCCTTCCCTGCGCGATGCTGGATTCGCACAAGTGTTCGCACTGCGCACAATTTGCGGGCGGGCAATCCGCCCCGCCGACAGGAGGGACAATCATGAGACACTGGATTGCGGCGGGACTCGCCGCGCTCGGGCTGATGGGCGCCATGGCCACCGACGCGGCGGCCAAGAGCTTGGACGACATCCTGTCGGACGGCACCATCCGCATCGGGATCAACCCGAACTTCCCCAACATGAGCACCCGCAACGACGCCGGAGAGTGGCAGGGCTTCGACATCGAAATCGGCCAGATGATCGCCGACAAGCTGGGCGTCGAGGTCGAGTGGGTGCCGACCGAGACTGCGCAGCGGGTGCCGTTCCTGGTCTCCGACCGCATCGACCTGTCCTTGGGCGCGCTGACGCGCAACTCCGAGCGGGCCAAGCTGATCGACTATACCGTGCCGCTCCATACCGAAGTGCTGGCCGTGCTCGCCACCGACCAGATCGAGGGCGAGACCTGGGAGGACTTCAACCGCGAGGGCGTGACGCTTGCCAACATGCGCGGCAACTGGACCGTCGGCTGGATCGAAGAGAACATGCCGAATGTCGAGCTGGAGCTGGTCGACAGCATCGCCGACACCGTGCGGCTGGTGGCCCAGGGCCGCGCCGACGCCATCGTCGAAAACATCGATTTCTTCATGGGCTTCACCGAACAGCATGAGGGCGTGACCTGGCGGGTGGTGCCCGAGCCGATCTTTGTCGCCTACTGCGCCATCGGCGTGGCTCAGGGCAACGACAACCTCACCGAGGTGCTGAACATCGTGCTCTACGACCTGCATTCCTCAGGCGCGGTGAACGAGACCTGGGAGAAGAACTATGGCGCGCCGATGCTGCGCCCGGTCGAGCCGTCGCCCTGGTTCTGACCTGACCGGCGGCCCACAGCGCGGCCGCCCCACCGTCTTGCCCGGCGGCGACGCCGGGCAGCCCCCGACCGCCCCCACGGGCGCGGGCCTCTCCCCCGCCCGCGGCCGGGGACTGCCCTCACCGAGAGCGCCGGACCGATGGACTACACCTGGCAATTCAACGTCGTCTGGCGCAACTTCGATGTTCTGCTCCAAGGCGCCTGGCTGACGTTCCAGTTGGGGGTCTTCGCCTTTGCCGGCGGCACGCTGGTGGGCCTGATCGGCGCGGCGATCAAGACCTACGGCCCCCTGCCCGCCCGCCTGCTGGTCGACGTCTACGTCGTGTTCATCACCAATACCCCGGCGTTGATCCAGATTTACTTTCTCTACTTCGGGCTGCCCGAGGTGGGGGTGCGGTGGTCCAGCGAGGCCTGCGTCCTGATCGGTCTGACCCTGAACGCCGGCGCCTATCTGACGCTGATCCTGCGCGCGGGGTTCCTCAGCGTCCGCACCACCGAGATGGAGGCGGGAGAGACCCTGGGCATGTCCCGGCTCCAGCAGATCCGCTATATCGTCGTGCCCCACATCGCCAAGTCGATCTATCCCGCGCTCGCCAACTTCTTCATCGTCGTGCTGGTCATGGGCACCAGCGTCGGCGCCCTGATCGGGGTGGACGAACTGACCGGGACCGCGATCAACCTGTCGACGGTCAACTATCGCTGGCTGGAGTATTTCACCGTCACCGCCGGGCTCTACGTCGTGCTGACCCTGGTGGCGTCGGTGGGGTTGGCGCTGCTCGGCCGCTGGGCGTTCCGGGTCAAGGCGCGGATCGTCTGATGGAGCGCATCCTCGCCCAGGCCCCCGACTTCTTCACCCCCGGCAACGTCGGCCTGCTGCTGGAGGCGGCGGGGCTGACGCTGGCAATGACCGTCGTGGGCTGCGGCATCGGTTTCGCCCTCGCCTTCGTCCTGGTCTATCTGCGGCAGACGCCGGGCCTCTGGGCCCTGCCCCTGCGCCTGATCTGCATCGCCTATGTCGAGGTGTTCCGGCGCATCCCGTTCCTGGTGGTGATCTACCTCGTTCTGTTCTTCATCCAGACGGTCAGCACCGACGCCTCGCTCTTTACCATCGCGGTGATCGCCATCTGTCTCTATGCCGTGGCCTATACCGCCGACATCATCCGCGGCGGGATCGAAAGCGTGCCGCAGACGCAGGTGGAGGCGGCCCGGGCGATGAACCTCGGCCGCCTGCAAACCATGATCCACGTGGTGCTGCCCCAGGCGTGGCCGGTGATCGTGCCGCCCGCCATCGCCTTTGCCGTCTCGTTCATCAAGGACACCGCGCTGGTCAGTCAGATCGGGGTCTTCGAGCTGACCTTTCGCGGCAAGGAGCTGAACAATCAGGGGTTCTCGGGCATCCTCGTCTTCGGCACCATCGCCATGTGCTATTTCATCCTGTCCTTCCCGCTCAGCCTGCTGGGCCAGTATCTGGAGAACCGCCTTGCCACACCTCGCGGTCAGCGGCGTGCACGCAAACTACGGCGCGCTTGAGGTCCTGCACGGGATCTCCTTCGACGTCGACCGGGGCGGCATCGTCTCGCTGGTCGGCCCATCCGGGTCGGGCAAGTCCACGGTGTTGCGCACCCTGGTGGGCCTCACCCGCGCCACCCGCGGCACGGTCGAGATCGACGGCGACGTCATCGACTACCGCAGCGCCCGGGCGATCCGCGCCGCGCGCGACCGCATGGCCATCGTGTTCCAGCAATACAATCTGTTCCAGAACATGACCGTGCTCAGGAACTGCACCCTCGCGCCGGTCAAGATCAAGCGCCGCCCCAGGTCCGAAGTGGAGGCCGAGGCGCGCGACCTCCTGGCCCTGGTCGGCCTGGCGGACAAGGCCGACGCCTATCCCGACGAACTGTCCGGCGGTCAGCAGCAGAGGGTCGCCATCGCCCGCGCCCTGGCGCTGAGGCCCGACATCCTGCTCCTCGACGAGGTGACCAGCGCCCTCGACCCCGAACTGGTGGGCGAGGTGCTCGACACCATCCGGCGGTTGTCGGACGAGGGCATGACGATGCTGCTGGTCAGCCACGAGATGGGGTTCGTGCGCGAGGTCTCGAACGCGGTGGTGTTCATGGACGCGGGACGGGTGGTCGAGACCGGCAGCCCGGCGCAGATCTTCGACGCGCCGCGGAGCGACCGGGCTCGCGACTTCTTTGGCAAGGTGTTGCGCCATTGACCGGGCCGCAGGATTGGCCCGAGGCGCAGTGGCGCGGCCTGGTCGACCGGGTGGGCACCGGGCGGCGGCTGGTGCCGGACTGGCCGGGGGGCGCACGTTGCGCGCTGGCGCTCAGCTTCGACTGCGACCACGAGACCTTTGCCCTGGGGGCGGGCGAGACGGCGGTGGGGCCTCTCGCATGGGGCGCGTTCGGGCGCCGCGTGGGTGTGCCCCGGATCCTCGACACCCTCGCCCGGCACGGGGCGCGGGCCACGTTCTTTTACCCCGCGGTGTCGGCGCTGATCGACCCCGAAGAGCCGCGGCGCGTGGTGGCGGCGGGGCATGAGATCGGCGTCCACGGCTGGATCCACGAGCGCAACGACACCCTCACCGAGGACGAGGAGCGGACGCTCCTGGCCCGGTCGCGCGACACCCTGGCCGAGATCGCGGGGACCGAGATCGTCGGCCACCGCGCCGCCCATTGGGATCTCAGCCCCCATACCGTGCGCCTGGTGGCAGAGGCGGGGTTTCTCTACGACAGCTCGCTCATGGCCGACGAGGATCCTTACGAGGTGCTGCTGGAGGGGCGGGCGTCGGGGCTGGTGGAACTGCCCGTCGACTGGGTCCGCGACGACGCGGTGTATCTGCTGTTCTCAAGACAGCCCACCCGGCCGACCCACACCCCCGAGCAGGTGTTCGAGGTGTTCCGCGCCGAACTGGACGGCGCCCACGCCACCGGCGGGCTGTGCCAGATCGTCATGCATCCCTTCGTCGTCGGCTACCGCTCGCGGATCGCGATCCTGGAGCGGCTGTTGCAGCACGCCGCCCGCCTCGGCGGCGTCCACATCGGCACCCATGCCGAGATCGCCCGCCTCTGCCAGGCGCGTATTGGGGCGTAAGCGGCGGGTCCGTTTCCACCCGCGCGCCCTGCCCAGCCTCCCTGTCCCGCCCGGCGGATACGCCGGGCAGCGCCGTCCCGCCCCCCCCGGGGGCGGCGCTTTGGCGAGGACGGTCCAACCGCCACGGCGTGGATGCTTGTGAAAGCGAACCACGCTGCCCGACCCCCCCCCGTGGGACGGCGCCGCCCTCCGCACACAGCGCCACCGGCAGCCCCGCTACCCCTCCACCGCCGTGCGGGGGGCAAAGATGTCGTGCGTCCCGGTCCAGAGGACCCGCGCCGGTGCGCCGTGAGGGTTGGCCCAGCCGTGCGGCCGCCCGGAGCTGTAGTGCACGCTGTCGCCCCGGGCGAGGCGCAGCCGCTCGCCCTCCAGGGTCAGCACCAGCGCGCCGTCCAGGACATAGACATGCTCCTCACCCGCATGGACCACCACCTCCGAGGCATAGCCCGGCGCCACCGTCAGCACGTAGCTCGACAGCTCCGCACCCGGAAACTGCGCGCTCACCCGCTCGTAGCCCAACTGATCGTTGCCCACGGTGAACCGCTGCCGCGTCGCGCCGCGGGTGAGGCAGTCGGTGGGCTGCGGCCGCCCGACGAAGTGATCGAGCCCCACCCCCAGCGCCCGGGCGATGCGGTCGAGCGTGGTCAGGGTCGGCACCGCCTTGTCCCTCTCGATCAGGCTGAGATAGCCGGGTGAGATCGCCGCCGCCTCGGCCACCGCCTGGAGCGTCATCTCGGCCTTTTGCCGCCGCGCGCGGATGGGGCCGCCGATCAGCGGGCCGTCGGCGTCCTGGGCGAGGGTGGCGGCGGGGGGGTGCATCGGCCCTCAGTCCTCGGCAAAGATCTGGGGATACATCGCGCGCATCGCCACCTCGTCCATCTCCTGCTTGAAGGTGTGCGCCTGCGGCAGCGCGCGGGCGCGGTCGGCCGCCGGCCGCGCGTCGATCGCCGCCATCAGGCGGGCGATGTGGGGAAAGCCCTCCATCGCGTCGTCGCCGATCATGAAGGGGATGCGCGGCGCCCAGCCCCAGATCGCCATGTCGACGATGGTGTAGGTGTCGCCCAGCATCCAGTCGCGCTCGGCCAGCCGGTCGTTCACGATGCCCCAGTGCCGCCGCGCCTCGTAGCCATAGCGCTTCTTGGCGTAGGGGATGTCCTCGGGCGCGAAGTTGCGGAAATGCACGGCCTGCCCCGAATACGGCCCGACCCCAGAGGCGATGAACATCAGCCACGACAGCAACGCCGCGCGCTCGGCGTCGCCTCCGGGCGGCAGGAACTGCCCGGTCTTTTCGGCGAGGTAGAGCAGGATGGCGTTGGAATCGAACACCGTCGCGTCGCCGTCCTGGATCGCGGGCAGCTTGGCGTTGGGATTGATCGCGCGGAACCAGTCGGAGTGCTGGGCGCCGGTCTTGGTGTCCACCGGCACGGGCTCGTAGTCGAGGCCCGCCTCCTCCAGGAACAGAGCCACCTTCATCGGGTTCGGCGCTGCGTTGAAATAGAATTTCAGCATAATTCGTCCCTCATGACAGCCCCGCCTCGATGGGCAGAAGCACCCCGGTGATCCCCTCCGAAGCCTCGGAGGCGAGATAGAGCGCCGCGCGCGCCACGTCATCCTCCGTCGCCATCCGGCCCAGGGCGGTTTCGCCGGACATCGCGGCGATGGCGGCGTCGACCGGCATCCCCCCGGCAGCCGCGCGCGTCTCCAGCCGCTGTCTCAGCGCCTCGGTCAGGATCGGCCCCGGCGCCAGCGCATTCACCCGCACCCCGTCGCGGCCCAGGTCCAGCGCCGCGGCCCGCATCAACCCCACCACGGCATGTTTCGTGGCGGTATAGAGCGTCTGATCGGGATGCGCCCGGTAGCCGTTGATCGACGCCGTGAGGACGGCCGTGCCCCGGGTCTCGGCCAGGCGCGGCGCGGCGGCCTTGAGGCTCAGCGCGACCCCCCGGACGTTGACGGCAAAGACTCGATCCCATTCGTCCAGATCCAGCGCGGCGACCCGCCTCCAAGGCGGCACCACGCCGGCATTGGCGACCAGAACGTCCAGCCGGTCGAGCCCCTGAATGCGCTGGGATAGAGCCGCTTCGGCCCCCGGATCCGTCAGGTCCAGCGGCCACGCCATCCAATCCTCGGGCAGATCCGCCGCCGCCAGCACCGCGGGCAGGTCGGCGGCGACGACCCGCGCCCCGGCCCCCGCCAGACGGGCGGCGATGGCGCGGCCCAGACCGCGCCCCCCGCCGGTGACCAGCGCTGTGCGACCGTCGAGGCTCATGCGACCACGATCAGATCCTGGTTGCCGGTCGTCAGCTTTTCGCCACCGTCCGGCCGCGCGACGATGCAGTCCTCGACCCGTGCCGACACGCCCCCGTCCTGAAAGATCGAGGGTTCGATGGTAAAGATCATGCCTTCCTCCACCTGCGTCGTGTCGCCCTTGGTCAGGAACGGCGGCTCGTGCACGTCCCAGCCGATGGCGTGGCCCAGGCGGTGGCGGAAGGCGTGGCCGTAGCCCGCGTCGTCCAGCACGTCGCGCGCGGCCTTGTCCACCTCCTCGCAGGTGACGGCGCCGGCCTTCAGAGCCGCGATCCCCGCCGCCTGGCTCTCCATGATCAGGCGGTGGACCTTGACCTGCTCGTCGGACGGCTCGCCGATCACGGCGGTCCGGCCATAGTCGTAGCACATGCCGTCCAGCACCGCGCCGAAGTCGAACAGGACCGACGTGCCGGGGGTCAGCTTGCGCGGCCAGGACTTCAGTTTGTCGCCGAATTCGAGACTGATATCCGGCCCGGTGTTGTACATCGATGTGGTGAAGGAGGGGCCGAGGCTGCCATGGGCCTTCATCTGGTAGTCGAGCTCGGACAGCACCTCCAGCTCGGTCATGCCCGGCGCCATCTTCTTGACCGTCTCGGCAAAGGCCGCCTCGGTGACGGCACCGGCCTTGCGCATCTTCTCGATCTCGCCCTCGTCCTTGATGACGCGGATCGGGCGCAGCATCCCGGTGCCCGACGCGAACCGCACCCCGGGCCGCAGCTTCTGCAGCTCGATCAGGCTCTCGGCCTCGGCGTTGTCGCTGACGGCGATCACCGGGCTGTCGCCCAGGCCGACCTCGGCCAGGATGCCGCGCACCATCTCTTCGGGATCGTCCCAGTCGCCCAGAACGCGCACGTCGAAGGCGTCGAGCCCGCCGGGCGCGCCGAACTCGGCCGTCATCCGCGGCACCGTCAGGATCGGGTCCCGGCCGGGGGCGATCCAGGCCCCTTCCAGCCACATGCCGGGGTGCAGGTTGCGGCCGTAGTTGGGAATGTCGCGGTGGATCCCGGTGAGATAGTCCAGATCGGTCCCCATCGGAAAGAACACCAGATCGGCCTGCCCCCCGATGCTCTCTTGAAAGCGGGTCAGGCGGTCTGCGTAGCTGGCCATGGAGGCGTCTCCTTTGAGTTAGCGATGTCTTCGGCAAAGTGGCAGGCGGCCTCGACCGGGCCGACCTGGCGCAGGGCGGGGCGCTCGGCGCGGCAGCGGTCCTGCGCGAACGGGCAACGGGGGTGGAAATGGCAGCCCGAGGGCGGGTCGATGGGCGAGGGGATGTCCCCCTCCACCGGCGCATAGACGACGCGGCGGCGGTCGAGCCGCGGCACCCCCTCGATCAGCGCGCGGGTATAGGGGTGGCGCGGGCGGGCAAAGACCTCCTCCGCCGGTCCGATCTCGACCACGCGGCCAAGATACATGACCAGGATGGTGTCGGCGATGTGCTCGACCACGCCCAGGTCGTGGGAGATGAAGACGTAGGTCAGCCCGAACTCGTCGCGCAGGTCCATGAACAGATTGATGATCTGCGCCTGAATCGAGACATCCAGCGCGCTCACCGCCTCGTCGGCCACAAGTATCTCGGGCTTGACCGCCAGGGCGCGGGCGATGCCGATCCGCTGCCGCTGCCCGCCCGAGAACTGGTGGGCAAAGCGGTCGCGCACGCCGGGGTCGATGCCGCAGCGCTCCATCAGCCCGTCGATATAGGCGTCCATCCCGGCGCGGTCGACGATGCGGTGGACCCGCGGCGCCTCGCCCACCAGATCGGTGACGCGCTTGCGCGGGTTCAGGGACGAAAACGGGTCTTGGAAGATCATCTGCATCGGCAGGGCGTGGCCGGTGTCGCCGGTGGCCACGTGGATGCCCCCCTCGCTGGGCGGCAGCAGCCCGGCGATCATCCGGCCCAACGTGGACTTGCCGCAGCCGGACTCGCCCACGACGCCCAACACCTTGCCGCGGTCGAGGGTGAAGGACACGTCGTCCACCGCCGTCACCACGGGCTTGGGCCGCGCCAACCCCAGCCGCGCCAGCAGGCGGGCGACCAGATCGCCGCGGCCGCCGAAGCGGCGGGTGACGCCCTCGACGCGGAGGATGGGGTCGGTCATCGCGGCCTCCGCCAGCGCATGTGGAGGGGGTTGGACCGGGGCTCTGCCGTCGCCTCTGTCGCTCGGACCAGAGGCGCGCTAGAGGCGACCCCCGGGGTATTTGGACCAAGATGATGAGAGGGGCGGTTCATCATGCGAGGGCCTCGGTGAGGGGGCGGCAGCAGCGGACGCGGCGCGCCCCGAGGTCGCGCATGGGCTGCGGCTGGGCGCAGGCGTCGGCCGCGCGGGGGCAGCGGGGGCGAAAGGAACAGCCCTCGGGGAGGTCGGTCAGGGCGGGCATCCGGCCGGGGATCTGTTGCAGGCGGCGCCCCCTCTGCCCCCGGCTGGGCACGCTGTCGATCAGGCCGCGGGTGTAGGGATGGGCGGGGCGGTCCAGCACGTCGTCCACCGTCCCCTCCTCGACGATCCGGCCGGCATACATCACCGCGATGCGGTCGGCGATGCCGGCCACCACGGCCAGGTCGTGGGTGATCCAGATCAGCGCCGTGCCGCGGTCCCGGCAGAGCCGTTGGACCAGGCTCAAAATCTGGCCCTGGATGGTGACGTCGAGCGCCGTCGTCGGTTCGTCGGCGATGACCAGATCGGGTTCGTGCAAGAGCGCGATCGCCACCGCCACCCGCTGCCGCATGCCCCCCGACAGCTGGTGGGGATAGGCCAAGAGCCGGTCCTCTGGCGACGGGATGCCGACCTCATGCAGCGCGGCCAGCGACCGCGCGCGCACCTCGCGGTCGCCGATGCGCATGTGCGCGCGCAGGGCGTCGCGCATCTGGTGGCCGATCTTGAGGACCGGGTTCAGCGTCATCATCGGGTCCTGGAACACCATGGCGATGCGGTTGCCGCGCAGGCGCCGCATCTGCTCGGACCCCAGCCCAGTGATCTCGTCCCCGTGCAGGCGGATCGAGCCGGACATGACCTGCCCCGGCGGGCTGAGCAGACCGTTGATGGAAAAGCCGGTGATCGACTTGCCCGACCCGCTCTCGCCGACCAGCCCGAGGATCTCGCCCCGGTGCACGGTCAACGACACGTCGCGCAGCGCCTTGACCTCTCCGGCGGTCAGCAGGAACGAGGTGTTGAGGTCGTCGACCTGGAGGACGGGAACGTCTGTCATAGGTGCGGGTTCAGCGTGTCGCGCAGCCGGTCGCCCAGCACGTTGGCGCTGACGATGATGGCCAGCAGGACGAGGCCCGGCAGGACCGAGATCCAGTAGCGGCCCGATTGCAGGTAGTCGAAGCCGTTGGCGATCAGCAGGCCCAGCGATGGGCGCGTCGGCGGCAGGCCGAGGCCGAGAAACGACAGCGTCGCCTCCAGCGAGATCGCGGCGGCCATCTGCATCGTCGCCACCACCAGCATCGTCGGCAGGCAGTTGGGCAGGATGTGGCCCAGCAGGATCCGCATGTGGCCCAGCCGCAGACCGCGGGCGGCGTCGACGTATTCCCGCGCGCCCTCGACCAGGGCGACGCCGCGGACGGTGCGGGCGAAGTAGGCCCATTGCACGACGACGAGGGCGAATATGATCTTGTCCACGCCGCGGCCGAGGATCACCAGCAGGATCAGCGCCACGAGGATCGTGGGGAAGGACAGTTGCAGGTCCACGATCCGCATCAGCACGGTGTCGACCCAGCCGCCCCGATAGGCCGCGACGAGGCCGACCAGGGTGCCGACCGCCAGGGCGATCACCCCCGAGGACAGCCCCACCACCAGCGAGATGCGGATGCCGTAGAGGATCGCCGACAGCATGTCGCGCCCCTGGCCGTCGGTGCCCAGGTAGTAGGGCATCCCGGTCCAGCTCTCCGATCCCGGCGGCAACAGCGAGTCCATGATGTCGACCTGCGCCAGGTCGTAGGGGTTCTGAGGCGCGATCCACGGGGCAAAGATCGCGGCGAGGCAGAACGCGGTGAAGGTGACGAGCGCCGCCACCGCGGCGGGCGAGCGCAGGAACCGCTGCCAGACGTCGCCGACGGATCCGGCGCGCGGGGGGGCGTGGACGACGCTCATCCCGAATTGCCCCCCAGGCGCACCCGCGGATCGAGCAGCGAATAGAGCACATCGACCAGCAGGTTCAGCGTGACGAACATGATCACGACGAAGATCAGGTAGGCCACGATCAGCGGGCGATCCAGCACCGCGATGGCGTCGATCAGCATCTTGCCCACGCCGGGCCAGGAAAAGATCGACTCGACCACCACGGCAAAGGCGATGACGCCGCCGAACTCCATCCCCAGCACGGTGACGATGGGGATCAGGATGTTGCGCATGACATGGACGCCCAGCACCCGGCGCTCGCGGATGCCGTTGGCGCGGGCGAACTTGATGTAGTCCGAGAACAGGACCTCGCGCATCCCCGCGCGGGTCAGGCGGATGACCATGGCCATCATGATCAGCGACAGGGTGGTCGCGGGCATCGCCAGGTGGTGCAGCCCGTCGAGCGTCAGAAACGACAGCTCGGCGCCGAAGACCTCGACCGTGTCGCCCCGGCCCACCGCGGGCATCCAGCCCAGCGAGACCGAAAAGACGATGATCATGATCAGCCCGATCCAGAAGACGGGAACCGAAAACGCGATCATCGAGAACGCCATGATCACGCGGGATGTCCAGTGGTGCGGGCGCAGCCCGGCCAGCGTGCCCAGCGGCAGGCCCACGACCAGCGCGATGACCAGCGCGCAGAACGCCAGTTCCAGCGTCGCCGGCAGCCGCTCCCAGATCAGGCTCATCGCCGGGACGCCGTGGGTGAAGGAGTTGCCCAGATCGCCCTGCAACATGTTGCCGATGAAGACCCAGTATTGCTCCCAGATCGGGCGGTCGAGGCCCAGATCCTTGACGATGGCGTTGATGCAGGGCTGGTCGCACTCGGACGAGGCGAAGATGTAGACGGGGTTGCCCACCACGTTGACGCCGAAGAACACCAGCACCGTCATCACGGCCAGCACGAGGAGCGCTTGAAGAAGGCGTCTGACGATGAACTCGGTCATGGGGCGCTCATGCGGTGGAGATCAGGTGCGCGGGGGCCGCCGAACCGCCCGGTGGGAACCACCGGGCAGCCCCCGACCGCCCCCCCGGGCGGGGGCTTCTCCCCCGCCCGCGGCCGGGGGCTGCCCTCAGCACCCCGAACCGCCGTCGCAGTTGGCTCAGTCGACCCGGCTCACGTCCATGGCGCGGGTGCGCTCGTTGGTGCGCGGGTCGTGCTCCAGCCCGGCCTTCATGGCCCACTGATTCACCTGGAAGTGGATCGGGATATAGGCATAGTCCTCCATCCCGATGGTGATCGCCTCTTCCAGGATCGCGCGCCGCTCGTCGTTGTCGATGGTGCGCTTGGCCTTGACCGACCGCGCATCGATTTCCGAGTTCGAGTAGCGGCCGAAGTTGCCGTTCCCGCCGCCGGTCGCCGCGTTGTAGGTCTCCAGCGTGCCCGAGACGGTGTAGGTCGCCTCGCCCGCCACGGTGCCCCATCCGGTCATCGCCAGCGAGAACTCGGGCACGTCGTGGCCCGGCATCGACAGCTCGTCGCCCCGGATCAGCCGCGAGAAGAACACGTTGCGCGGCATTGCGTCGACCTCGGTGGTCACGCCCACCCGGCTCCACATCTGCGCCACCGCCTCCAGGATGCGGGCATCGTTGATGTAGCGGTCGTTAGGACCGTGCAGCACGACGTTAAAGCCGTCGGGATAGCCGGCCGCGGTCAGCAGCTCCTGCGCCTGCTCGGGATCGTAGGCGTCGGCCTCCAGCCCCTCGACATAGCCGAAAAAGCCCGGCGGTACGATGTTCTTGGCCGGGAGCGACGCACCGCCCATGATCCGGTCGCGGATCGCTTCGCGGTTGATGGCCAGGCTCAGCGCCTTGCGCACGCGCCAGTCGCGCAGCGGGTTGGGCATGATCGGCTCGCCGTTGGCATCGGTGATGAACGGCTCGACATGCTTGAAGCCGGGCTGGATATAGATCAGCCGGTCGGCCGGAATGGTCGAGACGACGAAGTTCGGGTCCTCGACGAGCTGAGGCAGGTCGATGGTCGGCGGATACTCGATCATGTCCACGTCGCCGTTCAGCAGAGCGGCCAGACGGGCGCTGTCCTGGCCCACCGGCTGGAACACCACGCGGTCCCACTGCGGTTCGCCGCCCCAGTAGTCGGGGAACGCCTTGACCGTCACGCGGCTGCCCGGGGAGTACTCCTCGAACATGTAGGGGCCGGTGCCGATGGCCGCCTGGCCGGTGTTGAAGTCCACGCTGGGCTCGGCATCGCGCACGGCGTGTTCGGCGACGATCGGCAGCATCGCCAGATCCTCGGCCATGGTCGGATACGGCCCGTCGGTGGAGATGTGGATGGTGTAGTCGTCGATCTTCTCCCACATCTTGCCGCCCTTTTCGAGCTGGAAGGCGGGAGAGGCCGGGGCGCCGGACACGCCGCCGCGCAGGCGGTCATAGGTAAAGATCACGTCGTCGGCGGTGAAGTCCTCGCCGTCGTGCCACTTGACCCCTTCGCGCAGCTTGAACTCCCACTTGTCCTCTTCGATGGGCTCCCAGGAGAGCGCCAGACCGGGGATCGGCTGCGACGTGGAGGACAGGCCCACCAGACGCTCGAAGATATGCTCCTGCACCTGGGTGTCACCCGACAATTGCGTCCAGTGCGGGTCCATGCTCGCGGCCTCGGTGCGCACGCCGATGGTCAGGACGTTCTCGTCCTGCGCCAGCGCGGGGGCCGCGGCCAGCAGCGCCGCGGCGATCAGCCCCGGTTTCCAGAATTTCATGATGTTACCTCCATGTAGCCGCCCGGCAGGGGCCGGACGAACGGGCATGGGCGGCGTTGACCGCCACCGCATTCAACAGACTTCTCTGTCGGTAAAGTTTTTTTAGTCGCCGAATCGTGGCGCTGTCCAGAGAATTTTACCATGCGAACACCTGTTCGCATACGGCGGGGTGGCTACGCCGCGCTCTTTCTGCGACGCGCGGCACGGCGGGCGCCTGCGGGACGCCTCCGGCGGGGGGGTATTTGGGCCAAGATGAAGGAGGGGGTGGTGACCAGGGCCCCGGGGCTAGGCGCCCTCTCCCGGCCAGGCGAAGGGCGACAGGTCCACCTGCGGCGTCTGTCCCAGCGCCAGGGCGGCGATGGCCTCGCTGACCGCGGGCGCAGCGGTAAAGCCCATCCATGGAAACAGGTTCAGAAAGAACCCCGGCCGCCCCGGCACCTCGCCCAGTATCGGGCGCCAGTCGGCGGTGCCGTTCACCGTCGCCGCCCAGGCGCGCACCACCTGGGCGCCTGCAAGGCTGGGCAGCATCGCCTGCGCCACCGCCAGATTGCGGATCATCGACGTCTGGTCGACCATCGGCAGCGGCCCGGCGCGCGCGGGCCAGCCCCCGCCGATCAGATACCCGCCCTCGGCCGCCTGCTTGAGCGTCAGGCGCGCGCCGGTGAAATACAGCAGGAACGGCAGCTCCTCAGCCCGCTTTTCGGTCACGGCGACCTGGATCAGATGCCCCTCGATGGGCAGGCGCACCCCGGCCAGCGCCGCCACATGGGCGGCGTCCGCCCCGGCGGCGTTCACCACCTTGCGCGCGTGGACCGCGCCCCACGGTCCCGCCACGCGCCAGCCGCCCGCCACCTGCTCCACCGCCGCGACAGGGGCGTTGCGGCGCACATCCAGCCCCGCCTCGACCGCCCGCCGCGCGATCAGGGGCACGGCTCGGAAGGGGTCGGCCTTGCCCTCCTCGGCGCACCACGCAGCGCCCAGCAGGGTGTCGGACAGAAACGGCGCCCGGGCGCGCAGGGTCTCGCGGTCCCACATCTCGACCGGGAGGCCCGCGGCACGCTCGATCTCGACCTTGCGCTCCAGCGCGCGCAGGTCGGCCTCCGTCCCCGCGGCCATGACCCCGCCCTTGATCGCCACGCCCAGCGAGCCGCCCAGCTCGGCCTCCAGCGTCCGCCACCGCGCGATGGAGGCGCGAAAGAGCGGGATCGTCTCGGAGAAATGCCGCGCCCAGCCCTCGCCCATCTCGCGGTAGGGGTCGAAGGGGATCTGCGCGTGGATGCTGCCCGCATTCGACCCCGACGCGCCCAGGTTCAGGTCGCGCCGCTCGAGCAGCACCACGTCCGCCCCCGCCCGCGCGGCGAAATAGGCTGTGGCGACACCGGCCAGCCCGCCCCCGATCACCGCCAGATCGTGCCAGCGCATCCCTGCCCAAATCCCGTTGAGTCGCCCCGCCTGTTCGCTATACTAACTTTTGTGCGCATGATGAACAGAGCGCCCAGAGACCGACCGTCGCAAAGGACCCCGCCATGCCCGATCTCAAGGTGGCCGCCAGCACCTTTCCCTATCTCTACAACAAAAGCGGGCTCGACACGCTCAAGCACCTGCACGGCATGGGCTATTCCCTGTTCGAGCTGATGATCTTTCCGCCCCATTGTTGGCCCGCCGACCTGTCCGGCGACGACCGCAAGGCGTACAAGAGCTGGCTCGACGGCGAGGGGGCCAGGGTCACGTCGTTCTGCTATCCGCTGATCGACAACAACCCCAACGGGGTCGACCGGCTGATGCGGCAATACACGCTGGATCGTTACAAGGAGGCCATCGACTTCTCCGCCGAGCTGGGGTGCCCCTACGTGGTGATGATCCCCGGCATCTACGGCGGCCTGATCGACCCGCCCAAGGACTGGCTGGACGACTGGTTCGTCGAGACCGCGCAGAAGGTGGTGGAGCACACCCAGGGAACCGGCGTGCGCATCCTGCTGGAGAACGTGCCCTTCACCCACCGCCCCTCGGCGCAGGACATGAAGGATCTGGCGGGTTGGATCGGCGACGTCGGCGTGAACTTCGACGTCTGCAACTCGGCCTACATCAACGAGGACGTGGGCGACGCCATCCGCCTGTTGGGCGACCTGGTCGAGAACGTCCACATCTCCGACAGCCCGGCGGACGTGTTCAAGCACGACCGCCTGGGCACCGGCATCGTCGAGCCCGGGCCGGCGATGCAGGCGCTCAAGGACATCGGCTATGACAAGATGACGGTGCTGGAGATCATCGCCGACGCCAACGACCCGGCGAACGACCCCGACGGCGACCTCAAGGCCAGCCACGAGATCCTGGTGCAACACGGCTGGGAGGGCGTGCTGTGAAGACGTTCCGCGGCAGCTATTCCGTCAACGTCACGCCCTTCACCGAGCGCGGCGGCGACATCGACCTGGCGGCGAACCGGCGCCTGATCGACTGGCAGATCGGGCAGGGCGTGCCGGGGATCATCATCCTCGGCACCACGGGCGAGTTCCTGACCGTCACCGACGCCGAGCGGCAGAGGTTCGTCGAGGACACCGTCGCCCACGTCAACGGCCGCATCGACGTGCTGGTCGGCGCGATGAACGCCCACACCCCCAACGCCGCCCGCTATGCGGCCGAGGCCGAGGCGGCGGGGGCGGACGGTCTGATGATCCTGCCGCCCTACTACTACACCCCCACCGAAGACGAGATCATGGCCTACTACGAGGCCATCACCGCCCGGTGCGGCCTGCCGATCATGCTCTACAACAACCCCGTCACGTCCAACGTGGACATGTCGGCGGCGCTGGTGGCGCGGCTGACGCGGGCGTTCGACACCGTGCGCTACATCAAGGAGGCGTCGATGGACGTCGGCCGCGTCTACGACATCGTCGAGGCGACGGACGGGGTGATGAACGTCTTTGCCGGCGAGCGGATCGTAGAATCCTACCTGCTGGGCGCGGTGGGCTATGTGAACCCCTTCGGCAACTACATCCCCAAGGCGTCCACGATGATCTGGGACCTGCTGGTGGCGGGCCGCACCGACGACGCCAAGCGCATCGGGCGCAAGATCACCGAGATCGAGCACCTGATCGCCGAGGGGCACCCGACCTACGGGCACCAGTGCTATTCCAAGGCTCTCGCGGCCGAGGCGGGCTGTCCGGTGGGCGACGTGCGCGCGCCGCTGACGCCCTTCGCGTCGCTGGGCGACGAGGGGCGCAGCCGCGCCGGCCGGCTCAAGACGATCATGGACGACCTCGACACGCTCTGCGGCACCCTGGAGGCCCAGGCGGCATGAGCGCCCGCCCCCCCCTCTTCACCCCCTTCTCCCTGCGCGGCGTGACGTTCCCCAACCGGATCGTTCTGGCGCCCATGTGCCAGTATCAGGCCGACGACGGGGCGCCCAACGACTGGCACGTCACCCACCACGGCCGCTATGCGTCCTCGGGGATCGGCGGCGCCATCGCCGAAGCCACGGGGGTGACGGCCGAGGGGCGCATCAGCCCCGGCTGCACCGGCATCTACCGCGACGACCACGTCGCGGGGTGGAAACGGGTGACCGACCTCTACCGCCGTCAGGGCATCCCCAGCTTCCTCCAGATCGGCCACGCCGGGCCCAAGGCGTCGACCAAGCGCCCCTGGGACGGCGCCGGCCCGCTGGACGACGGCTCGGACGAGCCGCCCTGGCAGACCGTGGCGCCCTCGGCCGTGCCTGCGCGCGAGGGCTGGCACACCCCCCGCGCGCTGGACCAGAGCGAAATGCCGGGCATCGCCGCGGCCTTCGCCGAGGGGGCGAAACGGGCACTGGCCGCGGGCTTCGACGGGGTCGAGATCCATGGCGCCCACGGTTATCTGCTGCATTCGTTCATGTCGCCCTGGTCGAACCGCCGCACCGACCTCTATGGCGGCGACCTGGCCGGGCGGATGCGCCTGCCCATCGAGGTGGCCCGCGCCGTGCGCGCCGCCGTGCCCGAGGGCACCCCGGTCCTCTACCGCGCCTCCTGCGTCGACAGCGCGGGCGGCAGCCTGACGCTCGACGACACCGTCGCGCTGGCCGCGGAACTCAGGGCGGTGGGCGTCGACCTCATGGACTGCTCCGGCGGCGGCATCCCCACCGGCCAGCGCCTCGCCGCGCAAAAGCCCGAGCCGGGGTTCCAGGTGCCCTATGCCGAGCGTATCCGCCACGAGACCGGCCTGCCCACCATGGCCGTGGGGATGATCACCGACCCCGCCCACGCGAACGCCATCGTCGCCGAGGGCCGGGCCGACCTGATCTCGATGGCGCGGCAGTTCCTCCGCGAACCCGCCTGGCCCTACCGTGCCGCGCAGGAGCTGGGCATGGAGGATCCCGCCTCGATCCTGCCCAAACTCTACGCCTTCTACCTGCGCATCGCCGCCTGACCCCCCTTCCCCGCCGCTCCCCGAACCGCGGCGGCCCCGACCTTGCGACCCCGTCAATGGCATCGGGAGAACAAATCGCCGCCCAACAGCGCGGGACCCGTCCACCCAGGGCGGTCCCACTTCCGCCGTCCGCGCTCCCTCGGCCCGAGCCCAGCGGTCCGCCCTGCGGATCCGCCCGACAACACATCGCGCCCGACCGCGACCCCCGACCCCGCCCATACCAACTCCCCTCGCCAAACATCCCGGGGAGCGCGAGGGGCTGGCCCCTCGCGCCCGCCCTCCCAAACCGCAGGACGCGAATCGCATTTGCGCCTAGTCTGGGGCCAGCGGCACCGACAGGAGCGCCCCCATGCCCCAGTCCCTCCTCATCGGCACCACCAAGGGCGCCTTCCTCGCCACCGGCGCGCGCGACGGCGCCCCGTGGGACGTCTCGGGCCCGCATTGCAACGGCTGGTCCATCAACCACGCGATCGGCGACCCCGAGACCGGCACCCTCTGGGCCGGCGGCGGCGGCGACTTCCAAGGCGCCGGGATCTGGCGCTCGGAGGACGGCGGCGCCACTTGGGCGCTGACCCGGCTGACCCGCGGCACCGCCGACGACTGGATCGCCGCCGATCCCTCGGCCGCCGCCTTCTTCGACTTCCCCGACGGCGCGCCGCCCTTCGGCGATGGGTTCGCGCAGGTGTGGAGTCTCTCGTTCGCCCACGGCGTCCTCTGGGCGGGGACCAAGCCCGCGCGCCTGCTGCGCTCGACCGACCGCGGCGCGACCTGGGAGGAGGTGGAGGGCGTGCGCAATCATCCCTCGGCCGACACCTGGAATCCCGGCGCGGCGGGCCTAACCCTGCACACCATCGTGCCGCATCCAACCGATCCCGCGCGGCTGTGGGTCGCCATCTCCGCCGCCGGGGTCCTCGCCACCGAAGACGGCGGCGCCACGTGGGAGCGGCGCAACCGCCTGTCGAACGCCGACGCCTGCGAGGGGCACAGCCACCCCGCCGCCCCGGCGAACGGCGAGACCGGCCACTGCGTCCATCACATGATGCGCGCCCCCGGCGACGGCGATCTGCTCTATCAGCAGAACCACCACGGGGTCTGGCGCTCGTCCGATGGCGGGCGGAGCTGGGACGACATCACTCCCGGCCTGCCCTCGACCTTCGGCTTTCCGCTGCGGGTCCATCCCCGGGACCCCGCGACGATCTGGACCCTGCCCCTGAACGGCGACGGCGCCGGCCGGTTTCCCCCCGACGCCGCCGCGGCGGTCTGGCGCTCCTGCGACGGCGGCGCGACCTGGGCGGCGCAGCGCGCGGGCCTGCCCCAGCGCAACTGCTATTTCACCGTGCTGCGCCAGGCGATGGCCGGGGACGAGGCCGATCCCCCCGGCCTCTATTTCGGCACCAACTCGGGCTCGGTCTTCGCCAGCTTCGACGCCGGCCAGGACTGGCACGAGGTGGTGCGGCATCTGCCGACGATCCTGGCCGTGGAGACGGCGCCAGCGCCCTGACCGCCGCGCGGGCGGAGGTTGCGGGACGCCTCCGGCGCGGGGGTATTTTTGCCAAGATGAAGGAGGGGGTGCGCCCCGAGCCGGTCGGCGCGTCAGCGGATGTAGCTCGCCCCGTTGATGTCGATGGTGCCGCCCGAGAGGTGCCGCGCCCGGCCGGAGAGGCAGAACGCGGTCAGCGCCGCGATCTCCTCGGGCGGGACGAAGGCGCCCATGGCCAGACGGTCCTCCACCACGGCGCGGCCCCCCTGGCTCTCGGCGAAATCGCGCGACATCTGCGTGTCCACCACCCCGGGCGCGACGATGTAGGTCTCGATCCCGTCGCGGGCATAGGCTGTGGCGACCGTCTGCAACGCCGCCTTGAACGCGGCTTTGGAGGCGGCATAGGCAATGGTCCGGGGGTTCGTCACCCCCTTCTGCGCCGCCCAGCTGGAGATGCCGACGATGCGCCCGCCGCCGGCGCCGCGGAACGTGCGGACCGCGTCGCGCAGGAGCGCCGCGGCGGCGTGGACGTTGACGGCGAAGGTCCGCTCCCAAACCCGGTCCCACGCCTCGGGCGGGTCGTCGATGCCGCCGTCGAAGATCATCGTGGCGGCGTTGTTGACGAGCGCGGTCAAGGGCCGGTCCGCCACCGCTCCGGCCGCCGCGAACAGCCCCGCCGCCGCGGCCGCGTCGGCCAGGTCGGCCTGGACCAGATGCGCGCGGCCGGGCGCCGCGCCGGCGACGGCCGCCTCGGCCCCCGCACGGTCGGTGCCGTAATGCGCCACCACCGTCGCCCCCTCGGCCAGGAGGCCCCGGGCGATGGCCGCGCCGATCCCCTTGGATGCCCCGGTCACCAGCACCGTCTGATCGCTCAGGTCCATCGGCCGCTCCTCGCCATTGACGCGCGCCGGATTATGCGCACATTTGTTCACATAGCGAACAGACATGGCGGCGGCAAGATGAGCGCACGGGCACTGCATATCCTCGGCGGCGGGGCCATCGGCACGGCCTTTGCCGCCGCCTTCGCCGCCGCGGGGCGGACCGTGACGCTGAGCGATCCCGACCGCGACGCCCGCGACGCCGTGCCCGGGCGGGTGGCCGCGCACCTCGCCGCGCTCCGGCGGGCCGGGCACGCCGCCGTCGCCGCCCCGCCCGATGTCGCCGTCGTGGCCGCGCCGGGGGATCTGTCGGGCGCCGCGCTGGTCCTGGAATGCGGCCCCGAACGGGTCGCGGTCAAGTCCGAGGTATTCGCCGACCTGCTCGCCCGCACCGGTCCCGACACGCTGCTGGCCACCGCATCTTCGGCGATCGGCATCTCCGATATCGTTCCTGTTCCGGCGGACCAGGCCCGTTGTCTCGTCGCCCATCCGGTGAATCCGCCGAGCCTCCTGCGGGTGATCGAACTGGTGCCGGCCCCCGGCACATCCGCCGAGACCCTTGACCGCGCCGCGGGCCTCTTGGCCGAACTGGGCTTCGACCCCGTGCGGCTGGCGGCGGAAGTGCCCGCCTTCGTCCTCAACCGCCTGCAGTCGGCGCTCCTGCGCGAGGCGTATCGGCTGGTGGACGAGGGCGTCGTGGACGTCGACGGCGTCGACCGCCTGGTGCGGGACGGTCTAGGGCCGAGATGGGCCCTGTCCGGGCCGTTCGAGACGGCGGACCTGAACACCGCGGGCGGCATCGCGGCCCACGCGGCCCGCATGGGCCCGGCCTATGCCGCAATCGGCCGCGCGCGTGGAGAGACCGCGCCGGACTGGTCCCCCGAACTGGTCGCACGGGTCGCCGCTGCCCGCCGCGCGCTTCTGCCCGAGGCCGACCTCACGGCGCGACGCACGTGGCGGGCCGAGGCGCTGGCCGACCTCCTGGCCGCACGCCGGCCGCTCCTGCCCGACGACGGCCCCGAGCGATGACCCGGCCGGTGCGGTTCACCTTCGACGGCGCGGACATCGCGGCCGCGCCCGGCGCCTCGCTCGCCGCCGCGCTCACCGCCGCAGGCGTCCGCGGGTTCCGCGAGACCGAAACGGGGTCCGAGCGCGGCATCTTCTGCGGGATGGGTGTCTGCCAGGACTGCCTCGTCACAGTGGACGGGCGCCCCGGCCGGCGCGCCTGCATGACGGCCGCGGCCGAGGGGCTGGACGTGCGGCGCCAACCGGCGCGCCCGCCGCTGACGCCGCCACCCGCCACGACGCTCACCCCCGTGCTGCGGACGCCTCAGGTGCTGGTCCTGGGCGGCGGCGCCGGGGGGCTGACCGCCGCCATCGCGGCGCGCGAGGCCGGGGCCGAGGTCCTGCTCCTCGACGAGCGCACCACGACCGGGGGGCAGTATTTCAAGCAGGCGAGCGGCTCTGTCCCGCCCCTGGACGCGCAACAGGCCGAGGGCGCGCGGCTGGTCTCCGCCGCCCGCGCCGCCGGGGTCGAGATGCTGCACGGGGCCGAGGTCTGGGGCGCGTTCCCCGGCCCGCGGATCCTGGCCGCGGACGCCGCCCACGTCTACGACGTCGCGCCGCGGGCGCTGATCGTCGCCACCGGCGCCTACGAACGGCCCCTGATGATCCCCGGCTGGACCGAGCCCGGGGTGATGACCGTGGGCGCCGCGCAGACGCTCTGGCGCAGCTACCGGACCCTCCCCGGCCGGCGGGTTGCGGTGTTCGGAAACGGCCCTCTTTCGGCGCAAGTAGCGCTGGAGCTGGCCCGCGGCGGGGCCGAGATCGCCTTTCTGGGCGAGGCCGCCCCGGACCCCCTGCGCCGCCCCGGGGCGACCTTCGCCATGCTGCGCCACGACCCCCGGCTGGCGGCGAAGGGGGCGGCGATGCTGGCCGCTCTCGCCCGCCGCGGCGTTCGCGTCGCCCATGGCACCCGACCCACACGCATCGCGCGCCAGGACGCGACGTTGACGGTGTCGTGGGAGGGCCCGCGCGGGGCCGCGGAGGCCGAGGTCGACGCCGTCTGCCTCTCCTTCGGCTTCCACCCGCAGAACGAGGTGCTGCGGCTCTTGGCGGCGCAAATGCGCTTCGATCCTCGGTTCGAACAGCTCCGCCCCGAGCGCGACGAGACCTGCGCGACCACCGTGCCCGGCGTCTGGGCGGTGGGCGACTGCTGCGGCCTGGGGGGCGCCCCGGCGGCAGCGGTGGAGGGACGGATCGCGGGCCGCGCCGCGGCAGGGGGCGGCGGGCCGACGGCCGCCGAGCGGCGCGCACTGGCCCGCCATAGGGGGTTTCAGGACGCGCTTTGGCGTCTCTATGCCGCCACGACCCAGCGGATCGAGGACATGGCCCCCGACACCCTCATCTGCCGTTGCGAGGAGGTGCCGCGCAGCGCGCTCGACGCCAGCCTCGACGCGGGCTGCGAGGACATCGGCGCGGTCAAGCGTGCCACGCGCATCGGCATGGGCCGGTGCCAGGGCCGCTACTGTGCCCCGGCGCTTGCGGGATACCTCGCACGTAGGGCGGGGGCCGATCCCGTGGACGCGGGCTATTTCGCACCGCGGGTGCCGGTGAAGCCCGTGGACATCGCCACGCTCACCGCTGCGGAACCGCTCCTGGCCGCCGATGCCGACGCCGACGCCGCCGATGGCTGACGACCTCGTCGTGGTGGGCGGCGGCATCACCGGGCAGGCCGCCGCCCTCGCCGCGGCCGAGGCGGGGGCCCGCGTGACGCTGATTGATTGGGGCCGTAACGCCGGGTCCGCCGCCAACGCCGGCAGTCTGCACGTGCAGATGCAGAGCCGATTCCTGCGCCTGAACCCGCATCTCGCAGAGAACGTCGAGCGGTCGCTGCCCCTCTACCGCGCCGCGGTGGCCGAGTGGGCGCGGCTGGACGCGGCCCTCGGCGGCGTCGAGATGAGCCGCGAGGGCGGCCTGATGCTGGCCGAGACACCCGCGCAAATGGCCTTCTTAGAGACCAAGGCCGCGCGCGAGCGGGCGCAGGGGCTGGACGTGGACCTCCTGGACCGCGGCGCGCTCGACCGGATCGCCCCCTATCTCGGCCCCGGATTGGTCGGCGCGGAACTGTGCCGCGACGAGGGTAAGATCAACCCCCTGGTCGCGAACGCCAGGATGACCACGCGGCTGGAGGCGCTCCGGGTCCGACGGGTGCGGGACAGAATCGTCTCTGTTACGGCGGAACAGGCCGAGGGAACGGACCGCTATCCCGCCCGCGCGGTGTTGGTCGCGGCGGCCTGGGGCAGCGGTGCGCTGCTGCCGATGCTGGCCATGCCCACCCCGCCCGAGCCCCTGCACATGAACATCACCGAAGCGGGCGACTATCGTATCCGCCACCTGGTTCAGCACGCCGAACGCTCGATCACGCTGAAACAGTTCCGCTCGGGCCAGGTGGTGATCGGCGGCGGCTGGCCCGCAGAGGGGGGTGCCGATGGGACACCCGCCGTGCTGTCGCGATCCATGGCCGCCAACGTGGCGCTGGCCGGGCGGATCGCGCCGGGGATCGCGGGGCTCCGGGTCATCCGCACCTGGGCGGGCCTGAACACGCCCGTGGACGGCAAGGCGACCATTGGCCCGGTGGCGCCCGGCGCGGCGCTGCATGTGGCTCTGCCGGGCGACGCGGGCTACACCCTGGGCCCCATCGTCGGCCGCGCCGCCGCGGCCGTTGCGTTGGGACTGGAGCCGCCGGTGGACCCAGCCCCCTACTCCCCTGAGCGCTGGCGACAATGACGTAGAGCCGATCCGCCCACCCGGGGGCGGCGGCGCTCTACCGCGCCAGCGATTGCTGGATCAGCTCGGCGGTGTCGCGCAGTTGCGGCAGGAACGTCTCGACCATGTCCTCGGGCGTGGCCCGGATCGACGGCACCGCGATATTGATCGCCCCGGCCAGGACGCCAGAGCGATAGTGCAACGGGATCGCGATGCTGAGGAGCCCCAGCTCCAACTCCTGATCCACCAGCGCCCAGCCCTGGGCGCGCACCCGTTCCAGCTCCGCCCGGATCTCGCCCGGGGTGGCGATGGAATAGGCCGTGCGCGGGACCAGCCGCGCGCTCCGCAGGATCGTGTCCCAGTCCTCCTGCGGCTGCGCGGCCAGCAACACGCGGCCGTTCGCGGTATAGAACGCCGACTGGCGCGAGCCGATGGTGATCCCCACCGAGATGATGTTGTGCGCCTGCACCCCCGCCACATAGACCACGTCCAGACCGTCCAGGATCGCCGCCGTGCAGCTCTCGCCGGTGTGCAGCGACAGCCGCTCCATGAACGGACGCGCCCGGTCCCAGATCCCTATCTTCGACAGCACGGCGAACCCGAGGTCCAGCACCTTGGGCGTCAGGTCGAACATCTTGCCGTCGGTGACGACATAGCCTTCCTTTACGAGCGTCAGCAGGAATCGCCGCGCAGTGGCGCGGCTCATCCCCGTCTCGGCGGCCACCTCGCTCAGCGTCATCTTGCGTGAGGTGCGCGAGAAGGACGACAGGATCGCCAACCCCCGACTGAGCGACGAGACGAAATCCCGGCTCGACAGCTTGTCGTCGTCGGGCGCGGCATCGGGGTCGACCGTGCCCAGCCGGTTCTCGCTCACCACCGATGGGGTGCCCGTCTGCTCCGCCGCCTGTTTCGCCATCACAACCGCCCCGTTTAAAACGCGCCTCCGCCTACACCAGTCGGTGCCGTGGGGGAAGCCGCGGCCAACAAAACTCTTGCACGGCCCCAGCGGCTCCTCCCATAGTGTGAACATAAGTTCGATATGCGAACACTGCCAAGGGGAGATTTCACCATGTCACCACGCCGCCTGACGCCCGCCGTCCCGCGCCGCGCCGTCCTCGGGGGGCTGGCCGCCGGGGCTGCCGTCGCCGCCATGCCGCGCCGCATCGTCGCGCAGGACAAGGTCACGATCCGCTGGTGGTCCCCGCAGTCTTCGCCCGAGCAGCTGGCCGCCTACGAGACGCAGATGCGCAACTTCGAGGCGCTGCACGAGAATGTCGAGGTGGTGTTCGAGAAGACGTCCGACGAGGGCTATGCGCCGCAGCTCGCCGCCGCCTTTGCCAGCGGCGAGGTGCCGAACGTCGTCACCCACCTGCCCAGCTTTGCCGTGTCGAACTACTGGCGCAACGGCCTGCTGGAGCCCTTCAACGACGTGATCGAGATGATCGGGCCCGACAAGTTCTACGAGGGCGCCAACGACATCTACGAGGTCGACCCGGGCCAGTATGCCGGCACCGGCATCGGCAACTCGGCCGCCAACATGATGTGGCTCAGAACCGACCTGATGGAAGAGCGCGGCGTCGAGGCCCCGCCGCGCACCTGGGACGAGATGCTGGCGGCGATGGAGAAGCTCCAGGGCGGCGGCATCTACGGCGCGCCCCTGCCCTACGGCCGCAACTCGATGACGACGCTGATCTTCATCGGCTTCATCCACGGCGCGGGCGGCATGGTGTTCAACCCCGACCTGAGCGTCGCCATCGACAGCCCCGAAA
Organism: Rhodobacteraceae bacterium CCMM004; assembly: GCA_004005435.1. Taxonomy (GTDB): domain Bacteria; phylum Pseudomonadota; class Alphaproteobacteria; order Rhodobacterales; family Rhodobacteraceae; genus CCMM004. Next base: position 28,771 of record RZWH01000011.1, on the reverse strand, counting down.
CCCGGGACGCGCTGGAGTTCTACAAGGCGATGCGCCAGTACTGCCCGCCCGGCGCCACCAACTACTCCTGGGGCGACAGCCTGACGGCGTTCGTGTCGGGCGCCTGCGCCACCGGCATCTACACCGGCCGGGTGCTGATCAACGTGAACACCCAGAACCCCGACATCGCCGACCACGTGACCTGCGTGCGCTATCCGACCAAGTCCGCCGACATCGACTTCTGGACGTTCAACGACTTCCCGTCGGTGTTCATCCCCAAGGCGGCGCCGAACATGGAAGAGACCAAGCAGTTCGCGGCGTTCCTGTTCGACCCCGAGGGCTATATCCAGCAGCTGCACGCCGCGCCGGGCCATGTCCTGCCGGTGCTGCAAACGATCTCGGCCATGCCCGAGTACCAGAACAACCCGATCATCGAGAAGTACTCCGAGGAGGTGGACAAGATGGCCGCCGCCGCCGCGAACGGCTTCAACCTCGGGTGGGAGAGCCGCGAGCATCAGCCCAACGCCAAGGCGGGCGAGATCGTGAACTCCAACGTCATTTCCGAGATGGTGCAGCGGGTGGTCCTGAACGACGAGAACGCCGATACCGTTCTCTCCGAGACCGCCACGCGCATCGAGGAGATCATGAACGCGAACTGATCTCCGACCGGCGGGCGGCCCCATCTTCTCCCGGGGGGGCCGCCCCCACCCCGACCGTGCGAGGACCGATGACCGCGAAAGCCCACACCGCGCCCGCGCTCGAACGCGGCTATGCCCGTCTCGGCGTGCTACTGATCGCGCCGGTGATCGTGGTGTTCAGCCTGGTCATCGTCTATCCGCTGCTGGCCGCGATCTATCTTTCGCTGTTCCAGATCTACACGCCGACCCTGCAAGGCAGCTTTGTCGGCGTGGACAATTATATGGACCTGCTGACCCGGCGCGCGTTCTGGTCGTCGCTGTGGGTGACGCTGGTCTGGACCTTCGGCACCCTGTCGCTGCAGATCGTCTGCGGCGTGGGCGTGGCGCTGCTGTTGCACCAGAACCTGTGGTTCCGGTCTCTGGCGCGCAGCCTGGTGCTGTTTCCCTATTTCCTGTCCACCGTCGTCGCGGTGCTGGTCTGGCGCTGGCTGTTCAACGACCTTTACGGTGCGCTGAACCACGGGCTGATGCAGATCGGGCTGATCGACATGCCGGTGGACTGGCTGGGGTCGATGCCGAACGCGATGATCGGGATCATCCTGGTCGGCGCGTGGAAGTACTTTCCGTTCGTGGTCATCGCGGTGCTGGCGCGGCTCCAGACCATCCCCGAACACCTCTACGAGGCGGCCAAGATCGACGGCGCGGGACCCATCGCGCGGTTCTGGGACGTGACGCTGCCGCAGCTGCGCTCGGTCCTGACGGTCATCATCCTGTTGCGCGCGATCTGGGACTTCAAGGAGTTCGACCTGATCTACCTGCTGACCGGCGGCGGACCCGTGACCTCGACCCAGACGCTGGCGCTCTTGGTCTATCAGGAGGCGTTCGCGCTGAACGAGATGGGGCGCGCGGCGGCCTATTCGGTGGGCATGATGCTGGTGATGCTCGTGTTCATGATCGTCTATGTCCGCCACTCAGGACGGGAGGGGTGAGGCGATGAGACACTGCGTCGATCACCCGTTCCGCCCGGCGGCACGCCGGGCAGCGCCGACCCGCCCCCCCGGGGCGGCGCTTCACGCCACCCCGCGGGTCGGCGCTGCCCTCCGCTCCGGGCGCGACCGGAGGCACACGGCATGAAGCTCCTGCGCACCGTCGCCTTCAACCTCTTCACCTGGTCGCTCGTCCTGCTGATCGCCTTCCCGCTGATCTGGATGGTCCTGACCTCGCTCAAGCCGCAGACCGAGCTGTTCCGCATCCCGCCGACCTGGTTGCCGCAGTCGGTGACGTTCGAGCACTACTGGCGCCTGCTGACCGAGACGCCGTTCCTGATCTATTTCCGCAATTCGGTGGTGCTGGCCACGGCCACCACGCTGTTCGTCGTCACCCTCGGCACGGTCGGCGCCTACAGCCTGGTGCGGTTCCGCTATCGCGGGCGCGAGACGCTGGCGCTGCTCGTGCTCTTTACCTACCTCCTGCCGTCCGTCGTCCTGATCATCCCGCTCTACCTGGCGATGGTCTGGCTGGGCCTGTCCAACACGCTGATGAGCCTGGTCCTGGCGCACACCACTTTCGCCCTGCCTTACGCGCTCTGGCTCTTGCGCAGCTTCATGGAGGGTGTGCCGGAGGACCTGGAATCCGCCGCGCTGGTGGACGGCGCCACCCGCATGGGCGCGTTCAAGGACATCATCCTGCCGCAGCTCCTGCCCGGCATCATCTCCACCGCGCTCTTCACCTTCATCCTGTCGTGGAATGAATACCTGTACGCCCTCGTCCTGGTGAACACCGACAGCGTGCGGCCGCTGACCACCGGCGTCATGTCGATGCTGATCTCGGCCTTCAACATCGAATGGTCGCTGCTGATGGCCGCCAGCGTGATGATGAGCGTGCCGTTGATCGTGGTCTTCGCCTTCCTGCAAAGCTATCTCACCCGCGGCTTCGGCGCGGGCGGGGTGAAAGGATAACCATGGGTCAGGTCACGCTCACCGACGTGCGCAAGGTCTTTGGGGCCTTCACCGCCCTGGAGGGGCTGAACATCGACATCGCCGAGGGCGAGTTCGTGGCGCTGCTCGGCCCCTCGGGCTGTGGCAAGTCGACGACGCTGAGGATGCTGGCCGGGCTCGACTTTCCAACCGCCGGGACGATCTCCATCGGCGGGCGCGTGGTCAACGACGTCCCCCCGGGCAAGCGCGACATCGCCATGGTGTTCCAGTCCTATGCGCTCTACCCGCACATGACCGTGGCCGAGAACATCGCCTATCCGCTCAAGAAACGGGGGATGCCCAAGGCCGAGCGCACGGCGGCGGTGCAGAAGGCGGCGGCGACCCTGCAACTGGAGCCGCTGCTCGACCGCAAGCCCCGGCAGCTCTCCGGCGGGCAGCAGCAGCGCGTGGCCCTCGGACGCGCCCTCGTGCGCGAGCCCAAGGTGTTCCTCCTGGACGAGCCCCTGTCGAACCTCGACGCCAAACTGCGCAGCTACATGCGCGCCGAGCTGATCGAGCTGCACCGCCGGATCGGCAAAACCATGGTCTACGTCACCCACGACCAGCTTGAAGCGATGACCATGGCCGACCGCATCGCGGTGATGCACGGCGGCCGCCTGCAACAGTTCGACACGCCCGCCGCGGTCTACGACCGGCCCGCCAACCGCTTTGTCGCGGGCTTCATCGGCACGCCGTCGATGAACCTGGTGGAGGGCGCGGTGCGCGACGGCACCTTCGTTTTCGCCGGACAGGCTCTCCCCCTGCCCAAGGACCGCTTCGGCGACGTCCCCGAGGGCCCCGCCGTCCTGGGCCTGCGGCCAGAGGATATCCGGCTGGAGCAGGGACCGTTGCAGGGCACTCTGCGGCTCGTCGAGAACTCCGGGCACGAACAGATCGTCACGGTGGAGGTGCCGGGCGGCACCCGCCTATTGGTGCGGGCCGAGGCCGGACGGCCCCTGTCCATGGGCCAGTCCGCGACCCTGGCCGTGGAGACCGCGCGCCTGCATCTCTTCGCCCCCGGCGAGACCGGCGCGCGGCTCGGCCGCGACCCGGGCGGCGCGGTGGTCGAGATGGCGCCGCGGCAGAGCGGCGGCGCATCGTGACGGCGGCGACCCGACGGAGGAGGCAGAGTTGAACCGCGACAGCATTTCTTGGACGGGTGCCATGCCCGCCATCACCACACCCTTCGACCCCTCGGGCGCAGTGGATCACGACGCGCTCGCCGCCAACATCCGGCGTCTGCGAGAGGCGGGCGCCACCGGCGTCGTCGCCGCGGGCTGCACCGGCGAGTTCTGGGCGCTGACCGAGGCCGAGCGCGGGGCGATCTACCGCAGCGCCGTGGCCGCGACCGGTCCCGACGGCACCGCCATCGTCGGCGCTGGGGCGATCACCCCCGGCGCGGTGATCGAGGCGCTGCACGATGCGGCCGAAGCGGGAGCCGACGGCGCGCTGGTCCTGCCCCCCTACTTCGTCCATCTGTCCGAGGCCGAACTGATCGCGCATTACGAGACCGTGGCCCGCGATGCGCCCCTCCCCATCGTCCTCTACAACATCCCCGGCAACGCCTGGAACCAACTCAGTCCCGCCGTGGTCGACATCCTAGCCGACCTCGACGCGGTCGTCGCGATCAAGGAGAGTTCGGGGGACTGGCTGAACTTCCACGCCACGCTCGACGTCGCAAAAGGCCGGATCAGGGTCTTTTGCGGCCCCTCCTCCACCATCGGCACGGCGGCGATCCTGGCCGGCTGCGACGGCCTGATCGACTGCTTCCCGAACGTCTGGCTGCCGATCCTGCATCTCTGGGACGACGTGCGCGCCGGCCGGATGGACCTGGCCTGGCGCGTCCAGGCCCAGGCGCAAGAGATGACGCGGCTCTTCACCACCGAGGGCCGAACGCTCTATCCCGCGACCAAGGCGGCGATGGACCATTTGGGCCTGCCCGGCGGCGGCGCGCCGCGCCCGCCCTTGCGCCCCGTCGACGGACATGCCCTCATCGGGCTGAAACAGGGTCTCGATGCCATCGTCGCCCCCGCCCACACCGCCGCCTGACCCAGCGAAAGGACATCTGCCATGGACCTCGGGATCCGCGGCCGCAAGGCCATCGTCAGCGCCGCCAGCAAGGGGCTGGGCCGCGCCTGCGCCGCGAGCCTCGCGCGCGAGGGCGTCGACCTCGTGATGAACGCCCGCTCGGCCGACGACCTAGAGGCCGCAGCCGACGAGATTCGAGCCGATACCGGCGTAAACGTCACCACGGTCGCCGCCGACTACAACACCGACGACGGCCGCGCCGCGATCCTGGAGGCCGGCGACGGCGCCGACATCCTGGTGGCCAATCCGGGCGTCCGGCAAATCCCCGGCGACTTCACCGACTGGGACCGCGCCGAGTGGCAAAAGTGGCTCGACTGCCACTTCTTTTCCTCGCTTTTGATGATCCAAGGCGTGCTGCCGGGGATGCGCGCGCGCAAGTTCGGCCGGATCGTCAACATCTCGGTCAGCTTCATCAAGTTCCCGCAGCAGAACTTCGCCCACAGCCATTCCGCCCGCCTCGCCCTCTCCGGGGCCATCGCCTCGATGGTGCGCGACGTGGCCCCCGACAACGTCACGATCAACACCATCGGGCCCGGGTTTTTCGACACCGACGCCCTGCACACGAACCTCCACAACCACGCCCGCCGCGGCAACACCACCTACGAGGCCATCGTCCAGAACCGTCTCCAATCCGTGCCCGCGGGCCGCTTTGCCGACCCGTCCGAGTGCGGCGACCTGGTCGCCTACCTCTGCTCGGCCCAGGCCGGGTTCATCCTCGGCCAGAACATCGTTAACGACGGCGGCGTGTATCAGGGTCTGTTCTGATGGAGCCGCGCCTGGTCATGGTGTCGGGCGGCGCGCGCGGCCTCGGCGCCGCCATCGTGCGCAGGTGCCTGGCCGACGGGCACCGGGTGTCGGTGGGCGCACGCCGCCCCGAGGCGGTGGCCGAGACGTTCGGCAGCACCGTCCACGCGGCGTTTTTCGACGGAACAGAGCCTAACTCCGCCGACTCCTGGGTCGCCGCCGTGGCGCGTGACCTCGGCCCCCCCGACACGCTGATCAACAACGCCGGCATCCTGCGGATGGTGGACTTCGGCCAGGGCGGCGAGGCCGAGCTGGACGAGATGTGGGAGGTCAACGTCAAGGCCCCGTTCCGCCTGATCCGCGCCGCCCTGCCCCATCTCAAGGCGTCCGGCCGCGGACGCGTGATCAACATCGCCTCCACCGACGGCAAACGCTATCGCGGCGCCGCCGCGCCCCTGGGATATGTCCTGACCAAGCACGCGTTGGTCGCCCTGACCCACGCCGTCCGGCACCAGGGCTGGGACGAGGGACTGCGCGGCACCGCCATCTGCCCCGGCGCCATCGACACCGAGATGATCGCCGATCTGCCCGGCGCCACGCCAAAGGACCAGCGCCTGCCGCCCGACGCGGTGGCAGAGATCGTAGCGCTGCTGCTCAAGCTGCCCAACCAAGCCAGCGTGCCCGAGATCGTGGCGAACACGCGGCTGGAGAGCGCGCTGTAGGCGCAGCCCCACCGTTTAAGGCAATGAGCGGAGGGCCGCGCCCGACCTGCGGCGGGGTCGGCCCCCTCTTCGATCCTCAGGCGCTCTGCCCCCCGATCGGAAACGGCGTCTCCTGGTCGCGCTCACGATCGCTGACTGGGGCCCCATGCTTGCGCAGATACGCCGCCCAGGTCGTCGCCCACCGCGCCGGATCTTCCAACGCGTCGCCTTTGAGCTGGTGAATCGGTGCCTTATGCGGCGCCGATTTCACCGTCTCCGGGCTCTCATAGGCTTCGTCGACAACCGCCGCCAGAACGTCGATCCAATAGTCGATGTCCTCCTTGGACCACAGCTCGCCCGCCTCGGGGGTGAACGGCTCGGCCACCAGCCAGGGCTCATGGCTCAGCCACAGCGCATCGATGCCATAGTCCGTCATCCGCATGGAGATATCGACGACGGTGCAGCCGGTATCGGCCGTCACCTGCTCGAACGAATGGCGCGTCATCTCCATCCGCGGCACGTCGACGTCGGGGTTCGAGCGGCTGACGCCCCGCACCTCGCCCAGTCGCTTGTCCATATAGTTGTTGGCCAGCACCGACAGGTCCGCCGCCTCGCGCAGACCCTCGGCCCCCATGCCCCGCGCCCAGGCATAGGCCTTGAGCACCTGGGGCGCGTTGCCCATGAACTCCCGAACGCGCCCAAGGCTCTGTTCGCCGTCTTCGAGCCTGAATCGGTCGCCGTCGCGCACCACCAGGGGCCCCGGCAGGAACGGTTTCAGCTCCTCCGAGCAGCCGTAGGCGCCAACCGCCGGGCCCCCGCCCCCCTTGGGCGCGCCAAAGGTCTTGTGCAACATGAACATGCACGCATCGAACCCAAGCTCCCGCGCCCTCAGACGCGTCATCACCCCATTGAAATTGGCGTGGTCGTAGAAGCACAGCCCCCCCGCCTCGTGCACCAGACGCACCCATTCCTTGATGTCGGGATTGTAGATGCCCATGTCGTCGGGGTTGTTCACCATCAGCGCCGCCGTCCGCGGCCCCAGGACCGATTTGAGCTGGTCGAGAGACGGATAGCCCCCCTCCTCCAGGCTCAGTGTGATCACCTCGAACCCAGCCGCGTTCGCCGTCGCAGGCGAACACGGATGGGTCTGGATCGTCGTGACGATCTGGTCGCGCTGCCCCAGCTCGCCCCTCGCCTTCAGCCATTCCCGGGTGACGCAGGCATGGGTATATGCCGCATCGGCCCCGCCTCCGGCCTGGAACACGAACTGGTCCATCCCCGACAGCTCGCACAACATGTCGGAAAAGATCGCATAGACCTCCAGCAGGCCCTGGAGCGTGTCGGGATGCTGCAACGGATGGAGATGCGCCAGATGCTCTAGCGACGCCCGCTCGCCGATCCGCGGATTGTACTTCATGGTGCAGGTGCCGAACAGCGACACCCCCATCATTCCAAGGCACATTTGACTGAGGTGCAGATAGTGCCGCAGCGCATCGTGCTCGGTCATCTCCGGCAGGTCCGGGGCCGTCTGCCGACGGGCCATCTCTGGCAGGTTAGGCTCTGTTTTCGGGCAGTCGAACACCAGGCCGCGGCGCCCGGCCTTGCTCAGCTCGTGGACCACGGGTTCGGCCCATCGGGGGGCGTGATACCCCTCGAACCGCGACGTGGACCGGCGGGAGATCGGGGCGGTCATGACAGGCACTCCTTCAGCGCATCGGCCAATCGGGCGATGTCGTCTTCGGTATGGATCTCGGTGACGCAGAGCAGCATCGCGGGGCCGTCGACCCCGGGCTCCCCGGTGATGTCCTTGCCGCCAAAGATGCCCCGCTTGCGCAGTCCCGCATTTACCTCGCCCACATCGGCCGCATCGAACCGCAGGACGAACTCCTTGAAACAGTGCCGGTTCAGATCGACCGAACACCCAGGCAGCGTGTCCAGCATCTCGGCCGCATGGCGCGACCGCGCCACGATCAGCCGCCCGATCTCGGCGAACCCGACGGGGCCCATCGCGCTCATGTACGTCGCCGCGGCGAGCGCCCAGAGGTAGGTCGAGTTCCCGGTCCAGTCCTTGCCCTCATCCCGCATCCCATAGCTCGACTGGTGGAACAGGGTCAGGCCGAACCCGAACTCGCCCTCCTTCACCGTCTCGGCGATGGAGATGTTCAGGGTGTTGTATTCGCGCGCATACCGCTCGTCGTCGGCCGACGCGATGAACCCGCCGACGCCCCCGCCCGCATACATGTGGACCCCCAAAGGCTGAGTCGGGCCGGTCACGATGGTCGCGCCATAACGGCCAGGGGCCTCCAAAACCCCCAGAGACAGAGGATCGACGCCGACGATGGCCTCGGCCCCCGCATCGGTCGCGATGCGGCAGAGGGCGCCGGGATCAGGCTCGATCACACCGTGATACGTCGGTGTCTCGACATACAGCGCCGCCACATCTTCACCCATCTTCGCCGCCAGATCGTCGCGGTCGAGGCAGCCGTCGGCGCCCACCTTCACCTCCACGATCTCGATGGACCGGGGCATCTCCGGCGGCTCGCAATAGGTCCGCAGAACCATCCGCCGCTCTGGGTCCATCACCGCAGGCACCAGCACCTTGCGCCGCCCGGTGAGCCGCGACGCCATCCGCACCGCGTGGCCCGTCGCGCATCCCCAGGAATAGACCGGCAGCCCCACGAACTCGCACCCCACCAGTGCCCCGATCTGCGAGCAGAACTCGAACCATGCCTGGTTGCGGCCGTGATCGGAGGTGGGCGACCCGAACACGCTGGTCTGCCACTCATAGCGGTTCGCCACCTCGTCGCAGATCGACGGCACATAGTGCGGCCAGGCCCCCGTTCCGAGAAAGCAGAGGTTGTCGCGCGTCGTCGCGTTCTTCGACAGCACGTCGTCGAGGTGCCGGGACAGAGCCGCCTCCGAGGCCAGCTGTGGCGGCAGATCGAACGGCCTCTGCGTCAGATGATCGGCCGGAATCTGCTGAAATAGGGTCTCGACCCCGTCCAGGCCGAGGGCGGCCAGCATGTCGGCCGCGCCCTCCTCCCCCGAGTTGGCCATCCACGGATGCGCTCTGGTCATGGTTCTCCCTCTCGTTTCACGATCCGACACGGACGACCTGGCGCCGTCCCGGACCCGTGGCAATCTGCATATATCCGGCGAACTCGGCATCCAGCGCCGCCTCGCCCGTATCGACGCACAGACCGCGCGGCAGCGCGGCCAGCTTGGCCGGGGTGCAGAACACGTCGATGGCGTCCCGTCCGACCCGGCGCAGTGTCGCCGGGCCGATCTGCTGGTTTCCGCGGCCCAGGAGGAACCCCTGCCCGCCCACGACCCCCAGCGCGATGCGCACGGCCCCGGCCGTGGCCAGCGTCTCTATTCCGGCCCGATCGAGGTTTCTTCCGACGATGCGCCCGTTCCGCGCGGCGTCCACGCCCAGAAGCGTTCCGCCCCCCAGCCGATCCTTCAACGCAGCCATGGTGGTGCCCGGCCCGATCACATAGGTCACGCCGGGCTGCATCTCCGCGACATAGCGCGCGAGCGCGGCGTCGAGGTCGCCAACGGCGCTGTTGCCGGCCGATTTTGGCCCTTGAAGAGCCGTTTGGAGCAGCGGCGCCCGCGCGACGGTGTGCACCTCGGCCGAGAGGCGACCCCGCGCCCGTGCGGCCTCGTCGATGTCCAGAATCTCCACCAACTCCGTCGGATGCTGCGGTGCAGCGAGGAACGCCGCGGCCCCCTGCCCTGCCCGCTCCGGCGTCCGGGAAAAGATGCCGGAGTGCATCTTCACCCCCGCCGGAACGCCCAGGATCGGGACACCCGCCTGGTTCGCGGCCGCGACGTCCCGTGCGGTGCCGTCGCCCCCGCAGAACAGAATGAGGTCGACGCGGTCCTGCATCGCCGCGACCAGGGCACGGGTATCCTCGGCCGTTCCGGTAATGAAATGCGGCACTATGTCGGCGCAGTTGGCTGCATCTGCGCCTAGGGCGCCCGGCCCGGTCACAACCGATGCGTCACTCTCCCGGCGGAATGCGGCCATCGCCCGGGCGGCGCGCTCGGTCGCTTGGGGCCGCGCGCCCGCAGCGATGGCCCGCTGGATCGCCGCGGCGTCATCGGATCCGTTCAATCCCGCAGGGCCACCGATGCCCGCCAGGGGATTCACCACCAGGCCAAGACGCGGACGGGTCATTTGCGCACATTTGTTCGCATAATGAAATCTTGCCAGCGAACCGCCAGCCCGGCAAGGGGGAAATGACGGCCCGCGGGGCGGCAAAACCTTCCCCGCGGGGAAGGTCAGCCGAGGCTGCGCAACAGGGCCTCGATCCCCGCCTCCAGCTTCTGCCGGTCGACGGTGGAAAAATCGCGGTCGGCCCGGATCTCCAGTCGACCCGCCGACGCCGTGCATTTGGCCCTCTGGCCGCCGTGCGCCACCTCGAAGCTGGTGCGGGCCCGTGCCGTCCGCGGCTTCTTCGCCGGCGCGGCCGCGGGCGCAGGCGGGTCTTCCCCCGCATGGCGGCGCAACACCGTCAGCTCGTCCGCGACCGACCGCTCGGGCCACTCTGCGAGGTCGCCCTGGATTCGCCCGACCACCTCCGGCGTCTCCTCGATGGCCGCCACCAGGTTCAACCCCAGCGACCGCGGGATCGCCGTCGGGTGCCGCAAGTCCCGCCGCAGCCAGTGCATCAGCCGGGCGAAGGCGCGGATATAGCTCCGCTTCTGATATCCCGCCGAGCGGAAGAGGTGCGCGACCGCCTTGTCCACGTCCATCTCGTGGGTCTCGGGGTCGGCGGCATAGTCCTGGGCCAACAGCGCCATTTCGGCAAAAGAGATGTCCTTACGCACCAGGTTCTCGTCGACCATGCGCCGGTAGAGCGAGTCGAGCCCCTCGCCCGGCTCGGCCACGGCGGCCGGGATCCCACCCCAGGCGTCGGCGTCCCCCGTTTCGGCCAGCAGCGCGCGATACGCGCCCAGCCGACGGAACCCCTGGATCAGCTCATACCGTTCGCCGGCCCGTTCCACGCGGATGGGGTTCGAAAGGCCCATGGTGCGGATCGACTCGACAAGCTCCGCCAGCTCGGGGTCCGGCCCCGGGCTACGGTCGCGGACCAGTTTGGTCGTGTCGATGAGGTCGAGGGGCACCAGGTCGACCACCCGCCCCTCGGCCCGGAGCCGGACATGTTCGTGGGCGAGCGCGTCGTTCTCAGCCCGAATCTGCGCCTCGACCGCCGTGCGGGCGCGCGCCGACTCGGCGGTTTCGGTGATGGCCGAAGCCATCGGCCCGCGCCGCGCCCGTCCCTCGACCTTCCCCGCGGGGAAGGTTTCGTCCGGCGCCGCGTCGGGAGCCGGCATGTCGATCTCGAAAACCCTGCGCTTCTTCGCCATCGGTTCGGCCTCCTCAGATCCGGTCCCATGCGGTCAGCATGGCGTCCCGGAACTCGCCATAAGCGCGGTCGAAGCTCGCCCGCGCACGCCGCCACGTCTCCCGCGTCATCTCGCGATAGTCGATCTCGTAGACCGAGCTGAGAAAGCGGCCGGACTGCTCAACCGCGCGTGTCATCTCGATCGGGTGCTGGGTCAAATGATCCCCGAAAACCTTGCGAAACGCTTCGAACATCGCACGGTGCAGGTCGTTGCCCGGCTCGTAGCGGGTCATCAAGAAGCGGATGTCGGCAAAGCTTTTGGGCAGCGCGACCTTCCCCGCAGGGAAGGTTCCGTCGAACCCGTTCGCCAAATCCTCCAGCGCCTCGGCCAGCTGCCCAATGAAAGAGGTGGTGGAATCGTACTCCCAATACCCCGGCCCCGACGGGACATAGAGCATGTCCGCCGCGAAGACGGCGTTCATCGACTGATAGCCGATGGCGGGCGGGCAGTCGAAAACGACCACGTCATAGTCATCGTCGCCCAACGCATCGAGCCAGCGGGACACCGCGGCAAAGAACGACCACTCGGGGTTGAGATGGCGATACTGCGCCGACGCGAACTCCACGAACGCCGCGTTGGCACAGGACGGCACAACGTCGATGGTGGGCCAGCACGTGGGTTTCACGAAGTCGCCGTGGCGGAGCCCGTCGAGCCCCATGTCGCGGATCGACGCCGGGATCTGACGGCGGGGCAGGGCGGTGCCGCTGGCCGCACCCACAGCGCCGTCATTCATCCGGTCGGTCTCGCGGATCAGGTCTCGGGCCATGATGCCCCAGACAGTGAACTCCTCGCTCACGTCGGTGAGGCCCATGGCGTGGGACAGGGTCGCCTGCGGGTCGAAATCCACCGCGAGCACGCGGTAGCCATCGAGCGCCGCGGCGTGGGCGAAGTGGAGGGCGACGGTAGATTTGCCCGCGCCGCCCTTGAAATTCGCGACCGCCGTGCGGAAGGCTCGCTTGCCGGCAGGGCGGGCGGGCAGGAGCGAGCGGCGATTCACCTTGAGCCGCCGCCGAAGCTCGCCGATCTCATCGAGACTGAACCAGCGCTGGCGGCCGTCCGGCTCCACCTCGCCCATGGGCAGGCTCGGATCGGCGGCGAGACGGCCGCGGAACGTCGACTGATTGACGCCCAGGATCAGCTCGGACACCTCCCACGAGGAGAAACGGCGCAGCGTCTTGGTGTTCTCGGGCGAGAATGTCTGGCGCCGGATATGGCCCTGCATCTTGAGCGACTGGGCCTGAAGCCGCGCCAAATCCTCGTGGGTATACATGCCTGCCGTCCTGCCAAACGCTATTTCCTGCTCGATCTAGAAATACGCCGGATTTGGCGGGAACGCAAAACCGAATTAGAGTGTGCCCAGACCTTCCCCGCGGGGAAGGTTCTCCTGCCCCCGTTGTGCCCATGCCCGATTCGCCCACGGCAAGGTCACGATAGATAACGGGGCCACGGATAGGGGACGTTCTAAGCCGCCCCGCTACATATTGGGGGACATGGGGCCCTCGATAAGGTGACATCCAGTGCGGCCCCCTATACCAGAGTCACCGGGACTCTCCTTCGGTTTTGGTCAGCGCAGCGGGCGCCCGCAGACGACCTCTTGACAGAATCGACTGCCGGGACGCTAATTGCCGCAAGGTGGCGAAAAGCGTTGGAGCATACCGACCAGCGCCCCCTCCGGGCCCTCGGCCCGTCGACGAGGCAGGCCGCGCCAACCGCGTGGCATCACAGGAGACGCCGGAGATGCAGATCCCCCGGCCAGTCGGACGCGGCGCCGGCGTCCGCAAATACGACCTTCTCACGGCGCTCACGGCGTTCGGCCTGTCCGGCACCCCGATGCAGCAGCGCCGTGTGCTGCGCCTGACCGCCTTGATCACCGCGCGCTACAACTGGCAGCGGGACGAGTTGAGCATCGGCCAGACCGAGATCGCACGGCTCTGGTCCGTCGACGCGCGGACGGTCAAACGCGAGATGGCATGGTTCCGGTCGGTCGGGTGGCTGCGGCTGAAGCGGCAGGGCGCGCGGGGGCGGGTCAGTCTCTATGGTTTGGGTCTCGACGCGATTCGAGACGATACCGCCCGGATCTGGCCGAATATCGGACCAGACTTCGTCGCCCGAAACACCCCCGATGCGCTGTCGCCGGGCAATGTCGTGCCGCTGCGACCGGTGCCCGCGCCGGAGGCCGCGGGGGCGGGCTGGGGCGGGGCCAAGGCGGTGCTCCACGCCGCCGATCCGGCCACCTACGGCGCGTGGTTCGCGAGTCTGGTGGAGGCCGGGATCGGCGAGGGATGTCTGACGCTCGCGGCGCCCACGCGATTCCATGCCGCCTATGTCCGGCAGAACCTGGGCGAACGGCTGCTGGCGGCAGTGCGACAGACGGACCCCACCGTGGTCCGGGTGGAGATCGTGCACTGACGCCCCTTGACAGCAAAACCGCAAACAACCAGGTTGCGAACTAGTTGGAGAATTCCATGCGCGAGATCGGGGCCTTTGCGGCCAAAACACATCTGTCGGAGCTGCTCGACCGCGTGGCGGCCGGGGAGGAGGTCGTGATCACCAAGCGCGGCCGCCCCGTGGCCCGGCTGGTGCCCATGGCCGACGAGACGGCCGCGCGGCGCAGTGCGGCTCTGTCCCGGCTCGCAGAGACGCGCGCGGCGCTGCGGCAGCGGCGGGGCGCTGTGTCGGCGGACGAGATCCTGGCGATGCGCGACGACGGCCGCCGGTGACGGATCTGGTGGTCGATGCCTCGGCGATTGCGTCACTGATCTTGCCGGACGAGAGCGATCCGCCGGTCGCGGACCGGATCGCGGGGGCAGGGGCGCTGCACGCACCCTGGCTCCTCTGGGCCGAGCTGCGCAACATTCTGGTGGTGGCCGAACGCCGCGGGCGACTGGAGCCGGGGCAGGGGGATCGCCTGGCCGCAGATCTGGACGATTTGGGCGTGGTGTTGGATACCGGCGCCGATGGAGCGGCGGTCATGGGCCTGGCCCGGCGCCATTCTCTAAGCGTTTATGACAGTCTCTATCTTGCCCTTGCGCTGCGCTGGGGGATGCCCCTGATCACTCTGGACCGGCGGCTTGCGACCGCCGCGCAGGCTGAGGGCGTGGAAGGGTAGGGCAGGAGGGTTCGTCTCTCCGACACCCATCGAGGCGTTCGTGGGCGCGGGACGGGCCGACTCCACCCCGTCGAGATCCAGGAAAAAGAGCCTGTTACCGTCCAGATCGCCCGAAACGTGTCCCAGCTGCGCCCTCCGTTTGGGTGGCCGGTAGGGCGAGATAGAGACGACATCGGCGTCGGGACAAGGCGAAACTCTGGGCTATGGGATCGTCCGCCATCGGGCTCGTGGAGCACGATCGCTGATGCAGGTCCCCGTACCGATGGGTCAGAGACGGGCAAGGCGGGCGAGGACCTCCCGCGCCTCTTGGGCGAGATGCGTCACCACCTCGGCGGCGGGCAGGGGGGTATCGACCAGACCGGCGGATTGCCCCGCCTCGAGCTTGCCCATGTCGACGGCGCCGTCGAGGACCACGTCCCGCAGGGTGGTGGCGCGAAAGACGGCGGCGCGGTCGGCCTCGCTGGCCCCTGCCCGCTCCAGCGCCTCCATCCGGTCGGTGAAGCCGTTCCGCAGCGCCCGGATGACGCCGAAGCCGCGGCCGACGACGCGCGTGTCGCCAACGCCCGCCGACAGCACGCGGTCCTTGTAGGGCTGGGGAACGCCGGCCTCGGGGCAGGTCAGGAACCGGGTGCCGAACGCAGCGGCGCCGGCGCCGAGGGCGAGCGCGGCGACGAGCCCGGGGCCGTCCGCCCAACCCCCGGCCGAGATCACCGGCATGTCGGGGAGGGCGCGTTTGACCGCGCGCAGCATCACGTGGCCCGATACCAGATCGGGCGGGGGATGGCCGCCGGCCTCGCCGCCGACCACGACCAGGGCGTCGGCCCCGGCGGCCGCCGCCTTTTCGGCGTGCTCGACGCTGGCGACGGTGTGGACGCAGAGGGTGCCGATGGCCTGAAATCGGGCGAGATAGGCTCTGGGTCCGCCCTGGCTGGCGACGAGGACGGGGGGGCGGAGGCGTTCGAGCAGGTCCATGACGTCGTCGGCGCCGGGGCGGTAGAGCGGCAGATTGACGGCGAACGGGCGGTCGGTGCGGGCGCGGATGGCAGCGACGGCGGCCTCGATGTCGGGCAGGCGCATGGGCCCGCAGGCGAGGGTGCCGAGACCGCCCGCGGCACTGACCGCGGCGGGCAGGTCGGCATTGGACGAGGCCCAGGACATGCCGGACTGCACGATGGGCAGGTCGATGCCGAGGAGGCGCGTGACGTCGGTGTCGAAGATCATCGGCTCTGCTCCAGCAGACGGGTGGCGCGGGCGGCGAGGGCGGGGCGCTGAACCTTGCCGCTGGCGGTCAGGCCGATGTCGTCCACCGTGGGGACGCAGAAGACGTGGCGCGGAGCCTTGAAGCTGGCGAGGCGCACGGCGACCCAGTCACGGATCGCCTCTGGCGCCGCGTTAGAGACGCAGAACGCCGCCGGGACGTCGCCCAGCCGGGCGTCGGGGAGGGCGAAGGCGGCAGCGAAACTGACCTGCGGATGGGCGCAGAGCGCGGCCTCGACCTCGGCCGGAGAGACATTTTCGCCGCCGACGCGGATGATCTCCTTGAGCCGCCCCGCAAAGGTGAAGCGGCCGTCGCCCGTGCTCTTGCCCAGATCGCCGGTCTGGAGCCAGCCGTCGGGGGTCAGCACCTCGGCGGTCGCGTCGGGACGGCCGAGATAGCCGCGCATGACAGACCAGCCGCGGACCTCGATCTCGCCCTCGGCGGCGACGGTGAGGGGCTGTCCGGCAATGCGCACCTCCAGTCCCGGTTGCGGGGCCATCGCGCCGAGGATGCGGATCTCTTCGGGCTCCCACCAGGCGGACTGGGCGACATTCGGGGAGGCCTCGGACAGGCCGTAGCCCGTCACGGTCTCGGCCGCCCCCAGTTCGCCGATCACCCGCCGGACGGTGTCGGAGTCGGCGGCCAGCCACGCGCCGCGGAGGCGGAGCGACCGTTGGGCCCGCCCGGGGCAGTCGAGCAGCATCGATGCCATGGTGCCGTTGCCGGAGAAATGGGTGCACCGCTCGCGCTCCATCAGCTCCAGCGCGGGATCGGCGGCAAAGCGGGTCATGGTGACGAGCGTTGCCTGATGCTGGAGGCAAGCGAGGATCGACAGGGTCGTGCCAGCGACGTGAAAGAACGGCCGGGCGGAGTGCATCCGGTCGCCCGCGCGGAGCCCCAGCCGCTGCCCTGAGACGAAGCCGTTGGCGAGCATCTGGCGGTGGGTCAGCGGCACCGCCTTGGGGAACGAGGTGGTGCCGGAGGTGTATTGGATCAGGAGGTCGGCGTCGGGATCGGGCGGCGGGGGCAGGGGGGTATCGTCGCCAAGGGCGGCGAAAGTGGCCCAGTTGAGGGCGCCGTCGGGGGCATCGCCCTGGATCACGACCCCCGCGAGCCGCGGCGCGGCGGCACGGATCGCGGGCATCGTCGCGGCGAAGTCGGCGCCGAGGACCCGGCCCGAGAACAGCGCACGGCGCACGCCAGCGTCGTCGAGGATCCCGCCGATCTCGCCCGCGGTGAGACGGGTGTTCACCGGGACGGTGACGGCGCCGAGGCGCGAGAGACCCAGAAACACCGCGATCCAGTCCACGGAGTTGCCCATGCACAGGCCGACCCGGTCCCCGTGCCCGACGCCCAGGGCGGCGAGGGCGCGGGCCAGGCGCGCGGACGAGGCGCGCAGCTCGGCGAAGGTGGCGCGACCGTCCGGGGCGACGACCGCCTCCAGGCCGGGGGTGAGGGCCGCGGCCCGCTCCAGCGCCTCCCAGGCGGTGGGTGCGGCGGCGATGTGGGGCAACGAGGTCATGGCCGGGGCTTGGCCCGCCCCTGGGCGAAGGCGGTCAGCCCGTCCTTCCACTCGTCGCCGTCGAGGCTGTGGCGGATCGCCTCCATCTCGATCTCGATCCCGCCGGCCAGATCGGTTCGCATCCCGTCGTCGACGCAGCGTTTGGCCAGCCGCAGGGCGGTGGCGGGGGCGTCGAGGATCGGGTCGAGCACCTCGGCGGCGAGCGCGCCGACATCGTCGGCCAGGCGCGTCACGAGGCCGAGCGCATGGGCCTCCGCCGCGTCGATCTTGCGGCCGGTGAAGAGCAGGTCCTTGGCCCGGGCCGTGCCGATGCGGCGGGGCAGCCTCTGGGTCGCGCCGACCGAGCCCCAGCCGATCTCGGGCCAGCGAAAGCTGGCGCGCGGCGAGGCCAGGGCGATGTCGCAGGCCATCGCGATCTCGCCGCCCGAGCCGACGACAGCGCCGTCCAGCACGGCGACGACAGGCACCGGACACGCCTCGATCGCGGCATAGGCGTCGAAGGCGGCGCGGCGGCGGGCGATCACCCAGTCGGCGCCGCGGCCTTGCCGCTCTTTCAGATCCGCACCGGCGCAGAAGACGGGAGGCACCGCGTCGACCACCACCGCGCGGGTGATTGCGTCGCCGGTGAGGCGGGCGAAGGCCGCGGCCAGCTCGCGGCACATCTCCAGGTTCAGCGCGTTGCGCGCGGCGGCGCGGGACAGGGTGACGCGGGCGAGGCCGCGCGCGTCGGGGCCAGCGACCTCGATGGCGGTCATACGATCCCCTCCTTGCGCAACTGTGCGACGTCGTCGTCGGCGAACCCCAGCTCTCCGGTCAGAACGGCGTCGGTGTCGGCGCCGAGATCGGGGGTGGGGAGCGGGTCCGGCCCGTCCCAGCGGTCGAAGACGGCCGGGGTTCTCAGCCCCTGGACCGGTGGCTTGCCCGGCCGGGGCACGTCCACGACGGTGCCGCGCGCCTGGGCCTGGGGCGTCGCCAGCGCCTCGGGCAGGGACAGGATCTCGCCCGCCGGAACGCCCGCGGCGTCGAGCGCGGCGCGCAGGTCGTTGCGGTCCCGCCGGGCGCAGGCGGCGGCGATGGCGGCGTCGACCTCGGCGCGCCTTGCCACGCGCCGGGCGTTCCGCATCAGGTCCGCGTCCCGCGCCAGGTCATCGAGGTCCAGCACCGCGCAGAGCGGCGGCCAGTGCTGATCGCTGGCGCTGATCTGGAGCCAGCCGCCGTCGGCGCAGCGGTAGGCGTTGGAGGGCACCCGCCCGTGATGCGCGCTGCCCATGCGGGCGGGCGTTTCGCCCAGGGCAAAGTAGCGCGCGGCGGGAATCGAAAGGAGCGAGAGCTGCACGTCCATCATCGCCAGGTCCACATGGGTGCCGTGTCCGGCGCGGCCGCGCCCCTGCACCCCGGCGAGGGCGGCGATCACGATCCAGAGCGCGCTGGTGAGATCGGCCATGGGCAGCCCCGCCTTGCTGGGCGGGCCGTCGGGCGCGCCGGTCAGCGCGGTCAGACCCGAGAGCGCCTGGAACACGGTGTCGTAGCCGGGCCTCTGCGCGGCGGGCCCGGTCTGGCCGAACCCCGTCGCCGAGACGTAGACGAGGCCGGGGTTCACGTCCGCCAGGGTGTCGGCGTCGAGCCCGAACCTGGCCATGGTGCCGGGCAGGAAGTTCTCGATGAGAATGTCGGCCGAGGCGGCGAGGCGGCGGGCGATGTCGGCGCCCTCGGGCGTGCGGAGGTTCAGCGTCACGGATTTCTTGCCGCGGTTGAACATGGTGAAATAGGCCGAGGCGCCGTCGGGCCACCGCGGCTCGAAGCTGCGGCTTTCGTCGCCGGTGCCGGGGCGTTCGATCTTGATCACCTCGGCGCCGAGTTCGGCCAGGATCTGGCCCGCCATGGGCCCGGCCAGGACGCGGGCGAACTCGATCACGCGGAGGCCGTGGAGCGGCTTCATGTGCGGAACCCCCGCATCTCGCGGTTGACCTGGCGGCCGCGGGCGAAGGCGTCGGCCGGGGGCTCTTCGGACACCGCGTAGAACAGCCGCTTGGCCGCGGCCATCGCCACCGGCTTGGCCGCGGCCCAGGTGCGGGCGATCTCCATGGCGGCGGGGCGGAGGTCGTCGCGGGGCACCTCGGCGTTGGCCGCCCCCAGCGCGCAGAGCTCGGCGGCGGAGAGGATGCGCCCTGTGGAAATCAGCTCGAACCCCAGCTTGCGCCCGAAGTGCCGGACGATGTTGGGCATGACGAGGGCCGGGACGATGTCGTGGGAAAGTTCGGGAAAGCCGAGGCGGACGTCGGGCGCGACGATCAGCATGTCGGCCGACAGCGCCAGGCCGCCGCCGCCGCCCATCGCCGCGCCTTGGACGGCGGCGACCACCGGCGTCGCCATCTCGGCGATGGTGGACTGGAGCGTCGAGGTCAGCGCGGCGCGCTCGGCCACGCGGTCGGCGCGGTCGGGGGTCAGCTCGGCGAACTCGCCAAGGTCGGCGCCGGCGCAGAAGCCCTTGCCCGCCCCGGCCAGGACCACGGCGCGGATGTCGGGCGCGGTCTCGGCGGCGGCGAGCGCGTCGACCAGCGCCCGGGTCAGCGCCAGGTTCAGCGCGTTGCGCTTGTCGGGGCGGTTGAGGGTGAGGACGCGCACCGGCCCCTCGGTCTCGGTCAGGAGCACGGTCATGCCACCCCTCCCACGCTGCGCCCGGCCCGGGGGGAGCGCGCGTCGAGCGGGCGGCCGATGAGGTCGGCGGCCAGCTCGGACGCCCGCATGAGCGCGTCCCAGTCGATGCCTGTGGCGATCCCGTCCGCCTCGAACATGTTCACCAGATCCTCCGTCGCGACGTTGCCGGTATAGCCCTCGCCATAGGCGATGGCGGCGGGATTGCCGCCGGTGCCGCCGATGGCGCTGTCGAAATGAGTGCAGCCCGCGTCGTGCGCGGCCAGGCAGTTGGCCAGGCCGGTGCCGCGGGTGTCGTGGAAATGGGCCACGGGGGTCACCCCGTCCTCGGCCGACAGATCGGCAAACAGGGCGCGGACGCGGGCGGGGGTCGCGTGTCCGGTGGTGTCGCCGATGGTCACGAGGGCACACCCCAGCGCGGCAAAGCGTCGGGCGTCGGCCAACACCGTCTCGGGGTCGGTCGGCCCGTCGAAGGGGCAGGCGAAGGCGGTCGAGATCACGCCGACGAGGGTGAAGCCGCCGCCCGCCGCCTCGGCCATCTGCGCGATGCGGTCCCATTGCTCGGCCCGCCCGGCGCGCAGGTTCTTGCGGCTGTGGCCCTCGCTGGCGGAGACGAGGAGCGACAGTTCCTCGGGCCCTCGGCCGGCGGCGCGGTCGGCCAGGGCGCGCTCCACCGCCTTGAGGTTCGGGGCCGTGGCCTTGAACCGCCGCCCGGGCGCCCGCGGCAGACCGAGCAGCACCTTGGAGGCATCGGCGAAGGCGGGGACGACCCTGGGGCTGGCATAGCTCGTGGCCTCGATCCGGCGGAACCCGGCCTCGGCCACGCGGCCGATCAGCCGCAGCTTGTCGTCTGTGGGCAGGACCCGCGGTTCGTGCTGGAGCCCGTCGCGGGCGATGCATTCGCAGAGCGTCACGGCGGTCATGCCGCGGCCTCCCATCCACCGACCGCGCGGTCGGCCACATCGGCGACGGACACCAGGTCCGAAGCGCGGCCGGGCGGCGCCGACAGCCGGCCGTCCGCGAGAGTCAGCCCGGCCACGGGGACCGGGTCGCGCAGGGTCAGGTGGTGCACGGCCTCGCACGGTGCATCGCCGGTGTCGGCGCGGAGCTGCTGCACCGCGCCGAGCGGCCCCTCGCCGAACAGCCCCGAAACCACGCCGATACCGGCAGCGCGGGCGGTGGCGGCGATGCGCCGGGCGGCGTCGGGACCGATGCGATTGGGCTTCACCGCGATCCAGGCGACGCCGCGGTCGATGAGGCCCGGCACGGTCGTTTCGTCCCCCGCGGCGCGGTCGACGGCGACGGCGCAGAGGGCGGCGGAGAGGGCGCGTTCGGTCGCGGCGTCGGGGGCGAGGGGCCAGGGATCCTCGACGAAGGCCGCGCCGACGGTGGCCGCCGCGCGGCAGAGCGCCAGCCCCTCCTCCACGTCGTAAGCGCCGTTGGCGTCGACCGACATCGGCCCGTCGGCGCCGAGCGCCTCGCGCACCAGGACCAGCGCGCGGGCGTCGAGGTCGCGGCCCTGTCCCGCCTTGACCTTCAGCGCGTGGATGCCGTGGTCGGTGGCGGCGCGCGCGGCGGCCTCGGCCATCGCCGCAGGGTCGGCGCGGGTCAGCACCGCCGCCACCTGTGCCGCGGCCGCCGCACCGGGCGCGCGGAGATCGGCGAGCGCGTGGCCCACCGCCGCGCGCAGCACCGGCAGCCCGCGAATGTCGGCCAGCGCGGCCTCGGCGGAGGCCGGGACGCGGCCCAGGAGCCGTTGGGCCACCAGGTGCTCGACCGCGGCCAGCGCGGTGGCGCCGTCGAGCCCGGTCCAGGCGGGCTTTACCGGCGTTTCCGACAGGCCCGTGACGCCGTCGGGGCCGGTCAGCTCCAGCCAAAGATGCACCGCCGCGTCCTCGGTTCCGCCGGCGGTCCAAGTGACCGGCGTGCGAAACGGGGTCCGGGTGATCCAGGCGCGCAGGCGGGCGAGGGTCATGCCGCACGCTCCCGCCCGAGGAGGCGCCGCCACGGCACCGAGCGCGCGAAGAAGGCGAAGAGCCCGATGCCGAAGAACACCAGCGCGATGGGCCGGGTGAAGAAGATGCCGAGGTCGTCGCCGGACATGCGCAGCGACTGGCGCAGGGCCTGCTCGGCCCCAGGCGCCAGGATGAACGAGATGACAAAGGCGGCGGGGCTGAACCCATAGCGCCGCATCACGTAACCGACGAGGCCGAAGACCACCGAGACGCCCACGTCGAACAGCGACGTGCGGACCGAGTAGGTCGCCAGGAATCCGATCATAAGGACGGTCGGATAGATCAGCCGCGGCGGCAGGATCGCGATCATCTTGCCCACGAGGCCCGAGAGGTTCCAGCCGATGACCGCGTAGCACAGGATCCCGAGGAGCCCGGCGGCGAAGAGCGCATAGATGATCTCGCCCGACTGGGTAAAGATCGTGGGCCCCACCTGAATCCCGTGGATCAGGAACACCCCCATCATCATCGCTCCAACGGTGGAGCCGGGGATCCCCAGGGTCAGGAGCGGGATCATCGCCGGGCCGGAGACGGCGTTGTTGGCCGCCTCTGGCGCCGCGACGCCCTCGATCGCGCCCTTGCCCCACAGCTCGGGCCGCTTGGCCCGGCGGCGTTCCTCGCCATAGGCGACGAAGCAGGCGACGGCCGAGCCGAGGCCGGGCAGCATCCCGATCACCGAGCCGTAGACGCTCGACCGCATCACGACGGGGGCGATGCGGCGGATGTCCTCGCGTTCCAGGTTGCGGTCCGACGCGCTCTTGGGCATCGGCGCGATGGTCAGGCGGCGCCCCTTGCCGGCGTGGGTCTCGGCCTGGACCAGCACCTCGGACACCACGAAGACGCCGATCAGGACCGGCACCAGGGTCAGACCGCCCATGAGGTCGGTGACGCCGAAGGTCATGCGGTTGGCGCCGGAGATGAAGTCGAGCCCGATCAGCGCGATCAGGATGCCGAAGACGGCGGACAGGAGCCCCTTGAGCACGCTCTCCGACACCACCGAACCGATGACCACGAAGGCCATCATGTAGATGGCGAAGTATTCCGGCGGGCCCAGCCGCAGGGTCCAGGAGGCGATCAGGGCGGAAAAGCAGATCAGGAGCATGTCGCCGAACAGGTCGCCGCAGGCCGAGGAGAAGGTGCCGACCTTGATCGCCTTGCCCGCCTTGCCCTGGAGCGCCAGGGGGTGGCCGTCGATCTGGGTCGCCGCCGCGGCCGAGGTGCCGGGGGTGTTGAAGAGGATCGCCGCGATGGAGCCGCCATAGCGCCCCGCCTTGCCGATCACGTAGAGCAGGACCAGACCCGCCAGCGGCTCCATGTAAAAGGTGATGGGCAGGACGATGGCGATGGCGGCGGCGGTGGTGAGGCCCGGGATCGCCCCCACGACCACACCGAAGAGCGCTCCGGCCAGCACCATCGCCAGGGCCAGCGGATCGGACCCGAGCGTCACGAACCCGGCGAAGATGTCCAGTGGATTGGCGGTCATGGGTGTCCCCGTCGCTAGAACAGCCAGCCGGACCCGTGCCAGAGACCGAGGAGCCGATAGAAGATCAGATACAGGATGAGGACGGCGGCCGCGGGGACCAGCAGCAACTCGCGCCAGCCGCGGGCGCCAAAGATGAAGTAGAACACCGGCGCGGCGATCAGGCTGGCCAGGGTCCAGCCGACCGCGCCCCAGAGCCATAGAAAGGCCAGAGCGACGGCGGCGGCGGGCAGGACGATGCCCAAGAGCTTGTGCTCTGTGGCCTTGGGAGCGGGCACGATGCGGCCGGTCCAGGCCCGCACCGAGACCAGCGCGCCCCCGGCCATGAAGAGGCCCGCGATCAGGACCGGCAGGCTGCGCGGACCGACCAGGTCGCGGCCCTGGGGGATCAGCAAAGCCTGCCAGAGAAAGACCGCGCCGACGGCCGCCAGGGCGACCCCCAACGCGATCTCTTCGGTTCTGCGGGCGGGCGTGCTCATTGCGCGGCGGAGACCCGGGCGATGATGTCCTGCCAGCCGCCGATGCGTTCGTCCACCAGCCGGCGGATGTCGGCGCCGCTGCGATAGGTGGGCGTGATGCCGAGGGAGAGGAGTTCGTCGCGGTAGGCGTCGGTGGCCACCACTTCTTCGATCGCGGCGGAGAGGGTGTCGATGACCGCCTGATCCGTGCCCGCGGGGACGACCCAGACCGAGGGGGTCTGCACGGTCACCATGTCGAGGCCCAGATCGGCGACGGTCGGCACGTCGGGCAGGACCGCGTCGGCCTCGTCGGAAAAGAATGCGAGGAACCGCATCTCGTTCTCGAAGCCCAGGTAGTTGACGCTGGACAGGATGGCATAGTCGACCTGTCCGCCCAGCATCGCCGCGCGGGTGGCCGACGAGCCCTTGAACGGGACGTCGCGCGCCTCGGCGCCGATGGCGTCGAGCAGGCTGACTCCGTTGACGTGGTGGAACCCGCCCTGGCCGGTGTGCCCCCAGGTCATGGACCCGTCCGACGCCTGGAGCGCGGCGATCAGGTCGTCCAGCGTTGCGTAGTCGCTGTCGGCGGGCACGGCCACGGCCGAGGTCAGCCCCGCCATCTGCGCCACGAACTCCAAGTCCTCCAGCGGGTTCACCTGTTGTTCGTTCATCAGCGAGGTGAGGATGAAGGTGCCCAGCGACTGGTGGCTGACCGTGTAGCCGTCGGCATTGCCGGACACCAGGCGCTGCGCCGCGACGAAGCCGCCGGCGCCGGGGGCGTTCACGGGGGTGAAGGGGACGCCCAGCCGCTCTTCCAGCGCGGTGCCCATGCTGCGGGCGACGGTGTCGTTGCCGCCGCCGGCCGAGAATGGGATCAGCACCGTCACGGGCTGGGCGGGCCAGTCCTGGGCCGCCGCCGGCAGCGCCGCGAGCGCCAGCGCCGCGGCCGCCGCACCGCCCCGAATCGTCTTGAGAAACGACATGATTTCCTCCCCTGTCGTATGCGGAGCGGGAATGCGATCCGCATTTATGTCACTCAGTGACCTAGTAAGTCACACGGTGACATATCTCCGCTGGCCGTGTCAACCGCTACGCGTTGGGGTCGTTCTCCAGATGCTCGTGGCTGGTTCTGAGGACCTTGCGGACGAGGCGCATGAGCTCCTTGCGTTCGGCCGGCGAGAGGTCCGACAGCATGTCGGCGTTGCGGCTGCGGGAGCGGCGCAGGATCTCGTCCACCGTGGTCCGGCCGGTGTCGGTGAGGGACAACAGCGCGCTGCGGCCGTCGTCGGGGTTGGTCTTGCGCCGGATCAGCCCGCGTTTCTCCAGCTCCGTCGTCACCCGCGGCAGTTGCGTGCGCAAAACCGCCGCGTGGCGGGCGACGGTCAAGACCGAGACCTCGCCGAGATAGCCCAGGACGGCCAGCACGCGCCACTCGGGGATGCTGAGCCCGTAGGGTTCGTAGACCGAGCGGGTGGCGATCTTGGTCGACAGGGTGGCGAGGCGTTGCAGGGTGAACGAGAACAGAGCGCGGATGTCGCTGTCGTCGGTGCCGATCCCGTCGTCCTCGACGTCGGGGCGGCGGTGGGGTCCGGCGGCGGGCGGGGTCTGCATGGGCGTCCAGGTCCAGGGGCTCGGCCGGGGCAGGGCAACGGGCGGGGCCGCCCCGACGCCCCCGAGGATAGCGCAAGGTCCGGTCGGAAGGAAATGCCGCCGCGGAGCGCGGAGGGCAGCGGCGTCCCGCCGGGGCAGGTCGAGCGGGGCGCGCCGACGATATAAGCATCCACGCCGCGGCGGCTGAACCAGCCTCGCCAGAAGCGCCGCCCCGGGGGGGCGGGACGGCGCTACCCGGCGTTGCCGCCGGGCGGGGCGTGGGGGCCGGGTGGGATACCCTCTTTGGGTGCGTGGGCGGGGAGTGGCGCGGCTACATCACGCCGAAGGTCCGGTAGGCGTCGGTGGCGCTCATCCCTCCGGCGATGGCTTCGGCGACAACGTTCTCGGCCTCGACCTTCTCTAGCGCCCGGCGCACCGCCTCTTGCTCGGCTGCGCGGGGGATGATCAGGACGCCTTCGAGATCGGCGAAGATCAGGTCGCCGGGGTCGACGCGGATGCCGCCGATTTCGAGCCCGCAACGCCAGTCCACGACCTTGCCCCGCGCGCCCTGGTCCTGGGCATAGACGCCGCGGCAGAAGGCCGGAAATCCCAGCCGCCGGATCCCGCGGGAGTCGCGCACGTAGCCGTCGAGCACCGCGCCCGCCGCTCCGAGTTGCTGTGCGCGCGTCGACATCAGCTCGCCCCAGAGCGCATAGCGCGCGGACGCCCCC
The DNA here is from genome assembly GCA_004005435.1 of Rhodobacteraceae bacterium CCMM004. Taxonomy (GTDB): domain Bacteria; phylum Pseudomonadota; class Alphaproteobacteria; order Rhodobacterales; family Rhodobacteraceae; genus CCMM004. The sequence continues at coordinate 2,415 of RZWH01000011.1, read as the reverse complement.
GAGGCGATGTAGATCTCGCCGGGGCGCAGATCGTCCAGCGCTTCGAGCATCATCCCGAAGGGTTTGTCCGTCAGAGGGCCCGACGCCTCGGACCCGGAGCCGAAGACGTCGGCCTCCAGCACCGGCATGGCCCTCCCCACCAGCACCGTGTCGGGGTCGAGGGGCGCGATCCCGGCGGGCAGGAACTGCCGGATCAGGCCCATTTGATCCAGGACGTCGCCGATCACCGCGGTGAACAGCTTGTCCTTCATCAGCGGAAAGAGGCGCGCGTCGTCGGTCGCTGCGTCGGCCATTGGAAAGTCTCCTGGTCCGGCGCCCCTGGGATGGGGCGCATGGTGGTCGTGTCAATCGGGGGCGGCGGTGCGGTCGGTGCCACTGAGCTTGCGCCGCAGGAACATGGCGGCCATGATGCCCCAGAGGAGCAGCGTGATCGCCCCCAGCGTCCCGCCGATCGGGCGTTGGAAGAAGGGCAGGATACTGCCGCCGGACTTGATCATCGACTGGAGGAGGTTCTCCTCGACCAGGGGTCCAAGGATCAGACCCAGGATGATCGGCGCCACCGGGAACCCGTTCTCCTCCAGCACGAAGGCGCCGAGCCCGATGATCAGCATCAGCCAGACGTCGAAGAGCGTGTTGTTAGAGGCGAAGGATCCGACGACGCAGAACAGCAGGATGACCGGAAAGAGCACGGGCTGCGGGACCGTCATCACCCGCCGCGCGGCCAGCACGGCCATGAGGCCCAGGGGGATCATCAGGAGGTTGGCCAAGACGAAGATCATGAACACCGCGTCCACCAGCCCCTGGTTCATCACAAAGACCATGGGGCCGGGGGTGATCCCCTTCATCATCAGGACGCCGATGAGGATGGCGGTGATCGTGTCCCCGGGGATGCCGAAGACCAGGGCGGGCACATAGGCGCCCGACAGCGAGGCGTTGTTGGCGGACGAGGCGTTGACGATCCCCTCGGGGTGGCCGGTGCCGTATTTCTCGGGGGTGCGCGAGAACCGCCGGGAGATGGCATAGGTCACCCATGCGGCGATGTCGGCCCCGGCGCCGGGGAGCGCGCCGATCACCGCGCCCGCGCCCGAGCTGCGCAGGACGCCGACGCGATAGGTCCACATGACGCGGCCGACGCCGCCCAGCATGGCGCCGAGGCGGATCGCCGGGAGGCGGGACAGCGGCACCGGATCGCCCAGCCGCCGCAAGATCTCGCCCACCGCGAACATGCCGATCAGCGCGGGGATGATCGAGATCCCGGCGATCAGTTCTGTCTCGCCGAAGGTGAACCGGCTGGTCCCCATGACCACGTCGATGCCGATGGTCGACATCATCAGGCCGACCGAGAGCGCCAGCATCCCCTTGACCGCCGTGGTGTTCGAGACGAGCACCGAGCAGGTCAGTCCCAGAAGCGCCAGCCAGAAATACTCGTAGCTGGAGAACCCCAGCGCGATGCGGGCGATTTGCGGCGCGGCGAGGATCAGGACCGTGACACCGACGAGCCCGCCGATGGCCGAGCAGATCAGGTTCGATCCCAGCGCCAGCTCCAGCTTGCCCGCCTGGCGCATCTTGTAGGCTTCGTCGGTGTAGGCGGCCGAGGCGGGGGTGCCGGGGATGCGCAGCATGGCACCGGGGATGTCCCCGGCAAAGATCGCCATCGTGGTGGCTGCGACGATGGCGCCGATGGCCGGGACCGGGTCGAGGAAGAAGGTGACGGGGACCAAGAGGGCGGTGCCCATGGTGGCGGTCAGCCCCGGGATCGATCCGATGACCAGTCCGTAGATCGAGGCGCCGAGCACGATCAGCAGGACGTCGGTGCGGAACACCAGGTCCGCGGCGGCGAGGATGGAGTCCATCAGTAGATCACCTCGGTCAGCAGGCCCAGGGGCAGGGGCACGAGCAGGACGCGCGCGAAGATGAGCCAGATCGCCGCGGTCGCGGCCAGCGCGACGATGATCGACAGGACCGGCTTGCGCGTGGTGATCCACAGCTGCGCGGCCAGGAGCGGCGGCACCAGGAGCGGGAACCCAATCGGGCCGCTGAAAAGTGCATAGATCGCGACGAAGACGGGGACGGACAGCACCCGGATCAGGGGGGCGCGGTCCTTGAGCCAGGGATCGAGCTCGACCAGGGCGCCGCTGCGGGCGCGCAGGCCGCTGGCGATCAGGATGACGCCGCCCGCGACCATCATCGCGGCGACGACCGCCGGAAAGGTCCCGGCGCCCACCGACTGGCCCGAGAGCTGCGGCATGGACCGGGTCTGCCAGAACACCAGCAGACCCACGGCGAGGAAGACCGCGCCGAGGATCGCGTCGTTCAGCTTCATGCCGCGCCCCGGAGAGAGGGCGCGGCCGAAACCGGCCTCGTCACTGCTGGAGGCCGAGGGCCGAGATCACCTGGGCGTTGGTCTCGGTGGCG
>RZWH01000010.1 GCA_004005435.1 Rhodobacteraceae bacterium CCMM004 | reverse complement strand
CCACCAGAGATGAGGCCCGCCGCGATCTCTTCGCCTGCATCGAAGGCTTCTACAATTCACGCCGCCTTCATTCCGGGATAGGCTACCGATCACCAGCCGACATGGAACGCATGGCGGCCTGACCCCGTCCACTTTTTTGGGGCAGGATCAACCCAGGGCACCATCGTACCCTATGTGGTCGAAGTCGACCGGCTCGGCGCGGCCCAAGCCGTCGCTCCGGCAACTGCCAACTACCGCCCCACCGATCCGCAGATCGCCTTCCACCTCGCGCGCTTCATCGAGAATGTCCGCCAGGTTCCCGCCGATCCCATCGTCCTCCGTCAGAACTGGCTGCGCGCCTATGATTTCACCACCGATCGCGGGTCTGTCGCGCTCAACGACTTCGCGCGCCAGAACGATCCCTTTGCCCGCGTCGGCGAGGCCCAGGTCACCGCTGAGATTTCCAGCGTCATCCGCGCGTCGGATTCCAGCTTCCGCGTCGCCTGGACCGAACGCCGCTACGTGAACGGTCAGCTCGCCGGTACCGAACGCTGGACCGGCATCCTAAGCGTCGTCATCCAACCACCCCGCGATGCAGACCGCCTCCGCAAGAACCCCCTCGGCGTCTTCGTCCACGCCATCAACTGGTCGGGGGAGAACGCCCAATGAGACACTGCGTGTCAGCCAAACTTTCCATCACAACACTTCTTGCCGGCTCCATGCTGGCCGGGTGCACGACCTTCAAGCCGCCTGAAATTAGCTACGACGATCCCGTTGCCGCAACGCTGGTCGCGGAACCGGCGCGGCCTGTTCGGATTGTCGAGACACCCGAGCCTTTACCGCTGCCGGGCCAGCTTATGCGGGTAGATGCAGACGATCGTCCGGCAGAAGCGCCGGAACCGACAGAGCGCATCACCAACGCCAACGCCGCTGCCCGGATCGAACCAGTCCGCGATGGCTTCATCAACGCCGTCCAGCTCTATCCCTACAGCTCGGGTGCGCTCTATCAGGTCTACACCGCACCCGGCCAGGTCACGGACATCGCGCTACAGGCGGGTGAGAGTCTCGTCGGGTCCGGCCCAATCGCGGCGGGTGACACCGCGCGCTGGATCATTGGCGATACAGAAAGCGGGTCCGGCGATAACCGCCGCATCCATGTGCTCGTGAAACCAACCCGGCCTGACCTTGTGACCAATCTCGTTATCAACACGGATCGGCGCACCTATCACCTCGAACTGCGCGCGACGCCGCAGGCCTACATGGCCTCTGTCTCTTGGCAATATCCCGAAGACGAACTCATCGCTGTGCGTCGTCAGAACGATCGCGCGGAGGCGAGTCTTCCGATCGGGCGCAATGTCGATCTCGACGATCTCAACTTCCGCTACCGGATCACCGGCGACCGTGCGCCCTGGCGGCCGCGCCGTACCTTCGATGATGGGCGGCAGGTTTTCATCGAATTCCCGCGTGGGATCGGCCAGGGCGAGATGCCGCCGCTCTTCGTGATCGGACCGGAAGGGGACGGCCAGCTCGTCAGTTACCGCATCCGGCGCAACTACATGATCGTCGATCGGCTCTTCGCCGCCGCCGAACTGCGCCTCGGAGACCGCCAGCGCGTCGTTCGGATCGTGCGGACCGATGGTGTCCGGCGTTCTGCGCAGCGCGAGGAACGCGTGGTCTCTGCCTGGCGTCCCGATGAGGACCGCTGAGCCATGACCGGGGACGAAAACCAACAACCGGGCGACCGCTCCGAAGAGCCACCACGCACCGAACAGGACATCGCCAAGGAACTGCGCTTGCGGCCCGATCCGCCACAGGTCATGCGGCTCTCGCGCAAGGCCATCACCGTCCTGACCGTCGCGGGTGGGCTGGGAATCGGTGCGATCCTGATCGTCGCCTTGCAAGGGTCCGATCCAAGCGATGGGCCCTCGGAACTCTTTTCAACAGAACGCGTCCAGGAGGCCGAGGGCCTTCTGGGTCTGCCGCGCGACTACGCGTCGATCCCGCAGCTCGGGCCACCGCTTCCGGGAGAGCTGGGACGCCCGGTTTTGTCTGCGCAGCGGCGAGGTGAGCCCGTGCCCGTTGTGCCCGCGACCGGCCCCGCCGTCGATCCGGAAGAACAACTTCGCTTGCAGGAGGCAGAGGCCGCACGCCTAGCGGCGCTCTTTGCTGACGCGAGATCGAGCGGCGCGGATGCTGCGCGCCCACAGGCAATATCCGCAACATCCCCCGAGCCCGGGCGACAAAGCCTGTTCCCGGCTTCTGCCGGGCAGACACAACAACCGGACACGACGGAGCGACAAGAGGCCTTCCTCGATCGCGAGATCGACCGACAGACCACTTCCGCCGACAGGCTGCAAGCGCCGCTGAGCCCTTATGTCCTGCAAGCTGGATCGATTGTTGAAGCGGCGCTGCTGACTGGTCTACGCGCTGATCTACCTGGGCAGATCAGCGCACAAGTCACCGCGAACGTCTATGACAGCCCGACCGGCCAGTTCCTGCTGATCCCGCAGGGCACACGCCTGCTCGGCGAACATGACAGTCGCGTCGAGACTGGCCAGCGGCGCCTGCTACTCGTTTGGACGCGGCTAATCCTGCCGGACGGACGTTCCATCGTTCTCGAACGTCAGCCCGGCACCGATCAGACGGGATTTGCGGGGCTCGAAGACGGTGTCGACAATCACTAGGGACGACTGGTCCGTGCCGCCGGGCTCGCCACGATCCTCAATATCGGGCTCAAGACCGGCGAGGACGGCAACGACGAGATAGCCGAGGCGATCCGCGACGGAACTCAGGACACGATCGGCCGTGCGGGCGAGGCCATCGTGCAGCGCCAACTCAATATCCCGCCGACGCTCACGATCAGGCCGGGATTTCCGGTGCGTATGATGGTGACACGGGATCTCATCCTCGAACCCTTTGAAAGCTGATTAATGACGAAATTAAAACTCGGACCCATTCCTGATGACAAGCCAGTAAAGATCACACTGGATCTACCTGCCGACATTCACCGCAATCTTATCGCCTATGCCGAAGCGCTTGCCCGAGAGACCGGTCAGACTTACGAGCCATCGAAGCTGATCGCACCCATGCTGTCACGATTCATGGCGACGGATCGGGCCTTCGCAAAATCGAGAAAGGAAAGTGAAAACCGTTCCTCAAGGTGAGAATAAACGACCGCCAGAAGCAGCAGCGCGTTTTGACATTACCCGCGCTGTGCTCAAGAAATGGCGCAGCGCCAGATTATCATTGTTCGGGGACCAGACTGCACTAAAGGGAAGGACTTCCTTTGCAATCGTCTTGTAAATACAACCCGGAATAGAAGACGCTGTCGCTGCCTCACTGATCAAAGTCAGCCCATATCCAAGTGCAACCAATGGAATGATATTGTGATGGCCGATCTTGCAGGGGCGAACACAGGGGTGATGACCCAGGTCAGCTAGCCGCTGTATCAGTTAATCGTGAATCTCCGTTCCAGCAGGACCCTGACTGACAATGAATGATTCTTTCTGCAAATTTGACCAGCAGATTTCGTCTTTTCCGGCGAGCAAATGGTGTTCCGGCAAGACCACGAAAACGCGTTCAGTCCACAGAACCTCAATGTCGCAGTTTTGCCAGTGATTTGTTCCAGTGACGAACGCTGCATCAAGTTGAAGACTTCGGATTGCGGCAACATGCTCGGTTGGATCACGATCGACCGAATCGATCTGAACATCCGCACGACCATTGCTATAGGATTGCAGCAACTCCGGAAGAAAACCGGATGCGAGCGATGACAAGACGCCTACTTTGAGATGGCCGCTTTCACTACGTCCTATAGCAGCGACATCTCTAGTCCCATCACTAATTTGCTTGAACACGATGTGCGTGCACTGAAGAAATCTCTTTCCCGCAATAGTTAGCGTAACACCACCAGAATGTCGGTAAAAAAGAGAGGCCCCAAGTCCGTCCTCTAGATTGCAAATGGCGCGACTTACAGTCGATTCTTGGATGTTAAGTTCATATGCTGCCTTTCGAAGGCTGCCATGTTCTGCCGCCGCTACGAAGCAGCGTAGCTGACGAAACTCTATGCGGGTTGAGTTCGACGTCACGACGGTGTCAGATCGGTTACAACTGACTGCACAACCGCTGTTTCTGAAACGCTGGCCAGTGGTGGAAGGGATACTTAAGCGCTTTCCGTTGCCGCCTTAGAGTGAATAGTAGTCTGTCGCGCTGTGGGTTCATAGAGTGAACAGCCCAAGGTCCTCAATGACCTTACGTTTGGTGGCCTCTGTCTTGTCATGCGCTTTCTCCGTCCCCTTGCGAATAACCTCGACAAAATAGGCATGGTCTTTGGCAAGTTCCGTTCGCCGCTGTCGGATCGGACCGATCAACGCCTGTAGAATATCTTCAAGACGATTCTTAATTTTGCTGTCACCCAAACCGCCGCGGCTATAGCGATGTTTCAACTCTTCAAGAGCTACGCAGTCTTCGTCAAAAGCGTCAAGATAAGCAAAAACGACATTGCCCTCCACCTGTCCGGGATCTTCAATACGAAGATGGTTCGGATCGGTAAACATTGCCCTGACTGCTGCGGTTATTTCCTCTGGCGAAGCGGATAGTTTGATAGCATTGCCCGCAGTTTTGGACATCTTCGCTTTGCCGTCCACTCCAGGCAACCGACCGGATGGCGGAATGACGGCCCGCGCTTCGGGCAGGATCCGCTGACGAGCAACCATATTAACGCGGCGCACGATCTCATTAGTTTGTTCTATCAGCGGAGCCTGATCTTCACCGACCGGAACCACTGTTGCCTCGAAAGCCGAAATATCCGCCGCCTGGGCTGCGGGATAGCAGAGAAAGCCGGCTGGAATATCACGCCCGAACCCTCTTGCACGTATCTCATCCTTTATTGTCGGGTTGCGCTCCAGGCGAGAAACGGTCACGAAGTTCAAGTAAAGCATTGAAAGCTCCGCTAAGGCCGGCAAGTGCGACTGCAGAAAAATAGTGGATTTTTCGGGATCAATACCGACCGCGAGATAGTCGATCGCCACTTCAATTACGCTGCGCCGCACCTTGCCGGGATCATGGGCATTGTCAGTGAGCGCTTGCGTGTCTGCCAGAAGCAGAAACTGCTCATGACTGTCCTGAAACTGCAAGCGATTGCGCAGCGAACCAGCATAATGCCCGATATGCAAAGGTCCTGTCGTACGGTCCCCGGTCAAAATAATGGGTCGAGTCATGGGGTCTTCTCTTGATTTGAGGGACGCCGCATAGGGTGCAGATCACAAAAGAGGCCGCCCTTGCGGCGGCCCTGGTGATGACATTAATCGCCTTGCCGCCCTGTCAGAAGGGCAGCCACCAACGCTTGGTAATGACGATAATAGTTTTCATTTCTCATTCTTATTCTGTTGTCTGATCGAGGTCAACTTCCAACCGCAACCCAACCAAACGCGAAACTCTCAAATTACCATAGCTTGGCTGCATCGGAGCAAGTGAGATCCAACGTAGGCATACAATCCGACCTAGCTAGGTCGTCGATGCCGTTCCAGCATACTGTCATGACCAGACTATTCATGCGAAGACACCACTCAAGCACTAAGCTCTATTGGTCCCGTCTGCTAAGATATTGTTTTGTAAAATGAAATGGCGCACCCGACAGGATTCGAACCTGTGACCTTCGGCTTCGGAGGATTTAATAGCACCTATCCGAAACATGCGATAGAGCACGTCTTTATACGATAAAGCGTTGAAAGACATTGTTTTTCTAAGGCGCTCCGCCGAAGTCTCTATCCAAACGCAGGTCGCGATTTCCGCCCTACTGCTTACGCAGTGCTTACGCGGGGCCGGCCGGAAAGGTGCGACTTCTTATGCCAAAACTCACCAAGCGCGTCGTGGACGCGGTCGAGGTCCGAGAAAAAGACTACGTCATCTGGGATGACGAACTACCCGGGTTCGGGCTGCGGGTCTTCAGGTCAGGAAAGCGCAGCTACGTTCTTCAATACCGGGCCGCCGGTCGATCGCGTCGTTACAGTATCGGTCTTCATGGTATCTGGACGCCAGACACGGCGCGGAAAGAAGCAAGAGTTCAACTCGGCAAGATCGCACAAGGCGAGAACCCTGCCGAAGACAGGCAGGCTGACCGCAACGCGATGACGGTCAGTGAGCTTGCCGACCGATATATCGAGGCGATGGATGCTGGCCTCATCATGGGCAAAGGCAGCCGCCCCAAGCGACCATCAACGATCTACGTGAACAAGGGCCAGCTGCGGGGCCACATCATACCTTTAATCGGACAGCGCCGCGTTCAGGACCTGACCAAAGCCGATGTGACGAGAATGATGAACGACGTCATCGCCGGGAAGACAAAGGCGGTGAAGAAAACAAAGAAGCGCGGCAAATCCATCCTGCGGGGCGGCCGAGGCACGGCCAGCAAATGTGTAGGTCTCACTGGCTCGATGCTCACCTACGCCATCAGCATGGGGATCATCGAGCACAATGTCGCTCACGGTATAAGAAAGCCCAGGGATCAAGTGAGAGATCGCAGGCTGAGCGAGGATGAGTATCGTGAACTTGGACGCCTACTGAACGAAGCGGAAAAAGACGCCGACATGGCATGGACCGTTGGGATCAGCCGCCTTTTGGCTCTAACAGGTTGTCGCCGCGGCGAGGTCATCTCGTTGAAGTGGAGCGAAGTAGATTTCGATAACAGCTGCCTGCGCTTGGAAGACTCGAAAGAAGGCGCTTCCGTCCGACCCATTGGTCTGCCCGCCATCGAGTTGCTGGAAGCGCTTCGCGAGACGGCGACGAGCGAATTCGTCTTTCCGGGCAAGCGTGGGGCGGACACCTATGGCGGGCTACCGAGGCAATGGCGGAAGGTGTTCGGTGACTCTGAATTGTCAGACCTCACCGCTCATGTTTTGCGGCATAGCTTCGCCAGCATCGCGAACGACCTCGGATTTACCGAGAGCACAATTGCCACGCTGCTCGGCCATGCGACCCACTCAATCACGAGCAAATATATCCATTCCTTGGATAGCGTGCTCATCATGGCGGTCGACACTGTGGCTGGCTACATCCAAGGGCTACTCGACGGAGCCCAGTTTGAACGAACCACCTATGCGCTCGATCGGAACGCCCGACGCGAAGCTCTTTCCAGGTTCATCTCGCGGTCGAGTGAAACAACCTCAGGAACGATCTTGCCCATGCAAGCTCGTACTTCCTCAGTGCACGAGCCTCGGGATGCCACAACATGTTGACTGTGACTCCACACCAGTCCAGATTGTTGTCAGCAACAATTTTATAGGCAGCGTTCAGTGAAACTTACACCCGCCCAGTTCCGCGAAGCACTTGGAATATCTCAAGAAACCCTTCGTCACTGGCGTAAAGCGCTTCCTATTTTCCAGGGTCGAAAGGGGTACGGGCCTGCGTTTAGCCCAACGGATCTCATCGCAGGCGCCATTGTTAAGCTCCTTCGTGACGAATGGGGCATTTCAGTCGCTGCTTTCGCGGACGGATCCGTCGCTCTTCGTGACGCGCTCAACGATCAGCCCTGGTCGAGACTGCCCGAAAGCGCCTTACATCTCTCGCTCACGGAGAAAAGTTGCGAGATGAAGGATGCCAATGAAGAAGCTGTTCCGGCCACACCCACTCTTGTTGTCCCACTGGCTCCCTTCGTCGAACAGGTTACAGCTGCACTTCTGCGAAACGAAGATACCGACCAGACGCCAATCTATTTCCCGCCGGTTCAAGTGGGCCTGAAAGCAGCCAGATCATGAGGCCCGCAGACTGGAAAGAACTGCTCGCCCTTACTGACCGTAAGGCACCAGAGGTCTTCGACCAAGATACGAAGGTGGCTGGCACTCCCTATGCGGATGAAATTCGCAAAGCGATGCGGACGCTCTCGATTTCCGGCGTGTTCTGCAACCAAGGCGTCCCGCAGATCATGGTTCTTGAACAAAGCGATTATGATCGAGGCCAGGTAATGCGTGTCCACGCGGCGCTTTGGAACCAAGGCCTTGCCAGCGTACTTGTAGCTATCTCAGCTGACGTGATCAGAGTCTTTTCGCTGGCTCGAGCGCCTGGAGCCTTAGATCACAAACAGTTTGAAGAGCAGTGTCTCATAGAAGCAATTGACGCTGCGGCGGACGCACTCTCACTTAAAGACTACGTTTATGGAGCGGAAAGTGGAAGGCTCTGGCTAGAGAAAGCTGATTTCTTTGACGCGCGCGACCGGATCGATGCTGTCCTTCTCAACAACCTGAAGGTGGCACATGACCTTCTTTCGCAGGAAGGACTAACAAGCGATGAAGCGCAGGCCATTCTCATTCAGACAATGTTTGTCGCATATCTAGAAGATCGCGATATCGCGACCCGCGATTATATCGCCGAAATTACCAAGGGCGCACATGAGACCTATTCCAGCCTCCTACTCGCCGGAGATGTTTCAGCGCTGGAGGCGCTCTTCAAAACGCTACAAGCCGATTTTAATGGTGACCTGTTCGTCGCCCCGTGCTCGTTCGATGACTCTGAACACCCTCAACGACTGACAGAAAATACACTCGGAATCCTGCATCGCTTCCGTGAAGGTCGGGAAGAAATGTCCGAGCATAGCGGACAGTTACGCTTCTGGGGTTACGATTTCCGATACATCCCAGTTGAGTTGATCAGCGCTGTTTACGACCGCTTCCTTGGTCACGATCCTGCGTCACGATCTGATGCCGGTGCGTACTATACCCCGATGTTCCTCGTCGATGCGACGGTCTCCCAAGTCTGGGACACACTTCAACCCGATGTAAAATCCAAAGGCGTATTTTTAGACCCAGCGTGCGGGTCTGGAATATTCCTTGTTCGTAGCTTTCAACGGCTCTGCGAACATTGGCGCTCAGGTGCAAAGACCGAGACTATACGGTGGGATAGCCTCCTCAAGATGCTTGAGCGTGTGCGAGGCTTCGATATCAATGGGAGCGCAGTTCGCGTCGCGGTGTTTTCCCTCTATATCGCGCTTCTCGAAGAGGTAGCGCCCCCAGACATTCGAGCCTTGGCTAAGAAAGGGCGGCTTCTACCACCGCTTTGGAACCGAACACTTAAGTGTCAAGACTTCTTCTTAGCAGAACCAGAGGCTTCAAGAGCAGACGTTGTTGTCGGGAACCCACCTTGGACAAGTCGACGATCAGTTAAGGGTCCTGGCCTTAGTTGGAGCAAAACCCACGCCTATCCTACTCCAAGCGGCGAGCTAGCTTGGGCATTCGTTTGGAAGGCGCGAGAGCACTTGCAAAAAGATGGCAAGGTCGCGCTCCTCTTACCTGCAATGGGCTTTCTCCACAATCATACATCAAGCAGTGTCAACGCACGGCTTCGGCTCTTCTCAGACGTCGAAGTGCTGAGTGTGATAAACTTTTCAGATCTGCGGCGTCAGCTTTTTGACGGCGCAATTCACGCAACTGCTCTCATCATCTTTCAGGCCCCAAATACCAAAAAGAACTATTCGTTCGAATACTGGTCCCCAAAGGCAGACCTGAACCTCGCAATTAAGCGGTTCATCACCCTGAGCTCGATTGACAAGTCCATTCTTGCTCTTTCCGAAGTTCAAAGAAATCCGCTTGTCTTCAAACAGAAACTATGGATGCGAGGTCCGGAGGAGAAGCTTTTCGGGCATCTAAATCGCTTCTCGAAGTTATCTGATTTTGTCGAGCAGTATGGCGTAATTCAAAAAAGAAAGGGCGACCCCACACGTGGGTGGGTCGTTGGTCAGGGATTCAAGCCGTACCATCCGGAAAGAACAAGCGCTAGCAGTGAGCAGTCGTACGAGAGCGAGGTCGTGCATGAGACGCCCTACCTTCCTGTCACTTCACTGACGCCCGTCGCCCTCACTGTGTCGGGGCTAAAGGAATGGACTTCTAGCCGCGTACATCGACGAGGTTTCGAAAGAGGTTTCTCAGGGCCTCGCATTCTATTTCCACGCGGAGTTTCGTCTTCTGGCAGGTTGCGTGCCACTTACACTGACGCTCCCCTGACTTTTCAGCACATCATTCAAGCTATTGCAGCTCCGCCATCCGAAACCGATCGAGCAAAGTTCATCGCCGCTATACTGAATAGCAAGCTCTTCGTCTGGTTTGCATTTCACGGGACATCTTCGTTCGGATCATCGCGCCCCGAGGTTCAGCAAGCTGAAATGTTGCGCCTGCCCATGCCAAAGCCCGAAGAACTCCGAAACCGAGAACGAGCACATTCAATCCAACAAGAAGTCGTTCAAATCGTCGATAGCGTGCAAGCGCGCGCGAAGGAAATCTTACTCCCACCGGATTATCTCGAGAGCGTGCTGAGCGAGATAGACAAACTTACATTCGATTACTTCGATCTTGCTCACGAAGAGAGAATATTGATCGAGGAAACTGTCGAGTTCGTGATCCCGGCCCTTCAGCCATCTGCGGGCTCAGTACCACAGCTATGGAAGCAAACCACACAGGCCGAACGAGCCGACTACGCAGACCAGTTGTTGGACAGCTTGTCCGACTGGTTTCCCAGCCCGACTAAATTAAACGCCGAACTTGCGGGTCGGAACGAGGACTTCGCAATTCTCAAAATCGGTATGTTGGAGGCTAGCGATTTTACGGGATACAGCGAGGAAAGAGCAGACACATTTGCGTCTGCCCTGAAGAAGCTATCAAAACAAATAGGGAAACCGCTCGCTCGCAATTTTCAAACTATTCCAGATATCCGGATTTTCGCTGGGCAGAACTTGTATCTCATAAAACCGACTCAACGCCGTTTCTGGCTTCGCAGTGCCGCTCTGAGTGATGCTGATGCAATTGCAGGCGAACTTCAGACCCTTCTTCAATCGTCAGAGCAGCAGAGTGCTCACGCGTGATCATTGGCGATGGAGAGGATTGGCTAAGCGCCTTTAAGGGCTTCGATGCACGCTTTGTCGAGCGCCTCTGCGAAATCGTCCCGATCACCATTGGGGCAGTTGGCCCAGATGCAAATGAAGACGACATCACCCACGATTTGAGACATCGCTTTCATCTAGATCCGATCATCCGACGGCTGTTCTACTCATGGGAAACCCAGTTTGAGCCGCCAGGTTATGTGCCAAACGGCGCTTACACGAGGGATGGACGTATCGATCTCGTCCTCTTTTGGAGCCAAGACCCATCAAGCTATCTCGCTTACGAAGCCAAACGACTACACGTACAAATGCCGTCTGGTTTCCAAGCGCTATCCGGAAAGTATGTCAATGACGGCCTTAAACGCTACGCCACAGAGAAGTATTCCGAAGGTCTGCCGTTCGGCGGCATGCTCGGATACGTTTTGGATGGGGATCTTGAAGGCGCTTCGAACAAGATCGCTGCCGTTCTCACAAACAACCCAGGCGCTATCTCTCTGAGTGCGGGCCCAAACTCACTTCCCGAAATTGGCGCGGCTCGCAGGTTCGAAACTCGGCACATCCGCCCCAATGGAACTGAGATTCACGTCGCTCATTCGCTTGTCGATTGCAGCAACAGTCATAGCAGCTGCTCTTGAACAAGAGGTCGCCATGGTGATCCTTTTACATAGTAGCTGGGTTGAGGCGTACTAGCCATTGCCGATGAAGCCGCCTTTGCAATACCAGTCCGAGGCTGCCAAAGCATCGTACAGCGCCGCTCGCCAGGAATTTCGGTTTGCCGCCCTTCGGGAATGCGCTTGTCGCCTCAAGTGTTGGTGCACACCGTCTCTTCCATCGACGTTGAAGATGTCTTCAAGGAGACCAACGATGTCAACGATCTCGTCCGCCGCTACGTCAGAGTAAAGCCGCCCGAGTTCGAGTGTCGCGAACTGCATTTTTACGCGGGCTATCGTATTTGCGTCCAAAGCTACGGCATCATCAACACCGAATAACGCCACAGCTGGAGCTGAGGGCACGATCTCTGCAGCAAGCCAATCAACGTGGCATGCGTCCTCGAAGTAGGGATGGAAAAAGCCGTCAGCAGGACCGGTGGGTGCGCTCTCGCCCTTCAATTTGTTGCATCTGTCACAGCTGCCCACGAGATTTGCGGGCTTCACTGAAAAGCCGGGATACAAGCGTTTCGGAAGGATATGGTCCAATGTCTCAACCGGTCCGTAGCCGCAAAATGGGCAGCGATTGTTGGACGGAAGAATTTTGAGCGCATCATACACTGCTCGTGCAGGAACACCCTTGCGTGCCATTCTCAGTGTATAATTCTTCACAAGGTCGACTCCGTCGACGTCACCGACTCCCGCTTCGTGCGCCATGAGGAGGTGCAGTTCGCCCAAGTCCGCTCTGTCATCGTAGTTGTCAGAGTGAGTGAGTATCGCTTCCCTAACGGCCTGCATACGTTCCCTGAGCGCAGTGTTCCGGATCAAGCCTGCACAATCATCAAACGTTTCGCCCGTGTCGATTTCGGGCAGTTCCACTGCCCACATCAGTCGTTGTCCTCACGCAGCCTGCGCGCGAGCATTGCTTGAATGAGAGCCTGTCCCTGACCGCCAATTTCGTGGTCAAACCGGTCCATCACGGCATCGAAATCGTCCTCCTGGGCCACGATCTCCCGAAGCATTTTGTGGAAACCCGAACGATCGACCTCCAGCCCAAAGACTTCTCGTGTCAGAACACTTACAGTCTCTGCAAATGTCTCCACCTCCGGCCTCTCGGCCTTCGATGAGAGACCATGGCGAGAAACCTTCCAGACGCAGGACGACGGAACTTCTTGCACGACAACCGGCGAGTGAGTTGCGATGATCGCAACACCATTTCGATTTATTAGGAGATCTGACACGGCACGGACGAATGCCGCCAACAAGGGTGGGTGCAGATGAGCCTCCGGCTCATCCATCAAGACCAGACTGCGTTCTTCGACAAGTTCAACTAGCTTCGTTATCGTGAGCAGGACAATCTTGTGGCCAGAACTAAGCTTCTTGTAGAGGTCTTTTGCCTCGTCGTTGAAATCATCTTCGTCATCGATATCAGCCAGATTCGCGACTTCGATCTCCCCGAACAAACTGTCAGTCTCAAGCGTCTCCAACGCGCGCTTCCAGCGTTTACGCCGCACCCCACGAGAGCACACCAATGCACTCTTGGCGAAATCAGAGCTAAGCCGAGCAATGTTCTGTGTGATGACGCGTCTCTGATCCCCCTTTCCAATGCGCTTTCGCAAGCCAACATTCGTATAGCCGATCTTCGCTTCTTTTCGGTCTGGCGCGTCGTTGATTGAAAGAAAGTCGTCGAACGCACTAAAGGTCACACTCACCAGGTTCGCAAACGTCTCCTGCTCATCACCGAGCAAGTCAAAATCACTTTCTTCGAATGAAAAGCCACCGTCCCTGCGCTTGGTCGATCCAGGGTCGACGAGCGCACGTGTCATGCCATTTAGGAGCCGCGTCTTTCCGACGCCATTCCGACCAATCAACACGTGGATGTTCGTTGGGGGCGATGCCCCAGGTTGGACATCGAACTCAAGTTCCACCGGATCAGTCAATGACCTTGGTGTTTTTGGCGCTCGATACGAAAATTCGTAGGGGGTAAGCTCTGCGCCTTCTCCGAGGACCGCACGATATTGAATTTCAACTTTGCGAGGCCCGCTGGAGCGCATGAGCGACTCACGCATCACATCCTCTTCGAGCGCTTGAGCGTAGAGCTCGTGGTCATGAGCAACGTCGCGAAGAGCTCTAAGAACGGCCTGTCGCTCCTGCTCAGCAATCTCCATTAGGCCCTTGTAATAGTCGATGTCCTGACCGAGTGAGAAGAACTCTTCAGATAGTCGCTCGAAGCGCTCTGGGATGTTTGGCCGCCGTTGTTTCTTCTTCCAACCAAACTGGCCTATCTTCATTTGGCCAAGCTCATGTTTCTCGCCGTCTTCATCGAAGTAGGTGAAAAAATACATCGTACTATAGGTGAACCAGTCATCCCACTGATCAGTCCACATATAGCCCAATTGCCGGCCTTCACTGGGAGCATGCTTAGAGCTGGTAGGGAGTACGATGAATTCCATTCTGGCGTATGGCTTTCCTTAGTCCTTTGGATTCTCTTGTGGATTTACATAGCTGAGATGCTGGCTCGAGACGACTCCTCGTTTCCCGAAGACTTAATTTTGAGGGGAAAGCCTTCCCCTGCGGTCGAGCCTCTAGTCTCGCCCGACCCCTTCTGCGGGGAGACCCCGCAACGCCCCCTAAGAGTGAGAGGCCTGCGGCTGTCGCCGTGACGGGTTTGGAGGTCGAGAGAGAGGCTCTCGGACCGCCCGTCATGGAGATCAGCAATGACAGCAATTGAAATCACGAACGGCCGCCCCGCGGGCGGCGGCTACAAGGTGGATGTGTCTCGCGGCGGGCATAACGGCCGGGTATCGTCCGAATGGTTTTCGCGGCCCGACGACGAGAAGTATCTTTCCCTCTCGGACCTTCACGCTTCGGTGAAGGGCCGGGCCGCACGGAGCAAAACGCGGACGGTCGAGAGCGCGGCGATCCGCGTGGAGGCCCATCGCGACGATCCAGAGCGGCTCGCGCTCGTCCTTCCGGACGCCGAGGCGCCGGTCGCGCCGACCCATTGGAGTTTCAGCCAGCTCGCGAGCCTAGTCAGTGCGCCCGCGGCCTATCTGCGTCAGCTTCCGGCGCCGCTCGCGGGCATCAACCTGCAATACGGCCTCACCAACCACCGCGCCGAACAGGTGAAGACGATGGAAGTCGCCAATGGCCGAACGGAACTGCGCGCCGTCACCGGCCCTGACTATGGCCGGATCTACGATCACGAACTCGTATCCGCCGTGCAGCGCATCGCGGGCGACGGCGTCGGCGATACGCGCTGGAAGGTGCCGGGCGTGCTCGACTGGTCGACGGGTATCTATGACCCGATGGTCGATGTCACCAAGAACACGACCACGCTCTACGCCTCGGATCGGGACGTCTTCCTGTTCCTGGTCGACGACAGGAACCCAATCGAGGCAGGGACGCTGCCCGACGGGTCGCCCGACCTGTTTTTCCGGGGATTCTATTGCTGGAACTCGGAGGTCGGTGCGAAGACGCTCGGCATCGCGAGCTTCTATCTCCGCGCCGTCTGCCAGAACCGCAATCTCTGGGGCGTCGAGGACTTCCAGGAGATCACGATCCGGCATTCCAAATACGCCGCCAATCGCTTTGCGCACGAGGCAGCACCCGCGCTGGCCAACTTCGCCGACTCCTCGCCGCAGCCATTCATCCAGGGCATCCGCTCCGCGCGCGAACGGATCGTCGCGCGCAGCGACGACGATCGCACCGACTTCCTGCGCAAGCGCGGCTTCTCGAAAGCGGAGACCGGCAAGATCGTCGAAACCGTCCTCGCCGAGGAAGGCCGCCCGCCAGAAAGCGTCTTCGACTTCGTTCAGGGCATCACTGCGGTCGCCCGGTCGAAACCGCAGCAGGACGCGCGGCTCACCATGGAGACCCGTGCCAAGAAGCTGCTGGAGGCCGCCGCCTAGGCCCGGCGTTCCGCTTCGGCCCCAAACCTCCGTCCACGGTCCATCGCTTCCGGAGAGGAAGAGGTGGGCCGTGGTTTTCGTGACGGGTCTGGAGGTCAGAGAGAGTCTCGCGTTCCTCCGTGGCGACGCCCCACCGGGGCCTCGCCTGCCCATTCCGGGCATCCGTCGTCACCCCGTACACGGAGAAACCTCATGACGAAGTCCAAGAAAATCACCCTCAGCGCCTCGAGCGACATTCCCTTCAGCAAGTTGGTGCTCAGCCAGTCCAATGTCCGAAAGGTCAAGGCCGGCGTCTCGATCGAGGAGCTCGCCGAAGACATCGCCCGGCGCACGCTCCTGGCGAGCCTGACCGTCCGGCCGGTCCTCGACGACGATGGCGCGGAGACCGGCATGTTCGAGATCCCGGCCGGTGGTCGGCGCTACCGCGCGCTCGAGCTGCTCGTGAAGCAGCGGCGGCTCAACAAGACCGCGCCCGTGCCGTGCATCGTGCGCACCGACGGTCTTGCGGAAGAGGACAGCCTTGCAGAGAACATCCAGCGCGCGCCGCTGCATCCGCTCGATCAGTTTCGCGCCTTCCAGGCGATGCGCGAGAAGGGCAAGTCCGAGGAGGAGATCGCCGCGGCCTTCTTCGTCTCGGTGGGCGTCGTCAAGCAACGCCTCAAGCTGGCCGCCGTGTCGGCGACACTGCTCGATGCCTATGCCGAGGAGGAAATGACGCTCGACCAGCTCATGGCCTTCACGGTCAATCCCGACCACGAACGCCAGGAACAGGTCTGGGACGCGCTCAAGCAGCACTATTCCAAACAGCCCTATGAAATCCGCCGCATGCTGACCGAAGGTGCCGTCCGCGCCTCCGACCGGCGGGCGCAATTCGTGGGTCTCGACAATTATGTCGAAGCGGGCGGTGAAGTGCTGCGCGATTTGTTCCAGACCGACGATGGCGGCTGGCTGCAGGATGCGGCCCTGCTTGAAACCATGGTCACCGAGCAGCTCAACGAGGAAGCCGAGGCCATCCGCGCCGAAGGCTGGCACTGGATCGAGGTCGGCACCGACTTTCCGTACGGCCACACCTATGACCTGCGGCGCATTCGTGGCGAAGCCGAGCCGATGAACGAGGAGGAAGAGAAGACCTACGAGGCGCTCAAAGCCGAATACGACAAGCTCGAAGACGACTACGCCGAGGCGGATGCACTCCCCGAAGACATCGACGCGCGGCTTGGCGAAATCGAGACGGCGATGGAAGCGCTCCAGAACCGTCCGGTCCGCTTCGCGGCGGAGGACTACGCCATCGCGGGCGCCTTCGTCAGCATCGACAGCTCCGGCGGTCTGCGCGTCGAACGCGGCTACGTGCGGCCCGAGGACGAACCGGTAGTCGAGGCTGAGGACGACCCCGACGGCGACACCTTCAATCCCGATACGGATGTTGAAGTCGCTGACGCATCAGACCAGGTGACAGATCAAGATGACGAAGACGAGGATGATGACGGTACCAAGCCGCTGTCGGACCGGCTCATCTGCGAGCTGACCGTTCATCGCACGATGGCGCTGCGAGATGCGCTCGCGAACGATCCGCAGCTGGCGATGCTCGCCAGTCTGCACGCGATGGTCCTGCAGCTCTTCTACCACTACGGCCAAGACAGCTGTGTCGAGATCAGCCCGCGTTCCACACAGTTCGGATCGCAGGCGCCGAACCTCGGCGATGCTGCCTATGTCCAGTCGATCGATCTCGGGATCGAGACCTGGGCAGGTAATCTGCCGAAGCAGCCGGAAGACCTGTGGGCCGTGCTGACCGAATGGGACAGCGACAGCCGCGACGCGCTCTTCGCCCATTGCGTGGCGATGACCGTCAACGCGGTGCAGGAACCGCACCACCGCAAGCCGCGCCAGATCGCGCATGCCGACATCCTGGCATCGACGCTGGGCCTCGACATGGTGAAGGCGGGCTGGACGCCGACGGCGGACAGCTATCTCGGCCGCGTGACCAAGGCGCAGATCCTCGCCGCGGTGCGCGAGGCCAAGGGTGACAAGGACGCCGACCGCATCGCCGGGCTCAAGAAGCCCGACATGGTCGAAGCCGCAGAAGAACTGCTGGCGGGCACGGGCTGGCTCCCGCAACCGCTGCGCACGGTTCCACTCGCGGCAGACCTGTACAAGCCGGAGTTCGAGATCGTCGATGATGGCGGTGTCGCGCCGGACGAAGCCGCCGTCGAGGACGAAGAAGCCGCTCTCCAGGCTGCGGAATAAGTCCGCCCACCCATCACCCCCTCAATGGCCCGGCCCTCGCGCCGGGCCTTCTTCGTTTCAAGGAGATGTCCGATGACAGATACGACCGACACGGCGGCCCAAGTCGCACCCACCCCGACCTTCGACTTCGCAAAATGGGAGGCAGAGCAACAGGCGCGCAACGCGCTGCTCGACACCATCCGTCCCAAGAACAAGGCGGCGATCTTCGCCGTTCTCGCCGAGGCCAGCATCGCCAATGTGACCGTCGAGTTCGACGGCTATGGCGACAGCGGCGGCATCGAGAGCGTCCATGCCGAAGCCGATGGCAGTGAGATCGCTCTGCCAGACGGCTCAATCACGTTTCTCACGCTCCGCTGGCGCGAGACCGAACCCACCGAGAAGACCATACCGCTCTGTGAAGCCATCGAAAACATGGTCTACGAGCTGCTCGGTCAGACCCATGCCGGTTGGGAAAACAATGCCGGGGCCTATGGAAATTTCGTCTTCGACGTGGCCGCTGAGACCATCACCCTCGAATTCAACATGCGCTTCGAAGACTCCGAGTTCTTCGAGCACACATTTTGAGGGAGGCGGAGATGGGACATTGCTACCACCATGCGCTCTCGTCGGCGCGCAAGTTCGGCGGCACGGCAGACGACTATATCGCCCTGCATAACTGGTTCGACGAGTCCAAGTGCATCACCGCCGACTTCCGGCATCGGGCGCTGCGTCACCATGCGGAGGGCATCTTCATGCTCGAACGCATTTTCGGGACCGTCATCACGGTTTCGACCGGGCGCGAGGTCCCCGTGCGCCAAATCGGCGAGCAGCATGTGATCGAGGATCTCGGCTTCATCCCCAGCTTCGCCGATTGGGTGCGTTGCATCCGGCCCGAACCCTGGATGCAGCGGGCGCAAGCCATCCACCAGATCGTCGATCCGTTCGCGGCCGAGGCCGAACCTCGAAGGGGCGTAGCGCGAAGACAGGCCGACGGCGGCTGACGGTCCATCGCCGCACATCGCCTCATCAGCGAAGATGGGCCTGTCGCCACCGCCTTCGCCCACCATCGAGCAGTTGGCGACCACCAACCGAGGGAGACGCTCCCCCACTCCCTCACCCTGGGGCCTGTCGGACGCGGCAGGCCCTTTTTTCTGCGCATCATTCAGGAGAAAGACATGGACAGTCCCGCAACGGACCTATCGCAAAAGCTCAGCCGCGAAGCCGAGGCTGTATGCCGCCAGTACCTCTCGAATGGACGCAAGCACGGCAACTACTGGGTCGTCGGCGATGTCGACAATTCGCCCGGTCGCAGTCTCTATGTCCGGCTCACCGGGCCGACCCGCGGGAAGGGTGCGGCAGGCAAATGGACCGACGCCGCCACGGGCGAGCATGGCGATCTGCTTGATCTCATCGCGGCCAATCTCAATCTCTCGACGCTGCGCGACACACTCGACGAGGCGCGTCGCTTTCTCAGTCTTCCGAAACTGGAACCTCCTGAAAAGCAGCCGCAGACGCCGGCAATGCGTGGATCGCCCGAAGCGGCCCGACGACTTTGGGCGATGGGTCGACCCATCGCGGGCACGCTGGCGGAACGCTATCTTTCCGGACGCGGATTGACGGACCTTCGATCCGTGAGCCCGCTTCGGTTTCATCCGAACTGCTACTATTGGCGAGAGGATGCGGACGCCGATGATGTACCCGACGCCTGGCCCTCCTTGCTCGCGAAAGTCACCGACACTGCCGGAACGCTGACCGGCGTCCATCGGACCTGGCTTGATCTCGAGACGGCCGAAAAGGCTCCACTCGATCCCAACCGCAAGGCGATGGGCAACCTGCTCGGCCACGCCGTCAGGATCGGATCGCCGACCGACATTCTCGCTGTGGGTGAAGGCCTGGAGACGATGCTCTCGCTGAGACTGGCACTTGCTGGTCTGCCGATTGCTGCAGCGCTGTCTGGCAATCATCTCGCCGCCTTCGATCCGCCAGCCGGTCTTCAAAGACTCTATGTTGCCATCGACAATGACGAGGCCGGACGGACGGCGTTCGCTGCGCTGACAGACCGTTTCGAGGGCAGTGATCTCCAACTTCTGCCGCTCCGTCCGATGCTGGACGACTTCAACGGCGATCTCCGGAATCACGGCATCGACGAGATGCGCAGCCATTTGCGTCCCCAGCTCTTGCCGGTAGATGGTCCAACCTTGCTCGCGGTGGAGACCGACTGAAACGGAGAACCGGTCTTGTCAGCTGGACAAGCGGAATGAACCTCACGCCGTAGAGCCGCGCCCGACGGCCTTCTCGAGAGGGGCGAGCCGGAGCGGGGCCCGCCCGGTCCGGCAATGGCTGCGGCGACACCGTTTTCCGCCGCCGAGGACAAGCCTCGGCTTTGCATCGCGATCCAAAACGGCATCGCCTCCGCCATCCTCCGCTGACGCTCCGGCCGACGCAGCCAATGGGTCCCCGCGAAGTACCACTTCGTGGGGAATTGCGTCGGTGCAGGCCCGGTCGCGCCCCGCTTTCCGTCGCCCATGAAGGCCGCGCGAGGCGCGGTCAGCGACAAGGAGGCCTTTTCACCCATGACCCAGCACGAACCCGAAACCCGCTCCGCCACAGCCCTCGTCCTCGACGAATTGCAGCTCTTCGGACATCGTCCCTTCGCCGACGAACCCGACCCGCGGCCATTGCCAGACGCCGGAACCGTCGAAGGCGCGATCGCCGACATCTTCGACGCGCTTGTCGTCTCCCTCGGTGACACGCGGCTCGAACCCGATCTCGAAGACCTGCTCTGGTCCACGACCAATGTCTTCCACCGCATGGCGATCCGGATCGACCGCAAGCTCGACGACAACGAGCAGGCGCAGCGACGTGCGCAGCGCAGCCAGGACGGCTCCGAAGTTCGCTCGGTCGAACTGGAGCGCCTGATCGCCGAAGGGCTAACGCTCACCGAACAGCGCAACGCCTACGACACCATGCGCGATCTCGCCGCCGAACATTTCGAGGCACATCTCGGACAGACCTGGCATCCGCGTTCCGGCAGCCACGTCAATCGCAAGCACATGACCGCCGCGATGATCGACAGCCGCGACTATCTCGACGCCAAGCGCAGGACTGAGATTGAACCGCTCATCCCGACCGGCACCAAGGTCGCCTTCACCGGCGGGCAGGATGTAAACGATACCGGGGCCATCTGGGCTGCCCTCGACAAGGTCCGCGCCAAGCATGACGGCATGGTGCTCCTGCATGGCGGTTCGCCCAAGGGCGCCGAGCGCATCGCCGCCTGCTGGGCCGACAATCGCAAGTGCCAGCAGATCGTCTTCAAGCCCGACTGGACCCGCCACGGCAAGGCCGCACCCTTCAAGCGCAACGATCTACTCCTGGAGACGCTGCCGATCGGCCTGATCGTCTTCCCGGGCTCCGGCATCACCGACAATCTCGCCGACAAGGCCAAGGTGCTCGGCATCCCGCTCTACGATTTCCGCGCGAAGAACAGCGGGTCGTCATGACCCGTGATGCGCATAACGCATCGCGATGTGCTCAGTGGGAATATTCCGTGAACACCGCCGATATGCTATGCTCCTTAAGCGCTATGGCGGTGGTGGAGGCGCATCCCATGAGAGGAGTCCGCCCATGTTCGTATCAGCCTTACTGAGTGTCATCGGCCTCGGCTTCCTCGTCTGGGTGCTGTTCGCGCTCGCCGTCTACGCGCTGCCCGCCTTCGTCGGGATGAGCGTCGGCATGTATGTCTACGACACCGAGGCGGGCGTGATCGCGGCATTAGTGGCTGGTATGTTTGCCGCCGTCTTCACCTACCTCATTGGGCAGATCGTCTTCGCCAAGGTCCAGTCCGTCCCGATCCGCCTCGCCATCGGCGCGCTCTTCGCGGCCCCTGCGGGCGTTGCCGGGTTCTCGGCGATCAAGGGACTGTCGCAGATCGGCGGTGCTTCCGAAGGCTGGACGCTGGCCTTCGCCATCATCGGCGGGATCGTCACCGCCGGAACCGCTTGGGTGCGGATCGCAAGCCTCGCCGACCCCATCGGTGAGGATGATGGGCAGCACACAGACGCCATGCAGGCGAGTTCGTTCGCGAACGATCGCTGAAACTACGCCGCCGAAGACCATGCAGCATCACGGTATAGAGCGAGGCACGTTGAAGCTCGAATATGGGTGTTCGGCTGAGCGCGTCTGATCTCGTTCGAGCGCGCCGACCGAGCACAGCACATATCGAACACCGCCGAGCCTCAGTGGGAGAAAACACTCTCGCATCGCCGGGAGAGCTTGGCGATGAACATGCTCTACGCCGTTCTGCACGCTAGAGCCTGTCTTTCTCCGACCGACATTGCCGGTGGATTGCCCGGTCCGAAGGTGGCGGTCATTTCTCGTCCCATGCCCTCGTCACCCGCGTCCGTCACGGCCTCTCAATGGGCTGATCTGACCGGGATCGGCTGACGCCTCGACCGCCTCAGCCGCAACGCCGGGTTCGGACTTTCTTCCCCTGGGCTTCGCCCATTCCTCGCGGGACGACCCTGACGGGTCCAAGAAAGTCCGCCCCCGGCGTCCTTCGCATGCGCTGCGGGCCAAGGGCTGCGTCGGCGGATCGTCCCGGTCCTGACGATCGCCATCGAGACCGCGACGGGCGCGGGATCGAAAGCCAATAGGAGAAATGACATGGCCACCATCGGAACCTTCAAGAAGACCGGCAACGAATACGTCGGAGAAATCGTCACCCTCAACGTGCAGGCGCAGAACGTCCGCATCGTCCCCGAGGACAGCACCTCAGGCGAGAACGCCCCCTCCCACAGGGTCTTCGTCGGCCGCGCCGAGATCGGCGCCGCCTGGTCGAAGCGCTCGAACGAGAGCCGCGACTATCTGAGCCTCAAGCTGGACGATCCGAGCTTCACCCAGCCGATCTACGCCAACCTCTTCGATGACACGGTCGTCGAAGGCGGCGAAGAGACCTTCAGCCTCATCTGGTCCCGGGCACGCCGGAAGAACGGCGACTGAGCACCGCGACCTCAGCCCCGCCCGGGACACCGGGCGGGGCTTACGTCTGTTCAACGTCCTCGGTAGCGCTTTCCCTCAACAAAAGATCCGGCCGCACTTCCAGCGCCAGCGCGGCGTGCCAAAGCGTGATGATGGTGACGTTCTGTTGGCCGCGCTCCATCGAACTCACATGGGCGCGATCCACGCCCATCTTCACGGCCAACGCCGCCTGGCTCATATCAGCTAAAGTTCTGTAGTGCTTGAGATTGTTCCCAAAAATCTGCCGGATATCCATCCGACGACAAAAGACCTATCGCGTATTTTAGTGCGACGTATTATAATGCCCGCTCCATGCCACGTCGTTCAGCGATCAGATACGGAAATGCAGCCTTTCAGCCGTGCGGCAGTTGCGCGAAGCGATGTAAGTGAGGCATTAACCATATGGGCATCAACGGTGCCCATGGGGGATAAGATGAGCAGTGAGATTAGTCGAGAACTTACCGATACCCCGCCAAACAGCGACCACCTGACCGACTATGACCGCGCACAGCTCAAGCTTTACGCACGCCTCCTCGACGCGGAAGCCGATGGGGCGGCGCTTTCGGAAGTCGCGCACCACCTGTTCGGGATCGACGCCGAAGACGAACCGGAGCGCGCCAGACGCGTGCATGACAATCACCTCGTGCGCGCTCACTGGGTCGCTGAGCAAGGTTACCGCGACCTCCTGACCAACGCCTGAAGCCGCAATAAACGAGCTTGTGCGTGATGCCTTTCGCGCATCGCCCTATGCCGTCCGTCTCCCTACGCTTTCCCGTTTAACGCGAGCATATTGCTGAGTCCAAAGCGTCTGACGCTCGGCGCGTAGCAGTTGGAGAGCGGTTATGCCGACGAATTGGCGAGATGAAACCGACTACGATTACATCGAAAAACTCGATGCCTCCGGTCTGGCCTGGGAATGCCTCAGGCGCAATCCAGACTACCGCGCCGCCTTTCCAGATATGACCGAGAACGAGGCGGCCGCTTGGGGGTTGCGATTTCCCCGTCGATCCTGAGCTCAAGGCGACGGACGCGAAACTCTACTGGCGACCTTCTATTGCACCAGCCGTGACCTGTTTGATGACGGCCAGAAATCTCTACGAAGCAGAGCCGACGGCTTTCGATCATGTCATCGTGGAAGCAAGGCGCGGCACCCGCGGCCGCTACTGGACCCGCATTCGTTCCGGATTGATCGTCGTTTCCGACGATGAGTTGACCGTGGAGAGGCCGCGCGCTTTCATCGTCCCATGGTCGCCCGACTGGTCGATCAGGATCGCCACCGCGGAGCGCCTTAGGCGCGTCTGGGGTGGTCAGACACCGCGCGCTTTATTCACCCTACAACGGCGCAAACGTATCGGTCATGCGCTGCGCACAGACGATGCGCGGCAATCCGGCGCGAAACTGCGAGAAATCGCGATCACCTATTTCGGCGCTCGGAGGGTCGCCGCCGAACCTTGGAAGACGAGCGCGTTGAAGGCGCAGATCGCGCGTCTTGCAAACTACGGCAGTCATCTGACGGAAGCGGGTTTCAAACAGCTTCTGCGTGGAAAAACGAAATAATGCCAAATGATTGCGGCATGCTATCGGGCTGATATTCTAAAATCATGTCGATCGAGTCTAAACCTTCAGTCAGCCCTCCGCGCATTCTCGGTCGCACGCGCCGTCTGCCTACGAAATCGCGAACAATCTTCGATCAGATTTTTCACAGTGGTGGCGGATACGTTCTCGATTTCTCGGACCGGACGATGGCCGAATGGTTCGAGGAGACGTTCGATCTGAATATCTTCCAAGAGCGTTTCCAGATCGAAGGGCACAGCAAGGGAAAGACGCTGCGCGGTTTCGTCGAAGTGGCGGAACCGCGCTTTGTGGCCCAAGTCATGCGCGCGCTTTGGGACTACCGATGCAGCCTGGCCGACTACCGCGAAGACGATGCAGAAGAAGAAGCGCGCCTCGCAGACTGGCTTAAACGCTTCGCAGACGAGCTCGAGGCCGCATCGACCATGAAGCTCGAAGATGCGCTGACCGACTTCTCGCGCGACACAACCCTGCCGAAGCTACGCGCCGCCATCGCAAACGATCTAGTTGCCGAGAAGCCCGACGTCGCGCTTGATCGCGTGCATACCTACTGCGTCAAACGCTTCCGCCATTTGCTTTCCGAACGCGGCCAGCCCGTCGACGCCAAGACACCGCTTCATGCGATTTTCGGCGCCTATGGGAAACTTCTCCGCGATGCAGGCGAGGTCACGCAGTTCGCGTTACCGACCCTACGCGTGCAGCATAAGCTGTTCGAAAGTCTCAACGACGCACGCAACCAGCGATCCTTCGCGCACGACAATGACTTGCTTTCGGTATCCGAAGCGCAGTTTCTGATCGACTGCGTACTCTCTTCCCTGGCCTTCATCGAACGGATCGAAAGCAGCCGTTCGCAATCCGAAGACGACATTCCCTTCTGAAAATTACTATCTGAGCATACGCATATCTCGATTTGCAGGGGTGACGATTCCGCGCGAAAATCTTCATCATCCCTCCTGGGCGCTCTTCTCCGCTTCTCTGGCCATCAGCCGTCCCTCGCATCCCGCGACGGACCCGCGATGACCAGAGGAGACCCCGATGCCCGATCCCAATGCCGGCCTGCCGCCGCGCTATCTCAGAACCCCTGAAGCCGCCCGTTTTCTTGGCCTGTCCGGTCGCACATTGGAGAAACACCGCACCTACGGAACCGGCCCGAAGTATTCCAAGATCGGCGGCCGTGTCGTTTACGCGGTCGAAGATCTGCAAGCCTGGGTCAGCCGCGGTGAGAAACGCTCGACGTCCGACGACACGGGCGACACTGTCCTTCCGGCCAAACGCCATGCCGCGATCTCACCGGCCTATAGCGGCGAGAAGCGCTCATGAGCGGGCGCACGAACATCGAACTCACATGGATCGAAGGTCGCATCGAACGCTGGCTGCGCTTCGGCCGGATCGTTCAAGAGACGATTAGAAGCCGTTCGATTCGCGCCGTCGGCGTCGATCCCGGTAGCGTATTCGCCTTCATCCGCTGGGCCGCGAATGACTACGGCACAGTCGAGAGTCGGATCGACATCCTTCAGGCCGTCTGTCCTGACGAGCGCTTTTCGACGGTGCCTTTTGTGACGCCCGGCGGGGTGTCTCTGTTGCGGCTGTCCGGCTGGCCCAAGGTCGAGGCGGTGCTGGTCGCAATCGACCAGATCGACGCCGAAAAGATCGCGCCGGAGGACGTCTGTCCGGATCACTGGCGCCACGTCCACAATCGCCTCACCTGCAATCTCGAGCCGCGCAGCTACACGCCTTTTCGGCATGAGGCCTGGCTCAAAAGACGGGCGCTCGCGGCATGAAACGGGCGCGCCCATCACTTCTCATCGGCAGCGCCGGTATCGCGTTGATCGCGCTTTCCGCGATCATCTGCGCCAACCCGATCCTCATCTGGAATGCGTCGGCCAGCGTGCCGATCGGCTTCTACACTGTACAGCCGCTCGACGCCCCAATGGTCGGCGATCTGGTTGTTCTCGAACCGCCATCGCCGCTCGGCGATTGGCTCCTGGAGCATGGCTATCTCGGCGCCGATGTCCCGCTGATCAAGCATGTCGCCGCGCTTCCCGGACAGCGCGTCTGCCGTGTCGGCGTCACGATCAGCGTCGATGGCGTTGCAGTCGCGACCGCAAAGACACACGACCGTTTCGACCGCCCAATGCCCGTTTGGCAGGGCTGTCATCGGCTCACCGACGACCAGATTTTCTTCCTCAATCCTGACACTGAGGCGAGCCTCGACGGACGGTATTTCGGGCCGCTGCCACGCGACACGATCATCGGCCGCGCGGTGCCGATCTGGACGCGGGAGGGCTGAACGGATGGCTTTCCTCCTTCCTCCCGGCCGTCGTCTTGTCGCCGCTTCCGCGATCCTGATCGGGCTTTCCGGCTGCACCAATCCGCCCGCCGCTGACGCGCGGGACACGGTTTCCCGTTCCGCTCAAGCCGTAACCCCAAGCTCCGATATCGACGCTTACATTACAGAAGCGGCGCAACGCTTCGGCATCCCCGAGCGCTGGATACGCGCCGTGATGCAGGCCGAGAGTGCGGGCAATTCACGTGCCGTCAGCAGTGCCGGCGCAATGGGTCTAATGCAGATCATGCCCGGCACCTGGGCGGAGCTGCGCGCCGCTCATGGCTTCGGCTCGGACCCGTTCGACCGCCGCGAGAACATCCTGGCGGGTGCCGCTTATCTGCGACAGATGTACGACCAATTCGGCGCGCCGGGGTTTCTCGCGGCCTACAATGCTGGCCCCGGGCGGTATGCCGAGCACCTGCGAACTGGGCGCACCTTGCCGCGTGAGACCCGTCTTTACGTTGCCGCGCTTTCGCAAGAGCTTGGCCTTTCGGATGCAGCGCCGTTGCAGCCAGTGCGCACAGTTTCTACCGATCGGTGGCAGTCCGCACCGATCTTTGCATCGGTATCAGCTTCGCGTGAAACGCAACGTAGTGCAGAGCCAGACCGAGCATCCGCTGATGTTCGGTCTGCCGAAAAACCCCGCCAATCGGGTTCTCAGAACAGCCAACCAAACCCGATTTTCGTCTCCAGAACCGAGGAGTCAGACCGATGATCGTAGCGATCTGGCTGCGCCCCGTTCCGTCGTGCTGCTTCGTATGGAATGCGGCAGGCGGAGGATTGCAGACCAACTCAACGACGGGAGGGCAAGATAAAAGGCCGGACGCGCAAGGCGTCTACGGCGTTGTTGTTGTTGGGGTTTTCGCGTGCTGCGAGCTTAGCCACAGTGCTGCGCCTACAGTTATTCCTCTGATTTTACGCGCTTTTCACCGTGCCATGCTTGATTTCTGGGAAGCACGAGCATGAGCCAGCGCGATAACGACATTCGCATCAAGCCGGGGCGTATCCGCGACAAAGGCCCGTCAGCCAAACGCGCCAAGAGCTTCGTCGGACAGGTCATGCGTGCC
Source organism: Rhodobacteraceae bacterium CCMM004 (assembly GCA_004005435.1). Taxonomy (GTDB): domain Bacteria; phylum Pseudomonadota; class Alphaproteobacteria; order Rhodobacterales; family Rhodobacteraceae; genus CCMM004. The sequence goes on along the minus strand of RZWH01000010.1, from coordinate 57,560 downwards.
GCGAAGAAGGCGGGGCATACCGGCAATCATTTCAGAACGAGCGGCGGTCGTGCCGGACGGTCGACGTTTGGACGTGGACGCTTCGTGCGAGCCACAAGAGGCCTCGCGCGAACGCAGCGCCGGGTCGTGGTGAATGCGCGGATCGTCCGGCATCGCGGTCAGAAGTTCCGGTCCGCACCGCTCGCCAAGCATCTCGATTATCTGAAACGCGAGGGCGTCACCAAGGACGGCCGAGATGCAGGGATGTTCGACAAGGAGCACGACCAGGCCGACGATCGCGCCTTCGCCGCGAGCACCGAAGATGACCGTCATCATTTCCGCTTCATCGTCTCGCCGGAAGACGCCGGACAGATGGAGGATCTGCGCGCCTTCACTCGCGACCTCATGGCCCAGGCCGAGCGCGATCTCGGCACCGAACTCGATTGGGTCGCCGTCGATCATTGGAACACCGACAATCCGCATGTCCATGTCCTGGTCTGCGGCAAGGCCGATGACGGCAAAGACCTGGTTATCTCCCGGGACTACATCAGCCGCGGTCTGCGGGGCCGGGCCGAAGAGCTTGTGGAGCTGGAGCTCGGTCCCCGCAGTGAGAAGGAGATCGCGGCCGGGCTCGATGCCGAAGTGAAAGCCGAGCGCTGGACCGGTCTGGACCGAGTGCTGCGGTCTTACGCCGATGATACCCTCGGCGTCGCTGACTTGCGCCCCGGCGCACCCGATCTCGACGACAAGGATCTGAAGCGCCGAATGATCGGGCGCGCACAAACTCTCGAGCGCTTTGGCCTCGCCGAAAAGCTCGCGCCCTCGGTCTGGCAGTTCAAGCCCGGCATGGAAGACACGCTGCGCGAGATGGCCGTGCGCGGCGACATCATCAAGACGATGCACCGTTCGATGGGTGGTCAGGCTCGCGCACAAACCGACTTCGCCATCGAAGGACAGCCGGACACTCCCATCCTCGGCAAGCTGGTCGACCGAGGCCTGCACAATGAACTCTCGGGTGAAGCTTACGCGGTCATCGACGCGGTCGATGGCCGTCTCCATCATCTGCGCTTTCGCGATCTCGATCTCACCGGCGACACGCCTCTCGGCGGGATCGTCGAGACGCGGAGCTGGGCCGGGAAGGATGGAGGACCGCGACGCCTTGCCTTGGTCGGCCGATCGGACATCGCACTCGAGAAACAAGTCGACGCCGATGGCGCGACCTGGGTCGATCGGTTGGCGCTCGCCAAGGCCCGCGCGCCGTTCGCGCAGAGCGGGTTCGGAGCCGAGGTCCGCGACGCTCTGGAAAACCGAGCCGAGCATTTGGTCGGTCAAGGTCTGGCGACGCGCCAAGGTCAGCGCGTCACCTTCGCGCGCGATCTTCTAAAGACGCTGCGCCAGCGCGATCTCGATAGAGCCGCAAGCAAGATCGCCAACGACACGGGCCTGTTCTTCCGAAAGTCCGGTGACGGCGAGCCCATTGCGGGCATCTACAAGCAACGCCTCGATCTCGCGTCGGGCCGCTTCGCCATGATCGATGACGGGATGGGCTTCGAACTCGTCCCCTGGAAACCCCAGCTCGAAAAGCATCTCGGCCAGACCGTCTCAGGGACCGTCACGGCAGGCGGTGGCATCGACTGGTCGCTCGGCCGCAAGCGTGGCCTGTCGATCTGACCCGGAGAACCCTTTGACCTCGAAGAAGCACGCATCACCGGCCACCGCCATCCTCTGGGGCCAGATTCTCATCGTCACGGGCGTAGCGCTGCTCTTCGTTTGGGCCGCGACGCAATGGGTGGCCTTCCGGCTCGGCTTCCAATCCGAACTGGGAGACCCGCTAACGACCATCTTGGGCCTACCGATCTACCCGCCATGGAACGTCTTCGTTTGGTGGTACTGGTACGACGCCTATGCGCCGCGCGTCTTCATGGAAGGCGCGATCATCGCAGGGGCCGGTGGTATCGCTGCCGTCGGTGTCGCGATCTTCCTCTCCGTCCTGCGCGCCCGCGAAGCGAGCAATGTGACGACCTACGGCTCCGCTCGCTGGGGGACAGAGAAAGATATGCGCGAGGCGGGATTGTTCGTTGACGATGGCGTGGTGCTCGGGCGCTGCCAGTCCCGCTATCTCCGACACGATGGCCCAGAGCACGTGCTGTGCTTTGCGCCGACGCGATCCGGCAAGGGAGTCGGATTGGTCGTACCCTCACTTCTAACCTGGCCGGGCTCGGCGATCGTCCACGATATCAAGGGTGAGAACTGGCAGCTCACGGCGAATTACCGCTCCCGCTTCAGCCGGGTGCTGCTCTTCGACCCGACCGATGCAAAATCGGCGGCCTACAACCCGCTGCTCGAAGTGCGGCGCGGCGACACCGAGGTGCGCGACGTCCAGAACGTCGCGGATATCCTGGTCGATCCCGAAGGGCTGCTCGAACGGCGGAACCATTGGGAGAAAACCAGCCACTCGCTTCTGGTCGGTGCGATCCTGCATGTTCTCTATGCCGAAGCCGACAAGACTCTGGCGGGCGTCGCGGCCTTTCTCTCCGATCCGAAGCGTCCGATCGAGTCAACGCTCGCGGCGATGATGCGGACGCCACATCTCGGCGACCACCCGCATCCGGTCGTCGCACAAGCCGCGCGGGAACTCCTGAACAAATCCGAAAATGAACGATCGGGCGTGCTTTCGACGGCGATGAGTTTTCTCGGGCTCTATCGCGATCCGGTCGTGGCTAGTGTAACGCGTCGCTGCGACTGGCGCATCGACGATCTCGTGACCGGCGACAGGCCGGTGACGCTCTATCTCGTCGTGCCGCCCTCTGACATCTCCCGCACGAAGCCACTCATCCGTCTGGTGCTCAACCAGATCGGTCGCCGGCTGACTGAAGACCTGCACGCCGAGCGCAATCATCGCATGCTCCTCATGCTCGACGAGTTCCCCGCTCTTGGCCGACTCGACTTCTTCGAGAGCCAACTCGCCTTCATGGCGGGCTACGGGATCAAGGCGTTCCTCATCGCGCAGTCCCTCAATCAGATCGAGAAGGCCTATGGGCAGAACAATGCCATCCTCGACAACTGCCATGTTCGCGTCGCCTTCGCAACAAACGACGAGCGCACGGCCAAGCGCGTATCAGACGCGCTCGGGACAGCGACCGAGATGCGCGCGATGAAGAACTATGCCGGACATCGGCTGTCCCCCTGGCTTGGGCATCTGATGGTCTCGCGCCAGGAGACGGCGCGGCCGCTGCTCACCCCCGGCGAAATGATGCAACTGCCGCCGACCGAAGAGATCGTGCTGGTCTCAGGTTCGCCGCCGGTGCGCGCGGAGAAAGCGCGCTACTATACCGATCCCCAGTTCAAGGCTCGGATTGCGCCGCCGCCGGATCGCACTGCCAGGGATGACTCAGTTAGCAGCACGGCAGACGATTGGAGCGGCTGCGAACCGATCGCTGCGCCGCCACCGAAGAAGCGAAAGTCAACAACGGACGACACCGATGGTGGTGTCCGTCGCGAACCTGACTTGCCGGAACATGAAGACATCGCGCCCGAACCGGCTCCGGCACGCAGCGAGTTCGCCGATCTCGATGACGAACCGGAGGATGATGCACAGCGCGCCAAGGCCATGCGTGACCGGTTTGGCACGGTCGCACGGCAGGCTTCGCTCGATCCCGATGACGGGATCGAGCTCTAGGATGTGGCCGTGAAGAAAGACCGCCTGAATGTGTATTTCGATCCGGCTCTGTCGGGTGAACTGGAGGCGTTGGCCGCCCGCCGGAAGGTCTCGAAATCGCAAATCGTGGAAGCGGCGCTCGCCGCATTCCTGTCGCCCGATGGAGCCGATCAGCGGGAGGCGGCGATTGTTCGCCGCCTCGATCGGCTGACCCGCGCGGTCGAGCGGTTGGAACGAAATCAGTCTATCGGGAACGAGGCGATGGCGCTCTTCATCAAGTTCTGGCTGACGACCACGCCGCCATTGCCCGACGAGATGCGCGAGGCGGCACAGTCCACAGGCAAGGAACGCTATGACGGGTTCGTGGAGGCACTTGGGCGGCGACTCGCAAAGGGAAAAACGCTTACCAAGGAAGTCTCGGACGACATACCAGACCGAACATCCACTGTCTGAAGCCATCGCGACTTCATGCAAAATGCGCTTATGCCTGCCTCTCTACGCCACCACACTACTACGCCCTCAAACCTGTTGCGACTGATCCTTTAGCGGTCTTCTTGATCGACCCCGTAACCAGATGCGGGGCCGCCAATGACCGTCCACACTCTCAAATCAGCAGCGATCGAGCGCGGTTCCCGCATGCTCCGCACAGCGCTCGGCGCCGATATCGCCGCCTGGCTCGACGAGGACGCCGTCGTCGAAGTGATGCTCAATCCATGCGGACGCCTCTGGGTCGACCGGCTCGGCGAGGGTCTCTGCGATACGGGCGCCACGCTTACCGCCGACGATGGCGAGCGGATCGTTCGCCTCGTCGCCCATCATGTGGGAGCCGAAGTCCATGCGGACGCGCCGCGAGTATCCGCCGAGCTACCCAGAACCGGCGACCGCTTCGAGGGATTGCTCCCTCCGGTCGTCGCCGCGCCCACGTTCGCGATCCGCAAGCCCGCCGTCGCTGTCTTCACGCTAGACGATTATGTCCGCGCCGGGATCATGGACTCCGCCGCAGCCGGTGCATTGCGCGAAGCCGTCGCATCCCGAGCCAATATCCTCGTCGCAGGCGGCACATCCACGGGCAAGACGACACTCACCAATGCGCTGCTGGCCGAAGTGGCCAAGACCTCCGATCGCGTCGTCTTGATCGAGGACACGCGCGAGCTCCAATGCACAACGCCCAATCTGGTCGCCCTGCGCACCAAGGACGGCGTCGCGACGCTGTCTGATCTCGTCCGCTCGTCTCTTCGCCTGCGCCCGGATCGCATCCCCATCGGTGAGGTGCGCGGGTCCGAAGCCCTCGATCTTCTCAAAGCCTGGGGAACCGGCCATCCGGGCGGGATCGGCACCATCCACGCGGGCTCGGCCATCGGCGCGCTGCGCCGCCTCGAACAGCTCATCCAGGAAGCCGTCGTCACCGTCCCGCGTGCCCTGATCGCGGAAACGATCGATGTGCTCGCCGTCCTTCAAGGACGCGGCAGCGATCGCCGCCTTGCGGATCTCGCACGCGTCACGGGCCTCACCGACGCCGGCGACTACGCGCTCCACTCCCTTCTCGACAACCCGAAAGGAACCGCCACATGACCACCCGACTCAATCTCCTCTATCCCCGCTGGCCAATCTATGTGAGCGCCGCTGCGGTCGGCTTCCTGCTGGCCACCGGACAGGCCGAGGCCGCAGGCTCCGGCATGCCCTGGGAAGCGCCGCTCCAGGCTATCCTCGAATCGATCGAAGGCCCGGTCGCTAAGATCGTCGCGGTCATGATCATCATCATCACCGGTCTGACGCTCGCTTTCGGCGACACCTCGGGTGGCGCGCGTCGGCTCGTGCAGATCGTCTTCGGTCTGTCGATCGCGTTCGCCGCATCGAGCTTCTTCCTGTCCTTCTTCTCCTTCGGCGGCGGCGTCCTCGTATGAGCGATCCGACCGATATCCCCGGCTTCACCGCGCCCGTGCATCGCGCACTGACTGAGCCGATCCTCCTGGGCGGCGCACCGCGAACCATCGCGATCGCCAACGGCACCATAGCGGCAGCCGTGGGTCTGGGCCTCCGCCTCTGGCTCGTCGGGCTCGTTCTTTGGGCCATCGGCCACATGCTCGCGGTCTATGCTGCCAAGCATGACGCGCAGATCGCAGACGTCGCGCGCCGCCACCTCCGTTATCCGACCTGGATGGGGGTGTGACCCGATGATGCGCCTCGCCGAATACCGTTCCAAAGCCGCGCTGCTGTCGGATTTCCTGCCTTGGGCCGCGCTGATTGCTGACGGCGTCATCCTCAACAAGGACGGCAGCTTCCAGCGGACGGCAGCCTTCCGGGGACCGGACCTCGACTCCGCGACGCCATCGGAATTGGTCTCGACCGCGGCCCGCCTCAACAGCGCGCTTCGACGTCTGGGGTCGGGCTGGGCCGTGTTCGTCGAAGCACAGCGCATCCCGGCACGCGAGTATCCGCTCTCCGAGTTTCCTGATCCGGTCTCGGCGCTGGTCGATGCAGAGCGCCGCGCGCAGTTCGAGGAAGCGTCATCCCACTATGAGAGCCGCTATTTCCTGACGCTGACTTGGATGCCGCCTGCGGACGACACAAGCCGCGCCAGCGGATGGCTGTTCGAGGATGCACCGAGCAAGGGTGCAAACCCGCGCGAGCATCTCGCCGCGTTTCGGTCCCGCAGCGATCGGCTGCTCGACCTCTTCGAAGGATTCATGCCGGAAGCCGCTTGGCTCACCGACGAGGACACCCTCTCTTACATGCATTCGACGATCTCGACGCGGCGGCAAGCCGTCCGCGTCCCCGAAACCCCGATGCATCTGGACGGATATCTCGCCGACGAGCCGTTGGTCGCCGGTCTAGCTCCGAAGCTCGGCAACGCGCATTTGCGCACGCTGTCCATCGTCGGGTTTCCGACCTCGACCTGGCCCGGCCTGCTCGACGAGCTCAACGCGCAGGCTTTCGAGTATCGCTGGGCAACGCGCGCCATCTGTCTCGACAAGACTGACGCGACCAAGCTCTTCACCCGCATCCGCCGCCAATGGTTCGCCAAGCGCAAATCGGTCGCCGCGATCCTCAAGGAGGTGATGACCAACGAAGCCTCGACGCTTCTGGACTCGGACGCCGACAACAAGGCGCTCGATGCAGACGAAGCGCTACAAGAGCTGGGAAGCGATATCGTCGGCGCGGCCTATGTCACCGCAAGCATCACCGTCTGGGACGAAGACGAGCGCGCAGCGGACGCCAAGATCAAGCTCGCCGAGAAGGTCGTGCAGGGTCGCGACTTCACCTGCATCCCGGAGACGCTGAACGCGGTGGAGGCTTGGCTCGGCTCCTTGCCGGGGCATCTTTATGCTAATGTCCGTCAGCCGCCGATCTCCACACTGAACCTCGCCCACATGATCCCGATCTCAGCGGTCTGGGCCGGGCCGGCGCGCAACGATCATCTGGACGGCCCGCCGCTCTTCTACGCCGAGACCCAAGGCTCGACGCCGTTTCGCTTCTCTACCCATGTGGGTGACGTCGGCCATACGCTCGTCGTGGGACCGACTGGCGCGGGCAAGTCCGTGCTGCTGGCGCTTATGGCGCTGCAATTTCGCCGCTATGAAGGCGCGCAGATCTTCGCTTTCGATTTCGGCGGCTCGATCCGCTGCGCAACCCTGGCCTGCGGCGGGGATTGGGAAGACCTTGGCCTGGCGCTGTCGGACGAAGACGACGCGGTCCAGCTGCAACCGCTCGCGCGGATCGACGATGCGGCGGAACGCAGCTGGGCGCAGGACTGGCTCGCCGGGCTGCTCGCGCGAGAAGGCGTCACCATCGACCCGGTCGCACGGGATCATCTCTGGTCGGCTCTGACATCGCTGGCTTCGGCCCCGATCGAGGAGCGCACGCTGACCGGCCTCTCGGTCTTGCTGCAATCAAACGATTTGAAACGCGCGTTGGCCCCGTTCTGCCTCGGCGGTCCGTTCGGGCGCTTGCTCGACGCGGAAAGCGAAGCTCTCGGCACAGCCGACTTCCAGGCTTTCGAGACCGAGGGCTTGATCGGCTCCGCCGCTGCTCCCGCTGTCCTCGTCTATCTCTTCCACCGCATAGAAGCCCACCTCGACGGGCGGCCGAGCCTAATCATCGTCGACGAGGGCTGGCTCGCTTTGGACGACGCAACCTTTGGCTCGCAACTGCGCGAATGGCTGAAAACGCTCCGCAAGAAGAACGCCTCCGTCATCTTCGCCACCCAATCGCTCGCCGATATCGAGGGTTCGGACATCGCGCCCGCCATCGTCGAGAGCTGCCCGAGCCGCATCTTCCTATCCAACGAGCGCGCCTTCGAGCCGCAGATCGCGGCAACCTATCGCAGCTTCGGCCTGAACGACCGGCAAATCGAGATCATCGCACGCGCGACGCCGAAGCGCGATTATTACTGCCAGTCACGCCGCGGCAATCGGCTCTTTGCGCTCGGTCTCGGCGAGGTCGCGCTCGCCTTCACGGCGGCTTCCTCGAAATCCGATCACGCCGCCATCGACCCGATCCTCGAAGAGCACGGGCGTGACGGCTTTGCCGCCGCCTGGCTCGCCCGGCGCGATCTCGGCTGGGCCACCGAATTGCTCGGTCCTTCCGACGCCATGATCGAGGCCACCCCATCCCCCACGACCGAAAAGGAGACTGAAAATGTTCAGAATGAAGACACGTAAACTCGCCGGACGCGCTGCCGCAGCCCTGCTACTGTCGAGCGCGATCGCGCTGACCCCGGCCACGGCACCGCCCGCCCACGCATTCTTCGGCGGCGGGTTCGGCGGGATCGTCTACGACCCGACCAACCATGCCGAAAACCTTCTGACCGCCGCGCGGACGCTGGAGCAGATCAACAACCAGATCGCCCAGCTCCAGAACGAGGCACAGATGCTGGTCAACCAGGCCCGTAATCTCGCGAGCCTGCCTTATTCCTCCCTCTCGCGCCTGCAATCCTCGGTGCAGCAAACGCAGCAACTTCTGGGCGAGGCACAGCGCATCGCCCATGACGTAGCGACCATCGACGAGGCCTTCACCCAGGATTACGGCGCGGCAGCCGCGCGCGGCGATTTCGACGAGATGATCGCGGGCGCGCAGGATCGTTGGCGTACCTCGGTCGCCGGGTTCGAGGATGCCCTCAAGGTCCAGGCAGGCGTCGTCGGCAACATTGAGACCGCCCGTGCCGAGATGCAGGCGCTCGTTGGTCGCAGCCAGGCCGCGACCGGCGCATTGCAGGCTACGCAAGCTGGCAATCAGCTTCTAGCGCTCCAGAGCCAGCAGATCTCTGACCTGACGGCGGCCATCGCCGCGCAGAACCGCGCGCAATCGCTGGAAGCCGCGCGGGTGGCGACGGCCGAAGCGCAGGCGCGCGAGAACCTCGACCGCTTCCTCGACTACAGTTCCGGCTACGAGCCGACCACCGTGCGGATGTTCCGGTAGGCCGCGATGAAGCTGTCCGCCGAAACCACGCTGAAAAGCATCGCCACCGCCCTGGGTGCGATCGCCGCGCTCACGGCGGCGATGGAACTCCAGCGCGCCCTAGAAGAAGAGCGTGCGGCCGATCCGGCGGCGGTGGTTTCGGAGGATCCGCTTCGGGCCACGCTGCAACGCTGCCGGGCGCTGAGCCCGGAGGCGCTCGAAACCTACACAACCTGCCAAGCCGCCTGGGAGGAGAACCGCCGCCGATTCTTCGGCACCTCCATCAACAACTCGGACACGGAGTAGGTCATGGACGGCGTCGGTGTCATCGATCGGTTCCTTGAGGTCTTCACGACCTATATCGACAGTGGGTTCGGCCTGCTCGGCGGCGACGTCGCCTTCCTCGCTACCACGCTCATCGTGATCGACGTCACGCTCGCCGCTCTCTTCTGGGCTTGGGGTGCGGACGACGACATCATCGCCCGCCTCGTCAAGAAGACGCTCTTCGTCGGTGTCTTCGCCTACATCATCAGCAACTGGAATGCGCTCGCCCGGATTGTCTTCGAGAGCTTCGCGGGGCTGGGCCTCGTCGCCACCGGCGGCGCGATCGGCGCGGGTGAACTTTTGCAGCCGGGACGCATCGCCGCCGTCGGGCTCGAAGCCGGTCAGCCCATTTTGGAATCCATCGCCGACCTGATGGGCTTCGTCTCCTTCTTCGAGAACTTCATCCAGATCTCGATCCTGCTTTTCGCCTGGATCGTCGTGCTGCTCTCCTTCTTCATCCTCGCGATCCAGCTCTTCGTCACGCTGATCGAGTTCAAGCTCGCGACGCTCGCAGCCTTTATCCTCGTGCCCTTCGGGCTCTTCAACAAGACCGCCTTCATGGCCGAGCGCGTGCTCGGGCTGGTGATCTCCTCGGGAGTCAAAGTGCTTGTGCTCGCCGTCATCGTCGGCATCGGCTCGACGATCTTCGGCGAGTTCACCGCAGGGTTCACGGGCGAGCCGACCATCGAGGACGCGATGGCCGTCGTTCTCGCAGCCCTGTCGCTGCTGGCCCTCGGCATCTTCGGCCCCGGCATTGCCAACGGTATCGTCTCCGGCGGGCCGCAGTTGGGCGCAGGCGCGGCGGTCGGCGCCGGTCTCGCAGCAGGCGGCGTGGTCGCAGGCGGCCTCGCGGGCGCGAAGATGGCCGGGGCCGCCGGTGGAGCCGCTCTGCGCGGTGGGTCCGCCGTCGCTGGCGGCGCCTCGACCGCGTTCAAGATCGGTGCAGCCTCGGGCACGTCCACGACCGGGAAGGCTGCGAGCGGCATGGCCGCCGTTGGTCAGGCGGGCGTCAATACCGCTATCAGCCCGCTCAAACGCGCCGTCGGCGACAGCTATCGCTCGGGCTCGCGCGCCGCCTTCGAGGCCACCGGCGGAAAGTTCAGCAATTCCCCGTCTTCCATGCCGACGCCTGCAAATGACGGACCGCCCGCCTGGGCACGCCGCATGAAGCGCCAACAGAGCCTGCAACACGGCACTGCCGTCGCCGCCCACGCCATCCGCTCCGGCGATGGCGGCGGCGCGGGCACGGCCATCAGCCTTTCGGAGAGATCATGAAATTCAAGCGACCCAGCGTGCGATACGCCAAGACCCCGGAACCGGTGACTCCCTACCAGAAAGCCGCCCAGGTCTGGGATGAGCGCATGGGCTCGGCACGCGTCCAAGCGCGAAACTGGCGCTTCATGGCCATCGGGTGCCTCGCCACCACCGCGACCTTCGGTCTCGCGCTGGTCTGGCAGTCCACACAAGGCACGATCGTCCCTTATGTCGTCGAGGTCGATCGACTTGGGGCAGCCCAAGCCGTGGCACCCGCCACCGCTAACTACCGCCCCACCGATCCGCAGATCGCCTTCCACCTCGCGCGCTTCATCGAGAATGTCCGCCAGGTGCCCGCCGATCCCATAGTCCTGCGTCAGAACTGGTTGCGTGCTTACGACTTCACCACCGATCGAGGCTCTGTCGCCCTCAACGACTTCGCCCGGGAGAATAACCCCTTCGCAAGCGTCGGTGAGGTCCAGGTCACAGCCGAGATCTCCAGCGTCATCCGCGCCTCCGACTCCAGCTTCCGCGTCGCCTGGACCGAACGCCGCTACGTCAACGGACAGCTCGCCGTCACCGAACGCTGGACCGGCATCCTTAGCGTCGTCGTCCAACCACCCCGCGATGCCGAACGCCTCCGCAAAAACCCCCTCGGCGTCTTCGTCCACGCCATCAACTGGTCAAGGGAGAACGCCCAATGAGTGATTGCATAACACGCCAAATCTGCATGTCAGGCAAACTTTCCATCACGACACTACTCGCCGGCTCGATGCTGGCCGGGTGCGCCACCTTCAAACCACCGGAGATCGCATATGACGATCCGGTCGCCGCAACGCTGATCGCGGAACCGGCGCGGCCCGTTCGGATCGTCGAGACACCCGAGCCTTTACCGCTGCCCGGCCAGCTCATGCGGGTCGATGCCGACGATCGGCCGGCAGAAGCGGCGGAACCAACAGAGCGCGTGACCAACGCCAACGCAGCCGCCCGGATCGAACCGGTCCGCGACGGCTTCATCAACGCCGTCCAGCTCTATCCCTACAGCTCCGGGGCGCTCTATCAGGTCTACACCTCTCCCGGCCAGGTCACGGACATCGCGCTACAGGCGGGTGAGAGCCTTGTTGGGAGTGGCCCGATCGCAGCAGGCGACACTGCACGATGGATCATCGGCGACACCGAGAGCGGCTCCGGCGATAACCGCCGCATTCATGTGCTCGTGAAGCCGACACGGCCCGACCTCGTAACTAATCTGGTCATCAACACCGACCGGCGCACCTATCACCTGGAGCTGCGCGCGACGCCGCAGGCCTATATGGCTTCGGTATCCTGGCAATACCCCGAAGACGAACTGATCGCCTTGCGCCGCCAGAACGATCGCGCGGAAGCCAGCCTTCCGATCGGGCGCAATGTCGATCTCGACGACATCAATTTCCGCTACCGGATAACGGGGGATCGCGCGCCCTGGCGGCCGCGCCGGGCCTTCGATGACGGACGACAGGTCTTCATCGAGTTCCCACGCGGGATCGGCCAGGGCGAGATGCCGCCGCTCTTCGTGATCGGACCGGAAGGGGACGGCCAGCTCGTCAATTACCGCATCCGGCGCAACTACATGATCGTTGACCGGCTCTTCGCCGCAGCCGAGTTGCGTCTCGGAGACCGCCAGCGCGTCGTCCGGATCGTGCGGACCGATGGAGTCCGGCGCAGCGAGCAGAGCGCGGAACGCGTGGTTTCCGCGTGGCGTCCCGATGAGGACCGCTGAGCCATGACCGGCACCGAAAACCAGCAACAAGACGACCGCCCCGAAGAGCCGCCACGCACCGAACAGGACATCGCCAAGGAACTGCGCCTGCGGCCCGATCCGCCACGCGTCATGCGGCTCTCGCGCAAGGCCATCACGGTTCTCGCCGTCGTGGGCGGGCTCGGCATTGGTTCGATCCTGATTGTCGCCTTGCAAGGATCTGATCCGGGCGATGGGCCGTCAGAACTCTTCTCGACGGAACGAGTCCAGGAGGCCGAGGGTCTTTTGGGTCTGCCGCGCGACTACGCGTCGATCCCACAACTCGGGCCACCGCTTCCAGGAGAGCTGGGACGCCCGGTTCTTTCTGCGCAGCGGCGGGGTGAACCCGTGCCGGTCGTGCCGGCCACCGGCCCCGCCGTTGATCCCGAAGAGCAACTGCGGTTGCAGGAAGCGGAGGCGGCGCGGCTCGCAACTCTCTTCGCCGATGCAAGGACGAGCGGCGCGGGTGTTGCGCAGCAACCGATCGCACCCATGACACCTCCAACGCACGGGCAACAAGGTCTATTCCCGGCATCTGTCGGGCAGACACGGCAACCGGACATGACGGGACGAAAGGAAACCTTCTTGGATCGTGAGGTCGACCGGAGGACCACCGCCGCAGATCGGCTGCAGGCTCCGCCAAGCCCTTACGTTCTGCAAGCGGGATCGGTCATCGAGGCTGCACTTCTGACCGGCCTGCGGTCCGATCTTCCGGGACAGATCACCGCGCAGGTCACAGCCAATGTCTATGACAGCCCGACCGGCCAGTTCCTGCTGATCCCGCAGGGCGCGCGGCTACTCGGCGAATATGATAGCCGTGTGGAAACCGGTCAGCGGCGTGTCCTCTTGGCGTGGACCCGATTGATACTCCCAGACGGACGCTCCATCGTGCTCGAACGCCAGCCCGGTACGGATCAGGCGGGATATGCCGGGCTCGAAGACGGTGTCGACAACCATTGGGGCCAACTGTTTCGCGCGGCCGGTCTCGCCACGATCCTTAATATCGGCCTCGAGACCGGTGAAGATGGTGGCGATGAGATTGCCGACGCAATCCGCGACGGCACCCAGGATACGATCGCCCGCGCGGGCGAGGCCATCGTCCAGCGCCAGCTCAACATCCCGCCCACGCTCACGGTCCGGCCGGGGTTTCCCGTGCGCGTAATGGTGACCCGCGATCTTATCCTCGAACCTCAAGGAGACACGCGATGAGCAAGTTGAAGCTGGGCGATATTCGCGACGACAAGCCGGTCAAGCTCACCGTGGAACTGCCTGCGCAAGTGCATCGTGATTTGACGGCCTATGCGGAGATCCTCGGTGTTGAGAATGGACAGAAGCTGGAAACCACCAAGCTCATCGCACCCATGCTCGAGCGGTTCATGAAGACAGACCGGGGGTTCGCGAAGCTCAGGAAAGAGCGCCGTTCTTCTTCGCCTTAATCCGCGCTAGAGAGATAAAACGTCGGAGAGCGGGATTGTCGTTTTTAGCATGCCATTTGAGCGAGTATTGAATGCGCTGAGCGACACCCGCTTCCAATACAGGAATGTATATAAGGTCGTTGTGTCCTATCCTGCGTGGATCCTCCCAAATTAATGTGGAACCAAGGTTCATCTCTACGAGGTTCAAGATGCCTTTACGGTCAAGGTTGTGGCGCTTGACCTTGATTCCGTCATGATGCTTCCGAAATCCAGGGCGAACATAGGTTTCAAACACTGGTCCGGGGTCTTCGGTCCCCACCATTAAAACCAAACCAGCTACATCAGCCCAAGAGACCCATTGTCGCGCGGCAAGACCGTTGTTGTGAGAAACGGCTAGGTAGATCTGCTGGTTAGCAACCGGCAGGATATCACTGTCAGTGAAGGACGTATTCACAGGTCCGTACAAGATGTCGATCATCCTGTGATTCAGCAGAGTTTCGAGTTCGCCAAGATCTGCCTGCACGAAGTTTGGCTGGACTTCCGGATGATTGTCAAAGAACTCCGAGAGGATTTGGTGAAACAGCCCATTCGACAGGGAATCCGTCAATCCGAAGTTGATTTCTCCATTGCCACCTACTCCGGCGGTTTCGACATCGGCAATAGCAAGCTTGAGTTCACTCAGGATGCGCCGGACCCGACAGAGAAACCTCCATCCCGCATTAGTCAGCCTTACGCCTGTAGGGCTGCGCTCGAACAGAGATACTCCGAAAGTGTCCTCGAGCTTTTGTATCCGTCGCGTGACCGCAGGTTGGCCAACTCCAACCTGCGCGCTCACTCCGCGAAAGCTGCCTGACTCCGCTGCTAGAACCAGAACCTCCAAATCGAAGATCTCGATACGCTGATACCTTCGCTTCCGCCAGGTTCCGCTGCTGTTCTTGGGGATGGTCATAATTGAAGATGTTGAATTTGTCAGCGGGTGAGACGCCCACTCTGAAGTCAGCTTTTCCGATTTTTGACGCCACGGCTTTTGTCGTCGCTGTGCTGTCCCTCGTCAGCGTTAAGACGTTCAGGCCGTCCTTATGGGCCGCGCGATTGCATCCTCTTAAAGTTATGATTGATGCGCTTCGACGAACCAGAGCGACTTGTCGATGGCCCTGGAAATCTCGGTAAAGAGATCGGACGTGTCTTGATCGCCGCAGTTTGCGGTTTCATCGATCGCTATCCGAACGGATTCACCAAATTTCGCAAGCGCAGACGATAAGGCAGCGATGTGATCCTCTTGTGTGCTTGCCTTGAGTGGATATTCTTCAAGACTGGAACCAGCCGCCGCAGCCCGCACGGTCCCATGCGCCTGACCGCCGAGTGACACAAGTCGCTCGGCTATCAGGTCCGCATGACTGTCGAGTTCTCCATGAATAGTGTCAAAAAGTTCATGTAGAGCTATAAAGCTCGGGCCCTTCACATTCCAGTGCGCTTGCTTGGCCTGGGCTGTCAGATCAATCGCGTCATGAAGCCGGTTCTGCAAAAGAGAGATCGACACTTTGCGCGTGTTGTTCGGCAATGTGTTTCGGGTGGGATGCATGGCTCTTCTCCTTATGTTCTAAGAAATTATTGCTCGTAAGCGCGGCGATGTACTTGGGAATTGTCCGATCAACGACGGTTGCGCGAGGGGCCCACACCAATGGCGGAAGCTCCTCTCAACAATTCTCGGCGATCCATCACAGCGACGTCCTCTTTAACTTTCTCACAACGACATTTAGTCGAATCAAAGAACTCAAATAATGGGGACTGAACCGAAAACATTATTTGGTTTGTTCGGATAGTGTGCTCTGACTTCTGACTACGTCATGGACGTGCTGCCTAGGCCTAATGACCAATGGCGTGCGATGGGGATGTCCGTGAGAAAAAGGAGCAAGATCGGGCATGGCCCGGCGGAATCAAGTTGAAAGGTCGGCAACCACGCCACGCTGAGTCAACAATGCTAAGCAACCGCATACTCAATACGGCCCGACAGGTTCACAGAGACAATCTGCATAAGGTTGTCGCGGCCCACCGCGCAGCATTCCACGCTTGGATGCTGTCCGAGATCCGCCAAGTTCTTGATGAGAAAATCATGAATCTCAAGACCGGGATCCGTTTCGCTGACCAGAAAGTGTTGGTCCTTCAGGTCTGCTCAACCGATCGATCCCTTTGCAGCGAGCGGATGGCTCGCAGACAAGACCGCGAAGACCTTTTCGATCCAAAGATGTTCGGTTTCACAACCTGCCGGCGCAGTTTGGCCTGTGAGAAACGCGACATCGATCCGAAAGCGTCGAATAGCGGCAATGTGCTCGCTTGGAGCTCCTTCGAGATATTCGATATGAACACCAGTTTCACTGCTTTCATAAGTCTTGAGCAAATCCGCGATAAAGCCGGATGCAAGGGATGAAAATAATCCAACCCGAATTATGCCGTGTTCCCCACGCCCGGCCGACCCCGCCAGCTTTATCGCTAGGTCAATCTGCTTAAGCGCAAGTCTTGCGTGATTGATGAACTTCTGTCCTGCATTGGTCAAATCGACGCCGCCGGAGTGACGCATAAACAGGGAAACTCCCAAACGATCTTCCACATCCCGAATACGTCGGCTGATGGCGGACTGCTCGACGTCAAGTGCCATGGCCGCGCGATAAAAACTGCCCTGGTCAGCCGCTGCGATCACATATCTCAGGTGTCGCACTTCGACACCGGCTACGGCACCGTCTAGACTAATCGCCGACTTGGAAACCGGCACATCTGAGCGATCGATAGAGCTCACGGTCCGTCTTTTCCTCCTTTCCGGTGTCGCAACGCGAGATCTTTGGTGTTCTGACAGATTTGCCATCAGGCATTGTTGCGCGCCTGTGCATGCTCAACTGTGTTTGGCAAACTTTCGCTCTGGCAGCTCGCCGAAATATCGAAGCCGACGCGACACCTGCCGCGCCGATTGAATGTCTGTTTCTCAGTTCAACGTTTTCAGCGCCGCCTCGCAGGCTTCAGCGCGGGTCTTGCACGCCTGCGCGCAGTGCTTGCAGTCGGCATGATGGGCGGCATGTTTACCTGACGACCCTAAATCCTGCGACCGTCAGTAAGTTCGCTCACCGATCGCACCAGTGAAGCGGCATCAAGTCGGAAATGGCGATAGAGCTCAGCGATTGATCCAGTTTGTCCAAAATGCTCGACGCCGTGTGGAATGGTTTGATGCCCGTGAACGGCACCTAGCCAAGACAGGGTCGCAGGATGCCCATCAATAACGGTGACCAACACACAGTTCCGGGGGAGGTCGCTCAGTAGTGCCTCAATATGTGACTGTGCGTTTGGGTTGCCATTTAACCTTGCCCTTTGCGCGGCTGTCCATCCAGCGTTCAACCTATCGGCGGACGTGACAGCAAGCACACCTCCATCACGGCGGCCGTCTGCAATAATGCCTGCAGCCTTGATCGCTTCGGGGGCTACAGCCCCTTGATAAGCAATCACGACTTCGCAAGATGGACCTGGTTTGCGCAACCAATAGGCCCCGTCTATCGCCCCTTGGCAGAACGCGTCATCCACGCGTTTGCCGGGTTGTTCAATCGGGTTAGTGGTCAGGCGCAGGTAGACTGAGCCACCGGTTTCGTCGCGCAGCCATGTGCGCTCATCCCGGTCACCTTCGCCGTCCTTTTGCAAATAGGCGAACGCCCATTCAATGATCACGGCAAGCTCGTCGGCAAAGGCAGGTTCAAACGCGGCAAGGCCATCTTGCGACATGCCGATCAGCGGTGATGCAATGGATTGATGCGCGCCGCCTTCGGGTGCCAGTGTGACGCCCGATGGCGTGCCCACGATTATGAACCGCGCGTCTTGGTAGCAGGCATAATTCAGCGCATCGAGCCCGCGAGAGACGAACGGGTCGTAGACGGTACCGATGGGGATCAGCCGCTTGCCGAATAGCGAATGCGACAGACCCATTGCTGCCAGCAGAAGAAAAAGGTTCATCTCGGCGATGCCAAGTTCGATATGTTGACCTTCGGGCGCGAAGTCCCATTTAGCGGTCGAGGGTATGTTCTCGGCTTTGAACGTGTCGGTTTGGGGGTCACGCGCAAAAAGCTTGCGGCGATTAACCCATGGTCCGAGGTTGGTGGTGCCTGTCACATCAGGCGACGTGGTGACGATTCGCTGCGCTAATACGCTATCGCCCTTTGACAGATCGTCGAGGATTTTGCCAAATGCCATTTGTGTCGAAATCTCACGATCAGTAGATAATGCGATAGCAGGTACATTGATCAAACTGTCGTTGAACCGACGACGGCCCTTGGCGAAAAACGGGGTCTTCGCCAGTTTTTCTTTAAAAGTCTTTGGGGTTTCAATCGTTGCAAAAGGCTCCCATTCCGCGCCTTCAGCCACGCCCATATAGGCCTGCCATTCGGCCATTTGGGTCTTATTCATTAACCCACCATGATTGTCTTTGTGACCCGCAATCGGGGTGCCCCAGCCTTTGATGGTATAAGCGAGGAAACACACGGGCCGGTCGTGATCAATGGCTTCGAAGGTTTCAGCCATAGTCGCCACGCAATTGCCACCGAGGTTTTCCATCAGATCCGCGAGGTCTTTGTCGCTGCGTCGCTCAATCAGCGCGCTGACGTCTCCTTGATCGCCAAGTGCGTCCATAAGGCGCTCGCGCCACACAGCGCCGCCCATATAGGTCAGGGCCGAGTAAAGCTGATTTGGACAATCATCGATCCATTTGCGCAGTCTGTCACCGCCAGGCTCTTCAAAGGCGGCACGTTGCAACTGGCCATATTTGACCCGTACGACATCCCATCCGAAGGCGTCGAAAATTTGTTCAACCCGTTTGAACAACCCTTCGCGGACGACGCCATCGAGCGATTGGCGGTTGTAGTCGATGATCCACCAGCAATTGCGCAGGTCGTTTTTCCAGCCCTCTTGCAGAGCTTCGTAGATGTTGCCTTCATCCAGCTCGGCATCACCAACAAGCGCGATCATACGACCCATAGGCTGATCACAACCCCAAGATTTGGCGTCAATGTAGTCCTGAACGATGGAGGCAAAGGATGTGACAGCGACGCCCAAACCAACGGAGCCAGTCGAAAAGTCAACGTCGTCAATGTCTTTGGTGCGGCTTGGGTAGCTTTGCGCGCCGCCGTAGCCACGGAAATTTTGCAGCTTCTCAAGCGTCTGGTTGCCCATCAGATACTGGATAGCATGAAACACAGGCGACGCATGCGGCTTGACCGCCACGCGGTCTGCGGGCCGCAGGGCAGAAAAATAGAGGGCCGTCATGATAGATACCATCGAGGCTGATGACGCTTGGTGACCGCCGACCTTGATGCCATCAGCCTTTGGGCGAATGTGATTGGCGTTGTGAATCATCCAATGAGACAGCCACAAGAGCCTCTGTTCGATGATTTTGAGATCCTCGGCTGGGATGGTCGACATGGATTTTGCCCCTTCATGTGCACTTATTGCATTGGCGACAAGCGTTTCGGCACAATGCGTTGGAGGATTGCGGCGTCTCGATTGAGCAAGGCGCCGATTTTTGGGGGCAGAACGGTTTTCCAGTGATCGCTTTCGTAGATCGCTTCATAGAGTGCTGCGCAATGGTCGTCATTCTCAAATCTACGGATCCAGATTTAGACGCCTTCATCTGTTTCACCTTGAAAGCTGGCCATCATGACCATGCCTTTGGAAACGATGAAGGGGATCACCTCGCCTTCCACCAAATCGAACCAAGCGGCCATTTTGTCGGGTTTGATCTGGTATTGTCTGAGTTCGTAGAACGCCATCATTTCCTCCTTTGCTGGAGTTGATTGCCCCGGCGCGTTGGGGAAAACCCGCCGGGGTTGGATTGGTCTGATGTCTAGAACCCTTCGACGACGATCTTGCCTTTGGCCTGACCGGTTTCGACCAGCCTGTGCGCCTCGCGCATGTTGGCCGCGTTAATCGGGGACATCACTTCGGACACCGTTGTCTTTATGCGTCCGGCATCAATCTCATCTGCCACATAGGACAACAAGTTGTGCTGCTCGATCATATCAGGCGTCTGATGCATGGAGCGTGCGAACATCAGTTCCCAATGAAAGCTGGCTGCTTTCATCTTCATCCCATCCATAGGCATTGGATGGTGTGTGTCATCAATGGACACGATGCCACCCTGAGGACGGATCAGCTCAACCGCAGCATCCCAATGGCGCATATCATTGAAGATCGCGATGTGATCGACGTGCTGGATTCCCAACTCGCGGACCTGTGCCACCATGTCTTCTCTGTGATTAACGACATGGTCTGCGCCAAGTTCTTTGACCCAATTTGACGTTTCTGGCCGGGACGCCGTTGCGATGACTGTCAGACCAGCTGCCTTGGCAAGTTGGATGCCAATCGAGCCAACACCACCACCGGCACCGATGATAAATATCGACTGGCCTGCATCTGCGCCATCACGATCGATGCCCAACCGATCAAAGAATGATTCATAGGCTGTAATCGTCGTCAGCGGCAGGGCCGCGGCTTCAGCGTGCGACAGCGACTTGGGCTTGCGCCCCACAATGCGCGCATCGACCAAATGAAACTCTTGGTTCGTACCAGAGCGGGTGATGTCGCCTGCATAATAAACCTCGTCACCGGGCTTAAAGATCGTCACATCGGGACCAACGGCCTCAACAACACCGGAGGCGTCATACCCGATCACGCGCGGCGTTTCTTCAACCTTATCTTTGGGTGCGCGAACTTTCGTATCTACGGGGTTGATCGCGACGGCTTTGACGTTGACCAGAATGTCGTGGCCAGTGGGTGTTGGTTTGTCTATCTCGACGTCCAGAAAAGCATTGGCGTCTTCGACGGGCAAGTATTGTGTAAATCCTACGGCTTTCATCGTGTTGTCCCCATATTTGATTTTGGGCGGTCACGAGGAAGAAGTCCTCGCGACCGAAGTTTGTGTCGCTGACCCTTACTGGCGCGGGCCTGCAATGACGTTCAGCGTTGCCGTCTCAAGCGTGTGCTGGAACAGGAAAAACCCTGTCAAAGCGCCGGATGCACCTTCAGGAGCGCCAAGCGTATCTGTGTCCAGCGCATGCACCGTGTATTGATAGGTGTGCGTACGACCGATCGGTGGGCAAGGGCCGATAAAACCAGTAATGCCAGCATCGTTAATGCCCTGCACTGCGCCGTCAGGAATTGAGTTGGGTGATATGCTGGTCGCGGAGGCCGGAATATCAGTTACGACCCAGTGCCAAAAACCGCTGCCGGTCGGCGCATCTTTGTCATAAAATGTAACGGCGTATCCCCGGGTGCCCTCTGGGGCGCCCGACCAGTTCAAGGTCGGCCCGGCGTTATCCCCCTCGCACCCAAAGCTATTGGCAAACTGTGCAGCGCTAATTGCGGCTCCGTCGGTTACATCGGGGCTTGAGAGTTCAAAGTCCGCAAGTGCGGCCGTCCCGAATGTTCCAGCAACAGCGAGTGCAGAAATAAAAGAAAAAGAGCGTGTCATGGTGTTGGTCCTTTGAGTTGATTTACGTGTGGTAATTTTTGAACCGTTTTGCAGTTGTGATCTTTGCGCTTACTCGTCCACCAATGGATGAGATTGCAGCTCGAACGGCTTTGATGCCTGTTTGAAACGCGATTGCACGCTCGATTCGAGCTTGTTTCATTCCTTGATCGATTTGGGCTCGGGTCATCTGTGCCATTGTCTTGCTTTCTTGATGTGGCCGATGGGGTTGGCCGCTTCACTGGGGGTGGTTTAGCTAATCTGACCTCTGAGGATAATTGACTATCTTTCACAGTGACTATTTGATATTTCGGGACAATGAGCTTTGATCTTAAAACCCTAGAACTATTTGTCCGCGTGGCTGCTCTCGGTGGCATCGCGAAGGCAGGGTTGGAGTTCGGGTTCTCTGCTACGACAGCTTCGCAGCGCATTCAGGCGCTTGAGGCGCAACTAGATTGCAAGCTTCTGAACAGAACGACCCGTTCGGTGTCTCTGTCTTCGGATGGAGAGGTCTTCTTGGATCATGCCAAACGCATACTTGGTGATGTCGAAGACGCCATGATCGATTTGCAGGGTGCCGATGCATCATTGCGGGGCGAGCTGCGCGTTACCGCATCAGCGTCATTTGGACGGCGCTACATCGCACCGTTTATAGGTGAATTTTTGACTGATCACCCGCAAGTTCGTATCAACCTTGAACTTAGCGACACCCAATTCGATATCGTCCAACATGGCTTTGATCTGGCACTTAGGATAGGTGAGCTTGCCCCATCGACGCTCATGGCACGTAAAATTGCGGACAATCCACGCATCCTAGTTGCGTCGCCAGACTATCTTGAACAAAGCGGAACGCTGTTACGTCCTGAAGACCTTTCTGATCACAACTGTATAGCGCTCAATGAGAACCGCACTTGGGGCCTAAAAGGGCCCACGGGAAAGAGCATCAATATTCGAACTGAAGGTAATTTTGCGACCAGCTATGGCGAAGCCGCCACCGAGGCCGCTGTTGCGGGCGTTGGGATCGCGTTGAAGTCAAAATGGGACGTGTTAGGCCACTTGTCGAGCGGTGCGCTTATTGCCGTTTTGCCGAAGTTCACGATCGAACCTGAATGGAGCATTTGGGCCGTCAGGCCTCCTGGACGGCTGGTTTCCAAGAGAGTGCATGTTTTTACGGAGTTCATTGAAAAAAAGCTGAAGCAGACACTTGGCTGAGATAGGTAAATCATAGTTCCATATGCTTAGTTTCGGCCTAGGCACATCGCATCAAGCTCAATGAAGCAAACGTTCAGAAGTTCTCAATGGAGGGTCGCTTTGTCCGCTGAGCCGTCATTTACTTCATGGTGCACCAAAGGCAGTTTGGAGACCAAAAAATACGACAGAAGTATGTTTCTTTAAGGGGAAATGGCGCACCCGACAGGATTCGAACCTGTGGCCTTCGCCTTCGGAGGGCGACGCTCTATCCAGCTGAGCTACGGGTGCATACCGTTCGCGAATTGCTTACGCCATGCTTACGCGAGATTTTCGTTGGCATGAAGAGCGAACCCGATATCCGCCCAAGCCGTTGTTTATTCACGTCCTTTTTCCAACACACCAAAACATCGCCAGACTTGACATCCGCCTTCGGAGGGCAGCGCTCTATCCAACTGAGCTACGGGTGCCGCGGGATCGCTATAGCGGGCGGGCTCGGGGGTCGCAATAGCTAACCCGGGAGCGCGGCGGGGGCGCCGGTTACGGGTCCTCGGGCGTGTAGCGGGCGGGCGCGCGGCCGCGGTAGACGCGGGTGAGCTCTTCGGGCACCTCGGTGCCGTCGACGAGGAACGGTAGGATACCGCGGCGGGCCGAGCGGCCGCGCATCCCGGCGATGTCGGAGTCCGAGCGGGTCACCCGCTGGGCCATCCGCCGCCCCCACGCCGCCAGCATCTCGTAGAGCCGCGCCGTTTCGGCGCCTGCCCCGGGGCCCTTGGCCAGGTCGTGGAACTCGTGCGGATCCTCGGCCAGGTCGAACAGCATCGGGCGCATCCCGCCCTCGGCATGCATCAGCTTGTGCCGCCCGTCGAAGACCATGAAGAGGCGGCAGTCCCGGGGGGCGAGGCCCAGCCGGACGGCCTGGGGCGTGGCCGAATAGTCGAACTCGGAGACCACCGCCGTGCGCCACACAGGCTCCGCGCCGTGGAGCCAGGGGATCAGCGACCGCCCCTCCAGGATATGGTCCGGCACCGAGCCGCCCGCAGCCTCAACGAAGGTGGGTGCCAGGTCGATGGACTCGACCAGTGCGTCGCAGACGGTGCCGCGGGTGCCGTCCGCCTCGGGACGCGGATCGTAGACGATCAGCGGGATCTTGACCGACGAGTCGTGGAACAGATCCTTCTCGCCCAGCCAGTGGTCTCCCAGATAGTCGCCGTGGTCGGAGGTCAGGACGATCATCGTGTCGGCCAAGCGGCCCGTGGCCTCCAGCCGGTCGAGCAGGACGCCCAACTGGTCGTCGCACTGTTTGATCAGACCCATGTAGGCGGGAATGACCTTGGCCCGGACGTCTGCGCGCTGGAACGCCGCGGCGATCTTGTTGTCCATATAGGCGCCGTAGACGGGGTGGGGATCCTCGCGCTCGACCGCGTGTCGGGTGGGCTCCGGCACCGTCTCGGGGCCGTAGAGCGCGTGATAGGGCGCGGGGACGATGTAGGGCCAGTGCGGCTTGATATAGCTCAGATGCGCGCACCACCGCCCTTCGGCCTGATCGAGGAAGTCGAGAGCGCGGCGGGTCAGCCAAGGCGTCTCGCTGTCCTCTTCGCGGATGTTGGCGGGGCGGTCGGCGTTGGCGAACATCCAGCCCGAGGCGATGTCGCCGTGCGCGTCGATGCCCGCATTGGCGAACTGCGCCCAAGGGTTGTCCGAAGGATAGCCCGCGGATTTGAGGTATTCGTTGTAAGGCGAGCGGCGCCGGTCGTAGAAGCCGTCGGGCCCCTCGCCCCAGAGGCCGTCGTCACGCACCCAGGCGTCGAAGCCGCATTCGGCCTGGCGCGCGCCGATGACGCTGTCGGCGCTGAGGCCCAGGCGCGCCATGCCCTCGGCGTCGGCGCTCATGTGGGTCTTGCCGATCAGCCAGCAGGACATGTCGAGGCGGCGCAGGTGGTCGCCCAGGGTCTGCTCGCCCACGCGGAGCGGGAAGCCGTTCCAGGCCGCGCCGTGCGACGACACGTAGCGCCCGGTGTAGAAACTCATGCGGCTGGCCCCGCAGATCGGCGACTGCACATAGGCGTTGCTGAACCGCACCCCCATCCGCGCCACGCGGTCCATGTGCGGGGTGTCGAGATGCGGATGTCCGGCGCAGCTCAGATAGTCGTGGCGGAGCTGATCGTACATGACGAAGAGGATGTTCACGCCGCCCTCCTTGGCATCGTCGCGGGCCGGGGTCCTTGGCGGTCAGGGGACGTGTCCGGCAGGCGGTCCGGTGGCGGCCGGGACTGGTCGGGGCGGCGAGATTCGAACTCACGACCCCCTGTACCCAAAACAGGTGCGCTACCAGACTGCGCCACGCCCCGACCGCCGCCGTCCTACCCTGGCGGGGCCGCGTTGGAAAGGCTCAAGATGGCGGGCACGGCCAGACCGCCAGCCCCTCGTCGAAGGCGGGATGGCGCAGGTGCGTGCCCGGCCCGATGCCATAGACCGCGGCCAGGCCGCCGTTGATCTCTAGCACGGCCAAAACCCCGTCGCCGCCGTCGATGGTGGTTCGGTCCAGCGGCTGCGCCTCGGGGTGGACGCGGGTGACCACACCGCGCGCGTCGACAAAGATCATGTCGAGCGGAATCAGCGTGTTCTCCATCCAGAAGGTCGCGCGCTGGGGAAGCTCGTAGACGAACAGCATCCCCGCCCCGCGCGGCAGGCTCTCGCGGAACATCAGTCCGCGCGCTCGCTCCCGAGGCTCGTCGGCCAGCTCGACCGAGAACCGCGCCTGGCCCCAGTCCCCGCGCAGATCCACGCGGTCGTCGCGGCAAGCCGCCGACGCAAGTCCGGGCAGAAGCGCCGCGAACAGAACCGCCAGGATCACTCCTTGTCGGTCAGAGCGCTTTCCCATGTTGCCACCTGAGTCGCCAATCGTCCGCGTGCCCCTTCCGTCACCCTTAGCGCCACCGCCTCGCCCGGCTGAAGCTCGGCCAGGCTGGAGCGGCGCAGGACCTCGATATGCACGAACACATCTTCGCTGCGGCCGAAAACGTTTGCAAATCCAAATCCCTTGGCCTTGTCGAACCATTTGACCCGTGCAGGCAGGAGCGGGCCCTCTGGCGCCGGGGCGGCCTCGTCGTCGATATCCGCCGGGTCACCGGGCTCGGGGTCTGGGGGCGCGATCGAGCGGACTTCGTACGCCTGCGCGCCACGCGCGGTCTGCTGCACCGCGACGACGATGCGCGCCCCGTCCGCCACGGAACTCTGCCCGAAATTGCGCAGCACGTTGGCGTGGAGCAGGATGTCGGCCCCTCCGCCCTCGGCGACGATAAAGCCAAATCCCTTGTGCACATCGAACCACTTGACCCGGCCGGAAACGATCTGTCCGCCCTCGTCATCGTCCACCATGTCCGTCACCTCGACCCAATCCTTCGCGGGTCCGCACGCGGCCCCCGTGGGGTCGGCTCCCGTCCACGCATCTTCGTTAACGCGCGCGCCCATCCCCCGCGCCCGTTCTAAGTCTTGTGACATAGGGCGTCCACTGTCACGGATATAATCTTTGCGCGGTCCATCCCCCCGTGGCGGGATCGCGCCGCCACACTTCGCGGTCGTGCAAACGATAGGCCCCGTCGGACCAGAACTCAAAGCTCTCGGGCCGGATCCGGTAGCCGCCCCAGAACGGCGGACGTGCCGGATCGGTGCCGTGCTCGGCCCGTGCCGCCTCCACCCGGTCGATCAGCGTCTCGCGGCTGTCCAACGGTTCGGACTGGCGCGACGCCCACGCGCCCAGCCGGCTGTCCAGCGGACGGGAGGCATAGTAGGCGTCTGCGACGGCGCCGTCCTCGCGCGTGACCGTGCCGCGCACGCGCACTTGGCGACGCGTCGTTTTCCAATGCACCACCAGCGCCGCCTTGCCGTTGGCGTCCAACTCGCGCCCCTTGGCGCTCTCGAAATTTGTGTAGAACACGAAGGCGTCGTCCTCGATATCTTTGATCAGGACGATCCGCACATTGGGCAGTCCTTCGGCATCGACCGTCGCCAGGGCCATGGCGTTGGCATCGTTGGGCTCGCTCTTGGCGGCGTCCTCCATCCACGTCCGTGTGAGCGCAAACGGATCTGTAGCGTCAAAAATGCTGGAAGTCATCGTCTTTTCCCTTCCCTGCCCCGCCCTTGAAGGCCTGGGGACAATCGCCTAAAGCCTGTGACACGGCGACAAAAGGGGCGAGGGCGGCGCATGTCAACTCAACTCATGGACGGCAAGCGCGGCCTCATCATGGGGCTGGCCAACGACAAGTCCATCGCCTGGGGCATCGCGCGCGCCTGCGCCGACGCGGGCGCCGATCTGGCCTTTTCGTATCAGGGCGATGCGCTCTTGAAACGGGTCCAGCCACTGGCGGCCAGCGTCGGGTCGGACTTTGTCGTGCCCTGCGACGTGGCCGATTCCGACAGCCTCGACACGCTCTTCGCCACGCTGAAGGAGCGGTGGGGGCGGCTCGACTTCGTCGTTCATGCCATTGGGTTCTCGGACAAGTCCGAACTGCGCGGCCGCTACGTGGACACCAGCCGCCAGAACTTCCTGACGTCGATGGACATCTCGGTCTATTCCTTCACCGCGGTGATGCAGCGCGCGGCGCCCCTGATGACCGCGGGCGGCAGCGCCCTGACCCTGACTTATTACGGCGCCGAAAAGGTCATGCCGCACTATAACGTGATGGGCGTGGCCAAGGCGGCGCTGGAGGCGAGCGTGCGCTATCTGGCCGAGGATCTGGGCAAGGACGGCATCCGCGTCAACGCCATTTCGGCCGGCACGATCAAGACGCTGGCGGCCTCGGGCATCGGCGATTTCCGCTACATCATGAAGTGGAACGAGTATAACTCGCCCCTGCGCCGCACCGTCACGCAGGAGGAGGTGGGCAAATCCGCCCTCTACCTCCTGTCCGACCTCGGCAGCGCGGTCACGGGCGAGGTGCACCACGTCGACGCGGGCTATCACGTCGTCGGGATGAAGGCGGTGGACGCCCCCGACGTGACCAAGGGCTGAGCGGCATGGGCTGGGAGCACCTCCTCGCCTTCAACGCCACGCTGCTTGCGGCGATCCTCAGCCCCGGTCCGGCGATGCTCTATTTCATCCGCCAGACGCTCAGCCAGGGGCGCCGCGTGGGTCTCTACACCGTCTGGGGGCTGGCTGTCATGGCCGCGACCTGGACGCTCCTGGCGCTCGTCGGGCTGGAGGCGCTCTTTGCGGCGGTCCCGGCGCTCTACTGGATCGTCAAGACGGCCGGGGCGCTCTACCTCATCTGGATCGCGATCAAGACCTGGCGCGCCGCATCCGACCCGCTGGGCGAGGTGCCGCGCCCCGCCGCACGCGCGTTCCTGGGCGGTGTGCTGGTGAACCTCGCCAACCCCAAATCGGTGCTGTTCTCGGCCGCGGTGCTGATCGTGATCTTCCCGCCCGCCCTGCCGGTGGAGGCCAAGGCGCTGATCGTCGCCAACCATCTGGCGGTGGAGCTAATCGTGGGCTCGACGCTGGTCGTTCTGCTCTCGACGCGGCGCGTGTCGGCAGGCTATCTGCGCGCCAAGCCGGTCTTCGACCGCGTCGCGGCCGGGGTTCTGGGGGCGCTGGGCCTGCGCCTGCTGGCCGACCGCAGCCTCTGAGCGCGGGGCTGGACGGAGAGGGCCCCCTGGCGGCATACTGACGTCATTTCCAGTGCCTCGGCACATTTTTTTGATGTCAGTATTCAGGAGCCAGCCATGGCCGATCCGATTACGCTCACGATTCCGATCCCCGCCACGTCCTCGATCCGCGCGACGCCGCGCTTCAATCGCGGCTGGGTCTATCACCATGTCCTCCCGGTCAGGACCTATTACCTGATCGCCCAGACCGTGCTGCGTATCGTCGTGCGGCCGGATTGCCCGGCGGCGGTGCGCACAGCCGGCGTCGACGGCGTAGCGTCGATGATGCAGCACGGCGCCAACCGCGACAGACTGCGCCTGGCCGTGACCGAGGGCATCGCCGACGATGCAACCTTTGCGACGCAGGCCAAGCTGTGCACCACGCCGCCGTGGGGCGGTTTCCTGGGGCCGCGCGAGTCGCAGCGCGCCGACGATCCGCGGGACGACGGGCGCGAGCCGCGCCGCCCCCTGACGTTTCCGCGCACCCTGTGGGAGGATATCGGGGCGTTGCGGTCCACCGTCTGGGGCGTCTTCGGCCTGTCGAGCGCGCCGGAGGCGCATGTCGACGCCGTCGCCACGCAGGGCGTGGACGCCTGGCACCAGACCGTGGCGCATGTGGCCGGGCGGCTGCTGGCGGCGGCGGCGCTGCAGGACTGGCCGCGCCACGACCATGCCGACTGGATCCGGCTGGACGACCGGGAATGGACCGCCCTGCCCGCGGTCCGGGTCGCCCAGCCGCGTGTCACGGGCGCACCGATGCGGCTGAGACAGGCGCACGAGCCGGTCCGCTATCTCGACCCGCGCCGCTACGACGCCGCGGCGCTGCGGCACCGGGCGCCGGTCTATCTGGCACGGCACGATCTGGCGTGGCATCTGGCGACCCCAGAGGCTTGAACCGCGGCCACGTGCGGCGTATGGCACGGGCATGACCGACCGCCTGCCTCATGAGAAGGGGTTCCACGTCAGTTGGGACCAGATCCACCGCGACAGCCGGGCGCTGGCCTGGCGGTTGGACGGGGTCGGCCCCGAGGGGGGGGCGGGTGAAAAGGGCGGCGGCTGGCGTGCGGTAGTGGCCGTCACACGGGGCGGCATGGCGCCGGCGATGATCGTCGCGCGCGAACTGGACATCCGCACGGTCGATACCATCAGCGTCAAGAGCTACGACCATCAGGAGCAGGCGCAGGCGGTGGTGCTGAAATCGCCGGATGTCGAGATGATGGGCGACGGGACCGGCGTGCTGATCGTCGACGACCTGGTGGACACCGGCAAGACGCTGGAGCTGGTGCGGCAGCTCTATCCCAAGGCGCATTTCGCGACCGTCTATGCCAAGCCCTCGGGACGGCCCATGGTCGACACCTTCATCACCGAGGTCAGCCAGGACACCTGGATCTTCTTTCCCTGGGACATGGCGCTGCAATACGTGCAGCCCTATCGCGGGACGGATTGAGGGGGGCGCCCCTGCAGGCGCCCCACCGGTTCACGCCGCGTCGACCTCGCGGGCGAGATACTTCTCGATCTCGTGCAGCGGCTGGTTGGTGAAGTTCTTGTCGATCTCCGCCACCACCTTCTTGGTCACCTCCTGGTGCAGTTCGCTTCTGAGGTCGCCCAGGACGGACGGCGCGGCGGCGATCACCAGCTTGTCGAACGCGCCCTTGTGCGCGAGCTTGTAGAGCATCTCGGCCAGGTCGCGGGCGAACCGCTCCTTGGCCAGTTCATGCCAGTCGGTGTCGTCCACCGCCGAGCGGTGCACCGACGGCCCGTCGTTGAACCGGCCGCGGCGGTTGGCCGCCTGTTCGCGGTTCGGCGGGTTCTCCTGCTCTTCCTTACGGATGACGATCAGATGCGGGTTCTCCGCGTCGGTGACGTTCTCCAGGAACAGCGCCTTTTCGCCGTCGGCCAGCAGCACCCAGGTGCCTTCGTCGATTCGGGCCATGGCTCAGTCCTCGTCCCGGCCGGTGCCGTGGTGGCCGCCCAGGTCGCCCTGACCCTTTTCGTCGGCCTTGGTGACGCGGGTGATGCCCTCACCGTGGACGGCGCGCTCCTCTTCGGCGCGGGTGCCCACCTTGCGCTCCAGGTTGCCCTGGGCGCGGCCCTGCTGGCCGGGGGTCGCGGCGTCACCGATGTAGTCGTCGGTCTCGCGAGTGCCGTCCTTCGATCTCAGGCGCTCGGCCATGGGATGTCCTCCATCGTTGTGCGTTGCGAGAGGAACACGGGGGCGGAGGGCGCGGTTCCCGGGTGATGGCGCCGCAGGTCCCCCGCTCATCCGTGCAGGCCGGCGTCGCGCCCACCGTCCGGCGACAGCATCTCTCGGGAAAGAACTCCGTTCGTAGGCGCATAGCCGCGCGGCCGCCGACCCGCGGGGTGGCGGACCGGACCGGGGAGCGGCGCGGTTTATGGTCGCCGTGGTAGCTCGACATCAGAGCTTCGCGCCAACGGCACCCAACCGCCGCCCCGGTGGGGCGGGTCGGCGGTCGCGCGGCGGCCTTCGGCCTTGTCCCGCGCGGGGAGCGGTTTCATGGCGTTTCGGACGGATGCGCGGCCGCGGACCAGCGGTCGGCGGCCGCGCGGCTCGGTACCACGGCCCGAGGCCTTGCAACGGTTGGACCGGGGCCAGGGGCCTTCGAAGGCCCTTGCCCCCTGCCCCACCGCTCACATGCGGGAGGCGACGTTCTCCCAGTTGACCAGCTTGTCGAGGAAGTTCGACAGGTAGGCCGGGCGCTTGTTGCGGAAGTCGATGTAGTAGGAATGCTCCCACACGTCGCAGCCCAGAAGCGCGGTCTGGCCGAAGCACAAGGGGTTCACCCCGTTCTCGGTCTTGGTCACCTTCAGCGACCCGTCGGTGTCCTTGACCAGCCAGCACCAGCCCGAGCCGAACTGCCCCGCACCGGCGGCCGAGAACTCTTCCTTGAACTTGTCGACCGAACCGAAGGCGTCGGTCAGCGCGGACTCCACCTCGCCCGGCATCTTCTTCTCGCCCGGGCCCATCATCTCCCAGAACTGGTTGTGGTTCCAATACTGCGAGGCGTTGTTGAAGATGCCGTTCTGCGCCACGGCGCCCTTGTCATAGGTGCCGGTGATGATCTCCTCGACCGACTTGCCCTCCCACTCGGTGCCGGCGATGGCCTTGTTGCCGTTGTCGACATAGGCCTTGTGGTGGATGTCGTGGTGATACTCCAGCGTCTCCCGGCTCATGCCCAGATCGGCCAGTGCGTCGTGGGAATAGGGAAGGTCGGGAAGTTCGAATGCCATAGTCGGCCCCCTTTCAGGAGTGGTTGTGTGGTTCCAGGCCGATACCTGTGCCGCGGAGGGGCGGGCGTCAAGCGACTGCCGAAAAAAGCGGCGCGCGCGACCGGCCGCACCCCGCCTACGCCTCGCGGTCGAAATAGCCGACGGCACCGCCCTCCCGCGCGGCCTCGGTCATGAGGTCGAAGGCATAGCGCGCCACCGAGCGAAAGCACAGGATCTCGACCGTCTCGTCCTCCACCATCCGCACGGCGGCGGCGATCTGGCCCAGGCGGGTGCGGCGGACGCTGCCGGGGGGGAAGGCGCCCGGCGCCATGTCGGCGGGCGTCAGTTTGGCCAGGACATCGCGCACCGCCCGCCCCTCCACCCGCAGCACCGCACGCATGTCCGACACGTCCGCGGCCAGGTGGTGGTGGCCCTCCATCGCCTCGGCGAGGGCGCTGAGCGCCGAGGGCGCCTCGCCCCGCGGCAGGATCAAGAGCACCTCGTCGGGCGAAAACCAACAGAGCGTTCGCCCCTGCTCGGTCGTGGCGCGCAGAACGTCCGGCACGGCGACGCCCGCACCCTCCGCCACGGCATCGCGCACCGCGGTGGCGCCCAGATCGGCGCGGATCTGGATCATGCCCAGGGGCGGCACTTCGCAAACGGTGCAGAGCCCGTCCGAACGGGCGCCACCCAAGGCCGTGGCGATCTCAGACATCCTGCTTCTCCCCCTTGGGGTCGTAGAACACCGGCGACACGATCCGGGCACGGACCGGCGTGCCGTCCACCTTGGGGAAGGTCAGCACCTCGCCCAGCCGCTCTGGCCCGCGCCAGACGAGCCCCATGGCGATGCCGCGGTCGAGCGTCGGCGAATAGTAGGTCGACGTCACCCGCCCCTGGGTCCGCCTCTGGCCGTTGGCGTTCGTGCCCTCGGCCACCGCATAGGCGCCCTCGGGCAGGACCGCACCGCTTTCGGTCTCCAGCCCCACCAGCGTCCACCGGTCGGGGTCGGTCATGTGCGGCCGCGCCTGCGCGCGCTTGCCCAGATAGTCGTCCTTCTTCTTGGAGATGGCCCAGTCCAGGCCCAGGTCCTGCGGGATGACCGTGCCGTCGGTCTCGTCGCCGATCATGATGAAGCCCTTTTCGGCCCGCATGACGTGCAGCGCCTCGGTCCCGTAGGGCATGACGCCCAGGTCCGCGCCCTCGGACAGCAGCCGGTCCCACAGCGCCCTGCCCTGCCCCGCCGGGACCGCGATCTCATAACTCAGCTCGCCCGAGAACGAGATGCGGTAGACCCGCACCGGCAGACCGCCCAGCGTCCCGTCGGCCCAGCCCATGAAGGGCAGCGCGTCGCGACTCAGGTCCATGCCGCCCAGACGCTCCAGCAGCGTCCGCGCCTTCGGTCCCACCACGGCGATCTGGGCATAGTGCTCGGTCAGGTTCGCGATCCACACCTTCCACGTCCACCACTCGGTCTGGAGCCACTCCTCCATATGCGCGTGGATGCGGTCGGCGCCGCCGGTGGTGGTGTGGCACAGGAACGTGTCCTCGGACAGCCGCGCCACCACTCCGTCGTCCATGAGAAAGCCGTTCTCGCTGCACATCAGGCCGTAGCGGCAGCGCCCGACCTTCAGCGTGGACATCATGTTGGTGTAGAGCATGTCGAGAAAGCGGCCGGCGTCCGGCCCCTTGACCACGATCTTGCCCAGGGTGGAGGCATCGAGGAGGCCGACGTTGGAACGGGTGTTCAGGATCTCCCGGTTGACCGCGTCCTTCACCCCCTCGCCCTCGCGGAGGTAGGTGTAGGGGCGGCGCCACTGGCCCACCGGCTCCCACCGGGCGCCCTGTCCCTCATGCCAGTCGTGCAGCGGCGTGCGGCGGATCGGTTGGAACAGGTCGCCCCGCGCCTCCCCGGCGATGGAGCCCATGGAGATCGGCACATAGGGCGGCCGGAAGGTGGTGGTGCCCACCTGCGGGATGGCATCGCCCCGCGCGTCGGCAAGGACGGCCAGGCCATTGATGTTGCTCAACTTGCCTTGATCCGTGGCCATGCCGAGCGTGGTATAGCGCTTGGCGTGCTCGACCGACGTAAAGCCCTCTTGCGCCGCCAGGCGCACGTCCGACACCTTCACATCGTTTTGGAAGTCGAGCCACATCTTGGCGCGCAGGTCGGCGCCTGCCCGCTGCGGCATCATCCAGACCGGCGCCAGCGGCGCCTCGGAGGGCACGTCCGCCCGCGGCGGTGACGCGTCGCCGGCCGTCTGGTCGAGCGCGGTCAGCACCCGGTCCGCCGCGGCGGCCGCATCCGACAGCGCGGCATCCGCCCTCAGCGCCCCGCTCGCCGCCCCCGCCGTCACGACGAAGCCGCGGCCGTCGGCGCCGGTGGGCGCCCGGTCGGGGTCGGGACGGAAATGGGCCTGCTCGGCGTCCCAGATCAGCTTGCCCCCACAATGCGACCACAGATGCACCACCGGCGACCAGCCGCCGGACATGGCCACGGCGTCACACGCGATCTCCTGCGTGACCGCCCCGTCGCCGCCCTGCTGGCAGAGGGCCACGCCGGTGACCTGCCGACCGCCCTTGACCTTGGCGATACCGGTCCCGGGCAGGATCGTGAGGCCGAGCTGCCGGGCCTCTTCGGGCAGGGCGCCCGCGATCTCGGGCCGGGCGTCGACGATCGCCGGAACCGACAGCCCCGCCCGGTGCAGCGCGATGGCCGTGCGATAGGCGTCGTCGTTGTTGGTGACGATCACGGTGCGGTCGCCGGGACTGACCCCGTAGTCGACCAGATAGTCGCGCACCGCCCCTGCCAACATGACCCCCGGGACGTCGTTGCACGCAAACGACAGGGGCCGCTCGATGGCGCCGGTGGCGGTGACGATCCGGCGGGCCCGGACCCGCCAGAGCCGGTGGCGCGGGGCGCCGCTCGAATCGGGGCGGTCGGCCACTCGCTCGTAGGCCAGGAGGTAGCCGTGATCGTAGATACCCGCGGCCATGGTGCCGAGCCGTAGGCGGACATTGGGCATCGCGGCGAGCGCGGCGACGGTGTCGTCCACCCAGGCCTGCGCGGGGTTGCCGTCGATCTCGACCCCGTCGACCGGCGCGCGGCCGCCCCAGATCGTGTCCTGCTCGATCAGCAGCACCTCCAGACCCGCCTCCGCCGCCAGCCGCGCGGCGGTCAGACCGGCAATTCCGCCCCCGATGACAACGACATCCGTGCGGATGTTGAAGTGTTCATAGCGGTCGGCATCGGCCTCCTCAGGGGGTCGCCCCAGGCCCGCGGAGCGGCGGATGAAGGGCTCGTAGACATGTTTCCAAAACGCCCGCGGCCAGGTGAACGTCTTGTAGTAGAATCCCGCCGGCAGGAACCGCGCCAAGGCGGTGTTCACCGCGCCCACGTCGCGCTCCAGGCTGGGCCAGTGGTTCTGGCTGACCGCCACGAGGCCCTCGTGGAGGGGGGTCGCCGGGGCGCGCTGGTTCGGCTCGAACCGCGCGCCCTCGCCCACGCCCATCAGCGCGTTGGGCTCTTCTGGGCCGCTGGCGACGACGCCGCGCGGCCGGTGGTACTTGAACGACCGGCCCATGAGCGTCTGTCCCGCGCCGAGCAGAGCCGAAGCCAGCGTGTCGCCCGCGAAACCGGCCATATCGCGGCCGTTGAAGCGGTAGCGCAGCACCCGGTCTCGGTCGATGCGGCGTCCGCCGCTGTTCAGACGGATGCTCACGTCAGGTCCCTCCAGCGCCATCCCGGGCGACGCGCCGAGACCGCGTCGCGGATCGCGCGGGGCGGCTCCGTGACCTGCGCGGCGTAGGTGCCGAAGACCTCTAGCGTTACCGTGCAGCGGGCGGCGTGGAACCACTTGCCGCAGCCCATGGCATGGCGCCAGCGCTCGAAATGCACCCCCTTGGGGTTCTCGCGGTGGAACAGATAGCCGGCGAAGGCGTCGTCGTCCGATCCCGGGCCCTCACGGGTCAGATGGGCCTCGCCGCCTGGGGCCAGTTCGGTCTCGTCGGCCGCGACGCCGCAATAGGGACAGGTGAGGATCAGCATGGCGCGCTCCGTCGACCGCCCGGGCGAGGGGCGTGGAGGCCGAGAGGCCCCCGACGGGCGGTGGTGATGTCGAGACAATGGGGGCGGACGCCCGCCAGGGGCGTCCGCCGAGGATCGTGGCGCGCCCGGGGCGCGCGGTCGGTGTCAGTCTGCCGGCGCCGGGGCGGCGCCATCGCCGGACCCGGCCTCGGGCGCGGGCGCGGCCTCGGGCTCAGCGGCGGGCGCGCTGTCGCTCCCGACCGAGACGTCAACGTCGACGCCGCCCCCGGTCGCGGGCGCATCGACGCCTCCGCCCCCGGCGAACAGGAACCAGGCGACGATGGCAAGGACCACGACCACCGCCCCGAGGACGAAGGCCAGGCCGGAGCCCCCGGACTTCTCCGTCCGGGTTTCGCGGATGGTGGTGGTGTGGGTGTTGGTCGGTGTCGGCTTGTCGGCCATGAGGGATACTCTCGGATTAGAACGGTCCGAGAAAGAAATGCCGTGCACCAGCGGGGGTTCCCGCCGATGGCGGATGCCGTCGGGTCAGAGCCAGTCGACGGCCCGCGGCGGGTCTGGACGGTTCGCGAGCCCGTCGCCGGTATAGACCGCCGTGGCGAAGAGCAGCGCCGCCACCATGCCCACGGCCCCGGCGCAGAACGCCACGGTGCGCAGGCCCGGCCGCGGGAGGCGCCGGACGACCCGGTCGAAGATGCTGGACATGGACCACTCCCCCCCTGCCACGCGGCAGGAGATAGCGGGGCGCGCCGCGGCATCAAGTCCCCCTTGCCGGCCACGACCACCGACCCTAGCCTTGCGGGATGACCGGTCTGGACATCGCGCTGGCCTTCTGGCCGCTCTACCTGATCGTCGGCGCCTGTGTGGCGGCGATTTGGTTCGGCCGCCGCTCCGATCCCTTTGCCTGGCGCTGGCTGCGCCCGGGCGGCGTCGACCGCGACCGCGCCGCCGCCGAGTGGCACGAGGCACGTCAGGTCCGCGGCGCCGACCGCTCGATGCCGGACGCAGACCTGGACCGCTGAGCGGGCAAGGGTCTTCGAAGACCCTTGGCAAGGCTTTTCGAAAAGCCTTGCCGCCCCCCGCCCGGTCAATGCGCCACCCCCGCCGCGACGCTTTCGTCGATGAAGCGGCCCTGGCGGAAGCGGTCGAGGGTGAACGCCTCGGCCAGGGGCGAGGCGCCCTTGGCCATCAGTTCTGCCATCGCCCAGCCCGAGCCGGGGATCGCCTTGAACCCGCCCGTGCCCCAGCCGCAGTTGATGTAGCAGCCCCCCAGTGGCGTCCTGGAGATGATCGGCGAGCGGTCGCCGGTCATGTCCACGATCCCGCCCCACTGCCTGAGCATCTTGAGCCGCGAGATCATCGGGAAGGTCTCGACCAGCGCGCGCACCGTCTCTTCGATGTGGTGAAAGCTGCCGCGCTGGGTGTAGTTGTTGTAGCCGTCGGCACCGCCGCCGATGACCATCTCGCCCTTGTCGGACTGGCTCATGTAGCCGTGCACGGTGTTGGCCATGACGACCACGTCCATGCAGGGCTTGATCGGCTCGCTGACCAGGGCCTGGAGCGCCACCGACTCGATGGGCAGGCGGAACCCCGCCATGTCGGCCAGAACGCCCGAATGCCCCGCCACCACGATCCCCAGGCGGCCGCACCCGATGGTCCCGCGCGTGGTCTCGATCCCCGTCACCTGTCCGGCCTCGGAGCGCACCGCCGTGACCTCGCATTGTTGGATCACGTCCATGCCCATGTCGCTGCACGCGCGGGCATAGCCCCAGGCCACCGCGTCGTGCCGGGCGGTGCCGCCGCGGGGCTGCCAGAGCGCGCCCAGCACCGGATAGCGCGGGCCGTCGATGTTCAGGATCGGGCAAAGCTCCTTGACCCGCCGGGGCGAGATGAACTGCGTTTCGACCCCTTGCAGCGCATTGGCCTGGGCGGTGCGGCGGTAGCCCCGAACCTCGTGTTCGGTCTGGGCCAGCATCATCACGCCCCGGGGGCTGAACATCACGTTGTAGTTGATGTCCTGGCTCATGGTCTCGTAGAGCGCGCGCGACTTCTCATAGATCGCCGCGGAGGGATCCTGGAGATAGTTCGAACGGATGATCGTGGTGTTGCGCCCGGTGTTGCCGCCGCCGAGCCAGCCCTTTTCGATCACCGCCACGTCGCGGATGCCAAAGCGTTTGCCGAGCCAATACGCGGTGGCCAGCCCGTGCCCCCCCGCCCCGACGATCACCGTATCGTAATGCGCCTTGGGTTCGGGCGCGCCCCAGGCCCGGCCCCAGCCGCGGTGATGGCGCAGCGCCTCGCGGGCGACGGCAAAGGCGGAATAGCGTTGCATCGGCGGGCCCCCTCGATCGGCTCCGGGTTACGGCAGAACTCAGAGCTTGTGGCGCCACGGAACGGCATACGCAACGGGATTTGCGACATCGGCCCGGGCGGCGCTCTGCCGCGGGCGGCGGGTCCGGTTGCGGGTTTCGTCCCGGGCGCGGCGGCGGTAGGAGTGGGGCGGGCGACGAGGATGGGACCGTGACGCTATTCTGGGCAGTGGCATTGGGCTTGGCAGCGACGGCGGCCGCGTTGATGGCGGCGGCGCTGCTGCGCGGCGGCCAGGACCGGCGCGACACCGCCAGCGACGTCGACGTCTACCGCGACCAGCTCGACGAGGTGGCGCGCGACCTGGCCCGCGGCACCATCGCGCCGGACGAGGCCGAGCGGGTGCGGGTCGAGGTGTCCCGGCGGCTGTTGGAGGCCGACCGCCGCGGGGTGCAGGCGACCCACGCCGCGCCGCGGGGCGCCACTCTCGCCGCCGCGACGCTGGCCACGGTGGCCGTGGTGGGCGGCGGCGCGGCGCTCTATTGGTGGATGGGGGCGCCGGGCTATCCCGACCTCGGCATCGAGGCGCGCATCGCCGCCTCCGAAGCCGCCCGCACCAGCCGCCCCGACCAGGCCACGGCCGAGGCCCAGGCCGCCGCCGAGGGGCTGCTGCCGCCTGCCACCGAGCCCAATCCGACCTTCGTGGACCTCATGGAGCGGCTGCGCGCAGCGATGTCGGAGGGCCGCGGCGACCTCCAGGGTTGGCGCCTCCTGGCGCGCAACGAGGCCGCCCTGGGCAACTATGCCGCCGCCGTCGATGCCCAAGAGTCGCTGATCGCCGCCTTGGGCGACGGCGTGCGCGCGATCGAGCTCGCGCAGCTTGCGGACCTCATGGTCATGGCCGCGGGGGGCTATGTCTCGCCCGAGGCCGAGGCGGCGCTGGACCGGGCCCTGGCGCTCGACCCCCGCGACGGCACCGCCCGCTACTACAAGGGTCTGGCGCATTTGCAGGTGGGGCGGCCGGACCTGGCCTTCGGCATCTGGGAGCCGCTCTTGCGGCAGAGCACGCCCGACGCGCCCTGGGTCGCCCCGATCACCGCGCAGATGCCGGAGGTGGCGGAGTTGGCCGGCGTGCGCTGGACCCCGCCGGAGCTGCGCGGCCCCAGTGCCGAGGACATGGCGGCGGCCGAGGACATGACGCCCCAGGAGCGGATGGAGATGATCTCGGGCATGGTCGCGGGCCTGGCCGAGCGGCTGTCGACCGAGGGCGGGCCGGCCCAGGACTGGGCGCGGCTGATCTCGGCCTACGGCGTCCTGGGGCGGCACGAGGCGGCGGCCTCGGTCTGGCGCGAGGCGCAGGAGGTGTTCGGCGCCAACGCCGAGGCGATGGCGATCCTGCGCCGCGCCGCCGAGGAGGCGGGCGTCGCCGGGGTCAGCGAATGATCTGCGCGCGGCTGGAGGAGATGGCCGCCGCCCTGCCCCGTACCGGCGCCCTGGCCGGGCTGGACCTGGGCACCCGCACCATCGGGGTGGCGGTGTCGGACGGCCTGCGCCGCGTCGCCTCGCCGCTGGAGACGGTCCGGCGCAAGAAGTTCGGCGTCGACGCCGCGCGCCTCGCCGCCATCGCCACAGACCGCGCGCTGGCCGGGATCGTCCTGGGCCTGCCGCGCAACATGGACGGCAGCGAGGGGCCGCGGGCGCAAGCGACCCGCGCCTTTGCCCGTAACCTGGCGGGGGTGATCGACCTGCCCATCGGGTTCTGGGACGAGCGGCTGAGCACGGTCGCCGCCGAACGGGCGCTGCTCGAGGCCGACGCCTCGCGCAAACGCCGTGCCGAGGTCATCGACCACGTCGCGGCGGCCTACATCCTCCAGGGCGCGCTGGACCGGCTGGCCTATCTGGAGGCCGAGGCATGAGTGACGAAGTCTGGCGCCGCAACGAGGTGGAGAGCCCCTGCATCAAGGTTTGCGTCGTTCATCCGGTGGAGCGGA
This sequence comes from Rhodobacteraceae bacterium CCMM004, assembly GCA_004005435.1. Lineage (GTDB taxonomy): Bacteria > Pseudomonadota > Alphaproteobacteria > Rhodobacterales > Rhodobacteraceae > CCMM004. The sequence continues at coordinate 17,859 of RZWH01000010.1, read as the reverse complement.
TCTGCACCGGTTGTTTCCGAAGCCTCGACGAGATCGCGGCGTGGGGCCGGATGACGCCGGACGAACGCCGTCGGGTGATGGCCGAGCTGCCCACCCGTGCGCCCCGCCTGGCCCGCCGCCGCGGCGGGCGGGCTGCGCGGCTGTCGTCGCGCGAGGACGGCTGAGCGCGGGCGCGGGCGGCCCCCCGGCCCTGCGGGGCACGTTTCGCCTTCGGCGAGGATATTTGGAAAGGAAAGTCGGGGCCTGGGTGCGCTCAGCCCCACAGCGCCTTGCGCAGCATGTTGAGCGCCACGAGACCCAAAAAGACGGCGAAGACGCGCTTGAGGGGCGCAGCATCCATGGAATGGGCCAGTCGCACGCCGTAGGGCGTGGTGATCAGCGTCATCGCCACGATGACGGCGAAGGCGGGCAGATTCACCGCGCCCACGGTCCAAGGCGGCGCCGCGCCCTGGGGCAGGTCCACCAGGAGGAAGCCCACGACCGAGGGCACCGCGATCGCCAGGCCGAAGCCCGCCGCCGTCGCCACCGCGCGGTGGATCGGAAGGTTGTAGAGGGTCATCAGCGGCACGCCGAACGATCCGCCGCCGATTCCCATCAGGACCGACAAGAACCCCACCGAGGGCGAGAGCGCGGCGCGGGTCAGGCCCTTGGGCATCGCCTGTCCCAGCCGCCAGTCCTTGCGCCCGAAGCCCATGTAGAGGGCCACCACCAGCGCCAGACCTCCGAAGATCGCCTGCAACGTCTGGGTCCTGAGCGACGCGGCCACGAGGACGCCGAGGATGGCGCCCACGACGATCCCCGGCGCCCAGGATTTCAGGATCGACCAGTCCACCGCGCCCTTGGCATGATGGCTGCGCACCGAGCGGATCGAGGTCACGACGATGGTGGCGAGCGACGTGGCCAGACAGACCTGCATCAGGTGCGGCCCACCGAAGCCCAGGGCGGAAAAGGCGTAGAAGAAGGCCGGCACCAGAACGATCCCGCCGCCCACGCCCAGGAGCCCCGCCAGCACCCCCGCGAACGCACCGATGACGAGGAGCAGGGCCGCCATCGCAGCCAGGAGGGTCGGGTCGGGCATGGGGGTTCCTCACAGTCGACGCCCCTGACCTACCCGGGCGCGGGGACCGCGGCAATGGGGCGGCTCAGGCGGCGCGCGGCACGACCTCGGACAGGGCGGTCTCGACCACCTCGGGCCCGGCCCCGGGGCGGTGCGCCGCCTCGCTCAACCGCCGCCGCCAGGCCCGCGCGCCCGGCCGCCCGGCGAAGAGGCCCAACATGTGGCGGGTGACCTGGTGCAGCCGCCCGCCCCCGCTCACGTGCCGCTCGATATAGGGCAGCATCGCCGCCACCGCGTCCTCGGCGGTGCGGTCCGGCCCCGGTCGGCCAAAGACGCGCCGATCGGCCGCCCCCAGGATCTCCGTCGGCGTGTGGTAGGCGGCGCGTCCGATCATCACCCCGTCGAGCCCTGCATCGAGATGCTCAAGTGCCGCATCGAGGCTGTCGATCCCACCGTTCAGCGACACATGCAGGTCCGGGAACGCCGCCTTCATCGCGTGCACGAGGGGATAATCCAGCGGCGGGATCTCGCGGTTCTCCTTGGGGCTCAGACCCTGGAGCCAAGCCTTGCGCGCATGGATCGCCACGCGCCGGACGCCCGCTGCGCGGATCCGTTCGAGGACGTCGGGGAGGATCTCCTGCGGAACCTGGTCGTCGACGCCGATGCGACACTTGACGGTGATCTCGACGCCCGCCGGCACCGCCGCCGCCATCGCCGCCAGGCAGTCCGCGACCAGCCCGGGCCGGGTCATCAGCACCGCACCGAAGGTCCCCGACTGCACCCGGTCCGAGGGGCAGCCGACATTAAGATTCACCTCAGAATAGCCCGCCTCCGCCCCCATCCGCGCCGCCTGCGCCAGCTCCTGCGGGTCCGCCCCCCCGAGTTGCAGCGCCACCGGATGCTCGCCCGGGTCGTGGTCCAGAAGATGGGTGGCCCCGCCTCTGACCAGTGCCGCGGCCGTCACCATCTCGGTATAGAGCAGCGCGACGCGGCTCAACTGCCGGTGAAGCGCGCGGCAGTGCCGGTCGGTCCAATCCATCATCGGCGCGACCGACAACCGGGACGCATTGAGAACATTATATTCTATATTTTTATCAGCCATTTACCGCTCATCTATCCTCCCCGTTACTGTCCCATATGTTGTAATTCTCACCTGTTTTTGGTATAGTTTACAACAAATGTTGTAATTTGAGCCAAATGTTGTAACCTCATCGGTACCATCATCAAGCGAAAGCGCAAAGACGGCACGGTAGCCTGGCTCGCCCAGATCGCCGTTCGGCCGGCTGGAAAAACCGTCTGGCGCGAGAACCGGACCTTCGAACTGCGATCGACCGCCGCGGCCTGGATCGAGAAGCGCGAGAAGGACCTCGCCAAGCCCGGCGCCCTCGAAAACCTGCCCATCGGAGAGACCCGCCGCCGCGAAGTGACACTCGGCGACGCAATCGACAAATATGTCGAAGATAGCGCGAAGGCAATCGGTCGGACCAAGGCGCAGGTTCTCAAGAGCATCAAGGAGTTCGACATCGCGAACAAGCTTTGCGCCCAGATCGACAGCGCCGACATCGTGGCCTTCGCTCAGGAGAAGCTGAAGACGGGTGTATCGCCGCAAACCGTGGCCAACTACCTCTCCCATCTCAGCGCGGTCTTCACGGTGGCCGGTCCGGCCTGGAACTATCCGCTGGACGAACGCGCGATGCGCAATGCGATGATCGTCGCGAAGAAGCTGGGCCTGACCCAAAAGAGCCGCCACCGCGATCGCCGACCGACGCTGGACGAACTCGACCAGTTGATGGCGCATTTCCTCGATCGCTCGATCCGCCGCCCCTCCTCTGTCCCAATGCATCGCGTCATCGCCTTTGCGATTTTCTCAACACGACGACAGGAAGAGATCACCCGGATCAAATGGGCGGACCTCGACAAGGACGGCAAACGCGTCCTCGTACGCGACATGAAGAACCCCGGCCAGAAGATCGGCAACGACGTCTGGTGCGACCTGCCCGATCCGGCGCTGGCGATCATCGAGGCGATGCCCAAACATGCGAGCCAGATCTTCCCGTACTCCACCGATGCGATCAGCGCGGCCTTTACACGGGCGACGCAGTTTCTGGGGATCGAGGATCTGCGCTTCCACGACCTAAGACATGAAGGCGTCTCGCGCCTGTTCGAGATCGGCTACAACGTGCCGCACGCCGCGGCTGTCTCTGGCCATCGGTCATGGACTTCGCTGAAGCGCTACACCCATCTGCGGCAGACAGGCGACAAGTTTGGAGCTTGGACTTGGATTGCAGAAGTCACCACGCCAGACCCGAGGCAGCGTAAGAGACAACCGGCGCGGGCAGGTTCTGCGGCCATAATTCGGACAAAACGGATTGAACGTTCAGACTGAAAGTGAACGAGTATTTCAAAATGACACATACTGGTGTGGTCGTCCAATTAGGTGTCGGTGCCACATCTATAACTCTGGAAACCGTGCTGTCGGCATCGCTATCGTAGTGGACACGTTGCTGGTGGCGTCCTGCCGAAAGAACAAGCTAGCGCGGCGCGCAAGGGCCAGTAAATATACTCGGTTGGTCGATGTCGCAGCAGACTATCCCGACGGGCGAGAGGATCAAAAGGATAACCCTCCGCAGTAGGACCGACAATAAACCACCAGAGCCATTCCTGCTTGAATTCTCGGTGCCGCTTCGCGGACTTGAAGCTTGAACTCTTGCTAGGTCATGTTGACAAATGGCGTTTCCAGAGGCGGATCGACGTTATGTCGATGAAGCCCAAAAAGCTCTCTGCGGTTTTGTCATAGCGTGTAGCGACGCGTCGTGCGTTCTTGAGCTTGTTGAAGCAGCGCTCGACCAGGTTGCGCAAGCGATAGGGCGATCGGTCGACGCCAACACGCATCTTGCGCGATTTCCGCATACGAATGACCGGCACCACGTCACACTTTTCCATGGTTTTCCGAATTCTGTCAGCGTCATAGCCACGGTCGGCCAGCAAGACCCGAGGTGCGGGCAGGTTATCGGCCATGACCAGATCGAAGCCGAGATAGTCAGAGGTCTGGCCAGGTGTGATCTCTGTCCTCATGGGCAAACCGTGCGCGTTGACGAGAAGGTGGCTCTTGGTCATGAAACCACCCCGCGAACGGCCGAAACTCTGTCGCGGAGTCCCCCTTTAACGCCCGCTGCCTGATGGTGCGCGCGAACGACTGTGCTGTCGATCATTTGCAGGGCGTCCGGCGCCGCCCCGCTTTCGTTCAAGGCGTCTATGATGTCCTCCCAGAGCCCCGCCAGGGTCCAGCGCCGAAACTGGCGGTACACACTCGACCATTTGCCGAACTCCTCAGGCAGATCGCGCCATGGAGCGTCTGTCCGTGCGATCCAGGAAATCCCATCAAGAACAAGGCGGTGGTTGGTCGGTTTGCGTCCGTTCGGGGCGCGGACAGCCAAGATGAAACGTTCAAAGAACGCCCATTCCTCGTCCGACATCAGATCTCGTGCCAAGCTGGCCTCCATCGTAGATACCAGCGTGAATCATGGTCACCGACCCATGTGAATCCCTTTTGTCAACACGGTCTAGGCACATCGAGCTTCAGCAGAGATATGGCTATCCTCGATGGGTTTTCGTGCAAATTAGCCCACTTGATCTATCATTCACAATAATGCGGGCGATCTTTGCAAAAACGGTCATCTCCATTTTAGATAACTCTTGCTATTGCGCGCACCAAATCTACCTGGCCGACTCCACGTCTCCAATCCAATGAGCTTATGGTCGAGTTTTCTGGTCTGCCGGCATATATCATAAGATATTCAATTTTGTAGACGTCTGACGTTGTGCTACTATTTCCGGGAATAGATAAGTAGTAATTTCCTTGCCTGTTGCAGATGAAGCATTCTCCACTAATGCACCTCAACCGGGTTGCTAGACTAGACTCAATACTTATGTCACTCGACAAGTCGGATAAACTTGCAACGCACGAGAAGCTCTCATCTGCTCGATACTGGATTTGCTGCGGGCAAGCTTCATTGTGACGAGACTCATTGTTTTTAATGCGGATGGAATCGATACTCATTTCGATAAAATAAGTCTCTTCGATTTGCTCACCTTCTTCGCAAACATACTCTGGAAGCGGTTTCTGTATGAGTGGCGGCGCAGAGGCAATGCATTTTTCAACGAACTCTACATCATTTTACCGACCTGAATAAACCTCCTGCGCGTTTGCGCCTCCTCCAAGAAAGATAGCTATCGACGCAAGACATGTCAGCTTGTGACCCATTCTTACTGGCATGTTCCGATACATAGGAAAACTCCATTGCCATCAAAAGTACTCTCGTGCCCAGGGGCGCAGCTAGCATTTCGCTTTATTGCGAAATGCGCGTAGTGTACAGTAGTCATGTATGCTGGGTCAAAAAATGGTGGACGTATGCCAAGTTTTCGATGGTTGACCGCGGTAGCACTTCCTCTTGCGCTGGTTTTCGTGCCGATCAACGCCAAGGCTCAGTTTCAGGATTGCTGGTTCGACGCCAAACTGAATGATGATGTCGGGCTAGGGCAGCAGCTAGCGCGTGCCGACCGCATAGAGAGCTTTGCAGACGAACTAATCGATTTCAATTACGATAGTTGCTTTCGTCTTGGCCGCAGTTGTCCGGTCGAGTTTCCGTTGCCAAGCGACAGAGCGGTTGACGACGCACACTTGGAATGCATGTCGCTCTATCCATCGCTCGGCACGGTTGACGAAGCGACCTGGCGCGCGCAACGAACAGCCTACAACAGCTGCATGGCAAAGTCGCTGCGCCTTGAAGCTGAGGCCATACGCGCAAGCGTTTCCGCAGATGGCTCGGAAGCAACACCTCTGTCTGACGTTTTGGCCACCGATCGCTCGCCTGGCACACTTGGGCTCGGCGAAGTCTTGGCGGTAACCTCCGACGTAACTTGGTGCCCCGTCGAAGCCTCCAACTTCCAAACCGCGATCCTGTGCCGCGGCGGCGGGATGGTCGCTGCTACATTCCAGGGGGAGGAGCGAATGCACCATCGAGTGTCTTCGGGCGGCGAGATTTGCCTTACAAACATCTTCCCCACAAACGAAACCTGCTACAGCATTGAAGCCTCGGGAGGACTGCTAACGTTGCAACCACCCCACCCTCTGTTCAAAGGACCAATTAGCGTCATATCAGGCGTTCAGAGCGGCAACTGGTTTATCTGTCCCTGAGCAAGGGAACCCCGGTAGTGCGCCACGAAGTTGATAACGAAGTCTGAATGTGGTGAACCAGCGTTTCCGCGAAATGCCTCAGCGTCTAGCCGCCGCACTTGGCCTTCCATTCCGAAATGGGAACGGCCACCACGGACTGTGGAAGCGATAATATTCGCATACTGTTCTCCGAATCTCGGCGATTGCGTAGCCGAAATTGGAACGAAGGATCACCCATCATCTGCTCCATCAGAGACCGGCACCTTAGCCGGTTCCCGTCAGACAAAGCCATGAAGGATTCGCTATTGGCTTCCATGGCGTTCATCAATGCTACCAAACCATCTCGATCCTTAGGACCTGCGCCAGAAAACGCGGCGCGGATGACTTCGACCCAGTCTTCTGTCTCCGGCGAAAAAAAAGTGTCCAGCAATAGCGCTGCACCCAAGGCAATATCATAGGCAGATCGCGCGGATGTAGGCACTGCCGTTGCAATACAGGCCGCCATTGGATCTGCGAGCTCCTGCGCTTCCTGGACATTGCGATTTATGCGGTTGACTAGAGCGCGATCGAGATCCTTCGGTGCAACATCTGGACGTCTTTGTTGCCGCAATACTTTGAGTTCCTCAATTGCACTGGCATAGTTTGCGAAAATGAAATCGGGTCCATCCACCAGCTGGATATCGTTGCCCATGTCAGTCAGTGCCAAACGCAAATCTTTCAGCTCTTGCATTTTTTCTTGTTTCGCGCCGGCTTGCCAACCCTCTGCCCAATCCAGAGCAAAGACGATTTCACTATTGCATTGCATTTCCGGTTTCCCGGAGGGTGGTGCCGCTTCGCATGCTTCCATGGCGTCGGCGACTGTGGTCATGGCCCACTCCGCGCTGAGGCCACGTAGACCACGGGCAGGGGCTCCCGCAATCTGATTCAGGCATTCAGTGAAGGCACCTCCGGAGACCTCCGCAAACCGACCGACCTCCCTCAAAGCGGCAAATAGGTCCTGCCCTTCCCTATCTGTAAAAGGCGCGTCGGACCGCAACGCTGCGTCGATTGCGTCTGTCGCAAGCATCATCTCGGCATCTATGTAACGCGTAGTTACAAACGCGCCGGCGAGCGAGACACTGAACGCGTCGCGCACATCGACTGGCACAAGCGCCAAGCACTCTGAGGCCGCGGTTAGCGAATTGCCGGCCCGCCGTATGGCACTAAAGATGCCCTCAAACGCCCTCGAGCCCGCCTCCGCTCCCTGTTGGCGATCAATCTCGGCCAAGATGTCGCGATAGCGCGAAAGCATCATGTTTCCCGTGTCCAAGTCCAACAAAGCGCGGCCAAGGCGTTCGCTTTCGGCCTGGAAGTTCTGGAGTTCCCTGAAGGCGTTCACTGCAGTAGCTGAATTGACCTCATCGAGCCAGTCTTGATAACCGGATACGATCTGCCGCGCGCCTGGAGCGCAAGCTTGAGCGACGGCTGGGCTAACCACGCTCGAAAACGTCATCAGCAAGATAATTGCGCTCTTGACAGCCAATCTCAAAACATTCTCCATGTAATTCAAACCGTTTCAAAATCGATTGGGAGTGTACCTTGAGTATGCGGTACCGCAAAGTGTTATACATACATTTATGGCGCATACTATGCGCATCGACTTTGGTGTCAACGCTCCTAGTCATTCCAGTGGCAGCACAGGACTGCCCGGTCGAGGGCGTATCGAAAAATTGCTGCAGCCTTGCTAGGCCACTGGATGGCCTCTCTGTGGCGGACGGAGGATATGGCTGGCACCCCGCCCCCGGTGGGCTGCCAGGATTATGCCAAGGGTTGGCCTCGCGAAACACCGGCGGCGGACTTCTCAGATTGATCGACCTTCGCGAGACGCCAGCCTTCAGCGAGGTGCCGGAAGTCGTAACCGTTGCCCACCGACCCTTGCCGGTTTCGCCGACTTCGCCAGTCGTGTTCAACGGGAGTGCACTTCGCCCGGGCGCTGCCTTCTTTCTCGCGGGCAGTCTTGAAACCGACAGCAAGTTGATCTGGGTCACGGAGCCCTTTTCACGAAGAGCGCAGACGTTCGAAGCGTTCGGCTTCGAAGCAGTGTTTCGCTACGCTGGGCGAGTCGTCCACACGCCGCTACTGTTTTCTGACAACGGCGGCGTCATGGGAGCGCGCAGCGAAGTGCGAGCCATCATTCGATCGACCTTACCCATCGGCACGGCAATGGTAACGATGCAACCAGTTTCTTTGGACGATTTGATGCCCACCGACGAGGCGCCGCGTGTGCTCGACCTAGGCCGCCCGTCGGCAGAACAAATCGAGATCACGCTTTCGAGCGATCTACCCGAAGCCTTCCAACTGTCGGTCATCGTCTGCAATGCCGGCGATCAGGTCTGCAAGGCCACCGAGGATAGTGCACCGCAACAGGTGTTTCACATCATCTGGCCCGACCCGTGATGAGCGATTCTGGCATTCTGGCACCGCTTCGAAATTTCATTGTGACGCTGCGCCAGCACCTGTCGAAAGCACCACCCGCACCCGATCCCTCGCTACTCTCAGAAAAGGAAATCGAGGGCGCTATCGAAGACGCCGAACGGGCCGTGGCAGCGGCAATTCGCGCGGGGGCGCGGGCCCGGCCATCGGATCTGCTGCTGCTGCAACATCTTGAGCGGCCGAAGACGCCACTCAGTCGGCTTCGCGAGGCCAGGTTTCCGCTGTTCGTGGTGATCGTCAGCCTCGCCGTTCTTGCAATAGCTGCTACCGCGAAGCCTCCGGTGACTGCTGTCGTGGGAAATGCTGAAGCTCGCGCTATTGCCATCGAGGGGCTGGCGAGTTCAGCGCCTGATGTCCTGCAGGTCTTCGCAGCCGGCGGCAGTAACGTTTCGGTCTTCGGCCTGACGCTACTCGACTCGGCAGTATGCGCCTTAGGACAGCCTGAGACCGGCCTGAAACTCCTGGCCGAGCGGGTGGTCTTGCCGTTATACTTGACCGAAACGCTTCGGCTGGAGCGGACGCGAGCTGCGCCTCGGCAAACAGGTGAACTGCCGACACAGACCCTTAGTATTGCCGCTACCTTCAGCGCAGACGAACCCGTGATTCTGGATGCGTTTGGGGTCACCGAGGCTGGCCCCCTCGGCGCAGATCCTGTCTGCACCGGGGTTGGTAAACTGAGCCTGCGGGCCAGCAACAAAAATGCCGATCTCACGGTCGCTGCGATTCCGCAGGGTGCGCTTTGGGGCGCGATTGTAATTCCAGGCCTCAGTGCTTCCAGTGCCAACTTCGCTAGATTCGGGGCCGGTAGCGGCCCTGAGATCTGCGCACTCACCACCGCACACCTGAAGCAAGCGCAAGAGATTCCCCTGCTTGGGCTGGCGCCCATCTCCGAAACCGAACTATCCGAAGGCACCTGCATGGGGCTGGCTGAAGGCAGCTGGCGGTTCACCATACTTGCCGAAGACGACACATTCCGCATCCGGTTTCAGTCCAGCAGCCGGCGGCCGGTAGTGAATATCGATGACGGGATACCTGCAAGCGAGACAGCCCTGACCTATCTTGAAATCATCTCAGCCGACCCCGGCCTAGGTCTGATCCTCGGTGGCGTTGCCTATGTTCTGACCACGATCTGGGGTGCTGCGGTTCTGATCAAACGGGTCGTGTCATGAGGCTTTGGGTTCTGCTCGCAGGGTTGTTTGCCGAGGCAACTTTTGCTCAGGAGATCGAACCAGCGCGCAGGATATTCGAAGAACGCGCGGTTCGCTTGACTTGGACCCCCGTCAGGGATTGCAGCCCAATCCTGGGGGACAGGTGTGACAGGGTCGGCTCGGCCGTGATCCTCACTTCGACCGAAAGCATGGCCCTACTCGCCACCGCTGAGCATGTACTGCCCGCCGCAGGCGAGAATGATCTCGCCACCATTTCCCTTGTTTGGCGCAAACCGCCGGGTCATTGCCTCCCCAACCTGCAGCCCGCCTCGCTATGGCGACCTGTAGCGCCGGTGGGGCCTCGCGACGATATCGCGTTCATCGCCGCAAAGGTGAGTTGCTCGGTGCCTCTGGAGCCTGTTCCGAACGCGTGGGCTGATGGAGCGCCGAGTTTCGGCTTGACCGTCCACTTTCTCGCCGGCACCCCTCTGGACCTGTCAGCGCCAATCACGCTGTCGAGCACTTGCATCCGAGCCATCAGTTGTTTCGATGGGGGAGTGGTGCACTTGCAAGACCGCAGCCTTGGTGGCGTGAGCGGATCGGCCGTGTTTTCAACCGATGGTATCGCCGGGATCGCCTCTACGTCGACCCATCTCGTTGCCACGCCGCAAATGTTCGAGTGGCTGGCCACCTGCGCCACTGGCGACTGCCGCCGATCGGGCGACGACGTCGACCTCCAGCTATGGCTGAAAGCCCTGCAATCATCGACCGCCACTCGGTGATCCAACGGAACGACTTTGGGTTTTCCCGATCATATGGTATGCATGTCTCATCAAAACGTTCGACACTCAGAAAAGCCATGTGCGCTCTAATTCATAGGTTCTTGGCTCTAAGCCTGCTGGTATCACCCACTGTGATCTCAGCCCAAGACGCAAGTGCTGTGGTAAATTTCGTCCAAGAACTACCCCCAACCATTGAAGACTTCCGATCACAAAGCGGCTGTCAGATCGACGCTCGGGAAATTAAAGCGGATCTGGTATTTGAAGATGAAGGAATTTCGGTGATAAGGACTACAGATGTATCCCGTTCAGGATGTCCAAACCGACCGAATTTGTCCGGTGTCGAAACTCTGACGTGCGGGGCTCAACTGGCCGAGTTGGACAGTTCGTTGCAAATTTGGTCAGGCCCTTCAGTACGGTTATGTTGCAAGAGCAATGATGATTGCTTTGACTGCAAAATGTCTTATCAAGCACAGCTTGAGGGATATCCTGATCTCACTGAGGAACGCGAGTATAATATAAACTATTCGCATATTCCTTTGGCTGGCGCCCAGCATTTCTTTGGTGACTCCCTTTTCCCATCAAATGACCAAACAGAACCACTCGACGACTTTGTTGAAGCATTTTCCACTCTCATTTCGTCCAGATCATCCAGCACGAGTTCAAGTGTGGACGCACTGAGTTACTGCAACTGAAAAGGGTCTGTGCCGAGTAGGAAAACTCTCGAAAAAGAATCTATAACACTGCTTCCGATCTGCGAATAACGGGAGATTAGTTAATTACATTTTAGAAAATGCTCAATAAATAAAGGAGAAATACAGTGGGAGAAGAGTTAATTATCGCCTCCTAGTGCCCAATAGGCTCGAGGTAGCTGTCATTGAGTCAGCGATTAATTTTGGGGATGCTAAGTGTCGAAGATCCTTGTTCCCGGAGAAGTCTACAGGGGTAGCAACAAGTCGGGTGCGGAGTCCCGCTCGCCCCGAGATCAGCCCTTTTTGACTGTTCGAGTCCGGACTGGACGCGACACGGCAACGAAGCTCCATAAAGTCGACCTTCCCGATGAGCACGTCGTCGAGGTCACGTTAGAGGACGGAATCGTCCTCTATATGCGAGCCGATCAGCTACTATCGAATTCCGAGGCGCGAGGGACCGAAGGCGACGTCCTGCCGATGGCGCTGTCCTTCAACACGCGAGAGCGGGGTGCGGGCAGGTATCTCGTTTCGCTCTATCGGTTCTTCAAGGGCGAAGGGGTTAAAGAGGCTGCAGTAGAGACGGCGGCGGAGCGGCTGGAAGGCAAGCTGAAAGTGCCCGATACGCTGGTGCGCTGTGAGACGCCCCGCAACCTCAGTGAGGCAGGGCCGTTGGTCGAAGGGCAGAAGATGCTTTTGCTGCTGCACGGCACGTTTTCCAGCACAGAAGGCAGTTTTGGCCATCTCTCCTCGACGGCGGCGGGGCACATGTCGGACCCGTGGCGCGTCCTTCAAGCCGGGTTTCAGGTCGATAGAAAGCCTGCGATCTTCGGCTTCGAGCATCGCAGCCTGACGAAAAGCCCCCTATCAAACGCGATCGACCTCGTCGATCAGTTACCGCGCGGCGCGCAACTAACCCTTCTCAGCCATTCGCGGGGCGGACTCGTTGGAGAGCTTCTGGCGCGCGCAAACCGCGCCGGCGCGACGGCGGCGGGACAGTACTTTGACGATGTCGATCGCGACATCTTTGAGTCGAGGTATGTTGGGGACGTGCTTGAGGCGACGCTTGAACAGTTGATCGAACTCGACGCGAAGTCAGCAGAGAAAAGGTTGAAGATTGACCGCTTTGTCCGCGTGGCATGCCCAATACGTGGTACGCTTTTGGCCTCGAAGCGCCTTGATCGCTACCTGTCAATCATCTTCAATGTCCTCTCATTCGCTCCCGGCCCACAGCAGCCCTTCGTCGAGCCATTCGCTGCCTTCGTCCGGGCAATCGTCGGGTCCAAGGCCAATCCCGCTATGCTGCCGGGGCTAGAGGCCATGATGCCGACCTCACCGTTGATCGCAGCCCTCAATCGTAATGATATCACTCTGTCGTCGGCGCTCGAAATCGTGGCGGGCGATACGGGGACAGGCGGAATTCTGCGCTCGCTCGCAGTGTTCGCCTCCGACCTATTCTATCGCGAAGATCACGACTTTGTGGTCAATACCGCCGCAATGTTCGGCGGCGCCCCCCGCAGTCGCGAGCCTCGGGCGTTGGTAGATGCCGGCCGCGACGTTTCACACTTCAACTACTTCCGCAATCCCGATACCGTCGCGAGGATCACTGATGCCCTAGTCGGCAAGCTACCGCCTGAGCCCGTGGATCGACCCGCCGCGCCCGAAACGATGCGGGGTTTGAACCCGGTCGAGCGGCCCCAGGCAATCCTGCTTCCAGGCATTATGGGAAGCACATTGAGCCTCGGCAGCGACAGGGTGTGGATCGATCCCATCGATCTCGTGCGCGGAAAGCTGACGGACATTTGCGTCGGTGCGGACGGGCGCCCTGTTGAAGAGGTGCGCGTCGACGGCTACGTGCAGCGGTACTACCGCTATCTCGCCAAGCACATCGCCCGGACCCACACGTCGAGCGTGCTAGCCTATGATTGGAGAATCTCGATTGACGTAGCGGCCGATCAACTCAAACTCACGGTCGAGCGCGCCCTTGATGCAACCGAGCAGTCAAGACAGCCGGTCCGGTTGCTGTGTCACTCCATGGGCGGGCTGGTGGCAAGGCGCATGATCGCCAAACATCGTGACGTATGGGAAAGGATGCTGGGTCGGCCTGGATCGAGGGTCGTCATGCTCGGAACTCCAAACGGCGGGTCAGCCGCTATTGCCGCTGCGCTGATCGGCCGCGACGCAATGGTACGGCGGCTGGCACTCGTTGATATTAAGAACGATCTCTCCGAGATACTTGCCGCGATCGCCCCGCTACCCGGAATCCTTGAGCTTCTGCCTACAGACGAGGACCACAGGTATTTCAAGGCCGATACTTGGACCCGGCTGAGACAGGTAACGAGTGACGATAAGTGGACAACGCCGCCACAGTCGGGCCTCGATGCTGCGAGCGCGTTCTGGAGGGGCATGGAGCTCGATCAGCAGGATCTCGGCCACATTACCTATATAGCCGGGCAGGCATCTTCGACCGTGATTGGGTTCCGGATGGAGCCCTTTGCAGTTCTCGCTACGCCCGCCGGCGACGGCAGGGTGCCTTGGTCAACAGGCATCTTGCCAGGCGTCGATACGTGGTACGCCGCGGGTATCCAACACGGCGACCTGCCGCGTGACCGCAGTCTCTTCGATGCGATTACCGATCTGATGACTCGTGGCGCCACCGAACGTCTTCCAAAGACGCCACCGTCCTTACGTGGCGCGGCTTCAACATTCGAACTGATTGAGGAGCCGGTAATTTATCCGGCAGGCGGCGATTTCGAGCTTCTCGCAATGGGAGGAGAACCAGAGGCCGAGATCGTCAAGCGGACCGAGACGCGGCGCGCGAAAGTCACAATCGAGCACGGCGACTTGCGGCTTCAACGCGGCACTGTGGTCGTCGGTCACTACCGCGGGGCTCAGCTTCTTTCGGCAGAGGAGGCCCTAAATGCCACGCTCGGCGGCACACTTGCGCTTCACCGTGGCGCCGGCATTTACCCCGAGGAGATCGGCAGCTCGGAGTTCTTTGTTGACGAGGATCTCGACCGGATAGGTCCCGAAGCGGCGCTTGTCGTCGGTCTTGGGCAGTTCGGCGAATTGACGCCGCGAGGGCTGCGCACTACTCTGACCCGTGCCTTTACGCGCTATGCGCTTAGGTTCTCGTCTGACATGCAGCCCTGGCGTCGGCTCACTACCCTCCTGATTGGGCACCGAGACAATATGATCGGTCTCGGCGACAGCGTTCGGGCGATCCTCGACGCGCTCGAGGGCGCGAACAGGATCGTTCCCAAACGGCTTAGGATCGAGGAGGTGCGAGTTCTCGAATTGTTTGAAGACCGCGCAACGACTGCGTCTGAGGCTATGAGCGAATTCGCCGCAGGTGAACGCTATGGCTCACTTGCCATAGACCCCAAACTCAGGCGAGGCCGTGCAGGCTGGCTGCGATCGAAGGACGGGTTGGACCTCGGATGGCAGTTGATCGTGCGGATCACGCGCAAGAGTGACGACGCGAATCTGCTGAGATTCCAAGTCATGAACGGCTCGGCAATGGTCGATGCTGACAGTGTCGAGATCGACAGAAGGGCGATGGATCATCTGATCCACGGGGTGCAAACAACGCGAAGCGTTGATGACGAAACCGGGCGGCTTCTCTTCATCCGGATGATCCCCAAATCGGTCCGGCAGCGATTCTCTGAAGGTGCGAACATCACGTTGATCGTTGACGAGGTGAGCGCGGGATACCCTTGGGAATTGATGGTCGACCAACCCGACGGCAGACCACTTGCGGTACGGGCCGGCATGATCCGACAGATTGTGCAGGAAAAGACCGATATCGAGCGATCGAAGCCACCTGCACAGGATGTCGCACTCGTGATAGGCAACCCGAAAAGCTACTACTCTGATCTTCCGGGTGCGCTCGATGAGGCCAAGGTTGTGGCCGAGGCGATGCGACAGTCGGGCATCGCCGAGCTTGAAGTCGTCTTTGGCGATGAAGGCAACGCAGAGCAGAGGATATTCCTTACCGAGGCGCGGTTTTTCCACTTCGCGGGACACGGTGTCTTTGACGGGGGGCCGGATCGCAACATCATCGGTCTCGTGATCGGGCGCGACGGTTTTTTGACCGGTAACGATATCGACCAACTCGAAACAGTACCGGAGTTTATCTTCCTCAACTGCTGTCACATCGGGCGCATTTCGCCGGAGGCGTTGGATGACAACGGACTTCCCACACGCGACCCCGAGCTTTGGAAGGATCGCTCACAACTTGCCGCGAATATCGCGCTGGCCTTCATCCGGCGCGGGACGAAGGCCGTAATCGCAGCGGGCTGGGCCATCGACGACGGCCAAGCGAAATTGTTTTCGGAAGTGTTTTACCGCACATTCCTCCGCGGGGCGACAGTCTCGCAGGCAATTGGGGAGGCGCGCCGAGCGACCTATGACCAGAATCCCCGAGAGCCAACGTGGGGCGCCTACCAGTGCTACGGCGATCCCGACTACCGCTTCACGTCGCTCGGCGGCACCCCACCGCGGTCGCCGCGCGAGACGAGTTATATCGCCCGGAACCGAGTTTTGGCCGATTTGCACGAAATCCGCGCGGGATCACGCTTTGTCAGCGATCAGGCCACCGCGCAGACGCTCCTTGATAGACTTAAATGCATCGCAAAAGCGGTCGAGAAGAACGCGAGATGGAGTACCGATGCGCAGGTGCTTCAGGCGCTTGGTTGGGCCAACGCGGAGATCGGGTATCGCGACAAAGCGATAGAATTCCTGACCGAAGCCACGAAGGCCAGTCCGGCCGCACTTTCGATCGAAAGCATCGAGCTGCTTTCCACGCTGCGCGTGCGGGCTGCGTCGGAGAAGCGATGGAGCGCGAAGAGCCACGAGCTTTACGAGGCTCTAAGCGCGGAACGCAAAGCGCACGAACAGGCAGTCAAAACGCTACTCTATTACCATGAACAAGTGGTTCCGCGCCAGAAGGACCGGGATTTGGCGCCTGGAAGCGCGGATGATACGGAGGAGAACGAAAAGCTTCCGAGCGGTTCGACTGACCGGTTGCTCCGACTCGGCGATACCTATTTGAGATGGGCCTCCGCGATAGCATACGAGACACGGAAATATGCGGAATACCGCGCACTGCTTCGTAAGTCGATAGAAGCCTACACGCATGCCGAGATTCAGATTTCGGGCGAAGACCCGCTTGACCTCGCATATGCGCGTCTCAGGAAGTCCGCCTCGCGGCTTTTCCTGGATTGGGAGATGGGAGCCCCGGGGCTCGACCTCCTTGCCGTGGTGGACAGCGTCAACGCGTCGCTCAAACTCGAAGAGGACGCTCGCCCGATCTTCGAGCGCGAGCTTCGGCTGGCAGAAACGCGGCTTTTGCAACATCTGCTAGATGCAGGTGAGGATGTGCCCCACTCCGAAGACCTGATCCTCGCCTTCGTGCGGGCCTTCCACGCCGGCGCGACTATTGGGCAGCGGCAGGAGACCATCAGCGACCTGGAAGCTTTGTCGCGCCTTCTGGAGCGAAGAACGTCCCCGAACGATGAGAAAGCACAGAGCGTGAGAACTATCGCCCGCGAACTGCGCCAGAGAGCGCTAATGTTAGGAAATAATAGCGAGGAGAATTCCAAATGATTGATGACTTCGAAGGGCCGGAGAACGACGTCGCCGATTTTGACACCGTCGAGACGATGCTGCGCGGGACGCGAGACCGCGATTCCGAAGAGATGATCGCTTTTCGGCGTTTCTTCGACCAGAGCACTCAGGCGCAGTACTTCACCGCAGACGAGTTCTTAGTGCTCGGACCGTCGAACTCCAACCCGTCCAGCGCCTGTCACGACAAGAATTCAATTGCCCCGGAAAACCTTTGGCCAAACGTGGTCCCTCTAGTTGCGGCCATGGATGCCATCCGGGAGAAGCTCGGCCATTCGGTTAGAATCACCAATTGCTACCGAGCGTCACCCTACAACACCTGTGTGGGCGGAGTGACGAGCAGCCAGCATCTGAATTTCAAAGCGGCCGATTTCATCTGTAGCGGAGGCACCTCGGGTGACTGGGCGGAGGCCGCAATGGCGGTCCGACGCGACGGCGTTTTCAAAGGCGGTGTAGGCATTTACGGCAGCTTCGTCCACGTTGACGTGCGTGGATCTAATGCGAATTGGGACAACCGCTGACGGACGAGAACACCGTTCTTCAGATCGCGCAGTGAAAGCGGCTGGACAACTCAATAACGGATCATTTCTTCTCCTGCGGTTCTTCAATTTGGACATAAGCGACTGTAACAGAAGTTTACCAAATCGAGTTCTCATACAAGCGGGTGTATGTCGCGACCAGCCTCGCAAGCGGACCTCTTGGCGGTCGCCGAATGCTCCTGCCGCCTGCAAATCGTCTCCGGGTCCCTAGGGAATTCCGGACAATTGGGGGTCGCCGCGGCTCTGTTGCACAAATTCGGTTAGGGATTCATCTCGTGAATCCAGCGTGGTAGCTGGGCTGCATGAGCAGACCCACCCCCCCGAACTACAAGACCAGGAACTGGCCGGCCTATACCGAAGCGCTCAGGCGCCGG